>CAWKDG010000001.1:0-982726 GCA_963848355.1 uncultured Acidimicrobiaceae bacterium
GTTGAGGAACCGGCGTTGAGTGCCGATGACGTCGTATGCAACTGGTGCGGATGGCGTCGCGGCGGGCCCTGGCCGACCTCGACGCCGAGGGCCGGTTGTCTCCCGACGCCTTTGCGCAGCGGCGCGGGTGGGCGCAAGTCCGCGATATCGAGGAATTGGACACGAAGACGGAGACGGGGCCATCAAAGCCGCGGACCGGTTGCTAGCCTGGCTTGTGGAAAGGGGCGAGGAGAACGCATGAGTGAGGTTCACCAGCCGGTCGGTTCGGTCCGGCCGGCACCTGAAGGTGTCGCCCTCGACGGCTTCGAGCAATTGCTCGCCGTCGGGCGTCAGCGTGGGTAGCTCACCCAGGACGATCTGATTCTCGTGCTGCAAGCCGTGGAGTTGTCCCACGACATCATCGAAGACGTCGTGGAGCGCGTGCGGGCCGAAGGCATCGAGTATCTCGAGCAGAACGCGGGCCGGCGCCGCTCCGGTGGCGCTGGCCGAGGCCGTGGCCGTGGCCATCGCCGAAGTCGTGGTCGACGCCCTGCCCGACGACGGTCGGCACCGTGACCGTCGACATCGACCGTCACCGAGGCTTCCGCCGAGACGAAGACATCGTCGTCATCGTCGAGGGGGACGGGACCGGGTCGGAAGGGGCCGGACCGCTCCAGAAGCTGAAGCGCAAGGCCTTCAAGCGCGAGCCGGCCGACGAGGTGATGGACCGGCAGCAGCCCCGTCCCGGGCGGGCCCACGTCAGTTCGTATTCGTCACCCGATCACGGCGGCGGCGCCGGTGCCGATCCCGTCCACACCTATCTGAAGGAGATCGGCAAGGTCCCGCTGCTCACGGGCGAGCTCGAAGTCGAGTTGGCCAAACGGATCGAAGCGGGGACAGCGGCATCCGAGGAGCTCGCCGCCCACGAGGAGGGACAGCGCCGGTTGGCCCCGACGAGCGCACCAAGGTGCAACGCCAGGTGCGCCGGGGTCAGCAGGCCAAAGAAGCGCTCATCGAGGCCAACCTCCGACTGGTCGTGTCGATCGCCAAGCGCTACCGCAACCGGGGGCTGGCCTTCCTCGACCTCATCCAGGAGGGCAACCTCGGCCTGATGCGGGCCGTCGAGAAGTTCGACTACACCAAGGGCTTCAAGTTCTCGACCTATGCGACCTGGTGGATCCGCCAGGCCATCACCCGGGCCCTGGCCGACCAGGGCCGCACGATCCGCATCCCCGTCCACATGGTGGAGACGATCAACAAGGTGGTGCGGGTCCAGCGCCAGCTCCTCCAGGAGCTGGGCCGGGAGCCGACCGTGGAGGAGATCGCCAGCCGCGTCGAGTTCCCCATCGAACGGGTCCGCGAGATCCAGCGCATCAACCAGGACACCGTGTCGCTCGAGCAGCCCATGGGCGACGAGGAGGACTTCAGCCTCTCCGACCTGATCGAGGACCAGGGGGCCGAGGTTCCCGACGACGCCGCCACCCGGTCCATGCTCCACGAGGCCGTGCGCGACGCCCTGGCCGGGCTGCCCCGGCGCGAGCGCGAGGTGATGGAGCTGCGCTTCGGTCTCGAGGACGGCCGGGTGCGGACCCTCGAGGAGGTGGGCAAGGCCTTCGGCGTCACCCGTGAGCGGATCCGCCAGATCGAGGCCAAGACCCTGGCCAAGCTGCGCCATCCGAACTCGGCCCAGCCCCTGCGGGACTTCCTCGACGAGGCCTGAGCCCCGCTCTCCATGCCGGCTCGTGCGACGGCGCTGCTATCTTCGCGAGGCCGTCGTGGCGGCGTGATCCGGGGTAGCTCAATTGGCAGAGCGAGCGGCTGTTAACCGCTAGGTTGAGAGTTCGAGTCTCTCCCCCGGAGCGGGGCCCGATCCGACGGGCCGTGCAACCGGGTCTGTCGCCCATGCCGGCGCCGAAGCGCCCGGTGAGGGGCCGTAGCTCAGTGGTCAGAGCAGGGGACTCATAATCCCTGGGTCGCAGGTTCGATCCCTGCCGGCCCCACGGACGGGAGTGGTGATGGACATCGAGGAGTTCTACGAGGCCGACGAACGCCGCCGACGCTCGGAGGAAGTCGAGATCGGCACCGACTGGCACGATGCCGACGGCGTCCGCTACGAGCTGTCCTGGGTGGCCGACACCGGCGAGCTCTACGTCATGCGTGAGCCGAAGTCCCCATGAGCGTCGACCCCTTCGGTGACGTCTACGAACCATCGGTGCCCACCGAGCGCCGTGACCGGTGGCCGTGGTGGGCTGGATCGCCGACCGGGCCCGTGTGGAGCAGGTCCTCGACGGCTGGCAGGCGGCCATGACCGGCGACAGCGTCTCGTGGCTGGCCGAGCGCCTCCGCCAGCAGTCGGTGCCCCGCCAGCCCCCGGGCTGAGCCGGTCGGCTCGCGCCGGTCCCCGTCCTCCTCCGGGACTAACATCGGGAAAAGCGAAACGAGTTCTACTCGGAGGAGGGGCCGTGAAGTCTTACGACCGGTTGTTCATCGGCGGCGAGTGGGTGTCCCCGTCGGGGACGGGCACGATCGAAGTGATCAATCCCACCACCGAAGAGGTCTTGGCCTCGGTGCCCGACGCCACCACCGCCGACATCGACCGGGCCGTCGCCGCGGCCCGCACCGCCTTCGACGAGGGCCCCTGGCCCCGCATGGCCCCCGCCGAGCGGGCCGCCATCTTGACCAAGGTCTCCGCCGCCCTGAAGGCCGAGATGGAGACGATGGCCGAGCTGATCACCACCGAGATGGGTTCGCCGGTGGCCTGGGCCAGCCATGGCCCAGGTCTTCGCCCCCACCATGATCTTCGACTACTACGTCGGCCTGGCCTCCACCTTCCAGTTCGACGAGGTCCGCCAGGGTCTCATGGGCGAGGTCCTGGTGGCCAAGGAGCCCGTGGGCGTGGTCGGGGCCATCAGCCCCTGGAACGTCCCGCTGTTCATCGCCGCCGCCAAGCTCGGTCCGTCGCTCGTGGCCGGGTGCACGGTGGTGTTCAAGCCCGCTCCCGAGACGCCCCTCGACGCCCTCCGCCTGGCCGAGATCTTCGACGAGGCGGGCCTGCCCAAGGGTGTCCTCAGCGTCGTGCCCGCCGGCCGCGAGGTCGGTGAGCACCTGGTCAGCCACCCCGACGTCGACAAGGTCTCGTTCACCGGGTCGACGGTGGCCGGCAAGAAGATCGGTGGCATCTGCGGCGGCCAGCTCAAGCGCTTCAGCCTGGAGCTGGGGGGCAAGTCGGCGGCCATCCTCCTCGACGACGTCGAACCTGGCCGAGGCGCTGCCCATGCTCCTGCCCAACGCCATCATGAACAACGGCGAGGCCTGCATCGCCCAGACCCGCATCCTGGCCCCCCGTGACCGCTACCAGGAGGTCGTCGACGCCGTGGTCGAGAAGGTGGCGGCCATGAAGGTCGGCGATCCCCTCGACCCGACCGTCGAGGTCGGCCCGCTGGTGGCCGAGCGCCAGCGGGACCGGGTCGAGGGCTACTTCAAGATCGGTCAGGACGAGGGGGCCAAGATCGCCCTCGGCGGCGGTCGCCCGTCGGGCCATGGACAAGGGCTGGTTCGTCGATCCCACCGTCTTCGTCGACGTCGACAACTCCATGCGCATCGCCCAGGAGGAGATCTTCGGTCCCGTCCTGGCCGTCATCCCCTACGACGGGGGCGACGACGAGGCCGTCGGCCATCGCCAACGACTCCCACTACGGCCTGTGCGGGTCGGTATGGACGGGGGACTCCGACCGGGGCCTCAAGGTGGCCCGCGGCGTCCGGACCGGCACGTACATGCTGAACACCCCGTCCCCGTCGACTTCTCCACGCCCTTCGGGGGCTTCAAGGAGTCGGGCATGGGCCGGGAGTTCGGTCCCGACGGCCTCGAGCTCTTCCTCGAGAAGAAGTCGATCAACCTTCCGGCCGGGTTCTCACCCCAGGTCTGAGTCCCGCTCCGGGCCCATCCCGCTCTGGCGGGCATGGGCCCGGACCCGGGTCACCGTCGGCGTCATCCTCCGGGCGACGTCCGGGAGGGCCGGGCAGGGTCGTCCCGGCAGGGTCGTGGCGGGCAGGGTCGGGACCGTGGCCCGCCGTTCTGGGCGACGGCGCACTGCTGCTGAAGGGCGGGGACGAGATCGGCCTCGGGCAGGCGGGAGTTCTCGGCCAGGGTGGCCATGAGCGCCTGCCACTGCGGGCGCCTGACCGGCCGCCTGGGCGGCCAGGGGTGAGGCCGCCTGGAGCTGCGTCCTGCGGCCTGGGCACGATCGTCGGCCGCCACCTGGCGTCGGTGTCCTTCTCCGACTCCCGGTAGAGCGCCAGCGAGAGCTTGACGTGGTGGCACGCCTGGCGGACGAGGCCGAGGGCGGCGCTGTTGGCGCAACCGGTCAGTCCGACCCGAGAGCCGACGAGTCAGACGCCGAGGGCCGCACAGCCGACGAGGACCGTCTGATGCCGGGTGGGTCCGCACGAGGGAACTCCCATCGAGCGGACCCACGGGCCGTCATCCGTCGAGCCACCCCGGGGCGGCGTCGAGCAGGAACCGGCTGACGGCCAGGGAGCGGTCGAACACCTCGCACAGCAGCTCTTCGCCGCCGAGGATGCGGGCCAGGGAGACCGGGTACCGGGCCAGGATGGACAGTCGCCGGTCGGGAGCGTCGGTGGCCGAGGCGAACGAGTCGATGGCCGACACCTCGAGCGGCAGGTCGATCCCGCCCACGCCGGCCAGGTCGATGGCCAGGCGCAGGAGATCGGGGCCGTGGGGGAGGGGTGGCAGGCCCCAGGTGAAGGTGAGCGGGAAGTGGAACTCGTCGGGGGGCTCGACGTCCTCGGGCAGGTCGATCACGGCGTCCTCGAAGGAGAGCAGCGTGCGGGGATCGACCTCGAGGGCCAGGTGGAGATCGAGCGGCCCCCCGCAGCCCTCCTCGGGGTGGAGATCGACCTCCCACACCTGGCGCAACGAGTAGGTCTCGACGAAATGCCGTTCGTCATGGACATGGAAGCCGTGGTCCACCGAATGGTCCTTCAGGTCGGCCACGTATCCGGCGACGTCGATGACGGCCACAATCGGGAGAGCCTACCGGGTGAGGACCGAGGTCCGACCGGCGATTCTGGACCGGCCGTTAGGGTCGGACGGGTGGACGACGACTCGCTGCTGGCCATCTGCCACCGGGTGGCCGACGTCGTGCCCGCAGCCCTGGTGGAGGTCGAGGACTGACGGCGGCCGGGGACCGTCCGGGCCAGTACGCCCTCGACCTGGCCGCCGACCGCGCCGTCCTCGAAGTCCTCGACGAGGCCGGCCTCGGGGTCCTGTCCGAGGAGAGCGGACTGCACCGCCCGGACTCGCAGTTCATCGCCGTGGTCGACCCGGTCGACGGCTCCACCAACGCGTCGCGGGGGATCCCCTGGTACGCGACGAGCGTCTGCGTCCTCGACGGCGTCGGCCCCCGGGCCGCCGTGGTGGCCAATCTGGCCACCGGCGTCCGCTATCACGCCGTCCGCGGGGGGGGCGCATGGCGGGACACCACCCGCATCACCCCGTCGGGCTGCACCGAGATGCGCCGCGCCGTCGTCGCCCTGTCGGGGTACCCGCCACGGCACCTGGGCTGGGCGCAATTCCGGGCCCTGGGCTCGGCCGCCCTGGAGATGTGTGCCGTGGCCGAAGGCACGCTCGACGTCTTCTCGGTGGGCGGGCGAGCCCATCTGGCGCCGTGGGACTACCTGGGCGCCATGCTCCTGTGCACCGAGGCGGGCGCCCCCGTGGTCGATCTGGAAGGGCGAGGAGCTCGTCACCACCGAGTTCGGCGCCCGCCGGGCCGTGGCCGCCGCCGCCACACCGGCGCTGATGGCCGAATTGCAGCGGGCCTCACCGGTCGGGGACGGGTAGGCGACGTCGTGGCCAGCCGACGCCGTATCCGTCGAACCGAGCAGCCCCGTCGCACCCGCTTGTCACATTGGCGGGCCGACGGGGAGCCAAAGACCCGCTACCGCTCCGAGCCCGACGCCAACCGGGCCTGCCTGCAGGCCCGCCTCGAGCACGGGGTCGATCTGTGTCCCTACCTCTGCGAGTTCTGCGGGGGCTGGCATCTGGGCAACTCGTAGCCTGTGCCGCATCCGGATCGATCGCGTGGTGCGACAGGTGTTGGCGACAGAAGGCAGGAACTGACCTCGTCCTCTCGTGGCATGGAACCCGCGCCATTAGGCTCGTTGCGTTGTGGCCGTCGGGCGCTTAGCTCAGTTGGTTAGAGCAGCTGGCTTACAACCAGCAGGTCGGGGGTTCGAGTCCCTCAGCGCCCACCATTGTGATGTGTCACGTCATCGGCGAGGTATGTGTCAAGACATCGTAGACACCCAGCCCTGGCTCTGGGGCTGGTAGTTCCTGGTCGGATCGAGGGTCAGCTGGCGCAGGAGAACCCCCTTGCTGTCGAGCACCCGGACGTCGTCGTCGGCGATCAGAAGGGTCACCGGCTGGCCCTTGAACCGTCGTCCCATTCCGATGTGGAAGAGCTTCGACTGATAACGCACAGTCACTGAGCCGAAGACGTCGATCTTGTCGTGTCGGACCCGGTAGTGCCCGGTCGTCACCTCGATGCCGGGGTGGGCTTTGACCTGGGCGTCATAGACCTCTTGCGGTGTGCGGCGCCCGAGGGAACGGTGAGGGCGCTCGGCGTTGTAGTACACGACGAAGCGGTCGATCCGGGCCTGGAGCTCGGCGATGGTCTTGGCCGCCTTCTGTTTGTCCAGATACTTCTTCAGGGTTTGGTGGAAGCGCTCCACCTTTCCGCACGTCTGCGGATGGTAGGGACTCGAGTGTTTGCACACGACCCCTAGCTTCTCCAGCTCGTTCTCGAGCGCCACTTTCCCGCCCCGGAACCGGGCGGTGTAGATGGCGCCATTGTCGGTGAGCACCGACGCCGGTGTGCCGAATTCGGCCATCTTGGACTGGAAAATGCGCACCACATCGACGGCCTTGGTCACCGGCACCGCCACCGAAGCCAGGCAAAGACGGCTGTGGTCGTCGACGATGTTCACGATCTCCACGACCGTGCCGTCGGCCAGGGCCCAATGGGTCATGTCGCTCTGCCAGCACTCGTTCGGGAGCTCCGCCTCGAAGCGGATGAACGACGACCGGGGTCTCTTCTGGGGCTGGGGGGTGATGAAGCCCCGGCGCCGAAGCACCCGTGTGATCGTGCTCACAGACGGGGCCGCCCCGTAGTGGCGCTCGAAGTGCGTGTGGATGGTCTCGGCCCCGGCGTCGAGCCCCTCTTCGGCCAGTTGCTTGCGTAGCAGCACGATCTCGTTCTCCACCTCGGGGCCGAAGGCGGTGGGCGACGTTTTCGGGCGCCGCGACCGGGGGACGAGGCCGGCGTCGCCCTCCTCCCGGTAGCGGGCCAGCATCCGGTAGATCCAGCTGGGATGGACCTTGTGCGTGGCCGCCAGCTCGGCCACGGTACGACCTTCCTTCAGGTGGGCCTCGACGAGATACCGGGCCTTGTCCACAGGCGACCTCCAGACGTGTCGCCTATGTCTTGACACATCTCTCGCCTATGTCCTGGTTCTAGGCACCTCAGCGCCCACGCATGTGAGGTAGACCCCAAATGGTGGACCACTCTTTAGGACAAAGTGGCCTGCTGGCTGGGATTTGAGTGCACGTCTTCGAATTCGTTCGGGGTGAGATAGCCGAGCGAGCTGTGCCGCCGAGCCGGATTGTAGAAGGTCTCGATGTACTCGGCCATGGCCAGGCCGAGTTCCATCTTGGTTCGCCACTTCTGCCGGTTCAGCAGTTCGATCTGCATCGAGCCCCAGAACGACTCCATGGGGGCGTTGTCATAGCAGTCGCCGACGGTCCCCATCGAGCTCAAGAGCCCCAGGCGACGGACGTTCTCGGTGAAGACCCACGACGTGTATTGACTGCCGTGGTCCGAGTGGATCACCGTCCACGGTGAGGTCGTCCTCGATGAGCCGGCCTTGTTGATGGCATCGAGGACGATCGCCGCCTCACAGCGGCGGTCGATAGCCCACCCGACGACTTTCCGCGAGTAGACGTCGAGCACGGCACAGCAGTAGAGCTTCCCCTCGCTCGTCGGGTGCTCGGTGATGTCGGTCAACCAGAGCTCGTTCGGACGGGTGGCGGTGAACTGGCGCTGGACGAGGTCCTCACAGGTCCGGGCGTTCTTCAGGTTCTTGGTGCCCTTCTTCGGCCCCGGAAGGCCCTGAAGGCCCAGCTCGCGCATGATCCTCTTGACCAGCTTGGTGTTCACGATCAGCCCCTGTTCGATCTCCAAGGCGGCCTTCACCCGCAAGATGCCGTAGGTGCCCCGGGAGCGGGCATGGATGTCGGCGATGGCGTCGGCCAGCAGGAGGCGGCGGATCTCGGCGTCTCTGGGCTTTCTGAACTTGATGCCGTAGTAGGTCGAACGGTCGAGACCGACCACCGCACAGGCCCGTCGCTCGGAGTAGCCCAGGTTGTTCAGCCCTCGGACAACCTGGTACTTGCTTTTGGGTCAGTGGCGCCCTCCTCGAAGAGCGCACTGGCCGCTTTGACCACTTTAAGCTCGGACTCGAGCTCTTTGATGCGCCGGCGGGCCGCCATCAGCGGATCGGCCTCGTAACTCTTGAGGCCCGGTCTGCGCCCGGCGTCGATCAGCGCCTGGCGCCGCCATTTGTAGAGGGTGACCTCGGCGATGCCGAGTTCGGCCACAAGGTCCTTGACCGCCTCGCCGGCGAGCATCCGCTCGCAGGTCCGGCGGTGGAGATCGGCGGGGTATTGCTTGGGCATGTTGGCTCCTGTGTATCAGGGCCAAATTGTCCTATAGGTGGTCCACTTTTTGGGGTACAGGTCACAATGAGGTAGACCCCATTCGTCGCTGGAGTGACGAAGGTCGTGGACGCTCTGGCATTTCGCGACACACTGCTGACACCGGTCGGGTCAGCCCTCGACGGCGAAGAGCTTCCAGGTGCCTGGGACCCCTTTCAACTCGTGCTCTAGGAGGTTGCTGGCCGTTTCATCTGTCGGAGGAGTTTCTCTTTCAAACGGTCCCGAGGGCGGCTCCCTTTCTGAGCGTGAGCGCCTTGGAGTGTCGGATCCGGATAGAGGCCCGTGGTGTCCGTAAAGGTGAAACCCTCGTCAACCTTTTGGATCAGGTACTGATCGTGCGGAAGGGCAATGATGGGTGCATCCACTGCCTCGGCAAAGTAGACGGCAAAGGGATAGACGAGCGTCGGTTCAAATCTGTCAGGGTGCTGCCACATTGAAGGACAGAAGTCGTCGCCACCGATGAATCCGCCCGCTCTCACCTTTGGCCATATCCGGATGAGGTCGATGGAGATGCCCCGAAGCGTATGGTCCGCATCGACGTAGGCGAGGTCCAACGAGCCGTCCGGAATGGCATGGATCACTTCAGTGGTGCGCCCACGGAGGATGACCCGCTTGGATTCCCATGGTTGGGTGCGCATCACCGCCTCGTTGTAGGCCGTCTCGAACGTCTCATCGTCCTTGTTGGCCGGTTTCTTCCAGTCGGCGAGGTGTTTCCAAGGGTCGATCAGGTAGTACGTGGATATGTCAGGACAACCTTTGAGTACTCTCTCCGCGAACCTACCTCGAAGGACCCCGAGTTCGGCAATGGTCTTCACCTTGTGCTTTCCGATGAACTGGAGCCACAAATCGTGTCGTGTCGACGCCCGCACAAGGTCGGCAAGATCGTCGTCAGCGATCACGGTCATGCCATAGTCGTCGGGCCATGGAGGCGAGAATACTCATAGATTCGCCCATCGGGCTGCGCTCAGGTTCGGCGCATCCGTAACGCTGATCCAACCCCGAATCGCCGCTGGAGGCGCTGTTCTTTCGGTCGGAAGTAGGGCGTCGCCTCCGAGATCGGAATCACCTCGGGCCGATCAACCGGATAGCGTTCCCCACCGATCGTGATCTCCGCCTTGCCGGCGGCGATGACGTTGTGGAGCCAGTCGGTGCGCTCCCCGTAGGGGAGAGCGACGAGGAAGCAATCCTCGTGCTGGACGGCGACGACCGGGGTTTCGTACGTTCGCCCTGACCGTCGACCGAGGTGGTGAACCACCGACGTATTCGAGCCGGCCTTGCCGGCCGATCTGAGCGCAAGAGGTCGCGTCACCCGGGTGACCCTGCGCAACGCAGCCTGGACGGAATCCCTCACGGGTCGATGCTACTCGTCTCACTCAAACGAGCGGCGGTATACCGACCATCTCGCGGAACTCGTCCGTCGAGTTGGTCACGGGGAAGGGCGCCGTTGGAACCGGTAGCTCGAGCCTTTCGCAGATCGGTTCCCACCCGTCCCCGAGGGTCCACTCGAGGAGCCGGCTCGCCGGGACCTCGTTGCGCACGGCGTCGTTGTGGCGGACGTACGCATCCATCATTGCCGCCGGGTCATCCAATTGATCGCTGAAGCGGTCCCGCAGGAGTTGGCGTACCGCCAACATCCAAGGTGTGAGTTCTGGGGGCACACGGTCGAACGACAAAAAGATCGTGTTCGAGGCGCTGCGATACCAACTCTCGGGGTCACGGACCGAAAGGAGCACGAGCACGTCGGGGTTGGATCGCGACAGTTCACGCCAGAAGGAAGCGCCCGGCCAGTCGACGATGGCCCGATACTGCATGAGCATGGACGCCCAGTCGACATCGCACCCTTCGACCGCCTCGATCCAGGCCGGAGCCTGGCTGGGATCTCCGAGGATCTCGAGCATGTGGTGGCAGGGCGCATCGAGGAGCTGTTCCAATGCGATCTTCAGTGAATGCGTTCCTGTCCGCCCGACTCCCGCGCCGACAACTCGGTAATTGCATTTCTCCCCCGTGACAACTCGTGCCCACGCTGATACCGGATGGGCTCCGGGGTCAGTGGGGCGCTGGCCGGACTGATCCTGCCATAACCGTTGGGACTCCGCGCCGTCGTCCTCAAGGACGCTTCGAGAGGTCGAGCGCCAGCGCCCGCATCTGCCGACGCACCGTTGACCACTGGAACCGGGCCAGGAAGGCTTGCTCCGCCTCGTCGACGAGGCGCCGGCGAAGCTGCGGTTGGTCGAGCAACCACGCGCAGGCCGACGCGAAGCCGTCGGCATCGTCGGCCAGGAGGAGATGGCGCCCATCCTCGAAGTCCAACCCTTCGGCCCCGATGGTCGTGGACACGATGGGGATGCGCTGGGCGGCGGCCTCGAGGATTTTGACCCGGGTGCCGCTGCCGTAGCGGACGGGGACCACGATGAGGTCGGTCCGCGCCAGCTCCGACTCCATGGATGGGACCTGTCCGGCGACTGAGACCTCGGGCGGTCGGTCGAGCCGTTTCACGGCGTCGTTCGGTTCCCCCACCAGTCGGAGCACGACTTCTCCGATCCGCGCCCTGAGGCGGGGCAGGATCTCCGTCACCAGGAAGCAGGCGGCGTCGGCGTTCGGCGGGTAGAGATAGTTACCGGCGAGGAGAAGAGTGGGCGGACGACCGACCTCATCCCGACCGACCGGGTGAGCGGGGGCGTCGTATCCGTTGGGTACCACCACCACGTTCCGGAGCCCCGAGCGTGTGGCATCGAGCTCACTGCATAACGCCACACGGTCGACGGCTCCGGCCACGGTGCGCTGGAGACGTGTCCAACGGCGGGCGTTCATCTTGGCCTGGGCGGCGCGGACCGACGCACGCGCCCGGGTCGCCACCCCCGCGGTGCCGTCGCCCGTTGCGGCGAGCGCCAACCGGCTCAGGATCTTGCGGTCCTCGAGATCGTCGAGGTCGACGACCGTAGGTCCGAGCCGCGGGCGACCGAGAAGCTCGAAGGTGGCGGCCTTGCTGAACCAGGCGAAGTCATAGGCACCGGCTCTCCACGCCTCGAACGCCCGGCGCGGGCCCGACGCATCCTCCTGGACGAGCTCGAGGGGCAGACCGGACGATGCGAGCCACGTGACCCGCTTGGCCGGGGACCACGAAGGCCGGGGCCGGATCACCGTCTCGAGGCGTACGCCCTCGAGGCCGGGGGGGAGCACACAGGGCTCGGTGCGACGGGCGGGGACGAAGGCGAACAGGTCGGTCTCGCCCAGCTCCACGGCGACGTCGATCACCTGGGCCAGTCGCAGGTGCGAGCCGATGCCGACCGGCCAGGGGAAGTCCTGGGCCACCACCAGCGATCTCATGGACCGGCCAGCTCACGGGCCAGCGCCGCGATCTCCCCTTGGATGATCGACGACTCGTAGCGGGCCATGAAGAGAGCGTGTGCCTGATCGACGACGGCTCTGCGTAAGGCATCGTCGGAGAGCAGACGGGCACAGGCCTCGGCGATGCCGGCGGCGTCGTCGGCCACGAGGAGGTGGGTGCCGGGGCGGACCTCGAGTCCTTCAGCACCCACGGTGGTGGAGACCACGGGGATGCGATGGGCGAACGCCTCGAGGATCTTCACCCGTGTCCCGCTGGCGTAACGGAGTGGAATGACGATGACGTCCGCCCGTGACAGTTCGGCGGTTATGTCGGGAACCTGGCCGGTCACGGTGACCGACGGCCGGTCGTCCAAGACGGCCAGGGCCGGTGGGGCCAGACCCACCAACCTGATCTGGACGTCGGGGAGGAGGGCACGTAGGCGCGGCCCGATGTCCTCGACCAGGTAACGCGCGGCGTCGGCATTAGGTGGATAACGCAAGGTTCCCTGGAAGACGACGACCGGCGGGGACGACACACCGTTGTGGCCGACGGGGCGATCGGGGGTGGGGTACCCGTTGGGGATGACCCGGACGCCGGTCAGACCCGACCGGCGGGCGTCGAGCTCGCTGCAGACGAGGGTAGCGGTCGCTGTCTCGGCGGCCAGGCGGTGCAGTCGGCGCCACCGACGGATGTCCTCACGTGTCCATAGCCGTCCCGCCTGGCGCCGGAGGAGCCCGCGCGGTTCGTCGTCGCGACGGGGGAGAGACGATCTCGTCAAGATCTTCTGGTCCTCGAGGTCGTCGATGTCGATGACGTCGTGGGCGGGGGCGGATGCGCCGGCCAGCACCCACGCCCGAACCTGAAAGAACCAGACGAGGTCGTACGACCCGGTCACGAAGTCACGCAAGGCCGAGCTCATGACACCGCGTGCGCGCAGCGGCAACTCGAACGGCACCGACGGCTGCAGGATGCGACGGGCTATGTCACGGGGGCTCGGAGGCCTGTCGTCGATGGCGATGCGCTCGACGCGCTCGAGAACCGGCCGCTTCGGTGGGGGGTCGAAATCGTTCCGGGCTCCAGACACGGCTGAGAACAGTTCGACCGGTCCGCACCGGGACAACCCTTCGATGGTGTTGGACAGCCGCAGACGGGAACCGCTGTTCCGGGGCCACGGGTATTCGGTGGCGACCACCAACGTTCTCATGGGGATAGTGCTCTCATGCCGAGGCCGTGCCGTCCGGATACGGCGTCGCTGGTAGGGGCACCGCCGCAGGGTGACACACTTGGAGATCCGTCCACAAAAGTAGCCGACAACGAAGCGACGACGGTGTTCGTCCGCGCGTACCGGTGGCCGTCGTTACGGATCGGCCGAAGTCGTGGCGGTGTGGACCGGTGAGATGGCATGGGCGGCGGCGAGGATCTGCGGCACGAGCCACTTCGCCACCCACAGGGAGCCGACCGGTCCGTAGTGGGCGTAGTCCGGTCGCACCACTCGCCCTTCCACCACGTAGGGGCAGGGGGGGCCGGAGGGGCAGACGAGGGTGGCCAGGTTGACCACCCCGACCTGGCCGGGGTGGCGGGCGGCGAGCTCCTGCAACAGGGCATTCAGACGGGCGAAGTCCGCATCGCTCGGCGTGGGACCGGTGGGCGAGCCGGGGTTCACGAAAGGTGGCTGCAAGAGAAGAATCACGGTGGCCCCGGTAGCGATGAATTTCCGGAGCCGGGCCTCCATGCGACCGAGCATGACGGTCGTCCACTCACGGGTGCCCTGTGGCAGGGTTCTGGTCCCCGACCGGGTGGTGATCACGATCGAGTCCTTCTCGAAGGTGCTCGACCACACGATGATGTCCGGCGTACCCAGGGCGAACGCAGAATTCTCGGCATCGAGAGCCTTGGCCTGACATTCGCCCGTGTACTGAGCGACATCGACGCCGTCCCTGAAGAAGGGCGCGATGTGACCGCTGACGATGCCGCAGCCGATCACCGCTGCGTTTTCGACCCGCACGCCGTAGGCGGGACCGACGGCATCGAGCCCGAGGAGCATGGTGCACGCCGTCGAGTCACCGACAACGACCATCCGCGTGTTCTGGGGCGGGGGTTGCGTCGTCGCGCTCGGCACCGACCGGGCATCGAAGTGCAACGACGCAATCTCGCTCTTGGTCGAGGGAGGACAACGAACGCCGCCGCCTTCGTTGGCCAGGGCTTCCGCACGGGGCACCTCACCTTGCTGATGGGAGGCGAAGGTCGAGATACCGAGGCTGGCAAGGATCAAGGACAATCCCATGGCCACGCTCATCCCACGCCGTGTCAGGAGATAGTGGGAATGACGGACCGGGTTCTCGACGAGCAGATACGTTCCCATGGCCAGCACGAGCGCCAGCGCCACCAGCAAGACGTTGTCCACCAGCGGCAGGGTCGTCTTTCCCTCCCGCTCGGCGGCGATGGTGAGGATGGGCCAATGCCAGAGGTACAGGGAGTACGAGATCAGACCGAGCAGTTGAAGCGGCCGTTGCCGCAGGACGGATTCGACACCGCCGGTGGGTTGCGCCGTTCCGGCGGCGATGATGAGTGCGGCGCCGATCACGGGAAGGGCCACGAGCGATCCGGGGTAGGCGGTCGTGGACGAGAAGATGAACGCCGCCAGCAGGACCGCACCGAGCCCGAGCCACGAGAGTCCGGCGGCGACCAGCTGCGGCAGGCGTCTCAAGCTGTCGCTGGTGACGGCGACGAGTCCGCCCAGGGCGAGCTCCCACGCCCGCGTGAAGGGCGAGAAGTAGGCCGACGAGGCGTTCGACGACGTCATGACGATCGACAGGGCGTACGAACCCACGATTGTGCAGCCGAGGACGACCCTGAGCCGGGTCAACAGCGAGACGCGGGTCAGGAATCCCGCCACCACCAGGAAGATCGTGGGGTAGAGGATGTAGAACTGCTCTTCCACGGCCAGCGACCAGTAGTTCTGGAGAGGCGATGGCGGCCGCTGGGCGGCCAGGTAGTTCGTCGTCGACGCGGCGAAGTGAAAGTTGGCCAGGAACAGCGATGCCCACTGGCCGTCGACCGCTGTTTCCCATCCGATGACCGAACCGAGGATGACCCAGGAAGCGAGGACGGTGGCGACGACGACCACCGTGGCCGCCGGGATGATGCGTCGGGCTCTCCGGCCGTAGAAGGCCAGGATCGAGGTGGTGCCGGTCGAGGCGCGTTCCCTCAGCAGCACGCCGGTGATGACGAAGCCGGAGATGACGAAGAAGACGTCGACCCCGACGTACCCCCCGCTGATGCCGGGGACCGAGGCGTGATAGAGGACCACGAGCACAATGGCCACCGCTCGGAGTCCCTGTACATCGGGGCGGAACCGCCTGTCGCCGGGCGCCGTCCCCGCCTCGTCCTCCGCTGCCTGGAGGCCGTGGTGAGTGGTGACTGTCATCGTTTTGGGCACGGACGCCGCGCATTTCCGGCCCGTGCCGTCCCCCCCCTGGTGGGTCAGCCTTTCCCGGCGCTCAGCACCCTCCGGCACAGCGCTTCCGAAGTTGACTTCTTCTTCTTGGTCACGACGTCAACGGCCAGGGGCGAACCAGGCGAGTGGGTGATCGGGAGGATCTTGGCATGGCCGGTCGGGAACTTGGCCACGAGTGAGGTCGTGGACCGGGCGCTCACGGTGAGAACCCGAAGATAAGGGTCGATGACGATCTCCGCCGGCGCATATCCCCCCCTGAGTCTCACGGCCCGGCCGATGTCGTGACGGTGGGGACCGGTGAGGTCGAAGCGGATTCTGTTCCTGCCATCGGGTACGAGCGAGACGGTATTGGATCCAATCGTCATGAGACGGATGGGCCGTGTCACCGCCGCCAGTGATCCGTGGAACCAGAGCGAGAACCTGTTGACGACACCGGCGGGGCGTTCGATGGGGTACCACGTTCTCTTTTCCAGATTCTGCGACGGGAACGTCTTGTACTTCTCGCCGATCGACAGGTAGAGGGCCTTGCAGTCGCCCACCACGAAGAGCTTGTCCGCCGGCGCATAGTCGGGGAGAACCCGTCCGTGCATGATGTTCTCGGTCAGGGGAACCCCGATGAGGTTGCTGACCTTCACCTGCCGCCGTACATAGGCCGCCGCCCGGTGGACCGACCAGCTGTCCTGCGGGGTGCTCGCCACCGCCACATTGACGACCACGGACAGCACGGTCAGGACGAGCAGTGCCCCCACGAGCAGGCGCCGGAGACCACGACGCCAGTTGTGCGTCCGGCCCCACAGGTCGACCAGTCCGACAGCGCTGCCCACGAGAAGGAACGGGAGGAAATCGGCCACGTAGCGGTCGGAGATGTAGTCGAAGATCAGGATGGTCCCGAAACCGAGGGCCGAGGCGAACAGCACGACCCGCATCAAGCTCCCTCGTCCCAGCCTCCGCCGCCGGAAGGCGGCGAAGACACCCCAGCACGAGAGAAGGAAGAGCAGGGGCATCGTGTCCGTCAGGCTGGCCGTCCGGGTGTTGCGATCGAACACGACGTGTCCCACGGCCCGTGCTGGCTCGGCCGGCAGGGTGATGAAGGGGAAGATCGGCGTCAGGCGGATACCGCCCGGCCAGAGATAGGCCAAGAGGGTACTGGGCAGAAATTCGGGGCCATAGCCCTTGCCACCCGTCGCCGCCAGAGCGGCGCGGCGGTGGGCGTTGACCCTCGTGAAGACCTGTTCCTTCAAGGGGACTCCGAAGGCCACGCCGAACTTGAGCTCGTTGACCACCGTCATGGCTATCAAGGGGACGAGGGCGGCGACGAGCATCGGTACGACCCAGCGCCGGTTCTCCTGGCCGCCGTACCCGAGGGCCAACCACCCGGCGACGAGCAGGGCTCCGACGACGCAGGCATAGCCGGTCGGCAACCGGTTGAGACTGGCGAAGAGGACGAGGACTCCGGCCAGCGCGATGCGACGCCTCGAAGGACGTTCCATCACCCCCAACAGCGCGAACATGCTGCCGACGGTCAAGGCGACGCTCCACACCAGGTCCTCGTGGTAGGCCCACGCCTCTGAGGCCAGGAAGATGAACACGGACCCACCCAACATGGTGGCGAGCAGCAGGCCGTATGACGCGGCCTCCATCCGGCCGAGGGCGACCGGTCCTCGCATCATGAAGCGGACCCTCCACACCAGCAGGGCGCAGAAGACGGCGGCGACCAACCATCCGAGCAGCATCGACGGAGCGGTCAGGCGACCGTCGAACCGATGCGTGAAAAGCATGATCGGCATACGCACGAGCGAGGGGAAGATCCCGAAGTACGTAAAGGTATGTCCATTGTGGATGAATCCTTCGATACCGAGACTGCCCCTGGGGACCGAGAGATGCCCATGGAAGATGGCCCGCGTCTGCAGGTCGTAGAAGTTGTTCCCCGGATACGTCCTACGGAATATCTTGGGGTTTCCGTCCGCCACGTCCCACAGGATCCACAGGAAAGGGATGAGGGCGGCCACGATCCCGATGGTGACGGCATGGACGTAGCGGGTCCGGTCCTTCGACTTCGGGCGCCGTGGCCGTCGTCGCACTGTGGGCGGATCCGACAGCTCGATTCCTTCTGTCGTCGTGGCCACGTCCGTCGTGGCTCCGCCTTCGAGCACGCCTCTCTCAGTCATCGGCGGTCACACGATCGCGCCGATACGGGCTGCCCGCGAGGGCAGCGTGTTGATGATCCTTGTCCGACTCGTCCACCGCCGCTATTTTCGGAGCCGCGATCGGATGCGCTCGAGACGCTTCAGAAAGGCGCTTCCGGCTTCGTCGGACCATCCCAAGTGGCGCTTCATCCGGTCGAACATCCGCAGCGCTTCCTTGTCGAGGTAGATAGAGAGCCTCCTCCGGCCGTCACCGGGCCGGGCCCGGTAATCGGTCGACCGCTCGACAGGTGCGTCTTCCTCGGTGAAGTAGTACAGCGCCAACGATCGGCGAGACACCCCCTCCGGGCAACGCAGAGGTTCCGGATGCCCGTGGAACGAGTCGGCGTCCGTCGTGAAGATGACGACGCGGTTGCCCACGGGCGCGGTCTTTGCCACGCAGCGCTTCATGTCGCTGCTCCAGAACTCGAGGTCGCCGCCATATTCCTCGGGCCAGTCCTCGTTCAGGTAGAGCAGCAGGTTCACCCGACGGCGCCATTGGCGGTGGCGGGGATGCACCGTGAAGTCGGCGTGAATGTTGAGATACCCGCCTTTGACCGAACGGTGCAGTCCGCCGCCTTCGAGCGACTCGTCGGGCATGAGATCGGGGATCCCCGTCAACTCGCTCAAGAAAGCTACGAATCGTGGGGAGTTGAGTTCTCCCAACACCGTCTGCAGGGTGGGACCCCAGGCCTGCGGGTCGGTGTTGCTGAACTTCCTCTCGTTCACGTGGGCGAAGTGGAGCCATGTATCAGGATCCTCAGCGGGGAACTCCTGCGTGGCTAGCTTGGCCGCGTCGGGACACAGGAACTCGTCGAGGACGATGTGGGGAAAGGGCTGCGCCGACGCATAGCGCTCGCGCAACTCTGCAGCACTGCCCTCGAGCCTGGCCAGGTCAACCACCATTGGACGTCTTCACCCTCTGTCTCGAATCCCCCCGGGACCCATGGACGATCAGGCGCTGCGGCATACGACGCGTCGCACACTACTGCGCCCTCAGCGGCACGTGTCAGGCAGGCTCCAACTCGAAAAGGAGCTGATAGGCGAACAGGGTCGGCGACACAGCCGTGCCGAGGTGGTCCAGCCCCGAGACAACATTGATGGCCCAATCGGGAGCGGGACCTCCCCGTTCCGCTACCTCCAACGGCAGGCCACAGATCGAGCGGCGGCGGACACGCATCCCTGCTCCACGGGCCATCCGTTCGAAGGAGTTGCGCGTGAAGAAGCGCAGGTGTCCGACGTCGAAGATGCCCCGTCGCTCGTAGTCGAATCGCCCGAACAGGACCCGTAGGCGCGGGTACCAGTGCGCCACGTTCGGGACGCTGACCATCACCACACCGCGGGGTGCCAGGACTGCGGTGAGCTGCGACAGCAGAGATTGGGGATCGACGAGATGCTCGAAGACATCGGCGCCGACGACGACATCGAAGCCGGTGCCGACGTCGGCGGGCAGACCCTGGTTGAGGTCGGCCTCGACGAAGCCGTCGAGACGATCGGCCACACCGTCGAGCTTCTCGGAGTCCACGCCGATCACCGTGTGCCCCGACAGGCGCATCTGTTCGCCCAACCGTCCGTCGGAGCACCCGAGGTCCAGCACGCGCTTGGGCTGGCCTTCGTTCAGCCATGTCATCAACTTGATGTGCGAGGACGCCGCCGCCAGCTTCAACTCGTAGCCCTCTTCGGCGAACGCCATGTTGCCCGAGCCGAAGCCCATCTTGTGGAGGCGATAGCGAAGGACATCGAGGACGACATCCTTGGCATAACGCATGCCGTTCACGTTGCAGAGTTCGTCGCCGTAGTACGTCGGGATCGGTACTTCGACCATGCGTTTGTTCGCCTCGAGGAGCTGCAGGATGATCTCGGTGTCGAAGTCGAATCCGTCGGAGTTCGATTCGAAGGGGATGTCCTCGAGGGCATCGACGCGGTAGGCGCGGTAGCCGCTGTGCCACTCGGTCAGCTTCAGTCCGGTGGCGGCGTTGGAGAACCGGCTCAGGATCCGGTTGCCGATGTATTTGTAGAGGGGCATCCCGCCCATGCGTGCCGAACCGAGCTCCATCATGCGGGAGCCGAAGACGGCGTCACAGCCGGAGTCTTCGAAGGGTGTGATCAGGTCCTCGATGACCTCGGGAGCATATTGCCCGTCCCCGTGGAGCAGCACGACGATGTCGAGATCGTGCTCGATGGCCCAGCGGTAGGCCGCCTTCTGGTTTCCGCCGTACCCCAGGTTCTTCGGACGCCGGATCACGGTGAGCGGTAGGTCACTCTGCTTCTGGTACTCCATCCCCACCAGGTAGGTGCAGTCGCTGCTGGCGTCGTCACACACGACCACCTCGGCGACGCGCTCGCGGAAGCTCTTGGGGAGCCTGTCGAGGACGGTGTGGAGCGTTGACGCCGCGTTGAACGCGACGACCACCACCCCTATCCGTTCGGTGCGCCCACGCTTTGCGGCCATTGACCCTCACCCCCGTGCCGGGCCGGGCCCGAGCCCCGCCCCCCACTCGTCAGCATCTTCGGCGGCATCGGTCACCCCAGGACCGTCAATCCTGCCCCAGACCACCGACCGTGAGCCCTCGGCCGCCCACGGCCCCCAAGCAATGATTGCCGCCGTGTGGAAGCTTGTCACCATCAATTCTGACTAAGCAGCCGGGCGGCCCAGCCTGCCGACCACCCCGGGGGAGCCGGCTCAGACCCCTGGTCCTTACTCCCAGTCTCCCACTCCCAGCTGGTGGATCTCGATCGTCGTCAGTGTGCCTCTCGCCGCCAAATCGTTTCAAGCCCTGGAAGCCGGGCTGCCGGGCGCGGGCGGCGCTGGAGGCGCCGGTCCTGGTCCCTTCGGTGGCGATCGTGTCACCTCGGGGGCCCCGCCGGCCAGGTCGGGCGAAGCAGTCCCGGCACGACGCCATGACGCCGGCCGGAGGAGCGCAGTATGCCGGCCGACCGGGTCCTTAGCGTCGACGGTGTTGTCGTGCTGTCATGGCCGGCGCACCGCGAGCGGAAGTGCCGATGATCAACGAAACGCGCGGTCGACCGGCGTACGATCCCCCTGTGCCGACCAGAACCGAGAGTTCCGAGGGCCGGGTGACAGGCACCGGCCGAACCGTTCGTTGTCGCAGGATGTCCGGTGTCGTGACCGTCGCCCTGGTGATGGGGGTGGTAGGCCTGAGCGGGTGCTCGGTGGTGAAGACGGTCGAGAAGGTGAAAAACGACGTGGAGGGGAACAAGGCGACGATCGACGCCTTCACCGGCAAGATCCAGTCCGGCGAGGCGACCACTTTCGAGGCGACGTACGTGACCACCGGCGCCGCGCCGGCCACGATCGTCTACGCCGTCCAGCCGCCGAAGGGTCTCGCCTTCACCGATACCCCGTCGGGCGCCCCGAGCGGGAGCACCAGCATCGACGTCGTCGTGAACTCATCGGGTGAGTACTCCTGCACCCCGCCGTCCGGATCGACGTCGACGTGGTCGTGCGAGAAGTTGGGGACGGACAGCGCCGCCGCGGAGAACAAGCTCTTCGACCTCTACACCCCGTCGCACTGGGTGGGGTTCCTGAAGGACTTCTCGCTCGTCGCCGGCGTCGCCGGTGACAAGGTCTCCTCATCGTCGATGACGGTGAACGGCTTCAGCATGCAGTGCGTCGACTTCAACGCACCGGGGGTGGCGGGGACGAGCACGATCTGCACGACGGCCCAGGGCATTCTCGGTTACGTCAGGGTGGCGTCGAGTTCGACCAGCTTCGAGATCAAGAGTTACTCGGCGTCGCCGCCGGCCTCTCTGTTCCAGTTGCCACCGGGCGCCACGGTGACGACGCCGCCGCCGCCGACTCCGCAGGGAACAAACGGCTAGTAGTTGAGGGTTACCGCCGCCGGTGCGAACGGCTGGTATCGCGACCGTCCACGGTTGGGTTCGCTCAGGCCTTCACAGTGACCTTGAACGTGCCGTTGCTGGTCAGCCACTGACTGGTGGTGGGGAGAACCGCCTTGATGGTCTGCTAGGCGTCGGCGTCGATGAGGCCGGGACCCTCGGAGGGCGATCCGCTCGAGAAGCTGTCCGAGGTGACGGCCGTGCCCTGGGGGAGCAGGTAACTGAAGACGTGGTATCCGTCGGAGGCGGTGTCGCCCGAGCAGTCGGACTGGGCGGGCAGGACGACGGTGAAGTCCGTCGCCGACCCGCCCGAGCTCAAGGCCTGGCTGTTGGACGGGTTGGCGAGGAAGGGTGAGGAGTGGGTGTCTACGACGAGGGGCGCGCGCGGGCCAGGACGTCGGGGTTGACG
Source organism: uncultured Acidimicrobiaceae bacterium (assembly GCA_963848355.1). Lineage (GTDB taxonomy): Bacteria > Actinomycetota > Acidimicrobiia > Acidimicrobiales > UBA8190 > CAWKDG01. The sequence continues at coordinate 22,012 of CAWKDG010000001.1, forward strand.
ACGTTGGTGGGGGTGCCGGCGACGAAGGCGTTGATCTGGCCGAAGACATCGGAGAACTGGATCTCCCATTCCTCGCGCGTGACGTAGCCGATGTGGGGCGTGCAGATGACGTTGCCCATGGCGAGGAGGGGATCGGCCGTGTCGAGGACGGGTTCGTCCTCGAAGACGTCGAGAGCAGCCAGGCCGGGTCGTCCGGCGCGCAGGGCGTCGAGCAGGGCGCCCGGTGCGATCAGGCCGGCGCGGCTGGTGTTGACGAGAAGGGCCGTCGGCTTCATGAGAGCCAGGTCCTCGCCGGTGACGATGCCCCGGGTGGCCTCGACCAGGCGCAGGTGGAGAGAGACCACGTCAGTCGAGGAGAAGAAGGCCTCCTTGCTGTCGGCCACGGCATGACCGTCGGCGCGCGCCTCGGCCAGGGAGGAGGGACGGCCCCAGACGAGGACGGGCATGGCGAAGGCACGGGCGTAGCCGGCGACGACCTTGCCGATCCGACCGTATCCGAAGACACCGAGGGTCTTGCCCGCCAGCGTGCGGCCGACGCCCATCTGCCAGGTGCCCGCTTTCATGGAGGTCACCTGCTGGGGGATCTGGCGCAGAGCGGCCACCACCAGTCCCCAGGTCAGTTCGGCCGTGGCCACCGAGGGCGTGCCGGCATGGAGGTCCGACGAGACGACGATCCCGAGACGTGTACAGGTGTCGACGTCGATATGCGGGTAGACGCTGCGCTGGCTGATGAGGCGGAGCGCGGGGAGTTGTTCGAGAAGGGGGGTGCGTATCTCGGTCCGCTCCCGGATGAGGACGAGGGCCTCGGTGTGGCGCAGACGGACGGCCAGCGCCTCGGTGTCCTGGAGGTGGTCGGTCCAGACCATGACGTCGTGGACGGCCAGCTTGGCGAAGCAGGGCAAGGTGCGGACGGTGTCGAAGTAGTCGTCGAGGATGGTGACGTTCACGGCCGCGCCTCCCTGCGTCAATCCGGTCGTCGAGCTTCGATGAGGAAACGCTGGGCGTGGGCCACGAAGGAACCTTCGGTCCCGATCTGGTCGTGGAGGGCGGCCAGGCGGTTGCGGTAGCGGTCGACGGTGAAGCCGGGGACGATCCAGATGACCTTGCGCAGGAAGTGTACGACGGCGCCGACATCGTGGAACTCCGTCCGCAACGTCGCCTGCCGGAGATCGACCACGTGGAGACCGGCGGCGCCTGCCTCGGCGACGGCTCTTTGCGGGCTCCGCGCAACGCTGACCGGCTGGGGTCCCATCATGAAGTCGGTGAGCTCGCGCATGGTCCCGGTCCCGACGTGCTGGGCCAGATAGGTGCCGTCTGGCCGGAGCACCCGCGCCACCTCCGGCCAGTTCGTGCTGACCGGGTGGCGGGAGACGACCAGCTCGAAAGAGCACGCGGCGAAGGGAAGACCGTCGTCGTCGGACACCTCGACGATCGACGCACCGAGGGGTGTGAGGTTCTGCCGGGCGCGGGCCAGGTTCGCTCTCCACGACTCGGTGGCCACCAACAGAGGGGGAGGATGGGTGACCGAGGCCAGCACCTCGCCGCCGCCGGTCTGAAGGTCGAGGGCCGTCGAGACGTCCGCCATCCGGCCGGTCATCATCCGGGCGTACCCCCAGGGGGGACGCTCCTCGGTGGCCCGACCGTCGAACCAGGAGAAGTCCCACCCCTCGACCGGAACCGAGGCACCCTCGGTCACGAGGTCGTCGAACGTGGCCGGTGTCATCGGATCAGGGAAGACGCAGCGGGCGCGGATCGTCGTTCGGTGGGGTCCGCACGGTGTTGAGGAGCCGGAGGTAGCTCGGGTGGTCCGCCCCGAGAAGCGTGGCCACCCGCTCGCAGGCCAGGGGGAGATCGACGGCGTCGGTGGCCACCATGGCCTCGATGTCGGCCCAGTCCTTCGTACGGGAGAAGAACGCCTTGAAGACGAGGAGGTCCTCGCAGGAGAGCACCGGGATGACAGTGGGGCCGAACGGGACCGAGCGGACCCGACGAGCGACGTCGTGGTGAAAAGGGTGATAGCGGAAGAAGAGATCGACCGGGGTCGTGCCCCAGAACAGGCGAACCTGACCGTCTGTCGTGGCAGCGGCGACGTCGTTGTCGTCGGCGGTGACACCGATCGGAAGGTCGGCGAAGACCCGTCGGGCTTCGGTGGGCTCGACGAAGACGTTGAGATCGATGTCGATAGTGCCTCGGGGCGCTCCGGTGCAGTAGGCGAGGGCGATGGCGCCGCCGAAGGCATGGGGGATGCGGGCACCGTCCAGGGCCCCGTGGAGAGCGACGAGTTTGTCGGTGAGAGTCGGCGTGCTCACGACGGGAGACGGGGATAGACGAGGTGTGCCGGTTGGCGGCGTCTCGGGAGAGCCTCGGCCAGGCCGAGGGCTTCGGCGAACTCGTTCGCCGCTCGAGCGAGATCGACGGCCGTGCGTGGCGCCGGGACGATGATGACCCGGAACCCGGCCGCTTCGACCAGCCTGGTCATGGCCGACGTCGACGGTTGGCGCCGTCCCCGCTCGTAGGCGGAGATGACCGACTGCGGTTCCCCGGCCCGTCGCGCCAGGTCCGTCTGGGTCAGACGGGCGGAGGTCCTCGCCCCACGGATCAGCCGTGCCCCGGCCGTGTCGTGTCCCATCCCACGATTATAGCGTATGCGCTATATCATCCCATCCCATGCCATCGGGACCGAGCTGCTCGACCTCGAGGAGGGTGAAAGCGTCGATGACGGCCCGCAGCACCTGACGGGCGATGCGGGGGTCGAGACCACCCTGAGCGGCGATATCCCCGACCCGGTCGAGCATCTGCTCCTCCCGAGGACGGTCGACGACTTTCACGGCGTGGGCACGCTTGTAACGGATGACCTCGGAGATGAGGTCGGCCCGTTCGATGAGGACGTCGACGAGACGCCGGTCCGCGATGTCCAGTCGGGCTCTGATCGCTTCCAGGTCCTGCGGCGCCGCGGTATCGGTCACGCCGTCATCATGGCCTGGCCTAACGGGACCGAGGGGAATCCGCTCAAGGGCCGGTGAGGCGGTGTCGAAAAAAGGGGAAAGCGAGGACCCGCCATCACCCACGACCCCCGCCCGGTGCGAGGGGTCGTGGCGCGTCAGGTCGGGTAAAGGGCCGACATCGGCTACGGAGAAGAAGCGAAATAGATCGGCACGCTCACGACGTCACCGCCGGCGTCATGGAAGTCGATCAGGCAGATATCGCCTGCCGCCACCTGGGCCGGGGTGGGGGGACAGGGGTAGTCCGCCGCGTCGGCGATGGGACTGCCGCCCGAGCTGTCGGTGGTGCAGGCGGTCGGCGCGCACGGTGGACCGACGACTCCCTGAACGATGGTGAAATCGTAAGGACCGAGACCTCCGTTGGACAACGTCGTCACGAGGCCGGGCCCCGGGGTCTGGGCAATGGGATTGCTGCAGCTGACCGGGATCGGATGGCCGAGGAGGTCGACGGTGGGTTGGTCGGGGTCGCTGTTGCATTCGAGGAAGGACCCGACGCTGTTGGCGACATCGCCCGAGCCCGTGAGGCTCACGACGGTGCCGCCCACGAGGCAGGCCCCGGGGCTCATGGTGAGAGTCGGTGTCCCCGGCGGGGTCAGATTCGGGTTTGTCCCTATGCCGGTGACCGGGAGCTCACAGGGGGTCACGGTGGTCGTGGTGCCGCCCTGGTCGAAGAAGCTGACGGGGGTGGTAGCCACCTGCCCTCGGTTGTCGCGGAACTCGATGACACAGGAGGCGCCGGCGGCAATCTGAGCGGTCGTGGGGGGGCAGGGGTAGAGAGCCGAATCGACGGAGGCGGGGTTGCCGGCGCTGTCGGTCCCGGCGTCGGCGGCACCGAGGGTTCCCGTCACGACATCGAGGGACAGCGGGCCGAGGACACCCGAGGCCGAGGTCCTCGTCCGCTTGGGGCGCGTGCAGCCCACGGGGACGGTCTGGGGGACGCCGTGGAAGGTGAATGAATAGAGAGGCTCTCCTTGGGTGAGGTTGCACTCGAGGACGGCCCCCAAGGAGCGGTGGGTGAAGCCGGTCCCCGTCACCGCCACCGGCTGGCTGGACTGGAGATTGTCGGAGGGTGAGACGGTGAGAGACCGACCCGACGCCGCCGCCAGGCCGATGGTGGCGACCAGGCCGCCGGCGACGAGGAAGAGGACCAGCACCGTGGTGGAGACGGCCTTCCGGCTGAGCAGTAGACGTCTCATTCCCGACCCCCCGAGAGTCTCCAACCCCCTGGCGGTCATTTGTGTCGGCTGACCACCAGGGGGGCAAACGTGACGGAGAAGAGCGAAGGAGTCAGACCTTGGCCGTGTCGGCCAGGCGGTCGACCACCTCGACGTACTCCTCGACGAGCTCGTAGATGACGTCGCGGGCCTTGCGGACCTTGGTGGCCCGGCCGATGATCTGGCCACAGGGGTTGAAGGCGACGTCCTTCGACTGGGCCGGGAAGCGGTGGCCCGAGCCGACGGCGTCGATGGCCACCATCATCTGCAGGGGCATGGGGAGCGGGTCGGGGGTGTCGTCGCGGCCCCAGGCCTCGGTCCAGTCGTTCTTGAGCATCCGGCAGGGCTTGCCCGTGTAGGACTTGGAGCGGACGGTGTCGGATGACTTGGCGTCGAGGAGGGACTTCATCTGCCCCGGGGGCGTCTCGGCCTCCTCCACCGTGAGCCAGAGCGTCCCCGTCCAGACACCCTGGGCGCCCATGGCCAGGGCGGCGACGATCTGACGTCCCGTGCCCACCCCGCCGGCGGCCAGGACGGGCAGGGGGGAGACGGCGTCGATGACCTCGGGCCACAGGACGAGGGAACCGATCTCACCGGTGTGACCGCCGCCCTCGGTGCCCTGGCAGACGATGAAGTCGAGGCCGGCCTCCTTGTGGTGCAGGGCGTGCTTGACCGAGCCGGCCAGGGCGCCGATGAGGCGTCCCGAGGCCTGGACCTCGGCGATGACGTCGGACGGGGGGGTGCCGAGGGCGTTGGCGATGAGGCGGACCTTGTCGTGGCGCAGGGCGGCGGCGAGGAGGGGCTTGCCGGTGGCCTCGGTCCATCCCATCATCCCCGAGCGGCGCTGGTCGGCCGGTGTCTCGGGGATGCCGTGCTCCTCGAGGATGCGGCGGGCGAAGCGGCGGTGGTCGTCGGGGACCATGGAGGTGAGCTGGGCCTCGAGCTTCACCGGGTCGAGCTCGCCCATGCCCTCGTACTTGCCCGGGATGACGATGTCGACGCCGTAGGACGTGTCGGGGCAGTGCTCGTCGAGCCAGTTGAGCTCGATCTCGAGCTCCTCGGGCGAAAAGCCGATGGCGCCGAGGACGCCGAAGCCACCGGCGTTGGATACCGCCGCCACCACGTCGCGGCAGTGGGTGAAGGCGAAGATGGGGAATTCGATGCCGAGGCGTTCGGCCAGCTCGGTGCGCACGTCTGTCTCCTGTCTGTATTGAAAGGTGAGGGATTGAAAGGTGGGATTGAGAGGTGAGGGATTGAAAAGTCAGGTCGGTGAGTGGACGTCGACGTCGAGGACGCGACCGAGGGCGGCGGTGACGCTGTCGGCATCCAGGGCGCCAGGGCCGACGCGGTGCTGCATCTCGAGGCCGACCACCAGGGCGCGGAAGACGGTGGCCAGGGTGTCGGGGGAGGCGACGGGTCCGATGAGGCCGTCGGCGATCCAGGCGGCGAAGCCGCGGGCCATGCGGGCATGGGCCTCGGCGGCGCGGATGCGCAGGGCGGCGGCCACCTCGGGGTCGCGGGCGGCGCGGAGCCAGAGCTCCTGCTCGAGCAGGAGCAGGCGGCGGGTCTCCTCGGAAGGGTGGGCGATCAGGTTGGTCGCCACCGCCCGGAGGCGGTCGGCGACGTTCGAGGCCAGCTCGAACTCGGCGGCGATGACGGTGACGAGGGACTGCTCCCAGTCGTCGAGGAGGGCGAGGAGCATCCCCTGCTTGGACCCGAAGTGGTCGTAGACGGCCCCTGAGGTCCGCCCGGCCGCCTCGGCGACGTGGTCGACGGAGACGGCGTCGATGCCGTGCTCGGCGAAGAGCTGGGCGGCGGCCGAGAGCAGGCGGTCACGCGTGTCCGCCTTGCGTTCCTGCTGGGTCCGGGCCATCCCACCCGCTCCTCTCTGTCTTCGGTGCCATTGGCCAGTCCCGTCGGCCTCGGCTTTCGGGCCGCGGCGCTCCTTGCGTCGCCCGGTCACTTGCATAGGAGAGCCTATGTAGATAGCAACGCCTATGCAACGGCGGCGGAGGCGCTGGCCGGCGGTGTCGGGTGTGGGGAGCCGAGCCGACTTACGGTGACGGTGAGGCGAAGGACGAAAGAGGTGGCCCATGGCCTTGCACACCCACGACCCGGCCGAGGCCGACGACGACCTCGTCAGCATCAGGCCGCAGTTCTGTCAATCCGGACTGGTGGGCGAGGTGCCGCGACTGCGGCTACCCGACAGGGGCATGCCGCCGGGGATCGCCTATCAGATCGTGCACGACGAGCTCCTCTTGGACGGCGCCGCCCGCCTCAACCTGGCCACGTTCGTGACGACGTGGATGGAGCCGGAAGCGGAGCTGCTGTTCGCCGAGTGCTCGTCGAAGAACATGATCGACAAGGACGAGTACCCGCAGACGGCCGAGCTCGAGCGGCGCTGCGTGAACATGATCGCCCACCTGTGGAACGCGCCCGAAGACGGGGAGGCGACGGGCTGCTCCACGACGGGCTCGAGCGAGGCCTGCATGCTGGCGGGCCTCGCTCTGCTGCACCGGTGGAGGGCCAGGACGGGCCACGGAGCAGGGGATGGAAGCCGTCCCAATCTCGTGCTGGGCGCCAACGTCCAGGTGTGCTGGGAGAAATTCTGCCGGTACTTCGACGTCGAGGCGCGCCTCGTCCCCGTGAGCGCGGCGACCCCGTACCTCACCGCTGCCGGCGCTGTGGCCCACGTCGATGCGGACACCATCGGCGTGGTCGCCATCCTCGGGTCGACCTACGACGGGAGCTACGAGCCGGTGCAGGAGATCGCCGCCGCCCTCGACGAAGTGGAGAAGTCGAAGGGGATCGACATCCCCGTTCACGTCGACGCCGCCTCGGGCGGTTTCATCGCCCCGTTCCTCGATCCCGACCTTCTGTGGGACTTCCGGCTCGAGCGCGTGCAGTCGATCAACGCGTCGGGGCACAAATACGGGCTCGTCTATCCGGGCGTGGGGTGGGCGCTGTGGCGTGACCCCTCGGCTCTGCCCGACGAGCTGGTGTTCAAGGTCGACTACCTCGGCGGCGAGATGCCCACCTTCACGTTGAACTTCTCCCGACCCGGCGCCCAGGTGGTGGGGCAGTACTACAACTTCCTGCGGCTCGGGACCGAGGGCTACCGTGACGTGCAGGCGGCCAGCCGGACGACGGCGACGTGGTTGGCCGGGGCCATCGAAGGGCTCGGCCCGTTCACCTTGCTGTCGCGTGGCGGGGACATCCCCGCATTCGCCTTTCGGATGGCCGAATCGAGCCGGTTCAGCGTGTACGACGTGTCCGACGAGTTGCGGGGGCGGGGGTGGATCGTCCCCGCCTACACGATGCCTCCGGCCATCGAGGACACGGCCGTGCTGCGGGTGGTCGTGCGCAACGGCTTCAGTCAGGATCTGGGCGTCCTGTTCCTCGCCGATCTCCGGGCCGCCGTCGACCGGTTGTCCCGGCGGGGCGACGGGGGCGCCGAGCAGGACCGGACGAGCTTCCATCATTGAAAGAGGCGGCATCGACAGAGGCGGCATCGACAGAGGCGGCATCGACAGAAGGTGGCTGCGCCGACGACGGGGGTCGGTTAGGCGGCGGACGGGCGTGGGATACTGCGGCCCGTCAGGCACGGCGCGGCAACGGACCCGCGCCCCGGTAGATCGGAGTCGCCGTGTTCAGGACCTCCCCTGTCGTGGCCGAGGACGAGTGGCACCTCGACCTCGAGGTCGAGGACCACGTGGCCGTGTTGACGCTCAACAATCCCGAGAAGCTGAACGCGTGGAGCTGGGAGTCGACTCGTCAACTGGGGGCGCGGGCCGACCAGATCCGCTTCGACGAGCGGGTACGGGCCGTGGTGCTGCGCGGGGAGGGCCGGGCTTTCTGTGCCGGGATCGACCTGGGGATGCCCGAGGACCGGGTCACGGGACGCTCGCCGGCCGAGAAGGCGCGCAATTACTACGAGGGGATCCGCTGGGCCCACGAACGTTTCAAGGTCTTCGCCGAGCTCCCCCAACCGGTGGTGGCGGCCGTGCAGGGGTACTGCCTCGGCTTCGGCTTCGAGCTGGTGCTGATGGCCGACGTCCGCATCGCCGCCGAGGACGCCGTGTTCGCCCTGCCCGAAGCCCAGGTGGGGGTGAGCATCGACGCCGGCGGCGACCTGCGGCTGGCCCACGAGGTGGGGGCCGGCTGGGCCAAGCTGCTGGCCTTCACGGGGCGACGGATCGACGCCCGGACGGCGGAGCGGATCGGGATCGTCCAGGAGGTCACGTCCACCGGGGAGCTCACGGCGACGGCCATGGCCGTCGCCCGCGAGATCGCCGACAACGCGCCGTTGGCCGTGCAGAGCATCAAGCGCACGATCGACTCCTTCGCCTACCGGGGGATGACGGAGGCGATGCGCTTCGCCGCCATGAGTGCGTCGATCGAGTTCGTCTCCGACGACATGCCCGCCGGCTACGCGGCGAAGGCGGCCAAGAGAGCCATCGTCTTCGAGGGGAAGTAGGGGAGGTGGCGCTGCCCGAGCCGCCGCCGGCGGGGACGAGGATGCTCCCGGAGGGCACCTTCGCCGGGAGCACGGTGATCGTCACGGGGGGCGGGACCGGGCTGGGCAAGGCCGTCGCCGTGGAGTTCGCCCGGCTGGGGGCGTCGGTGGGGATCGTGTCGCGGCGCCCGGAGCACCGCCAGGCGGGGGTGGCCGCCGTGGAGGCGGCCGGGGGCCGGGCCGCCCACGCCGGGGCCGACATCCGCGATGCGGCCCAGGTGGCCGCCGCCTTCGACGCCATCGAGGAGGCCTTGGGGCCGGTCCGGGTGCTCGTGAACAACGCGGCGGCCAACTTCCCGGTGCCGGCCGAGGACCTCTCGCCCAACGGGTGGCGGGCGGTGACGCAGATCGTGCTCGACGGCTCCTTCTTCTGTGCGCAGGAGCTCTTCCGCCGGTGTGCGGCGGCCGGCGAGCCGGGGGCGGTGTGCAACATCCTGGCCACCCAGTCGTTCACCGGGGGACCGGGGATGGCCCACACCGCCGCGGCCAAGGCGGGGGTGGGGAACCTCACGAAGACCCTGGCCGTCGAATGGGCCCCGCAGGGCGTGCGGGTGAACGCACTGGCACCGGGGCTGTTCCCCCACGAGGACATGCGGGCGGACCTCCGGGCGCTGCGGACCGAAGGGGAGGACGTCGACGCCCGGCGCTCTCCGGCGGGTCGGCTCGGACGGCTGCACGAGTTGGGCTGGGCCGCCACCTGGCTGTGCTCCCCGTTCGCCGCCTTCGTGACCGGGCACACCCTGGTGGTCGACGGGGCCAACTGGTTGCGCCGGGACTTCGTCATGCCCGAGTTCGTCCCCGTGCGCCAGCAGATCGGGGGAGTGCTGGGCGAACGCGACGGATGACGGCGGCGGGCGAGCGGGCCCGGGCACGGGCCCGGCGGTGGCTTGGGTTGGCGTCCGAAGAGGCCGATACGACGCAGATGACGACGGCCCGCACGGAGGGGGGTATCGACGCTCCCCGGGCGCGCAGCCTGCTCGGTCTCTCGCTGGGCCTCGTGGGCCCGCGCGCCAACTTGGCCGTGTCCGGCGTCCTTCTCACTCTGCTCGTGTCGTCGCGGGTGTCGAGTGCCGTGGCCATTACCTTCGCCCTCACGGCCAACCGCTTCGTGGGCTGGATCGCGTATCCCGTCCTCGGTCGGGCCAGTGACCGGACGCGCAGTGTGGCCGGGCGCCGGGCGCCCTACATGGCGGCCGGCCTCTTCCTCATGGGCGCCTGCACCTGGGCCTACACCTTGGTCTCGGGATTTTGGTTCCTCGTCGTGCTCATCGTGGTGGTGAAGACGGCCAGCGTCGTGTTCGGCCTGACCAACGTGGCCGTGATTCCCGAGACCTTCGGGAAGAGCCGGACGATCAAGGCCACCGTCTTCATCGGTGTCCTCGGCGCCTTGGTCAGCCTCGTGATCAAGGGGACGGTGGTGGCCACGTGGAAGGCGAACGACCCCGCCTCGTGGAACCTCCCCTTCCGCGAGGCCGGCGCGCTGATGATGATCGTGGCCGTGGTGGTGCTCGTGCTCGTGCGCGAAGCTCCGGCGGCGCGCGAAGCCGCCGACGCCGAGCGCCGGTCACCGTCGCGGTCGTGGCGGACCGAGGTGGCCGAGATCATGTCGGGACCGAACGCCCGCGTTCTGGTGGGTGGGATCCTCGTCTTCTGGGCCGGGTTGAGCGCCACGGGGTACCTGGCCATCGTCTACTTCGAGAAGGTCCAGCACGCCGGGGCCAACGTCCAGACCGTGGCCGGCTACATCAGCGGCGTCCCCGTGGTGATGTTCGGCCTGGGCCTGGGCTATCTGCTCAGCCGGCAGCTGACGCGCAAGCAGGTGGCCGTGCTGACCCCGGCGGCGGGGACGCTGGTGTCGCTCGTGCAGTTCACCACCACCCATATCTGGCAGACGGTGGTGCTGGCCTTCGTCGGTGCGCCCCTGTTCACGGCGTTCGCCATCTCGCTCGCCCCCATGCTCCTGCAACTGCTGCCGCGCTCGGGCGGGATGGGCGAGCTGTTGGGCAAACTGGTGGCCCCCTTCAGCTTGTTCGCCGTGGCCTTCTCGTTCCTGGCCGCATGGGCCGTCGACGTCACCGGCGACTACCGGGTCATCTGGCTGTTCCCCGCCGCCGCCGGTGTGGTGCAGGCCGTCGTGATGTGCTGGCTGCGGGTCCCGCGCGGGCACGAACGCGCCGAGCTCCAGGGCCTGTTCGAGCGGATGAGCGAATCGATCCTGACCCAGGTCACCGGGCGCGACCGGTCGCTGCTGGGCGGGGTGGTGACGGCCGACGACGCCGATGCCGCATCGCTGTTCGACATGGCCCGCAACATCCTCGGGAACCCCTACGACAGCCTCCCCGGATCGGGGGACGACGGCTCCGACGAGGACGCGGGACCCACCGGGCCGGCGGCGGGCGACCCGGGGACCGACGCCGACTGAGGATCGCTGTCCCGGCGCACCGGTGATAGGGGGCGGCCCGGGCGTAGCATGAGGTCGACGACCCGCGCCCGGGCTGCGTGGGCCGGTCCGAACCAGGAGGAGGCCGCCATGAAGGTCCGGGACAAGCTGTACATCGACGGTGCGTGGGTGCCCTCGACGGGTACGGGAACGCTCGACGTCGTCAACTCGACGACCGAGGAGGTCATGGGGAGCGTCCCCGAGGGGACACCCGAGGACGTGGACCGGGCGGTGAAGGCGGCCGCTGCCGCCTTTCCGGCATGGTCGGCGACGTCGGCCGAGGAGCGGAGCAAGACCCTGGCGCGGGTCCAGGAGGGGCTCTCGGCCCGGACCGAGGAGATCGCCACCCTGATCGCCCAAGAGGTGGGGATGCCCTTCACCTTGTCGAACCTCATCCAGGTCGGGCTGCCCGTCATGAGCTTCGCCACCGCCGCGGCGCTGGCCACCGACTTCGCCTTCGAGGAGCCGATGGGTTCCTCCCTCATCGTGCGCGAGCCCATCGGGGTGGTCGGTGCCATCACGCCGTGGAACTATCCGCTGCACCAGATCGCGGCCAAGGTGGCACCGGCGTTGGCCGTGGGGTGCACGGTCGTCCTGAAGCCGAGTGAGGTGGCCCCGCTGAACGCCTTCATCCTGGCCGAGATCCTCGACGAGGTGGGACTCCCGCCCGGCGTCTTCAACCTCGTCACCGGGGTCGGGCCGGTGGTGGGGGAGGCCATCGCCTCGCACCCGCTCGTCGACATGGTGTCGTTCACGGGATCGACGCGTGCGGGCAAGCGGGTGATGCAGCTGGCGGCCGAGAGCGTGAAGCGCGTGGCTCTGGAGCTCGGCGGCAAGTCGCCCAACGTCATCCTGGAGGACGCCGACCTGGACGCGGCCGTGCCCGCCGGCGTGGCCGCCGCCTATATGAACTCGGGCCAGACGTGTTCGGCACTCACCCGGATGATCGTTCCCCGGTCGCGCCTGGCCGAAGTGGAGGAACTGGCCGTGAAGACGGCGGAGACGTACACCACGGGCGATCCCTTCGAGGCCTCCACCCGGCTCGGCCCCCTGGTCTCGGCCACGCAACGCGAACGTGTGCGCGGCTATATCCACAAGGGGGTCTCCGAGGGGGCCAAGCTCCTCACCGGCGGTGCCGACTCCCCCGAGGGTCTCGACGCCGGGTACTTCGTGCGCCCCACCGTCTTCTCCGACGTGACCACGGACATGACGATCGCCCAGGAGGAGATCTTCGGGCCGGTGCTGTCGATCATGCCCTACGACACGGAGGATGAGGCCATCCGGATCGCCAACGACACCGTCTACGGCCTGGCCGGAGGGGTGTGGGCGGGGGACAAGGAGCACGCCGAGCGCGTGGCCCGGCAGGTGCGGGCCGGCCAGGTGGAGGTGAATGGCGGAGGATTCAACGCCACGGCGCCGTTCGGTGGCTACAAGCAGTCGGGTATCGGGCGTGAGCTCGGGCGCTTCGGACTGGAGGAATTCCTCGAGGTGAAGTCCCTGCAACGCTGAACACGACGATGGCCCCGGTCGGATGGCTCGGGCCGGCGTGGAACACTCACCCGGGGGCGCCGTGGAAGGGCGAGACGAAACGGTGCACGACCCGGTCCCGGGACCGCTGTCGCAGGCCCCGCGGCTGGTCGTCAAGGCGGGACGGCGCCTCACCGCAGATCTGAGGCGGTGGCCCGACTTCGTCATCATCGGCGCGCAGCGGGCGGGGACGACGTCGCTGTACGACTGGCTCGTCGAGCACCCGCGCGTCGGAGCACCGCGCTCGAAGGAAGTGCACTACTTCGACATCAAGTACGGCGCCACCGAGCGTTGGTACCGGTCCAACTTTCCCTTGCGCCGTTCCGGTCGGATGACGGGCGAGGCCTCGCCCTACATGCTCTTCCATCCCCTCGCACCCGAGCGCGCCGCCCGTGACCTCCCGGCCACGACGAAGTTCATCGTGCTCCTGCGCGAGCCCGTGCAGCGCGCCATCTCCGCTTATTGGCTCAACCGCCAGGAGGACACCGAGAGGAAACCGTTCCGCGACGCCATCGAGGCCGAGGAGCAGCGGCTGGCCGGCCAGGACGAGCTCGTGCGGCGCGGGGAGCGGAGCAAGAGACACCAGTTCTACTCCTACGTCGCCCGGGGCCGTTACGCCGAGCAGCTGCAACGGTGGTTCAGTCACGTCGACCGCGATCGCCTGCTCGTCGTGACGAGCGAGGACCTGTTCTCCTCACCGGCCACCGCCGCCGAGATCCTGGCCTGGCTCGACCTCCCCGCCTTCGACCGGCCCTTCCCGCAGGCCAACGCCGCCTCGCGCCACGCCGACGCCGACGCCGACGTCGTCGCCGCCCTCCGCCGCCGTTTCGAGCCGTACAACCGGGAGCTCGAGGAGCTCCTAGGGCGGCAGCTGTGGAGGTCGTGACCGGGTCCGCCGTGAGACGACCCCTCGGGGGATCCCTCATGGCGGGTTGCTCTGGACAAGCGACCGATTACGATATATCGTGATCAATCAGAACATGTCGGCGATCCACGAGGGGTCGACGGCGAAAGGTCCGGGAGGATCCATGCACAGAGACAGAACGAACGAACGACAGATGCGGGGCCCGAGGCGCCGCGAGATCGGCCACGACCTGCTGGCCGAGCGGGCGGCCGAGTGGGGCGGAGGAGCGTGGCGCGGCGGCCACCGGCGCATGCGGCGCGGCGACATTCGCACGGCCCTGCTGGTGGCGCTGGGTGACGGGCCGGCCCACGGCTACGAGCTCATCAACCGGCTCGAGGAGAAGAGCGGAGGCGCCTGGCGCCCGAGCCCGGGTTCGGTCTACCCGACCCTGCAGCTCTTCGAGGACGAGGGACTCGTGAAGGCCGAGGAGCGCGACGGCAAGCGCGTCTTCGCCCTCACCGACGCCGGTCGCGCCGCCGCCGCCGAGCGCGTCGAGCAGCACGGGGCGACGCCGTGGGAGACCGAACCCGAGGGTGACACGCCCAACCGGGCGCTGCGCAAGGCGGCGGCCCAGCTCTTCGCCGCAGCCAAGCAGGTGGCGCAGACGGCCGACACGGCCCAGATCGATCGCGCCGCCACGGCCATCCGAGCCGCCAGCAAGGAGCTCTACCAGATCCTCTCCGAGGACTGACCGCCGTTACGCCCTATGGCCGGCACTACGCCCCCATGGCATGCACCCCGCCGTCCACGTGCACCATTTCGCCCGTGGTGGCGGGGAACCAGTCCGACAGCAGAGCCACACAGGCTCGGGCCACGGGCTCGGCGTCGGTGACGTCCCAACCGAGCGGGGCCCGTTCACCCCACGTCGCCTCGAAGGCGGCGAAGCTGGGGATGGACTTGGCCGCCATGGTGCGGACCGGGCCCGCCGCCACCAGGTTGACGCGCACGCCGTCGGGCCCCAGATCGCGCGCCAGATACCGCGACAGCGATTCGAGCGCCGCCTTGGCCACGCCCATCCAGTCGTAGGCGGGCCAGGCCACGCGGGCGTCGAAGTCGAGGCTCACCACCGACGACCGGCCGGCGGCGGAGAGGAGCGGGCGCAGGGCGCCGACGAGAGCCTTCAACGAGTAGGCCGAGATCTCGAGGGCCACGGCGACGTCGTCCCACTCGGCGCGCAGGATGTCGCCACCCAGGCAGTCGGGGGGGGCGAAGCCGATGGCGTGGAGGAGGCCGTCGAGTCGCCCCCACCTTTGGGTGAGCTCGGCCGCCGCCGCGTCGAGCTGATCGGTGCTGGTGACGTCGATCTCGAGGACGTCGACCGGTCGGGGAAGTTTGCGCGCCACGCGGCGGGTCAGTGACAGGCCCCGGCCGGCGCCCGAGAGGACGAGGTCGGCTCCCTCCTCCTGGGCCAGCCTCGCCACGGCGAAGGCGAGAGACGCGTCGGTCAGGACGCCGGTGATCAAGATCCGCTTACCGTCGAGGAGTCCCACGGCCCCGGACCCTATCCGCGGTGCCCTTCGGGGTGGCTGGCCCCCGGGCGCAGTGTGCAAAGGTTGTCACCGTGCGCGTCGGGATCCTCGGAGGTACCGGCCCCCTCGGTCGGGGTCTGGCGCTGCGGCTGGCCGCGGCGGGAACACCGGTGACCTTGGGGTCGCGCGAACCCGAGCGCGCCGCGTCGGTGGCCGACGAGATCCGCCGGGCGTGGCCCGATCACGTCCTGGCCATCGACGGTGCCGGCAACGCCGGCGCCGGGGAGAGCGACGTCGTCGTCATGGCCACGCCGTGGGAGGCGGCCGTGGCCACCGTGGCCGAGATCGAAGAGCTCCTGCGGGACAAGGTGGTCGTGTCCGTGGCCAACGCCCTTGTTCGTGAAGGGCGCGAGATGCTGGCCGTGATACCCCCGCGCGGTTCGGTGGCGGCGTCGGTCCAGGCCACGTTGCCCCGGTCCCTGGTGGCGGCGACCGGACACCATCTGCCGGCCCACGTCCTGGAAGACCTGGGCCGCAGCCTGGTGGCCGACGTGCTCGTGTGCTCGGACCACCGGCAGGCCACCGAGACGGCCATGGCCCTCATGGGCCAGATCCCCGGGGTGCGGCCACTCGACGCCGGAGGCCTGGCTCAGGCGGCGACCATCGAGGCGTTCACGGCGGTGCTGGTGGGCCTGAACATCCGCTACAAGGGGCAGAGCACGCTGGCGTTGGCGGGCCTGGACGGCAACAGCCGCGTGCCGGGGCGGACGGCGGCGGCCCCGTCGTGATGCGCCTCTTCGACACGGCCCGTCGTCGAGTGGTGCCGTTCGAGCCGGGGCCGGTGGTCACCATGTACTCGTGCGGCATCACGCCGTACGACAGCGCCCACATGGGTCACGTGCAGGTGTATTTGACCTTCGACCTCCTGCAGCGTCGCCTGCGCGATGCCGGGCACGAGACGAGACTGGTGCGCAACGTCACCGACGTGGACGACGACATCCTGCGCCGGGCCCGGGAGCTCGGTGTGCACTACCTCGACCTGGCCGCCGAGGAGATGGCCCGCTTCGATGCCGCCATGCTCGGCATCGGGCTCCTTCCCGTCTACCGCGAGCCGCGGGCCACCTCGGCGATCCCCGACATCCTCTCCCTCGTCGGGGCCGTCCTCGACGCCGGGCATGCCTATGAGGCGGGCGGGGCCGTGTACTTCGACGTGTCCTCCTTCGCTGCTTTCGGGCAGGTGAGCCACCTGTCGCGCGCCGAGATGCTGGTGCTGGCGGCCGAACGCGGAGGCAAGCCCGACGATCCGAACAAGCGCGACCCGCTCGACTTCGTGCTCTGGCAGCCGTCGGCCCCCGACGAGCCGGCGTGGCAGTCGCGCTGGGGCCCGGGTCGGCCCGGGTGGCACATCGAGTGCTCGGCCCTGGCCATGCGCGAGCTGGGCGACACCATCGATCTGCACGGAGGGGGACGCGACCTGATCTTTCCCCATCACGAATGCGAGACGGCCCAGTCGGAGTCGGTGACGGGCAAGACGTTCTGCCGACACTGGTTCCACGTCGGGATGGTCGGCCTCGACGGAACGAAGATGTCGAAGTCTCTCGGCAATCTCGTCTTCGTGGGCGACCTGCTGAAGGAATGGGAACCCATGGCCGTCCGCCTGGCGCTACTCGAGCACCACTACCGCGCCGACTGGGAGTGGGAGGAGGCGGGACTGGGACGCGCCGCCGGACGGCTCGAACGCTGGCGGGCCGCCGGCGACGGCACCGGCGGTGTCGAGGCGGTGCGTCGGCGTCTCGACGACGACCTCGACGCTCCCGGCGCCCTGGTGGCGCTGGACGAAGCGGCCGCCACCGGTGCCGGCGTGTCGCAGGGGGCCGCCCTCCTGGGCGTTACCCTGTGACCTCCGACTGATCGCCGAGGTGTGCGCCCGGCGCCACGACCACCGAGGGAACCCACGATGCCAGGCGTAGTCACGGTCCGACTCCCCGACGGCTCCACCAAGGAACTGCCGGCGGGAGCGACGGCGGGCGACCTGGCGGCGTCCATCGGAAAGCGGTTGGCCGCCGCCGCCGTGGCTGCCACGTTCGACGGGAAGGCCGTCGACCTCGGCACCGTCCTGGCCGACGGCGTCGAGGCGGCCGTGGTCACGGTGGACAGCGAGGCCGGACGCGCCGTCGTGCGCCACTCGACGGCCCACGTGCTGGCCCAGGCCGTGCTCGATCTGTGGCCCGGCGCCCATTACGCCATAGGGCCGGCCATCACCGACGGCTTCTACTACGACTTCGCCTTGCCGGGCGGCGCTACCTTCAGCGACGACGACCTGGAGCGGATCACGACGCGGATGCGCGAGATCATGGCCGAGGACCAGGCCTTCGTGCGTGAGGAGCACTCGATCGACGACGGCCTGGCCTTGTTCGCCGATCAACCGTTCAAGCGCGAGATCATCACCGGGGTGGACCAGGACGCCGCCCTGCAGCAGGAGGCGTCGGCCGACATCGCTCCGGACGCCGCCACCGTGACCACGTACCGCAACACGGAGAGCTTCGTCGACCTGTGCCGAGGTCCGCACGTCCCGTCGACGGGCAGGCTCGGGCACTTCGCTCTTCTGCGTGTGGCCGGTGCCTACTGGCGCGGGGACGAGAAGCGCGGACAGCTCCAGCGCATCTACGGGACCGCCTGGGAGTCCGAGCGGGCGCTGGCCGACCATCTGCACCGGCTCGAAGAGGCCGAGCGCCGTGACCACCGGCGGCTGGGGGCAGAGCTCGACCTCTTCTCCTTCCCCCCCGAGATCGGGTCGGGCCTGGCCGTGTTCCATCCCAAGGGAGCCACCATCAGGCGGTTGATGGAGGAGTACTCGCGCCTGCGTCACGAGGCGGGGGGCTATCAGTTCGTCTACACGCCGCACATCACGAAGTCGGAGCTGTTCGAGATCTCGGGCCATCTGCAGTCGTTCGCCGAGGGCATGTTCCCGCCCATGGAGCTCGACGAGGGCCAGCGCTACTACCTGAAGCCCATGAACTGCCCGTTCCACATCCTCATCTTCGCCAGCCGGCAACGCTCCTACCGGGAACTGCCCATGCGATTGTTCGAATTCGGGACCGTGTACCGCTACGAGAAGTCGGGTGTCGTCCACGGCCTGACGCGGGTGCGGGGCCTGACCATGGACGATTCCCACATCTTCTGCACACACGAGCAGATGACCGAGGAGCTCGACTCGCTGCTCACCTTCGTCCTCGACGTGCTGCGCGACTTCGGGCTCGACGACTTCTACCTCGAGCTCTCCACCCGGCCCGAGGGAAAGGCCATCGGCAGCGACGAGGACTGGCACGAGGCGACAGAGGCCTTGCGGTCGGCGGCGTCGGGGAAGGGCCTGGAGCTGGTGATGGACGAGGGCGGGGGAGCGTTCTACGGTCCCAAGATCTCGGTCCAGGCGCGCGACGCCATCGGCCGGTACTGGCAGATCTCCACCATTCAGTTGGACTACAACCTGCCCCAGCGATTCGGGCTCGAGTACGTGGGATCGGACAACGCCCGGCACCGACCGGTCATGATCCACCGGGCCCTCTTCGGTTCGGTGGAACGCTTCTTCGCCATTCTCCTCGAGCACTACGCCGGCGCCATGCCCACCTGGCTGATGCCGACGCAGGTGGTGGTGGTTCCCGTGCGCGACGATCATGCCCCGTATGCCGAGTCGGTGGCCGACAGCTGCCGCCGGGCCGGTCTGCGCGTGCTCGTCGACCCGGCCGACGAGCCCATCGGCGGACGCGTCCGGCGCTGGAAGATGGAGAAGATCCCGTACATCGTGGCCGTGGGGGACGAGGACGTGGCGTCGGCCACCGTCGGGGTGAACGCCCGCGGCTCGGAGCGTCCCGAGCGTGGGGTGGCCGTCGACGCCTTCGTGGCCGCGGTGGTGGCCGAGGTCGAGGCCAAGGGCTCTCCCGAGAAGGTCCGGTGAGCCTGGAGCAGCTGTGGGCCGGCTGGCGTCATGAGTACGTCGTCGCGGCCGGCGCCGCCGAGAAAGCCGGCACCGACGAGGAGTGCGTGTTCTGCCGGATCGTGGCATCCGGCGATCCCAGCCCCGACAACGGGGTGGTGTGGCGCGGTGGCCTCAGCCTGGCCGTCCTCAACGCCTACCCCTATGCCAGCGGCCACCTGCTGGTGACGCCGTTGCGCCACGTGTCGTCGCTGGCCGAGCTGACCGCGGCGGAGTCGGTCGACCTGTGGGAGACGACCCGGGCCGCCGCCGCCGCCCTCGGCACGGCCTACGACCCCGACGGCCTGAACGTGGGCGCCAACCTGGGCCGCGCCGCCGGGGCGGGGATCCCCCAGCACCTCCATCTCCACGTCCTGCCGCGGTGGTCGGGGGACACGAACTTCATGACGGCGGTGGCCGGCGTCCGGGTCATCCCCGAGTCGCTGCCTCAGAGCTGGCGGCTGGTGCACGAGGCGTGGCCGTCGGTCTGACGTTGCTGCCGTTCGCGGCGTCGACGTCGAGCCTTTCGGTGACGGCCCCTCCTCGTGGCCGACGGCGGTGCCGCCGCCGTAGCCGGCCCCACAGCCATGAGGCGGCGGCGCCGACCACGACCAGACTCCCGGCCAAGGTGCACAGGAGGCCGGCGGTCACCGACGCCGGGCGGTAGGCCCACGTGACGGTGTAGGTGCCGGGATCGAGATGGACCTCCTGGACGAGCCCGAGGCGCGTGACCGGCAACGTGACCGACCGCCGCGTGACCGTATTGCGCACGCGCGCCTGCCAGCCGACCGAGAACGCCTCGCTGCGCACGAGGTCGGCCGGCCGGCGTACCGTGACGGCGTCGGTCTCCCGGCCCCACGACGTGAGGTTCACCCGCCGGACGACGCCCGCGCCCACCGCCCCCGCGCCTGTCGTGTCGGCCCCGGTGGCGTCGAGGGAGATCGGGGCGCCGCGCACGGTGGTGCGAAACACGGCGATGCCGTCGCGGTAGCCGGCGAGATGGAACGACGCGTCGCGTAGCGCCGACTGCAACAAGCCGTCCATGACGTAGGTGACACCGTTGGCGGTGGTGACCGTGGTGGCATCGGTGGCATGGAGGGCGTCCCGACCGGCGACGACGAGGCCGGAAGCGGTCACGGGTGAGGCGAAGGCGATCGTCAGACGGCCTGTCGACGCCCTCACCGTGGCCGTCGTCCAGGAGGTCGCACCGGTGCGCGAGACGAGGCCGATCCGGACGGCGCCCGGCTCCGCCGCCGGTCCCGTGTAGGAGACCGAGGCGCTGACCATCGACAAGGGCCGACCGAACCACCACACCGCGTGTCCCGGAGGGGGCGATGCCCGACAGGCCGTCGACGGGACCGAGGTGAGCGTCTCCGGCGGGCTCCCCTGCTTCTGGATGAGATCGTCCGACACCGTCACGACGGTGCTCAGGTCGAGGGGGACGAAGTCGCCCTCGGCCAGAGCGCAGGGGCTGAGGGTGTTGTGGGTGCGCGTCCCCGTGGCGCTCTGATATCCGCTGTCGGTGAGCGAGCCGTACCCTTCGACGCTCGGGACGTGGACCAGTTCGTTGAGGTCGTTCTGGGCCAGGAGTGAGAACTGGGACGGGTATTCGTTGCCGGGGTCGAACATGGCGAACCTCGTTCCGGCGGGGATCGACACGGCGCTCGTCGCCGTGGGGAGCATGGGTGCGGGGAAGCTCAAGGTCAACCCGCTGACGCTCGTCACGGTGAAGAAGAGGAGGTCGACGACGACGAGGGCCCCGAGCAACCGCGCCCTGGTCCCTGTCCGCGTGGTCACGCCGCCCGACGCCCAGCCGACGACCCCCGCCGCCAACGCCACGACGAGGGTGGCGGCGAACCACGGCGCCATGGCGCGCCCGAGATGGGCGATGTCGGCGTCGACGCCGAACCATTGCTCCAGGGGAGCCGGCCACGACAACGCCACCAGGCAGACGACGGCGACGGCCGCCGCCGGGACCACCGTGACGAGCCGGATGTAGCGGGGGACGTGCGTGGGGGACCGATCGACGACGAGGTCGAGCCAGTAGGCCGACAGGACGCACAGCCCCAGGCCGGCGATCACGATGTTCCGGCTCTGCAACCGCAGGTCGCCGTAGAAGGGGAGGTGGGCGAGGTAGGGACCGAGCGGCGTGTAGATGCCGTAGGTGAGGATCATGCCCACGACGACGAGGCTGAGCCACGGGGTCCAGCGGCGTGCCTGTGGGTGACGCCGCCGGCCGAACCATCGGGCGAGGAGGCCGGCCGCCGCCATCAGGGGAACGAGTCCGACGTAGCCGGTGATCTCGGGGAGGTTGTAGTGCCCGAAGAACGACGGCTGGCCCACGACCCCGGTCCCACCCATCAGGTCGGGGACGAGCATGAGGATCGACCACCGCACGGGGAGGGAGCCGGTGCCGAAGAAGGTCACCGTGCTCTGCGCCCGTTGCGAATCGGCGATGAAGGACCAGCCCGGTATGAGCTGGACCGCTCCGAGGGCGGCGGCCACAGCGGTGGCCAGGACGAAGGATCCGAGGAAGGCCGCCCTTCTCCTCCATGCGGCGCGTCCGGTCACCAGGTGCCACCCGGCCGCCAGCCCGACGACGACGGCGGCGTCGGCCATGCCGCGGGGCTCCCCTGTCAACAGGACGAGGCCGCCGAGGAGTCCGAGGACCGTCACGCGTCGCCAGGCCGACGGCCCCCGGTCGGCCCCGTGAGCGGCGCCGGTGGCAGGGTCGAGGAGCTGGTGGGCCAGGCGTTGTTCCACGAGGAGCATCCACGGGATCCAACTGGCACCCTGGACGATCCCGATATGCACCATCTGCGCGCTCATGGAACCGGCGAAGGCGAAGGAGGCGGCGGCGAAGGAGGCGGCGAAGGGGCGCAGGGCCTGTTGCCGGAGAAACGCGTACATCCCCACGGCGGCGGTGACGTAGACGACGACCAGATTCACGGTCCAGGCGGCCACGGCCGGAAGGACGGCGAAGAGCCAGGTGAAGGGGTAGAGGGCGCCGGCGTTCAGACCGGCCAGGAGGGGGCTGCCACTCCAGATGTAGGGGTTCCACAAGGGCAGGTGGGCGTGACGCAGGTCCTCTCCGGCCAGGGCGCGCAGAGGGAAGTTCTGGATCTGGTTGTCGGCGTTGACGACGGCGTGCCCGAACAGGGCGGGCACCACGAAGACGATGACGGGAATGCTGAGAAGGACGACGAGAGAACGCCGGTCACCTCGGCTGAGACCGCTCACGTGCTGGCGTACCCGCACGGTCACTGCGAGCCGCGCTGCCACGGCACGCCCGCCTGTCTCATGTCCCCTCCTCGACGCCCCCTGGCAGCGAACAGCGAACTGTACAGGCACCGCCGGGCGCCGACGGTTACGGGTCGATGATCACCTCGTACTCGAACCAGGTAGTGCGTTCGGCGTCCATCTGTTCGTAGAGACGCTGGGCCCGACGGTTGTCGATGGCCGTCGACCACCGTACGCGGGGCGCCTGGCGCGCACGGGCCAGTGCCGTCGTGGCCTCGATGAGTCGGCGTCCGACACCACCACCGCGGGCGTCGGGGAGAACGTAGAGGTCGTTCATGATGACGATGTCCTCGGCTTCGACCGACGACGCGGCGAAGTACAGGCAGGCGTAGCCGACCAGCCGTCCCTGGCGGCGGGCTCCGAGGATGCAGCCGGCGTCGCTGTCCCCGAGGAAGCGGGCGAAGAAGGCGCGGTTGCGTCGGTCGTCAGGAGTGGCGACGCCGTAGAAGCGTTGGTAATCGGCGACGAGCGGAAGGACGGCGTCGTAGTCCTCGTCGCCGATGGCGGCGATCACCAGGTCGTCGCTCAGGCGTCCGCCTTGACCTTGGTCATGCGATCGGCGAGGTTGGCCGGCATGACGTCGTAGTGATCGTGCTCGGCTCGGAACCGACCGCGGCCTCCGGTGAGCGAGCGCAGGTCGACGGCGTACCTCTGGATCTCCGAGGTCGGCACCAACGCAGTGATCACCTGGCGCCCGCCGTCGGTGGTGTCGGTCCCCTGCACCCGTCCCCGTCGTGCATTGAGGTCGCCGAGGACCTCGCCCTGCATCGACGCCGGCACGGTGACCTCGAGCCGCGAGATCGGTTCCAGCAGAACCGGATCCGCTTTCGCCATGGCCTCGCGAAAGGCGAGCGAACCGGCCATCTTGAAGCTCATCTCCGAGGAGTCGACAGCGTGGAACTTGCCGTCGTAGCAGGTGGCCTGCACGTCGACGACGGGGTACCCGAAGATCCCCCCGAGGGACATGGCCTCGAGCACGCCCTTCTCCACCGCCGGGATGTACTGGCGGGGGATGGCGCCGCCCACGACCTGGTCGATGAAGTGGAACCCCTCGCCCCGCTGGAGCGCTTCGATCCGGAGCGAGGCCACGCCGAACTGTCCGTGGCCGCCGGTCTGCTTCTTGTAGCGACCTTCGGCTTCGGCTTGCTTCGAGATCGTCTCCCGATAGGGGATGCGGACCTCCTCCGTCTCGACGTCGACGCCGAACTTTCGGTGGAGGCGCTCGGCGGCGACGGCCAGGTGGGTCTCGCCCGTCCCCCGCAGGATCGTCTGGTGCGTCTCGTCGACCCTTTCCACCTGCAACGAGGGATCCTCGTCCTGCAGACGGTGCAGCCCGGTCATGAGCTTGTCCTCGTCGCCCTTGGACCGGGGTCGGATGGCGATGGCCAGGGCGACGGGCTCGGGCTCCGGTCCGGGGACGGTGACCGGCGTGCCCTTGGGGGTGAGGGTGTCGCCCGTCGCCGTGTCCGACAGTTTGGGGACGGCCACGAGATCGCCCGCCTGCGCCTCGCTCACGGGCTCGGCTTCCTTGCCCCGCAGGAGCTCCAGGACGTGGAGCTTCGCCTCGGCATGGCTGCGGGGATTGGTGAGGACGGAGTCGGGACGGATGGTGCCCGACAGCACCCGTAGGAGCGAGATCTTGCCCACGTACGGGTCCGAGATGGTCTTGAACACCCGGGCCAGCGGGGGGCCCGAGGGATCGCAGGCCACCTCCTGCTCGGTGTCGCCGGCCCGCACCTTCACCGGCGGGCGCGCGTCGGGCGCGGGACCGATCTCGGCCAGCAGGGATGCCAGGCGGTCGATGCCGACGCCGGTGGCGGCCGATCCACAGACCACGGGGAAGACGAGTCCTTCGGCCACCCCGGAGGCCAGGGTTGCTTCGAGCTCTTCGGTGGCAGGGATCTCTCCGTCGAGGTAGCGCTCCATGAGCGCGTCGTCTCCCACGACGATCCCCTCCACCAGCTGCTCGCGCACCTGGTGCTCCACGTCGGCGAGATCGTCGGGGATGGGCGCCGGGCGCGGGGCGCCACCCTCGTAGAGCAGAGCGCTGTCGGTCAGCAGGTCGGCGATGCCGCGAAAGGCGCTCTCTTCTCCCACCGGTAACTCCAACGGGGCGATACCGGCGCCGAAGCGTTCCTGGAGCCCGGCGAGCGTCCGGTCGAAACTGGCGCGTTCGCGATCGAGCTTGTTGATGAAGACCAGGCGGGGCAAGCCGAGCTCCGTGGCCAGGTCCCACACCGCTTCGGTCTGGGCCTCGACCCCGTCGACGGCGCTCACGACGACGACGACGAGGTCGACGACCGAGCAGGCGGCGCGGACCTCGCCGAAGAAGTCGGCGTACCCCGGGGTGTCGATCAGGTTGATCTTGACGTCGCCGACAGTGGCCGGGGCCATGGCCAACGAGATCGACATGTGGCGCTTGATCTCCTCGGGCTCGAAATCGCAGACGGTGGTGCCGTCGTCCACCCGACCGGCGCGGGGAATGGCCCCGGTGGCGAACAGAAGAGCCTCCGCCAATGTCGTCTTGCCCGCGCCGTTGTGTCCGACCAGGGCAACGTTGCGGATGCGCGACGGTGGAAAGCTGGTCACCCCGAGCACCTCCCCTCGCTCGTCCACCGCCGGCGCCGACCACCGTCGGGGGCGCCCAGCCTACCGTCGGGCACCGATCCCGTCAGGGGCGACGACTGGGCCCCGGGTCCGATTCCGCCGGCGGGCCATTCCGGAGGGCCCGAAGGCGCCGATGGTAGGCTGGAAGAGTCAGTCGTGAGGAGGAAACTCGCACATGTTCGATGGTCGCTGGCGACACGCCGTGGACCGTACGACGAAGCCGGTGGGCGACGTACTCGTCCGGACCGGCATCACCGCCGACGTGCTCACCGTCTTCGGACTGGTGATGTCGGTCGTCACCGCCGTCGCCATCGGCTCGGGGCACCTGGTCATCGGGACCGTCCTGCTCTTCCCGACCGGCCTTCCCGACCTGTTCGACGGACCGGTGGCCAAGGCGGGGGGACAGCGTCGATACGCGGTGCCTTCTTCGACTCGGTGGCCGACCGGGTCTCCGACGCCTTCCTCTTCGGCGGCGTCTCGTGGTACCTCGCCGCCCATCACGACGGCCAGCTCGTCCTGTTGCCGTTCGCCATCCTCGCCCTCACCGCCCTCATCTCCTACCAGCGGGCGAAGGCCGAGCTCCTCGGCCTGTCGGCCACGGGTGGGCTCATGGAGCGCGCCGAAAGGTTCATCATGCTCGGCCTGTGCTTCATCGCCGGCGCCGTCACGCCGGCCGCCTTCGTTCCTGCTCTGTGGGTGTTCTTCGGGCTCATCTCGGCCACCGCCGTCGGGCGGTTCGTGCGGGTGTGGAAGGAGGCCGAAGGCCCTGTCCGGGTGCCGTCGGCTCGTCCCCACCGCCTCGACCCCGAGCGCGCCGTGGCGCGCCGCCGCGCCGCACGGGTGGACTCGCGTTGGCGTACCTGGCGCGAGACGCGTGCCCAGCGCGACGCCACCGGAGTGCATTTCGTGCAACCCCAACGTGCCGACCAGCCACTGGGGCGTTGGCGGGCGCGCCGGCAGAACGTCCTGGCCAGCCGTTCCGGCCGCATCTGGCGCGCCCGTCGGGCGGCGTCACCGCGTGAGCGGGCCGGTCGTCGGCCCGGCGCCGGCGGGCTCTGAGCACACCGCGCACCGAGACGTCCGTGGAGGCGCCGGGGACGTCCGACGCCCGCGCCTACGCCACGTATCTCCTCTACCGTGGGTTGGGCACGGCCATGCAGCGACTGCCCGAGTCGGTGGCCTCGGCGGCGGCCGAGGTGGTGGGCATGGCTCTCACCACCGGTCGGCGCGACGCCCGGGCCGTCTACGCCCGCCATGTCCGACGGGTGGTGGGGGCCGGGTTGTCCGACGCCGAGGTGCGGGTGTGGACGCGGCGGGCCTTTCTCAATTACGCCCGGTATTGGCTGGAAGGGGCCCGCTTGCCGGCCGTGGACCCTCGGGTCGTCGAGGCGCGCATGATCATGGAGTCGGGCTACGAGCATCTGGTGACGGGCATGGCCGCCGGCAAGGGGGTCGTCCTGGCGCTGCCGCATCTCGGACGCTGGGAATGGGGCGGCGCCTGGTTGAACCTCCAGGGGTATCCGATGACGGCCGTGGCCGAGCCCGTGCATCCCCCCCGCCTGTATGACTGGTTCGTGTCGCAACGCCAGGCGTTGGGGCTGACCATCGTTCCCCTGGGAGCCGAGGCCGGAGGCGTTCTCCTGCGCACCCTGCGCGCCGGTGGGCTCGTGGGTCTGTTGTGTGACCGTGACATCGTGGGCAACGGGGTCGACGTCGAGTTCTTCGGTGAGCGCACGACACTGCCGGCCGGCCCGGCGACGCTGGCGTTGCGGACCGGCGCCGCCCTCCTGCCCGCCGCTGTCTACGGAGGTCCCGGACGCGATCACACCGGGGTGATCCTGCCGCCGGTGCCAGCCGTTCGCACGGGACGGCTCCGGGCCGATGTGACGCGCGTCACACAGCAGGTGGCGCACGATCTGGAGAACCTGATCCGCCGGGCGCCCGACCAGTGGTACCTCTTCCAGCCGAACTGGCCGAGCGACCGGGGCGAGGCGTCGGTGCCGGCGTCGGCGTCGGCGTCGGCGTCGGCGTCGGCGAAGGCGTCGGCGAAGGCACCATTGTCGACCGACGACGGCACCTGACGGGCCGGTCGTGCGCGTCGCCCTCGTCTGTCCCTACAGCCTGAGTCACCCCGGCGGCGTCCAGGGGCAGGTGCTCGGACTGGCGCGTGCCCTGGAGGCCATCGGCCACGACGCTGTGGTGCTGGCTCCGGCTGACGGGCCCGTCCCCGCCGGGGATCTGAAAACGCCGGTGGTGGTGCTCGGACGGTCCCTGCCCGTGCCCGCCAACGGTTCCGTCGCCCCCGTCTCCCTCGGGCCCGTGGCCGCCGGACGGGCCGTGCGCCGGATCGCCGCGGCCGGCGTCGACGTCGTGCATCTGCACGAACCCCTGGCGCCGGGCGCCGGCTACGCCTGTCTCGTGCGCTGCCCCCAGCCGAAGATCGGTACGTTTCACCGCGCCGGCGCCAGTACCGCCTACCGCCTCTTGGGTCCCGCGGCCCGGTGGGCGGCTCGCCGCCTCGATGTCCGCTGCGCGGTGTCGCCCGAAGCGGCCGCCACGGCCAGCGCGGCGCTGGGCGGGACCTACGAGATCGTGGGCAACGGGGTGGAACTCGACCGTTTCGCCCGGGCCGAGGCGTGGCCGACCGCCGGCCCGACGGTGCTCTTCGTCGGCCGTCACGAGCGCCGGAAGGGTCTCGGGGTGCTTCTCGACGCGTTTGGTCGGGCCGACGGTCCCCGAGCCGGCGCGACCCTGTGGGTGGTGGGCGACGGACCCGAGACCGACGGCCTGCGGGCCCGCGTCCCCGCCGACGCCCGCGTGGAGTGGCTGGGGCGCATCGGCGACGACGAGTTGGCCTCCCGCCTGGGCGGCGCCCACGTGTTGTGCGCCCCCTCGCTCGGGGGGGAGTCGTTCGGCATGGTTCTGCTCGAAGCTATGGCGGCGCGGACGGCTGTCGTGGCGAGCGACATCCCCGGTTACGCCTTCGTCGCCGGCGGCCACGCCCGTCTCGTCGCTCCCGGTGACGCCGTCGCCCTGGCCCGGGCGCTCGCCCGGGCCGTGGATGACGCCGCCGACGCCTCGGGGATGTCGGCGCCGGACGCTCTCGACAGCGCCTTCGCCCACGCCGCGACCTGGTCGATGGCACGGCTGGCCGAGCGCTACGTGGGGATCTACGACGCTGCGCTGTCGTCGAGACAGCGGGCGGGCTGAACAGGGCCGCGTACACTTCCGCCATGCCCGCCTCCTCCGGCTCTTCCTCGGGCCGTCGTCGCGGCGGCCGTTCCGGCTCCTCGGGGAACCAGCGCGCCGGCACCGCCGGAGGACGTCCCGCCGGCGGTGGGGCGGGGAAGTCCCGGTCGGGAGGCGGGGGGTCGGGCGGACGCAGCGGAGGGACGCGCGGCGGGAGCTCCCGTAACGGACGCAGTCGTGGCACCGGCAGCCGGGGACAGGCCGGCAACGGCGGCGGTCGGGCCGGGGGGCCGAACCGATCGGGCTCGGGCTCGGGCTCCGCAGGATCGCGCCACGCGCCGGGTCGGAGCCCGCTGCCCGCCGTCGTCGAACCGGTGGTCGTGGTCGAGCCGGGTCCGGCTCTGAGCGAAGAGGCGGCTCTGGCACGCCGCAACCGCCGGCGCGGCCTCGGCATCGCCGCTGTTCCCGGCGTGGTCGTCGGTGTCGTCGTGGTCGTGCTCGGCGTGGTGCTCGTCGGGCCCTTGGCCGGCGTCGTGGCCGGCGTGGCCGTCGGGATCGTGGGATGGGTGCTGTGCTGGTGGGGGGCCACGCCCGCGCTCCTGCGCGCGCTCTGCACGCCGAGGCCGCTGACGAGGACGCCCACGCCCGTGTCTTCAATCAGGTGGAAGGTTTGTGCGCCACCATGGGTCTGG
This sequence comes from uncultured Acidimicrobiaceae bacterium, assembly GCA_963848355.1. Classification (GTDB taxonomy): domain Bacteria; phylum Actinomycetota; class Acidimicrobiia; order Acidimicrobiales; family UBA8190; genus CAWKDG01. Next base: position 50,845 of record CAWKDG010000001.1, read on the forward strand.
CCCTCCCGAGCGTGTGCGTGGTGGAGGACGACGCCCTCGACGCCCTCGCTCTCGGGCGCGGGCGTCGTGTGGCCATCCTCGTGGTGACGTCGGGACTGGTGGAGGCGCTCGACCCGGTGCAGCTCGAAGGCGTGCTGGCCCACGAACTGGTGCATGTGAAGTGTGCCGACATCGTGCCCGCCACCATCGCCGCCGCCGTGGCCCTTCCGCTCGTCGCCGTGCTCCCGGGCATGGCCAATCTGGTGCACGCGCTGGCGGGGCGGGGTCGTGAGTTCCGAACCGATCGGCTGGCCGTGAGCGTGACCCGTTACCCCCCGGGCCTGCGCGAGGCGTTGGCCCTGATGGTCGACGGCCCCGTGCCGCGGTCCCCGTCCCCGATGGCGGGTCGGGGCGTGGCCGACGTCACGCGATGGCTGTGGACGGTGCCGCTGGCTGAGGGGACCGGCGGGCACAGGTCCGTGGGCGGCGTGGCCGGCGAGCTGGACGCCGCCGCCGTGCGTATCGCCGCCCTCGACGAATGGTGAGCGTCGGGAGGGGTCGACGAACCCGGCGGTAGACTGGCGCCCATGGGCGACTCCCCTCTCACACCATCGGCCAGATCCGAGAGAATTCCCACCACACCCGGGGAAGAGTCGTCCGCCGACGGCGGTCGGCGCACGGCCACGTTCACGGTGAAGCGCGGGTCTGGCCGACATGCTGCGTGGCGGCGTGATCATGGACGTGGTCACCGACGAGCAGGCACGCATCGCCGAGGACGCCGGCGCCGTGGCGGTGATGGCCCTCGAGCGCGTCCCGTCCGACATCCGGGCCCAGGGCGGCGTGGCCCGCATGAGCGATCCGGCCCTGATCGAGGCCATCCAGCACGCGGTGACGATCCCCGTGATGGCGAAAGCGCGGATCGGGCACTTCGCCGAGGCCCAGGTGCTCGAGGCTCTCGCTGTCGACTATGTCGACGAGAGCGAGGTCCTGACCCCGGCTGACGAGGCCCATCACATCGACAAATGGGCGTTCCGGGTCCCTTTCGTGTGCGGCGCCACGAATCTCGGCGAGGCGCTGCGTCGCCTCTCCGAGGGGGCGTGTCTCATTCGCTCCAAGGGGGAGGCGGGCACCGGGAACATCGTGGAAGCCGTCCGTCACCTCCGTTCCATCCTCGGCGACATCCGGGCCCTGACGCAGGCCGACGCGGCCGAGCGCTACGCGTGGGCCAAGAACCTGTCGGCTCCGATCGAGCTCGTCCGCGAGGTGGCCGAGACCGGTCGCCTCCCCGTCCCGTTGTTCTGCGCCGGAGGGATCGCCACTCCAGCCGATGCCGCACTGGTGATGCAGCTGGGGGCCGAGGCCGTCTTCGTCGGATCGGGCATCTTCAAGAGCGAGGATCCCGCCCGGCGCGCCCGGGCCATCGTCGAGGCGACCACGCACCACGACGACGCCCAGATCGTGGCCAAGGTGAGCCGGGGGCTCGGAGCGTCGATGCCCGGACTCGAGATCGGCAGCCTGGACCAGCGCATGGCCGGGCGTGGTTGGTAGGTGAGTCGCTCCGTGCTCCGAGTGGCGGCCGCCGAGGTGCCCCCAGGTGGAGGTCGGTGTCCTCGCCCTGCAAGGCGACGTCGCCGAGCATCGCCGCGCCCTCGCTGATCTCGGCGTCGCCAGCCGGCCCGTGCGCCGGCCACCGGATCTGCCGGGCGTCGACGGCATCGTCGTGCCGGGGGGTGAGTCGACCACGATGTCGATGCTGCTGCGGTCGTCGGGGCTGCTCGAGCCTCTGGGGAAGGAGATCGCCGCCGGGCTGCCCGTCCTGGGTACCTGCGCCGGCATGATCCTGTTGGGGGCCTCGGTGACGGGGGGCCGCCAGGACCAGGTCTGTTACGGGGCCATCGACATCGGCGTGCGGCGTAACGGCTACGGACGCCAGCTGGCGTCGTTCGAGTGCGATCTGGACGTCGCCATCCTCGGGGCCGAGCCGTTGCACGCCGTCTTCATCCGGGCGCCGCTCGTCGAGTGGACCGGTGACGCGGTGGAGGTCCTGGCCGTCGTCGACCCGCCCACCGATGGCGACGACTGCGGTCCGGCGGCGACGGTGGCCGGCGGTCTCACCGACAGCCCGGAGGCCACCGCCGTGTTGTGCCGCCAGGGTCCGGTCCTGGTGGCCGCCTTCCACCCCGAGCTCACCGGTGACCGACGGGTGCACGGGTTGTTCGTATCGACCATCGAGGAGAGGGGACGGTAGACGATGTCCGGTCACTCGAAATGGGCCACCACCAAGCATCGCAAGGCGGCGGTGGACCAGGCGCGGGCCAAGAGCTTCGCCAAGCTGATCCGCCAGTTGGAGGTGGCCGCCCGCGAGGGCGGCAGCGACATGACGTCGAATGCCAATCTGCGCAGCATGTTCGAGAAGGCGCGCTCGGCGTCGGTTCCCATGGACACCATCGAGCGGGCCATCAAGCGGGGCTCGGGGGAGCTCGAAGGAGTGCGTTACGAGCAGGTCTCCTACGAAGGGTATGCACCGGGAGGCGTGGCCATCATCGTCGAGACGCTGACCGACAACCGCAACCGCACCGGCTCCGAGGTACGCAACATCTTCTCCCGTAGCGGCGGGTCGATGGCCGAGCCGGGGGCGGTGTCGTGGCAGTTCGAACGCAAGGCGGTGATCGAAGTGCCACGCAGCCTCGACGAGGACAAGGTCATGGAGGTGGCCATGGAAGCCGGCGCCGAGGATCTGAGCGACGAGGGGGACCGGTGGGTGGTCACGGCGGCGCCGACCGACCTGATCGCCGTCCGTGAAGGACTCGAAGCTGCGGGCATGACGGTCGAGTCGGCCGAGCCGGCCATGGTGGCGTCGACCACCGTGCCCGTCACCGAGGAGGGGGAGGCTCGACGGGTCCTACGCCTCCTCGAGGCCCTCGACGACCACGACGACGTCCAGAACGTCTGGTCCAACTTCGACATGCCCGACGAGGTCCTGGCCGCCGCGGCCGAGTGACGGGTCGGGGACCTCCCCGACATCCACCGGTGCCCCGACAGCCCTTGCTACAGTCGAACGCGTGTTCGTCCTGGGCATCGACCCCGGCCTGTCGCGCTGCGGCTATGGGCTCGTGCAGCGCCGCGGGAGCCACCTGACGGCGAGCGCCGGGGGGGTGGTGACGACCGACGCCGCCGCCCCCTTACCCGAGCGTCTGCACTCTCTTTTCACCGAGCTGCGGACCCTCGTGGCCGAGATGCACCCCGACGCCGTGGTCGTCGAGCGCGTCTTCTTCCAGACGAACGTGCGCACCGCCATGGCCACGGGCCAGGCCGGCGGGCTGGCCCTGGTGGTGGCGGCCGAGGCGGGGTGCGAGGTGGCGCAATACACGTCCAACGAGGTCAAGCAGGCCGTCGTCGGCTTCGGGAGCGCGACGAAGGAGCAGGTGCAGAACATGGTGGCCGCCGTGTTGGACCTCCCCGAACGACCGAGCCCCCCCGACGTGGCCGACGCCCTCGCTCTCGCCGTCTGCCACCTGACGTCCCAGCCCCTGCGCCGGGCCATCGCCGCCGCCGGCACCGGAGGGCGACCGTGATCGGGTGGTTGAGCGGCCGGCTGATCACGCGGACGGCCGACGGCGAGCTGCTGGTGGATGTGCAGGGGGTCGGGTACCGCGTGAGTGTGCCCGCACCTCTCCTCGTCACCGCAGGGGAACCGGGGGCCGAGGTGACCCTGCACGTCCACACCCATGTGCGCGAGGACGCCATCGTCCTGTACGGCTTCGCCACCACTGAAGAGCGACGCTGCTTCGAAGCCCTTCTGTCGGCCCACGGTGTGGGCCCGTCGTTGGCCCTCGCCGTGCTCTGTGCTCTGCGCCCCGCCGACCTCGTGCGGGCCGTGCTCGACGAGGACCTCGACGTGCTGTGTGCCGTTCCCGGCGTCGGCCGCAAGACGGCGGCCCGGCTCGTCCTCGACCTCCGGGCCCGGCTCGAGCTTCCGGAATTCGCCGGCGGCGGTGTGCCCGGTGGCTCGGCCGCCGAGCGCGGCCGAGCCCCGGGGCGAGGTGCGCGCCGCACTGGCCGAGCTCGGGTATGCGCCCGAGGAGATCAGGCGGGCCCTGCACGAGATACCGGACGACGGGGCCGTGGAGGAGATGCTTCGTCAGGCGCTGCGCGAGTTGGCGAGTGCCCGGTGAGCCGCCGCGAGGTGGTGGCCGTTCCCGCCGTCGATTCGATGTCGGCCCCCCCGGTGGACGAGGCCTCGCCCCGACCGGTCGATCCTGTGATCGATCCGGCCGACCTGGCCGATGAGGTCCGCCTCCGGCCCCGGCGGCTCGACGAGTTCCGGGGGCAGGCGCAGCTCACCGAGCATCTCCACATCGTGTTGGAGGCGGCCCGGCGGCGGGAACAGCCGGTGGACCACCTGCTGTTCGCCGGCCCCCCCGGACTGGGCAAGACGTCGCTGGCGGGCATCGTGGCCGCCGAGATGGGTGTCGGCTTGCGCATCACCTCGGGGCCGGCCCTCGTACGCACCGGCGATCTCGCCGCCATCCTGACCGACCTGCAACACGGCGACGTCCTGTTCATCGACGAGATCCACCGGTTGCCCCGGCCGGTCGAAGAGGTGCTGTACCCGGCGATGGAGGACTTCCAGTTGGACATCCTCATCGGCAAGGGGCCGACGGCGCGGTCGATCCGGCTCGACCTGCCCCGCTTCACACTGGTGGGGGCGACGACGCGCACCGGTCTGTTGACGGGACCGCTGCGCGACCGGTTCGGGTTCCTCGGGCGACTCGACCTGTACGCCCCCGACGACCTGCAGGGCATCGTGACGCGTGCCGCGGGCATTCTGGGCGTCGAGGTGGCGGACGAGGGCGCGTGGCAGATCGCCGCACGCGCCCGGGGGACGCCGCGTATCGCCAACCGGCTCCTGCGGCGTGTGCGCGACTATGTGGAGGTGCGGGCCGAAGGGGCCATCACGGCCGAACTGGCGGCCGTTGGTCTGGAGATGTTCGGTGTCGACGGGCTCGGTCTCGACAAGGTCGACCGGGCCATCCTCGACGCCCTGTGCCGGCGATTCGACGGACGGCCGGTCGGCCTGGTGACCCTGGCCCAGTGCATCGGTGAGGAGACGGAGACGGTGGAGGACGCCTACGAGCCCTACCTGCTCCAGCAGGGCCTCGTGATGCGGACGCCGCGCGGGCGGGTGGCGACGGCCCGGGCCTTCGACCATCTGGGGATGCGCGATCCGCGCGGCGATCGCCTCGGCGGGGCCGTGCCCTTGTGGTGAGACGGGCCCATCACTCCTGGTGGAGGCCGGTCGGCCGGTGCCGGTGCCCAGGCCACGGGGTGTGCCTGGGGTAAGGTCGAACGCTCGGAACCAGCCGGAGACCTCCCCACCATGCCCACAGCCAGCCCTCTCTTTGCCTTTCTCGCGGCGAAGACGTCGACGACGCCGAAGACGACCGGTGCCGGGGTCGGGGAACTGGTCTTCATCGTGGTCATCTTCGGCGTGCTGTACATGTTCTTCCTCCGGCCCCGCACCCTGGCCGCCCGTCGCCAGCGCGACACGCTCATGGAGATCAACCCCGGTGACGAAGTCCTGACCGGAGCCGGGATCTTCGGTACGGTGCTCGACGTGGAGCCGGACCGGGTCACGCTCGAGACGGCGCCGGGTACGCGGATCACGGTGGTCCGCTCCACCATCGCCCGCCGCATCACCGAACCTGACAGCAACTCCGTGGCCGAACAGAACTGGCACGACGAGGGCCACGACGGTGTGGCCGAAGCGGCGGGCTGGCACGACCCGGGCGAGCACGACGTCTCGGACCACGGCGCCACCGGTGAGCCGACGGCGACCACGGACGAGCCCGAGGCCGACGGGGCTCCGGGGACGGGCCAGGGGAGCGGTCGGTGAAACGTTCGCTCGCCATCAGCCTGGGCCTCGTCGTGGCCATCACCGTGATCCTCCTGGCCGCCACCTTGGGGGCCGGTTGGTCGCCCAAGCTCGGACTCGACCTGGCCGGCGGTTCGGAGATCGTCTACCGGCCGGCGCACGCCATCAACAGCGGGCAGATGAACGTCACCATCAACGTCATCCGTAACCGCGTCGACGCCGCCGGGGTGTCCGGTGCCAACGTCAACTCCCAGGGCGGGAACGTCGTCGTGCAGCTGCCGGGCCTCAAGGATCCGGAGAAGGTCATCAAGCTCATCGGCCAGACGGCCCAGCTGCAGTTCCGGCCGGCGCTGTGCCAGGTGGCCCCCTATTCGCCACCGAAGAAGGGCACCAAGCTGGGCCCGCTCCCGGCGACGTGCTCGGCCAGCCAGTACTCGCTGCTGGCGCCCAACCTGACGGTGAACTCGTCGACGGGAACGTCCAACCAGAGCTCCATCGCCTTCGACCCCGTCCTGGCGCAGTACCGGTCGACGACGCCGGCCGAGGACGACGCCAACCCGCACTCGCCCGTCCTGGTCCCGCTCTTGAACGGTGGGGGACAGCGCCTGTTGCTCGGTCCGTCGGAATTGAGCGGGACCGCTGTCGCCAGTGCCCAGGCCAACTTCGAGTCGCCCAACTGGGTGGTGAACGCCACTCTGACGGGCAAGGGGTCGACGGGGTGGGACAACCTGTCGAGGAAGTACTTCCACGAGATCATCGGCATCGACCTGGACGGTCAGATCGTCTCTGATCCGCTCACGCTGCCCTCCCAGGCGACGTGGACATCGTTCGCCGGCCGGGTCCAGATCAGCGGCACCTTCACCCAGACCGAGGCCCAGGATCTGGCGCTCGACCTGAACTACGGCTCCCTGCCCGTCCGGCTCACCAACATCGACCAGACGACGGTGTCGCCGGCCCTGGGCAAGTCGTCGCTCGATGCCGGACTGGGCGCCGGCATCGGTGGACTGCTCCTCGTCCTGATCTACACCATCCTGTACTACCGCGCCCTCGGCATCGTGGTCGTCTCGGGGCTGGTCGTCACCGCCGGACTGCTCTTCGTCCTCGTCTCCGCCCTCGGGCGATCGGGGCTCAACCTGACCCTGGACCTGTCGGGTGTCACGGGACTGATCGTGTCGCTCGGTATCACCGTCGACTCCTACATCGTGTATTTCGAGCGATTAAAGGACGAAGTGCGCAGCGGACGGTCGGTCCGCACCAGCGTGGACAAGAGCTTCCAGGGCGCCTTCCGGACGGTGTTGGCCGCCGACACGGTGTCGTTCGCCGCCGCCCTCGTGCTGTGGCTGCTGGCGGCCGGCACGGTGAAGGGCTTCGCCTTCTTCCTGGGCCTCTCGACCCTCCTCGACGTCTTCACCACGTACTTCTTCACCCGGCCGCTCGTGATCATGCTGGGCCGCAATACCAAGGTCACCAGTGCCCGCCTCATCGGCATCGCCCGGGGGCTGGCCATTGACTCCGGAGGGCCATCGTGACGATCACCGACGACGACACCTCCGTCGCCGAGACCGCGGGCAAGCGGCCCAACGCCTTCGTCCGCCTGTACCGGGGCGAGACCTCTTTCGACTTCGTCGGTCGGCGGCGGACGTGGTACCTGATCTCGGGCATCGTGATCGTCGCCGGTCTCGTCTCCATGGGGACGAGGGGATTCAACTTCGGCATCGACTTCAAAGGGGGGCAGTCGTGGGAGGTGGTGGCACCCTCCAACGTCACCGCCGGCACCGTGCAGAGTGCCATGCAGTCGGCCGGCGTCTCCGATCCCGTCATCGAGTTCCTGGGGACGGGGGGCAACAGGAAGGTCCAGGTCGAGGCCGACCTGAACACCGAGTCGGCGGCGCAGAAGACGACGACGGAGAACGCCGTGCAGACAGCGCTCGGACGGCTCAGCAATACGCCGGCGACGGAGGTGACGTTCTCTGACGTCGGACCGACCTGGGGGAGCCAGATCACCGACAAGGCCATCTTGGCCGTCCTCGTCTTCTTCGTCGTGGTCGTCGCCTACATCACATTGCGGTTCGAGTGGAAGATGGCCATCGCCGCGCTCATCGCCGTCGTGCACGACCTGTTGGTCACGGCCGGCATCTATTCGCTCACCGGATTCCAGGTCACGCCGGACACGGTGGTGGCCGTGCTGACCATCCTCGGGTATTCGTTGTACGACACGGTGGTCGTCTTCGACCGCGTCGGTGAGAACACCAAGGGCTTCGGCGCGTCGGGACGGATGACCTACGAGGACGTCGTCAACCTGTCCATGAACCAGACGCTGGCCCGGTCGATGAACACGTCCCTCGTCGCCATCCTCCCGGTGTTGTCGGTGCTCGTGATCGGTGCCCAGATCCTGGGGGCCACGACGTTGCAGTACTTCGGGCTGGCCCTGGTGATCGGGCTCACCTCGGGGGCGTACTCGTCGATCTTCATCGCCTCGCCCATCCTGGCCGTCATGAAGGAACGCGAGCCGCGCTACGTGAACATCAGGCAGAAGCTGGCCAACCGGGCCGACCGCACAGGGTTGCTCACGCCCCGTGCCGCCGCCCTGTCCACGGCCTCGACGTCGTCGGCCGCTCGGGCCACCGGACGCGGGGGACGGGCCGCACCGGCGAAACGGCAGGGCGAGGTCCTGCGCCCGGGGAGCGCCGCCCGCGCCGCAACGGCGTCGCGCCCGACCGCCACCCCCGACGTGGCCGGGGCCGACGAGGACGCCGCCACCGCCAACGGGGCGGCGCGCCCCGCCGGGGGGGCGGCCAAACGGCCCGCCTCGGCGTCGGGGGCCCGCCGCCCGCCGCCTCGCCCGCGCAAGGGCAAGGGCAAGGGCAAGGGCGGTCGTCGCCGGTAAAAGGGTGTCGGATGGTCACGGCCGCCCAGGTGGGCAGGTACCGTGGGATGGATGGTCACCGTCGAGCGTCAGGCTGCGCCGTTCCGCCGCCCGGCGCTGCTCGACGACCTCCTGGCCGGGCTCCTGCGGTCCGAGGACGGGCGCCGGTCGCTCTCTTCGGAGGCTGACCGCCACCTGATCGCCCAGGCCGGGGCGGCCGCCGAAGCGGCCCACGCCGGCCAGGTCAGGCAGACGGGCGAGCCCTACGTCACCCACCCGGTGGCGGTGGCCGGGATCGTGGCCGACCTGGGCCTCGACGCCCGGTCGGTGGCGGCCGCCCTCCTGCACGACGCCGTGGAGGACACGGGACTGAGCCTCGACGACGTCGTCGTGCAGTTCGGCCCCGAGGTGGCGGCCATCGTCGACGGGGTGACCAAGCTCGACCGGTTGCAGTTCGACTCGAAAGAGGCGCAGCAGGCGGCCACCGTGCGCAAGATGCTCGTGGCCATGGCCAACGACTGGCGGGTCCTCGTCATCAAGTTGGCCGACCGCCTGCACAACATGCGGACCATCGCCGTGATGCCCGACTGGAAGCAGCGGCGCACGGCCCAGGAGACTCTCGACATCTACGCACCCTTGGCCCATCGCCTCGGGATCCAGGAGCTCAAGTGGCAGCTCGAGGACCTGGCCTTCGCCACCCTCCATCCCAAGCGCTACGCCGAGATCGAACAGATGGTGGCCACCCGCGCCCCCGAGCGCGACGACTATCTGGCGCGGGTCCTGGTGGCCGTCCGCCAGCGTCTGGCCGCCTCGGTGGTCGGGGCCGACGTGACGGGTCGCCCGAAGCACCTGTGGAGCATCTACGAGAAGATGGTGGTGCGCGGGAAGGAGTTCGCCGAGATCCACGACCTGGTGGCCATCCGGGTCATCGTCGACTCGGAGAAGGACTGCTGGGCCGCGCTCGGCTCCATCCACGCCATCTGGAGTCCCGTCCAGGGGCGCTTCAAGGACTACATCAACAGCCCGAAGTTCAACCTCTACCAGTCCCTGCACACGACCGTGATCGGCCTCGAGGGCAAGCCCATCGAAGTCCAGATCCGCACCCAGGAGATGCACCGCCGGGCCGAGTACGGCATCGCCGCCCACTGGGGCTACAAGGAGCAGAGCAAGGACGCCGGGGCGTCGACCACGGCCGAGATGGCGTGGTTGCAGCGCATCGTGGACTGGCAGCAGGAGACGATCGACCCCCTCGAATTCCTGGAGACGCTGAAGCTCGACCTCGAACAGGACGAGGTCTACGTCTTCACCCCCAAGGGGAAGGTCATCGCCCTGGCGGCGGGGTCGACGCCGATCGACTTCGCCTATGCCATCCACACCGAGGTCGGCCACCGGTGCATCGGGGCCAAGGTCAACGGCCGGTTGGTCCCGCTCGATACGAAGCTGCAGTCGGCCGACACGGCCGAGATCATCACCTCCAAGGTGCCGTCGGCCGGACCGTCGCGCGACTGGCTGCAGATCGTCGCCTCCCCGAGGGCGCGCAACAAGATCCGGCAGTGGTTCAGTCGCGAGCGGCGCGAGGACGCCATGGACACCGGGCGCGAGGAGTTGATCAAGGCGCTGCGACGCGAGGGTCTGCCCGTGCAGAAGCTGGCCGCCTCCAACGCCCTCGAGCGCCTGGCCGCGGCCATGAACTACACCGATCTCGATGCGCTGCACGCCGCCATCGGCGACGGCCATGTGTCGGCGCGGTCGGTGTCGCAGCGTCTGGCCCGCGACCTGCGCGGTGGTGGCCACGAGGACCAGCTGCCCACCACCGTCGGACCGGGCCTGGCCACCCGCGCCCGCCGGGGATCACCGGTCGGTGTGTACGTGGAAGGCCTCGACGACGTGATGGTGCGGCTGTCGCGCTGTTGCACGCCGGTGCCCGGGGACCAGATCGTGGGCTTCGTGACCCGGGGGCGCGGCGTGAGCGTGCACCGGGCCGACTGCGCCAACGCCAGTGCCTTGGCGGCGGGGGAGCAGGAGCGGCTGATCGAGGTGGAGTGGGACCGGGAGGGGTCGACCGTCTTCGTGGCCTCGATCGAGGTGCTCGCCTTCGACCGGTCGCGGCTGCTCTCGGACGTGACCCGGGTGGTGTCCGAGCACCACCTGAACATCGTGGCCTCCTCCAGCCAGACGGCGCCCGACCGGGTGAGCCGGATGCGCTTCGACGTCGAGCTGGCCGACCCCGGGCACCTGGACTCGTTGCTGAGCTCGCTCAAGCATCTCGACGGCGTCTTCGACGCCTTCCGCACCCTGCCCGGCCGAAAGGGCTGAATCCACCGGTGGCCGACGAGAAGGCTGGACCGCAGGTGATACGCGCCCCGAAAGGGACCCGGGACGTCCTGTGGCCCGAGTCGACCCGGTGGGAGGCGCTGGTGGTCGCTTTCGCCGGCCGGGCGCGCCGGCGCCGGCTTCGGTCTCACCATCACGCCCGTGATCGAGGACGCCCGGCTGTTCCGCCGGGGGATCGGCGGCGACAGCGACGTCGTGAGCAAGGAGATGTACGAGTTCACCGATCGCGACGAGAGGCCGTTGGCCCTGCGACCCGAGGGGACGGCCCCCGTCGTGCGGGCCTTCGTCCAGCACAACCCCCCGGTGCCGTGGAAGGCGTGGTACTTGACCCCCGCCTTCCGCTACGAGCGGCCGCAGGCCGGCCGTTACCGCCAGCATCACCAGCTCGGCGTCGAGGCCCTGGGCACCGAGGACCCCGACCTCGACGTCGAGGTGATCGCCCTGGCCGCCCGTTTCTACGCCGATCTGGGATTGCGCCGGATCGACCTGGCCGTGAACTCGATGGGGTGCGGCGAGGACCGGGCCCGGTACGTGGAGGCCCTGCGGGCCTTTCTGGCCGAGCACGCCGTCGAGCTGTGCGACGAGCACCGCCGACGCTTCACCACCCACCCCCTGCGGGTCCTCGACTGCAAGCGACCGGCGTGCCGGGCCGTGACCGAGAACGCGCCGCGGTTGGTCGACTACCTGGACGAGTCGTGCGCCGCCCACTTCGCCCGCGTCCGGGCCGGGCTCGCGGCCCTCGGGATCGCCCACCGGCTCGAGCCCCGCCTCGTGCGCGGCCTCGACTACTACACGCGCACGACGTTCGAATTCGCGGCGTCGGCACTCGACGCCGCCCAGAACGCCGTCGGCGGCGGCGGGCGCTACGACGGGCTGTCCGAGGCCATCGGCGGTCCCCCCACCCCGGGGATCGGATTCGGGATCGGGATCGAACGGCTGCTGCTGGCCTGTGACGCCGAGGGGTGCTTCGCCGCCGCCCCCGCCGCGGCCGACGCCTTCGTGATCGACCTGACGGACGGGGAGCAGGCCCGGGACCTGGTCGACGAGCTGCGAGAGGCCGGCCTGGTGGCACTGCGCGCCTACGATGGCCGTTCGCCGAAGTCGCAGATGAAACAGGCCGACAGGTCGGGAGCGCGGTTCGCCGTGATCGTGGGGGCCGAGGAGCTGGCGGCCGGCGTCGTGACCCTGCGGCCCCTGCGGGACCCCGGCGAGCAGGAGACGGTACCGCGCCGGGAGATCGCGGCCCGGCTGTCCCCACTGGCGAGCGAAGGATGAGAACGTGACGGCGACCAGCATGCGGAGCCACATGTGCGGCGAGCTGACGACGGCCGACGCCGGTCGGCGTGTGCAGCTGTGCGGGTGGGTGGCGCGCCGACGTGATCACGGTGAGCACCTGGCCTTCGTCGACCTGCGCGACCACACCGGGATCGTCCAGTGCGTCGTCGACGGTCACGTGGACGTGCGCAGCGAATGGGTGCTGTTCGTGGAGGGCACGGTGCGGGCCCGGCCCGAGGGCACCGTCAACGCCGAGTTGGCCACGGGGGAGATCGAGCTCGTCGAGTGCGCGGTGGAGGTGCTGGCCGGTGCCGAGCCACCGCCGTTCCCCGTCGACGACCGGGCCGAGACCGACGAGGTCGGTCCGATTGCGCTACCGCTACGTGGACCTGCGGCGGCCGCGGATGCAGCGCAACCTGCGGCTGCGGGCGCGCGCCATCGCCGCCATGCGGGCGGCCATGGTGCGCCAGGGATTCTGCGAGGTCGAGACGCCGCTGCTGTGGACACCGACGCCGGAGGGGTCACGCGAGTTCGCGGTGCCGTCGCGGCTGCACCACGGCGATTTCTACGTCCTGCCCCAGAGCCCGCAGATCGCCAAGCAGCTCCTGATGGTGGGGGGGATGGACCGTTACTTCCAGGTGGCCAGCTGCCTGCGCGACGAGGACCTGCGGGCCGACCGGCAGTTCGAATTCACCCAGCTCGACATCGAGGCGTCGTTCGTGACCCAGGAGGACGTGCAGGCGGCCGTGACCGAGGCCGTGGGCGACGCCACCGAGGCGGCCGTGGGCGAGGCGCCCGGCGAGGCCGAGCGGATCACGTGGCACGACGCCATGAACCGGTTCGGGACCGACAAGCCCGATCTTCGCTTCGCCCTGGAGCTCGTCGATCTGAGCGCCGTCTTCGACGGCACCGCCGTGCGGGCCTTTGCCGCGCCGTGCGTGAAGGCGCTGCGCGTCCCCGAGGGGGCGTCGTTCGGCCGGAACCGTCTGGACGGGCTGGTCGACCGGGCCAAGGAGCTCGGGGCGAAGGGACTGGCCTGGTTCAAGGTGACGTCGGTCGAGCCGCCGACGGTCGACAGTCCCCTGGACAAATTCCTGGGCGACCCCGAACGGGCGGCCCTGGTGAGCGGGACCGGTGCCGCCGCCGGTGACCTCGTGCTGGTGGTGGCCGACGCGTGGCACCACGGTGTGCAGCGTGCTCGGAGCGCTGCGCCTCGACGTGGGCCGGATGCCGATCACCGAGGGAGGCAGGCGCTTCTGCTGGGTGACGGACTTCCCGCTGTTCGAGGGGGTCGACGACGACGGACGGCTCATCGCCGCCCATCACCCCTTCACCATGCCCCACCCCGACGACCTGGAGCTGATCGCCTCCGATCCCCTGCAGGTCCGGTCCCAGGCCTACGACCTGGTGCTGAACGGGTGGGAGCTCGGCTCGGGGTCGATCCGGATCCACCGCGAGGACATCCAGCGGCGTGTGTTCGACGCCCTCGGGATCACACCCGAGGAGGCCGAGGCTCGCTTCGGCTTCCTGCTGGGGGCGTTTCGCTACGGAGCCCCCCCGCACGGCGGCTTCGCCGTGGGGATCGACCGGTTCGTGGCCCTGCTGGCCGGGGAGGGGAACATCCGCGAGGTGATCGCCTACCCGAAGACGCAGTCGGGGAGCGACCCCATGACGGGGGCGCCCAAGGCGGTGGCCGACTCGGTGCTGCGGGAGCTCGGCCTGCGCCCCGTCCCCCGACCGGGCTGAGCCGGACGCGGACGGAACGGGAACGGGTGGTGGCCGAACGCCGCGGCGGGGCCGGGGCCCGCGGAGGGCCCCCCGACCTGTTCGGGGCGGCGGCCGCCGACCGGTTGGCGGCCCGGGGCCCGCTGGCCGCCCGGATGCGGCCGCGGACCCTCGACGAGGTCGTGGGCCAGGCCCATCTGGTGGCCCCGGGGGCCCCGTTGCGGGCGCTGGTGGAGAAGGACCGGCTCACCTCGGCCATCTTGTGGGGGCCGCCGGGGACGGGGAAGACGACGCTGGCGTCGGTCATCGCCACGGTGACGGCCAAGGCCTTCGTCCCCTTGTCGGCCGTGAACGCCGGGGTGGCCGACGTCCGCAAGGCCATCGAGGACGCCCGGCAGCGGCTGGGGGAGCAGGGCCAGGGGACGATCCTCTTCATCGACGAGGTCCACCGCTTCAACAAGGCGCAGCAGGACGCGCTGCTGCCGTCGGTGGAGGACGGGCTCGTGGTCCTGATCGGGGCCACGACGGAGAACCCGTTCTTCTCGGTGAACTCGCCACTGCTCAGCCGGTCGACTCTGTGGCGCCTCGACGCCCTCGGTGACGACGACGTGGCCGCCGTGGTGCGCCGGGCGCTCGGGGCCGAAGGGGCGACGGCCACCGACGAGGCCGTGGACGCGTTGGTGTCGGTGGCCGACGGCGACGCCCGCGCCGCGCTGGGCACGCTGGAGGTGGCCCTGGCGCTGGCCGGCGAGGTGCCGGTGACGGTCGACGATGTGGGGCGGGCCCGGGCCGGCCGGCTCCTGCACCAGGGCGCCGACTCCCATTACGACCAGACGAGTGCGCTGATCAAGGCCATCCGGGGTTCCGATCCCGACGCCGGTCTGTACTGGCTGGCCCGCATGCTCGACGCCGGCGAGGACGCCCGCTTCATCGCCCGACGGCTGGTCATCCTGGCCAGCGAGGACATCGGGCTGGCCGATCCGCTGGCCCTGGTGGTGGCCGACGCCGCCGCCCGGGCCGTCGAGTTCGTGGGCCTCCCCGAGGCCCAGCTCAACCTGGCCCAGGCCGTGATCCACCTGGCGGCGGCCCCGAAGTCGAACCGGGTGACGGTGGCGCTCGGGCGGGCCCAGGACGACGTGCGGACGGGGCCGCGCGGCGAGGTCCCGGGCCACCTGCGCGACGCCCACTACCCCGGGGCCCAGGCACTACGGCACGGGGAGGGGTACAAATACCCCCACGATGACCCCCGGGGATGGGTCCCGCAGGACTACCGTCCTGCCGAGGTGTCCGACCACGTCTACTACGAGCCGAGCGCCCATGGCGCTGAAGCCGCCCTGGCCGAGCGCCTCCGGGCCCGGCGGGCGGGGTCGGATCCCTCCCCCTCGTGATCACACCCGGTTCGGTCACCGGTCGGCGATGGCGGCCGGGTGTGGTGATGGCGGCGGGGATGGCGGCGGTGGCCGTGGCCGGCGCCTCGGGGATGGTGGCGACGTCGACGGCGACCGCCGCGCCGTCCGCCGTGGTCAAGGTGGCCGGTGGTCCCGAGCGTCTGCCCCGGGGGACGACGGCCCTGGGGGCGCTGCCGACGACCCGTCCGCTGTCGGTCGAGATGGCGCTGCGCCCGGCCGATCCGGCGGCTCTGGAGGCGTTCGACCAGGCGGTGACCACTCCCGGGTCGCCGTCGTTCCGGCAGTTCCTGACACCGGGGCAGTTCGCGGCGCGCTTCGGTCCGGGGGCCGGCGCCATCGCCGCCACGCGGGCATGGCTGGAGAGCGAGGGCCTCACCGTCGGGGCCACCGCCCGTGACGGCCTGCTGATCCCGGTGTCGGGTGCGGCGTCCCAGCTGGCCGCCGCCTTCGGCGTCGGTTTCGAGCAGGACGAGCTACCGACGGGACGGATCGTGCGCGAGCCGACGGCCGAGCCGTCGGTGCCGCGGGCGCTGGCCGGGGTGGTCCAGGGTGTGGTGGGGCTGGACGACCTGGCGGCCCCGACGCCGCAGATGGCCCGCCCCGACGACGGGTCGGTGACGTCCGGCGCCGCCGCCCACGCCGCCGAGGGCCCGGCGCCCCACACGGGGCCGTCGCCGTGTGGGGCGGCCAGCGCCCGAGGGACGACGGCGGACGAGCTGGCTCAGGCGTACTCGATGTCGTCGCTCTACCCGGCCGACGAGGGTCAGGGCGTCACCGTCGGGATCTACGAGCTCGAACCGTACCTTCCGAGCGACATCGTCACCTTCGAGTCGTGCTACACCCCCCATCCGTCGCCCACCATCACGGGCGTGAGCGTGGACGGCGCCGACCCCACGGCCGGGGCCGGGACCGGTGAGTCGGCCCTCGACATCGAGATGGTCGTCGGCCTGGCGCCGCAGGCCACCATCGACGTCTACGTCGGCCGCAACAGCGGCGTCGGTCCCCTCGACGTGTACGCGGCGATGGTGAACCAGGACGCCGCCCAGGTCCTGTCGACCAGCTGGGGCGAGTGCGAGGCCGATGCCGGGACGGCGCAGATGGAGGTGGAGGCGTCGTTGTTCGAGCAGGCCGCCGCGCAGGGACAGTCGGTGGTGGCCGCCGCCGGCGACGAAGGGTCCGAGGACTGCAACATCCCGGGGTTCGCCGACAACACGTCGCTGGCCGTCGACGATCCCGCCAGCCAACCCTGGGTGACGGGCGTGGGAGGGACGGAGCTCGGCGCCCTCGGGCCGCCGCCGGCCGAGACGGTGTGGAACACGGGCGTCTTCGAGGGAACCGGGGGCGGCGGGATCTCGACGACGTGGACCATGCCGTCGTGGCAGCTCGGACCGGGCGTCGAGAACGCCTTCACCAAGGTCGACGACTCGTACACCGGCGCGTCGCCGTGCCCGGTGAGCGCCGGTGCCGGCACCGTCTCGTGCCGGGAGGTGCCCGATGTCACGGCCGACGGCGACCCGAACACGGGCTACGCCACCTTCTGCACGTGCGGACCGGCCCCGGGGACGTGGCAGACCGTGGGCGGGACGAGCATGGGCGCCCCCTTGTGGGCGTCGGTGGCGGCGCTGGCCGACGAGTCGGTGCCCTCCCCGCCGGGGCGGATCGGGTTGCTCAATCCCGCCCTGTACCAGGCCGGATGCCTGAGCTCGCCGCCGTTCAACGACGTGACGTCGGGTGACAACGAGCCGCAGGGTTCGGCCCCGAGCGACCCGCCGCGCACCCCCGGTGCCCCCTACTACCCGGCCACCTCGGGATACGACCTGGCCAGTGGACTGGGGACCCCGGTGGCCTCGGCCCTCCTCCCTGACCTCGTGAACCCGGTCGACGCCTGCCCCGTGGTGACGGGGATGAGCGCGTCGTCGGGCCCCGCCGGCGGGGGCACGGTGGTGACGCTGGTGGGAGCGAACCTGAGCGGGGTCCGGGCGGTGGACTTCGGGTCCGCCGCCGGAACCGGGTTGTCGGCCTCGGGTTCGTCGGTGACGGTGACGACACCGGTCTCGCCGACCGGCGGGTGGGACACGGCCGAGGTGGTGGTGAGGACGGCGAACGACGCCCTCGGCCTCGACGGCCGCAACGTCTTCACCTTCGTCGGGCCGCCGCGGGTACTGGACGGTGGCGTCCGACGGCGGGATCTTCACCTTCGGGGCCGTCGGCTACTACCGGTCGCTGGGCGGCGTGCACCTGGACAAGCCGGTGGTGGGGATGGCGGCCACGCCCTCGTCGCGCGGGCTACTGGCTGGTGGCCGCCGACGGCGGGATCTTCACCTTCGGTGACGCCGCCTTCCACGGGTCGACGGGCGCGATACGGCTGGACAAGCCGATCGTGGGGATGGCCGCCACCCCCGACGGCGGCGGCTACTGGCTGGTGGCGTCGGACGGCGGGGTCTTCGCCTTCGGCGACGCCGGCTTCTACGGGTCGATGGGTGGCCATCCGTTGGACAAGCCGATCGTGGGGATGGCCGCCACCCCCGACGGCGGCGGCTACTGGCTGGTGGCCGCCGACGGCGGGATCTTCACCTTCGGTGACGCCGCCTTCCACGGGTCGACGGGCGCGATACGGCTGGACAAGCCGATCGTGGGGATGGCGGCCACCCCCGACGGCGGCGGCTACTGGCTGGTGGCGTCGGACGGCGGGGTCTTCAGCTTCGGCAATGCCCACTTCTACGGGTCGGCGGGGGGACGAGGCTGGTCAGGCCGGTGGTGGGGATGGCGACGCCCTTCGGCGGCGGCGGCTACTGGCTGGTGGCGTCGGACGGCGGGATCTTCGCCTACGGCGACGCCGCCTTCGCCGGGTCGATGGGAGGCCATGTCCTGCACGCCCCCATGGTGGGGGTGGGGGGCTCCTGACCATCGGTAGGATGGCCTGACCATGTCCGCCGACGATGTCGCCGTGCTGGTCGCCGCCGGAGCCGCCTCCGTGGCGGCGGTGGGATCGCTGGCGACGGCGGTCGTCCTCGGTCACCGGGTACGTGACCTGCGGCGACTGGTGGAGGACCTCCGCCGTGAGACGGTGCCCCTCGTGCACCAGGCGCGGCGTGGTGGTGGAGGAGGCGGCCACCGAGATGGCGCGGGTGGGCGACGTCCTCGGGTCGGCCGAGGCGGTGACGGCCACGGTGGACTCGGCCTCACGCTTCGCCTACCGGGCCTTCGCCAACCCCGTGGTCAAGGTGCTCGCCTTCGGCACCGGGACGGGGGCGGCCCTGCGTCGACTGGTGGGACGATCGGGCCCGGGGACCGCGACGAGCGGTCGGCACCCGGCCCCGCGCGAGCGCCCCGACGCCGCGGCCCCGGCCGTTGTCACACCGGCGACGCCCCGTCGTCATCGGCGGAGCCGGGTCCGGCGGTGACCCGACGCCTGATGTGGATGGGGGTGGGTGCCGCGGCGGGGAGCGGGGCCACGATGTGGCTCCGGCGACGGGTGGACCGGCTGGCGCGGACGACGCCCGGTCAGGTCGCCGGAGGGGTCGTCTCGTTGGTGGACCACCGGGCGCGCACGACGGCCGGACGCGTGCGCCAGTCCGTCGAGACGGGGCGCAGCGCGGCCCGGCACCGGGAGCTCGAGTTGCGCCATGACCTGGAAGGACGCGACCCGACGCGCTAGCCGTGGCGTCCGGTTCGGGGCACCGGGGCCCGTCGTGCGGCCGGTAGCATCGATCCGATGGATGCCAACCAGCTCCGCTCGGCTTTCACCGGCTTCTATGCGGAGCGGGGCCATGTGGTGGTGCCGTCGGCCAGCCTGATCCCCCACGATCCCACCGTGCTGTTCACCATCGCCGGCATGGTGCCCTTCAAGCCGTACTTCACCGGTGACGAGGTGGCGCCGTGGCGCCGGGCCACGTCGGTGCAGAAATGCTTCCGGACCGTCGACATCGACATCGTGGGCACGACGATGCGCCACTGCACCTTCTTCGAGATGCTCGGCAACTTCAGCTTCGGCGACTACTTCAAGGCCGACGCCATCCCCTTCGCCTGGGAGCTCTTCACCGAGGTGCTCGGGATCGACGGCGACCGCCTGTGGGTGACGGTCCACGAGACCGACGACGAGGCGGCCGAGATCTGGCTCGACGCCGTCCGCTTCCCGCCGGACCGCCTCCAGCGCCTGGGCGAGGACAACTGGTGGGGGATGGGCGACACCGGTCCGTGCGGGCCGAGCTCGGAGCTGTTCTTCGACCGCGGCCCGCAGTACGGCGCCGAGGGCGGGCCGGCCCACGGGGGCGAAGAGCGGTTCGTCGAGCTCTACAACCTGGTCTTCATGCAGATGAACCGTCTGCCCGACGGGTCCCTCGTGGACCTGCCCACCAAGAACATCGACACCGGCGCCGGCCTCGAGCGCAACCTGCCCGTACTCCAGGGGGTGGAGTCGCTCTACGACACCGACGTCGTGCGCCCCGTGCTGGCCCGGGCCGAGGAGCTGACCGGGGTCCGGTACGGCGCCGATCCCCACAGCGACGTGGCCCTGCGGATCCTGGCCGACCACGCCCGGGCCATGGCCATGCTGGTGGCCGACGGCGTGCTGCCGTCCAACGACGGCCGGGGCTACGTCCTGCGCCGCGTCATCCGCCGGGCTGTGCGCCGGGCCTTCCAGCTCGGGGTCATCGAACCGATCACCCCGAGCCTGGTCGCCGCGGCCGCCGGGGTCCTCGGCCAGGCGTACCCCGTCCTCACCGACGAGCTCGATCTCATCCAGGCCACCGTCGAGCGTGAAGAGGGGAGCTTTCGTCGCACCCTGGCCTCGGGCTCGGTCATCTTGGAGGAGGCGTTGGCCACCGGGACCGGCACGGTGTCGGGGGATCTCGCCTTCCGTCTCCACGACACCCACGGCTTCCCCATCGAGCTGACCATGGAGATGGCGGCCGAAGCCGGGGCCGAGGTCGACGCGGCCGGGTTCGAGCAGGCCATGGCCGAGCAACGGGAGCGGGCCCGGGCCGACGCCCGCGCCCGGAGGGCGTCGGCGGGGGAGGAGGCCGTCTACCGCGAGCTTCTCGACAGCGCCGGACCGACCGTCTTCACGGGCTACGTCCACGCCCAGGATCCGACCACGGTGGTGGCCGTGATGGAGGGGTCGGAACCGGGGACGGCCGAGATCGTCCTCGACCGCACCCCCTTCTACGCCGAGTCCGGGGGCCAGGTGGGCGATACCGGGACGATCACCACGGAGACGGGACGAGCCGTCGTGCGCGACACGCAGAGCGTGCTGCCCGGTCTGATCGTCCACCGCGCCCGGGTCGAAGGTGAGCTCTTCCCCGGTCAGGATGCCCTGGCCGCCATCGACGTCCTCCGGCGCGACGCCACCCGGCGCAATCACACGGGGACCCATCTGCTGCACGCCGCCTTGCGCGAGGTGCTCGGCGACCACGTCCGCCAACAGGGTTCCAAGGTGGCGCCCGACCGGCTCTACTTCGACTTCTCGCACCACGAGGGGGTGCGGCCCGAGGCGCTGACCGAGATCGCCCGGATGGTGAACACCCAGGTGCTCGGGGACGACGCCGTGGAGATCATCGAGACCTCCAAGGCCGAGGCCGACGCCATGGGGGCCCTGGCCTTCTTCGACGACAAGTACGGCGAGCGTGTCCGGGTGGTGCGGGCCGGGTCACGGTCGACCGAGTTGTGCGGGGGGACCCATGTCACCGCGCTCGGGATGATCGGCCCCGTGACCATCGTGTCCGAGGGGTCGATCGGGTCCAACACCCGTCGTCTCGAGGCGGTGACGGGGGCGGGATCGCTCGCTCTCGTCGAGGACCGTCAGCGCGAGCTGGCCGAGGCCGCCAAGCTGTTGCGCGTCGAGCCCGCCGGCGTCGTCGACGCGCTCGAGCGTCTCCTCGAGCGCCAGCGGCAGGCGGACAAGGAGCTCCAACGCCTGCGCGGTGCGTCCCTCGATGCCGAGGCGGCCCGCCTGGCGTCGGGCGCGGACGACGGGACGGTGGTGGCGCGCGTCGACGGTCTGACCTCGGACCAGCTCCGTGACCTCGTCCAGGCCGTCCGCCGCCTCGGGCCGGCGGTGGCCGTGGTGGCCGGGTCACCCGACGGGGCCAAGGTGGCGCTGGCGGTGGCGTCGGGTGGGTCGGTCGACGCCGGGGCCACGGTGAAGCGGTTGGCCGCCGCCGTCGGCGGTGGCGGTGGGGGATCGCCCGAGCTGGCCGTGGCCGGCGGGAAGGATGTCGCCGCCATCGACGACATGCTGGCCGAGGCGCGCCGGACGCTCGCCGGCGCCTGATCGTGCGCGTGGCGGCCATCGATCTCGGCTCCCGCCGTATCGGCGTGGCCGTCTCGGACGGGAGCGGCACCTTGGCCTCGCCCCGGTGCACCGTCGAGCGCAGCGGTGACCCCGAGGCCGACCGCGCCACCGTGGTGGCCGTGGTCCTCGAGGCCGAGGCCCGGCATCTGGTGGTGGGCCTCCCGTTGAGCCTCGACGGCCGTCGTCGGCGCGCCGCCATCGCCGCCGAAGAGGAGGCCACCGCCCTGCGGGTGCTCCTGGCCCCTGCCGGGGTGGCCGTGGAGACCTTCGACGAGCGCCTGACGACGGTGAGCGCCGAGCAGTCACTGGCCGCCGCCGGTCGCTTCGGACCGTCGCGTCGGCGGGTGGTCGATCAGGCCGCGGCCGCGGTGTTGCTCCAGGCCTGGCTCGATACCCGGCGCCCCCGCCGGTGAGACGGTGACGGTGCCGGCCGGCGGCGCCACACCCGGGCCCGGTGTCCGCCGCCGCCACCGGTGGCGCAGGGTGCTCCTCGTCCCCGCCGCCCTGGCGGCGGCCGTCGTGATCGGGGCCGTGGTCTGGTACGAGGGCCAGGTACACGAAGGGCCGGCGGGCCCGGCCGTCATCGTCGACGTGCCCGCCGGCGCGTCGGTGTCGGCCGTGACGGCCGTGTTGGCATGCCGGCAGGTGGTGGGGAGCTCCCTCGCCTTCCGTATCTTCCTCGCTCTGCACGGCACGCCGACCGTCCAGGCGGGACGCTACGAGCTTCGCCGCCACCAGGCCTTCGGAGCCGTGCGCGACGAGCTCGCCGGCGGCCCTGACGTGTTCGCCGTGACGGTGATCCCCGGCACCACCGTGTCCGAGGTGGCCGACGAGGTGGGCGAGGACGTCCCGCGCTTCTCCGGCACGCGGTTCGAGAGCGAGGTGACGACGGGAACCGCTCGCTCACCGTGGCAGCCGCCGGGCTCGGTCAACCTGGACGGCCTCCTCGGGACCGGGACCTACATCGTCGTGCCCCAGGAGACCGAGTCCGAGCTGCTCGGGCAGATGATCGACCGTTTCGACGCCGAAGCCACCGCCATGGAACTCGCATCGGCGGCGGCGTCGGACGGGGTGACGCCGTACCAGGCGGTGACGGTGGCGTCGATCGTGCAGAAAGAGGCCATCTCGCCGGGCGACAGCGCCCAGGCGACCGCCGGCAATGTGGGTCCGGTGGCCCGGGTGATCTACAACCGGTTGGCCCGGGGGACACCTCTGCAGATGGACTCCACCGTCCTCTACGCCGAGGGCCGTGACGGTGGCCCCGTGACCCCGGCCGACGAAGCCACCGCGACGCCCTACAACACCTATCTGCACACGGGGCTCACGCCCACCCCGATCTGCTTTCCCTCGACCCAGGCCCTGCGCGCCGCGCTCCATCCCCCCGCCGGGGACTGGCTCTACTTCGAGCTCACCGCCCGCGACGGGACCGAGACCTTCTCCGACACCTTCGCCGGGCAGTTGGCGGCCGAGCAGCTGGCGCGCAGCCGGGGGCTCCCGTGAACGGCGGGCTCCCGGAGCGTCGGTCGCCGTCGTGGCCGTCGGCGGCGTCCTCGGTCGTCGGGGTCATCGGCGATCCCGTCGCCCACTCGTTGTCGCCCCTGCTGCACAACGCCGCCTTCGACGCCATGGGCCTCGACTGGGTGTCCGTCGCCTTCCCCGTGGCCGCCAGTCGGGTGGCTGACGCCCTGGCCGGGATGAGGGCCCTCGGTGTCGTCGGGCTGTCGGTGACGATGCCCCACAAGCAGGAAGCGGCCTCGTTGGTCGACGAGTGCACGCCGGTGGCCCGCCGTCTCGGCGTCGTGAACTGCATCACCGGGACCGGCGGGCGTCTGGTGGGGGACTCGACGGACGGGGCCGGCTTCGTCGAGGCGCTGCGACGCGGGTCCGGCTTCGATCCCGCCGGCCGTCGGTGTGTGGTCGTCGGTGCCGGTGGCGCGGCCCGGGCGGTCGTCCTGGCCCTGGCCGACGCCGGTGCGCAGGAGGTGGTCGTGGTGAACCGCTCCCCGGTCCACGCCGCCGAGGCCGCCGCCTTGGCCGATGGTCGGGGACGGGTGGGCGCCGTGACCGACATCGCCGGGGCCGAGCTCGTCGTCCAGGCCACCCCGGTGGGCATGGCCGGTGTCGGTGACACAGGCGACGGGTCCCCGTCGACGCCCTTCGACCCCGTGCATCTGCATCCGGGTCAAGTGGTGGCCGACCTCGTCTACCACCCCGCCGTCACCCCGCTCCTGGCCGCCGCTGCCGCCGAGGGGGCGCACACGCTGGGCGGCCTGGGCATGCTCGTCCACCAGGCCGCGCTGGCCGTGGAGCGGTGGACGGGGCGGGCGGCGCCGGTCGAGGCGATGTGGGCGGCGGTGCGCCGGGGGGGTGCCTCCACGACCGGTGGATGAGCAGGGACACCGGTCGTGGAGGTGTGAGATCCGCTCCGACCGACGGATAGCGGGGGGCACCCGCCGGTCGGAGGCGACTGAGCGACTCAGACGGTCAGCGGAACTTGAGCGCCGATCGACAGGTTGATCCCCTCCAGATCGGCACCGTACGAGATCTCGACCTTCTGCTTGCCGGTCACGCCCGCGGGCACGGTGATGGTTCCGGAGATGGCCGGAGGGGTCAGGGTCGTCCCGTCGTAACTGGCCGGCGCCACGGTGACGGTGTTGGTCGCCGACACGCTGTCGTTTCTCCCGCTGAAAGTGACAGTGATGACCGGTGGTGCCGCGGAGCCCCCGCCGAGCAGGGCTTCGAGCGACGCCAGCGTGGCCAACCACCAGTAGTGGGTGGACGCAGGGGAGTCGGACACCTTGACCACGTCGCCGGGCTGCGCTTTCTTGGGTGAGAACACCAGTGACGGCGCATGGGTGGGGATGAACGGGTCACCGGCGTACTCGAGGACGGAGCTCCCGGCGGCGACGGGCTTCTGGGTGGTGAGATCGACCATGGCCAGAGCGCAGCCGACCAGGCCCATATCGAACTCCAGCTTGCTGGGAGGGCAGGTGGCATTGGGGTCGGTCGGTTGGAACGAGGGCACCGTGTACGTCTCGGTCAGGTCGCCGTTCAGGTCGGAGAGCACGGGGGTCAACGAGGCGGCGTCGACCTCGGGCAGGGCGGCCAAGGCGGCTTCGAACGTGCCGATCCCGAGGGAGCCGCCCGACAGCAGGGCAGCCGCCTTAGGGTCGATGCCGATGAGGAGGCTCGCCTGCAGGAGCAGATAGGGATGCAGCGCCGACAGGCCGGTGCAGCTGATCGCCACCTTGGTGCCGGCCTTGACGCCCGACACGATGGGGAGCGAGCTTCCGTTGAACGTGCATGCCGGCGTTGTCGTCGACGCCGCCGACGCGGTACCGACCGTGCCCACCGTCACGCACGAGAGAACCAAGACGACCGATGCCAACCTGACTGTCCACTGACGACCCCGCATCGCGGCGAACCCCTTTCCCGTTTGTGGGAGGACAGCGGCGTCGTGACCGCGCACCCGTGAGCCGAGCGCCCGTGCGCCGGCTGAGTTCCCCCGACCACTATCGGACAGCGGCGACATGGTCGACAGCCGGATACCACCTGGGTGGGGACAGGTGATTCCACTCGCAGGCGGCCCGGGTCGGCACTGCGCCGTTCCGGCGGTCGATCAGGACGCGCCGCCGCCCGTCCCCGGTGGGTCGAAGACATGACGAGCGTGCAGGCGCCGGGCGATCTCCTCGCGCAACGCCCGGGCGATGCGCTCGCGCTCGGCCGACGGCGTCCGCACCGACACGCGGCTCGTCAACGTGTCGGCGTCGCTGGCCACCACGCCCCAGACCCGGGGGGTGGAGAGACACGACGCCGCGTAGCGGTCGTCACCGGCCACGGCGTCGGCGGCCTCGGCCACCGCCCGCAAGACGTCGTCGACGTCGGTGGCCGCCGGCACGGGGATGTCGACCATGGCTTCGGCCCAGCCGCGCGACGTGTTGGCCAGCGTCCGGATCTCCCCGTTCGGGACGAACCAGATGGTGCCGTCGACACCGCGCAGACGGGTCACGCGCAGACTGAGATCCTCGACGGTGCCCGACGTGGTCCCGACGACGAGGGTGTCACCGATGTCGAACTGGTCCTCGATGATGAGCAGGAAACCGGCCAGCAGGTCGCGCACCATGCTCTGGGCACCGAAGCCGATGGTGGCACCCACGACGGTGGCGCCGGCCAGCAGCGGTGTCAGGTTGATGCCGATGGCGCCGAGGGCCACGAAGACGGCGATGATCCCGACGACCACCCGCCAGATGTTGGCCACCATGGCGGTGATGGTCACCGCTCGCGCCGCCGCCCGCGGCGAGTCGGCGCGGCCGGCTGCCCGTCGGGCCACGGCCCCGATCCAACGCCGGATGATCCGGCTGCCGAACCACCCCACGGCCAGCGCCACCAGGAGGATCACCACCACGGCCACCGGCTTCACCACCACCTGCTGGAGGTGACGGGCGGTGGCGTGGTCGACACCGACCCACACCAGGAGGTCGTAGAGCCAGCCCTGGTCGGCGATCAGCGGTGAGGTGGCGCCGGGGGACACGACCAGTATTCTGGTCTGCCGGAGCACCTTGGTGAGCACGCTTCTCCCCCACCGTCCGTCTCTCGGGCGGCCACTGGTCCTCCGGGCCGATGTCGTGTTGATGCTCACCACGCTGGTGGTGGCCGCCGTCGGCGTCGTGATCGTCTATTCCTCGACGCGCACGCTGGCCGTGCTCGAAGGCCTGAGCCCGCACTACTACCTCTACCGCCAGGCGGCCTTCGTGGTCGTCGGGGCCGTGGCCATGGTGGCGCTGGCGGCCCTCGACTACCACTGGTTGGAGCATGCCAGTGCCGTGCTCTACGTGGGGATCGTCCTCGCCCTGCTCGCCCTGTTCACGCCCATCGGGTCCACCGCCCTCGGAGCCACCCGGTGGATCGAGGTGGCCGGCATCCAGATCCAGCCCTCGTCGTTCGCCATCCTCGTGCTCATCGTGACGGTGGCCACCTTCTGCGCCCGCCGTCCCGAGGGTCTCGAGCGCCCGGACCTGATCAAGGTCCTGGCCCTGGCGGCCGTCCCCATCCTTCTCGTCGTCAAGCAGCCCGACTTGGCCAGCGGCATCGTGATGTGTGTCGTGCTGCTCGTCATGCTGGTGGTGGCCGGCATCCCCAACCGCTACCTCGTCCTGCTGCTCGTCAGTGCCGTCGTCGGGGGTTTCGCCGTCATCCACCTCGGCCTGCTCAAGTCCTACCAGTTGGAGCGGCTCACGGGCTTCTTGAACCAGAGCAAGAACCTGCAGGGCGACACCTACAACCTCCACCAGTCGGTGGCCGCCATCGGTTCCGGTGGCCTGTGGGGCAAAGGTCTGTTCCACGGGCCGCAGACCAATTTGAATTACGTCCCCTCGCAGTCCACCGACTTCATCTTCTCGGCCGTGGGCGAGCAATTGGGTTTCGTCGGGTCGGCCAGTGTGATCCTGCTCCTGGCCGTCGTGTCGTGGCGACTCCTGCGCGCCGCGCAGACGTCGCACGATGCGTTCGGGCGCCTCCTGGCCGTCGGCTCGTTCACCTTCGTCGCCTTCAGCGCCTTCGAGAACGCCGGGATGTCGATGGGGATCATGCCGGTGGCCGGCATTCCGCTGCCGTTCCTGAGCTATGGCGGATCGGCCATCGTGGCCTTCTTCTGTGCTGTCGGTTTGGGCGTGTCGGTCCACCTCAGGCAGAAGAAATGACGGAAACGGGGGCCGGGCCGGCGGCCCAGGGGCCGGGCCCGGGTCTGGACCCGGGGACGTGGCGATTGGCGGTGGTAGCCGGGGTGCGCATGGACATGCCGGGGGAGTACCCCGAGGTCCTGGTGCACGAAGCCGTGGCCCCCTGGCGCGAGCTGGCCATACCGGTGGGTATGGCCGAGGGCAACGCCATCGCCTACGCGTGGCGGGGACTCCCGACGCCGCGTCCACTCACCCACGCGCTGTTCACCGATGTCCTCGAACGTCATCAGGTGCAACTCGAAGCGGTCCGCATCACGGCCCGGCGCGGTCGGAGCTTCTTCGCCGAGCTCGACACCGTGGGCCCGAACGGTCGCCAGGTCATCGCCTGCCGCCCGTCGGATGCATTAGCCCTCGTCCTGCGGCAGCGGATGCCGACCCCGGTGCTCGTGGCCGACTGGGTCTTCGACCCCGGGGACCCGGACCCCGACGATTCCGCCGTCCCCACCCCGGTGGAGGCGCAGGACGCGGCCAGCGCGGACCCACCGCCCCCTGCCGGTGCCGCCACCGACGGCCCGGCGACCTGAGGTCGGACGGTCAACCCGACGGCCCGCCGGTGCCCGGTGCGACCGGCGTGGCGGTGGCCAGAGAGGCGACGATGGCGCGCTCGCCTTCGTCCGAGGTGCGCATGAGAAGGGCGATGAGGACGTAGTTGGCCACGAGCGAGGATCCGCCGTAGGCCATGAACGGCAGGGTGATCCCGGTCAAGGGGAGCAGGCGGACGATGCCGGCCATGATGAAGAACGCCTGCATCCCGATGATGACGGTGAGCCCCGCCGCCAGGAGCTTGGCGAATTCGGACCGGGCCGTCTGGGCGATGCGCATGCCCGGCACCGACGATCAACGTGAAGGCGAACACGATGACCGTCGTTCCGAGCAGTCCCATCTCGGTACCGAAGGCGGCGAAGATGTAGTCGGAGTTGACGTTGGGTATGTAGCCGATGAGCCCGAAGCCGAGTCCGGTGCCGGTGAGTCCCCCGGTCCCCAGTCCGAACAGTCCCTGCTGCAGTTGGTACGAGTTCTCCCCGATCGGGAGGTTGTAGCGGCTCCCGGGATGGAGCCAGTTCTCCACGCGCACGTCCACCTGGTTGAAGAGGTGGCTGGCCACGAGGGCGCCCACGGCGAACAGGACCAGCCCGACCACCACGTACAGGCCGCGGCCGGTGGCCAGCCACAGCATGGAGATGAAGAGGACGAAGATGAGCAGGGCGAAGCCGATGTCACCCTCGGCCCCGAGGACGAGCATGGCGAACCCCCAGGCCACCAGGATCGGCCCGAGAGGCCGGGGGTCGAGGACGAGGCGGTTCCCGAGGCGGTAGGTGGGGACCGACAACAGCTCGCGCTTCTCGGCGAAGTACGAGGCGAAGAAGATGCACAGGGCCAGCTTGGCCAGCTCCACCGGCTGGCCGCTGATCGGGCCGATGTGCACCCAGAGCTTCACCGTGGTCCCGGTCGTGCTGATGGGGAGGCCGAGGTGGGGGACGAGCGGGGCCAGCATGAGCACGACGGCGGCGAGCAGCAGGAGATAGCGGTAGCGGTCGAGATCACGAGAGCGGCGGATCACCATCAACGTGAGGATGTAGGCCCCGACGCCGACAGCCGTCCATCCGGCCTGTGCCGTGGCGAAGTGCGGCGGGCCGATCCGGGCGATCATGACGTAGCCCAGACCGTTCAGCAACGAGACCAGAGGAAGGAGCACCGGGTTGGCGTCGGGGGCGTACACCCGGTTGGCCAGGTGGGCGGCCAGGGCCAGTCCGAGCACGACGGCCAGGAACGGTCCGAGGTCGCCGGGGATCTTCGCCGTCGTCCCCGCCGACGCCAGGACGTAGGTGGCCACGATGATGAGAGCGCTCAGGATGAGCAGACCGAGCTCGGTGCGTCGGCGGGGGTTCGGCCCCGAGGCCCGAGCGACCTGCCCGGGGAGCCGACGGCTGAGCAGGGAGGCCACCGAGCGTGATCGTAGCCCCCGCGAGCCCGAAATCGAGGGCTCTCGAGGCTCGGACGGGCCGGGGTGCGCCACCTCCGCTCAGGTAACCTGGGAATGCGATGCGCACCGATCCGATCCCCCCTGTCCCGGCTGTCGGGGAGAACGGCTCCGGTGGTGGCAGCGCCGCCAGCGGCGAGGTGCAGGGCCGTCTGAGAGCGCTCGACACCGGTGCCGAGGACCCCATCTCCGCGCTCGGGTCGCAGCGGTTCACGAACCGGGAGCTGTCGTGGCTCGAGTTCGGGGCGCGGCTGCTCGATCTGGCCGACGACGAACGCGTTCCGCTTCTGGAACGGGTGAAGTTCCTGGCCATCTTCTCCGAGGGTCTCGACGAGTTCTTCCAGGTCCGGGTGGCCGGTCTGAAGGACCAGGTCGACGCCGGACTGCGGGCCCGATCGGCCGACGGTCTGCGTCCGAGCGAGACACTGCGGGCCATCGGGACCCGGGTGTCGGAGCTGGTGGCCCGGCAGTCCCATATCTTCGTGGACGAGATCGCGCCGCAGCTGGCGGCGGCCGGCATCCGCCTGTCGGACTGGTCGTCGCTCGACGACGACGACCGCGACTACCTGGTCGACGTGTTCCAGCGTCAGATCTTCCCCGTGCTCACACCCCTGTCGGTCGACCCCGGTCACCCCTTCCCCTACATCTCGAACCTCTCGCTCAACCTCATCGTCCGCGTCGGGGACCCCGTCACCGGCGAGGAGAGGGTGGCCCGGGTGAAGGTGCCACCTCTGCTGCCGCGGTTCGTGGTCATGCCCGACGGGGAACGTTTCGTGGCCCTGGAACAGATCATCGCCGCCCATCTGGCCACTCTCTTCCCCGACATGGTCATCGGGGAGCACTACGCCTTCCGTGTCACCCGCAACGCCGACCTGGCTCTCGAAGAGGACGAAGCCGACGATCTGCTCGTCGCCGTCGAGATGGAGCTGCGCCGCCGCCGCTTCGGGCGCGCCGTACGGCTCGAGGTCGCCGCCGACATGTCCCCGGACACGCGTGACATGTTGATCCACGAGCTCGACCTCGGTCCCGAGGACCTGTACGAGACATCGGCCCCGCTCGACCTCGGCGGCCTCTGGGCCGTCCACGCCCTCGACCGGCCCGAGTTGCAAGAAGAGGCGTGGGCCCCCATGACGGCGCCGCGCCTGGCCAACGCCGGCAACGAGCCCTCGGATCTCTTCGCCGTCCTGCGCGAGCGCGATGTGCTCGTGCACCATCCCTACGACTCGTTCACGACGTCGGTCGAGGCCTTCATCGCGCAGGCCTCGCTCGACCCCGACGTCCTCGCCATCAAACAGACGCTGTACCGCACGTCGGGCGACAGCCCCATCGTGGCGTCGCTGATCCACGCCGCCGAGTCGGGCAAGCAGGTGGCCGCCGTGGTCGAGTTGAAGGCCCGTTTCGACGAGCAGAACAACATCCTGTGGGCCCGGGCCCTGGAGGAGGCCGGTGTCCACGTCGTGTACGGCCTCGTCGGTCTGAAGACGCACTCCAAGGCCGCGCTCGTCGTCCGTCGGGAGGAGGAGGGCATCCGTCGCTACTGCCACCTGGGGACGGGCAATTACAACCCCCGGACGGCGCGGCAGTACGAGGACCTCGGTCTGCTGTCGGCCGACCCCGAGCTCGGAGCCGACGTCGGTGACCTGTTCAACTTCCTGACCGGTTACAGCCGCTACGCCCAGTACCGCAAGCTGACGGTTGCTCCCGTGGCCCTGCGTCACCACGTCCTCGAGCTGATCGAACAGGAGGCGGCGGCGGGGGAGTCGGGCCGGATCGTGATCAAGGTGAACGGTCTCACCGATCCCGAGGTCATCGACGCCTTGTACCGGGCCTCGATGGTCGGCGTGCCCATCGATCTCGTCGTGCGCGGTGTGTGCTGCCTACGCCCCGGCGTGCCCGGGTTGTCGGAGACGATTCGCGTCAGGTCCATCGTGGGCCGATTCCTGGAGCACTCGCGGATCTATCGTTTCGGTGGCACCGACGAACGCCCCCTGACGCTGCTGCTCGGGTCCTCCGACCTGATGGAACGCAATCTCGACCGGCGCATCGAGGTCCTCTTCCCCGTCACCGATGTGGAGTTGCAGGCGAGGGTCCTCGAGGTCCTCGACCTCAACCTGGTCGACGACACCAACTCGTGGGCTCTCGGGGCCAACGGCACGTGGAACCGTGTCCCCGCCCTCGAAGGCATCAGCGTCCAGCACCGACTCCAGGACCTGGCCCGCGACCGCGCCCGCCGGCGGCGCGAGCCCGAGACGCTCGGCGCGGTGCCCGCCTAGGCGCGCGGTCTTCCAGCCGGCGGCCTATCAGCCGGTGGCGGCGCCCCCTCGTTCAGGGTGGGAGCGTGCGTCCTCGACTCTTGCCGCATCGTCGGGCATGGATGCATCGGCGATCTCGGGGACGGCGATGCCGTGGGCGTCGACGGTGTGCTCGTTCGTGAGGATCCCGTCCCTCGGGGCGGTGGGATCCTTGCCGTTGGACCGGGGTTGCGCCGGGTGCTCGACCATCTCGTCACGGGCGTTGCTCAGACGCTGGCGCCAGCTGACGGATTCGAAACGCAGGGACAGGTAGCTGACGCCGCCCACGGGAATGGGCAGCCAGAAGTTCACCACCCGGTAGCCGAGGACGGCCGGCCCGGCGATGTAGAGAGGAACGCCGAAGCCGTGGAGGGCGGGGATGAGGATGCCCTCGATGATGCCGAGGCCACCGGGGGTGATGGGGATCACGGCCAGGATGTTGGCCAGGCCGTAGGCCACGAGGAGGTTGATGGGCGACACATAGCCGTGGAGGGCGACGACGAAGACGAACAGGCAGGCGGCGTCGAAGAGCCAGTTGGCCGCCGCCCACAGGACGGCCTGGCGCAGCAGCTCCTTCTGTCCGGCCAGGTCCTTCAGACGGTCGGCCACACGCTGGACGCCTTCGGCCAGACGGTCGCCGTTCAGGAAGGGCACGCGGTCGGCCCACTGGCGCGCCACTTCGATGCTCCGGCGCCGTCCCTTGGTGAGGGCCACGATCACCGCCGCGAAGGAGCCCATCAGAAGGGTCCCGGCCGCCGCCGCGTAGGTGTAGAGCGGGTGGAAGCCGTTCGTGAAGAGCGACACGATGAGCGCCAACCAGAACAGGACGTTCAAGACGACGGCCGAGCCCACGCCCTGCATGGCCAGTCCGAACCCGGCGTCGGCCGTCCGGACGCCCGATTGGGAGAGAAGCCGGTACGACAGTCCCACCCCGGGTGCCGTTCCTCCCGGGACCACGTGACTGAGAGCCAGGCTCGAGAGGTCGATGCGCAGCAGCCGCCACCGCTTGGGTGCCCCTGGTGAGAGCACGGTGTAGGTGAGCTGGGCGTAGGCGGCCAGAGCGGCGGCTTCGAGGATCAATCCGGCGACGACGTAGGCGATGTTGATGTGGGACACCCGGTTGAGCGCCGGGCGGAAGCCGCCCAATCGCGGCAGCACCAGGAATTCGACGACCAGGACGACCACAACCGCGCTGACCGTCCACTTGACCTCTCTGCGTAGGCGCCGACGTGGGCGGTCGTTGTGGCTGTGACCCCGCATCCCCTCATGCTGGCACGTTCGTCGTGGCCCAAGCTGCCATGCTGGGCCTATGCCGGAGGACGCGCTGCCCGAGTCCCGTCGGGACCGGCTGCGGGACGCAGCGGCGGCCCGGGGCGTCCCTCTGCTGGCCATCCTGGCCACGGTCGGGATCGTGGTGGCGGTCTACCTGGCCGGCAAGCTCGTCTACAAGCTCCGCGAGATCATCCTGCTCATGGTGGTGGCGGGGTTCATCGCCCTCCTGCTCAAC
Source organism: uncultured Acidimicrobiaceae bacterium (assembly GCA_963848355.1). Lineage (GTDB taxonomy): Bacteria > Actinomycetota > Acidimicrobiia > Acidimicrobiales > UBA8190 > CAWKDG01. Next base: position 84,117 of record CAWKDG010000001.1, read on the forward strand.
CCCGTCGTCGTCCTCCTGCAGCGTTGGAAGGTCGAACGCCGGGGGCTGGCCGTGGCCATCGTCGCCGTCTTCAGCGTGATCGCCTTCATCGGGCTGGCCGCCCTCTTCGGCTACCCCCTGGTGAACGGCCTGACCCACTTGATCCACAAGCTCCCCACCTACGTGCAGCAGGTCGAGCACGGTAAGGGCCCCCTCGGGCGCCTGGCCCGGAAACACCACGTCCAGCAGTGGGTGAACAAGAACCTCGTCCCCAAGCTCTCGACCTTCGCCAAGAACCTCTCGAAACCGGCCCTGACCCTGGGCAAGGCGGCGGTCAGCCTGTTGTTCGCCCTGTTCGTGATCTTCGTCCTCGTCCTGCTCCTTCTGCTCGAAGGACCCAAGCTCCGCCGGGGGCTGCTCGGGATGATGCAGCCCGAGCGCGCCGCCCGAGTGTGGCGCATCTCGGGCGAGGTGAGCCGGTCCGTGACCGGATTCATGCTCGGGAACTTCATCACGTCGTTGATCGCCGGAATCGTCGTCCTCGCCACGCTGACCATCCTGGGGGTGCCCTTCGCGTTGCTGTGGGCGTTGTGGGTGGCCCTCTTCGACTTCCTGCCCATGATCGGCGGCGCCGTCGCCGGCATTCCCACCGCCCTGTTCGCCCTGACGCACTCCTTCAGCGCCTTCGTCGTCTTCGCCATCGTCTTCCTGGCCTACACACAGATCGAGAACCACATCCTCAACCCCATCGTGATGAGCCGCACGGTGCGCATCAATCCCCTCCTCGTACTGATCGCCATCCTGGTGGGGGCCAACGTCGGTGATCTCGTCGGCGGGTTCTTCGGAGGATTTGTCGGGACGTTGTTGGCCATCCCCCTGGGCGGAGCCATCCAGGTCGTCGTGCGTGAGGTGTGGCAGTCGACCTCTCCGGAGGCCCAGCTCGAGATCGTGGGCGGCGACCGGCCCACGGCCCCCGTCCCGTAGGATTTCTCCATGCCCGCCCTCGTCGTCATGCCGACGTACAACGAAGCGGAGAACATCGATCGCGTTCTACGGGCCGTCCGCGCCTCGTTGCCCGACGCCGGGATCCTCGTCGTGGACGACGGGAGCCCCGACGGCACCGCCGACCTGGCGGAGAAACTGGGCGTGGAGCTAGGCAACATCGACGTCCTGCGACGGTCGGCCAAGTCGGGGCTCGGCAGCGCCTACCGGGCCGGCTTCGCCTGGGGTCTCGAACGCGGATGGGACGTCCTGGTCGAAATGGACGCCGATCTTCAGCACGACCCCGGTGCCCTCCCCGAGCTCGTGGCCCCCATCGCCGACGGCGTCGATCTGGTGGTGGGTTCGCGTTACGTCCCCGGTGGGTCGATTCCGAAATGGCGCTGGCACCGGCGGCTGCTGTCGCAGGGTGGCAACGTCTATGCCGCCACCCTCCTCGGCCTCGGGATCAGGGACTCGACGTCGGGCTTCCGGGCCTACAGCGCCGCGATCCTGAGTCGCATCGACCTGCACGTGGTCCGGGCCGAGGGTTACGGCTTCCAGATCGAGATGGTCCGCCAGGTTCTCGACCACGGTGGACGCGTCGTCGAAGTCCCGATCCGGTTCGTCGAGCGCACCGAAGGCGAGTCGAAGATGTCGATGCACATTGTCGTCGAAGCCCTCGCCCTCGTCACCTGGTGGGCCTTTCTGCGTGTGATCCACTCGCTTCGACCGGGCGGTCGAACCCGACCGTCGCTGCGCAGCACCACCTGAGTCTTCCCGGCCGCTGTGTCGGCCCCGGGACGGCCCCGCCTGGGGCCGTCCATCTGCGATCATTTGAGGGTGAACGGTGTCGCCCGAATCCTCGTGGTCGACGACGAGCCTTACATCACGGACCTTCTCGGGGCCGCCCTCCGCTTCGAGGGCTTCAGTGTCGAGGTGGCCGGCACCGGACGCGAGGCGATCGCCATGGCGGAGAGCGGTCGCCACGATCTCGTGCTCCTCGACGTCATGCTGCCCGATCTGAACGGGACCGAGGTCTGTCGGCGGCTACGGGCGCAAGGCGTCCACACGCCGGTGCTCTTCCTGACGGCGCGCGACGCCACCGAGGACAAGGTGGCCGGACTCACCGTGGGGGGGACGACTATGTGGCCAAGCCCTTCAGCCTGGACGAGCTGGTGGCCCGTATCCACGCCGTTCTGCGGCGCACGTCCACTCTCGCCGCCTCCAACCCGGCGCGGCTCGTGTTCGCCGACATCGAGATGGACGACGATACCCACGAGGTCTGGCGCCAGGGGACGCTCATCGATCTGACCGCCACGGAGTTCAATCTCCTGCGCTATCTGCTCGAGAACGCCCGGCGGGTCCTGTCCAAGTCCGAGATCGTCGACAACGTGTGGACGTATGAATTCGCCGGCGACCCGAACATCGTCGAGACCTACATCAGCTACCTCCGCAAGAAGATCGACAGCTTCGACCCGCCTCTCATCCACACCATCAGGGGCGTGGGCTACAGCCTGAGGCTGGCCCGAGATCGCGAGACGGACTCGTCGTGAGGAAGCCATGTCACTGAGGCGGCGGTTGGTGGCCGGGACGTTGGCCCTGCTCGTCGCCGGCGTGGTGACAACCGACCTGGTGACGTCGTCATCGCTGCGGTCCTTCCTCTACGGACGACTCGACGAACAGATCGACGCCGCCCAGGACACGGCCTACTCCTACATCGAAGGCACCTATGCGAGGGCTCTGGCGGCCGACGTTCCCACCGCCACCTCCAACGAGCAGGCGTGGCTGGCCGAGTTGGCACAACCGCGGTCGGCCCGGCCCCCCTTGAGCTCGACCGTCTCGGGCAGCTCCGTACCGGGGGACCCGCCTGAGCGCCGACGTCCTGTCCGCCCGGATCAGCCCCGACGTCTACGTGGAGGTGATCGATGGTGACGGCCACGACGTCTTCCTCCGCCCGTCCGGGTCGAAGGCCAGTGAGGATCCGGCGCCCATCCTTCCCGCCGAGCTGCCCGTGCAGGCCGCTCCGCCGTCGCGCCAGTTCGGCACCCACCACGGCGCCTACGTTCCCGACCGGACCGCCTTCGACGTCTCCTCTCGGAGCCGCGGGGTGACCTACCGGGTCGAAGCCGTCGCCGTTCCCGGGGGCACGCTCGTCACCGCCGTGCCTCTCGATCCCACCAACCAGACCCTGGCCTCGCTCAGCCACGTCGAGCTGATCGTGTCGATCGTCGTGGTGGTGGCCCTGCTCGTTCTGGCCCTGTGGATCGTCCGCTTCGGTCTGCGGCCGTTGGAGGAGATGACCGAAACGGCCGGTGCCATCGCCGCCGGCGACCTCAGCCAACGCATCCGGCGCCCCGAAGAGCGGGGCGAGGTGGGGAGACTTGGTTCGGCGCTCAACGGCATGCTGAGTCAGATCGAAGCCGCCTTCGCCGAACGCACCGTGTCCGAGTCGCGTCTGCGGCGCTTCGTGGCCGACGCCTCGCACGAGCTGCGCACGCCGCTGACGTCGATCCGCGGCTACGCCGAGCTGCTGCGCAAGGGCGCGCTCGACGATGAAGACGCCCGCCGCCGGGCGGCCGAACGCATCGAGCACGAGGCGTCACGGATGGGCCTGCTCGTCGATGACCTGCTCCTCCTGGCCCGTCTCGACCAGGGTCGACCTCTCGAGCGGTCCGTCGTCGACCTCGGCGCCGTGGTCCGCGACGCGGTCGAGGCGGCTCGAGCGGCGGACCGCAACCGGCAGATCTCGCTCGACGTCTCCGGTCCGGTGGTCGTCCCCGGCGACTCGGCGCGGCTGCGCCAGGTGCTCGACAACCTGTTGCGCAACGCCGTGATCCACACGCCGGCGGGCACCCCCGTCCACGTGGCCGTCGGCCGAGAAGGCCCGCGTGCGGTGGTGACCGTGGCCGACGAGGGCCCAGGGCTGGAGGCCAGCCAGGCCGCTCGCCTGTTCGACCGCTTCTATCGCGGGAGCGAGGCTCGCACCGGCGAGGGGACCGGTCTCGGATTGTCGATCGTGGCCGCGCTGGTGGCCGCCCACGGTGGCCGTGCCTACGTGGAGAGCACACCGGGCCGGGGCACCGTCTTCACCGTCGAGGTCCCGGCGTCCGACGCCTCCGACGAGTCGCAAGGCTCCGACAGGGGTCGGCCGGACGCACCACCGGGCTTCGGCCCGGCGCCGGTGCCCCCCGGACCGTTCGACGGCCACCGGTCGGGGGCCGCCCCGGCCGGCAACGAGAGTCCCGGCGGCGTGGACCGTGACGAGCGACCTGTTCGTCACTGACGAGGGACGCGGTCCCGTCGTCCTGGCCGTCCACGGTCAGCCCGGACTGGCGAGCGATTGGGACAGCGTGTCGCCCCACCTCGTCGGAGACCACCGGGTGCTCGCCCCTGACCGTCCCGGCTACGGGCACAGCCAGGGCGACGCGCTGGGCATGGCCGCCAACGCCGAGATCCTGGCCGACATGCTCCTGGAGCGCGGGGCGGCCCCCGCCACGGTGATCGGGCACAGCTACGGCGGGGGCATCGCCCTGCTCATGGCCGCCCGCCGTCCGGAGGTGGTCGGCGGTCTCGTGCTCGTCGCCTCGGTCGGCCGGGCCGACAGCGTCAAGATGGCGGACCACGTCCTGGCTCTGCCCTGGGCCGGGGAGGCGCTCGCCGTCACCGGACTGGCGGCGTTCGGGAAGGTCCTGCCCCGCCTGCGGGACCTCGCCGGTCACGTCCCCGGTGGGCGACTGGCGTGGGTGGAGGCCAGCCTCCCCGACCGGCGCTACATGGAAGTGGCCTCGGTCTTCGGTCGCCAGATCTGGCGCAGCTTCGTCGTCGAGCAACGGGCGCTGGTCCGCGAGATCGGGGACGTGGAGGCGGCTCTCCCCCGGGTCGGGGTCCCGACCGTGGTGATGGCGGGCACGTGGGACGTGGTCGTCCCCCCGGCCGTGGCGACGTCGATCGCCGCTGCGGTCCCCGGTGCCGAGCTGATGGTCCTCGCCCGGACCGGGCACTTCGTCCCCCGTGACGCACCGTTGATCGTGGCCGACGCCGTGCGGCGGGTCGAGGCGCGGACGGCCGCCGCCCGCCCATCCGACCCCGACGCCCCGGGCGAGGTCGACGAAGCCGGCGCCTGATCCGTTCGGGGCTCCGACGCCCGGGGTGGGAAACTCCTCGCCATGGCCATCGACTTCACGTTTCCCCCCGAGGTGGAGGAGGCCCGCCAGCGGATGCGGGCCTTCGTCGACGAGGACATCCGGCCCACCGAGGAGCGGCTCGTCTCCGATACCGCCGGCCGCGCCGACTGGCGGGCCGAGCTCGACCGACTCCGGGCCCGGGCCCGGGAGCTCGAGCTCTGGATGCCGCACATGCCCCGCGAGTGGGGTGGCGCCGGACAGGGACCGACGGCGCTGGCGGCGGTATCGGCCGAGGCGGCCAAGAGCCGCTTCGGGTCCTACATCATCAATTGCTACGCGCCCGACGAGGGCAACATGCACACCCTGCTGCACTTCGGGACCGACGAGCAGAAGGACCGGTATCTGAAACCGATGTGCGACGGCACCATGCGCTCGTGCTTCGCCATGACCGAGCCTGAGGTGGCCGGGTCCGATCCCACCTTGATGCAGACGCGGGCCGAACTGCACGGCGCCGAGTGGACCATCAACGGACACAAGTGGTTCATCAGTGGCGCGCGCGGTGCCCAGTTCGCCATCCTCCTGGCCCGTACCGAGGACGACCCTCCCGTCCCGCAGGCGGCGACGTCCGCCTTCATCGTGGACGTACCGGCGGAGGGCTGGGAGCTCGTCCGTGACGTCGAGACCATGTCGGGCAGCCACAACCACTGCGAGATCCGGATCACCGACCTCCGGGTGCCGGCATCACAGATGCTGGGGGAGCGTGGCCAGGGCCACCGCCTGGGCCAGGCCCGGCTCGGACCCGCCCGGCTGGCCCACTGCATGCGGTGGCTGGGACAGATCGAGATGGCGCTCGACATGATGGTCGACAGGTCGTTGTCCCGGTACTCGCACGGGTCGTACCTGGCGGAGAAGCAGGGCATCCAGTGGCTCATCAGCGAATCGGCCATCGAGCTGTACCAGGCCAAGCTCATGGTTCTCCATGCCGCCTACCTGATCGAACGCGGCCTGCCCTTCACCACCGAGGTCTCGATGGCCAAGCACCATGTGGCCAATACCCTGTGGCGGGTGATCGACCGTGCCGTTCAGGTGCACGGGGCCCTCGGATACTCCAAGGACTCACCGTTGGCCGACATGCTGATGCAGGCGCGGTGGAGTCGTTTCGCCGACGGTGCTGACGAGATCCACAAGTGGCGGGTGGCCGAGGCGGTGATCCAATCCACACACCGGGGAAGTGGCAGGACGTGGCCTGGGTCCCTTCCCCTTTAGCCCGGCCAGGCGGTCGGGACCCTCACGATCCGATGACGGAAAGCCACGCGGGCCGACGAACTCGATGCGCCTTGGCCAACGGTCCGCTTTTTCAGTCGATAGTGGTGCAGCGCCTGACGAGATTCACGCTCCCCTAATCGGCACCAGTCCCCGGGGCGGTATGCGGCCCCAGCGACCATCCGGGTGGATGTGAATAGGGGATAGAATTCCGTTCATGTCGGGGGGGCGGGGGAGCATCGGCGAGGCAATCGACCCAACCCACAACAGCCTCAACTTCCTTCGGCTGGTCCTGGCCTCGATGGTCCTGTTCTCGCACGCCTATGTGATCGGTCACTTCGGCAGCGAGGCGGTGCTCAACGGAACCTCGTTCGGGACCGTGGCTGTCTACGGCTTCTTCGGGATCAGCGGCTATCTCATCGCCGGCAGTGCGCTACGGAACGGATACGGCCGCTACCTGTGGCAGCGGTTCCTACGCATCTTTCCTGGTTTTTGGGTGTGCCTCATCGTGACCTCGTTCGGATTCGGGGTCATCGGATGGCTGAGTCAACATCACGGAGGCGGCTACTTCAGTCAACCCGGAACCACACCCTTTGGCTTCGACTACAACAACTGGTGGCTCGACATGCGCCAGTTCAACATCGGTGCAACAGGGTGGAACGGGTCGTTATGGACACTGTTCTACGAGTTCCTGTGCTACCTCAGCCTGCTCGTGCTGAGTATGACCGGATTGCTCAAGCTCAGACCGCTGACCGTCCTTCTGACGCTGGGCTTGTGGTTCGTCTGCGCGGTCATCACCGTTGTCCCGTGGTTGTCAAAGGATTTCAGTGTCTTCGGAAACTGGTGGGAAATGAACTATCTGAAGTTCGTTGTTATTTTCCTGTTCGGGGCGCTCATCTACCTCTATCGTGAACATATCCCCGACTCGGCACTCCTCGCGGTGGGTTGCTTCGTGGCTTTTGCTGCGGCCCTGTGGCTGCCTGATCGTGGTTTGGCGCCTGCCTATTCCTTTACTCTTTCCGACCTGGGCGCACCGCTTCTTGCCTACCCACTCCTGTGGCTCGGTGGACACCTGCCGTTCCAACGCATCGGCGCCAAGAACGATTACAGCTACGGGGTCTACATCTACGCCTATCCAGTGTCGGTCCTGTTGGCCATATGGGGTGCATATCGGCTCGGCTATGTCCCCTTTGCCATTTTGTGCGTGCTCGGCACTATCCCGCTGGCCGCGGGTAGCTGGTGGCTGGTCGAAAAGCGCGCCATGAGTCTGCGGAAATTCCACCTGGTCTCACGACGTGAGAGTCACGTCTAGCGGAATCGAAGCATCGGCCCGCCGTCGACGGGATTACCAGTAATACCGGTACACGACCTCGGCGGCGCAGCTGGGTTTGTCCGCATCCTCGGTGGCCAGAGTGATGTCCAGGACCACCTGGACCCCTCCCTTCACATCCTCGACCGCCCCCACCGATGCTCCTAGGCGCAACTTGGCTCCGACCTTCACCGGCGCCGGAAAGCGGACCTTGTTGCATCCGTAATTCACGCCGAAGGTCATGCCCTCGACTTCGAGGACCTCGTGGATGAGGGCGGGGACGAGCGACAGCGACAGGTACCCGTGGGCGATGGGTCCACCGAACGGTCCGGCGGCGGCGCGGACCGGGTCCACGTGGATCCACTGGTGGTCGTCGGTGGCATCGGCGAAGAGATCCACCCGGGCCTGGTCGACCACGAACCAGTCGGACCAACCGAGGTGCTGTCCGGAGAGGGCGTGGAATTCGTCGGGACTGCGGACCGTGGTGGGCATGGCGCGACTTTATGCCGAGCGCGTCAACGGAACCAGATCCGTTCGTACTCGCGACTGTGGGTGTGGAGGAAAAGCCCGAGGAGGACGACGGCAAAGAGCAGCGAGAGGAGAATGGCGAGGCCCCCGATGACGAGCACGTAGAGGTCGATGAGCACGTTCAACCCGGCCAGCACCACGCCCAGGCGGTAGCCCCACCTCTTCTCGTTGGCGACGCCGAACCCGGCGGCCCCCAGGGCGAGGGGAACGAGCTCGGCCAGGGGATAGGCGCCGAGCACGATCCCGATCAGGCCGAAGACAGCTGTGAGGTAGCACAGCATCACAGCCCCCTGGAGGGTCTGCGGTTGTGATCCGTCGAACCAGCGGCGATCGTCGGGCATCGGGACATTCTTGCAGGTGGTGTGGCCGCCGCCGCCGTCACCTCGGCGACGGTCGGAGCGTTACGCTGGGGGCAGGTGAGTACCGTCGGAGACGCCTCTGGCGCCAGTGCCGACCGTCGCCCGTCTCGCGGCGAGCGCCGGGGATTGAGCGCCTCGCGTCATCCCTCGGGCGGGATCCACCCCGACCATCACCACCGCAACATCCAGGGCGGTAGCGCCCGGGCGGCCGTCTTCGGCGTGAGCGACGGGTTGGTCACCAACGTGGCGCTCATTCTCGGAATCGCCGGCGCCCATCCGGCCGGAGGCGTGGTGCGCCTGGCCGGCGTGGCGGGGCTGGTGGCGGGCGCCTTCTCGATGGCCTCCGGTGAGTACATCTCGATGCGGGCCCAGACCGAGCTCTTCGAGCGCGAGCTCGCCCTCGAGAACCACGAGATCCTCACGCGACCCGAGGGGGAGCGCCGCGAGCTCGTCCGTATCTACGAGAGCCGAGGTGTCGAACCGGACGTCGCCGGGCACCTGGCGTCGGAGATGATGCGCACGCCGGAACTGGCCCTCGAGACCCACGCCCGCGAGGAGCTCGGGATCAACCCCAGAGCCCTGGGCTCCCCGGTGAAGGCGGCGGCCTCTTCCTTCGCCACGTTCGCCCTCGGGGCACTCGTTCCCCTCATCGCCTGGCTGGTGACCAGTGGCACCGCCGCCGTCGTGGCCTCGGTGGCGGCCTCGGCGGTGGCCGCCCTCGCCGTTGGAACGGCGGTGGCCGCTTTCACCCGGCGACCCTGGTGGTGGTCGGCGTTGCGACAGCTCGGCATCTCGGCTGTGGCGGCCGGGATCACGTTCGGCATCGGGACGGCGGTGGGCGTCTCCACCGTTCACTGAGCGTCCCGGGCCGCGTGCCCGGTCACGGGGCGTCGCCAGGAGGCCGTCACCGACCACGGGTGGCATGCTGGCGGGCCGTGGCCACCGGAACCCAGAGGCGCTCCGGCCCAGAGACCCTTCCTCTGGAGCGCCTGCGCCGTCGGCAATGGCCCATTCTCGTCACCCTGGCCTTCGTCTGCCTGGGGTCGGCCTACGTCTTTCGCTGGGGATCAATCGTCCAGGGCCGGCCCTCGTCGTGGGTGACGCCGACCGATCTCTGGGTGACCTTCGGCGCCTCGGTGGCTTTCACCCATGGTCACTTCGGCGCCATCTACTCCTCACCGGGTTTCGTCACGTTTCCCGGCATCCTCATACTGCTGGCGCCCATCGCCGCCCTGAGTGGTTCTCTGCAGACGACGCTGCTGGAGATCGGACGTCATCACCATCTCTTTCGCCATCCGCAGATCCTGCTCATCCAGGGGTCCCCCAATTTCCACACCGCGGTCTTCACCTCCAAAGGGAACCAGTACCTCCCCCACCCCCAGGTCCTGCTCCTCATGGCCCCCTACGTCCTGCTGCTGTCGTGCTCAGTCCTCTTCGCCTGCGACGCGCTGGCCGAGCGACTCCAGGTTTCTTCGGGGCGACGAGGCATCCTCGTCCTGGCCGAGGCGGTGGTGCTGTGGAACGTGGTCGTCTTCTGGGGACATCCCGAGGATGCCATCTCGGTGGCCCTCGTCCTCTACGCCATTGTCTTCGCCCTGGACGAGCGCTGGGCCGGCGCCGGCTGGCTCTTCGGTGCGGCCATCGCCCTGCAGCCCTTGGTCATCGTGGTCCTGCCCCTTCTCCTGGTCATGAGTGGGCGACAGCGGGCTCTGATGTTGATCGTGCGAGCAGCGATCCCCGCCGTCGTCATCACGATCCCGCCCCTGGTGTCAGATTTTCATGCCACCGTTCATACGCTGACGACCCAGCCGGCCTATCCCTACCTGCCGACGAACCATCGGACGCCGTGGACGTCTCTCGCCCCGAAACTCGGAGGCCGGGGCCTGGTCGCCCAAGTGGGTGGTGGGCCGGTGCGGCTCGTTGCGCTGGCGCTCGCCGTCCTTCTCGGTTGGTGGGCGCGCCGATGGAAGAACAGGCCCGAGATGCTCGTCTGGGCCGTGGCTGTGGCGGTCGCGCTGCGCTGCTACACCGAGTCGGTGATGATCGCCTACTACGTGTGGCCGGTGCTGGCCGTGGGGTTGCTGGTGGCGGCGCTCGGCAGCACGCGGCGATTCGGTGCCGCCATCGCCGTCGCCGTCGTCACCACCGTCGTCCTGCAATGGGGTCTCGGGCAGTGGCCATGGTGGGTCCTGAGCGTGGGCGCGGTGACCGTTCTGCTCGTCGTCTCCTCCCGCCCCGAGCCACTACCGGAGGTTGCCGCGTCCGGTGAGCGCCATCCGCCTCCGAAGGCCGGTGCGACCAGGCGTCGTGGTCCCGCCGTGTCGCAACAGAAGAAGAAGAAGCAGGCCCGCACCAACCGGAAGTCCGCCCGTCGCTGAGGCGACAGCGACGGAGACGACGGGCCCGGCGTGTGTGGCTCAGACAGCGGAGGCGATGTCGGCCGTATAGGCGCGGTCGACGTGGTCCACGGTGAAGCCGAGGTGGCGGTAGAGGCCGACGGCTGCGTCGTTGGCCGCATCCACGTAGAGCATGCCCACGGTGAGTCCGAGCGCGCCCAGGTGGTCGAGCCCGGCCAGCACCAGGGCGCGCCCGAGCCCGAGACCCTGGAAATCGGGGTCGACGGAGATCACGTAGATCTCGCCCAGGTGAGGACGCTCGTCCCGGTGCACCTTGGTCCAGCACGAGGCGGCCAGGCGCCCGTCGCGCTCGTGGAGCCGGAAGCCGTGGGGGTCGAACCAAGGCTCGGCCTCACGCTCGAGGAGGGTGTCGAGACTCCAGTCACCCTGTTCGGGATGGGAGGCGAAGGCCCGATTGTTGACCGCCAGCCATGCCTCCTCGTCGCGGCCCGGTTCGAACGGTCGGGTGACGACCCGGGGCGAGTTGTCGTCGAGGGGGAGGGGGCGTCGCATCTGGAGGAGGTCGCGGCCGCGTCCGAGGCCCGACGCCGCCGCCATGGCGTCGGTGTCGGTGGTGGGCTTGGGCACCCACAGATGGACGTGACCGCCCCCCAGGCGGCGGATCTCGTCGAGCGCGGCGTCGAGCAGGTTCGATCCCACGTCATGACCGGGGGGACGGTGATCGGGGTGGATGACCAGCTCGAGTCCCCATGTGTTGTGGCCGCGGCTCAACTGCGCGTAACCGATCAGGCCGCCGTCCGCCCCCTCGCGGGCCACGAACCCGGCAAAGCCGGTGCGGCCGCCATGAACCAGATCCAGCCACTTGTGCTCGCCGAGGGGCCGGTGTCCGTCGGCCACGGTGACCTCGTGGAGGAGGTCCGACACCTCGGCGATGTCGGACTCGCCCATCCGCCGCTTGATCTCGACATGATGCATGTGTGCGCCACGCTACCGGCACCGTGCCCGGGTCAGATCGCTAATCTGTCGACGTGTCCCGCCCGCTGAGCCGGCGCGGACGTGCCCGGACGGTGGCGGCACGTCTGGCCGAGGAATACCCGGGCTCGGCCACCGAGTTGTGCGCCCTGCGCCACGACGGACCCTTCCAGCTCCTCGTGGCCACCATCCTGTCGGCCCAGAGCACCGACGAACGGGTGAACATGGTGACGCCGGATCTCTTCGCCGCGTACCCCACGGCCGAGGCCCTGGCCGCCGCGCCGACACCGGTCGTCGAGGAGCTCATCCACTCGACGGGGTTCTTCCGGGCCAAGACCCGCAGTCTGATCGGCATGGCGCAGGCAGTGGTCGAGCGCTACGGGGGAGAGATCCCGTCCGACATGGAGCAGCTGACCACCCTGCCGGGCGTGGGGCGCAAGACGGCCAACGTGGTGCGTAGCGTCGACTTCGGGTTGCCCGGCCTTCCCGTCGACACCCACGTCGGCCGGATCGTGCGCCGGCTCGGCCTGACCACCGAGACCGACCCGGTCAAGGTGGAGACGGAGATCTGCGCCCTGCTCCCCCCCGATCAGTGGGGTACCTTCAGCCTGCGTCTGATCCTGCACGGCCGGAAGGTCTGTGTGGCCCGTCGGCCCCGGTGCGAGGAATGCCTGGTGGCGGACGTCTGCCCGTCGGCCGAGCTTCCCACTCGCCCCCCACCCGGGCTCTCAGGCACCGGAGGCCGCTCGACCGCCCGCCGTCGGACCCCGGTGCGGGGACCGGCTCGGTGACGTTGTGCGGATGTTGTGGATCCGCGCGGGGAAGATCAGGCGCCAACGTGATGTTGTAGGAGAGACCGGAACCGGTTCCCGCCACCTGGTTCCGTGAAGAGCGCGGCCGGGATCCGCCACCCGCTGCGCTCGCGCGACGGCGCCCTCCGGGGCGCCGTCGTCGCGTCTGCGCCCCGTCATCACCCCAGATGTGTCGACGAGCGGCCCCGCGCTTTCGATGCGAGACGAAGGAGTCGCTCACAGGTCCGAGACACCGGAGCGGGGGTGGTGTGACGGGTGGGGAGGTTGTGCGCCGTGCCGCCACGACGAGGTGAGCGCTGCCGACGCTCGTCGGGGCGCACCGTGGCGGCGTCGGCGCCGCAGGTGACAGAAGTCCTGACCCGGGATAGATTGGGGGTCTTGCGGTAGTCGGTCGGTGGGCCGGGCTTCCGGGGGACAAGCCAGGGGTTGGGACCGACAGGAGGCATGGGGATGAAGTACAGGCGGCACTCAGGGGGCATAGCGGCGCGCCTCGGAATGGCTCTGCTGGCGAGTTCAGCATTGATCGGTGTGACGACGGCCGCTCTCGTCGTGGGAAGCTCGTCGCCGGCGGAGGCGGCTGCCTCGTGCACCTTCGACGGGTCAACGACCATCGTGACCGGCGTCACGCCGGGAGCGGGGATCACCATCAACTGCACCGGTCTTCCCACCAAGGTCCAGCTCCTGGGCGTCGAGACCAGCGCGCTGGCGGGACTCGTCTCGAGCAACAACCAGACGGCCGAAGCCGACGTGGGCGCCCTGCAAGGCTTTAACACGGGGGCGTCGGGCACGATTGTGAACAAGTCGTTCAACGTGCCGTCGCCGTTCGTGGACGGCGACCCCAACGGGGTCTGCCCGCCCACCCAGGCTCAGATCGACGCCGGAGAGGTGGGTTGCCTGTTGTCTCTGGCGAACCCGAGCACCGAGGTCTCGTACGGAACGGTGACTCTTGATCTACTCCGGCCAGCCGAATCCCCAGGCACCGGCCCTCACGCTCAGTCCCTCGAGCGCCGGCATCGGCCAGCAGGTGACGATCACCGGTGGCGGCGGTTGGTGGGGGAACGCGGGAGCGGTGACGCCGCTCAACGCGACCAACGTCTCCATCGGCGGCGACACCGCCCGCCGATGCCTCGGCGTCCATCAGCGAAGCCTCCTACAACATCGGCAGTCCGCTCGTCTCGCCGACCATCAGCGGGAGCTTCGTGGTCCCGTGTGGAGTGGCCTCCGGTAGCCCGACGGTCACCGTGGCCGAGCCCAACACCACGGGCCTTCCCGGAACCGCCGCAACCGTCACGGGGTCGGCACCACTGACCATCGTCGGGGGTGGAACGAATCCGGCTATCACCTCCATCAGCCCGACCCAGGGGAACCCGTCCGGTGACACGAAGGTGACCATCACCGGCTGCAATTTCCTCGGCGTGACCTCTGTCGATTTCGGTACCACGCCGGCCCTGAGCTTCACCATCGACAGTGACACCCAGATCACGGCGATCGCGCCCTCCGGGGATCGGCCAGGTCGACGTGGTCCTGACGGGACCGGGGGGCAAGAGCCCGATCTCGATCGCCACGGCGTTCGGCTACGGCGCCCAGGGGTACGTCCTGGCCGGTGCCGACGGGGGCGTCTTCGATTTCGGTGGCGCGTACCAGGGTTCGCTGACCGGCTCCCACGTCACCCCTGCGAAACCGATCGTGGGCATCGCCTCAACGGCGAACGGTGGGGGCTACTGGCTGGCGGGCGCCGACGGCGGAGTGTTCAGCTTCGGCAGTGCCGGCTTCCACGGGTCACTGGCCGGCCAGAAGCTGGCCAAACCGATCGTGGGTATCGCCGCCACACCCGACGGGAACGGCTACTGGCTCGTCGGCGCCGACGGTGGGGTCTTCGCTTTCGGTAGCGCCGGCTTCTACGGGTCGCTTCCCTCTCTGCACGTCACCCCTGCGAAACCGATCGTGGGCATCGCCTCCGCTCCCGACGGGAACGGCTACTGGCTGGTGGGAGCCGACGGCGGAGTGTTCGCCTTCGGGAGTGCCACCTTCCACGGTTCGATGGCCGGACAGAAGCTCGACAAGCCCGTCGTGGGCATCGCGGCCACGACCGACGGGGGCGGCTACTGGCTGGTGGGAGGTGACGGCGGGGTGTTCTCCCTGGGCGATGCCGCCTTCCACGGATCGCTGCCGGGGCTCCACCTGACGTCCTACAAGCCGATCGTCGGCATCTTGAGCCCCGACAGTGGTGGCTACTGCGTCATCGGCGATGACGGAGGGGTCTACTCCTTCGGGGATGCTCCGTTCTCCGGGAGCCTGGGTGGGAAGAAACTGTCGTCGGCGATCGTGAGCGGCGCCGCCAGCTGATCGTCGGGGCCGTCATGTCTGACACCGTGCCCCCTCGACCAGTGGCCTAACGACGCCGACCGTGCGGGGCCGTCAGCCGACCGAGGCGACGGTTGGCGCCCCGCAGGGCCCGCTCCACGGCGAAGAGCTCCGACGCCGTCTCGTCGTCGTGCTCCGACGCGGCCTGGTCGGCGATGGTGACGACGCGGCGGGTCAGCTCGTCGAGGGCGGTGGCGACGGACGAGAGTTCGGCAAACGGAACGGGCATGGCACGATGATGTCCCATGGGGGCGCCGGGGGCGACCTGAGCGCCGGCGGTGGCGTCCCGGGAGGTGATGGGCCGGGCCGGTAGGCCGGCGACCCCGAGTACCATCGAGTCCCCGTGCTCCTCGCTCCACTCGACCTCCGTGGTGTCCCGGCCGCCGGGTTGGCGGCGGCGATACCGCGCCCGCCGTCCGAGTCGACCTTTCCGTCGGACGAGGTCCGAGCCATCCTCGACGAGGTGCGGACGGGCGGCGATGCCGCGGTCCGGGACCTCACCGAGCGGTTCGACGGAGTGGTCCTCGATAGCGCGGCCGTGGCCCCCGACGAGATCGCCATCGCCCGTGAGGCGATCACCCCCGAGCTGCGCCGGGCCCTGGAGCTGGCCAACGACCGCATCCTCGCCTATCACCGGCACGAGCCGACGCCGGTCGGGGATTTCGTCCTCGACGGGGTGACCGTCCGGCACCTCGTGCGTGCGGTCGGTCGTGCCGGCCTGTACGCCCCGGGCGGACTGGCCCGGTATCCCTCGACCGTCCTCATGTGTGCAGCCCCGGCCCGGGTGGCGGGGGTGGAGGACCTCGTGCTGTGCGTGCCCCCCGGCCCCGACGGGCGGATCGCCACCGAGACCCTGGCCGCCGCCGCCATCGCCGGGATCGACGAGGTCTTCGCCGTGGGGGGTGCCCAGGCCGTGGGGGCCATGGCGTACGGGACCGAGACGATCCGGTCCGTGGACGTCGTCGTGGGCCCGGGCAACCGCTACGTGGCCGAGGCCAAACGACAGGTGGCGGGCGTGGTGGGCGTCCCGTCCGCCTTCGCCGGACCGTCGGAGGTCGTGGTCGTGGCGGACGAGACCACGCCCGTGTCCTGGGCCGCCGTCGACATCGTGGTCCAGGCCGAGCACGGACCCGACGGACTCGCCTGGCTGGTGACGTGGTCCCCGTCGCTGGCCGAGGCCGTGGCCGCGTCGGTGGAGGAGATGGTGGCACGCTCGCCGCGCCGGGGTGCGCTCGAGGCCACCTTGGGCTCGGGCGGGTACACCGTCCTCGTCGACGGTCCCGACGAGGCCATGGCCGTCGCCAATGCGGTGGCGCCCGAGCACCTGGAGCTGTTGATCGAGGGCGCCGAGGCCCTGCTCCCCCTGATCCGCCGGGCCGGGGCCGTTTTCCTCGGCCCCTACGCTCCGGCCAGCGTGGGCGACTACGTGGCCGGGCCCAATCACGTGCTCCCCACGGCCCGGACCGCCCGGTTCGCGTCGGCGTTGCGGGTCGACGACTTTCGCACCCACATCCACGCCGTGTCCCTCGACGGGGGGACCCTGGCGCGCTTGGCGCCGTCCGTCGTCGCCATCGCCGAAGCCGAGGGCCTCGTCGCCCACGCCGAGTCCGTGCGCGTGCGCGGGGAGGCGGCACCGGTTCGCGTGGGCGATGACGCCGTCACCGTCGTCCCTGACGGGAGCCGGTGATGGGGCGGGCCGTACCTGTCCGTGACGACCTTGTCGGACTGAAGGGCTATCACTCTCCCCAGGTGGACGTCGAGGTGCGGCTGAACACCAACGAGTCGCCTCTGCCACCACCCGAGGAATGGCTGACGGAGTTGTCCGACGAGCTCCGGCACATCCACTTCAACCGCTATCCCGATCGCCGCGGCATCGGGTTTGCGCGACGCCCTGGCCCGATTCCACGACGTCGAGCCGACGCAGGTGTTCTGTGCCAACGGGTCCAACGAGGTGCTGCAGTGCCTGCTCCTCGCCTACGGCGGCGCCGGGCGTACGGCGGCGCTGTTCGAACCGACGTATGCGCTGCACCGTCACATCGCCTCGGTCACGGCGACGACGGTGGTGAGCGGATGGCGGAGAGCGGACTTCCGACTCGACCTCGACGTCGTCGATGCACTGCTCCAGACGGCGCAACCGATCATCACCTTTCTCTGCTCACCGAACAACCCGACGGGCCGCGCCGAGCCGTCCGACGTGGTGGAACACGTGCTCGAGCGGGCGCCGGGTCTGGTGGTGGTCGACGAGGCCTACGGCCAGTTCGCCCCGTGCAGTGCCCTCGACCTCGTGCGCCGGGGCGGACCCGGCTCCGACCGTCTGGTCGTCGTGCGGACCTTCTCGAAGACGTGGTCGATGGCCGCCTGCCGCCTGGGCTATCTGGTGGCTTCCCCCGACGTCGTCGACGCCTGCGAGGCGGTGGCCCTTCCGTACCACCTCGACGCCGTGACGCAGGCGGCGGGTCGTCTGGCGCTGCGCCACGTGGGGGCCATGGAGGCCCGGGTGGCCACCCTCAACGAGGAACGGGGTCGGATCACGGCGGTATTGGCCGAGTTGGCCGTGGAGACGTGGCCGTCGGACGCCAATTTCGTCCTCTTCCGTCCCCTGAGCCGCGGCGCCACCGAGGTGTGGAACGACCTGCTGGCATCATCGGTTCTCGTCCGGGATTGTTCGACGTGGCCCGGGCTCGACGGATGTCTGCGTGTCACCGTGGGGACGGCCCCGGAGAACGACCGGTTCCTGGCCGCCCTGCGCTCGAGCCTCGAGGAGAAGCCATGACCAGCGCCACCGGTGGACGCCATGCCGTGCGGCAGCGGCGCACCAAGGAAACCGTGATCGAGGTGTCCGTGGCCATCGACGGGACCGGGGTCGTGGCTGTCTCCACCGGACTGCCCTTCTTCGACCACATGCTGTCCCAGCTCGGGCGCCATGGAGGGTTCGACCTCACCGTCACCGCCGACGGCGACCTGCATGTCGACGCCCATCACACGGTGGAGGACGTGGGGATCGTCCTCGGTGAGGCCGTGGCCGAGGCGCTCGGCGCCAAGGCCGGTGTCCGGCGTTTCGCCTCCATCGCCTTACCGTTGGACGAGGCGCTCGTCGACGTGGCGCTCGATCTGTCGGGCCGACCGTACCTGGCCTACGACGTGACCTTCTCGGCCGACGCACCCCCCCTGGGGTCTCCACCGTTCGACCCGCAACTGGCCGAGGAGTTCTGGCGCGCCTTCGTCACCGCTGCGGCGGTGACGCTGCACGTCCGCATGGTGACGGGCAAGAACACGCACCACATCGTGGAGGCATCGTTCAAGGCGGTGGCCCGCTGCCTGCGTGACGCCGTGCGCGTCGAGGGCGCCGACGTGCCGTCGACCAAGGGCACCCTGTGACGGTGGCGTCGTGGGCGGAGGACGGGCCATGATCGCCGTCCTCGACTACGGCATCGGCAACCTCCGCTCGGCCGAGCGAGCCCTCGTCCACCTGGGGGCCGACGCCCGGCTGGTGACCGATCCCGACGACGCCGTCGATGCCGCCGGCATCGTGCTGCCCGGGGTGGGTGCCTTCGGTGCCTGTGCTCAGGCCCTGCGACGAAGTGGGCTCGCCGAGGTGGCCACCGAGGCGCTGGCCCGGGGCACGCCGTTCCTCGGCATCTGCATCGGCTTCCAATTGCTCTACGAGGATTCGGAGGAGGCACCGGGCACGCTCGGGCTCGGTGCGCTCCCTGGCACCGTGCGCGCCTTGCCGCCCGGGGTGAAATGCCCGCAGATGCAGTGGAACCGGCTGCAGCCCCGTTCTGACATGAGAAGTGGACTCCTGGCCGGGTTGGGCGGCGATCCCTGGGTCTATTTCGTCCACTCGTTCGCCCCGGAGGCCGGCGAGGACGTCGTGGCCACGTGCGACTACGGGGGCGAGGTGACCGCGGCCGTCGAGCGGGGCCCTCTCTGGGGAACGCAGTTCCACCCCGAGAAGTCGGGTCCCGTCGGTCTCGCCATTCTGGCCAACTTCATCGGGGCGTGCGACCCTTCCCCCGCCGGTGGCCGCCGGCTGACGGGGACATGAGCGATGGAGCTCTTCCCGGCCATCGATCTGCACGACGGGGTCGCCGTGCGCCTCGTCCAGGGTGACTTCTCCCGCCAACGTAGCTACGGCGATCCCGTGGACCTGGCCCGGCGGTACGCCGCCGGCGGTGCCCGCTGGATCCACGTCGTCGATCTCGATGCGGCTCGCACGGGGCAACCGGTCAACCGCGCCGCCGTCCTGGCCATCACCGACGCCGTCGATGTCGGTGTGCAGGTGGGCGGGGGCGTGCGGAGCGAGAAGGACGCCGCCGCCCTCCTCGACGGGGGCGCGGCGCGCGTGGTGCTCGGGACCGTGGCCGTGCGTGATCCCGATCTGGTCGCCCTCCTGGCCACCACCTTCCCCGGCCGGGTGGTGGTCGGGCTCGACCACCGCGGTGGGGGAGCCGATGTCGCCGTGGCCGGCTGGGAACGCGCCGGCGGTACCTCGCTGACCGACGTGCTCGATCGTGTGAGTACCCTCCCCCTGGCCGCTGTCGTCGTCACCGCCATCGAGCGCGACGGAACCATGGACGGTCCCGATGTCGAAGGCCTGCGTGACGTGCTCTCGCTCAGTCCCCATGACGTCGTCGCCTCCGGTGGGGTCCGTGGGACGGCGGACCTGGCCGCCCTGGCCCGGCTGCACGCCGGGGACCGGCACCTGGCCGGCGCCATCGTGGGGACAGCCCTGGTCGAGGGGACCGTGGGCATCGAGGAGGCGGTCGCCGCGTGCGCAGTGTCCGGGTGATCCCGTGCCTCGACGTGGACGGCGGCCGGGTGGTGAAGGGCGTGCGCTTCGTCGACCTCGTCGACGCCGGCGACCCCGTCGAGCTGGCCGGGCGCTACGACGCCGAGGGTGCCGACGAGCTCGTGTTCCTGGACATCACCGCCTCCGCCGACGGGCGCGCCACCATGGTGGACGTCGTGGCCCGGACGGCCGACGAGGTGTTCATCCCCTTCACCGTGGGCGGGGGCGTACGCAGCGCCGATGACGCCCGACGCCTCTTGCGGGCCGGTGCCGACAAGGTGGCCCTCAATACCGCCGCGTTGGCCGAGCCGGCGCTGGTGCGGACGCTGGCCGAGGAATTCGGGGCCCAGTGCGTGGTGGTGGCCATCGACGCCCGCCGTCGCGCCGACGGGCGCGGCTGGGACGTCTACACCCACGGTGGGCGCCGGGGAACCGGGCACGCTGCGGTGGAGTGGGCGGCGCAGTGCGCGGCCACGGGAGCGGGTGAGATCTTGCTCACCTCCATGGATCGCGACGGGACCCGCCAGGGGTTCGATCTGGCCCTCACCCGGGCCGTGGTCGACGCCGTCGGGGTACCCGTCGTCGCCTCGGGAGGGGTGGGGACTCTCGACCACCTGGTGGAGGGGGCCGTGGAGGGGGGCGCCGACGCCGTCCTGGCGGCATCCATCTTCCACCGGGGCGAGCACACCATCGCCGAGGCGAAGGCGTATCTGGCGTCCCACGGCGTGTGCGTACGACCACCGTCGGCCCTGTGAACGATGCCTGGTTCGGGCGGAGGGATACGGGCCATGCGGTACCGTGTCCTGGGTGAACGCAGCATCGACAGGCTCGTCGAGTCAGCCACCGGCCCCGTCGCCGTCGATCACCAAGCAGCCCATCACGATGCTGGCCGACCGGGTCCTGGCGCAGCAGCCACAGGCCGAGGGCGAGCGGCGCTCGCGCGCCGGGATCCTGATCCCGGCCACCGCCCAGGTGTCGCGCCGCCTGACATGGGCCGAGGTCGTGGCCGTGGGCCCGCACGTACGCACGATCAAGCCCGGGGACAAGGTCCTGTTCAATCCGGAGGACCACTTCGAGGTCGAGGTCCAAGGCGACGAGTACGTCATGTTGCGCGAGCGCGACATCCATGCCGTGGCCTCGGAACGGATCGACGGTGGCACCGGGCTGTATCTATGAGGACCGCATCCGTGAGTACCGGCCTCGTGGGCCGCGAGGAGTGATGGAGACCCCGTCCGACACCGGGACCGGTGGTGCCGCACCTCCGACGGTCCCCGGGCGCGTGGCGACACCGATCGCCTTCAGCGACGCCGACATCGCCATCGTCCGCTTCGGCGCCGACGGCCTCGTCCCCGCCATCGTGCAGGACGCTGCTGACGGCACGGTGCTGATGATCGGCTACATGGACGAGGTGGCGTTGCGGCGGACACTGTCGAGCGGGCGCTCGTGGTTCTGGAGCCGTAGCCGGCAGGAATACTGGTGCAAGGGAGAGACCTCGGGCGACCGCCAGTGGGTGCGGGGCGTGCGTTACGACTGCGACGGAGACGCGCTACTGCTGACGGTGGACCAGGACGGCGTCGGTGCCTGCCACACCGGCGCCCGCAGCTGTTTCTACCGCGCCTTCGGTGACGGTGACGGCGTCTCCGGGGCTACCTCCCCGGGGTGATGACACCTCGCCCTCTCGACGCCTGCCGCCCTGGCCGCGAGACGTTCTGTGCCTCGGTGCGCCGTCATCGGATCGTTCCCGTGTGGCGGGACCTGGTGGCCGACACGGTGACTCCGGTCGGCGCCTTCCTGCAGGTGGTGGGGGAGCAGCCGGGGTTCCTGCTCGAGTCGGTGGAAGGAGGCGAGCGGTGGGGACGGTACTCGTTCGTGGGGCGCCGACCGCTCACCACCCTGGTGGCCAGGGGGCGAAAGGTGACGTCGACCGGGCCCGTGATGCTGGCACCGGAGGTGACGGCGTGCACCGGTGACGGGTTGCTGGCCACCTTGGAGGCGCTCCTCGGAGCGTACCGCTCGCCCGAGTTCGCCGATCTGCCTCCCCTGCACGGAGGGCTCGTCGGCTACCTCGGGTACGACGTGGTGCGGGAGGTGGAGACGCTGCCCGACGTCCCTCCCGACGATCTGGGCTTCCCCGACGCCCTCCTGATGGTGATCGGCCAACTGTGCGCCTTCGATCACTGGCGCCAGCGTGTCGTGCTGGTGGACAACGTGGTCGTGGGCGACGGCTGGACCGACGCCGACGCCGCCGACGCCTACGAGAGCGCCGGGCAACGACTGGACGAGCTGGCGGCCGATCTGTTCGGACCCCTCGACACGCCCGCACTGGAGCTCCCCGACCCGGCCGACGAGGTGCCTAGTCCGCACAGGACGATGGCTCCCGCCATGTACGCCGACGCCGTCGGGGTGGCCAAGGAGCACATCACGGCGGGTGACATCTTCCAGGTGGTGCTGTCCCAGCGTTTCGATCTCGATCTCGACGCCGATCCCTTCGACTTCTACCGCGTCCTGCGTCTGGTCAATCCGAGTCCCTACCTCTACTTCGTGCGCGGCGAGGAATGCACGGTGGTGGGTTCGTCACCGGAGCCGATGGTGCGCCTGCGCGACGGCGTCGTCACGTCGCGACCCATTGCCGGGACGCGTCGCCGCGGCGCCACTGCAGCCGAGGACGAGCGCCTGGAGGCGGAACTGGCCGAGCACCCCAAGGAGTTGGCCGAGCACATCATGCTGGTCGACCTGGCCCGCAATGACGTGGGACGGGTGGTGCAATTCGGCACGGAGCACATCGACGAGTTCCTCACCGTCGAGCGCTACAGCCACGTCATGCACCTCACATCGCAGGTCTCCGGCTGCCTGGCCGACGGTAAGGGCCCCATCGACGTCCTGCGGGCGACCATGCCGGCGGGCACGCTGTCAGGAGCACCGAAGGTGCGGGCCATGCAGATCATCGACGACCTCGAGCCCACCAAGCGGGGTGTCTACGGAGGAGTGGTCGGCTACATCGATTTCTCGGGCAACCTCGATACCGCCATCGCCATCCGGACCATGGTCGTCGGTCCCGACGGTCGCGCCTCGGTCCAGGCCGGTGCCGGCATCGTGGCCGACAGCGATCCGATGGCCGAAGACGCCGAGTGCATCCACAAGGCGGCCGCTCTGCTGGCGGCGGTGCCGGCCGCCCGCCGGGCCACCGCCGGGCGCCGGCGCGAGGCCGGCCGACTGAGTGGGGGACACCGATGAGCGGCCCCACCCCAACGGGGGCGGCCGCGGCACCGGGCTCGAACGAATTGACGGAGGACTATGGGGTGCTCCGCCACGGCGTGGGTGTCGTCACCGTGGCCCGTGACGTGGTCCGGGTGGCGGGACCGGATGCCGTCGAGTACCTCCAGGGCCAGTGCAGCCAGGATGTGGCCGCTCTCGGGACGGGCGTGTCGGCCGATGCCCTGCTCCTCACACCCCAGGGCAAGCTCGATGCCATGGTGCGGGTGACCCGGGCCGGGGACGACGAGTTCTACGTGGATGTCGACGCCGGCTACGGAACGTCGGTGATCGCCCGGTTGGGGCGGTTCAAGCTCCGGGTCAAGGTGGACATCGACCCGGTGGAATGGCGGAACGTGGCCCTGCGGGGCCCTGGTGCGGCGGCGGTCGTCGGCGGAGCGACGCCGCCGGGCACGTCGTTCGCCGTGGCCTATTCCTGGGCCGGGGTGACCGGTGTCGATCTGCTCGGTCCCGATCCTCAGATTCCCGCCGACGTCCGCCGTTGCCGAGCGGACGCCTGGCAGGCGATACGGGTGGAATCCGGTATCCCCGTGATGGGTGCCGAGCTCGATGAGCGCACCATCGCCGCCGAAGCGGGTCTCCTCGAACGTTGCGTGAGCTTCACCAAGGGCTGCTACACGGGCCAGGAGCTGGTGGCCCGGCTCGATGCCCGAGGGAACAAGGTGGCGCGCCGCCTGCGTGCCGTCGCCGTCGATCCCGTTGCCGGAGCGCCCAGATCTCTTCAGCCGGGAACGGAGGTGTCGGTGGCCGGCAAGGTGGTGGGGCGGCTGACCTCGGTGGCGTGGTCACCCGGCCTGCAGACGGCGGTCGCCCTGGGGTATCTCCACCGCGACGTCGAACCGCCGTGTCCGGTCGAGGTCCAGGTGGAGGCAAACGGCGAGGTGACCGCCGCCGCTCAGGCTCTGGCTGTGCCCATCGCCGTCTGACGGAGCAGGCACGAGCACCGGTCGCCGACTGGCGCCCGGTGAGGGAGGTCAGCCGAGCGCCGAGGCTCGCGGGTAGGCGCCGTTGGCGATGGCCACGGCGGCCAGCTGCGAATTGACGTTCAGCTTGCGCAAGATCGAGCGAATGTGCGAGCGGACCGTGGTGAGCGACACGACGAGCTCAGCGGCGATCTCACCGGCGGCGCGACCCTCCATCATGTGGAAGAGGACCTTCCGCTCGGTGGAGGTGAGGTGCACCAGGGCGTCGAATGGCGCCGGGAGCTGACGCCGACCCCGTTGGGAGCCGTTGGAGCCGTTGCCGTTGACGCGTGCCGCGCCGTTTGCCTTCACGGCCGACATCTTGGCCACCGTGACGAGCTCCTCGGCCAGGGCGTCGATGTGGAGCAGGCCGGCGGCACCCTGTTCCACGCAGGCGGCGACGCCGGCGGCACTGGAGCCCACGCTCAAGGCGATCACCGAGGCTCCGGCATCGACGAGCGCCCGGGCGAGGCGGGCCGGGTGCTCCCACGGCGTACCGCCGTCGGCCTCGCTGAGGGGACGAGCAGTGTCGGGGTGCAGGATGAGCACCACGGCGTCGGCCTCGCTGACCGAGAGGTCGTCGACGACCGTGTCGGGTCGATCGGCCGCTGAAAGGATCGGGCACACCCCGAGACGACGGGCGGCGGCTGCCACTCCCTGCACAGCGGAGCGCGGCGTGTCGCTGGAGGCGACGGCCGGGTCGACCACCAAGATGGTGAGACCGGCGACCCTCGAGTGGAGGGGGAACCGGTCGCCGTCGGTCGTCTGGGGCCGCCCCGACGGTGCGCCGAGGATGCCGGTGGTGCGGTCGACGGCGTCGAGGTGGCGATAGGAGGTGCGACGGAGCAACCGGTGTGCGGACATGGACGCCGATGTCGGCACCGGAGCGCCCGGGCGCCGGGCGCGGCGTGAGGATTGGGCGAATCCCACGCTTTGCGAGACGCGCAGGAGCTCGTGCCGCTCGGGGACCTGGATCACCGTCACCGTGGAGGTGGCCATCGTGTCAGGGCGGGATCGGGTGATGGTCATCCGGTTCCGGTGGGACCTGGTCGATGCGATGGCGGCGTCGATCAGATCGCCGGGCTCCACAGCTGTCGTCCCGGCGCTGACGCCGATCGTCACCCGGAGATCGAGCGTGGTCGAGCCGACGGTCAGGTGATCGCCCATGGCGCGAGCCAGACGGGCCCCCAGCTCGCTCGGCGCGATCCGGTGCGACCCGTGCCCGAAGCACACGGCGAGGCGTGACGCACCCAGCATGCAGACCCGGTCGGCGGGGCGGATGCAGCGCTCCATACGTCGCACGGCCAGGCCCCGCAGCACGTCCGATGTCACGTAGTGGCCGTTCGTCAGAGCGTTCGACTTGACGTCGACACAGGCGATGACGCGGACACTCGGATCGGCGGTGTCCTGTCGGCGATCGAGGCTTCCCGCTCTCGGGTCGACGGGTGCATCCTCGAATTGTTCTCCGGAGCAGGGGAGTCCTTGCAGGGTGAGTGCGCGCGGACGCGGCTCGGGGATCGCCCAGCCCGCGGCATCTCGCGTCTTGTCGGCGTACTCGCCAGCGAACGTCAACGTGCCCCCCGGTCTCCCAAAATCCCCAAGTCACATCACGCCATCCCCTGACGCGATGCGACGACCTGCACTCTACACCTCACTGTACGCGCGGGCCTAGGGGAAATTTTAGCTCGTGTCGGGCCGAAACGTCCCCGGTCCCGGCGATATTCACGTTTTGTGTCACCGTGCCGGGGGCTCTGAATCTGACGGACCATCAGGACCCCCGGTGCACCCGTCGCCATTGTTGCCACTGTTGCAGGAGGGCCGTCCGCGCCGAATACATCCTACGTGACGTCGGATGTCGTACGCCATGTCCAAACGATCATGCGGGAAGCACGGAGAGCGCATCGAACCAGGGGAAGTCGGCTCACGGGTCCCTCGGGTCCACGGCCGGGGAAGAACGTCGAGCGCCACGGACTCTCGTCCACATCCCGACGAGTCGCATGGCCCGAGACGAGTGGATCTGACGGTTCAGGACGTCGTAGTCACGCCGCAACGACAGGACGTCCTCGACCCAGGGCGGTTCGATGCCGAGGTCGGGCGACCGCCACGGATGGTGCGCCCCGGTCAGGGACTCGAGACGGGCGAACAGATCACGTTGAGAGACGGCGAGGTCGGACGGTTCGTCCACCGAGGGACGCTCGTGGCGGAGCCCGGCGTCGAGGGAAGCGACGGCGTGCTGGACGCCGCTCGCCGTGACGGTGATCCCGACGTCGGCGAGGAAGCGCACCAGTGCGCCGCACGTGGACGCCGGATCGTCAAGGAGCCCGTCGTATCCGGCCACGAAGGTGGGGAGCCCGTCGAGGCCGGCGGAGGCGCTGCGCAGATACCGCTCCCACAGCGCCAGACCGTGGGTCAGGGTGAAGTGGTCGCGCGCACGGAGAGAGCGCGCTACGTCGAGTCCGTCGCGGTAGACGAAGACGGAGGCGACCGGTGGTGTGAGCACGGAACGCCAGAAAGGCAGGACGATACAGTTTCGCGGATCCTTCCAGGCCATGGGTCGGCTGGGAAACGTGGTGTCGAAGGCCGTCCGGGCGAAGTCCTTGACGGCGACGATGCTCGGCTCGAGCTCCCAGCCGGAATCAACCGACGCGGGTGCCGACCACGTGCCCCCGCACAAGCGGAGCAGTTGGTTGTCGATGCGTGTGAGGAGCTTGCTCTCGAAGTGTCCGCGCGCGTTCGACGAGGTGGCGGGGATCAGGTCGTCTTCCGATGGTCCCGTGATCCCCAGCTGGGAGAGCATGCCCGCCATGGCGGAGGTGCCGCTTCGGTGCATGCCTATGACGAACACGCATGTCCCCTCCAACGGCTCCGATGGTGGCTTTGGGACGTCGTGGTTCACGGGAGCGAGTTCGAGTCAATCGGGGACGACGGAGTCGTCGAACTGCCGATAGAACTCGTCGTCGGTCGACAGCTGGAGGAAGACCTCCTCGCCCAACCTCGCCAGGGTCCGTCCCCGCTCCGTGTTGATGAGCTTCTCGTAGTGTCGGTGCTCACGTCGTAGCCGCACGGTCTTGACCGCCGCCTTGGCCACGGTGCCGGGACGGAGACCGCGCAGCACCCCGGGGTTGGCGGCGGCGTTGGTCCGCAACATGCCGAGGCTCGGACTGTCGGCAGTGGGGCGCAGCCCCCGCCCGGCCGCCTTCTTCCGCTCGTAGCGGCTGGCCCAGTCGACGCGCTCGACCCTGGTGGCCTGGAAGCCGGCGCCATGATGGTAGATCCGGTGGTCATAGATACCGAACCACACCGGATGGGGATTGGATGTGTTGGTGCGGAGAAGGGGGAGCCATTCGACGCCGCTCTCGCGCAGTCGCACGAGCAGGTTCCCCCCGACATCGGCCACCTCGCGTCCGGCCGTGTTGATCCAGGTCCCACCCGACCGCCAGTCACCCTCGATGTGCTGCCAGAACCCGACGGTGGTGGCGCAGAACAAAGGGTGGGGTTGGCAGTCGCCGAGGTTCTCGTCCCGGCGGACGGCCATGAGAGGGAAGTTCATCAGGGACTCCTCGACCCAGGGATCCAGTGCCCGGACGGGAAAGGCGTCGCCGTCGAGAAAGATCAAGACGTCCGTGGGGGCGGCGTCCTCGGCGATGATGGAGGCCAGCTGGTTCAACTTCGACGCATGGCCGCCCTCGAGGTCGGCAGCGAAGTGGAAACGGGCCTCCGTCTCCTCGTCGTCGATCCCGTTGAGCGCGGCGAACACCCGGTAGGGCGTGTCACCCAGGGCCCGGGCGAGATAGTGGAGTTGGGGATCGATCCACTTCGCCGTTTGCCAATGGACGGTGGCGATGTTGATCACAGGCCTTCTCCGAGCCCGTCACGGAGTGGTCACCCCTCCTGACGCATGCCGTGGCAGTTCAGGAGACTGTTTTATCATTTTGCGGGCGCAACCACGGACCAGCACGTCGCCCCGGGAGGGCGACGTTCGTCGTCAGCGGCGCAGCCGCGGCCGACGGACGAGGAGCGCGCCGCCCAGGACGACGAGTCCGCTCCCGACCAGGACGAGGGTCCACAGACCTGTCCCCACTCCGGTGAAGGCCAGTTGCGACGAAGACACGGGCGTGGGCGCCTTCGCCGATATGACGGCGGAGGTTGTCGCTGCCTTGCCGAATCCGGTTTGATCCGTCGACGGCTTCGGACCACCCTTCGGTTTCTTCACCCCCTTCGACGACGTCACCGGGATGGTGGTCGAAGTCGTCGTCGTGGTGGTGGTGGTTGTTGTGGTCGTCGTTGCCGCTGGTTGGCCACCACAGGACGAGAGCGCGGCGAGGGTGCCCGAGAACCACTGCCCGCCGCGAAGGACGTCAACCTGGAACTTGCAGGCCGAGGTGGCGGGCACGGTCACGGTCAATGTCCCTGCCGTCCCCGAAGCGGTGCCGACGAGCTTGCCGTGGGCCCACAGGTTCAATGTCCAGGTCGTCGCCGCAGGGTTTCTCGGCGCCACCGTAAAGGTCGCCAGGGTCGGCGTGATGCTCGGTGGCCGATTGCCGGCGAACGCCGTCATCCCGCCACCGAGCACAATCAAAAGAGTCGCCCCGATGCACAACCACAGCCGCCTCATTCTCCTCCTCCTCGCCCGAAGGTCGACACGTGTCGTCTCGATCACCAGCATCTGAGGGGGTCGAAATCCGCATTTGTAACGTTGGCCGTTCGCGAATTGTTACGTCGGTCCCGCCGGACCGCCCGCGATCTACCGTCCACGATTCCCGTTGGGATTCTCGAGAGAGAGACCACGCGGTCGCCGCCAGTGCGGCCACGACCAAGCGAACGATAACAGGCGAGTCCCGCCATCTTTGACAAAGGAAGCCCAATTGTCCTGACTCTGTTACCTCAACGACCCCACGCATCTCACCAGCATCGGGCCGACGCGGGAGGTCAGAAGCTGGCCGGGAGGACGGCGCTGACGTGTCCGAAGAAGACGAAGAGCACGATCACCACGATCGGGGTGCCGAGAGTCAGGACCCCCCAACGCCCGGGACTTCGCAGCCGCCGCCACAGGAGCAGGAGCATGCAAGCGGCACCAAGCGTCAACAGGCCCCAGAGCACCGCGCCGCCCACGCTCCCGCCGCCACCGCCGCCGCCAACTGTCGTGGCGATGGTGCGCGTGGGCGTCGTGGTCGGTGGAGCCGATGCACTGTGACCTTGGACCTGGTTCAGGTGGGACCGGCGGAGCACGGCTACCACCACGAGGCGTTGGGTGGCGCTGTAGCGCGGATTGCAAGTCGTCAGGGTGAGCTCCGCCTGGGCCGTGGAGTCGAGGACGGCAGAGTCGGTCGGAGCCACGGTCGTGTTCTCGGTCACCGCGTAGTCGAAGGTGCCCCGTACCGTCTGGATGACGATGGGGTCGCCGAGCTCCAGCTCGTTCAAATTGTAGAAAGGTGCCGCGTACGTGGTGCGGTGTCCGGCGATGGCCACGTTTCCCGGCTCACCGGGCAGGGGGGTGCCGGGGTAGTGGCCGGGCCCCTGTCGGAGCTGATCCGTCCCGACACCTTCCACGATCACGTCGTCGCTCATGCCGATGCGGGGAATGGAAAGGAAGCCGACCGGCGATCCGAGGGTCGGAGCAGCGGTGCCGGCTTCGTCGGCCGTTGATCCCAGGGTGTCGCCGTCGGGCCCGTTGCCGCGGCGGGGAGCAGTGGTGGGGGAGTGGGGAGGTCGGCGCGTGGCGGTGGAGCTGCGCATCGAGCTCGGTCCGGAGGCGGGCCTGGGCCGAGTGCTCGGAGAGCGAGGTACCCCAGAGCTGGTAGCCGACGAAGGCCAGCAGCAGCGCGCCGATCACGCACGACGTCTTGCCCGCCACCTTGAGCGCTGGTTGCCCCACTCTCACACCCTTCAGCCTAATGGGGGTCGACCTCCTCACTTCATGACTGAGTGAGGCTGGTTGCCGAGCCGCCATCAGGTGAGCACTGCTTTGGCCAGGGCCTTGAGCCCTACCTCTAGATCGTGCCCCTGGTGGTTGGTGAGGTTCCCGTGACGGCTGGTGGGATGTCGTGCCTCGAGCACTGTCCATTAGGAAGCTGCTGGGGTCCTCGGGCTCGTGTTGATGCCGGTCGGACGAGGAGAGGGACCCAGATGATCTTCGTAGGGGTGGACTGGGCCGAGGCCCACCACGACGTGTACGTGGAGGACGAGGACGGCAAACGCCTCGGTGGCGGCCGTCTTCCCGAAGGAGTGGAGGGCATCGCCCGGTTCCATGACCTGGTCGGTGACCACGTCGAGGAACCCGGTGAGGTGGTCATCGGGATCGAGACCGACCGGGGCCTGTTCGTGACGGCGCTGGTGGCCGCCGGCTACGAGGTGTTCGCCGTCAACCCGATGTCGACGTCGCGTTACCGGGACCGACACTCGACTTCGGGGGCCAAGTCCGATCCTGGGGACGCCAAAGTGCTGGCCGACATGGTCCGCACCGACCGCCACAACCACCGACCCGTGGCCGCCGACTCCGAGACGGTGCAGGTGGTGAAGGTGCTGGCCCGGGCCCATCAGACGATGGTGTGGTCGAGGAAGCGCCAGACGAACCTGCTGCGCTCGACGCTGCGGGAGTTCTATCCGGCCGCTCTGGTCGCCTTTGACGACCTGGCCAGCGGCGATGCGCTCGAAGTGCTTCGCCTAGCGCCGACCCCCGAGCTGGGCCGGACCATGTCACAGTCGAAGATCGCCGCCGCCTTGCGCCGAGGCGGCCGTCAGCGCCGGATCGACGACAGGGCGGCCGAGATCCAAGAGGCTCTGCGGGCTGAGCAGCTCGCCGCACCGGCGGCGGTGTCGAGCGCCATGGGGGCGTCGGTGACCGCCAGTGTGGCCGTGATCGCCACCATGGTGGCCCAGATCGCCACCCTGGCCGGGGAGCTCGAAGCGGGTTTTGAACAGCACCCGGATGCCGAGGTGGTCCGATCCCTGCCAGGACTGGGGACCATCCTCGGCGCCCGGGTGCTGGGCGAGTTCGGTGATGAGCCGAACCGCTATGGCACCCCCAAGTCTCGCAAGAACTACGCCGGCACGTCACCTATCACCCGGGCGTCGGGGACCAAGCGGGTGGTGCTGGCCCGCTTCGCCCGGAATCACCGTCTGGGTGATGCCATCTACCTGTGGGCCTTCGCTGCCCTCACCGCCTCACCTGGCGCCCGGGCCCTATACGACACCCGACGAGCGGCAGGTGACACCCATCACGCCGCTCTCCGGGCCCTCGGGAACCGACTGGTCGGCATCCTCCACGGCTGCCTCGAGAGCCACACGGCCTACGACGAGACCATCGCCTGGGCCCACCGGACGGCTCCCCTTGCCGAAGTTGCTTGACAGTTGGAACCGTGGGATATCTAGAGGTGGGGTGGGGGTCTTTCATGAGCGCCTGATCGTCGGTCGTTCCCCCGGACTCAGGTGGAATCACCCGAACAGGAGACACCTGTGTACGAGGAAATACCTGGCCAGACCGGCGAGAGTGACGCGAACCGGGGTCGAATTCCTCAATCCTGACGATGTGGTGCCGGGAGGTGACCGTCACGATGGCACGGAGGCATTCTACGATGACGACGGTTGAGACTGGGCCGCGTTGGGTAGGGTACTCACGCAACACAACTGGGGGTGAGGTCGAGAGGGGGAGGTATCGATGTTCGCTGTCCGTTTCTGGCGCGCATCCGTCCGAGCCTCGGACATCACGCACCCAGTTCGACACCGCTTGGCAGCACGACCCGAGAAGGATGTAATGAAAAGCAGTGCCCAGACGTTTGGTTAGCAGTACCGCTAGACGACACGGCGCGACGCGGTTCCGCCGGTCCCTCAAGGAGGACATGTGAAAGTAACTCGAAAGCTCATGCTGGCAGCAGGGGCGTTGGTTCTGCCGCTCGCAGCAGTGGCCACGATCGGCGTCGGTTCCGCCAGTGCGGCCAGGTCCGGCCAGGTCAACGGCACCGGGCTGGTCAAGTGCACGAAGATCACGGGGACGGTCAACTTCTCCCCACCGCTGAAGAACGGTGGCACCGCAGCTGAGACGACCACGGTGACCGCCGCGGCGACGGGCTGCTCCGGTGGCACGCCCAACCCGACGAAGGTGAGCAGCACCGCCACCATCACCGGCGGCAACAACGCCTGCACCTCCCTGGCCACGTCGACTCCGCCCACCTTGGCGGGGACGTACCTGCCGGCTGGCTCGCTCAACCCGAGCTCGACCTCGGGTGGCACGGAGACCGAGCAGACGTCGCCTGACCTCGGCTTCACCATCAGCGGTGCGACCACCACGGGCTCGTTCCCGAGTACCACCACCAACATCGTGGTTCAAACCAAGGAGAAGCTTGGGAAGTTCCTGAAGGCCTGCAAGAAGGGCGTCAAGAGCCTCAAGATCACGAAGGGTACAGTCACCGATCTGTAAAGCATCGCCAAGGAATCCCTGGTAGAACACCAGGGTCCTGAATTACGAGGTTTGGGGGCGGGGCCGAGGCCCCGCCCCCAAACCGCTTTTCTGCAACAGACCGCCACACGGCGGTTCCAGGGGAGGAATTGTGAGACGTCCGAAGTCGATCACCCGAAGGCTGGCCATGGTCGGCAGCGCGGCGTTCATCGTGGGTGGAGTGTTGGTGGGAGCCGCAGCGGTGGCCAGCGCCACCGGGCCGGCGATCACGTTGGCCTTGGTGCCACCCGGCGGGATGTCGAACACAATGCCCTTCAGTGCTCCCCTGGTAGAGGGCACCGGTTGGGTTCCCGGATCGCAACCGTGGGTCATCGAGTGCAGTGTCGGGACCGGCGAACCGACCATGCCCGTGACCGTCCAGGTCACGAATAAGAAGACGGCAACGCTCACGCTACCTATCGGATGCTCGGTTCCGAAGAGGGTGGCGACCAAGGTGACCTCGAACGGCGACCTTCCCGTCACCTCGTTCCTGGTCGTAGCGGGCACCGTTGGTCCGCCCGGCCCCGGGTCCGCCGGCGCCGATGCTCCCAATTACCCATGTCCGCCGTATGCCGCCCAAATCCAAGCGGGGACCAACTCCTGCGAGATCGAGGTGCTGGACCAGAACGGGAACAACGCTTCGCAGCCCATCACGTTCGCCACTAATTCGACGCCGGACACGACCACGACCTCATCGACCACGACGACAACTGCTCCGTGCAACCCGATCAACGGCATTATCTCGGCGCCGATCACGGGCGTGACCAAGGGATCGGGGACGGCCACGGCCGACCAGGCCGGCGGTGCGGCACCTCCGACCAGCCCTCAGGCGGTCACTTGCATGCTGGGCGGCGATACGGTGACCGTGGCGGCCACCGGGCTGTCAGTGGGGAACAATGGCGATGCCTCGATCCTCGAGTGCAACAGCGATCCCAATCAGCCGACGATCAAGTTCCTGACCGCCCAGATCCCCGTCAGCTGCACGAACGTCACCAAATACCTCATCACGATGACGAGCAACTCGGTGCCGCCGACGGCGTTCACCATCGTGCAGGGAATCACGGGGCCGCCGACCACCGGAACCGACAGCACCGGCGGCTCAGCGGCCACTGATGCGGCGAATTATCCCTGTCCTCCCACGGCGCCACAGATCGCCATCGGTGACCAGTGCGTGATCGCGGTGGGCACCGCCTACCCGACGGGCAAGCCCAACAACAACGCCGATCAGCTTCCCATTCCGATCGATTGGAACACGGCCGTCATCGCCCAGGGAGGTGGCACGACGTCGAACAACGCCGCCGCCGCCACCGCGGCAGCGGCCGCCGCCGCGGCCAAGGCCGCCGCCGCCAAGAAGACGGCCACCAAGGCGTCCTCGGCCTCGTTGGCCTTCACCGGCGCCGGCCCGGGACTGTGGTGGCTGGGAACGCTCGGTGTCCTGCTGATGCTCTTCGGCGCTCTTGCGCTGGTCCTGGTGGACGGACCCCGCCGATTCCTGCGCTTCGCCGTGATCCACAGCCGACGGACACGGGATAAAGACATCAGCTGACGCGGTTCTGGTTTCTCCCCTCCGTGCTGACGGTGACGCCGGCACGGAGGGGGTGATACCGGCCGACCGCGGCGTGACGCCTGCGCTGAGCGACCCTCCGATAGCATCGACGGATGGTTCGCCGACGTCGGGCGGTACGTGGTATCGGTCTTCTTGCCACCACCGCCGTCGCCCTCGTGCTGGGGGGCTGCGGCGGCGCCGTCACGCAAGCTCGTCATGCAGACGGTGCCAAGTTCTCACCGAAGGGCACACCGGTCGTCGCCACGGCGGCCGACCCCGACCTCCAGGCCCCGCCGGGGTCCGTGCTGGTGGCCACGGCCACGGTGCCGTCGGTCCCGATCTACGCCACCCCCCGGGCCCTCGGCGTGTCACAGGCTCTCGCCAATCCCAACCCCCTGGGCGCTCCGCTCACCTTTCTCGTGAACGCCGTGCAGGGGGGGTGGCTCCAGGTGTATCTCCCCGAACGCCCGAACGAGTCCATGGGGTGGATCGCCCGTTCGAACGTCAGCGTCTCCGCCGACAACGAGCACATCGTGGTGAGTCTGAGTGCCCGCCAGGTGAGGCTCTATCGAGCCGGCACCCAGGTCTACGAGGCGTCGGTGGCCGTGGGAGCGCCCGATGCGCCCACCCCGACCGGCCACTTCTACGTGACCGAGGTCCTGCAGCTCACCGATCCCGGTGACGCCTACGGTCCCTACGCCCTGGGCCTGTCGGGCTTCTCCAACACGTACTACTCGTTCGACGGTGGGCCCGGTCAGATCGCCATCCACGGCACCAACCAGCCGTGGGTGATCGGCGGCTACGCCAGTCACGGATGTGTCCGGCTGACCAATCCCGACATCACCACGTTGGCCACCCAGGTGTCGGCCGGCACGCCGGTCGACATCGTCGTCTGACTCACCTCACTGATCGGCGGACCGACACCAGTCGGGACGCCTTGACGACTCGGTGGCGCCGATCGCGCACCGATGTGACATGACTGGGATGGTCGAAACGGCAATCCTGGTCCGCGCCGGTGAGGTCTAAAATCGTCGCATGAGCCCTGGTGTCAGACGTTACGTTCGTTCGGTCATGACAGGGGCGAAAGCGCGAGAGGAGATGCAGGATCGCATCAAACGGTTGGAGCAGCTGGAGCGGCAGATTGTCGCTCCACGGGTTCCGCCCCCGTGCCCTCCGGGTTGGAAGCACGGAGCACCGGATTTTGTCGGGGTGGGGACCCACAAGGCCGGGACGACGTGGTGGAACCGAGCTATTTCGTCGCACCCTCAGGTTGAATCTGGACGCAAGGAACTGCACTTCTTCCAGCATCAGTGGAACGAGGAGTTCACCGACGCCCACATCGAGCAGTACCACCGATACTTTCCTCGACCGGTGGGCAAGATCTCGGGCGAATGGACACCGCGTTACATGCTCGACCCCTGGACGCCCGAACGACTGAGTAGGGCAGCACCCGATGCTCGTATCCTCGTTCTCTTACGAGACCCGATTGCCCGGTTGCGATCGGGACTGCGGTATCTGGCATTTCGCTACCCGGGTCCGTTGCATCCCCGCTTGGTGGTCGAGGCCATCGCGTACGGTCGATATGGCGAGCAACTCGAAAGACTGGCCCGACACTTTCCGCGAGCACAGGTACTCGTTCTCCAATTGGAGCGATGCGTCGCCGATCCAGAAGGGGAGTTGGCGCGCACCTTTGATTTCATCGGTGTCGACCCCAGTTTTGTCCCTGACGATCTCCACGATCCCGTCAATGAGGGTCAGGGTCCCGCATCGTCGGTCCCTTCTGATCTCATTGAATGTGCAAGAGAGTTGTACGTCGCCGACGCCACGTCGCTCTCTGATTGGCCGGAGATTGATTTAGGGCTTTGGCCTGCAGTGACGCCTCCCCGGTAGGGGATCGGGTGGCCCACGCCGGAATCCGCTCAGCGACCCGACCGGCGGAACCAGTCCACCGTGGCCGCCAGCCCGTCGGCCAGGGTCACCGGTGTCACGTCGGTGAAGAGCCTGCGCAGGGCGGCCTGATCGGCCTGGGAGTCCTGGACGTCCCCGGGGCGCCGGGGAGCGTGCCGGCGGGGGAGGGGACGGCTGAGGACCTCCTCGAGGAGGTCCGCCAGCTCCAGCAGCGACACGCGCGAGCCGAAGGCCAGATTGACGGGGGTGGGGCTGGTCACCCGGCGGCGCAGGGCCTCGGTCAGGACGGCCACCACCGTGCCCACGTAGGTGAAGTCCCGTGTCTGGCGCCCGTCGCCGTGAATGGTGAGGGGCTCGCCCCGCAGGGCGGCCGACACGAAGGCGGGGATGACGGCGGCGTAGTCGTGGTCGGCGCCCTGGAGGGGCCCGAAGACATTGAAGAAGCGGAAGGCCAGCACCGGCAGGTTGAACGAGGAGCCGTAGGCGAGCGTGTACGCCTCGGTGGCCAGCTTGCTCGCCGCATAGGGGCTGACGGGCAGGGCGACCATGTCCTCGCTCTTGGGCAACGCCAGGTTGGCGCCGTAGACCGACGAGGACGAGGCCACGATGACGTGGGGACCGCCCCCCCGGCGGGCCGCCTCGAGCACCTCGACCGTTCCGGTGGCGTTGGCCAGGTGGCTGGCCATGGGGTCCTGGACCGACCGGGCCACCGACGGACGGGCGGCCAGATGGACGACGGCGTCGGCTTCGCTCGTCACCTCGCTTAGGAGCTCGGCATCGAGGATCGACCCCTCGACGAGCTCGACTCCCCTGATCCCGGCCAGGTTCTCACGTCGTCCGGTCGAGAGGTCGTCGAAGGCGACGATCCGCCCCATGTCGTCGGCGGCGGTGAGGGCCCCGCACAGGTTGGCGCCGATGAACCCGGCCCCACCGGTCACGACGATGTGCAGAGGTCGGTCCGGGCGGGTCACCGCGTGGGATTAGAGCCGCTCGACGTTCGGTCCGTCCAGCCGGTTGCGGGTGTCGAGGACGAAACGGGCACAGCGGCGCACCAGGTCGTAGTCGAAGGCGTCGTGGTCGGTGACGATGATCACGGCGTCGGCGGCCGTCAGCTCCGACTCGCTCAACTCGACCACGGCGGTGCCGTGGAGATCGGCCAGATGGGGATCGGCCACCCGCACGTCGGCGCCGAGGGAGGTCAGGAGCTCGACGATCACCGTGCCGGGCGCCTCGCGGGCGTCCCCCGTGTTCTTCTTGTAGGCCAGGCCCAGCATGAGCACCCGCGAGCCCCGCACGGCCCGCCCCTGGCGGTTGAAGGCGGCCACCAGCCTCCCCACCACGTAGTCGGGCATGTGGGCGTTCACGTCGTTGGCCAGCTCCACGAAGCGGAAGGACCGGCCCAGGCTGCGGCGGACCTTCCACGACAGGTAGCTGGGGTCGACCGGCAGGCAGTGACCCCCGACCCCTGGTCCCGGAGTGAAGCGCAGGTAGCCGAAGGGCTTGGTCGAGGCGGCGTCGATGGCTTCCCATATGTCGATGCCCAGCTCCCCGGCGAACATGGCCAGCTCGTTCACCAGGGCCACGTTGACATGGCGGAAGGTGTTCTCGAGCAACTTGGTGAGCTCGGCCTCGCGCGTCCCGGACACGGGCACGGTGGTGTCGACGATCCGGTCGTAGAAGGCGGAGACCGCCGCCAGGGACGCAGGGTCGACCCCCGACACGACCTTGGGTGTCGACCTGAGGTCCCATGTGGTATTTCCGGGGTCGATCCGCTCGGGGCTGTAGCCGAGGAAGAAGTCCTCCCCGGCCAGGAGACCCGATCCTTCCTCCAGGATGGGGCGCAGCAGCTCCTCGGTGGTTCCCGGATAGGTCGTCGACTCGAGGATCACGGTCGCCCCCGGCCGCAGGTGGCGGGCCACGATGGCGGCCGCCGCCTCGACGTGGGCGAGGTGGGGCTGGCCGTCGCGCAGGGGCGTGGGGACGTCGATCACGGCGACGTCGAACCCCGCACAGTGGGACTGGTCGGTGGTGGGCCGGTAGCGACCTGTCGCCAGGGCACGGGCCAGGGCCCCGTCGGAGATGTCCTCGACGTACGACGTGCCGGCCGACAGGCGCTTCACCCGTTCGTCGTCCGTATCGAAGCCCACGACGGAGAACCCGGCGTCCAACGCCGCCAGTGCCAGGGGGAGACCCACGTAGCCCTGGCCGATGACGAGGAGGGTTCCGGGCCGGTCCGGCGAGGCGCCGGCCGGCCGGACCGCTTGTGTCACACCGCCACCTCGTCGACGACCGCCTCGGGTGAGCCCGCCGACTCGGCCATGGTGAACAGCGCCTTTCGGGCCGAATCCGAATCGCGCGAGTCGACTGACTCGTCGAGCTCCAGCAGTGCCAGATCCAGGTCCTCGGTGGCGAGGGTGGCCGGCAGCAGCCGGTAGACGGCGCTGTGGGGGGTGGAGAGGAGCTCCTCGCCCGACGCCGTGAGGTCCTCGTCGATCTTCTCGCCCGGCCGGGCCCCGGTGATCTCGATGGGGATGTCCGTGCCCACGGCGTAGCCGGACAGGCGGATCATGCGCTCGGCCAGCTCGAGGATGGAGACGGCCTTGCCCATCTCCAGCATGAACACTTCTCCTCCGTTCGCCATCACCGAGGCCTGCAGAACCAGCTGGACCGCTTCCTTCACGCTCATGAAGAAACGGGTCATGCGGGGGTCGGTCACGGTCACGGGCCCCCCGAGGGCGATCTGACGGGCGAAGGTGGGGATGACGCTCCCTCGGGAGCCGAGGACGTTTCCGAACCGGACGGCGCAGTACGGGGCACCCTGGGGGGCCCGGGACAGCACGACCTGTTCGGCGGCCCATTTCGAGGCGCCCATGACGCTGCGGGGCCGGACGGCCTTGTCGGTCGAGATGCAGACGAAGCGCTCGGTACCGGCGGCGGCCGCCGCCTCCACGACGTTGAGGGTCCCGAAGACGTTGGTCGAGACCGCCGCCAGCGGGTGCGCTTCGAGAAGGGGGACGTGCTTGTGGGCGGCGGCGTGGAAGACGACTTCCGGGCGGAAGCGGTTCATGGCCTCGAACACCGCCTGGCGGTCACCGATGTCGAGCAGAACCTGTTCGACCGGTCCTTCGACCAGGGCGGCGGTGTCGTAGAGGTGGGTCTCGTCGTGGTCGAGGAGCACGAGCATCGCCGGCTCGAAGCCGGCTACCTGCCGCGAGATCTCGGTCCCGATGGACCCGCCGGCCCCGGTGATGAGGACCCGCCGCCCGGCGATGGACCGTCGGACCGCCTCCAGGTCCGTGGCGACCTGGGTCCGGCCGAGGAGGTCCTCGATGCGGGGCGAGCGCACCCGGGCCATGGGAGGAGCTTTCCCCGTGTCCCCGGCCATCTCGCGCACGCCGGGGACGATCTTCATCGTCACGCCGGCTGCTTCCGACGCCCGCAACGAGCGCTCGACCAGTTCGGACGAGGGGGAGGGGATGGCCAGCACGACCTGTTGGATGTCGTAGCGGGGTGTGGCCGCCTCGATGTCGTCGACGCCGCCCACCACCGGGACCCCGAGGAGGGACAGGCCGTGGGCCCCGGCATCGTCGTCGAAGACGGCCACCGGCATGAGCCCGGCCTTGGGGTTGCGCAACATGTCGCGGACGACCGCTGCCCCGGCGTCTCGGCTGCCGATCACGGCCACCCGCAGACCGGAGCGTCGCGACCCCCGCTGCCAGGCGAACAACCGGGAGTGGAAGCGCAGCGCGCCCATGGCCATGGAGCCGAAGACACCGCCGACCACGACCACGCCGAGGGGCACGACGGTCACCGCGCCCGTGGCCCGGCCTACCGGGTAGAGGGCGACCAGAGCGGCCAGGCTGACGCCCGACGACAGCAGGATCTGGCGCGCTTCCTCGATGCCGGCATGGCGCCACATGCGTCCGTAGAGTCCGAAGAGATGGTTGGCGGTGAGCTGAATACCGAGCGCTATGACCAGGAAGATCGCGAATTGCCCGACGAAGCCCGACGGGGTGTCGTTATGGACGTAGGCCAGCTCGAACAGGCTGTAGCTGGCCCCCAGGATGACGGCGTCGAGAAGGACGAAGAGCATCCGTGACCGCACCCGTGAGGCGGCCATGGCCAGGCGCTGGGAGCGCCGTGCGCCCGAGGGCGCCGCGCTCGCACCCGGTGTTCCGCCCGCCCTCTCTGGCCGCGCCTTGTCTCCCGAGCCCGTGTCGGGTCGGAAAGGAAACGCTGAGCCGGGATCCTGGTCCCACCCCGTCATAGCTGCATGCCCCCAAGTCAGACTCTCCGCTCGGGGCCGGGCCGCAGGCCCGAGGTCACGAGTGGGAGAGACGAAAGTCCTGGCACTTCGGTATATCGAAGCGCGTACCCCAGGCGAACCACTGCGCCAGCCACCCTCCTCCGTCCGAGCGTGAGGACCTGGCCTGGCGGCGGTCGGGCCTGGGCCCGACTCGCCGTCGGACTCTGGCGCCTGCCCCAGGCGCTCGCTCCTCAGGCTCTGTACCTGCCCTTTTTCATCACCACGGGCCCCCCGCCCGGTGGTCGTTGTCGCGAATCCCCCGCGAATCGTTGCACAGTCCACGTTAGGAACCTTGGGGCCCGGTGGCATCGTCACGATTGAGGATTCCCGGTGCATTTTGCCTGCCCTTGCGCACGACAGCGGCCAGTCGCTGAGAGTTCACCCATTGTGTGGAGCCCAGCCTCAAACCCTGCCCCAGGGCTCCTCAACATCTGGTCAACCGCCAGGGGCGGCCGGGGTCCGTCGCCGGGGTCCGGCCGAGCGCACACAGGCCAGGTGGGGGGGGCCGGCGGTCACAGACCGTCACGGATTCGTGACGATCCTGCACTACCTTTGTGGCATTCCGGGGGACGCGGCGACGCGAGCCTCCAAGGGGTTTCGCCGCCGGGTCCGGACCGGGCGAGCACGAGTCCGCAGGAGACGGGAACGGGGCCATGGAGCCGATCAATTATCGAGACGCTCTTCGCCGCCGCTGGCCCCTGGTGATCGCCCTTGCCCTGGTCGGGGCCCTCATCGCCGTTCTCGTGCCCGTACACGGGTCGAAGGTGAAGACCGAGTACGAGGCCTACGCCGTGGTCGGGGTGACTCCGGGATCGTCGAAGGCGGGTCTGGCCCAATTCAAGTTCTATGCCGCCAACACGACGGTCATGGCCACCGCCGCCAAGGCCGCCGGCATCAAGGAGAAGCCGGCCAACCTCGTCGGGGACGTCGTCTTTCCCTCGGCCAAGAAGAAGAAAAAGAAGTCGGCTTCCGTGCCGGGGGGCGCGATCAAGATCGCCATCAAGCAACCGTCGCCCAAGCGCTCGGCCAAATTGACCAACGCTTTCGTCGAGGCACTCATCAACTTCGTCAATCAGCAGGACGTCACCGCGCAAAAGAACCAGCTGAGGAACGAGGAGCAGAAGGTCTCGAACCTCACGAACGAGATCCAGAGCCTCGAGGAGCAGATCACCGCACTGGAGCCGACCACCACCACCACGACCACGACGACGGTACCGAAGGCCACGACGACCACCACGACCACGACGACGGTACCGAAGTCCACGACAACGACGGCGGCGCCGGCGGATTTTGGTGGCAACGGGGGAGGAGCGACGGGAGTGCTCGTCGCCGCCAAGTCGAATCCCCAGGTCTCTCAGCTCCAGGAACAGCTCACCGTGCTCAATAACGCCTACAAGGCTGCGCTGACCAAGGTGAACTCGCTCAAGCAGAGCCCGCCGCCCCAGTCGGGCCTCCTGCTCTTGTTTCCGGCCCACAAAGCGACGAAAACCGGTTCCAAGAGCTCCATCCTCGACCGTCACTCGGTGCGGGGACTTCTGGGAATCGTGGTGGGAGCCCTACTGGGGGTGGTGCTGGCCTTCTTGCTCGACGCTCTCAACAAGACTCTCCGGACGGCGGCCCGCACGCAGGAGATGCTCGGGTACCAGGTGCTGGCCGAGATCCCGGCGACGAACCCCTCCCGGTCCCGCCTCCGCCGACGTCGCGACCTGCCGCCACCCCCGGTCTTCGCCACCTTCAGCGAGCCCGGTTCTGCCGTCGCCGAGGCGTACCGCATGCTGCGGACGGCGGTTCTCCTCGAGCCGATCGTGGGACCGGCCGTGACCACGGGTCCCGACCGCCCGTCAGCGGATCCAGCGTCACCCGACGCCGATCGGGACGGGGCCGGTCCCCCGGCCCAGACTCCGGGATCGCCAGGGGCACCGGACCGGCGGTCCCGCCAGGTCATCCTCGTCGTGTCCCCGGGCGTCGAGCCGACCCGGGCCCTGGTGGTCACCAATCTGGCCGCTGCTTTCGCCGAGGCCGGGGAGTCCGCTCTGATCGTCACCACCGCTGACCTGCGTGACAGGAACCGGCTCGAGGACACCTTGGTCGTCGCTCCGGTGGGGGGCGAGCTGACCGAGACGACGGTCGCCGCGTCGACTCGGCCCACGGAGGCGCCGGGGGTCCGGAGCCTGGCTCTGAGCAGTGTGATCGGGGGTCCGGGGTTACTGGCGACGCGCGCCCCGGCCGTCCTCGCCGCGGCGCGGGAGATTTCCGACGCCGTCATCATCGACGCCCCGCTTCTCGCCGTCCACGACGCCGAAGCCCTGGTTCCGGCGGTGGACGTGGTCGTCGTCGTCATCGAGTCGTGGTGGACGAGGGTTGATCAGGCCACGACGTCGGGAATCTTCCTGCGTCGTATCGCGGCACCGGTTCTCGGCGCCGTGCTCACCGAAATTCGTCTCGGAAAGAAGGATCTGCGCCGTGTTGTCGAACCGCCGCGGCGACGCACCGACGCCGAGGACGAGGAGCGGCTGGTCGGCACATCGCCGATGGGCCGTCTTCGCCGCAAACGAGGTCGGGACGCTCGATGGTTGGAGGCGTGACGTCTCCCAATTGACGCCCAACTCGTGCCGTTCCGGTCCATCGGTGTCGTACCATGGCGGGGATGTGGACCTGGGGGGGAGCACGAGCGTTCAGAGCGCGCGCCTTGTCGGCAACTCTCGTGGCGGTCATGGTGGCCGGGGGCGTGACGGCCGTCATCGTGGCTCCGGGCGCTGTCGGTAAGCCGGTATCGCCGGGCAGCTTGTCGGAGTCGTCGATGGCCGGGGCGCGTCCCGTCGTTGGTTCCGAGCACGGGCGACAAGCATCACGCCACTCCGCCGTGGCCGTCCCCGTCTCACTCGTCCAACCGGGGTCCGCCGTGACCGCCTCCGTCGTTGCTCCCAGCACTGAGGACCAGGTTGCGGCGCGCCTCATCGCCACCATCGATGGCCAATCGGGCGGCCGCTACACGATCCGCGCCACGGCGGACAACGTCGCCCTCCTCGACACCTGGATGGACAACGAAGGGGGGCTGTGGGCCGACAATCCGCTCAATACCTCCCTTGACGCCTCCCGCTATCCGCATCAGTTCACGGCGGCGGGCCAGGACACGAGGATCCCCATCTTCCCCGACATCCAGATGGGTATCGACGCCACCGCCACCACTCTCCTGTCGAGCGGCGCCTACAGCGCCATCCTTCTGACCTTGAGCGAAGGGACGGCAACCTGCGAGGTCTTCGCCGACGTCGTGATGGCCTCGCCGTGGGCGGCGTCGCACTACGGCGGGAACGCCGCTCACTTCTGCGGCAACCAGGGGAATCCGGGCACGCCCGGTACCGTTGTGACGGCGTGCCTGCGCGTGGGGGATCGATCCGGCCGGGTGATGCGTCGCTCGGAGCGCATGCCGGGGGCGTGCGGTCGGCGGGTGACGCACACGGGTCTTGGCCACCGGGCCGCCGGTGGCGACCGGCAACGACGTCAGCACAAGGTCCATGCGTCCCGGGCGCCGTTGCACCATCGCCCGACCAGGGTGGACGTCACGACCTCTCGACATGCCCGCCCGGCACCGCACCGTTCCCTGATGGCCGGTGCCGCCCCGCACCCGCACCGCCGGTAGTCCTTCGCTACGAGGACGAGGGGGCGTCGGAGGCGCTGTCCCGGGGGACGGTCAACTCCCCCCGTTCGCTCTGGTACCGGGGATTCGATCCCAGACGGCCGAGCATTCCGTCCCAGAGCCCGTGCAGGTAGGCGCGGCGCTCGAACCGGCTCCCCGCCAGTTGGAGCCGCCGCACGGAGTAGAGCAGATGCCAGGCGAGCCACCGCCTCTGGCCGTGGCGACGGGCGAAGGAGAAGAAATTGCGAGCGACATAGTACGCCCGCCACGCTTCGTCGGCGTCGACGGGCCGAT
Organism: uncultured Acidimicrobiaceae bacterium; assembly: GCA_963848355.1. GTDB lineage: Bacteria > Actinomycetota > Acidimicrobiia > Acidimicrobiales > UBA8190 > CAWKDG01. The sequence continues at coordinate 128,317 of CAWKDG010000001.1, forward strand.
GGGGCGCCAGAGTGTCGGCACGTCCCTGCGACGTCTGCTGGTCGGCGACCGCCCGTGCCGCGGCGGCGTCGACCAGGACCGAGAAGCCGGCGGCGCGCATGCGGCAGAAGAAGTCGAAATCCTCGAGCCCGAAGAACCACTCCGCGTCGGGCAGGACGCCGGCGTCGGCCACGGCGCGTGACACCAGTGTGGCGCCCCAACAGGCGACGTCGACGGGAACCAGCGGATCGCCTCGGTCCTCCGGCACCGTGTTGACGGTGTGACCGCCGTGGGCCGCGAACGTCCGACCGTAGGCGACGACGGCGCCGACCGGGACGGCGTCCTGGCGCGCCGCCGCCCACTCCACGACGGTGGCCACGCGCGGAACAGGGAAGGCGAACAGTCCGACGTCGTCCTCGCACAGGTAGGCCCACTCGATGGCGGGATCGGCGAAGACCTCGGCCATACCCACGCGGAATCCTTCTGCGGGGCCGACGTTGGTCGGCAGCCGGTGCATGCGGACGCGCCTCTCGAGATCCTCGTCGTCGAGGCCTCCCTCGCCGCTCACGACCACGACGACGTGGCTGGGGTCGAATCCCTCCACCTCGAGGAGCGACCGCACCAGGTCGCCGGCCAGACGCCGTCGACGATGGGTGACGACCACGGCGGCGACGCTGTCGAGCGCATCACGTGCGGTGGGCGTTGCGTCGTGCCCGCCGCGTCCTGTCACGCTGGTACTTTAACGGATGATCAGTGTCGTTTTGCCTGTGCGCGACGGGTTGCCCTGGCTCGACGCCCAGTTGGAGGCATTGGCCGCACAGCGCTGCGAGTTGCCGTGGGAGATCGTGGTGGCCGACAACGGCTCGAGGGACGCGAGCGTCGCTCTGGCGCATGCGTGGGCGGATCGGTGCAGTCAGGTTCGGGTCGTCGACGCATCCTCGACACCCGGCCCGGCGGCGGCGCGCAACACAGGCGTTCAGGCGGCTCGGGGCGACCTGCTGGCGTTCTGTGATGCCGACGATGTCGTCCAACCGGGATGGTTGCGGGCCTGTGTCACCGGCCTCGTCGCTGCCGATGTCGTGGCCGGGACGTTCGACATGGCATCTCTGAACGGCGGCGCCGCCGGGGACGTGGCCCCGGCGGCGACGAACCAGCTCGGCTTCCTCCCTGCCGGCCTGGCCGCCAATCTGGCCGTGCGCCGTGCGGCTTTCGACGCCATCGGCGGATTCTCCGAAGATCTGTTGGTGGGGGAGGACATCGACCTCTGTTGGCGGCTCCAGCTCGAGGGTTACCGATTCTCCGTCGCCCCGGGGGCGGTGGTGGCCAAACGCGACCCCCCGGACCTGGGAGCGCTGTTCGGGCGGGCTCTGGCCTACGGGCGCTGCGGACCGAAGCTCTATCGCCGGTACCGCCGGCGCGGGGCCCATCGTGACCTCGGGGGGACGGCGCGGTCGTGGGCCTGGCTGGTGGTGGCACTGCCGCGACTCGGGCGCGTCGGCGTGCGTCGCCGTTGGGTGCGTGCGCTCGGGGTGCGCCTGGGCCGACTGATCGGGTCCGTGGGCGAGCGCGTCTTCTTTCCCTGACACACCATTAGCATGGCTGCCGTGGAACAGCCCTCCGGAGGCGTCGACGCGTCGCGTCCGGGACGGTGATCGCGGGTCGTGACGTGACCTCCCTTACCGGCCGTCGTGTGGTCCACGTGACGACCAGCGACATCAGTCTGGCTCTGCTTCTCGGACCTCAACTGCGCGCCTTCGCCGACGCCGGGATGGAGGTGATAGGGGCGTCCGCTCCCGGCCCCTACGTGCCGGAGCTCACCGCTCTCGGCATCGCCCACGAGCCGCTTCGCCACGCCACCCGTGCCCTCGACGTGGGACAGGACATACTGGCCCTGGGCGAGCTGGTCAGGCTCTTCCGGAGGTTGCGTCCGGACATCGTCCACACCCACAATCCGAAGCCGGGGCTCTATGGTCGCCTGGCGGCGCGCCTGGCCGGCGTGCCCGTCGTCGTCAACACCGTGCACGGCCTCTACGCCACCGAGGACGACAGGTGGCTGCGGCGTGGTGTGGTGTACGGGTTGGAACGGGCCGCCTCCGTGTGCTCACAGGCCGAGCTGGTGCAGAGCGAGGAGGACGTCGAGATGCTGCGACGCCTGCACGTGCCCGAAGCGCAAGCTCGTCCTGCTGGGCAACGGCGTCGATCTCGAGCGGTTCGTTCCCCCTGCGGGGGCGGACGATGTGTCCCGGGTCCGGGCCTCGCTCGGTGTGGCGCCGCACCAGGTGGTCGTGGGCCTCGTGGGCCGGCTCGTGTGGCAGAAGGGCCTGCGCGAGCTCTTCGCCGCCGCCGCCGCCCTGCGGGCCGAGCCGGCCCGAGGTCGTGATCGTCGTGGTGGGCCCGTCCGATCCCGACAAGGGCGATGCCCTCGGCCCCGACGACATCGCCGCGGCCGAGGCGCTCGGCAATGTGATCTTCACCGGTGGTCGCGAGGACGTCGAGCACCTCTACCACGGCTTCGACATCTTCGTCCTCCCCTCGTACCGTGAGGGGTTTCCCCGATCGGCCATGGAGGCGGCGGCCAGCGCCGTGCCTGTGGTGGCCACCGACATCCGGGGTTGTCGTCAGGCCGTCGACCACGGGGTCACCGGACTGCTCGTCCCCGTGCACGATGCCGCCGCGCTGGCCGCCGCAATAGAGGAGCTGGCCGGCGATGCGGCGCGCCGGGGAGCCATGGGTCTCGCCGGACGGGCGAAGGCGGAGGCGCAGTTCGACGATCGAGTCGTGGTCGAGACGACCCTGGCCGTGTACGAGCGCCTGTTGGCGCGCCGTCGGGCCTCCTGACCATCTGTCAGAGGGGCCGGGCTGTCAGGGGGGCCGGGGAGGTGAGAAGCCGGCCCGGGAGGCGGCCAGGCGCCGCTCTCGTCGTTTCAGACGCGGCTTCTCCCAGGGATACCGAGGCGGTTGTCGCTTCGGGGCCACGGGGATGGACAGAAGGACGAGCAGGAACGGGAGCAGCAGGGTGCGTTCGCGGTCGATCAGTCCCAGGTTGCCGAGGGCGGCGAAGCTGTAGATGAAGCCCGCCGTGTAGAGCCCGCACACGATGACGTACGGACGTTCCCGCCCGGCCCGGAAGGCCACGCGGAGCCTGCGCAGCGAGGTCAGGACCAACACCAGGATGACGGTGTTCTCGCCGCCGGCGATGAGCTGCGTAAAGCTCCCGGCTGTGATCGGCAGGGGGTCGAAGAGAACCGTGTAGATGTCACGCGGGTAGTACAGAGGGTCGGAGGAGTACGCCACGTTGCTGCTGCCGAAACCCGCACCTTGGCCGCTGTTGTTGTGGTGGGTCTTGTTGAGCAGGTTGGAGACGGACGAGTCGCCCCTGAGGAACTTGTGCAGGAGCAGTCCGGTCACGAGCAGGATCACGGCCATAAAGACGAAGGACCCGAGTCGCCGGGTGGTCCGCAGTTGCCGACGGGAGTCGCGGCGCCGGAAGAACATGGCCACGGCGAAGGACCCGAGCAGGAGAGCGAATTCATTGGGACGGGTGGCGACGCCCATGGCCGTGCCCACAGCCACGAGCAGATAGCCCCTGCGCTGGCGGGCGAGAATGCGGGCCGTGCCACAGGCGGCGACGCCGAGCCCGAACATCACCAGCGCCTCCTTGCTCACGTCGGAGGCCCAGAAGAGCAACGACGGCAGCAGGAAGAGCATCAGCGCGTACCGGCGGTGGTCTGCTTCGGGGAAGGTGACACAGAAGGCCCGGTAGAAGAAGAGCGTTCCCAGCCAGGCGAACCAGCCGAAGACGAAGAACGACCCCAGCTCGTTCACACCGATGATGGTGTAGACGACGCCCGTCACGATGGACACCGATCCGTCGCCGATGATGCCGTGCAGGTCCGCCCCTTTGGTGGTGAAGTCGAAGTGGCTGAAATTCCCCGCCAGTACGGCGCCCTGATGCACGTAACCGGTGAAGTCGGCGATGCCGTGGTACACGTGGTTGTCGACCAGGATCTGTGCGACCGCACCCAGAAAGTGCAGGGTCAGGGCGGCCATGGCCAGCGTCACGAGACGGGGGTCACCTTCGGCGCGCGCGATGCGCCGGACCATGGGCTGGCTCACGACGAACAGGACGACGACGACGACCACCACGATCGGCAGTGGTGAGGGGAGTTTGGCGGGGAGGCTGGAGGCGAGGGTGGGGATCACGTGACCGGTCGTGGGGCGAAGTTCGGCCACAGGGTCAGGTCGAGCTCCGTGAACTGTGCGGCGAGGGCTTGGACGTCGGGCATGTAGGCGTCGACGAGACGGCGGCGGGCGTCATCGGCGACATCGACCTTGCCCTCGGTCGTCGGGCCCACGGGCCGGCGGAGGTTGGGCGGGACGAAGTCGTCGTCGAGGCCGAGGAACCGGTAGCTGCGGGCCAGCTGGCCGACCGGGTCCTCGGTGCAGCGCTCGTACTGCAGCATCAGGAGCCTGTCGTTGTCGACGTACTCGGTCCAGTGGCGCAGGGCGCGGTGGTAGAAGCCCCGGGCCACGGCATCGGCGATGGTGGCTCCTGGCACCGACACCTGGTGGCGCCACTGATGGGCCAGGCCTGACCGGAACCTTTCCACCGGGTCGCGCACCATCAGGATCAGGCGTGTCTGAGGAGCGGCCATGGCCAGCAGCGGGGGGACCCAGGGGAAGTCGAGGTAGTCCGGGGTCCACTCACCGGCGAGGGTCCCCGGACGGCGGGGGAACCAACCGTGGTAGGCCTCGATCTCGGCCGGCCCGAACGACTGGGTGCTGAAGCGCGACAGGAAGTGGCGTTCCTTGTGGACGCCCGGGTGGGCTGAGACTCCGGGGTGGGCCACGATGAGCTCGTACCACCAACTCGTCCCCGCTTTCTGGACGCCGATGCCGACGAAGTCCGGCGGGCCCGTCGTGTCCTGCGGGTCGAGCGCCGGCGGAGTGAAGTCGAAACCCTCCTCCCAGGGCGCGAAACGACCGAGGCTGTGGAGCAGGCGCAGTCGTGCCTGGGGAGGCAGACGCCGCAGTCCGGCCGTTGCCACGGAGCGTAACGTCATCGACGCAGGGTGACACATGTGATCCTCGTCCACAAACGGTAGCCTGAGGTTTCGCCGACCGTGGTGATCTGCCAGGGAAAATAACGCCCAGTCGACGTGTGGCGGCTCCCGGGTTGCTCCCATCGGCCGGCCGAGGTGCACGGCGGGATCAGCCGAGAGGGGGCCAGCGACGGTGGAGGAGTCACGGGGCGCCGAGCCGCTCGTCCTGCACGTGATCCCCACGCAGGCGGCTCGGGGGGCCCAACGCGAGGCCCGGGCCCTGGCCGACCGGCTCGACTCTCCCGGAGTGCGACGTCACCGCCTCCTGTCGCTCGTGGCGTCGACCGGCGCCACCGAAGACGAGAAGGTGGTGGTGGACTACACGCTGGGGGGTGGCGGCTCGGTCACAACCGTCGGTTTCGATCCACGGCTCGTCGTCCGGCTCCGGCGGGCCCTCGACCGTCTGACCCCCGTCCTCGTCGTCGCCCACGGTGGCGAGCCCCTCAAGTTCCTCGTCCCCGCCCTCTTCCGCCGCCGGTGCCCCCTGGCCTACTACGCCATCGGGACACTGGCCCGGCCGGCGGAGAACCCCGTTCGCCGCCTCATGTGGCGGTTCCTGGTCCGCCGGCCCGATCTCGTGGCGGCCGAGGGTGCCGAGGTGCTCGACGAATGCCGCACGGCCCTGGGCGTGCCGGCTGAACGACTGGTGCTCGTGCCCAACGGGCGAGACCCCGAGGAGTTCCGGCCGGCCGCCGACACCGACTCCCGGACGGTGCCGGTGATCGCCTTCGTGGGTGCCCTCACCGAGCAGAAGAGACCCGACCGGTTCGTCGATGTGGCTGCCGCGCTGCGGGCCCGGGGGGTCGGGTTCCGGGCTCTGGTCGTGGGGGAGGGCCCGCTGGGCCCGGTGATCGTCCCCCGCGCCCGGGCGGCAGGGGTGGAGCTTCTCGGTGCACGCGGAGATGTCGCCGAGGTGCTCAGGGGGACCGACATCTTCGTCTTCCCCAGCTTGCCGAGAGGCGAGGGAATGCCCGGGGTGCTCATCGAAGCCGGATTGAGTGCCGTCCCCGTCGTGGCCACCGACGTGCCCGGGGTCGACGCCATCGTCGTCGACGGTGAGACGGGCGTCGTGGTGGACGTCGACGACTTCGACGCCATGGTGGGGGCCGTCGCCTCGCTGCTCGCCGATCCGTTGCGGCGACGGGCGATGGGGGACGCCGCCCGCCGGCGGTGCACGGAGCGGTTCAGCCTCGACGTGGTGGCCTCGGACTGGCGCGACGCCCTGGTGCCACTGCTGGCCGTGCCGTGAGGCGGACGGCGCGACCTCGCGTTACGAGACGTCCCACGTGGAGGGGACCAGGACCGGCGACGGGACCATGACCCCTCTCGGCGGCGCGACGCGCAGGGGGCCGAAGACCTCGAAGCTCTCGACAGGCTTCCACGGATGGGCCGGCCGCCCTCCCTTGGTGTCTTCCACGGCCAGCCACACGTAGTACTTGCCTTTGGGGAGGGGCACGTTCTGCAGCACGCACCGGATCTCGAACTCTCCTGCCGGGTACAGCGAAAGGTTCCGGGTGGTAAAGACCGGCACCGCCGTGCCCTCGGACACCCCGATGCAGAAGCGCCCCTCGCCCGCCTTCGGGGCCCTGAGGCGCAATTGGATGGCGATGTCCTGGTTCGACTTGGCCATGCCCCCGTCGGGACCGGTGACCTCGGCCTTGAGGACGCGCAGTCCTGACGTCGCGTCGGGCCTGCTGGCTGCCCGTTCCTCGAGGGCGGCGCGGTACTGGGCCAGGACGGCCGTGGTGGGACCGGCGGCCCGCGTCATAGCCTCGGTCAGCCAGACGGCGCGCTCGCACATGGCCTCGACGGAGGCGAGGTCGTGGGAGACGAACAGCAAGCTGGTGCCATCCCTCACAACCTCGCTGATGCGGTTGAGACACTTCTGTTGGAAGTTGGCGTCACCCACAGCCAGGACCTCGTCGACGAGGAGGATGTCGGCGTCGAGGTGGGAGGCGATGGAGAATCCGAGGCGGACCTGCATGCCGCTCGAGTAGTACTTCACCTGGCGGTCGATGGCATCGGCGACCTCGGCGAATTCGACGATGGTGTCGAAGCGCGCGTTGATGTCACGACGCGTCAGGCCGAGAAGGCTGCCGAACATGTAGATGTTCTCGCGGCCGCTCAGGAGGGCGTTGAGGCCCGAACGCACCTCGAGCAGGGCGCCGATGCGCCCGTACGTCTCCATGCGGCCGGCTGTCTGCCACATGCAGCGGCTGATCACCTTGAGCATGGTCGACTTCCCCGAGCCGTTGATGCCGATCAGGGCCAAGGTGTCTCCGGGCTCCAGCTCGAAGTTGATGTCCTTCAGGACCCACCGGTAGTCGCGTCCGCCGCCCTTGAGGCGCCGTCCGATCTTGCGCATCTGATCGTTGAAGCGGGGCCTGGCCCGATCGGCCCGGAACCGCTTCCAGACGTGCTCGACGATGATCGTGCCGTTAGCTGATGTCGGCAAAGTTCACCTCGAGGCGCTTGAAGAGTCGGAATCCGATGACGAAGTAGAGGGTTGCGCTGAGGGCACCCAGACCGAGGAGCGTCCAGTCGGGCGCCTGATTGAGCAGGGCGGTGCGTCGGATGCTGTCGATGACGGGACCGAGAGGATTGAAGACGGAGTAATACGGCCGCATGTCGACGTGGTGAAAAGGCCCGAAGGAGATGTTCTTCAGCTTGTCGAGGGGCCAGATGATGGGTGTGGCGAACAGCCCGAGGCTCAGGATGATCCCTGTGACCTGTACGAGGTCGCGGAGGTAGACGATGAAGGCCGCCATCATGAGCGTCAGGCCCATCGTGAACAGCACTTCGACGACGAGGATGAGCGGCACCCACAGGGAGCCGAGCTTGGGGGCGAAGCCGTGGATGACCAAGAGGATCGTCAACGGGATCAGGCCGATCGCCGTGTACAGCGTCTGTTCGAGTATCTGGGAAAGGGGGAAGCACTCGCGCGGGAAGTTGGTCTTCTGCAGCAGGACCAGGTTGCCGACCATCGAGTTGCCGCCACTGCTCAGGGAGCCGCTGAAGAATCCCCAGCACAACAACCCGACGTAGGAGTAGATGATGTAGGGGACGCCTGCAGGGGGTTTCAACCCCTTGACGTGGCTGAAGATGAGCGTAAAGAGCACGACCTGCAGGACGGGGGAGATGAGGGCCCACAGCATCCCCAGAGAGGCCTGCTTGTAGCTGGTCCGGACATCGCGCTCGGCCAGCGCGAAGATGATCTCCCGGCGCCCCCACGTGGCCCGGAGGGCGGGGAACAGCGCGACACGGTGGCGGTAGAACGTGTCGGGCGCCGGATCACTGGGGATTGTCTCCGGGTCGATGATGGTCAGACCTTCAGGGACCGCCGGGCCCCCGGCATCGGGGGCTGCGTCAGCAGGCAATTCAGCCCTCCCGGTACCAGCCGTGCGGATCTCGAGACGGATCGTGGCGCAGACCGGTCCGTCCTCTGGTTGATGGCCGCCCCCGTCTCATAGCGTCAATCATGCTACCGCATTCCGTGGCGTTCCGATCGAGGATCGGGGTCCTCTCGGCATGATTACGGGGCTGTTCCTCCAGGGGACGAAGGGCCGTCAGCGGCGATATCCGCCTCCACGGCTCGGAGGATGTCGGGGTCGACCGACGGGTCGAACTTGCGGGCGAAAGCGGCGCCCGATCTTTCGATGGCCTCGAGGTCGTCGACGCGCAGCACCATGTCGCCGCGCTGCATCTTCGTGCGGTACGGAACGACGTAGGTGAGCGGGGTCGGAGCCAGGACGAGGCCGGGATGGTTGTGGAGGACGGTATGGAGGAAAGACTGGTCCGGAATCCACGTGTGTCGGTACCACTCGACGACCGTGTCGTCGACGTGGAGCAGGGCCTCGGTGGCACGGCGCCCGCAGGCCACCCACTGCGGACCGGTGTAGAGGACCCAGCCCGCCGGCAGCCTCCGCCGGCGGGGGAGGCCGAGGAAGAACCGGTCCCGTCGGTCCGTGTACTCGATCTTGAACAGCGGTTGGGCGAACCGGCTCACCCTCCTGGACCACTCGACCATTCTGCGGGCCGTCCCCGATACCGGGGGGAGCTCGCGCCAACGGTACGCGTAGCGGACGAAGTTCAGGTCGTCGAATGTCGGGCGGCGACCGAAGGCCGGTCTTCGCCTCAGGGCGTGGGCCGGGACGAGGCCGTCGTTCCCGGCCACCTGCATGCTCCGTTCCCAGCGGGCGAGGTCAACCACGGGACGGTCCTCTCCCGAGAGGAACACGCACCAATCGCTGTCGAGGTTCTCGGAGGCGAACCGCAGCAGTCGCAGGGACGCCTCCACGATCGACCAGTCGCCCCAGAGCACCTGCATGCGCTCGACCATGTGGACACGCGGAGGCGGTGTCCCCGACCAGGGCACGTCCGGGGCGGTCACGTCATGGTGCACGACGACGTGACCGGCCGGCGACAGGGCCAGGATGCGGTCGGTCAGTGCTTCGACTTGTTCGGGGCGGCGGTGGCTGAGGATCAGGTAGGCGACCCGAAAGGGCGACTCGGGCGCTGTCAATCGTCGAACCGGTGGTGGCGGAGCACGTCGTCCAAACTACTTCGGCCCGTCGTCGTCCCGAGGAGCCGGTGGTCGTCCCCCGTCGATGAATCCCGGGGCGTCGATCGTGTCTATTCTCTGACCGGTGACGGAGTCGACCGAGCCCGGTGCCGGTGCGCCGAGTCGTGACCGACGGGTGGTTCTCCTGGCCGGACCGGGGGCGTCGACCAACGTCGTCTATCACTATCTGGCCGAGCGTTTCCCCGACGTGGTGCTGGTGATGGAGCAGCCAGTGTCACGCGTCACCCTGGCTCGTCGTCGGGCCCGACGCCTGGGCTGGGGCACGGTCGTCGGTCAGGTCGCCTTCATCACCGTGGTCCTGCCCGTCCTCCGGCGCTCCGCGCGGCGACGTGTGCGTAGCATCCTGACGGATGCCGGCCTCGATGCGGCCGACGTCCCGAGCGTCCGGCCGGTCGTCTCGGTGAACGATCCCGAGACGCAGGCGCTGTTGCGGGAGCTCCAGCCCGATGTCGTCGTCATCAACGGAACCCGGATCATCGGCGCATCGACCTTGTCGGCGGTGCCGTGTCCCTTCCTCAACATCCACGCCGGCATCACCCCCCGCTACCGCGGTGTCCACGGGGGCTACTGGGCCCTGGCCGAGGGCCGTCCCGACCTGGCCGGCACCACTGTTCATCTCGTGGACACCGGTATCGACACGGGGGGCGTGCTGGCCCAGGCCACCTTCGAAGCGACCACGCGGGACTCCATCGCCACGTATCCGTACCGGCAGCTGGCCGACGGCCTCCCGCTCCTGGTCGAGCAGGTCGATCGCGTCCTCAGCGGAGAGGAGATCGGGGCCGGGACCCCGGGGCTCGCCGCCCCCGACGGTGCGTCGCAGCTGCGCTGGCACCCGACGGTGTGGGGGTACGTCTGGACGCGGTGGCGTCGCCGCGTGCGTTGACCGCTCCCGTCACGTCGTCCGGGGCGATGGTGGCGCCTCGGCCAGGGCCACGGAACTCACGTCGCCCATCGACATCGACACGAGCCCGTCGGAGTCGGCGAGCCTCGCCGCCTCGTCGAGCACGGCCCGAAGGAGGTCGAAGTTCTCCTCGGGATGGCGGGCGAAGTTGTGCGGATGCCACCACAAGTGGAACAGCCGCCCGCGGCGGGCGGCGGCGCGCAGGCCGGAATTGATCCGAGCGCGGCGAAGCGGTTCGAGGGCGCGACGACGCGCTGAGTACGGACGCAGGAACACGCTGGCGGGGATGTTGCACAGGCCGGCGTCGTCGACGAGTTCCTCCCACCCGGAAGTGGGAGGGGGTGACAGGCCCGCATAGGTGTCCACCAGCCGGGCTGCTCGCCGAGCCTGGGTCGTCGTCTCGCTGCGCTGCGCCCTGTTGCCCCACGACGGCTGGGGGCCGCGGTAGCAGGTGAAGCCGCACTCGCGCACCGCGCGCCCGTAAGCCGGGTTCCACTGGTTGCGGGGCAGGACGAGCGACCGCAGCGGCACACCGAGTGGCGCGGCGATGGCCCGGGCGGCGTCGAGGTCGGCGCGCAGAGCCTGTTCGTCCTGGCCGGCCTCCAGACAGTAGAAGTGGGAGAAGGTGTGGGAGGCGATCTCCTGACCCGGGGAGGCGGCGAGATACCGCACCAGGGAGCCGGCGAAGTGGAGGGGGTCGTCGTCCTCGTCCTCCCCCAGGATCTCGGCATAGGGGTCGAGCTCGGTGCGCGCGTAGTGGGGACGGGTCGTCGGGAGGAACGACAGGAGCTCCTGGCGCGACCGGGCGAAGAGGAGGCCGACGGTGGCCCACGTGGCACGGATGGAGCGCTCGGCGAAGAGGTCGGCCAGCTGGCGGACATGGGAGCGGCTGCGCACGAGGTCGGCGGCGACGACACCGTGACCCTCCTCCACGTCGCGCATCCCCCAGTGCAACTCGAAGTCGAGGGAGATCACGAATGCCCCGGGGTGGGTGCCGGCCGGCACGGCGCGCGACCTCTCGGTCAACGAGGGGGATGGTGACCGGTGTCTGCAGCGTCGTCGGCGTCGACGCCCGCGTGGGCCACCGCCACAATCGTGTCGAGCGAGAGGCGCTCGGGCAGAACGAGGCGGAACGAGGCGCCGGCCAGCTTCCGCACCGGTGTGCGGGCGGCGTGGCCGATGAAGCTGATGTCGGCCTCGGGGAAGCCGTTGACCGACAGGACACGGCGCAGGGTGGTCTCGCAGTACCAGGCCGTGTGCTGCGGATGGACGCGGGCGGTGCCCCCGAGCCGGTAGATGAAGTTGCCGACGTAGAAGGCGTTCGGCGTGGTGAGGACGAATCGGCCACCCGGAGCCAGATGGCGGCGCACGCTGGACAGGAATCCATGGACGTTGTCGAGGTGCTCGATGATCTCCCCGGCGAAGACCACGTCGAAGGTGCGGCCGAGATCGAAGTCCTGGGCGTCGGCCAGACGCACGTCGTGGTCCGTCTTCTGCAACTCCTCGACCGTCTTGGCGTTGAGATCGATGCCGACCAGGTCGGTGACGTCCTGGCTGATGAGGCCGTGGAGCCAGTCGTCACGGCCGTAGCGCGAGGCGCAGCCGACGTCGAGCACCGAACCACCGAGGAGCAGCGGCCGGACGGCCTCGTAGCGTTCGCGAATGGAGTCGGTGCCGTCCCACTCCGGTTGGAGTAAGTGGCCCTTGGCCCCCGTCGGGGCTGTGCCTGCTGTCACCGCACCAGCGTAACAGCTGGCTTCGGGATTCCGGCCCGGCTCAGCGGGCCAGTGTGCCGATCGTTTCCGTGACGCGGTCGAGGTCGGCGGCGGACATGCGGGACCCACTCGGCAGACAGAGGCCCCGCTCGAAGATGGAGGCCGCCACGGCGCCTCCGACGGTGGGGGCGTCGGCGTAGACGGGCTGGAGATGCAGCGGCTTCCACGTGGGGCGGGACTCGATGTCGAGGGCTTCGAGGGCGAGGCGGATGTCCTCGGCGCCGGCACCGAAGGTGTCGGAATCGACGAGGATGCAGCTGAGCCAGTAGTTGGGGTGCCCATAGGAGGCCACGGGCATGAACGCGATGCCGGGGAGGTGGGAGAGGGCGGCGCGGTAGTGCTCGTTGATCGCCTGTCGTCGCGACACGCGCTCGTCGAGTCCCCGGAGCTGGCCCCGGCCGACGGCGGCCAGAAGGTTGCTCAGGCGGTAGTTGAAGCCCACGGCGAGATGCTCGTAGTGGACGACCGGTTCGCGCGCCTGGGCCGACAGGTGACGGGCCCGGTCGACGAGCGAGGCGTCGTGGGAGACGAGCATGCCCCCACCGCTCGTGGTGATGATCTTGTTGCCGTTGAAGGAGAAGACGCCGGCGGAGCCGAAAGAACCGGCGGGACGGGCGTCGTAAGTCGCACCCAGAGCCTCGGCCGCGTCCTCGAGCACGGGTACCTCGAATTCGGCGCATGTGCGCAGGAGCCGGTCGTAGTCGGCACACTGCCCGTAGAGATCGACGGTGACGAGCGCCGCGGGGAGGCGACCCTGGCGGGCGCGCCTCTCGAGTTCGTCGGCGACCAGCGCCGGGTCGATGGTCCACGTGGTGGGGTCGGAATCGACGAGGACCGGACGCGCCCCGACGTAGGTGACGACGTTGGCCGTGGCGATGAACGTCTGGGTGGGCACGAGGACGTCGTCCCCCGGTTGGATACCGAGGAGGATGAGGGCCAGGTGCAGCGCGGCGGTGCCGCTCGACAGAGCCAGTGCCGCGGGGACGTCGATGCGCTCGGCCACCTCCCGTTCGAAGGCGTCCACGTGCGGGCCGAGCGGCGCGATCCAGTTGGAGTCGAAGGCATCGAGGAGGAGCCGACGCTCCTCGTCGCCCACGTCGGGCGGGGAGAGGTAGACGCGCGTCATCGCTCGGGCTCGGTATCGGGCACGAGCGAACCGGTCAGCGCGGCGGCGGCGACGAGAGCGACGGCGGCACCGGCGGCGACGAGAGCAGCGGGGACGTCGCGGTGCGTCGCCGCCACGGCCAGCGCCGCGGCGGCCAGCGCCAGCTCGGTGCCGACGTAGGCCGTGCTGGCGGCGAGCGGGGCCCATCCCTTGGTCACGAGACGATCGTAGGGGTGCCCCCGGTCGCCGAGGACGAAGGAACGGCGACCGCGCAACCGGCGGACGACGGCGAAGAGGACCTCGGCCGCTGGAACGGCGACGAGGACGAGACCGGCGGTGCCGGTGGCGTCCCGCGCCCCCGGAGCCCACGCCGAGGCGAGCAGGACGGCGAGGGCGGTGCCGAGCAGGTACGACCCTCCGTCACCCAGGTAGATGCGCGCCGGAGGGCGGTTGTAGAAGAGGAAGCCGACGAGGGCGCCGGCGAGGGCCAGGGCGAGATCACGGGCGTCGGCCCGCAGCAGCCACGCGAATCCTCCGGCGGCGACGGCCGTCACGGCGCCGGCCAGGGTGTCGAGGCCGTCGATCATGTTGACACCGTTGATGAGGAGAACCGTCACCACGACGACGAGGACGGGGCCGAGGGCGCCGGGCAGGTGGGTGGGGACGACAGCGGCGACGACGGCCCCCACCGCCGCCTGTCCGGCCAGGCGTGGCCAGGGGGGGAGTCCGGCGATGTCGTCGGCCACGCCGAGGACGAGGACGAGGCCGAGGGGGAGCAGGAGCAGGGGACGGCCCACGGCGCCACCGACGAGGGTGGCGACGAAGACGGCCGCGCCCCCCAGGTAGGGCACGGGCACCCGCTGGGGCTTGAGCGGGGCCGGATGGTCCACCACGTCCAGGCGGCGGGCCACCGCCATCGCCACCGGGGTGGCCACGAGGGCGGTCGCCGTCGCCACGGCACCGACGACCACCAGGGTGGTCATCACGGACGTCGCATGAGCAGGGACGTGATCCCCCGGTGCAGTTCGAAGGTCTGGACCGGTGTGAACCCGGCGCGGCCGTACAGGGCCACGGCACGGGCGTTGTCGGCACCGACGACGACCTGTGAGGTGGAGACGCCGCGGCGGTCGAGCTCGTCGAGGAAGCCGCGGACGAGCAGTGCTCCGACGTGCCGGCCCTGCCACGCCGGATCGACGGCCACGGAGAGGAGCTCGGCCCCGGCGCTGGCGGCGCCGGGGGCCCCGGCCCCGTGGCGCAGCGTCTCCCACACGCGGGGCAGAGCGCCCACCAGGCGCGGCAGGGACGACACGGCCGCGACGGGGCCGTGCCGGAGAGCGAAGCGACGGTACAGCGAGCGCAGATCGAGGGCGCCGGCCAGGAAACCGGCCGTGGTGGCCCGGCCCTGACCGCTGTCCGTGGGGCCCTCGGCGATCAGCAGGAACGAGTCGGGACCGCGGGCGATGCAGAGGTAGAGGTGGCGCAGGAAACGGGGACCGAGTCGGGCCAGGAACCCTTCGGTGATGAGGCCGGCGTGCAGCCGGGCGGCGGCGGCGGCGTCGGCGGCTGTCCCCGGGCGGATCACGACGGGGACGTCGGCCGGCTCGTTCACCTCGGCCACCTTACGGGTCGGCGCGCAGAGCCAAGAGGACCTCGGCGGCCAGTTCGGGCCGGCAGACGAGCAGGTCGGGGAGCCACGGATCGGGGTGGTCGTAGGTGAGGGGTGAACCGTCGAGCCGGGAGGCGTGGAAGCCGGCGGCGAGGGCGACGGCGACGGGGGCGGCCGAATCCCACTCGTACTGGCCGCCGGCGTGCAGGTAGATGTCACCGTCGCCGCGCACGACGGCCATGGTCTTGGCTCCGGCCGAGCCCATGGCCACGAGCTCGGCGTCGAGACGGGCGGCCACGGTGGAGGCCTCGGCCGGCGGCCGGCTGCGGCTGACGAGGAGGCGGAGGCGACCGCGGCCACGCGCCGGCATGGCCGGGGGATGGGCGGTGGTGAGGACCAGGTGCTCGGCCGGCAGGGCGACGGCGGCGGCCGTGGGCACCCCACCCTCGACCAGGGCCACGTGGACGGCGAAGTCCGAGCGACCCTCGGAGAATTCGCGGGTGCCGTCGAGGGGATCCACGATCCACACCCGGCGGGCGGTCCCCGGCCCGTCGGCCCCGTACCGCGGGCCGGACGGGGCGACGGCCTCCTCGGACAGCACGGCGTCGAGAGGGCGCTCGTCTCGCAGCGCCTCGACGATGAGCTCGTGCGACCGCCGGTCGCCGACGGCGCCGAGGGCGCCCTCGGCGCCGGGCGCCGTTCCGGCCCGCACGGCCAGGAGGAGGGTCCCCGCCTGCTCGGCGATGCGGGCGGCGAGGGCGTGGTCGTCGGCGGTGGCCATGGGGGGAACCTCGTGAGGGGGTGACCGGGACTGGGTCCGATGACCCTAATTGACGCAGTCGGAACAGGTTCCCAGGTGCTGCGGACTACTGTGGAAAACCATGGAACAGGGGGGGGTATCGGCCGGGCCGGGGCAGTACCAACTGTCACACCTGGAGGCGCTCGAGGCACAGTCGATCCACATCATGCGGGAGGTGGTGGCCGAATTCGAGCGTCCGGTCCTGCTCTTCTCGGGGGGCAAGGACTCGATCGTCATGCTGCGCCTGGCCCAGAAGGCCTTCTGGCCGGCCCGCCTGCCCTTCCCGGTCATGCATGTCGACACCGGGCACAACTTCCCCGAGGTGATCGAATTCCGCGACCGGCGGGTGGCCGAGCTCGACGCCCAGCTGGTGGTGGCCTCGGTGCAGGAGTCGATCGACAGCGGAAGGGTGGCGGAGGAGCCGGGACTGCATCCGTCGCGCAACCGCCTGCAGACGCGGACGCTGCTCGACGCCATCGTGGCCCAGCGGTTCGACGCCGTCTTCGGCGGGGCCCGCCGTGACGAGGAGAAGGCCCGGGCCAAAGAGCGGGTGTACTCGTTCCGCGACGAATTCGGCCAGTGGGACCCGAAGAACCAGCGACCCGAGCTGTGGGGGCTGTACAACGGCCGCCATCACCCCGGTGAGCACATCCGGGTGTTCCCGCTGTCGGACTGGACCGAGCTCGACATCTGGCAGTACATCGCCCAGGAGCAGGTGGAGATCCCGTCCATCTACTTCTCCCACCGTCGCCCCGTGTTCCGCCGCGACGGGATGCTGCTCTCGATCGGGCCCCACACGAGCCCCGTGAACGGCGAGGAGACGTTCGAGGCCACTGTCCGCTACCGGACCGTGGGGGACATGACGTGCACCGGGGCGGTGGAGTCGGCGGCGGAGACCCTGGCCGAGATCATCGAGGAGATCGCCGTGTCCAGGCTCACCGAACGCGGTGCCACACGCGCCGACGATCGCATCAGCGAGTCCTCCATGGAGGATCGCAAGCGCGAGGGGTACTTCTAACCGTGGAGCTTCTTCGATTCGCCACCGCCGGTTCGGTCGACGACGGCAAGAGCACGTTGATCGGGCGGCTCCTGTACGACTCGAAGGCCATCTTCGAGGACCAGCTCGAAGCGGTCGAGCGGGTGAGTCGCCAGAGAGGGGAGGAGTTCACCGACCTCGCCCTCCTGACCGACGGACTGCGGGCCGAGCGTGAGCAGGGGATCACCATCGACGTGGCCTACCGGTACTTCTCGACGCCGGTGCGGAAGTTCATCATCGGCGACACGCCGGGCCACATCCAGTACACACGGAACATGGTGACGGGGAATTCCACCGCCGACCTGACGCTCGTCCTCGTCGACGCCCGCAAGGGGATCGTCGAGCAGACCCGGCGCCATGCCTTCCTGGCTTCGCTGCTGCGCGTCCCCCACCTCGTCCTGTGCGTGAACAAGATGGACCTCGTCGGTTACGACGAAGCTGTCTTCCGGGGGATCTGCGACGAGTTCAAGGCCTTCGCCACCCGCCTGGACGTGTCGGACCTGGCCTTCATCCCCATCTCGGCGCTGAACGGGGACAACGTCGTCCAGCGCTCGCCCAACATGGGGTGGTACGAGGGCCAGTCCCTGCTCCACCACCTCGAACAGGTGTACATCGCCTCCGACCGCAACCTGATCGACCCCCGGATCCCGGTGCAGTGGGTGGTCCGCCCCACGGCGTCGACCATCCCCGACTACCGGGGGTACGCCGGCCGCGTGGCCGGTGGGGTCTTCCGTCCCGGCGACGAGGTGACGGTGCTGCCGTCGGGGCTGACGACGACGATCGCCTCGATCGACACGTTCGACGGGCCGGTCGACGAGGCCTTCCCGCCCATGTCGGTCGTCGTGCGTCTGGCCGAGGACCTCGACGTCTCGCGGGGGGACATGATCTGCCGGCCCCACAACCACCCGGCCGTGGGCCAGGAGATCGACGCCATGGTCTGCTGGATGACGGACAAGCCGGTGCGCCCGGGGGACTTCCTCTCGGTGAAGCACACCACCCGGTGGGTGCGCGCCGTGGTGCGGGACATCCACTATCGCCTGGACGTGAACACCCTCCACCGGGACGAGCAGGCGGACTCGCTGGCCCTCAACGAAGTGGGTCGCGTGAGCCTCCGGGTGACCCAGCCCCTCTTCTACGACGGCTACCGCCGCAATCGCACCACCGGGTCGTTCATCCTCGCCAGCGAGGAGACGAACGTCACGGTGGGTGCCGGCATGATCCTGGGCCCGGATTGACCGTGGACGTGCACCCCGACGTGGTGTGGTCGCCGGCCACGCTCAGCCGGCGCGACCGCTGGCGCGCCCTCGGGCTCAAGGGGGCCACCGTCTGGCTCACGGGCCTGTCGGGGTCGGGCAAGTCGACGGTCGCCGCCGCCCTCGAACATCGCCTGGTCCAGTACGGGCGGCCCGCCTACCGCCTCGACGGTGACAACGTGCGCATGGGGTTGTGCAGCGACCTCGGCTTCGACCGGGCCGGGCGTGACGAGAACGTCAGGCGGGTGGCCGAGGTGGCCTACCTCTTCGCCGAGGCCGGGGTGGTGTCCGTGGTCGCCCTGATCAGCCCCTATGCCGAGGCCCGCCGCCAGGCCCGTGAGCGCCACGAGTCGGCCGGGATCGCCTTCATCGAGGTCTACGTGGCCACCCCGGTGGCGGTGTGCGCCAGTCGTGACCCGAAGGGCCTCTACGCCCGGGCCCAGACGGGCTCGGTGGCCTCCCTCACCGGGATCGACGACCCCTACGAGGTGCCCGCCGCGCCGGAGCTGGTGGTGACCGGCGAAGCGCCCCTGGAGACCACCGTCGGCCTCATCGCCGAGTGTCTGGGCCTTCCCGGCGAGGGCAAAGCGACGCAGTGAGACCGCGCTGAGTGGTCTTGTTGGACCCGACAGGGCCCGTGAGCCGGTGAGTCACAGAAAGATAACCCGACGTCATCAGAATTGGTGATGCCCGAGGCTCCCACTTGGTTCAGACTTTTCCGAAGCGGCTGCTGCGCCGCGCGGACTCGTCGGGAGGCGGAAATATGTTCAGAGGTCGAGGCAAGCAAGTGGTGGCCGCGGCGGGAGCCAGTGTTCTCCTCGCCGTCACCTCGTTGGCGATCGTGCCCCTGGTGGCCAGCGCTTCGGGGACGGGTACCGCCACGGCGGTGACGGCCACGCCGGCCATCGCCAAGACGGGGAGCGCCGTCACCGTCAGCGCCCAGGTGAGCGTGCCGGTGACCTCCAACGCCGACATCCCGACGGGGACGGTGACCTTCACCATCACCGGCCATAACGCGAGCACCATCAACTGCAAGAAGGGCAACGTCAAGACCATCAGCGCCGCGGGGAAGGCCTCCTGCTCGATCGCCAAAGAGAGACTGCTGGCGGCCGCCTCGCCGTACAGCATCGAAGGCGTCTACTCCGGTGACAGCAATTTCGCCGGGAGCAGTGGCTCCACCAGTGAGACGGTGACGCCGGCCAAGACGACGATGAAGCTGACGGCGAAACCGACGAAGGCCAAGGCCGGATCGGGCAACGACTTCACGGCGACGCTGAAGGCCGGTGCCGGAGGCTCGCTGTTGAGCGGGAATGTCGTGTTCGCGGTGTCCGACTCGCCCTCGACGCCCCCCGCCAAGCGGAAGTGCGTCGGCGGAGATGCGCAGCCCATCACCGTCAAGAAGGGTGTGGGTACGGCCAAGTGCGTCCTGGACTCGGGGTGGTACGGTGCGACCTCGACCAGCTACAACGTGTCGGCGTCGTACGGAGGGAACGCCAACTTCACCGCCGTGACGAAGTCCAAGTCGGGCACGTAAAGGTCGACTGAACCCAGTTTCGAGACCAGGCGCCGGCTGCCGGCTTCCTGGTGGACAGTGCGCCCGGCTCCGGCCGGGCGCACTGTCGCGTCGGCGGTGCAGGGTCGCGGAGGTCGCCGGGCCCGCCGATAGGCTGGGCCGATGTCGACGGCCACCTATCTCGACGAGATTCTGGCCGTCCATCGAGCGGGGGCGGCGGCCGATGCCCGTGACGTCGGCGCCCTGCTGGCCGACGCCCGGCGGTGCCCGCCGCCCCGGCCCTTCGTCGCCGCCCTGCATCGGTCCGACGGCCTGGCCGTGATCGCCGAGATCAAGCGGCGCTCGCCCTCGCGTGGCGATCTCGACCTCGGGCTCGACCCCGCCGCCGTGGCCGGGGAGTACGAAGCGGGCGGGGCCGCCTGTCTCTCGGTGCTGAGCGACGCCGCCTTCTTCGGCGGGTCGGCCGACGACGTGGCCCGGGCCCGGGCCGCCTGCACGGTGCCCGTGCTGCGCAAGGACTTCACCGTGGCCGACGCCGACGTGGCCGACGCCCGGCTGATGGGGGCCGACGCCGTCCTGCTGATCGTGGCCGCCCTGAGCGACGCCGAGCTGGTCCGCCTCCTGGGGCTGGCCCGTTCGCTCGGCCTGGACGCCCTCGTGGAGGCGCACGACGAACGGGAGGTGGGGCGGGCCGTCGATGCCGGTGCCGACCTCGTCGGGGTGAACCAGCGCGACCTGACCACGTTCGCCGTCGATCACGAGCGGGCCCTGCGGGTGGTGACGGCGATCCCCGATGGAGTGGTGGCCGTGGCCGAGTCGGGGATCCGCGACGGTGCCGATGCCCGCCGGCTGGCCGACGCCGGGTTCCGCGCCGTCCTCGTGGGGGAGACCCTGATGCGGGCGGGAGACCGCCGGGCCGCCTTGGCCGAACTGGTCGGGCACCCGGTCCGGGTGGCGGTGCGGGACGGGGCCGGCGGACCCGGGTCCGACGGGGGCTCCCGATGTTCGTGAAGATCTGCGGGATCACCACCGAGGCCGACGCCCTGCTGGCCGTGGCCCTCGGGGCCGACGCCGTGGGGTTCATCTTCGCCCCGTCACCGCGCCAGGTCTCGGCCCAGGCCACCCGCCGGATCATCGAGCGGGTCCCGCCCGAGATCCTCACCGTCGGGGTGTTCCGCAACGAGGCGCCGGCCCGTGTCGTCGAGATCGTGAACAGCATCGGGTTGCGCGCCGCCCAGCTCCACGGGGACGAGACCGTCGACGACAGCCGGTGGGTGGCGGAGCGGATCGCCCTCACCATCAAGGCCTTCCCCGCCGGCCACCCCGGGATCGGTCGGATCGACGACTACGGGGCCGAGTTCGTCCTGGTGGACGCCGAGTCCCCGGGCTCGGGCGAGGTGTTCGACTGGCGGTTGGCCGAGGGGGTGGTCGACCCGGCGCGGTTGATCGTGTCGGGGGGGCTGCGGGCCGAGAACGTGGCCGACGCCGTGGCCCACCTCCACCCCTTCGGCGTCGACGTGGACTCGGGGGTGGAGTCGGCCCCGGGCCGCAAGGACCCGGTGAAGCTCCGCGCCTTCGTGGCCGCGGCGCGCGCGGCGGCCGGTGAGGAGATGGCGGGGGACGGGGTCGGCGACGACCCCGGAACCGTCGCCGACGCCGACGATCCCGGAGGCACGGGCAGCGAGCGCCCGTTCGACTGGCGACAGGAGGGCGGATGAGCGCCGGGGCCATGGGCGAACCCTCGGCCGAGGGCCGGTTCGGGGAATTCGGCGGCCGGTTCGTCCCCGAGTCGCTCGTGCCCGCCTGCGAGGAGCTCGAGGAGGGTTTCCGGGAGGCCTGGGCCGATCCCGCCTTCCACGAGGAGCTCGACACCATCCTGCACCACTACGCCGGTCGGCCCACCCCCGTCACCGAGTGCCGGCGGTTGTCGGAGCGTCTCGGGGTGCGGGTGCTGCTGAAACGGGAGGACCTCACCCACACCGGGTCGCACAAGATCAACAACGTGATGGGCCAGGCGCTGTTGGCCCGGCGTATGGGCAAGAGCCGCCTGATCGCCGAGACGGGGGCGGGCCAGCACGGCGTGGCCGCGGCCACCGCCGCGGCCTTCTTCGGGATGGAGTGCATCGTCTACATGGGTGCCGTCGACATCGACCGCCAGGCGCTGAACGTCTTCCGGATGGAGCTCCTCGGAGCCGAGGTGGTCTCCGTCCACTCCGGATCGAAGACGCTGAAGGACGCCGTGAACGAAGCCATGCGGGCCTGGGTGGCCCGGGTGGACGACACCCATTACTGCCTGGGCTCGGTGATGGGACCGCATCCCTACCCGTGGATGGTCCGGGAGCTGCAGCGGGTGGTGGGCGACGAGGCACGCGCGCAGTGCCGGGAGATCCTCGGCGGGGCCGACCCCGAGTGGGTGGTCGCCTGCATCGGCGGGGGATCGAACGCGGCCGGCACCTTCGCCGGTTTCGTGGACACCGCCGCCGTGCTCGTCGGGGTGGAGGCGGCCGGTGGCGCGGCCGTGAGCCACGGGGTCCCCGGCGTCGTGCACGGGATGCTGTCGTACCTCCTCCAGGACGAGGTCGGGCAGATCAGCGAGGCCCATTCGATCTCCGCCGGGCTCGACTACCCGGGCCTCGGGCCCGAGCACGCCCATCTGGCGGCCACCGGGCGGGCCCGGTACGCGCTGGCCGGCGACGACGAGGTCCTCGCCGCCTTCCAACTGCTGGCCGAGACCGAGGGCATCCTCCCCGCCCTCGAGCCGGCCCACGCCCTGGCCTGGGTGGCGCGCCAGGCGGGGCGGGAGATCCCCGCCGGGGCGACCGTCCTCGTCACCTTGTCGGGCCGCGGCGACAAGGACGTGGCCCAAGTCCGCACGCTGCTGTGACCGTGCCCGGGCCCGGTCCCCTCGAGCGACGACTGCGCGCCGCCCGTGACGGCGGCGCCAAGCTCCTCGTCCCCTACGTCACCGGGGGGATGGGTGACGACTGGCTCGACGCCGTCCACGCCGTGGCCGACGCCGGCGCCGACGCCATCGAGATCGGGATCCCGTTCTCGGACCCCGTGATGGACGGGCCGACGATCCAGGAGGCGTCGGTGAGGGCACTGGCCCGGGGGACGACGCCGGCCTCCATCTTGGACGCCCTGGCCCGCACCGAGATCGGCGTGCCCCTGGCCGTGATGACCTATTACAACCTGGTCTTCCGGGCCGGCCACCGCCGCTTCGCCGACTCCCTGGTGGCCGCCGGGGTGGCCGGGGCCATCGTGCCCGACCTCCCCCTGGAGGAGGCGGGCGGCTGGACCGAGGAGGCCGACGCCGCCGGCGTGGAGACGGTGCTGCTGGTGGCCCCGTCCACCCCCGAGGAGCGGGCCCGGCGGATCTGTGCCCGCTCGCGTGGCTTCGTCTACGGCGTGGGCCTCATGGGCGTGACCGGCGAACGGGCCGAGCTGGCGGCGACGGCCCGGGAGGTGGCCGGCCGGCTGCGGCCCCTGACCGACATGCCGATCTGCATCGGGATCGGGGTGTCGACCCCCGAGCAGGCGGCCGAGGTGTGCGCCGAGGCCGACGGGGTCGTCGTCGGTTCGGCCCTGGTGCGGCGCCTGCTCGACGGTGGCGGTCCGGCCGCCGCTGCCGCCTTCGTGGGCCAGCTGCGCGCTGCCATCGACGCCGGCCGCTGACCCACGCCGCTGACCTATCGGCGCCGGCGCCGGAACAGCCGTGCCCGCCGGCTCCGCTGGCGCTGTTCCATGCGGCGGCGGATGACCTCGCGCCGCTCCTGGAGCTCGCGGTAGGTCAGGTGGTCGACGGGCTCGGTGATGCCGAACGAGGCCCGGATGCCGTCGATGTCGACAGCGGGGACGGTCCCGTCGGCCAGGCCCATCTCGCGGGCGATGCGTTCGCCGTGGTGGACGTGGAAGTACATGACGACGGCCACGATCTCGGCCAGGACGTCGACGGTGGGGGCCATCGACGCCATGGCCCCGTCGAGGAAGACCATGTCCTTCACGTAGAGCATGAGCTCCTTGGGCATCCGGGCGCCGTAGCCGAGGAGCGCCGTGGTGAGGGCCTTCAACTCGGACGTGAGCTCCTCGGCCGAGAGGGTGGTGGGGTCGAGGGGGGGCCGGTCGAGTCCGAGGTCGGCGATGACCGCGCCCACGTCGATGTCGGCCGGCAGGGCACCGAGATCGCGCAGCGCCGTGACCTGTCCGGGGATGTCGGCCGCCGACGCCGTCATGACCAGGCGCAGGAGAGCCAGCCGCTGCACCTCGGTCAGACGCCCGGTGATCCCGAAGTCGAGCAGGGCCACCCGGCCGTCGGGCTGGACGAAGAGGTTCCCCCCGTGGAGGTCGCCGTGGAAGACCCCGTGCAGGAGGGCGCCCTCGAGGAAGGCGATGAGCGCAGCGCGCAGGACGGCCTCGGTGTCGATGCCCGCGGCGCGCATGGCCTCGGCGTCGCCCCACCGGAATCCGTCGAGGCGCTCCATGACGAGGACACGACGCGTGACCAGCCGGGGGTGGGGGCGGGGCACCACCAGCGCCTTCTGACCGGCGTCGGCCAGCACCCGGGCCACGTCGAGCATGTTCTGGGCCTCGAGGCGGAAGTCGAGCTCCTCGACGATCGTCTCGGCGAAGAGCTCGACGAGGGCGGGCGGGTTGGCCAAGGCGACCACCGGGATGCGGCCCACGAGCAGCGGGGCCAGCCAGCTCATGGCGGCCAGGTCCCGCTCGACGACGTGGGCCACGGTGGGGCGCTGGACCTTGATCACCACCGACTCACCGGTGGGCAGCCGTGCCGCGTGGACCTGGGCGATGGAGGCCGCCGCCAGGGGGACGGGGTCGACCGAGGCGAAGAAGGTGTCGAGCTGGCCGCCGAGGTCCTCCTCGATGATCCGGCGCACGACGGCGAACGATTCGGCCGGGACCCGGTCGCGCAGGAGCCGGAACTCGTCGACCAGCTCCTCGGGGAAGAGTCCCTCGCCCGAGGAGAGGATCTGACCGAGCTTGATGTAGGAGGGTCCGAGGCGCTCGAAGGCACGGCGCAACCGGCGCGACAGCCCGGCGCGCGACTGCGGCCGCGTGCCCCGTCGTTCGACGAGGGCCCAGCCGGCCACGGCCGTGCCCAGGACGGCGCCGACGCGCACGACGCGCACGCCGGGAGGGAGCCGGCGTCGGCGGGTGAGGGCGGGGGCGACGGCCCGCTGGGCCGCCCGCAGCCCGTCGATGCCGACGGTCCACGTCAGGTCGGCGGGATCGACGAGCCAGGGCGGGTGCGACGAGAAGGCGCCGACGACCAGATCGGGGGGGTCGACCGGCGGGGAGGCGGCGTGCGGCGGTGGGTCCCCGCTCACTCCTCGACGGGGCCGATGACGAGGGTGCCGTTGTGGCCGCCGAAGCCGAAGGAGTTCGAGAGCGCCGGGGCCGGGACCCACGGACGCGCGACGCCGTGGACGATGTCGAGGGTGATGTCGGGGTCGGGTTCCCCGTAGCCGGCCGTCGGGGGGATGAGGCGCCGGTCGATGGCCAGGGCGACGGCCACGGCCTCGATGGCGCCGGCCCCGCCGAGGGCGTGACCGGTGACGCCCTTGGTGGAGGTCACCGGTGGCCCCGGTGCCCCGAAGACCTTGGTGATGGCCTGGGATTCGGCCATGTCGTTCAACGGGGTGGAGGTCCCGTGGGCGTTGATGTGCCCGATGGCGGCCGGGGTGATCCCGGCGTCGGCCAGCGCCAGCTCCATGCAGGCGGCGGCGCCGCTGCCCCCGGGGGCGGGCGCCGTGATGTCGTGGGCGTCGGCCGTCGACGCCGCCCCGAGGATCTCGCCGTAGATGCGGGCGCCGCGTCGGCGGGCGTTCTCCAGGGTCTCGAGCACGAGGGCGCCGGCGCCCTCGGCCACGATGAAGCCATCGCGGCGGGCGTCGAACGGGCGCGAGATCCCACAAGAGGAGAGGGCCGTCATGTTGGTGAAGGCCCCGACCCCGACCGGTGTCATCGCCGCCTCGGCCCCTCCGCCGATGGCCACGTCGCAGCGACCGGAGGCGACCAGGCGGGCGGCCGCCCCCACCGAGTGGGTGCCCGCCGCGCAGGCCGTCGTGATCGTCTCGCACGGGCCCCGGAAACCGGCCCGCATGGAGACGTGGGCCGCCCCGGCGTTGGACATGATCATGGGGATGAGGAAGGGGGAGATCCGCCGGGCCCCCTTCTCCAGGTAGACGGTGATCTGCTGCTCCAGGGTCTCGAGGCCGCCGATGCCGGTGCCGAAGATGACCCCGGAGCGGTCGGGGTCGGCCCCGAGGTCACCGGCGTCGGTCATGGCCATGTCGGCCGCCGCCACCGAGAACTGGGCGAAGCGGTCGACGCGCCGGACCTCTTTCGGTCCGAACCAGGCCGACGGGTCGAAGCCCGTCACCCGGTGCTCGCCGTCCATGCCCGGTCGGTTGAGGCCGTCCCAGAAGTCCTCGAGGCCGATGCCGCAACAGGCGAGGACGCCCATGCCGGTGATGACGACCCGCCGGCCCTCGAGGGGCCCGTCGGGCCCGAGACCGAGCAGCATCAGAGCTTGGACGAGATCAGGGTGTAGGCCTGGCCCACGGTCTCGATGTCCTCGAGCTCGGCTTCGTCCACTGTGACCTCGAATGCCTCCTCAAGCGCCATGACCAGCTCCACCAGGTCGAGGCTGTCGGCGTCGAGGTCGTCGCCGAAGCGCGCCTCGAGGACGACCTTGTCCTCGGGGACCTGGAGCACCTCGACGGTGCAGGCCCTGAACTTGTCGAAGGTGGCGTCGTCGCTCACCGGTGTCCTCCTTGTGTCATCGGGGTGTCTTCGGGGGTCTTGTCGGGGGTGTCTTCGGGGGACTCACAGTCCCATGGCCAGGCCGCCGTCGACGGGTAGGACCGTTCCGGTCACGTAGGTGGCGTCGTCGGAGGAGAGGAAGACCACCGCCCCCGCCACCTCGTCCGGTGTGGCGGCACGCCCGAGCGGCACCATGGACCGGAGCTGCTCGACCCGCTGCTCTCCCAGGGTGGCGATCATATCGGTGTCGACCATCCCCGGCGCGACCACGTTGACGGTGATCCCCCGGCTGCCGACCTCGCGCGCCAACGACCGGGCCAGGCCGACGAGCCCGGCCTTGGCCGCGGCGTAGTTCACCTGGCCGGCCGAGCCGAGGAAGCCGACCACGGAGGAGACGATCACGATCCGGCCCCGGTGGGCGCGGACCATGGGGCCGAGGGCCCGCCGGACCGTCCGGTAGACGCCGGTGAGGTCGGTGTCGATCACCGCCGCCCAGTCCTCCTCCTTCATCCGCAGCAGGAGCATGTCCCTCGTGATCCCGGCGTTGGCCACCAGGACCTCGACGGGGCCGAGGTTCTCCTCGATCTGGCCGAAGGCGGCGTCGACCTGTGCCGGGTCGGTGACGTCGCAGACGACGGGCACGAGCGCCGGGCGGCCCGGCGGTTCCTCGACCACGTCGGCGGGCGCCGCGTGACGCGAGGTCACGGCCACGCGGTCCCCGAGAGCCTGGAAGCGGCGGGCACAGGCCAACCCGATGCCCCGGCACCCCCCCGTCACCAGGACGACGCGTCCCGTCACCGCGCTCTCCGACCCGGCCTCGTCGGACACGGCGGTCCTCAGGACCCGGCCGTACTGACCCGCAACCAGGCCAAGGGCTGTCCCGCCATCACCCGCTCGCCGGCGTGGGCCAGGAAACCGACGACCTGACCGGCGAAGGGGGTGCGGACCTCGCTCTCGCCGACGTGGCCGAGCAGGGCGCCGACGGCGACCCCGACGCCCCCGTCCGCTCCCTCGGCAGCGGCACCGGGCGCCCCGGGCCCGGCGTCCCCCCCCGGAGAGAGCCCGCCGGGACCGGGGGCGGCCAGCCCGGGATCGGGCGTGAAGACGCCGGCGGCGGGGGAGACGACGACACGCTCGGAGGTGTAGAGGTGCTCGCCCTGGTGGGCGGCGGCGTAGGCGTGCCACGTCTCGGAGCCCGACAGGGTGTCGACGAGGACGCCGAGGTCGTCGGGGGAGGCCACCGACAGGGCCTGGGCGTCGGGCAGCGTCCGCCGGGCCAGGCCGGTGAGGACCCCGCCCGGTCCCACCTCGACCATCTGGGTCGCCCCCATCTCGCCCAACGTGATCAGGCTCTGCCGCCACCGGACGGGGCTGCAGAGCTGGGCCGAGAGCAGCGCCGGCCATTCCGCCGCCCCGGGGTGGGCCCGGGCGTCGACGTTGGCCACCACGGGGATCTCGGGTGCCGAGAAGGGGGCGTCGCCCAGGGCCTTGCGCAGGCGGCCCCGGGCCGGTGCCATCAGGGCGGTGTGGAAGGCGCCGGCCACGGGGAAGGGCATCACCCGGCGGGCCCCGAGCTCCTTGGCGATCGTCCCGGCCACCTCGACCGCCTCCGGCGTCCCGGCGATCACCACCTGGCCCGGTGCGTTGTAGTTGGCCACCCACACCTCGCCCTCGGCCCGCTGGCAGGCGGCCTCGACGTCGTCGTCGGCGGCCCCGAGGACCGCCGCCATCGTCCCCGGCCTCTCCTCGGCGGCGTGGTGCATCGCCTCCCCCCGCTCCACCACCAGGCGGACGCCGTCCTCGAACCCGAGGGCACCGCTGGCCGTCAGGGCCGTGTACTCGCCCAGGCTGTGCCCGGCACAGGCGGTCGGCTCGATCCCGACCCGCTCGATGGCGTCGAGGACCACCAGGCTCACGACGTAGGTGGCCAGCTGGGCGTTGGCCGTCAGGGTGAGCTCGTCCTGGTCGGCGTCGAGCAGGAGCCGGGACAGGTCCCGTCCGGCCACGCCCGAGGCCTCGCCCACCACCTCCCACGACGGGTGGTCGACCCAGGCGCGGCCCATCCCGGCGCGCTGCGACCCCTGGCCCGGGAACGTGAACGCCAGCACCCCAGCTCCTCTCCGACCCGACCGAGGGACCGGGCCTGGGCCCCAGGGTGACACGGCTCCGGGGGCCCGTCACGTTACCGCTAGGTAAATGATTCCGTGCCTGACCCTACCCTCACCTTGCGTGATATTCATCCGTCTCTCTGTGCGGTTCCGACGCCGATCCTACGGCGGAATACGCACAAATAACGGCATACTGTGAATATTGGGCCGATTGACTTCGCGCGTGGAGTGATAGAAGCTGAATCGACGATGGGTAGCCGCCAGGGCGGCGAGACGGGGTGCGGGAATGCAGGCAGAGGCGGCAGCGGAGCGACCGCTTCGACGGTCGAGGGTGATCACGCGGGCCCGGCGGCGGTCGTCGTGACGTCGACGGCGCCCGGCGCGGCCCCCCTCGGGGGAGGATCCCCCCCGGCCGGGGTCACCTCCGAGACGGTCCTGGTGGTGGACGACGACGTCTCCACCCGGGCCAGCCTCCTGGCCGTCCTGGCCGGGGCGGGGATCGCCGCCATCGGGGCGGCCAGCGCCGAGCAGGCCCTGGCCTTCCATGCCGACTCCGGCCCCGCCCTGGTGGTGATCGACTACCTCCTCCCCGACCGCAACGGGCTCGACCTGGCCCAGGCCCTGAAGGAACGGGACCCCACCCTCCCGATCCTGCTCCTCACCGGCTCGGCGTCGCTCGAGAGTGCCATCGCGGCGGTCGGCCAGGTCGACGGCTACCTCCTCAAGCCCATGGCCACCGACACCTTCGTGGAGGCCGTCCGCCGGGGCCTGGCCCACGGCGCCCTGGTGGCCGAGAACCGCAACCTGACCTCCCGCCTGGAACGCCTCAGCCAGAACCAGTCCCTCTACGACCCGCTCACCGGCCTCCCCAACCGGGCCCTGCTCGACGACCGGATCAACCAGGCCCTGGCCATCTGTCGCCGCAACCACAGCGCCCTGGCCATCCTCTTCATCGACCTCGACGGCTTCAAGGCCGTCAACGACCTGAACGGCCACGCCGTCGGGGACCTGGCCCTGCGGGAGCTGGCCAACCGACTGGCCGAGGCGCGGCGGCGCACCGACACCATCGCCCGCTTCGGCGGCGACGAGTTCGTGGTCGTCTGCCCCGACGTCGAGTCGGTGGACGTCGCCTACCGCATGGCCGAGGTCATCCTGGCCGAGCTCTCCCGGCCCGTCGTCCTCGGCTCCACCGAGCACCGGCTCACCGCCTCCATCGGCATCGTCGTCACCGACCCCGGGGACCCCACCGCCACCGCCGACGCGCTGCTGCGCGACGCCGACCTGGCCATGTACGCGGCCAAGGACGAGGGCAAGGCCTCGTGGAAGCTCTTCGACGAGACCATGCGGGCCCGGGCCGCCTCGCGCCACGAGGTCGAGCAGGGCCTGCGGGTGGCCATGGAGCAGGACGAGCTCGTCCTCGAGTATCAACCCGTCATCGACCTCCAGTCGGGGGGGATCGTGGGGGCGGAGGCCCTCGTGCGCTGGAACCGCCCCGGCCACGGCATGGTGCCCCCCGCCGACTTCCTGGGGGTGGCCGACAAGGTGGGCCTGACGGCGTCGATGGGCCGGTGGATCCTGGACCACGCGCTGGCCGATCTGGCCCGGCTGCGCGCCTCGGGGACGCTCCCCGAGGGCTTCCACATGTGGGTGAACGTCTCGCCGCGCCAGATCGCCGATCTCCACTTCGCCGAGCTCGTGACCGAGCTCTCCGCCCTCCACCAGGTCCCCACCCTCCTCCTCGGCGTCGAGATCGCCGAGCACGCCGTGCGCGACGTGGTCACCACCGAGAACGTCCTCTCCGCCCTCCACGACCTCGACGTCGCCGTCCAGCTCGACGACTTCGGCAGCGGTGAGTCCAACCTGGCCTGGCTCCAGGAGCTCCCGATCTCGGGGATCAAGATCGACGCCGAGTTCATCGCCGCCCTCGACGCCGTGCGCGAGCACGACGGCGGGGCCATGGTCCGCGGCATCATCGGGCTCGGCCACGAGCTCCACCTCACCATCGTCGGCGAAGGGGTCGAGACCCACGCCCAGGCGGTGGCCCTGCGGGCCATGGGCTGCGAATACGCCCAGGGGTTCTACTTCGGCCGTCCCGGTCCGTTCGAGCAGCTCCTCGAGCCCGCCCCGTGAGAAGAGCCGCTCGCTCCGGGTTCGAAAAGACCCCACTGCGATAATCTTCGAACGATGCGCTCCCTGATGGCGAGGCCGGCCAGGGCCCTGCGACGGATGGGCGTCCCCGTGCCCAGCGGACGGGCGCGCACCCGACCGAACGTCGGGAGGCTCGCCACCATCCCCGTCCGGGAGGACGTCCCACCGGCGCACTTCCTGCGGATCGGTAAGACGGGAGGGACCGGCCTCAGGCTGGTCCTCAACCCCCTGACCGAATCGGGCCCGTTTTCCCTGAGGATGCATCCCCATGGATTCACCCTCCCGAAGGTCCCCGACGGCGAGGTCTTCTTCTTCACCCTGCGTGACCCGGTCGAGCGCTTCGTGAGCGGCTTCTATTGCCGCCAGCGTCGGGGCTGGCCCATCTACGACGTCGCCTGGTCAGACCACGAGAAGATCGCCTTCGAACGTTTCCCGAGCGCCAATGCGCTGGCGCTGGCCCTGACGTCGGAACGCGACGACGAGCGTGCCGCCGCCGAGGAGGCGATGCGCCACGTGCAGCACCTCAGTTCGGTGTGGCGGTGGTTCAAGGACGAGGAGACCTTCCGGGCCCGGGAGCCGTTTCTGCTGAAGGTGCTCTTCGCCGACCGCCTCGACGAGGACTTCGCCGATCTGGTGAGAAAGCTCGGGCTCGAGTCGTTTCACCCCGTCCTTCCCCACGACGACGTGCACAGCTACCGCTCCCCGACGAAGCCCGACCCCCTCGACGACGACGCCGTCGAGAACCTGCGCCGGTGGTACGCGCGCGACTACGAGTTCCTCGAGTACTGCCGCAACCTGGAAGCGCAGCGGGCCGTCGCCGGCCCTGATCCCCACCGGGCGGGTTGAACCGGCCCTGACCACGGCCGGCGCCGCGCCGGGCACGAGGATCTCGAAGTCACGGCACCTTCACAGCCGGGTCACGGCACCATCACAGCCCGGTGACGTCATGTGGTGGTCGTGTCCCCCCATCCCGAGCACCCGCCCGGCAATACCTCCGACGTTCTCCTCAAGATCCGGCTCTCCGGTGCCGATGGGCCTGGCCGGAGGAGTGCTTTGTCGCGACACGGAGTATGAGGGAACTGCCGCGCCGCGGGCGCTGGTCCGTCGTCGGTGCCGTCACCGGGGTCGTGATCGCCGTCGTCGCGTCCTCCGTGCTGTTCGGGCCCCCGTCCCTGGCCGGCGCGCACGCGACGTCGACCTCCACGCCGGCCTCGCCGTCGATCGCCCCCCTCGGGCCGGGCAAGACGACGCTCACCTACTGCGCCGACGGGGGGGTGTCCGAGACCCTCGACGTCTACGAGCCCGACCCTCTGCCCGCGTCCCGTGTGCCGGCCGTCGTCTACGTCCACGGCGGGGGGTGGGTCCAAGGTGATTCGGCCATCACCGCCTCGTCGCTCATCGGTCAGGTGGCGTCGGCCGTCGCGGCCAAGGGGTGGGTGTTCGTCTCGATCGACTACCGGCTGGCCCCGCAGTTCCGGTGGCCGGCGCAGATCGACGACGCCGCCTGTGCCGTCCGCTTCCTGCGGGCCCAGTCCGCCGCGCTGCACATCGACGCCGGCGCCATCGGAGCCATCGGTGACAGCGCCGGGGGACAGCTCGTCTCGCTCCTCGGCCTGGCCGGCCGCGGCGCCGGCTACGACGTCGGGGCCGATGCCGGCCAGTCGAGCGCCGTCCAGGCGGTGGTCGACCTCTACGGCCCGGCCGACCTGACCACGACGGACTGGGCCCACGCCCCGCTCATCCAGGTCTACGCCCCCCAGGCCTTCGGGACGACCCTCGGCCCGGGCGTGCCCGGCTCACCGACCACCGACACTCTCGTCGCCGCCAGCCCCGTCACCTACGTCGGTCCCCACGCACCCCCCTTCCTCATCGTCCAGGGTGACGACGACACGGTGGTCCCGCCCGACCAGTCGATCGACCTCGCCGCCGCCCTCCGGACGGCCGGGGACTCGGCCACCCTCGTGATGGTCGCGCACGCCCAGCACGGTCTGCTCCCCGTGGCCGGGGGACCGGTGACGCCCAGCATCTCCGCGCTCGCCGGCCAGGTGGTCGCCTTCCTGGCCGGCCACCTCCGTCCGTCGACGGCGCCGGCAGGGCGTCCACCGCGACCGTCGCACTGAACCGTCGCACTGGGCCGTCGCACTGGGCCGTCGCACTGGGCCGTCGCACTGGGCCGTCGCACTGGGCCGTCGCACTGGGCCGTCGCC
Organism: uncultured Acidimicrobiaceae bacterium; assembly: GCA_963848355.1. Classification (GTDB taxonomy): domain Bacteria; phylum Actinomycetota; class Acidimicrobiia; order Acidimicrobiales; family UBA8190; genus CAWKDG01. The sequence goes on from CAWKDG010000001.1 coordinate 161,214, forward strand.
TCGGGTAGGAGCGACCGGCTCAGGCCTCGCACACCACGATCGTGTCGTTCACGGGTTCCAATTCGGCGGTCCGGTACCCTCCTGCCGGCAGGGTCACCCAGTGGTCCGACGGTGTCATGACGACGTCGGTGTGCGCGGCGGCGAACACGTGGTCGGACAAGAGGAAAATTTTCATCACGATCGGAGACGAGCGGGAGAACCGCGCCGCATTCTCCGGGGCCGCCCGGAGCACACTCGTCGCGGCCAGGTGCACCTCGATCGACGCCCCCGGATCCAGGTGCACACACCTGGGGGTATCAGAGTCGACGAACGTCACGTCGGTCCCAGGCGAACGTCGCCGTGACGCGGAGAGGTGCAGGACGGCACTCTCGCTCAGCAGCTCGGCCTCGCTGACGTGGGCCGGCACCGGGAATCGACCCTGCCTGATCCACGTTTCCAACGTGGCCATCGTGAGGGTGCTCTGGTCCCCGTCATACGACCTCGTCGGCAGTGCCGTGCCCGAGAATCGGCCTCCGTGGCTCACGAGGTAGGCGGCGGCGTCGACCTCTTTGTGAAGCGCATCGGATTGTGCCGCCCGAGTGCTCGAGTCGGCCTCGAGAAGGATGAGATTGAGGACGATCACGACCACGAGACCGCTGAGAACGACGGGCTCGAGGACGCGCCACCGTCCCAGCAGGTGCGTGATGAACTCGCCGACCAGGGGAAGGAGCAGGGCGATGGTGAAATACGAATACCGAGACGCCGCTGCTTCGCCCACCCCCAGAAGGCTGACGCGGCCCACCCCGACGAACAGATAGAGCGGCACCGTCATGACGGCGAGGACGGCGGGGACGTCGCGTCGCCACAGCGCCACTCCCGCCACAGCGATGACCAGGATGGCGCCCACGAATCGAGGGAGATCGAGGTATCCGGCAGCGCTGGCCGTGAGCCCGGTCCAGACATACGAGGCCAGGGCACCGACGGTGACGTTCACGGCCCGCCCACCACCGCGATGTCCGATCGTCACCCACCACGAGAGAAAGACGACCGCTGGGGGCACGACGGCGATGACGGCGACACGAAGCTTCCGGCGGGCCAGCGCCACGGCCCCGCAGGCCGCCACCAGCGGGACCCCCATGCCGGAGCACACGAGGGCGCCGAGACCCCAGGCCGCCGCCAGCCACGGGCGGTCGTTCTCGGTTGCCTCCACGGCCAGGAGACCGAAGGCCAGAGAACCGACGAATCCGATCTGGAATGCCCAGAGGAGATCCTCGGAACCGACTCCGAGCACCAGGAACGTCCCCACCAAGGCCGTGGCCGTCCACGGTTCGACCTGATAGCGCAGCATCAGGCGCCAGAGCACATGGGCGACGACGAGACAGGCGGCGATCAGGGGCAGGGAGTAGAGCCAGTAGTCGCGCACCCCCACGAGATCGAACAGTCCCCGCCAGACCAGTATCGGGATCGTCGACCAGTGGACGTTGTGCGGGTACAGCAGGCCGTCGTTCCCGGACAGTCGAACGCCCCGGTGGGCGAGAAAGTCCCACTCGTCGAGATGGAACCATTGGGTCGTCGAGTCGTAGAGAAGGACAACAGCGGCCACGCCCAGACTGAGGAGATGCACGCGGCGGACCGCCGGGGTCACGGTGAAGGGAGGCCCGTGACTCTTCTCGTCGCCGTGCTCCCCGACGCCGAGCCCCCCGTCCCCCTCGCGAGCCTTCACCGTTTCCTCCTGCCGCGGCAGTGGCCGGTCAGTCGCCCCGGTCGTCCCCCGTTCCCGTGCGCGGCGTACGGCACCGGGGCCGGTCGGAACCGGCGGGTGACATCGGAGATCCGATGGCTCCCGGCCACAACGACCAGGACGGCGACGGCCAGAACACGTGGCGCCCGCGCGGGATCCGCACGGTGGCAACGGTACCGGGTGCCGCCGTCCGGCGCCCCGGCCACCGGGAACGACGTGCCCGGAGCGTTGGTGCCCGGAGCGGGATTCGAACCCGCACGCCCCGAAGGACAGGGGCTTTTGAGGCCCCCGCGTCTACCGTTCCGCCATCCGGGCGAGCACGGCCCGGGAGCCTACTGTGCGACGGAGGAGTAAAATATTGACCATGGACCTCCGAGTGCGGCTGGCCTGGGCGGTCCGGGCGGTCGGGGGACGCAGCGCCTTACGCGTTCGTCGGGGCCGACGTCGGCGGGCCCGTCAGAAGACGACGGTCCCCGTCAGACCGGGCGTGCCGCGTGTCCACGTCCTCCATATCGGCAAGACGGGCGGGAGCGCGCTGAGGGCGGCGCTCCGGCCCCTGGTCGAGTCGGGGCCCTATTCCCTGGCCCTCCATAACCACTGGTTCACCCTGGCCAATGTCCCCGAGGGCGAGCTCTTCTGCTTCGCGCTGCGCGATCCGATCTCCCGCTTCGTGAGTGGTTTCGAATCCCGCCGCCGCCAAGGTCGCCCCCGGTACTTCAAGCCCTGGAACCAGAAGGAGAAGGCCATCTTCACGCGGTTCCCCACGGCCAACGCGCTGGCCATGGCCCTGTCCTCGACGGACGACGAAGAACGGGAGAGCGCCGAGGCGGCGATGGGCACGCTGCTCCACGCGGGCACGGTGTGGACGTGGTTCGGAGACGAAGAGGCCTTCGCCCGGAGGGAGCCCTTCCTGCTCAAGGTGCTCTTCACCGACCGCCTCGACGACGACTTCGCCGACCTGACCGAGAAGCTCGGTCTCGGGTCCTTTCACCCCGTCCTCCCCCATGACGACGCCGGGAGCCATCGAGCTCCCTCCCACGCCTCCCCCCTCGAGGACGCCGCCGTCGAGGCTCTCCGCCGCTGGTACCGGCGCGACTACGACTTCTGGCACCTGTGCCGGGACCTCGAGGCCCGACGAGCAGAGGGGTCCGGCCCCGTCCCCGGGTCTTCCTCCGCCCCCTTGGCCCCGGGATCGCCGACTCCGTGAAGACCCGATCGGCCGAGTGATCCCGGCCCCCGATGACCGGGGAAGCCGACCGGTGGGCGATCGGGGCCCCGGGGCCTACAATTGGCCCCATGCGCCGATCCCTGGTCGAACGCTCGCTACGCGATGTTCACAACCGGCTCGTGCGCGCCCGTCAGGAGCTCGCCGTTCTCGACGAACAGCTCCTCGTCTTCACCGACACGGCCGACGACGCCCGCATCCGCTCGCTCGTCTCGGAGACGCCCCTGGCCGGGCATGAATATGCCAGCGCACAGCGGCACGCCGACGCCGCCGTGGGCGCCCGGGGCCGGCTGCTGGCCACGATCGCCGACCTGGAGCGGCGCCAGGACGAACTTCTCGGTCAGCTGGTCCCCGAGCCCAGCTGAACCGGCGGCACGCCAGCGACCCCGCCCGGTCCGGTCACACCGGCGGGCACGGACCACGCAGTGACCGGTCACCGGCCGGCGGCCACGCAGGACCCGACAACCACCGACGACGACGCCGGGAGACCGGCACCGAAGGAGAAGCACTCGAGCATGGGCGCACGTGTCGTCATCGCCGAGGACGAGGCCATCATCCGCCTCGACCTCAAGGAGATCCTCGAGTCCGAGGGCTACGAGGTCGTCGGGGAGACCGGCCGCGGCGACGAGGCCGTCGACCTCGTCGCCCGCCACGCGCCTGATCTGGCCATCCTCGACGTGAAGATGCCCGGGCTCGACGGCATCGAGGCCGCTCGCCGGATCACGGCCGACCGGAAGGTGGCCGTCCTCATCCTCACCGCCTTCAGCCAACGCAACCTCATCGAGGACGCACGCGACGCCGGTGTCTCGGCCTATCTGGTCAAGCCGTTCCAGAGAAGCGAGCTGGTCCCGGCCATCGAGGTGGCGCTGGCGCGCTTCGAGGAGTTCCGGGCCATCGAGGAGGAGCACGCCCGTCTCTCCGGTGAGCTGGCGACCCTGGAGGACAAGCTCGAGACCCAGAAGCTCGTGAACCGGGCCAAGGGGATCCTGATGGACGACCACGGCATGAGGGAGGCCGAGGCCTTCTCCTTCATCCAGAGCACGGCCATGACCCGCCGGGCCACGATGCGGGCCATCGCCCAAGAGATCCTGGACGGGAAACTGGCACCCTGACGCGGCGGCGGTGACGGGCCGAACCCGCTCGGGAGCCGTGCCATAGCATCGGCCCCGATGGCCGACGACGGACCCCTGTTCCTCCTCGACGGTAACTCGCTCGTCTTCCGGGCCTTCTTCGCCCTGCCCATCGACCTGGCCACCCGGTCGGGCCAGGTCACCAACGCCGTCTACGGGTTCACCTCGATGCTCGTCAACCTGATGCGCGACCACAACCCGAGCGGGATCGGCGTGGCCTTCGACCGCCCCGAGCCCACCTTCCGCGACGACGTGGTCGAGGACTACAAGGGCAACCGGCCCGAGACCCCCGACCTCCTCATCCCGCAGTTCGCCCTGGTGCGCGACGTCCTCGCCGCTCTCGGTCTGCGGACGTTGGAGGTCCCGGGGTACGAGGCCGACGACATCCTCGCCACCCTCGCCACCCAGGCCCGTGACGACGGCCGTGACGTCGTCGTGGTCACCGGCGACCGCGACGCCTTCCAACTGGTGGAGGATCCCCACATCACGGTGATGTACACCCGCAAGGGACTGTCCGACACCGTCGTCTACAACGAGGCCGGCATCCTGGAGCGCTACGGCGTGCCGTCGTCGTCGTACGCCGTCCTCGCCGCCCTGCGCGGCGACCCCTCCGACAATCTGGCCGGTGTCCCGGGAGTGGGGGAGAAGACGGCGGCGAAGCTGGTGTCGTCCTACGGCGCGCTCGACGAGATCTTCGCCCACCTCGACGAGCTCACCCCGAAGCTGCGCCAGAACATGGCCGAGAACGAGGATCGGGTCCGGCGCAACGCCAAAGTGATCCCGCTGGTGCGGGACGTCCCTCTCGAGCTCGGCCTCGACGACCTGGCCCTCGGGGCATGGGACACGGCCGAGGTGAAGCGGGTCTTCGGTCAATTGGAGATGCCCACCCTGTGGCAACGCCTGGCCCCGCTGATGGGCGACGACGACACCCCGTTGCCGCGTTCGTCGGTCGGCGCCACGGGCCCGGTCTTCGACGTGGCCCGGGTGGTGACACACATCGCCACCACCGCGTCCGAGGTCGTCGCCGCCCTCGAGGCGTTGGGCGACGCCGCCCTCGTCGCGTTGGCCCCCGCCTGGACCGGCGATCCGGGACGGTCGGCCCTGGCCGGCCTGGCCGTGGCCGGCACGGCCGCCGACGCCACCGACGCGGCCGAGGAAGGACCGGCCGGCGGGGCGGCCGTGTGGATCGGACGCGACCTCGTGACCGACGGCGCCGTGCTGGCCGCGCTCGGGGCGTTGCTCGGTCCCGGCGGGAGGCCCGTCGTGGCCCACGGGGTCAAGGAGCTCATCCGCGTCCTGCTCCCGCACGGCATCGACATCGTCGCCCTGGCCATGGACAGCGCCGTAGCCGCCTACCTCCTCGACCCCTCCTCGGGCCGCTACCGGTTGGAGGACGTCGTCGACGCCCATCTGGGCGTGGCCCTGGACCCCGGCGTGCAGGCGACGGCGGCGGGGCAGCTCGATCTCGACGGCGACACCACCGAGGACGGTGCCGTGCAGGCGGGGCGCCAGGCCGTGGCCCTGGCCGCGGTGGTGGCGCCTCTGCGCCAGGCCCTCGACAGCACCGGCCTGGCCCGGCTCCACGACGAGGTCGAACGGCCGCTCGTACGCGTGCTGGCGCGCATGGAGGTGGCCGGCATCGGCGTCGACCGCGCCGAGCTGCGCCGGATCACCGACGAGTTCGTGGCCGAGTGCGCGCGTCTCGAGGCCGAGATCCACAAGCAGGCGGGTGAGACCTTCAACGTGAACTCGACGCCGCAGCTGCGCGCCGTGCTCTACGAGCGCCTCGGTCTGACGCCGGGACGCAAGACGAAGACGGGGTACTCGACCGACGCCCAGACGCTCGAGCGCCTCCGCGACCAGCACCCGGTGGTGGAGACCCTCCTGCGCTATCGCGAGGTGGAGAAGCTGCGCTCGACCTACGGAGAGAGCCTCCTCGCCGAAGTGGGAGCCGACGGGCGGATCCATGCCACCTTCCAACAGACGGTGGCCCGCACCGGACGTCTGTCGTCGGACCGGCCCAACCTGCACAACATCCCCGTCCGCACCGAGGAGGGGCGGCAGCTGCGGCGCGCCTTCGTGCCGTCACCGGGCCACCGGCTCCTCGTGGCCGACTACGACCAGATCGAGCTGCGGGTCATCGCCCACCTGGCGGCCGACCCCGGTCTCATCGCCGCCTTCGCCGAGGAGCGCGACATCCACCGGACCACGGCCGCCCGCGTCTTCGGGGTCCCGGCCGACGAGGTGACGGGCGCCCAGCGCAACCGGGCCAAGATGGTCTCGTACGGGCTCGCCTACGGCATGGAGGCCTTCGGCCTGGCGCAGCGCCTCTCCATCGAGACGGCCGAGGCCCAGGAGATCCTCGACGCCTACTTCAACGCCTTCCCCGCCGTGCGTGCCTACATGGAGCAGACGGTGCACGAAGCGCGATCCAAGGGGTACACCGAAACCCTCTACGGACGTCGCCGGCCGCTGCCCGACCTGCACTCGCCCAACCGCAACCTCCGGATGGCGGCCGAACGCCAGGCCATGAACGCGGGCATCCAGGGCCTCGCCGCCGACCTCTTCAAGGTGGCCCTCGTCCGTCTGGACACGGCCCTCGAGGACCGGGCGCTGGCCTCGCGGCTGGTCCTCCAGGTCCACGACGAGGTTCTCGTCGAGGTGCCCACGGGCGAGGAGGACACCGTCATGACCCTGGTCTGCGACGTCCTCGGCGGCGTGGCCGACGCCGTGGGCCTGGCCGTGCCCCTGAAGGTGTCGAGTGCCTGGGGCTCCTCGTGGGCCGACGCCAAGGGGTGACCGGGGAGGGGAGCCAGGATCACCCGGGCTGACCAGGGAGCCTGTTTGGTAGGATTGACAGCTGGTCACCACCGGTGGCCCTCCCGCGCGCTCTCGACGCGTGGGGTGTCTCGATCCTGAAAGCGAGTTTCGAACTTCATGCCCGACGACGTCGCCGGTTCCTCCGGCGCTCTTGACCCGGCGGCCCCCTCCGCCGCGGCGACCGGTGAGGTCCCCGGCGCCATCGCCCTCATGTCCGATGCCCCCATGGGCACCTTTGACGACGCCGGGACGTACATCCCCCGAGCCATCGTCGAGGACGACCTGGGCGGAACCTCCCTCGAAGACGCCATCGACGCCACCATCGTCGAATTCGACGACGGTGACATCGTCGAAGGCACGGTGGTGAAGATCGATCGCGACGAGGTGCTGCTCGACATCGGATTCAAGTCCGAGGGCGTCATCCCCGTCCGCGAGCTGTCCATCCGCAACGACGTCGACCCCGAGGAGATCGTGAGCCTCGGCGAGCACCTGGAGGCCCTGGTCCTGCAGAAGGAGGACAAGGAGGGCCGGCTCGTCCTGTCCAAGAAGCGCGCCCAGTACGAGCGCGCCTGGGGCACCATCGAGAAGATCAAGAGCTCCGACGGGATCGTGAAGGGCCCCGTCATCGAGGTGGTCAAGGGCGGTCTCATCGTCGACATCGGGCTCCGCGGATTCCTCCCCGCCTCCCTCGTCGAGCTGCGACGGGTGCGCGAGCTCCAGCCCTACGTGGGCCGCAGCATCGAGGCCAAGATCATCGAGCTCGACCGCAACCGCAACAACGTCGTCCTGTCGCGTCGCGCCTGGTTGGAAGAGACCCAGAAGGAGCAGCGCGGCGAGTTCCTGGTCAATCTGAAGCCGGGCGAGCGCCGGCGCGGCGTGGTGTCTTCCGTCGTCAACTTCGGTGCCTTCGTCGACCTCGGCGGCATGGACGGACTGATCCACGTCTCCGAGCTCTCGTGGAAGCACGTCGACCACCCCTCGTCGGTGGTGTCGGTGGGCGACGAGGTCGACGTCGAGGTCCTCGACGTCGACCTCGACAAGGAGCGCATCAGCCTGTCCCTGAAGGCCACGCAGACCGACCCCTGGCAGGAGTTCGCCAACTCTCACCAGGTGGGCGAGCTCGTCTACGGGCGCATCACCAAGCTCGTCCCCTTCGGTGCCTTCGTCCAGGTGGGCGACGGGATCGAAGGATTGGTCCACATCTCGGAGATGGCCGGCCACCACGTCGACCTCCCCGAGCAGGTCGTCACCCCCGGTGAAGAGCTGTGGGTGAAGATCATCGACATCGACCTCCAGCGCCGGCGCATCAGCCTGTCCATCAAGCAGGCCGCCGAAGGTGGGGAGGTGTCCGAGGAGTACCGCGAGGCCTTCGGGGAGCACGCCTACGACGAGCAGGGCAACTACATCGGCTTCGACTACGCCGCCGCCGAGTTCACCCCCGAGACCGAGGCGCAGGCCGCATGGTCGGAGTACGTGGCCGAGCACGGGAGTCCCCCCGAGGGGACCGAGCTCCCCGCCGGTATCGAGCGACCGGCTCCGGCTGACGCCCCCGACGCCCCGGTGGCCGAGGCGGCGCCCGCACCGGCCGACGCCGCCCCCGCTCCGGTCGTGGCCACCCCCGAGCCGCCGGTGGCGGCCGAGGTCGCCGACACCCCACCCGCTCCCACCGAGGGCTGAGCGGGGCCTCCCCGCCCTACGCCGGTCCGGGGGACGTCGCCCCCACGGGCGACGCCGACGCCGTGATCTCGACCGGCTGGGCCAGGGGGAAGTGACAGGCCACGAAATGGTCGGGGCCGAGGGCCCGCATCTGCGGCTCCTCCGCGGCGCACCGGTCCTGGGCGTACGGGCACCGGGTGCGGAAGCGGCACCCCGACGGAGGGTCGCTCGGAGAGGGGAGCTCACCCGCCAGCGCGGCGGACCCTTCGCCTCCGGCCGACGGGTCGGGTTCCGGGATGGAGGCCAGCAGGGCCGCCGTGTAGGGATGCGCCGGGTGACGGTAGAGGACGTCGGGCGACGCCACTTCACACAGCTTCCCCAGGTACATCACGGCCACGCGGTCGCTCACGTTCTTCACCACGGCGAGATCGTGGGCGATGAAGACCATGGTCAACCCGCGGGCCCGCTTCAGATCGTCGAGCAGGTTGAGGATCTGCGCCTGCACGGAGACATCGAGGGCCGAGACGGGTTCGTCGCAGATGAGCAACGTCGGTTCGAGCATCAGGGCCCGGGCGATGCTGATCCGCTGGCACTGACCGCCGGAGAACTCGATGGGCCGACGCCCGCCGGCGTCGCTCGGGTTGATGCCGACCGACTCGAGTGTCTGACTGGCTTTGGCCCGGCGCTCGTCGCGCGTCCCCATGTTCCAGATGGACAGCGGTTCCATGACCGAGTCGAGAACGCGCCGGCGCGGATTCAACGACGAGATCGGATCCTGGAAGACCATCTGCACCTTCGTCCGCGCCTGACGCAGCTCACGGGTCCCGAGCGCGGTGAGCTCGGTCCCGGCGAAGTTGACCGAGCCGCTGTCGGGGGGATGCACGAGGGCCACGGCCCGTCCCGTCGTGGACTTGCCGCACCCTGATTCGCCCACGAGACCGAGCGTCTCCCCGGCGGCCACGTCGAAGCTCACGTCGGACACGGCCTGGATGCGGCGTTGGCCCTTGCCGAAGCCGACGACGAGGTGCTCGACGCGCAGCAGCATGTCGGCGTCGGGACGGAGCTGGGCGGTCCCGCTTCCGGCCATCAGACCGTCGTCCCGGTGGTGTCGCCGCCGGCCGCTGCCCCCGGGGTGACCCCCGTCGAGGCGACCGCACCGGCGGGGACGGTGCCGCTGAAGGCGATGGCGGCGGGGACGCCGGCGGCCACGTTGCGGCTCAGGGCGTCGTTGCCCTCGGGCGACCCCACCGGGAACCAGCACGAGAACAGATGACCGGCGCCGGCCGTGCGTGACGGGGGCTCCTCGTCGCGGCACCGGTCCTGGACGTAGGGGCACCGGGGGGCGAAGGGACAGCCCCGGGGCAGTGCCGCCAGGTCGGGAGGGCGACCGGGAATGGCCCGCAGACGGGTGTGGCTGGGATCGGTCAGCCGGGGGATCGACCGCAGCAGGGCCTCGGTGTACGGCATCCGTGTATGCGAGAAGAGGTCCTTCGTGGGTGCCTGCTCGACGATGCGGCCGGCGTACATCACGGCGATGTCGTCGGCGCGGTTGGCCACCACGCCGAGATCGTGGGTGACCAGGATCATCCCCATCGACCGCTCGCGCTGCAGCGTGGCCAGCAGGTCGAGGATCTGGGCCTGGAGGGTGACGTCCAGCCCCGTCGTCGGCTCGTCGGCCAGGACGAGCTTGGGCCCGCAGGCCAGGGCGATGGCGATCATGACCCGCTGGCGCATGCCACCCGAGAGCTCGTGGGGGTAGTTCCGCATGCGCTGCTCGGGCGCGGGGATCCCCACCGAGGTGAGCAGGGCGACGGCGGTGTCGTGGGCGGCGCGGCGGTCGAGGCCGAGGCGGATCCGCAGCGATTCGGTCAACTGACGGTCGACGCGCACCACGGGGTTCAGTGCCGTCATGGGGTCCTGGAAGATGACCGCCATCTGGGTACCCCAGACGTCACGGAGCTCGTACGGGGTCAGCGACATCAGTTCGTGGCCGGCGAAGCGTACCGACCCCGACCTCTCCAGGTTGGTGTTGGGCAGAAGGCCCATGATCGAACGCGTGAGCACCGTCTTGCCCGACCCCGACTCACCCACGATGCCCAGGGTCCGGCCCCGGGCCAAGGTGAACGAGATGCCGTCGTTGGCCCGCACCAGACCGCGCTCGGTGCGGAAGGCCGTGCGCAGATCCTGCACGTCGAGGAGCGGCTCCTCGAGCTCGGCCGCGTCGGGGAAGTGGAGATGCGACGTCCGTCGCTGGCGGAAGTTCACAGGTTCCCGGCGCGGACGTCGAAGCGCGCCCGCAGGCGGTCCGCCATCAGGTTCAGCGCCACGAGAAGGAGGAAGATGTAGATCGACGGCCACAGGGCGATGTACGGGTTCAGAGCCAGATTGTTGTTCTGGACCCCCTCGTTGATGATGTTGCCCAGTGACGCCGTGGGCAGCGTGATCGACAGACCGAGGAAGGCCAACGAGCCCTCGAGGATGATGGCCACGGCCACACCGATCAGCGCGAACGACACCGCCGCCGGAATGACGTTCGGGAGGAGCTCCCGGTACAGGATCCGCCACGTGGTGGCACCCATGGTGCGGGCGGCGACGACGAATTCGCGGTTGGCGAACGACAGCGTGGTGGCCCGGATGACGCGGAAGAGACTGGGGGCGCCGGCGACGGCGAACATGATGGTGAGCTTCAAGAGGGTCGTCGGTCGCCAGAAGGCCTCGATCACCAGAATGGCCAGCAAGGCGGGGAAGGCCAGGACGACGAGGGAACCGGCATTGAGGATGCTGTCGATCCACCCACCGGCGTAGCCGGCCAGCAACCCGAACGTCCCCCCCACGAGGAGGGCCAGGGCGACGGAGGCGAAGCCGATGACGAAGGACACGCGCGACCCGTAGATGATGCGGGACAGCAGGTCGCGGCCGAGGTCGTCGGTGCCGAGAAGATGATGGAAGCTCGGGCCGACGTTCACCGCCGTGTAGTCCTGGAAATTGGGGTTCTTGAGCGGCAGCGACGAGGCGAACAGGGCCAGCAGGATCATCACGGCGACCCAGGCCACGCACACCCAGAAGACGACCCCGAGCCCCGACCTCGCGGCGTTGGCCACGATGGCCGGGTCGGGCACGCCCCGTAACTCCTCGTACTCGCGGACGCGTTCCATGGCTCCCACGGCACTGGCCGCCGTTCCCACGGTCTCAGCCACGGCGGACCCGCGGATCGAGGAAGGTGAAGAGGATGTCGACGCCGAAGTTGATGACGACGTAGGCGACGGCCACGACGAGGGCCATGCCCTGCACGACGAGATAATCGCGCGAGTCGATGGCCTGGATGAGCTGGAAGCCGATGCCGGGGAGTTGGAAGAGGATCTCCACCACGAAAGCACCGGTGAACAGCGAACCGATGCTCAGCCCGGCCCCGGCCAGGAGGGCGAACGACGACGGTCGCAGGGCGTGGCGCAGCAGGATGTAACGCGTCGACAGCCCCTTGGCCCGGGCCATGGTGATGAAGTCCTCCTGCAGCGTGGCGATGAGGTCGGCCCGCAGCAGGCGGTAGTAGATGGCCACCGAGCCTACGGCGAGGGCGATCGACGGCAGCAGAACGGACTTGAGGTTCGATCCGAGGCCCTGGGACAGGGGGTTGAACCCGGTCGCCGGGAAGATGTGGATCTTCACCGCCACCACCAGCACCAGGATCACGGCCACCACGAAGGTGGGGACGGCCAGGAGGGCGTAGGTCGACGTGGTCGAGATCCGGTCGAACAGCCGGTTGGGTCGCAGCGCCGCCACCAGGGCCAGGGGGATGGCGACGGCGAAGGCGAGCAGCTGCGACACGATGATCAGCTCGAGGTCGATGGGAAAGGCCACGCCGATGGCATTGGTGACCGTCTGGTGGGTGAGGAAGGAGATCCCCAGGTTGCCGTGGAACACGTTGCTGATCCACGTCTGGTACTGGGACAACAGCGGCTTGTTGAGTCCCAGCTGACGCAGCAGCTCGGCCCGGGCCTGGGCCGTGTCGTTCGGCCCCAGGATGGAGACCGTCGGATCGCCGGGCAGCAGGTGGACGAGCAGGAAGGCGACGATGGAGATAAAGAAGCAGATGACGATGAGCTGGACGACCCGTCCACCGATGTAACGAGTCATGCCGGAGACGTCCTCAGGCCTTCATCCAGATCTGGGCGGGGGTGAAGACGCCGGCGGCGAACCCCTGGCCCGTGGTGCCGTCGGGCAGGATCGGGTTGGCGAAGTTCATCACCGTGTCGTTGCCGGTGAGCGACCACGGGGCCCGCGAGATCCAGAGGTAGGGCAGGTCCTCCGCCAGCAGCCTGTCCACCTCCTTGTAGGCCTCGACCCGCACCGACTGGGCCGCGTGCGTACGTCCCTGTTGCAACGCCGTCTCGATGCGGGGGTCCTTGTTGCGGGCGAAGTTGAGGGCGATGGGAGGATTCGCCGTGGTGGGGCTCAGCCAGACGTAGTTGATGTCGGGGTCGGGGGCGCTGAACTGCTCGTCGGCCGCCGCCTGGAACTGGCCCCCCACCAGCTGGTCGATGTACTGGACCTGACCGACCTGGCCGAGGGTGACCTTGAACCCGGCGTCCTGCCACATGCTCTGCAGCGCCTGGATGATCAGCGCCTGCCGGGGGTCGGGGATGTCGATCAGTTGGATGCTCAGCTTGCCCCCGTGGGCGGGAGCGGCCTGGGCCACCAGCTGCTTGGCCTTGGTCGGGTTGTAGACCGGATACCCGTTGTCCTCCGCCCGGTAGATAGAGCCGGGCGGGAAGAGCGACGTGTTGGGCGAGAGCACCCCGTCTCCGAACAGCTTGACGATCTCCGCCGGGTCGGTGGCATAGGCCAGGGCCTGGCGGACGGTGAGGTCGTTCAGGGGTGCGGAGTCCACGTTGAGGCAGATGAAGTCCATGTCGGGCTGCCCCGTCGTCTGGTGCAGGTCGGTCACCTGCTGGAAGCTGGAATTGTGCTGGAGGTCGCGGATGGCTCCGGGGTCGTGCGACACCATCAGGTCGATCGTCCCCGAGCGCAACGAGAGCTCGCGCGACTCGTCCTCCACGATGGGCTTGAACGTGACCGTGTCGAGATAGGGCAGCCCGGCCCGCCAGTAGTGCGGGTTCCGCTCCACGGTGAAGTGGTCGTTCGGTTCCCAGGACACGTACTTGAAGGGTCCCGTGCCCACCGGGATCTGTGAGTCGTTCTTGTCCAGCTGCGACAGGGCGATGGGCGAGCCGAGCTGGGTGGTCAGGTACGAAGGAAAGGCGACGAGAGGCTCGACGCAGTGGAACACGACGGTGAGGTCACCCGACGTCGTCACGCTGCTGATCGGTGCCGCGGCCTGGGCGGTGAGCGCCGACGCCTTGATGGCCTTGAATCCCTGGAGCACCACGTCGGCCGTGAGCGGTGAACCGTCGTGGAACTCGACGTTCGGGCGCAGGGTCACCGTCCACGCCGTCATGGTGGCGTTGGGGACAACCGATGCCGCCAGGTGGGGACGGATGGACCCGTCGGCGGCCACCGCCGTCAGGGTGTCGAACACGGCGTTGGCGTAGGTCAGCCCGGTGTTGTCCCAGTGGCTCTGGGCAGGGAGGAATCCGTCGATATCGGAGCTCATCCCGATGATCACGGAATTCCCTCTCCGGGGTCTGGCGGTGCTGACACCCGGCGTCGTGGTGGTGCTGCCCTGCGTGGACGGGGTGGAGCCCCCGCAGGCGGACAGCAGCAACGGAGCCCCGCCCCCGGCCAGGGCCAGACCGGCGGCCGTGGCGGCGCCCCGCCCGAGAAATGTCCTCCGGTCATACCGATCAGCGGAGTCGGCCACTTCAGCCCCCTCGGGTCGTACCGTTGTGCCCGTTCGCGGGCCGAGTCGACGGCGTCTCGAACGCCGCACCCCTGGGTCTCGAGTTCGTCCCGGTTCCTCGTGGGCGCCGCCATGGTAGACGTCCCGTCCTCGTCGGGGCGGGCAACCTCGGTCTGCAGGACCATCGGTACCATGCAGCGATGGACGGGACAGGGACACCGGTCGTCACGACCGACATCGCACCGGCCGCGCCGGCGATGTCGACGACCTCGGCCGACGTCGGCCACCCTGTCGCCGGCCACCCTGTCGCCGGCCACCCTGTCGCCGGCCACCCTGTCGCCGGCCACCCTGTCGCCGGCCACCCTGTCGCCGCCCGACCCGGGGCCGGGACGGGGTCGTCACGACTCACCGCGGTCTGGTGGGCGCTGCGGGTGTCGATCATCCCGTGGGCCGTGGCTCGCGTGGCGGTGGGGGTGGCCCTCGCCGTGGCCCGCCAATTGGCCGCCGGCGACCATGTGTCGGCCGCCGCCACCGCCCGGATCAACGAGGGCCTCCTCGGTTGGGACGCCGGGTGGTACGAGTCCATCACCCGACACGGCTACTGGGGTGCGGGCCACACCTCGCTGCGCTTCTTTCCCCTCTTTCCGCTCCTGGCCCGAGGGCTGTCCCTCCTGCCCGGGATCGGCGTGGGGGCGGCCGTGGTGGTGGTGGCCAACGTCTGTGCCCTCGCTGGCGCCGCCCTGCTGGTGGCGCTGGTGCGGTGGGAAACGGGCGACGAGGCGCTCGCCGGACGGGCGGCCTGGTTGGTCTGTCTGGCCCCCGTCGCCTTCATCTTCGTCATGGGGTACGCCGAAGGCACCCTTCTCGCCCTTTCGGTCGGCACGTTCCTCGCCCTGCGGTCGCGGCACTGGTGGTGGGCGGCCCTCCTGGGCGTGGCCGCCGGGCTCACCCGACCGGTCGGTGTCCTTCTGCTCGTTCCCGCCCTCATCGAAGCGGGACGGGGACTGCGATCCTCGGGGCCACGCGAACGTCTGGCCCGCGCCGCCGCCGTCGCCGCTCCGGCCGTGGGGATGGGCGCCTTCCTCGGATGGGTGGGATGGCGCTACGGCGACGCGCTGACCCCTCTTCGCCTCCAGGTGAATCCGCGTCTTCACGGTCGCATCGTCGATCCCCTCGTCACGCTGGCCCACGATGCTTCGTTCCTGGTCCACGGTCACCACCTGAGTGAGGGCCTGCATCTCCCGTGGGCGCTGTTCGCCGTGGCTCTGGTCGTCGTGGCCTTCCGCTCGTGGCCCGCCTCCTACGGGGCCTTCGCCGTCGCCGTGCTGGCCGTGGCCCTCACCGGGAGCAACCTCGACTCCTTCGAGCGCTACGCCCTGTCCGCCTTCCCCCTCGTCCTGGCGGGGGCCAGCCTGACCGCCGACGACCGGGTGTTCCGGATCGTGCTCGTGCTCAGCGCCGTCGCCCTGGTCGGATACTCGGTCCTCGCCTTCGCCAACATCTACGTGCCCTAGTGGAAGCGCCCATGGCCAAGCCCGTCGGCGGGGACATCCGTCAGGTGCTGCCCATCGTGATCTCCGCCGCCGCCGTCGGAGTGTCCAGCCTCCTCACCACCGTCCTCGTGGCCCGGCTCCTCACCAGCCGGGGCTACGGCGCCCTCATCGTCCTCATCGGTCTGTTCCTCGTCCTGTCCATGCCCGGTTCGGCCCTTCTCGTCGCCGTCGTCCGCCGCATCACGGCCTGGGAGACCGAGGGGCACGGTGACCGGGTCCATGCCTGGGTGGTGCGGGTCCACCGCATCGGAGCCGCCGCCGTGGTGGTCCTGGCCCTGGCCATCTGGCTGGTCCGGGCCCCCCTGATCAGCGCCTTGTCACTCCCCGGACCCGGTGGCGTGGTCGAGATCCTCACGGCGGCGGGGATCTGGGTCCTGTTGTCCATCGACCGCGGGCTCCTGCAGGCCCGTCAGGACTACCGCAACCTGTCGATCAACCTCATCCTCGAGGCCGTCACCAAAACGGCCGGCACCATCGGGTTCGCGGCCATCTGGGGAGTGACCGGCGCCGCCCTCGGGATCCTGGTGGCCGAGGTGATCACCGCCGTCCACGCCCGGGTGACGGCCATGGCGGCGTTGGCGCGTCGTCCGGAGGGAACGGAACCGGGCCCCGGCCCGGCCGGCACGGTCCCGGCCGCATCGGCCCACACCGGGCGTCATCTGGCCGCCGACATGGTGACGGCACTGGTCAGTCTGGCCCTGCTGGCCGTTCTCCAGAATGCCGACGTGATCGGGTTCGACAGTCAGGCGCCCCATCACTCGGGGTCCTACGCGGCCATCTCCGTCCCCTCGAAGGCCCTCGTCTTCGGCGCCCTGGTGTTCGTCAATTACCTCCTGCCCGAATCGGCCATCCGATGGCACCAGGGGTCGCACGCGCTGCGCCAACTCGGCCACACCCTGCTCATCCTGGCGCTGCCTGCCGTCGTGCTGGTGGGGGCATCGGTGGCGGCACCGACGACTCTTCTCGACGTCGTCTTCGGGTCCAAGTTGGCGAAGGCCGCCCCCGCCTTTTCCACCCTCGCCCTGGCCATGGTCTTCCTGAGCGTGACGGTCGTGCTCACCGTCTACCTGCTCGGGGTGGGTTACCGATGGGTCGTGCTCCTGTTGGCCGTGGGCACCGGCGCTCTCATCCTCTTCACCCTGAGGGCCAAAGGGCACTACGTGGCCACGGCCCGGGCCGACCTCGTCGTCCAGGCCGTCCTGACCCTGGCCACGGCGGCCGCCCTGGTGGCGGTGCACGTGCGGGCGGGGCGGCGCTGGTCGACGAGGGGCGACGGGGGTCCGGTCGGCCCCGTCACGGTCCCACCCGACGACGGAACGGCAAACCCAGGCCCGGTGTCCGAGTCGGGATACCGTGGTCCGGGCTGACCAAGGGGCATCGGACGTGCCGGACGACACAGGGAGACGAGCGATCATCACAGAACCGGTGAGCGGTCCCACTGGGGCCGCTGTTGTCCCTGTTGCCACCGAGGATGCCGGACCCGGCGCCGGGGCCGAGCCGTTGGCGGCGGCCGCCATCCGTCTCGACCAGGCCGTCGCCGCCGCCGGCAAGGTCGGGCTGGCCAGCATCCACCTCCTGGCCTGGCGTGACCTCGACGATCCCGAAGCCGGGGGATCGGAGCTGCACGCCCACCGGATCGCCACGTTGTGGGCCAGGGCCGGGCTCGACGTCACGTTGCGGACATCGAGCGCCGCCGGCCACGGTCCGTTCACCCGACGCGACGGCTACGGCGTGGTGCGCAAGTCGGGCCGCTACGCCGTGTTCCCGCGCAGCGCCCTGAGCGGCCTGGTCGGACGCCGGGGGCGCCCCGACGGTCTGGTCGAGATCTGGAACGGGATGCCCTTCTTCTCTCCCCTCTGGGCCCGGTGCCCCCGCATCGTCTTCCTCCACCACGTCCACGCCGAGATGTGGCAGATGGTGATGTCGCCACGCCTCGCCCCCGTGGGCGCCTTCGTCGAGAGCCGGGTGGCCCCACCCTTTTACCGCCGGAGCCGGATCGTCACCCTCTCGTCCTCGTCGCGCGACGAGATCATCTCCATGCTGCGTCTGCCCCCGGGCAACGTGAGCGTCGTCCCCCCCGGTGTCGATCCCCGCTTCACCCCCGGTGGCGAGCGGTCGCCCGACCCTCTCGTGGTGGCCGTCGGACGACTCGTCCCGGTGAAGCGCTTCGACCTCCTCATCGACGCCCTCGTCTCCGTGCGCCGGACCGTCCCGGGCCTGCGGGCGGAGATCATCGGCGAGGGTTACGAACGTCCGCAGCTCGAGGAGAGGATCCGGGCCGCCGGTGCCGGCGGCTGGATCGACCTCGTCGGCCGGCGCTCCGAGGACGAGCTCCTCGACGCCTACCGCCGGGCCTGGGTCCTGGTCTCGACGTCACAGCGCGAGGGCTGGGGCATGACGATCACCGAGGCGGCGGCCTGTGAGACGCCGGCCGTCGTCACCCGTATCGCCGGGCACAGCGACGCCGTCGTCCACGGCGTGACCGGCATCCTCGTCGACACGCCGAGCCGGTTCGGTGACGCGCTCGCGGCGGTGCTGCACGACGAGGCGCAGCGACGACGGCTCGGGCGCGCCGCGCGTGAACATGCCGAGCGGATGACGTGGGAGGCCACGGCGGCGGGGACGCTCGAGGCGCTCGTCAGCGAGGCCGAGGCCCGCCCCGACGGGACGCGCTGACGGCGCCACGGCCCGCCCCGTCGATGACGGGTGTGACCAGACTCATCCCGGCGACGGCCACGTTCCCGGCGATGTCGAAGAACCGGTAGAGCTGAGCCGCCTGGGACGGGGTGATGGCGGCGACGTCGATGTCCTCGACGAGCTTCCTCATCCCTCGCAGGCATTCATTCATCGGACCGACGATGTCAGCGGCAGGTCTCTCCATGCCCTGAGCGTCTCACGCCGGTGTATCGGCCTCCTCGGCGGGTTCCGGCTCGACGGGTACCCCGTGGTCGAGCAGCCCGTCATCGGGCACGGTTCGTCTCACCGAGACGCCCCGGGCGATCTCGACGATGGCGTCGGCCGTCAGCATGACGACGGCGGCCCAGGCCAGGTTGCTGGCCGGCTCGAAGTTGATCGGCCATCCGCCGGGGGGGAAGTGGAACACCGACTGGTGCATCACCGTGTAGACGCCGGCGGCGGCCATCAGGCCGAGTGCGGTCAGGGTGAGCAGGAAGCGCAGATGGCGCACCACGAGAATGACGAGGACGGCGCCGGCCACCGCCAGCCCGATCGCGGGCCGGGTGAGGACGCCGGCGGCGATCCCTCCGGCCAGGAGCGGAGCCAGGACGTAGGCCCACCACCGCGGTCTCCCCCGGTAGGCCGAGAGCGGTGAGGTGAGCTCGGGGGGGTCGTCGCGTGCCCACGTCCGGACGGGCCCGCTCCCCGTGGCCGCGGCCGCGGTCACGGCCGCCCGCCGGCGGCGCCGGAAGAAGATCGTCCGTCGCCAACGGTTGGGGAGCAGGGCCAGGAGCAGACAGAGGACGGCCCCCGCCGCCGACAGGGCCAGGGCGACGTCGACGCGTTTCTGGGGGGCCCACGTGAGGGTCACGTCGAACGTCCCGTTGTGGACGGCGCCGCCCAGCGCGGCGGGGTCGACCAGCCAGCCGTTGGCGAACCCGTCGACCAGCATGCCCGGTCCGAGGCTCCGGCCCCCGCTCGTCGCCGCCTCCCACCCCTTGTTCACGCTCTCCCCGAGGGTGAGCCAGAACGGACCGCCGGCCCCGGTGACGCGGAGGTGGAAGCTGGTGGCCGTCTGGCTCACCACCTGGACCGTCGGCGCCGGCCCCGGTGTGGGAGCGGGAAGCGGCCCCCCGGGGAATTCCGCCTCGGCCCGGCCACCGGGGGCCGAGTCGAGCACGAGCTGGTCGATGTCGAAACCGGTGACGTGACCGGACGTGCTCTGCAGGACGTGCTGCCCCGGGCCCAGGGTGATGCCGCCGGCGTCGGGACCGCACGCCTGCACGGTCAACGTGTCGCCGTTCAGGGCGGCCGCCGTGGAGCCCGTGATCTCGACCGACACGGGTCGGCCGTCGATGGTGAGGAGGTTCGACTGGCACGTCCCCGGCATCGCCGCCGGCGCCGCCGGGGCGTCGACGCCGGGGATCCCGAGCTCGGCGATCCCGATGGGCAGGGTGATCGGGCTGTGCGAGTAGTAGTTCTCGGTGTGCTCCGCCCGGACACCGGTGAACGTCACCTGGATCTGGTCGCCGGTGAGGGCGGGGAAGGTGACGGGTACCGAGACGGTCGCATCCTGCCGGCGACCGTCGGTGATGGGGGGGAGCGTGACCCGGTCGGAGCCGTTCTCGGTCGAGATGGTCAGGCTGGTAGGCACGGAGTGACGACCGTCGGCCACCACCTGGAGATCGAGATGGTCGAAGGTGACGGGCCGGGGCACGTGGACCTGAATCCACTCACCGACCTGAGGTCCGAAACCGGGAGACCACATCGTCGACGGGTTCCCGTCCAGGGCGGCCGACGCCGTGTCGTGCAGGTCGCCGGGGAGTCGACCGAGGGAATAGGCGACGACACCGTCGCCGGTGCTGCCGGGCCGTCCCACCAGAGTGTCGATGGTGGCATCGGGGATCAGCGTGTTGATGGTGGCCGTTCCCGTCAAGGTGAACGTCCGGGCCGTCGGGAGCGTGAACTCCCGGCTCAACGTGGGCTCGAGATCGGAGAGCGGGGGGATCGGGGCCACCCGCTCGCGGGTCATCACGATGGCCAGACGGTGGGAAAGGGATGCCGGTCCCGCCGCGTCGAGCAGGTCGTCGGGCATGTCCACGACCTCCTGCTCCTGGGCGCCACCGACCTCGACCTCCGCCAGGCCGACGGGCGACGCGTTCTGGATGAGCCTCGGACTGGCACCGACCAGGTTCGTCCTGTCGATGGTGACGCGCAGCGTCGTGAACGTCCGTGTCGGGAAGACCACCGCCTGCCCCGCCGCCGTCCGTGACCCGGGCCCCAGGGCCACGGTCACGGGGGAGTGGCCGTCGAAGGTCAGCGTGACCTTCGTGATCCACTGGTTGTTCACGCCCGAGAGCGGCTGGACGAGCGTGACGTGGTTCGTGGTGAGCGGACCGGTGAGCGCCACCTGCCACCACTGGTGCAGTGGAACGGTGAAGGCCCCTGTCTCCCACGCCGTGTCGAGATTGCCGTCGAGGGCCTGCGAGGGACGGACCTCGGGCAGGTAGTCGTCGACGTTGCCGTAGGACGAGGCCGTGATGGCATCCACACCCTGCAGGGCCACCGTCGTCTGGGCATCGGCGGGCGCCCCGGGGAAGAGGTCGAGGGGGGCGTTGTTGGGATCGGTCGGCTCCGGTTGCGCCTTCGTCAGGGTCTCGCCGGCATTGCCGAGGATCGTGTTCCAGCGGAAGGCCTCCTTCCGGTTGCTGTCGGTGACCACCAGCGTCGAGTTGCCGGCCAGCGCCTGGGCCTCGGCCGACGGACGGGTATCGAGGGTGCCGGCGTAGAGAACGGCCGAGTCGGTGTTCAACAGGCCGGCCGACGCCGCCTCGTCGAGCCCCACCCCGTCACCGTCGACCACGAGCTCGCCCGACGTCGACTCCCCCCGCACGATGGGTCGGGGGTCGGCCACCGACATGACCTGGATGGGGGAGGGCCACGGCTGGTCGGGCGATGTGGCCAGGGCCTCCTCGTCGGTGAGGGGGATCTGGGAGATGTCGGGGCGGGGGGCTCCGTAGCCCACGGGCGCCGACAGGCCGGGCGGGGTCGGGGTGAGCGCCTGCTGCACTTTCAGGGGACGGGGCGAGTTGTAGCGCTCGTAGGCGAGGTCGTTCTGGACGATCACGTCACCGACGCTCATCAACCGGGCCAACGGGGCGATGGCGTCGGGTTCGATGATCCCGTTCTGCATGGGGTTGTCGAGTCCGTAGAGCAGGTCGTAGGAGGCGAGCGATCCCAGGGCCTGCTGCTCGCGCGTGACGAAGGGACGCGTCAGGAGCCCGGGCCAGACGGGATCGATGTAGTCCCCGTAGCGGTAGGCGGCGAAGTTCTCCCCCGGGATGGCGAGGACACGCGTGCTCGTGTGCTCGGCGTTCAGCGCCGCCGCCGCCTGGGTGACGTAGGAGGGGGGGTGGGCGGGGATGGTGAAGTGATCGGCCACCGTCGTCCCGTTGAACACAGGCGGGTCGGCGGCGATGACGACGCCGCCGAACACCAGGGCGGCCAGGATCCCGACGAGCCAGCTCCGGCGCCACAGCGCCGTGACCCCGGCCCCGATCAGCATGGCCAGACCAAGGATGACCGTCGGCGTGGCCCGGTCGGTGGAGCGCAACGCCAGACCCGCTTCGGTCCGGGTCATGAAGGCCTTGATGGCCCGCGAGACGAACGAACCACCCGAGGCGTACGGATGGGAGCCCACGGCCAGGACGACGCCCAAGACGACGAGGAGGACGAAGTACGCGCGTGCCTTCCAGCGGACGATCACGGCGCCGATGAAGGCGATCAGGGGAACGGCGAAGCTCAAGGCGATGAGCCACAGCTGCTGGGTGAACTGGATCGAGGTCGACACCCACTGGCCCAGCTCGTCGCCGTCGTAGAAGTACCAGTAGCCGAGGCCCCGCACCACCTCCGATGCCAACGATGTCGCCGCCACCGTCGGGACGGTCTCGGTGTACTTGAGGATGTTGAGTCCGTACCCTCCCTCGACGGCCAGGGCCGCCACCCACCACAACGAGACCAGTCCCGTGAGCACGGCGATGCGCCAGGCCGCCGCCCAGGCATCGCGCCACCGGCTCTCCTTGGTGACGAGGACGGCGTAGGGGAGCCACAGCGCCGGGGCCAGCCCGGCATAGAGGGCCGAGCTGGCATTGATGCTGCTCACGCTCAGCCACACCAGGGCGAACAGCGCCGGGTAGCGCCAACCCCTCGTCCGCACCGAGCGCGCCGCCAGTGAGATCAGCCAGGGCAGGGCGGCGTAGGGCAGCAGGATGACCGAGATCCGCCCCACGTACTGCAGGAAGTAGGGCGACAGCATGAAAGCCAGCGCCGCCACCAGCCGGCCCGGTCCGTGGACACCCATCGTCCGGCACAGCGCCAGGACGCCGGTCCCGGCCATGAAGAGGATCGCCCCCACCCACAGGCGTTCGCCCGCCCACAGCGGGATACCGAGCGCGTGGGCCAGCCAGAAGAAGGGCCCCATCGGCCACAGGTAGCCGATCTGCTCGTGGGTGACCGTCCCGAGCCCGTTGGTCGGGTCCCACATCGACACCGACTGACGCAGGAACCGCCCCGGATCCAGGTAGAGAAAGCTCTTCGTGTCGGCGTCCACCACTCCGGGCTGGGCCAGCAGCTGAGGGATGAAGGCGATCCCGGCCACGGCCAGGTGCAGCACCCACGAGCCCACCGGCGACACCCACGACCGGAGGCGTCCCCCTCCTTGACCGTCACCTCCGTCGTCGCCACCATCACGGTCGCCGCCGGCGTCGCCCGGTGCTGTTGTCACGGAGTCCGTGACGTCGGGCGGTTCCTCCGAAGGTGCGGTCGCCGCCTCTGGACCCTCGGCGGGCTCCGCCTCGGACTCTGGCAGCGGCTCCGCCGACGGGTCGAACTCCGGGATCTCGGTCGGCTCGGGTTCGGGGACCGGCTCGGGTTCGGGGACCGGCTCGGGTTCGGGAACCGGCTCGGGCTCGGGGACCGGCTCGGACTCGGGAACCGGCTCGGACTCGGGAACCGGTTCGGGCTCGGGGCTCTCGGTCGGCTCAGGGTCCGGGACCGGGTCGACGTCCGGTTCCGGCGCGGGCGTCTCGACCGTCAAGCGCAACGAGGGGTCCTCTCCGGGCGAGCGTCGTCGGCCGACGGCGGCACCGCCCCAGGTTCGATGATCGCCGGTAGTGTACGTGGGCCGTTGAACCCCTTTGCGGCACTGAAAGACCGTTGCGGCACGGAAAGAGAGGGCCGGTGGCCAAACTCACGGGCGAGCGTCCGCTCGAAGGGATCACGCCGGACTCTCTCCTGGCCCTCCATTCGGCGGGCTACCGGGCGGTCCGGGAGCGCCTGGGTCCCGGTCGCATGCTCGACGTCGGTTGTGGGCAGGGTTTCGAAACGGCCCGCTTCGCCGGTACCGACCGTTCCGTGGTGGGGGTCGACTACAGCTTCGAGGCGGCGCTCGACGCCACCGCCCGCTACGGCCCGGCCGGTCTCCGCGTGGCGCAGTGCGACGCCCGACGTCTGTCCCTCGGGACCGGCACCTTCGACTGGGTCTGCTCGTCGCACCTGATCGAGCACTTCCCCGATGCCGAGATGCACGCCAGCGAACTCGCCCGCGTCCTGTCGCCACAGGGAAAGGCCTTCGTCATCACCCCGAACGCCCCGGCTGACTTCGAGAATCCCTTCCACATCCGTCTCTTCCGCCACTCGGAGCTCGTCTCTGTGCTCCAACGCTCCTTCGACGATGTCTGGGTCGGAGGGATCGACGCCGTCCCCCGCGTGAAAGAGGACTTCCGCCTCCGACGCGAGAAGGCGGCCAAGGTGCTCAAACTCGACGTCTTCGATCTTCGGCACAAGATCCCGCACTCGTGGTACGTCGGGGCGTACACGCGGGCTCTCCCCGTCGCCTATCGCTTCATGGCCAGGTCCGACACGGGCGGGGGCACCGGCATCACCGACGACGACTTCTTCGTGACCGACGACGTGGACGAGACGACCCTCGTCCTGCTGGCCGTGGCCGGCAAGCCACGCCACGCTCCGTCCCCATGAGGCCGTGCTTGCGAACGAGGCCGTGCTCGCCGTCGGTCTGACGGGAGGGATGGGGTCGGGCAAGTCGACGGTCGCTGATCTTCTGGTGGAACGCGGCGCCGTCCTCATCGACGCCGACCGCATCGCCCGTCAGGTCGTGGAACCCGACGGACCTGCCTTCGGCCCCCTGGTCGACCGGTTCGGACCCGGCATCCTGACCGCCGAGGGTCTCCTCGACCGCGCCGCCCTGGCTGCCATCGTCTTCCCTGATCCGGAGGCCCTGACGGCATTGAACGCCATCACCCATCCGGCCATCAGTGTCGTCATGACACAGCGCCGGGCGGAGGAGGAGGGGACGGACCACCTGGTGGTGCTGGATGTGCCCCTGCTCGTCCCGGCCCACCGTGACCTGCTCGGCCTGCGCGCCGTCATCGTCGTGGACTGTCCCGTCGACGTGGCCCTGGCCCGGCTCGTGGAGCAACGCGGCTTCTCCCGGGCCGACGCCGAGGCCCGGATCGCGGCTCAGCCCTCCCGGGAAGACCGGCGGCAGGGAGCGGATTTCATCATCGACAACGGGGGAGACCGAACCCGTCTCGAGGCCGAGGTCGACCGCGTCTGGCAGGCGCTGGAGGTGCTCCGGGGCTCGCAGACGGAGGTCTCCGGGGGGTAGGGGCCTCGGGAGGGGGCAGTACACCCCCCCGGTACGATCGGAGCGTGCCGCGACTCGAAGTTGTCTCCCCCCTGCGCCCAGCGGGCGATCAGCCCGTCGCGATCGCGTCGCTGGCCGAGGGGATCACCCGCGGCGACCGGTATCAGACCCTGCTCGGGATCACCGGCAGCGGGAAGACGGCCACGATGGCGTGGACGATCGAGGCGGTCCAGCGGCCCACGCTGATCATCGAACCCAACAAGTCTCTGGCTGCCCAGCTGTCGGCCGAGATGCGAGAGCTGTTCCCCAACAACCGGGTCGAGTACTTCGTCTCCTACTACGACTACTACCAGCCCGAGGCCTATCTCCCCACGTCGGACACTTTCATCGAGAAGGACTCGTCGATCAACGACGAGATCGACCGCTTGCGCCACGCCACCACGTCGAGCCTGCTGCTGCGGCGCGACGTGATCGTGGTGGCCTCGGTCTCGTGCATCTACGGACTCGGATCGCCCGACGAGTACCGCAGCCGCATCCTCGTCCTCAGGCCCGGTGACACGGTCGATCAAAGGGGGCTGCTGCGGAAACTGGTCGACCTCCACTACGACCGCAACGACACCGTCCTCGGACGGGGGCGGTTCCGTGTCCGGGGCGACACCATCGAGCTCCATCCCGCCTACGAGCAGGAGGCCGTCCGCATCGAGCTCTTCGGCGACACGGTGGAGCGGATCCGCCAGTTCGACGCCCTGACCGGGGACCTGGGTGACGATCTCGAGGAGCTGGTGGTCTTCGCCGCCACCCACTACGTGGCCGGCGACGAGACGACCCGGCGCGCCGTGGAGTCGATCGAAGTCGAGCTGCGCCAACGTCTGACCGAGCTCGAGTCCGAGAACAAGCTTCTCGAGGCCCAGCGCCTGCGGCTGCGCACCGAGCACGACCTCGAGATGCTGGCCGAGGTCGGCGTGGTGAACGGGATCGAGAATTACAGCCGCCACCTCGACGGCCGGAAGGCGGGGGAACCGCCCCACACCCTTCTCGACTTCTTCCCCCAGGACTTTCTCACCGTGATCGACGAGAGCCACGTCGCCGTCCCGCAGATCCACGGGCAGTACGAGGGTGACCGGTCGCGCAAGGCCACCCTCGTCGAACACGGGTTCCGGCTCCCCTCGGCCCTCGACAACCGCCCCCTCACCTTCGACGAGTTCTCGGACCGGGTCGGTCAGGTGATCTTCCTCTCGGCCACCCCCGGCGCCTACGAGGTCGGCATCTCCACCCAGGTGGCCGAACAGGTCATCCGGCCCACCGGTCTCGTCGACCCCGAGGTGGTGATCGTCCCCACCTCCGGGCAGATCGACGACCTGCTGGAACGGATCAGGGTCACGGCCGAACGGGGGGACGGGTGCTCGTCACCACCCTGACCAAGAAGATGGCCGAGGATCTGACCGACTATCTGCTCGAGCTCGGTGTCCGGGTGCGCTACCTCCACTCCGACGTCGACACCATCACCCGTATCGAGCTCCTGCGCGATCTCCGCCTGGGGGAGTTCGACGTCCTCGTCGGCATCAATCTGCTGCGCGAGGGTCTCGACCTCCCCGAGGTGCAGCTCGTGGCCATTCTCGACGCCGACAAGACCGGATTCCTGCGTTCGGCGTCGTCGTTGATCCAGACCATGGGACGGGCGGCGCGCAACGTGGACGGCAACGTCGTGCTCTACGCCGACACCATCACCGACGCCATGCGGACGGCCATCGGCGAGACGCAACGCCGACGAGCCCTCCAGCAGGCCTACAACGCCGAGCACGACATCAACCCCACCACCGTCCGCAAGGCGGTGACCGACATCCTGGCCCGCCTGCGCCCGGCCGACGATTCCCACACCCGGCGGGGCAACAGCCGCGACCAGGGGAGCCGGGCCGCCGCCACCGGTCGGGGCCGGCGTCTCTCGGGTCATACCGGGGTTCCCGGTCGGGGCCTCCCGCCCCGGACGGCCGCCCAGAAGGCGGCGGCGGCCGCCGTCACCGGCGGAGCCGACGACCTCCTGGGGGAGTTGGCCGGCCTCCCGCCCTCGGAGCTGGTCACGCTCGTCCTGCGCCTGGAAGAGGAGATGAAGGTGGCGGCCAAGGAGCTCCGGTACGAGGAGGCGGCGTTGCTCCGCGACGAGATCGCCGACCTCCGGCTGGCCCTGGCCGAAGAGGCGGAGGGCACTCCGAACCCCGTTCTGATCCCGTGACGGCGCCGGTACGCTCACTCTGATGGCCGATCGGTTGGTGGTGCGGGGGGCGCGCGAGCACAACCTGCGCGACGTGTCTCTTGATCTGCCGCGCGACGAGCTCATCGTCTTCACCGGTCTGTCGGGATCGGGGAAGTCCTCCTTGGCCTTCGACACCATCTACGCCGAAGGCCAACGCCGGTACGTGGAATCGCTGTCCTCCTACGCCCGCCAGTTCCTGGGCCAGATGGACAAGCCCGACGTCGACTTCATCGAGGGCCTGTCGCCGGCCATCTCCATCGACCAGAAGTCGGCGTCGCGCAACCCCCGGTCGACGGTGGGGACGGTCACCGAGATCTACGACTACCTCCGGCTCCTCTATGCCCGGGTGGGCAAGCCCCACTGCCCCAAGTGCGGCCGTCCCCTGGTCCGCCAGACGCCCCAGCAGATCGTCGACCGCATCCTCGACCTCCCCGAGGGGACCCGGTTCCAGGTTCTGGCTCCGCTCGTCCGGGGGCGCAAGGGCGAGTACGACGCCCTCCTCGAGGACATGGCCAAGCAGGGTTTCGCCCGGGCGCGGGTCGACGGTGAGGTGGTGGAGCTGAGCGAGCGCGACACCGTGGCCCTGGCCCGCTACGAGCAGCACACCATCGAGGTGATCGTGGACCGGCTCGTGCGACGCGACGGGATCCGGCAACGGCTCACCGAGTCGATGGAGACGGCGCTGCGCCTGGCCGGGGGCATCGCCGAGATCGGCGTGATCCAGGACGACGGGACCGAAGACCTCCTCACCTTCTCCGAGCACCTGGCCTGCACCTTCGACGACCTCTCCTTCGAGGAACCCGAACCCCGCAACTTCTCGTTCAACTCCCCCTACGGGGCCTGCCCCGCCTGTGACGGCCTCGGGACCCAGTTCGAGGTGGACCCCGAGCTCGTCGTCCCCGATCCTTCCAAGACCCTGGCGGGAGGGGCCCTGTTCCCCTGGGCCGGTGGCCGCGGCCGTTGGTTCGACCGCATGCTCGAAGCGGTGGCCGACGAGAACGGCTTCTCGGTCAAGACCCGGTGGGACAAACTCCGCAAGGCCGACCAGAAGCTCATCCTCTACGGCTCGGGGGCCAAGAAGGTCCAACTGAAGTACCGCAACCGGCAGGGTCGTTCCCGCTCCTTCGTCACCCATTACGAGGGCGTCATCCCCTGGCTGCAACGGCGTCACTCGGAGTCGGAGTCCGAGGGCATGCGGGAGTGGACGGAGACCTTCATGCGCGAGGTCCCGTGCTCGGCCTGCGGCGGAGCCCGTCTGAAGCCGGAGTCGCTGGCCGTCACCATCGGTGGCCGGAACATCCACGAGCTCTGCAGTCTGTCCATCACGGCCGCCTCGGCCGAGGTCGACGCGCTGGAGCTGACCGAGCGTGACCACCTCATCGCCGACCGGGTGCTGCGCGAGGTGCAGGTCCGGCTCCGTTTCCTCCTCGACGTCGGTCTCGACTACCTCTCCATGACCCGGGGGACCGCCACGCTGTCGGGCGGCGAGGGCCAGCGCATCCGCCTGGCCAGTCAGATCGGATCGGGGCTGGTCGGCGTCCTCTACGTCCTCGACGAGCCGTCCATCGGTCTCCACCAGCGCGACAACAAACGCCTGCTCGAGACCCTGGTCCGGCTGCGCGACCTGGGCAACACGGTGATCGTGGTGGAACACGACGAGGAGACCATCCGGGCCGCCGATCACGTCGTCGACATCGGCCCCGGCGCCGGCGAGCACGGCGGTGCCGTCGTCTACAGCGGGGACGTGGCCGGGCTGCTCCGCTGCGCCGAGTCGGTGACCGGGCAGTATCTGACGGGGAAGAAGTCCATCCCCGTGCCGAAGCACCGGCGCACCGGTACCGGCGACCGGCTCGTCGTCCGCGGCGCCCGGGAGCACAACCTCCACGACATCGACGTCGCCTTCCCTCTCGGGTGCCTGGTGGCCGTCACCGGCGTCTCGGGATCGGGGAAGTCGACACTGGTGAACGACATCCTGCTGTCGTCGTTGCTCGGCCAGGTCAACCGGGCCCGGACCACTCCGGGGCTGCACCGGACGATCGACGGCGTGAAGGCCATCGACAAGGTGGTGGCCATCGACCAGTCGCCCATCGGTCGCACCCCCCGGTCGAACGCGGCCACGTACACCGGTCTGTTCGACCACGTCCGGAAGCTCTTCAGCCAGACGTCGGAGGCCAAGGTCCGCGGCTACCTGCCCGGGCGGTTCTCCTTCAACGTCCGGGGAGGCCGATGCGAAGGTTGCGCCGGAGACGGCACCATCAAGATCGAGATGCACTTCCTTCCCGACGTCTACGTCCCCTGCGAGGTCTGCGGCGGCGCCCGTTACAACCGCGAGACGCTCGAGGTCATGTTCAAGGGCCAGACCATCGCCGACGTCCTCGACATGTCGTGCGAGGAGGCGTTGGCCTTCTTCGCCAACCAGCCGACGATCGCCCGCCACCTGCAGACGCTCGTCGACGTGGGCCTCGGCTACATCCGGCTGGGCCAACCGGCCCCCACCCTCTCGGGGGGCGAGGCCCAACGGGTGAAGCTCTCGGCCGAGCTGTCGCGCCGCCCCACGGGGCAGACCCTGTACGTGCTCGACGAACCCACCACCGGTCTCCACTTCGACGACGTCCGCAAGCTCCTCGAGGTGCTGTCACGGCTGGTCGACCACGGCAACACCGTCATCGTGATCGAGCACAACCTCGACGTGGTCAAGACGGCCGACTGGATCATCGATCTGGGGCCCGAGGGGGGCGAGCGCGGCGGTGACGTGGTCGCCGAAGGCACCCCCGAGGATGTCGCCGCCGTGGCCGAGAGCTACACCGGTCAGGTTCTGATTCCCGTCCTCGGACCGGTCTCACGGCGAAAGACATCGGGGCGCCAGAAAGTGGCCGGCCGCCCCAAGGATCCGTCTGCTCCAACGAAGGCGACGACCAGGGGCAGGCCGAAGAAAGCAACCGTGTCGGTCACGGCTCCGACCACCCGAGCTCGGAAGACGGCCGTGAACGGGTCGAAGCCCCGAGCCAAGGTCCCTGCTAAAGCGGTCAAGGCGGCCAAGGTGTCGGTCGCGGCCAAGGCATCAGGTCGGGCCAAGAAGTCGCCTGCCTCGTCGGGTCGCCGCTCGTAGCGAGCAGCTTCAGGTGCCCTTGGGCGGATTCTGGACCTTGGTCGTGGGAGTGAAGGTACCTCCGTTCACCCTCCATACCGTTGTGGCCTGGCCGGAGGGACAACACGTTGCATCATTCGGGCCGTACCAGGCCTCCTTCACCGTGATCTGGCCAGGCTGAATCTCGATATATCCCGGTTCGGTCCCAAAGATAGGAACATGGAAGCCGGCCACCGATGGTTGCTGCGGCGTGAGGACGGCCAACGTCCGGAGAGTCCCTGACCCGTCGGCGAAAATGACCCAGGAATCCTGGAGCTGCCCGTCGGCCGTTCCCCCTGTGTTCGAACACCAGACATCCAACGCGGCAACATTCTGGCCGGTGCCGTAGAGGTTCCCATAGACGACCGATGACCATTCGAAGATGTCCACTTGCGGTGTGCCTGCGTTCACCGCGGCCGGTGTGGGAATGGTGGCCTTGCCCTGACTCAACTGAATCGGTTGCGATGTGTCGCAGACGAGGCCAGGGACCTCGATGTCGTCCCAGTCGACAGAAGCAAAGGCCACGGGCACGGTGGTCGTGGTGGTGCTCGTCGACGTCGACGAAGTCGGGGCAGCCACTTTCGAAGTCGTGGTCGTGGACGCCGCCCTTGATCCGTCTTCGGCGCGTGAGACAGGGGCGCAGGCCGCCAGGAGAGCCAGGGTGGTGAGGGCCAGGGCGGCTGCGACACTCGACCGCCGATACTGGAGCGGCCGCATGCCCACGATGCTTCCACGTCCGACCTCGCCCAGACGTTGACATCGTTTCGTCGCTAAGGTCTCGTTCGTGCTGGCGTCGCCGCGCTACGAGGGACCGGCCATTATCTCGATGTCGGGGGAGCCGAGCGACCAACTGCTGCCGTTCACCCGGCAGCGCCGGCGGCTCCAAGCCATGCTCGAGGCTCTCGGCCCCGACGACTGGGCCGGGTCGACCCGGTGCGACCAATGGTCGGTCCAGGACGTGGTGGCCCATCTGGTGGGGGTGAACGCCTTCTGGCAGGCCTCGGTCCAGGCCGGACTGGCCGGAGCGCCGACACGGATGCTGGTCGGCTTCGATCCGGCCGTCACGCCGGACCTGATCATCGAGCCCATGCGGTCGTTGACCCCCGGAGAGGTGCTCGAGCAGTTCGTGGCTTCCAACGACAGTCTCCTGGCTGTCCTCGACGGGCTCGACGACCAGCAGTGGATGACAGCGGCGGAGACGCCGGCCGGCCATGTGGCCATTCGCGTGGTGGCCCACCACGGCCTCTGGGACTGCTGGGTCCACGAGCGCGATATCGCCCTGCCCCTCGGCTTGACGCCTCCGGTCGAACCTGACGAGCTTCGCTCCAGTCTGCGCTACGTCAGTGCTCTCGGCCCCGCCTTCGCCCTGAGCACCGGTAGGACCTTCGCCGATGTC
Organism: uncultured Acidimicrobiaceae bacterium; assembly: GCA_963848355.1. Taxonomy (GTDB): domain Bacteria; phylum Actinomycetota; class Acidimicrobiia; order Acidimicrobiales; family UBA8190; genus CAWKDG01. The sequence goes on from CAWKDG010000001.1 coordinate 193,229, forward strand.
TTCGCCGTCGAGGCCGATGATCCCGACGAGAGTTTCGTGCTCGACGTGGACGACTGCGTGAACGTGCGAGATCGAAACAACCGGGATCTGGCCCATACGGACCTCGCCGACGAGATGTGTCTACGCGGTGCGGCGCTGACGCTGGTCGAAGCCCTGAGCCTGCGGGTCCCGCTTCCCGCCTCGGCTCCAGACCCGTGGCAGGACTTACTGCGAGGTCTGGCCACCGCCTTCGACGTGGAGGTGAACGTCGAGGAGTCACTTCCGTAGCTCTCAGGTGATGGCGAGCATCCGCTCGAGGGCCACCCGGGCCTCAGCGGCCGTCTCGTCGTCGACGCTGATCCTGTTGACCACCCTTCCCTCGATCAGGTTCTCGAGCACCCAACAGAGATGGGGGGCGTCGATCCGGAACATGGTGGAGCAGGGGCAGACGAGAGGATCGAGCGACACCACGGTCTTGTCCGGGTTCTCGTCATCGAGCCGTTTGATCAGATGGATCTCCGTCCCCACCCCGATGACCGATCCGGCCGGTGCGGCGCCGACAGCCCGGATGATGGCGTCGGTGGAACCGACCTCGTCGGCCATCTCGACCACGTCGTGGGCACACTCGGGGTGGATGAGGACGATTCCCTCCGGGTGCTCGGCCCGGAAGGCGGCGACGTGGGCGGGCCGGAACCGTTGGTGCACCGAGCAGTGGCCCTTCCACAGCAGGAGGGTGGCGTCTTTCACGTCGGCCTCCTCCAGGCCTCCGAGGTCCAGCCGGGGGTTCCACACCCGCATGTCGCCCTCGGCGTAGCCGAGTTGGAAACCGGTGTTGCGGCCCAGGTGCTGGTCGGGGAAGAAGAGGACCTTGTCCCCCCGGGGCTCGGCGGCCCCGTCGGGCTCGAGCGCCCACGACAGGACGGCTCCGGCGTTGGATGACGTGCACACGGCACCACCGTGACGTCCGACGAAGGCTTTCAGGGCGGCGGACGAGTTCATGTACGTGATGGGGACGATCCGCTCGACGTCGGTCACCCCGGCCAGGGCCTCCCAGGCGTCTTCCACGGCGTCGAGATCGGCCATGTCGGCCATCGAACACCCGGCGTTCAAGTCGGGGAGGAGCACCTGCTGGTGGTCTGCGGTGAGGATGTCGGCCGACTCGGCCATGAAGTGGACGCCGCAGAAGACGACGTAGTCGGCGTCATGACGTTCGGCCGCCAGGCGGGACAGGCCGAACGAGTCGCCCCGGGCGTCGGCCCACACCATCACCTCGTCCCGCTGGTAATGGTGGCCCAGGATCAGCAGGCGCGGGCCCAGGGTGGCCTTGGCTGCCCCGATCCATTGGGCGAGTTGAGCAGGTGTCGCGTCGGAATAGCGCTCGGGAAGCGCATGCTGCAGACGGAGCATGGTGAAACCCCCTTCGGGGAGCACTCCGATAGCGGCCGGTGGGGACAGCCTGGTCGCCCATCCACGGGTATGTCGGCCTCGGAGCGTTATGTACGCCGGGATACCAGGCCGGCGCTACCCCCAGGTTATCCGGACCGACGGCTCGACACGGCCGCCGGGAGCCGTCACCGAAGAGGCCGCCGGTGCGGCACAGTGGGAGCGTGCGTGACCGGCCCCCCCCGAGCCAGATCCCCGACGGACCGGGGTCCTACCAGTTCCTCGACGCCGACGGCCGCGTCCTCTACGTGGGGAAGGCGAAGTCCCTGCGCAGCCGTCTCTCGAACTACTTCGCCGACCCGGCCACGTTGCCGGCCCGGACGGCCCAGATGGTGGCGGCCGCCGATCGGGTGGAATGGATCCAGGTGGCCAGCGAGGTCGAGGCCATCATGCTCGAGTACGCCCTCATCAAGGAGCACCGGCCCCGCTTCAACATCCGGCTGGTCGATGACAAGAGCTACCCGTGGCTGGCTGTCACTCTCCCCGACACGTGGCCCCGGGCGGCCGTCGTGCGGGGGCGGCGTCGTCCCGGGATCCGCTACTTCGGTCCCTATGCCCATGTGGGGGCGCTGCGTGACACCCTCGACCTGCTCCTGCGCACTTTCCCCATCCGGTCGTGCTCCGACTCGAAGCTCGAGCGCCACGTAAAGCTGGGCAAACCCTGCTTGATGTACCACATCGAGCGGTGCAGCGGTCCGTGCATCGGAGCCGTCGAGCATGACGAGTACGACGGTCTGGTCGAGGACGTCATGAGCTTCTTCGCCGGCGCCACCGAGGAGGTCGAGCGCCGCCTCACGCGCGAGCGCGACGAGGCGGCGGCCGTCCTCGACTTCGAGTGCGCGGCCCGTCGGCGCGACCAACTGGCCACTCTGCACATGGCCGTCGAACGACAACAGATCGTCACCGAACGGCCCGAGGACCTCGACGTCGTCGGCATCTTGGACGAACCGCTCGAGGCAGCCGTCTGCGTCTTCCATGTGCGTCGGGGCCGCATCGTGGGCCGTCGAGCCTTCATCGTCGACAAGGTGGAAGACCTGACGCTGCCCCAGCTCGTGGGCCGGGTCCTCGAGCAGCTCTACGGTGACGCCGAGCCACCGGCCCCCCGACGCCGCGCCCCACGGGGGACCGACGGCAGCGGGTGGACGTCAGGTGCGGGCGAGGTCATGTGGGGGACCGACGGCTCGGCCGACCCCGGCGTTCCCCGCCAGGTCCTCGTGCCCGAGCTCCCCGACGACACCGACGCCTACCGCGCCTTCCTGGCCAGCCGGCGCGGCGCGCCGGTGGCACTGCGGGTGCCGCAGCGGGGGGGCAAGCGCAGTCTCATGGAGACGGTCGTCCGCAACGCCGGCGAGGAGTTGGTGCGCCACCGCCTGCGCCGGTCCTCCGATTACGACAGCCGGGTGAAGGCCCTCGAGTCCCTCCAGTCGGCGCTGGGACTCCCGGCCGCCCCCCTGCGCATCGAGTGCTACGACATGAGCCACATCCAGGGCACGGCCTACGTCGGGTCGATGGTCGTCCTGGAGGACGGGCTACCGCGGCCGGCCCACTACCGCCGCTTCCGGGTCCGCGACGTGCCCGGCAACGACGACTACGCCGCCATGGAAGAGGTCTTGACCCGACGGCTGACCGCTCTACTGGAAGAACGAAAGCGCAACGCCGAGGGGATCTCCGGCCGCCGGCGCTTCGCCTACCCGCCTCAGCTCATCCTGCTCGACGGGGGCAAGGGCCAGCTGGGGGTGGGGGTCCGGGTACTGGCCCAACTGGGCCTGACCGACGAGATCCCGGTGGCCGCGCTGGCCAAGACCTTCGAGGAGGTCTTCATCCCGGGGCGCAGTGACCCGGTGGTCATCCCCCGGGGATCAGAAGCGCTCTTTCTCCTGCAGCGGGTGCGCGACGAGGCCCACCGCTTCGCCATCACCTACCACCGGCAGCTCAGGGGCAAGGGGATGACCAAGAGTGCCCTGGAAGGCATCACCGGACTCGGTCCCGGGCGCCGGACCCGGTTGCTGCGTGAGTACGGAACCGTGAAGGCCCTACGGGCGGCCACCCTCGAGGAACTCGTGGCTCTGCCCTGGCTCCCCGAGGCGGTGGCCCGGGCAGTCTTCAACCATCTCCACACCGTGACCCCGCCCGGTCGCAGAACGGTTGGTCCAGGGGCCGACGGGCTCGGGGTGCCGCGCATGGCGTCCCCGCGGGGTGATCAGCCTGGCGAGGCGGCCGATCAGGCGACCAATGCCGCCGATGGTGAGGACGAGAGCGGGGGCGGCCAGGATGACCAGACAGACCTCGAAGGGGGCCCGGAAACGGACCGATCCGTAGAAGAGGGCGGCCGTCAGGGTCAGGACCCCGGCCGGGACGATCAGGATCCAGGGTTTCATGCGCCGGCGCCACAGAACAGCGAACCCGGCCAAGGCGAAGGGGAGAAGGACGTAGTAGGTCACCAGGCCGGCGATTGAGCCGTCACGGGGTCGACCTTCGTTGACGTCGCCGTCGGCCATCTGGACCGGTTGGAAGACGTCCCACAATCGTCCGACCCGGGCCGCCACCACCGCGGCGAGACGGTTCTCGTGATGCTTGATGTAGGAGATGGCCTTGGTCTGGTCGGCTTCGGCCTGGACCGACTCGTCGCCCTTGACCGGATCCGAAATGGCACAGCCGAGGGCCCAGGAACCGAGGTAGGGACCGGAGTAGGTCTGTTTGCAGTTGGCCCCGAGCAGCGCCAGTCCGTCCCCGGTCGAGATGTAGGTCGGGTCCTTGAAGGTGGCCAGGTTCCGCCCCACCCACGGGGCCATGACGACGAGCGAAGCGAGCACGCCTAGACCGAGGAGGCCGAACTTCCGGCGGAGCGAGGCCGGGCGGGCGGCCAGGGCGGCCGGAAGCAAGAGGAAGGGGATGAAAAGTATGAGCTCGGCCCGGACGAGGGCCTCGGCGCCGCAAGCGAGGCCGAGAAGGACGGCGCTGACCCAGGTGGGGCGTCGCCGGAGGCGGACGATGGCCAGCAGGATGAGAGCCATGATCAGCATGTCCGGCGTCTCCGACATCAGGATGCCGTTGGGAAGCCACATGTTGGGGTAGCCGGCGGCCAGAAAAGCGGCCGTGAGCCCGACCCAGGGTCCGGCCAGAGCCCGGCCCAACAGACCGACACAGAGGACGACGGCCGTGCCCAGGATGGCCATGGTCATCCGCTGCGGCGTGGTCCCGGCGTGGAAGCCGAAAAACCAACACGACGGCGCCAGGAGGAGAGAGGTGAGCGGAGGATGGGCGGCACTCTGCGTTGTGACGAAGGGAGTCCGGAAGAACTGGTCGATGGACAGACCGAGGCCGGTGAATCCGTACCACAGTGCGTCATAGAGTTTGCTGTTCTCATGGCGGGTCACGATGAGGATGTAGGCCACCCGCACGCCGGCGCCGGCGGCCACGATGACGGTGAGGGACATGCCGAAGCGACGCGCCCGCATCGGACCCCCGACCGGTCTGAACACGGTGGTCCGACCACCGGGGCCGGACGTCGTCGTCTCCTCCGGTGGATCGGGAATGTCGGTGGTGTCGATCACAGGGCACCCACGCTGTCGGCGATGCACCGGTTGATGTCCTGGGGCAGAGGTCGGTCGCTGCGCACGGGGCGCAGGCTGTGGGCGAGCGACCGGCAGGACTGGAAGGTGGTGGCGGCCAGGGTGGCGGGGGCCGTCGGCGCCGGTGCCCGGTGCAGGTTCCACACCCACGCCCGGTGCGAGAGGTCCGGGAGGACGCCTGTCACCGCCGTGAACAGGGCGGCCGCCTCCACCGGGGCGGCGCCGGTGTCGGTCACCACGATGTAGGACGGGTCCCATCGACGCAACGCCGAGCGGAGGTTACGAACCTCGGCCCCCGTCAGGGTGAATTGGGTGTTGGTCCACCCGTAGGCCAACGTCAACGCGTCCAGCGTCCATGTGGCGGAGCCGACCGGTCCGGTACCGATGACGCCCACGCCGCGGCCCGGAACCTTGACGTACCCGCCGACGAGACGGAATCGCATCGAGTCCTGCACCTGCCACACCATGGGTTGGGCTTCGAGCCCGGCTGACGCCGGGAACGGATAGGAGAGGATCACCGAGCGGGGCGGAACGGCCTTGGCCGCCGTGAGATACCAGGGCGGGAGGGTGACCTTGGACACGAGGAGAGGAGCCTGGTACGTCTGCCACTGCGGGACGAGCAAGACGGCCGCCACGGCCACCAGCGGTACCAGTCGAATCCAGCCCGGGAGCCTGGTCCACAACGACCATGAAGCGGCGGCGCCCAGCCCGATGGCGATGACGACCGCCGCGCCCAGATCGGCCAGAGCCACGAAGTGGATGGCCTCGACGTTGTCGAAGAGCGGTTTGGTGGTCACCCACTGCCAGGGCAGCCATTTGTAGAACTCGGCATGGGTGGAACTGAAATAGATGGCCGACCCCCACGAACACACGGTGGCCACCACGGCGGCGAAGGCCACGACCCAGACGGCGCGGTGACGCCAGGCCACGACCACCGACACGCCGACGGCGATGAGCACGCCCAGGCCGACGAACGTCACCGTCGTCCCCTGGCCCGCGCCGGCCGGGAACGACGGTAGCTGCATCGCATACCGGCCGGCGGTCCACAGGGAATAGGTCAGGGAGACGAACACGACCTGTTTGCCTGCCCAGATGGAGCCTTTGATGTGCTGCGGGCCGTCGAGCATGTACCACACCGGTGCGGCCAGGACGAGACCCGACACCACCGCCGCCAGGGCGAAGGCGCGCAGGGCGAAGAAAGCGGTCGTCCACGTCCGGCGGGGGGCCAGCACGGCGGCGAGGACGATCGCTGCCGCCGCCGTCAGGACGGTCAGGAGGAGGATCTCCTGCGAGATCATGAACTGCGCGCAGACGAGGAGACCGAGGGTCACACCGCACCATGTCGCCGAGCGTTGTCGCCGCACGAAGATCTCGTGGAGAACGACGAGCATCAGCGGCGGGACGACGAGAAGAGCGACGCCGAGGTGGCCCTGGGCCACGTCCTGGACGACGAACGGTGAGTAGCCGAAGAGGAGACCCCCGACCACGCACGCCGGTGGCCAGCGCACAAAGCGCCGGCAGGCCAACCAGGCTCCCCATGCGCTCAGTCCCGGGGCCAAGGTCAGCGCCAACGTGGTGGCGACGAAGGGGCCGAAGGCCCACGTGACGGGGGCGAGGACGAACCCGACCAAGGGAGAGCTGGCATTGGTCAGGAGATTGACGCCGTACGGCGGCCACAACCACGTCGTCGAGAAGATGTTCAACCCGTGGCTCAGCGCGTACGCGGGCCAGTCGACGAACCACACCTGCTGGCCCGGGTCGAGGCAATTGCAACGGACGGTCGTACCCGGGCCATCGCTCCAGGCGTGCCACCACAGGACCACGGCCGGCACGGTGAAGGCCACGATGACCCCGAGCTGGAAGGCCACGGCCCGAACCTTCGCCGACAGACGGCTCGACCGGAGATGGCGTCCGGCGCGACGGACCTCGGGATCGGGGGAGGCGTGCACCGACCCGCGATCAGGTCCCGTGATGACCGACGTGGCCCCGTCCCCCTTCTCCGGCCGTCGACGCTATCCCACGCCGATCATTGGCGGACCTTCGGTATACTTCGCCCCCGCGCCGGATCACCGTATTTCGACGACGCCCCGGCATCGGAGATCCACGACGGAGAGTCCACCTGAAGATGAATCGCCGATGCAAACGCTGATCCTCTGCGGAGGCAAGGGAACGCGGGCGTATCCGCAGAGTCTGGAGATGCCCAAGCCGCTGATGACGGTGGGGGACTCGCCCATCCTGCTCCACCTCATGGGCATCTTCGCCCGGCAGGGCTTCGACCAGTTCGTCCTGGCCGGTGGGTACCGGATCGACATGTTGAAGAGTTTCGCCGAGAACCTGTCCGAGCCGTGGACGGTCGAGGTGATCGACACGGGCGAGAACACGGGGACCGCGGGCCGGATCATCGGGAGCGCCCCGGCGCTGGGGCCGACCTTCCTGGCCACCTACGGCGACGGACTCGGCTCCATCGACGTGGCATCGCTCCTGCGCTTCCACCGGTCTCACCCCGGGGCGGTCACCGTAACGGCCGTACCCCTTCCTTCTCCTTACGGGACGCTCGAATGGGACGAGACGGGCCGGGTCCAACGCTTCGTGGAGAAGCCGCGCCTGTCCGACCATTGGATCAACGCCGGCTTCTTCGTCTTCGACGACCGGGCCTTCGACCGCTGGGACGGCGACGACCTGGAGCGTGAAGTCCTCCCGGCCCTGGCCAACGCCGGGGAGCTGTACGTCTATCAGCACTTCGGGTTCTGGCGTTCGATGGACACCTACAAGGACGCATTGGAGCTGAGCGCCCTCTGCGCGGAAGGAGAAGGCCCGTGGACGACCTTGGCGGCGCCCGAGTCCTCGTCACCGGGGCCACGGGCTTCATCGGATCGCATCTCTGCCGGCGGCTCCTAGACGACGGGGCCGAGGTCCACGCCCTGACGAGCACCGTCTCGTCGGTCTACCCGGTCCGGCTGGTCGACATCCGGGACCGGATCACGCTGCACGGTGGCAACCTCAACGACAGCGGTGCCATGGACTCCGTGGTCGAACGGGCTGATCCGGCGGTCGTCTTCCATCTCGGTGCATACACGCACGTGGGCAAGTCCTGGGAACGGGTGGACGAGTGCATCCAGACCAACATCCACGGAAGCGTGAACCTCCTCCAGGCCCTGGCCCGGAGCAATTACGAACGCTTCGTCTACACGAGCACCAGCGAGGTGTACGGCGATGTGGCCGTGCCCTTCCAGGAAGACGCCGTCGTCGACCCGCTCTCGCCCTATTCGGTGAGTAAGTACGCCGGCGAGAGGTTCTGCCGGATGCTCCACCGGGGCCGGGGCTGGCCCATCGTCGTGGTGCGTCCGTTCAACGCCTACGGACCGGCCCAGAGCCCCGACCGGGTCATCCCCGAGATCATTGTGAAAGCGCTGCGCGGCGAACGGTTGGCCATGACCGAAGGACACCAGACCCGGGAGTTCAACTACGTGGACGACCTGGCCGACGGGTTCGTCCGGGCCGCCACCGTGCCCGGCATCGAGGGAGAGGTCTTCAACATCGGCGGGGGCGAGGAGCTCTCCATGCGTGAGCTGGCCACCACCACCCTGGCGCTCATGGGTGATCCCATCGTCGCCGAGTTCGGGGCCCTTCCCGAGCGACCCACCGAGATCTGGTCCATGCGTGCCGATGTGACCAAGGCCACCAAGGTGCTCGGGCTTCCGCCGGCGCGACCGCTGCGTGACGGACTGGAGCAGACGATCGCGTGGTACCGCCGAGAGCTGGAGCAGTCGGGGTCGTTGTTCTCGGCGTGAGATCGGACAACGCAGGGCGATGATCGTCCCAGTCGGATGCGCAACGTAGGGCGGCGCCGGTCGGTCCTCGCACTGGCGTCGGCCTTCGCCGGGTACCTGACGCTGTCGGTCGTGGTGTGGTGGCACGTCTGGTCGTCGCACCCGACGAGTGTGACGACGTGCGGCTGCGGCGATGCGTCACTGTTTCTCTGGTTCCTGGAGTGGCCCGCCTACGCCTTGGCCCATGGACATGATCCGTTCTACTCGACGGCCCTGTTCCATCCGGCCGGCATCGACCTCCTCTCCAACACCTCGGTCCTGGCCGTCGGCTTCGTGCTGGCCCCGGTGACGTGGCTGTTCGGTCCCGTAGCCACCATGAACGTGGCCTCGACGTTGGGACCGGCACTGTCGGCCCTGGCCATGTTCTGGCTGCTTCGGCGCTGGGTGCGGTGGACGCCGGCCGCTTTCGTGGGGGGACTGGCCTTCGGGTTCTCGCCCTTCGTCCTCGTCAATCTGGCCGGTGGTCACCTGATGACCGGTGTCCTCGTCCTCGTGCCCTTCATCGTCGGTTGCCTGGACGACCTCCTCGTCCGTCGGCCACGCCGGCCGGCGGCCACCGGAGTGGCCCTCGGTCTCCTGGTGGTGGTGCAGTTCTTCGTGAGCACCGAGGTCCTCGTCATCATGGCCCTCTGCGCCGTGGTGGCTCTCGTCGTGCTTCTCGTCTACGGCTCCGTGGGCCACGGGAACGACATCCTCGAGCGATGGCGCCCCGCCTTTGGTGGTCTGGCCACCGCCGGCGTCACCGCCGCCGTCCTTCTCGCCTATCCCCTCTGGGTCACCTTCGAGGGTCCCGCCCACCTGTCGGGACTGGTCTGGCCGAACCTCGTACCGGGGGCGGGGGGGATCGCACTCAGCGACATCTGGCATCCCCAGGTCATGACCGCGCTCCGCGCCACGATGCAGGTGGTGGGCGGGTACGAAGGTCCGGCTCTGCCCCGGGGCGAGTTTCTCGGTCTCGGTCTCCTGATCGTGGCGGGGTCGGGGCTGATCGTGTGGTGGCGCGACGTTCGGCTGTGGTTCTTCGCCGTTCTCGGTGTGGTCTCGGTCGCGTTGTCACTGGGGGTGGAGACCCACTACTGGGTTCCCTGGAGAATTCTGGCCCGCGTGCCGCTGGTGCGGAGCATCGTTCCCGGCCGCTTCATCATCGTCACCACGTTGTGCGCCGCAGTCCTGCTCGCCGTGGTGGTGGACCGGACCCACGCCGCGGTAACCACCGCGATCAACCGCCGGGGGGCGACGAGGTCGGACCGCGCCAGCTCGACCCGCACCGGCGTCGCCACCCTGGTGGCGGCGGTGGCAGCCCTGGTCGTGGCGGCGGCGGCCCTGGCGCCCATCGGGAAGGACGTGGCCGACAACGTCCCGCTCACCACCACTCCGGTGACCCTTCCCCGGTGGTTCACCGAGGTGGCGCCGCATCTTCCCCCCGGTCAGGTGGTGCTGGCCGTTCCCGCCCCCTTCACCTTGATCCAGGCCGCCATGTCCTGGCAGGCGGTCGACTCGTTGCACTTCGCCCTGGTGGGCGGGGGCGGACCCGAAGGACTGCCGGTGCGCGCCGGAAAGGAACGGGCCGGACTGGTGGTGGTGAGCGCGGCGTCCTTCTCGCTCCACGGGCCACCGGGACCGACCGTCCACAACGTCGCCGCCCTGCGCCGGGCCCTGGCCGGGTGGGGCGTGACCCAGGTGGTGATACCCGACCCGGCCACCCTGCCGCGCTACGACCGGGGCACCAACACCGCGTCGGCCCTCGGACTGTTCACCCTGGCCGTCGGTCGCCCACCCCTCTACGTCGACGACTCCTGGGTGTGGTCCGGGGTGCGGTCACCGGCACCGGCCCTGTCGATCTCGACACCCACGTTCGCCGCCTGCACCACCGATGCGGTCTGGCACCGCCGCCACGGCGCCGTACCCGACTGCGTCATGGCCGCGGCACAGGCGACACCGTGATCAGACCCCGTTGGCCCGGGGTGAAGGTTCTGAGCCTGGCCCTGGTCGGCTACCTGGTCATTGCCGTCGTGGTGTGGTGGCACGTCTGGTCGTCGCACCCGTCGAGCGTGACGACCTGCGCCTGTGACGACCCCTCACTGTTCGTCTGGTTCCTCGAGTGGCCGGCCTTTGCCCTGGCCCACGGTCACAACCCGTTCTATTCGACGGCGCTGTTCCATCCGACCGGGATCAACCTGCTCTCCAACACCGGCGTCCTGGCCCTGGGTGTCCCCCTGGCCCCGGTGACATGGCTGTTCGGCCCTGTGGCCACGTTGAACGTGGCCTCGACGTTGGGTCCCGCTCTCACCGCCGTGGCCATGTTCTGGTTGCTGCGACGCTGGGTGCGGTGGACGCCGGCCGCCTTCGTGGGCGGCCTCATCTTCGGATTCGGCCCCTTCGCCGTGACCAATCTGGCTGTGGCCCATCTGAACACCGCGGTCCTGGTGCTCGTGCCCCTCATCGTCGGGTGTCTCGACGACCTTCTCGTCCGCCACCGCGGTCGTGCCGTGACGACCGGGGCCGCCCTCGGTCTTCTGGTGGTGGTGCAGTTCTTTCTCAGTACCGAGATGCTCGTCATCGTGGGCATCTGCGGGGGCGTGGGCGCTGTTCTCGTCCTCGGCTACGTCGTCCTGCGTCACGGCCGTGAGGTGATCCTCCGGATGCGCCACGCCCTCGTCGGTCTGGCGGTGGCGGCCGCCGTGTCCATCGTTGTCCTGGCCTACCCGGTGTGGTTCGCCCTCGAAGGCCCCGCCCATCTGTCGGGACTGGTGTGGCCCACGTCGACACCGGGGAAAGGAGGAATCGTCCTCGGTGACATCTGGCACCTCCGTTTCATGAGCCGGTCGGGCGTCCGCCTGTTCGCCGGCTACCAGGGGCCGGCTCTGCCCCATGGTGAATACCTCGGCCTGGGTCTGCTGGTGGTGGTCGGAGCCGGGTTGATCGTCTGGTGGCGCGATGTCCGGCTCTGGCTCTTCACCGGCGTGGGGCTGGCCGCCGTGGTGTTGTCGCTCGACGTCACCACCCGGTCATGGGTGCCGTGGCGCGTGCTGGCCCACGTCCCGGTGGTCCAGAACATCTCCGTGGCCCGGTTCTTCGCCATGACCACGTTCTGCGCGGCCGTCCTGATCGGCGTCGTAGTGGACCGCACCTACGACACGGTGACCTCATGGGTGCGACACGGGCGCGCCGACCGCGCCCATCGGCACTCCGCCGGGACCGTCGGCGTGATGGCGGCCTGGGCATCGTCGCTGGCCGTGGCGGCCGTGGCCGTCGTGCCCATGGGAACGGCGCTCGCCACCAACATCCCCCTCACCACCGAGTCGGCGGCGCTTCCGCCTTGGTTCGCCGACGTCGGGCCCCACCTTCCTCCCGGCCAGGTCGTGTTGGCCTACCCCCCGCCGGTGACGTTCGGGTCGGCCATGACCTGGCAGGCGGTCGACCGGCTGCACTTCGCCTTGGCCACGGGTGCGGGACCGCAGAGCATTCCCTCGCGCGCCGGCACCGAACGCGCCGGTCTCGACGTCATCACGACCGACTCCGAGGTCTTCTCGCCCCCGGCTCCGGCCACGGCGGGCAACGTCGACGCCGTCCGCCACGCCCTGACCGGATGGGGAGTGACCGTGGTGGTGGTACCCGACCCGGCCGCACTGTTTCCCCGCTTCGACCGGACGAGCGGCACGGCGTCGGCCCTCGGGCTCTTCACCCTGGCCCTCGGGCGGGCGCCGCGATTCGATCATGACGCCTGGGTGTGGACGGCGGTGCAGGCGCCGGGGCCGCCGCTGGCCATCGCCGGCCGCGAGTTCTCCCGGTGCACGTCGGGCTCGCTCGGGCTTGATGGCGCTCCCCTGGTCGTGCCTGATTGCGTCCTGGCCGACGCCCGGCCCACCTGACGATGGCGGGGCGGGGGCGCCCGGTGAGGGTTGTGTCAGGCCGGAGCCGGTGACGTCGTGGACCGGGCGTGGCGGGCCGCCGTTCGCCGACGCCGGGGGAGGCCGGCCCCCACCGTGATCAGCAGGACGACGACCGCGCCCAGGCTGATCATCCACCCGAGGCGGAAGCTGGAGGGGTCGTAGGTGAAGACGATGCGGTCGGAGCCGGTCGGGACGGGGACGCCGCGCAACATGTAGTCGACGCGATCGAGTCGCGCCGGTCGTCCGTTGACGGTGACATGCCAGCCCGGGTAATAGGTGTCGGAGAGGACGAGCTCCGAAGCCCGGGAGGCGTGCGCGTCGATGGTGACCTGCTGGGCCCCGTAGTGCACGATCCGGGCTGTCCCCGGTGAGGACCGGCCCGGGGCCTTTGCTCCTCCGGTCTCCGACAGCCCCGGCAGGGCCTGTGACGTGAGGGCGACCTGGCGCGGATCGAAGGCCGCCGATCCGAGGACGGTGAGCGCCGTCTCGTTGTCGGGCTCCACCAATTGGTCGCTCACCAGCCATGTCCGCGGCAGGGCATTGTCGTTGGCGTAGATGGTGGCGTCGGACCCGTCGTAGGCCACATGGACCCCGGGGAGCTGCAGGGGCTTCTCGGCTTTCTGTTCCAGGATGTCCGTCACGCCCATGAGCGACAGGATCCGCAATGACTCCGGTTGCAGCTCGAGGTTGAGAACGGGGACGGCCGGGGTATCCAGAGGGAGAAGTGGCGTGGGGGGAGCGACGTAGCGGGTCCAGACATCGCCGTACGTGGAGATGACGGGAAGGTCGTAACCGCGGGCGTCGTACAGGCCGTACCGCATGTTGACGTCGGGGGGGAGCGGGTTGACACCGACATAGGGATCCACGGCCACGAAGCGGGCGGGTTCCTGTTTCTGGAGGAATCGGATGGCCGGAGTGACCGGTTGGACGGCGTGGGCCTCGGTGATGGCCGGGTTCTCGCCCATCCCCGCCTGAAAGAGGTCGCCGACGACGAGGAGGATGGCCAAGAGCGCGAAGGCTCCTGCGCCCAGGCGTCGTCCCAGGCGCAGCCCGAGAAGGATCAGGCCGATCCCGGCCACGGTCAGCCAGACGAGCAGAGCGGCCAGGCGAACGATGGCATCGAGATGGGCGGCCCCCGCCGGTGGCGGTTGGGCGAAACCCCAGGCGATGTCCGCCGCCCGGCGGAGGAAGTGCAGGGACGACTGGCCGGTGGCGAAGACGACGACCACGGGGAGAACGAGGATCCCGGTGGCGATGGCCGACACGGCCACGGCCCGGCCGCCCCGGGGGTGCGCGCGGACGAGGTCGTCGAGCCCCCAGCCGGCCAGGATGGCGATGCAGAGGAGATAGAGGATGGTCAGTCGGCTCAGGTAGGTGAGGTCGAGGCCGGGCAGTCGGCCGGCGATGCCGAAGAAGGGTTGGACGCCGAGAACGACGAGGATGCAGAGGGTGGCGAACAGGGCCAGCACCACGCGCATGACCTGGGCCCGGAGCAGCGCGACGAAGGCCAGCACGAGCGGGAGGGCGCCGGCGTAGAAGGCCGTCTCGATCACGAATCCCCCGGGGAAGTAACTGGGCAGGAGCGAGGCGAAGTAGTACGCGGGTTGGACGTGGACCCCGCTGCGCGGTCGTGACGACAGGTCGGAGGAGTTGTGGAGCAATTCGAGGAAGGGCACGATGGCGATGGCGGCCAGAGCAGTCCCGAGGACGAGCGCCAGCACGAAGACGACAGCCGGTCGTCGCACAGTGTCGACCAACGCGGCCAGCCGGGAACGTCCGGCCCGGGCGGCGTCGCCCATGGCGGCCACCACGCCACCCGGTGACTGCAGGATGCGCAGGATGAAGTAGCCCAAGGTGGCGAGCAGGACGTGGACACTCGTCTCGGGGTGGCCTCCGAGGAACTGCAGGGCCGTGACCACCGCCAGTCCCGAGGCGGCCAGAGGCCCCGGTCGTCGGATGAGACGTTCGGTGGCCAGCAGCATCCAGGGAATGAGAGGAAAGACATTGCCGAGCGGCCAGGGCAGCCAGGCCACCATGAAGAGTCCGAAACCGAAGACGAGGCCGCACAGGAAGGCGCCGGCGAACCGCATCCCCAGAATGCGGGCCAGGAGGAAGGCTCCCATGGCGGCCACGACGAGCTTCATGACGGCGATCACACTGAGCGACCACCAGAAGGGCAGCACATAGGCCGGCAGGCTGAAGGGGGAGAAAATGGCCGACTGCATGTCGCCGAGGTACGGCGTGCCGCCCATGATGTACGGATTCCACAGCGGGATGTGGGGGAGCTGCGAGCGCGTGTACTGGAGGAAGGGCTCGAAGAGCGTGGTCGGGTCGACGAGCTGTGTATTGGACCCGACGACGAGTGGGTGGGTGCTGTCGCGGAAGATGCCGGTCGGGATCGACGAGTTCCAGGGGGCCGCACTCCACAGGAAGTCGGCGGCCGACGTCGTATGACCGGGCAGCAGTCCGGGGGAGAAGAAGATCACGGCCAGGACGATGTAGAGCCCGAGGGCCACGAGCGACGGCCGGGTGCGGGCTCTGATCATCAGCCCGGCCAGAGCGTTCCGGCTCATAAGGCGCTCCGGCTCATAAGGGGGGACAGGTTAGTGAGGGCCGGTCGGCGACGTACGTTCATCGGGACACCCGACCACCGGGGCCTGAAGTAGATTCTGTGAGAGACATGGAACAACGCGCCTACACCGAGATGTACGACGTGGAGGAGCGTCACTGGTGGTTCCGTGGCCGTCGAGCCGTCATCTGGGCTCTGCTCAGCCTGACGGACCTGCCCGAGAAGCCCCGGTTCCTGGACGCCGGCTGTGGGACGGGTCGCCACCTCATCGAGTTCGGCTCGCTCGGTCCCGCCGTCGGAGTGGACCCGTCGGCCGACGCCGTCGAGTTCTGTCACCAGCGAGGGCTCGAAGATGTCCACCGTGCCGGCCTCGAAGATCTGCCCTTCACGGCGGGAACCTTCGACCTGGTGCTGGCATCCGATGTCCTCGAGCACATCGACGACGATGTCGGCGCCCTGGTCGAGCTGCGCCGGGTGGCGGCCGACGACGCGCACCTGATCATCACCGTTCCGGCCTACCAGTGGATGTGGACCGAACACGACGTCCAGCTCCACCACGTCCGTCGGTACACCCTTCCCGTCATCGCTGACCGGGCGCGGGCGGCGGGTTGGGCGGTGGAGCGGTCCACCTACTTCAACTCCGTCCTCTTCCCCGGCGTCGTCGCCGCCCGGCTGGTGGCCCGGTCGTCGAAGCGCCAGGGCCGCACCGATCTCGACCGGACCCCGGCCCTCCTGAACACGGCACTCGAGCTCCCCATGAGACTCGAAGCGGCCATGATCAGGCGGGGCGTCCGCTTCCCGGCCGGCGTCTCATTGGGCCTCGTCTGTCGGAGAGCACCGTTACACTGACCCGATGACACCGTCGCTGTCGATCGTCATCCCCGTCCTGAACGAGGAAGAGGAGATCGTCCGTATCCTCACCGGCGCCCGGACGATGCTCGACGGGCGGCCCGGCGACTGGGAGATCATCGTCGTCGACAATGCCAGCACGGACCGGACGGGCGAGCGGGTGATGCCGTTCCTCGAGGACACCCGGATCCGCTTCCTGCGCAACGACGTCAACCGGGGGAAAGGTTTCTCCATCCGCCGGGGGATGCTCGAGGCCACCGGCGATCACCGCCTCATGTGCGACGCCGACTGTGTCACTTCTCTCCATTCACTCTCGGATCTCGAGGATGCGTTGGCCGAGTTCGACGTGGCCGTCGGGTCGCGGCTCAGCACCGGTGCCCGGGTCCAGCGTCAGCAACCGGTCCGCCGACGGATCGTCGGGTTCGGATTCCTCACTCTCACCCGGATCATGATGGGCCCGTTG
This sequence comes from uncultured Acidimicrobiaceae bacterium, assembly GCA_963848355.1. Taxonomy (GTDB): domain Bacteria; phylum Actinomycetota; class Acidimicrobiia; order Acidimicrobiales; family UBA8190; genus CAWKDG01. The sequence goes on from CAWKDG010000001.1 coordinate 209,827, forward strand.
CCGCGCGACATCTACTGCGGCTTCAAGCTGTGGCGGGGTGAGGTGGCCCAGGCGGTGTTCGAACGTGTCCATCTCGACGGGTGGGCCTTCGACGCCGAGGCCCTGGCCATGGCCCGTCGTCTCGGGTACAGCGTGCGCGAGGTGGGGATCGAGTGGACCAACCGACCCGACTCCCGACTCTCCATCGGCAACGTCCTCCTCCCCGTCACCGGCGAGCTGTGGGCGGCCCGGCGCAACGTCCGCCGGAGTGCCGCCGAGATGGGACGGGCCCGGCTCCAGGCGACGACCCACGGGGGGCAGCCGGCGGGCTGAGGTTTCGGACCGGCCCCTCTGCTCGTCAGCGCAAACGGACGATCTGGGGCCAGATCCTCGGTGCCAGCCAGGAATAGAACCTCTCGGCCACAGCCTGCGTGGAGTTCCCGACGAAGGGATTCCCGGGGGCGAACGAGGGCGTGTGGATCCCGTCGGGCGTCCTCACCTGCACCCCGTCGAGCGTCTGGGCGTAGTGCCCGGTGGGGCAGAGGATCGACCCGAAATCGAGCACGCTCACTTTGCCGGGGAACTCGGAGGCTGCTTCACGAAGGAGACGGTTGTAGATGTCTCGCCGCGCGGCGGAGTCGGAGGGTCCGGGCGGGTCACCCACCGCCGCACCCGGGTCCATGCAGGCCATCGTCAGGAAGTCGAGGTGCGCGCCGTGGGCCGTGGCCACGTCGGCCATCAGGCGCATCTGGTCCAACTCGTAGGACTGGAACGCCGGCGACAAGATGTCGGTCCAGCGTCCGTTGCGCAGGATGCCCTGAGTCTCCCACCGTCCGGCCAGGAACAGCACGACGTCCCCCGGTTCCGTGTCGGCCACCCTCTGCGCATAGATGGCGGGCCACTGTTGGTCGGGCGGGGTGGAGGAGTTGCAGGCCGAGAACATGGTCAGTCCCGGATCGGGTGGGTCTCCCGACGCCTCGGTGGCGATGGCCAGCCCACAGCCGAACTGGCCGTCGTTGTGGACGGTCGTCCCGACCGGTGCCGTGGCCGCCAGGGCATGACCGAGAGCGAGGGCCGTGGAGTCCCCGAGCATCACCACGAGTGGTGGATCAGGCTCAGTGGGGCCCCCGACGGCGCCATGCACCTCGGTGGCGGTGAACAATTTGGGCTGCACACGGGCGACGGGACCGGCCACGGCGACCGGCACCACGGTGGCGCCCACGATGAACGTCGCCGCCAAGGCCACGGCGGCGCCGGCGGGCAGGAGCGACGTCACCGAACGCCAGAAGGTCCCCCTCATGACCGGGCGCTCCACGGCGTAGTAGCTGACGGTGGCGGCGAGCACGGTGGCTCCCAGGCGCTCGGCGAACAGCGTCACCCCGGAGGAGCCCGTCCGCATCGGCGACAGGAAGACAAGCAGCGGGAAGTGCCACAGGTACAGGCCGTACGAGATCTCGCCCGTCCACGCCAGGGGCCGCATCGAGAGCACGCGGCCGAGTACTCCGGTCCGGGGAACGACCACGGCCGCGATGGCTGCCGCCGCCGCCACGGAGACGAGGGCGAAGCCACCGTCGTAGGTGAGCGCCGACGAGTCGTTCAACTGGTGCGCCATCACCACCACGCCGGCCAGGCCGACGATCCCGACGCCGGTGAGTGTCCGGGTGGTGGTCCGACCGGTGACGGGGACCGGACCGTCGGCTCGGCGGCGCCACTGGACGAGGGCCAACGAACAGGCCAGTGCCGCTCCGATCAGCAGGCCCTGGGCGTGGGTATCGGTCCCGAAATAGACGCGGGTGTTGGGGCTACCGGGCTGATAGAGCAGTGCCATCTCCGTCGCCGACGCCACCACGCCGGTGACGCTGATGGCGAGCAGGACGGGCACGGCGCGGCGAACTCCCCGAGCCAACGCCACGACACCGAGGACCACCAGGGGCCACACCACGTAGAACTGCTCCTCGATGGCCAGTGACCAGGTATGCAGGAGTGGGGAGACCGCTCCGGTGGCGTCCCAGTAGTTGCGGGCGTCGACGATCTGATGCCAGTTCGAGAAGAAGAACAGCGCTGACAGGGCATCGAGCCGGTAGCCGGGATAGGTACCCGGGGGTGCCACATAGCGCACGTAGGCAGTGACGGCCAGCACCACGAGGAGAAGGCACGGAAGGAGCCGCCGGGCGCGCCGGGCCCAGAAGCCGAGAAGCTGCAGACGCCCGTTGGCCCGGCAATCGGCCAGGAGAAGGGTGGTGATCAGATATCCCGACAGCACGAAGAAGACATCGACGCCCACGAACCCACCCGGCAGCCAACCGGGAGCGAAGTGGAACACCATCACGGCCAGAACGGCGAGCCCGCGCAGTCCGTCCAGCCCGGCGATGCGCCCCTGGCTTGCGGCCGCCGGCGCCGGGTGGCTGGCCATGGGCGCCGCGTTCCGCATGTCCCGATGATGGCGGCCGGAGTCGCGTTATGTCCAGCGGCTCACACGGTGGGTGTGTGGTCGGCAGCGGCCCGCATGATCAGCGGGTAGACCTGCGGGTCGAGCCATCGTGCGAACGCTCCCACTTGAGCCGCCGTATCCGGCAGGGGTGCGTTCTCGTCGAACGGTTGGTCGAACACGAAATGAATACCATCAGGTGCCCGCACCACCAGGTTCCCGATGGTACCGGTGAACCGGCCATCGGGGCTCACGATCCGGTTCAGCCCGACGAGCGTCACCGTCTTCGGATTCGTCCTCGCCACCTGGCGGACCAGAGCGTTGTAGTCGTTCACGCGCACCGGATCGTCCTGCGGTGGCGCCTGGCCGTCGGGGAGCTCGGTGGCGTCATAGTAGGGAGCCGTCATCAGCACCACGCCGCTTCCGCCGGAAGCGGCGATCGACACGAATCGCCGTAGTTGGGCCTCGACGTAGTGGGCGTAGCCCGGGTCTGTGATGTTGGTGACCTGTCCGGCAGGATCGGTCCGGTCGAATGTCTCCCAGTAGCCGGCCAGGAGGATCACCACCCGCGGTCGGTAATGGATCACGTCCTGTTCCAGCAGCGCCGGCCACTGGGTTGCGGTGGGCGAGTCGGAGTTGCACGCACCGGCGACCGTTCTGGTGGTGCCGTCCACTTCCACGAAGCGACCTTCGGCGATGCCGCACCCCTCGGTGGCGACATTGATCACATGAGTGCCGTATTTGTGCTCTTCCGGTCTGTACGAGAGCGAAAATCCCAGAGTGAGAGCAGTGGAGTCGCCGACCAGGAGAATGGGGACGGTGGGCCCTCTCGTCGGTGCCGTCGGGCCCGGGGTCGGAGCAGTCGGAGCAGTCGGAGCAGTCGGAAGCGCCAATGCATCCGCGGTGGTACCGGCCACGACGACAACGACCGTTCCCGCCACGAGGGCGATGGCGGGGATGCTCGCCTTCAGGGAGCGCCAGAAGCGCCCGGTCATGACGGGGCGTTCGACCAGGTAGAAGCTCGCAGTGGCCAGCACGATGGTGGCGGCGACACGGATGACGAGAAGGTCGGCTCCACGGAGGTCGGTGCGCGCCGCGTCCAGGTAGATGGCGACGGGATAGTGCCAGAGATAGGCCCCGTAGGAGATGGTGCCCAGCCACACCAGGGGTCGGAGGGACAGCACGACGGCGATGGGACCATCGGGCACGCAGGCGGCTCCGATGATGATGGCCGCCGCCGAAAGGGCCGAGAGCATGAACCCGCCCTGGTAGTCGAACGATGAGGTGCCGTTTTCGAGGTAGGTCAGGGAGAGGGTGCCGGCGAAGCCGGCCACCCCCACGACGACGAGGCCCCACCGAGCCGTTCGGGATCGAGCCACCGGCGCCATCCCCTCGGCTCCCCGCCGCATCTGGATCGTCCTCATGGCGCAGGCGAGGGCGGCACCGACCAGGATGGACTGGGCATGGGTATCGGTGCCGAAGTAGAGCCGGGTGAGGTTGGCGCTCGGATTGAACAGAGACGCCATCTCGACAGCCGACGCCACGGCACCGGCCACTGACAGCACCAGCAGGGCCTTCACCCCGCGGGCGAACGTCCTGCTCAGGCCCATCACGGCGAGCGTCACCAACGGCCAGATCAGGTAAAACTGCTCTTCCACGGCGAGTGACCACGTGTGGGTGAGCGGGGAGGCCGCGCCGGTCATCACGAAGTAGTTGCTACTGGTGGCGATCTGCCACCAGTTGGAGAAGTAGAACAGCGCCGAGAGCGCGTCCATCCTGAACCCGGGGTAGAGCCCGGCCGGCTCGGCGAACCGCACCATCACGGTTACCGCGACGAGGACGATGAGCAACGCCGGCAACAGTCGCCGCGCCCGCCGCAACCAGAACGCCGACAGCTTTATCCGGTGGCGTCGGTGGTACTCGTCGACCAGCAGTCCGGTGATGAGATAGCCCGAGAGCACGTAGAAGATGTCCAGGCTGAAGAAGCCGCCTGGGAGCCAGCCCACCCCGAAGTGGTACCCCATGATGAGGAGGACGGCGACGGCACGGAGCCCGTCGAGGGCTGTGATCCGCTCTCTGCCCGTCGCACTACTCACTGTGGGGTGGATGGAGAGGCAACACCGTCGCCAAGCCTAGGATCGTGGGTCCTCTTCAGCCACCGCCGCCACTCACAACTGGCCGCACTGGAGCTTGTCGTACCACGCCGGGATCGGAGCCGGTACCGGGGAGGGACGGGCGACCGACGTCACCTTGGCCGAGTGGCCGAGGCGGACGAGCACGGGGAACAACCGCGGCGCCACCACCTCCCCGGCGTCGGCGCTGAAGTGCACGCCGTCCTCGCAGCGCATGTTCACGCCGTCGACGTCCTGGTGGTACTGATCGCCGGGCGTCACGAGGTTCCCGAGGGGGAAGAGGGTGACGCCATGGTGCGCCTTCGTCACCTGCTCGAGGATCCGGTCGTCCTCCACCACGCGGGCCGGGGTGTCCTCGGGCACCATGGCGCCGCCGGTCTGGACGGTGGAGTCGTAGTACGGCGACGTCATCAGGACGACGCGCGCCCCCCGGGACGAGAGAATCGACACGCCCCGGTCGAGCTGGCTGCGCAGGAAGTTATCGAAGGGGGGAGTGGTGATCGACGTCCACGACCCGTCGAAGTCCTGATTCATCAATTCGGTCCGGCCGAGGTAGATGACGACGTCGGGGTGGTACCGGTCGATCCAGACCTTCCACCGGACGAGCAGGGCGTCGGGCTGGCCGATCCGGCACGGTGGCCCCGGCGCGTTCTTGTAGAGAAGGAATTGGAACTCCGAGTCGGTCGACACCGAGCACCCGGGGTGTCCCTCGTTGATGATCTGCACCCCGTACGACGCTGCCTCGGGGGCGAGGGAGGCGCCGAGGCTCCCGGCCATCGAGTCGCCCACGAACATGACCGTCACCGGATGGCCGTTCCCCTCGCTCTGGCCGTTCCCCTCGATCCTGCTCGTCGTCACGGCCCGGGCCGCCGCCGGCAGCACCGCCGGCGAGGCGGGGACGACCGACAGCGCCACCAGGGCCAGCGACGCCCCGGCAGCCGCCGGAATGGCCACCAGTGCCCGCCACGAGGGCAGGGCGCCGCGTCGGATCGGGAGCTCGACGAACCGGGCCGACAGGGCGGCGATGCCCAGGGTCACCACCGTCCGGCACAGGAAGAGATCCCACTCACCGAGGTGGATCCGCTCGGGCGTCATCACCAGGGCCACCGGCCAGTACCAGAGGTAGGCCCCGTAGGAGATCGTGCCCACGTAGCGCAGGGGGCGGAGCGACAGGAACCGGGCCGCCGCACCGGTCGGGGCCACGACCACCCCGCCGACGATGGCGGCCGAGGCCAGCGAGGCCAGGAGGAACCCTCCGTGAAAGGCGAGGGTGGAGGTCTCGGGGACGAGATACCAGATGGCGGCGGCGCCGAGGAGCCCGGCCACGCCGGCCACGGCCCCGCCGCGGCGGGCCCGCTCGGTGCGCAACGGGTACACGGCCAGGACCACGGCCAGGGTCGCCCCGACGAGGAGGGCCTGGGCCCGGGTGTCGGTGCCGTAGTAGGCACGGTCGGGGCTGGCGTTCGCCGGGGTCAGGATCCACATCCAGGCGGCCGAGGCCACGGCGCCGACCCCGCAGATGATGCCCAGCCACTTCAGGCGGTCCTCGACGTCCGGGATGAGGTGGACCCGCCGGCCGAAGCGGGTGAGTCCTCCCAGGATGGCGAAGACGACGAGGGGCCAGACCAGGTAGAACTGCTCCTCGATGGCCAGTGACCACGTGTGCAGCAGCGGCGACGGGAAGCTCGGGGAGAAGTAGCTGGCGTTCCCGGCGACGAAGTGCCAATTGGCCACGTAGGCCAGGGTGGCGGCGGCGTCGGGGACGGGGTCGGCCCAGGGCAGGACACCGGGCCACAGGAGATGGAGAAGCGCCAGCCCCGCCACCAGGACGAACAGGGCGGGGAGGAGGCGCCGGGCCCGCCGGGCCCAGAAGCGACCGAAGCGGATGGCGCCCGTTCCCCGCCGTTCGGCGATGAGCAGCGACGTGATCAGATAGCCCGACAGGACGAAGAAGGCGTCGACCCCGTGGAATCCCCCCGGGATCCACGAGAAGCCGGCGTGGTAGGCCATGACCGAGAGCACGGCGAGGGCCCGGAGGCCGTCGAGCCCGGGCATGTGGGGGAGCCCGGGCGCGGACCCGCGACGCTCGATCTTCCCCTCGAGGTCCATCTATTCATGCTGGCACAGGGGTCGCCGTTTGGAGCTCCACCGGCCTCGCCCGCCGCGGTGGCGTTCCCGCTCTGGGTGCCGGGGGAGGGCCGGCGTCGACCCTCGAGCGGGTGGTGGCGAGGCATAGTGGGTCTATCCCGACCGACCACGACACCGACACGCCCACGACCGGCGACCCCCCCGGGGGCGTGGCCCTGGCCGACTATGCCCTGATCACCGGGCTGTCGGGGGCCGGGCGCTCGACGGCGGCGGCCGCCCTGGAGGACGCCGGCTGGTACGTGATCGACAACATGCCCTCGTCGCTGCTCACCGAGGTGGCCGACGTCGTCGGGCGGCCCGAGTCGGGACAGGACCGGGTGGCCCTCGTCATCGGTCGGGGCGGCGGCCAGATCGAGGAGGCCCTGGCCGCCATCGACGAGCTCCGGGGCCGGGGTCACCGGGTCCGGGTCGTCTATCTCGACGCCCCCCTCGACATCCTGGTCCGGCGCTTCGAGGGCACCCGGCGGCGCCATCCCATCGCCGGCGCCAACGTCGAGGAGGCGATTCTCGACGAGCGCCGCCTGCTCGAACCCATCCGCGACCGGGCCGACGTGGTCGTCGACACCGGCCAGCTCAACGTCAACCAGCTCCGGGTCCGGGTCCTCGAGCTCTTCGCCGACGAGTCCGACACCGCCATGTGCACCTCGGTGATGTCGTTCGGGTACAAGCACGGCGTCCCCCTCGACGCCGACCTGGTCTTCGACTGCCGCTTCCTCCCCAACCCGCACTGGGTCGAGTCCCTCCAGGACCTCTCCGGGCTGGACGAGCCCGTCCGCGACTTCGTCCTCTCCCAGGAGGCGACGGGACCCTTTCTCGACCGGGTCGTCGACCTCGTCGACATGCTCCTCCCGGCCTACATGGCCGAGGGGAAGTCGTACCTGACCATCGCCATGGGCTGCACCGGTGGGCGCCACCGGTCGGTCGTCCTGGCCGACGAGCTGGCCCGGCGCCTGTCCCAGGCGGGGCGCCGCCCCGTCGGTCTTCCACCGGGACGTCGACCGGTGACGGCGCGGCGCCGGACCCCGGGTCGTGGCCGTCGGCGGCGGTCACGGGCTGGCCGCCAGCCTGCGGGCGGCGCGCCTCTACGCCGGCGACCTCACCGCCATCGTCTCGGTGGCCGACGACGGCGGCTCGTCGGGGCGGCTCCGGCGCCAGATGGGCATCGTCCCGCCCGGTGACCTGCGCAAGTGCCTGGTGGCCCTGGCCGACGACGGCGCCCTGCTGGCCCAGGTCTTCGAGCAGCGCTTCGACCCCGACACCGACGAGCTCACCGGGCACGCCCTCGGCAACCTCATCCTGGCCGGCCTCATGGCGGCGGCCGGAGACGTCCAGGTGGGCCTGGACGAGGCGGCCCGCCTCCTCGGCGCCCCGGGCCGGGTCGTCCCCGCCGCCACCGAGCCGGTGGTCCTGAAGGCCGTCCTCCGACGGGGGCGACATCGAGGGCCAGACGGCGGTCGGGGACACCGCCCACATCCAACGGGTGTCGGTCATCCCGGCCGACGCCGCCGCCCCGGCCACCGGCCGTGGCCGCCCTGGCCGCCGCCGATCAGATCGTGGTGGGGCCCGGGTCGCTGTTCACGAGCGTCCTGGCCGCCCTGGCCGTCCCCGGGATCGCCGAGGGCATCGCGGGGGTCCTCGGCCCGCGTCGTCTACGTGGCCAACCTCCGCCCCCAGCCGGCCGAAACCGAGGGTTTCGACGTCGCCGACCACGTCGCCGCCCTGGTGGCGCACGGCGTGCGAGGTCGACACCGTCGTGGCCGACACCACGGCCATCGCCCTCGGGCCACCTCGAGGTGCCCGTCGTCGACGGACCCCTGGCCAAGGCCAACGGGCTGGCCCACGACCCGGCCAGACTGGCGGCAGCCCTGGCCGGTCTGGTCGGATAGGGCGGCCTGGGAACCCGGCGACGGCCGGGCCGACGAGCGGCGCCGGTCCGCGGCCGGGGCAACGGGGGAGCGATGGCTGACGAGGTGAGACGCAGATGACCGTTCGGGTAGGCATCAACGGCTTCGGACGGATCGGGAGGAACTTCCTGCGGGCGGCCCGGACCCAGGGCGACGCCGTCGAGGTCGTGGCCCTGAACGACCTGACCGACGCCCGGACCAACGCCCACCTCCTGCGCTACGACTCACCCACGGCCGTTTCGACGGCGAGGTCCGGACCGAGGGCGACGCCCTCATCGTCGACGGGGCCCGGATCCGGGTCCTGGCCGAGCGCGAACCGAAGGCGCTGCCCTGGGACGAGATGGGCGTCGAGGTGGTCATCGAGTCGTCCGGGCGTTTCACCTCCCGGGGCGACGCCGCCGGCCATCTCGAGGGCGGGGCCCGACCGCGTCATCATCTCGGCCCCCTCGAAGGACGCCGACGCCACCTTCGTCATGGGCGTGAACGACGACGAGTTCGATCCCACCGCCCACGTGGTGGTGTCCAACGCCTCGTGCACGACGAACTGCTTCGTTCCCATGGTGAAGGTGCTCGACGACGCCTTCGGGGTGACCAGCGGTCTCATGATGACCGTGCACGCCTACACCAACGATCAGAACCTGCTCGACCTCCCCCACGAGGACCTGCGCCGGGCCCGGGCCGCCGCCCTCAACATCGCCCCGGCCTCCTCGGGCGCGGCCCGGGCCACCAAGCTCGTCCTCCCGGTCATGGCCGGCCGGCTCGACGGGGGAGCGCTGCGCGTGCCCGTGGGCGACGGATCGATCACCGACTTCACCGTCGTCGTCCCCCGGCACCGTCACGGTCGACGAGGTCAACGACGCCTTCCTGGCGGCGTCGACGTCGGGGCCGCTGGCGGGCGTCCTCGACTACACCACCGATCCCATCGTCTCCTCCGACATCGTCGGCAGTCCCGCCTCGTGCACCTTCGACGCCGGGCTGACCATGGTCGTGCCCATCGGCCCCGACCAGACCCTGGTCAAGGTCCAGGGCTGGTACGACAACGAATGGGGCTACGCCAACCGCCTCGTCGACCTGGCCGTGCTCGTGGGCGGGGCGCGTCCTGCCGGGGCGTGACGCACCGGACCCGGGGCGCACCCGTGACCGCGGCGCGCGTCGATCCCCTGGCCGGCCTCCCCCTGCTCGAGGACCTTCCCGACGTCGGCGGGCGCAAGGTGCTGGTGCGCACCGACTTCAACGTCCCCCTGCGATGGCCCGACGGGCCCGCCGGCCCCGCCCAGGTGGCCGACGACTTCCGCATCCGCGCCGCCCTGCCCACCCTGGACTGGCTGACGGGGCACGGCGCCGACGTCACCGTCTGCACCCACCTGGGACGGCCCCACGGACGGCACGACCCCCGCTACGACATGGCTCCCGTGCGGGACCGCCTGGCCCAGCTGGCCCCGGGGGTGGAGCTGCTCGACAACCTCCGGTTCGATCCCGGCGAGAAGGCCAACGATCCCGCCTTCGTCGACCGTCTCGTCGCCGGCTTCGACTCCTACGTCAACGACGCCTTCGGCGTCTCCCATCGTTCCCACGCCTCGATCGTGGGCCCGCCGGCCCGGCTGCCTTCGGCCGCCGGTCGTCTCCTGGCCCGCGAGGTCGAAGTCATCGGCGGCCTGCTCGCCCGCCCCGCCCGACCCTTCCTGGCCGTCGTCGGCGGGGCCAAGGTCACCGACAAGCTCGGTGTGCTGCGGTCACTGCTCGGCACGGTCGACCGGTTGATCGTGGGCGGGGGCATGGCCTTCACCTTTCTGGCCGCCCAGGGACACTCCGTCGGCTCCTCCCTGTTCGACGCCTCGGCCGTCGCCACCTGCCGGGCCCTGCTGGACGAAGCGGGGGACAGGGTGCTGCTGCCGAGCGACGTCGTCGTCCGCCGTACCACGGCCGGCGGTGACGACCAGGTCGACGTGGTCGGTCCCGACGTCCCCGCCGACTCGACGGGCCTCGACATCGGACCCGACGAGCGCCCGGACCTTCGCGGCGGCGGTGGCCGGCGCCGAGACCGTCTTCTGGAACGGTCCCATGGGCGTCTTCGAGGATCCCCGCTTCGCCGCCGGCACCTACGCCGTGGCCGAGGCCATCGCCGGGAGCTGTGGCTTCACCGTCGTCGGCGGCGGCGACTCGGTCGCCGCACTCGACCAACTGGGCCTGGCCGGGCGGGTGGGGTTCGTCTCCACCGGTGGAGGAGCCTCGCTCGAGCTGCTCGAGTACGGCGATCTTCCGGGCCTGGTGGCGCTGCGCCATGCCCCCAACGCCACCGGTTCCTCTACGGCGACGGGGACGGGACGCTGACATGGCCCCGGGTGGGTCGCGGCGGCGGCCGCTCGTGAGCGGCAACTGGAAGATGCACCACGATCATCTGCAGTCGATCCGTACCGTGCAGGATCTCGGTCTCCGGCTGACAGCGGCCGACGTCGGCCCGCTCGACGTCTCGGTCCACCCTCCGTTCACCGACCTCCGCTCGGTGCAGACCGTGCTCGAGGACCGCGCCATCCCCGTCGCCCTCGGAGCCCAGCACTGCTACAGCGAGGACCAGGGCGCCTTCACCGGTGAGGTGGCGCCCCCCATGCTGGCCCGGCTCGGCGTGACCTACGTCATCGTCGGACACTCCGAACGCCGCCAGCTCTTCGGCCAGACCGACGAGCAGGTCGCCGCCACCCTCCGGGCCGTGCTGCCGTCACGCCATGACGCCGATCGTCTGTGTCGGCGAGACGGCCGAGGAGCGCGAGGCGGCGCAGACCGAGGAACGCCTCACGGCCCAGACCACGGCCGCCTCGAAGGGTCTCCCGGCGGCCGAGACCGCCGGACTGGTCCTGGCCTACGAACCCATCTGGGCCATCGGCACCGGTGTCACCGCCACCGGGGCCGATGCCCAGCAGGCCTGTGCCCACATCCGGGGGGTGGTGGCCGGGCTGGCCGGCGACGAGGCGGCCCAGGCCGTCCGCATCCAGTACGGGGGTTCGGTCCGTCCCGACAACACGGCTGAGCTGGTGGGTCAGCGCGATATCGACGGGCTCCTGGTCGGCGGGGCCAGCCTGGATGCAGCCACCTTCGCCGCCATCGTGCGCGAGGCGGGGACTGCCGGTCGATGAGCTGCCGGTCGATGATCCATATCGTTTGGTAGCGTTGAGAGGTCCAGACGGCCCGAGGAGGGACCACCGGTGCTGACAATTGCTTTCCTCGTTCTCCACATGGTGGCGACCCTGTCGCTGATCTTCCTCATCCTCATGCACTCGGGCAAGGGCGGCGGGCTGTCGGACATGTTCGGCGGCTCCGTCGGCCAGGCGGCCGCCGGCTCGACCGTGGTCGAGAAGAACCTCGACCGGATCACCGTCACCGTCGCCGTCGTCTTCGCCTTCACCACCGTGATCCTGGCTCTGCGCCTGCAGTGATCGGCCGGGTGGCCGGTGCCGCGGCCATCACCGTCGTGGCCGCCGTCCTGCTGGCCGCCTGCGGATCGGCGGCCACGCCCACCGCCTCGTCGGCGCGCACGACGAACACCACGGTGGCGCCACTGCTCGTCGCCGGTCGGGGCGGGACGGCCACGGTGGCGCTCAGCGCCATCCCCACGACACTCAACGACCACACCGTGAGCGGGGACACCGCCGCCACCAAGCTCGTGGCCAGTGCCGTCTGGGGGCAGGTCTTCCAGATCAGCCCGAACCTTCTCTCCGTCCTCGACACCGAGGTCGTCCAGAGTGCCGAGGTCGTGAGCGTCGATCCCCAGACCGTCGTCTACCAGATCGCGCCCAAGGCCGTGTGGTCCGACGGTGTGCCCGTCACCGCCGCCGACTTCCAGTACGCCTGGCAGTCGCAGCGCGGTGGGGCGACCGACGTCGACGGCAGCCCCGACTCGGTCGCTTCGACGCTCGGGTACCGCGACATCGACTCGGTGGCGTCGAGCAACAGCGGCCGTACCGTCACCGTCACCTTCCGCTCGCCCTATGCCGACTGGGAGTCGTTGTTCGACGATCTCCTGCCCTCCCACGTCGCCGAGGAGGTGGGTTGGAACCACGGATTCGACCACTTCGATCCGGGGGTCCTCGTGTCGGCGGGGCCGTGGTTGATCAAGAAGTGGGTTCCGGGGAAGGAGGTCGTCCTCGCTCACAACCCTCGCTGGTGGGGACCCGTTCCCCGGTTCCATCGGATCGTTCTCGTGGCGGTGCCCAACACGTCCGTCCTGGCCCGTGACCTCCGTACCCACCGCGTGCAGGTCGTCGCCCCTTCCCAGTTCGATGCGTCCCTCATGGCCCAGCTCTCGTCGCTCCCCGACATCCAGTCCGACACCTCCCTGGGGACCACCATGCTGCAACTGGACTTCAACGTCCGCCACGCGCCGCTCGACTCGGTGGCCATCCGTCAAGGGATCGCCCACACCATCGACCGCGTCGGCATCGTGACGCGCGTGGTGCAGCCTCTCGAGCACTACGCCTGGCAGGACGGCAATCATCTCTTCGCCAACATGCAACCCGCCTACGCCGACAACGGCGCCGGGTACGAGACCGTCGACCTTGGCGCGGCCGACGCCCTCCTCGCCCAAGGCGGCCTGGTGGCCGACGCCCACGGGACGTGGACACTCCACGGCGCGCCGGTCACTCTCGACCTGACCTGGGCGGCCGACGACCCGTGGTCGGCCGCCGTCGGTCCCCTGGTGGCCAGTCAACTCGTCGGTGCCGGCTTCGACGTCGACACCGCGCCCGTGCCGGGATCGCAGCTCTTCGGCACCGTGCTTCCGAGCGGTGCCTTCGAGCTCGCCCTCGTCCCCGTCGTGGCCACCGCCTTTCCGAGCCAACTCGCCGGAGCCTTCTCGGCCGCGGCGGCCTCCACCAGTCCCGGTCTGGCCCAGGACTGGACCGGGTTCGACGACCCCAAGATCGACGCCCTGTTCACGCAGGCCGAAGGCCAGCTCTCGGCCGATCAGGCGGGGGCCACCTATCAGCAGATCGATCAGGAGCTGTGGCAGGACATGCCCACGTTCCCCTTGTTCGCCGAGCCTGCCTTCACCGCGTACTCGGCATCGCTGTTCGGTGTCCAGAACGACTCGGGCGGGCTCGGGACGATGTGGGAGTTGAACGACTGGGCTCCCCTGGTGGCCGCTCCTCCCGTCCACCCGACGTCCACCACGGGATAGGCACAGCACGCCTCGCGCTAACATGCCCGGTGCACCACGACCCTCGCCTGAGGGAGCACTCACGTCGGAGTGGCGGAATAGGCAGACGCGCTAGCTTGAGGGGCTAGTGCCCGCAAGGGCGTAGGGGTTCAAGTCCCCTCTCCGACACGTTCTTACGTACACGCGAGTCTCTCGTGCTGCTTTGGGGGCTGCCCGAGATGTCCATCTCGACGGCGACGACCTTCCGATCCGGGTGGTACGTCATGCTGAGCCCCATCTCCCGGTAGAGCGTCGCCTTCGTTTCGGGGTCGGCCTCGGCGAGGATGCGGACTTGATCCTTGAAGCTCAAGATGATGGCCTTGATTTGAGCCGCTGTCATTGGTGGTTTCGGAACGGAGGCACTCAGGACTCGCTCAGCGGCTTCCCTCTCGGCTTCAACCTCCGCTATCCAGGCTCCGATGGTTGCGGTAGGCCCTGTCTCATCCAGCTGCTTCCGGTAGTTCTGTAGGCGGCGGTCGCAGTCGGAGATCGTCTTCCTCGCCGCCAGGACTCAGGCAACCGCTGACGCGTCATGCTCCTGAGCCTCGGCCAGAAGTTGACATGTCGAGTCGAGTTGGTCGGGCTCGAAGACTTGGGTAATCCATGCGTCCAATCGGGGCGTGATCGCGTCTTCTCGCACGTAGATCGTCTTTGGGTGCTGCACCGTCGAGGTGACAGCGTAATCAGCAGCGAACGTACACCGGTAGTGAGCGAGTCCTGGGCAGTCCCTTCCTCTACGAGAACTTGTCAGATTCCCTTGAACACATCGCTGCACTTCAATCCGGAGGTAGCACATTTTGTCATTGGATGCTCTACGACTTCGACCTGTCCATATCTGTTGCGAACCAATGGGTTCTGATCCGTGACGGTGCCTACCCGCTCTACGGCGTCCATCTTCGGATCACGGATCTGCTTCAAGGTACCGCCACTGTTTACGCGGATACGATTCCTGAAATCAACGCTCCTGCGATCTATCGGCCGGTATCGTGGCGACTCAACTACGAACACCATTACCGCGTGTTCTTCGAGGCGAGGAACGGGGCGTGGAGACAGGATCTTCACCTGGTCAGGTCCGATCTCGATCACTGCTGGCTCGCGGCGACAAGGGTGTTTGCTTCGGACCTATCCGAACGCTTCTCTCACGTAGATGAGGGATTTGAGCGAGTTCGGGAGCCGTTTTGGAAATCGAGTTGAACGCTGGCCATCGTCCGTTGAGTGTGACAGCCGGCGGTACCGTCCAGGCCGAACCCGTCGGACGCCGCCAGCGCCGCCCGGAGGCTCGTGGCAGAGCTTGGCGATGCCGACGAGCCGACCAGGAAGCTCGCCGCTGTCGTCCTGCTCATGGTCGACGAGGTCGACCGCCTGGCCGAGGTAGTGGACAGGCTGTCCCGACAAGCCCGGTGACGACGCTGTGGCACGCTTGGACGGTGGGAGGAGTGTGGGATCGAGCCAGACCGGTTCGTGAACTGTTCAACCGGACCAACGGGAAGGTCGTTCGGTGGCGGTTCATACGGCGGGGTCGGCGTCTACGGCGACGGGCAGAGCGGCAGGCTCGATAGCGGCCAGGGCCTAGCCTGGGGTCCATGGCTCCCACGTGCGCTCACACCGGCTGTGGGGAGGCAGTCGCCGGTGGCACTGGCCGATACTGCGAGCAGCACGCTCTAGAACTGGCCGTGGTCCTTCAACAGTTGGACGAGATGCGGCACGTTCCTGGCCAGACTTCTTAGTGATGCGCCGCTACAGACGACTCTCTTGGTTGGGGATCGCTGTGCTGCTGGCCATTCTTGTTTCTGGCTGTGGCGGGCCTCCGACGGACCGAGTGGCACGGTCTGAGGCGTCGACAATCCCCACCACGACATCGACCACTCGCTCTCGCACCACTTCCAAGTTTCAACCATCACAGATCGCTCATCTTGGTGGGACTCTCGCTCTCACCGCTACTGCGCCTGGGTTCCAGACAGCGGCGATACACATCACGATCGATAGCGTGATCGACCCTGCGCCGGATGGACCAGGGTCAGAGGCCACAGCGCCGGGCAACCGAAACGTCGAGTTGAGAGTCACGATTGCGAATGTCGGAGACGTGACCGTCCCAGACCTTGGCCAAGGCGATGAGAACATTCTGTCGATCGAATGGGCGCTCGACCCCAACTATGCGAACCCCGACGGGGTTCCCGTATATCAGGACGAAGGGCTGCCGACAGAGTCGTGTAGCGGCGGGGCGGCGCAGTTCACCAATGGGATAGCACCGGGGCAATCAGTTACGGGTTGCGTTCCGTACTACGGCGTTTGGGACACAACCGCTGTGACCAGTGCTACGGCCCTTCTTCTGTATGCGGGCCGCTCTAACGGTGCGCCAGGTGAATGGCTGATTCCCTGAAGTCCGTATTGTCCGACTAGATGGGTCACCTCAGCGAGAAATAGTCGGAGTAAGAGGCGGGGAGGAAGTGTCGAGCCAGCGCGCCCGACGCCGCAGCTCCATGGAAGTTCCGACGCCAGCGGCTACCGCACCGAGGACACCAGCGAATGGGAATACCCAAGCCCAAGGACTCTGTGGCGGACACACCAGTGGTCCGACATGAGACCCACCTGGAGTTGAATACACAGCCTGGGAGCAAAAGAAATGTCGCAATACGATGCTTCCTTCACCACCCTGAGGGGTCCCCGATAACTGGTCCAGGTCCTATGCGGGCACTTGTTCGTGTCGGTAGGTCCAGGCTCGGGCGAACTCGCTCGGGGTGAGTCTCGTCAGCGATAAAGCGATAGCCGAAGGCCGGATCGTCGTGGTTCACGTCGACGGCGGCGTTGGTCAGATAGGCGTTCTCGAGGTCGCGTGGACACACCGGCCGGCGCCGCCACTTGAAGTAGCCCTGCTTGGAGAAACCGAGCACCCGGCAGGTCACCGCCACAGCAACGCCTTCGGCGGCAAGGTCACGGACCAGCGGGTATCTCATTTTGGGGACGTGCCCTGGCTCAGATAGGCAGCCGCCCGGCGCAGGATGTAGTTCTCCTGCTCGAGGGTCTTGTTGCGCTTGCGCAACTCACGCAGCTCGGCCCGTTCGCCTGACGTCACACCGTCCTGCACGCCCTCCTCGACGTCGGCCTGCTTCACCCAACGGTGCAGACAGGACTCCGAGATGCCAAAGTCCTGGGCGATCTTTGCCATCGAATGCTCTCGCCGGCGGGCCATGGCCACGACATCACGGCGGAACTGCTCGGGGAATGCTTTCGGCACCCTCCACTCCCTTCCAGCGAGGTGTTCCTCGCAAGGTTAGGAGTCAACCGAACCTGGGGCAGACCCAAGTACCCGATTGGTTGATCCCAACAGTCCCGACTCCGTGACTTTGACACTTGAAGCCCTAGACGTTTGGCGCGGCGGCGCAGGCGCGCTTCCCGGGCTGACTCGGAGTTGGACAGCAGTCCGTCATGGGTGACGGTTGGCATGGCGATACCCTCCTGGGTCTCGTTCACAAGTCGGGGTCACCACCCAGACAGACCCTCTGTCCATGCCGTATTCGATCTCCCTCAGGGGGAGCCACGCTGGGCGGCGAATGGGACTCTACAGGGCCGGAGATGCCCGCTTCCGTGGCTTTTCCTCTGAGACATGCTCAGGCCGAGTACGTGGCGGATAACGGCTGCCGGGTCGGCCTGGGTGGGGGAGTGGACCACGGTTCCTGGCTCGCCCGGTCCCGTTCCCAGGCCTGGCGGCTACGTGGGGCACATAGAGGGCTGTGGGGCTCCCAGGGGGCCAAAGAGGGGTCTGCTGGCTCTCTGTGACGACGGAGGGAAGTAGGCCAAGGATGGGCCGAAGCAGTCAGGCGGCAAGGTCCAGTTCGCCCCGCAGCACCGCGTGTACCAGGTGGAAAACTCCCCTCTCCGACACTGGCTCGTCTTGGGTCTCCACCCAACCTGTCAGCCTGTCGCCCGCAAGTGATGTTCGCTGATCAACCGTGGACCCTGACCGCTTGCCGGCGGATGATCACCATGAAGCACATCTGGGTCAAAGTCGATGTTGTTTGGCCATGTGACCGTGCCAGTCGTGGGATCAACTGCCACCTGAGAAAAGTAGGACGGTTCCCTTAGCTGGTCGAAGAGACTCCCACTGAGAGCACCCTCAAAATCGAGCTCCCGGACGAGACCATCGGTGAAGGTTAGGCGGAGACGGAGGTCTCCCAAAGGCTCGACCTGCGCAACCCGGGCTAGCGATGCCATTTTCACAGTTTACCGAAGACCTTCAATCGGAAGAAGGGGTTCCGGGATCTGAGCCCGTTCCCAGTCTGCGACAAGTTCCGCCTGTCGCAGCGCCACCCAATCTCGAACCAGACGAGCAGCGTTTAGGGGGAGTGCCCCCGCCATGATGGTGCCGTCGCTGATCCTCACCAGGGCCTCGTCTCCGGAATAGAAGCATGGACGTGGGCGGGACCGTGATCCTTCCAGTACATGTAGATGGCGATACCGTAAAACTCGGAGATGCGGGGCACCGGTGCAAGCTACCGATCGGCAGTAACACTAATCGTCGTTCCCGATGGTGCCAACTTTCGAGACGTCAGTCACCAGGGCTCAAGTCGCCAATGGCTTCTGGTACGAGACCGTGCGGGTCGGTTCTCCGACACGCGATACCTTTGAAGTAACCGCGCGTCAGCGACTAAATATTGGGGCCACTAGCGCAGTCCCGTGAGACGAATATTCAGATCGTCGGTGTCGGGGCCACGACGGTGAAGGTCGTCATGTTGGTCGGGTGCGTCCCGGCGTCGACGTCGGCCACCACCTGGGACGGTCCCGCCCCACAGGAGCTGCCCAAGAAGACGAACACGGCGTTGCCGTCGTCGTCCACGGTCGAGGTGGCGGTGCCACCTTGGAAGGTGGTCCAGGTGTAGCCGCCGAGGCAGCGGTCCTGGAGCTGGGTGGAGCTGATCTCCACCGGCTGCTCGGCGTAGACGGGGTCGGTCTCCACGTAGAAGACGCGGTAGACGTCGGAGTCGCCGCTCGACGGGGTGTCGCCGGTCTCCACCTCACCGGTGGTGACGATGCCGCTGGTGGTGGGATAGCCGCTCACCCCGGCACCGGTGACGTTCGGAGGCTCGACGCTCAACGTCGTGGTGGCCGTGTAGCAGGGCGCCTCGACCAGGTCGGCCTCCACCAGGCTGGGGCCGGGGGCGCAGTCGGTGCCGTCCACCACCACGGTGGCGTTGCCGTCGTCGTCCAAGATGGCGGTGACGCTGTTCAAGCCCGCGGTGGTGTCGCTCAGGAAGCCGATGATGCCGCCGCAGGCGTTGGCCAGCTGGGAGGAGTCGATCTCGACGGGGTCACCGGCGTAGGAGGGTGAGGTCTCCACCTGGATGACGGCCGCCACGAGCGACGGACCGGTCTCGACCAGGGGACTCGGATCGACCTGGACGGTGATGAGGGGCGGGTTGCCGCTCCCGCCCCCGGTGACCTTCGGCCCTGGACCAGGAAGATCGCCACACGCATGCTGGAGGGACACTCAAGGAATGGAGAGTCAAGACGATGTGGATGATCACTCAGCCTCGGGGAGCGGTTCTCGCCGTTCTAGTGGCAGGGGCAGTGTTCGGTGCGTGCACGAGCAGTCCGTCGAGATCCACGTCGCCGTCCACAACCGCGACACCCACGTCGACGTCCACGTCCACCGCTCCGACAAGCACCACGTTGCTCACCACGACCTGCCAGCCGTCACAGCTCCACATCGTCCCGTCCGGATCCGAGGGGGCGGCCGGCACTCACGAGGTGACGTTCTCATTCACGAACGACTCCACCACACTGTGCATGATGCGGGGCTACCCGGGAATGCTGCTCCTCGACGCCACCGGCGGTGTGCTGCCGACCATCGTGAACCGAGGTGGCGGGCTGGCCTTCGAGAACGTGGCCGTGACCGACGTGGCCCTGGCCCCGGGGCAGACGGCCTACTTCAACCTTGGATTCAACGACATCGTCACCGGGACGACGACCTGCTCGATGGCCTCGCAGGTCGAGATCACGCCACCGAACGACACGGTGCACGCCGTCGTGCCGGTCTTCCCCAGCATCGTGGCATGCGGCGGTGGCACGCTCAACGTGTCGCCGGTGTTCGCGTCGACGGACTCAGCCGCCATCCAAACGACGGCACCGTCGTGATCCGAGCAAGAATACTGCGGCGACACCGCCGGAGCATCCGAGCGAGGATGGCGTCTACCGTCACTGGCAACTTGTACATGGTTCGCAACGGTGATGCCGCGACATTTCGAGTCCATGGAGGTGGCGTCATAAACGACCGGCTGGTCGACAGATCGGCATCGCTCGGAAGGTAGCAGGCGCCATCGGGGACATACAGGGTCTAGGTCTCCGGATCGGCGCTTGCCGGATCGTCCGACGTCACGGAGTCAGGTCGGTCGGCTCCAAGCACCTAAAGTTCGTTGGCTTGCGGGCTTTGCTTTCAGGACCTTTGGCCCTACGGTGAGTCCCTGGGGCTGCCATACCATCCGATGAGTGACCAAGGGCCCGGGCGGTGTGACCAGGATCATCTGGACGGTTGGCGCTGTCGGCGCCTGCGTGATCGCGGTTGCTTTCGGGTTGTCGTCGGTCGTGTCGGCCCAAATCCCACAACCGGCTTTCTACACGTACCAAGCTCCGGGAGGCGCTGCCACCGCAGGAAGGAAGGTCATCGCCCTCACCTTCGACGACGGGCCGGGGCCCTATACACCGCAGGTCCTGTCCGTTCTCGAGCGCTACGACGTGCCGGCCACATTCTTCGAGATCGGCGAAAACATTGTCCAATACCCGCAGTACACACAGATGCTTGCCGCCGCCGGCTACCCGGTCGAGGACCATACCTGGACGCACCCCGACCTGACCACCATTCCGGCGTCGGAGTTCCCGTACGAGATCGACCAGACCCAGAACGAGATCCGCACGCTCACGGGTCAGACCCCGACGTGCGTGCGACCACCCTACGATTCGTGGAACACGACCGTGCTCGACCAGATCGCTCAACGCGGGCTGACCACGATGAGCTACTCGATTGACCCGAGGGACTGGAGTCTTCCCGGCACACAGGCCATCGTCGACAGCGTGGTGGGCGCCGCCTTCCCAGGTGCCGTAGTCGACATGCACGACGGTGGAGGGCCTCGATATGAAACCGTCGACGCCCTACCGCAGATCATCAGCGATCTGGAGAACGAGGGTTACACCTTCGTGTCAACCTGCGGGGGGATGTCCGGATCCGAGACGAGCACGGCGTTCAGCTTCGGGGAGGCCCCATCGCCTGGCCAGTCGATCACCTCCGATAAGGCGCTCGTCGGAGCGGCCCTCGATGCGCAGAGCAACGGCTACTGGATGACAGCTGCCGACGGGGGGGTGTTCAGCTTCGGAGACGCCGCCTTCTACGGATCGATGGGGGGCAAGGCCCTCGACGCCCCCGTGGTGGGCATGGCGGCCACCCCCAACGGCGGTGGCTACTGGTTGGTGGGCGCCGACGGGGGGGTGTTCAGCTTCGGAGACGCCGCCTTCTACGGATCGATGGGGGGCAAGGCCCTCGACGCCCCCGTGGTGGGCATGGCGGCCACCCCCAACGGCGGTGGCTACTGGTTGGTGGGCGCCGACGGGGGGGTGTTCGGCTTCGGAGACGCCGCCTTCTACGGATCGATGGGGGGCAAGGCCCTCGACGCCCCCGTGGTGGGCATGGCGGCCACCCCCAACGGCGGTGGCTACTGGATGACGGCTGCCGACGGCGGGGTGTTCAGCTTCGGAGACGCCGCCTTCTACGGATCGATGGGGGGCAAGGCCCTCGACGCCCCCGTGGTGGGCATGGCGGCCACCCCCAACGGCGGTGGCTACTGGATGACAGCTGCCGACGGCGGGGTGTTCAGCTTCGGAGACGCCGCCTTCTACGGATCGATGGGGGGCAAGGTTTCGGAGGACCACTTCTTCGCCGTATGTGCCGGCGCCGGGGGTGAGGGCTACCTACTGTCCGGCGATCAACCCGGTTAGTTCGGTCCCCGACAGCAAAGCGTGTCCGTGGAGACCTACCCCTACCGACCTGTTTCGGACCGTTCAAGGTCATTGACCCGACTTTGAGTCAGGGTCCGAATCCGCAAGGGTAGGACAAACCACAAGAACCCCAACCACAGCACCACGCCCGCGGTGGCCGTCCATGCCATGGCGTGGCCGAACAGTACGTCGCTGACGAGCAGGACGGAGCCACAGATAGCAAACCCGAGGAGCGTCACACCAGCCAGGGCCATCTTGCTCGCGATTTCAACTAGGACGTCTTTGAGCCCCCGACGAAATATAAGCCGATGCATGGCGGTTGGTGCCATCAGGAGACCGCCAGCGGCCGCCGACAGTAACAATGAAGCGAAGTAGACGTCGCGCTCAAACGTCGTTACTCGTGTAAAACGTTGGGTGAAGGCCAAAGCCAGGAGGAAGCCGAAAAGGATCTGAACCCCCGCTTCGGCGACGCGCAACTCCTGCAAGATCTCGTTGTAATTCCGATCGAGACGTTTCGCCTCGCTTTCCTCACGGGTATAGGACCCACGACCCGTGTCATTGACCGGCAACGCGGCGTCCGTCTGTGACGAGTTCGCCGTCCGGGGTTTCATCGAGCTGGACTGAGTAGGAACGTAAAGGGAGCAACGGGTGCCATCAAAGAATGAGTTTCGTATGCCGTCGAGACTTCGATACTCGTTCCGCCGGCCCCGACTTGCATAGTTATGGTCCCCGACTCGGTGAATCGGTGAATCATCCCCGGCTCAATCACTTCGGCGAAGATGGGGGAACCTTGGCTGGGTGTGAGTTCGACCCACGATGGGCGGTTGGTGCTGACCGTTACGGAATACGACGACGCATTGACCGAGTAACTCGCCTGACCGGAAGTGGTCGAGACTTCCTTGAGCAGCGATACTTGACCTTGGAGCCTCGGCAATGATCTCGATGGGCCCTGGCGCGACCCGCTGCTATGCCCGATAAGACCGACCTGGACCATGCCGAGGGCTGCTGAGGAAACTAGTAAAGCGGCGACCGCGAGCCACACCAATCGGCAGAGCCACCTCGGATTTTTCTCAGCTCGGATACTGCTGTCGACTGATGACGAGCAACCGGAATCGGATTCGGAGCACCGAAAACGCTTGGGCGCAGCCGGCAGGGCCGTGTACTTCGGCACGACGGAGGTCGGAACGCCCGTGTCCCACGAGCAAAGGCGCTCTGCGGGAGCGAAGGTGGCGACCGCGCACGCCGCGACCTCGGCCGCACATTGAGGACCGACGAACTCCGATGAGCGCGGCGATTGCGACGGCAGAACTTGCCGTCCGGACGCATAGATCACCCCCGTTCGCGTTCCTGACCGGGAGGGAGGAGGGAATAGCCTGCCGTCGACGGTTCGCGTGTGTGACTCTGTCGTTTCGACGGTTGGTGCATCGATCCCGCTCATGATGAGGACTCGGGGTGGTGGCTGGCGGGGTGCGGATCGATCACTCCCAGCACGGTCGACACGAATGTGGCGGGACGAACCGATGGCGCTCGTTGCCCGACGAGATTGAGCTCAAGGGGAATCAGCGTCGAACGCTGGAGTTCAGCCAACGAGCCCTCCTGGGACGTGCGACTCATGAGCTCTTGGGCTAGGACGGCCAGGGCTTGGTGCCAAATGGAGTCGCCAGAAGACGAGGGGGGGGGAATTTCCGCTAGCAAGGGTAGCGATGTCGTCCTGGCTCCCATGAGCGAGCACGTTCAACCACGCCCAGTCCGGGACGCGGAGATTCTTGGTGTCCAAGTACTGCGCATATCGACCGGCCAAGAACGCCTCACACTCGACGACTAGAACGCTCTCGGTCCGCCTTCCACGACTCCACATGATTTTCCACCCTCCTTCTCTCGTCAGGTTGGGACCTCTGCTGTCGCTGGGCAAGAGCCGAAGGTCACAAGAGCGAAGAATCGTCGGGCATCGAGTCTCGTTCCAGGCTGACGGAACGAGCTTCTCGGCAGGAGGGATCGCCAAGGCGATCCACGCACGGTTGTAGTGACCTTCGGCCCTACCAGACGGTGCCTCTCCCTGCGCATGGTAAAGAGGACCACTGAAGCGCGAATCCCCCCTCGGCGTTCAGTAGAGGGTTCCATGGCGGGTGGGTCATCCCCGCCGGAACCCGGTCGCTTCGGGGGCCGCTTCGGGGTAAGGTCGCCAGCGGGTTCATTCCTATTTGGCCTTCGCCCCAGACCCCGGCGACGCTGAAGAACGGACAGCGTCATGCCCTATCGATCGGTCGAAGACCCCGTCCAACTGCGTCGTCTGCTGGAAGCCACACTCCAGCTGGAGGCAGACCGCGATCGACGAACGGACGGCCCTGGCCGAGTTCGTCACCGTGGGCCTCGCCCCTGAGCAGGAGGAGCGGATCGGACCCCGCCCCAAAGGACTCGGGGTGCTCGGGCTTCTCATCGCCGATCCCCACCCTTTGCGCTTGGCCGATATCGGCGCCCACCCCGAAAGCTTCGGCTTCCCGCCCAATCATCCTCCGATGACCTCGTTCCTGGGGGTGCCTGTCAAAGTCCGAGACGAGGTGTACGGCAACCTCTATCTGACCGACAAGGTGGGCTGGTCCGAGTTCACGGCTCAAGACGAGGCACTTGTCGGAGCGCTGGCCCTCGGAGCCGGCGTCGCCATCGAGAACACACGGCTCCATCAACTGGTGGAAAAGGTGGCCGTCTACGACGAACGGGATCGCATGGCCCGTGATCTGCATGACGATGTCATCCAGCGCCTCTTCGCCGCCGGGCTGTTGCTCCAGAGCATGGTCCCCGCGGCGGCGAAGGCCGGAATCGTCGACCCTTTCGAAGGCCTGATCGCCGATCTCGACGACGCCATCCGTCAGGTTCGGTCGACCATCTATGAGCTGGGATCGGTTGAGATCAACCAAGGGGTCCCGGCTGCCGTCATCAACGCCGTGCGTCATCTCGCCCAGTGGTCGGCTTCACCGTCAGGGTGACCTTCGATGGGGCGTTGGTCGCCCTGATTTCAGCCGAAGTGGCTGAGCATCTCCTGGCCGTCGTCCGAGAGGCGGTGACCAATATCGGTCGCCACGCCGAGGCCACGGAGGCCAGTGTGGCAGTAACGGTACTCGACGGTCTGTGTCGCCTACGGATCGCCGACAACGGCCCCGGCCCGAGGCTGGTGACGTGCGAGAAGGGGGCCTCGGCCTTGGCATCCTGAGACGACGAGCAGAGAAGCTCCACGGATCTATTACTGCCGAGACCCCACAGACGGGTGGAACGTCCCTCATCTGGCAGGTCCCCATCCTGATTCGGCCGTGGGTAACGGATCGATCGCGAGATGTGACTTTCGGCTCTACCGGGTGCGACGCCGGCGCAGAGATCATGACTTGAGGCCCACCGAGCGGGGAGGTGTCAGGCGATGGTGGCTTACGAGACCATCGAACCTCACCTTGCTGACGCCGACACCCTGGTACTTGACGATGTTGCTCGCATCGCTCTCCGTCTGTGGTTTGAGGACGCCGCGGCCGAAGACGACGGCCAACAGTCGCTCACGTGCAGCCGCTGCCTCCCCGGAGAGGGCGCGCATGCACCGAAAGTGGTTGTCTGATGCGCACCGATCCAGCAACCTCGGGGGGTGCGTCATGGCTTGACACCCTTCTCTACGACAGCAGTTTGCCTATCGTCCACATCCTGCTTGCGAGCGTGGATCCAGCCATCTCCGACTACCTACCGACCGAGGCCAATGAGCACGCCGCCGCCAACCATGGGTGATGCCACGAGAGCGGTCACGCAGGCGACACGCGTGGCCACGGCGTCGTTGGAAAAAGGGCGACGGTCAGTGCGAGTCTTAGCGATGCTCGTGAGCTCCGAGGAACTGCGGGTGGCCCTCCGCGGTTTGTCGGCCTGGTTCGAGCGAGTGTGCATCGATGGCGACTACGTAACCACCGCACCGGCCGAGGGGATCGATGCACTCCACCACATCACACAGCAGAGCCCAGATCTCTCCACCGGCCATGCGACTGTGGCCTGGTGGTCCGTGAGAGTGGCGGAAGACATTGTCAAATGTCGTCAATTGCTGCGTCCGAGCGACACCATCGACGATATCGATCTCGATGTTGCTTTCGCCCGACTCGAACTCGCACTTTACAGAGGAGAGCAAGTCCACCCCGAGATGATCGAAGATGACCGTCTTCAGTTACGCCCTACCACCACTCTCCGCACACGGCATGAAGAGAACCCCTGTCGTCGGTCGTAGACCGAGATGGGACTTGTCGCGGATGCAACGGTCTGCGGGATGTGGCCGGCGCAACGATCATCGATGGAAGCTCGCCTACGTCCACCGAGCTTTGACGTCTACAGAGAGGACCCACCATGACGGCTGACGACAACACGTTTGCGGCTGACGCTGCTGAACAGGGCGATCCGACAGAGAACGTCTCAGACGAGACAATTCTCGCATTACCTGACAGCCGTGACGAGGTACCGGTGGCCGACATGCTCGAACAATCGATTGCCGTCAGGGAAGTCCAGATACTCCGGCCAGCCGGGAGCCGGAAAGAAGCGTCTGAGGCCGATTGGATCGAGCAGTCCGTCGAAGTACCCGTCGACGAGGAAATGGATCGTTGACAACTGGTTGCCTATGTCGAAGAGCATGGCCACGGGATCGCTAAACAAGCGCAAAGTTGTCGTCACCTCTCGACGGAGAGAGGTACCCGACAGGGCTGATTGTCGCGCTGTCTCGTCGCCCTGGACCAAGCGGAGGGGCCTGGCAGGATCGACCAAGGCGTAACGCAATCAGTGAGCCTGACATCTCTCGGAGTGGTCGGCCGATCCTTCAGGCGCAATAGCTTCTTCGAGCTGGACGTCCGCTCCGTCCGCTTCAAGAAGCGGCGTTCATGGTGACCGCGGTCGCCCAGAACGTGGCGCCCGGAGAATGGGACGTTCGGCTCTATCGCCACCGAACGCCCACGATTGATCATCGCGGTAAAGGCACTCAAGCAGAAAGCGCGAAGGAGAAATCATGGCCTTATTGCATCGTGACAGTCATGTGGTGGAGTGGCCGCTGACCCCGTGGCGGCGCCTGTTCGACTTTGACGGGGACCAGGAGTGGCTCCGGATGGAGGAGTTCCACGACGGTGACACACTCGTGGTGCGGGCCGAACTGCCCGATATCGACCCCGAGAAGGACGTCGAGATCACCACGAATGACGGTGTCCTACGTATCAGTGCCCATCGGGAGCAGAAGGCCGAGCACAAGGGCAAGAGGGGATACCGCTCCGAACTTCGCTATGGCGAGTTCGTGCGTGACATCGCCCTCCCCCAGGGGGCCGTGGCCGACGATGTCAAGGCTACCTACAGCGATGGAATGCTCGAGGTTCGGATCCCGTGCCCGGAGAAGGCGTCCAGCACCACCAAGGTGCCGATTACCAGGACCTGATCAGATCACGTCATGCAGCGCACTGCCGGTGCGCTGCATGACGTTCAGGAGGAGTCATGGCGACAGATCTGAGAATCCGCTCGACGCAGCAAACAAGCGAGGGCTCGGACCTCTCATCAGGGGCTCGGCCAGGTGCGCCGTGGATGGAGGATGTTTCCCTCCACTTTTTCGTCGATGCCGAGCACAGCCCTGTCCTGATTCGCCTGACGGGCACCCTGAACCAGGACACCGCCGCCAACGTGGTTCCCGTCGTCGGGGAACTGATCGCCCAGGGGGATCGCGACTTCGAACTTCAGACCCCTGGACTGTGTGTGCCCGATGGGGGCGGCACGAAGGCCCTGACCGGTATCCAACGTCTCGTGCGACGCTCGGGTGGACATGTCACATGGGACACGGCAACGATGGACAGCCACGATCGTCACACTGATCGTCTCTCCGACGTTCCCGGGGAGAGCGGTACGCCGGGTCGGGGTTCGTGCTTCCCGACCTCGTCATGACAGGAGGAGCACCATGACCACGGCCCCGCCCACCACGCTCTTGGCGGCTCTCAGCGGGGGGCCAGAGACCGGAGTCGTGCTCAAGACGGCCATCGGCCTGGCCACCCTTCTCGGAATGGAAGTGGAGGCCGTCCACGTCTCTGACGAGGGTCAAGCCACGCAGGACCTTAATATTGCCACCAGCACCGCTGGAGTCCCGCTCCACGAGTGGCCGGGTCCCATCGGCGACCGGCTCCTCGAGGTGTTGGAACTTCCCCAGGTCTTCGGCACCGTGATGGGCATGCGGACGTTCATCTCCGGTCCCCGGCCGGCGGGCCACACGGCCCTTCAAGTCCTTCGTGGCACCTCCAAGCCACTTGTGTTGGTGCCACCCGAAGCGGCGATGGCGGAGATATTCACTCCCCGGCGTCTCCTCGTACCGCTCGATGGCAGTCCACAAGCCTCGAAGGCGTTTGTCGACATCGAAGGTCACATTCAGGATGACACCAATGTTGAAGTTGTCATCCTGTACACACTCAACGGGCTCACCCCTCACATGATCGACCATCCGTATTACGACCTGCCCATCTGGGGCGAGGATTTCCTTCGCCGCTACTGTCCCGGTGAGAATCGGTCGTTCCAGTGGAGCACGGGCAATCCTGCTAGCGCTGTGATCGATGTGTCCACAGAACTCGACTCCGATCTCATAGTCCTCTCCTTCGCCGGCGACATCGAGGTCGGACATGGCGCCGTGATTCGCGAAGTCATAGGCCGCTCGTCTGTCCCTGTCATCATCGTGCCGGCGCCCATAACGCCGGCTGTGTGTAGTGATCAAGCCGCGAGGGCTCTGGTCACAGGTTCTTCACAATGAGATCTCATCCTGTTCTTATCGCTGCGATTGAGAATGCCGACGCAGCAGTGAGGCGCCTCGAGACTGCTCCCCGCATCTCCGGTGATACATCGCGTGAAAAGAGAATCGCTCTGGCTGCCCGTCTCCGGCGGTTCGCAGTCATGGAGGCGGTATTAGGGCGACCGACTGCGGTGTCCTGGGATGAAGTGGCCGATGCGCTGCACCTGTCGGTCGATGAGGTGAGGAGTCGCTACATTCGTTAGCACCCGCGGGTTTTCACTCGAATGCCGACGGTCCAGGGCGTCGCCGGCCGTTGGTGCGTCAGCGGGGGGCTACTATCCAACGCCTGATCAAAAGGGGAGGTCGACAGCGTGACCCCGGGCCCGGATCTCGGCAACCTCTTTGACGGGGATCGCTCGGTGTTCACGTACCAGGGGCGTGTCGGGGAGAAGGGATTCCTCAACGGGGATGCCGCTCGCCACCTCAGCATGCCCCCGTCACGTCGCTGTAGACCTCCGTTGTCACGGCAGTGGGGGAGTGTCCAAAACGAGACGTTGCGGCCGTCCAGCGAAATACACGATTCGCAGGGCTTGCCAAGTATCGGGGGCCGCTCGCGCCATCCCGTGAGGCGAAGTATCAGATCGTCGGTGTCGGGGCCACGATGGTGAAGGTGGTCATGTAGGTCGGATGCGTCCCGGCGTCGACGTCGGCCACCACCTGGGACGGTCCCGCCCCACAGGAGCTGCCCAAGAAGACGAACACGGCGTTGCCGTCGTCGTCGAAGATGGCGGTGACACTGTTCAAGCCCGCGGTGGTGTCGGTCAGGAAGCCGATGATGCCGCCGCAGGCGTTGGCCAGCTGGGAGGAGTCGATCTCGACGGGGTCACCGGCGTAGGAGGGGTGAGGTCTCCACCTGGATGACGGCCGCCACGAGCGACGGACCGGTCTCGACCAGGGGACTCGGATCGACCTGGACGGTGATGAGAGGAGTGGTGCCACTCCCGCCCCCGGTGCCCGACCCACCGCCCTTCTTGCAGGTATGGGTCTTGTGGCAGCCCTTGGCCGGATGGGTCTTGGCCCCGGCCACCACCACGACGGGCAGGAAACGGTGTCGCACGCTCATGCTGATCTCCAGGGCTTCGATGGCCCGTGGTCACACGCTGGCGCCATCCTCGCTCAGCCCGGGGGACGTGCCCATCGCCACTGTTGATGAACGTGGCCGACCGAGCCACCGAGATCCCCCTCTCCTCACCGCGAGTACGAGGGTACGAACACGTTCCTTCGTCATCTGTGTGCTGACAACGGCCACCCTCAAGTCGACTTCGGCTCGGAGACATCCACCCCGCTACGGAAGCGAAGCCGGGTCCCGCGTCAAAGGCAGCCCGATACTTGGCCAAACGCGTCTCGCAGTCGGCGATCCACCGCCGTGCGGTATCCGCGGGGCCAGGCATTGCGGGTCGAGCTCAGTTCGACAGAGAAGCCCCTGGGGTCGCGGTGAGGCTCACAGTGCTCCTGTCACAGCACTGGATAGATCGTGCGTCCCGGCTGCGTGCGGCCCTGTCACCGTCACTCCCGAGAACCCCAACGACGACCCGTCGATGGCGGTGTACAGCTTCTCGTTCTTACCGCCCACCGTGATCGAGGTATCTGTGAGATTGACGACGCCGCTCCGCACATTGATACAAGCGAGCTCAGCTTCGCCTAGACACTTGAGCGAATCGTTGTCGAAAGTGATCGGACCGATAGGTGCTGCCCTCAAACTTCCCACACTCACAGCGTCTCCACTCTTCGCTACGGGCATCGTGCAGTCGGTGAAGGTGATGGCGCCGTCGGCGTGGCTGGCGATGTTCACGAGGCCGTCGTACGTGCAATCGGTGATGGTGACGTTCTTGGCCTTTTCACCGAGCGAGTCGTCCTCAAAATCCCATGTCGACTGCGATACGGCGCCGATTGTCACGTCAGTAAAGGTCCCATGGTCGAGAGCCACGGGGGCGATACCTTGTAACCCACAATCGGTGGCAGCGAAGCCGGTGACGGTGAGATTGGTCGTTGTCGTCCAACCGGGGAGAGGGAAGTGATCCGGACCGATATCGAGACACGTACCGAAGACGTTATGAACTCTGTCGTTGATTAGAGTGGTGGTGGCTGATCCTCTGAGGTCGATGCCATCGTTAGCAGCAAGATCAGGATGGTAGGCGTCCACGGGCCATGGGCCGGTATCGACACCGGCCACGGTCATGTTCTGGAGCGTGTCATCGGTGCCAGTGACGGTGATAGAGGCGCGCCCATGGATGTCTTCGGGGCTGCACTTGGTGAACGGACAGGACTCGGTACTGGCATCGTTCCATGTGCCGCCGATGATCGTCACGTCGTTGGCTGAGATCTTGATGCCGTTGGCGGGGACGGTGTAGCAACCGTTGGCGTGGAAAGTCTCACCGGTGACGAAGGTGGGAGCAGGCCCGCAGCTCGGTCCGTTGCCCACTGCGCTGCCGTACGTCTCGGGGGGGACTGCACTGTCGTCGCCTTTGGAAGCCCCGACCCCACCGCTCGACGACCCCTTCTTGACGTCGGCCAGTGGGGTGCCGGGAGTCTCGGCTGGCGCCGGTGTCGGCGAGGTCGTGACCGGCGACGCCTTGCTCGGCGCCTCGGTCGTCGTCGTGGACTTCGGAGCCGTGGTGGTCGTGGACTTCGGTGCCGTCGTGGTGCTCGTGGTCGTCGCTGTCGTGCTCGGTGTCTTGGTGGCGCCCTTCGTGGCCTGAGTCGTGGTCGTCGTGCCCGTGCCGCCCGCCGGCGCTTTCGCGGCAGGCGGACTCTTCGGAGTCACGGCGGTCGTGGTGGTCGAGACGGCGACGGGTACCGTGGCGACGGTCGTGCTGGTTGCCGTGGCCCGCGTTCCCTTCGAAGCCGCCGTCGCGGCCGCTGCGCCGGTGACGACGAAGGCGACCGTGAAAATACTGATGACCAGAGCGACGCCGGGCCGGAGGTTGAACCTCTGGCCCTCAGAATCACTCACGGTGATATCCGCCGACTCCGTCCGTCGTGCTGGATGCCGTGGCCCGCGTTCCATTCGAAGCCGCCGTTGCTGTGCAGTCGCGCTCGTGACGACGAAGGCGATCGTGACGAGGAGGCCGACAAGGGCGATGCCGTTCCGGTGAACGTTCCTGAGGCCCTTAGCATCACGCACAGTGATATTCCATCGGCACTATCAGTGGTTATCTGTAACGCAACTCACCGCCCGAGGCAGCCGTGCGTGGTGACCAGGGAGCCTGTCCGCCGATCCTGTCCCCTCGGCCGGATAACGGAGCGAGCGGTTCGGTGATCAGTGATCCACAATCTCGATGCCGGGCGTCTGTGGTTGGCCGTACGGGCCTGGTCCGTCCGCCGCTCAGGAGGCTAAGGGGCGCCCAGAGGGCCTCTCGGCTCCCGCGACAGGCACAGAAGTCTCCCCCTGGGTCCTCTCCTCTGTGGTGACGGAACGGAGCAGGCTAGGCAGGGGGCCAAAGCCCTCAGGTCACGTGCTTTCTCTCGCGGCAACAATCGAGATTCGTCGACGTGAACCGGCGGTCCGGTCCTCGCCGAAGTCCCCGCGAAGACGTCTGCGCACGATGATCACACTTTGAGCCACGCCTGTCGCAACCAGCACCACCCCGATGCCGGAGTAGTCGTTGTTGCGATTCCAGACACCTTCGGTTATCAGAAAGGCCCCTGCGGCAGTGCAGCCGGACATGGCGAACATCCGTAGTCGTTCGCCACGCCGGGTACGGGCGGAAAGGACCGTTCCCCAACCATCTGGAGATGCCATGTGACGAATTTACTGCTCGAGGAGCCCGACGCCGCGGTCGAGCGGCCGCCCCAACCGCACCAGGCGGTACGCCGCCGGTGGACCCGAGCGAGATGCCGGTCAGGCCGCCCACCAGCCCTAGCCGTGTCCTTATGGTCGAGGTGCCTATCGGCCACGTCCGTTTGCCCTTCGGCACCCGAGCGGCGGTCGGCGGTCGGCACCAGCCGGGCGTAACGTGTCACGAGGGGAGTCGTGAGCGGCGATGCGAGACCAGAGACGGGGTGGCGAGATGGGGACTCACCAGGGAGCCCGATGTGCGCACCGATTCCGGCACGTCGGTCCTTTTATGGCGTTATGCCCACGGCGCCACGCCTTTGGTTGCGAGACTGGCCGCCTCCCCGCTCGAATCATCCGTTCGTCGATCCTTCGGTTCTTCGTGGTCGTCGTCGGCCTGCTGGGTGGTGTCGCGCTCCAGACCGGCCGGGCGGGGGCGACACCGTCGGTGTGGTCGATCACCCCCAGTCCCGACCAGGGCACCGTTACCAACATCCTGGACGCCGTGTCCTGCACCGATCAGAGCTGGTGTGTGGCAGTGGGATACGACGTGGACGTCAACGTGACGCCTTCGCAAACCCTGATCGAGTCCTGGGACGGCACGGGCTGGTCGATCATCCCTAGCCCTGACCAGGGGAGCGACCCCAGTTATCTGAACGGGGTGTCCTGCACCGAGCGCGACATTCTGCGTGGCGGTGGGCGGGTCGTTGGGAGCGGTACAGACGACGCTCGTCGAGTCCTGGGACGGGACGGCCTGGTCGATCATCCCGAGCCCCGACCGGGGCAGCGGTAACAACCTCCTCACGGGAGTGTCCTGTACCGACACGACCAATTGTGTGGCCGTCGGCTACGAGGGGTCGGTCGACCAGACACTCGTCGAGTCCTGGGACGGGACGGCGTGGTCGATCATCCCGAGCCCTGATCGGGGAAGGAGTACCAACGACCTGTACGCGGTGTCCTGCACCAGCTCGACCTACTGCGTGGCGGTGGGTTACTACCGCACCTGGCGGACCTTGATCGAGACCTGGGACGGAAGCGCCTGGACCATCAGCCCCAGCCCCAGTTTGGGTAGGAGCAGTGTCCTCAACAGTGTGTCCTGCAGCAGTTCCACGGCTTGTGTGGCGGTGGGCTACCACGGGAAGTATCGGACCCTGATCGAGACCTGGGACGGAAGCGCCTGGACCGTCACCCTCGCCCCCCACATGGGCAGCCGCAAGATTGTCGATGCAGTCTCGTGCTCTCTTCCCACCGACTGTGTGGCTGTGGGCGACTACACCCATGGATCGGGACCGTCCCAGACGTCGGTGACCTTGATCAAGTCCGGGAACAGCGGTGCCTGGTCGACCACCCCGAGCCCCGACCAGGACAGTGACTTCAACGATCTGTTCGGCGTGTCCTGCGTCAGCACCAGCGATTGTGTGGCGGTGGGTTACTACACCGACACTTCTACAGGCACCTACCAGACCCTGGTCGAGACCGGCACGTCTTGAACCGCTGAGAGCGCCCTGCGCCTCGGGTCGACTTTCGTGGCCATGCTCAATCGGCGCCTCTGATCCTAGGGCGGACCACGTTGGGTTGAGTCTTCGGCGGCAGTACCCGGGTTGATTCCATTCGATCTTGGCCATGTCGATCCTTGTTCTCCAGGAACCTCGAGTCAGCCTTCTCCGGTCGCGCCAGCGTCGTGCTCCGGATCACCCCGACGGTTCCGCCCGAGGGCCTCGGTTCGTGACGGCTTCCCCGATGTCCATGGCATCATGCCGTTGATTGTCGACGGCCATCCGCATGTCGGACCGGAAGACGGCGTAGCTGTTCTTCCCCCGCATCTTGGCTTCGTAGAGCGCGACATCGGCGTCACGGAGAAGGTGCGCCGGTCCGTCACGGGGACCGACAGCCACCCCGATACTGGCTCCGATGCGCAAGGGGCCGATATCGCTTCGCTCGAGAATGAACGGCCGGGCGAATGACGCCAAGATCCGCTCGGCCACGAGCTCGGGACCGAGGCCCCCGAGTTCCCCTTCAGCCAAGACGACGAACTCATCTCCCCCGAGGCGCCCGACACTGTCTGTCGCCCGAAGTGTCTCTGACAGGCGGACACTGACTAACCGGAGGAGGTCGTCTCCCACCTCGTGTCCGTAGGTGTCGTTGACTTGCTTGAAGTTGTCGAGGTCGATGAAGAGGGCGCCAATCGAGAGTGGCTGGCGCGCCGCCCGGGCGATCATCTGTTCGGCGCGGTCGAGTATGAGGGCGCGGTTGGGCAGGTCGGTAAGAGAGTCGTAGAGAGCCAGATGCCGGAGCTGGCCGGTGCGTTTGTCCACCAGACGCAGGGCCATCGTCCGTGATCGCGTGAGCAGGATGAGGAACAGGAAGAGCAGGAACGTCATCCCGGCGCCGAGAGCACCGACTCCGAGAGCCTGGTCCGTCGCTGCCGATCGCGCTGAGCCAACGACCCTCACGATCCATGAGCCACCTGCTTCGAACCGGAGAGTG
Organism: uncultured Acidimicrobiaceae bacterium; assembly: GCA_963848355.1. GTDB lineage: Bacteria > Actinomycetota > Acidimicrobiia > Acidimicrobiales > UBA8190 > CAWKDG01. Next base: position 244,665 of record CAWKDG010000001.1, read on the forward strand.
TGGAGGTAGGAGGCACCGCTGGGCGTCGTACCCGATGTGGCGATCGGTGTGCTGCCGGATCCCGGTTCATCGAAGAGGACGGTTACCGCAAGTCCGTGATTGGTGGCGCTGTCGGAGCGAAGCAGGGTGCCTCCACTGAATGTTGCGACGATCCACCCGCGGACGGCGATTTGACGGGCCAACACCGAAGTCGGAGTTGGCTCACTGTCATACACCGGCGAGAAGAGGACGAAAAGGTCGGAGATGCCAGGGGTCTTGGCGATCTTCCCGGCGGCCAACACTGTCGTCCGTCCGGTGTCGGTCGCCTCGTTAAGGAGGTGGGGGATGGGCGAAGGGTCATTGGCAGGCGGTATCGTCGCGCTGCAGAAGTTAAAGGTCACGGGAATCACCTTGGCGGCTGGCGAGGTGGCGATGCCGAACCTCTGGAGGCAGTACTGGGGCTGCTGCCCCGCTGGGAAGACCGAGTATGGCGCCCCCACGGGCTCGTTGATGGGTGGATCGGCGACGACGGCGCTCCCGAAGGCGTTCAGTTGCGAGGCAGGGACGCGCTGGACGAAGGCGAAACCAACGCCCCCGGGAAAGCGCTCTTCGATGTCCAGGGATCCGTACCAGGTGGCCAGCTCGTGATTGCTCAGGTTCGGAATGGCCTCGATCCCACCTCGCTGGGTTGCCACGAAGTCGACGTCTCGGCGTAGAGCGGTCGACACTGCCGCCGACACGTTGTTGGCGGTGGTGGCAAAGGCTTCCTTCGTCTGGTTCTGAACGTAGCCGTGCCATCCCAGGGCGCCGATGGTCGACATCGTCAACCCGGCGACGAGAACGACGAGGACGAGAACATTCCACAGACGAGCTCGCCCAAGGGCACGCATTGGAGCGGATCGACTGATTGAATTGTCCCTGACCAGGGTCTCCTCACTCGTTACCATACATCTTGTCTATCGACAACTCCTCTCACAAAAGTAAGGTAAAGATGGGTAGGGGAGCCCCGTTCTGCCCTCTCGCGAGGGGGTGACGCCGGACGGGCTAACCACGTCGATCGTCGTTGTCGTCGCCCGAGCTATCGAGAACGGGGACGAGATGGTTGCCACCAGGATCACCAAGTTCGCATTTCACCGGAGTGGTGGACCACTTCCCGGGCTCATCCCGGCTCGTGGTTGGGCCTGCAGGCACGACCACTACCTCCAGCCACCGAGCCAAGAATCGGAGAGGGGGATGAGTGCGGACGCCCACTAGACGCGATCGGGCCAGTAGCGTTGTCTGCCATGCCGGCTACGAACTCCCCACCTCCCCGTGGAGCGAGCGAGGCGCGATCCGCCCGGACAGCCAGTGACAGGTCCCGCAACTTCCGACGGCAGCTCAGGGCAACGTGGGGTCACCCTGGAAACGCCGGGCACCAGATCAGAGCCATTGCACGTCTCGTGCTGTTTCATGTCCGAGCGCAGCTCTTCCACAAGCGCACCTGCGTTCCGATCGGCGATCACTCCAAGATGTGGGCTGACCGGCGATTTGCCCACACAGTCCAACTCGTTCTGGGCAACCCACCCGACTGGGAATACATGCAAGCGTGGAAGACATTCTTGCGCCCGGGTACCCTGTTTGTCGATGTCGGAGCCAATGCAGGACTCTATTCCCTGTGGGCGGCCGACCTCGGAGCGACGGTCATCGCCGTTGAACCGGAACCGACAGTTCGCAAGGCCCTGGAGGAGAGCGCCGCGCTGAACCGCTACGAGTTCGAGATCATCCCTGCGGCGCTCTCCGACGAAGCGGGCACGATGCGCCTTTCGCATGGGAAAGGCTCGGCGAACTACCTCTTACTCGATGACGGCGCTGATGGAGACGAAGTGGAAGTCCGCACGCTCGATGAGGTTCTCGGCGCCAGGACGGCTGATGGAATGAAGATCGATGTCGAGGGTGCCGAGTACTTGGTCCTCAGAGGAGCCGCCCTGGCCATGACACAGCGACGGATACCGGTCATCCAGCTGGAATGGAACAGGACGTCGCGGAAGCATTTTGGCGAAACGCGCAAGGCGTTGGCGGATGTGCTGATCGCATCGGGATATGAGTTCTTGCGTCCAGATAGTCACGGCCATCTCGAACGGACGGATCCGGGCAAATTCGGCAAGGACGTGTTTGCGGTGCTCAAGCCTTCACTGCCTCACGACCAACGACAGGTCGGTGACACGATGCCGAGGACGTCGGAGGAATCCCGCTCCGAGAGGCCGTGAAGCCAGCCGGAACTGCTGTAGCGGGAGGAGCCGCCCAGGTCGAGCACCGATCCGTCGCCACGAGGCCCTTGACCAGCGGGTAATGGTCATGGCGTGAGCCCGCGCCCCACGGACCGTCGTCCCATTGGGTCGGAGGGCGGGCTGGCCGACGGCAAGCCACGGGAGCGGAGAGAGGCTGCCACCGCCTGAGGGAGGCCGCACCCCCCGGACTGGTCCACGGCCGGGCCCTTCGGGACGGGAACCCGCCGTCTCGCAGTACTATGGCGCCGAACGGAGGGCGTCTTCGACGCCCGATCTGCCGGCAGAGAACCCGAGGGGCGATTCCGCGATGTCAGAGGGCCAGGAACGCCGGATCGTGGCCTATGTTCTCACGCACAACGCGCCACAGTCTCTGGCCCGATGTCTGGCTTCGATCGCGGCGCAGACCCAGCACCCCTTGGAAGTGGTGGTGGTGGACAACGCCAGCGAGCCGGCGGTGGATGTGGACCAGCTGCCCACGCCCGGCGCTGCTGTCCGATTGGTCAGGTCAGAGGTGAACGGCGGCCCGGCGGGCGGCTGGGCGTTGGCACTACGAGATTTCCTCGACGGTCAGGGTACGAATGCCTGGCTGATGGACGACGACATCCTGCCGGATTCCACGTGTCTGGAGGCCCTGTGGGACGCGGCCAGCGGTGATCCGGCATCTGCCTTTGTCGTGCCGATCTCCATTCAACCTGACGGGACGGTGGGACGGTGGGGATCGTGGTGTGGGTTCCTGATCTCGCGAGAGATCGTGGAGACCGTGGGCCTACCCATGGAAGAACTGTTCTGGTGGGCCGAGGACACCGAATACTGCCACTGGCGGATCCCGCAAGCGGGCTACAGGCGTCGAGTGATCGACCAGGCTGTTGTGCATCACGATGCCATCCGTCAGGGCGGAGACATACCGAGTTGGAAGTACTACTACGAAGCCCGCAACATGCTCTATTACCACCTCCACATCATGCACAAGGTCGGTTGGTACCCTCGCAACGTGACCAGGCTGGCTCTGAGAGTTGTTCACCGGCAAAAGAAGCACCGGCTGGCCTGTATCGTGGCTATGTGTCGGGGGCTCTTTGATGGTGCCTTCGGCCGTCTCGGGATGAGGTACCCCGTGACTTCGTTACGGGAACGCGACCGGACGGGCAGTACACGCTGATCGTCCTACCGCCGAGCCAGACGGCGCGCCACCCGTCGAAGTACTCGGCGCCTGCGCGGTGCCGAAGGTCGTTGCAAAGTCCGACTGAGCTGGATCGCCCGTTCACTGCGAGCCGTCGCCAGGTTCAAGAGATTCAGCGCCACGTGATCCAGAAACACAGGCTCGTCCTCCGAGAACGCGTGAGGATCCGCGCCCGTGAGCTCGAAGTCCGGTGCATAGAGTCGGACGATCGTTTCTGCCGTTTCTGCGTCCAGAAGTGTTGTCCCGTCTATGCCCAAACCCTGATTGGAGCGCCGGGGGGTTACTTTGACTCCGGCACGATCAGACAGTCGACCGAAGAGGTCTGAGATCCCGGCTGTCGGAACGATCTCGATGTTGTCGAGCACCGCCCTCGGCACGAGATCGGCCTGCAGCCCGAAATGTCTTTCCGCCATCCAGCGCTCCGGCTCCTGCGCCATCACACGGACGAATAGGCGGAACGAGGCGCCGACGTCGACACCTCGCTCGTTCTCTAGGAGTGCCGGAGCCCCGTCGAACCGTTTCGCGCCGGGCGCTTTCATCAGCAGTTTTGACTCCCATGCCGAGTACAACCGCGCAAAAGGATTGCGGACGATAGCGACGCGTAGCCAGTCGACGCTGGTGAGCGCATCCTCACGCAACGACAGATCCACATTGGCCAAGGTCGGGACGGGGTAGAGGTCCATGTCGTGAACAACGACATCCGGGGTGGAAAGGCCCGGATTCCGCGACCGATTCATGATCGCCGGATCGTGGCCCTCCAACTCGAGTAAGCCCCACAGCATGGTCGTGCACGCCGCCTTGGGAACCCGAATGTAGAGGGTTCGAGACCGCTCGGCGACAAAGAAGCGCTCGAGTCCGCCTCGGGATCCCTCGAGGGCTTGCAGGGTGCTATCCACCCTTTGATATTACAGGGACGACTTCCCCTTCCGTCCGGTGAGTCGATCCGTGAGCGACACTTTGGCTCGGGCCGGGACGCCTCGTTTCATGACGATGAGACCGATATCGACGGGGACGTCTCCCCAGTCACGTACGGTCTGGACGTCGACGGCCTCCAGGCCAACGGCGCGTCCTTCGGAAATCACATCCTTCAGCCTCCCGTGTCGTCGCTGCGGCTCCACCGTCTGACCCTGAGAGCGGTTCCAGAGATCGTCCTTGCCGCGTACGAGGTCGACGGTGAGGATCACGACGCCTTCCTGGTTGATCCGCTGCGAGATATCGCCCAGGAGCGAACGACGACCGTCACCGGACAGGTGTTCGATGACGCTCAGGCAATAGGCACCGTCGAATCGCTCTTCCGGCGGCAGTTGGTCGAGTGTGCAGTTCCAGGAGTGGTGGGCGAAGCCTGCCTGGGCGTAGTCGAGAAAACCCCACTCGTTCCAGTCGTCGGAGCGGGGCCACGTGCGTACTTTGGAAGATGGATCGACGGTGTCGACCTCGTACCCGCGGGCGGTCAGGTAGGGGACCAGGGGGTTGATGCCGGCGCCGATGTCGACGATGCGACTTCCGGGTTGGAGGAGACCGATCACGAGATCGGCTGTCATCGGGTATTCCCAGAGCCGGGGCGCATGATCGGGAAAGAACCCGACCGTGTCCCACGCCGACGTGCGCACGCCGATGAGCCGGAGAGGATTGGTCTGACGGCCGGCTACCTGTGACAACGTGTCCGGTGTGTAGTCGCGCCGATGCTTGTGCGCTGGGGGCTTCAGAACGAGAATGGTCGTAATCCCGTGGACCTCGCGTAGGGGGTACTGCTCGGACTGCGGGGAAAGCCGACCGATGGTGGACGAGAGCGGTTCATGAAAATGAACCATCGGAGAATTGGTATCGGGCGGCCGCTCGTAACCTGAGATCAGCAGTGCCCTCGTCGAGGCCTGGAGGAGGCGATCGACGAGGTCGGTATAGTTGGCCGGGTTGGCCTCGTGGATGAGCACGTCCTGACACAGCGTGAGTTCGGCCTCGACCGAGTGTTCGCTGAGGGTTCCGACCCGGTAGTCGCCGTCGGGATTTCCCGAGGCGGCGCGTCGAACGGCTTCCGGCGACAGATCGAGTCCGACGTAGTTTTGGAGCGACAGGCCCTTCGTGGCCTCACCGTCGCCACAGCCCACGTCGAGAACGGAGGCGGGGCGAAGAACGTCGACCAGAGCCGAAAGGAGATCCCGCTTTTCCTCCAACGGCTTGCCGCGGCTGCCCACGCCGGACCCGAGCTCAGGATTCGTGGTGTAGCGCCATTCCCAAAACGTGGAGTTGGGGAAGACTTCGTGCCAGATCTCGCCGATCGCCGTATTGGCCTTGTCGATCTGTCCGTCGACGGCCGCGACGCCGGTACGCGTGAGGAGTCCCATCGGATTCAGGTCCTCGTGATAGTGCATGACGGCCGGAGCGGCCGCGTCTTTCGGCATCGAATTGCGTTGAAATCGGTGCGTGGGAAAGTTCCAGCGAGGGTCGAGTCGGAAGGCCTCGATCCCTTCCGCGGCCATGGCCATGACCATGGCTACCTGATCCACGAATCGGGTCTCCTGGCCGAGGATATCGATCCGCTCCAGCAACCACCGGGCCCACCGCTCCCAGGCGTGAGCCACATCAGAAAGGATGGCCCCCGGAACGATGTAGAGACCTCCGTTGCCGTTCCCGGCCACCGTCGACTCTTCGGGATGCCAATCGACGGACACCAACGGGGGCAGGGTCAGACCGGCGGTCGTGAAGACGGTCTCGAGGATCGCCAGCGCGGGATGTGCACGGTCGACGACCTTCGACGCCACGGCACGAGCGGGGATGGAGAGCGCCCGGGGGTCCTCGAGCACGACGACGTCGGTATCCGTGAGCACCGCCAGACCCGCTATATCGCCTTCGGCCAAGCGCAGCGCTCCCGATATCTTGTTGCAGTGGGGGGAACGTTCGTCGAAGGGCTGAATGGTCGTCACCGAGACACCTTGGGTTTCCAGAAAGGTCAGGACCTCTGATTGGATCGGGCCGACCGCGTGCACGATGAGATCAGTCGGGTCCACTCCGGCCACTCGGGTCAATGTGGCATACCAACGGAGAGCATCGAGATGAAAGCGCGGGTCCGAGTCGACAACGCAGGAGAGCTTGCCGCGGCCCTGCCGGTCCGGGGCCGAGGGGTCCGTCGACCGGGACTTGGGTGTTGAGTTTTGGCCCACACGAAATAGTAATCCAGCCTGCCGGGTCCGGCGCCCGTTCAGTGACTGGTCGGCGTCATGGACCAGTCACGACCGCCGCTGCCGGAGCTTCCCCGCGAAGCGGGCCATGCGGGATAGCCGCGACACATGTAACAGGTGTTCACGGCGCTGGACCTCGCGCCTCAGAATGTCGGTGTCTCGACGCAAGGTGATGAGGTCATTGACCCAGGGCGGCTCGGGTCCGAGGTCCGGAGCACTCCAAGACCGATGCGGGCCGCCGAGCTGCCGCAGGGCCGCAACGATCTCGAGCTGGCTGTCCCACAGACCTGACAGGCGGTCCCGGGGTGCGTGCTGGTGTCGGAGGTCGGCGGCCAGCCAAGGGACGGCCGCTGACGCGGCAGGGGACTCGACCGGGATTCCCATGCCGCCCAGGAAATCTTCCAGCTCACTGATCCAGGCGGCCGGTTCGTCGAGCATCCGGGCATAGTCCGCCACCAGCGTGGGGAGCCCGACGAGATTGGCGCAGGCCGAGCGTACGTATCGGTCCCACAGCGCGAGACCGTACGTCACACCGATGCCTTCGCGTACGTGAAGTGACCCTGCGACCTCGACCGGGTCGCGGTAGACGAACACCGCCGCCATCGGGGGCCCGGCGACGGTTCGCCAGAAGGGAAGAGTGAGGCAATTACGGGGGTCCTTCCACGCCATTGGCCGCGAGGGGAAGCTCGTGATGAAAGACTCGACGGCACGGGCACGCCAACCGTCCAGATCGGGATCACCCTCCCATCCCGGCGTCAGGTCCGGGGGTCCCGACCACGTTCCTCCCAGGTGGACCAGGAGTCGGTCGTTGAAGGCCCTCAGCCGCCTGCTTTCCAGATTGCCGCGTTCATTGTCGGCCGCGATCGCCGTCTGATCATCCCCTGACGGGACGGCGATCCCGAGGCCTGCCAGTGTTCCGGTCGTTGCCGACGTGCCGCTCCGGTGCATGCCGATGACGAAGATGCACGCCTGATCCAACGATGGTTGCCCCTCCGACACACGCACGACTCTAATGGCAGCCGATCGGCTCATTTAGCATGCTGATCTCGAGCCGTCAGGAGGTGATCACTCGTCGACTCCGGCCGAACGGGTGCGCACCGATGCTCACAACTATCGTGAGGTCGCTGGTGATACGGACCCGCCGAGGCGGTGAAGATCCTGGCCCGAGCCGATCAGTCCACGATCTGGACGAGGGGTCGCCAGACCAATACCCTGCGGTCGACGCTGGGCGATTCGTTACCTCCTCGGACAGGGCGCACCCTCCCTGCCCGCCCGGGTCACCCGCAGGGAGCCATGAATCCGGAGAAGTCGGATTTCACCTGTATCGGTAATCCGTCCTGACAGGGGAACTGAGGCGAGCCCTCAGCAACTTCCGTCCATGTCCCAGCTTGGTTCTGCATGAGCATGAATCCTGGTTGGCTCCCTCCGAACTCGACGACGGCGTACGAGGAGTCGGACCCGGACAGAAAGACATCCCCGATCGGTCCCGGGGCATGTACACCACCGTCGATGTCCGCCTTCTCGGCCGTTGTGGCTGCGAGAGCCGATCCGGGCTTAGCCGGGGGAGATGTACCGCTCACGACGACGGGGGTGATGGGAAGGCTCGGACTGTTTGGAATCGATGTCGCTGGGATTGTGGTCGCCGCAACGGTGGTCGACGTTGCGCGTATCGTTGGCGACGTCCGCCCTGCGCCGTTGGTCGGGGGTGGCGTCGATGACGCATGGCCATGTGGCGACGCCGATCGCGGCGGCCGGTATTCGGGGGACCGCGGCCACGCCAACACCAGGACGACGATGGGGGTCAGGACAGCGGCGAGGAGCAGCACGATGGTCTGCATCCGGCTCCGAGGCCCGGTCGATGGATTCTGTGGACCGCGTATGCGGGCTCGGCCTCGATCAGTCACGGATGGCATGGGCTCTTGGCAATCACAAGACGAGATGGACAGGGCTGCCTTCGAGCCCCACCGCCCATGTCGTTCGATCTGACACCGAACTGCCGCCGAACGTGTACTCGACCATGAACCATCCCCCGTTCCCACTGACGTCAGGGGGTACGGTCGTCTGGATCCACAGGTAGCGGTCGTTGTACTGCGATGGACTCGCGCGACCGGGAAGTCCGCCAGGCTTGAGTCCCGGGTCGCAGATACAGGAGGTGGCGGCCTCCGGGGGGTCGTTGCCGTCGCTGCTGTAGAAGTCCGAGGCAGAGACCGGTGACGGGCCGTCGAGGTCCGGGGGCAGACCTGGACAGCCTGACACGGCATCGTCGCAGGTCTCGTACGTGAAGTTGGCGGCGGAGACGTCTGGAATGCCGTCGGTCCCCGTCGGATTGCTCCCGGCGGGATCTGGTTTGAGGATTCTGATCGCCGTTGCCCCCTCTCCGGGATCGAACAGGAGGATGTCCATCTTCCTGCCTGCGTAATCCTGAGAGACCTGGGCGAGGTAGAAAGTGGCACACGCTTCCGGGGTGGAAGCAGAGACGTCGTCCACCGCCGATCCCTGGGAGTCCTGTTCCTCACGTGGGCCGGGGGTGCACGTGGTGCTCGGCGCGGAGTTGACGTAGATACTCATGGCGTCGGCGCCGTGGACTTCTGGGCACATGGGATCGGCCGGGAGCCCATTCTCGGCGATCGTCGAACATGGCGTGAACGGACCTGTATCGACGGCGCCGTCGCATGAACTGAACGGAGGTGACGACGAGGCACCGCTCGCACCGCAGTAATTCCCGAAGCCAGGGCCGTCACCGACCTCGGCCCGGAGCGCGAATTGGTTTGTCCCGGTGCTGTCTGGCTCGCCGGCCTGGGTCCAGATATGAAGCTGGTAGTTGCCGGGAGGCGAACCAGCGGGAATGGTTCCTAGGGAGCACCAGCTGTTTTCACACGTCGTATCGCCGCTTACGAATACTCCCGGTTCGGCTGTCGACGCGCCGGGCGGAGACAGGACAGACCCCGAACCGGAAGAGCCGTTCGCGGGTTCCTCGAGAAGCCAGTCGGTGTTGACCTGGGAGTTGGTGTAATCAGCGCAGGTTCCGTCGGTACCCCATCCGGTCGTATCGTCATTGGGGATACTGGCTGGCGAGGCGACGGTGCAGTTGGGGTACGTGCTTCCGGAAAAGCGCACCGGGTTATAGGCGGGATCGTAGATCTCGATCGTGACATCCTCAGGAGTGACTGGATCCGTTCCACCACTGCTGGGCACGTCGACGTCGTACGTGTATCCAGTGCTCCTGTAATCGGGGTTGGCGAAGATCGTCGCTGCCGACGGGTTCGTCCCGGTTTCGTCGAGGGGACAATCGGTGTTGCCGTCCGCTCGGTCTCCGGCGTATGCGGTCGAGAACTCATCCCCATCCTCCCTTGCCGAGCAGTACCCACTGACGGCCAGCCAGTAATTGGCGCACGAGATGCCGCCACACGACAGCGTTCCGGTACCGAGCTGGAGATCTCCTGTTCCGAGCGAGTTGTCTGGGCTGCCGAGAGGCACGGCCGGGTCGTACTGGGCCACTGATGACCGCGTCTCGGAGATCGACTCGAGTCCGAACACCTTTGCGAAGAATGTCTCGATGTGAGCGTCGGTGATCGTCACCTTCAGTTGATCGGGATTGGAGGTCGGTGCCGCAGTGACGGTTTCGCCGGGATTGGCTGAGGTGAAGCCGTTGGCGGCAGCCAGCCCTTCGGCCACGCGTTGTGCTGTGTTGAAGTCGTCGGGCATGTAGACCACTCCACCGAGTGCAGCGGCGTCGGCTGCCCGTTGTAGGCGGGAGCCCTCCAGATACCAGTTTCCGACATCGATGACCAGAGCGGCGATACCGATGAGGACGACCAACGACAGGGCGAAGAAGACAAGGACGAATCCGCCGTCACCGGCGACGACGGAGTCGATGACAGCCGAGCTCCGCTGGTCGCGTAGACGAAATCCGGTACTCACGAAGAGGAGCTTCGGCAGTGGAGGGCTCGAGCCAGAGAGCGGGCAGCTGAAGACTTGCTGAAGATCGTGGCACGGGACGGCCCCGGGGCTACAACCTGAAGAACGCTGAAGGCGACTTGGGCACGAGCTGCCATCATTGAGAGCATGGGTGGACAATGAGTGTCCCGACCCTCGGCCGCATCCTCCTCGTGGAAGACGATGACAGCCTCGCCCTCGCGGTGGGCCAGGGCCTCCGGCGCGCCGGCTACGAGGCCCAGGTCGTCCAAGACGGGTCCGACCTGGCCCGACTGGTCGAAGGGTGGCTCCCCGACCTGGCTCTTCTCGATATTTCCCTGCCGACCGGTCCCGACGGTTTGGACCTGGCACGGTGGGTACGTACCAGCCTCGGTATTCCGGTCCTCTTCGTGACGGCGGCCGACTCCCTGGCCGACCGGCTTGCCGGGTTCGACGCCGGAGCCGATGATTATCTCGTCAAGCCCTTCGCACTGGCCGAGCTACTGGCCCGGATCCGAGTGGTCATGCGCCGGTCCGGCCGACTCGTCTCTCCGCTGGTGGCGGTACGCGACCTCATCCTCGACGAGCATGACCGCAGCGTGACGCGGGCCGGTCAACCCATTCCTGTCACCCCGACGGAGTTCAATCTGTTGATGGTGTTGGTTCGCAATGCCGGGCGAGTGATGTCGAAAGGCCAACTTCTCTCATCGGTGTGGGGTTTTGACGACTACGACTCCAACCTGGTCGAGGTTCACGTCAGCGCCCTGCGGCGAAAGATCGACGGAAACGGGCCCTCACTCATCAGAACGGAACGGGGACGGGGATATGTCATCGCTGTTTGATCGCGTCGAGGGATTGATAAGCGCGTCTTCATTCGGCCATCGCCACCAAATCAACAGTCGTCGGCTCGGCCCGACGGTCCTCGTGGGGATCATCGTTCTCATCGGTATTGTCGACTGCCTGACGGGACCCCTATGGTCCATGTCGGTCTTCTACCTCATACCCACCGCGCTCGGCACCGTGATCTCCGGACGCCGATTGGGATTTGTCCTAACTGCTCTCAGTGGCGCGTCCGGACTGCTCTCGGATGTGGTTCTCCAACCCAGCTATCATCACCGCGCTGTTGCCGCCTGGAACGTACTGTTCATGGTCGTTACATTGATGATCGTGGTGGAGTTGGTCCACCGGAGTCGGCAGAGGGCGGTGGACGCACTCCAAGTCGAGGAGAACAGCCGCCAGTTCCTGGCCGCCGCCGCCCACCAACTCCGAACCCCGCTGGCCGGCATCCGTTCCACCACCGACGCTTTGATGATGGCGCCGGACCTGGACATCGAGCAGCAGGAGTTACTGGCCGCTCTGGTACGGGAGGCGGATCGGGGCGGTCGTCTGGTTCGGTCCCTGCTGCGGGTAGCCAGGCTCGACCAGCATGAGGCTCTTCCCCTTGAGACCACTGATCTCGGGCTCCTTCTCCAAGACGAGTCGATTCGGGCGTCGAGCGCCTGGCCACAGCTCGACTGGTCATGTCAGACGCCCGATGTTCCCGTATTGGCGCGATGCAGCGCCGCCGCCCTGTCCGAAGCTGTGGCCAACCTTCTCGACAACGCCCATCGCCACGCCCGTACTCGTATTGTCGTGACCTTGAGCGAGCACGGGGGTCACGCCGAGATCGTCGTCAATGACGATGGGCCCGGTCTTTCGTCGAGCTCCGTGGCCACTGCCTTCGAGCGATTTGTAAGTCTCGACGGCCAAGGTGGATCGGGTCTTGGCCTGCCCATCGCCGAAGGCATTGCCCACGCCCACGGGGGGATACTCGAATACCGGGACGGCGCCTTCCTGCTCCGGGTACCCACGCGAATGCCGAGTCGCGGGTGGGTGCCTGATCCCGCAGGTAAAGTCACTTCCGCATGACCGCGATCGGCCGGGAGCCATCCAGCACCGATAGGACAAGCAACGGAGGGAAGCCACGTGATCGGCGGACCGCCCGACGATCCCGCCGGTAACGGTACCGACCCGTCTCCGCTCGCCGGTACCAGCGGGAAGACAGGTCGGAACGGCGGACGCAGCGTGATCGGGTCGCGAAGCGAACGCAGGAAGGCGACCCGCACCCGGCGGCGCAAGCGGGTGGCGCTCGTCACTATCGGAAGCCTCCTCGGTCTCGTACTCCTGATCGTCGTCGCCGGAGTGGCCTTTCTCTGGTACGAGAACAATCGCATCCACCGCGTGGATGTGAAGCACCTATCGACAGTGCGGGCACAAGGCAAGCAGAAGGACGTCGAGAACATCCTCCTCATCGGCTCGACCACCCGCTGTGGTCTGAAAGAGCAGAACGTCGCCTTCGGGCTCTGCGACGAGGGAGTGACCGGCGTCAACAGCGACGTCGTCATGATTCTCCACCTCGATCCCGATCATCATCGGGCGTCGATCCTCTCCATCCCTCGGGACACCTTCGTCCCGAATGCCCGTCCCGACGGGGTAAACAAGATCGATGCCGCCCTGGGCGCCCCCGAGGGCCCCGGCCAGCTCATTGCCGCCATCACCGACGACTTCGGTATCCCTATCCAGCACTACGTCCAGCTGAACTTCGACAGCTTCCAAGGAGTCGTCCAAGCGTTGGGCGGGGTCAAGATGTACTTTCCCATGCCCGTCTACGATCAGGAGTCCTCGCTCGACATCCCGACAACCGGCTGCCTGACACTCAACGGCTTCGAGGCTCTCGCCGTCGTGCGGGCTCGGCACCTCCAGTATCAGCCCCCCGCCGATCGCAACGTGCCTCGCTACGACTGGCCCTACGACCCGCAGAGCGACCTCAGCCGTATCCGGCGTGACCACGAGTTCCTCCGGGTTCTGGCTGCGACGGTAGCCAGGCGCGGCCTCGGCAATATAGTCACCGATCTCCAGCTGATCGACTCACTCTCGGGAGATCTCGTCGTGGACAGCGGGTTCTCGGCGACGGCCATGGCCCACCTCATCCTCGATTTCCACGACGTGGATCCCTACTCGGTTCCGCAGTACACACTCCCCGTCGTGGTCGACGGACAGGGGTATGTCTACCAAGGCAACGGGTACGGGGATATCGTCTTCCCCGTTCAGCCCGAAGACCGCCAAGTGGTGGCCCGGTTCCTGGGGACAGCGCCGACCGATGATGCGTTAGGTCAGCCACTTCCGTTACCAAGTGGCATCACCGTCGCTGTCGAGAACGGCAGTGGCGTCTACGAACAGGGGTCGACGACAGCGACGGCATTGAGGGATCTCGGCTACCACGTGACGTCGGTGACCAATTCCACCCAATCGGCGGCCACCACGGAAGCAACCATTCTCTACTCGAAGCCCAGCGAACTGCCCGATGCCCTCCGAGTTCAGTCGGCGATGTCGGGGCTGGCGATCATCGGATATGACCCCGGGCTGGAGACGGAGAGCTCGGGGTCTGGCGAAGGTCTGGCCGCCTCGGGTTCCTCGACGAGGAGCACCATCGATGTGGGCTCGGTCCTGCCGTCCTCGGTGGGCGCCGATGTGGTCGTCGTGACAGGGTCGAATTTCGCCGTGAACCCGCCGCTGAGCTCCTCGTCAGCGACGACGGCAGTCGTGACGTCCACGACCGGCGGACCGGAGGGGACCGGCTCGCCCACGACGACCTCCGTGCCGGGGCCGCTCACCGGTAACGCCAATCTCGCGGCCCCCTCGGGGTCGACAGAGGCTCTCGAGCCCTGGGATCCCCGTTCATGCACAGCAGCCGGCGGCGAAGGTCCCTGAATCTGACGCCTCACTGATCAACAGGTCGCGAGCGCCGGCGCCCGTTAGAGTCTGCGGCGGCGGATCTGGAGGAGGGCGACGTCAGCTCCCTGCAGACCTGACTGTTGCGATCGGGGCGCAATGAGAGTGACATCGTGGTTTGGGGAAGCGATGGGAAGGTTCGTCACCAAGGGCGCGGCTGTTGCGGCGTGTCTCCTTGCCGTCGTCTATGCCCTTGTGATCATGCACTTCGCCGTCAATGTTCCGGTGGCCGATGAATGGACCAGCGTCATTCCCCTCGTCAACAGCGCCATTCACGGTCGCTTGACGTTCGGTGAGCTGTGGGTCCAGCATTTCAACGAGAGTCACCTCTTCATCCCGAATTCCATTTTTGCGGCCGTCGGAGTGCTTGGCAGTTTCAACACCCGCATTCTGATCGCGCTGAGCGTCATCTTCCAGGTGGCGAGCTTCGGAATTGTCCTGGGGCTCTTCAAGTCGTACCTCGGACGAACCCTGAGCGTGGTCCCGGTCGTCGTTGTGGGTCTCGGCTGGTTCGGGCTGGGCGCCATCGACAACGCGCTATGGGGATTCCAGCTCCAGCTCTATCTCACGCAGTTCTTCGTCATTCTCATGCTCTTCTTCTTGCTCGCCGGACTCAAGCGCCAACCGCGGGGGATCTGGTCATTCGCCGGCGCGTTCGTCTGTGCCATAGCCGCGTCGCTCTCGACCGTCCAGGGCCTGTTGGCGTGGCCATTGGGACTGCTCGTCCTGGTCTGGTCGGCATCCCGGCTCGCTCACTATCGTCGGTACCTGTTGTTTTGGTGTGGAACGGCGATCATTGCGATCGGCGTCTATTTCATCGGCTACAGCAGCGCGCTCGCTCGCTCGGGATGTTTTGCGACCTCCCAGAAGTGTTCGGTGTCGTACGGTCTGCACCACCTTGGATCGGTCTCCGTCTATGTCCTGGCCCTTCTCGGCAACATCATTCCCGCCTCGGACGGGCGTCTGATCGGGGGAGCGAACGTGTACGTGCCGGCCCATCAGGTGCTCGGTGCTGTCTTTCTGGCGGCGGCCGTTTTTGTGGCCATTCGCTCGTACCAGCAGCGGCGCTCGGGTCCGGCCAGCTGGGTGCCGATCACCTTGGCCGTCTTCGGACTGCTGTGGGATCTGTCGATCGCCTTTGGGCGTGTGGGTGAAGGGATTGGGACCGCTCTGGGGAGCCACTACGTCTCACCTCAGATCCTCCTGTTCACAGGCATTGTGATGAGCGCGTTCTCGGAACTTCACCGCTTGGGCGCGGCAGGTGATGTCGGAGCCGCGGAGCGTCGCGCCACCGTGGGGATACTGGCGGCTGTCGGCCTCCTCATCACCGGCATCGTGGTAGCCCTGTCGTCTCAGGTCGGCATCGACAACGGACGATACGACCGGGGCAATGACATTCTGGCGGCACGTGTACTGGTCAACCTCGATCGACTACCACGATCTGCCCGATCGTGCGCCATCGACGTCACGGTCGACGACGACCTGTTGTCTGTCCGGAAGGCTGGGGATGAGATTACGCAACCTCTGGCGTACCTACGATCAGACCATCTGAGTCTCTTCGTACCCAACCAGTATGACTACTACCGCCAGCTCGGACCTCCGGTGATCGCACGTTGCCAGTGACACGTTCAGCCGGCGGCGACGGTCAACGTGAATGCCTGACGTACGACGTGCCTCGCCCTGCCCTTGCCGAAGGTGGCCTTGATGGTGACACGGAAGACACCTGACCGTACCGGTGTCCCGGAGATGACGGCGGTCCCGTTGCCGTTGTCGACAAAAGTAAGGTCTTCCGGCAGCGTGCCCTTCGACGCGAGCGAAGGTATCGGCGTGCCCGTCGTCGTCACCGTGAACGCGAATGGCGTACCGACGGTGGCGGCCGCGGCATGCACGCTGGTGATGGCCTGGGCGGGCGGGACCACGCTGAAGCTCTGCTGGACCTGAGCCGCCTGGCTGAAGCTGCTGTTGCCGGCCTGGTTGGCGTCGACCACGCACGTTCCCTCGCCGATGAAGCTGACGGTGGAGCCGACGACGGAGCAGACCGAGGACGCCCGTGCGTCGACGGAGAATGTGACCGGGTTTCCGGACGCCCCGCCGGTGGCCGACACGGAGTAGCTCGGCCCGCCGATGACCGCAGGGGAGGGTGGCGTCGAGGTGAAGACAATGGTCTGGCGGGTCAGGACCAGCTCGACGGCACCGATGTCGCAGGGAGTGTTCCGGCTCGCCCCCCGCTGGTCGGGGCTCGAACACAACGAGCCGTCGCTCACCGCACCGATGGCGGCGCTCCCTGACTCGAGGGCCACCGAGAGGGTCGGCCCACCGTTGTCCTGAAGGCCACCCGGATCGAGATCGGCAGGCGTGTCGGAATAGTCGGTACTGGCACTGAAGCCACAGGTGCCGTCGTCATCCAGGTTGTAACCGGCGTCGGTGAGAGTCCCGGAGCACTCGCCCCCGGACGTGCTGTCGGCGACGATGGTGGCGGCAACCGTCAGCGTCCCGTCGTTGAAGACGGCCCCGCCGGTGGCGGCGCTGTTGGTCGACAATGTGCTGTTGGCCATGTCCAGCTGCCAGCCGTTGGCGATACCACCGCCGTCGGCGTTGGTGGAGTTCTCCGCCAATGTGGTATCGGCCACGGTCAACGTACCGCCGTTCAGGATGCCGCCTCCGCCGTCGCCATAGACCACGCCCTCGCCGATGGTGGCTCTGTTGCCCGACAGGGTGCTCGCCGTGAGGTGCAAGGTCCCGCCGACGTAGATGCCGCCGCCTCCTCCGCCGCCACCGATGGCGAACGTCGTGTTGTCCGAGAAGGTACTGGTGGTGACGGTGGCCGTCCCGTAGGCATAGAGGGCTCCCCCGTAGGCGTACTCGGGGAACTCCACACCCAAGGCGGTGGCGCTGTTGCCCGACAGTGTGGTGTCGGCGATGTTCAGCGAAGCGCCCGGGCCGCTGTAGATCCCGCCCCCGTAGTAGCCGGCGCTGTTGCCGGACACGGTGCTGTCGGTCACCTGCAACGAGCCACTGTTGGAGATGCCGCCCCCACCGGTGGTGGCGTTGTTGTCGGCGAGGATGCAGTCGGTGAGGGTGAGCGTGCCGTCGTTGTCGATGCCCCCGCCGTAAGGGGAGACCCCGTTGGCAACGGTGAGGCCCGATATGGCGGCCGTGGCACCGGCGGCGATGCGGAAGACCTCGACGGCCGCGTTTCCGCTGACGGTCAGGGCGCTCGCCCCTGGCCCGTCGATGGTCAGGGTACGGGTGATGTCGATGGTGCTGGACAGGGTGATGGTGGAGCAGGTGGGGGAGAGCGCAATGGTGACGGTGGCGCCCGAGGCCGCATCCCGCACCGCCTGTCGAAGGGAACCGGGACCAGAGTCATGACAATTGATGACGGTCCGGCCGGGGGCATTGGTGGCGCCCGCAGGGGTGGCCAGGACCAAGGTGGCCAATCCGACAACGAGGGCGGCGCCGAGCAGGCGGGCCGTCAGTGTCGAGGCGTCCTCGTCGGTTCGCAACCCCATACCCCCCCTCAGACCGAACGATCCCATGTTAGAAGGCGTTGGGCCCCCGTCCACATCCGTCACCAATGGAGGCGTCCGAAACGGACTTGGTACGATTGGGCCCGCCAATTGGAAGAAGGCGAGCGACTCCGATGCCCAGTCCCCAGCGAGAGCGTGACCGACGTGCGTGTCGTCGCTGGGTGCGTACGGTGGCCGTCGTCACCTGCACGTCGCTGGGGAGCATCGGCCTTGTCGGGGCTGGGCCGATGTCGACTGCAGGCGCTTCGTCGCTCTTCGTCAGCGACCCCGCCTCGTTCGTGAATACATTTATCGGTACCGCCGACGGCGGCAATACCTTTCCGGGGGCGGATGTGCCCTTCGGCATGGTCCAGTGGAGTCCGGACACCGCCAACCGACCCGATGCCGGCGGCTACGCCTACAACAGCTCGTCGATCATCGGTTACAGCCTGACCCACCTCTCCGGAGCAGGGTGCCCGGCCGAAGGTGACGTCCCCGTCCTTCCCACTGTCGGGGCTGTTGGAAGCGATCCGGCCGACGCCACCGAGCCGCTCGTTCACCGCAACGAAGTGGCCACCCCCGGCTACTACCAACTCGACGCCGGTGGTGTGAATACCCAACTCACGACCACGACGCGGTCAGGTATGGCTACCTTCACGTTCCCCTCCACCGCCACGACCGGCAACCTGTTGTTCAAGCTGTCCGACAGTGAGACGAACGTCAAAGCCAGCCAGTTCAGCATCGTCAACGACAAGGAGGTGGACGGATCGGTGACGACGGGTAACTTCTGCG
This sequence comes from uncultured Acidimicrobiaceae bacterium, assembly GCA_963848355.1. Lineage (GTDB taxonomy): Bacteria > Actinomycetota > Acidimicrobiia > Acidimicrobiales > UBA8190 > CAWKDG01. The sequence goes on from CAWKDG010000001.1 coordinate 263,251, forward strand.
GTGCCTCGAACGCCTACACGCTCCACTTCGACATGGTCTTCAACCACCCGTTTGCGTCGTCGGGTGCGTGGACCGCCGGCGGGAGCGGCGACTACGTCAGTTTCGACACCGCCTCGTACCCGGCGGTGGAAGCGAAAGTCGGAATCTCCTATGTGAGCACTTCCGATGCCGTTCTCAACCGGAGCACCGAGGACCCCGGTTGGAATTTCCACTCGGTGGAGGAGGCGGCAGAGGCGTCGTGGCAGACCATGCTCGGCAAGGTCCAGGTGGGGGGCGGTGCCGCCGGCGAGAAGGCGGTCTTCTATACGGCTCTCTACCACTGTCTCCTCGCACCCAACGTGTTCAGCGACGTGAACGGCGAATACATGGGCTCCGATGGGCAGATCCAACATGTGTCGGGTCCTCAGAAGGCTCAGTACGCCAACTATTCCGGCTGGGACATCTACCGGGGCGAGGTTCAGCTCGAGGCTCTTCTCGCGCCCCAGAGGGCGAGCGACATCGTCACCTCCATGCTCAACGACTACGCCCAGACCGGACAGTTGCCCAAGTGGACCGAGAACAACGGAGAGGCCTACCTCATGGTGGGCGATCCGGCCGACAGCATCATCGCCGACGCCTACGCATTCGGAGCCACCCGCTTCGATACGGCCAAAGCGTTGAAGGACATGACGACCGAGGCCACCGTGCCCAACAGCATCAGACCCGGTCTGAGTATCTACGAGTCGGACGGGTACCTGCCGATCGACGGCACCTACGGATGCTGCAACTTCTACGGTCCGGTGTCGACCCAGGAAGAGTACGACACCGCCGACAACTCCATCGCCCAGTTCGCCGCCGCGCTGGGCGACAGCCAGGTCGCGCAGACCTTTGCCACGCGGGCTCAGAATTGGCAGAACGTGTTCAACCCGGGATCCGGTTTCGTCGAGCCTAAGGAGAGCTCGGGCCAATTCCAGCCCGGGTTCCGCCCGACCTCGCAGACGGGCTTCGTCGAGGCCGACTCCTATGTCTACACGACCATGATCCCGTTCGACGTCGAGGGCGTCATTGCCGCTGACGGTGGCGATGCGGCGTGGATCGACTATCTGAACGGCTTGACCTCGAGTGTCACGGCGGGCGGTCCCACGCAGATCCAGATGAGCGACGAGCCCTCGTTCGACATCCCCTGGGAATATGACTACGCCGGCGCTCCGGCCCAAACCGAGCAGGTGGTGCGCCAGATCCAGGACCGCCTCTACGGCGACAGCCCGAACGGGTTGGCCGGCAACGACGACCTCGGTGCCATGAGCTCGTGGTACGTGTGGTCGGCCCTGGGCGGCTATCCCGAGGACCCGGGCTCGGCCGAGCTGGCCCTCGGCAGCCCGCTGTTCGCCGCCATCGCCATTCATCTGGCCGACGGCAACGTCATTTCCGAGACCGCCCCGGCCGCTGGCGCTGATGCTCCCTACGTCGAGAGCCTGACCCTGAACGGGGCGGCGTGGCCGGCCACCTATGTGCCCGCCGGCATCTTCGTCAACGGTGCCTCCCTCGACTGGACCCTCGGCGTGGCGCCGGGTGCGTGGGGCGTGGGCGTCGGTGACGCGCCACCGTCAGACACCCAGGGTCTGCTGCCGGCGCTCGGATACCTGGGCGGCCCCACCGACGGTACCGTCGACGTGAGTCCCGGTGGATCCGCCGAACTCACCCTCGGCGTGCAGAGCATGTCAGCCGGCGATCAACAGATCGGTTGGGCAGCGTCCAGTCCCACCGGATCGGGCATCGCCGTGGAACCGCCGTCGGGGACCGTCTCGGTGCCGGGCGGAGCCAGGAACACCCAGTCGGTCGAGATCCAGGTCCCCTCGGCCACCCCCGATGGTCAGTACCTGGTGACCGTCGCCCTCCGCACCGCGGCCGGTACCACCCTCCCGGACGTTGTCGCCGCAGTCGACGTCACCTGACGCCTGCGGCCGCTGCCCCCACCGTCGAGACGGGAGCTGCGCTCGGTAGCACCGCCATCGTCACCAGGTGCCGGTGGAGGGCGTGCTCAGAGGAAGGGAGGCGAGCCCAGCGGCTGTCCCGCACGCGCCGGTGATGGCCGCGGCAGCCCAATTCGCCGCCGGTCCGGACAGGCTGGCGTTGGGAGCGGGCGGGGGAGCGGCGAACGATCCCGTCACCTTGCCACCGGTGATGGCGATGGTGGAGGGGGCGCCCAGGGTGCCGACGACGGAGAAGGGCGGCGGTTGCTTCCAGATGCTCGGTGCGCCCGGGGGCGCTGCCCACGTCAGCTTGAACTTCGACGCGGGAACAGGAGCAAGGGGAGCTCCGCTGAAGAAGGTGGTGCAGTTGTTGGCCCCGCCGGGAGCGGGGACGACGAATTTGAGCGCTCCCTTGATCTTCCCGATCTCCGGTGTGCCGGCGGAGGTGGCGCAACCACCAGCGGTGCTGCCGAGAGTGGCGGTGACGGTGACGAGCTCAGACGTGGCGACACCACCGGTCCTCAAGTGCGGGGTGAAGGTGACCTTGCCGTGCCACGCGGTGCAGGTCACGCTTCCGGGGAGGACGACCGGGTTGATCCGCGCGGCCTGCACGACGCCGGGAGAGACCACGATCACGAGGAGCGGCAATGCGGCCACAGCAGGGATGAGAAGCAGTTTGCGTACCATTCGAGCCCCCGTTTCGCCTCCGCCTCCTGTGACACCAGGAGGATTGCTGCCTCAGTATTTCCCACCTCGACTGGACCGACAAGTGACATGCACAAGGCCGAGTCACCTGACCCCGGATCGGCCCCGTCTGGCCCTCCGACCAGGGGAAGTGCCGCAGCCTCAGGCGGTGGTGGCAAGCTCGCTCGAGCAGTACCGGCACTTCGTCGCCGCCACGGGGAGGCCGTCCGACAGGCAGGCCGGACAGACCTTGGTCGGTTCGGGATCGCCGAAGACAGTCGAACCCCGCGTCTTCATGTACGTCCTGTAGGGCACCACGAGAGCGACGTAGATCACGCCCATGAAGATCAGGAAGTAGAGGATGGCTGAGACGAAGGCTCCCACGTCGATCGTCTGACCGTTGAGAGTCCAGCCGAGCCCGCTCGAGCTGTTTCCCCCGGCGGCATTGACGAGTGGCGTGATGATGCTGTCGGTGAACGCCTTGATCAAGGTGCTGAAGGCCAGGGCCACGACCAGGCCGACGGCGATCACGATGAGGTCACCCTGCATCAGGAAGTTCTTGAACCCCTTGAACATCGTCGATCCTCCTTCAGTCGGCGTCGCTCTCAGAGTCACTGAGAGACGCGCACACACGCCAGGTTGGGATCACCATACCTACCGGCGGCCGACGGGGCTCGTCGACGCGTTTGTGCCGCCGACGCGTCGCACGGTAGATCAGGGGGCGGAGCAGCTCACCGCACAGTTGCCCGTCACGTTGATCGAGGCGATCCCCCACGACGCGGTACCGGGACTCAGGTAATAGGGGGGGGAGAAATACCGCAGTCGGCTGTCGTACTGGTAGTTCTTGGTATAGCCGTGAATGATCGAGCCGCCGCTGTTCTGACCCACGGGCCCACGCCAATTCTGCGACACCGTGCCGTTGAGGGTGATCGTGCCCAACGGAGCACCGGATGAGTAGTTGTTCACCAGGAAGGAATGGTTGAGGGCCAGGACCACGGCGTTCACAGTCCAGTTCGTCTGGTCACAGCCTGGAGCAGCAGGCGCCCCGCTGCTCCCGCACGTCTTGGCGTTGTTGCCCCCGCTCAGCGGGTGGTTGATCTCCACGTAGTTGTAGGCGATGAGCCCGAGGACATCGGTGGCGGAGCTCGCCGGCAGGCTCGAACATGTGGTAGCCGAGGAGTAGCACAGGTTCCCGTCGATGATGTCGTTGTTCTGAGCGCCGATCGTGAGGGGACCGGTGAGGGTTCCCTGCACGATGGCGTCGCCGTACGTGGGTCCCGACGCCCCTGTCTCGCCGTCACCGGACATGGGGTTGTAGGCGGTGGGCGCCGTGCACGAGGCGTCGCTGCTCAGGCAGTTCTCGACGAAGACCACTTCGTTGTTGGGCAACGCCACCGACCCGCCCGAGGTGGACGGCATGCAGACGCTCGTATCGCCGGCCTGGTTCAGCGAATCGTTCGAGGGCGATCCGCTCGGTGCGCCGGAGGGCTTGCCCGTCGGGGTATCGGGGCTCGTGATCTGCATCGTCGTCCCCGTGAGCACGATCGACGTCGGCCCTTCGTAGAGACAGCCGTTCTGCTCGGCGACCGATGCCAGCTGGCTGTCGTCCGACGGGATCGACTCCAGCGGCACGCCGTCCGTCTTGGACGTCGCCGTCGGCGTCCCGCTCCCTCCACAGCTCGAGTCGTTGTTGACGTAATCCTCGTCGGGGTCGGCGGTGCGGACCGTGTCGAAGCTCGGGCTCCCGCAGGTGAAGATGCTGTCGTTCAGATAGAGGTTCCCGGTCAGGGCGTCACCGGTGATGAAGTCCACCTCTTGGCAGCCATGCTCCAGGCCCACCTGCCAGTAGTACCCGCAGGTGGGGGGGTTCGTCGGGGAGATGACCGCCGGGTCGGTCTGGTCGTAGTTGATCCAGAGGACGTCGAGGAGGAAGTCGTTGAGAGGTTGCAACGCCACCGTGGCGCTCTGGTAGCTGTAGTCGTTGGGGAAACCGGCCGCCCCCTCGACCGTCATCGTCACGATGCCGCTCGTGTAGTTGAGCTGCGGATTGGCGAAGTAGAACCAGGAGGGCGGGCCGTTCGACGACGTGGTGCCCTGGACGGAGATCCACTGGCCGAACGCCAGGCCCGGACAGAACCCCGTCGACTGGTTCGCCGAATTGCAGATGATGTAGTCGGCATTGACGTTCGCTTTGTACAGGTATTCGTCGAGTCCTGCTTGCAGCGCCCGGTACGCCTGATGCTGGATGAGGTCACCTTCGACGAGCGGCGTCTGCTGACCGACGTTCTGGACCAGCAGCGCCGACCCGAGGATGAGGATGAGCATCACTCCCGACACGAGGGCGAGGGCCTGTCCCGACTCGTCGCGCCGGTGGCGACGTGTCCCGGTCATCCGGCACCTGCGCTGTAGGCCGGGGCGATGACGTAGGCCAGCGTCTGGAAGCCGGAGGGTGAACCCGGAGCCAGGTCCACCTGTATGTTGATGCTCACTGCGATCACCTCGTCGAGCTGGCAATTGCCGGCGCCTGCTGTACAGGTCGTGCTGGGGGTGGTGCACGACCAACCATCGGAGGACGTGCAGCTCGTACCCGGTGTCGCCTGGGTGCTGCCTCCCTGCAATGTGTACGTGAATATCGGGGTCGTGTTGTTGATCATGTTGGGGATGGTGACCGTTCGGCGCGCCGCGTTCGCCGCGTACGTGCATGCCGTCCCCGTCGATCCTGTGATCGGGCAGCTGTTCGCATTGGGAGCGCTGATGGTCATGACGAAGGTCTGATGGCTGCCGGTGCACGGTGTGGCTTGGGCGACGACCAGCTGTGGGCCGTTGGCGTTCCCGGTGTCGGCGTAGAAGGTCGCGGCACAGCCGGTGGCCGTGGTGAACGGGGGTGCGGGAACGCCCGTGCCGCTCTGGGCGGCCGGTTCCACCATCTCCCGGATGTAGCGGGTCATGACCTCGGACGTGAGCAGGGCCTCGTCAGCGCCGTTGTAGGTGCGCTGGACGGCCAGTGATTCGTCGTAGAACACCTGCACGACGGGCATGATGGTGACGATGATGACGGCCATGACCGCCAGGGTGACGGCCAGTTCCACCAGCGTGAACCCGTCGGCCTCCCCCCGGCGGTCCAGCGACCTCATGGCGCCGTCACCGGGACGGCCGTGCCGTCGGGATAGGTGGTGCCCCCGTCCACCACTCCGGTCGATGTCACCTGCAGGGTGAGGTTGGTCGTGAGATGGTTCCCGGGATCGGTCACCGTCACCGAGTACGTCTCCGGAATCACCTCGGTGAGGCTGACGGCCGGACTCGGCGTCGTGCCCGCCGCCGACGACAGACCGAAGGTGTCGGCCGGACAACTGTCGGCGCTGTCCTGCACCATGGCGGTGGCGGTGGCCCCGTACAGCGGCGTGCCGCCGCTCTTCACCACCTGCAGCTCCAGGGGAACGAGGCCCGTGATCGTGGCTGTGCTCGAGCCACCCGGAGAGGCGCCTACCGTCGCCGGGCTCGACGGCTCCTCGGCCAGGCAATCCCCGTACCAGACCGAGTACCCCGACGGGTACGGGAAGAGAACGCTCGACGTCGCCCCGCCCGTGGCGACGGTCTTCCAGGGGACAGGGAGAAGCTGTCCGTTGCCGACCGACACGGGCATCCCGGTGGCGATCGGGACCGACCCGGGCATGAATTGCACCGTCGCCGCCTTGTCGTAGTGGAAGGACCACGGGGAGGTGACTCCCGACACGACGGTCACGCTCGTACTCGGCGCCGTGTTCTCCTGCCAGTCGATGTAACCGCCGGAGCTACTGCCCAAGGCGACCGTGTAGGTCCCGGGCGCCTCCTGTTGGAAGACGCAGCCGTTCACGTCGGGCGTGTAGGTGGTCAGCGCGCCGCTCGGTCCGTCGTTGATGGTGACCTGGAGGTTCGTCACGCCCGCCGGAGGGGACGTGCCGGAGGACCCCACGATCTGCACCGAGATGTATCCGTCCGTCGGGACCGCCGTGCCGTAGGGCGGGTTGATGATGGTCGTCTCGGCCAGGGTCTGGCCTGCCCCCCAGGAGACGGTGACCGTGGCCAGGATCACCTGTGGCGGATTCCCCGAGGTGCAGGCGTTCTGGGATGCTCCGGCGTCGGCCCACGCCATCTGGGCGGAGGCCGAGTAACCGATTCCCGCCACCACCACGGGCGTGGTGGTGAGCGCCACCACGTGGTTGATGTCGCCCTGGAGAGTGGCCAGGGGATCGTTGGCCAGCCGCTCGAGCCACTGTTCGGCGATCTCGGTGGCCGATACCTGCTCCTTGGCGTGGGAGGCCTGCTTGACCACATCGGAGACCAGGTTCGACGTGGCGATGAGGATCACGAGGAGAACGACGAGCGCCAAGATGGCGTCGATGAGCCCGAATCCGTCCTCGGCGCCGTGGCCACACGGGCACGGCGAGCACCGGCCGTTCCCGTGGTGCCGACCCTGCGGGGATTCGGACGTCGGCGTCACCGGGTCCAGAATTCGCCATGTCGAGCGGTGTGGGGCCGGTGGAGGCTGACAGGTCCAATCCTCGTTCGAAGTCGCATCGTTGCCCCCCGTGGCCCGTGCGGCCGATGCGGCTCCTCAGGTGGCAGGGGTGGGTCCTTGGCGGGCCCCCCACCTGGTAGAACCGTCGGCCGTGGGCCGTTCCCCCAAGTATTGCCACGTACAGTGGTCTTGTGACCACCCACCAACCACTTTATGTGGTGATGTTGACAATCAGGGTGGGCGTCCGCGCAGGTCCCCGGCTCACCAGTCGGTGTTCTCCTCGTAGCCGAGCCGGACCACGAGGTCTCCTGTGAGCTCTTTGAACCGGTTCACGTGGTCGGGACTGAAGTGACGGCGCCACTCACCGGGCTCACCCGACCGGACATGAGGGTCAGCTTCGCCGAGACGAGGGCCGCCCTGCCGGCTGAAACTCTCGACGATCGTGAGTCCCCGCTCGATGGCACGGTCGGTGAAACCGTAGAACCGGAACAGGCGACCGAAGGTCTCCCTCTCGTCCCGGACGGCGTCCTCGTAGCGCAGTTCGAGTATCCCCGGTCGGGAATAGGGCCACGCGCCCATGTCGGCGAGCGTCGAGCGCGCGCATCGTTCGATCTCGGCCAGAAGGCCGTCGTGTTCGTCGAGGCCGTGCAGAAAGGTCTGATAGCTCAGTCCGCCATAGCGTTCTCTGGGCTCGTGCACCCAGGGCTCGTCGGTCCGCAGGTGGTAGTGGTAGCCCGAGACCACGATGTCTCTCGGATCGCGGATGAGATGCGAGGCGCGCGACGTCCGGCCGGGAAGGTCCTCGGGTCGGAAGTCGTTGGCCCGGTCGTAGACCACGAGGTCGACGTCTGGTCTCGGTCCCGGCGTCGGTCCCGACACGCCGTCGGACACCGGTACCTCGGTGAAGCGCAGGCCGTAGTAGCCCGCCACCGTCGAGAGGACGCGTTGGAACCACACCGTTCCCACCTTGTGGTGGGCGCAGTGCACGAGGACGGCGGATCCCTCGGCGCCGAAAGGGGTGCGCGTCAGCCGGCGCACCCGGCTCCGCACGGCCTGGTGCACCGGACGGAGGTGGAACGTGTCCGTCCAGTTCGTCACGGTCGTCGGCCTCGTCCCCGGGACGGCTCTACGCAGGACCGGGTCCACTCGGCGCCGGCGCCTGACTCCCGAGAGCCAGGGCTCGGATGCGCTCGCGTGCGAGGGACCACTGGTGGTTCTGGAGGAAGGCGGCCTGCCCTTCGGCGACGAGTCGCTCCCTCAGGGCCGGTTGGGTGAGAGCGGAGACACACGCCTGGGCGAAGCTGGCGGCATCGTCGGCCACCAGCAGGTGCCGACCGGCCTCGAGCCCGAGGCCCTGTGCCCCGATGGTGGTCGAGACCACCGGGATACGGTGGGCCAGGGCTTCGAGGATCTTGAGACGGGTTCCACTGGCGTAACGCAGAGGGACGACGATCAGATCGGCGCCGGCCAGCTCCTGCGTCATCGACTCGACGAACCCCACCACGGTGACCGCCGGCGGGTCGTCGAGCACCGTCACCGCCCCGTCGGGGTCACCCACCAGCCGGACCCGGGTCCCGGGCAGGTGGTCACGGATGAGCGGGGCGATGTCCGTGACCAACCACCGTGCGCCGTCGGTGTTCGGTCCATAGCGCATGCTCCCCTGGAAGAGAATGGTCGGGGGGTCGCCGACGGGGAGACGCCCGGCTGGGCGCTCCGGGGGTTCGTAGCCGTTGGGCAGGACGACGGCGTTGACCAGACCGGCGCGCTCGAGGTCGTGGTCGCTGCACAGGAGCACGGTGTCGACCGCCCGGGCGACGTTGCGTTGGAGCCGGGACCAGCGCGCCGCGTTTCGCCGGGCCTGCAGGATGGCACCGTGCCGGTGGATGCGGCTGCGGACACCACCGTCAGCTGGTTGTCGCCGGATGACGTCCAACCGCGTCAGGATCTTCTCGTCTTCGAGGTCGTCGAGGTCGACGATCGTCCGACCGAGATTGGGCCGGCCCAGTACTTCGAAGGTGCTCGCCTTGTTGATCCAGACCACGTCGTAGTGGCTCCGCGCCCACGCATGGAAGCGCGTCCGCAGAGGGGCTGACTCCGACGCCACGACCTCGAGAGGGAGGCCGCTCGTCACCAGCCAGCGCAGTCGCCGGCCGAGGGAGTAGACGGGCTTCGGGCTGGTGACGACCTCGACCCGGGCGATGTCGATGTCCGGAGGTATCTCGCAGGGGTCGGGTCGGTTCGGGTAGATCAGGCTGAAGACGTCGAGCTCGCCCAGCGGGGCCAGGCTGGCGATCACCTCCTGCGAGCGCAGGTGGGTGCCCAGCCGGGCGGGCCACGGGAAGTCCTGCGCCACGAAGAGGATCCTCATCACACGTCTCGACCGACGCCGGTGTCTGCGTCGGGTGTCCCGGCAGACCAATTCTGGTCAGCCTCATAGCCGAGGCGGACGAGGAGGTCACCGGTGAGGGCCTTGAACCGCTCGACATGGTCGGGACCGAACTGCTCGCGCCATTGTCCGGGCTTGCCCGACCGGACGTGCCGCTTCTCGCCGGCGGCACCGACCGGAACGGGTCGCGCGTGGATGCTGAACTTTTCCACCGCCACCAGGCCGGCGTCGACCGCCTCTTCGTCGAGGCCGTAGAACTCGAAGAGGCGGGTGAACCACGTCACCTCGTCGGCGATGACGTCCTCGTAGCGCAGCTCCAGGAACTCGGGCTGTCCGTAGTCCCAGGCAGCCATGTCGGCCAGGGCCTTGCCCGAACTCCGCTCGATCTCGGCCAGAAGACCCTGGTGCCGGTCCACAGAGTTGAGAAACTCCTGGTACGACATCCCACCCCAGGCGGGCTCTCCGGGTATGTGCGCCCATTTCTCTTCCGTCCAGAGGTGGTAGTGGTACCCGGACACGACAACGTCGCGCGGGTCGCGGATCATGTGGGAGCCGCGGAAGACCCGGTTGGAGAGCGCCTCGCGGTGGTAGAGCTGCGCGGCACGGAAGAAGGCGATGCCCGTGTCCGGGCCGACGGGCCCTCCGCGACAGCGCTCGAACGGCAGTGCGCAGGACTTGGCCAGGGCGCGGCAGGACCCGGCGGAACCACTCGGTCCCCGCCTTGTGGTGGGAGCAGTGCACGAGAAGTGGCCTACCCACCCCGGGGCGGAAGGGGCGGGGCGGGGTGTCCAGGGGATCACTCATAGCCGAAGGCCTTGAGCAGGCTGCGGCCTCTCGTCCGGACGATGACGAAAGGGACGGCCGTCGAGGCACCGTGGCCGACCCCGATCGACGTCGTGCGCACGGTGGCGTTACGTCGGGCCCAGCCCTCGTCCTCCACCCGCAGAGGTTGGGCACCGAAGCTGTGCGGCCGGTCGGCGAAGGCGAGAACGTCATCGGACCACGGCTCCCCGAGCCAGGTGAGCAGTGCCCGCAGCGTCGACTCCGGATCTCGGGCCAGATCTTCGTAACGCAGCTCCATCACCTTGCCGGGTCCCATCGTCTCGGCGAAGGTGTGAGCGGCACCGACGTAACGCACCCACGCCTGCGCCGCCCGGCGCACGTTCTTCAGTCCGTAGAAACGGCGCCACGCGTCGATGACGTCACGGGGGTTGCGGACGATGTGCACGATCTGTGCGTCGGGGTAGAGCGTGTCGATGTAGTCGAGCATCAGCGCGTAATCGGGGCTCTTGTCGGCCCAGCGCACTTTGCCCTGGTGTGCGGCATAGGCGAGATGGGGGGCCTCGAACAGGGAGCGGACGTGGGCGTGCCATTCGTCGAGAGTGAGCCCGAAGGTGGCCAGCGTCGGCCAATTCCGCTCCTCGATGGCCTGGAGGCCCCAGAGGAAGCGGGATTCGGGCCCCGCGCTGATCGATGGGTGGGAATCGAGGATCAGCCGCAGCAGGGTCGTCCCCGACCGCGGACAACCGACGACGAAGATGGGGCGGGCCACCTCAGCGCGCGACAGGCCGGCGTGGTGTCCCGTCTGGCTGTCCCATCGGCCCGCTCCCGTTCACCCGACACGCATCGCTGGACCATCCAGTCTACATCGCGGGGTCCACGTCACCCCGTGCCCCACCGTCTCTACGTCCTCGTCCCGCCACCCCCGAGCAAGACCTCGTCGGGCGCGATCAACGGCCGGGTCGAGCTGTCGTAGATGCGGTCGAGACCGAACCCGCGCACGAGGGCGAGTGCCCTTTGCGCCCGCTCGGCGGGGACGTCGGTGACCCAGCCGTCGAGTCGGCTGGATCCCCTCGTCACGTCGGTGCCGCGGTAGTTGCTGTTGGAGGGCCTGGCCACGTTCTTGACCGACGCCATGTCCATGTTCCACAGGCCGGGTCCGAAGGTTCGGAGATAGGCGCGCAGTCGCTCGAGTTCACCCCACGGATCCTCGACCAGTCTCTCGTAGAACACGACGTGGACGAGACGGCTGTCGAGCACCCGGACGGGGACGACATTCTCGAGACACCATTGCAGGACGGTCCGGTGGAAGAGATCGGGAGACGCGGCGGCCTCCCTGACGAGGGGCTGGAACTCCTCGAGTGGTCCGCTCATCAAGGTGTCCTGGCTCAGCAGGTCGTCGAGTCTGTCCGGCCAGTTGAGCTCGCTGGCCGACCACGCCGTCGGCACCGGGTGCCGCAGCAGGTAGACCACCGGTGTCTGGGGATAGTGACGGACGATCCACGGCAACAGGTTGGTGGCGCGCACCTCCTTCACCACGCGGCTGCCGGGAAGGCGCGCCTTGTTGTACTTGTCCGTGAATCGGTTGCGTAGTCGTCCGGTCAGGATCCGGGCGATCACGGCGGCCACCGCCGGGTCGGCGTCGTCGCCGGGAGGCAGGTAGTGCCCTCGACGCACAGGCCAGGTCCATGCGACGGACTGCGTCCGCAGCGGTTCGAACACGAACCGACTCCCGAGCGCATCGGTCAGCATCTCGGCCAGCCACGTCGTCCCGCTGCGTCCACTGCCGACGAGGAACAGGGTGCGGCGGGGATCGTGGTTCCGTTCGAGAAAGGTCACCCTCGGCGATACGGCGCGCCGGACTCGGCGCACGAGGACCTTCGGGTTGCGTATCGCTCTGCGCACGAAGCGCGCTTCCCGGGTGATCTGGGTGCGCAACGTCGTCGGACCGGTGCGATCCTGCGGGCCCCCGGGCCGGTGTGGCCCGGGCAGGGGAGGAGTGCTCATCGAGGCTGCGACGGGACCTGGCTCCGGCGACGACGGGAACCGGCCACCACCGTCGCGGCTCCGAGACCGATCACGGCGATGGCGGCCACCACCAGGCCGAAGGTGAAGGTCGACGGCCAGTAGGTGACGGTGACGACATGGCGTCCGGGCGGGATGCGGGCTTCGATCATCAGGCCGGCGAAGGTCTCGAGGGGCAGAGGGTGTCCGTCGATGGTGGCGTGCCACCCCGGGGAGTCGGTCAGGTGCAGACGCAGGATCTGCTCGGTGTCGGCCGATGTGGAGAGTCGCCAGACAGCGGGGGAGGGATGGGCGACGGGGACGGGGGTACCCGGTGCCTCGTCGGAGGGCAGGGCACCGGTCGTCGGGAGAGGCGTGAGGGTGGCGGCGGCGGCCCCCGGTATCCGGTAGAGATCCTCGCCCCCGATCTTCCGGTCGAATACGGCACCGGTGGGCCCGTGGTCTGCGGGTGCCTCGAGGACGTACCCGATACCGAACTCGCGGGCGGTCGTCGCCGACGTCACGACGGGGCAGTACGTCGAGAGGCGGGGATAGCCGCCGGAGGCGCCGGTCGCCAAGAGCCACGACGAGAAGTAGGTCCGGGAGATCATCGGGTCGTAGGCCGCCATCTCGTGGACGCCTATGACCAGGTTGACGTTCGGGAGCAGGCCGAGCCCCGGCTGGCCCGCGCACATCTGGGCGGCGGGACCCAGTCCGACCGTTCCCGATCCCACCGTCCGCGCCAGCTCCGCTTCCGCCGAGGTGGACGTGAAGCCCGATGTCGACGTCCACAGAGGCGCGGCGGTGGCGACGAGTACGGCGGACGAGACCACGAGGAGCAGCACGCCCACCCGGTACTCCACCGTGAAGGGCGAGGTGCCCCGCGCCCCCTCGGCCCCTGGCCGGCGGTGGGCCACGACGAGAATGGCCGCCGCGACCACTCCGGCGGCCAGTGCGACGGTCCCCCACAGCACGCTGCGCCCCCTGAACCCGTCAGGGAAGGTCCCGGCGAAATCGGCGGGTACGGGAGGGACCGTGACCAGCGTGACCACGGCGACGAAGGCCACGGCAGTGACGGCGAAGCCGGCGACGAGGAAGCGACGGACGGTGCGGGCCGACCGACCGCGCACGAGGGCGTCCATGCCCACCCCGGCCAGCACGGCGACGACGAAGGCCAGGCCGGTGATGGCCCGGGGCCAGCGCACGGCGTGCAGCTCGGGCAGCGCGTTCATGAAGATGATGAAGGGCTCGGCGAAGCTCAGGAGAGCGGTCACGAAGGCGGTGACCACGAGCGCCTTGACGGCGCGGCGCCGCCACTGCACCGCGGCCCCGGTGATGGCGAGAACGACCACGATGGCACCGAGGGTGGCGTACACCATGTCCGTGGCCCCGTCGTTGCCCACGAACACGTTGGCGAAGTCCCGCAGTGATAGCGCCTCTTGGCTGCCGAGTGTCCTACCGCCGACGTCGCGGACCGACCGTGAGAGGACCTGAAACCCCGGGAGAAGCAGCGGAGCGCCGAGGGCGACCCCGGCGATGCCGGCGACGACGAGATCGAGGGCGGGGCGGACGATGGGTCCCGAGCCCCCGAGGACGCGGGTCCGCAGGCCCAGGAGCACGACGACGAACACCGCCGTCATGAACGCCAGCTCGATGAGCGAGTCGGGTTGGCCCGCGTACACGGCGGCGGCCACCACCAGGGCGAGGAAGAGCACGGATCGGAACCGGCGCTCGCCGCGGGCGACGAGCACCACGGCGCCGAAGATCCAACCGGCCCACGACATGACCGACGCGATGGGCCAGCCGAGCCAGCCGAAGAAGGGCCCGGCGAGCTCGTAGACGGTGCCGGCCAGCGCACAGCCCACGACGCTCAGGTGCAAGGTCCTCCCCAGTACGTAGACCCCGGTCCCGGCGACGACGAGCGTCACCACGACGCCGACCGTGTAGGCCAACGAGAGAGGGAAGAGATAGCCGACGAGGGCGGGCAGCCCGAACGCAGCCGACTGCCAATTGAAGGCCAGGGGCATGCCCAGCGCGCTGTAGGGATTCCACAGGGGAAGGTGTCCCTGGTGGACCTGGGTCCAGGCCAGGTTGGTCCAGGGGATCATCTCGTCGATCTGGTCGCTCGTGACCGGGTTGTGCACGACCAGCCCGGCGTGTTGGGTCAGGCCCAGCCGGGTGAGGATGTCGTACGGTCCGAGGGCCTGGCCGTGGATCAGGGCCGGGACGAGGGCGGCCACGCCGGCCACGATCACCCAGGCCACACCGACGATGTCGCGCCGATGGCGTCGGACAGGGCCGCTCAGCCCGATCGAGCTCTGCACAGCGCCGTGCCCCTTTCCCCCCGAGGGGCAAAGAGTACCCAAGACCCCTCCCGGGCCGAGGGAGAGTCTCATCGATTCCACAGAGCCCCCAAAGAGGTTGCACAGGTTGAGCCTGTCTGCTGGAGGCGAGGGTGGGGAGTCCACCTCTGGACCGCACGACGTTGGTGGGAGGCGCCATGAGAGCCGACTGGTTGGATCGGGCGAAATGCCGGGACATGGACCCGGCCATCTTCTTCCCGAGCGACGGAATCGGCGTGCAGGCGGCCCAACGCATCTGCGTCGACTGCCCGGTCCGGGCCACCTGCCTGGAGTACGCGCTGGCCGAGCGCGTGGACCACGGGGTCTGGGGGGGAACCTCGGAGCGCGAGCGGCGCCGGATCCTGCGTCACCGGCGCCTCTCGACGCTGCAGCCCACCCACGGCTGACGAGGCGGTAATACTGACGAGGCGGTAATACTGGGGGGATCCTCCCGCTCTCCCACCTCCGGGCCGAAGAGAAGGCGACCCGCTCGGGCAGTTTCGGCGCCGTGGCCTCGCACTACGGGCGCTTCCGTCCCGGACCACCGCCGGCGGCGGTGGACTGGATCCTTCCCACCCGGGTGGGGACGGCGGTCGATCTCGGGGCCGGGACCGGCGCGCTGACCAGACTCCTCGTGGCGAGAGCCGACCGCGTGATCGCCGTCGAACCCGACGAGCGCATGCGCTCGGTGCTGAGCGAGGAGGTCCCCGGGGCCCGTGCCGTGTCCGGTCGGGGGGAGGCGATCCCCGTCCCCGACGGCGGCGCCGATGCCGTGGTGGCGTCGTCGTCATGGCACTGGATGGAGACCGTCCCCACCCTCCGGGAGGTGGCCCGCGTCCTCGTGCCCGGAGGAGTCCTCGGCGTCCTGTGGTCCGGCCCCGACCCCGAGGGGCCGTTCATCGTGCAGGCCCGGGCCCTTCTCGCCGGGCCGTCCGGCGAGTTGGCCGGCCTCATCATGGGTGACGCGCTCCGCCCGACACCGAGCCTCGAGATCCCGTCAGGCACCCCGTTCCACCCGCCCGAGCACGAGACGTTCTCGTGGGACGTCGCTCTCGACGCCGACGAGCTCATCGGCCTGCTGGGCACCTTCAGCTGGATCATCACCATGCCCGAGGAGAGGCGTCGGCATGTGATCGCCGAAGCCCGCCGGCTCCTGCGTGATCTGCTCGGTGTCGAAGGTGACGTCACCGTCGACGTGACGTTCCGCGCCGAGGCGTGGCGATCGCTCCGGGACGGTTAGCCCGGGACCAGCGACGACCGCGCGTTCGCCTTCGTCCACTGAAAGCCGCAGTCGCGGCACTGGTGGGTGGGGGCGTCGGCTGCGGGTGGGGCCGAAGGAGCGAGGGCGAGGGCGTGATGGCCTCCGCACGAGCGACAGGTCACGTGCTCGGCCAGCTGCCGTCGCCGTGCCCTGAATCCGTGGGGGGACCCGTCGAGCATCAATGTCATGCGACTTACCATGGCATGCAGTGTGGACCACTCACCTCAAAGAGAGGTCCAGGTGTCGTCAATCCTTTGCCAACGGGGGCGGTGCTTTCCTCAGATGTGACGATGCGCGCCGATGCCGTGACGATCCCGGGTCGATTTGGGGGGAAGTAGAGGCGGTCATGGGTCCGCGTTGAGATGCACCCCGCACTCTCTGAGGATGATGAACTCTGACGCGACCTCTGTTGAGCAGCCGCAGGCCGGCGCCCGCCGCCGGCGCTTCGGCCCCTTCGCCAAGGCGACCCTTGCGTCCCTGGTGGCCGTCCTCGGGGTGGGGCTCTTCGCCTCGCCCGCCTTCGCCCACACGAACACCGTGGTGGGGGTGGCCTCGTGCGGGACGAACACGTACTCGATCACGTGGACGATCACGAACACCTACAACGGCAAGGAGAAGGCCAAGGTCTCCTCGACGTCCGGCGGGTTGTCCGTGGCCAAGCTGAAGATCAAGGCCAACTCCACCGGGACGGTGACCCAGACGCTGCCGCCGACCGACAGCGGCACCGTCACCCTCGACGTCCTGGGGGTGTGGTCGGGCTATTCGACGCCCGTGAACGCCCCCGACACCGGGGTCGTGGCCCTACCGACGAAGGGTTGCTTCCCGCCCTCGGTCACCGTCACGAAGTCGGTGTCGCCCAGTGCAGTGACAGCGGGATCGCCGACGCCGGTCGTGTACACCCTGGCTGTGAAGAACACCGCCGCCCTCACCACGACCAAGAGGGTCCACCTGACCGACACCGTTCCCACCGGGACGACCTACGTGGCCCTCTCCGCCGCCTGCGGGTCGGGCACGGGCGGAGCGGGCGAGCCGACCTGCAACGCCTCCGAGGCGGGCGGGACCGTCACCTTCAACGTCGGCAAGGGGCTGGCGTCCGGCGCCACCGCCGATGTCAGCTTCTCCGTCACCGCCGACGCCGGTGACCCGACAGGGACGATCCCGAACACGGCCGACTTCACCTACGTCGGATGCACGCCCGCCAAGGGGGCGGCGACCTGCACGAGCAACACGGTCAACCTCACGGTGACCAACAACGCGGCCGTGACCGTCCTCAAGTCGGCCAACACCGCGGCCGTCGCCGCCGGTCAGGCCACCCCGGTCACCTACACGTTGACCGTCGCCAACCCGGCCCCGCCGGCCACGTCCACCACGATCAGCGGGATCGACGTCACCGACGTCGTGCCCGCCGGTCTCACCTACGTGTCGGCCTCGTGCGGCGCCCTGCTCCCGAGCAGCACACCGAGTTGCGTCGCCACCTACGACGCGGCCACCGACACCGTCAGCTTCGCCCTGGGGGCCGGCATCGCCGCCGGAACCTCGTACCCGCTGACCTTCGAGGCCACCGTCAACGCGGGCGACACCGCCACCATCGACAACACCGGCGCCTGGACCGGCCCCGGGTGCGTCCCGACGGCGCCGGCCACGACGTGCCCGACCAACACCGTGGCCATCACGGTGGCGGGCATCGCCGTGACGAAGTCCGACAGCGCCGGGTCCGGCGCCGTCGATCCCGGCCAGGTCGTGACCTACACGTTGTCGGCCGACAACATCGGCACCGGGCCCGCCTCGGTCACGGTGGACGACACCGTTCCGGCCCAGACGACGCTGGCCACACCGGCGCCCGCCTGCCCGGCCACGGCGGCGTCGACCTGCACGGTGACGGTCACCGGCTCCGCCATTTCGTGGGTGATCACCAACATGCCGGCCGGAGCCACCTACGCCCTCACGTTCGCCGTGACGGTCGACAGCGGCGCCACCGGACAGATCACCAACACCGGCCTCTACACCGAGACCGGCTGCACGACGGCCGGTGGCTGCCCGACCAACACCACCACCAACCCGGTGACGCCCCCGACATCGACGGGCACGCCGACCACGCCGACCACGCCGGCCACCACCACGACCACCGGTCCGCCACCCGCCCCGGTGACGGCGGCCACGACGGGGACGCCCCCGGCGCCCATCGCCGGTGCCACCACGGTGCACACCGGTGAGCCGTGGGCCGGCTCGACACCGTTCGTGCTGGCCATCCTCGCCCTCGGTCTGTCGCTCCTCGGTCTGAGCGGTGAGATCCGTCGGCGCCGTCGTCCGGCCCGGGCCCCGACGGTCTAGCCCACGAGGGGTCAGGGGCCCCCGTCCCGGTGGCGCCGTACGGTCACGCGGGACAGAGGGCCTCGAGAGATTCGACGTCATCGACGGCGACACCTTCGTAGAGGGTGTCGCCGTCGAACGCGTGGGCGATCTGGGCGCCGGCCGCCTCGAAGGCGGTGCACGACGTGCCGTAGAAGGTCGTATCCGACGGACGGACGTCCCCCGTCTCCTGACCGGCCAGGAGCTCCGTGTGCGAGCCGGCGGCGACGGCTGCAGCCATGTTGGAGGCGAAGAGGTCGATCGAGCCGTTCGGCCCCGCCGTCGAATTGCGGTAGGCCATCACGTTCAGCACCGACGTGTCGAGGGAGGAGAGGATCCCGAGGGCCAACTGGAACGGGTAGTTCCTCGACCCGTCGAAAGTGACGCGGGGGACCGTACTGCCGTCGAACCAGAACGGCACGGTGAAGCCGAGACGTCCCTCCAGCCCGTCGCCCTGCCAGGCGGTCACGGTGGAGCGGATGAACCCGAGCCAGTGGCGCTCGAGACCGGCGCGGTGCGCTCCCCAGCTCTTCAGGCCCCACGGTTCGACGTCGAACTGGACACCGTCGAGGGCGGCTCCGGGAAAGGCGGCGGTGATCGCCGACACGACGGCCAGCAACTCGGCTGGACCGGTCCTGTCGGTGGCCCATGTCGGGTCTCCACCGACGGCATCGACCCGCACTCCGTCGGCGTCGGCCTCTTCGACGAGCTGCCCGAAGGCGGTCTCGAAACCGACGAGCTCGTTCGAGTGGTCGCGGACGAGGGTGACCGCCTCGGTGATGTCGACGTAGAGGGTGGTGACCCCGAGATCCTTCAGGCGGGTCAGGGTGTCGGCATACGCCGAAGGATCCGGCCACCAGGTGGCGTCGTCCCACTCGTAGGCACCGAGCTCGGCGCCGCCTCCGGTGGCGGTCCCCGTCCCCACCACCGGCCCCGCTGCGCCCACGCCCCCCGACCCGGGCCGGGCTCCCGGCGTACCGGTGGCCGACGCGACGGCGACAGCCGGCCACGCCGCGGCGAGAATGCCCGACAGCGTCAGGGCGCTGACCCATCGCCGCGTCGACGGCAGAGTCCTTCGCACGATGGCCACGTCCTTCCGGAGGAGCGCCATGATACCGTTCGCGGCCATGACCATCGCTGTGGGTGACCGCATCCCTGATGTCGAACTGTGGAGAGTGACCGACGACGGGTTCACCGGCGTCCGGTCGACGGCCGTCCTGGGAGAGGGGAAGGTCGTTCTCTTCGCCGTCCCCGGTGCCTTTACGCCGACGTGTTCGGACTACCACCTCCCCGGCTTCGTCATCCGCGCCGACGAGATCAGTGCCAAGGGTGTCGACACCATCGCCTGCATCTCGGTGAACGATCCTTTCGTGATGGCGGCATGGGCGAAGGACCAAAAGGTTCCGCCCGCCGTGGTGATGCTGGCCGACGGCAACGGTGAGTTCACGCGGGCCGTCGGCCTGGAGATGGACGGTCGCGGTGTCGGCCTGGGGACACGGTCGCAGCGCTACGCGGCGGTCGTCGAGGACGGCGTCGTCACGGCGCTTTTCGTGGAGCCCGAGCGGGGCTTGACGGTCAGTTCGGCCGAATCGGTCCTGAACGCACTCTGAGCCCCTCACGGAGGGTGGGACCCGGCCCGATCGAGGTCCCCCCAGTCACGACACGTGGTTTTTCGGCCTCGACCGTTCAAGCCGGGCCGACGCGGTGCCGAAAGCTGAGGTATGAGCATCCTCACCGCCCCGGACTCGGGCGCCGCCGTTGACGACCTCGTTCTCATCTCGGAGTTGTCGCGCCGCCCCAACTGGCAGATCCACGCCGCCTGCAGGGACGAGTCGGTCGACCTGTTCATCACCGACGGCGGCGGCCCGTCGGCCCGGGCCAAGCAGCTGTGCGCCCGCTGCCCCGTCCGGCTGCACTGCCTGCGCTACGCCCTGGCCGATCCCGATCTCGTCGGGTACTGGGGAGGGACGAGCGAGCGCGAGCGTCGTCGCCTGCGCAAGGCTTCCCGCCGTGCGCGCGCGAGAGACTCGCCGCTCCCTGAGGGCGGCCTCACAGACCCCTAATACCGCCGTCACACCGCCGTCACGGCCCGGGGTCAGGATACAGAGAGCGTCTCCGGGCGCTGTGCATTCCAGATCACTCGGGAGGGCCGGGGAATGAAGACGATCGGCAAGTTCACCGCTGGCAGCATCGTGGGCCTGGCACTGACCCTCGGCGTCGGTGGCGTGGCCACGGCGGCGGCACCGCCGACGAAGACGCCGGGGACCGCGTCGGCGAAGAAGGGCGACGTCCTCAACGCCTCCCAGATCTGGACGGTCGTGAACCGTGACCACCGGATCAACTGCAAGAACGCGTCGCGGGAGTTGAAGCACATCGCCGCCGCTGACGCGGCGATCACGAAGCGCACGAGCCGCTGGGACAAGGTGAGTACCGCCGCCGCGCGGAGCACGACGAAGAGAGCGGCCCGACTGGTCGAGCACAGCGCCGCCCGGGAGAGGTACTTCCAGAAGTTCCAGAACGACGGCGCCGCTCTGGTCAAGCGGATCGACACCAAGTGCGGAGTGACGACTCCGTCGACCTGATTGTCCACCCGAGGAGCGTTCGCCCTGCGGTGACCGAGGGTGACCTTTCACCGTGACATCCACGGACGGTGATGTTCCGTCGTGAAGTCTTAGGTGCGGGAGTGTTCGCGCCGATGTCTCTCGGATGCCGCACGATGCACCGGGGACTCCGAAGACACGAAGAGGCGCGTACCACGCATGGCTTCGTCTGGCGTCGGTGGTGGTCGTCGTCGAGCTCATTGCTCTCGTCGCCGTGACCGTCATACCGCGCCCGTCGCACGAGAAGGGCGCGACGACGAACAGTTTCCTCGCCATGGCCCGGGGCAGCGGCGTGACGGCGCCGCCCGACAGCGGGCGCCGCGCCACACCGACGACGACGGTTCCCCCGGTGGCACCGGCACCGCCGACGACGCGGCCACCGACACCGCCGCCGACGACACCGCCCCCGGCGCCGCACGCCGTGCGCGCGCCGGCTCCGACACCGCCGCCACCCGTGCACACGGCCCCGGCGAAGGCCCCGGCGAAGCCTCCGGCGTACCCGCTGCTGCCGCCGGCCAACCCGCCGGCCAGCATCCCGCCGCAACCGGACTTCCTGACGTCGTGTGCGAGTGGCGGGGAGGACGAATCGTCGGGCTGCGTGGCGGCGACACTGGCCGCCATCGACAACGGGCGCCGCGCCGAGGCGCTGCCGGGAATGACGCTGCCCTCCAACTGGGGGGCGCTGACCCCGCAGGAACAGCTCTACGTGGCCACCAACCTCGAACGGACGGTCCGGGGGCTGCCGCCGCTGTCGTCCATGGCCGTCGCCCTCGACCAGGCCGCCGCCCAGGGGGCCGGGGCGGGGGACGACCCCTCACCGCCGGCGGGATTCCCCTTCGACCGGTGGGGGGCCAACTGGGCCGGGGGCGTGAGCAACCCCCTCGAGGCCGTCTACTACTGGATGTACGACGACGGTCCCGGGTCGAACAACGCCGACTGCTCCGCTGACGACAGCTCGGGGTGCTGGGGACACCGCGACGTGATCCTGCTGTCGCTGGCCTGCTCCCCCTGTGTGATGGGAACCGGCTTCGACGCCGCCGGTTGGGGCGGTCAGCCGAGCTGGGCCGAGATCCTGGTGAGCACGTCGGGGTCCCCGGCGGCCGACTTCACCTGGGACCAGGAGACGCCCTACCTGTCCTGAAGGCTCCAGGCCAGGCCCCCGGAGACGTGGCGCAGGAAGGTCGGGTTCTCCCACGCCCCGGGGAAATGCCCGAGCGAGGTGTAGAAGGCTCGTCCCCGGCCCTCGGTGAAGCACCAGGCCAGGGGGAAACCACATTCCGGTACCCGGGCCTCGGGGACGCTCATGTCGAGCTGGCCGTGGGCCACCCGGAGCAGCACGTGGGCGTCGGGGCGGAGGTCGCGGAAGAGGTAGACCTCGTCGTGCCACCGCCACGGGGCCGAGAGGTGGGCCGTGGCCGGATGGGTCCGGTCGGCGATCTCGACCTCGAATTCCTGGGTCCAGGGGTGCCCGTCGAAGCGCGCCCCCACGAGAGAGGTGTAGTCGTCCCAGCCGCGACAGGCGTCGGTGGCGGAGTGGACGCCGACGACGGCCAGCCGCCCCTCGCGCACGGCCTCGCTGATGGCGGTGCGCTGCGCGCCGGACCATGGTGTCTCGCCGATGGTGAACAGCGCCAGGACACCGCCGCCGCCGATGTCGGTGGGCGCGAGGTCGGCCACGTCGCGCACGGTCACCGGTTCGAGGCCGGCCAGCCCGGCCAACTCCCCGAGCGCCACGGCCGCCTGAGGGAGCACGCCGTGGACCCCGGCGGGACCGTCTCGGTAGGGGGCGACCTGGGTGACGATGAACATCGGCGTGCGCGACATGCACGGATGGTATGCCCTAGGCGTGAGCGGACCCGTCACGACGCTGGCGCGATGCTGGTGAAGGAGGACAGCGCCTGTGCCGGCCATCGTGACCCCGACCGCCTATGCCGTCACCGTCGGGTGCGCCGTCCTCGCCGGTGTCGTGATGTGCACCGAGGCCCGACGGCGCCCGGGCCGGTGGCGGAGGTGGGTGGCGTGGATCCTCGGCCTCCTTCTGGTGGCCGACGCCGTCAGCTTCGTCGTGGGCCTCGTCGTGGCGGGGACGTTCTCGCCGAAGACGTCGCTGCCGCTGGCCCTGTGCGACATGGCCGCGCTGGTGGCCGCCGCCGCCTGCTGGACCCGCGTCGGAGTCCTGGTCGAGCTGACCTACTTCTGGGGCCTGGCGGGCACCCTCCAGGCCGTGATCACTCCCGACCTGAACGTCGGCTTCCCCCATCTCGTCTTCTTCGAGTACATGGTGGGGCACCTCGGGATCGTCCTCGCCGCCCTCTTCCTCGTCGTCGGCCTCCGCATCACGCCGCGGCCGGGAGCCGTGCTCCGGGTCTTTGCCATCACCCTCGGTTACACGGCGCTCGTCGGCCTCGTCGACGCCCTGACCGGTGCCAACTACATGTTCCTGCGGACACCACCGGGGGAGTGGACGCTGCTGAAGGTCCTCGGGCCGTGGCCCTGGTACATCGCCTCGGCCGCCGGGGTGGCCCTCGTCCTCCTGGTGGCGCTCGACGCCCCCTTCTGGCACCACCGCCGGCCGGCCCTTCCCGTCCCCTGACGGCCGCGTCGTGACCGGGGGGAAGAGTCGTCTCCGGCTGCTGGCCTGGAACGACCGGGCCGTCGTGGGCCTGGCCCTGATGGCGCTGTGCTCGGGCTTCGGGCAGTTCGGGGCCGTGGCCGCCCTCGGGGACGTGGCCAAGAGCTTCGGCCACACCACCCACGGCGGGTCCCTGATCCAGCAGGCCGGCCTGCCCGGGGGCGAGCTCGGGGTGGGTCTGGCCATCCTCCGTCTGGCCTCGCTCGGGGGCCTGCCTCTCACGGGACTGGCCGACCGGGTGGGGCGGCGGACCATGCTGATCGTGACGTGCACCGTCGGACTCGCCTTCACCGTGGCCGCCGCCGCCAGCCCCGGCTACTGGTGGTTCGTCGTCATCTTCGCTCTGGGCCGTCCGCTGTTGAGCGCCACCAACGCCCTGGCCCAGGTAGGGGGAGCGGAGGAGACGGGTTCCCACGACCGCGCCAAGGCCATCGCGCTGGTGGCCGCCGGTTACGGGGTGGGGTCGGGGCTCACCGCTGTCATCCACGGGTTGGGCGAAGGCGCGCTCGGCTTCCGTGGCGTCTTCGTCATGGCCGTCGTGCCCTTGGCCGCCGTGCTCTTCATCCGCCGGTGGCTGGTCGAGTCCGATCGCTACACGGTGTCGGCGGCCCGGACCGGCGCCCATCCCCGGGCCGTCCTCGGAGCGGTGGCGCCGGCCTTTCGGTGGCGGCTTCTCGTCGTCACCGGCCTCGCCTTCGCCGTGGCCGTCGTCACGGGGCCGGCCAACAGCTTCATCTTCGACTACGCCCAGGACGTCTTGAAGCTGTCGGGCACGGTGACGGCTCTCATGGTCGTGGTGGCCGCTCCCATCGGCCTGGCCGGACTTCTGGTGGGACGGTGGCTGGCCGACCATGCGGGACGGAGACCGACCGGCGCCGGGGCCATGATGGCCATCGTCGGCTCCGCCGTCCTCACCTACAGCGGGTCCCGGGCGGCCCTCCTCGTCGGCTACGAGGTCGCCGTCTTCTCGGCCTCGATCTTCGCCCCCGCCGCCGGCGCCCTGGCCAATGAGTTGTTCCCCACGTCGGTACGCGCCTCGGTGGCCGGGTGGAACGTGGCCGCGTCGGTGCTCGGCGCCGTCCTCGGGCTCATCGGCTTCGGCCTTCTCTCCCAGGTCGGGACGCGGTTCCACGGGTCCCGGGGGGCATTGATCGTCTTCCTGCCCGTCGTGGCCGCCACCGCGCTGTTCCTGGCCCTGCCCGAGACGAAAGGTCGTGAGCCCGAAGACCTGTGGCCCGACGACTCCTGAGGCGCCGGCCGACGGCCGCCGGCACTACGGTCGGCTCCCGATGGACGTCGTCGAGGCCCTGCGCACGACAGGGGCGGTGCGCGCCTTCCGCCCCGATCCCGTGCCCGACGGGATGGTGGCCGGCCTGCTCGATACGGCCCGCTTCGCCCCGTCGGGCGGGAACCGCCAGGCCTGGCGGGTGGTGGTCGTCCGCGACGACGGGATCCGCCGGGGGCTGCGCGACATCTACCTGGAGGGGTGGTACCAGTACCTGGCCATGGGGGCGGCCGGCCTCGTCCCGTGGGCGCCGCTCACCGACCGGGGCGCCGAAGAGGCCGCTCTCGCCGGCGCCCCCGCTCTGGCCGCCTCGGCCGCCGCCGGCCCCGGGGGGTTCGCCGAGCATCTCGACGAGGTCCCCGTCCTCCTCGTCCTCCTGGCCGACCTGCGCGCCCTGGCCGCCGTCGACCGCGACCTCGGGCGCTACACCCTCGTCGGCGGGGCCTCGATCTACCCCTTCGCCTGGAGCATCCTCCTCGCCGCCCGGGAGGCAGGCCTGGCCGGGGTCATGACGACCATGGCGACGCGCCACGAAGCCGACGTCCGGACACTCCTGGACGTCCCCGACCACTTCGCCGTGGCCGCCGTGCTCGCCCTCGGGTGGCCCGTCCACCAACCGACGAAGCTCCGGCGCGCACCGGTCTCGGACTTCGCCACCGTGGACCGCTTCGGCGGTGCGCCCGTGACCCAGCCGTGAAGGCGGCACCGGTCGAGGCCTTCACCTTCCGGCCCGACGCGCCCGAGGCGGTGGTGGCCCAGATGGACCGCCTGGCGTTGGCCCACTCGGGATGGATCAACCTGAACCCCGGCGCCCGCGAGGAGGACGTGCCCCCGCCGGCGACGGGACTCGGGACCCTGTTGACGGGGACGGTCCACGAGGTCCCGGTGTGCACCTGGGCGCCGGGGAAGCTCGGACGGAAGGGGATCGAGAGGGACTCGGTGGGGATCCAGCACAACACGGGGACGAAGGCCGTGGCCCGCCTGGCCGACCTGGGCGTGCCCATCCCCCCGGGGTGGCGCTGGACCCAGGACCATCCGCGCCGGGGTCTGGTCATCCGCGTCCCCGCCGAGGTGCCCCACGCCGAGCAGCTGGGGTGGTTGCTCGACGCCGGCGCCGCCCTGAGCACGGTGCCGCTGACCGGTGACTGGGAGGCCCGGGTCCGGGTCGGTCGGTAACGTGGCCGACGTGGCCCCCCTACGCATCGGCGTCCTCGGTGCCGCCCGGATCGCCCCCGCCGCCATCGTCCGGCCGGCGGGACGGGTCGACGGGGTCGAGGTGACGGCCGTCGCCGCCCGCGACCGCACCAAGGCCCGGGCCTTCGCCACCAAACACGGTATCCCCCGCGTCGTCGACTCCTACGAGCTGCTGGTGGTCGATCCCGAGATCGACGCCGTCTACAACCCTCTCCCGAACGGTCTGCACGGGCGGTGGACGATGGCGGCGATGGCGGCGGGCAAGCACGTGCTGTGCGAGAAGCCCTTCACCGCCAACGCCGCGGAGGCGAGGACGGTGGCCGCCGCCCACGCCGGGTCGGGCCTGGTGCTGATGGAGGCGTTCCACTACCGCTACCACCCGCTCTTCGCCCGCGTCCGCGAGCTGGTCGCCACCGGCGCCGTCGGCAAAGTGCGCACCATCGAGGCGGCGCTGTGCTTTCCCCTGCTCTCGGGGAAGGACATCCGCTGGGACTTGGCCCTCGCCGGCGGGGCCACCATGGACGCCGGGTGCTATCCCATCCACATGATCCGGCACCTGGCCGGGTCCGAGCCCGAGGTCACCGCCGCCCGGGCCCGACTGCGTTCGCCGGGGATCGACCGCTTCATGGAAACCGATCTCCGTTTCGCCGACGGGGTGACGGGTCGCGCCACCTGCTCGATGCTGTCGGCGCAGCTCCTCTCGATCAGGCTCCGGGTGCACGGCGACGACGGCGAGATCCGTGTCCTGAACCCGTTGGCCCCCGACCGGTTCCACCGGCTGACGATCAGGTCGAAGGGGAAGAAACACGTCGAGCACAGCACCCGGCGCGCCACCTACGACTTCCAGCTGGAGGCCTTCGCCCGCGCCGTGGAACGCGGTGACCCCGTCGTGACCGGTCCCGACGACGCCATCGCCAACATGGTCGTCATCGACGCCGTCTACCGCGCCGCCGGTCTCGAACCCCGCCGGCCGACGGCCTGAGCGGGCCGCCGCCGATCAGCCGACCTCAGAAGATCCCTTCGCCCAGGCCGGCCGCCACCGTCGCCCCGAGCTCGCCCGCCCGCTCGAGATCGGCCGGCGTGACGGGACCGACCACCGTCACCGGCGGAAGGACGAGGCTCCACCCGAGCCCCGTGGCGATCTTCACCACGCTGGCCACGGCCCCGTCGACGTCGGTGTCGCCTTTGACGATGAGCGCGTAGGGCAGTGCCGTGGTCTGTCCGAGACAGAGGGAGTAGATGCGCTCGAAGAAGTCCTTGAGCGCCCCCGCCATGTACCCGAAGTGCGCCGGAGTGGCCAGGACCAGCGCGTCGGCCCACAGCACGTCGTCGGGTCCGGCGTCGAACGCACCGAGCACCCGCAGCTCGACAGGCTCGGCTGTCGTGCCGGCCACCTCCCGGGCGGCGGTCACCGTCGCCTCACCCAGGGTCCGTGTCGACCCGCCCCGGGAATGGTGGATGACCCCGAGATGTTTCACGCCGTGTCCGATCGTAGGAGGTCCCGGTGCCGGTCTCGCAGCGGGCGCTGCCCGCACAGGCAGATGGCATGATCGCCTGATGGCCACGAGCGTGACTCCCGCGGCCCCGTCGGCGCCGTCGCCGGAACAAGCGACGGCCCGGGGACCGTCCTGGCTGCTCCTGGCGGTCGTGTGCGTGGGTCAGTTCATGGTCGTCCTCGACCTCTCGATCGTGAACGTGGCGCTTCCGGCCATGCAACGTGATCTCCACTTCACGACGGCGCAGCTCCAGTGGGTGGTGAACGCCTATGCGCTGACTTTCGGAGGGTTCCTCCTGCTCGGCGGGAGGGCGGCCGACCTCTTCGGCCGGCGGAAGATCTTCATCCTCGGGTTGGCCATGTTCTCCGGCGCCAGCCTCGTCTGTGCGCTGGCGCCCAGCGAGGGCCTGCTGATCGCCGCGCGCGCCCTGCAGGGTCTCGGCGCCGCCGTGCTGTCGCCGGCGACATTGACCATCCTCACCGCCACCTTCCGGGAACCGGCGGCACGGGCCCGGGCGCTCGGGATCTGGAGTGCCATGGCCGCTGTCGGCGGAGCGTCGGGGGCGTTGTTCGGGGGCATCCTCACCGACCTGCTCTCGTGGCGGTGGATCTTCTACATCAACGTTCCCATCGGACTCCTCACCATCGTCGCCGCCCGGGCCGCGCTGGTCGACACCCGCGCCGAGGGGGAACGGCAGAGCCTCGACATCGTGGGAGCCCTCAGTGTCACCGGAGGCCTGGTGGCCCTCGTCTACGCCGTCGTCGGGACCGACACGCACTCCTGGGGATCGTCGGCCACGTTGGTGCCGATCGCCGTGGCCGTCGTCCTCCTGGCCGTCTTCGTGGCCATGGAGACACGGGTGGCCCGCACCCCGTTGGTCCCGTTCCGCCTCTTCCGGTCGCGGGGGGTGACGGGGGCCAACCTGGCCATGCTCTTCGTGGGTGGGGCCATCTTCTCGATGTGGCTCTTCCTGTCGCTGTACATGCAGGAGGTGTTGCACTTCAGCCCACTCATCACCGGGGTCGGCTTCCTGCCCCAGACGGCGGCCATCGCCGTCGGGGCTCAGGTGAGTGCCCGGCTCGTGCCCCGCTTCGGTCCCCGCCCGCCTCTGCTCGTCGGCGTGCTCCTGGCCGTGGTCGGCCTGGCCTGGCTGTCGCGGATCTCCCCGACGGGCACCTACGTGGGCGACGTCCTCGGTGGCAGTGTGCTCGCCACCTTGGGCATGGGCTTCTCCTTCACGCCACTCGCCTTCGCCGCCACCAGCGGGGTGGCGCGCCAGGAGGCGGGACTGGCCTCGGGGATGTTGAACACGAGCCGGCAGGTGGGGGGGTCGATCGGTCTGGCCGCCCTGGCCACCGTCGCCGCCGACCGCACGGCGGCCGTCTTCGGCGTCCACCGCGTCGTCGGGAACACGTACGGCTTCACCGGAAGTCGGGCCCTGATCGACAGGGCACTGACGGCCGGGTTCAGCCGGGTCTTCCTGGTGGCCGCCGTCATCGCCCTGGCCGGCTGCGCGGCCACGCTGATCATCCCCCGGACCCCCGCTCCGACGGAGCGATAGCACCCGGCGTCGCCCCTGTGATATCGGAGCTGGTATAGATCACATCTGGTATCGCACGGGAACGCCGGGGCGAACGTACGTTCGATACGATCCGGGGTGTGCGCGGCTCCACCGAATTCCGCTGGCGTCTGGCCGAGGACGACGGGGGTCAGCCGGCCCTCTTCGACGAGGAGGAGCTCGTCCACCGGCACGTGGGTATCGGTGCCTACCGCGGTCTCGAATTCCTCCACGTCCGGGCCAAGACGATCATCACGACCGTGCCCGCGGCCTCGCGGGTGCCGTTCCGGCACACCATCAACGCCTACCGGGGGTGCAGCCACGCCTGCACCTACTGCTTCGCCCGGCCCACCCACGAATACCTGGGGCTCGGGATCGGGAAGGACTTCGAACGCACCCTCGTCGTCAAGATCAACGCCGTCGAGCGCGTCCGGGCCGAGGTGCGCTCGGCGCGTTGGAAGGGCGAGTGCATCGCCATGGGGACGAACACCGACCCCTACCAACGAGCGGAGGGGAAGTACCACCTCACCGCCGGCATCATCGACGCTCTGGCCGAGGTGGGGAACCCGTTCTCGATCCTGACGAAGTCGACGCTCATCCTGCGCGACCTCGACCGGCTCACCGCCGCCGCCCGGCGCGCCGAGGTGCGGTGCAACTTCTCGATCGGAACGCTCGACCCCGACGTCTGGAAGATGACAGAGCCGGGCACGCCCCATCCCCGCCAACGTGTGGAGGCGGTGCGCCGCTTGAACGAGGCCGGCATACCGACCGGCGTCCTCATCGCACCGATCATCCCCGGCCTGTCGGATGCGCCGGCCCAGCTCGAAGAGGTGACCGCCGCTTGCCTCGACGCCGGCGCCGTGTCGGTGACGCCCCTGACGCTGCACCTGCGTCCCGGGGTCAAGGAGCACTTCCTCGCTGACCTGGGCAGCAAACGCCCCGAGCTGGCCGCTGCGCTCAGCCGCCGTTACCGCGGTGCCTATCTCCCGCGCCGCCAGCAGGACGACATCGTCGGACCGGTCGCCCAGGCGGTGGCCCGACTCCGTCCGGTTTCCCCGCCGCCGCGCCGATGGCACCCGGACACGAGAGAGACCGACGACACCGGGACAGAGGAACAACTCCGCTTCGGGGACACCGGTGACAACATGGCCCGGTGAACGACACGGGCGCGGGGACGTGGGTGATCGACCTCGACGGCGTGATCTGGTTGGCCCGGGAGCCGATCCCCGGTTCGGCCGAGGCCGTCGGCCGCCTGCGCGACGGCGGCGTCGGCGTCCTGTTCGCCACCAACAACGCGCTCCCGACCCTCGCTGAGCTCGTCGATCAGCTGTCGGCGGTGGGCATCGCCGCCGAGCCCGACGACCTGGTGACGTCGGCCCAGGCCGCCGCGTCGGTGCTGGCGGTCGGGTCCACGGCCGTGGTCTGCGCCGGCGGAGGCGTGCTCGAGGCCCTGGCCGACAGGGGAGTGACGGTCGTGCCCGAAGGTCCGGCCGACGCCGTGGTGGTGGGCCTCACGCGTGGCTTCGACTTCGACATGCTCGCCACCGCCGTGAGCGCCGTGCGGGGCGGGGCGCGGTTGGTGGGGACGAACGAGGACGCCACCTATCCCACCCCGGGGCGCCTGCTCCCCGGTGCCGGTGCGCTGTTGGCGGCCGTGGCCACCGCCGCCCAGACGACACCCGAGGTGGCGGGGAAGCCCCACGAGCCCATCGTCGCCCTCCTCGGGACCCGGGCGCCCGACGTGTCCCTGGTGGTGGGGGACCGGCCCTCGACCGACGGGATGCTCGCCCGCCGCCTGGGGGTCAAGTTCGCGCTGGTGCGGTCAGGGGTGACGGGGCCGGGCGATGCGACGGCAGAGGTCGAGCCCGACATCGACGCCGTCGATCTGGCCGCCGTGGTCGATCGGCACGGTGCCTTTCGGGGCGCCTCCTGAGGCCGGCCGGGTCTCGGGCGCGCCCTTGCCGCGCCGCGACGACGGTCGTAGCGTGGCCGGCATGGCTCAAAACGACGGACTCCGGCGGTACCTCGAAGCAGGATTGGCGCTCACCCAGATCACCCGCGCCCGTGCCGAAGAACTGGTGCACGAATTGATCCAGGCCGGCGAGGTCGAGACGACCCGGGCCCAGGACTGGGTGGAGGATCTCGTGAAGACGAGCCGCGATCGCTCCGACGTGCTGTTGTCGACGGTACGGGGCGAAGTCCGGTCCCAGCTGTCCGATCTCGGGATCACCAACGTGGACGACCTGGCCCACCGCGTGGCCGAGCTGCTCGACCGGGCCGAGAGCAGCGGCACGGCGCGCCACCAGTCGTGGCCCGGGCCGTGGGCGCACGGCGACGCGCAGTACGGCGCGCACCACCACGGCCAAGAAGGCACCGGCGCGCAAGGCGACGGCCAAGAAGTCGCCCTCCAAGAGCGCGCCGGCCAAGAAGGCGGCCGCCAGCGCCACCAAGGCCAAGAAGGCACCGGCGCGCAAGACGGCGGCCAAGAAGGCGACGGGGACGAAGGCGGCCGCCCGGTCCTCGACGGCGTCCAAGGCGCGCCGCTGACTCGACGCTCCGTCCGCCGCCGGCTCGATCTGGAGTTGGTGCGGCGGGGACTGGTGCCGTCCACGCGCGCAGGCCCATGACGTCGTGTCCCGTGGGGCGGTTCTCGTGGGCGGTGCCGTGGCCGACAAGCCGGCGCGTCTGGTGGCCGAGAGCGACGCCATCGTCATCGATACCGAAGGCCGGCGATTCGTCTCGCGCGGTGGTGACAAGCTCGACGCTGCTCTGGAGCGCTTTCCCATCGTCGTCGCCGGGCGGCGGTGCCTCGACGCCGGTGCCTCGACCGGTGGGTTCACCGACTGCCTCCTCCAGCGCGGCGCGGCCCACGTGACGGCCGTCGACGTGGGCTACGGCCAGCTCCACCCCCGCATCCGCGACGACCGGCGTGTCGTCGTGCGCGAACGGACGAACATCCGCCACGTCGGGACCGGTGAACCCGGTCATGACGGCGCCGGTGACGGAGGTGGGGTCGACCGGTTCGAGCTCGTCGTGGCCGACCTGTCGTTCATCTCGCTCGTCACCGTCGTCCCCGTACTGGTGGCCGCCGCCGTCCCCGGCGCCGACCTCGTCCTTCTCGTCAAACCCCAATTCGAGGTGGGCCGCGCCGAGGTCAGCCGCGGGCGCGGCGTCGTGCGTGACCCGGCCCTGCGGCGGATGGCGCTCGACAAGGTCGCCTCCGCACTCGTGGGCGCCGCAGCGACCATCATGGGAGCCATGGCTTCACCCGTCCTCGGCCCCGCCGGCAATGCCGAGTACCTCCTGTGGGCCCAGACGGCCTCCGCCGACGCGCCGGCACCGACCGGACCCGACGTCGCCGCCACCCTGGAGGCGGCCGTGGCCGACTCGCCGGACGGGGACTAGCCGAGTGGTCGCCGTCGCTTTCGTCGTGCACCCCGAACGGCCCGTCGCCGCCGAGTTGGCCGCACGGGCCGGCGCGTGGCTGACGGCCCGGGGCCATACCGTGACGAGCGTCGTCGATTCCGTCGACCACAAGGAGGGTCTGAACGGCGACGGCGTCGACCTGGCCGTGAGCCTGGGCGGTGACGGGACCATGCTGCGCACCGTGGCCATGGCCGCCGGGCGGGGCATCCCCGTGCTGGGGGTGAAC
Source organism: uncultured Acidimicrobiaceae bacterium (assembly GCA_963848355.1). GTDB lineage: Bacteria > Actinomycetota > Acidimicrobiia > Acidimicrobiales > UBA8190 > CAWKDG01. The sequence goes on from CAWKDG010000001.1 coordinate 295,924, forward strand.
CTGGGGCAGCTCGGGTACCTCACCGAGGTGGAGCCGCCGGCCCTCGAGAGAGCCCTCGAGCGCTTCGTCACCGGTGACTACCAGGTCGAGGAGCGCATGACCCTCTCCGTCGAGATCGTGCGGGGCGGCGAACGACCCCCGTCCGACGCCGGGTCGCCGTATCTGGTGCTCAACGAGGCCGTCGTCGAGAAGACGGTGCCGGGCCACACCGTCCGACTGAGCGCCTCCATCGCCGGCCGTCCCTTCGTCACCTACCTGGCCGACGGGCTCCTGGTGTGCACCCCGACCGGTTCCACGGCCTACAACCTGTCGGCGCGGGGACCGATCCTGAGCCCACTGCTGCGCGCCATCGTCGTGACACCGATCTCCGCCCACATGCTGTTCGACCGGACCTTCGTGCTCGAGCCGCGCCAATGGCTGCGCCTCGAAGTCGCCGGGCCCCGCCCGGGCATCCTCGTCGTCGACGGCGTGAGCGTGGCCCAGTTGGAGCCGGGCGACGCCGTCGAGTGCCGCGAGGGTCCGAAGAACGCCCGCCTGGTGTCGCTCGGCGATCGCGACTTCCACTCCATCCTGCGGTCCAGGTTCCACCTGGCCGACCGCTGAACGGCGCCGGGTCGACCATGCTCGTCGAGCTCCGGGTGCGCGACCTCGGCGTGATCGAGGAGGTGACCCTCGACCTGGCGCCGGGCATGACGGCACTGACAGGGGAGACGGGCGCCGGTAAGACCCTGCTGGTGGAGGCGCTCGAGCTGCTGGTGGGAGGCCGTGCCGATCCTGTGCTCGTCCGTCCCGGAGCCGACCAGGCCCTCGTCGAGGGACGTTTCGTCGTCGACGACGAGGAGGTGATCCTGGCCCGGGCCGTCGCCGTGAAGGGACGGTCGCGGGCGTGGATCGACGGGCGCATGGCACCGGTTTCGGCCCTGGCCGAGGTGGGGGCCCGCCTGGTGGACCTGCACGGACAGCACGCCCACCAGTCGCTCCTCGACCCGGCCGTGCAGCGCCGCTCCCTCGACGTGTTCTGTGCCGTCGACCTGGGACCGCTCGCTGACGCCCGGGCGGCACGGCGCTCTCTGATGGCCGAACTCGATGCCCTCGGCGGGGACGAGCGGGCCCGGGCGCGCGAGATCGATCTCCTGCGCCACCAGTTGTCGGAGATCGACGGGGCCGGCCTCGACGATCCCGACGAGGACGGCGTGCTGGCGGCCGAGGAGGAGCGACTGGCCGAGGCCGACGCCCATCGCGCCGCCGCCAGTGTCGCCCTGGCCGCCCTCGATGCCGACGGCGACGGGCGCGGAGCGGCATCGGCCGCCGCCCCCGCCGGAGCGCTCGACCTGATCGGTACGGCCCACGGTGCCTTGGCCGGTCGCCCTCCGCTCGCCCCCCTGGCCGCCCGCCTGGCGGCCGTCCAGGCCGACGCGTCCGACATCGCCTCCGAGCTCCGGCAGGTGGTCGACACCTGGGAGGCCGACCCGCAGCGGCTGGCCGAGGTGCGGGCGCGCCGAAACCAACTCCACGACCTGTCGCGCAAGTACGGCGAGGGCGTCGCCGGTGTGCGCGCCTACGGCGAGGAGATCCGACAACGCGTGGACGTCCTCGAGTCGGTGGAGGAACGCGCCGTCGCCCTCCAGGGCGACATCGCCGCCGCCGAGGCGCGCCTGGCGTCGGCCGAGGCGGCGGTGGGTGCGGCGCGCCGCCGAGGCGCGCCCGATCTCGGTGGTGCCGTCGAAGAGCGCCTGAGGACACTCGCCATGCCCCGGGCCCGTCTCGAGGTGACGGTGGGGGAGCGCGACCCGGGCGAGGACGTGGCCTTCCTCCTCGGTGCCAATCCCGGCGAGGCGGTACTGCCCCTGGCCAAGGTGGCGTCGGGGGGCGAGCTGGCCCGGGCCATGCTGGCTCTGCGACTGGTCCTCGTCGAGGCACCACCCACCATCGTCTTCGACGAGGTCGATGCCGGAATCGGCGGGGAAGCGGCGCTGGCCGTGGGACGCGCCCTGGCCGAGGTGGCCACGCGTCACCAGGTTCTCGTCGTTACCCATCTGGCCCAGGTGGCCGCCTACGCCGGACACCAGGTCGCCGTGCGCAAGAACGTCGCCGGCGAGCGCACCGTGGCCGGCGCCGTCACCCTCGACGCCGAGGGCCGTGTCGTCGAACTGGCCCGCATGCTGTCGGGCCAGCCCGGATCGCCCACCGCCCGCCGCCATGCCGAAGAGCTGTTGGCCCAGGCCGTGCCCGCCCGGGGGCGAAAACGTCGGTGACCTTCCCCCTGCGGCCACCACCCGTCGTCTAGCGTAGAGGCGTGTCCTGCGGAACCCAGGCGTGACCAAGTACGTCTTCGTCACGGGCGGGGTGTCCTCGTCGCTCGGTAAGGGTCTCACCGCTTCCTCCCTCGGTCGCCTGCTCAAGTGCCGTGGCCTCGCTGTCACGATGATCAAGCTCGACCCGTACATCAACGTGGATCCGGGGACGATGAACCCCTTCGAGCACGGGGAGGTGTTCGTCACCGACGACGGCGGCGAGACGGACCTCGACCTCGGTCACTACGAGCGCTTCATCGACGAGAACCTGAGCCGACGGTCGAATGCCACCACCGGACAGATCTACCGCGACGTCATCGCCAAGGAACGACGCGGCGCCTATCTCGGCAAGACCGTCCAGGTCATCCCCCACGTCACCGACGAGATCAAAGAACGCATCCAGAAAGTGGCCACCGACGCCGTCGACGTCGTCATCGTCGAGGTGGGCGGCACCGTCGGCGACATCGAGATCCTGCCCTTCCTGGAAGCAATCCGTCAGTTCCGTCACGACGTCGGGCGCGACAACGTCTGCTACATGCACCTGACCCTCGTGCCCTATCTGGCCCCGTCGGGCGAGCAGAAGACGAAGCCGACCCAGCACTCGGTCACCCAGATCCGTGGCTACGGGATCCAGCCCGACGTGATCGTGTGCCGCTCGGACCAACCCATCTCCGACCAGTTGAAGCGCAAGATCTCCCTGCTGTGCGACGTCCCCTTCGACGGCGTGATCTCGGCCGTCGACGCGCCGAGCATCTACGAGATCCCGCTCGCTCTGCACGAGGAGGGTCTCGACCGCGTCGTGTGCCGGACCCTGGCCATCGACGACGAGCTCCACCCCGTCGATCTCTCGGGATGGGAACGGGTGGCCGCCCTGGTCGAGACGGCGCGGCGCCCGGTCCGTATCGGGGTGGTGGGGAAGTACGTGAGCCTGCCCGACGCCTATCTGTCGGTCGTGGAAGCGCTGCGTCACGCCGGGTTCCATCACGCGGCGAAGGTCGAGCTCACCTGGATCCATTCGGCCGAGCAGATGGACGACTGGCTGGCCGGGGACCGGCTCCAGCAGCTCGACGGCATCGTCATCCCCGGTGGGTTCGGCGAGCGCGGTACCGAAGGCAAGATCGCCGCCGCCCGCTTCGCCCGGGAGCACGACATCCCCTGTCTCGGGCTGTGCCTCGGACTCCAGGTCATGGTCATCGACGCCGCGCGTCACCTGGCCGGCCTCGACGGTGCCAACTCGACCGAGTTCGACACTGTCACCCCGGCCAACGTCATCGATCTCATGGACGAGCAACACGAGATCGTCGACATGGGCGGGACCATGCGCCTCGGGTCCTACGTCGCCCAACTCGTTCCCGGATCCCAGGTGGCCGAGGCCTACGGCACCACCGTGGTCTCCGAGCGCCACCGTCACCGCTACGAGGTGAACCCCAAGTTCCGTCCCACCCTCGAGGCCTGTGGGCTGCTGTGTTCGGGCGTCTCGCCCGACGGGCGGCTGGTGGAGTTCGTCGAGCTGCCCGGCCATCCCTTCTGGGTCGGCACCCAGGCGCACCCCGAGTTCAAGAGCCGGCCCGACCGACCCCACCCGCTCTTCCAGGCGCTGCTGGCCGCCGCCCTGGCCCGGGCCGAAGGTCGTCTTCCCCGCCTCATCGACATCGACGCCGACGTCGATGTCGGTGTCGTCTCCTGACCCCTCGTCGACGTGGCCGACGGACCGCCGGCGGCGGGCCGGTCGAAAGGGTTCCGCTTCCTGGGCGAGACCGTCCGCTTCCGCGGGTGGCGCATCGCCCTCACCGAGGCGCGCTTCGCCGCTCCTGACGGCACCGAGTTCACCCGCGATGTCGTGCGCCACCCCGGGGCCGTGGCCGTCGTGGCCGTGACCGACGGGGGAGAGGTCCTGCTCGTGCGCCAGTACCGGGGACCGGTCGACCGCGAGCTGCTCGAGATCCCCGCCGGGACGCGCGACGTCGACGGGGAGGAGCCGCAGGAGACGGCACGGCGCGAGTTGCTCGAGGAGGTCGGCGTCCACGCCCGCGAGATCCGGCTCCTCGCCACCATGCTCAACAGTCCCGGGTTCTGCGACGAAGAGACCTTTCTGTTCCTGGCCACCGGCCTCGAGCCCGGCACACCCCAGCGCGACGGTGTCGAAGAGGAGCACATGGAGGTCGTCACCGTCCCCCTGGCCGAGGTGGACGCCCGGGTGGCCGGAGGCGAGCTGGTCGACGGCCAGACCATCCTCGGTCTCCTGCTGGCGCGCCACGCGTTGGCCCGGGACTGACGGAGACAGCGGTGTCGAGAACGCTGATCAGCCCGGCCGGTGCCGATCCGGTGACGCGGGCGGAGCTGAGCGCCAGCGCCGAGGAGTACCTGACGTGGCTGTCGGTGGAGAAGGGCCGGGCCCGGAACACCATCGTCTCGTACCGGCGCGACCTGGTCGGGTACGAGACGTTCCTGGCCTCACGAGGGCGCACGGTGGACGACGCCGACCCGGCCGTGGTCGAGGACTACGTCGCCGCCCGGCGCGCCGCCGGCCTCCGCCCCCCGTCGGTGGCCCGGGCCCAGGCGGCGGTCCGTGGCCTGCACCGCTTCCGGCTCGAAGAGGGCTGGGCCACGTCGGACCCGACGACCGACATCCGCCCGCCCGGCCCGGCACGCCGACTCCCGAAGGCCCTGTCGGAGGAGGAGACGTTGGCGCTGCTGGCGGCGGCGACCGGCGACGACCCGGCGGGACGGCGCGACCGGGCCATCCTCGAGGTCCTCTACGGCACGGGGATGCGGGTGTCGGAGCTCGCCGGCCTGTCGCTGTCCGACCTCGGGTCGGAGACCGGTCTCGTGCGGGTACTGGGGAAGGGATCGAAGGAACGCCTGGTCCCTCTCGGCCGTTGTGCGCAGGCCGCCCTCGACGAGTGGTTGGCGCCGGAGGGCCGCGCCCGGTGGGAGCCCCGCCGGTGGGCGCGGCGCGGCGACGCCGAGGCCGTCTTCCTGAACGCCCGGGGCGGACGCCTCACCCGGCAGGGGATCTGGGGCGTCCTCAAGAAGAGGGCCCGGGCCGCCGGGCTCGAGGACCGCGTCCACCCCCACGTGCTGCGGCACTCCTGCGCCACCCACATGCTCGCCCACGGGGCCGACATCCGGGTCGTCCAGGAGCTCCTCGGGCACGTGTCGATCGCCACCACCCAGATCTACACGCGGGTGTCGATCGGGCACCTCCGCGACGCCTATGACCAGGCCCACCCGCGCGCCCGGCATTAGTCCAGGCAGTATCCTCAAGGCGTGCCCAATGACGCCTCGACCGTCGATTACCGAGCGCTGCTCGAGGAGGAGCGACGGGACCTCCAGGCCAAGCTCGGGGAGCTCGGCGTGGGCGGCGACAGCCTCACTTACGACTCGAATTTCGCTGATTCGAGCCAGGTGACCGCCGAGCGCGGTGAGGTCGAGGTCCTGGCGGGTCAGCTGCGCGAGACCCTCTCGGGGGTCGAACGGGCCCTGGGCAAGCTGAGCGGCGACGGCTACGGCGTCTGCGAGGACTGCGGACAGCCCATCGACCCGCTGCGCCTCGAGGCCAAGCCGGCGGCGAGGTACTGCATCAACTGCGCGGCGAAGCACTGACCCTGTGAGCAACCCCTGGGGCCCCGCCCCGCAGGGTCCACCGCGACGGTCCGGACTCCAGCCGCGCACGGTGGCGTGGATCATCGCCGGGGTGGCCGTGGTGGTCGTGCTCGTCCGCACCCACCACCTCAACATCAACAGCTTCGAGGTCCTGCTCGTCTGCGCGCTGATCCCCTCGGTCATCCTCCACGAGGTCTCGCACGGGGCGATGGCCCTGTTCTTCGGCGACGACACGGCCAAACGGGCCGGCCGGCTCACCCTCAACCCGATCCGCCACATCGACCCCTTCGGGACGATCATCCTCCCCGTCCTGCTGGCCCTGAGCGGGCTGGGGGTGATCGGCTGGGCCAAGCCCGTTCCCGTGAACGTGTCCAAGCTGCGCCATCCGAGAAACGAGGGTGTCGCCGTGTCGCTCGTGGGACCGGCGGTGAACATCGCCCTCGTCCTGCTCTTCGGGTTCGTCTACCGCTACCTGGTACCCCTGCACGACAAGCTCTTCTACTCGAGCCTGACGGCAGTGCTCCCCGGGCCGATCTGGGCGCAGTACATCTTCGTCGTCGGGTACGTGAACATCCTCCTGGCCGTGTTCAACCTGATCCCGTTGCCCCCCCTCGACGGTTCTGTCGTCCTCGAACGTCTCCTGCCCGCCAGCGCCCTGCCCGGCTACTACCGGATCCGCCCCTTCACGATGTTCATTCCCCTCGCCATCGTGGTCCTCGATCCGGGGGCGCTGCAGCACGTCTTCAGTCCCCTGATCAACGAATGGAGCCGGATCGTCGGACCCTGACAGGGGGGCTCAGCCCGGCGCCAGAAGCCCCGCCGCCCGCATGGCCCGGTCCAGGGTGGCCGACGCCACGGCCTGCGCCTTGGCCGCCCCGTCGGCCAGGACCGAGACGACGTGGCCGGGATCGGTCTCGAGCGCGACGTAGCGTTCGCGTACCGGGCGCAGGAGCTCCACCACGGCCGCCGCCACGTCGGCCTTCAACGGCCCGTAGCTCGTGTAGCGATCGGCCACCTCCGCGGGGCGGGCACCGGTGGCGGCGGCGAGGAGCTCGAGGAGGTTCGACACCCCGGGCTTGGCTGCCGGGTCGTAGCGGACGGTCGTCTCCGTATCGGTCACGGCGCGGCGGATCTTGCGCTCGACCTCCTCGGGCGGATCGAAGACGAGGACGGTGCCGAGGGGGGAGGAGACCGACTTCGACATCTTGCGCGTGGGCTCCTGGAGGTCCATGACGCGGGCGGCCACGTCGGGCACGGCCGCCTCGGGCACGACGAAGGTGTCGCCGTAGTGGTGGTTGAAGCGGATGGCCAGGTCGCGGGTGAGCTCGAGATGCTGGCGTTGGTCGTCACCGACGGGGACGCGGTCGGCGTCGTAGAGGAGGATGTCGGCCGCCTGCAGGACGGGATACGTGAAGAGCCCGACGCGCACCGACTCCGATTCGGCGCTCTTCTCCTTGAACTGCGTCATCCGCCCCAGCTCCCCGAAGGTCGCCGTGCACTCGAGCAGCCAGGCCAGGCGGGGATGCTCGGGGACGTGGCTCTGGACGAAGAGCGCGCAGACGTCGGGGTCGAGGCCGACGGCCAGGAGGCCGGTGGCCGTGGCCAGGGTGCGGGTGGCGAGGAGAGCGGGGTCGTAGTCCTGGGACAGAGCGTGGAGGTCGACGACGCAGTAGAAGGCATCGTGATCGTGCTGGTGCTCGACCCAGGGGCGGAAGGCCCCGAGGTAGTTGCCGAGATGGACCTCGCCGCTCGGCTGCACCCCCGACAGGACCCTGGTCATGGGGCGCCATGGTACGGGACGGTCCCCGGCGCGCCCGCCACCGTCGTAGCCCGTCCTGCTCAGAGACCATGCCCGGCGGCGCCCCGGGAAACCGGTATCGTCAGGCACGTGGTCGCACACGTCTCCACGCCTGCGTTCGAGGGTCCCTGCGACGTGCTCCTGCAGCTGGTCTCGGACCACAAGCTCGACATCTACGACATCCCGCTGGCCGAGATCGTGGACGCCTTCCTGGCCGAGCTGGCCGCCCTCGAAACGCTCGATCTGCAGGTGACGACCGAGTTCCTGGTGATCGCCGCCGTGCTCGTCGAGCTCAAGTCCCGGAAGCTCTTGCCCGGTCCCGACGACGTCGACGACGACGAGGAGCTCTCGGGTTTCGAGGAGCGCGACCGCCTGCTGGCCCGACTCCTCGAGCTCCAGGCCTACGCCGCCGCGTCCGACGCCTTCTGCCTGCTCATCGAGCAGGCGGCCCGGTCGGTGCCGCGGATGGCCGGTCTGGACGAGCCCTTCCGGGAGATGGCACCCGACCTCCTGGCCGGAATCACCCCCGAGCGCCTGGCCGCCGCCTTCGTCCTGGGGTCGACGCCTCGCCCCGAGCTCGTCCTCGACCTGTCGCACGTCACCGTCGAGGCCGTCACCGTGTCGGAAGCGGTCGACGAGCTCGAGAGCCGCCTCCCCGGCGCCGGGACCGTGAGCTTCCGGACGCTCACGGCCCACTGCACGACCCGGATGCAGGTCATCGTGCGCTTCCTGGCCCTGCTCGAGCTGTGCAAACGGGGGTGGATAGCCCTCGACCAGGGCGAGACCTTCGGAGACCTGGCCATCACCTGGACCGCCCCGGCCCACGCCCTGTCCGTGGTCGGGGCGGGCGACACGGTCGAGGAGTACGACGGCTGAGAGTCGGCGAGATGGCGCCTGAGAAGACGACGCTTCCCGAGGAGCACCGGGCCATCGAGGCCGTGGTGCTGTCGGCCGTGGAGCCGGTGCCGGCCACCCTCTTGGCCGAGCTGCTCGAGCTCCCGGTGGACAGGGTGGAGAAGGCGTGCACCGAGCTGGCCGAGGCCTACCGGGCCGAAGGGCGTGGCTTCGTCCTCGCCTGCGTCGCCGGTGGCTACCGCTACCAGACGCACCCCGAGATGGCCCCTTTCGTCGAGCGCTTCGCCCTGGAGGGGGTGTCGTCGCGCCTGTCGTCGGCCGCCCTCGAGTCCCTCGCCATCATCGCCTACCGCCAGCCGGTGTCCGCGCGGTCAGATCGCCGCGCTGCGGGGGGTGAACGTCGACGGCGTCGTCCGGCTGCTCGAGCAGCGCGGCTACATCGCCGCCGTCGGGCACACGCCGGGACCGGGCCAACCCGTCCTCTACGGGACCACGCCGGCGTTCCTGGAGAAGCTCGGGCTGGCCGCTCTCGACCAGCTTCCCCCGGTGGAGGACCTCCTGCCCGGGCCCGACGCCATGGAGGAACTCGAGGAGCGCCTGCGCCCCGGCGCCGATGCCTGAGGGCACCGACCGTCCCGACGAATCCCCCGATCCCGGCCAGGGTGAGGCGCAACGACTGCAGAAGGTGCTGGCCCGCGTGGGGCTCGGCAGCCGGCGCGCCTGTGAGGAGTTGATCGCCGACGGTCGGGTGACGGTGAACGGCGAGCGCGCCGTGCTCGGCCAGCGTGTCGATCCCGCCGCCGACCGGGTCGAGCTCGACGGGGTGGTCCTGCCCGTGCTCCCCGGCCTCGTCCACTACGTCCTCAACAAGCCCGTCGGTGTCCTGACCACGGCCGACGACCCCGAGGGCCGGCGCATGGTGGTGGACCTCGTCCCCGACCACCCCCGCGTCTTCCCCGTGGGCCGCCTCGACGCCGACAGCGAAGGCCTCCTCATCCTGACCAACGACGGCGACCTGGCCCAGCGCCTCACCCATCCGTCGTTCGGGGTCGAGAAGGAGTACCTGGCCGAGGTGGACGGCGTTCCCTCGGCCGGCGCCCTGCGGACACTGCGCCAGGGGGTGGAACTCGACGACGGGATGACGGCCCCCGCCACCGTCGGCGTCGTCGCCCCCGGCGTGCTGCGGATCGTCATCCACGAAGGGCGCAACCGCCAGATACGGCGGATGACCGAGGCCGTGGGCCATCGCGTGCGCCGGCTGGTGCGGACGCGGATCGGTCCGCTCACCGATTCCGGGCTCGGGCCGGGGGAGTGGCGGCCCCTCACGCTGTCCGAGGTCCGGGACCTCGGTGCCGCCGCCCGACCGCGTCCCGGTCCCGGGGCGGCGCGGCGCGAGGGGCCTAGCCAGCGCCGCCGGGCCGGGAGGCACCGGGGGGGCGGTCGGTAACATGCGGGGGTCATGGCCATCTCCGTCCGAGCCCTGCGCGGGGCCACCACCGCTGACAACGATCGGCCCGAGGAGATCAGCGATCGCGTCCAGGAGCTGCTCCGGGAGCTCTTCGACCGCAACGAGGTCGACCACGACGACCTGATCAGCATCGTCTTCACGGCGACGGGGGATCTCGTGTCGGTGTTCCCGGCCGCCGCCGCCCGGGCCATGGGGCTCGGTGACGTCCCTCTCCTGTGCGCCCGCGAGCTCGACATCGTGGGATCGACGCCGCGCTGCCTGCGGGTGCTCGTGCACGTGACGACCGGGAAGGCCCGCCGCGACCTGCACCACGTCTACCTCCACGGCGCCCGGACGCTGCGCGATGACCTCCCCGAGTGATTCCGCTCCCCGGGCCGGGGAGAACGATGAGGCGGCGCCCGGGCGGCGCCGCGGTGGTGGGGACGGGTCTGATCGGCGGCTCGATCGGTCTGGCCCTGCGGGCGCGGGGGTGGCACGTCACCGGGCACGACGCCGATCGGTCACGGGCCGAACGGGCCATGGCCGCCGGCGCCCTCGACGCCGTCGGCTTCGACCCGACCGCACGCGTGACCTTCGTGGCCACCCCGCTCGACGCCGTGACCAAGGAGGTGGCGGCCGTCTTCGACCGGGTCGGGGCCGCCTCCGACGCCGTGGTCACCGACGTGGCCGGGGTGAAGGGTCCGGTGGTGGCGTCGATCGACGATCCCCGTTTCGTGGGGGGCCACCCCATGGCGGGATCGGAGCAGGTGGGTCTGGACGGGGCCGATCCCGAGCTGTTCGTGGGGGCCACGTGGGTGCTCACCCCGACGGCGGCGACCGATGCCGCGTCCTACGCGCGGCTGCAGGCCGTGGTCGTCTCGCTGGGGGCCGAGGTCGTGGCCCTCTCCCCCGAACAGCATGACGCCCTGGTGGCCGTCGTCTCCCACGTCCCCCACCTGACGGCCGCCACCCTCATGAACCTGGCCGACCGCCAGGCGGAGAAGCACGTGGCACTGCTGCGGCTGGCTGCCGGGGGGTTTCGCGACATGACGCGGATCGCCGCCGGGCAACCGGGCATCTGGCCCGACGTCTGCGCCGACAACGCGCCGGCCATCGTCGAGGCCTTCGACCGCCTGCTCACCGATCTCACCGCCATGCGCGACCGGGTGGCGGGCGGCGACCGGGCCGGGCTGCTCGAGGTCCTGGACCACGCGGCGGTGGCCCGTCGCTCGCTCCCGTCGCGGGCCGTGCGCCCCGAACGCCTGACCGAGATCAGGGTGCCCGTGCCCGACCGTCCCGGGGTGCTGGCCGAGATCACCACCCTGGCCGGCGACCTCGGCGTCAACATCGCCGACCTCGAGATCGCCCACAGCGCCGAGGGCGAGCGCGGCGTGCTCGTTCTCGTGGTCGACGCCGACGGCTCGCAGCGCCTGCAGACGGCCCTGACCGGACGCGCCTACCGTTCGACGGCCCGAAACCTGGCATGAGCGAGCCTTTTCTCGTCACCGGGGGCCGGCCCCTGGTCGGCACCGTCGCCGTCCCCGGCGACAAGTCGATCTCACACCGCGCCCTGCTGCTCGCCGCCGTCGCCGACGGGACGTCGGTCGTCCGCGGCCTGTCCGACGGCGACGACGTGCGCCGCACGGCCGACGCCGTCACCGTCCTGGGGGCGGGGATCGACGGGACACGGATCACCGGAGCGGGCGAAGGACTGCGCCCCCCGGGAGCACCGTTGGACATGGGCAACTCGGGGACGACGATGCGGCTGTTGGCCGGGTTGGTGGCGGGCTTCGAGATCAGGTGCGTCCTCGAGGGCGACGCCTCGCTGTCGACGCGGCCGATGGACCGCGTGGCCGTGCCCCTGCGGCTCATGGGCGCCACCGTCGAGGGGACGGGCCCGCGCTGCCTCCCGCCCCTGCGCATCGTCGGTGGCGGACTGCGCGGTATCGACTACACCCCGCCGATGGCCAGTGCCCAGGTGAAGTCCAGTGTCCTGCTGGCCGGGCTGCGGGCCGCCGGGGAGACCGTCGTGCGCGAGCCCGTCGCCACGCGCCGCCACACCGAGGAGCTGCTGGCGCTGTGCGGGGCCGATGTCACAGACGTCGTCGACGACAACGGTGTCCACGTGGTGCGCCTGCGCGGCGGGGGGCTGCGGGCGTTCGAGATCGACATCCCCGGGGACCCGTCGCAGGCCGCCTTCTGGGTGGTGGGCGCCTGCGTGGTGCCGGGCAGCGAGATCACCGTCGAGCGCGTCTACGTCGGTCCCGGTCGGCGCGGCTTTCTCGACGTGCTCGGCCGTATGGGGGCCGCCGTCGACGAGGAGCCGGTGACCGGTCCCGGCGACCTGGCCGCCACCGCCACCATCCGGGCGCGCTCCGGGCCCCTGCGCGCCACCACCGTCGACGCCGGCGAGATCACCGGTCTCGACGAGGTGCCGGTGCTGGCCGTGGCCGCCGCCTGCGCCGAGGGCACCACCGTGTTCCACGGGATGGGGGAGCTGCGGGTGAAGGAGTCCGACCGCCTGGCTGCCGTGGTGGCGCTGGTGCACGCCTTCGGTGGAGCCGCCGAGGCCCACGGCGACGATCTCGTCGTGCACGGATCGCCGACGTTGTCGGCCGGGTCCTTCGACGCCGCCGGCGACCACCGGATGGCCATGGCCGCGGCGGTGGCCGCGGCGGTGGCCGGGGGGGGCGAACCATCGCGCATCACCGGCTTCGAGGCGGTGGCCACCAGCTATCCGCGCTTCGCCGACCACCTCGACGAGCTGGCGTCGGTGGCCGGAGGGAGTACGTCGTGACGAAAGTGGTCGCCATCGACGGCCCGGCCGGCGCCGGGAAGTCCACGCTGGCCCAGGCCGTGGCCGATCATCTGGGGCTCGAGCGCCTCGACACCGGTGCCATGTACCGCGCCGTCGCCTGGCAGGCGCTGGCGGCCGGGATCGATCCGGCCGACGCCGCTGCGGTGGCGGAGATGGCCCGGCGTGTGACCATCGAGGTGGGGGACCGGGTGACGGTGGACGGCCAGGACGTGACGGGCGCCATCCGCACGGCGGCCGTGGACCGCGCCGTCTCGGCCGTGGCGGCCAATCCCGAGGTGCGGGCCACCCTGGTCGCCCGCCAGCGCCGGTGGGTGGGCGAGCGCGGCGCCGGGGTGGTCGAGGGACGGGACATCGGCACCGTGGTGCTCCCCGACGCCGATGTGAAGATCTATCTGACGGCGCGGACCGACGAGCGGGCCCGCCGACGCGCCGAGGAGCGTGGCGACGGGCAGAGCGTGGACGAGATCGAGACCGACCTCGAACGACGCGACCACCTCGACTCCACCCGCGACGTGTCGCCCCTGATCTCTCCCCGGGACGTGGCCGATGACGCCGTCGTCATCGACTCGACGGGGAGGTCCGCCGACGAGGTACTCCGGGAGGTTCTGGCATGCCTGTGAAGCCGATCACCGAGGCCGACGCACCGACGCGTCAGGTGGGACTGGGCCTGCCGCCCGTCGCCTACCGGGCGCTGCGTGGCCTGTGCCACGGCGTCAACCGTGTCTACTTCCGCGTCACCGTCGACGGCGCCGGGGTGGTGCCGGCCACCGGACCGGTGATCCTGGCCCCGGTCCACCGCAGCAACATCGACTTCCTGGTGGTGTCGGAGGTGACGCGGCGCAAGCTCTTCTACATGGCCAAGGACAGCCTGTGGCGTTCGCCGCGTTTCGGGACGTTCCTGGAATCGATCGGGGCCTTCCCCGTGCACCGCGAGGGCGCCGACCGCCTGGCCCTCGATCGCGCCCAGGACGTCCTCGAACGCGGCGAGGCCCTCTTCCTCTTCCCCGAGGGCACCCGGCGCAGCGGTCCGGTGGTGGAGGAGCTCCACGAGGGTGCCGCCTTCCTCGCCGCCCGCACAGGGGCGCCCATCGTGCCCATCGGCATCGGCGGCTCGGACGCCGCCATGCCCAAGGGATCGAAGATGATCCGTCCCGTGAAGATCCACCTCGTGGTGGGCGAGCCCCTGGCCGCCCCGGCCCGCTCGGCGCGCGGACGCGTCCCGCGCCACCAGGTCCACGAGCTCACCGAGCAGCTGCGGGCCGAACTACAGCGGCTCTACGACGAAGCCCAGAAGCGGGTCGCCGAGAAGGGACGTCGATAGCGGCGGACGCGCCTTTCGCCGGTCAGGCGTTCTGGTACCGGTCAGGCGTTCTGGTAATAGACGAGGGGACGCCCGTCGCGGTCGACGAAGTAGACGTGGCTGACCTCGGAGGCATAGGCGGAGCGGCCGACCACGACGACGAAGGACCGGGCCACCACGCCGGAGCCGCAGGCGCGGGCCACGACCGGGGCATAGAGGTCGTCGGCCGCCGGGACGGCCCGGACGAGGGCGTGACGGCCCAGACCGGTGGGGTCGGCCCACTGGCGGTAGGCCTGTGTCCACCACGACCGGTCGGCGTCGGCCAGGGCGGTGGGGAACGAGGTGTCGAACTCCTCGGCCTCGGAGACGGCCGCCGCGGCGCGGCGCCGTCGAAGGCCTCGAGGCCGGCCGATGACGGGCACGAGGAGAGGCCGGCCCCCGGCCGCCCCGCCACGGCGGCGGGGTACGTGGCCGCCGGGAACCCGGGGCCGCCCACGGCGGGAAGGCTGGCCGTGACCGGCCCGACCACGGGCAGGACACCGGCGTGGCCGGAGGGAGTCACCTGGACCAGGGCGATCTGCGGGGAGTAGCCGTTCCCGTCGTCGGTGTCGGCGTCGATGGTCCCGTCGGGCAGCACCGCCACCCCCTCGGGACTGAAGGCGCCCTTGATCCCGGGGATGCCGTAACCGGTCACCGAGGTGTCGAGGAAGTCGACGACCATCTGGACAGTGGCGCCCTGGTCGCCCGGCGCGACGGGTCCGTCGGGGATGCGTTCCAGGGCGGCGCCGTGCTCGGCCACCACCACGGTCCCGTCGGGGGCGGGAGCGAGGGCGGTGGCGTAATTGGCGGACGAGAGCACTCTGATCGCCGACCCCGACGGGCCGTCGGGCCCGGCCGGCAGTTGGAAGATCATCTTGGGGGAGAAGGAGAAGACGTCGAGGTCGCCGTCGCCGTCGAAGGCCAGCGCTTCGGGGGAGAAGGCGACCGGCGACCCACCCGGGGCGACGTCGACGCCGTAGGGAGGACCCCCGCCGGCCACGGTGGTGATGATCCCGTCGGTGGAGACCTTGCGGATGTCGAGGCCGTCGGCGACGTAGAGGCCGCCGTCCGCACCGAGGGCCAGGCCGTCGGGCTGTTGCAGCTCGGCGTGGGTGGCCGGCCCGCCGTCACCGGTGTGACCCGCCGTGCCGTCGCCGGCCACCGTGGTGATGGTGCCGGCGCTGTCCACCATGCGGACGCGGTCGTTGCCGGTGTCGGCGATGAAGAGCGACCTGTCGGGTGCCACGGCGAGGGAGGTGGGACCGGTGAGGTCGAGCTCGGCGTCGGCGGCGGGCCCGCCGTCGCCGGAGAAGCCGGCCCGGCCCGTCCCGGCCACCACCTGCAGCTGTCCGGCGGCGGTGCGCCGCAGCACCTGGTCGCGTCCGGTGTCGGCGATGAAGAGGCTGCCGTTCGCACCGGCCGCCAGTCCCGACGGATCGATCAACCCCGGAGCCAGGAGGTGGGTCGTGGACTCGGTCGGATCGTACGACGGAGCAGGGACGGTGGATGTCACCCCGTGCGGCGCCGCCGGGCAGACGGCGTCCGACGCTTCGACGATGGCGCAGACCGTGGCCCACGAGACCTTCCACCGCCCGTCGACGCGCAGGGCGGTGCCCACGTAGTGGCGCAGGCCCGCCTTCCACGCCGCTTCACGGGGCTCGGTGAAGACGACGGGGACGGTGACAACGGTGGCCGACGCTCGGCGCACGGCGCCGAAGACCTCGGACAGCGTCGTCACCCCGCCGCCGGCACCGAAGCCCGAGCCCCAGGCGCCCTGGAGGGCGGAGGCCAGGGCGGCGTCGTATCCCTGGATGGACGCCCGCTGCGAGGCCACCGGGCGGAAGGGGGACACGAGATGGCGGAAGGCCGCTTCGATCTGCGTCCGCACCGTCGCAGCGACGACGCTCTCACTTCGAGCGGGGGACGACGCGCCCGCCGCCGCCGGCCGCAGCGGTCCACCGACGACGGTCAGCACCGCCAGGACACCGGTCACGAGGCGTCGCGCCGCCTTCACGACGACGATGTTCCCACGCTCAGGACGGGGGCGCCCCCGAGCCCGTGTCGACCGGTCCCTCGGCGTCCGCCTCGGCGTCGGCGGTGGCATCGATGGCGGCGACGTCGGACGCCGTGGCCCCGAGGCGGCGCTCGACGTCGGCCAGCCGGTCGCTGATCACGGCCAGCTGCTGACCGAGCTCGACGTGGCCCTTCTTGAACTCCTCCTTGTTGGCGTCGGTGTGCTCCTTGATGAAGACCGACGCCACCGTGGCGGTGAGGACCCCGATGAGGCCGATGCCCACCAGCATGAGGACGACGGCCACCGACCGGCCGCCGGCGGTGACCGGGAACCGGTCTCCGTAGCCGACGGTGGTCACCGTGACGATGGCCCACCACAGGGCGTCGGGGTAGTCGTGGATGTTGCTGCCTTTGGCGTTCTCCTCGAAGAGCAGGACCAGCCAGGCCCCGAGGAACAGGGTGGCGCCGGCGGCGATGAGGACCCGGAAGAGACTGTGGTGCTTGAGAATGGTCTCGACGCGCAACTCCGCCTCTCGCAGCAGCAGCGACATCTTCTCCATGCCGACCACGTGCCACCCCTGGAGAGGGGGCACCACCACGGTGGCCGGTTCCGCCCAGCGGCGCTTCAGGTAGCCCCGACGGTCGGGCGTGACCACCAGACGGACGAGGTACTCGACCAGCACGACAGCCCACAGGACGAAGAGGGTGGCGACGAGGAGGACAGACGCCGAGCCGCGGCCTTCGCTCGTGAGGACGGCGACGCCGATGACGAGCCATGCCAACCCGACGAGGGCCATCGGGTACTTGGTGACCTGCTCGATGCGGTCGACGAGGTCGTGGCGCCCGCCCGACGGCTTGGCGCCCGACACGATCTGGCGACGACGCTCGTCCCTGCGCTCCTGCTGCTCGAGGCGCTCCAGCTCCAGCCTCTCCAGCCGCTGGATGCGCTCGACGGAGGACCGCTTCTTCGGTGCGCCGTCCTTCTGTGCGCCGTCCTTCTGTGGTGCGCGGTCCGGGACTGTGGTCACGTCGGTGGCTTCCCCCCCATCGAGACGAAGTTCAGGCGCGCCGTCGCCGGCGGCGCAGGAGCGGGGGAAGGGCGACGAGGAGGACGGCGGCGACCACGCCCAGGGCGCTCAGGGCCAGACCGTCGTAGGCCAGTGACGGATGGTAGGAAAAGCGCACGAGGTCGGTCCCGCCGGGGACGGACACCGACTGGAGCAGACCGTTGCGCGCGACGGTGGCGGCCCGTGCCTCCCCACCGGCCCGCCCATCGACCCCGACCGGGGTGACGGTGGCCTGCCAGCCCGAGGCGAACTGCACCGACCGGATGAGAACGGAGGGGCGCGGGGCATGCACTTCGATGGTCTCGTCGCCCCACGGCGTGTCCGAGACCACGCGCGCCGCACCGGGGGCGCCACCGACGACCCAGGCGCGACCCTGCGCCGAGGGCTGGTCGAAGACCGAGAAGACACCGTCGCGGCCGATGAAGTGCCACCGGGGCGGGGTGACGATGTCGCGCAGCGATCCGTCGACCCGGTACGTGCCCTGGCCGGCCGTCCGCACCAAAGCGGCGCCGACCGTCACCGGTGCCCCCGGCGCCGCCAGCAGCACGATGCCGGAGGCCGACCGGGGGCCGCCGTGGACATCGACGGTGAGGGCGCCGGCCCCGGCGACGGAGACCGAGGGACCGAGCCACGACGTGGAGCCCCCGTCGGACGAGACGAGCCCGACGCGCAGCGAGCCGCCGCCCCCGGCGGGAAGGGGGACGGTGACGGCGGTGACCGACAGGGCGGTCCCGAAGTACTGCGTGCGCGGGTCACCGGGGAGCAGGGTGGCCGTGGGCGACGGCGCCGGGGCGTAGACGTAGTCGCCCGACGGGGTCGGCGCGGGGTGGGAGCGGTCGGCCGGCGCCGACGGGTCGGGGCCGACGGGGGGGAGGGGGGCGGCGCCGTTGGCGATGCTGCCGGTGTACCCGGGGGGACGGTCGACCAGATGGACGAAGTACTCCGGCTCGGTCACGAGCAGGCCCAGGTCGAGCTGGGCGAACGTCGACCCCGACAGCGCCGCCGGGGTGAGGTTGAGCTGGAGGTGGGTTCCCGTCACGGCGTCGTAGCGCTGGTCGACGACGGCCCCGTAGCCCTGGACGCTGCCGAGCGAGCGCAGCAGGGTGAGGTCGGGCTGACCGAGGCGGTTGGACTGCACCGGGTAGAAACGGTCGGGGTCGAACATGCCCACGCGATGGAGCTCGCCGGCCGGTCCCTGACCCTCGGCCGCCACCAGGGCGGCCAGCCGGTTGGCCGTCACGCTCGACGCCGAGGTGGCGCCGGCGGAGTCGGGGACGGACTGGATGCCGGCGTTGAACACGGCCAGGTCCACCACCATCAGCGCGATGAGGAGGGCGGGCAGGCGGCGCCCGAGACGGGACCGGCACACCACGATCCACGCCGCCCACACGGCGAGGGCACTGGGCACGGTGAGCACGGCGACGAGGGGCCAGAGGTTCGAGCGCGTGACGCCGACGGGCACGTGGAGGAGATGGGGGAACCAGGGTCCGCCGACCAGGAGGGTGAGCTGCAGGCCGACGACGGCCACCGGGGGGACGAGAGGGAGGACGACGTCCGAGGTCCAGCTGGCCGGCCGCCGGAGACGATGGGGTGCCGGCGCCGTCTCACTGCCGCTGATGACGGGCGTGAACATGCGGTCGACCCAGGTGGCGAAGAGGACGGCCAGGGCCAGATCGACCTCGAGGAGGTTGCGGTTCAGGAGGCGTTGGCGGTTGAAAAGGGGGATGTCGTAGACGAGGTGGGCCACGGGGGTGAAGCCGCCCCAGGTGAGGAAGAGACCGACGACGACGATGGCGTACCAGATCCACCATTGCCGGGCTTCGGGGGAGCGGCGGTGGCGCCGGGCGAGGAGGCCGACCAGGCCCATGACGGGGAGAATGCCGATGTAGCTGGAGATCTCGGGGAGGTTGAAGGTGCCGAGGAAGCCGAGGGGCCACTGGTGGGCTCCGCCGAGGACGAGGGGGTCGAGCCCGAGGACGGTGAAGGACTTGTTCATCGATCCCGAGGCGAAGTAGGTGAAGCTGTGCATGGCCCGCTGCGACTGCGCCTGGAAGGACGCGCCGGGGAGCAGTTGGGCGCCGCCGAGGACGACGCCGAGCACCACACCGGCAGCCGACCCGGCGAGAATGTCGATCCGGCGGCGACCGGGCGTGCCCCAGGCGAGCCAGACGGCGTAGAGGGCGAGGACGAGGCCTCCGTCGAAGATGGGCTCGACCGCCCCCGACAGGATCATCAGGCCGAGGGCGGTCCCGAGGAGGGCCACCCACGGCGCCGCCGGACGGCCCGGGGGTCGATGGGCCAGCCGGTCGAGGGCCACGAAGGCCCACGGCAACCACGAGGCGGCCTGGACGAGGTCCAGGTGGACGCTCTGGGCCGTCATGAAACCGCCGAAGGCGAAGGCACCGGCGGCCAGCCCCGCGGCCAGCCACGACCGGCCGAGGACCCGCAACAGGGCGACGACGCCGGCGGCGGCCACGACCTCCACCGCCACCTGGTTGAGGACCCAGGCCAGCGCCCCCGGGAGGACGGCGAAGAGCACGGTGGTGGGGTAGGCGACGCCGGCGTTGAAGCCGGCCAGCAGGGGCGAGCCGCTCCAGAGATAGGGATCCCACAGGGGGAGGTGCCCGTGGCGGAGGTCGATCCCGGCCAGGACGCGCAGGGGGAAGTTCTGGATGAGGTTGTCGCCCACCAACCAGGTGGCGCCGAAGGCGGCGGGGAGCCCGAAGAGGGCGCCCGCCACCGCCGTGAAGACGACGACGAGGCGACCGGCCGGGTGCGACAGGGCGCGCACCAGTCTCGTTGTCACCGGGGCACCGACCGTCCCGGCGGCGGCGTCAGCGCCGCTCGCGCAACCAGGTCCGCAGGATCACTCGGGCGTACTGCAGAGCGAAGAAGACGTTGTGGCCCTTCTTCGACTCGCCCGACGCCCGCGGGTGCCACACGGTGGGGCGCTCCCCGAGCCGCCATCCGCGTGCCGCCGCGCTGATGATGAGCTCCGCCGTCTGGTACTGGTCCTGCTCGAGGGTGACGTCGCGCAGGACGTCGATCTTGATGGCCCGGTACCCGTTCGAGGTGTCGGTCAGGTGTTGGCCGGCCAGGGCGTTGATGACGGCGGCGAAGACGACGACGCCGGCACGCCGGAGGTCGTCGCTCGTCTCGTCGGTGCCCAGCCGGCGACTGGCGATGACGAAGTCGGCCTCACCGGCGATGACGGGGGCCACGAGGTCGGGGATCTCGGTGGGATCGTTCTGCCCGTCGGCGTCGAGGGTGACGACGTAGGTGGCCCCGAAGGTGTCGGCCAGCTCGTAGCCGAGCCGCAGGGCCACCCCCTGGCCCATGTTGACGGGGAGCACGGCACAGTAGGCCCCGTGACCGGCCACGATGTCCTCGGTGCCGTCGTCCCCGCCGTCCACCACGACGAGGGTGGAGACGGCCAGGCCGTCGACCTCTGTCGGCACCGTCTTCAGGACGTCGCCGATGTTGTCGGCCTCGAGGTACGAGGCGATGAGGACGACGACGGGGCCGAAGGCGGCGTCGGGGTAGCGGCGGCGGAAATCGGCGCGGGCCAGGCCCATGACGAGGCCGCGGATGTCGTCGTGGCGGCGCCGTTCGCGTGCACGGGCGCGCGTGAACGGCGCCAGGAGACCTGATGCCATCAGAAGCTGCGGGGCCGGGCGAAGACGTCGCGGACGAGCGGCTCGAAATGCGAGAGGGGCTTGGTGGGGTAGTCGGGGTCGAAGCTGTTCTGGTCGAACTCGTCGGCGAACTGCGCGGCCAGGGCGAACCAGGGCTCGCCGGCGTACTGGTCGCGGGCGTTCGGGTCGCCGCCGAAGTGGTGGTAGTAGTGCCGGCCCTGGAAGTCCTGGTGGGCCAAGATGACCTGGACGATCTCGTCGCGCACGTAGGGCCGGAGGATCTCCGCCGCGATGCGGGGATGGTTGGGGACCGAGACGTACTTGCCGATGTCGTGGCACAGGGAGGCCACCACCATGTCGGGCTCGGCGCCGGCCTCCTCGGCCCTGGTCGCCGTCTGCAGCGAGTGGGTGAGCTGGTCGACGGCGAAGCCGTCGGTGATGGCGGCCAGGCCCTCCAGCATGGCCAGAACCCGGTCGGCCACGCGGTCCTGGTGCTCGAAGGTCTCGGCGCCGATCACCGCCCACTGCTCGGCGGTGGACTCGTCCATGCTGCGGAAAGTGGTGGTCGGGGAGCTCATGACCCCATTCTCGCGCCTCGCGGCCCCGGCGTCGTGCCGGCGCCGACGGCGGCCAGGAGTGGGGCGTCGAGCCCGCAATGGGCGATCGTGGGCCGGTCGGGGGCGGCCACCGGGGCGGGGTGCCGGGGGTTGCGGATGAGGGCGCCGGCCAGGAGGCCACCGCACGCCGCCGCCACCCCGGACACGACCACGGCCGTGCGGAAGCCGGCCGACAGTGCGACGGGGTGGAGGTAGCTGGCGCCGGTGATCCCCGAGACCACGGGGAGAACGGCCACGGCCAGCAGTCCGCCGGCCCGGGCCACGTCGTTGTTGACGGCCGAGGCCACCCCGGCATGCTCGGTGGGGGCCGAGGACAGCGCCGTGGTGGTGAGGGGGGCCACCGTGAGCGCCAGTCCCGCCCCCAGGACGAGAATGGCCGGGAGGACCGACGTCAGGTACCCACCGGAGGAACCGACCAGGCGGAACAGGACCATGCCGGCGCCGACGACCACCGGTCCGACCGTCATCTGGAGCCGGGGCCCGATGCGCGTGGCCAGGGCCCCCGAGCGCGAGGAGAAGACGAGCATGATCGCCGTGAGGGGCAGCAGGGAGGTCCCCGCCTCGAGGGGGGAGTAGTGGGCCACCTGCTCGAGATCGACGGGGAGGAGGAACAGGGCCCCGCTGAGAGCGGCGTAGACGACGAAGGTGACGATGTTGGTGGCGCTGAACTGCATCGAGCGGAAGATGGCCAGGGGGAGCATCGGGTGCGGTGTCCGCTCCTCGACGACCACGAAGGCGGCCAGGGCCAGCACCCCTCCGAGGAGGGCGGCCAGCACCGGGAGCGACGCCCACCCGTGGCCGGGGGCGTCGATGATCCCCATCGTCACACCGACGAGGCCGGCCGAGATGAGGACGGCGCCGGGGAGGTCGACGCGGCCGGTGGCGGTGGGGTCGGTCGTCTCGGGGACGTGGCGCGAGGCGACGACGACGACGACCACCGAGATGGGCAGGTTGATGAGGAAGATGAGGCGCCACGAGACGGCGCTGATCAGGAACCCCCCGAGGAAGGGACCGATGGCGGTGGCCACACCGCCGAGTCCCGACCAGGCCCCGATGGCCCGGCCCTGGTCGTCGGGGACGAAGGAGGCCCGCAGGATGGCGAGCGATCCCGGCGTGAGGAGCGCGGCGGCGACCCCCTGGAGCGCCCGGCCGGTGATGAGGACCGCGGCGTCGGGGGCGACGGCGCAGACGAGAGAGGTGAGGGCGAAGGAGACGACGCCGACGAGGAAGACGCGTCGGCGGCCGAAGCGGTCACCGAGGGAGCCGCCGACGAGGAGGAGCCCGGCCAGGGTCAGCAGGTAGGCGCTCACGACCCACTGGAGGCTCGAGACCGACAGATGGAAATCGCGGCCGATGGCCGGGAGGGCGATGCCGACCACGGTGGAGTCGATGGCGGCGATGGCCGAGCCGAGGACGGTGACGGCCACCACCCAGCGGCCGGGGCGCGAGCTGAGGTGCAGCGACGGTGGGGAGCTCACCCGGCCAGACGGGCGAGGACGTCGGCGGCCGAGACGTGGCGGTCACGGGCCAGCGTCCCCAGATCGTCGACGCCGTCGCCCGGGCCGTCCACCGGACCGGAGCCGGGGGGAGGCGCCCCGAGCCCGAGGGCCAGGGCGCCGGCGAGGGCTCCGAGGAGGTCGCGCATCTCGGGCGGTGGGGGGAAGTACTCGTCCTCGTCGGTGACGCAGACCTCCTCCACGCCGTCGACCGGGGCCAGGCGGGCCACGACGGCGTCGACGAGCTCGTCGGGAGCCGAGGCGCCGGCGGTGACACCGACCGTCCCCGAGAGGTCGTCGGGTAGTTCGTCAGCCGCGTTCACGCGCAGGACCCGGGGGCAGCCCGACGCCTGCGCCACCTTCTCGAGGGCCCGGGTGTTCGACGAGTTGACCGAGCCGATGACGACGACGACGTCGGCGCGTCCGGCGATGGCTTTCAGAGCGGCCTGGCGGTTGGTGGTGGCGAAGCAGAGGTCGGACCGGTTCGGCATCCAGAGATCGGGGAAGCGGAGCTTGGCCCGGGCCATGATGCCGGACCACTCGTCGTGGCTGAGGGTCGTCTGGGCCAGCAGGGCCACCGGGCTGCCGGGCGGAACCGGGGCCTCGTCGACCTCGCCCTCGGACTGGACGAGACGGACGGCCGAGGGCGCGACGGCCATGGTGCCGACGGCCTCCTCGTGTCCCTCGTGCCCGACGTAGAGGACGGTGTAGCCCTTGCGGGCCCGCACCTTGAGCTCGTGGTGGACCTTGGTGACGAGGGGGCAGACGGCGTCGACGACGACCCGGTCGAGGCGGCGGGCGTCGGTGACCACCTCGGGGGCCGACCCGTGGGCCGACAGCATGAGCGGGGCGCCGGCCGGGACCTCGTCGACGTCGTCGACGAAGACCACCCCCTGGGCCCGGAATTGGTCGACGACGTGACGGTTGTGGACGATCTCGTGGTAGCAGTAGACGGGGGGTTCGAAGACCCGGACCATCCACGCCAGGGCCTTGATGGCCTTCTCCACCCCGGCACAGAAGCCCCGCGGGGAGGCCAGCAGGACCCGTTGGACAGGCACGTGAGCAGGCTACCGGTAGCCTGGGGGGATGTCGGCGCCCCGGGTGGTCTCGGTGGCGGCCGCGTCACCGGCACAGCGCGCCGGCCTGCAGGTGGGCGATGAGTTGCTGGCCATCGACGGTCGCGCACCCCGTGACGTGATCGAGTACCGCCTCCTCGTCGACGAGGCCGACCCCGAGCTGGAGATCCGCCGGGGCCACGAGGACGTGACCGTGACGGTGGGCAAGACGGCGGGGGAGGCCCTCGGGGCGGAGGTGTCCTCGGCGCTGTTCGACCGGGTCCGGACCTGCGACAACCACTGTGAGTTCTGTTTCATCTACCAGCTGCCGAAGGGGATGCGCCGGAGCCTGTACCTGAAGGACGACGACTACCGCCTCTCCTTTCTCTACGGGAACTTCACCACGCTGACGCGCTTCACCGAGCTCGACCTCGAGCGGGTGCTCACCGAAGGACTGTCGCCGTTGTTCGTGTCGATCCACAGCACCGACCCCGAGCTGCGGGCCCGGATGCTGCGCAACGTCCGCGGGGCCACCAGCCTGCGGTGGCTGCGGGCCCTGCTCGACGGCGGGGTCGAGGTGCACGGCCAGGTCGTGGTCTGCCCCGGGGTGAACGACGGCGAGGCCCTCGAGTCCACGCTGGCCGGCGTCGTCGACGAGTACCCGGAGCTCGCCACCGTGGCCTGCGTCCCTCTGGGGGTGAGCGACTACACCACGGAACCGGCCATGAGGGCACACAGCCGGGACGAGGCGGGGGCGGTGATCGACACGGTGGAGCAGTGGCAGGAGCTGGCCCTCGGGGCCCTCGGGCGCCGGCTCGTGTACGCGGCCGACGAGTACTACCTGATCGCGCGACGGCCCTTCCCCGCCACCGAGCGCTACGACGGGTTCCCGCAGCACGAGAACGGGATCGGGATGGGGCGGGCCTTCGCCGCCGCCTTCGGGGGCGACACGGGAGCCGCCATCGGGATGAAGCCGGGCTTCTTCGCCTGGGTCGACGGCGCACCGGCGGCCGGCTACCGCGCCCCGCGGACAGCGACAGGACACGGCGCAGGGAGCCCAGCCACTTTGCGGCGGACCGGGGGCGGGGCAGTGGCCGTGATCACCGGCGAGTACGGGGCCATGGTGCTCGGTCCCCTCCTGGCCGAGTTCGACGGGCGGTCGGCGGGCGCGAGGGCGACGGAGATCCGGCTGCTGCCCGTGCACAACGCCTTCTTCGGCGGGAACATCGCCGTGACCGGTCTGCTGACGGGGGTCGACGTGGCCCGGGCCCTGGCCCGGGAACCGGCGGGGCACCGGTACCTGCTGCCCGACGTGTGCCTGTCCGAAGGACGGTTCCTCGACGGGTTGACGCCGGCCGACCTTCCCCGCCCGGTGGAGATCGTGCCGACGGACGGACTGTCGTTGCGGCGCGCCCTCGAGGGAGAACCCGTCGATGTCGGCGATGGGGAGCGCGCCGTACCGGCGGTGCCGGTGGCCCTGGGACAGAGCCGATGACGGCGGTGTCACCGGTGCGGACGGGACGGCGGGGGTCGCCGGCGACGGCCCCGGTGGGACGGACGCCGGTGGTGGTGGTGGCCGGACGACCGAACGTCGGGAAATCGACCCTGGTGAACAGGATCGTCGGGCGCCGGGCGGCCGTGGTGGAGGAGAGACCGGGGGTGACGCGCGACCGGCTCGAGCTCGACGCCGAGTGGAACGGCCACGCCTTCGTGGTGGTCGATACCGGCGGGTGGCTGGGGGAGGCGACGAGCTCGACGCCAAGGTGGCGCGCCAGGCCGAGCAGGCCGTGGGGAGCGCCGACATCGTGATCCAGGTCGTCGACGTGGCCGTCGGGATCACGACCGAGGACGAGGACATCGCCCGGCTGCTGCGGCGCCGGGCCCGCCAGGTGATGCTCGTGGCCAACAAGGTCGACAACGAGAAGCGCGAGACCGACGCCTGGGAGTTCGTCTCCCTGGGCTTCGGCGATCCGTGGATGGTGAGCGCGCTGCACGGGCGAGGGACGGGGGACCTCCTCGACGAGATCGTGGACCGCTTCAAGGGCATCGACGACGCGTCGACGTCCGAGCAGGCCGCCAAGATCTCCGCCGGCGGAGAGGGAGACGATGTCTTCGGTCCCGAGGGCGGTGAAGACGAAGGCCGGAGACGACGGCCGGGGTCGGCCGACGTCGAGTGCCCCCGCGTGGCCCTCGTGGGTCGGCCGAACGTGGGGAAGTCGACGCTGTTCAACCGGTTGCTGGGGGAGGAGCGTTCGATCGTCCACGATCTGCCGGGGACGACGCGTGACGCCATCGACACCGTGCTCGACACGCCCGAGGGTCCGATCCGTTTCGTCGACACGGCCGGGATGCGACGGAAGTCCCGCACCGAGGACGGGACCGAGTACTTCGCCATGGTGCGCGCCCTGGCCGCGCTCGACCTGGCCGACGTCGTCCTCCTCGTGATCGACGCCACCGAGGGGGTGACCCATCAGGACCAGCGCCTGGCCGAACGGATCGGGGCGTCGGGGAGCCCGGTGGTGGTGATCCTGAACAAGTGGGAGCTGGTGGGGACCGAGGACCGCCCCATGGTCCTGGCCGACGTCGAGGACCGGCTGGCCTTCCTGGGGGAATCGCCGGTGGTGAAGGTGAGCGCCCGGACCGCCATGGGGGTGCACCGGATCCTCCCGGCGTTGCGGGCGGCCGTGGAGGCGTACCACCGCCGGATCCCGACGGGTGAGCTGAACCGGGCCGTGCGGGCGCTGCAGGTGGCGCACCCCGCGCCCGGCTCGCGGATCCGTTATGCCGTGCAGGGGGCGATCGATCCGCCGACGTTCACCATCTTCGCCACCCGTCGGCTGAACGCCACCTACCTGCGCTATGTCGAGCGGAAGCTCCGCGAGGAGTTCGCCCTGGGACCGACGCCCATCAAGATCCGGGTGCGACTGCGGGGCTGACGCCGGGAATGCCGTGGTGTGAGTCCTGCAACCGGATGGTCGAGGAGACGGACGTCACCGACGACGGAGGCTGCCCGGAGTGTGACGAGCCGCTCGAGGAACGACGCCACGTGCCGTGGCACTTCAAGTTCCTGCTGGCCGCCAGCGTGATCTATCTCGGCTACCGCGCCTATCAGGGGATCGCCTGGCTGGTCCACCACGCCTAGACGACGGCCGAGGAGGACCGGCCGCGTCGAGATAGGTAGACTTCCTTTCCGCAACGACGGGCTGTGGCGCAGTTTGGTTAGCGTGCTTGACTGGGGGTCAAGAGGTCGCGGGTTCAAATCCCGCCAGCCCGACCACGTGAGCTTTGATAGAGCGCTGATCGGATCATGGTTCGATGAAGAACAACGTACGCGTCGCAAGAGAGATCTCAGAGGCGAGGACGGCTGAGTATTCCTTGACCTTGTGGGCCGAGGTTCCCGTCACGGATGGACCTCGTGGTGCCTACGTGACATTTCCCGACATTGTCCGTGCCGTCCTGGTCGGCCGAGGCGCTGCCCTTGCAGCCGCCGGCGATGAACTCGGGCGGTTTCAATCGCCCGAGTTCGACATCGTCGCTGTAGCCGTGCTGGCTGCTTGGTTCCTCGACTTTGGTTTCTTCCGGTTCGCCTTGGACAAATTGCCGGTTGGGCTGCTTTTCGGCCCCGAACCTGTTGCGGTCACAGAGGAAATGGCGAACCGGCTGTCGGTGGCCGGGGCTCAATTCCTGTGTGGCTACGAGGAGCAAGATCCGGACAAGCGAAGCAGAGTCGCACCCTTCGCCGCTCTCAGCATCAGAGAAGCAGTGTGGGGTGGGCCCTTGCCCGAAGAGTGGATCGCCTAATCGTTACGCCGCAAGATCCGATCCTTGACGCGCGCTCGACTCACAAGAATCCACGACGCCAGTTCAGGGCCCGGTCGTCCTCGGTTAGCATGTCCCCATATGGAGAGTGGATCCGGAGCGGATCTCATAACCGTCGGCGATGCCAGCGCGGAGGCGCCGGGACTCTTGGCAAAGTTCCGAGCGGACGTCATGGCCTCCGGGTTCGATCCCGCGTCTGAGTGGCACTGCCAGAAATGTGAGACCGACTTCAGCGGAGACGAGATATGCATTGTGAGGGCCAGCGATATCCTGGCTACCGCCATTGGGCAGCCCGTCTGCCCCGGCGACGACTGCATCGCCCGGGGCTTAGAGACAGTTCATCCCAAGGAGACGATCTCGCGGCCCTAGGGGCTGGGGGCTCAACCGCAGAGATTGGTCACCGTCGGCGTGTTGGCTCCCATGCCCGTTGGCGTGTAGAAGCCGGGTGACGGGTCACCGGCGAACCGGTCGGCCGTCCACTGCACGTAGTCGTTGATGGTCGCGCTGGCGTCGATGTTGTCGTGGGTGAGCCCGGCGTAGAGCCAGCGTTCGAGGTTCTGGGGAGGGCTCAACGCGCACAGCTGGGAGGCCAGGGCCGCCGTCGTGCTCGGCAGGACGAGGGCGTCGTCGGACCCGCCGGCGATGACGATGGGGGCCGGGCTGGCAGTGGTGAAGCTCGCCGGGTCGTTCAAGTTAGCCAGCGTGTTCCACTTGCTGGGTAGCGGGCTTCCGGGAGCGAATTTGAAGACCTTGCTGAAACCCTGCTCGAGCAGGGTGAAGCCCAGGGTGTCGAGGCATTCGGTCTTGAGCAGCTTGAGGTCACTCTTGCCCTTGGCCGTGAGCAGTTCCGAGGTCGGGGCCAGCTTGTTGCCGTAGGCGGAATTGAAGCCTCCGACGGCCAGGAAGGCCAACGGCCAGTTGCTGGTCGTCTCGGCATACTCGAGGAGCGCCGTGTTCTGCGACGGCGGGGCCATGGCCAGCACACCTTTGAGACTCAGGGTCGGCGCGTAGGACGCGGCGATCTGCGAGGCGAACATGGCCGTCTGGCCACCCTCGGACCAGCCCCAGACGACGTAGTTGGCACTGGCGTCGGCGGCCGGCAGCTGCCGGGCGGCCTTGACGATGTCGAGCGTATTGCGGGCGGCGCTCGTTCCCACCAGGTAGGGGAGGATCCCGGGGGATTTCGGGAGGATGCTGGAGTTCGCTTCTCCCTGGTAGTCGGTAGCGACGACCTCCCACCCTTGGGCCAGAAGGTTGTTGATGTTGGGGACGTCGGTCGTCGGGTCGAGAGACGGTGCGCACGACTTGTTCGTACCGTCCGTGGGGTGCGCCCACGTCACCACGGGCCACCCGCCTCCCGGCGCCGTACCCGGAGGCACGAAGACGAGCCCGGTGACCTTCACCGGCTTGTTCTTGGGCACGGTCTCGGACCAGTACTCGACCAGGTACGCGGTGCCGTCGACGGCATTGGCCGTCACCGGCTCCGAGGCGATGAGGGTGCCCGGGGCCGTCGGACCGCCAGCGGCCTTCGCCGCGGCGGGACGAGATGCCGCACCGCTCGCCGTGGTGCCTGTCAGCACAACGGCGGCCACCAAAATGAGCGCTGTCAGGCCGACAAATGCGGACCTGCCCCGCGCCGCGATCGATGCCTTGGTCATGCGAACCCGTCCCTTCCCCCGACACGATGGGTGCCACCGAGCCACCTGAAGTTACTTGCTATTCCATCGACCCGGGGGTGTCCCCACCAATTCTGACGAAATCAACGATCCGAGGGCTCACTCGTCGCTGTCGGCATCAGCGTCGCTGAACGATCCGACGCGCACCGGCCCGTCGGGCTCGTAGGTCGTCATCACCACACCGGTCGCCGACTGGCGAACCCCGGTGAGCCGCAGCGCCCCCGGGACCCTCCCGTTCCCGAAGAGGCGCTTTCCCCGACCGAGATGCACGGGGAACCACAGCAGACGGTATTCGTCGATCAGGTCGTGATCGATGAGGGTCTGCACCAGGTTCCCGCTGCCATGGACCTGAAGCTCGCCGCCGGGCTGCTCCCTGAGCGCCCGAACGTCACCCACCACGTCCGCGCCCAGTAGCACCGACCCCGGCCAGTCGACCGAGGCCAGCGTGCGCGACGCCACGTACTTGGGGAGCCGGTTGAGCGGTCCGGCGATGGGATGACCGGGATCGGTCACGCCGGGCCAGTAGCGGGCGAAGATCTCGTAGGTCCGCCGGCCGAGGAGGAAGGCACCGGCGTCGGCGAAGCGCCCGGCGATGGCGGCACCGAACACTTCGTCGGCGTAGGGGAAGGTCCACCCGCCGTGGGTGAACCCACCGTCACCGTCCTCCTCCGGGTCCCCCGGTGCCTGCATCACGCCGTCGAGCGTGAGGAAGGTGTGCAGGGTCAGACGCATCGTGGTCTCCTCTCCGCTAGGACTTCGGATCCGCTAGGACTTCGGATCCGCTAGGACTTCGGAAGATCAAGGGCCTTCTCGAGAACGCCCTCGAGAAAGAGCGCGTACCCGACCGTGACGTGGTCGTCCCAATAGATGTCGTCGTGACCGATGACCGGACTACAGGTGCGGGCACAGAACCAGGGGAGGGGATCGATGTAACTCGCCCCATCGGCAACTGCCGCCTGCTTCTCGGCGGCGTTGAATTCGGTGAAGGCCGGGTCCGGTGGAATGGCACACGCCTGGACGCTGTCTGTGTGGCGCGCCAGGCAGTCGGGCCCGATGGCTGCGGGGACGGCCAGGTTTCCGATGACGACCCGACGGGTGTTGGGCGTCGACAACTCCGTAAGCAGGCTTTCGAGGGAGCGTTGCCACTGCTCGGTGGTGTACTGGCCCCCACCGGGGGTGATGTATCCCGACGTCTGCGACACGATGAGAAGCTCCGGGTCGATCCGTTTGATGCGGGGGATGACGTATCGATGCCATCGGTCGCAGGTGGTCACGCGGACGCCCTCGTAGTCGGCGACGGCAACCACGGAGGCGGGACAGCCGTTCTTGAAGAGGAGCACGAGCTTCCAGTGTTCGCGCATCGCTATTCCGTCCAGTGCCTGGAACCACATTCCGGCGTGGGAGTCGCCGTAGAGAACCATCGTG
The DNA here is from genome assembly GCA_963848355.1 of uncultured Acidimicrobiaceae bacterium. Lineage (GTDB taxonomy): Bacteria > Actinomycetota > Acidimicrobiia > Acidimicrobiales > UBA8190 > CAWKDG01. The sequence continues at coordinate 326,884 of CAWKDG010000001.1, forward strand.
CGGTGGGCCCCGAGATCGCCGAAGACGCAAGCCGGCACGACGACCTGTGCCGGTCTCGGCGAACAACCGCCTGTGGGCCACCCGGGGGCGATGTAGGGACGTGGGTTCGCCACCATCTTCGCCAGAGGTGGGTTCAATGGCGACGGCAAGTCCGCGATGTGGCTGGAGGCTGCCACAGCGGCCAGGACAGTGCTCAATGGCACCAGGGGGCCCGTGGCCGGACCGGTCACCGAGCGGTTGGTCTCGTCGGATCCCGGTCCGCTCGCCGATGCGAGATGGGAGTCGACGGTGATGGCGACGAGGGTCACAGCCACCAATCCGACCCCGAGGCCGACGCTCGCCCATTTGACGGTCACGAGCTTCCTGGCGTGCCGGACGGGGTTCTCGAGGAGAAGGTAGGTGGCCACCGAGGCAATGAGTGCCACCACGTCCCACCCCAGGCTGTCCTTGACCGAAAGGCTCGTCTTGCCTGCGTACTCGGCGGCGATGATCAGAATGGGCCAATGCCAGAGGTAGACCGAGTAGGAGAGTTTGCCCAACCAGCGAAAGGGCGGGAGGCGCAGGAGTGCCTCCGCTCCGATGGCATGAGCGTTCATACCTCCGGCGATGATCAGCGCCGCTCCGACCACGGGAATGGCGACGAGCGAGCCGGGGTAGGCGGTGTGGGAGGTGAAGGAGCAGGCGGCGACGACGATGGCTCCGAGACCGAGCCAGGTGGCCAGGGCCGCCAGGCGAGCCGGTACCTTCAGGAGCCATGGGGTGCAGACAGCGACCAGCGCACCGAGGGCCAACTCCCATCCTCGGGTGAAGGGTGAGAAATAGGCGTCGATCGGATTGTTGTGGGTGTCGACGACCGAGTAGGCGAAGGAGACGCCGATGATGGCGATCAGGCAGAAGGCCAGGCGCACCCGAAGCGAAAGCACCCTGGCCCCTGCCACCAGGAGGAACAGTGTGGGATAGACGACGTAGAACTGCTCCTCCACGGCGAGGGACCAGAAGTTCTGCAGCGGTGAAGGGGGTTGCTGCGACGACAGATAGTTCGTACCCGTAGAGATGAAATGGAAGTTGGCCAGAAAGACGGCCGCCCACCGCCCGTCGTCGGCGGCAGGGATGCCTCCGGCGACGCCGAGGAACCAGTAGGCCATTCCCACGGTGACGATGATCACCAACGTCGCCGCCGGGATGATCCGACGACAGCGGCGCCCGTAGAACGAGAGAATGGAAGTCCGCCCCAGCGAGGCACGCTCGCGCAGCAGGACGCCGGTGATGACGAATCCCGAGATCACGAAGAAGACATCCACCCCGACGTAGCCGCCGGACACGGCCGATACCTGCGAGTGGAAGAGGACGACGAGCGCAACGGCGACCGCTCTCAGTCCCTCGACATCGGGCCGGAACGGGCGGTCCCCGGGGGCCGTGCCCGCCTCGTCGCCCGACGCCAGCAGCCTCTCGTCCGCAGAGTGCGATTTCGAGGGCTGCGACCCGACGACCACCTCCGCCATCCCCCTCGTCTCCACAACGGCCAGCCTGGGTCGACGCCCGGGGTGTCGAGGCTAATCTCGGGTCCCCGGCTCCGTCCACGCTGTGCAGGACCGATCGTCACGCGACGTATCCAGTGAAGACCGGGAGGACGACAGTCCGCACCCCGCCCGGCAGCGGGCCGTGGTCGCCGAGGTCATCGGACCTGGCGAAGCGCGCCGGGCGGGGTTCGACGTCTACTGCAGGCTGGCTATGCCGATCACCGAGTTGGGCCGGTCGAGGACCGTGCCGGTGTTCCCGGTCACAGTGAGGTCACCGAGCACGGAGTTGTTGACCACCGTGACGCCGCCGGTGTTGTTCTTGACGAGGAGTATCCCGATGGCGCACGCCCGTTGCAGCGACACGGGGCCACTGTTGCTGCTCAGCGACACACCGCCGATCAGCGTCGAGCCGCCGCACGCCGTGGTCCCGTCGCCCACAGTGGTCGGACCGGCCGAACCGGTCCCCGACAGGATCAGCGCCACGCTCGTGTTGCAGATCCGCAGAGCGGCGGCCCCGTTGGCGGTGAATGCGCCGAGGAGCAATGCCCCCTCACTGTCGAGGGCGCCGCCGGGCTTGACGGTGACCGTACCGAGCACCCAGCAGCCGGGGCCGATGAGGACCGACTGACCGGAGTTGACCGTCACCGCTCCGATCACGTCGCAGAGGTTCGACGTGTACCCGATCGTGAGCGTCCCCGCCACGAAGCTGAAGGTGTAGTTGCTGGCGTGGAGCGTCCCCGCTGAGCAGGTGATCGGGTAGGTGCCGTTCGGACTGGTCATGGTGGCCGTCGTCGTACAGGCCGCCGTGCCGGTCACCCCCGACGTGGCCAGCGTCTGGCCGTCGACGAATCCGGTGATCGTGGCCGTCAGAGTGGGCACGGCCACGCCGAAGATCTTCGTCTGGTTGTTGGCCGTGACGGTCAGGGTGGCCGGACCGACTTGGACCGACCCGTTGGCGTAGCTGATGGTGTAGTTGGCGTCGACGGCCCCCGAGCATGTCGAGGCGTAGGTGCCGACCGGGCTCGACGGCCCGGCTGCGGTGGTGCAGACCAGACCGGCCCCGAGCACCGACTTCGTCTCGCCGTTGACCAGGCCGGTGACGGTGGCTTGGACCGCCGGCGCCGACGAGCCGTAGGTGATGGTGGACGACGACGCCGTGATGGTGAGCGGCGCGGGGCTGACGTGCACCGACCCGTTCACGTAGCTGATGGTGTAGTTGGCGTCGACGGCGCCCGAGCAGCTCGTGCTGTAGGCACCGACGGGGCTGGACGACGTGGCGACCGTGGAGCAGCTCGGCGCGTGCGTCAGTGAGCCCGGTCCGTCGCCGTTGACGAAGCCCGAGTACGACGGGCTCACGCTCGGCAACGTCCCGCCGTAGGTCATGGTGCCCGAGGAGGCGGTGATCACCAGTGCCGCCGCGCCCACCACCACCTGGCCCGGTACGTAGGAGATGGCGTAGTCAGGGTCGGATCCACCCGAGCAGGTGCTCGGGTAGGTGCCGACGGGACTGTTGGCTGTGGCGGTCGTCGAGCACGTCGGCGCCGTGTTCAGCGAGCCGGGTCCGTCGCCGTTGACGAAGCCCGAGTACGACGGCGTGATGGCCGGTGGGTTGGCACCGTAGGTGGAGGTGCCCGAGGAGGCGGCCACCACCAGCGGCGCCGTCGTCACCTGCACCGAACCGTCGACGTAGCTGATGGTGTAGTTGCTGTCGGCGGCGCCCGAGCAGGTGCTGTCGTACGTGCCCACCGGGCTGGACGAGGTGGCGGCGGTCGAGCAGACGAGACCGGCGAGGTCACCCACCGTGTCGCCGTTCTCCAGCCCCGAGACAGCCGGCGTGATCGTCGGCGGGGAGGCGCCGTAGGTCGACGACCCCGACGAGGCCGTGACGGTCACGCCGGCCGGTGTCACGGTGACCGTGCCGTCGACGTAGCTGATGGCGTAGTTGGCGTCGACGGCGCCGGAGCAGCTGCTGTCGTAGGAGCCCACCGGGCTCGACGAGGTGGCCGTGGTCGAGCAGCTCAGGGCGGCGAGGACGGCGGGCGTCTCGTCGTTCTGGAGACCCGACACCGATGCCGTGATCGTCGGCGGGGTGGCGCCGTAGGTCGACGACCCCGACGAGGCCGTGACGGTCACGCTGGCCGGTGTCACGGTGACCGTGCCGTCGACGTAGCTGATGGTGTAGTTGGCGTCGACGGCGCCCGAGCAGCTGGTGTCGTAGGTCCCCACCGGGGTGGTGGGTGTCACCGACGAGCTGCAGGTGGCCGGGGTCGGTAGCGATGTGGCGCTGTCCCCGTTGACGAATCCGCCGTAGGTCGCTGTGATGTTCGGCGCCGCGCTCCCATAGCTGATCGATGCCGAGGAGGCGGTGATCTCGAGCGGGGCGGGCGACACGGTCACGCCACCGTCGACGTAGCTGATGGTGTAGTTGGCGTCGGCGGCGCCGGAACAGCTGCTGTCGTAGGAGCCCACCGGGCTCGACGAGGTGGCCGTGGTCGAGCACGTCGCCTGGGTCGTGAGCGAAGAGGCGGTGTCGCCGTTCACGAAGCCTTCGTAGGTCGGCGTGATGGCCGGCGGTGAACCGCCGTAGGTCATGTCACCGGGCGAAGCCACGACGATGAGGACCTGGGGACCGATCACCACGGCGCCGTCCACGTAGCTGATGGTGTAGTTGGCGTCGGCGGCGCCGGAACAGCTGCTGTCGTAGGAGCCCACCGGGCTCGACGAGGTGGCCGTGGTCGAGCACGTCGCCGGGGTCGTGAGCGACGAGGTGTCGTCGCCGTTGACGAATCCGTTGTAGCTCGGCGTGATGGCCGGTGGCGCGCTCCCGTAGGTCGACGGCGCCGACGAGGCGGTGACAGTCAGCGGTGCCGGATTGACGGTCACACTCCCGTCGACCGACGTGACGAGGTAGTTGGGATCGGACTCACCGGAGCAGACGCTGGCGTAGTTGCCGACCGGGCTGGAGCTGACGGCGTCGGTTCCGCATTGGAGACCGGCACCGAGAACACTGACTGTCTCACCGTTCTGCAGGCCGTCGGCCGAAGGTGTGATGACCGGTGGTGTACCGCCGTAGGTCATCGACCCCGACGAGGCGGTCAACGTCAGTGGTGCCGGGCTGATGGTGACGGTGCCGTCGACATAGCTGATGGTGTAGTTGGCGTCGGTGGCGCCGGAACAGCTGCTGTCGTAGGTGCCGACGGGGCTGGTGGGGCTGGCGTCGGTCGAGCAGCTGAGACCGACCAGGACGGATGCTTCCTCACCGTTCTGCAGGCCGACGACCGACGGAGTCACCGCCGGCGCATTCTCGCCGTAGGTCATCGACCCCGACGAGGCGGTGATGGTCACGGCCGCGGGCGTCACGCTCACGGTACCGTTCACATAGGTGACGTCGTAGTTCGGATCGGCCGCACCCGAGCAGGAAGCCGCGTAGTTGCCGACGGCGCTCGACGAGGTGGCCGTGGTGGTGCACTGAAGGCCGGCACCGAGAACCGAGGCGCCTTCGCCGTTCTGCAGGCCCGAGACGGACGGGGTGACGGCGGGGACGCCGCTGCCGTAGACCATGTAGGCCGACGAGGCGGTGACCACGACCGGGGCCGGCGACACCGTGACGGAACCGTCGACGTAGGTGATCGAGTAGTTCGGATCAGCCGCCCCCGAACACGACGTGTCGTAGGTGCCGACCGGGCTGGCCGCGCTGGCGCTGGTGCCGCAGGTCGGTTGGGTGGTCAGGGAGGCGGACGTATCGCCGTTGAGGAAACCGGAGTACGACGGTGTCACAGCCGTCGGCTCGCTCCCGTAGGTGGTCGACAGCGACGAAGCCGTCACCATCAGCGGTGCCGCACCGACGATCATCTGACCGGTGGTGTAGCTGATGGTGTAGTTCGGATCGGTCGCTCCCGAACACGACGTGTCGTAGGTGCCGACCGGGCTCAACGCGGTCGCGGCCGTCGAGCAGCTGAGACCGGTCAGATCGCTGGTCTGGTCGCTGTTCTGCAGACCGGTCACCGTCGGGGTGATCGCCGGCGGGGCGGAGCCGTAGATCATCGTTCCCGACGACGCGGCGATGCTGAGGGGCGCCGGGCCGACCATGATCGAGCCGGCGGCGTAGGTGATGGCGTAGTTCGGGTCGGAGGCCCCGCTGCACGTGCTCGGGTAGGTGCCGACTCCGGTGGTGGCCGTCACGGCCGTGGTGCACACCGCCGGTGAAGTCAGGTTGGAGGCGTTGTCGCCGTTCACGAATCCGCCGTACGACGGCGTGACCGCGGGGGGTCCGGATCCGTAGACGGACGCGGCCGACGAGGCCGTGACGGTCAGGGGCGCGGCGGCCACGTCGACCGGGAGAGGGGAGGCAGGACTGCTCAGAGCGTTGTTGTCGCCGGAGTAGCCCCCGCCCAGGGAGTGGTTACCGGCGCTCAACGACGATGTGGTGCACTGCGCCTGGTAGTTCGAGCCGGCCGGCGTGAGCGCGACGGCTCCGCATCCGGCGAGGGTCGAACTGTCGGCGGTGAAGTCCACCGTGCCGGCACCGTCGGAGCCTGTCACCGTGGCTGTGATGGTCTCGCTCTGTCCGTAGGTCGGAGAAGGCACTGAGACCGACAGGGTGGTGGTGGTCACCGATGGAGCGGGGATGACGACCGCCATGGCGTCGTAGGAGGTACAGCCGGTGCCCAGGATGGTGGCGACAGAGCCGCTCGACAGGGCCACCGCTGTGGGAGTCAGGGAGTTCGTGGTGGAGCCGTTTCCGAGCTGGCCGTAGCCGTTCTGGCCCCAGGTGTCGATGCCACCGGTGGTGGTGAGGACGATGGGGCTGTACGCGCCGGCGCTGATCGCCGCCGCGCTGGCCCCACCGGGCAGTGTGATGGCCTTCGGCGACGTGCGGTTCACCGTGGTGCCGTCGCCGACCTCTCCGTCAGCGTTGTAGCCCCACGCATACACCTTGCCGTTGGAGCCGATGGCCAGGCTCGTGTACAGCGCCGACGCCACCTTGGTGCCTGTCACTCCGGCGGCCAGGGTGATCGCCTTGGGCTTTTCCGACGCGTTGGTGGTGCCGTCGCCCAGCTGCCCGTAGTCGTTTCCACCCCACGCGTACACCTGGCCGGTGGTGCTCACCGCCAGGGCGGAATGGAGACCGGCAGCCACATCCGCCGCCTGGACCCCTGCGGGCAGGGATACGGTGATCGGCGAGAGAGGGGTGGTCACGGTGTTGTCGCCCAACTGGCCCTTGTCGTTGTAGCCCCAGCCGTAGAGGGTTCCGTTGGAGCCGATGGCGAACGTGGTGTAGTTACCGGCGGCCAGACCGTGGAACGTGAGGCCGGCCGGTAGGGAGACCGCCACCGGCGTCGTCGCCGTGGTGGTGGTCCCGTTGCCCAGTTCGGCCAGGGAGTTGTCACCCCAGGCGTAGACGCGGCCGTCGGAGCCCACGGCGAAGCTGTCGTAAATGCCGGCGGCGATCTCGGTGGGCTGCACGCCGCCGGGCAGCGTGATCTCCTCCGGACTCGACGTGGAGTTGGTCGTCCCGTCGCCCAGCTGGCCGAATCCGTTGTCACCCCAGGCGTAGAGGTTCCCGTCGGAGCCGATGGCGAGGGTGTGGTAGCCGCCGGTGGCCAGCGCCGTCGCCGTCACACCCCCGGGCAGGGCGGTCGTGACCGGGGTCGACGAGGAGTTGGTCGTCCCGTTGCCGAGTTGTCCGAAGGCGTTGTATCCCCAGCCTTCGAGGACCGGCGTCGGCGTGGCGCCGGCCGTGGCGCTCGTACCGACGGCGACGAGCATCCCCGAGACCGTCAACGCGGCGAGGGCCGCGGCGCGGCAGGCGGCGCGATCGCGGCGCTCTGCTCGGAGCGGTGTGGCGTGATGTACCGGTGCCAGTACCTTCGGACGATCCCCGCATGACGTTTCCTTCCCCTGGTGAGGCCCCGCCCGGATCGGACTGTCCGATCCGTGTCCGGCGCGGCCGGCTACCTTCGCCTGTCGTCGATTCAGCCGGTTCTCCGCCCGCTTCGGGTGGATCCGACATCGGTCTTTTCGTTTCGCCCCTCGCTAACTCGCTCCCGAGCGCCGGCGCGCCTCTTGCCGTTTCACGCCCGCGGGGTGAACGAAATCGTGCTCATCGAAGGGTCGAACTCGGCGGTGGAGATCGGGCCCGGTGTACCACCGATGCAGTTCTGGAACGCCGTGGACGATGCCGAATCGAACACCGCGTCGATGGCCACGGTGCCGGTGAAGGATCCCCTGGCCTTTCCGCTGAAGGTCAGGGTGTAGCGGCCGCCGGTGTATCCCCACGTCCCGCCCTTGGCCACCTTGACCTTGGTCTTGGCGTCGGTGGGGGACGACGTCCACGTGTAATCCGCCTTGAGCTTGGGCCAGGCGAGATTAATGAAAGACGGGCAGCCGCCGGCGGCCTTCCCGTTTCCCGGCGGCACGTGCGTGAGGCCCTTGATCTTTATCTTCGTGGCGCCCATCTGAGCACCCGCAGTCGGTAGCGCCCCGTGCGTCAGCGAGCCTGAGCAATCCGACAGGGCCTCCCGGCCCATGGTGACGATCTCCTGCTTGAATCCCCTTGTCCCGATGCCCGGAGCGAGCGGCGGGCTGAAATGGAAGCTGGCCGCCAGGTCACAGGTCAGCGAACCTTTGGCCTTTCCGCCACCGGAAGCGGACGCCGGGCCGACGACCATGACGACGGCGGCGACGGGGACGGCGGCGGCAAGCGCCACCCGGGCCAGTTTCCCTGACAGCAGCACGAGTCCCCCTTTGGCGGGGCAACCCGACGCCGAATGAGGCAGAGACTCTGGTGCGGTCGCCGTCGGAAACCGGCGAACCGCCGCTGAATCCCGCCCCCCGCCCGGGAGAACCCCGCGTCTCTCTTTCCCTCCGGCGACCGGACCGGTCGCCGCCGCCGGTATCGTTACATCGCGGCGGAGGACGGAACATCGTCAATTCCGACGAATCTCGCAACGGTCGGCAGCGCGTCGCCGCCGTCGTTGCGGTGACGTCGATTCGGGTCGCGACGTGGCGCGCGCACATGCCGCCGGATTGACACCAACACGTGCGCGAGACAGCGCCGTGTCCGGTCCATCTGTCATGGCTCGTAGGACTTTGGTCGGTCAGCGCGCATATCCCTACGCTCCGTGATAATTCCTGTCGATTTCTTGGATGCCGGCGCTCGCCGGGTAGCCGGGCCTGACGCTTCTCGTCCGGGCACGGCACCGACGTTCGGACATCCCCCACTCGCACGGGGAATGTCGCTACCGTGAGCTTCACGAGACCCTCCAGACGACACCGAACCGGGCGCAACGCGCTGCGGCTGGCCGTTTTCGTGGGCGTCACCGGGGCCGCCGTAGCGCTCTCGATGCCGGCGTTCGCGACAAACGTACGGCCCAACATCTCCGCGACCGAGGCCACGTTTGCCATCCCCACCGGCACCACGTCCAGCTGGACCCTGAAACTGTGGTCCCACGGGGCCATGAAGGGCTCCGCTACGGGGACATCGGGCACGCTGACTGTCGGCGTGCCCGCCACCTCCGACTGCATGTTCCAGGCCGACGTGTCCGTGACTCCCGTCGGTGGTCAGAGCTCGTATTACTCCGGGACACGGGCCACCGTGCCGGGGTGCGGGCCCCCGCAGACCATCGCCGGCGACATCTATCAATGTTCGGGGACGGGTACCCCGACCACGACCGAGATCGGGAGCGGGACCCTGGCGGCGGGTGGTCCGCAGGCGGTGCCGTCCCAGGCCAACCCGCTGGCACCGACCAAAGTGCCGTCCGGGAGCTACACCATGACCGCCGGTGCTCCTGCCGGCTACGTCTTCGTCGTCTGCGGTGGGTCCGCATCGGTGGTGTCCACCGGCATCAGCGCCTCGGAGCCGGTCGTCGTCCCCGCCGGGGGAGCAGGCTTCGGCGCCTTCTACGTGGTCCTGGCCGCACCCGTGGGGTCCCTGAGCGGCGGATCCGGTCCTCCTCAGTCACCTGGCTCGGGAAGCGGCCCTTCGACCAGTCCGGGGACACCGGGCCCGGTGGGCACTGTCGCTCACCACACCCAGCCCGGCCCCGCCACCAAGGTGGGAAGCTCCACGCTGGCCTTCACCGGCTTGAATACCGGGCCCCTTCTCCTCGTCGGGCTCGTCGTCCTCGCCCTGGGAGCACTGGCCACCACGGTGTCACGTGCCCGCCGGCGGCACGTGGTGGGGGAGCACACACCCACCTCCCGGATGTAGAACCGGCGGTTCACTCATCGGGAACCTACGCGGGCGTCACCTATTTGGTGCCGTGTACCCCGAAGAATTGGACGATGAACCCGACGGTCAGCAGGATCCCGGCCGCGATGATCGTCGTTCGTTCGACGGCTCGACTCATCGACCGCAGCCCGAAGGCTCCGGCCAGGACGAGCGCGATCCCGCCCAGGGCGGCGATACCCAGCCCGATCTCCGTCAGGTGACGCTTGGAAGCGGCGTTTCCGCTGGCAGCGTGGGCGTGAGCAGCATGGGCGGCGAGAAGTACGAGGGGCATCGACGGAGTATTCCAAATGCATCCGCGTTGTGCCAGAGCGGCACCGCTCCCGATCGCAGCTCGGGAACGGATCGGAGCGGTAGCGTCGTCCGCCATGGCTGTCTACGCCCTGGGCGATCTGGTCCCCGTCATCGACGCCGGGGCCTTCGTCCACCCCGCAGCCACGGTCATCGGAGCGGTCCGGCTGGGACCGGACACCACGGTGTGGCCCGGCGCCGTGCTCCGCGGTGACTACGGCGAGATCTCGGTGGGGTCCCGGACGTCGATCCAGGACGGGACCGTCATCCATGCCGGGCCGGGCTTTCCCACCGTGGTCGGCAGCGGCTGTGTCGTCGGGCACCTCGTCCATCTCGAGGGATGCATCCTGGAGGACGAATGCCTGGTCGGTTCGGGCGCCGTCGTCCTGCACCACGCACGGATCGGCACGGGGGCGACCGTGGGAGCCGGGGCGGTCGTGCCCAACCGGGTGAACGTCCCCGCGGGAGCCCTCGCCGTCGGCGTGCCCGTCGTCGTGAAACCCGGCCGGTCCAACATCGACGGGATCGGGCTGGCGGCGAACGAGTACGTGCGCAACGGTCAGCGCTACCGGAGTGATTTGCGTCGTCTCGACTGACGGCACCGCCCTCAGTCGCCGGTAGTGGTCGACGGAGCTCGGCGCAGGAAGACCTCCACCGGCGGCGCCGGATATCCGGCCCGCTCGCCCGGGCGCCAACCGGCCGCCAGCTTCTGCTCGGCCACACCACCGTCGGCCCAGATGTGACAGGTGTTGCGCGGGAAGAGAGTGGGGCGAGCTGACGGCGCCGCGTCGAGGTGTTGCCAGTCCCGGTCTCGGGCGCGGTTCGACGTCATCGCCTGGATGACGACGGGCCCGATGGTGCGGGCCAGTTGCTCGAGGTGCGTGCACCCCCGTGCGCCGCCAAAGCGCTCCTGAACCGCACGCGTGTAGCCGCGGCTGATGCCGAGTCCGACGAGATCGTCGAACGACGCGGTGATCGACGGGCACTCGGCATGGGGGAAGCGCGCCATCGTCGCCGTGGCCGCCGTGATGGTGAGGTCGTCCTTGCGCACGGTGACACGGAGATCCATGTCATGGACGTGTTCGACCCGTTCGCTGTCGGCCGCCCACGGGCGTTCGTCGCGGAGGCGCCCCGACACCGACAAGCTGTCACCCTCGTCGTATGCCTCGAACTCGATGGTCCGGCGGTGGACCGGGACGCGACCCGGGGCGTCGGCGGTCTTCTCGATACTCATGGGCTCGATCCTGGCACCCCGCTGGATCCGCGGGGGATTCGGGGAACAGGATATGAGCCTCTACTTCAGGGTGAGGGTATGTCTCGAGGTGGGCGGACCCGTCATCCAAATCGCAGGTCACGGCGCCGTTCGCCCGACCTGTCGACCGAGCCGATTCGCCCCAGAACACGGGAGGAATCGTGGGCCCGGCACCACTGGCGAGGGATCGCACCGCGCCCCTGCGCCCGTCGCCGAGATCCGTCGGGACGACACGTCCGTAACTACCCGGATGTGAGCAGTTTGGGGGTACGATGAAGCTGCACCTGAGGTGGAGGAGGAAACTCGAGATGGCCGACCGAGCCCTGCAAGCCGCGCGTCGTTCCGTGTCGAACGCGGCGGATCAGACCCCCGATGGTTTTCGCGGACCTCAGGTCTGCACGCTCATCGGCATCACCTACCGACAGCTCGACTACTGGGCCCGCACCGGTCTTCTGCGACCGTCGATCGCCGATGCGCGCGGCAGTGGCACGCAACGGCGTTACTCGTATCACGACGTTCTCGAACTCAAGGTCATCAAGCAGCTCCTCGATGCCGGGATCTCACTGCAGAGGGCGCGCCGTGCTGTCGAGTGCATGCGTGAGGGACTCGGAGGCGACCTGGCTGCGACCAACCTCGTTCTGGTGGGGACGGACTCGGTTCTGGCCCACAGTGACGGTGAGGTCGTCGATCTCCTGAAGGGCGGCCAGGGGGTCCTCAACATCGTTCCCCTGTCGGGGGTGGTCGAGGAGCTCAACGCCGACATTCTGCGCATCGAACACGAGGCACTGGCGCCTCCCATGGCCGGCCCTGCGCCGGCCGCGGCGGAGGCGGCGGGCGGTTGACGGTGCGGTCCCGACGGGGTGGGGAGACCCGCTGACGATGCCGTTCGCACACGAGTCGGAGCGCCACTTCGCCGAGCTTCTCGACTTCTACGGTGTGCGGTGGGACTACGAGCCCGTCGAGTTCGTCCTCGAATGGCATGACGACGGGTCACCGGCGGCCGCCTTCCGACCGGACTTCTACCTTCCCGACCACGGGTGCTTCATCGAGCTGACGACCCTCTCGCAGAAACTCGTGACCCGGAAGAACGCCAAGGTGCGTCGCCTGCGGGAGCTCCACCCCGGGGTGGAGGTGAAGCTCCTCTACCAACGGGACTATCTGGCCCTCCTCGGCAAGTACGGCTTCTCTCGACCCTCGTCACCAGCCGCATAGGCTGGCGGCGTGACGCCCCCTACGTCCACGCCCGCATCGACCAGCGCGCCGCCGGCCGACCCCTCGACGGCGGCCCTGCGCCATTCCCCTCTGGAGGAGAGCCACCGCGCCCTGGGGGCCAAGCTCGTGGAATTCGGCGGTTGGCTGATGCCGCTGGCCTACGCCACCGGTACCTTGGCCGAGCACCGGGCCTGCCGGAGTGCGGCGGTGGCCTTCGATGTGAGCCATCTCGGAACGGTCCGGGTGGAGGGCCCGGGTGCGGTCGAGACACTGCAGTGCGAGCTCACCAACGATCTGCGAAAGATCGCCCCCGGGCGCGCCCAGTACACCCACCTTCTCGATCCCGACGACGCCTCCGTCGTCGACGACATCATCGTCTGGTGGATCGCCGACGGTGTGTTCGACGTCATGCCCAATGCCTCGAACACGGAGCGGGTCCGTGACGCCGTGGGCGGACGGGACACCACGGCCGGCCGGGCCGTGATCGCCGTGCAGGGACCGGACGCCCGCCGCAGGCTCGAATCGGTCGCCCCCGAGGCCGCCGGCGTGGCCCGCTTCGCCGTGGCCCCGTTCACCTGGCGCGGCGCTGCGTGCACGGTGGCCGGAACCGGGTACACGGGGGAGGACGGCGTCGAGTGCGCCGTTCCCGCCGGCGTGGCCCCCTCCTTCTGGCAGGCGCTGCTCGACGAGGGTGTCGTGCCCGCCGGACTCGGGGCCCGTGACACCCTGCGTCTCGAAGCGGGCCTGCCCTTGCACGGACAGGATCTCGGTCCGGGCATCACGCCCCTGCAGGCCGGGTTGGGCTGGGTGGTCGGCTGGGACAAAGGGGAGTTCCGGGGACGGCGACCTCTCGAGCGGGAGCGGGAGGTGGGACCGGCCCGCCGTCTGCGCGGGCTCGTCGCCGACGGTCGTCAACCTCCCCGTCACGACGACGTCGTCCTGCGCGGCGACCAGCGTGTCGGCACCGTGACGAGCGGGAACTTCTCGCCCGTGCTCGAGCGCGGGATCGCCCTGGCCCTGATCGACACTCACCCCGGCGCCGGCGGGAGCGACGCCACAGCCGACATCGGTGACGACGCCGAACTCGTGCTCGACGTGCGCGGGCGGCGCCTGCCCGCCCGGATCACCGCCCTGCCCTTCGTGCCGGCCGGGAACCGGACCAGACCGGCCGGCGGCGGTCGCTGATGTCGGGGTACTCGCCCCACACCGACGCCGAGGTGGCCACCATGCTCGGGTTCCTCGGTCTCTCTTCCCTCGACGAGCTCTTCGACGTCGTTCCCGAGGCGCTCCGGCTGGCCGGCGGCCTCGAGCTGCCCGACGGGATCTCCGAGCCCGACGCCGTCGCCTCCATGGGCGACCTGGCACGGACGAACCGCCCCGCCGGACGCGACCTGGTGTGCTTCGCCGGCGGCGGGGCCTACGACCACGAGGTCCCCCCGGTCACCCGGGCGCTCGCCTCGCGCTCGGAGTTCGTCACCTCGTACACGCCCTACCAGCCCGAGGTGGCGCAGGGAGTGCTCCAGGCCGTCTTCGAGTTCCAGACCCTGATCGCCCGGTTGACCGGTATGGAGGTGGCGAACGCCTCGCTCTACGACGGCGCCGCCGCCACCGTCGAGGCCGTGAACCTCGGCGTCGCCGCGTCGGGCCGGAACCTGGTCTGGGTATCACGCGGGCTCAACCCGACGTGGCGGGAGGTCCTGGCCACCTTCGCCGCCGGGACCGGGCACCGCCTGGTCGACGTCCCCCTCGACGACGGCACCACCCGGTGGCCCGCGGCGGAGTCTTCCGGTGACGATCGTCCCGGGGTCCTCGTGGTGGCCTATCCCAACTACCTGGGGTGCCTCGAGGACCTGGCCACGGCGCGGGCCGTGTGCGACCGGACCGGGGCCGTGCTGGTGGTGGCCTTCGACCCGATCGCCGCCGGCGTGCTGCGGTCACCGGCCGACTGGGGCGCCGACGTGGTGGTGGGGGAGGGCCAAGCCCTGGGGATGCCTCTCAGCTTCGGTGGGCCCTACCTGGGGCTGTTCGCCTGTGGTTTGGCCCAGGTCCGGCGTCTGCCGGGGCGGCTGGTAGGGGAGACGGTCGACGCCGAAGGACGCCGCGCCTACGTCTCGACCTTGCGGGCCCGCGAGCAGGACATCCGACGGGAGAAGGCCACGTCCAACGTGTGCACCAACCAGACCCTCATGGCGGTGACGGCGGCCATACAGATGGGTTGGCTGGGAACCTCGGGAATGGCCGAGGTGGCGCTGCGATCGGCGCGCGGGGCGCAGTACTGCCGGACCAGGCTCCTCGGTCTGTCCGGTGTGGAACCACTGGTGACCGCACCGGTGCTGCGTGAGTTCGCCGTCCGCCTGCCCCTGCCCGCCCCGGTCGTCATCGAACGACTGATCGACGAGGGCTTCCTGGCCGGCATTGCTCTCGACGAGGGATACACCGCCGGACGTGGCGACGGTCTGCTCGTGGCCGTGACCGAGCGCCGGACCCGGATCGAGATCGACGCCTTCGTGGACGCCGTGTCCAAGGCGGTGCGGTGATGGCGGCGCGCCGGCGGCCGGGCGTCGAGCGCACCGCTGCTCGGGCGCGACAGCGAACCGACACTCTTCGAGCTCACGCAGCCCGGGCGTCGAGCCTGGCAGCTACGGACGACCGGGATTCCCGAGATCCCGCTCGAGGACCTCGTCCCGGAAAGCCACCGGCGCGCCGCCCCACCGGAGCTGGCCGAGGTGTCCGAACGCGACCTCGTCGGCCACTTCACCCGGCTCAGCCACCGGCAGTTCTCCGTCGATCTGGGTGCCTACCCGCTCGGGTCCTGCACGATGAAGTACAACCCCAAGGTCTGTGACGCGGTGGCGGCGATGCCGGGCCTGGCCGACGTGCACCCCGCGGCGCCGGCCTCGTGCACGCAGGGATGGCTGCAGCTGCTCGTCGAGCTGGAGAGTCAGTTGTGCGAGATCACGGGCATGGCGGCGGCCACACTGCAACCGGCGGCCGGGGCATCGGGCGAGCTCACCGGCCTCCTGCTCATGCGCGCCTGGCACGAGGCCCACGGCCAGGTCCGCCACAAGGTCGTGATCCCGGACTCGGCCCACGGGACCAACCCGGCGTCGGTGACGCTCGGGGGCTTCGACGTGGTCACGGTCCCGAGTGACGCCCGCGGGTGCGTCGATCTGGAGGCGCTCAAGTCCGTGCTCGACGCCGACGTGGCCGGGATCATGCTCACCAATCCGAACACTCTCGGTCTGTTCGAAGAGGACATTTCTGCCATCGCCGCCGCCGTGCACGAGGTCGGCGGCCTCCTCTATTACGACGGAGCCAACCTGAACGCCATCGTCGGGGTCGTGCGGCCGGGGGACATGGGCTTCGACATCGTCCACCTCAACCTGCACAAGACCTTCGCCACGCCGCACGGGGGCGGCGGACCCGGCGCCGGCCCGGTGGCCGTCTCGCCGCGTCTGGTGCCGTATCTGCCCGGGCCGCGCCCGGCCCTCCTGCGTGACGAGGCCGGCCCCCGCTACGGGTGGACGACGACCCCGGAGTCGATCGGTCGCGTGCACTCGTGGCACGGGAACGCGCTCGTGCTGGCCCGGGCGTTCACCTACCTGCTCGTGCACGGGGGGGACGGGCTGGAAAAGGTGGCGCAGCTGGCGGTGCTGAACGCCAACTGGCTGAGGCGGCGGTTGTCGGGGACGTTCGACGTCCCCTACGACCGGCCGTGCATGCACGAGTGCGTGTTGTCGGCATCCACTCTCAAGAAGCAGACCGGCGTCAGGGCTCTTGACGTGGCCAAGCGGCTCCTCGAGGAGGGGTTCCACTCACCGACCGTCTACTTCCCGCTCATCGTGGACGAGGCCCTCATGCTCGAGCCCACCGAGACCGAGAGCCTGCAGACCCTGGAGGCGATGGCGGCCGCCTTCGAGCGGATCGCCGCCGAGGCCCGGGAACCGGGTGGGGCCGAGCGCGCCGCCGAGGCGCCCCATGCCACACCGGTGCGCCGCGTCGACGAGGCACGCGCGGCGCGCATCCTCGTTCCCACCTTCGACGCGCGCCGCTGAGTCAGGGACGACCAGCGCCGCCGGTCTTGTCCTTCTTCGCTTCGCGCTCGGCGGCGTGGTCGGAGATGGCCTGCATGATGGCGCCCCCGACGGCACCGATGAACTCAGGCCGGTTCTCCGCCGCCCAGTCGCGCGAGCCGACGAGCGACGGGAGGGATCCCTGGAAGTGGGGGATGACCTCGCGGGCAAAGAGCTCGTACGAATGGAGGGTCGCTTCGCGGTCGGCCCACTCGTGGGCCATCAGGAGAAAAGTGCCGAATCCGCCCGACTGCTCGACGAGACGCTCGATCTGGGCCACGGCCATCTCCGGCGTCCCCACCACGGCGAAGCCCGTCTCCATCAGCGCGTCGACGAGCTTGTCGGGGTCGAGGGTGGCCGGCGCCAGCGGGAGCGCCGCCACGCGCTCGAAGTAGTCGACCCATTGGGCCAGGCCGAAGGCCACGTCGCGTGCGCGCCTGCTCCTCGGTCTCGGCGATGTGCATGGGCCCGACCAGGCGCCAGCTCGAACGGTCGACGGTCGTGCCGAATTCGGCGGCCCGTTCCTCCATGGTCACCCAGTGCGACCCGAGGATGTCGAAGCCGCCGGCGGTGGTGGCACCGATCGACAGCAGCGACAGCCCGAATCGCCCCGCCGCCCGGGGCCCGGCGGGGGAGACCTGGGCGGCCACCGCCACCTCGAAGCGCGGGTACGTGTACGGGCGCAGCTGGAGACGGGCGTCGCGCAGGGTGAACCAGTCGGTCTCCCGGGTCACGAGCTCGGAGCCGTCGAGGAGGGCCAGGATCGCCTCCAGGGACTCCTCCATCCGGTCTCGCTGGTCGGCGGGGGCGATGCCCATCATGAAGGCGTCGGAGGGGAGCGCTCCGGGCCCGACGCCGAACATGACGCGGCCCCGGGTGAGGTGGTCGAGCAGCACCATGCGGTCGGCCAGGATGAGGGGCTGGTGGTAGGGCAGCGAGCTCACACCGGTACCCAGGCGGATGTTCGTGGTGCGTTGCGAGAGCACGGCGATGGCGACCTCGGGTGAGGCGATGATCTCGTAGCCGGCCGAGTGGTGCTCGCCGATCCAGGCCTCGTCGAAACCGAGCTGGTCGAGGCGGACGACGAGCTCGAGGTCGCGCTCGAGGGCCAGCGTCGGGTTCTGCCCGACGGGGTGGAAGGGGGCGATGAAGGCGCCGAAGGTAAGGGGCCGGTCCACGGTGGGTCCTCTCGGAGGGGGCGCCCGGCAACGGGCGCCCGCGGTCGGTCTCAGTCGAGCAGGTCGGGCTGCTCGCGCACAATGCGCTCGTAGAGGGGCTGGAAGTTGAGCCAACCGATGAAGTGACTGCCGACCTGGGAGGCCGTGAGCGCCGCCATCTCCTTGTCGATGAAGACCGGGGTCCCGGCCGCCTCGGCCAGGAGCTGGGCCTGGCAGGAGCGCTCCATGGTGATGAACCACCACACCGCTTCGTCCACGGTGTGCCCGACGGTCAGATTGCCGTGGTTGCGCAGGATGACCGCCTTGTAGTCCCCGAGGGCGGCTCCGATGCGCTTGCCCTCCTCGGTGTCGACGACCACGCCGGTGTAGTCGTCGAACAGACCGTGGTCCTCGTAGAAGGCGCAGACGTCCTGGGTGAGGGGGTCCAGGGTCCGACCGAGGGTCGACCAGGACTTCCCGTAGACGGAGTGCGAATGGGCGGCGGCCATCACGTCGGGACGCGCCGCGTGGACCTGGGAGTGGATGGCGAAGGCGGCCACGTTCACCGTGCGGTCACCTTCGACGACGTCACCCTGGGCATTGACGCAGATCAGGTCGGAGACGGAGATGTGGCCGAAGTGGACGGCGAAGGGGTTGACCCAGAACAGCTCGGGGTCTCCGGGGTCGCGGGCCGTGATGTGGCCGGCGATGCCCTCGTCGAAGCCGAATTTGGAGAAGAGGCGGAAGCCGGCGGCCAGGCGCTCCTTGCGGTGGCGGCGCTCCTCCTCGACGGTGGCGAAGGTGGGGGGCGTGGGAATCCGCTTGGAGAGCTCCTCCACGGTGATGGACATGTCCGCCTCCTTGGGCACCGACGACGTGTGGAACAGGCACGGCCAAGTCTACGGCCAGGACCCGAGTGGACGTCGTGGCCGTATATCCCGGAGATGATATAGTTCATCTTTGATATGACCAGGCCGAGTCGGGGAGCTGACGCCTTCGCCCGCTACGAGAGGGCCCGCACGGCCATCATGGTCGGCAGCGCCGTCCGGGCCGCCCGGCGCCGCTGCGGAATGAGCCAGGCGGAACTGGCCCGCCGGGCCAAGACCAGTCAGCCGTCCATCGCCCGGCTGGAGAAGGGCCAGGTGTCGCCCACCGTGATCAGCCTCGACCGCATCGCCCGGGCCCTCGGGACCGAGCTCGTCATCGACTTCGAACCGCTGTCGGGCGACTCAGAGCCCACAGGCGACGACCGACGCTTCGGCCCGTTGAGCCCGGCCGGGCCGGCGGGGCACCTCTGCCCGAGGGCATTAGCGTGGCTGCGATGAAGCGCATCCTCCCCGTCGTTCTGGTCCCGCTCGCCCTCCTCCTGGCCGCCTGTGGGGGAGGGGGGACGTCAGGCGCCCTGGGCAACAAGACGGCGACCCAGGTCCTGGCCGGTGCCCTGGCCGCGGCCAAGAAGTCCGGATCCGTCCACTTCGACCTGCTGGGGACGGAGGCGGGGAAGACCGAGAGCATCGAAGGTGACGCCTCCAACACCGACGGCCGGGAGAAGATCACGGCCGGGACCCTCACCATCCAGGCCGAGGTGATCGGCACAGGGGCCTACGTGGAGGGCAACGCCGGGGGACTCGAGGACCAGATGGGCCTGTCCGCCGCCACCGCCGCCACCTACGCGGGCAAGTGGATCTCGATCGCCTCCACCGATGCCCCGTACTCGTCCATCACGAAGGCCGTGCGGCTGGCGGGGACGCTGAGCGACCTCAAGCCCACCGGTCACCTCACCCTGACCGCCGCCACCACCCGGGCCTCCCACGCCGTCATCGGCGTCAAGGGTGACCTTCCACCGGGGCGCGGCGAAGGGGACCACGGGATCGGCCGTGCTCTACGTCTCGACAGCCGAGCCGACCGTCCCGATCGTCTTCGACGTGCAACAGGACACGAGCGGGACCCAGGAGAGCGACGTGGGGACGTTCAGCAACTGGGGCACGCCGTTGCACCTGGTCGCCCCGACGACGACCGTTCCGTACGCCTCGCTTCCGACCAGCTGACTCCGGCCGCAACGGCGGCGCCCGTGAGGCGCCCGTCACCCGTGGGGAAGGGGTCGTTCCGTCCTTACCCTGACCCCGCCTGACCGTCCCTACGATAACTTTACATAAGATACATTATCGGCGGTTGGGCCGGGCTATCTGGCGTGCCCAGGCGACGAGGTCGGGCTCATGCCCTCTGACCGGCAGCCCGTCCATGCCACGGCCGCCGGGGCCCGGCTAATTAGGGTCGGCAACGGCGGCCAACGCGGCCGCCAGATCGTTCGTCCCGGTGGCCCAGATCAGTTCCAGAGTGGCCTCATGGACCTCGGCCAGGACCTCGGGATCAACGCCGCCACCGGTGAGGGCCGCGATCAGGGCCACGTCGGCGGCTCTCAACCGCTCGGCAGCGAGGGTAACGACCTCAAACTGCAAGGGCACTCCGAGGACGCTACTTCTGGTGCCAAAGGTGGAGCCCATTACCGGGGGGTCACCAATCCATGCGCGAGCGCACGCCATCGGGCGTTGGTACGGGTTCTGCCTGGTCCTGCTCCAGATTCCTCTGACGGTCCGGGCCGCGCGGCGCAAACTGCAGAGCCCCGCCGACTCGAGGCGGGTCTGAGGTCTCCTCAGACCGGAGGCGTGACCTCGACCGTCTCGTCAGCACCCTCGTCGAGGCCCTTCTTGAACTCTTTGCGGGCCGACCCGAGCGAGTGCGCCAGCTTGGGGATCTGGCTCCCCCCGAACAGAACCGCGACCACGACGACCAACACGATGACACCGTCCATACCGAAGATCTCCGCCAGCATGGCGACCTACCTTTCTCTCAGATGACCTCTTATGCGGCCATTTCGGCCACGGAGTTCTCGACCAGGTGCAGTCCCCCGAGCCCGGGCAGACGGTCGATGTGCCTGTCGATGCGCTGCGCCGTGGCCAGGCCTGAAGGGTCGGAGAAGAGATGGCCGATGAGGAAGCGGATCTCGTCCATGGGCATCACGCCCGATCCGACCGGTGCCCAGAGACGCCGGAGCGCCGTGCCGCGTGAGCCGTTGTGCGGCGCGGCTGTCGGCCAGGCCGTTCCTCGCCTGCGCGGTGTAGAAATCGATGTGGCGGCCCTCCTGGCGCATGATCCGGCGCAGGAGCTCCCCCAGCACCGGATTGTCGGCCTTGGCGGCCAGGCGGGCGTAACCGGCCTGCGTCGTCCATTCGTTCACAGCGCCCCACGCCATGTGCAGGGTGAGCAGATGGCGGGTGACGGCCGACGTCAGATTGAAGACCAACGGGCGCAGCGCGTCGCGCTTGGGCAACCGGCGACGCATCTCAGTCAGGCGGCTCCGACCAGCCATCTCGCCGTGGGCGTCCAGGACCTGGCCGATGGCGTCTCCGTGCCAGTGCTCTTCGTAACTCCAGCACGTCAGGAAGGCCGTCACCTCCGGGTCGCGGTGCGCCCGCGTGACGAGCATGTCGCGCAGGTAGCAGGCGGTGTGTCCCTCGACGTCGTGCATGTAGCGCAGGCACCGCAGGGTCTCGGGATCGAGCGGTTGCAGAGGCGAACGCACCCAGATCGAGGTCGTCGACCTGGAGCCGCGCTGAGCGCGCGAACAAGGGTGTCGATATCGATGCTCACGTCAGTTCTCCGGGACGGGGGAAGAGAGGGATGTCTCGACACGGCGGAGCGTACCCAAACGACCGGTGACAGACGCGGTATCGGCTGGGTCGCACGCCTCGCACATGCCTGTCTTCGACACGGCCGGGGTTCCTGGATGACAGCGAGCCAACGGCGTCGGGCCGGGCCCACCGGCCCACGGCCGGCAGCGCCCACGGTGGGCTCCCCGAGGGGGGTTACCGTGGGCCATGGTCCATCGAGGGGTCGGCCTGAGCCCGCCACCCTCCCGGACCCGGTCATCCGGTCACGGCGGCGGCGACGAAGACCAGCGCCATGGTTGATTTCCAGACACGCCAGCGACGCCGCCATCGTGGTGGGCATCGCCCGCTGTCAGGAGCCGGCCCTGGCCGAGGCCTACCGCCGCCACGGCGGCTCCGTCCACACGCTGGCCCGGAGGGTCCTGCGCTCCCCCACCCTGGCCGACGAGGTCACCCAGGAGGTCTTCGTCGAGCTGTGGCGCGCCCCCGAGCGCTTCGATCCGGGCCGGGGGGCGCTACGCACCTTCCTCATGACGAAGGCCCACAGCCGCGCCGTCGACGTCCTGCGTTCGGAGTCGGCCCGCCGGGTGCGCGAGGAGCGGACGGTCCGCGAGACGGCCGCCGCCGGGTATGACATCGAGCACCACGCCTGGGACCTGGCCGTCGCCGACCGGGTCAAGGAGGCGGTGGGCACGCTGCCGGCCGACGAACGCACGGCCATCGAGATGGCCTATTTCGGTGGGCACACCTATCGCGAGGTGGCCTCGTTGCTGGGAGAACCCGAGGGAACGGTGAAGAGCCGGATACGGAGCGGACTACGGACGGCTGCGGACATTGATGGTCCAACACGGCGTGGAGACGGCATGGACCGAGCCATGAACCACGACGCAGTCGCCGAGCTTCTGGGCGCCTACGCCCTCGACGCCGTCGACCCCGACGAGGCGGCGGCCATCCAGGCCCACGTCGACGAGTGTCCGCGCTGCGCGGCGGAGCTGGCCCAGCTCCATGAGGTGGCCGCCCTGCTGGCCAACGCCGGAAGCGACGCCTCGGTCGAGTTGTGGGACAAGATCGCCGCACGTCTCGACCCCCCCGGCGAACCGCCGTCGACCGCCACCGTGCTCGACGCCGCTCTCGCCGATGCCCTCCCCCGGCGCCTGTCGCAGAGACGCCGGCGTCTCCGGTGGTCGGCTGTCGGCCGCCATCGGTGCCGTCGCCGCCGCCGTCATCGCCCTGCTGGCACTCCAGGTCGGTCACCTCGACAACCGCGTCGGCCAGCTCGATCGGCCCGGCCTGGCGCAGGCCGCTACGGGCGGCGCTGCAGGATCCCCGGGCCCAGCGGGTGACCCTGACCAGTGCGACACACCCGGCCACCACGGTGGCCTCGATCGTCGTCCTGCCCTCGGGGTCGGGCTACCTCTTCGACAACCACCTCCAGGCCCTGGCGACGGACCGGACGTACCAACTGTGGGGACTCGAACAGGGTCGGGCCATCTCGCTCGGACTCCTCGGGAACCACCCGACCGACGTGCCCTTCACCGAAGGCAACGGCACCGCCTTCACTGCCTACGCCGTGACGGCGGAACGGGCCGGAGGCGCCATCGCACCCACCCACTCCCCCGTGGCCGAGAGCGCGCCGCTGCGGACCTGATCAGGTCACGCGGGGGCCAGGTAGCGCCCGAACCAGTCGAGGGTGCGCGCCCAGCCGTCGAGAGCCGCCTGCTCGTGGTACGAGTCGGGCCGTCCGTCACAGTGAAAGCCGTGGCCGGCACCGGCGTAGCGGACGATCTCGGTCGGCACCGCCGCCGTCGCCGCGGCCGTCCGCAGGGCCTCGACCTGGTCGACGGGGATGCTCTGGTCCTCGTCACCGAATAGCCCGAGCCACGGTGTCTCGAGCCCGGGTGCCAGTTCCACCAGAGGCGGCATCCCGAAACGCCCCTCCCCCACTCCCCCGCCGTAGAAGGTCACCGCCGCACCGAGGGCGCGACGGGCCGCGGCCAGGAAAGTCACCGATCCGCCCATGCAGAAACCGACCACGCCCACCCGGGAAGCGGCGAAGCCGGCACCGGCGAGATGGTCGAGGGTGGCGTCGAGGTCCTCGAGCAACCCCGTCTCGGACAAAGCCTGCATGTGCGGCATGATCTTGTCGAAATTGCCGTAGTCGAGCGCGGGATCGCCGCTGCGGTGGAAGAGATGGGGCGCCACGGCGCGGTAGCCGGCCTTGGCGAAGCGACGGGTGACGTCCTCGATGTGATCGTTGACCCCGAACGCCTCCTGCAGCACCATCACCGCGCCGCGCACGGCACCCTCGGGCTCGACGTCGTACAGCATCATGTCGCCGCCACGTGTCGCCACACTGACCGTCGTCATCGATCCTCCTCGGTTGGGCATGCCTGTCATTGCCGCGCCCCATCCTGGCCCAGAGTGGCCAGCGGGGTCGTTCGGGGGCACCGGACGCCGACGGACGCCATTAACCTCCGCGTCCATGGCCACCGCCGTCTTCTTCCACGCCCATCCCGACGACGAGGCGATCGCCACCGCCGGCACCATGGCCCGCCTGGCGGACGACGGGCACCGGGTCGTCCTCGTCACGGCCACGCGCGGGGAGCTCGGCGAGGTCCCCGACGGGTTCCTGGCCCCGGGCGAGACCCTGGCCGACCGGCGCGCTCTCGAGCTCGATGCCGCCTGCTCCATCCTCGGTGTCGCCCGCCACGAGTATCTCGGCTACGGCGACTCGGGGATGGAGGGCGAGGACAGCAACAACGACCCCGGATGCTTCTGGCAGGCCGACGTGGGCGAAGCGGCCGAGCGCCTGGCGACCATCCTGCGGGAGGAGAAGGCCGACATCCTGACCGCCTACGACGAGCGCGGGAACTACGGCCACCCCGACCACGTCCAGGTCCACCGGGTGGGCCTGCGGGCCGGCGAGCTGGCCGCCGTCCCAAGGGTCTTCATGGCCACCGTCAACCGTGACTATCTGGTCCGACTGCTCGACACGGCCGAGGGCAAGACGTGGCTCGGTGCCGAAGAGGAGGGGCCCCCGATCGACAACCTGGGCGTGTCCGAGGAGCGCGTGACCACCGCCGTGGACGTGTCCCCCCTTCTCGACCGCAAGCGCCGGGCCATGGAGGCGCACGCCAGTCAGATCTCGGAGACGTCGTTCTTCCTGTCGATGCCGCCCGAGGCCTTCGCCGCCGTCTGGGGTCTCGAGTGGTACATCCGCGTCGGCGCCGAGGTCGTCCGCCCCTTCGAGGGCTCGTTGCTGCCCGACGAAATGCTCTAGACGTGGACCGCAGCGACGATCGCAACGCACCCGTCGTCGTGGCCGGGGAGATCGAGACCTCCTTGGCCTTTCTCGACTACCTGCGCCACGGCGTCTCCCGCAAGCTCGACGGCCTCACCGAGGACCAGGCCCGGCGGGCTCTGGTGCCCTCGGGCACAAGCCTTCTCGGCGTGGTGAAGCACCTGACGGCGGTGGAGATGTACTGGATCCAGCGACGTTTCGCCGGAGTCGACGTGGCCCTGGTGGCCGACAGTTTCTCCCTAGCCCCCCACGACACGATCGTCTCCGTTCGCCTCGCCTACGACCAGGCGGCGAAGCAGACGGACGACATCACCAGGGCCGCCGGGGATCCCGAGCGACCTCTGGCGCTCGGCACCCACGGGCTCACGCTGCGCTGGGCGTTGGCCCACGTGACCGAGGAGACGGCGCGCCATGCCGGTCACGCCGACATCCTGCGCGAACTCCTCGACGGCGTCACCGGACGCTGAGCCACACCGACGCCCGCCGTGCGCCGCGCGCCTTCATCCAGCCGGGGCCTGCCCCAGGGTGACCGAGATCGTCTTCTTGCTCTGGCCCCGCCACAGCGTGAGCGAGGCCGTGCTCCCCACAGCGGAGGCCTGGACGTCGGTGGTCAGGTTCAGAGCCGAGTTCACGGCCTTGCCGTTGTAGGAGACGATCACGTCGCCCTGTTCGATCCCGGCGTTGTCGGCCGGTGATCCGGACTCGACGGACACGACGACGGCTCCCTCGGACGGCACGAAGCCGTAGGCCTGCTGGATCTGGCTCGTGTCGTCCTCCACCTCCACACCGATGTACGCCTTGGAGGCGTGGGTGGTCCCCCCTTGGCGCAGCTGCGCCAGCAGACCCTGGATCGTCGAGGCGGGAATGGCGAATCCGATGTTCTGGGCCGGGGCGTTGCCCTCGCTCGACGAGGCCACGGCCGTGTTCATCCCGATGACCTGCCCGGCGGAGTCGACGAGCGCCCCCCCGGAGTTGCCCGAGTTGATGGCGGCATCGGTCTGGATGATGTTGGTGAGGGTCTCGGTCGTCTCCCCGGTGCTGTCCCCGGCCTGTACCGTCCGGCCCGTGGCCGAGACGATCCCCGAGGTGACCGTGGGCGTCCCGGCCGACAGGCCGAGAGCGTTACCGACGGCGATCACGGCATCGCCCACTTCGAGCTGCTGCGAGTCGCCGAAGGTGATGGCCTGAAGGTTCGACGGCGGCGAGTCGATCTTGAGCAGGGCGACGTCGCTGCTCGGGTCGGCACCGATCAGGGTCGTGGGAAGGGCCTTGGTCTGGCCGTAGAGGGTGACGGTGATCGTCGTGGCCCCGGCGATCACGTGATTGTTGGTGACGACCTCGCCGTCGGTCGAGATGATCATGCCCGTTCCCTGATCCTCCTGCGTGCCACCGCCCACGCTTCCGAACAGGCCCTCGGCGCTGCTCGAAGCCGGACCCTTGGCGTCGATCGAGACCACCTCGGGCAGGATCTGCCTCACGATGGCGGGGATCGAGGCGTTGCCGGCGAGGGCCGGGCCGGGACTGGCGGAGCCCACCTTGATCGAGGCCGTGCCCGTCGGAGTGCTCCCTGTTCCCACCGCCTCGGCGATGCCGGCGCCCACCGCACCGCCGACGAGTGCCGCCACCACGGCGACGACGAGCCAGCCGGGCGACGACCGTCCCGTCGGGGGCCCCGGCGGGGCGACGGCGGATCCGGGCCAGGCGGGGGGCAGGCCGCCGCCGTACGGGGGCACCACCGGAGGCGGGGCAGCCACCGGAGGAGGGGCCGACGGCGGAGGCCAGCCTGTCCCCGTCGGCGGTGTCGGCGGCGGGACGTCAGCGGGGGCCGGGACCGAGAGGTCGTGTGCGCCCAGAGAGGGTGGCGGCGGCGGGGTCCCGGGCTCGGTGCTCGCAGGCTCCTGTTGCTCGTCGTCCACCGTCGATGCTCCTGTCGATAGGGCTGAGGTGCTCGGCGTCGATTCGGCTTGGCGTCGCCGGCCATTGCCACATTAGAGAGGGCGCTGGCGCCGGTGGCGCGCACGGGGCTGAATTCTCAGGACCTCCACAGCCTCTCGGCCTGCCCATCGACGCCTGGCCGAAAACTCGCAGGTCACATTGTTCTCAAACTGCCACTGTCGGCGGTAGCGTGGTCGCTCGGATGTCTCGCAGAATCGATATCGAGCTGACCAGCCGTCGCGACGACGGATCGTGGACGTGGCGCGCCCCGGGGGCCCGCCAGCCCAAGGGCTCGCTCGAGGGCAATCTCGTTCCCGCCGTGGCCAAGGTGGGCGACGTCCTGCGGGCGGAGGCCGACTTCGAGCTCGAGGGCATCACCGTGATCGCCGTCCACGCTCCGCGGGCCGAGGAGAGCGACGGCGGGGGGAGGCAACGGATCGAGGTCCTGGGGTCGGGCCGGGACAAGATCGACGGGGTCTCTGTCTCCCTCGTGCCCGGCAGTCGCCGCGATCGCGACGACGGGGATCACGAACGACGGCCCCGACGGAACTCGGCCGATCGCGGCGCGGCCCGGACGGGCCCGACGCGACCGACGCCCGGTCGCGGCGGAGGTACCGGCCGGGACGACCGATCGGGTGGTGCCGACGGAGGCCGGGCCCGGACACCGGAACGGACCCGACCGAGCCGGGGCCCCGAGGCGGGGCGCCCGCGAAGCGGCGGCGATCCCACACGACGTCCCGAGCGCAACGGCGGGGACCGCGTGGCGGGGGGTGCCCCGCGCGATGACCGGGCGCCGCGGCGCGATCGTCCCCGGCGCGCCGAACCGGTGACCACCCATCGCAATGCGGCGCTGGCGGCCCTGAGCCCCGAGCAGATCCCCGTGGCCGAGCAGCTGCTGCGCGGCGGGATCCCCGCCGTCCGTCAGGCCATCGACGAGCAGAACGCCCGCGCCCGGTCCGAGGGCCGGGCCGAGGTGTCGCCCCAACCGCTTCTCACCATGGCCGAAGAACTCCAGCCCCGCATGAGCCTGGCCGCCTGGAAGGACCGTGCCGTGGCCCTGCGCGCCGCCGGTCGCGAGGCTCCCTTGCGCGAGATGCGTTCGGTCGTGGCCGGCGCGTCCACCGTGTCCCTCGACGAAGAGGCGCGCGAGCTCGTCGGCGCGTTGCGCGAAGCCTTGGACTCGAGGGTGACGGCTCTGCGTGAGGCGTGGCTGGCCCGCGTCCTCACCGCTCTCGACGACGGCCGCGTCGCCGATGCTCTGCGTGTGGCCGCCCGCCCCCCCGAGCCCACGGCGCGGGTTCCGGCCGACCTGGCCGTCCGCTTGGCCGACACCGCCGGGACCACCATGGCCCCCACGATGGCCGAAGCCTCGTGGATCGACCTTCTCGACGCCGTCATCAAGTCGCCTGTGCGCCGGACGGTGAAGCCGACCGGACTGCCGCCCGACCCCAGCCCCGAGCTCCTGACCGCGGCGCGCCACGCGGCGGGACTCGTTCCGGAACTGGCCCGCCTGCTGGGCCTGCCCATCCCGCCCCCGCCCGGTCCGCGTCGGGCCGGGGCCGTCGCCGCCCGCCGTAGCTGAGCCTGCCCGACGACTCAGACGAGCACGCCGTGCTCGAGGAGGAACGCCTCGAGACCTTCGACCAAGGTGAGGGTGGCCACCCGGGCCCGGGGCACCCAGGCGACGGCCGCCGCGTCCCCACCGGCTTTCGGTGTGCGGTCCCCCGTGACCGTGACGGCGAAGTCGAGGATCACGAAGTGGTACCCCTCGGCGCGTCGCTCGGCCCAGCCGACGAGGGGCCCGCAGCGGACCTCCAGCGCCGTCTCTTCGCGTACTTCGCGCTCGACGGCGGCGGTGACCGACTCACCCGGTTCGACGCGACCCCCCGGGACCGTCCACGACCCCACCGCCGGCGGCGTGGCCCGCTGCACCATCAGCAGTGCATCCTCCACCACGGCGATGCCACCGACGGCCACCACCGGCACGGACGGTGGTGGGGATGGCTGCGCCGCGTTGCTCACTGCAGGGATCGGTGCATGGTGAGCAGTCGGGCCTTGAACCCCGACTCCTCGAGGAAGTTCTTGGTGGCCCGGTCCCCGGGGAGCGCCGTGACGTCCACGCCACGACAGCCCGATGACGTGAACCAGGCCACGAGATCGTCGAACAGGGCACGGCCGACGCCGACACCACGCGCCCCGGGCTCCACGTAACAGGCGTCGACGATCCCGAGCGAGGTCTCACCCACGGCGTCTATCCGCCCCAGGGCCAGGCCCACCACGGCGGCGTCGACCGTGCCGACGAGCACACGACGCCGACTATCGGCGATCAGGCGATCGAGACCGCCCGGGCGCAGGAGGGCCTTGGCCACGAGCCCCGTCTCGCGCCGGGCGAAGAGGGCGCCACCGCGGACCTCCTGGAGAGAGTCGAGCGCCTGTCGGCACAGCTCCCCGCAGCGGTCGGCATCGCCGGGCACCGCCACCCTGGCTGCTTCCACGACCGTGCCGCCGGGCCCCGCTCCGGTCGTCGCCGCTACTCGGCGTCGACGCCGGCCAGGAGCTGCTCGACCCGGTTGAGAATCGTCCGGCGGTGCCGGTGCGATTGCTCATGGGCACGGACGTCGACCAATTCGGCCTGTGACAGACCGGCCAGGCGCTGGACGACCTGCGACGCCGACAGGCTGTCGTAACCAGGGATGGCCAGAGGTCGCAGAGAGCCGTTGCCGTTGACCTGGGACCCCGAGGTCGCCACGGTCGACGCGGCGGCCGGCGCCGGCGCGTACTGCGGCGCCGGAGGGCTCTGGACCTCGGGCTCCGACGGGGGGCGGTCGGCCGCGGTGGCAGACGGCTTCGACATCCGCTGGCTCGCCATCTGGCCGAGCTGACGACGCCCCATCTGGACGGCCACCTGTCCGACCAGGCGCGCCGTCCGCACCTGACCCTCCAGATGGTTGCGGCCCTTGTCCACCAGCTTCGGGAACTCCTCGGCCGCCGTCAGGGCCAGTCCGGCAGGCCCGAAGACGATCAGATCGAGGATGCGTTCCGCCGGCGACCTGTTCTCAGCCACGTCCCCGCCTCCTCGCGTCCGGCACCGACACGCTCACACGCAGTCCCGGCACAAGCCCTTGGCCCGGTCGGCCAATTGGCTGGCGTTCTTCACGAGAAAGCACGAGCTGCAGACGAACTCGTCGGGTTGCTTGGGCAGGACCCGTTCCGAGATCTCGGACCGGTCGTCGGGCTCGGCCACCTCCTCGTCCTCGACCTCCTCCTCTTCGACGACGAGGCGCTCCTTCAGGATCTCGTCCAGGCTGGCCTCGACGTCCTCGTCGTCGACCTCCTCCTCGTCCTCCTCGGCCTCCTCGGCTGCCGCCGGGGCCGGAGTGGGGGCGGGGGCCTTGGCCGCGGGTATCACCACCGGGTCCACGTCGACGATGTCGTCGACGAGCTCGTCCACCAGGTCGTCCACCAGGTCGTCGTCATCGACCAGGGGGTCGGCGAGATCGTCATCGATCAGCTCGTCGTCGGCCAGATCCTCGAGCTCGACACCCTCGAGCTCGTCAGGTTCTGTCACTTCATCCAGGTCGTCGGCCATCTGTACCCTTCGCGAGGTCGTCTGACGCGCGGGAGCATATCTGCTCCGATCGACGTTCCAGACCACCCGAGCAGGCACGGGTGGGCGGGCACAGGGGGGCGTACCCGAGGCTCGGTGCGTGATGAGGGCGGTAGGGCCCGGGGACCTTTGGTGCCGTCTCCACGTCACGGTCGTGTCCGCCGTCGTGATCGTGGGACGTTCTCTACTCAGCCCCTCGGGCCACCCTTCCGCCTCTCACAGCATCCCCCCCTTCGAGCTCGATCCGGCCGGGGACCACCGGTGTGCCGTCGGGGCGTCTGGGACTGGCCGCAGATTACGCCGTCGGATGCCGAGCGCGTCAAGCGTCATTCGTGAGGGCCCACCAGGTACTTTGCGCGTCGTCCCTGGTCACGGCTCCAGTGGTTTTCCTGGCCAAACACCGGCCGAGCAGGCGGCCGTCGACACCTCGGGGAGGGCGGCTGTTCGGCGAGCTTCGGCCCGTCTCTCGGCGTCGAGCCGCTCGAGCTCGTGCTCGCCGTGATCCACGAAGGTCATGGCGTCGGCGATGAGGTGGTGGCCGGCACGCTCGGCAATGAGACGGTGCATCTCCTGGACCACGCGTCGGTACACGGGATGTCCCTGCTGACCCGAGCGCAATTCGAGGACGTGCATCGCCTCGCGCGCGTTCATCTGCATGACATAGCGGATGCGGAAGGCCAGGGCCACGGCGTAGGACGCCTGATGGGGAAACGTCGGCGCCATCGTCTCGTAGAGGTCCTGACAGCGCGACAACGAGGACTCGAACTCCTCGGTGAGTCCGGCCTCGCCCACGATCTCTGGTACGTCGTAGCCCAGCGACGGCGCCAACGGCTGCCATTCGATGCTCAGCATCCGATGGCGCTGGAGGTCACGGAAAGCCCCGTAGTCGGACACGATGTCGAAGCGGTAGTCCGTCCGTTCGAAGGCGCGTCCGGGTCGTTGCCGGCGATTCGTCCGCTCCCCCACGTAGGCCCGCACGATGGAGCGCCGGTCATCGGCCCCGAGGGCCCGGACCCGGCGCAGAGCCTCGGATTCGGGCACGGTCATGTGGGGAAAGCACATGGCGGCGATGACCTTGTCCTCACCCTCGGGATCCCAGTCGTCGAGCGTGACGAGGGCGGGCGCCTGCTCCCCGGTCTCGTGGCCGTCGGGCCACAACCGGGCCACCTCGTCGCCGGTGTCGGCCCGGGTGGAGGCGAGGTAGTCGGACCACGCCCCGCCGCGATCGGGAAGATCGACGCGCTGGAGGAACGAGGGGATGACCTTGCGCAACTCGATCAGCATGAGATCGGCGTAGCGTCTCGCTTCCGGTAGCGGGTGCGAGCGCATGCGCAGCAGGAGCATCTCGTAGGCCTGGCCCGTGCCGTAGATCCCGACGTTCGACAAGGCGCCGGCGGGCAACAACCCGCGCAGCGCGTCGAGCGCCTTGGCCCGTATCGACTGGCGGTGGACGAAGTCCGAGTCGCTCGGCTGACGGGGAAAGCGCCGGACGAGCCACGCCTGGAGCTCCGGGAGCAACGACGCGTAGGTGTCGAACATGCGGTCCATCTCGCCCACGTAACGCGCTCCCAGTGGCGAGTCGAGGACGTCAGGATCGCGGTAGTAGCGGTAATGGCCCGTCGCCAGTCGGGAGTCGTAGACGATGTAGCGGGTCGACTGCTCCAGATAGGCCATGAGGCGACCCCACTCGAGCACCTTCGTCAAGATGTTCGACGCCTGCTCGCACGCCAGGTGGACTCCTCCGAGCTGCGCCACGGAATCGTCGCCGTATTCGAAGAAGACACGCTCGTACAGCTCCTCGGCGCGGCGCAGTCCCATGGTGGCGTCCACGCCGGCGTCGCCGCTCACATCGAGGTCGCCGACGAATTCGTCGAGGAACAGCCGACGCAGGCTCTTGCCCGATCGCGAGTACCGGGCGAAGAGGGCGCCCTTGACCACTTCAGGTAGGTTGACCAGGGCAAAGACGGGACCTTCGAGATTCGTGACGTAGGGCCGGAGGACCTCGGCCTCGTCGTCGGTGAACGTCTCGTCGGCATAGGGGAACATGCCCGGGCAACACTACGGCTGGCCCGCGGCGGAGGTGGCGGACCCCGGCCAGCCAGGACCGGAATCTCGGTCAGGCCCCTGGAGAGGTCCCCTCAGGCCCGTCAGAGCCCCCGTCGGTGGACTCGTCGGAGCCCTCGTCGGGGTCGGTGCCGGAGGCGAATACCGGTCCGGCCGACGCCGCCACAACTCCTCGTTGCAGGGCCGAGGCGGCGTCGTGGGCCGTGGCCGCCGTGACCCGGTCGGGGGAGACGGTGGCCAGTTGGCGCAGAAGGTCGACGAGCTGTTTGGCGTTGCGCACGAAGTCACCGGGGGCGAGCTCGGCCCGCTCGAGCACCCGTGCCAGTCGTTCTCCGCGCGCCCATCGCCACGCCACCTCGGCGAATCCGGCGTCGGGCGCTCTCGTGCGCGGCAGGCGGGCCGTCTCCTCCTCGGCCCGCAGGCTCTCGGCCAGGCCCTCGAGAGCGCGCAACCGGGGGGTGACCGCCTTCGGCGGCCGCGCCTCGGGACGCCAGCGCCCACCGCGGACCTCGTAGGTGCAGGCGGAGACCACGGCGGCCAGACCGGCGGCGTCGAGGCCGTCGAAGAGGCCGTCGGCCAGGGCTTCGGCCACGAGCAGATCGGACTCGTGGTAGATGTGCGCCACCAGTGCCCCGCGCGCCGTGAGGCGCCAGGCCTCGAGATCGACGTGGCCGCGGCGCTCGAGCAGGCGCAGGGTACGATCCATCCGGCGCGCCAGGGCATG
Organism: uncultured Acidimicrobiaceae bacterium; assembly: GCA_963848355.1. Lineage (GTDB taxonomy): Bacteria > Actinomycetota > Acidimicrobiia > Acidimicrobiales > UBA8190 > CAWKDG01. Next base: position 359,918 of record CAWKDG010000001.1, read on the forward strand.
GTGATGGTCGGCGCTCACGAACTGGGCGAAGGAGCGGTCGAGGATCTCGTAGGCCTGGTCCTTGGCGTAGCGACGGACCAGGTTCACCGCCAGGTTGTACGAGGCCCGGAACGACGACGTGAGTTCGGAGGGCGGCGAGGTGGCCAAGGTGGCCAGTTCGGGAAGCGAGAGTGACGGGGACCACGCCACCACAGCGTGACCGACCGAGTCGAGTCCCCGCCGTCCGGCCCGCCCCGTGAGTTGGGCGTATTCACCCGACGTCAGGCCGGCTCGCCCGTGCTGACGCATCTTGGTGAGTCTCTCGATGACGACCGAGCGCGCCGGCATGTTGATGCCGAGTGACAGTGTCTCGGTGGCGAACACCACCTGGAGGAGACCGGCGGTGAAGCACTCCTCCACCGCCTCCCGGAAGGCGGGGATCATGCCGGCATGGTGCGATGCCACCCCCGCCTCGAGCCCAGCGATCCAGGGCCCGTACCCGAGAACACGCAACTCGTCGTCGGGCAGGCCCGCCGTCCGTTCGGCGCAGCGTTCTCGGATCTCCTCGCGTTCCGCCGGGGTGGTGAGCCGGACGCCGTCGTCCAGACAGTGGCGGACGGCATCGTCGCAGGCGGCGCGGCTGAAGATGAACACGATGGCGGGCAGCATGTCGCGCTGGGCCAGAGCCTCGATGATCTCGGTTCGTCTCGGGGTGGCGACGCCGGAATGGCGCAGGCCCCCCGGACGTCGGGCCAGGCGGGACAGCCGCTGGTCGAGAGCGGCCGCCTGCGGATGGAGGCGGCGGTGCGACAGGAGTGGGACGAGGTCGACCCGCCGGCTTCCCTTCTCGGCGATGGCCACGTGATCGCTCAGCTTCACCGGCCGGTGCCTCTCGACGATCACCTCCGTCGGGCCGTGGACGGCGCGCAACCAGGCGCCGAGCTGAGCGGCGTTCGACACGGTGGCCGACAGGCACACGAGCACGACGTCGGCCGGCACCAGGATGATGGCTTCCTCCCATACCGACCCCCGGTAGGGGTCCTGGAGGTAGTGCACCTCGTCCAGGACGAGCAGCCCGAGCCCGGCCAGTTCGGGGGAGCGGGCGAAGAGCATGTTGCGGACGACTTCCGTCGTCATCACGACCACCGGTGCGTCGGGGCGGTGCGACACGTCCCCTGTCAGCAGTCCGATGCGATCAGGGCCGTAGATCGCCGCCAGTTCGGCGAATTTCTGGTTGGACAGGGCCTTCAACGGGGTCGTGTAGAAGGCTTTGCGACCGCCGGTCAGGGCGCGGGCGGTGGCGTAGTCGGCCACGGCCGTCTTGCCCGACCCGGTGGGGGCCGACACGAGAACCGACCGACCGGCGTCGAGCGCGTCGAACGCCGTGACCTGAAAGGCATCAGGGACGAAGCCGAGCCGGTCCTCCACCGTGCGCCGCACGGCATGGTCGGCGTCAGCCTCCGGGATCACGCGGCCGGCGTTCTTCGTCGCAGCATGATCCTCCCGATGATGATCGACACCTCGTAGAAGATGTACAGGGGAATGGCCAACGCCAGCATGGAGAACGGGTCCCCGCTCGGGGTGATGACAGCGGCGAAGGCGGTGAGCAGGACGATGGCCCACCGCCGCCAGGAGGCGAGCTTGGCCGGCTTGAGCACGCCGGCGAGCTCGAGCGACACCAGGACAACGGGGAATTCGAAGGTGATCCCGAAAATCGCCATCAGGGCCAGGATCAACCCGATGTAGCTACTGGGCGAGTAGATCTGGCGCAGGGACGGCCCACCGATCTTGCCCAGGAACTGCAGGGCCTTGGGGAAGATGAAGTAGGCGAGCACCGCCCCGGCGACGAACAAGGTGATGGAGGCGGTGACGAAGGACACGGCGTAGCGGCGCTCGTTGCGGCGCAGGCCCGGTGTGACGAAGCGCCACGCCTCCCACAGGATGACCGGCGAGGCGAAGAACAGTCCTCCGTAGGTGGCGATCTGGATACGAAGGGTCAGGCCGGCGAGGGGGGCGTTCACGTACAGGTGACACTGCGACGGTCCCGCCACCTTGCAATACGGCTCCTTCAGAAAGCTGAAGATCTGCGGGTAGAGCACGAAGGCCACCGTGGCCGTGATCACCAGGACGACGACGGAGATGATCAACCGGCGCCGCAACTCGCCGATGTGCTCGACGAGGGTCATGGCGTCGGGCGTCGGGCGCGGCGCCTTACGGCGGAGTCTGAGTCGGGGGGCCATGATGGCGGCCGGCGTCGGCGGTTAGTTCATACTCGGGTCGTCGGGCACGAGCGGGAGCATGGCGTCGACGTCCCGGTCACGGGGTCTCTCCCCCGTCGACGGCGCCACGCCGTTCGGGTGGGCGCCGTTGCCGTTGCTCGCCGGCGGTGGTCCTGTCGCCACCGGGGCGCCGGCCACCTCGTCGGCTTCGCCGGCGTCGTTCGCCTGAGACCTCTCGTGTTCGTCGGCCAGGCGGTCGAGAAAGGCCAAAGGGGACCGGACGGCCTGGGCCACCTCGTGGGTGGGGGGAAGGTCGGGAAAGGCGCCGCGCACGTCGCTCTCGAGGCGGGCGCGGAAACGACGCAGATCCCCCCATGCCGCGCCCAACTGGCGCGCCACCTGGGGGAGCTTCTCGGGCCCCAGGACGATCAAAGCGATGACCAGGAGGACCAGCAGTTTTGCGGGGCTGAGCGACAGCATGCGATACGGAGTCTACGAGAGCACGGGCCCGCCCGGATGATGGCGGCCCGGCCCCGGCGGCCGGAAGGGGCCCGGGCGACGGACGCCCGGCACCCCCGCCTCAGAAGACGTGGATCCGTGACGGAGGCCAGATCCGCAGGACGACGCGCCCCACGATCGACGATCCACGGATGGGACCGAAGAAGCGGCTGTCCTGCGAATCGGAGCGGTTGTCCCCCATGACGAAATACTCGTGGGCGGGCACTGTCTGCCGCTTGATCCCGGTGGTGACCGTCCCGGGGGGGAGCCAGGACTCACGCAAGGGCTGGCCGTTGACGAACACCCGGCCGCCGGATGAGGAGATGACGTCTCCGGGCAGACCGATGACCCGCTTGACGAGGTCCGTGACGTTCGGGTCGACCTCCTTCGGGGGCTTGGCGAAGACCACGATGTCGCCGCGCCCGACGCCGTGGAGGTGGTAGCTGAGCTTGTCGACCAGGATGCGGTCCCCGATCATGAGCGTCGGCTCCATCGACGCCGAAGGGATGATGTAACTCTGGGCCACGTAGGCGCGCACGGCGAAGGCCACGCCCACGGCCACGGCCAACACGACGAGCCACTCGACGATCCACCGGCGCTCTCCCCGTGCCCCCCCGGCGACGCTCACCGCTGCACCGGCGTCACCGTCGTCACCGGCGAGATCCTCCTCGCCACCGGGAGCGACGGCGGGGTCGGTGGCCGTCACAGACTGGCGATCAATTTCTCTACCCGCTCGTCGTGTGACCGGAAGGGATCCTTGAGCAGCACCGTCCGCTGAGCCTGATCGTTCAGCTTGAGATGCACCCAGTCGACCGTGAAGTCACGACGCCGTTCCTTGGCCTTGCGGATGAACTCCCCGCGCAGGCGCGCGCGCGTCGTCTGGGGGGGGCGGTTCATGGCTTCGGTGATGGTGGCGTCGTCGGTCACGCGATCGACACGGTCCCGGGCTTCCACGCGGTAGTACAGGCCACGCGACCGGTTGACGTCGTGGTATTGGAGGTCGAGCAACGCCACCTTCGGGTGCCCGAGGGGTAGCCCGTGGCGGGCCCGGTAACCCTCGATCAATTGATGCTTCGTCACCCAGTCGCATTCGCGGCCCAGGCTCATAGGGTCGGACTCGAGCCCCTTCAGGCAGTGCTCCCACATGTCGAGGGCCTGGTCCTCCTGGGGCGACAGGCCGTGGGTGTCGCGGAAACGCAGGGCCCGCGTCAGGTACTCCGACTGGATATCGAGGGCACTCACCTCCCGACCGTTGGCCAGGCGGACCTGACGCCGGCAGGTCAGGTCGTGGCTGATCTCGCGGATGGCCCGGATCGGGTTCTCGAGGGTCAGGTCGCGCAGGACCGTCCCGGGGTCTTCGAGCATCCGCAGGAGGATGCTGGTGGAACCGACCTTCAAGAAGGTGGCGTACTCGCTCATGTTGGAATCGCCCACGATGACGTGCAGCCGGCGGAAACGCTCGGCGTCGGCGTGGGGCTCGTCGCGGGTGTTGATGATCGGACGGCTGCGGGTGGTGGCCGACGACACACCCTCCCAGATGTGCTCCGCTCGCTGCGACAGGCAGTACACGGCACCGCGCGCCGTCTGCAGGACCTTGCCGGCCCCGGCGAAGATCTGGCGACTGACGAGAAAGGGGATGAGGATCTCGGTGTAGTGGGCGAAATCGTCCCGCCGACTGGTCAGGTAGTTCTCGTGGCAGCCGTATGAGTTGCCGGCCGAGTCGGTGTTGTTCTTGAAGAGGTAGATGACGCCCCTGATCCCCTCCTCACGCAAGCGGGCCTCGGCGCCGGTGACGAGGTGATCGAGGATGCGCTCCCCCGCCTTGTCATGAGCGACCAGATCGGCGATGGAGTCACACTCGGGTGTGGCGTATTCCGGGTGGCTGCCGACGTCGAGGTAGAGACGGGCCCCGTTCTCGAGGAAGACATTCGAGGACCGGCCCCAGCTGACGACGCGCCGGAAGAGGTAGCGCGCCACCTCGTCGGGACTGAGCCGACGTTGACCGCGCAGGGTGCACGTGACGCCGTACTCGTTCTCGAGGCCGAAGATGCGTTTGTCCACCACCTTCCACGGTAGTGCCCACGTCGGAGCTTCCTGTGGCGTTTCGACCGCTTCGTGGCACCCCCGAATGACCGGCGGTAGCATCCCGGGCGTGACGTCACCGGTCATGGTTCCACTCACCACCGTCGGGTCGTCGTTCGAGGCCAGGGTGGTCATGGCCCGCCTGGGAGCCGACGGCATCCTCACGCAGTCACGAGGAGGTGGCGATGCCACCTATCCCCTGCCCGGACCGGTCCAGCTGCTCGTCCTCGTCGATCAGGCCGACGAGGCGCGCGAGCTCCTGATGGCCGACCAGGTCGAGGCGCTCTTCGACGACATCACCTCGGAGACGCTCGACGACCTCTGACCCGGAATCCGATCCGCCCGGGTCGGCCGACGGCGGAGATCAGGTGGCCGTGGAGCCTGCGTCGGGCGGGGTCGCCGCCGCCCGCGACCCGCGACCACCGCGACGGGGCCCGGCCAGGCGTTCACCGAGTTCGTCCACACTGAGGCGCCGGAAGGCCCGTCGCCCCGTCGTCCGGGCCAGGACGGCCACCTCGAGATCCTCGGCCCCGAGGGTGCGGTCGGGCCCGGCCAGGGCCGACACCGCCGCCCGCAGTGCCGTGTCGAGGTCCCATCCGTCGACGAAGGCCGCCGCCACCCGGGCCTTGATGGTCTCCGTCTCACCACCGAGGACGGCGAACCGGTCCTCGTCGGTGATCGTGCCCTCGTAGGCGACGTGGTAGAGCTGGTCCTGTCCCTGGTCGGTCCCGAGCTCGGCCACCAGGATCTCCACCTCGAGGGGTTTCATCTCGTGGGTGAAGACCTGGCCGAGGAATTGCGCGTAGAGATTGGCCAACGAGCGGGCGTCGACGTCCTCGCGGCTGAAGGCGAAGCCCTTGGTGTCGGCATGCCGGACGCCGGCCACGCGCAGCTGGTCGAATTCGTTGTACTTCCCCACGCCGGCGAAGGCGATGCGGTCGTAGATCTCGCTCACCTTGTGCAGCGAGCGCGACGGGTTCTCGGCCACCATGAGGATCCCGGTGTCGTAGACCGTGGCCACGAGTGACCGGCCCCGGGCGATGCCTTTCTGGGCGTACTCGGCCCGGTCCTTCATCACCTGCTCGGGGGCGACGTAGTAGGGCATGGTCATGACGTGCCACCCCCGGCGCCCCGCCGCTCCAGCAGCGCTCCGAATCGCTCGGCCACCTCGGCGTCGCTCACGGTGTCGTAGCCGTCGACGGTGACGGTGGCCACCATGGGGAAGATGCCACGCACGAGGTCGGGGCCTCCGGTGGCCGAGTCCTCGTCAGCCGCCTCGTACAGAGCGCGCACGGCCAGCTCGATGCCTTCGTCGCGCCCCAACCCGGAACGCCATCCCAGCTTGATCGTGGTGCGGGCGTCGCGACCGCCCGACCCGGTGGCGGCGTGATCGGTCTCCTCGTAGTGGCCACCGGTCACGTCGTAGCTGTAGATACGCCCCTGCCCCCGCGACAGGTCGTAGCCGGCGAAAAGCGGCACCACGACCAGACCCTGCATGGCCATGGGCAGGTGCTCGCGCACCATCTGGCCGAGCTGGTTGGCCTTGCCCTCGAGGCTCAGGGCGACGCCCTCGACCTTCTCGTAGTGCTCGAGCTGCGTCTGGAAGAGCCGGACCATCTGCACGGCAGGTCCGGCGGCGCCGGCGATGGCCACGGCCGAGTGCCGGTCGGCGGGAAAGACCTTCTCCATGGCCCGGTGGGCGATGATGTGACCTTCCGTGGCCCGGCGGTCGCCGGCCATGATCACGCCCTCCCCGAAGCGCAACGCCACCACGGTGGTGCCGTGGCGGAGGGTGAGTGCCCCCGCCGACGCGTCGGTGCCGGGAAGCAGCGGTGTGGTGGGATCAGTCCTGCGCAGAAGAGCGGCGAAACTGGGGCCCGGGTCGTCCCCGGACGGGAAGAGCGGCAGGCCCACGCAGTTACTCCCCGCCCTTTTGGACGTAGTTCCGCACGAATTCCTCGGCGTTCTCTTCCAGGACCTCGTCGATCTCGTCGAGCAGGTCGTCGAGCTCGGCCTTGAGCTTCTCTCCTTGACCGGAGGCCGGCGGCACCTCCTCGGTCACCTGTTCCTCGCGCGGGGCCGCCGCCGGCTTGCGCTTCAACTCCCGTTCGGGCATCCGTCTACTCCTCTAACCGCTCAACCGTGCCAACAACTCCGACGGCGTGGCGCATTCTCTCAGCAACCCCTCTACGTGTTCGGCAGTTCCACGAAGGGGATCCATCATAGGGACGCGCCGCAGGGGGTCCGCGCCGAGGTCGAAGACCATCGAATCCCAGTTGGCGCTGGCCACCGCCGAGGCCCAGCGCTTCAAGCACTGACCCCGGAAGTAGGCACGCGTCCGTCGGGGCGGCTCGGTCACCGCCGCCAGGATGTCGGCCGGGTCGAGAAGGCGTTCGCTGTCGAGGCGGGCGAACAGCGACCTTTCGGGGCGCAGATCGTGGTACTGCAGGTCCACGGCGGCCAGGCGGCTGTCGTCCCAGTCCAGGCCGTGGCGGTCGCGATAGGCCTCGAGGAGCTGGAGCTTGGCCGCCCAGTCGACCTGACGGGCGACCAGGGCGGGATCCATCTCGAGGCCGTGGAGGACGTTCTCCCAGCGCTCGAGCACCATCTGACCCACCGACTCGCCGCCCAGGCATTCGAGGCCACGGTCCTCGGCGTACTTGCGGGCCAGTCCGTAGAGCTCCCACTGGAGGGCCAGGGCCGTGACCGTACGGCCGTCGGCCATGTCGACCACGGTGGACAGGGTGGGGTCGAGGGCCACCTGGCGGATGGCCATGACCGGGTTGGCCAGGGTCAGGTCGACCCCGTCGAAGGCGTCATCCTCGATGAGGGCGAGCACGAGGGCGGTCGTCCCCATCTTGAGGAACGTCGCCACCTCGGCCAGGTTGGCGTCACCGACGATGACATGGAGGCGCCGGTACCGCTGCGGGTCGGCGTGCGGCTCGTCCCGGGTGTTCACGATCGGGCGCTTGAGGGTCGTCTCGAGGCCGATCTCCTCCTCGAAGAACTCCGACCGTTGCGCGATCTGGAAGGCGACGCCGCGACCGGCGCTGCCCGGGGTCTCGCTCCCCACCTTGCCGGCACCGGTGAAGATCTGCCGGGTCACGAAATGGGGGGTGATGAGGTGGGCGATGCGAGCGAAGGGCACGGCCCGGTCCATCAGGTAGTTCTCGTGGGTCCCGTAGGAGTTGCCCTTGCTGTCGGAGTTGTTCTTGTAGACGACGATGGACTGCCCCGGCGGCAGCGTCCGGGCCACGGCCTCCATGGAGCGGCGCAGGACCTCCTCCCCCGCCTTGTCGTAGAGGACGGCCTCGAGGGGGTCGATGCACTCGGGCGAGGAGAACTCCGGGTGGGCGTGGTCGACGTAGTAGCGCGCTCCGTTGGTGAGCACGGCGTTCACCAGGTGGGTCTCCACCTCCGGGGGCATGGCCCCCTCGCGGGCGAAGCCGCGGGCGTCGTTTCCCGGCGTCTCGTCCTCGAAGTCCCAGCCCACCCGGGCCAGGTCCGTCACATAGGCGTTGACGAGCAGCGACGAGGACGCCACGGGGTTCCCGTCGCCACCGACGTGGTTGATCCCGTACTCGGTCTCGATACCGCAGACTTTGGCGACCGCCACGGAATCGACCCTAGCCCCGACCCGACGCCTGATCGCGTCTCGCCCGGGAACAGGGTTCGGGCTCCATGACCTGCGACGACCGGGCTACAGGTACTGCCCGGTGCCCACCCGTTCGATCGACCGACCCCCTTGAGCGTCGTCGGAGTCCGCCAGCAAGGTGCGGACATAGACGATGCGCTCGCCCTTCTTGCCCGAGATCCGGGCCCAGTCGTCGGGGTTGGTGGTGTTCGGAAGGTCTTCGTTCTCCTTGTACTCCCGACGGATGGATTCGAGGAGGTCCGAGGTGCGGATGCCCCCGCCCTCGCCGGCGATGACCCGCTTGATGGCCAGTTTCTTGGCCCGGCGGACGATGTTCTCGATCATCGCCCCCGAGGAGAAGTCACGGTAGTAGAGGAGCTCCTTGTCGCCGTTCTGGTAGGTGACCTCGAGGAAGCGGTTCTCGTCGTCCGCCCGGTACATCTCGGACACGGTCGTCTCGATGATCCCCTGGACCGCCTTGGCCCGGTCGCCGCCACCCAGGCGGTCGACCTCGGTGGCGTCGAGGGGCAGGTCCGACGTCAGGTAGCGGGCGAAGATCTGAGCCGCCGCTTCTTCGTTGGGCCGCTCGATCTTGATCTTCACGTCGAGTCGGCCCGGACGCAGGATGGCCGGGTCGATGAGGTCCTCCCGGTTCGAGGCGCCGATGACGATCACGTCGCGCAGGGTCTCCACGCCGTCGATCTCGGCCAGGAGCTGCGGGACGATGGTGGACTCCATGTCGGAGCTGATGCCGGTCCCCCGTGTCCGGAAGAGCGAATCCATCTCGTCGAAGAAGACGATGACGGGGACCCCCTCCTCGGCCTTCTCCCGGGCCCGCTGGAAGACGAGTCGGATCTGGCGCTCGGTCTCCCCCACGTATTTGTTCAGCAGCTCCGGTCCCTTGATGTTCAGGAAGTAGCTGCGGATGTTGGCGTTCCCCGTCACCTGGGCGACCTTCTTGGCCAGGGAATTGGCCACGGCCTTGGCGATCAGCGTCTTGCCGCACCCGGGCGGCCCGTAGAGCAGGATGCCCTTGGGCGCCGGCAGCTTGTAGTCGCTGAAGAGCGAGCGGTGCAGATAGGGCAGCTCGACGGCGTCCATGATCGCCTCGATCTGGCTGTCGAGTCCCCCGACGTCGCCATAGGTGATGTCGGGCACCTCCTCCAACACCAGTTCTTCGACCTCGGGTCGCGGCAACTTCTCCACGAGAAGCTGCGAACGCGTCTCCATGAGGACCGAGTCGCCGGCGCGCAGGTGGATGCCGGCCAGAGCAGCGGACAGCTCGACCACCCGCTCCTCGTCGGCGCGGGCGTAGACGATGGCGCGCCGACCGTCCTCGAGAAGCTCCTTCAGAGTCACGACCTCGCCCGAGTCCTCCCCCGGTCGGGCCAGGACGACGTTGAGCGATTCGTTCAGGACCACTTCCTGGCCCCGACGAAGATCCGAGGATTCGATTTCGGGGTGGAGTGCCACCCGCATCTTGCGACCCCCGGAGAACACGTCGATGGTGCCGTCCTCGTTGGCGTGGAGGAAGGTCCCGTAGGCGCTCGGGGGCTGGGTGAGCTTGTCCACCTCTTCGCGCAGCGCGGCGATGTGCTCCTTGGCCTGCTGCAGCGTGTAGGTGAGCTTCTCGTTCTGCGAGATGGCCTGGGCCAGTTGCCCTTTGGCCTCGAGCATCCGCTCCTCGAGAGACTGGACGCGACCGGGACCCTCCGACAGACGACGGCGGAGAACGGCGACTTCTTCTTCGGCCTGGCGGGAGCGCTCGCGCAATTGCTCGAGCTCCTTGGCCAACTCCCGCTGCTCGTTGGAATCGGCCGTCGGAACCACCTCCCCGAGGGTCGCTCATGGCCTCCATTTCGACCATACACGGCCCCCGCGCCTAAAGGTGCGCCTTGTGGTGGGATAAACGCGCCGTGGTGGGACAAAACCCGAGGTGGCGGGACAGGGCCCGAACCCCCGGTAGGCTGGAGAGACCAGGTGGCGACCTCCACCGGCCGTTACAGGGCGTCCGACGCCGGACGGCGGGGGTCCGCGAGCAGGTGCTTGGTGGGTAGTTGACACTCCGAACGACGCGTCGTTACCGTCCGGTTGCGTCGTCCCTCGGTGAAGAGAGGCTGAAAGACACAGTATGAAGGTCTGGATCGATCAGGATCTGTGCACCGGGGACGGACTGTGCGAGGAGATCGCACCGGCCGTCTTCACGCTGCTCGACGATGGTCTCGCCTATGTGAAGGACGCCGACACCGTGAAGAACGACCCGGGCGGCTCGGCCGGCATGGCTCTCGTGCCCGAGGATCTCGAGGACGCCGTCACGGAGGCGGCCGAGGAGTGTCCCGGCGAGTGCATCTTCATCGAGCAGAGTTAGTCCGGCTCGTCCTCGTCGTCGCCGCGCTCGTCCCCACTCCGTTCAATCCCACCCGGTCGCGCGTCTCCCTCGTCGACGGGGACGAGAAGACGGGCCGTGGTGAGGAATCCGGTATGACCCACCATGCGGTGGTCGGGGCGTACTGATCGCTCCTCCACGTGCCAGGTCCGTCGGAGGGTCTCGGACGTCTCGGCCATGCCGAAGGCGCTGCGCGTGAGCGCGGCGCGCAACGTCGCCACCTGGTTGATGGTCGGCAGATAGGCGAGCAGGACGCCACCGGGACGCAGCGTCTTCTCGGCGTGGGCCAGCACCTGCCAGGGCTCGGGGAGGTCGAGGACGATCCGGTCGAGATCGGTTTCGTCGATGCCCTCGTAGACGTCTCGTTCCTCGACCCGGTACGAGACGTCGGACCCGCTCCAGGCAGCCACGTTGGCCCGCGCCCCGGCGGCGAAGTCGGGACGGATCTCGTAGCCGACGACGTCGGCCCCGGCCCGCAGCAATGCCATCGACAGCGCTCCCGATCCGACACCGGCCTCGAGCACCGTCATCCCCGGACCGATGTCGGCGGCGAGGAGAATGGCCCCGAGATCCTTCGGGTAGATGACCTGGGCACCGCGGGGCATCTTGAGCACCACGTCGGCCAGGGTGGGCCGGACCACGAGGAACAGCCGTCCGGTGGACCCGGCCACCGACACCCCTTCGGTCCGGCCGATGATGCTGTCGTGGGCGACGATCCCGGCGTGGGTGTGGAACATCGCCCCCGCCTGGAGGGTGAGGAGGTACCGGCGGGCCTTGGCGTCGACGAGCAGGATGCGCTCGCCGGAGGAGAGCGTCCCCCGGGGTCCGGGGGCGGCGACCGTCACCCCGGGGCCGAGCCGCCCGGCGACGCGGGGTCGGAGGTGGTGACGATCAGGCGCTGTCCGGGCGAGACGCGACCTTCCCAGATCACCTCCGGCCGAGGTCGCCGGGCCCGACGCACCAGCCAGACCCCGACGGCGACGGCCAGCCAGATCGGCTCACCGGCCATCCCCCGCCGCAGGGAACGGGTGGCGAGCGAGCGCAGCAGGCGGTCCACGACCGATCAGACCCGGCGGATCTCGACGATGGCCGAGCGCTTGCGACCGCGGCGTCGACCGAGGAGGTAGGCGACGATCACGGCCAGGAGGAGGCCGGCCACCGCTCCTCCGACCAGCTGCGGCTTGACGGCCTCGACCGTCTCGCCGACGTCACCCGACACCTCGTGCAGCTTGGCTTCGAGGTCGCCCCGGGTGATCCGGTCCTTGCTGCTGGTCATGGTCACGCTGCGTCCTTCCGGTTGCCGCCGGCCGGCGTCCGCACCGGCAGTGTCTTCTTGATGCGCCAGGCCGCCAGCCCGAGGACGCCCAGGGCGGCGCCCGCCGTGATCAGGTACGGCAGCCAGGACAGGTTGCCCCCGAACGTCGATCCCGTCTCCGTCTGGAGGGCCCTGAGCAGGGCCAGCAGCAGCAGCGGGACCCCGATCGACAGGGCGACCGATCCCGAGACGCCGAAGGCCACGAACCGGCCCAGGCCCCGGAGGGGGCCGAGGGTCTCCTGTTTGGCGTAGGCCACGACCAGGTCGACGAACTCACGGCCCGCGGCGGTGGTGCCGGAGCGGCCGCCGTTCTTCTTGTCTTTGCCATCGGAACGTCCCGGCACGATCCTCCTCTGCGAATCGACCATCCTCCCCCGCCGCGGCGAGCCGAGGCAAGGAGTCCCCCCGGCGTGACGACGCCGGTCGCGCTCTCAGTGACGGGGGGTGAGGAGGTAGGTGGAGCTGGCCCTGGCCACCAGACGTCCCTCGTCATCGGTCACGTCGGCCTCGACGAACGCCACCCGGCGGCCCCCCGACACGACCCGCGAGGCGCAGGTGAGCATGCCCCCCGGACGCACGGCCCGGAGGAAGCTGACCTTCATCTCGGCGTTGGCCGAGGAGACCTTCTCGCCCTCGGCCCATGTGACGGTGGCGGCGCCCATGGCCGAGTCGCAACAGGCGGCCAGGAACCCGCCCTGGATCACGCCGACGGGGTTGCAGAAACGTTCGTCGGCCGGCATCCGCCACGTGGTCCGCCCCGGTTCGGACTTGTCGATGCAGACCATCCCGAGGGTGAGGTCGCAGTTGGGCGGCACCTGGACCCGCGGATCGGCCACGGGCGAGAAGGTACCGTACGACGGACATGGCCAGCGCCTCCGCCACCGTCGTGCGCGCGGCCACCGTCCTCGGCGCGACCGGGCCCCTCTCCCCCGGTGAGGTCGTCGTCGACGGGGGCGTGATCGTCGCGGTGGGCCCGGCCACCGGGCCTGTCTCCGTCGACGTGCTGGCACCGGGGTTCGTGGACCTCCAGATGAACGGCATCGGCGCCGTCGACGTGGCCGATCCCGCCGACGACGACTGGGACGTCCTCGATGCCGCCCTCCTGGCCCAGGGGGTCACCACGTGGTGCCCGACCCTCGTCTCCGCGCCGCTGGCCGAGACCGAGGCGTCGCTCGAACGGATCGTCCGCGCCGCGGCACGCCGGGGTGAGGGACGACCGTCGATCGCCGGTGCCCACCTCGAGGGTCCCTTCCTCGCCGTCGCCGGTGCGCACGAGCCGGCCCATCTGCGTCCCGCCGTCGACGACCGGTGGCTCGGGTCACTTCCCCCGGTGGCCGTCGTGACCCTCGCCCCCGAGCTGCCCGGCGCCCTGGCCGCCATCGAGCGTCTGGCCGCCGACGGGGTGGTGGTGGCCCTCGGGCACTCGGCCTGCAGCATCGACGTCGCCCGGCAGGCGGCCGACGCCGGGGCCAGGCTCGTGACCCACCTGGGCAACGGGATGGGCCCCTTCCGCCCCCGTGAACCCGGTCTCCTGGGGGCCGCCCTGGCCGACGACCGCCTGGCGGTCTCGCTGATCGCCGATCTCGTCCACATCCACCCGGCCCTGGTCCGGATCGCCTTCCGGGCCAAGGGCGCCGCCCGCACCGTCCTCGTCACCGACGCCGTGGCCACCGGCACGGCCGACGCCGATGGCGGCGGGCCGCCGCGGCTGGCCGACGGGACCCTCGTCGGCTCCGTCCTGGCCATGGACCGGGCCGTGGCCAACACCGTCACGAGTGCCGGGATCGCCCTGGCGGACGCCGTCGGGGCGGCCAGTACCACTCCGGCTGCCCTGCTCGGTCTCGAGGACCGCGGGGTGATCGCCGTGGGACGCCGCGCCGATCTCGTGGCGCTCGACGACGACCTGGGGGTCGAATCCGTCTGGATCGCCGGCCGACAGGCGTGGACGCGGCGCCACCGGGAGCGTGAGGGGCGACAGTAGGGTCGGGTCGATGCCCTTCGCCGCCGCGCTGAGCGAGCACCCGGTCCCCGCGCACGCCGTCGGCGAGGTGGCCGGGGAGATCCTCGACAGGTTCGGTGAGCGCCCCGATCTGGCCATGGTCTTCGTCACCCCGCCGTTCGCCGGCGCTCTCGAGGACGCCGTGACGGCCATCGACGACATCCTCCACCCGCTCGTTCTCCTCGGGTGCGCGGCGGAGTCGATCGTCGGGCCCCACCGCGAGGTCGAACGGACGGCGGCGGTGTCCCTCTTCGCGGCGCGCACGGGACCGCTGCTGCCGATGGCCCTCCAGGCCGGGCCGGCCCCGGAGGGCGACGGGATCGCCGTGAGCGGCTGGCCCGACGATGTCGCCTTCGCACCCCAGGCCCTTCTCCTCGTCGCCGATCCGTTCACCTTCCCGACGGAGCCCTTCCTCGACTGGGTGGCGGCCCGGTACCCGGGTCTGCCCGTGATGGGCGGGATGGCGTCGGCCGCGCAGGCACCGGGCGGGAACCGCCTGGCCGTCGGGCGTCATGTCCTGACGTCGGGGGCCGTGGGGGCGCTCCTCGGCCCCGGCGTGGCCGTCGAGTCGGTGGTCTCCCAGGGCTGCCGGCCCTTCGGTCAGCCGCTGGTGGTCACCCGGGCCGACGGCAACCTCATCCTCGAGCTGGCCGGGACGCCGGCCCTGGAGCGGCTGGTGGCGCAGGCCCACGGCGCGCTGAGCGAGGAGGAGGTGGCCCTGCTCGAGATGGGGGGGCTGCAGATCGGCCGGGTGATCGACGAGCACCGTGAGTCCTTCGGCCGCGGTGACTTCCTCCTGCGGGGTGTCCTCGGGGCCGACCGCCGGACCGGCGCGCTGGCCGTCGGCGACGTCATGCCCGTGGGGACGACCGTGCAATTCCACCTGCGCGACGCGCGGACGGCCGACGAGGATCTGCACGTCCTGCTGAAAGGTCACCAGGCCGACGGGGCGCTCGTCTTCACCTGCAACGGCCGGGGCTCGCGCCTGTTCGACGAACCGCACCACGACGCCCGCGTGCTCTCGGACCTTCTCGGCCCCGTCCCCCTCGCCGGCTTCTTCGCCGCCGGCGAGATCGGACCCGTCGGCGGCCACAACTTCGTCCACGGATTCACGGCGTCGATGGCCCTGCTGTGTGACACGCCGGACTCCCCCGGTTGAGTACGGTGGGCCGCGTGAGCGAAACCACGGCGGACACCGCGTTGGAGCAGCTCGGGATCAACGTCATCCGGGGTCTGGCCATGGACGCGCCGGAGAAGGCCAACTCCGGCCACAGCGGGACGGCCATGGCGCTCGCGCCCCTGGCCCACGTCCTGTGGACGCGCGTCATGAACCACGACCCGAGCGATCCGAAGTGGCCCGACCGCGACCGGTTCGTCCTGTCCTGCGGGCACGCCTCGATCCTGCTCTATTCCATGCTGTACCTGACCGGGTACGGGCTCACCAAGAACGACCTCGAGCAGTTCCGGCAGTGGGGCAGCACGACCCCCGGCCATCCCGAGATCCACCTCACCGCCGGGATCGAGGTGACGACGGGCCCGCTCGGACAGGGCGTGGCCAACGGGGTCGGACTGGGACTGGCCGAACGGTGGCTGCGGGCGCGCTACGGACCGGAGCTGGTCGACCACTACACCTTCGTCCTGTGCTCCGACGGCGATCTCGAGGAGGGGATCAGCCACGAAGCGGGTTCCCTGGCCGGCCACCTCGGGCTCGGGCGGCTGATCTACGTCTACGACGACAACCACATCTCGATCGACGGGCCCACCGAGCTGGCCTACACCGACAACGTCCCCGAGCGTTTCTCGGCCTACGGGTGGCACACCGAGGACATCGGCGAGGTGGCCAACGACACCGACGCCCTGGAGGCGGCCGTCCGGCGGGCCATGGCCGTGGAGGACAGGCCGTCGATGATCTCGCTGCGGAGCCACATCGGCTGGCCCGCCCCCGACGTCATGGACACGGCCAAGGCGCACGGGACTCCCTTGGGCGCCGAGGAGATCGCCAAGACGAAGGCGATTCTCGGCCTGCCGCCCGACGAGACCTTCTGGGTGCCCGACGAGGTGCTCGACTTCTACCGGTCCTCGACGGCACGCGGTCGCCGGCGGCGGGAGGAGTGGCAGGCGCGGTTCGACGCCTGGCGCGGCGACCGCTCGGCCTGGAACGCCGCCCAGGCCGGTCGCGGCGTGGGCGGCTGGGAACAGAAGCTCCCCACCTTCGAGGTGGGCAAGCAGATGGCCACCCGCCGGGCCGTGAACGCCGCCATCAACGCCACCGCCGATCTCATCCCCGGGCTGATGGCCGGATCGGCCGACCTGACCGAGAACAACGGGGTGGCCCTGGAGGGGGCGACGGCCCAGGAGGCCGACAGCCCCGGTGGCGCCCAGATCCACTTCGGGATCCGCGAGCACGGGATGGGCGGCGTGATGAACGGACTGGCGCTGCACGGCGGGGTCCTGCCCGTGGGCGGGACGTTCTTCGTCTTCAGCGACTACATGCGTCCCGCCGTGCGGCTGGCGGCGCTGTCGGGAGCGCACGTCATCTACTCGTGGACGCACGATTCGGTCGGGCTCGGTGAGGATGGCCCGACCCATCAACCGATCGAGCAGATTGCCGCCATGCGGGCCATGCCCGGCCTCCGCGTGATCAGACCGGCCGACGCCAACGAGACGGCCCACGCCTGGCGGATCGCCGTCGACTCCGACGGGCCCACCGCCCTGCTGTTGACGCGTCAGAACGTGCCCGTCCTCGACGGGACGGCCGACGCCGCCGACGGGGTGGCACGGGGCGGCTACGTCCTCGTCGAAGAGCAGGGCGGGCCGCCCGCCATCGTGTTGGTGGGCACCGGCAGCGAGGTCCAACTGTGCGTCGGGGCCGCCGCCGCGCTGGCCGACGGACCCGACGGGCCACGGGCCCGGGTGGTCTCGCTGCCCTCGTGGGAGCTGTTCGCCGAGCAGGACGAGGCCTACCGGATGTCGATCCTGCCCCCGGGCGTGCCCACCCTGGCCGTGGAGGCGGCGACCTCCTTCGGGTGGGACCGGTACGCCGACGACTCGATCTCCATCGACCATTTCGGCGCATCGGCCCCCGGAGGCGAGGTTCTCGCCCATTTCGGGTACACCACCGACAACGTGGTGGCCCGAGCGCGGGCACTGCTCACGACAAGGGAGTCGCCATGACGACACTGCAGGATCTCTACGCCCAACAGGGACAGAGCCCGTGGCTCGACAACCTCCGCCGTGACTACCTGACGGAGGGCAAGCTGGCGAGCCTCGTCGCCGAGGGCATCCGGGGCGTCACGTCGAACCCCACCATCTTCGCCAAAGCCATCGAGGGAGGCGACTTCTACGACGAGCAGTTCGCCAAGCTCCTGGAGAAGCACCCCGTGACCGAGTGCTACTGGGAGATGGTGATCACGGACATCGTCGACGCCCTGGCCGTGCTGCGGCCGGTCTACGACGAGTCGGACGGGGTCGACGGATACGTCTCGCTGGAGGTGGCGCCGGCCCTGGCCCACGACACGGAGGGCACGGTGACGTCGGCCCGGGCGCTGCACGAGCGGATCCACCGTCCCAACCTCTTCGTGAAGATCCCGGCCACGGCCGAGGGGGTCCCGGCCATCCGGACCATGATCGGCGAGAGCCGGAGCATCAACGTGACCCTGATCTTCAGTCTCGACCGCTACGACGAGGTCATGGAGGCCTACGTGGGTGGTCTCGAGGACGCGGTGGCGGCCGGAGCCAAGGATCTGTCCGGTGTCCGCAGCGTGGCGTCGTTCTTCGTCAGCCGGGTCGACACCGAGGTCGACCGCCGACTGGAGACGGCCGCCGCCGACGCCGGGGACGACACGACGCGCCAAGCCCTCCTCGACGTCCGCGGCACGGCGGCCGTGGCCCAGGCGCAGCAGGCCTATCAGCGGTTCCTGAAAGTCTTCACCGGTCCGCGCTGGGGTGCCCTGGCCGCCAAAGGGGCGAAGGTCCAGCGGCCGCTGTGGGCCTCGACCTCGACCAAGAACCCCGCCTACCCCGACCTGCTCTACGTCGACACCCTCATCGGCCCCGACACCGTCAACACCATGCCCGACGAGACGATCGCCCACTTCCTCGACCACGGCACCGTGGCCCGGACGGTGGACACCCGGCCGCAGGAGTCGGCGACGACGTTGGCCCGGTTGGCGACCCTCGGGATCGACATGACCGATGTGGCCAGCACCCTGGAGGACGAAGGGGTGGCCAGCTTCGCCAAGTCCTTCGACGAGCTCATGCAGTCACTCTCCGACAAGGCCAACACCCTGGCCGCCGGTCGTTGAGGAGAGGAGACCTCCGACGATGCCCGATGACGCCACCCGCCTGATCGAACGCCTGAGGAAGCGCGACGCCACGCTGTGGCCCGACGGGAACGTCTCGCCCAACCGCCTGGGCTGGCTGGACGTGCCCCGGCGGCTCCAGTCCGAGGCGGCCGACCTCGCCGCCTGGGCGGCGGGCATCGACCAGTCGACGGTGGTGCTCCTCGGGATGGGCGGCTCCTCGCTCGGCCCCGCCGTCCTCGAGTCGGTCCTGAGCGAGGCGGGGACACCGGGGGGACCGGGCACCGGCCGCCGGCGCCTGATCGTGTGCGATACCACCCATCCGGCCACGGTGTCGTCGCTCGACCTGTCCGACGCCTTCGTCCTCGTCTCGTCCAAGTCGGGGACGACACTGGAACCGAATGTGCTGCTCGACCACGCGTGGTCGCAGATGTCGGACCCCGCCCGCTACGCCGTCATCACCGACCCCGGGACGCCGCTGGCCAAGCTGGCGGCCGAGCGGGGCTTCGCCCGCTGCTTCGAGAACCCGCCCGACATCGGCGGGCGTTACTCGGTGATGTCGTACTTCGGGATGGTCCCGGCCGCGCTGATCGGGTACGACGTGGCCGAGCTGTGCGAACGGGCCCTCGGCGCCGAGCTGAACGAGGCGGCGGGGCTCGGGATGGCCATGGGCGAGGACGCCCGCGCCGGGCGCGACAAGGTCACGATCGTCGTCCCCGAGGCCTACGCCTCGTTCGGCCTCTGGGTGGAGCAGTTGGTGGCGGAGTCGACGGGCAAGCGCGGCATCGGCTGCATCCCCGTCCCCACCACCGATCCCGAGGTCGGTCCCGACCGCCACGTGGTGCCTCTGCACCCGGCCCGCCCGGCCGATATCGCCGAGCAGTTCTACCGGTGGGAGGTGGCGGTGGCCGTCTGCGGGCACGTCCTCGGGATCGACCCCTTCGACGAACCCAACGTGGCCGAGTCCAAGAAGAACACCAACGACGCGCTCGGCCAGCCTGCCCCTGCCCGCCGTCGACACCGCCGATGCCGCCGATGTCCTCGCCTGGTTGGACGGCGTGGTCAACCCCGGTGACTACGTCTCGCTCCAGGCCTACCTGCCGTTCGGCCAGGACGCCGCCCTGCAGACCCTGCGCCGGCGCGTCCGCGACCATCTCGGCGGAGCGGCCGTCACCGCCGGGTACGGACCGCGCTTCCTGCACTCGACGGGCCAGCTCCACAAGGGCGGCCCCAACACGGTCGTGGCCGTCCAGATCGTCTCCGCCACGGCCGGCCCCGAACTGCCCATCCCCGACAAGGGCTACGACTTCGGCACGCTGATCGCGGCGCAGGCCCTGGGCGACCACCGCAGCCTGCTCACCCACGGCCGGCGCGTCACCCGGGTGGCGGCCGACGACCTGTCCACCATCGGATGATCGTCGGCCGCTGACCGTGGGGCAGACGACGGTGCGCACGTGACGGTCGGGGAGCCGACAGCGATCGCGGTGGACGACATCGACGACGACCACGACGTGGCGGTGGCCCACGAGCTCGACACCGTCAGCCCGCCCCCGCCCCTCGTCCTCGTCGTCTTCGGGGCGTCGGGCGACCTGGCGTCGCGCAAGCTCCTGCCCGCCATCGCCAGCCTGGCCGACCACGGCGCGCTGGCCGACGGCTTCACCGTCGTCGGCGTGGCCCGGACGGCGTGGAGCGACGAGGACTTCCGGGCGGTGGCGCTCAAGGCGGTGGAGAAACCCAGCGCGGCGTGGAAGAAACTGGTCACGCGCTTTCGCTACGTAGCCGGCGAGTACGGCCACCCCCACACCTTCGACCAACTGAAGACGATCCTCGACGAGTCCGACGCCACCCTCGGCACGGCGGGCAACCGCGTCTTCTATCTGGCCACGATCCCCGACCTCTTCGGCACGGTGGCCACCGCCCTCGGGAAGCACGGATGCGCCACCGCCAGCCCCGGCTCGTTCGCCCGGCTCCTCGTCGAGAAACCCTTCGGCCGCGACCTGGCCAGTGCCCTGACCCTGAACGCCACGCTCCACGCCAGCTTCGACGAGTCGCAGATCTTCCGGATCGACCACTACATGGGCAAGGAGACGGTCCAGAACGTCCTGGCCCTGCGCTTCGCCAACGCCATCTTCGAACCGATCTGGAACCGCCGCTACATCGACAACATCCAGATCACCGTGGCCGAGCAGCTCGGCGTCGAGCACCGCGGCGGCTTCTACGAGACGGCCGGGGCCCTGCGCGACATCGTCCAGAACCACGTCATGCAGGTCCTCGCCCTCACCCTCATGGAACCGCCGGCCCACATCGAGGCCCAGAGCATCCGCGACGAGAAGGTGAAGCTCCTCCAGGCCGTCGTCATCCCGAGCGTCGACGAGGCCGTCGGTGCCGCCGTGCGGGCCCAGTACACGGCCGGGACGGTCGACGGCCAACCGGTGGTCGCCTACCGCGACGAGCCCGACGTCGACCCCCACAGCCGCACCGAGACCTTCGTGGCCATGAAGCTGGCCGTCGACAACTGGCGCTGGGCCGGTGTCCCCGTCTACATCCGCACGGGCAAGAGACTGCCCAAGCGCTCCACCGAGGTCACCCTGCAGTTCCAACGCGTCCCCCACATGGCCTTCGGCAGTGCGCTGTCGCGCGACCTGCTCCCGAACAGCCTCGTCCTGCGCATCCAGCCCGACGACGGGATCTGCCTCCGCTTCGGGGCCAAGGTGCCGGGCGAAGCCTTCCGGGTGCGTTCGGTGGGGATGGAGTTCTCCTACGCCGAGACCTTCCCCGGGCCGGCCACCGACGGCTACGAACGCCTCCTGCACGACGCCATGATCGGCGACGCCACCTTGTTCATCCGCACCGACGAGGTCGAGCAGGCGTGGCGGATCACCGATCCCTTCCTCCAAGCCTGGTCCGAGGACGGCGTCCCCCTGGCCCACTATGCGGCCGGGACATGGGGACCGCGCGAAGCCGAGCTCCTGCTGGCCAACGACCTGCGCCGCTGGCACGACCCGTGATCACCGGCACCGTCCGGGTCGTCGACGACGTCGCCGGCGCCTTCGCCGACACCGTCGTCGAGACCTTCGCCCGCCGGGTGGAACCGGGCTTCACCCTGGTGCTGTCCGGGGGCCCCACCGCCCGCCTCTGCTACGAGCGCCTGGCCGACGTCGGCGCCGCCGCCATCGACTGGAGCGTCGTCGACGTCCTCATGGGCGACGAGCGGTGCGTCCCCGCCGACGACATCGACGCCAATCAGCGCCTCGTGCGCGAGTCCCTGCTCGACCGCGTCGGCGCCGTGGCCTCCTTCCACCCGATGGTGTGCGAGGCCGTCGACGACTATGACCGCCTGGTGGCCTGGATCCCGGCGTTCGACCTCGTCCACCTCGGCCTCGGGCCCGACGGTCACACCGCCTCTCTCTTCCCCGGCTCCCCCGACCTCGACGCCCCGGCCGGCCGGATGGCCGTCGTCACCCACGATCCCGACGGCCGCAATCCCCACCAGCGGATGAGCCTCACCTACGCCGCCATCGCCCGGGCCCGACTCGCCGTCTTCACCGTCTCGGGCGACTCCAAGCGCGAAGTCTGGGCCCAGATGGAGGCAGGCGCCGACGTGCCGGCCACCCGCGTCCGGGCGGCGGAGATCCTCTGGATCGTCGACCACGACACCGCCGGCCGCTGACAAGCCGGCAGGTGGACGTCGGACGATCGCTTGGCTACCTTTTGGCCAGCTCGGAGCCGTAGCTGAGCGCGACAGCGGGGTGGCTCATGTCCGATGGCGTCCGTTTCTCCCGACCTCTGGGTCTCGGGGCCCTCGGCGTCGCCCTGGCCACGGTCCTGGCCACCGTCTGCGTCACCGTCCTCCCGTCGGTGGCCGGTGCGGCCGACGACGTGGTCAGCACCTGCAACAGCTCGGGGCCGGGGTCCCTGCCCACCGTCGTGGCGAGCGCCGCCCCGGGCGACACCGTCACCTTCACGGTGACCTGCCCGCCGGCCTCGCCCATCGTTCTCGACGGTGCCCTCGACATCACCGCCGATCTGACCATCGACGCCCCCGGGGCCGCCGAACTGGCCCTGACGGGAGGCGGCCAGGCCACCCCGATCTTCGACGTGAGCACCGGGGTGACCGCCACCATCTCGGGGCTCACCATCGAGAACAACAACGGGTCGAATCCCCCGCACAACATCGAGAACCCCGGTGGCATCCAGAACAACGGCACCCTCACCGTCTCCGACAGCACCTTGTCCGACAACACCGCCGGGTTCGACGGCAGCGGCGGTGCCATCGCCAACGCCGGCACGCTCACCGTCGTCACCAGCACCCTGTCGGGCAACACCGCCGGAAGCGAATCGGGCGGCGGCGGCATCTGGAACAACGGGGGCACGGTGAGCGTCACCGATAGCACCCTGTCGGGCAACGGCGGCGGCAACGGCGGCGGCATCAGCAACAACGGTGGCGTCGTGACCGTCACCGACAGCACCCTGGCCGCCAACGACGCCTATGACGGGGGCGGCGTCGGTGGGGGCATCGACAATCACGGCGGCACCGTGACGATGAGCGGCGACACCGTGGCGGGCAACACCTCCGTCGCCCACGGCGGGGGCCTCTTCAACTCGGGCACGCTCCGGGCGGCGGCCACCATCGTGGCCGACAGCGGAACGTCGAACGACTGCGGCGGGACGATCACCGATTCCGGGTACAACCTCGACGACGACGGGAGCTGCGCCTTCACGGCCGCCCAGCACAGCCACTCCGACGTCGCCGCCGACCTCGGTCCGCTCCAGGACAACGGCGGCCCCACCGAGACCGAGGAGCCGTCCCCGGTGAGCCCGGTGCTCGGCCAGATCCCGACGGGGACCGTGGCCAACGCCATCACGTTGTGCCCGGGCGTCGACCAACGCGGCGTGGACCGGCCCCAGGGCGCCAAATGCGACATCGGCGCCGTCGAGGACGCCGCCGCTCAGGTCAGCGGTGTCTTCCCCCCCACCGGCCTCACCACCGGGAACACCTCGGTCACCATCTCCGGCACCGACCTCACCGGGGTGACGGCCGTCCACTTCGGCACGTTCTCGGCCGCCTTCACCTTCGTCAACGACGGGACCGTCACGGCCTCGTCGCCGGCGCAGTCGGCCGGCACGGTGGACGTGACGGTGACGACACCGTCGGGGACCTCGGCCGTCAACCCGGCCGACCAGTTCACGTACACCGAGGACCAGTCCCCCATCGTCAACGGCTGCGACCCGATCTGTACGGATACCGTGAGCAGCCCCGATCCGACCACGGTGTCGGCCAGCGGAACGTCGGGGGGCACGGGGCCGGCATCGATGAGCCTGGTCGTGAACACCGGCACCGAGAGCTGCGGGGCCCACTTCGACTACCTCACCCCCGTCTCCGTCCTGTCCACCACGGGGTTCGCCTCGCACGAGGTGGTCACCGTCACCGACACGGTGGCGGACGAGCCGAGCACCAAGGACGTGAAGGTCTGCTTCGAGGTGACGGGCTCACCGCACCACGGCTTTCTGGCCAAGTGCCATGCGAAGCCGTCGCCCCCGTGCCTCGAGTCGCTGGTGGAGACGGGCGGCAGCGTGGTCGCCACCATCCTCTCGCCGGCCAACGACCCCCGTTTCTGGACGGGAGGCCCGACCGTGGTCCTGAAGTCGTTCTCGCCCACCGAGGGCTCGCCGGGGACGACGGTGACCATCAAAGGCAAGCGCCTCACCGGCGTGACCTCGGTGGTCATCGGAGGGGTGGTGGCCCCGTTCCAACGACCGGCCACCGCCTCCACGCTGGTCGTGACCGTTCCCCAGGGTGCGGTCACGGGAAGGCTCACCGTCACCGCCGCCGCCGGCGACGTCATCTCCAGCGTCCCCTTCACCGTCACCAAGTCGACGGGCTAGCACCGTCGGGGTGGAACCCGGCAGGGCTCCCACGGGGGTCGCTGACCGGCGGAGCCCGACCACTAAGGTGACCGCCGTGGACCGCAACGACCTTCTCGTCGCCACCCTCGGCGACCTGCAGGCCGAGGCCCGGACCGTCCGCCGTCGGGCCCACGGGAACCGGGTGACGTACTCCCCCAAGGTCTTCATCCCCCTTACCCATCTCTGTCGCGACCGTTGCGGGTACTGCACCTTCGCCCAGCCTCCCGCCCGTCTGGCGGCGCCCTACCTGTCTCCCGACGAGGTCCTCGCCATCGCCCGGGCCGGGGCCGACGCCGGGTGTCACGAGGCGCTGTTCACCCTGGGCGAGGCGCCCGAGGACCGCTACCCGGTGGCGCGGGCGTGGCTCGGTGACCACGGCTACGACTCCACCGTCGACTACCTGGTGGCCGCCTGCGCGCTGGTCCGCGACGAAACCGGGCTCCTCCCCCACGCCAACGCCGGGGCTCTCGGACGGGCCGAGCTCGGCCGCCTGCGCGCCGTCTCGGCCAGCCAGGGGATGATGGTCGAGTCGCTCGACCCCGATCTGGCCTGTCACCGCCGCGCTCCCGACAAAGTCCCCGAACGTCGGCTGGCCACCCTCGAGGCCGCCGGGCAGCTGGCCATCCCCTTCACCACAGGGATCCTCGTCGGCATCGGTGAGTCGCGCCCCGAGCGCATCAGGGCGCTCACTGCCATCGCCGACGCCCACCGGTCCGACGGCCACATCCAAGAGGTGATCGTCCAGAACTTCCTGCCCAAGGCGGGAACGGCCATGCACGACGCGCCGCCGTGCCCCCCCGACGAACTGGCGTGGACGATCGCCGTGGCCCGTCTCGTCCTCCCCCCCGACGTCCACCTGCAGGCCCCCCCCAACCTGTCCGACGACCTGGCCCCGCTGCTCGACTCGGGCATCGACGACTGGGGCGGCGTCTCCCCGGTGACGATCGACCATGTGAACCCCGAGCGGGCCTGGCCCGCCGTCGACATCCTGCGGGAGGCCACCGAGGCGGCCGGCCTGGTGCTCGCCCCCCGCCTCACCGTCTACCCCGAGTTCGCCCTCGACCCCGGGCGCTGGCTCGACCCGGCCATGCGCTTCGGCGTCCTCGACCACGCCGACGCCGTCGGCCTGGCCCGTGAGGACGGCTGGTGTTCCGGGGGCCCCGTCGACCCACCGGTCCTCCTCGGCGCCGTCACCGACGGCCCCGCACTGTCCGCCCGGGCCGGGGCCGGCGGTGCCGTGGCCGAAGTCCTGGCCGGCGTGGCATTGCACCAGGAGGTGGGTGAGGAGGAGATCGTCACCCTCTTCGGGGCCCGCGGTCCCGAGGTCCGGGCGGTGGCCGAGGTCGCCGACCAGCTCCGGGCCGACACGGTGGGTGACGTCGTCACCTGGGTGGCCAACCGGAACATCAACTACACGAACGTCTGCACCTTCAAGTGCCGCTTCTGCGCCTTCTCCAAGGGCCCCCTCTCGCTCAATCTGCGGGGTGCGCCCTACCTCCTGGAGCTCTCGGACATCACCGACCGGGTGCGCGAGGCCGAGGAGGCGGGGGCCACCGAGGTCTGCCTCCAGGGCGGCATCCATCCCCAGTTCGACGGTGACTACTACCTCGAGGTCATCCGCGCCGTGCGCGCCGCCACCGACCGGATCCACATCCACGCCTTCACCGCCCTGGAGGTGACCGAGGGGGCCAAGCGCCTCGACGAACCGCTCGTCGACTACCTGCGCCGTCTCCAGGAAGCCGGTCTGGCCACCCTGCCGGGGACGGCGGCCGAGATCCTCGACGACGAGGTCCGCGCCGTGCTCTGTCCCGACAAGATCAACACCGACGAATGGCTCGAGGCCCACCGCACCGCCCACTCGATCGGGCTGCACTCGAACGTCACCATCATGTTCGGCGCCGTCGAACACCCGCGGTCGTGGGCCCGCCACATCGTCCGCACCCGGGACCTCCAACACGAGACCGGCGGCTTCACCGAGTTCGTCCCCCTCCCCTTCGTCCACATGGCCACTCCCCTCTATCTCCAGCGCCGCGCCCGACGGGGACCGACGTTTCGCGAAGCGCTCCTCATGCATGCCGTCGGCCGCATCGCCTATCACGGCGCCATCGACAACATCCAGGTCTCCTGGGTCAAGATGGGGGCCGTCGGCGCGTCGCAGCTGTTGCGGGCCGGCGTCAACGATCTCGGTGGCACCCTCATGGACGAGAACATCTCGCGCGCCGCGGGCGCTTCCCACGGCCAGTTCATGGGCGAGGAGGAGTTCCGGGCCGTCGTCGAACCCCTCGGACGACGCCTCGAGCAACGCACCACTCTGTACGGGCGCGTCCCCGCCCCCTGCTGATCGCTGTGACCGACCGACCGTGACCGACGAGGACCCGGCGGCGCGCCCGCTCGTCGAAGCGGCGGTGACCGACACCGACGTCCCCCCGCTGGTCGCCGACACGTCCGGAGCGGAGGAGGTGGCGGCCGAGGGCCTCGACCCCGAACGGCGGCGCCTCGTCGACGCCCTCCTCGACTCGTGCGGGATCACCGAACGGCGCGAGCTCTACCGCGCCATCTTCGCCACCGTCGTCAGCATGGCCGCCGAGCACACCGAGCCCATCGACCTGAAGCTGGCCTCGGCCGCCCTGGCCGAGATGGCCGAGGCCTTCCGCGTCTTCCGCCCCTATCGCGAAGCCCTCAAGGTCACCTTCTTCGGGTCGGCCCGCACGCTGCCCGACGACCCCCTCTACGTCCAGAGCCGCCGCCTGGCCGAACGGATGGCCGGCCACGGCTGGATGGTGGTGACCGGCGCCGGGCCCGGCATCATGGCCGCCGGCATGGAGGGGGCGGGGCGCGAGATGTCCATCGGCGTCAACATCCGCCTCCCCCACGAGCAGGGGGCCAACCCCTTCATCGCCCAGGACCCGAAGCTCGTCGAGATGCGGTACTTCTTCACCCGCAAGCTCATGCTCATCAAGGAGTCCGACGGTTACGCCGTCCTCCCCGGCGGCTTCGGCACCCTGGACGAGGCATTCGAACTGCTCACCCTCCTCCAGACGGGCAAGGCCCAACCGGCCCCTCTCGTCCTCCTCGACGTCCCCGACGGCACCTACTGGCGGGGCTGGCGACGCTTTGTCGACGAACAGGTCGCGGCGCGCGGTCTCGTCTCCCCCGAGGACCATTCCCTCTACCGCATCACTGCCGACGTCGACATCGCCACCAACGAGATCCTCGGCTTCTTCCGCAACTACCACTCCGTGCGCTGGGTGGGCGATCTCCTCGTCATGCGCCTCCGCCACACCGCCACGCGCGCCCAGCTCGCCGCCCTCAACGACGCCTTCGGCGACATCGTCGTCGGGGGAACGATCCGACCGACGAAGCCCCTCTCACCGGAGCGGTCGAGCGGTGACCACGTGGAGCTTCCCCGCCTGGCCTTCCGCTTCGACCGTGTCCACTACGGCCGGCTCCGCCAGTTGATCGACACCGTCAACACCTGGGTCGAGTGAAGCACGTGATCCACGCCTGACCCCGGGACAGCTCGTTCTAGTCCTCGGGCGGTGGTCGCTGGTTGCGTAGTCGGTTGTGGAACCCGCAGAGCAGCCGCCCGTTCGCCAGGACCGTGGCACCGCCGGCGTGATAGGGAGTGATGTGATCGCCCTGGCACGACGCTGCCGGTACGTCGCAGTACGGATGGGTGCACTGTCGATCCCGTAGTTCGATCGCCCGTCGCGTGGCGCCGGTATAGAGCCGGGCCGTGGCGCTGACCTCGACGCGACGATCGGGTGCGAACACGGCCCGCTCGAGATAGGCCTGATCCAACCACGAAAGAAGGGACCCGGGGGCTATCACGCTCCCGTCGGCCAGCTGGCAGATCCGCCCGTGGAGCGTTTCGTAGCCGACGAAGACGCTGAAGAGCGGTGCCGGGCGGCGTCCGTCGACCGGCGCGATCTGGCTCCGTGTGGCCATCTCGACCAGGGCGTCGGCCCGACGCTGCCCGGATGTGCGTTTCAGATCGCCGATGGCGGGGTCCCGTCCGAGCGTCGTGCGAGCCTCGGCCCACTCGGCCTCGAACATCTCACGCTCGAGGCGCTCGAGCTCTCCCGCCACGATCGATCCGGAGACGGGGTCGAGGGTGATCCCGCCCAACCACATCCCACCGAAGCTGCTGACGAGATAGACGTCACGCCGGCGGCGGCGTTTCTCGTCATCGGCTTCCACGCCGTCAGGGTCGGCCCGCTGCTTCCAGTAGGCGGCGGCCTGGACGAAGGAGTCGTAACGAAGCGTGGCCGCCTGGCCCACGAGCATCTCTTCGTCGCGGGCCAGCGCCTGTTCCGTGGTGTCGTTGCGGAGGTCGGCGACGACATCGATCTGGGCACCGGTGATGGCACCGGCGGCCCAGGCACCGGCGAACGCCGGCCGGTGACGCAGCTCCCGACCACGTCGCACCATGCGTCGGGCGTGGGGCTTCGGCAGATGACACTTCGAGACCAGCCACATGGCGGCGTTGTAGGCGCCGTCGGGTACCCAGTTCTCCGACGCGTCGAAAGCGGCCGTCGCTTCGGTGGTGTACGACTCGAGGCGGGCCAGTGCCCGATGGAGTGCTTCGATCGATTCCGCATCGGCATGCGTCGAGGGATCAGCTTCTTGCAAGCGGTCGATCGTCTCCGTGAGGACAGCGAGATCCACAGCGCCAGTGAAGCATCAGGCTGTAACGGTCACGGTCCGGGAAAGGCCCGGGTAAAGGCGCGCGCCAGCTCGGTGTCACCGCCGAAAGTGAGGCCCTGTCGTGGGGGGCGGCCCAGCAGAAGGGCCAAAAGGTCGCGGGAACTGCCTTCGATGACGGCGTCGGCTGTCGTCTTGTGGCCGGCGGGCTCGACGGTCACCGTCGGACCGTCGGTGGCGATCACGCTGCCGGGACCGTCGGTGGCGGCGAACAGCCATGATCCGGTCACGGCCCTGTCGATCGCTCGGTGGTTGCTGCGGCGGGACGTCAACCAGCGCAGGCGCACGGGAAGGGCGTGGGCGACGAAGACGTCGCTCCAGTCGTCGAGACCGACCTCGAGGTCGCCCCCGTGCACCTCCACCTCGGTCAGGCGCATCATGGCCACCAGGTCGATCGTGGTCGGGCCGAGATCGGGGTTCGCCGCCGGCTCCTCGACGACCGTCTCCCACTGCGGTGGCACCAACCGGTCCCACAGGTCGTGCAGCCGCTCGCTCTGCGTCGCCAGGGAACCGACGACGTCGGCCGGCTCCTCGCCTTCACCCGGTCGCAGTGTGTCCGGCCTCTGGCGCAACCGCCCACCGGGGTAGAACGACGTCGGCCTCCCGGCCAGCGCGTCCGTCGTCAGGCGGTGGGACGCCACCGCTCCGTAACGCAGGTGGCAGACGATCGTCAGCCGGTTCCAACCGGCGAGGGACGAGGACAGGTCCAACGCCCCCGGGCCGGCAGCCTCCAGAGCAGCCACCACGTCGACCGACCGCCGGCGGGCCGCCTCGGCGAGCACCGGGCCCGACGACGATGCGTCCACGGACTCAGCTTGGCGTGCCGTGCTCCACCGCCTTACCCGTCGATGTCCTCGTCCATCCCCCGCAGCAGGACGACCGCCTTGTCCACGGCGCGTCGGGCGCGCGAGCAGACGCTTCTCCTCGGCCACCAGGGCAGGACGGGGCTGGCCGCGACCGACCGAGGACGACGCCTCGCGCAGCCGGTCGAAGGCCAGGTCGCCCAGCTCCTCGGACAGCTGGGCCAGACGCTCGGCCAGATCCTCGACGCCCATCCGACGGCTCAGTCGCCGCGACGCGGGGGCCCGACCTCGAGGATCTCGATGCTCCCGTCGGCCACCCGACTCCGCAACGCCTTCTTGTCGAACTTGCCCACGCTCGTCTTGGGCAGCTCGTCGACGAAGGCCCACCGTTCGGGGAGCCACCACCGGGCCACCCGGCCGCTCAGGAACTCGAGCAGGACGTCGGGCTCCGGCCGCGGACCCTCCGACCCCGTGACCACCACCACCAGCGGCCGTTCGTCCCACTTGGCGTCGGGGACACCGATGACGGCGGCCTCGAAGACGGCCGGATGGGCCATCACCTCGTTCTCGAGCTCGACCGACGAGATCCATTCGCCCCCGGACTTGATGACGTCCTTGGTCCGGTCCGAGATCTGCATGAACCCGCGGTCGTCCATCCACCCGACGTCGCCCGTCCGCAACCACCCGTCGTGGAACCGGTCCGGGGAGGGGTCGCCGTAGTAGGACCCGGTGACCCACGGTCCGCGCGCCTCGAACTCACCGACGGAGTGGCCGTCGGCCGGCATCGTGGTGCCGTCCTCCGCCACCACCCGGATCTCGACACCGGCCAGGACCCGTCCCGTCTTCGCCCGCCAGTCCATCTCCTGCGCCACGCTGATGCCCTTGGGCGGGAAGGCCATGGCACACACGGGGCTGGTCTCGGTCATCCCCCAGCCCTGGATCATCTCCACCTCGAAGGTGTCCCGGTACGCCTCGATGAGGGTCCGCGGCACGGCCGAACCACCGGCCGTCACCATCCGCAACGACTGCAGGTCGACGTCGTGGGACTGGCTGTAGCGCAACAGGTCGTTCCAGATGGTCGGTACCCCAAGAGACAAGGTGGGGCGGAGCTCGGCGAAGATCCGGGCCAACGGCTCGGCCTGGAGGAAGCGCTCGGGCAGGATCAGGTCGGTGCCGGCCATGAAGGCCGTGTAGGGCATCCCCCAGGCGTTGGCGTGGAACATCGGCACGATCACGAGGACGCGGTCGTGTTCCGTCGCCCCCAGAGCATTCGCCGACATCCCGGCGAAGGAGTGCAGCCACGTCGAGCGGTGGCTGTAGACGACTCCTTTCGGATTGCCGGTCGTCCCGCTCGTGTAGCACATGGCCGCCGCCTGGCGTTCGTCGAGCTCGGGCCACTCGTAGCCGACCTCCTCGGCCCCGATGAACTCCTCGTACTTGAGCGTCGGACCCAGGCCGTCGGTGTCCCCGTCGCCCACCACGACGATGTGCTCGATCGTCGGGCACTGGTCGCGCACCTTGGCCAACAACGGCGCCACCGAAGCGTCGACGATGACCACCTTGTCCTCGGCATGATTCACCACGTACGCCAACTGCTCGGGGAAGAGCCTGATGTTCAACGTGTGGAGGACGGCCCCCATGGAAGGGACGGCGAGGTAGGCCTCCAGATGCTCCTGGTCGTTCCACGCGAACGTCGCCACCCGGTCGCTGTCGCCCACACCGAGGCGCCGCAGGGCGGCGGCCAGACGCTCGGCGCGCCCCGCCACCTGGGCGAAGGTGGACCGCCGGTCGCCCGTGGGCTCGACGGTGATGACCTCGCTGCCGCCGTAGACCCGCTGGCCGTGACGGAGGATGCCGCTGATCAGGAGGGGCCCGTCCTGCATCGTGCTGAGCATCGCCGGAGCATATCGGGGGAGGACCGAAACACCGCCAGGGGTCACGCCGCCACGACCACGGTTGTGGTCACGTTGCGTCAGCGCGGTGGGATCGACCGGCTTTGGCTCCTCACGGCCGGACCAGGGGGCCGAGGGGGTGGATCCGGCGGTCACCGGGGAAGTGGTGCCAAGGGCCCGAACCCCGTCCCTGTCCGTCCATGGCGAGGTGGGCGCCCAGACCGATCAAGGACCATCCGAGTCGTCGGCGGGCCCGGGGGACCAGGGAGTCGCCGGTGCGGGGGATCCGGCTCGCCTCGAGGATCTCACGCTGGTGTTCCTTCCCGAGTTGCTGCAGTACCGAGGGATTGACCATGCAGTGAAACCTATCCACCATTGAGGACAGATTTGGTCCTCAATGGAAGGATAATGGGCCTATGGCCGATCCCGCTGCCCGCCTCCTGCGCCTCCTCGGACTGCTCCAGCGCCGGCCCACGTGGAGCGGAGCCGACCTGGCCGAGCGCCTCGAGGTGGAGACCCGCACCGTCCGGCGCGACGTCGACCGCCTCCGGGCCCTCGGGTACCAGGTGCACGGGATCCCCGGTGCCGGTGGGGGCTACCGCCTGGGTGGCGGGACCGACGTACCCCCGCTGCTGTTCGAGGACGACGAGGCCATGGCCGTCGCCGTCGTCCTGGGCGTGTCCGCCGTGGCCGCCGTGCCCGGCATCGAACGCGGCGCCCTCACCGCCCTGGCCAAGCTCGACCGTCTCCTCCCTCCGCGGCTGCGCTCCCAGCTCGCCGCCCTGCGGGCGGCCACCGTCTCTCTGTACTCCGAGGGGTCGCCCACCGAGCTTGTGTCCACCGAGACCCTCATCGGCCTGGCCCAGGCCTGTGACCACCACCAGCTCGCCACCTTCGCCTATCGCGGCCCAGGACGGTCGCCGCAGTGAGCGACGCGTCGAACCCCACCGGCTGGTGGCCACCGACCGGCGCTGGTATCTGGTCGCCTACGACCTCGACCGCCGGGACTGGCGCACCTTCCGCGTCGACCGGGCCTCCTCGGTGAGCGTCATCGGCCACACCTTCGAACCCCGGCCCCTCGACGATCCGGCCCGGATGGTGGCCGAAGCCATCAGCACGGCGGGATACGCCCACCGGGCCGTCGTCCTCGTGAAGGCACCGACCGAGGTCGTGGTCCAGCTCATCCCGCCCTACGCCGGTGTCACCGAACCGGACGGTATCCACACCAAAGTGGAGCTGGGGTACGACGACGACGAGTGGCTGGCCGGCTATCTGATCGGCCTCGGTCCCGACTTCGAGGTGATCGAACCCCTCGAACTGCGGCGCTACATCGCCGCCCTGGGCGGCAGGCTTCGCCGGGCCCACTCCGGGGCGGCCGGCAGCGGGCCTTAGCGACCACCCTCCGATCGTCACGGGCCGGGACTACGCTTCGGCGGCCGTGCGCCGACCTCCCGCACACCGCATCGATCGACGGCGTCGATCGTCGATGACGGAGCCCGAGCACCTCCATGGCTAAGGCTGACCGGCGGGCACGCGCGGCGCTGATCCTCGGCGGCCTGCGATGGCGGGCGGGCGCATCGATCTCCATGCTGGTGGTGGCCGTCGGCGCCATCGCCGCCGGTACCTTCGGGCCCGTCTATCTGGGCGAGGCCGACCATTCGGTCCTTCTGTCGACCTTGGCGGAGGCGCCCGTCGGCAACATCGGCCTCACCCTGCTCCCGTCACGCGGTCCCGACGCCCGCACGCGGCTCCTGCCGCGTCTCGGACGAAGCCTCACGCCTCTTCCGCGGCCCGACCTTCGGTGGGCGCGCTCTCCTCGGATCACCGATCGTCACCGAGGACATCGGCGTGACGACCACGGCGCCCACCAACGGCCAGCTCTACGGTTCCGACCTCGTCGCCCGTACCGACGTGTGCCGGCACCTGTCGTTTCGCTCGGGCGGCTGTCCCGTGGCGCCCGGGTCTGTGGCCGTCAGTACCCGCAGCGCCCAGGCTCTGGGTCTGCACACCGGTGACCGTCTCACCCTCTTCGCGACGCGGAGCGCCAGGCCCATCACCCTCATGATCTCGGGACTCTTCCGGCCCGGCGATCCTCAGGTGCCGTTCTGGTGGGGCGAGAACTACTTCCCCAAAGGGGAGGGGTTCAGCACCTCGAAGCCGCTCCTCGACGACGTCTTCGCCAGTGCGCAGACCGTGCTCGCCGTGGCACCGCCCGGCCAGGTGGCGCTCATGACGCAATTCCCGCTCACCGAGGACGACCTGGTACCGGGGATCGTCGGGCCCTTCGAAACCACGCTGGCGCGACTGGTGAACCAGGCCCGCACCGATGAAGCGGTCGGGGTGAGCAGTGGGGTCGTCAGCCAACTCGACCGGGCGGCGCAGGACGAGCACACGACCGGCACCATCGTGATCGTCGTCGATCTCCAACTCGTTCTGCTCTCCCTGCTCGTTCTCTATTTCGTGGCCGCACGCACGGCCGAGGCCCGAGAGCCCGATGTCCGGCTGGCCGAACTCCGTGGTTTCGGGCCCTCGGACGCCGCTCTCGTCGCCCTCCTCGAACCACTCACCATCCTCGGCCTGTCGGTCCCGCTCGGCATCCTCGTCGCCTGGCTCGCCGCCGTGGTCGCTTCTCCCCATCTGTTCGTCCCGGGAGTGGGGCCGACCGTCGCCCCCCCGGCGGTAGGAGCAGCCGTCCTCTCCTTCGCAGCCGGTGTGCTGGCGACCGTTCTCGGGGCGCGCCAGCTGATCTTCCGTCGCGCCGCGCCACGGCACCAGGGCCCCGGTAGGCAAGGGATCGCCATCGCCGTCGATGCCGTGGCCGTGACGCTGGCCGTCGTCGCCTTCGTCGAGGTGGCGGCGGGTGGTGTGTCGAGCGGCGCCCACACCGATCCCCTGGCCGCCTTCGCCCCCGGTCTCCTGGCCTTCGGGATGGGGGTCGTGGCCGCCCGCCTGCTTCCTCTGGCATCGCGGTTGGCTGTCCGCGCCACGCGGGGTTCGCCTCGGGTGGGCACCACCCTGGCCGTCACTCGCATCGCACGACGGGCCGAGCTCTCCCGGCACATCGTCCTCGTGTCCCTCGCCGTCGGCCTGGCCACCTTCGCCATCGCCGGTTGGGCCGTCGCCGGACACAACCGGTCCCTGGACGCCGGATTCGATGTCGGAGCGTCGCGCGCCCTGGTCGTCACCGTCCCTCCCGGCGTCGACTTCCTGAGCGCCGTGCGCCAGGCCGACCCAGGAGGGTCAGAGGCCATGGCCGTCGTCATCGAGAGGGCGCCCGATGGTGTGACCCTGGCCGTGGACTCGGCTCGGATGGCTGAGGTGGCCGCGTGGCCGCCGACACTGAGCACCACGGGCGTGCGCACCCTGGCGCGCCTGATCGCCCCCCGCACGGCGCCGGTCGTGACCGTCTCGGGTACCGCCGTGCGGGTGTCGGTCGACGTCGCCGGCAGCGTCGAGCCCGCCCCCGAGCTGCAGGCCGTCGTGTTCGACGACGGTTTCCAGGAGCTCTCGACCGTCGATCTCGGCGCCCTCCACGTCGACCGCCACTCCTATCAGGGCTCGATTGTCGGGGACTGCACCCCGACGTGTCGACTCGTCGGCCTGGCGGTGACCTGGGCGCCCCCGGGCAGCGTGCCGCAACAGAGCGCCCGCATTCCCTTCACCATGACCTCGATCGCCGATCGGTCCGGCGGCGGTCCCTGGTCGACCGTCCCGGCGAGACTCGGAGATCCCCATGACTGGTCCAGCCCCGCCGGCGCCGTCACCCTCGGGAAGGACGGGTCGGCCCTGACCGTCGACGCCACGGTGGACGCCGACGGCTCGCCGGCGACATTCGGGCCCGCCGATGTGCCTCCCACCCTGCCCGCCATCGTGACCGGTTCCTTTTCCGGGAACACCGGCGTCGGCCTCGACGGCTCGACCCTCACCGTCAGGTCGGTCGCCCTCGTCCCCGCTCTGCCCGTCATCGGCAACGGTAACGGGGCGATCATGGTCGACCTGGCCTTGGCGCAGCGGCTGCAGGCGGGACCGATGTTGCATGCAACATCGGAGGTCTGGCTGGCGCCCGGACCCGACCGCGACGTCGTCCAACGCCTTCGCACCGACGGGATCACGGTCGTCGAGGTGCACACGGTGTCGTCGCAGCTGTCGGTGCTCTCGAAGACCGGCGTCTCCCTGGCCTATGCGCTCTTCCTCGTCTCCGCTCTCGTCGCCGCCGTCCTGGCCGTGGCTTCGACCATCTTCGCGGTGTCGGTCACCGCCCGCCGTCGGATGGTCGAGTTCGCCTCTCTCCGGGCCGTGGGGATCCGGCCACGAACGCTGCGTCGGTCGCTCGCCATCGAGCAGGTCCTGGTACTCGGTGTGGGGGTGGTCACCGGCGCCGCCGCCGGCGTGATTGCCACCGTGGTGGCGCTCCCGTCCATCCCCGAGAACTTCACCGCCGGCACGGCGCCGCCCCTCGCCTTCGGCCTTCCGCTCGGAGCCATCGGTGTCATCATCGTCGCCGTCCTCGTCTCGTTGGGGACGACGGTGGCGGTGGCCGCCCGCCTCGTCGTGGGACGGTCGTCGGTCGACACGCTGGGGGGTGGGCAATGACGCGCGTCGAGGCTCACGGCCAACAAGGAGGCGTCGACGTCCACGTCATCGGTGTCGTCCATCTCTACGAGCAGGAGGGGGTCGACATCGTCGCGCTGCGCGGTGTCGATCTCGAGATCGACGCCGGCGAGATGCTGGCTCTCCTCGGACCATCGGGCATGGGTAAGTCGACCTTGCTCAAGCTGCTGGCGGGACTGATCCGCCCGTCGGCGGGACAGATCTGGGTGGGAGAAGCAGAGTTGAGCCGTTTGAGCGGGAGGCAGACCCAGGAGCTGAGGGCCACCGAGGTGAGCTACGTCCTGCAGGAGACCGGGCGCAATCTCCTCCCCTTCGCCACCGCGGCACAGAACGTCTGGTTCGCCCAGCAGGGCGGGCGCAAGCGCCGGCGACGACCCGCCCCCGACCCCGTCGAGCTGCTGGACCGCCTGGGCCTGTCCGCCATCGCCCACCGTCGCGTAGCCGAATTGCCGCGCGGAGAGCAGCAGCAGGTGGCTCTCGCCGCCGGCGTCGGGTCCTCGCCCCGTCTCCTCCTGGCCGACGAACCCACCAACCAACTCGAATCCGCCGCCCGTCAGAAGGTCGTCTCGCTCCTCCACGCCATCAACGAGCAACTCGGGACCACCATCGTCCTCGTCACCCACGATCCCGAGGTGGCCGGCGCCTTTGCGCGTTCGGTCATCATCCGTGACGGTCGGGTCGGCGGCGAAGGTCGGCACGGCGAACAATTCGCCGTCATCGACGGCAGCGGCTCTCTTCAACTCCCCCCCGACGTCCTGGAGCGTTTCCCTCCCCTGACACGACTGCGCGTCGTGCGTCACGAGGACGGCATCGACCTCCGACCGGTGGACGGACCCGACCGGTGAGCGCGTCGGAGCTGCAGGCCCATACCCTCGGACTCGATCTCGGGGGCCGTCCCGTTCTGAACGGGATCGAACTCACGGCGCGGGCGGGTGTTCCCCTGGCTGTCTCGGGTCCCTCGGGGTCGGGCAAGACGGTCCTTCTCCTCGCCCTGGCCGGTCTCATACCCCCGTCCGCGGGACGGTGCTGGTCGACGGGAGACCGATCAGCACCGATGCCGACCGCGGGGGCATCCGTTTCGGTGTCGTCCTGCAGACGCAGGGACTCGTGGCGGAGATGACGGCGCAGGAGAACGTCGCGCTGCCGCTCCAGGAACGCCGACTGCCGGCACTGGAGGTGAGCACCCGGGCCACCGAGGCGTTGCGGTCGGTCGGCCTCGGGGACGTCCACGACCGCGTGACCGCCGAGCTGTCCGGTGGCCAACGCCAGAGAGTCGGTGTGGCCCGCGCCCTCGCCGGTTCGCCGGAGATCGTGATCGCCGACGAACCCACGGGCGAGCTCGACCCGGACAATCGGGCGCGGGTCCTGGCGTTGCTGGTGGATCCCTCTCCCGACCGGATCGTCGTCATCGCCTCCAACGACCCCGAGGTGGTCGACGCCTGTCGACGCGTCCTCCATCTGCGCGACGGGATCATCGACGACGGGGGGGACCGGATTCCTCGGTAGCGTGCCGTGGAGTACCACGACGTCAGGGAGATGATCATGGACCGATCAGCGGCACTGGAATTCATCCGTCACCATCACCGGGCCGTCCTGGCCACGACGCGGGCGGACGGTGAGCCCCAGTTGTCACCGGTGGCGGCCGGCGTCGATGCGGACGGCACCGTGGTGGTGAGTACTCGCGAAACGGCGGTGAAGACGAAGAACCTGCGACGGCGGCCACGCGCCTCGCTGGCCGTACTGAGCGACGGGTTCTTCGGCGAATGGGTCCAGGTCGAGGGTCCGGTCGAGATCGTCTCCCTGCCCGAGGCCATGGACGGCCTGATCGACTATTACCGACAGCTGTCAGGTGAACACCCGGACTGGAACGAGTACCGCGCCGCCATGGAGAGCGAACGGCGCGTCCTGCTCCGCCTGACCGTCGAGCGGGCCGGGCCCACGGTGAGCGGCTGACCTCGTCGCCACCCGGCCACCGGAGGCCTTGACGGACCGGTCGTGGCCATGATCGACTCCGCCCACGGGTGCTCCGCCCGCCCGTCTCTGAGCCTGCCGCTCACGCATCTCGACCCCGTCACCTTGAGGTCATCCCATGCGTTCGCCCGTCCGGCTCGTTCTCGTCCTCGGCATTCTGGTGGCGTCGTCCGCCGTCTTCGTCTGCCTCGGTGCCGCCGCCTGGGTGGGAGGCACGGGCGGTATCGACCTTCCCGCCGGCCTCGGGGCCGTCACGCCGGCCCTCGTCCCCGGAGCACCGACCTCGAGAGAAACGGCGGCGGCCGAAGCGGTGTCGTGGGCCCTGGCCCAGTTGGGCACCCCCTACCGGTGGGGGGGTGAGGGCGACGGGGGGTTCGACTGCTCGGGTCTCGTCCAGGCTGCCTTCGCCGCGGCCGGCGTCCATCTCCCCCGCGTGGCCCAGGACCAGTACGACGCCGGACCCCACCTGCCCCCGGATGCCCCTCTGCTCCCCGGAGACCTGGTCTTCTTCGGATCCTCCAGCGAGGCGGTCGACCACGTCGGGATCGTCGTCCAACCGGGTGAAATGGTCGATGCCCCCCACACGGGCGCTGTCGTGCGCGTGGAGCCGATCTGGTCGGCCGACTTCGTCGGAGCCACCCGTCCGGCTCCGTGACCGATATCGTCGGCACATGCCCCCCGTGCCGGCACCCCTCGAGAAGTCCCGGTCGACATCGCCGCGGTCCGCGGTGCCAGGACCGACTGCGCCCTTCGCCGATCGCGCTCTCACCGCCATGCGGGAATACGGTCCTCTCGTCTTCGGCCTCGATCCCTCGGGCGACATCCTTGTCGAGTGGGGCCTGGGCGACAGCGCCGACGGGCTGGAGCGCTTCGTCGACATCGTCGTCGAAGCATCGGTGGGGACGGTCGGGGCGGTGAAACCGCAAACCGCCTTCTACGAGCGCCACGGCTGGCAGGGCATGAGATGCCTGGCCCGACTGGTCGACGCCTGTCGTAGCGCTGGGGTCCTCGTCCTTCTCGATGCCAAGCGCGGCGACGTCGGCTCGACCAACGAGGCCTACGCCGAGGCGTACCTGGGCCCCGACGCGGCCATCTCGGTGGACGCCATCACCATCACCCCCTATCTCGGACTCGCCGCCATGCAACCGATCCTCGACCGGGCCGCGGCCAACGGTGCCGGCGTCTTCATCGTGACCCGGTCCTCCAACGCCGAAGGGCGTGCCATCCAGGGGGCCCGCCACCCGAGCACGACGACGGTCGAGCACCAGCTGGTGGTGGACATCGCCGGCGAGAACCACCGCGTGGCACCGGACTCGGTCGGACCGATCGGGGCCGTGTTCGGCCCGACGCACGGGCCGCCCACCGACTTCGATCTCTCGGTCATGAACGGGTTGTTCCTGGCCCCCGGCGTCGGTGCTCAGGGCGCGACCCCGGCGGACGTGGCCGCCTGCTTCGCCTCGTGCCCCGATCGCGTGCTCCCCTCGGCGTCCCGGTCCTTGCTCTGCGCCGGGCCCGAGCCGTCGCGTCTGCGCGCCGAGGCGCAGGTCCTGGCGGCGGAGCTGCACAGGTTGCTCGGGTCGTAGCGGACGCGTCGATCCGACGAAGGGGAGGACAACAATGGGTCAGGTCAACACCGTGCGCGGTCCGGTCGACGCCGGCGCCCTCGGCCCCACCTTGATGCACGAGCACGTCTTCGTACGTTCCCCCGAGGTGGCCTCGAACTGGCCCACCGGCTGGGACCCCACCGTCCGCATCGCCCAGGCCGTCGAGCGCCTGGGGGAGCTCCACGAGGCGGGGATCGGCACCATCGTCGACCTGACCGTCGTGGGCCTCGGGCGCGACATCGAGTTGGTGCAGAAGGTGGCCGAGCAGGTCGACCTCCACATCGTCGTGGCCACCGGCCTCTACACCTACAACGACCTCCCCCACTTCTTCGACTACCGCTCGGGGGCTTTCCGGCCGAGCGGTGTGGACGTGCTCGACGAGTACTTCCTCCACGATATCGAAAATGGTATTGCGGGGTCCGGCGTGCATCCGGGCATCCTGAAATGCGCCACCGACGAGCAGGGGCTGACAACCGGCGTCGAGCGGGTCCTGCGCTCCGTGGCCCGGGTCCACCGTCAGACCGGGCTCCCCATCTCCACCCATACCCACGCCCACTCGAAGCGCGGCCTCGACCAGCAGCGTGTCTTCACCGAGGAGGGGGTCGACCTCGGGCGCGTGGTCGTCGGACACAGCGGTGACTCCACCGACCTGGCCTACCTCGAAGAGCTCCTCGGCGCCGGATCCACCCTGGGCATGGACCGTTTCGGCGTCGACGCCTACTGCCCCACCGAGAAGCGCGTCGACACCATCGCCCGACTGTGCGAGGCGGGATGGTCCGAGCGCCTCGTCATCTCGCACGACGCCGGGTGCCACATGGACTGGTTCGACGACGAGTTCCTGACCCAGGTCCAACCCAACTGGAACTTCATGCACATCAGCCGCGACGTGCTCCCCATGATGCGAGCCCGAGGCATCTCCGAAGAGCAGATCACCGCCATGATGGTCGAGACCCCCCGGCGGCTCCTCGACCACGGACCCGGGTACTAGCCATCGCTCATCGCCGTCGGCTCCCTCGATGACGGGTGGTTCGTGATGTGGTCGCCCACTCCACCGGTGCTCCGGCCGATCGGCGTCGGTGAGCGCCTCGACGCGTCGTTCAAGATCTACGGACGTAATTTCCTGTCGATGGCCAAGGCCGTCCTGGTCGTCGCTGTTCCGGCCGGCATCGTCGAGGCCCTGATCTCCATCTCGACCGCTCTCCCCAAAGCCACGACCACTCCGAACGCCTTCGGCGTGAGCACTGTCCACTATTCGGCATCGGATCTCTGGACGTTCGGCGCCGGTGCCCTTCTTCTCCTCGTCATCGTCGAGGTCGCCACCGCCATCGCCACGGCCAGCTGCTACGGCATCGTCGCCAACTCCTACCTCGGTCAGCCGGTGGAGTGGCGGACGGCCCTCAGGCGCGGCGCCACCCGCTTTCCCTCGATCCTCTGGATCATCCTTCTGACGTTCCTGGCCGTCATTCTCCCCGCGCTCGGCGTCACCCTCGTCGCCGTGATCTTCGCCGTCGTCCACCTGAAGGTCCTGGCGATCCTCGTGGCCGTGTTCGGGGGCATCGCCTGGATCGCGTACGTCATCTGGTTCAACGTCTGCAGCAGTCTCGCCGTCCCCACCCTCATGATCGAGGACATCCGTGGCTGGCAGGCGGTGCGGCGCAGCTTCCGTCTGGTCCGCGGAACGTGGTGGTCCGTCTTCGGCACCGAGTTCCTCGCCGGACTGATCGTCGGGGTCTTCGGCGTCGTCATCAGCATCGTCGGCGTCGTGGTGCTCGTCTCGTCGCACAACGACACCACCGCGTCCGCCGTCGTCGACTTCTTCACCCGCACGGCCACGCTCGTCGTGGCCACGCCGTTCAGCGCCGCCGTTCTCGTCATCATCTCGATCGACCTCCGGGTCCGTAAAGAAGGCTTCGACATCCAGCTGCTGGCAACCCACATGGGCATGGCCCCCACCAGCTCGGCCATGTCGTTTCTCCGACAACCACCGGCGTACGGCTACCCGCCTCCCGGCTACCCGCCCCAGGGATATCCGCCGCCCCCGCAGGGCTACCCGCCGCCGCAGGGCTACCCGCCGCCGCAGGGGTATCCACCGCCCCCGCAGGGGTACCCGCCGCCGCAGGGCTATGCGCCCCCACCGCAGCGTTATCCACCGCCGCCGCCCGGGTACCCGCCACCTCCCCCGCCGGTACCACCGGTGCCTCCCCCGGTGGCGCCGGCGACGGCGCCTCCCGAATGGGGATCAGCGCCACCACCGGTCTTCCCGGCGCCAAACCCCGATCCCGACAGCGGTCCGGCCGAGCCGAGGTAGCGGACGGTGCCGGGATCCTCGAGCTTCTCGTCGTCGGCGCGTGACCAGGCCCGGCACATCTTGTCGAAGGCCCCCTTTCGGAAGGTGCCCTCGCACACCCCCCGCCCCCTGGCCGGGGTGCTCCATGCACTCGGTCGGGCCCTCAATGCCGTTCTCGGCCGTCCCGCCCGCTGGCTCTACCGGCATCTCCTCGTCCACATCGGCCACGGCTTCCGCTCGACCCTCGGCGGGTGGTGGGTGGTGGTCCTCGGTGTTCTCGCCGTCGGACTCGGTGTCGCCGTGGGCGTGCTGATCGTCAGACGCCGGGCGCGGATCTCCGCCCGGGAACCGACGACCCGAACGATGGCCGGCGACACAGACGATCCGGGCGAGATGGAACGACGGGCCGCCGTCGCCGACAGCGCCGGCGACCACGAGACGGCGGTCAGGCTGCGCTTCCGGGCGGGGCTCCTCCGCCTCCAACGCCAGGGCGTCATCGTCAATCAGGACGCACAGACGGACAGGCAATTGTCGGTGACGTTGCGCTCCTCCACCTTCGACATCCTCGCCGGCCGTCACGAGATGATCGTCTACGCCGGCGACCGTGCCACCTCTGACGACGCCGAAACAGCCCGCACACAGTGGCCCCGGGTGCTGGTGGAGTCCCGACCGGGCGACGGCGGCGACGTGAAAGCGAACAATCGGTGACGCCTCCGGCGACGCCACCGGGCCTGTCCCCACCCCCTCCGTCGGCCACCGAGCGCTGGCGGAGCATCCCCCTCGGTTGGCGCGTCGTGCTCGCCGTGCTCGCGGCCGTCGCCGGCGTCGAGCTCGCATCCTCGACGATCACCGGACTCGGCAGCAGCGGGAGTGGCGCCTCGGGACCGTCGTCCTCCTACGACACCTCATCGTCGGGGACCGGGGCGATGGCGCAATTGCTGACCGAGCGCGGTCACACGATCGACCGGTTGACCACCTCCCTCGGCGGGACGGTGTTGCCGCCGCGCAGCACCGTGTTCGTCCTCGATCCCACATCGTGGAACCCGGCCGACACCCACGCCCTGGACCACGCACTGGCGCAAGGGGACCGGGTCGTCCTGGGCGGGCGTCCGCCGGCACGCGGCGTCCTGCGCTCTCTTCTCGATGGCGCGACGGCACCGGCGTGGCGAACGGCGCCGGCAGGGACATCACATCCCGTGGCCGATCTACCCGAGGTGGCCGGTGTCCACACCGTGACGGGGACGGGACAGGGGAGCTTCGCCCCCTCCATGGCCGGCACGGGAGGAGCGCAACCGCTTCTCCAGGGGCCCGGGGGTGTTCTGGCCGTCGTGGCCGACGGGCGCGGATCCCTCGTCCTGCTGGCGTCGTCGTCACCGCTGCACAACGGCTCGCTCGGACAGGCCGACAACGCCGCGCTGGCGTTGGACCTCGTCGCCCCGGGGTCACCTGTGGTCTTCGACGAGTACGACCACGGCTTCGGACGCCCGGGCACCGGCCTCGCCGGCCTGCCGGCGTCGTGGCGGTGGGGCCTCGGCATCGCGCTCCTGGCCATCTTCGTGTGGATCCTCTCGGCGTCACGTCGTTTCGGCCCCCCCGACGAACCGGGTCGACTCACGGTCCCGCCCCGCGTCGGCTACGTCGACGCCATGGCCACGTTGCTCTCGACGCGACCGACGGGCCAGGTGGTGGAGGCGGTCGCCCCCGTGCGTCTCGAAGCCCGACGACGACTGTGCCGCCGGCTCGGTGTACCGGTCGATGCGCCCGACGACGTCCTGGCCACCCGCCTCTCCGGCGGTGCGGATGTCACCGGACTGCCGGAAGGGCTGGCCGACACCGTACTGCGCCCGCCGGGCTCGGCCGACGACGTGGTGGCGGTGGGCAGGGCGTTGTCAGAGCTCGATGGGAAGGGCCGAAATCGATGAGAATCCCACGATGACCGAACCGCCCCCTCCCCCGCCGCCCGCACCGGGCCCCGGCTCGCTGGCCCAGCTCCGGGTGGCCGTCAACGAACAGGTGGCCAAGGTGGTGGTGGGGCAGACGTCGCTGGTGGACGCCACCCTCGCCGCCATCGCCGTCGGCGGCCACCTCCTCCTGCGGGGACCGCCCGGGGTGGCCAAGACCCTTCTCGCCTCGGCCGTGGCCCGGGCGACCGCCCTCGACTCGCGCCGGGTGCAGTTCACCCCCGACATGCTTCCTTCGGACGTGACGGGGACTCTCGTCCTCCGGGGATCGGAGCTGGCCTTTCGGGCCGGACCTGTCTTCACCAACCTGCTCCTGGCCGACGAGATCAACCGGACACCACCCAAGACGCAGGCCGCCCTCCTCGAGGCCATGCAGGAGGGGCAGGTCACGGTGGACGGCGTCGCCCACCCGCTCCCTCAGCCGTTCACCGTCCTGGCCACCTTGAACCCGATCGAGTACGAGGGCACGTATCCCCTCCCCGAAGCGCAGCTCGACCGCTTCCTGATGCAGCTGACGGTGGGGTATCCGGTGGCCCAGGACGAAGAGGCGCTCCTGCGGCTGCGCCACGTCGGGGTCTCCCCGGCGACCCTCGCCGACGTCCAGCCCGTGGCAAGCACCGAGCAGCTCATCGCCGCCCGTGCCGAGGTCGACGCCGTCACCGTCAGCGATCCCGTCGTCGCCTACGTCGCCGCCGTGATCCGTCGCACCCGAG
The DNA here is from genome assembly GCA_963848355.1 of uncultured Acidimicrobiaceae bacterium. Classification (GTDB taxonomy): domain Bacteria; phylum Actinomycetota; class Acidimicrobiia; order Acidimicrobiales; family UBA8190; genus CAWKDG01. Next base: position 404,784 of record CAWKDG010000001.1, read on the forward strand.
AGCTGCCGGCCGTCGTCCTCGGCGCCAGTCCCCGCGCCGGCGTCCACCTCCTGGCCGCGTCACGGGCCTGGGCGTGCCTCAACGGACGCACGTACGTCGTCCCCGACGACGTCGCATCACTGGTCATCCCGGTTCTGCACCACCGCCTCATCCTCTCGCCCGAGGCCGAGCTCGACCGCTTCACCGCCGAGCAGGCCCTCCAGTCGGTGCTCTCGACCGTGCCCGTCCCCCGTTGACGCCGGCGAGCGATCCCGCAGCGGGCGGCGTCCGGACACGCCGCGTCGGCGGGGCCCGGCCCACACGGGCGGCGGCCGTCGCCATCGCCCTGACGGCGCTGGTCACGCTGATCCTCCCGGTCGGCGTCGTCGTCCCCTGCCTGCTCGTGGCGGCGCTGGCGGGAATCGTCGTCGTCGATCTCGTCGTCGCCGGCCGGATGCACCCCGAGGCGACGCGCACGAAGACACCCACCCTCGCTCTACGCGTGGCTGTCCCGTACGCACTGGACGTCCCGGTCCGGTCGGCCCGGTCGGTGCGCCTGCGCCAACCGACCCCACCGGAGCTGTCGGTCGAACCGAACGACGTCACCGGCACCGCGCTCGAGGGCGAACTGACGGGCCTGCACCGCGGCGTCCACCGGCTGCCCCCGGCCGTCGTCCGGGTGACAGGGCCGATCGGTCTCGGATCGCGCGATCATCGGGTCGCCGGCGACGAGGACGTGACGGTCTTCCCCGACCTTCCGAAGGCACGCCGGTTGGCGGCGGCGCGCAAGCAGGGCCGAGCCAGCGACGAGGGGCGGATCCGCAGCCGCCTCGGCATCGGCACCGAGCTCGAGAGCATCCGCGAGTACTCCCCCGACGACGACGTCCGCCAGATCAACTGGGTGGCCAGTGCCCGCGTGGGCCGGGCCATGTCCAACCAGTACCGCGTGGACGAGAACCGCGACCTCGTGTGCGTCGTCGACACCGGTCGGCTGATGGCGTCGCCGGTCGGGCCCGTCACCCGCCTCGACGTGGCCCTCGACGCCGTGGCCACGCTGGCGGTGGCGGCCGAGGACGCCGGCGACCGAGTGGGCGCTCTGTCCTTCGCCGCCGCCGTCACCCGGCAGATGAGCCCCCGGCGCCGGGGGGCGGAGGCCGTCGTCCGCTCCCTGTTCGATCTCGAGCCCACCGAGGTGGAGAGCGACTACGACCGGGCCTTCATCGCCCTGGGCCGTCACAAGCGGGCTCTCATCGCCCTGTTCACCGACCTCGTCGACGAGTCAGCATCACGCTCCCTGCTGGCATCGTGCCCGGTCCTCGTCCGCCACCACGCCGTGCTGATCGCCACATGCCGTGACCCCGACCTGACGGCGGCCGTCTCGGACCGGCCGCACGACGTCCGCGACGTCCTGCGGTCCTCCGTGGCCCTCGACCTCCTCGCCAGCCGCCGTCGCACGACGAGCCTGCTGCGGTCCATGGGGGCGACGGTGGTCGAAGCGCCGTCCCAGACGCTCGGTGCCGCCTGTGTCCACGCCTATCTGATGCTCAAGCAGCGGGCGCGGCTGTAGCGGTGGTGGGCCCGGGGGACGGCGCGTTCCCGCGGAAGATCACCATGGCCCAGAAGGTGCCCGCCAGGGCGGCACCGACCAGGACGGCGGGGACCGTGGGCAGGTTCCACGGTGTGATAAAGCCCTCGGTGAGCCCGGCCACCACCAGGAAGATCATGGTGCCGAGGATGCAGGCCCCGATGACGGGGACGAGTCGGCCGAGGGCATCGGCGCGGGTCCGACGCTCGGGGTCGATCAGGGCCCGGGCGATGGCCAGGCCGGCACCGCCGGCCAGTGAGATGCACGACAACTCCAACAGGCCGTGGGGGACGATCAGGCGCACGAACTCGTCGAACCCTCCGCCGCGCCATTCGAAGGCGCCCAGTACTCCGAGGAGGGCCCCGTTGTAGGCGAGGGAGTACACGGTGAGCACGCCGAAGGTGAACCCGCCGGCGAGCGCCAGGAAGGCCACCTCGATGTTGTTGGTGAAGATGCTGACGGCCAGTCCCGCCCGCGCCGGCACGGAGATCCCGTAGAAGCCGCCGTGTGACGGATGGCCGGTGACGTGAAAACCGGCGGGCAGGATGCCGATGGCGGAGGACGGGTCGGCCAGCGCCCACACGGCGCCGAGGGCCGTACAGCCCAACATCACGGCGGCGGCGATCCCCACGCACCTCATGTTCTGACGGATGCGCCGCCACAGTCCGTGCGAGAGGAACTCCCCCGGGGTCTCGTCGCGTTCGGCCCGGCTGTACACGACGCCGTAGGCCGATGCCACGAGCGCCTGCAGTCGCAGTGTGCCCGCCGTGTCGGGATACGAGCGCCGGGCGACGGCCAGATCGGCCGCCGCCGAGCGGTACAGGGTCCCGAGCCTCCGCAGTTCATCGGGACCCAACCTGCTCCCGGCGATGCCGGCGCGGCCCAGAAGACCTTCGAGCTCCGACCACTCGTCTGACCTCTCGGCCAAGAATCGTTCTAGTTTCATGAGGTGACCCTGGAGGACCGGTACGTTACTCCCACACCCGAAGGCGTCTCGCTCGACACCGTCCTGGCCGGTCTCGGGTCGCGCTTCGCCGCTTTCGTCCTCGACCTGGTCCTGCAGGTCGCCTTCTTCGCTGTCGTCGCCGCCGTCGTCGGCGTCGCCCTCCACAACGGAGGAGAGACCTCCGGCCTCATCGCCACCGGCATCCTCGCCCTCGTCTTCCTCCTCGACTTCATCGGCTACTTCATCATCTGCGAGATGCTGTGGTCGGGACGTTCGGTGGGCAAGCGGGCGGCGGGGACCCGGGTCGTCCGCGTCGGCGGTGCACCGGTGGGGTTCTGGTCGAGCTTGCTGCGCAACGTCATGCGTCTCATCGACATGCTGCCGGGCACCTTCTATCTGGTGGGCAGCGTCCTCATCCTCTCGACCTCGAAGAACCAGCGGTTGGGCGATCTCCTCGGCAACACGGTGGTCATCCGCGAACGCCAGGCGGCCATGACCCTGCAACGAGGCACGGCCTTCAGCGATCCCGGGCAGTGGATGGCCGCCGGCGGCCCCGTTCCCGGGTGGGCACCGGGGCCCTCCGGCGCCCCCGCCCTCCCGCCCGAGCTCGCCCACTGGGACGTGAGCGCGGTGACCGAGCAGGAGCTCACCCTCGTGCGGACCTTCCTGGCCAACCGGTGGGGATACACGCCCGAAGCCCGCAGCGCTCTGGCGCTGCAGCTGGCCGACCGGCTGTGGCCACTCGTCGCCGGGCCCGTCACCGCCCCGCCCCCGGAGCAGTTCCTCGAAGCGGTCCTGATGGTGAAGTCCGCCCGGGGATGACGGTCACAGGTGGCCGGCCACGCGGGCGACGATCCAGAGGACGAGCACGACGGCCACCAGCGCCCCGGCGACGGCTCCCCCCACCCGCCGCAGTCCATGGCTCTGGCGGCGTCGCACCCTGCGGCGGGCCACCCCTTCGGCGAACTGCCCGACACCGACCATGCGGACGGGGGCGGGCCGGCCCCGCGTCTGCAGCCGGCGGCCACCACCGCGTACCGGGGGCAGTCGCCGCGCCGCGGCCCGACGGGCGCGGTCCTTGCGCCGGCGCTCACGGGGCGTCGTCACCAGTAGCCGGCCATCAGCTCGTGGGACCACGCCGGCTGGTGCACCGGCCCGTGCGGCGCGAACTCCGTCATGTAGGGCTTGATGTCGAGGACCGGAGTGCCGTCGATGGCGTCGAGGGCGCGCACCTCGAGCGTGTCCCCCCGGACCTCGACCAGCTCGCAGGTGGACAATCCGATCCGGTTGGGGCGGTCCTTGGCCCGCTGGGCGAAGATGCCCACCTCGGGCCAGTCCGGATTGCCACGCGGCCGACGCGACCCGGTGTGGACGGTTCCGGGATCGACCCCGTGGAACAGGTAGAGAACCTGGACATGGCTGAACTCGTCCAGTCCCACCAGGGACCGGGCGTCGAAGGGGGGCAGGAGGGTGATGGTGGCGACCACGGCACCCCAGTCGTCGTCGATCGGTTGGTGTCGGCTCGACGTGACGACGCCGATCGGCCGCATGCTGAAAACCTGGTCGTCGGCGAAGGCCATCCCCCGAGTCTCGCACCGGGGAACTTGAGACCGGGGCGACCGGGTGAGACGCTCGTGGAATCCTCCGACGAAAGGCTCCCGTCATGCAGATCCCCGGCTCGCACGTCCTCGTCACCGGAGCCTCGTCGGGGATCGGCGCGGCGCTGGCGCGCCAGCTGGCCGGGCGGGGAGCCACCGTCGGCATCGTGGCCCGCCGCCAGGAGCGACTGGCCGAGGTCCTGGCCGACTGCCGGAAGACGGCCCCCGACTCCCGGATGTGGGTAGCCGACCTGAGCGATCTGGAGCGGGCCGGGTCCGTGGCCCTCGAGGCCTGGGACGCCTTCGGCCACCTCGACTGCCTCGTCAACAACGCCGGCGTGCCCATGCGCCGCCACACGACGAAGCTCGATCTGGCCACGCTCGAGTGGGTCATGGGCGTCAACTTCCTGGCTCCGGCGCACATGGCCCTCTCGATCCTGCCCCGCATGATCGAGCGGGGCGAGGGCATGATCGTCAACGTCTCGAGCGTGGCGGGACGGCTCGGCAACGCCAACGAGGCCGCCTACTCGGCCAGCAAGTTCGCCCTGTGCGGCTGGAGCGAAGCCATCGCCGTCGACCTGTGGGACAGCGGCATCGTGATCCGACTCGTCAATCCCGGTCCCATCGACACCGAGATCTGGGACCTCCCCGACAACGACGACCCCATCTATTCCGGACCGAAGATCTCGGCTGACGAGATGGCCGAAGGAATCGTGGCGGCCATGGAGAGCGACAGCTTCGAGCACTACGTCCCCGACATGTTGGCCATCGTGGAATCGAAGACCTCCAATCCCGATCCGTTCATCGAGGGGATGGCCGCCATGTTGCGCTCGGCCACCTGATCCGACGGACTCAGAGCAACCTGGGATCAGGTCAGCTCGGGTTCAGGGCCGGGCGAAGGCGTAGATGGGCATGCCGTTGTAGCTCAGGGAGTGGGCCGGCAGATAGGGCCCGTTGAAGACGGCGGCCAGGGCCCCGTCGGGCTCCGGTCCGGCGTCGCCGTCGATGGTGGTGATGGCCCCGTCAGGCCACACCTCGGCCACCACGGCGATGTGGGGAGAGGCGATCGCGTTCTGCGGTCCCGTGCCGTACAGCACGACGTCGCCCGGAGCGGGGGTCGAGGTGGTCCCCTGGGCCAGGCCACGCTCCGCCGCCCAGTCGAAGACGGCTCCGACGAACCCGTACCGGGGTATGGGCACGCCGATCCCGTTCCACACCCAGGTGGCGAACAGGGCGCACCACTCCTCGCACGGACCGTAAGGGTTGCAGAACGCACCTTGGCTGTCGTCGGGATCGGGCCCGATCTGACTGGCGGCGATCTGGACGGCACTGTGCCCGGCCGCACCGTTGGCGGGATCATCGGGCGAGGTGAACGAGGTGGAGATGGAGTCCGGCTGCAACAACCAGTAGCCCTTCCCGTCGGGGGTGGCGGCGATGGCGGCCGTCGGCGGGAAAGGGGGCTCGTTCGGCGACGGGCCGTAGGACACGGCGTCACCGAACGGCAGGACGGCGGCGGTGGCGGCGGCCAACCAGTACCCGTTGCCGTCGGGAGTGACCGCCATCCCCACCACCGAGGTCCCGAGGTTCACATTGGCGTCCGAGCCGTGGAACCCGGCGTCACCGAAGCTGAACACGCCGCCGTCGGCGGCCACCAACCAGTAGCCCTTCCCGTCGGGTGTGGCCGCCATGCCCACCACGGGCTCGTTCAGCGGCTTTCCCCCCATCGACCCGTAGAACGGCGCGTCGCCGAAGGCGAACACGCCGCCGTCGGCCGCCACCAACCAGTAGCCCTTCCCGTCGGGTGTGGCCGCCATGCCCACCACGGGCTCGTTCAGCGGCTTTCCCCCCATCGACCCGGAGAACGGCGCGTCGCCGAAGGCGAACACGCCGCCGTCGGCGGCCGCGAGCCAGTAGCCCCCGCCGTCGGGCGTGGCCGCCATGGCCACCACAGGGGCGAAGATCGACGTCCCTCCCGTGGAACCGAGGTACGCGGCGTTGCCGAAGGCGAACACTCCCCCGTCGGCGGCAGCCACCCAGTACCCGTCTCCGTCCGGGGTGGAAGCCATGGCCACCGCCGGTGCGGCCAGCGTCATACCGGCGAAGTTGTTCACGGAGGCGGCATCACCGTAGGCGGCGACGCCTGATCCCGAGAACTCGAGATGAGCGACGGTCGCCATGGGCGGCACCGACGGGCCGGGAGACGCACCGACGACGGCACAGGCGCACGACAGAGCGACCGACACAGCTACGGGGAGACGGAGATGGCGTGCCCCCAGCCGGGTGAGTCGCCAGACGCAGAAGAAGGGGCCACGCCCGAGCACTGCCTTCCGATCATAGGAAAGGCGATCCCCGACCGTCTAGGTCGTCGACCGAGATCGGCCTCTGAGCAGGAGCGATCGAGCCGAAAGCTCACGGCGACGACATGGTCGCAGTCCTCACCGACGGCAATGCCACCGAAGCACAGAGGATCGACACCATCGAGACTCTCTCCGACCTCATCTGGGAGAACCTGGCTCCATCTGGGAGAACCTGGCCCCATCTGGGAGAACCTGGCCCCCGCCAGAACGTAGGCTCCGCCAGATGAAGGATCTCCAGGGCAAAGTGGCCGTCGTCACCGGGGGCGCCAGTGGCATCGGTCGTGCCGTGGCCGAGGCGGCTGCCACCGCCGGCATGAAGGTGGTGCTGGCCGACATCGAGGAAGCGGCGCTCAAGCAGGCCGACACAGCCATGGCGGCGTCGGGCGCCGATGTGCTCTCGGTCGTCACCGACGTCTCCGTCGGCTCGTCGGTCGCCGAGCTCCGGGACAAGGCCCTCGCCCGCTTCGGGGCCGTCCATCTGGTCCACAACAACGCCGGGGTGGCCGTCGGTGGCCCCCTGTGGGCGGTGTCGGAGGCCGACTGGACGTGGGTGCTCGGTGTGAACCTGTGGGGCGTCGTCCATGGCATCAGCGCTTTCGTGCCCGTCCTCATCGAGCAGGGCGAAGGACACGTGGTGAACACCGCGTCACTGGCCGGGCTCACCTCGCCGAGCATGCTCGGGCCCTACAACGTGACCAAGCATGCGGTCGTGACGATGTCGGAGACCCTCTACCGCGACCTCGAGGCCGTCGGTTCCCGTGTGGGGGTCTCGGTCCTCTGTCCCGGCTTCGTCCAGACGCGCATCGCCGAGTCGGACCGCAACCGGCCCGACTGGGCGCCGGCCGATCCCCAACCCCAGGGAGTCGAATTCCAAGGTGTGGTCCGGAACCTCGTGGCCGCGGGCATCGCACCCACCGACGTGGCCGAGAAGGTCCTCTACGCCGTGCGCAACAACCGCTTCTACATCATCACCCACGACGACACCCACGCCATGGTCGAGACCCGGATGCGCGACATCCTCGAAGACCGCAACCCGAGCGGCGCCCCCATCGGCTGACGCACCCCCACCGGACACGTCCCCCGGCAGCGACTGACACCGTCCGCCCGGCGCGCTACCGTCCACTCACCGACGCCGCCACCAAGGAGTCCCCATGCCCACCTTCTCTTCCTACCCGGCCAACACCCCCTCGTGGGTCGACCTCCAGACCCCCGACACGAAAGCGGGCCAGGCCTTCTACGGTTCCGTCTTCGGGTGGACCACGACCGACCTGGGACCCGAGGCCGGCGGCTACGGCATGTTCCAGAAGGACGGGGCCAACGTGGCCGGAGTGGGACCCACCATGGGCGAAGGCCAGCCGCCGGCGTGGACGAGCTACATCAACGTCGTCGACGCCGAGGCCACCGTGGCCCGGGCCACGATCGCCGGTGGCACGATCCTGATGGAGCCCATGCAGGTGATGGAGGCGGGCCACATGGCACTGTTCGCCGACCCGACGGGGGCCGTTCTCGGCTTATGGCAGGCCGGGCAGCACAAGGGCGCCGACGTGGCCAACGCTCCGGACACGTGGTGCTGGAACGAGCTGAACACCCGCGACACGGCCAAGGCCACCAGCTTCTACACCCATGTCTTCGACTGGGAGGCATCGAAGGCCGCCTTCGACGGCATGGAGTACACCGAGTGGAAGAACGGCGGCGCCCCCATCGGCGGCATGTTGGAGATGCCCCCGATGGTCCCGGCCACCGTCCCCGCCCACTGGCTCGTCTACTTCGCCGTCTCCGACACCGACGCCACCGTGGCCGCCGCCGAGAAGCTGGGGGCCACCGTGTTCGTGGCTCCGACCGACATCCCCCCCGGCCGCTTCTCCGTTCTCGCCGACCCGGCCGGAGCCATGTTCGCCGTCATCAAGGTGAAGCTGACATAGCCGACCTCCCGTGAGGGAAAGATGCAGGCATCAGAGGTTCCGCGTGCGGTGGCGGCGGCCATGGCGACCGCCTCCGCGCTGGCGCTGGCGGCCGACGACGCCACCGTTCTTCACGACTCGAACAGGCTCGCTCTGCGGCTGCGTCCTTGTGACGTCCTGGCCCGGGTCGCACACCGGGCGCATCCGGGCGCACGGTTCGAAGTCGAGCTTGCACAACGGCTGGCCGAAACCGGGAGTCCCGTGGCTGCTCTCGAGCCTCGAGTAGCGCCGCTCGTCCACGAGCGTGACGGCTTCGTGGTCACGCTGTGGACCTACTACGAACCTGTGGCGCCTCGGGACGCCGTCGCATCAGCCGACTACTCCGATGCGCTCGGTCGGCTCCACGCCGGCATGCGGACGCTCGATGTCGCGACGCCGCACTTCACCGATCGCGTGGCTGAGGCGCAAGAACTCGTGGACAGCCGCCACCGCACACCGGCGCTCGCCGACGCCGACCGGGAGCTCCTCAGCACCACGTTACGAAGCCGCCGACGAGCGATCAGCGACCGCGACGCCCCCGAGCAGCTGCTCCACGGCGAGCCCCACCCCGGCAACGTGCTCAGCACGAAGAACGGGCTGCTCTTCATCGACCTCGAGACGTGTTGCCGCGGGCCTGTCGAATTCGACCTCGCCCACGTACCCGAAGAGGTGAGCGAGCGCTATCCGGACGCCGATCAGGAACTGCTCGACGAATGCAGGATCCTCGTCCTGGCCATGGTCGCCGCGTGGCGCTGGGATGCAGACGACCGATTCCCGAACGGGCGGCGCGCAGCGCGCGCCCTCACGAGCGCGCTGCGCGCCGGGGCGCCGTGGCCGGCGCCCGGCCGTCTGGTGTAACCACCAGTGCGCGGGGGATCCCTCAGGAGTCGACCAGTGGGCCCAGCACCTCTCCCGGATGGCGGTAGGCCTTGATCTCGATCAGGTTGCCGCTCGGGTCGGCGATCAACATCTTTCCCTGTTCGATCGCCTCGCCGGCGTACGAGATCGTCGGGGCCTCGACCACGTGGGCACTCCCGGCCAGTCGTGCCGCCACCGTCTCCCATTCGGCCCACGCCAGGGTCGCACCGAAGTGCCGCGTGCGCGGCATCGGAGCACTCACGTGCAGAGGATCGTTCTGCAGCGTGACCTGGGCGCCGAACACCAGGGCGTCGGCGAACATCTCGGTGCGCCGGCCGATCGCCGCACCGAGGACGGTGCCGTAGAAGACCACGGCCTCCTCCAGGTCGCGTACGGGTACGGAGAGATGGAAGACCGGCCGCATCGTCGTCCCTCTGAGCCTATTCGGACACGCGATCGGCCACGGCCAGCATCCACCGGCCGGCGGGCTGGAGCTGATCCTGCGTATTCAGCAGTCCCGTCGACATCCGCTCGACGACTCCCCACTCCCAGATGGCGGCGGCATCGAGGTGGCACCGCCGTGCCAGCCACCGCGACCGCTCGAACGGGTCGCCGTCGAGGAGGTCGAGAGGGTCCTCGCGCATGACGATGCCCATGTCGTACTCGGCTTCGGCCACCAGGCCGTCGGGATCGACGAGCTTGAAGCCGTCCCCCGCTTCGAGCGTATTCCACTGGTGCACGTCTCCATGGACGAGGACGGCGCGCTCGTCGTCGTGGGCGGCGACGCGACGCTCGGCGCAGGCCAGGGCATGGTCGACGGCGCGCTCCGTGCACGGGCGCCCGAGCTCCTCCCACGTCAGAGTGATGAAGTCTGCGAGCCAACGGCCTTTCTCGGCACCCGTGGGCAGGGCGCACCCCGGTGCCGGACGCCACACCCGCTCGGCCGCCGAGCACAGGATCTCGTGCCGTTGCCCCAGCGGTAGGGCCAGTTCGGACAGCGGACGGCCGAGTCTCTCGAGAAGCAGGGCACCACGTGCGTCGTCCTCCCGCAGGAGCTTGACGCAACCCTCTCCAGCGGTCACGCGGAGCACGGTGATCTCGTTGCGGGCCGCCTCTCCCGGTCGTGGAACGAGCACCTTCAGCACCACCGGGGTCCCGTCGTGAGCCGTGGCCTCGGCCACGAAGGCCTCTGTGGCGTCGGCAAAGGGCCGCCCCACGACGATCGACCATGCCCGCTCGAGGTCGGCGATGAGCTCAGGAAGCTCCTCGAGCCACGACCCGGCGCCCAGGGCGACGGCCGTGCGGCGCACGACAGCGGTGACTTCGATCATCCCGATCATGGCACGCCGGCCAGACTCAGTCGGCCAGACTCAGTCGGCCAGACTCGGAGTCGGCCAGACTCAGTGGGCCAGACTCAGTGGGCCAGACTCAGTGGCTCGGGGACGCGCGAGCGGCGCGGGCGGCGCGGGAGGCGGTGTCGGGCTCGATGGGGAAGCGGGCGGTGGTCGTGCCGTCCTCCACGCTGGTGGTGACGGCGAATCCCGAATGCATGAAGACGTCCACCATGTCGCGGTTCTCGGCCAGGGTGTAGGCGACGAAGGTCGAGACGCCGCTCCCCCAGGCGGCGTCGGCCAGCCGGTCGAGCAGCACGGTGGCGATCCCGTGGTGCTGATAGGCGTCGGTGACGACGAAGGCGATCTCCGCCTCCGTCGTCCCCGGGATCCGTTCGTAGCGCCCGACGGCGACGAGGCACCCGTCATCCTCGACGATGAGGGCGAGCCGGTCGAGGTAATCGACCGTGGTGAACCTCTCGACCTCGGCCGCCGAGAGTCTCGGGTGCGCGAAGAGGAAGCGCCGGTAGACCGAGCGGGGCGAGAGGAGCTCGTGGAAAGCCACCAGGCGGGGGGCGTCGTCGGGCCGGATCGGACGCAGGTCGAGCCGCGCTCCGTCACGGGTCGTCACTTCACACTCGAGCTCCGTCGGGTAGCGGGTGACCGGCTCCCCGCGACGCAGCGTCGTCCGTGCGGCCGCCACCTACCCGACGTTCCCGGTGAGGATCAGACCCATCGTCCTGCCTCCATCTCGTGACCGTGGCCGTCGGTGCGAAAGAGGCGGGGTCCAGGACCCTTCAGCCTTGTCATCGTATCACGGCACCCCAGGTGCTCTTCGACGAAAGTCGTGCACGACGAGCATGTTTCGCCGACTCCGCAGTGTCAGCGGATCCTCGGCGCAGGGTCAGCGCAACGCCAGCTGGCCGGGAACGAGAGGCGCGGGCAACGCCGTGTCGCCCATCAGCGCCCGATCGACCCCGGCCGCACACGACCGTCCCTCGGCGATGGCCCACACGATCAGGCTCTGGCCGCGGGTCATGTCCCCGCAGACGAAGACCCGGTCGTGGCTCGTGGCCCAGTTCCCGTCACAGGCCACGTTGCCGCGGGCATCGAGCTCGAGCTCGAGCTCGGCCACCACCCCGCGCCGCTCCGTGCCCAGAAAGCCCATGGCCAGGAGCACCAGTTCGCAGGGCAGCTCGAACTCCGTCCCCGCGACGGGCTCCATCACGGGCCGGCCGTCGACGACCGACATCTCGACCTCGTGGCCGCGCAGCGCGCCGACGGCACCCGTGCCGTCGTCGACGAACTCCGTCGTCGTCACCGCGTAGACACGCTCACCTCCTTCCTCGTGAGCCGACGAGGTGCGGTAGACGAGAGGCCATGTCGGCCACGGATTGTCGCCGGGGCGGGCGTCGGGGGGCCGGGGCAGGATCTCGAACTGGTGCACCGAGGCGGCCCCCTGCCGATGGGTCGTCCCCAGGCAGTCGGCGCCGGTGTCGCCGCCGCCGATGATCACGACGTGCTTGCCCTGCGCCGTGATCGACGGCTCGGCCAACGCTCCCTCGCGCACCAGGTTCGACGGCTTCAGGTACTCCATGGCTCCGTGCACCCCCCGCAGCTCCCGCCCGGGGACGGGCAGGTCACGCGGCAGCGTGGCCCCGCCGGCCAGGACGACGGCGTCGAACCGGTCGAGCAACTCCGTGGCCGCCACCACGGCGACGTCGGGGGCGTTCGCCGTCCCCGGCCCTCGCCGCTCCCCCGGTTCGAGCTCGGCGACCGGCGTGTCCGGTGCCGTCCCCACGGCCGTGGCGCAGCGGAACGTGACCCCTTCGGCCTCGAGCTGGGCCAGACGGCGGTCGAGGACGGCTTTCTCCATCTTGAACTCGGGGATGCCGTAGCGCAGAAGACCACCGGGCCGCTCGGCGCGTTCGAACACGACGACGTCGTGCCCGGCGCGCGCCAGCTGCTGGGCGCAGGCCAGTCCCGACGGACCGGATCCGACGACGGCCACCGACCGCCCGGTGCGGACCTCCGCTACCTGGGGCACCACCCACTGCTCGGCGAAGGCCCGCTCGGCGATCTCGTACTCGACGCGTTCGATGGTGACCGGTTCGGCGTTGATCCCGAGAACGCAGGCCCCCTCGCACGGCGCCGGGCACAGGCGGCCCGTGAATTCGGGGAAGTTGTTGGTGGCATGGAGGCGCTCGGCCGCCTCTTCCCACTGCCCCCGCCAGACCAGGTCGTTCCACTCGGGGATGAGATTGCCCAGAGGACACCCTTCGTGGCAGAAGGGAATACCGCAGTCCATGCACCGGGCCCCCTGCTGGCGGGCCGACTCCTCGGGGAACGGCTCGTAGACCTCGCGCCAGTCCCGGATGCGGACGGGGATGGGGCGGCGCCCGGGAAGACGACGGGGGAACTCGACGAAGCCTGTGGGCTTTCCCATCAGATCAGGCGCGCGCCGCGGCCATGACGGCGTCGTCGACGGACCGGCCCTCTTCGACAGCCAGCCGCGTGGCTTCGAGCACCCGGCGGTAGTCGCGGGGCATGACCTTCACGAACTGCGCCACCGCGCTCCCCCACGCCGCCAGCAGGCGCTCGGCCACGGCCGATCCGGTTTCGGCCAGGTGGCGGTCGACGATGTCGACGAGCCACTGGCGGTCCTCGGCATCGAGGGACTCGAGCTCCACCTTCTCGGGATTGACCCGGCCGGCCAGGGTGCCGTCGGGATCGTGGACGTAGGCGATGCCCCCCGACATCCCGGCCCCGAAATTTCGCCCCGTGGTGCCGAGGACGACGACCCGCCCGCCCGTCATGTATTCGCAGCCGTGGTCGCCGACACCCTCGACCACGGCCACGGCGCCCGAGTTGCGGACACAGAAGCGCTCCCCCACCTGGCCGCGGATGAAAGCCTCGCCGGCGGTGGCGCCGTAGAGGATGACGTTGCCGGCGATGATCTGATCCTCGGCGGCGAAGGAGGAGACCTCCGGCGGCCGCACGACCACGCGGCCCCCGGACAGGCCCTTGGCCAGATAGTCGTTGGCGTCGCCGATCAGCCGCAGCGTCACGCCACGGGGGACGAAGGCGCCGAAGCTCTGGCCCGCCGATCCCCGGAAGGTCAGCACGATGCTGTCGTCGGGGAGGCCGGCCGCTCCGTGGCGCCTGGTGATCTCGTAGCCGAGAAGGGTGCCCACGGTGCGGTCGACATTGGAGATGGCCATCTCGATCTCGAGCGGGTGCCCGTCGGCGGTGCCGCCCGCCTCGATCACGGGCCGGCAGGCGTCGAGGAAGCGATGGTCGAGGGCGGCCTCGAGACCGTGGTCCTGGATGCACGAGCAGTACCGGTCGGTGGGCGGTCCCATTTCGGGGGCGGCCAGGACGGGACTCAGATCGAGGCCCTGGGCCTTGTAATGCTCGACGGCCGTGGCGGTGTCGAGCAGATCGACGCGCCCGACGGCCTCCTCGATGGACCGGAGACCGAGGGCGGCGAGGTACTCGCGCACCTCCTCGGCGATGAACTCGAAGAAGTTCTCCACGAACTCCGGGGTGCCCGAGAAGCGCTTGCGCAGCTCGGGATTCTGGGTGGCGATCCCCACCGGGCAGGTGTCGAGATGGCAGACGCGCATCATGATGCAGCCCGAGACGACCAGGGGGGCGGTGGCGAACCCGAACTCCTCCGCACCGAGCAGGGCGCCGATCACGACGTCGCGTCCCGTCTTCAGCTGTCCGTCGACCTGGACGACGATCCGGTCGCGCAGTCCGTTGGAGACGAGGGTCTGCTGCGTCTCGGCCAGGCCGAGCTCCCAGGGGATCCCGGCGTGCTTGAGCGAGGTGAGAGGGCTGGCCCCCGTTCCCCCGTCGTGGCCCGAGATGAGCACGACGTCGGACTTGGCCTTGGCCACGCCGGCGGCGACAGTGCCCACGCCCACCTCGGCCACCAGCTTCACGTGGATCCGGGCCGACGGGTTGGCCGACTTCAGGTCGTGGATGAGCTGGGCGATGTCCTCGATGGAGTAGATGTCGTGGTGCGGGGGCGGCGAGATGAGCTCGACACCGGGGGTCGAGAGGCGGGTGCGGGCGATCCACGGGTGCACCTTGAACCCCGGCAACTGGCCGCCTTCTCCGGGCTTGGCCCCCTGGGCGATCTTGATCTGGAGGTCGTCGGCGTTCACCAGGTACTCGCTCGTCACGCCGAAGCGGGCCGAGGCCACCTGCTTGACGGCGCTGCGGCGGAGGTCGCCGTTGGTGTCGGGGGTGTAGCGGTCGGCGTCCTCCCCACCCTCGCCCGTGTTCGACTTCCCGCCCAGGCGGTTCATGGCGATGGCCAGGTTCTCGTGGGCTTCGGCCGAGATCGATCCGTAGGACATCGCCCCCGTGGCGAACCTCTTCACGATGTCGGAGACCGACTCGACCTCCTCGACGGGCACCGGCGGCAGGGCCCCGGTGCGCAACCGGAGCAGGCCCCGCAAGGTGGCCAGGTGCTCGGACTGGTCGTCGACGAGGCTCGTGTACTGCTTGAAGATGTCGTAGCGCTTGGTGCGCGTGGCGTGCTGGAGCTTGAAGACCGTCTTCGGGTTGAAGAGATGGATCTCGCCCTCCCGCCGCCACTGGTACTCCCCGCCCGGCTCGCGCTCGCGATGGGCCCGCGACGTCGGGTGCGGGAGATGGGCCATGTGGTGGCGCTCGGCCACCTCGCGGGCGAGGACGTCGAGGCCGACACCGCCGATGCGACTGACGGTGCCGGTGAAGTACTCGTCGACGAGATCGTGGGCCAGCCCCACGGCCTCGAAGATCTGCGCCCCCGTGTACGAGGCCACGGTCGAGACGCCCATCTTGGACATGACCTTGATGACGCCCTTGCAGGCCGCCTTGATGTAGTTGGCCCGGGCGTGGCGCGCCGTCACCCCTTCGAGGACACCGGTGGCGATCATGTCGTCGATGGTCTCGAAGGCCAGATAGGGATTCACGGCCGACGCCCCGAAGCCGATGAGCAGCGCCATGTGGTGCACCTCGCGGGCGTCGCCCGCCTCGACCACGAGGCCGACGCGCGTGCGGGTCTTGGTACGGACGAGGTGCTCGTGGACGGCCGCCGTGAGCAGCAGCGACGGGATGGGGGCCATCGTGGCGTTGGAGTTGCGGTCGGACAGGATGACGATGTTCGACCCGAGCGAGATGGCGATGCTGACGCGGCGCCGGACCTCCTCGATGGCGGCGTCGAGTGCGGGCCCACCCCCGGTGGGGTCGAAGAGCCCGTCGATGGCGAACGCCTTGAAGCCCGGCGTCTCGCCGTGCTCGTTGACGTAGAGCAGCTTGGCCAGGTCGTCGTTGTCGATCACCGGGTACGGGAGGATGATCTGGCGGCACGACGCCGCCGTGGGCGCCAGGAGATTGCCCTCGGGGCCGAGGCGGGAGCGGGCCGAGGTGACGAGCTCCTCACGGATGGCGTCGAGGGGTGGGTTCGTCACCTGGGCGAAGAGCTGGGTGAAGTAGTCGTAGAGCAGGCGGGGGCGGTCCGACAGCGAGGCCAGGGCGGCGTCGTTGCCCATCGACCCGGTCGGTTCGATCCCGGCCCGGGCCATGGGGGCCACGATGAGGCGCAGCTCCTCGTTGGTGTAGCCGAAGAGGCGCTGATGGGTCACCACCGACGCGTGCTGGGGTGTGAGCATGAGGCGCAGGGGCAGGTCGTCGAGGTCCACCTGGCCCTCGGCCAGCCACTGCCCGTAGGGGTGCTCGGCGGCCAGGGTGGCCTTGATCTCGGCGTCGTCGACGATCCGGCCCTGCGCCGTGTCGACCAGGAACATCCGCCCCGGTTGCAGGCGGCCCTTGCGCACGACCGTGGCCGGGTCGATGTCGAGGACGCCGACCTCCGAGGCCAGGACGACGAGGCCGTCGTCGGTCACCCAGTACCGCGCCGGGCGCAGCCCGTTGCGGTCGAGGACGCCCCCGGCCACCGTGCCGTCGGTGAAGACGACGGCGGCGGGCCCGTCCCACGGTTCCATGAGCGACGCGTGGAAGCGGTAGAAGTCGCGCCGGGCCGCGTCCATCTGCGTGTGGTTCTCCCAGGCCTCGGGGATCATCATGAGCACGGCGTGGGGCAGGCTGCGCCCGCCCAGGTGGAGCAGCTCGAGCACCTCGTCGAAGGTGGCCGAGTCGCTTCCCTCGGGATCGCAGACGGGGAAGAGACGCTCGAGGTCGCCGGGAAGCAGGTCGCTTTCGAGCAACGCCTCGCGCGCCCGCATCCAGTTCCGGTTCCCCCGCAGGGTGTTGATCTCACCGTTGTGGGCCAGGTAGCGGTAGGGATGGGCCAGGGGCCACGACGGGAAGGTGTTGGTCGAGAAGCGGGAGTGGACGAGGGCCAACCCGCTGTCGAACCGTTCGTCGGACAGGTCGGGAAAGAAGGGGTCGAGCTGGAGGGGGGTGAGCATGCCCTTGTAGACGATCGTGCGCGCCGAGAGGGACACGATGTGGACACCGTGGATCTCGTGCTCCACGCGCTTGCGCAGGCAGAAGGTGAGGCGGTCGAGACCGAGGGCGTCGATCGGGCCCGGGACACCGACGCTCGGGGCCACCACCACCTGGCGCAGTCGCGGCATGGCCTGGCGGGCCGACTTCCCCAGAGGTCCCGGCTCGACGGGGACGTCGCGCCAGGCCAGGACGCGCAGGTTCTCCTCGGCCGCCAGCTGGGCCAGGCGGTGCTCGGCCTTGGCGGCATCGTCGGCGTCGGGGGGGAGGAAGACCATGCCGGCGGCGTAGCCTCCGGCCTCGGGGAGCTCCACGTCGAGGACGCCGGAAAGGAAGCGGTGCGGGATCTGGACGAGGATCCCGGCCCCGTCACCGGTGGCGGCCTCGGCGCCGGTGGCGCCGCGGTGGGCCAGGTGTTCGAGGGCGGTGACGGCCTGGCGCACGAGGGCATGGCTGCGCCGCCCGTGGAGATCGGCCACCAGGGCGATACCGCAGGCGTCGTGCTCGAACGCGGGGTCGTACAAACCCGTGGTGGGTGTCTGCGAGGTCGTCAACGGCGTTTCTCCGTGGTCCGTGCGCGGAGGTGGGCGGGATGCTTCGTGCTGCCGCCCGGGACGACACTGGCCCTGCTGCAGTCCTCATAGGATACATGCGTGACTGGGCGACCACGGACACGGGGCCGGCGACGGTCGAGGTCATGACGCCGGGCGGCGCCGGCCGCCCGGGGGCCCCGGCACAGGGTTATGACGCCGTCGTCGTCGGAGGCGGGACCATCGGCCTGACGTGCGCATGGCGGATGGCCGGGCGGGGGCTGCACGTGGCCGTGGTCGACCCCGAACCGGGCCGGGGGGCGTCGTGGGTGGCCGCCGGGATGCTCGCCCCCGTGACCGAGGTGCACTACACCGAGGAGCGGCTGATCGCGCTCACCATGGCGTCGGCCCGACGGTGGCCGTCGTTCGCCGTCGAGCTCGAGGCCGACGCCGGCTCGGCCATCGCCTACCGCACCTGCGGGACGTTGGTGGTGGACGGCGACGACGACGACCGGGCCTGGTCCGACGAGCTCTTCCGCTTCCAGCGCTCGCTCGGACTGGACGTCGAACGCCTGAACGGGCGGCGGGTGCGTCAGCTCGAGCCCAACATCGCCCCCGGTGTGCGGTCGGGACTGCTGGCCAACGGCGATCACCAGGTGCAGACGCGCCGCCTGGTGACGGCCCTGCTCGCCGCCGGCACCGCCCGCGGGGTGCAGTGGCACCGTTTCCCGGCCACGGCCATCGACGTGGCCGGCGGGACGGTGCGCGGCGTCGAGGTGAACGGCGAGAGCCTGCGCACCCCGGTGGTCGTGCTGGCCGCCGGATGCTGGTCGGGATCGATCGCCGGCGTCCCCCCGGGCGTGGTTCCGCCCGTGCGCCCGGTGAAGGGGCAGATCCTGCGGCTGGCCGGTGAGGCCCGGCGCATCCTATTGCAGCGGTCGGTGCGGGGCCTCGTCCAGGGATCGTCGGTCTACCTGGTGCCGCGCGCCGACGGCACCGTCGTCATCGGGGCGACGGTCGAGGAGCGCGGCTTCGACACCACCGTCACCGCCGGCGCCGTCTACGAGCTGCTGCGCGACGCCCGGCGGGTGGTGCCCGGGGTGGCCGAACTCGAACTGGTCGAGGCCCGGGCCGGTCTCCGCCCGGGATCGCCCGACAACGCCCCCGTCGTGGGCACCACGACGGTCACCGGTCTCGTCCTGGCCACCGGTCACTACCGCAACGGGATCCTCCTCTCCCCCCTCACGGCCGACGCCGTCGCCGCCGTGGTCGCCGGCGAAGAGGTCCCGCCCGAGATGGCACCGTTCACCCCGGCACGCTTCGCCCCCAAGCGGTCGGCGACGGCGACCCTGTGACGGCGACACTGTGACGGCGACACTGTGATGACGACACTGGCCATCGAGGTGAACGGCCGTGGCTGCACGGTGGCGGCGGGAACGACCGTGGCCACCGTGGTGGACGAGTGGTGCGACTCGCCCGACGGCATCGCCGTGGCCTGCAACGGCGAGGTCGTTCCCCGCAGCGCCTGGCCCTCGACGGGCCTGAGCGAGGCCGACAAGGTGGAGATCGTGACGGCGGCGGCCGGTGGCTGACCCCGCCGCCGACCTGACCATCGACGGGCGGACACTGGGGTCGCGCCTGGTCCTCGGTACCGGGGGCATCCCCAGCCTCGACGTCCTCGACGCCGTGCTCGAGGCCTCGGCCACGGCGCTGGCCACGGTGGCGGTGCGACGCGTCGACCCGTCGGCGCCGGGGGGGATCCTGGACGTCCTGCGCCGGCGGGAGGTGGCCGTACTGCCGAACACGGCCGGCTGCTACACGGCGGCCGAGGCCGTGCTCACGGCCAAGCTGGCACGCGAGGCCTTCGGGACCGAGTGGATCAAGCTCGAGGTGATCGGCGACGAGGACACGCTCCTGCCCGACGCCGTCGAGCTCCTCGGTGCGGCCGAGCAACTGGTCGACGAGGGATTCGTCGTCCTCGCCTACACCAACGACGATCCCGTGCTCGCCCGCCGGCTGGAACAGATCGGCTGCGCCGCGGTGATGCCCCTCGGTGCCCCCATCGGCAGCGGCCTCGGGATACGCAACCCCCACAACATCGCTCTCATCGCCGGGTCCTGTGCCGTGCCTGTGATCCTCGACGCCGGGATCGGGACGGCATCGGATGCCGCGCTGGCCATGGAGCTGGGCTGCGACGGCGTGATGGTGGCCACCGCCATCACCCGGTGCCGACAGCCGGTGCGGATGGCGGCGGCCATGCGCGGCGCTGTCGAGGCCGGGTACGGGGCCCGTCTCGCCGGACGGATCCCCCGGCGGTGGCGGGCCCAGGCATCGAGCCCGGTGACGGAGATGATCTCGTTCGACACCGCGGACTGAAAGCCCGGCACCCCGTGAACCCACCGGTGGCGATGACGATCGCCGGCTCCGACTCCGGGGGCGGCGCCGGGATCCAGGCCGACCTGAAGACGTTCGCCGCGCTGGGCGTGTTCGGCACCAGCGCCCTCACCGCCGTGACGGCGCAGAACACCACGGCCGTCCTCGGTGTCCGGGCCCTCGAGCCGGCCTTCGTCGATCTGCAGATCGAGGCCGTGCTGAGCGACCTTCCCGTCGCCGCCACCAAGACGGGGATGCTGGCGTCGGCGGCCACCGTGGCCGTCGTGGCCCGCAGGGCCGCCGCCGGCGACCTGCCCCGTCTGGTCGTCGATCCCGTCATGGTGACCTCCACAGGGACGCCCCTGCTCGACGACGACGGCGTCGCCGCCTATATCGAGCTCCTGCTCCCCCACGCCGCGGTGTGCACGCCGAACATGCGCGAGGCGGCGCTGTTGGCGTCGATGGCGGTGACCGACGTGACCGGGATGGAGGCGGCGGCGCGGCGTCTGGCCGAGTACGGGCCGGGCGTGGTGGTGGTGAAGGGAGGGCATCTCGGCGGTGACGTGGCACCGGACGTCGTGCTGGCCGACGGCGTCCTCACCGTGCTCGACGGACCCCGGGTGACAACGGCCAACGACCACGGCACCGGGTGCAGCCTGGCCGCCGCCACCGCCGCCCTCTTGGCGCGCGGGGCGGCGCCCGTGGCCGCCATCGCAGAAGCCAAGGCCTTCGTGGCCGCCGCCATCGCCGGGGCGGCGTCGTGGACACTCGGCGCCGGGCACGGTCCGCTCGACCATTTCGGCTGGGGCCCGACACCGGGGTGCCCATCGAGACCCGCCCGCGTGATCCGCCCGTGTGATCCGCCCGTGAGAATGGCTGCAACGCTTTTGGGACCCGGCGCGTGTAAGACACTGTGACGGAGTCCGCCGAGCGCCACCGGGGATACAGAGGTACCAGAGGAGGAGCGGACGTCGCCCGGCGCGACCGCAGGGCCGAGGACGACTACGACGCCTTCTTCCACACCTCGTGGGGGCGGCTGCAGGGACAGGCCTACGTCCTGACCGGAAGTGTGGAACAGGCCCAGGACCTGACCCAAGAGGCGCTCCTGCGGGCCTGGACCCACTGGGACCGGATCGCCGGATACGAGGACCCCGAAGGCTGGACGCGCCGGGTTCTGCACAACCTCTGCATCCAGTCCTGGCGCCGGTCCCGGGTCCGCCGGTTCGACGGCACCCAGGAGGCGGCGATCGCCACCGTGTCCTCCACCGACGAGATTCCGGAGGATCACGTCCAGTTGGCCGGGGCCATGCGCCACCTTCCCGGTGACCAGGCGCGGGCCCTGCTCCTCCACGACGGACTGGGGATGACAGTGGCCGAGACGGCCCGGGAGCTCGGGGTTCCCGACGGGACGGTGAAGTCGTGGCTCAGCCGGGCTCGCAAGAGCGTCGCCGCACGTCTCGACCGGACCGTCCAAACGGCGCACGGGGTCGAAACAGCACACGGGGTCGAAACAGCACACGGGGTCGAAACAGCACACGGCGTCGAAACAGCGCAGGGAGGTGGTGAGGCATGACGACACCCGTCGACGAGGAGAGGGTGGGCACGGTCATGCGGGAGATGTTGAGCACCGGTGCGGCACGCCCGGCACCGGTGGTTCCGTCGGAGCTCCGGAGCCGGGCCCGTCGTCGTGCGCTGCGACGGGTGGACACGAAGGTCCTCATCGCCGTGGCCGCCGTGGCCGCCGTCATCGTCACGTTGGTCGCCATCGGACCGCTGCGGTCGAAGAACCCGCCGGTACATGCGCCGACGGCGACACAACCGACGACCACGACGATACCGACCACGACGACGCCACCGACCACCACGACGACGGCCGTGCCGGTGGCGGCGGCGTCCCAACTCGATACCTACGTCGCCGACGAGGCGGCCACGGACTCGGCCGCAGCCACCACCAGCGGCGTGACCCGACGATTTGGAATACCTCCTGTCATCAGCGTCCACAGCGCGCCGGTGAACGACGACGGACGGACGGTGGCGGTGGCCGCCTTCTCCTACGATCCCGGTGGGCATCCCGTGCAGGTCCTCGGCTACAGCGCCGGGCAATGGACGGTGCTGGCCGCTCTGGTCTCACCGATGGGGCTCCCACCCGAGGTTCCCGATTCCGTCGTGCTCCTGACGGCTGGTCCGGTGGCGGTGGCCGACGTCACCGGCGACGGCCAGCCCGACTTCCTGGTCATGGCGAGCGCGGCGGACAACGTCCCCGGCTTCGTCGTCTCACAGGCCGGCGGGACGTGGCGGTACATCCCCTTCCTCGGCCCTTATGCGCCGTCACCGACAGACGTCATGGCCCGGTCGCCGCAGTTCCGGGGCAACACTCTCGTGTCCGACTACAACAATTGTGTTCCCGACTGCGCATCGGGAACGAACTCCACCATCGTCTGGACCTACCAGCCGTCCACGGGCGAGTTCACAGCCCCCGATCCCCCGGGCTACCCCAGCTAGGAGGGGCGGCCCCTAGACGAGGATGCGCTCCTCGGGGGCGCGGACACCGAGGACGGCCAGGACCCGACCGAGGCCGAGGAACATCCCGCAGCACATGGTCAGATCGGCGATCTCGTCGTCGGCGAACGCAGACCGCAGCCGGACCCAGAAGGCGTCGTCCATGGCCAGGTGGTCGAGGGCGAAGCGCTCGGCGTACTCGGCCGCCAGTCGCTCGCGGTCGCTGAGCGCCTCACTCGTCCGCCACGAGGCGACCTCGCCGTAGAAACCCTCGTCCACGCCGGACTCGGCGCCGTCGCGGGCGCGGGTGTCGCGGCAGACGACGCAGTCGTTGATGATGGCGATCGTCCACCGGGCCGCCTCGCGCTCGCGCAGGGGGAGCCGGGTGTTCTCGTAGACGGCGGTCGAGAGCGCACCCATGCCGACGGCCATTTCGGGCCGGACGAGGGCCCAGTCCACGTGTTCTCCGAGTCCGCGTTCGGGAAATGCGATCCGTGCCATCACCCGACGCTACCTCCCGCCGCCGGCTGCGGGGCGGTGCGGACCCCGCTGTACACTGACGGCGTCCGGCCCGACGCCAATGGACGTCACCCCATGCCCCGTCCTCCCCACGACGCACCCCCGTCCGCCCCCCGCCGGCGGCCTCCGGGACCGAGCGCACGACCGGCGATGATCCCCCTCGGGATCGCCGCGTTGGTCCTGATCGGCGGGGGCATCAGTGCCGCGCTCGACCACCAGCGGCGTCGCCAACCCCGCTCCCACGCGCACGCTCGTGACGGCGCGCGGGGCCGGCATCACCGCCGTTCCCGGCCGCGGCGACCTGCGCCCGATCATCGTCGGCGGGCAGCCACCGTCGGATATCCTGAACGTCGTCCCCGTCCCCGAAGCAGCCACCGTCAAGACGGGCTCGGCCGCCGACAACGGGATCGGTCTCTACGACCATTCGCTGTCGTTCGCCATCCCCGTGTCCGAACAGAAGGTCATCACCTTCTTCCGCGCCGAGTTGAAAGCGCTCAAGTGGCAGCTGGTGACGCAGGGGCCGCCACCGCACGGCACGCCCGGGTACCGGATCGTGGGCCAGCACCCGAGCAGCGACGGCTACGAGTGGGAGCTCGGTGTGACGGTGGCGCCCACCGCGTTCGGCTCGGGATCGGGCGCGGCCGACCAGTCGACGGCGTTCACGATGAGGCTGTTCGCCGTCACCGACGACGACTGACGACCGGAGAGGGTCCCGACCTCGAGCGGGGGCGGTTCCGCCACCTCCTCGGCCGGGAGGGGAAGCGGTGAGACCCGCCCCTCGCTGCGCAGGAGCCACGCCCAGATGAAGAAGTCGACCGGGTAGAGCAGGTAGCCGATGCGTGTGGCCGGCGCCACCAGGATGGCGATGAGCATGACCCAGCCGAGCAGCCGCGCCAGGTCGGCCGGCGACCGGGGGGTGTGGCGGATCAGCACGAAGAGCAGGAGAAGGCCGCCGACGATGGCCACCACCGCCGTGAAGAGCCGGTGGATGCCGGGGAACCACGAGACGATGGCATGGCCGAGCAGAGGGCTGGAGGCGGGCGAGGTGATGCCGGCCAGACCGAGCGGGAAGCGGACGACGTTGTCGATGAAGGCGGCCGGGTTGCCCACGAAGGTGGGCAGGATCGACGGGATCATGACACCGGCCAGACCGGCGGCCAGCCACAGGGTCGGACGCCGGCCCCGGTGGCCGGAGCGGTCGGTGGCCACCAGGAGGGCCAGGAAGGCCAACGGCCACGCCGTGATCTTCATCGACGAGGCGATGCCGAGGACGACCCCGGCGGCCAGGGGTCGTCGCCTCTGCAGGAGCACCAGGCCGAGGAGGAGCAGGGCGGCGATGGGGACGTCGTCTCCCCCCGTGGCCAGGGGCAGGGCCGCCGTGGGGAAGACGGTCATGGACTGCAGCGCCAGGACCCGCGGGCCCGACGGGCCGCGGCACATGGCCAGGGCGGCCACGACCACCAGGATGGTGATGAGGGAGAAGGCCACCCGGGCGTCGGTCAGCCGCCGCGGCGCGTTGGTACTGCTGGGCAGGCCGAAGAGCGACATCAGCGGCAGGTACGGGTTGTAGACGTCGTAGGCCGGCTGACCGGGGGGGGCCGAGACACGCTCGTGGTGCCCGTCGATGTCCCGGTAGAGAGGCTTGCCGTGGGCCAGGCGCGCCCCCGAGCCCTCGACCACCAGGGCTTCCGGTTGCACGTGGGAGGTCCCGCCGCTGTCGGTCTGCCAGAGCACCTCGAGGGCGAGCGGGCCCAGGGTGGCACCGACGAAGACGACGAGGAAGATGACGGTGCGTGACGTCGTCCAGTGCCAGGTCGGTGAGGCGTCGTGCATCGGTGCACCGGCACCGACCGAGGCCGCCACGGCGGCGGCATCGGCCCGGCGTCGCGCCCGGCGGGCGGCGACAGCCGACGCCACCGCCCCGAGCGCATAGGGGCCGACGGCCAGACGACCCCACTGCTGGTAGAGGGCGATCGACGACCCTTGGGCCGTGATGATGGCGAACAGCGCCGCCGCCGCATAGAGAACGGCATCACGCTCTTCCGCGCTCCACGACGCGACCACCCGGGCACCGCGCCCGAAGAGGCGGCTGGGCATGGAGACAATGCTACGCCCCGTCCGCCGCCCGATTTCGGCCCCGACCTCGGCGCCGGCCTCGACCCCGGGCGGCGGGGTGGCGGTGGCGGTCACCCGGACCCGTCGATGCCGAGGACGTCGCGTACGAAGGCGATCTCGAGCTCGGCGCAACGGGTGAGCGTCTGCGCCTTGCGGAACCCGTGACCCTCGCCGTCGAAGAGGACGAGGTCGCAGCGCACACCGCGCGCCCGTAGCGCCGCCGCCATGCGCTCTGCCTGGTCGGGCGGGACGACGGGATCGTCGGTGCCCTGGAGGAGCAGGACGGCTCCCTCCACCCGCTCCGGGTGGCGGGCCGGCGAGCGGTCGTCGTAGAGGGAGCGGGCCTCGGGCCACGGGCCGATCAGGCGGTCGAGGTAGCGGGCTTCGAATTTGTGGGTGTCGGCGGCCAGGGCCTCGAGGTCGGTGACCCCGTAGGCCACGACGGCGGCGACGAAGGGACCCCCGGCGTCGAGGCACCGCAGGGCGGTGAGGCCGCCGGCGCTCGTCCCCTTCACCACCATCCGACCGCCGTCGACCAGGCCGGCGTCGGCCAGGAAGCTGGCGGCGGACCGGCAGTCCTCGGCGTCGGCCACCCCCCAGGCCCCGTCGAGGAGGCGCCGGAAGCGTCGCCCGTGCCCGGTGGAGCCCCGGTAGTCGACGAGGGCCACGGCCACCCCCCGGGTCGTCCACAGCTGGACGGCGGGGTCGAAACCCGGTTGGGCCCCGGCCGTGGGACCGCCATGGCAGACGACGACCAGAGGGGGTGGCGTGGCCGCCGGACCGCTCCACCCGGGGGCGCAGGGGGCGAAGAAGAGCAGCGAGGCCGTCGCCCCCGTCGCCGTGGGGAAGGTGAGCTCCTCGGGGGACGAGACCCACGCCGGGTCGAGGGGGGAGGAGGTGGGCCGGTAGAGCTCCTCGACGGTCGGTTCGGCCGCGGCGGCGCCCACCGTGACCCGGTAGAGGGCCGGGGCGGCGGTGGTGCTGGCCCCGATCACGACGACGGCGTCGCCGCCGCCGATCGACGGGCCGCAGGCGAGATCGCCGATGCTCACGCACGGTTGCTCGACCTCGCGCACCCCGTCGGTGTCCCGGTCGACGAGGCCGAGACGGTCGCGGCCCCGGCGGTGGACACGGCAGGCCAGGCGACCGTCGGGGCCGACGTCGATGGTGGCCTGGCCGAGCACCCAGTCGGCGCCGGCGAACTCGGCCTCGTCGCTGGCCATGCACCGGGGCGGCTCACCCCGGTGCCAGCAGTAGGGCTGCCACCACCCGGCCCGGTCGGAGACGAACCAGAGATCCTCGCCCGCCCACGTCGGCTGGCCCACCGACTCGTCGGCTCCACCGGCGACGCAGGTGGGATCCCGCAGGCCCGGGTCGTCGGGGCTGTCGGGGCTGTCGCGGTGGGCCGGCCCGGCGAGGTCGGCCACCCAGAGCTCGCAGCCGTCCCAGGGCATGTTGGGGTGGTCCCAGGCCAACCAGGCCAGGCGGCGACCGTCGGGGCTGGGGCGGGGGGCGGCGAAGAAGTCGCGACCGGCCGCCAGGACGGCCGGGACGAGACGCCCGAGACGGTCGACGGCCACCACCTCGTCGTCGACGCCGCCGGCGTGGTGCCGTTCGCGGAGCGAGACCACGAAGCGCCCGCCGGCCACGGGCCGGGCGTCGGCGTAGCGGTGCGACTCCCCCGCCGGCGCCGGTGGGGTGAGGCGGACGGGGTCGGCCCCCGGGTCGAGCCACCACAGGGCCTGGTCGTCGAGGGCGGTGTAGACGAGGCTGTCCCCCTCGGCGAAGTGGGCACCCCCGCCGTATTCGTGGACGCGGGTGCGGACGCTCACCCCGGGGGGCGAGACCTCCTCGGGGGCGGCCCCCCGGCGCAGGCGCATCACGGCCATCCGGCCGCCGTCGTGGGGGCGGCTCTCGGACCACCAGCAGGTGTCGCCGACGACCTGGAGGCCAGCCAGCGAGACACGGGCACCGCCCATCACGGCGGGTGAGAGCGGCGACGGCCAGGTGCCGTAGGGAGCGCGCGTCACGGAAGCCGTACGGTACCTCCCGGTGACGACGACCCCGGGTACCGCCGCCCTCCCCGAGACGTTCCCCGCCTACCTGGTGACCCGCCACGACCCCGGGGCGCCCGGGGCGGTGGGCGACGCCGCCGCCGGGGAGATCACCCGGGGCGTGGCCTCGCTGACGCTGGCCGACCTGCCCGCCGGGGAGGTCCTCGTCCGGGTCGCCTGGTCGTCCGTGAATTACAAGGATGCGCTGGTCACGGTGCCGGGGAACCGGGTGGCCCGGATCTCCCCGCTCGTCCCCGGTGTCGACCTGGCCGGCGTGGTGGTGGCCAGCGAGGACCCCGCTCTGGCCCCGGGCACCGCCGTCCTGGCCCACGGGCACGACCTGGGGGTCTCCCGCCACGGCGGGTTCGCCGCCTGGGCCCGGCTGCCGGCCGGCATGGCGCTGGCGCTGCCCGACGGCCTCTCGGCCCGACAGGCCATGGTCATCGGGACCGCCGGGTTCACCGCCGCCCTCTCGATCGACCGGCTCGAGCACCACGGGCTCTCGCCCGGCGACGGCCCCGTTCTCGTCACCGGGGCCTCGGGCGGGGTCGGCTCGTTCGCCGTGACCCTCCTGGCCGCCCGGGGCCACGAGGTGGTGGCGAGTACGGGGAAGACCGACGAGCGGCGATGGTTGCTCGATCTCGGTGCCGCCGACGTCATCGGGCGCGACGACCTCGACGTCGATCCGGGCCGGGTCCTCGGCCCGCCGCGCTGGGCCGGCGCCGTCGACTGTGTCGGCGGCGTCACCCTGGCCCGGATCCTGCGCACCCTGCGCTACGGCGCGGCGGTGGCGGCCAGCGGGCTCACCGGGGGCCCGGCCCTGGAGACGACCGTCTTCCCGTTCATCACCCGCGACGTGGCGCTGCTCGGCGTCGACACCGTGGCCACGGCGACGGCGCGACGGCGGGTCGTGTGGCAGGGCCTGGCCCGCGACGTCGCCCGCCTCGACCTCGACAGGCTGGTGGCCGACGAGGTGACCCTGCACGGAGTGGGGAACGCCGTCGACGACGTGCTGGCGGCGCGGGTACGCGGGCGCGTCCTCGTCCGCCCCGTGGAGTAGCGGTCAGGTGCCCGGCGGCGCCGTCGTCTGCGTCTGCGGCGAACCCTTGCCGAAGACGGGTGAGACGTTGACGGTGCCGCCGTTGCACACCACGAACTGCCCCGAGACCTGCAGCGCCGTGCTCGTGCCCGGCGGTGTGGCCTCGATCGCCGTCGCCGTGGGGCACGAGGTCTCGGTGCCCGTGGTGACGTCGGAATAGGCCATGTTGAAGTACGCCGTCGCCCCCCCGGCCACCTGGACCGTGGCCGGGGCGAAGGTGGTGAACGACGGGCCTCCCCCTTCGACCGTGTTGGTGGCGATGTCGGCACCGCCGGGACCGAGGAGCTGGATTCCGGGATAGCCGTCGAGCGGGCACGTGGCCGACGAGGTGTTGCGGAAGCCGAAGGTCACCTCGAAGGTACCGGCCGCGCCTTGCGTCCCGAGGATGCTCACGGTGTAGTTGGCCCCTGTGCACCCGGGCACTGTCGAAGTGGTGGCGCTCGGTGCCGTCGTGGGCGGCGCCGGACGCGGCGGTGGTGCTCGTCGTGGCGTTGGACGGCGGTGTGGCCGACGGGGTGGGCGACGAGCACCCGGCCGCGCTGGCGGTGCCGGCGAGCACGAGGAAAGGCACGATCCACCGGGCCGACAGCCCGGCGCGCAGATGGATCAAGAGCTGAAGTCCTCCGGACGCACCGTGTCGAGGAACTGCCGGAACTCCCCGACGAGCTCTTCGGGGGTGGCCGACTCTTCGTCATCGTCGTCGGTGGGCAGGAGGATCCCTTCGGAGTCCATCAGGTCGTCGGCCACGAACAGCGGGCTGGCGGTGCGGACGGCGAGGGCCACAGCGTCCGACGGCCGGCTCGAGACGGTGAGGACGCCGTCGGTCCGCTTCAGGTGGAGCTCGGCGTAGTAGGTGGCCGAACGCAGCTCGGTGATCACGACGCGCTCGAGACTGGCACCGAGAGTCTCCACGACGTCGCGCATGAGGTCATGGGTCATCGGGCGCGGAGGGGCGACCCCTTGGATGGCGAAGGCGATGGCCGTCGCCTCGGGAGCCCCGATGAAGATGGGGAGCGTCCGGCCCACGCCCTCCGTCTCGGTCAGGAGAAGGACAGGGGTGTTCGACTGGAGGTCCACCCTCACCGCGCTAAGCCGGACTTCGACCATGCCTGCAACTTACCGCCCGTAGAGCTGGTGGACGTGCGCTTCGGGGTCCTCTTCCAACGCTTCTCGATCGCCGGCGGCGACGAAGCGCAGGTTGCGGTACCGGCCGGCCACGTCGAGGCCGTATCCGAGAAGCAGCTCGTCCGGGGCCTCGAACCCGGCGAAGCGGACGGGCACGGGCACGATCCGGCGGGCCCGGCGGTCGAACAACGTGCAGACCTCGACCGACGCCGGCCCCCGGCGCCGCAGCTCGCCCAGGACATAGGTGGAGGTGAGGCCGGTGTCGACGATGTCCTCCACGAGGACCACGTGTCGGTCGTGGACGTCGTTGTCCAGGTCTTTCACGATCCGGACGCGCCCGGTCCCCTCGGTGTAGGCCGAGATGCCCAGAAAGTCGACCTCGGTGGGGACGGTCACGTGGCGGACCAGATCGGCCAGGAAGAAGATGCTCCCCTTGAGGACGGCCACGAAGAGCACGCCCGCCGGGTAGGCGTCACTCACCTCGGCGCCCAGTCGGGCGGTGGCGGCGGCCAGCTCCTCGCGGTCGTGGAGGATCCGGGCGCCGGCCCGCCCCGTCACCCGCCCAATTGGTCGCGCAGGGCGTTGCGCAGGAGAACGACCCGCAGTGCCTGACCGAGACGGGACAATTCGGTCACGTTGTCCTGGGCCCGTTGGCGAGCCTCGGGATTGCGCTGCTTGAGCAGGGGCAGGACGATCTGCTCGATGAAGCCCGCCTCGCGCTCGGCCGCATGTTTGTGCAACCGGAGGTGGCGGGCCTCGACACCGAAACGGGCGAACCCGGCCGCCGTCCGGGCGATGGTCAGGGCGTCGTCGTCGTAGTAGGTGACGCCGCCCACGGCGCGCCCGGTGACCAGGCCGAACGATTCGAGCTGCTGGACGTCACCGACGGTCAGACCGGCCGCCGACGCCAGCTCTTCGATCGTCATGCTGGCCCCCGACATCGTCGAGGGCGGCGCCTCGACCACGGGGGGAGCGGGTGGCGTCGGCGCCGCGGCCTTGGCCGACGCCGCCTTGGAGGCACCGCGGCCCCCGGCCGGACGCGACGTGGCGCTGCGACGGGTGGCGGCGGCCACCGGCGGCGCCGCCTTCTCCGACCCCTCGTCGCCGGCGGAGGCGAAGGTGGCGGCCGTCATCTCGACCGTGCCGACGGGGGCCGGGGCGGCCGCCTGGGTCTCGAAGCCGGGCAGGGACGATCCCGAGGCCGAACGCCTTCCCGCCGTGGTGGACAGCGGTGCGCCCTGCCCCACCAGCACCGGTTCGGGACGGCGGCGATCGTCGGCCGTCGCGGCGCCGTCGAGGATGTCGTCGTCCCGCACGTCTGCGTCCATCGCGTCCGCCGGCACGGCGTCGAGATCGTCGAACCCGTCGCCCTCGGCCCCTTCGTCGAGACGGCCCTTGATCACCTTCAAGGGGAGGAAGTGCTCGCGTTGCTGGCGCAGCACCCAGCGCAGGCGCTCGACGTCCTGCTCGTAGAACTTCCGGTACCCCGACGGGGTGCGCTCGGGGTTCACCAGTCCCTGACTCTCGAGGAAGCGGATCTTCGAGATGGTGACGTCAGGGAACTCCTGGCGCAGCAGGGTGAGGACGTCCCCGATGGACAGATACGTCCGGCCGCTCACCGTCCGCTCCCATCCGGCCCCGTCACTCGTCCACCGCCGCCAGATAGACGAGTTTGAATTTCCCGATCTGGACCTCGTCCCCCGTGGCCAGGATGGCCTCTTCGATCCGCTCCCGATTCACGTAGGTCCCGTTCAGCGAGCCCACGTCACGGATGGAGTACACCCCGTCACGGCCGACGAACTCGGCGTGACGCCGGGACACGGTGATGTCGTCCAGGAAGATGTCGCTCTCGGGGTGCCGGCCGGCCCTCGTGACATCGGAGTCGAGAACGTAGCGGGTGCCGGCGTTCGGCCCCCGCTTCACGACCAGGAGCCCGGCCCCGCTGGGGCGGTCGGGCAGGGTCACGGCGAGCTCGTCGTCGCCGGCCTCGCCCTGGGCGTCGACCGGGTGGAGGGTGACGGTGGTGTCGGAGGTGGGCGGTCCGAGCACGCCGCCGCACGACGAGCAGAAATTGGCGCTCGTCGGGTTGCGGTGCCCGCAGTTGTTGCAGAACACGCCATCCACGCTAGTTCCTCACCTGATCCCGTCTCGACGGGGCACTACCCCGCGATCAGCTCCGAGTACCCGGCGGCGTCGAGAAGACCGGTGACGGCGTCCGGTTCCGTGGGGACGATCTCGCAGATCCATCCATCTCCGTAGGGGTCGGCGTTCAGCTGCTCGGGTGCCGTCGTCAGGGCCTCGTTCACGGCCACGACCTCACCGGCGACGGGTGCGTAGATCTCCGAGACCGACTTCGTCGACTCGACCTCACCGAGGACACCGCGCGCGTCCACGTGCGCGCCGAGTTCGGGGAGAGAGACGAAGACGACGTCTCCGAGGGCGTCCTGCGCGTAGTCGGTGATGCCGATCCGCACACGGCCGCCGTCCTGACGGACCCACTCGTGGTCGGAGCTGTAGTGCAAATCGTCGGGCACCTGCATGGCGGGGACCCTACCGGAAACGTCCGTCAACCGCCCGGGGCCTCAACGCAACATCTGGCGGATCCGCACGGCGTGGTCCGAGGCCCGGGCCCGGGCCTTGGCGTCGGTCGCCGCCTCGGCCCAGACGTGGGTCAACGGCTCCTCGGGGTCGGGGACGATGAGGACCCAGCCGTCGGCCTCGGGGATCTTGACCCCGTCGACCAGCATCACCGGACGTCCCTTCGTCCGCTCGACGGCGATGCGCATGACCGTCCCCTTCTGCTCCCACGGGGTGACGACCTCCTCGTGGGCGATGTGGACGGTGGGCAGTCGTCCCGTGAGCTTCGCCATCGACTCACCCGTCATGGCCAGCATCCCGAGGAGGTGGACGAGGGTGGCCACGGCGTCGAAGGCGGGGAGGAAGCGGGGAAGATGAACCCCCCCATCTGACTGGCGGCGAACGTCACCCCGCCGGCGCTCGAGAGCTCCATGAGATGGGTCGCCGACAGCTTCGTCCACACGATCTCGGCGCCGGCGGCGGCGCAGATCTGCTCGGCCGCCACCGGGACGGAGACGGGCAGCGCCACCTTGGCCCCGGGCGTGGTGGAGACGACCAGGTCGAGCAGCAGGAGCAGGGCCTCGTCGTCGGTGAGGACCCGGCCCTCCCCGTCGACCAGGGTGATGTGCTCCCCACCGGGATCGATCACCGCCCCCACGTGGGCCCCCGACGCCCGGACGAGGTCGGAGACCCGGGAGGCCGAGGCGGCGCGGTCGTTGGAGACGACCGCCGCCGTCGCCGCATAGGGGTTGACGACGAGGACCTCGGCGCCCAACTTGGCCAGGACGTTGGGCATCACGAAGCTGGAGGTGCCGTAGGAGTAGTCGAGGACGAGTTTGAATTCGGCGGCGGCGATGGCGTCGACGTCGACGGCCGTCATCATGGCCGCCGTGTAGAGCTCGAGGGCCCGCGGCGGGAATTCGATGTCGCCGATCTCCGAGGCCAGAGCCCGACGGAATTCCTCGCGATGGTAGAGACGCTCGATCTTGCGCTGGGTGGCCTCGGCCACATCGATCCCGTCCTCGTCGAAGAAGCGGATCATCACCGACTGGGCGTCGTCCTCGAAGAGGCGGACGGTGATCCCACCGAGGCTCGACCCCGAGCGCACGTGGGACCGCGTGACGGGGACGGTGGCCACCTCGAGGTCGTCGACGTTGACGCCGGCGGCGTTGCAGCCGACGATGACGGCGCGCTTGAGCACCGCGGCGCGGCGCGACTGGTGTCGCGCGAGGTGGTGACGGTGGAGCCTCTCTCCAGGTTGCTGGCCCAGGCCATCGACAGACGCATGGCCAGCTCGGGGCTGATGTCGACGTTGGCCAGCCCGGTGACGCCCGACCGCCCGAAGAGGCTCCGCGGACCGCGCGATTCCCACACGATCGACGTGTTGACGATGGCGCCGGCCTCCACCGTCTTGAAGGGGTAGACCTTGACCCCGGAC
This sequence comes from uncultured Acidimicrobiaceae bacterium, assembly GCA_963848355.1. GTDB lineage: Bacteria > Actinomycetota > Acidimicrobiia > Acidimicrobiales > UBA8190 > CAWKDG01. The sequence goes on from CAWKDG010000001.1 coordinate 438,169, forward strand.
TTGAGGACGGCCTGGGCGCCGACGAAGGTCTCGTCGCCGAGGACCACACCCTCTTCGCAGCGCACGCCCTGGCGCAGGTCGCACGAGCGCCCGAGGACGCATCCGTCGAGGCGCACCCCGGCCCCGAGGAAGCCGTTGTCGTGGACCACGGTGCGCTCGAGGGACGTGTTGTCCCCGATGCGGACGTTGGCCCCGAGGACGCAGTACGAGCCGATGACGGTGTCGGCCCCGATGTGGCAGTTGTCGCCGATGATGGCCGGACCGCGGACCTCGGCCGTCGGATCGACGGCGGCGCCTTTGCCCAACCAGACCCCGGGCCGCAGGGGGAAGCCGCTCACCTGCACATCGACCTTCTCGTCGAGAATGTCCTGGTGGGCGCGCACGTAGGCCTCGAGGGTGCCGACGTCCTCCCAGTAGCCGGCCGTCACGGCGCCGTAGAGGGGCTTGCCGGCGTCGAGGACGCCGGGGAACACCTCCTCGGAGAAGTCCACCGGGCGCCCGGCGGGGATGAAGTCGAGGATCTCCGGTTCGAGGACGTAGATCCCGGTGTTGATGGTGTCGCTGAAGACCTGGCCCCAGGTGGGCTTCTCCAGGAAACGCTCGATCGAGCCGTCCTCGCGGGTGATGACGATGCCGAACTCGAGCGGGTCCTCGACCGCCTTCAGAGCGATGGTGGCCAGCGCCCCCTTGGTCACGTGGAAGTCGACGACGGCCGTCAGGTCGATGTCGGTGAGGACGTCGCCGGAGATCACGACGAAGCGCTCGTCGAGCTCGTCGCGGGCGTTGAGCACCGAACCGGCCGTCCCCAGGGGAGTCTCCTCGGTGGCGTAGACCATCCGGACCCCGAACTCCGACCCGTCGCCGAAGTAGCTCCGGATGGCGTTGGCCATGAAGGCCACCGTGACGACGATGTCCTCGAAGCCGTGCTGGCGCAGCAGGCCGACGACGTGCTCCATCATGGGCCGGTTGGCCATGGGCAACATCGGCTTGGGTTGATTCGAGGTCAGCGGGCGCAGACGGGTACCTTCGCCACCCGCCATGATCAGCGCTTTCACGGGAGCATCACGGCCGACCCTACCTCGCAGGCGGGCCCGTGACACCGGGATCGCCGGCCCTCGGCGTGCCGGCGTCACGGCGTCGTCCGTCGCGTCCGCGGGCCAGGGCGCGCCGGGCCACGGGCACGTAGGAGGCGGCGGCCACCCAGGCCAGGACCAGAGCGGGGACGGCGCACAGCCAGGCCACGACGGTCAGCACCGACTGCCACTCGGCCGGCCCGTGGGCCAGGAGGAAGATCGGATAGGCGACCATCAGCCCGAAGGTCCCGGCCTTGCCCACCCAGAGGACGTCGATGCGCTCGGCTCCGAGGGCGGCGAGGAGGAGCACGGCCCCCGAGACGACGACCTCCCTGATCACGGTGGCCAGCCCGAACCACAGGGGCACCGCCCCGTGGACGATCACGGCGATCACGGCCGTCCCCACCAGGATCCGGTCGGCCACCGGGTCGAGGACCTTCCCCAGGTTCGACACCTGGTGCCAACGCCGGGCCACGAAGCCGTCGACCCAGTCGGTGGCCCCGAGCACGGCCAGGAGGATCGCCGCGTCGGTCTGGCGGTGGGCGCCGAAGAGCAGCCACAGGAACAGCGGGACGCAGGCCAGGCGGACAGCGGTGATGAGGTTGGGAGCGGTCAGGACCCGACCGAGGGCGACGGCATCGGTCTCGGCATCGGTCTCGGCGCCGGTCGGGGCCCCGTCCGACGCCGCGTCCTGGGCCATCACGCCCCCATCCTACGGGGCGGCCGCTGTCTCCCCCCGGACCGGACCGCCTCCCCCGGACCGGACGGGGCCGGGGCCGTTTCGGAGCGATCGCAGCGGGTGTGGTACGCAGGAGCGGTGCCCCTCTTCGAACCGTTCGCCGGACTCCGCTACGACCCCGCCATCCCCCTCGACCGGGTCATCGCCCCGCCCTACGACGTCGTCGACGCCGCCGAGCGGGCCGTCCTGGCCGGGCGGCACCTGGCCAACGCCATCCACGTCGAGCTCCCCGTCGACGATCCCCGGACGGGCCTCGACCGGTACCAGTCGGCCGCCGCCCTCCTGACCCGGTGGCGGGCCGAGGGGATCCTCCAGCTCGACGGGGCACCGGCCTTCTACGCCTACCGGATGACGGTGCCGGGCGGGAGGACCACCACCGGCGTCATCGGGGCGCTCGGGTGCGACCCCGCCGGAGGCGACGTGCTCCCCCACGAGCAGACGATGCCGAAGGACACGACCGACCGCCTCGACCTGCTGCGCGCCTGTCGGGCCAACCTCTCCCCCATCTGGGGTCTCTCGCTCACCCCGGGGTTGTCGAAGAGCTACGAGCCCGACGGTCCGCCCACGGCCGCGGCCACCGACGACGACGGGGTCGGCCACGCCCTGTGGGTCCTCGACGACCCGGCGGTCGTCGAGGCCGTGACCGCCGGTGTCGGCGCCTCCCCCCTCGTGATCGCCGACGGCCACCACCGCTACCAGACGGCCCTCACCTACCAGGCCGAGCGACGGGCCGCCGACGGCACCGACGACGCCGGGGTCCGCCGGGGCTACGACTCGATCATGGCCTTCGTGGTCGAGCTGAGCGAGGACCAGCTGGCCGTCGGCCCCATCCACCGGACGCTCTCGGGCCTCCCCCCCGACCTCGATCTGGCGGCGACGTTCGGGGAGTGGTTCGACACCGTCCACGTGGGCCCGGCCGACACCACCCTGATCGAAGCGGTGGCCGACTCGCAGGCCCTCGCCCTCGTCACCGCCGACGACGTCTGGTTGCTGACGCCACGCGAGGAGACGTACAGCGCGGCGGGCTCCGACCTCGACTCCAGCCTCATCGCCCTCGTCGTCGACGCCATCCCCGGGGTCACGACCACGTACCACCACGACTGGCACTCGGCCATCGCCTCGGTGGCGTCGGGAGAGTCCGGCGCGGCCGTGCTCATCCGCCCGGTGACGGTGGCCCAGATCGGCGAATGGGCCCACGCCCACCGGCGGATGCCGCCGAAGAGCACCTACTTCCACCCGAAGCCGCGCACGGGAATGGTCTTCCGCCCCGTCGACGACTGAACCCGAGGAACAGGGGCGGTGCGGCGACCCCCCAGCCGCAGCGGGCCGGCCGCGGTCTTTGCGCCGCACACGCCCCGTTCCTATACCCCCCGATGGGCATCGGACGGCCGGTCGTCCGGCTCGGGTCCGTCTGCCCACAGCACCTATCGGCGCGCCGGTGCCCGCCATTGAGCGGGGGCACGGAGAGTGGTCGGACGGGAGAGTGGCCGGAAGGGAGAGTGGCGGACCGTCAGGCTTCGACGGTCCAGGTCCCGCCGGAGGCGAGAAGGGACGTGAGGTCGCCGGGACCCTTGCGGTCGGCGGCCTCGAGCAGTTGCCGGTCCATGGCGGCGCCGTACTCGGTGCGCTCCACGGCGCGGAAGACGCCGATGGGCGTGGGCTCATAGGGACCGCGCGCCAGGCGGCTCAGCTGGAAGGCCAGTCCCGGGTCGTCACGCTTCTCGTCGTGCACGAGGAGGGCGTCCTCCCCGACGTCGGCCACTTCGACCACGCTCACCTGCCCGTCGCGCCCGAGGACGACGCCGTGCTGGAGATCGGCCCCGAAGCGGATGGGCTGGCCGTGGACGAGGGGGACGAGCTGATCGGGACGGGCGTCCTTGGCCGTGATCTTCTCGAAGGCGCCGTCGTTGAAGACATTGCAGTTCTGGTAGATCTCGACGAAGGCGGCGCCGCGGTGGTCGTGGGCCCGGCGGAACGTCTCCTGCATGTGCTTGCGGTCCATGTCGTGGGTGCGGGCCACGAAGGTGGCCTCGGCCCCGAGGGCCAGCGAGATCGGGTTGAAGGGGGTCTCGAGCGAGCCGAACGGCGTCGACTTCGTCACCTTCCCCTGTTCCGAGGTCGGTGAGTACTGGCCCTTCGTCAGGCCGTAGATCTGGTTGTTGAAGAGAAGGATGGTGATGTTCACGTTGCGGCGCAGCGCGTGGATGAGGTGGTTGCCCCCGATCGAGAGGGCGTCGCCGTCACCGGTGACCACCCAGACGTCGAGATCGGGACGGGTCACGGCCAGTCCGGTGGCCACCGCCGGGGCCCGGCCGTGGATGGAGTGCAGACCGTAGGTGTTCATGTAGTACGGGAAACGCGCGGCGCAGCCGATCCCCGAGAGGAAGACGGTGTTCTCGCGGCTGACGCCGAGCTCGGGCATGAGCAGGCGGACGGCGGTGAGGATGGAGTAGTCCCCGCAGCCCGGGCACCACCGGACCTCCTGGTCCGAGGTCCAGTCCTTGGCCGTCGTCACCGTCCCCGTGTCGGTCACGAGGCCACGTCCTCGTCGGTGTCGGCGGCGTGGTCGACCCCGAGCATCTCGAGGACGGCCAGCTCGATCTCGGCCGCCCGGAAAGGCGACCCCTGGACCTTGGAGAGGATCTTGGCGTCGACGAGGAACTCGGCCCGGACCATCTTCGACAGCTGGCCCAGGTTCGCCTCGGGCACGAGCACGTGGCGGTAGGCCCCGAGGACACCACCCAGGTCGGAAGGGAAGGGGTTCAGGTGGACGAGCTGGACATGAGCCACGGCCAGCCCGCGTGCCCTCACCCGACGCACCCCGGCGGCGATGGCCCCGTAGGTCGATCCCCATCCGAGGACGAGGACCTCGGCGCCACCGATCCCGTCGGGATCATCGACTTCCAGGGGGGCGAAATCCTTGGCGATCCCGGCCACCTTGGCGGCGCGCAGCCGGACCATCCGCTCGTGGTTCTCGGGGTCGTAGGAGATGTTGCCGGTGCCGTCCTCCTTCTCGAGACCGCCGATGCGGTGTTCGAGGCCGGGGGTGCCGGGCACGGCCCAGGGGCGGGCCAGGTTCTCGTCGCGGATGTAGGGCCAGAAGACCTCGGTCCCGTCGGCCTCGGTGTGGTTGGCCCCGGTGGCGAATTCGACGTGGAGGTCGGGGAGGTCGCCGACGTCGGGGAGCCGCCACGGTTCCGACCCGTTGGCCAGGTAACCGTCGGACAGGAGGAAGACCGGCGTCCGGTAGGTGACGGCGATGCGGACGGCCTCGATGGCCGCCTCGAAGCAGTGCGACGGGGTCATGGCGGCGACGATGGGGACGGGCGCCTCGCCGTGACGGCCGTACATGGCGTGGAGGAGGTCGGACTGCTCGGTCTTGGTCGGCAGGCCGGTGGAGGGACCGCCGCGTTGGATGTCGATCACGACGAGGGGGAGCTCCAAGGAGACGGCCATCCCGATCGACTCCGACTTGAGGTCGATCCCCGGACCGGAGGTGGTGGTGATCCCGAGCGACCCGCCGAAGGCGGCCCCGATGGCGGCCCCGACCCCGGCGATCTCGTCCTCGGCCTGGAAGGTCCGGACGCCGAACTCCTTGTGCTTGGCCAGCTCGTGGAGGATGTCGGAGGCGGGGGTGATCGGGTACGAGCCGAGGAAGATCGGCAGGTGGGCCTGGTGGGCGGCGGCGATCAGGCCCCAGGCGAGTGCCGTGTTGCCGGTGACGTTGGTGTAGACGCCGGGCTCGTGGACGGCCGGGCGGACCTGGTAGTTCGACTCGAAGAGCTCGGCCGTCTCGCCGAAGTTGAAGCCGGCCTTGAAGGCCCGGGTGTTGGCGTCGAGGACCTGGGGGGTCTTGGCGAAGCGCGCCGTGATCCACTCGAGGGTGGGAACGGTGGGCCGGGAGTACAACCAACTGAGCAGACCGAGGGCGAAGAAGTTCTTCGAGCGCTCGGCTTCGCGGGGCTTCACCCCGGCGGCCTTCCCCACCTCCATCGTGAGCGAGGTCATCGGGACCTCGTAGACGGTGTACGACGCCAGCGAGTCGTCGATGAGGGGGTTGCTCGTGTACCCGGCCTTGTCGAGCGAGCGCTCGTCGAAGGCGTCGACGTTCACGATGATCGTCCCCCCCGGCGGGACGAAGTGACCGTTGCTCTTGAGGGCGGCCGGGTTCATGGCCACGAGGACCGACGGCGCGTCCCCCGGGGTGAGGATGTCGTGGTCCGAGATGTGGACCTGGAAGGCCGAGACCCCGGCCAGGGTCCCCGCCGGCGCCCGGATCTCGGCCGGGAAGTCGGGGAGGGTGGCGGTGTCGTTGCCGAAGAGGGAGCTGACCGAGGTGAACTGGGTCCCCGTCAGCTGCATCCCGTCGCCGGAGTCGCCGGCGAACCGGATGACGACCCGGTCGAGCTCTGTCGTTGGATGTTCTGTCGCGGTGGACACACGTCCTCCGTCTCTCGGCTCCCCCGGTCGACCCCGAGGGGTGGGTCGAGCCACGAATTGCGAGCCACGCGTCCAGTGGATGCGGCTCTCCACCGAGCATAGTGCCGTCCGCTCCGGCCACTGGCGGAGCCTCGCCCCCGCCGGGATCGTCGGTGAGGGGTCAGGCGATGGTGATCGCCTTGTCCAGGAAGACGTCCTGGACGGCGTGGAGAAGGTCGACACCCTCGGCCATCGGCCGTTGGAAGGCCTTCCGACCGACGATCAGGCCGGTCCCGCCGGCCCGCTTGTTGATGACGGCGGTGCGGACGGCCTTGGCCACGTCGTCGGATCCGCTCGAGGCCCCCCCGGAGTTGATCAGGGCGATCCGGCCCGCGTAACAGTTCACGACCTGCCAGCGGGTCCGGTCGATGGGGTTGTCGGTGGTCAGCTGTTCGTAGACGAGGGGGTCGGTCATCCCGAACTTGAGGGCGGTGTAACCACCGTTGTTCTCGGGCTGCTTCTGCTTGATGATGTCGGCCTCGATGGTGACGCCCATGTGGTTGGCCTGACCGGTGAGGTCGGCCGACAGCGTGTAGTCGGCCTCCTTCGTCTTGAAGCCCTCGTTGCGGAGGTAGCACCACAGGACGGTGAAGAGGCCGAGGGAGTGCGCGTGCTGGAACGCTTTGCGCACCTCCTGGATCTGCCGGTCGGACTCGTCGGAGCCGTAATAGATGGTGGCGCCGACCCCGACGGCCCCGAGATCGACCGCTTGCCGGACCGAACCGAAGAAGACCTGATCGTAGGTATTCGGGTAGTGGAGGAAGTCGTTGTGGTTCAGCTTCACGATGAAGGGGATCTTGTGGGCGTAACGCCGGGCCACGATCCCGAGTCCGCCGAGGGTGGTGGCGATGGCCGACGACCCCCCCTCGAGAGCCAGCTCGATGAGGTTGGCCGGATCGAAGTAGGCGGGGTTCTTGGCGAAGGAGGCGGCGGCCGAGTGCTCGATCCCCTGATCGACGGGGAGGATGGAGAGGTAGCCGGTGCCGCCGAGGCGGCCGTGGGCGTAGACCGAGGCCAGGTTCCGGACCACGGGGATGGGACGGTCCGACGCCAGCAGGACGCGGTCGACGTAGTCGGGACCGGGCAGCGTCAGCTCGTCGGCTGTGATCCCCTTGCACTGATGGTCGAGCAGATCGCGGGCGTCGTCGCCGAGGAGCTTTTCGTAGTCGGTGGCCATGGTGCCGAGCCTAATCCGCGGTCGATATCGCTTTGCGGGCCCGCTCCAGTCCGGCGTCGTCGACGTCGTGGTGGGTGACGAAGCGGACGATCCCCGGTGCCAGGGTCCCGGCCAGGACACCCTCGGCCCGGAGCTGCTCCAGGAGCCGGGCGGGGTCGGCGTGGGAGAAGATGACCATGTTGGTCGGCACCCGGGCGGGGTCGCAGCCCGCCCCCGGCCAGCGCTCGGCCACGGCCTGGGCCAGGCGGCCGGCGCGGGCGTGATCGTCGGCCAGCCGCTCGACCATCGTCCGCAGCGCCACCAGGCCGGCGGCGGCGATCACCCCGGCCTGCCGCATGGCCCCGCCCAGGCGGTGACGCTCGACCCGCCCCTCGGCGATGACGTCGGGGGGGCCGGCCAGGACCGAACCGACGGGAGCACAGAGGCCCTTCGACAGACACGTCATCACGGTGGTCACCGGGTCGGCGAAGGCGGCCGCCGGTGTTGCCGTCGCCACCTCGGCGTTGAAGAGGCGGGCCCCGTCCATGTGGACGGGGATCCCGACGGCCGCCTCGGCCACGGCCAGAAGGGCGGGGACCGTCCACGAGAGTCCCCCCGAGGGCATGTGGGTCTGCTCCACGCAGACGAGCCCCGGCCGCGGATGGTGATGGTCGACGGCCTCGCGGGCCCAGCGCACCATGGCCGGATCGAGGGTCCCGTCGTCGTCGTCGAGCTCGTAGAACTGGATCCCCGCGTTCCGGGAGGCGGCGCCGTCCTCGTAGATCACGACGTGCTGGCGCCGCCCGGCGAGGACGAGCGCGCCCGGCCGGCACAGGACGCGGAGGGCGATCTGATTGGCCATCACGCCGGAGGGGACGAAGACGGCCGCCGGCTTGCCCACCCGGGCGGCGTAGGCCTCTTCCAGGGCGCGCACGGTCGGGTCTTCGCCGTACTGGTCGTCGCCCACCTCGGCCTCGGCCATGGCCCGCCGCATCTCCGGCGTCGGCTGCGTGACCGTGTCGCTGCGGAGATCGACGAAGCCGGACGGCACGGGATCCGATGCTACGTCCGGGCCGTCGCGGTGCGGGCCGCCACCCGGGGCCGACGGTGGCGGGAACCGAGGGCGTCGTAGCGCTCGGCGGCGTCGGCCAACTCCGGGTCGGCCGCCGCCACCCGGCCGAAGAGCTCGCGCGCGTGGGCGGTGTCGCCGGCGCGCTCGTAGAGATCGGCCAGGACGTACCACTGGCGGAGATGGCGGTCGCTCGGATGACGGAGGTTGCGGGCGGCACCGGCCGACGCCAGGACCTCGACGGCGGCATTCAGCTTCCGCTGGTCGGCCAGATCGGAGGCGAGGACCATCCGGCCCTCGGCCAGGATGTCGGGCGACGGGGAGGCGGCCCGCAATTCCTCCCACAGCGCCGCCACCCGGCGGTGACGGTGCAGGGCGCGGTGACAGTCCATCATCACCGGGAGCTGGCTCGGGTCGTCGTCGTCCAGCCGGCGGGCGGCCTCGAGGTGACCGATGGCCTGCGTCCAGCGCCCGAGGCGGTAACAGACGAGGCCGTGGAGCTCGCGGGCGGCGGCCGACTCGGGGACCTGGTCGACGAGGCTCTTCGTGATCCGGAAGGCCTCGGTGTACCGGTCGCGCTCGTACGCACGCGCCGCCGCCGCCATCCGCTCGCCCAGCCTCGTCGCGTTGTCGCGCCCGACCGCGGCCGCCAATTCGTTCACCACTTCGGAGGGAAGCGCCGCCTCCTTCGACGCGGGCCGCGCCGTGCGGGTCCCGGAGCCGGACGCCGTCGTGTCCTCTCCGGCCCGGGCCGACGCGGCCCCCCGGCCACGACCCCGACGCGGCGTCTCGTCGACGACGGCCTCGAAAACCCAGACCTCGTCGGGTTTCACCTGGCGCGGGCCCGACGAGGGCCGCCCGCGCTTCGGCTCCCGCTCGCGTCCGGCGGACTCCGCCGCCGTCTCGCCGAGCACCCGCGCCCCCTTACGGGCCACGCTCCCCCATCGCCGCAGAGCCGGGGCGACCGGCGGCGGTCCCCCCACCGGCTTCCGGCTCGCCGCCGTCGGCTTCCGGGTCGGGGCCGCCGGCTTCCGGGTGGCGCTCGTCGGTTTCCGAGGACGGGGGATGTCCCGCTCCCCGCTGCGCCCGACCGGCGGCCGACCGGCGGAGGAGCGGGCTCCCGACGAACGGGGTGGGCCGGAACGGGACGGGGCAGGACGACCGGTCGTGGGGCGACCGGTCGTGGGGCGGGCCGACGTGGGTCGCCCCGCGGTCGAACGGGCTGTGGGCGGCCGCGCCCTGGGTGGACGGCCGGTGGGGGGACGGCCGGTACCGTCGCTTCCCGGTCGGTCGGAGCGAACGGGTCCTCTGGGCACGCCGTGACCTCGGGCGGCCGAAGGGCGTGTCGGGGTCCTCTGGGATCCTGAGCGTCCCCGGCCCTGGTCAGGACGTCCGGCGCCACCTGTTCCGTCGGAACGGCGAGCCGGGACGCGTGACCCCGAGGCCGGCCCCGATGGCCGTCCCGGAGCGCGAGGAGGCCCGCTTCCCGACGCCGCCGGCGGACCCGGTCGCCCCGTGGCACGCCGGCCGCCGGCGTCGCCGCGCTTTCGAGCCGCAGAACCGCCCGCACCCTGGGATCGCGCCCCGGGCGAGGGGCGGCCCATCTTCCGGTCGGGCGCCGGACGCTGGGGACGGCGTGACGCATCGTCCCTCGGCATTCGGAGAAGTGTACCGAGTCCACCATCTCGTTCCGTCGTCGGACGGGCACGGGACCGGGTGGGGATCATCAATCTTGACGAAACTTTATTGGCCTCTGACCGGGATCAGCGCGAAGATCTCCGCGAAACGTTAACGTTTCCGTCACGTTCGGTGGAGACGCCAACGGACACCCGACTAGAAGGGGGTAAGACGTGCGGCGAATTAGGACGTTGGTCACGATCGCACTCAGCGTGGGGATCGCAGCCGTCCTCTTGGCGGCATGCTCTTCATCGAGCTCGCCATCGGCCTCCAATACCAGTGGGACCAAGATCCAGGGCGGCACCGTGACCTGGGCCGAACCGCCTTCGGCAGTGCCCAACTACATCTTCCCCTTCATGAGCCTGGCCTTCTTCAGCGTCACCAACCTCAGCCAGTTCCAGCAGCTCATGTACCGCCCGCTCTACTGGTTCGGGAACAACGGCACCGCCTCGATCCAACCGTCCCTGTCGTTGGCACAGAATCCCGTCTACTCGAACAACAACCAGACCGTCGTCATCAAGCTGAAGGACTACAAGTGGTCCAACGGTGAGAAGGTCACGGCCACGGACGTCATGTTCTGGATGAACATGATGCACGCCGAGAAGGCCAACTGGGCCGCCTACGCTCCGGGCACGATCCCCGACAACATCAAGAGCATCACGGTCAACAGCCCAACGGAGCTCACGTTCCAGATGACGGGGTCGTACAACCCGTTCTGGTTGACCTACAACCAGTTCTCGCAGATCACTCCGTTGCCGGTGGCCTGGGACATCACGTCGACAGGTGCCGCACCCGGATCGGGTGGTTGCTCCAGCGCCGCCTACGGCACCGCTGACACGGCCTGCAGCGCCGTCTACACCTTCCTGTCGAAGCAGGCCGGTTACGACCCGGCCAACCCGTCGGGCACCAACAACTCGCTGTCGACCTACGCCACCAACCCCCTGTGGCAGATCGTCGACGGGCCCTGGCACCTGACCAACTTCGACGCCTCGGGCGACGTCACCATGGTGCCCAACGCCTCGTACTCGGGCCCGGTCAAGCCGACCATCGCCGTCTTCAAGGAGGTGCCGTTCACCTCCGACTCGGCCGAGTTCAACTCGCTGGTCGCCGGGAACCTCGATTTCGGATACCTGCCCACCCAGGACATCACGGCCCCGGCCAAGAGTCCGCTCGTCTCCGGGGCCAACAACCCCCGACTGAGCGACTTCAGCCTGGATCCGCTGTACCTGTACGGCATCAACTACTTCCCGTACAACTTCACGTCCACCGGGGACGACGGCAATGCGGGGGCGATCTTCTCCCAGCTCTATGTCCGCCAGGCCTTCCAGTACCTGGTCGACCAGCCGTTGTTCAACAACAAGGTGTTCAAGGGCTACGCGGTACCGACCTACGGGCCGGTTCCGATCCTCCCGCCCACCTACGCCGACTCGGCGGAATCGAGCAACCCCTACCCCTACAGCGTGGCCAAGGCCAAGGCTGCGCTCACGAGCCACGGCTGGACCGTCGTGCCCAACGGCACCTCGACCTGCACGGACCCGGGGACGGGCGCCAACCAGTGCGGCAAGAACATTCCCAAGGGCGCCGCTCTGAACTTCAACCTCCAGTACGCCACGGGGACGACGTGGATCACTGAGCTGATGACCACTGAGAAGTCGTCATGGGCTCAGGTGGGGATCAACATCACCCTGAGCTCGGCGTCCTTCGACACCGTGTTGGGCATCGCCGTTCCCTGTTCCGGTTCCGCCTGCACCTGGGAACTCCAGGACTGGGGCGGCGGCTGGGAGTTCTCCCCCGACTACTACCCGACCGGGGAGGAGATCTTCTCCACCGGTGCCGGGTCGAACTCGGGGAGCTACTCGAACACCACCAACGACGCCAACACCAAGGCGACCAACGACACCGACACCAACCTCGACACCTACCAGAACTTCCTGGCCAAGGACCTGCCGGTCATCTGGCAGCCCAACCCGGCGTACGAGATGTCGGAGATCAGCAACAAGCTCCACGGCGCCACCCCGCAGAACGTCTTCGGCTACCTGACCCCGGAGAACTGGTACCTCACCAAGTAACGTCGAGCGTGTGAAGATCCGGTAGTGCAGAACCGCCCCGACATGAGCCCAGCGGCCATGTCGGGGCGGTTCTGTTTCCCGAGGACCCCGGGGGGGGTGACGCGGTGATCGGCTTTCTGATCCGGAGGGTCGTCCAAGCCATCATCGTCATCTTCTTCGTCCTGCTGATCGTCTTCCTCTTGACGCAGGTCATCCCGGGAGGAGAGGCGCGGGCCGTCCTCGGCACCAAGGCCACACCGGCGAAGATCCACCAGTTCAACGTCCTGAACGGGTTCACCCTGCCGATCTGGGACCAGTTCTACCAATACCTCCTGCGCCTCATCGTCCACCAGGATCTCGGCTACTCGTACTCCTACAACCAGACGGTGTCGGCGCTCATCTCCGACAAGCTCCCGAAGACCCTCGTCCTCGTCGGCTTCTCGACCATCCTGGCCCTGGTCGTCTCGATCCCCCTCGGAATCCTCCAGGTCGTCCGGCGCAACAAGCCCGTCGACTATGTCCTCACCGGCCTGTCCTTCATCTTCTACGCCATGCCCGCATTCCTGCTCGGGACGCTGCTGATCCTGTACTTCGCCATCGACCAGCACTGGTTCCCGGTGGGCTTCTCCCAGAGCCAGACGGTGGGGAACATCATCAGCGACCCCCGGGGTCTGGTGCTTCCGGAGATCACGTTGGCGGCGCTCACGATCGCCTCGTTCAGCCGCTACATGCGGTCATCGATGATGGAGGCCATGACCGAGGACTACATCCGCACGGCCCGGGCCAAGGGGGCCGCCCCCCGCCGCGTCCTCTACATCCACGCGCTCCGCAACGCCCTCATCCCCATCCTCACCCTCCTCGGCCTGTCCATCCCCGCCATCGTGAGCGGAGCCCTGATCACCGAGACCGTGTTCAACTACCCGGGCATGGGATTCCTCACCACCGAAGCGGCCTTCAAGACCGATATCCCCGTTCTGCTCGGAACGACTCTCGTGGCCACCATCGCCACCGTCGTCGGGTCCCTCCTGGCCGACGTCCTCTACGCCATCGCCGACCCGCGGATCCGCTATGCCCGGTGACGTGATGCCCGGTGGGCAAGAGATGCATGACGCAGGAGCGGTCCCGCTCTCCGGAGCCGCCGCCGCCGAGGTGGCCATGCCGGGGGTCGCCCTTCCCGTCACCGAGCCCCCGCTCTCGACGGCCGGTCCCGAAGGTGGTGACGTCGCCACCTCGGGCGGGGGCCTGCGGCAGATCGCCCGGGTCTTCATCGAGAACAAGCTGGCCGTGATCGGACTGGCCATCATCATCTTCATGGTGCTCTTCTGTTTCGTGGGGCCGCTGCTGTACCACACCAATCAGGTGAATGGTCAGCAGGCATTGTCGTCGACGAGCCAGAGCAGCTTCTGCCCACCCTGCGCGCCCGGCAAGGGGCATCCCCTGGGTACCGACCCGTACGGCTTCGACATCCTGGGACGCCTGATGTTCGGTGGGAAGAATTCGCTCATCGTGGGCTTCGTCGCCGCCGCCGCCGCCACCCTCTTCGGCGTCGTCTACGGCGCCGTCTCCGGATTCGTCGGGGGCTGGGTCGACGCCCTCATGATGCGGATCATCGACATCCTCCTCTCCATCCCCCAGCTCTTCCTGCTCATCGTCCTGGCCGTCATCTTCCACCCGTCACTGCACATCCTCATCGAGGTCATCGCCGTCGTGGCCTGGCTCGTCCCCGGACGACTCATCCGGGGAGAGACGCTGACCCTGCGCGTCCGCGAATACGTGCAGGCCGTGCGGGTGATGGGGGGCAGCCGCAGCCGTATCGTCTTCCGCCACATCATCCCCAACACGGTGGGCACCATCGTGGTGAACGCCACCTTCCAGGTGGCCGACGCCATCCTGCTGCTCGCCGCGCTGGGCTTCCTCGGGCTCGGGCTGCCCGCCCCCCAGACGGACTGGGGGGCCATGCTCAACAACGGGGTGGAGTACGCCACCGGCGGGTACTGGTGGCTCATCTACCCGGCCGGGTTCTGCATCGTGATCGTCGTGGTGGCCTTCAACTTCGTCGGCGACGCACTACGCGACTCGCTCGAGGTGCGGCTCCAGCAGCGGTAGCCGCCCGGCGACGGTCAGGAAGCAGCGGCCCCCACCGTGTCCACCGGCGTCGGAGCCACCGGCGTCTGCAACGGGAAGTGACAGGCGGCGAAGTGCCGGGTCCCGAAAGGCCGCAGCGGGGGTTCCTCGACGGCGCAGACCTCCTGGACGAACGGGCAGCGGGTCCGGAACCGACATCCTGACGGCGGTTGCATGGCCGAGGGAAGCTCCCCTTGGATGTGTCGTCCCGCGAGGCCCGGGCCAGTGCCGGGTCCGGCTCGGGGATGGTGTCGATGAGGGCCCTCGTGTACGGATGGGCCGCCTTGGTGTAGATGTCGATGGCCGGACCCACCTCGACGAGCTTGCCCAGGTACATGACCCCGATCGTGTCGGCCATGTACTTCACCACGGCGAGGTCGTGGGAGATGAAGATGTAGGTGAGGTGCCGGCGCTGCTGGAGCTCCTTCAAGAGGTTGAGGATCTGCGCCTGGATGGAGACGTCGAGGGCGGAGACGGGCTCATCGGCCACGATCAGCTTGGGGTCGAGGGCCAGCGCCCGGGCCAGGCCGATCCGTTGCCGCTGGCCGCCCGAGAACTCGTGGGGGTAGAGGTCGAGCGCCTTGGCCGAGAGGCCCACCTCGCCCATGAGGCTGCGGACCCGCTCGTCACGTTCGTGCGATGTCCCGATGTTCTGGACGACCAGGGGTTCCTTCAGGATGGACCCGACACGCATGCGGGGGTCGAGTGACGCGTAAGGGTCCTGGAACATGAGCTGCATGTCCCGACGGCGGGTGCGCAGGGCACGGGCGTGGAGATGGGTGATGTCATCGGCCTCGAAGGTGATGCTCCCGGAATTGGCCTTCTCGAGGGCGACCACGAGCCTCCCCATGGTGGTCTTTCCGCAGCCGGACTCCCCGACCAGGCCGAACGTCTCACCCCGGCGCACGGAGAAGCTCACGTCGGACACGGCCTTCACGCTCCCGATGCGTCGCTGGATGACGGCCCCCGAGGTGACGGGGAACTCCTTCACCAGCCTCGAGACCTGGAGGATCACCGGTTGTTGGACGAGCTCGTCGGCCCGCGTCCGTTGCCGGGCGGCCGAGAGCTCGTCGGCGGTGACGGTGACGTCGGCCGACTTCGCCACCGCCTCCGGTCGCTTGGCCATCGTGGCCTCGTCCACACCGACCTGGTGGAAGCAGGCGGCCAGGTGCCCGGGCTCGGATTCACCGGCACGGACGAGCTCGGGCTCGTGGGTGGTGCAGTCGTCCTGGGCGTAGAGGCAGCGGGGGGCGAACCGGCACTGGTCGATGGGCTGCGACAGGTCGGGGGGCAGGCCGGGAATGCTGATGAGGCGGATCGACGAGTCCTGCTCGAGCTTGGGCACCGAGGCCAGCAGCGCCTCCGAATAGGGATGGCGCATCCGGGTGAAGAGCTCACCGGTGGTCGAGGTCTCGATGATCTTGCCGGCGTACATGACGAGAACGCGATCCGCCCGTCCGGCGATCACCCCCATGTCGTGGGTGATCAACATGATGGCCATGCCCAGACGCTCCCGGAGGTCGTCCAGGAGATCGAGGATCTGGGCCTGGATGGTGACGTCCAGGGCCGTGGTCGGCTCGTCGGCGACCAGCATCTTCGGCTCGCAGGCGAGAGCCATGGCGATCATCACCCGCTGGCGCAGTCCCCCCGACAACTGATGCGGGAATGCGTTCAGGCGCTCTTGGGGCCGAGGCATGTCCACCAGGGAGAGGACCTCCAGGGCGCGCGTCCTGGCCTCCGCCTTGGAGGCGTGACGGTGCAGCCGGACGCTTTCGGAGATCTGCCGGCCGATCGTCATGGTGGGGTTCAACGAGGTGAGGGGATCCTGGAAGATCATGCCCACGTCGTTGCCCCGGATCTTGCACATCTCCTTCTCGCCGAGCGGGACGATGTCGCGACCGAGCAGGGTGATCTTGCCGCCGGCGATGTGACCCACGTTGGGCAGGAGCTTCATGATCGACAGGCCGGTGGTGGTCTTCCCGCAGCCGGACTCGCCGACGACGCCGACGCACTCCCCCTCGTCCACATGGAAGGACACGTCGTCGACGGCGGTGACGTTCGAACGACGCAGGTGGAACTCGGTCCGCAGGCCCTCCACCTCGAGCACTGCGGTCATCGATCGTGCCCTCGTCCGGTCGCTGACGGTGCCGTCGGTCGCATGGATCAACGCTAGCCCTGGACCGAAGACGCGCGCCGCCATCCGACCCGGTGGCGCCGGAGCGGGCTCACGACACCCGGACCCAATCCTCGGGGGTGAGGGCCCCGAACACGTTCTGGGGTGTCACTCCCCGGAGGTCGTCCTTGATCTCGGTGAGCGAGGCGGCGGGAACCGGTTCGAAGATGACGGGCAGCTGCGTGGCCAGATAGTCGGAATAGGGTCCGAGGGCGCCGGTGGTGGTCAGGGTCTGCGCGATGTTGGCGTCGTCGGAGAAGCTGGCATAGCCCCCGTCGTTCGTCGCCGCCCCCGTGGTGAAGATCTCTTCGCCGCTCGGGTAGACGTCGGGGTCGAAGGTCCAACCCGTGCCCCAGTCCTCGAGCTCCCAGGTGCACCCCGCTCCTCCCACGCACGGGGCGGCGTCATCGACAACGGCTTCCGGGGATGCCGAGCTCATGGTCACGTCGATCCCGGCCTTTCCCCACGACGCCTTCTGCACCGCCAACACGCCCTTCAACCATTCCGTGCCCGTGGCGTACTGCAAGGTGAAATCGAGCCGGGCGCCGGCCGGGATCCAGGCGCCGCAATCCCCCGTCGCCGTCCCCGGTCGGACGCAGGTGGAGGCGCCGCCGGGATCGACCGACCATCCGTTCTCATTGAGAATGGCGATGGCCCGGGCCGGGTCGTAGGGGTAGGGGTTCCGGCGTGCCACCCCCGCGCCGAAGGGATTCGCCGGCTCCAGAGGGACGGGACCGATCGTCGGCACCCCGTAGCCCTTCAGGGCTTTCTCGATCACTTCGGGCTGATCGACCAACAGCTGCATCGCCTGGCGGAAGTACAACTGGGAGAAGATCTTCCCCGCCACCTTGTCGTCGCCCGTGGAGTTGAAGTTGTAGGGGATGTAGTCGATGGCCCACGGGTAGACCGGGGAGATGCTGAAGCCGGCCGGGTGCGCCGTACCGGGAGCGGTCCGCTCGGGTTGCGACGTCGCCTTGGAGAGATCTGCCAGGGGCAGGTAGCCGACGTCGACACCTCCGGCGTCCACCGCACTCTGCTCGGCGCTCGCACTCCTGAACGGAAGCTCCACGAAGCGGGCCAACGTCGACGCACGCGGTCCCGAGTACGAGGGGTTGCGCTCCATGGTGACGGTCCCCGCCGAGGTGAGTGACGCCAGGTGCCACGGCCCGTCCACCACCTGCCAGAGTTTGTTCGATCCGTAGCTCGCCGCCGCCGTGTTGGTCCCGGCCGGGTCGCCGGAATTGACTCCGGCCTGCTGGGCCAGGAAGTTGTAGACGGCGTCACAAGCCAGGTCGAGGCGTCCATAGGCAGCCCCCGAGCAGTGCCCAGATCCCGGTGCCCCTCCCGCGTGGGTAACGTCCCAGGCCACCGGTAACGGGGTGATCTGCGACAGCTCGTTGTACGTGAACCACTGCGGGTTGTAGGCCTTGGTCAAGGTGAACGTCAGTTGCGACGCGCTGTCGGCGACGACGTCGAAGACGTTGTCGGGAAAGGCGCCGGGGACGTAGCCGGCCCAGTTGGCCTTCTCGGCGTGGAGCATGTTCATCCAGAAGATCACGTCGGTGGCGTCGAGCGATTCGCCGTTTGACCACTTGTACGGCTTCAGCGTGATGGTGACGGTGTTCCCGGGTCCGTAGACGGGAGGGTCCGCCAGCGACAGGGATTCGTTCAGATCCGGCGTCGAGCCCGTCCCCATCCAGTACAGGGGCCGGTACATCAGGTCCTGGAACTGCTCCACGTTGGCCGTGGTGAAGTCCCGGGCCGGCATGAAGGGGAAGATGAAGTCCGGCGGCAATCCCGGTGCTTCGGCCCAGGAGGCCGTTCCCCCGCTGACCGTTTTCGATCCCGCCGCCAGCGCCGGCGACGTGGCTGTGGCGCCGTAGCCGACCGCCAGCAGGCCGACGACACACAGAGCCGCCACTGCGCGGTACCGGTGCACCAGGCGACCCCTTCGTACTCCCGTGTTCCCACCCGCTCCGTCGTCGAGCCGGATCAGATCCCGACGCTCGACAACCGAGCAGGTGACGCGCCGTCTTGTCCGGCACGCTTTTCTAGAAATTCCGGCGACGTCCTACTCTCCCAGGGGGATGCCCCCCAAGTACCATCGGCGCTGGCGAGCTTAACTGCCGTGTTCGGAATGGGAACGGGTGTGGCCCCGCCGCCATGGTCACCGGAAACCTTGCTCCGGGCGGACCGTGACCCCGCCGACAACAGCCGACGATCATCCGGTCCGCCCTCGAGCGGCCCTGCGGCCGTCCGTTGAGCGTTCCATAGCGAGCACGAGCATGAAAAATTCTCCAAGCCCTCGGCCGATTAGTACCGGTCGGCTGAACACGTTGCCGTGCTTACACCTCCGGCCTATCAACGTGGTCGTCTAGCCACGGGCCTTACCAGGTTGTCCTGTGGGAGACCTCATCTTGGAACGAGCTTCGCGCTTAGATGCTTTCAGCGCTTATCCCATCCGTAGGTCGCTAACCAGCCATGCCCTTGGCAGGACAACTGGCACACGAGAGCTACGTCCGTCCCGGTCCTCTCGTACTAGGGACAGCCTTCCTCAGGTCTCCTACGGCTGCATCGGATAGGGACCGAACTGTCTCACGCATGAACTCCCGTATTACTACGGGCATAGACTATACCTTCACCCTATTTCTAGGGGCCGGCGTGTCATGGCGTCCGTGAAAGTTGGCGATTACCAACCGTTAATGACGCCATCCCCTCGCTGTGGCTAGCGAGGAAGTCGTTACAGGGGCACAACACTCCCATGCTACGCAGATGTCGCTCAACATCTGCGGCGAAAATCCGCTTCGTTTTCCGAATAGTTTAGGGCTGCAAAAACGCCAGCTTTCTGACGCTTTCCTTGTGTTGGCCTTCCCTCGGTATTGCCCTGATAAGACGTTCGGTTGTCTTGTTCAGGGTTTCACCGATATGAGCCGGTGTGCACTCAGAAATTACTCTCTGAGGACGCAGTGACACTACGTTCTAAACCCAGCTCGCGTACCGCTTTAATGGGCGAACAGCCCAACCCTTGGGACCGGCTTCAGCCCCAGGATGCGACGAGCCGACATCGAGGTGCCAAACCTTCCCGTCGATATGGACTCTTGGGGAAGATGAGCCTGTTATCCCCGGGGTACCTTTTATCCGTTGAGCAACGGCGCTTCCACAAGCCACCGCTGGATCACTATGCCCTGCTTTCGCACCTGCTCGACTAGTAAGTCTCGCAGTCAAGCTCCCTTGTGCCATTGCACTCGACGGCTGATTGCCAACCAGCCTGAGGGAACCTTTGGGCGCCTCCGTTACGATTTAGGAGGCGACCGCCCCAGTCAAACTACCCACCTGACGCTGTTCCCGATCCGGATTACGGACCTGGGTTAGGGCCCCGGCACGAAAAGGGTGGTATTTCAAGGTTGTCTCCACCTCGGCTGGCGCCGAAGCTTCAAAGACTCCCACCTATCCTACACAATCCGTACCAAAGCTCAACATCAAGCTGCAGTAAAGGTCCACGGGGTCTTTCCGTCCTGATGCAGCTAACGAGCATCTTTACTCGTACTTCAATTTCGCCGGGTCTGTGGTTGAGACAGTGGGAAAGTCGTTACGCCATTCGTGCAGGTCGGAACTTCGTCGTTATCCCCTCTTTCGAGGGGGACAGACTATGCCTTCATCTCTGCGAGGCTGTCGATAATCCGCGCTGGTTGGTACCCGCGCTTACCGCTCGGGTTCATTTGCGCTGCCAGTCGTACGATCTTTCGCAATCCAGATCGAGTCAGGTGTTCACCTCTCGTCATCCGCATACAAACATCTGCGAATAACTCGAAGTCCTGACGCTTACCGGAGAGCAGCGGATACGTTTGGAAGTGAGGGATTATTCGTTCGACAAGAACGGGAAGACTACGTATTTCCCATTTAAGAGTCTTGTCGCTCCGGTCAGGTCGAATTGTTCCGCATTCGAAGTGCTCCTGCATGCGCAGCAACACTTCTGAACGGTCGTGATTCTGACTGACCGACAGGCTCGGTCTCACTTCCCAGCCTACAAGAATCGTTGGGCGAGGTGAGATCGAGACAGTGAAACATCCTTCACCATCGACGTATCCAGAAACGTACGACGGAAAATCGACCTCCGATTGCAGAGAGCCCGCGTCTTGCCCCGGCCGTAGATTTGTCACTCCACCAACAGTACGTCGACGGTGTAACAGTGACCGGAGCCTCACCCCGAAGGGATCAGTCGTTACGGGGCCATACCGCGAATTGCATACGGCAGAGGGCTTCCCACGGCATTACCCGTCGGCTGACGTCTCGTCCTTGGTCGAGACAGCCGGTGTGGGCTTCGCCGTTATGAGCGGGTGTTCACATGGGATCACTCCCATGCAGGGCAACTTCTTACCCGACAAGGAATTTCGCTACCTTAGGACCGTTATAGTTCCCGTTACCCCCATATCGCTATGAGGCGTGGACCATATCTTCATCCACCCGGCTTCACGGGTGGAGCTCTGCGTATGGCCTCTGAGGATTCCTCATCCCTCAATACGTCGGGGACTTAACCCCGTCATACAGTCGCCTTCCGCTCCGGTGTCATTCGTCCTTTATGCGAAGGTTCGAACGATACCGACATGCGTCGACGAGCTGACTGGCAGACGAACGCTTTGATCGCGGCAAGCCGCGATCACGCTCTCGGTGGATTGGGACGCTGAAGCTTCCCTCTCCATCGACGATTCCGACGATCCAGTTCCCAGATCGTTGGAATCGATCAAACCAGTATGAGGAACCAGGTCTTTCCTGCTGATTGTCCGCACCGGACGGATTGTCACTCACCATGTCACTCCCCTATTTGGGGTGTCACAACATGGCGAGTACCGCCGGATACTCGGGGTTTCCAGCATATAGCAGAGTTTGTTCCAGACAGTTACCCGTCTGGAGCCGCAACTGTGTGCATTTTACGGCCGCCGTTTACCGGGGCTTAGGTTCACAGCTTCGCCCGAAGGCTAACCGTTCCCCGTAACCTTCCGGCACCGGGCAGGCGTCAGAGCGTATACATCGTCTTAGGACTTCGCACGCTCCTGTGTTTTTAGTAAACAGTCGCTTTCCCCTATTTTCTGCGGCCCCCTCAGGCTCAGGACGCGAAGTCCTTCACCCTGGCGGGGCCCTCCTTCTCCCGAAGTTACGGAGGTATTTTGCCGAGTTCCTTAACCACAGTTCTCCCGATCGCCTTGGTATTCTCTACCCGCCCACCTGTGTCGGTTTGGGGTACGGGCACCATGTCAGCTCGCTAGAGGCTTTTCTCGGCAGCATGGGATTAGTGACTTCGCCTGAACGGCTCGGCATCGCGTCTCAGGATTAACGGGGTCCGGATTTGCCTAGACCCCTCCCTACACGCTTACCCCAGGACAACCAACGCCTGGGCTCACCTACCCTCCTGCGTCCCCTCTTCGCTATCCGCCACGGGATCGGTCGGTTCGGCCCGAAGGCCAGCCCCTTAGGAGTCCCATATTGGATTGGGCGCGGACACGGTGGTGCTGGAATATCAACCAGCTGTGCATCGACTACGCCTCTCGGCCTCGCCTTAGCTCCCGACTCACCCTGGGTGGATTAGCCTTCCCCAGGAACCCTTGGGCTTACGGCGGAGGGGTTTCTCACCCCTCTCTCGCTACTCATACCAGGATTCTCACTCGAACCCGCTCCACGACGGTTCACACCCCCGCTTCACGGCTGAGTTCGACGCTCCCCTACCACTCCTACCCGTAATTCCTGAAGCGGCACCGCAAGCGGTACGTCTTCAGGCGGAATAGAAATCCGCAGCTTCGGCTTTTGGCTTGAGCCCCGTTACATTGTCCGCGCAGGACCACTCGACCAGTGAGCTATTACGCACTCTTTCAAGGATGGCTGCTTCTGAGCCAACCTCCTGGCTGTCTTTGCGTTCCCACATCGTTTTCCACTTAGCCAAAAATTTGGGGCCTTAGCTGGCGGTCTGGGCTGTTTCCCTTTCGACCAACGAAGCTCATCCCTCGTGGTCTCACTGCCGGGCTCTGGAGCATCGGCATTCGGAGTTTGATTGGGGTCGGTAAGCTTGTAGGCCCCCTAACCCATTCAGTGCTCTACCTCCGATGCTGAACGCCCGACGCTGCACCTAAATGCATTTCGGGGAGAACCAGCTATCACCGAGTTTGTTTGGCCTTTCACCCCTATCCACAGGTCATCCCCCCTGTTTTCAACCAGGGTGGGTTCGGCCCTCCACGGGGTCTTACCCCCGCTTCAGCCTGCCCATGGATAGATCACTCGGCTTCGGGTCTACCACATGCGACTGTACGCCCTATTCAGACTCGCTTTCGCTCCGGCTCCCCCTCTCGGGTTAACCTCGCCACACACGGTAACTCCCTGGCTCATTCTTCAAAAGGCACGCCATCACGGCCGGCGTAGGCCCACGTGGCGGTCCCATCTCACCGAAGTGAAACGAGACACGCGTGAGTGGGCGCCGGCGACGCTTTGACTGATTGTAAGCCAACGGTTTCAGGTACTATTTCACTCCCCTCCCGGGGTACTTTTCACCTTTCCCTCACGGTACTAGTCCGCTATCGGTCGCCTGAGAGTACTTAGCCTTACGAGGTGGTCCTCGCAGATTCACACCGGCTTTCCCGGATCCGGCGCTACTTGGGAAATCCAACTGGAGATCTCTAACCCTTCGCGTACGGGGTTCTTACCCTCTGTGACGTGGTGTTCCAAACCACTTCTGCTGAGTTGAGATTTTGTAACTCCATGACGGGTCTGGTGCCCCATCTGTCGGCTCCCACGACCCCGAACTGGCAACGCCACCAGGCTTGACACCAGTTCGGTTTAGGCTCTTCCCGTTTCGCTCGCCGCTACTCAGGGAGTCGCTGTTGCTTTCCTCTCCTCGGGGTACTGAGATGTTTCAATTCCCCCGGTTCCCTCTCCCGGTGCTATGTGTTCACACCGGAGTGACACCCCATGACGGGTGCCGGGTTTCCCCATTCGGACATCCACGGATCGAAGCTTGGTCGGCAGCTCCCCGTGGCTTTTCGCAGCCTCCCACGTCCTTCTTCGGCTTCAGGCGCCTAGGCATCCACCGTTGGCTCTTTGTAGCTTGGAGAACAAAGATGCTCGTGCTCGCTATGGAATTCTCAAGGGACGCGCGGCGCCCCGGCAGCGAGAAATCGAGCTGGGGGCAGGCCGAACGGATACGCGAGCGGCCGACCGCCTAAAAGAGACGATCGGCATCGCGACGGAAGTGACGATGTCACTCCCTCAAAACGGAATAGTGAGGTCCAGCTCCCCTCCGCGACCCGGAACACGGGGCCGGCCGGGCATGTCCCCGAAAGGACACGGGCGGACGGCAGCCGCCGGGAAACGAAAGAAAGCCGAATAACCAGTGATCGACTAGGAAGTCCCTGGCCCCAATGGCCAGGAAATGACTCCTTAGAAAGGAGGTGATCCAGCCGCACCTTCCGGTACGGCTACCTTGTTACGACTTCACCCCAATCACCGATCCCACCTTCGACAGCTCCCTCCCAAAAGGGTTGGGCCACCGGCTTCGGGTGTTACCGACTTTCGTGGTGTGACGGGCGGTGTGTACAAGGCCCGGGAACGTATTCACCCCGGCGTTGCTGATCCGGGATTACTAGCGACTCCGACTTCATGGAGTCGAGTTGCAGACTCCAATCCGAACTGAGACCGGCTTTTGGGATTGGCTCCCCCTCGCGGGATAGCAGCCCGTTGTACCGGCCATTGTAGCATGTGTGCAGCCCTGGACGTAAGGGGCATGATGACTTGACGTCATCCCCACCTTCCTCCGAGTTGACCCCGGCAGTCTCCTACGAGTCCCCGCCATTACGCGCTGGCAACATAGGACAAGGGTTGCGCTCGTTGCGGGACTTAACCCAACATCTCACGACACGAGCTGACGACAGCCATGCACCACCTGTTTAGGACCCCGAAGGACACCGTATCTCTACGGCTTTTCCCTAAATGTCAAGCCCAGGTAAGGTTCTTCGCGTTGCCTCGAATTAAGCCACATGCTCCGCCGCTTGTGCGGGCCCCCGTCAATTCCTTTGAGTTTTAGCCTTGCGGCCGTACTCCCCAGGCGGGGCACTTAATGCGTTAGCTGCGGCACGGAACCCGTCGATAGGGTCCCACACCTAGTGCCCAACGTTTACGGCGTGGACTACCAGGGTATCTAATCCTGTTCGCTCCCCACGCTTTCGCTCCTCAGCGTCAGTTCCGGCCCAGACCACCGCCTTCGCCACCGGTGTTCCTCCTGATATCTGCGCATTTCACCGCTACACCAGGAATTCCGTGATCCCCTACCGGACTCTAGCCATTGCAGTATCGAGTGGCGGCTCCAGGTTGAGCCTGGAGGTTTTACACCCGACTTGCAAAGCCGCCTACGAGCTCTTTACGCCCAATGATTCCGGACAACGCTCGCCCCCTACGTATTACCGCGGCTGCTGGCACGTAGTTGGCCGGGGCTTCTTCTGCAGGTACCGTCATCATCGTCCCTGCTGAAAGAGGTTTACAACCCAGAAGGCCTTCGTCCCTCACGCGGCGTTGCTGCGTCAGGCTTTCGCCCATTGCGCAAGATTCCCCACTGCTGCCTCCCGTAGGAGTCTGGGCCGTGTCTCAGTCCCAGTGTGGCTGATCGTCCTCTCAGACCAGCTACCCGTCGAAGCCTTGGTGGTCCGTTACACCACCAACAAGCTGATAGGCCGCGAGTCCCTCCCAAAGCAAAATTCATTTCCTCACCAGACCATGCGATCCGGTGGGGGTATCCGGTATTAGCACCGGTTTCCCGGTGTTATCCCAGTCTTCGGGGCAGGTTGCTCACGTGATACTCACCCGTTCGCCACTAGGTCTTCACCAGTGTTGCCACCGGTTGGACCCCGTTCGACTTGCATGTGTTAGGCACGCCGCCAGCGTTCGTCCTGAGCCAGGATCAAACTCTCCGTCGAGATCTTCGCCACCCACCCGAAGGCGATGTCGAAAATCGGAGAGCCGGTTCGGGTCTAGCTACCCCTCACCGACTGGCACAGCACAGATTGTTGTCCGTGACAGTGCTTAATTACTTAGGTTCAACTGTGTGGCACGCCGAAGCGAGCCGCGCAGTTGCCCGCACTGGCTTTTGGCTCTCACTATTCCGTTTTCAAGGAGCGACGCGACACTCACCACTTACTGAGGCGTTGGTGCCGGATTCCCGCGATTGGTTGCCCGACCGGGGGATCGTCATGGTACCCGCAGTGACCTGGGGTGTCAATGTCGTCTGGGACTTCTTTTTCCGGTCCCGACCGGCGCTTTTCCCCTGGTTCCGGGCACTACCCGGCCGACGGGGGCACCGACCTGACAACCGCAGTCTACGCCTCGCGGGGTCGGCCGCGTTCCGGGGCCGCCGCCCGCCGCGCCCCGGCGGTGCCCGCCCTCCTGGGACCGGACGGGCCCGGCCGCCCCGGCGACACGTGGGGATCCCCCGGCACCCACCACCGCCAGGGCCGATCGGCGGCCCGGCGGATGCCGATCCGGCCCGAGACGCCCGGCTCCCCCGGCGGGAGCACCCCGTCGTCACACAGGAGGAGACCGCGGTCGCCGCTCACCAGGTCGGCCCCGTCCTGGGGTCGGGCGATGCCGAAGGCCTGGCAGAGCTTGGCCGGGCCGTTCGTCAGGTTGCGGTCGGTCGTGCCCACCGGACGCGCCCGGCGCATCACGGACAGGCCCGACACCGGCGCCAGGGCCCGCAGCAGCACGGCGTGCCCCGTGCCCTCCGGTCCGCAGACGGCGTTGGCGCACCAGTGCATCCCGTAGGTGAAATAGACGTAGAGGTGGCCGGGGGGGCCGAACATGGTGGCATTGCGCTTGGTGGGGCCCCCGTAGGCGTGGGAGGCCGGATCCTCGCTCCCCCGGTAGGCCTCGACCTCGACGATGCGGCCCACCCGCGTCCCACGGACGAGGAGCTTGTTCAACAGCAACGGGGCGATGGCGACGGGGTCGCCGGCATAGAAACGACGGGGCAGAACCACACCGGGGCGACGTCGGGTCGCCCCGGTCCTCACGATCCGGAGCTCCGACGCTTCTGTCCGCGGCCGGTCGGCGCACCGGGAGGTCCCGAGCCCGTCGGCGGTGCGTCGTGGCCACCGACGGCGCGGGGAGCGGAGGCGGCGTCGAGGGCGTGGGCCACCCGCTCGCGGTCGAGCTCGATGCGGTGGCCGAAGCGCTCGGTCTGCACGGCGACGGGTCCGGGACCGGCACCGCCGGGAGAGGTCCGACGGGTGACGGCCACCCCGGACTCGAGCAGGAACAGGGCGTCGGTCCCGAGGGCCGGGTGGGCCTGGACCAGCTCGGCCAGGGGCACGCCCCGTTGCAGCGAGTCCCGGACGAGCGATCCGACGATGGAGTGCGCCTGCCGGAAGGGGACGCCCCGTTCGACGAGCCACTCGGCCAGGTCGACGGCCGCCGCCGGCGCGCCGTCGGCCGCCGTCCGCATCCGCTCGGTGTCGAACTGGGCCGTGGCCAGCATCCCCGTCATGGCCACCAGGGCGCGGCTGATCTGGTCGACGGCGTCGAACAGAGGCTCCTTGTCCTCCTGGAGATCGCGGTTGTAGGCGAGGGGCAGGCCCTTCAACGTGGCCAGCATCCCCGCCAGGTGCCCGATCAGGCGCCCGGCCTTCCCCCGCGCCAGCTCGGCGACGTCGGGGTTCTTCTTCTGGGGCAGCATCGAGCTCCCGGTGGCGTAGGCGTCGTCCAACGTGACGAAGCCGAACTCCTCGCTCGACCACAGGACGAGCTCTTCGCCGATCCGGGACAGATGGACACCGAGCAGGGCCAGGTCGAAGAGCGCCTCGGCCACGAAGTCGCGGTCGGAGACGGCATCGAGCGAGTTCTCGAAGCGGCCGGCGAAACCGAGGTCGGCGGCGACGGCGTCGGGATCGAGGCCGAGCGACGACCCGGCCAGGGCGCCGGCGCCGAGCGGACTCACGTCGAGGCGGACGACGGTGTGCATGAGCCTGTCCACGTCGCGCGCCAGGGCCCAGGCGTGGGCCAGGAGGTGGTGGGCGAAGAGGACCGGTTGGGCGCGCTGCAGATGTGTGTAGCCGGGAAGATAGGCGTCGCCGGCCTCGACGGCGCGATGGCTCAACACCTCCTGGAGGCCGATGATCTGCCGGGCCACGAGGAGCAGCTCACGGCGCGTGTAGAGACGGAGGTCGGTGGCGACCTGGTCGTTGCGGCTGCGACCGGTATGGAGCTTGGCCCCGACGTCGGCGGCGATCTCGGTCACGCGGCGCTCGACGGCGGTGTGGATGTCCTCGTCCTCGGTCCGGAAAACGAAGGACCCCGAGGCCAGCTCCTCCTCGACCCTCTCGAGCGCCGCCAGCAACGTGGCCACCTCGGCATCGTCGAGGACGCCGGCGCGGCGCAGGCCCCGGACATGGGCGCGCGACCCGGTCAGGTCGTCGGCCGCCAGGCGCCGGTCGAAGGGGAGGCTGACCGTGAAGGCCATCACCTCGTCGGCCGTCCCGCCGAGCCGTCCTTCCCAGAGGGTCACGGGGAGACGTCCCCCCGATCGCCACCGTCTCCGACGCTCGGCGTCGCTCCACCCTGACGCGCCGCCCAGGTGGCCACGCCCAGGCCCCAGAGGCGGACGAAACCCTCGGCGTCGGCGTGCTCGAAGGTGTCCGAGGCGTCGTAGGTGGCGAGACCGTGGTCGTAGAGCGACAGTGGACTACGTCGGCCCGACACCGTGCAGCTCCCGGGGGCGAGCGAGAGACGGACCTCGCCCGTCACCGACCGCTGGGTGGAGGCGAAGAAGGCGTCGAGGGCGTCCTTGAGCGGCGAGAACCAGAGGCCGTCGTAGACGAGCTCGGCCCACCGCGGTTCGAGTCGGGCCTTCTCGTGGGCGACGTCGCGCTCGAGGGTGATGTCCTCCAGGTCGGAGTGGGCCAGGATCAGGGCCAACGCCGCCGGGCACTCGTAGATCTCGCGGCTCTTGATCCCGACGCGCCGGTTCTCCACCATGTCGATCCGGCCCCAGCCGTAGCCGCCGACGAGCGCCGCCACCTCGGCGATGAGATCGGGCAGCGCCAGGGCCCGACCGTCGACGGTCACCGGCAGCCCCGCCTCGAAGCCGAGAACGACGTCACGCGGTGTCGTGTGGACCGGTCTGGTCAGGGCGTAGACGTCGGCCGGCGCCTCGGCCCACGGGTCCTCGATGACCCCGCACTCGATGGCGCGGCCCCAGAGGTTCTCGTCGATCGAATACATCTTCTCCTTCGTCGCCTCGATGGGGATCCCGTGGGCGGCGGCGTAGTCGACGCAGTCGGCGCGCGACATTCCCCAGCGCCGCGCCGGGGCCAGGATCTCGAGATCGGGGGCCAGGGCGCGGCGTCCCCACCTCGAAACGGACCTGGTCGTTGCCCTTGCCCGTACAGCCGTGGGCCACGGCATCGGCGCCGTGGCGACGCGCCTCGGCCACCAGGTGGCGGACGATCACGGGGCGCGACAGGGCGGAGACGAGCGGGTACTTCCCCTCGTAGAGGGCGTTGGCGGCGATGGCGCGCGCCGCGAACTCACCGGCCATCTCGGCCCGGGCGTCGATGACGATCGATTCGATCGCCCCGGCCGAGAGCGCCCGCTGTCGGATCACCTCGAAATCGCCGCCCTGGCCGACGTCGACGGCCACCGCCACCACCTCGAGGCCGAGCTCCTCCTGGAGCCAGGCCACCGCCACCGATGTGTCGAGGCCCCCGCTGTACGCGAGCACCACGCGCTTCGCCATCACCGCGCTCCGTTCTCTGTCGTCATCCCGATCACCTCGGCGAGACGCGTGGCCACCACCGAGCCGCCCGGCTCCTCGGCCGCCACGACGAGCACCGTATCGTCACCGGCCACCGTCCCCACCACACCTTCGAAACCGCACCGGTCGAGGGCGGACCCGACCACATGGGCCGACCCCGGCGGCGTGCGCAGCACGACCAGGTTGGCCGAGTGGGCCACCTCGACCACCCATTCCCCGAGGACACGCCGGAGGTGGTCCTCGGGCGCGACCTGGTGGACGGGGAGTTCGGGGAGGGCGTAGACCGACTCACCGCCGAGGACCCGCACCTTCACCGCTCCCATCTCCTCGAGATCGCGTGACACCGTCGCCTGCGTGGCCTCGACGCCGTCGTCGGCCAGCAGCGTCACCAGTTGGCCCTGGCTGGCCACCGCGTTGCCCTCGAGCAGGCGGGCGATGCGGTACTGCCGTTGCTGCTTGCCCAGCTTCACGTCGCCACCGACGACCCCGGACCGAGCAGCCAACCGAGGAGACCGCGCATGGCGTGCATCCGGTTGGTCGCCTGTCGCCACACACGGCTGCGGGGCCCGTCGATGACCGCCGCCGAGATCTCCTCGCCGCGATGGGCCGGGAGACAGTGGAGGACCACGGCGTCGGGAGCGGCGCCGGCCAGGAGATCGTCGTCGACGGTGAATCCGGAGAACGCCTTCAGGCGGAGCTCGGCCTCGTCCTCCTGCCCCATCGACGTCCAGACATCGGTGTAGACGGCGTCGGCTCCGGCCACCGCCTCGGCCGGGTCGGTGGTGACCTCGATGTCCCCCCCCAGTCGGGTCACGCGGTCGACGTCGTCGGCATCGGGTCCGTACCCGTCGGGCGCGGCGGTGCGGAAGGCCATCCCGACCATGGCCGCCCCGAGGGCGAGCGAGCGCCAGACGTTGTTGGCGTCACCGACGTAGGCGAGGGTCCGGCCACCGAGGTCGCCGAAGACCTGCCGCAGCGTCAGGAGGTCGGCGATCACCTGGCAGGGGTGGGCCCGGTCCGAGAGGAGGTTGACCACGGGCACGGTGCCATCCCCGTCGGCACCGCCACCGTCGGCGCGGGGGCCGTCGAGGGCGCGCACCATGCGCCCGAGCACCTCGTGGTCGAGGACCCGCGCACAGATCACGGCGTGGTAGCAGGCGAGCGTCCGGGCCACGTCCTCGGCCGTCTCGCGGGTGTCGATGCCCACCTCGAGGCCTTGGATGTAGACGGGATGGCCGCCGAGGGCCACCACGCCCAGCTCCGTCGAGGAGCGGGTCCGGGCCGAGGGCTTCTCGAAGAGCAGGGCCGCCCCCCGCCCGGCCAGCACCGGTGCCGCTGCCGCCGCCGGCTGCGAAGCCAGGGCCAAAACCTCCTCGAGCTCGGCGCACGAGAGGTCGTCGACGTCGAGGAAGTGACGGGTCACGACAGCACCGAGCCCAGAATGGCCACCGCTTCGTCGATCTCGGCGTCGGTGACGAGCAGCGAGGGGGCCAGCCTGATCGTGTCCGGGCGCGGTGCGTTCACCACCAGCCCGGCGGCCAGGGCCGCCGCCGTCACGGCCACGGCCCGGTCACCGTCGAGGACGGCACCGAGCAGCAGACCCTGCCCGCGCACCGCGGTCACGCCGTCGAGTCCTTCCAGGGCGGCGGTGAGCCGGGCGCCGGCCCGGACGGCGCGGGCGGGGACGTCCTCGGCCTCCATCACGGCCAGGGTCGCCGCCGCCGCCGCCGCCGCCAGCGGCTGTCCACCGAAGGTGGAGCCGTGGTCCCCCGGTCCGAAGGCGGCCGCCACCTCGGCGCGCGCCCAGCAGGCCCCGATGGGGACACCGTTGCCGAGCGCCTTGGCCATCGTGATCACGTCCGGCATCACCGCCGTGTGCTGGAAGCCGAACCAGCGTCCCGTCCGTCCGAGGCCCGTCTGGACCTCGTCGGCCATGAGGAGGATGGCGCGCTCGTCGCACAGGGCGCGCACTGCCGCCAGGTAGTCCGACGACGGCACGATCACCCCCGCCTCCCCCTGGACCGGTTCCACCAGGACGGCGGCCACCCGGGCCGGATCGCACGCCGCGTCGAGCGCGTCGATGTCGTCGTAGGGGACGTGCTCGAAGCCCTCGGGCAGCGGCGCGAAGGGAACGTGCTTGGCCGGTTGACCGGTGGCGTGGAGCGTGGCCAGCGTCCTCCCGTGGAACGAGTCCCACGTCGAGACGACGACGTGACGACCGGGGCCGGCCCACTTGCGGGCCAGTTTGATGGCGCACTCGTTGGCCTCGGCCCCGGAGTTGGTGAAGAAGACCTGTCCCCCGGCCCGCTCCTCTCCGCCGCCGATCAGCCGGTCGAGGGTGGCCGCCACCCCCGGTCCGACGACGTTGCCGAAGAGGTTCGAGACGTGCAGCAGTGTCCGCGACTGCTCGGCCAGCGCTTCGGCCACCGCCGGGTGGGCGTGGCCGAGCGAGGTCACAGCCAGGCCCGAGAGGAAGTCGAGATAGCGACGGCCCTCGGTGTCCCACAACACCGTGCCCTCGCCGCGGACGAACGTCACCGGGGGCTCGGGGTAGGTGTGCATCAGCGCGCTGCGGTCGAGGGCGCCGGTGACCGGTGCGTGCGTGGTGCGGGTCATGGGCGCTCCTTGCCGGTGGGGCCGGAGCGTGGTGAGGTGCCCACGTCGGTGGCGATCATGGTGCCCACACCTTCGTCGGTGAAGATCTCGAGCAGCAGGGCGTGGGCCACCCGGCCGTCGAGGATGTGGGCGCGGGCCACGCCGGCACGCACCGCCCGCGTGCACGCCTCGACCTTCGGCACCATCCCCGACGTCGCCGCCCCCGAGGCCACCATGGCTTCGAGCTCGTCGACCGAGACCGTCCGCAACATCGTCTCGGGATCGTCGGGATCGGCGCGCACACCGGAGACGTCGGTGAGGAAGACGAGCTTCTCGGCCTGCAGGGCGGCGGCCACGGCCCCGGCCACGGCGTCGGCGTTGATGTTGTACGCCTGCCCGGCGGCGTCGGCGGCGATGGTGGCCACCACCGGGATGAGGCCCTGGGCCAGGAGGCGCTCGATGAGTGACGGGTCGACCACCTCGACGTCGCCGACGAAGCCGAGTTGACCGGGCCGGGCCACGGCCGTGATCAGGTTGGCGTCCTCGCCCGACAGACCGACGGCCAGGGCGCCGTGGACGTTGATGGCGGAGACGATCTCGCGGTTGACCTTCCCCACGAGGACCATCCGGGCGATCTCGAGGGTCTCGGCGTCGGTCACGCGCATCCCGTCGCGGAATTCGGGCACCTTCCCCAGCCGGGCCATGAGCGATCCGATCTGGGGACCGCCGCCGTGGACCACCACCGGGAGCATCCCCACCGACCGCATCAGCACGACGTCCTCGGCGAACTGGGCCAGAGCGGCGGCGTCGGCGGCGGCGTCGGCGTCCTCGGCCCGGGCGTTGCCGCCGTACTTGACCACGACGACCTTGCCCCAGAAGCGCAGGATGTAGGGCAGGGCCTCGACGAGGATGGCGGCCTTGGCCGCCGGCGCCCCGGTCGACACCGTCGCTTCGGTCGACACCGTCCCCTCGGCCGACACCGTTCCCGTCACGACGTCGTCCTGTTCTCGTCGATGTAGCCGTGACCGAGATCGACCGTCGTGACGGCACCGAGGCCGGCGCCGAGGCCGAGATCGCAGTGCACCTCGACACGGGGGAGCGCCATGTGCGTGCGGACCGCCTTGTCGTCGTGGTCGGCGGCCACCCCGCCCCGGCAGACGACGGTGTCGCCGTAGGCGATCTCGACGCGACCGATGTCGAACGCCACCCCGGCCGAGCCCAGTTCACTCAGCACCCGTCCCCAGTACGGGTCCTCACCGTTCAGAGAGCACTTGACCAGATTCGAGTCGGCCACCTTGCGCGCGGCGCGCTGCGCCTCGTCGTCGGAGAGGGCACCCGAGACCATGACGTGGACGACCCGGGACCCGCCTTCGGCGTCGGCCGCCATCATCTCCATCAACGCCTCGCAGGCCTCGGTCAGGGCGCCGGCGACCCGGTCGGGTGGGGCCGGGGCACCGGCGCGCCCACTGGCGAGCACCATGACGGTGTCGTTGGTCGACGTGCACCCGTCCACCGTCAGCCGGTTGAAGGTGACCTCGACGGCGCCGACCAGCGCCGCCTTCAGCGCCGCCGGGTCACAGGCCACGTCGGTGGTGAGGACGGCCAGCATGGTGGCCATGTCGGGGGCGAGCATGGCGGCACCCTTGGCCATGGCCCCCACCGTGAACCCCCCACCGTCGACGACGACCTCCTTGCGGACCACATCCGTCGTCATGATGGCCGTCGCCGCCTCCTCCCCCGCCTGACGACCCCCGGCGCGGGCGGCCACCAGCCGGGGGATGCCGGACTCGATCGGCGCCATCGGCAGGGGGATCCCGATCAGTCCCGTCTGGCAGATGAGGACCTCGGCACCGTCGACGCCGAGCCCCTCCCCCACCAGCGCGCACATCCGCCCGGCGTCCTCGGCGCCGCGCGCCCCGGTGGCGGCGTTGGCGTTCCCCGACGAGACGATCACCGCTGCCGCGTATCCGCCGGTGGCGTCGAGATGGGCCCGGCTCACCGTGACCGGTGCGGCGGCGGCCAGGTTGCTGGTGAAGACGGCGGCGGCGGGGACACGACGCCCGTCGTCGGTGGCCACCAGAGCGAGGTCGGGTGCCCCCGAGGCCTTGATCCCGCAGGCCACGCCGGCCGCCACGAACCCGGCGGGGGCGGTCACGCTCACGGATAGACCCCGACGGTCGCCAGTCCCGTCGTCTCGTCCCATCCGTTGACCACATTCACGCACTGGACGGCCTGGCCCGAGGCGCCCTTGCCCAGGTTGTCGAGCGCACAGAGGACGAGGACCCAGCCCGTGCGCTCGTCGACGCGCGCCGTGAGATGGGCGGCGTTCGACCCGAAGGTGGCCTTCGTCGACGGCGACGTCTCGGAGACGACCACGAAGGGGGCACCGGCGTAGGCGTCGGCCAGGATGCCGAGGACGTCCTCGGTGGTGCACGACCGGGCGGGGCGCGCGTAGCAGGTGGCCAGGATCCCCCGGGTCATGGGGGCGAGGTGGGGCGTGAAGAGCACCTGGGCCCCGACCGCCTGTTCGATCTCCGGCGTGTGCCGGTGGGTGAGGAGCCCGTAGGCGGTGAAGTTCTCATCGACGGTGGCGAAATGCATGGCCGGCGAGAGCGACCGCCCGGCACCGGAGGTCCCGCTGGCGGCGTCGACCACGATCCCGGTGTTCTCCACGACCCCGGCCCGCACGAGCGGCGCCAGGGCCAGGGCGGCCGCCGTCGGGTAGCACCCGGGCGCGGCGACCAGCGCGGCGCCGGCCAGGTCGGGCCCGAACAGCTCGGGGAGGCCGTAGGCGAACCGGCCGAGCAGCCCCGGGGCCTCGTGCTCGGCGCCGTACCAGGTGGGATAGACGGCCGGGTCGCGCAGGCGGAAGTCGGCGGCCAGGTCGACCAGGAGACCGACCCGACCGACCAGGGCGGGGGCCAGGCGCTGTGACTCCCCGTGGGGCAGGGCCAGGAACACGACGTCGAGCCCGTCGAGGTCATCGGCCCGCAGCGTCGAGAAGGCCAGCGACCGGTAGGCGCCGGCCAGGGACGGATAGAGGGCGGACACCGGTTGCCCGGCCTGGGTGTCGGCCCCGGCCAGGACCACCTCGAGATCGGGATGGGCGGCGCACAGGCGCAGCAGCTCCGCCCCGGCGTACCCCGACGCCCCGTCGATCCCGACCTTCATGGCGCAATACTATACAGATACCTGCATACTCATGCGACACCAGCAGGGTTTCTACCGGGGGCGGCTGTTAGTTTGACGGGGATGCGGGTCCTCGTCACCGGAGGTGCCGGCTTCATCGCGTCGCACCTGGCCGATCACCTGCTGGAACAGGGCCATTCCGTCGTCGCCCTCGACGACCTCTCCACCGGCCGGGCCTCCAATGTCGAGCATCTCCGGGGCCGGCCCGACTTCGAGCTCGTCCTCGGGTCGATCCTCGATCCCGACGCCGTCGACGCCGCCGTCGGGCGCTGCGACGCCGTCTTCCACCTGGCGGCAGCCGTCGGGGTGGAGCTCATCGTGAACCAGCCGCTCCAGAGCCTGGCCACCAACATCCGCGGCGCCGAGATCGTCTTCGAGAAGGCCAACGACCACGGGACCCCCGTTCTCGTCACCTCGAGCAGCGAGATCTACGGGAAGAACCGTTCGGACCGCCTCCACGAGGACGACGACCGCATCCTCGGGTCGCCGTTGAAGAGCCGCTGGGCCTACTCCGAGGCGAAGGCCATCGACGAGATCCTGGCCTACACCTATTGGAAGGAGAAGGGACTCCGCACCGTCATCGTCCGGCTCTTCAACACTGTCGGTCCCCGGCAGACGGGCGCCTACGGCATGGTCATCCCCCGCTTCGTCGGCCAGGCCCTGCGCGACGAGCCCATCACCGTCTACGGCGACGGCCTCCAGACCCGCTGCTTCTGTTACGTCGGTGACATCGTCGTCGCCCTCGCCGCCCTGCTCGGGCACCCCGACGCCTACGGACGGGTCTTCAACCTGGGTTCCGACGAGGAGGTGTCGATCCGGGAGCTGGCCGAGATCGTGCTGGCCGAGACCGGCTCGCACTCGGAGATCCGCTACGTGGCCTACGAGGACGCCTACGAGGAGGGGTTCGAGGACATGGCGCGGCGCGTCCCCGACACCTCCAGGGCCCGCTCTCTGGTGGGCTTCCGTCCCACCGTCGGCCTGCACGACATCATCCGCCTCGTGATCGAGGAGCAGCGGCAGATCCTCTGACCGGCGGCGGTCATGTCGAGGGCGACTCGAGAATCGGATTCGGCTCCACCGTCAGGGTGGGCAGTTCACGACGGCACCGCGCCCGGTCGGGCATCCGCTCGACGTAGTGCCCCGAGATGTCTACGACCACCACGCGTCCGTAGGGCACGAGGCCCACGCCCTCCAGAGGCGGTTGCGTCAGGCCCTCGGCCGCGCACCCGAGATCGGTGGAGACGGGCTGAGCCAAGATCGATCCCGTCCCGTAGAGCAGATCGAGAGCCCCCGAGGTGTCCCACGTCGCCGACAGGACGGGCACCCACTGGGGCGACGCCGTCAGGTGGTACCCGGCGAGGAGTATCTCGTCGCGGTCGTCGACCCGGGGCAGCAACTGCTTCACGTCGGAGATGACCCGCTGTCTCTGGGACTGGGCGAAGAGATAGTCCTGCTGGTCCTGGTGCGTCTGCGAGAAGAAGCTGGCGAACACACCGGCGAAGAGCGCAGCAACGATGACGGCGGCGGCGCGCCGGTTCCGTCCCACCACCTTGGCCACTCCGCCCAGGGCGACGATGACAGCGGTGAGAAAGAAGAGCTGCGCCAGCAGGTTCACCCGGTTCCCGAGTCCGAACTGCCCGGGGAGGTAGTAGTCGTCGGCCGGGATGAACGGCACCCAGGACAGGTAGGTGCAGTCGATCAGCAGGAGAAGGGAAATGCCGATCCACGACAGCGGTGGCCCTCCCCCGGTCTCCCGGTGCTGCAGGGCCCGCCACCCGCCGTAACAGGCGGCGGCCACTGTGCAGGCGACGAGGACATCGGCCACGGTGAACAAGCCCACCAGATGATGCAGCATGGTTGTCGTCCCGGAGTGGACGAGGGACTCGATCCGGGCCGGATACTGCGCCAACGGCCGGGCCGTCTTGTGCAATGGGCTGACGGCCCTCTCGAACATGACCAGGGCGGCGAACCCGGCGGCCACGACCGCGGGAGCCGTCCACTGCAGCACGCGCCGGCGATCGTCGGCGAAGGCGATCAGGGCGACGGGCAGGAGGACGATCGGCGCCACCGCCTCGTAGGTGATCGTCGCCGCCACCAGGAGCGCCAGACTGATCCCGAGGTGGACACCGGCGTGGGGACGTCGGTTCATCCACCGTGACCCGGCGGCGATGGCGGCCAGAGCGAGAACCATGGCCAGGCTCATCTGCGTGGCCGTCCACCACAGACCCAGGCTGTCGGCGTAGGGCGAGACGACCACCAGCAGCCCCACGGCCCCCGAGGCGAGGGGCGGGAGGCCGAGACCGTCGAGGGCGACGACAGCCAGGACGGCCATGGCGCTCATGAGGACGGCCGACGAGAGGTAGTACCCGAGAGGGTCGGTCCCGAAGAGGCGGACGGCCAGGGCCTCCCAGACGATGAACCCGGGCCGGTAACTGGTAAAGAGCCCCAGGTGGAATTGGTGACCGGCGGCGCTGGCCCAGTCGTCGTAGACGAAGCCGGCCCGCACCGAGTACGGGATCCAGAAGGCCAGGGCCGCGACGCCGATCACCACCGGCATCACGATCTTCGGCTCCGCCCACCGGTGAGGAAGGCGGACCGCCGAGGCCATGACGGACAACCTAACAAAGTCCCCGTCGGCCGAGACCGGCGGTCTGCCTAACATGGCACGGGCGATGACTCCCACGAGGAAGGCGGGGCATGGTCGCAGAGTTGCTCCTGCATGTCGGTCCCGAGAAGACGGGCACGACCACGATCCAGGCGTCCCTGGCGGCGTCGGCGGCGGAGTTGACGGCGGCCGGAACGTTCGTCCCCCTGGCGTCGGGCGAGTCACCGGGACACCACCTTCCCGTCCTGAAGGAGGTGGTCGGGCCACAGGTCTTCCAGGACCACTACGCGTACTCACAAGACTCCCTCTCCCTCGAGGAGACGTTGGCCGACCTCTCGCGCAACGGCTGTCCCAGGATGTTGCTGTCCGCAGAGGACTTCTCCTCTCCCTCGACACGCCATGACGTCGTCCGGTTGATCGAGCGGATCAATCCGCAGAAACTCACCGTGATCCACGCGATGCGATCCGTTGTCCCATGGTTGTTGTCATGGCACGGGCAGGACATCAAGTACGGACTCTTCGACAGGGGTTCCTGGCCCGTCGATCGCTTCTCACGGTGGTTCACCGACAATGTCTTCACTCTTGATTCCACCTGCGAGCTCTGGAGTCAGGGGCCTTGGGACTTCGAACTACGCAGCCTCGTCCTGCCGTCCGGCTCGAGCCTCGACATCTGTCGTCTCTTCGCCGACTGTGCCAGCCTGCCCACCACTCTCACCGAGGTTCCACCCGTCAATCGACGGCTGAGCCCCTGCGAGTTGCACGTTCTCCAGACCCTGAACGTGCACACGTTCGACGCGGGCGCGTCGCTCCCGCAACGCGCCGCGGCCCGTGCGGCGGTGCTGTCGACCCTCTGGCGTCACGGGGTCCCCCCGCACACCTGTGACTGCGCCGTGTCGATGGACGCGGCCACGAAGACCCGCCTCGAGACCGTCTACGCCGACTACGTCGACCGGATCGTCGCCGTCTCGGGAGTCGTGACCGGCGACGTCGGGGCCATGACGAGGTCGGTGACGAACGACGACGCCGTCCACAGCCGCTTTCCCACTGCCGACAGCGCCGCTCTGTGTCTGACCTTCCTCGGGCACCTGGTCGACGACGGTGCCGCCGCCCACCGCGAGCTTGAAGATGTGGGCACCTTCTGGCACGTCCGGGCCGACGCCTACTCCGATGCCCGTGACCACTGGCACGAGCAGGCGGAGAATTGGGAGAAAGCGGCCGGTGACGCCGACCGAGCACGCGACTTCTGGCAGGAACAGGCGGAGAATTGGGAGAAGGCGGCCACGGCCTACGAGGGTGCACGCGACTTCTGGCACGAGCAGGCCCAGAACTGGCAAGAGGTGGCCGAGACAGAACTCGGGAGGATGTCCACTTAGGTGGGCGTCGACTCCCGGTCCGTGAGGGCGGCCAGATAGCGGGCGTTCATGAGCCCGGCATCGAGGTGGTCGACGGCGTAACGGCGGGCGTTCTCCTTCATGGTGGCCAGCAGTTGGCGGTCGGCGATGAGCCGGTCGATGCAGGCGGCCATGGCGGCGACGTCCCCCGGCGGACACAGAAAGCCGTTCACTCCGTCGTGGACCATCTCCGGAATCCCGCCCAGTCTCGCGGCCACCACCGGGACACCCGAGGCCAGCGCCTCCAGCACCACCACCGGGCGCCCATCCTGGCGCGACGGGAGCACCAGGACGTCGAGGTGCCGCAGGTGTTCGGCGATGTCGGGGACGAGGCCGCGGAATTCGAGGGTGGCACCGAGCTTCAGACGGCCGGCGCGCCGGCGGGTGCTGGCGTCCATCGGCCCCGCCCCCGTCATCACGAATCGCGCCTCCCGGTCGCGCAGGGCGGCGGCCAGGTCGACGAAGAGGTCGGGCCCCTTCTCCTCCGAGATCCGCCCCGAGTATCCGACGACCAACGGGCCCTTCCCGTCGGCGGGGTCCTCTCCCCGGAACGGGACGTAGAGCGAGGTGTCGATGGCGCTCCCGATACGCCGGACCCGGCCGGAGTCGTCACCGTGGTCGAGCAACCACTGTTCCACCTCTTCGCTCTCCACCAGGGTGGTGTCGATCCAGGCCCGGTGGCGAAGGTTGCTCTGGGCGTGGACGCCGGTGTTGAACAACTGGTCGACCACGACGAGGGACGGGAACTCCATCTTCAACTCGGGGAGCAACTGGTAGATGAATTCCGAGCCGACCTGCCAGAGAACGTCGACCCGCCGCGAGACGATCAGATAGCGCACGAAGTCGGCCCACCGTCTCTGCTCCAGCAACAGCGGCAGGGCGAAGACCTCGTCGGTCGCCGCCGTGAACCAGTCGGCCGAATCACCGTCGATGTCGGGGGCCGTGCGGACGGTGGTGACGACCACCACCCGTATCCCCTGGTCCCGGAGATAGCCGAGGACGCCGCTGACCAACCGCTCGGCCCCGCCGACGAGGAAGAAAGGGAACGTCACGAGGACGGTGAAGCGATGGTCGGTGTCCGACGGCACGAGGTTGACGGTTCCGTCGACCACCTCGATCTCGGTCTGCTTGCGCCGGCGGGACAGCGCCTTCGCCTGGGCCGAGAGGACGTCGTCGTTGTGGCTCAGGATCGACGCCCGCTGCACGGCCATGTCGACCACCGAGCCCGACTGGTTGCTGATGCTGTGGACACCGTGGCGGCGATAGTCGAACAGGGGCTGTTCGATGTTGGCGATCCGCGCCCCCAGAGCGGCGAGACGCATCCAGAAGCGCCAGTCCTCGTAGGTGTAGTCCTCGGCCAG
The DNA here is from genome assembly GCA_963848355.1 of uncultured Acidimicrobiaceae bacterium. Taxonomy (GTDB): domain Bacteria; phylum Actinomycetota; class Acidimicrobiia; order Acidimicrobiales; family UBA8190; genus CAWKDG01. The sequence continues at coordinate 478,629 of CAWKDG010000001.1, forward strand.
CCCGGTGTCGACGTTTCCACCGGAGCGGACCCAGTCCGTTCTCCGGAACACACCCACGGTGCTCACGTTGTTGGCCCGCATCATGTCGTCGAGGTCGGGAAAGGGCAGGACCCCGTAGATCTCGTCGCCCTCCCCGAAGCACCCGATGGATGTCGACACCAGGTCGTAGGCGTGGTTCTCGAGAAGGAAGAGAGCCACCTCCAGGTAGACGGGCGCCAGACGGTCGTCGGCATCGAGGCAGCAGATGTACTTCCCCCGGGCGTGGGCGATCCCGAAGTTGCGGTTGTCACCGACCAGGTGACGGCCCTCCCGGTAGAAGACGTGCACGTCGGGCGGCCACGTGGCCGCCAGGTCACGGAGCACGTGCACCGTCTCGGCGTCGTCCGAACCCCCGTCGACCACGATGACCTCCACCCGCGGTGCGGTCTGACGCAGGACCGATTCCACTGCCTCGGCCACGTAGCGGCCGTAGTTGAAGCAGACGACGACGACGCTCACGAGCGGGTCGTCCGGCGGCCACCGTTCCTGGGTGACGGTCTCATGGTGGCGGACGCGTACCGCCGGCACGGCCATGCTCCCCACCACGGTCAGCCGCTGCTTGATGGTGGCCAGATCCCCCTGACGCAACAGGCGCCACAGGGTCGCCGCCCGGCGCCGGTCGAGCGCTCCCACCAGGCGGGGCACGACGGCCAGCCGCCGCCGCAGGTTCCCGAGGACACGGATGGGGGCACCGGCCTTCCACGAGGTCGAGTCGAAGACCTCGGTGATCTGGCGGTTCAGGTCCTCGAAGTGGGACCGGGTCAGGCGGTGGTCTCGGCGCTCGGCCAGGAGGCTGTCGCGCAGCGTCGCCAGCTCCTTCTTCAGCCGATCGCGCTCGGCGCGCAGCTCTTCGAAGGACAGGTCCTCGTGCCGGGGATGGCCCTCGTCGCTCACGCCGGGACTCCCGGGGTCGAGGCCGACCACTCGGGCCCGGCCAGCGCGCGTGCCAGCTGATGGACGTCGAGCCGCCCGCGCAGGGCCGTGGCCGCTTCGAGGGCGGTCGTGTCGGCCGTCAGCACGTCGGGTCCCGGTATGGCGAGGAGCTCAGGAGCGGGACGGTACTGCAGGCGCATGCCCACCGCGGCGCCGAAGGCGTCGAACAGATCGCGCAGGGCGATCCCGTGCCCGGAGGCGGCGTTGAGCAACGGCACCTTGGGCCACCGGTCGAGGCAGGTGACCACCACCCGGGCCACGAAATCGGCCGTCACGAAGTCACGCACCACGTCGAGCCGTCCGCATCGAACCACGCACGAGGGCGCCGGGCGCCCGGCCATCACCTGGGCGCGGAGGTTCCCGAGCGCACTCGACACCGGGAGGTCGGGAGCCACCACGTTGAAGGGCCGCACCACGAGGACCTCGGCACCGGTCTCGTAGAAGCGCCGGGCGCAGACGGTCTGGACGTGCTTGGCCCGGCCGTAGTCGGAGACGGGGGACACCGGTGTGTCCTCGGTCACGTCGACGCCGTCGGCACCGTATTCGGCCGCCGAGCCGATCAGGACCACACGCGGCGGTCGGGGGCAGCCGGCGGCGGCGTGGAGCAGTTCGACGCTCGGCAGGAGGTTGAGCTCCCACGTGCTCTGGCCGGTCCCGGCGACACCTCCGGCCAGGTGGACCACCGCATCGGGGGCCGACGACTCGACCAGTGCGGTGAGTGACCCGGGACGGGTGATGTCGACCCGGTGGTCGCCGTGGCCGCGGCCGGCCGTCACGACGTCCCACCCCTGCTCGACGAGCATGGGCACCGTCCGCCGACCGAGCAGACCCGACGCTCCGGTGACGAGGACCCGGGGCATCAGGGCAGGAACCGGGCGCGCTCGGCCCGGAAGACCTCGTTGGCCCGTTCCAGGTCCTCGGGTCGACCGAGGTCGAGCCAGAAGATCTCGGGGCTCACCACGCGGACGGTGGCGTCGTCGTTCGTCATCCGGCTCAACAGCTCGGGCATATCGAGCCTCTCGCCCGGTCGGACGTACCGTTCGACCGCCCACCGGGAGAGCACGTTGACGCCCATGCTCACATGTTGGAAGAGGACGGGCTTCTCCTCGTACCGCACCAGCCGATTGGCCTCGTCGAAGTGCAGAAGGCCGAAGTCGATCTCCACCGACCGGGGAAAAGCGCAGATGGTGGCGGCGTCGGCGATGTCGTGGGCGCGGTAGAACGCTCCGAAGTCGAGGTCGGTCAAGGTGTCCCCGTTGACCACCAGGACCCGGTCGGCGTCACCGGCGGGCAGGTGCCCGAGGAATCCGGCCGTGCCCAGAGGGGTCTCCTCGGTCAGGTAGTCGACGGCCAGTCCCATCTGGGAGCCGTCGCCGCAGTAGGCCCGGATCAGAGCAGCCAGGTAGCCGACGGCCAGAGTGACACGGTCGAAGCCGTCCCGGGCCAACTGGCGCAGGAGGATCTCGAGGATGGGCATGTCGTCCACGGGAACGAGCGGCTTGGGGACGACCCACGTGAACGGGCGCAGACGACGACCTTCGCCGCCGGCCAGCACCACGCCCTGCATCGGGGATGGTGCGGGGTCGTGGGGAGCGGACGCGGAGTCGACCGGAGGAGGCACGATCTCAGACGTGGTAGCTCGACGGATCGGTGGGCCGGTACTCGGTGAGATAGTCGCGCACCGCCGCCACCCCGATCTCGAAGGGCACCGTCGGTCGGTAGCCGAGGATCTGCGTCGCCTTCGAGATGTCGCAGATCAGCTCCGCCACCTCGCTGCGGTCGGGCCGTACCCGCTCGTCGGCCGACCGTACGGGTCGGTCGACGCCGGTCACGGCCAGAACGACCTCGATTATCTCCGCCACCGACCGCCCCACGCCCGACCCGATGTTGAAGACCTCCCCTTCGATCCCTTCCGTCGAGCCCACGGCCAGGAGTCCGGCGACCGTGTCGGACACGAAGTTCATGTCCCGGACCGGTGTGGACGAACCGACGACGATCTCGTCCGAGTAGAGGGCCTGGGCGACGACCGTCGGGAGGATGGCACGCAGGGACTGACGGGGACCGAAGGTGTTGAAGGCCCGGCACACGACCACGGGCAGCCCGAACGACGTCCCGTAGCTGGTGACGAGCTGGTCGGCCCCCGCCTTGGTGGCGGCATAGGGGGACTGGGCGACGATGGGATGGTCCTCGTCCATGGGTGAGTAACGGGCACTGCCGTACGTCTCCGACGTCGACATGTGCACGACGCGTCGGCATCCTTGCGCCCGCGCCCCTTCGAGGACGGCCACAGTCCCTTCGACGTTGGTGCGGACGTAGTGGGAGGGTGCGATGTAGGAGTAGGGAATGCCGATGAGGGCGGCGAGATGGAACACGGTGTCCACCGCGCGCAGTGCCGAACGGGTGAAGTATCCGTCGGCCACGTCACCAAGCGACACCTCGAGCCGGGGACTGTGGATGCCCGTGAGGAAACCGAGATCGGAGTTGGACGTGTAGAGGTCCAGAACGCGCACACGGGCACCGGCATCCAGCAGTGCCTCGACCAGATGCGATCCGATGAAGCCGCATCCACCGGTGACGAGCACGGATCGGTCCGACCAGAATCCGGTTGCGGAACCCACCTCGACACCCCCCTCGTCCACAGCCGGAAACGTCGGCGGCTCGGCACCATGTTAGGGCCACCATGTTAGGCAAATCGCCACTATCTTGAGGCGGTGGCTGCCTCGAAGAAGAAGCAACGCGCGAAGAGCCGACCCCCGAAACGACGCGTCGAGCCACAAAGGGTGTCCCGCTCGCGCCAGGCGGCCTCCTCTCCTCGTCGGACGATGCCGTCATGGCCGCTGTGGGTGTGGGCGTGGGTGGCGGCCACTGTCCTCTTCTTCGTCCTGCGCGGCGGGGGGGCGATCCGCTCGGTGCCGCTGTGCGTCTTCCTCTCGGCCGTGGCCGGGGCGCTGTGCTTCAGCCTCGACCAGCTGCGGGACATGGGCTCCGCCCATCCCCTGCTCCGCGTCCGCCAGGTCGTCCTCGTCGTCGTCGTCGTGGCCATTCCGTCGCTGTTCGATCCGAGCACGATCGAGATCGACAATCTCCCCCGACTCGTCGTGATCGTCATGGCCGCCGTCGTTCTCGTGGCTGTCTGGGCCGTCGACGCCGTCTGGAGCGGATGGCGACCGCGGCGTCTGGTGAACGGGTTCCAGTGGGTGCTCCTCGCCATCGTCGTCTGGTTCGGCGTGACGACCCTGACGAGCGAGGAGCCGCGGCAGAGCTTCATCGGTCGTGACGGCACCTACGAGGGATTCATCCTCCTGGCCGCCGTGGCCGTGCTGACGTCGGGTCTGGCCGAGTCCTTCACCTTCGACGCCCTTCCCGCTCTGTTCCGGGTCGTCGTGGCCGCCACCGTGCCCGTCCTCGTCTACGGCGTGATCCAGGTCTACGGCTTCGACATCCACAAAGGCTCGTCTTTGGATTTCGTGCCGTGGCACAACGCCTTCCACAACGTCTTCTCCAGTTTCGGCAATCCCAACCATCTGGGTGGCTTCCTCGTCACCGTCCTGCCCCTCGGCGTGGTGACGGCGGTGCTGGCGAAACGCCGGGCACTGCGTCTGGTGTCGTGGGGATGGGTGGCGCTCGTCGTCGTGCTGCTGTTGCAGACGGCCGCCCGCGGAGCATGGCTGGGGGGACTGGCCGCCGGCGCCGTCCTGGTGGTGGGTTTCCTCCCGCGCGCTCCGCGCCCGGGCGCGCACGGTGGGTCTGGTGGCCGGAGCCGGCGTGATCATCGCCGTCGTCCTCATCGCCGGGGGCAGCCGTTTCCTCGGGGCCAAGGCGACCGCACTGTTGAAGTTCGGCGCCGGCAGCTCCGTGGCGCAGCGCTACGGCTACTGGTCGGCCGCGCTCCGCCTGGCCGGTCACCATCCGCTCGTCGGGACCGGGCCCGACACCTTCGCCGTCACGTACACCCGGTACCAGGACGCCGCTCTGGCCAAGACGCTGGGCAGCACCTACTTCGTGAACGGCGTCCACAACATCTTTCTCTCCTGGCTGGCCAACGAAGGCGTGCCCGGCCTCCTCTTGATCGTGGCCCTGCTCGTTTTCGCCGTCGCCTGGGGTGTCCGGGCCTGGCGGTCGCTCGCCCGCACCACCCCCCCCGCACCCGAGACCGACGGCGACCCCGGACCCGAACCGGACGAGATCCGGCGGTTCCTGGTGGTGGCGTTGGTGGCGGCACTGGCGGCGTACTTCGTCCAGGCGTGCTTCGACGTCGAGCAGGTGGCCACGCTCTTCACCTTGTTCGTCGTCCTCGGTCTGTTGGGGACGGCCACGCGCGGCATCTGGCCGCTGTCCTCCCTGCTCGGGTCCCCCTTCCGGGTGCGTCCCGTCCCCCCCGGTCAGGCTGCGGCGGTGGCCGAGCTGGACGCCGACTACCCCTCGTCCTCGGCACCGGTCGGGGCCTACGGCCGCTCGGCGTCACGGGCGCGCAGTGATCTGCGCCGCCTGGGCGGCGTCGTCGTGGTCGCCGCCGTGGGTCTGACCGCCGTAGGCGTCAGCTTCTGGAGGACCGACGCCCTCTGGCGCGCCGACCACCAGGAACGGGTGACCACCCAGAGCTCCCTGGAGCGGGCCACGACGTTGAACCCGTGGGAGCCGTCGTACTTCGAGACGCTCGGTCAGTCGGCGGCCACCACCTATCTCCATGACCCCAAGGCGTCCGACGCGCCCGCCCTCATGCGCGACGCGGTGGGCTTCTTCGGTCACGAGGTCGCGCTCGACGGTGACAACACCAACGCCCAGACGAGCTACGGGAGCGCGCTGGCCACCCTGGGGAGCCTCGAGCACTCCGACAAGGCCGTGCTCCGGCAGGCGCTGGCCGCCTTCACCCGCGCCCGACAGGACGATCCCTTCAACACCAAGGTGGCACCGCTGATCACGCGAGTGGAGACGACGCTGCGCCGCCACTGATCAGGCGCTTCGGTCCTCGGGGGCTTCGTCGTCGAATCCCGGGAGCCGGGGACCGGGCTCGGAGGGAGGCGACGGCTCCGGCTCATGGGCCTTCACCTCCTGGAGCATGTAGTGGCGCCGCCCGCTCGACTCGTAGACGGGCACCATGCCGAGCAGGACACCGAGGAAGAGCGCGATGGCCACCACCCACCCGGCCAGCAGGAAACTGGTCCCGCGTGAGACCTGGGCCATGATCACCCCCAGCCAGCCGGTGGCCATGGTGAACGCGTAGATGAGGGCGACGGCCGCGGGAACGGGGAGGCCCACGAAGACCAGCCGGTGTGAGGTGTGGTCGCGGCCTCCGTGGAACGGGCTCCGCCGGTGCAGCGCCCTCGCCACCACGACCAGGGCGGTGTCGAAGATGGGAACGGCCAGGATCATGATCGGCACCAGGAAGGTCAGTCGCAGACTCTCGTACGAACGCAGGCGGAGGGCCAGGACCGACAGGACGAAGCCGAGATAGAGGCTGCCCGCATCTCCCATGTAGATGCGGGCCGGGAACCGGTTGTGACGGAGGAACCCGGCGCTGCAGCCGACGAGGGCGAGGGCGAGGACGGCCACGAAGTACTGCCCGTTCACCACGCTCACCACGAAGAACCAGAACGAGGCGATGGTGGCCACCCCCGCCGACAGCCCGTCCATGTTGTCGAGGAGGTTGAAGGCGTTGGTGATCCCCACCACCCAGGCCACCGTGACCAGCGCGTCGAGTCCGAGCCCCGCCCCGGCCAGGTGGGCGCGGGTGCCCGTGGCGTAGACGACGACGCCGGCACCCGCTTCGACGGCGATCCGCAGCCACACGGGCAGGCCGCGGAGATCGTCGACGAGGCCCATCAGGGCCAGCCCCACGCCGAGACCCAGCGTCACCGCCAGCGCCCTGGTGTTGCCGCCGTCGGGCCGGAGCAGGGCCGCGGCCAGGATGACGAGAGAGAAAGCGACGACGATGGCCACCCCGCCCAGGTAGGGGACGGCCTCGACGTGCGACTTGCCCGGGCCCGGCTCGTCCATCAGGTTGCGGCGCCGGGCCACGCGGAAGGCCAGGGGAGTCAGGAAGACGGTGAAGCCGACGCACGAGATGAGGACGCCGGCGTACTCCCAGGGTGACGGAGAAAACATATGGTGGCTCCCCTCCTCCACCCCGTCCCACCTGCGGCGGCCTCACTCCATGTTAGGCAAGGCGACGCCCGATGTTTGCCAAGGCGACGCCCACCGGTCGCCCGGCCTCAGCGTCGGCGCCTCGAGAGCGGTCGGAACCGACGGGTCGGAGGCCCCGCCATCAAGGACTCGTACAGCGCGGCATGGGCGGCGACCATACGGGGGACGCCGAACAGTTCCCGGGCCCGGTCCCGGGCGGCGAGACCCATCTCCCGGCTCCCGCTCCGGTCGGCCAGCAGTCCCTGCACGGCGACGGCGAGGCACGCGGGATCGGGGGCGACCGTGACACCGGTCCGGCCGTTCACGACGACCTCGGCCGTGCTCCCGACGTCGGTGGCCACGGCGGGGACGCCGCACAACGCCGCCTCGATGAGCGTGACGGGCATGCCCTCGTTGTCGCTCGTCAGGAGGACGAGGTCGGCGGCGGCATAGACGTTCTCGATGTCGGCCCGCCATCCGAGGAACCGCACGTTCGGCGGAGCGCTCGCCCGCAGTTCCGGTTGGAGGGCGCCGTCTCCCGCCACCACGAAGGTGGCTTGGGGTATCTCCCGGGCCACGGCGATCATCCGGTCCGGACGTTTGACGCCGGTGAGCCGGGCGACGTAGGCGACGACGGGGCCGTCGTCAGGCAGGCCCAACGCGGCGCGTGCCCCGGCCCGCTCCGGCGGGGGCCGGGGCAGGGACACGCCGGGAGGGATCACCACGAACTGGTCCGGTCGGCCGATCCGGGCCCCGAGCAGCTCGTCGCGCACGCCGGTCCCGACGGCCACCAGGCGGTCGGTCACCGTGGCCAGGACCCGTTCCGCCCCGATGACGGCCCTCGTCGCCGCCGGGGAGAAATAGCCGTGCAGCAGATGGCCGTGGAACGAATGGACCCGGGAGCGCACACCGACCATGGTCGCCGCCGTCCGCCCGAGGACGCCGGCCTTGGCCGTGTGGGTGTGGACGATGTCGGGGCGCAACCGCGACAGCTGGCGAACCAGTCCGGCCAGGGCCCGGACGTCATCGGCCGGTCGGACGGCCCTCCCCAGACCGGGGATGCGGGTGACCTCCAACGGGGAGGCCCGGAGCACGAGGTAGTCGGCCTCGTCGGCGTCCACCTCCCCGGCCAGGACGTGCACGTCGGCGTCGAGAGCGGTGGCCAGCTCCGTGACGATGGCGGCCGGACCACCCACGTTCATCCGGCCGATGATGTGGACGGCACGCACCGCGTCGAGCAGACCACATCACCCCTGCTCCCGCCAGGACCACGTGACAGGACCACTTGAATGGCGGCGGGACGGGACGTACCATCGCCGGCAGTAGGAGTCCGCTCTGGACCTTGGCGCCCCCTGCCAACTCACAGCTGTTGGGACGGCGCGGCACCCCGGGGTCACTGAACTGCCGGGGTGCCGGCGCGCCAGGACCGAACTCCTCCCCCGTCCGCTGCCTCCCGATCACGCTCCCCCGCCGTCCCTTGCGCGACTGTTGCGATCATTCATGATGTTTCATATCATGTCGTTCCATGATCGACGACGAGGTCGGCCTCGTTCTGGAGCGGGTGCCCGAGTTCACCGGGCGCTACCTGGACCTGGTGGCCGCCGCCGACGGCGATCCCGGGGCCGCCGCCGCCTTCGTCGAGCTGGCCGACTACGTGGCCGGCCTGGCGGAGGCCGTCGAGCGCTTCCGGCCGCCGCTCCTGCGCTGCCTGGCCGGGGTGGAGGCGGTGGCCGAGACCTCGGAGAATGCCGAGGAGCTCATCGTCTGGTCCTTCTTCGACAACCTCTCACCCGACGATGTCCGTCGCCTCGACCCCTGGCTCGGCCCGGCCACGCGCGCGCTCGTCGAGGAGGCCGACGGCACGGCGGACCGGTGACGTCAGTGAGCGGGTGAGGCGCCCGACGTCCCGTTGTGCGTGGGTGAGGCCGACGTGGGTGCCGTCGTCCCGGCGGCGACGGCGTCGGCGTCGGCCCGGCGATCGGCCCGCACGGCCTCGCGCTCCTCGTACTGCATCCACTGGTAGAGGACGATCCCGAGTGCGATGAGCGATGTCAGCTCACCCACCACCCACAGGATCGATCCCCCCACGTGGGTGTCGCCCAGGGTGTGGAAGTGCGGGGCGATCGAGGCGGTGGCCCCGGTGAGCGAGACGCCGAGGATGGCGTTGACGGGGATCCCGGCGGCCAGGAACCCGAGCTTGGCCGGGTACGACAACCGCCACCGCGACGGGTCGCGCCCGACGACGAGCCACCAGAACAGGCAGCCCGAGACGAGGAAGTGGAGGTGGGTCAGATCGTGGATGAGGGGGTGCTCGAGCGAGAAATTGTAGAAGGGACTCAGGAAGTAGACGAGCATCGTGCCGTAGGCGGCGACGACCACCACGAACGGGTTGGTGATGAATTCGACCAGGGGGTGATGGAGGACGGCCAGCAGGACGCGCTGCGTCGATCGGCTCGACGCCTGCAGGGCCAGGGTGACGGGGGCGCTCAGGGCCAAGAGGATGGGGGCGAAGTTCATCAGCAGCAGGTGCTGGATCACGTGGACCCAGAACACCTGGTCGTCGTAGGCGGCCAGACCGGACTGGACGGCGATGACCACGAGGACCGTCCCGCCCATGAAGCACACCGTGCGCGCCGCCGACCAGCTCCGGCCGCGCGTGGCCAGCCGCCGGACCGACACCAGGTACCAGACGGCCAGCGCCAGCTCGATGGCCAACGCCACGAGGCTCAGGGAGTCGGTCTGCCATCCCGTGAGCAGGGTGTGGACGGACACCGCCGGGGAGATGGCGTCGGCCAGGAGCACGGTGCCGGACCCTTCAGCTCAGCGGGGGAATGGTGCGGCCGGCCAGCCAGCCGATCGCCTGCAACCCCTCGGGGATGGTCCATGAGTCGCGACCGGGATGGAAGAGGTTCTGGAAACCCTGGGCGTCGAGCATGTCCTGCAGGGACCCCGGCAGCTTGTGACCGGCCAGGTTCGGCGCCGCGCCGGTGACGAAGCGCTCGTGCATGCTTCTGGTCGAAGACGATGAAGCCGTCGGAATGGTCGACGTCGTAGGTATAGGGCTTCCCCGTCTGCCAGTCGATGCCGGGCGGACTGCCCTCGGGCACCTTCTTGTCATAGATCCCGAAGTAGTGCCACAGCGCCTCCAGGTCCGACGGCGTCCCCGTCAGCAACGGCCATGTCGATCCGGTGACGCGGGCGTAGGCGGCCAGGCGTGAGGGGACGTCGCGCCCGGGATCCACGCTGGCCTCGATGAACGTCACCTTCCCCGCCAGTCCCGCCGCCGCCACGTCGCGTTGCATGTCGAGGAAGGCGCCGGTGGTGAGCGGGCACGTCTCCTGGCACGAGGTGAGGAACGACGTGAGCACCACGATCGTCCCCCGGAAAGCCCCGAGCGAGGTCGTCTGCCCGTGCTGGTTGACGAGCGGGATGTCGAGCACCGACGCCGGCACGGCGAGGTTCTCGGTGATGCCGAGTCGGCTGGGGAGCGGACCCGGCGCACTGCCGCTCCCCGTCACGAGGAGCCCGACGACGACGACCACGACGAGGACGACGACGACCACCACGGAGACCGACCGGCGCCGGCGGTGCGACGGAGGATGGCGCCGGACGCCCACGACGGGAGGACGCGGCGTGACGACGGAGGCCATCGGGATCCGACGGTACCCCTCACGGTGTCCCCGACGCATATCGCCCCCGACCGGCCACGCGGCGACGACCACCGCACGGCGACAACGGTCGTGTCAGGCGCGCAACGCCGCCCGGTGCGCCCGGGCGACGGCATCGATGCACCGCTGCCGCAACTCCCCCACCTCGGCGTCGGTGAGGGTGTGGTCGAGGGCGCAGAAACGCAGTCGATAGGCCAGGCTGCGCGTCGCCGGCGGCAGCGTCGGTCCCCGGTAGACGTCGAAGAGCTCCAGCGACTCGAGCAGGTCGCCGCCCGCAACCCGCAGCGTCGTGGCCACGTCGGCGGCGGCGGTGGCGTCGTCCACCACGAAAGCCAGGTCGACGTCGCTCGACGGGAAGCGGCTGATCGCAGCGACCGTCCGGGGGCGGCGGGGGGCGTCGTCGAGGAACAGATCGAGATCGATCTCGAACCACCCGACCCGCTGCCGGTCGGGGTCGAGACCGAAGGCGGCGAGCACGGCCGGGTCCACTTCACCCACCACACCGATCGCCGTGTCGGCGCCGTCACCTGTATCGGTGCTGTCGGCTCGATCGGCGCCGCGCACGATCAACCGACCGGCCCGCGTCGGATGCAGTCCGGCGACAGGACCGCCACCGCCGGCGCCGTCGAGGACCTGGACGACGTCGACGCCTTCGACGCCGAGTGCGTCGGCCAGCGCCGACCAGGCGCCGGCGGCGGTGCGGGCGTCGTCGTCGGTGCCGGCCAGGGCCAGCGCCACCATCTCCCTCTCGTCGATCACGGTGTCGCCGCGGTGGGCGAAGGCCCGCGCCACCCGGTCGGCGTCGGGGGGAGGGAAGACGTGACCGATCTCGAACAGCCGCAGGTCGTGCTCACGGCGGTCGGCGTTGAAGGCCAGTGCTTTGAGCATCCCGGGCAGAAGGCTCCGTCGCAGCACCGACTCGTCGGGCGTGAGGGGGTTGGCCACCTCGACGCCGCCGGGGTCGAGGCCCGCCCGTCCGTGGTCCCCTGGTGCCAGCAACGACGGTGTCCACGCCTCGTGGGCGCCGAAGCCGGCAGAGGACGGAGCGCAGCAGGCGCCGCTGCGCCTGACGGGCGCTCAAGTGACCGACCTGGGGGGCGGCGGGGCGACGACGGGGAAGGGCGCTGTACCCGTGGTGCCGGGCCACCTCTTCGATGACGTCGATCTCGCGCGAGGTATCGGGGCGGAAGGTGGGCACGGTGACGTCGAGGAGGCCGTCACCGGCGCGCCCGCAGGCGAAGCCGATGGGCTCGAGGTACGACGCCACGGCGTCGTCGCCGAGATCGCTGCCGAGCATGGCGTTCACCCGCGCCGTGCGCACCCGGACGTGACCGGGCCCGGGCACCGGACCGCGGACGTCGATGCCGGCGCCGACGGCACGGAAGTGCGGACCGGCCGTTTCACCGAGGACCTGGCCCAGACGACGGACGGACCGGTCGATACCCTCGGGGTCACAGCCGCGCTCGAAGCGGGCCGACGCCTCGGAGCGCAGGCCCAGGCGCTTGGACGTCCGGGCGATGGCCATGGCGGTGAAGTACGCCGCCTCCAGCAGGACCCGGGTGGTGGTGCCGGAGATCTCGGAGCTCTCGCCCCCCATGATCCCGGCGATGCCGAGGGGGGCGTCCTCGGCGTCGCAGATGAGACAGTCGCGCCGGTCGTCGGAAGGGACGATGGCCCTGTCGCCCATGGTCCGTTCGACGCCGTCGAGGGTCGTCACCGTCTCCCCCCGGTGCGCCGCCCGCACGCGCAGGCCGTGACCCGGGACCCGGTCGAGGTCGTAGGGGTGGGTGGGCTGTCCCAGTTCGAGCATCACGTAGTTGGAGGCGTCCACGACGTTGTTGACGGGACGCATCCCGGCCAGCGTCAGACGGCGGGCCACCAGGGGCGGCGACGACGTGACCTCGATCCCGGCGAGGACACGGGCGGTGAAGCGGGGACAGAGATCGTCGTCCACCACCACCACCGTGGCGCCGGAGGGAGTGTCGTCGACGGCCAGATCGGGCGGATCGGGCAAGGAGAAGGGCAGGCGCAACCGGGCGGCCAGGTCACGCGCCACCCCGGCCATGCACCAGGCGTCGGGACGGTTGGCTTCGACGGCGATGTCGTAGACGACATCGGGGACGATGCCGAGGACGTCGACGAAGCGCTCCCCCGGCGCCGCTTCGGCGCCGATGATCAGGATGCCGTCGTGGTCGTCGGTCAGCTCGAGCTCGCGGCCCGAACACAGCATCCCGTTCGACGTCACGCCCTTCATCTTCCGCTTGGCGATGGCGAAGTCCCCCGGGAGCACGGCCCCGACGGGGGCCAGGGGGACGAGGTCGCCGACGGCGAAGTTCCAGGCGCCGCAGACGACGGACAGCGGCGCGGCCCCGGCGTCCACCGTCACCTGACGGATCTTGTCGGCTCCGGGAATGGGGGCGATCTCGAGCACCCGGGCCACCACGACGTCCTCGAGCCCTTTGCCGACGTGGGCCACACCCTCGACGACGAGCCCGAGATCGTCGAGGGTCTCGGCCAGGGCCGACGGGTCGCCAGTGAAGGGGGCGAAGTCACACAGCCACGACAGCGGAACGTGCACCGTTCCTCAGATCTGCCGCAGGAGGCGGACGTCGTTCTCGAGCAGGACGCGCATGTCGGGGATCTCGTGACGCATCTGCGCGCAGCGGTCGATGCCGAAGCCGAAGGCGAAGCCCGACCACGTCTCGTCGTCGACACCGACGGCGCCGAAGACGGCCGGATCGACCATGCCGCAGCCCCCGAGCTCGATCCACCCCGTGTGCGAGCACGTCCGGCAGCCGGCGCCCTGACAGATGGTGCAGGTGATCTCGTACTCGGCCGAGGGCTCGGTGAAGGGGAAGTACGAGGGCCGCAGCCGGGAGTGGATGTCGGGACCGAAATAGGCGGTGGTGAACGTCTCGATGGTGCCGGCCAGGTCGGCGAACGAGATGCCCGCGGTCGACGACGAGGCCCTCGATCTGGTTGAAGGTCGGGATGTGGCGGGCGTCGGGCGTGTCGCGCCGGTAGCAGCGCCCCGGCATCACGGCGTAGATGGGCGGCGGCTGATCTTGCATGAGGCGGATCTGGACGGGCGAGGTGTGGGTGCGCAGCACCACCGTCTCGGGCTCGCCGAGTTTCAGGTACAAGGTGTCCCACATGCCGCGGGCCGGGTGGGCCGGTGGCATGTTGAGCGCCTCGAAGTTGTACCAGTCGGTCTCCACCTCGGGACCTTCGGCCACCACGAAGCCCATCCCCACGAAGACGTCCTCCAGCTCGTCGCGGGTGCGCTGGACCAGGTGGAGATGTCCCCGCCACGGCGCGCGAGAGGACCTCGGTGAGGTCGAGGCGGTCGGCCCGGAGGCGCTCGGCGCGGTCCGTCTCCTCGAGGGCGGCCCGCCGTTCGGCCACGACAGCCTCGATCTGCTGGCGGACCCCCTGCAACCGTTGGCCCGCCTCCCGGCGCTGGTCGGGAGCGAGGGCCCCGAGGCCTTTCTGGGCCAGCGCCAGATCGGACCGCTTGCCCAGAAGGTCGGTCTCGGCTGCGGCCAGCTCGTCGAGCGAGGCGACCTCGGCCACCCGGGCGACGGCGTCAGCCACGCGGCGACGCGTCGGCGGCAACGGGATCGGTCGACCCGGGACGTGGCTCCATCGCTGAAGGTTATAAGGGCCGGGAACGGGCCCGACGCACCTCGAAGCAGAGCACGGCGGCGGCCATCGAGACGTTGAGCGACTCGGCCCGGCCGGCCATGGGGATCGTCACGCCACCGTCGAGCCTGTCCGCCAGGCTGTCGGGCAGGCCGGCCGCCTCGTTGCCGAGGACGAGGGCGAGGGGAACGGTGAGATCGATCTCGGTGTAGGGCGTCCCCCCGTGGGCCACGGCGGCCAGGCGGGTGAGGCCCCGTCCGCGTAAGGCGTCGAGGACGTCGTCGGGTTCGCCGCCGGCCACCACCGGGAGGTGGAGGACCGAGCCGGCCGAGGCGCGGACCGTCTTGGGGTTGAAGGGATCGACCGTCCCGGCACAGCAGACGACGCCGTCGGCCCCGGCGGCGTCGGCGCTCCTGATGACGGCGCCGGCGTTCCCCGGATCGCGGACGTCGACACAGACGACGACGAAGGTGGCGGCAGCCAGGTCCTCGAGGGTCGAGAGGGGGGTGCGGACGACGGCCAGGAGGGGTTGGGGGGTGACGGTGTCGGCCACCTTCTCGACCACGCCGGGGGCGAGGTCGTAGACGCGGACGCCGCGCTCGTGGGCGCGCCCGACGGCGTCGGACACCGCCGGCGATCCCCCGGAGGGATCGGCGCCGACGAAGACGGCCTCGATCTCGGCGCCGGCGTCGAGAGCGCAGACGAGGAGCGTGGCCCCCTCGACGACGAACACCCCCTCGGCCTGCCGGACGCTGCGGCGCCGCAGGAGCCGGCGCAGGCGCTGGACCCGTTGGTGCCGGATCCCGAGCGGGGTCGTCAGGAGGCGTCCACCGTCTCGGCCCCCACGGACGCCGGTGCCGGTGTCGGCGTGGGCGTCGGCGGGAGGGCCGCCTTGGCCAGGCCGACCAGGTGGGCGAAGGCGTCGGGGTCGGTCACGGCCAGGTCGGCCAGGACCTTGCGGTCGACCGTGATGTCGGCGTGGCGGAGGCCGGCGATGAGGCGGCTGTAGCTGAGCCCGTTGGCCCGGGCCCCGGCGTTGATGCGCTGGATCCAGAGGCGACGGAAGTCACCCTTGCGGGCCCGACGGTCGCGGTAGGCGTACTGGAGCCCGTGCATGACCGCTTCGTTGGCCGAGCGGAAGCTCCGGCTGCGGTTGCCGTAATAGCCCTGCGCCTGTTCGAGGATGGCGGTGCGGTGCTTCTTGCCGTTGATGGCGCGCTTTACCCTGGCCACTGTCAGCTCCCTTCCTGAGTTCGATCGATTGGTGCGGTGGTCCCGGGGACCACCCGGGCCGGGCCGGGCCCGACAGGTCCGCCGGCGCGACGGGTGCTAGCGGCCGAGGAGCCGTCGCACCTCGCGCCGGTCGGCCGAGGCGACGTCGGTCTCCCGTCCGAGGCGCCGGGTGCGGCGCGACGACTTCTTCTCGAGCAGATGCGACCGGTTCGCCTTGAGCCGGCGGATCTTGCCCGTGCCCGTGATCTTGAAGCGTTTGGCCGCTCCCCGGTCCGTCTTCATCTTCGGCATCGTCAGGTCCCCTCCTCGACCGGGACTGCGGTGCCGCCCGTCGATACTTCTTCGTTGGCGCCCGCTGCCGTCGCCCCGTTGGCGATCGGTCCGGCCGCCGCTTCTGCGCCTGGTGCTGCTTCGACTGGTGTTGCCGTACCTGGCGCCGCCGCCACTGTCTCCGCCGCCACCGGTACGTCGGCGGCCGGTGCCCGTGTCTCTCCGCCACCCTCGTGGCGCGGTGCCCGGGCCGCCGCCGACTGCTTGGCCCGCTTGTCCGGCGCCAGGACCATCACCATGTTCCGTCCGTCCAACCTCGGCTCCGCCTCCACCCGGGCCATGCCGTCCACCCGTTCGGCCAGGCGGTCCAGGATCTTCTTGCCCAGCTCCGGATGGAAGACCTCCCGCCCCCGGAACATGATCGTCACCTTGACCTTGTGCCCCTCGTCCAGGAACTTGAGGACCTGCCGGGTCTTGGTGTCGAAGTCACCGATGCCGATCTTGGGCCGGTACTTCATCTCCTTGATCCCGACGCTCGTCGTCTTCCGCCGCGATTCCTTGGCCTTCTGGGCGGCGTCGAACTTGAACTTCCCGTAGTCCATGATCCGACAGACGGGAGGATTCGCCTGTGGCGCGACCTCGACCAGATCCAGATCGAGCTGACGGGCCAGGGTCAGGGCTTCGGGCAACGGCCTGATCCCGAGCTGGAGACCATCGGGGTCCACCAGACGGACGTCTCGGGCGCGGATGCGGTCGTTGATCCTGGGTTCACCGGTGGTCGTGGTGGTGGCGATGCGGCATCTCTCCCGTCATTGTGGACGCCGAGTCTCCCCGGAGCCCTCGTCGGAAGCGCGACCGCTGCCCGTGGTGTCGTCCTCGACGGACCACCGTGACCCGAACGCACCACTCACGTGGTGGCCGGGTGGGGGTGCACGAAAGTACGACCCCGCTTCCCTGTTCACTCGAGCCTCTACGCTACCAGGGGTGAGCAGCCTCTGGACACCTGACGGAGAGCACCGCGTGGGCCGGGAGACGCCGCCGCGCCCGGCCGGGGGACCGGCCGGTGGACCGCCCGACGGCGGTGGTGGCGGCGGCGGGCCCGGACCCGGTGACCTCGACGACCTCGACGACCTGAGCCCCGAGGAACGCGACGAGCTGGCCGCCCGGCTCGACGAGCTGCGGAACCAGCTGGTGTCGACCCCGGCCGAGGTGGTGGTGGCCAACCACGCCTACGGGCTCTTCGAGCTGGCGGCCATCCACCTGTCGCAACAGCCCCCGAACCTCCCCGAGGCCCGCCTGGCCGTCGACGCCCTCGGCGGCATCGTCGACGCCCTGGCCGGGCGCCTGGGCGAGGCCGAACCGTCGCTGACCGACGCCCTGGCCCAGATCCGCCTGACCTACGTCCAGATCAGCGAGATGGTGAAGAGCGCGCCGGGCAACGGCTCGGGAGACGGTCAGCCGACGACGCCCTGAGCCCGACCGGGGAGTGCGTCGGTCCCGACCAGGTGGCGCGCCTCGAGGCGTCCGAGATGACCGGGGGCGAGGACGAAGGTGACGCGGACACCGACGTCGATGTGCCGGCTGGCGTCGGCGATGGCCGTGCAGTGGAAGGGGTAGCGGCGGCCGTCGTCGCCGAGGACGGTCCCGAGGCCGCGGGGATCGTCGAAGTCGTCGACCACACCGGTCCGGGGGGCGGGGAGGGTGGCGGGGGTGGTCAGTGGACGATCTTCGAGAGGGGGAGCTCGATGATGTCGGTGGCCCCCTTGTCCTTGAGCGCGGGGATGAGGACGTTCACGTCCGACTTCGGGACGACCGTCTCGACGGCGAAGCCGCCGCCGCCGGAGAGCTCCGAGACGGTGGGGGCCTTCAGGGCGGGGAGGACGGCGATGACGTGGTCGAGGGCACTGCGGGCCACGTTCAGCTTGAGGAGGACCTTGCCGCCGCGCCTCCAGGGTCCCCTGGAGGAGGGTGAGGAGCTGGGTCATGGCGTGGCGCTTGATCGGATCGGCGGCCGCCGCCGGGTTGGCGATGAGCTCGGTGCACGACTCGAGGAGGGTGCCGATGATCCGCAGACCGGCGGCGGCCAGCGCCCGTCCGGTCTCGGTGATCTCCACGACGGCGTCGGCGATGTCGGGGATCTTGGCCTCGGTGGCGCCGTAGGAGAGGCGGATCTCGGCCTCGACACCCTGCTTCTCGAGCAGCCGCCGCGTGAGCTCGGGGTACTCGGTGGACACGCGGGTGCCCGGCGGGAGATCGGCCACCAACGTCACCGGGGAGTCACGGGCCACGGCCAGGACGACCCGGATGGGGTTGGCCGTCGCCTTCGAGTAGGCCAGGGTGCCGAGGGAGACGACGTCGGCCCCCGTCTCCTCGATCCAGTCGCGGCCGGTGATGCCCAGGTCGAAGAGCCCGTCGGCCACGTAGAGGGGGATCTCCTGGGGTCGCAGGATGCGGACCTCGTCGACGCGGGGGTCGTCGATGGTGCCCCGGTAGTCGACGTCGGAGCCGCGGACGACGGTCAGGTCGGCGTGGGCGAAGAGCTCCAGGGTGGCCTTCTCGAGCGAGCCCTTGGGCAGGACCAGGCGCAGCATCAGCCGGCCCCCCCAGCGACGGGGACGGCAGCGACGGGGGCAGGAGCTCGAGGAGCCGCACCATCTCGAGCGCGGTGACGGCCGCCTCGTAGCCCTTGTTGGTGGTGTCCGGCTCGGCCCGGGCCTCGGCCTGGGCCACGGTGTCGGTGGTGAGGACGCCGAAGACGACGGGGACGCCGGTGTCGAGCGCCACGCGCTGCAACCCCGCCGCGCACTCGCCGGCGACGAAGTCGAAGTGGGCGGTGTCGCCCCGGATGACGGCCCCGAGGGCGATCACGGCGTCGTAGTCCCCCGACCGGCAGCAGACGCGAGGCGGCCAGTGGGAGCTCGACGGCACCGGGCACCCAGGCCACGGTCGACCGACTCGAGGGCGACGCCGTGGTCCTTCAGGCCGCCGAGGGCCCCGTCGAGCAGGCGCACGGTGATGCCCCCGTTGAACTTGGCGCAGACGATGGCGACGCGGGCCGGGCCCCGGGCACCGCCCTCGTAGGAGTGGCCGACGATCTGCGCCGCATCGGTGATGGCACCGGGAGGCAGGGCGGTGTCGTCAGAGCTCGTCATCGAGGCCCTCCATGATGTGCCCGAGGCGGTCGCGCTTGGTCTGGAGGTACTCGATGTTCTCGGGATTGGCGTGGTTGGCCAGCGGGACCCGGTCGGAGATGTCGAGGCCGAAGCCCTCGAGGCCGCCGTACTTCATGGGGTTGTTCGTCATCAGGCGCATGGTCGTCACGCCGAGGTCGACGAGGATCTGGGCCCCGATGCCGTACTCGCGGTTGTCGACGGGCAGGCCCAGCTCGAGATTGGCGTCGACGGTGTCGTGGCCCTGCTCCTGGAGGTGGTACGCGCGGAGCTTGTGGGCCAGGCCGATCCCCCGCCCTTCGTGGCCGCGCAGGTAGACGACGACACCGGTCCCGTCGTCGGCGATGAGCCGCAGGGCCTCGTGCAGCTGCGGTCCGCAGTCGCAGCGCAGCGACCCGAGGACGTCGCCGGTGAGGCACTCGGAGTGGACGCGGACGAGGACGTCGCTCTTGCCGGCCAGATCACCCTTCACGATGGCCAGGTGGTGCTCGCCGTCGAGGACGGACTCGTAGACGTAGCCGGTGAAGTCGCCGAAGTCGGTGGGGATGCGCGCCGGGCCGGCGATCCGTCGGACGAGCTTGTCCTTGCGGCGCCGGTAGCGGACGAGGTCGGCGATGGAGATGAGGAGGAGGTCGTGCTTCTTGGCGAAGGCCTCGAGCTCGGGCTGGCGGGCCATGCCCTGCTTGTCCTCGGAGACGATCTCGCACAGGACGCCGGCCGGATAGAGGCCGGCCGCCTTCACCAGGTCGATGGTGGCCTCGGTGTGCCCGGCCCGCTTGAGCACCCCGCCGGCCCGGTAGCGCAGGGGGAAGATGTGGCCCGGGCGGTTCAGGTCGGTGGCCCGGGTGTGGGGATCGATGAGCGCCTGGATGGTGGCCGAGCGGTCCTCGGCCGAGATCCCCGACGACGTGCCGTGGCGGTAGTCGACCGAGACGGTGAAGGCGGTGCGTTGCGACTCGGTGTTGGCCGTCACCATGAGGGGGAGCTCGAGCTGGTCGGCCCGATCGGCGGTGAGGGGGACACAGATCACGCCGGAGGTGTGGGCCAGGAAGAAGGCGATCTTCTCCGGCGTGGCCGCCTGGGCGGCCATGACGAGGTCGCCCTCGTTCTCGCGGTCCTCGTCGTCGACGACGATGACGATCTCGCCGCGGCCGATGGCGGCGATGGCGTCCTCGACGCGGGCGATCTCCATCTCAGGCCGCCTCGAGCTCGACGCGCAGGTCGTCGCCCAGGCGGCGTGACCGAGACCAGCCGGCCCCGCCAGATCCCCTCCATGGTGGGGGCCCCGGGCCCGGCGAACATGGGCACGGCGTCGTCGCCGCCGAAGAGGGCGGGGGCGAGGTAGAGCACGTAGCGGTCGACGACGCCGTCGTGGTGGAAGGCGTGGGCCACGCGCGCTCCCCCCTCCACCAGGACCTGGAGGATGCCCCGGGCCCCGAGCTCGTCGAGGACGGTGCTCGGCTCACCCTCCAGCTCGAGCGCCGGGAGGACGCGGGCGTCGGCCGGGGCGTGGCCGAGGACGACCCGCAGGGGCTGACGCTCGGGCTCGGGGCCCGAGCGGACGGTGAGCTCGGGATCGTCGGCCCGAACGGTCCCGGCCCCGACGAGGACGGCGTCGGACGCGGCGCGCAAGCGGTGGGCGTCGGCGCGGGCCTCGTCACCGGTGAGCCACCGCGACGTGCCGTCGGGGGCGGCGATGCGACCGTCGAGGGTGGCGGCCAACTTGAGGACGACCCAGGGCCGGCCCGTGCGGCGGTGCTTCAGATAGGGGGCGAGCAGTTCCGTCGCCTCCTCGGCGGCCACGCCGACGACGACCTCGAGGCCGGCGCGCTGGAGCTCGGAGATGCCCCGCCCCGACACCCGGGGATCGGGATCGAGGACACCGACGACGACGCGGGTCACCCCGGCGGCCACGATGGCGTCGGTGCACGGCGGGGTCAGGCCCTGGTGGGCGCAGGGTTCGAGGGTGGTGTAGAGGGTGGCGCCGTCGGCCCGGTCGCCGGCCGAGGCCAGCGCCACCACCTCGGCGTGCGGACCCCCCGGAGGCTCGGTGGCTCCTTCGTACCAGTTTCCCTGCGCCACCACGACGGACCCCACCCAGGGGTTCGGGGCGGTCCGGGTGCGGACCGAGGCGGCCAGGGCGAGCGCCCGGCGCATGGCATCGAGATCCTCGCCCCGGTCACCCGGACCGGGCGACAGGTTCGGGACCGGCGTCATGGGCTCACAAGTCTACCGGGGCTCCCGGCAGGGCTTTCTCGCCGGCCGCACGGATCCGCCGCGCCGCCTCCCAGGGGCGGTCGGCGCCGAAGACGGCCGAGCCGGCCACGAGCACCCGGGCCCCGGCCGCCACCACCAGCGGCGCCGTCTCCTCGTCGATCCCCCCGTCGACCTCGAGCTCGGCGGCGAGGCCGCGGGCGTCGAGCTCGGCGCGGGTCCGGGCGATCTTGGGGAGGACCTCGGCCATGAAGGACTGGCCCCCGAAGCCGGGATGGACCGTCATGCAGAGGATGAGGTCGGCGGCGGCGAGGTAGGGGTCGATGGCCTCGTAGGGCGTCTCCGGATTGATGGCCAGCCCGGCCCGCAGGCCGAGGCTCTTGGCCCGGTCGAGCAGCGCCATGCTGTCGCCCACCTCGACGTGGACCGTGCACCCGTCGGCCCCCGCCTGTCGGAACGCCTCCAGGTACGCCCCGGGGTCGGTCATCATCAGGTGGCAGTCGAAGAAGAGCCCCGAGTGCCGGCGCAGCGACGCCACCACCGGTGGCCCGATGGTCAGGTTGGGCACGAAGTGGCCGTCCATCACGTCGATGTGCAGCCAGTCGGCCTCGGCCGCGACCTCGCCCACCGCCTCGGCCAGGCCGCCGAAGTCGGCCGACAGGACCGAGGGTGCGATCTTCAGCATCGAGGCCGAGCCTACGGCGTCGCCGTTCACCGGCCGGTGGAGCGGCCGCGGCGGGCACGCTCGACGTAGCGGGCGGCCAGCGGCGGCGGCGCGCACGTCGACCAGCCGTCGACGATGGCGTCGTGCAGAAGGCCGTTGGTCACGATCGGCAGCTGGATGAGAACGGCCGCGTAGCCCTCGAAGTGGGGAATGGTGAAGAAGGCCCTCGGATGCGAGGCCAGCACGGCCTCCTTCTCGTCGAGGTCGGCCACGCGGACGGCCAGGATCGGGCCGTCGGGCGGGGTGGTCTCGCCGAACCTCTTGATGTCGGCCTTGCTGAACGGCCGCTCCCAGGCGAAACCCTTGCCGGAGACGCACCACGTGCGGTTGCCGTGCCGCTCGAGCTCAGTGACCTCGGGCAACGCGCCGGCCAGGCGCGCCACGTCCTCGATCGTGGCCATGTCCGCACCGTACCGTCAGAAACGGTGCCGCCCTAGGTCCCGAGGAGATCGTCGGGGGCGAGGTGCACGCCCGCGGCGCCAGGCGGCCGCCGCCATCGGACGCTTCCCGGCCGGCTGCACCTCGACGAGAGCCAGGCGCCCCGACCCGCACTGGACGACGTCGGCACCGGCGGCGCCTCCGATCGCCCCCGGCGGGTGCCCGGCGTCGGCGTCGGGCTGATCGGGCAGCGGTCGGGCCTCGAGGACGCGCAGCCGCTCGCCGCGGAACGTCGTCCAGGCCCGGTCGAGGCGGACCACCCGGTGGAGCTCCTCGGCCGGGCGGCGCCAGTCGAGGTGGAACTCGTCGGGGGCGAGCTTGGCCGCGTAGGTGGGCTCCCCCTCCTGCCGCCGGCCCGGGCCGAGAGCGGCCACGCCGTTCGCCAGGAGCTCGACGAGCAGCGCCGCCCCCGCCTGCGACAGGCGGTCGACCACCACCGACGCGTGCACGTCGGGGTCGAGGGCCAGGGGCGTCGTGGCCAGGACGGGGCCGGTGTCCAGTCCCGCCTCCAGCCGCATGATGCAGACGCCGGTGACGTCGTCGCCGGCCAGGATGGCCCGTTCCACCGGTGCCGCCCCCCGCCACCGCGGCAGCAGGGAGAAGTGGACGTTGATCATGGGGAGGACGTCGAGGACCCGGGCGGGGATGATCCGGCCGTAGGCGACGACGACCGCCAATTCGGCGCCGGCGTCGAGGACGTCGTCGAGGGCGTCGGAGACCGGGAGACCGAGGTCGCGAGCCGCCTGCTTCACCGGGCTCGGCGTGTGCGTCGTCCCCCGGCCGCGGCGGGTGTCGGCCCGGCTCACGACGAGGGGGATCTCATGACCGGCGGCCACGAGGGCCCGCAACGGCGCCACGGCGGCGTCGGGCGATCCGAGATAGGCGAGCCGGGCCACGGCGGTCCCTCTCCGGGCGGGGGGTGCGGGCGGGTGGGGGCTACAGGCCGGGGTGGTCGGGTGCCTCGGCGGTCGTGTCGCCGTCGGTCGTGACCAGGCGCCGGAGCCCGTCGGGATCATCCCCCGGGAGGTGCAGGGCCCGCGCCCGCAGGATCCGCATCGCCTCCTTGCGCTGCTCCTCGTCGAGCCGCTCGACGAGGAGGATCCCGTCGAGATGGTCGACCTCGTGCTGGTAGACGCGGGCCTCGTACTCGTCGGCCTCGATGGAGATCTCGTTCCCGTCGAGGTCGCGCCCGGTGAGGTGGATCTCCTTCGGTCGGACGATCTCCCACGCCAGCCCGGGGATGGACAGGCACCCCTCGTCGTAGGTCCACTCGCCGCGGGTCTCGGAGATCACCGGGTTCACGATCGTCCGGGGTCCCCGGTCGTCGTGGAGGTCGTAGACGAACATGCGCTTCTGCACCCCGACCTGCGGCGCGGCCAGGCCCACCCCGGGAGCGTCGTACATCGTCTGGACCATGTCGTCGGAGAGGGCCTTCAGCTTCCCGTCGATCTCCACCACCTCGGGGGCGCGTTGGCGCAGCACGGGGTCGCCGAAGAGACGGATGGTGTAGGCGGTCACAGATGCATCGTACCGGCGGCGCCGGTGGTGGGAGCCCCGATCAGGGCAGGACCATCGACGAGATCGGGGAGAGCCCCGACGTCCCGCGCGCCCGGTGCATGGTCTGGATCTCGGTGAATTCGGCCAGCCCCCAGGGGCCGTTCTCCACCCCGATGCCACTCCACTTGAACCCGCCGAAGGGGAACTGGGGTCCGAGGGCCAGGTGGACGTTCACCCATGCCGTCCCCGCCTCGAGCCGGCTCGCCACCTCGGCGGCCCGGTCGGTGTCGGTCCCCCAGACGGAGCCGGACAGGCCGAAGTGGGTGGCGTTGGCCCGGGCCACGGCGTCGTCGACGTCGCGGTAGGAGATCACGGGGAGGGCCGGGCCGAACTGCTCCTCGTCCACGATCCGGACGCCGTCGGAGACCTCGGACAGGACGGTGGGCTCGAAGAAGTACCCGGGTCGGTCCATGGCCTTCCCGCCGGCGGCGGCGTGGGCCCCGTGGGCGAGGGCGTCGGCCACCAGCTCCTTCACGCGCTCGAACTGCGGGGCGTTGTTGATGGGGCCGAGCTTGCTCTCGTTGGTGGCGCCGTCGCCCACCGACACGGCCCGGGCCCGGCTGGCCAGCGCCTCGACCACTTCGTCGTAGAGGCGCTCGGGGACGTAGACGCGCTTGATGGCCGAGCAGATCTGGCCGTTGTTGGCGAAGGCACCCCCGAAGATCCCGTCGGCCACCATCGTCGGATCGGCGTCGTCGAGGACGATGGCGGGGTCGTTGCCCCCGAGCTCCAGCGTGACGCGCTTGAGATCGGGCGCAGCGGAGATGGCCACCTTCTTCCCCGTCTCGATGGAGCCGGTGAAACTGATCTTGCGGGGGACGGGATGGCCCGTCATCCAGGCCCCGAGCTCGTCTCCCCCGCTCACGACGTTCAGAACCCCGGGCGGCAGGACCGACCGCAGGAGCTCACCGACCTTCAGGGTCGACAGCGGCGTGAACGGCGACGGCTTCAACACCATCGTGTTCCCGGCCAGCAGGGCCGGCGCGATCTTCCAGAAGGCGAGGTTCACGGGGAAGTTCCACGGCGTGATGGCCGCCACCACCCCGAGGGGACGGCCCACCACCTCGACGAGCGCCTCGGCGTCGTCCTGGATGATCTGGCGCGGGATCTCGAGGTCGGCGAAGTACGTGCACCACATGGCCGACCCGAACATCTCGAGGTTGGCGTCGTTCACCGGCTTGCCCTGCTCGGACGTGAGCAGGGGCGCCAGCTCCTCGAGCGAGGCCAGCAGGACGCCGGCCACCTCGCGCAGGCAGGCGCGCCGGTAGTCCTCGTCGGCCCGCCAGTCGCCGTAGGCCTTGGCCGCCGAGTCCATGGCCGCGTCGAGCTGGGAGCGCGAGCATTCGGGGGCCTCGGCGAAGACCTCGGCGGTGGCCGGGTTGCGGACGCCGAAGGTCCCTTCGGTGGCCACCGCCTCGCCCCCGATGGTCATGGTGAAGTCCGTCATCGCACGTCCTCTCGTTCGGTGGGCCCGACGACAGCGCCCCACCCGTGATCTTGTCGTGGGCTCCACGCCCCGGGCAAGGGCTCCCCGCGCGCGGGCGCTTCAGGCGCGGACCGGATCGACGGCCACCCGCAGGCGCCCCGCCGGCCGGGGCACGGCGGCCAGCAGGTCGCACAGGGCGTCGTGGTCCGGGGCGCGCACCGACCAGGCGCCGTCGACCGGTCCCCTGACGTCGACCCCGTCCGGGGCGGCGGCCTGCAGGGCCGCCCCGTAGGCGTCGGCCACGGCGCCCGAGACCAGGGCCATGGCGCTCACGGGGGGAAGGTCGAGAGCGGTCCGGACCTCCCGCTCGGCCGCCGCCAGCCGGCCCGGATCGGCGGCCGCCGCCGCCACCAGGACGTCGTGCTGGGGCAGGCGGGTCTGGACGAGGACCCGGCCCCGGGCCCGTCCCCCCGGCGCCTCGGCCGCCGCCCCCCGGACGAGGCGGGCGGCCCGGGCCAGAAGGGCCAGGGCCTCCTCGCTCGCCCGCAGCCGGGGGGCGAGGAGCTCGGCGTCGAAGTCGAGGAAGGCCACGCCGTCGGCGCCGTCGGTCCGGTGGAGCACCGCTTCGGTCCCGACGACGACACGGGCGTCGGTCCCACCGTTGTCGGCCCCGTGGTCGTCGGACCCCCGGGGCGCCGGACCCCAGACGGCGACCACCGGTGTCCCGGCCAGAGCCTCGAGCTCCTCGCCGACCCGCGTCACCCCCGGTCGCAGCGCCTTCATCCGGGCCGCCCCGCAGTGGGCGCAGACGACCGGGCGCTCCTCCCCGCAGCGCCGGCAGCGCAGGAACGGGGGGAGCGGGCCATCGGCACCCCCCCCCCACCGGCCCGTCCGCCGTCGCGTCCTTCTCAGGATCGACCAGCTCGACGGCGGCCCGGCACCGGTCGCACCGGGCCAGCTCGCCGCAGGCGGCGCAGGCCAGGAGACGGACGCGACCGGTCCGGTTGACCACACAGACGATCCGCCGGCCGGGGGCGGCCGCCCCCCAGCGCACGAGCTCCACCAGCCGCTCGGAGAACAGGCCCGTCCGGGGATCGTCGCCGCGGCGGTCGACGATCTCGACGGCGGGCCATCCGCCACGCTCGGCCCGGCGCGACGGGGTCACCAGGCGGCCGGCGGCGAGAACGTCGAGGGTGGGGCAGGGCGAAGACAAAACGCACGGCACGCCGTCGCGGCGGGCCCGTTCGGCCACCACCTCCCAGGCGCACCACGTCGGGGCCCGCTCCTCGTGGTACACCTCGTCGTGGGCGTCGAGGACCACCGCCGCGGCCAGACGCGCGAACGGGGCGAAGGCGGCGGCCCGGGCCCCGATCACCACGCACCGGCCCACCCGGGCCCGGGGCCACTCCTGGGGCAGCAGGGCCACGCGACGACCCCTGCGCCGCAGGCGGCCCGCCAGCTCCGACGCCATCCGTTGGCTCGGGGCGAGGACGAGGACACCGGCGTCGGCGGGGGCCCCGGCCAGGAGGTCGGCGGCCGCGGCCACCAGGGCGAACGGGTCCTCGGCCGGCGGCAGGCGCAGCACCACCGGCCCGCCGGCCAGGGCCTCGTGCACCAGGGGAGCGTCCGTTCCGGGGACTGGCGCCCCGGGCGCCGGGTCCGGAGGCGCCGGCGGGAGCCCGCCGACGGCCACCGGGGGCGAGGCCGTCCCAAGCAGCGACGACAGCGGACCCGCCCACCGCCAGGCCGCCCACCGGGCCACGTCGATGACCGCGGCCGGGGGTCCCCAGCCGCGCACGCCGGCCAGGGGCTTGAGCGTCACCCCCACCGGCGCCTCGGTGCCATCGGCCACCACCCAGCCGGCCACCCGGCGTCCCCCGAGGGGGATGCGGACGAGGGTCCCGACCCGGACGCGCGGGTCCAGGGCCTCGGGAACGGAGTAGTCGAAGGCCTTGGCCACGGCGGCCACGTCGGGGACCACCGTGACGACGCGGGCGGCCGGCATCGGCCGGGCGGCGAGAGGCCCGATGTCTAGAGACCCAGCGCGCGCTTCAGGTCGTCGAGCCTCGGCGTCGCCTCCCACGTGAATTCCTTGTCGGTCCGGCCGAAGTGCCCGTAGGCGGCCGTCCGGCGGTAGATGGGCCGGAGCAGGTCGAGGTCGCGCACGATGGCGGCGGGCCGCAGGTCGAACACCTCGCGGACCCCCTTCTCGATGGCGGCGGGGTCGACGGTGGCCGTGCCGAAGGTCTCCACCATCAGCGAGACGGGATGGGCCACGCCGATGGCGTAGGCCACCTGGACCTCGCACCGGCTGGCGGCCCCGGCCGCCACCACGTGCTTGGCCACCCACCGCGCCGCGTAGGCGGCCGAGCGGTCGACCTTCGACGGGTCCTTGCCCGAGAAGGCGCCCCCGCCGTGGCGGGCCATCCCGCCGTAGGTGTCCACGATGATCTTCCGTCCGGTGAGGCCGGTATCGGCGTGGGGGCCACCGAGCTCGAACCGGCCCGTCGGGTTGGCCAGCACCCGCAGGTTCTCGGTGTCGAGGTCCGTGGGGAGCAGCGGATGGATCACGTGCTCGCGCAGATCGGGCAGCAGCAGCGTCTCGATGTCGACACCGGGGGCGTGCTGGGTGGAGATCAGGATGGTGTCGATGGCCACCGGCCGGCCGTCCTCGTAGATGACGCTCACCTGGGTCTTCCCGTCGGGCCGCAGGTAGGGCAGCACCCCCACCCGGCGCACCTGGGCCAGGCGCTGGGCCAGGCGGTGGGCCAACCAGATGGGCAGGGGCATGAGGTCGGGCGTCTCGTCGCAGGCGTAGCCGAACATCATCCCCTGGTCGCCCGCACCCTGGGCGTTCAGCTGGTCCTCGCCGCCCGACCCGGTCCGCAGCTCGTGGGCCGCCGTCACC
Source organism: uncultured Acidimicrobiaceae bacterium (assembly GCA_963848355.1). Classification (GTDB taxonomy): domain Bacteria; phylum Actinomycetota; class Acidimicrobiia; order Acidimicrobiales; family UBA8190; genus CAWKDG01. The sequence continues at coordinate 506,974 of CAWKDG010000001.1, forward strand.
CCCTGGGCGATGTCGGGCGACTGGGCGTCGAGGGCCACCATCACCCCGCACGTCCGGCCGTTGAAGCCGTGGGCGTCGGTGTCGTACCCGATGTCGCAGACCACGTCGCGGACGAGCGAGGGGATGTCGACGTAGCACTCGGTCGAGATCTCCCCGGCCACGACCACCAGACCGGTGGTGAGCAGCGTCTCGCAGGCCACCCGGGCCCGCGGGTCCTGCTCGATGACGGCGTCGAGGACGGAGTCCGAGATCTGGTCGGCCATCTTGTCGGGGTGACCCTCGGTCACCGACTCCGATGTGAAGGTGTGGCGCGTGCTCACGTCTCGCTCCTCGGGTCCTCGTCTGTCCCGGTCCGGTCTCGGCCAGTCCTGGCCCGCCGGCGCCGCCGGGGCCGCTCACCTTACTTCTCGAGGCGTTCGACCACGCAGTCGAGGACGGCGTCGGCCACCTCCCGCTTGGACGAGAGGCCCACCTCGCGGCACGTCCCGTCGGCGCCGAGCACGGTCACGGCGTTGGTCTCGTGGTCGAACCCGACCCCGGGGGCGGAGACGTCGTTGGCCACCATCAGGTCGACACCCTTGGCCGCCAACTTGGCCGCGGCCCGCTCCGCCGGGGCCCCCGTCTCGGCCGCGAAGCCCACCAGGACCTGGCCCGGGTGCCGCCGGGCCCCCAGCTCCAGGAGGATGTCGGGGGTCGGCTCGAGGACGATCTCGGGCAGCCCGTCGGCCTTCTGGAGCTTCGTCTCCGACGGTGCCTTGGGCCGGAAGTCGGCCACCGCCGCCGCCATGATCACGACGTCGGCCCCCGCCGCGTGCTCCAGCATGGCCGCCTCCATCGAGGCGGCGGTGTCCACCCGCACCACGGTGGCCCCGGCCGGGACCGCTTCCTTCGTGGTGGTCACGAGGACCACCTCCGCACCCCGGTCGGCCGCCGCCTGGGCCAGCGCATGGCCCTGCTTGCCCGACGACCGGTTGGAGATGAAGCGGACGGGGTCGATGGGCTCCCGGGTGCCGCCGGCGCTCACCACCACCCGCCGTCCCTCGAGATCGCCGCCGCCCCCCGGCGACCGGCCCTCGAGGACGCCTGTCACGGCGGCCACGATGTCGGCCGGCTCGGCCAGGCGGCCGGGTCCGGCGTCGCCCCCGGCCAGGCGGCCCTCGACCGGGGCCACGACGATCACCCCGCGGCGGGCCAGGGTGGCCAGGTTCTCCTGGACGGCCGCGTGCTCCCACATCTCGGTGTGCATGGCCGGGCACACCACCACCGGAGCCCGGGTGGCGAGCACGGTGGCGGTGAGCAACCCGTCGGAGATCCCGGCGGCGTAGCAGCCGAGGAAGCGGGCCGTGGCCGGTGCCACCACGATCAGATCGGCGCTCTGGCCCAGACGGGTGTGCGGGATCGGGTCGGCGTCGGTCCACAGACTGCGCTTGACCGGCTCCGAGGCCAGGGCCGAGAAGGTCACCTCGCCGACGAAGCGGGTGGCGTCGTCGGTCAGGACGGGGATCACGTGGGCCCCGGCGTCGACCAGTCGACGGCAGACCTCCACCGCCTTGTAGGCGGCGATGCCGCCGGTGACACCGAGAACGATGCGCCGACCCTCCAGGGGACCGCTCATCGTGCGTCTCCCCGCAGCCGCGGTCCTCGCGCTCTACTCGGCGGGAGGCTCTGCCGCCTCGTCGGCCGGGCCCGGCTCGACGGCCAGGATGTCAACGGCCACCGCCTCGACGGGGGCGACGACGCCGTCGGCTCCCTCGAGCTCGACGAGCCCCTCGGTCTCGTCCTCCTCGCCCGGCTCGAGCCGGTGGAAGGTGGCCTTCCCGGCCGAGATCTCCTCGAAGGCGATGGTGAGCGGCTTCCCCGAGACGGAGGTCACCTGGGGCGGGACCACCACCCCCAGGCCCTCGCCCAGCTGGTTGTAGTACGAGTTGATCTGGCGGGCCCGCTTGGCCGACAGGGCCACGAGGGTGAACTTCGAATCGACCTTGTCGAGAAGATCCTCGATCGGAGGGTCCATGAGCGTGTTGCGGCGTTGGGGCATCAGGCTCCTCCACGAGAATCGCCGCCCGGGGACTCCGAGCCGGCTCTGCGGTGGGCTGCCAGTATACCGGCCACCTCGGCCACGGCCTGATCCACGTCGTTGTTCACGACCACGAAGGGCGTGAGGGCACGCCCCACCCGCTCCTCGCGTGCCCCCGTCTCCAGGCGCCGGGCCACCTCGGCCTCGTCGTCGCCCCGCCGGCGCAGACGCTCGGCCTGGATCTCGGGCGACGGCGGCAGCAGGAGCACGATCAGCGCATCCGGGTGACTCTCTTTCACCTGAGCCGCCCCCTGGAGGTCGATCTCCAACAGGACGTCCTTTCCCGGCGGCGGCTCGGGGTGCGGCGTGCCGTAGAGCTGGCCGAGGAACTCGGCCCACTCGAGGAAGCCGCCCTCCGCCACCCGCTCCTCGAACCGGGCACGATCGACGAACTCGTAATCGTCGTCGGATTCACCGGGACGTCGGGCCCGGGTGGTCCACGACCGACTGAGCCACAGGCCGGGATCGTGATCGACGAGACGCGCGGCGACGGTTCCCTTCCCCGCCCCGCCCGGGCCAGAGAGAACGAGGATCAGGACTTCGCGGTGTGAGCGAGCAGAGCCTCGCGCTGGTTGACCCCGAGTCCCTGGAGCCGGCGGCTCTCGCTGATCCCCACCGTCTCCATCAGTCGGCGGGCCTTGACCTTGCCGAGGCCGGGCAGCGACTCGAGCACCGAGAGCACCTTCATCTTGCCGACGGTCTCGTCTTCTTCAGATCTCTTGAGGAGCTCGGACAGGGACACCGACCCCATCTTGAGCTTCTCCTTCACCTCAGCCCGCTCGCGGCGGACCTTGGCGGCCTTGTCCAGCGCCGCCTGGCGCTGCTCCGGGGTGAGTGCAGGAGGTTGAGGCATAGCGGCCACCATAGCGCCGCCACGCGAGGGGGTCACCCGCGCACGGTGGCGGCGGCCGCCGCCACCTCGTCGGACACCGCCGCGGCCACTTTTTCGGGGTCCTCGGCCCCGCTCACGGCCCGGCCGATGACCAGAATGTCGGCCCCGGCCCTGATCGCCGCACCCGGCCCCGCCGCCCGCGCCTGGTCGTGCGACGGCACTCCCGACGGTCGGATCCCCGGGACCACGGTGACGAGCCCCGGTGCCGCGTCACGTGTCACCGGCAGATCGGCGGCGGCGCAGACGAGGCCGCCGCAGCCGGCCGCCGCCGCCAGCACCGCCCTCTCCCGTAACACTTCCGGCGGTGCCGTGGCGTCACTGGTGAGAACGGTGACACCGAGCACGCACGGTTCCGTCATCCCCGCCGACGTCGCTCCCTGCGCCATTCCCGTCACCGCCGCCCGCACCATGTCGGCGCCGCCGGCGGTATGGACCGTGGCGTACTGCGCGCCCAGTCCGCCGATGACGCGCGCGGCGCGTTCCACCGTCGTGGGGATGTCGTGGAGCTTCAGATCCAGGAAGACGCGGTACCCCTCGGCGCTCAAGGCCAGAACAGCCTCCGGTCCCGATGCGCTGAACAGTTCGAGACCGATCTTGGCCACGCCGAACCACGGACGCACGCGTCGCGCCAGACGGAGCGCGACCACCAGATCGTCGACATCCAGGGCCAGCGCCAGGCGGTCGCGGGTCTCAACATGCATGGCAACCCATTCCTGTTGTCATCGACCAATCGTGGTGTCGTCGAGCGGCACCGTCATCGACCGGTGCGCGTGCACGGCCGACACCAGACTGCGGACGGCACCGACATCGTGCCACCGGCACCAGCGCGTCAGGCCGGCCAGCACCTGCGCCGGGGCCCGCGGCTCGCGGAACGTCGCCGTCCCCACCTCGACGGCATCGGCCCCGGCCATCAGCATCTCCACGGCGTCCACGCCCCGCGTCACGCCGCCGACACCGACGATCCCCACGAGGGGGAAAGCGGCGCGGCAGTCGTGGACGGCGCGCACGGCGACGGGTCGGATGGCGGGGCCCGACAACCCGCCTCCGGCGGGGCCCGAACCCAGCCGGTAGGAGCGCCGGAGGGGATCGATGGCCATGCCCAGCACAGTGTTCACGAGGACGAGCGCGTCGGCGCCGGCCGTGACGGCGGCCCCGGCGATCTCGGTGAGGTCGGCCACGTTGGGCGAGAGCTTCACCCACCGCGGCAGGCGGGAGGCGGCCGAGGCGGCGACGGCGTCGGCCGTCGCCGCCGGCGAATGGGCGAACATCCGGGAGCGGTCGTCGAGGTTCGGACAACTCACGTTGACCTCGACGGCGACCACACCGGGGGCGCCGGCCAGCAGCTCGGCGGCCCGGGCGTAGTCCTCGACGCGCCGGCCCCAGATGCTCGCCACCACCCGTGCCCCGCGATCGACGAGGGCGGGAAGCTCGTCGTCGAGCCAGGCCCCCACCCCCGGTCCCTGGAGGCCGACCGAGTTGAGCATGCCGGCGGGCGTCTCGTGCACCCGTGGTGCCGGATTGCCCTCCCACGGTCCGGCCGCCAGTGACTTCACCACCACCGCGCCGAGGGTGGCCAGGTCGACATAGGCGGCGAGCTCGGCGCCGTGCCCGGCGGTGCCCGACGCCGTCAGAACGGGATTGGGAAGGTGGACCGAGCCCACGTGGGTACGAAGGTCGACGTGGGTCGGCCGACGGAGGTTCACCGGTAGATCTCCTGGAGACTCACGACCGACAGCCCGTGGTCACGCCAGTCGGCCATCCCGGCCGACGCCGCCCGGGCGGCGGCCACCGTCGTGAGACAGGGGACCTGATGGGCGAGAGCGGCCGAACGGATGTGGAGACCGTCGGCGCGCGGTCCGCGGCCGCGTGGGGTGTTCACCACCAGCTGGACGCGACCGGTGGCGATGAGATCGACGGCGTCGGCTGCACCCGACTCGCCCACCTTGGCCACCACCGTCGCCACCGGCACCCCGTTGGACTCGAGGAAGGCCGCCGTTCCCGACGTGGCGACGAGACCGAGACCGAGTGAGGCGAAGCGCCGGGCGGCGTCGAGGCCGGCCACCTTGTCGCGGTCGGCCAACGACAGGAACACGGTCCCGGACGACGGCAGAGGGGTACCGGCGGCGATCTGGCTCTTGGCGAAGGCCAGTCCGAACGTGGCGCCCACCCCCATCACCTCACCGGTCGAACGCATCTCGGGGCCGAGCAGGGTGTCGACGCCCGGGAACCGTCCGAAGGGAAGGACGGCCTCCTTCACGCTCACCCACCCCTGGCCGGCGGGGGGCCGGACGAGGCCCTCGGCCCGCAGTTCGGTGAGAGTGGAACCGGTCATGACGCGCGCGGCGATCATGGCCACGGGGACACCGGTGGCCTTGGCCACGAAGGGGACGGTCCGACTGGCGCGCGGGTTGGCCTCGATCACGAAGACCTGACCGTCCTTCACGGCGTACTGGACGTTCAAGAGGCCGACCACGGACAGCGCCTCGGCGATGGCGCGCGTGTGGACCTCGAGCACGGTGATGACGTCGGGGAGCAGTGTCTGCGGCGGCAGGGCGCAGGCCGAATCACCCGAGTGGACGCCCGCCTCCTCCACGTGCTCCATCACGCCGGCGATGAGGACCTCCCCGGCGTGGTCGCGCACGGCGTCGACATCGACCTCGATGGCGTCCTCCAGGAACCGGTCGACGAGGACGGGGCGCTCGGCCGACACGCCCCCTTCCCGGGCGAGCGAGGCGCCGAGCTCCCCCACCACGTGCTCGAGCCGTTCGTCGTCGTAGACGATCTCCATGGCCCGGCCACCGAGGACGTAGCTGGGACGGACGAGCACCGGATACCCGACCTTACGGGCCACGGTCAGGGCGTCGTCCACGGTGACGGCCGTCCCCCCTGGCGGTTGCGGGATGCCCAGGCGCTCACACAGGCCGTTCCACTGCTCGCGGTCCTCGGCCAGGTCGATCGACGCCGGACTGGTGCCGAGCACCAACGCGGGGTCGATGGCATGGGCCAGCTTCAGGGGCGTCTGCCCGCCCATGCTCACGATCACACCGACCACGGGGCCGCCGCCGGGGCCGGCACCGGCGGCCATCTCGGCATCGAGGACGTTGGACACGTCTTCGACGGTGAGGGGTTCGAAATAGAGGCGGTCCGACGTGTCGTAGTCGGTGGAGACGGTCTCGGGGTTGCAGTTGACCATCACCGTCTCGTAACCGGCCTCGTGCAGCGCCATCGAGGTGTGGACACAGCAGTAGTCGAACTCGATCCCCTGCCCGATGCGGTTCGGGCCCGACCCCAGGATGACGACGCGCCGCCGGGTGCTCGGCCGGACCTCGTCCTCGTCCTCGTAGGTGGCGTAGTGGTACGGCGTGCGCGCCTCGAACTCGGCTCCGCACGTGTCGACCGTCTTGAACGTCGCCCGCACCCCGGCGGCCAGGCGGGCGGCGCGGACGTCGCCTTCGGTGCTGTCCAGGAGATAAGCGATCTGCACGTCGGAGAAGCCGAGCCGTTTCACGGCGCGCCACGTGCGGCGGTCCACAACCGCCAGCGCCTCGGCTCCGGTCCGCCCTCGCCCGAGGTCATCGAGATACCGCCGTGCCTCGGTGATGGTCGCCAACTGGTCGAGGAACCACGGATCGACCCCGGTGGCGGCGGCCAGGGCATCGGGCGTGATGCCCCGGCGCAACGCCGTCTCGAGCTGGAAGACGCGTTCGGGCGTCGGCTCGCACGCCTTCGCCACCAGCTCGTCGTCGTCGACGAGGTCGTAGGCCGTTTCGGCCGGATCGGCGTTCAGTCCGGCCCGTCCCTGCTCGAGCGAGCGGATGGCCTTCTGCAGCGATTCGGGGAAGGTGCGCCCGATGGCCATGACCTCCCCCACCGACTGCATCCGGGTGCCCAGCTGGTCGGTGACGCCGGGGAGCTTCTCGAAGGCCCAGCGCGGGATCTTGGTGACGACGTAGTCGATGGTGGGCTCGAAGCTCACGGGGGTGGCCCCGGTGATGTCGTTGGTGATCTCGTCGAGCGTGTACCCGACGGCCAGGCGGGCGGCGATCTTGGCAATGGGGAAGCCGGTGGCCTTCGAGGCCAGCGCCGACGAACGCGACACCCGCGGGTTCATCTCGATCACGAGCCGCCGGCCGCTGCGGGGATCGACGGCGAACTGGATGTTCGATCCCCCCGTCTCCACCCCCACCCGTCGGATGCAGGCGAAGGCGTCGTCGCGCATGGCCTGGTACTCGACGTCGGAGAGCGTCTGGGCCGGTGCCACCGTGATGGAGTCCCCCGTGTGCACCCCCATGGGGTCGAGATTCTCGATGGAGCAGACGACGACGCAGTTGTCCACCCGGTCGCGCATGACCTCGAGCTCGAATTCCTTCCACCCGGCGATGGAGCGTTCGATGAGGATCTGCGAGATGGGGCTGGCGGCCAGGCCCTCGGCGGCCACGCGCGCCAGCTGGGAGCGGTCGTGTGCCGTCCCCGTGCCCGCCCCCCCGAGGATGAAGCTCGGTCGGATCATGAGGGGGAAGCCGATCCTGTCCCCCACGACCATCGCCTCGTCGAGCGACCGGGCGAAGCCCGAGGACGGGACTTCGAGCCCGATCTCCTCCATGGCCGTCTTGAAGCGGTCGCGGTCCTCGGCCGTGCTGATGGCCTCGGCGTTGGCCCCGATCAGCTCGACCCCGTAGGCGTCGAGGACGCCGCCTTCGACGAGGGCCATGGCCAGATTGAGCCCCGTCTGGCCGCCGAGGGTGGGGAGCAGAGCGTCGGGCCGTTCGCGCTCGACGATGGCGGCCAGGGTCTCGGCGTCCAGGGGTTCGACGTAGGTCCGGTCGGCCAATTCGGGATCGGTCATGATCGTGGCCGGATTGGAATTGGCCAGCACCACGACGTAGCCCTCGGCGCGCAGCACCCGGCACGCCTGGGTTCCCGAGTAGTCGAACTCGCAGGCCTGCCCGATGACGATCGGACCCGACCCGATCACGAGGATCTTCTCGATGTCGGTCCGCCGGGGCATTCAGGTCCGCCCTGTCATCGTCGGGTGCTCGCCATGAGAGCGTGGAAATCGGCGAAGAGGTAGCGGGCGTCATGGGGACCGGGACCGGCTTCGGGGTGGTACTGGACACTGAAGGCGGGAATGGCGGTACAGCGAAATCCCTCGACCACGCCGTCGTTCAGGTTGACGTGGGTGAGTTCGGTCGCCCCGGCGCCCAGCGTCGGCAGCGAGGCGCCGTCCACCGCGTAGTTGTGGTTCTGACTGGTGATCTCCACGTGGCCGCTGGCCAGATGCTTCACCGGGTGGTTCCCGCCGTGGTGACCGAAGGGCAGCTTGTAGGTCCGTCCCCCCACGGCCGCCGCCAGGAGCTGATGGCCCAGACAGATGCCGAACACCGGCACCCGGCCGAGCAGGTCGGCGATGATGCCGATCTGGACGGACAGGGCGGCCGGGTCGCCCGGTCCGTTGGAGAGGAAGACGCCGTCGGGGTCGAGGGCGAGCGCATCGTCGGCGGGGAGGTCGGCCGGCACCACCTCGACGGTGGCGTCGGCTTCGAGACCGCGCAACATCGTCTCCTTCACCCCGAAGTCGTAGGCCACCACGCGCAGGCGTCCCGATCCCCGCGTGTAGCGCGTCGACGTCGTCACCTCGGAGACGAGGTCGCGCCCGCTCGTACCCGGCTCGGTCCTGGCGGCCGCGGCCAACGTCGCCTCGGGTGCCGTGCCGAAGGCACAGCCCATGGCGCCGTCGTCGCGCAGATGACGGGTGAGGCGCCGGGTGTCGACCCCGGCGATGCCGGGGATCCCGTGGCGCACGAGGAGGTCTTCGAGCGATCCCGTCGCCCGCCAGTTCGATGGCCGCGTCGTGAGCTCGCGGACGACGACACCGCGGCACCACGGGCGCGACGCCTCGTCGTCCTCCGGCGTGACGCCGTAGTTCCCGATGTGCGGGTAGGTGAAGGCGATGGCCTGGCCGGCGTAACTGGGATCGGTGATCACCTCCTGGTAGCCGCGAGAGGACGGTGTTGAAGACCAGTTCTCCGGTGGCCACCCCGCCCGGGGGCGAGGCGCCGATGGCCTCCCCTTCGAACACCTCGCCGTCGGCCAGAACGAGCAGCGCGGGGGTGCTGCGGCCCGGGAAGGTCCCGGGGCTCATCGTTGCGCCTCGGTGTCCACGACCACGGGCTCGCCCCGGTAGAGGGTGTGACGCACCCTGCCGGTCAGCGTCCTCCCCGCCCACGGCGTGTTCCGGCTGCGACTCGCCAGTCGCTCGGGATCGACCTCCCAGCGCTCGGTGGGATCGATCACGCAGAGGTTCCCCGGCAGTCCGACGGCCACCGGCCCCCCCTGGTCTCCTCCCTGCTCGACCGCCAGACCGGCGATACGCGCCGGGCGCCAGGACATGAGGGCGAGCACCTCGCCGACCGACATCGCCGGTGCGGCGCCGGCGGTCGGCGCCGCGTGACCATTGCCGAGGGCGCCGAGCGTCACGGCCGCCGCCGTCTCCAGCCCGAGCATGCCGGGAGCGGCCATGTCGAGCGGCCCCTCTTTGGCCTGGGACGGGTGCGGCGCATGATCGGTGGCCACGGCGTCGACCGTCCCGGCGGCACAGGCGGCGCGCAGAGCGGCCACGTCCGCCTCGGTGCGCAGCGGGGGGTTGACCTTGAAGACGGGATCGTACCCGGCCAGCTCGGCGTCGGTGAGGGCCAGGTGGTGCGGCGCCACCTCGGCGCTCACCGACAACCCCTCCGCCTTGGCCGCCGCCACCAGGGCCACCGATCCCGCCGTGGAGAGATGGAGGAAATGGACGCGCCCACCGGTGAGGCGGGCCAGCATGATGTCGCGCGCCACCATCAGTTCCTCGGCGGCGCGAGGGCACACCGGGCACCCCCAACCGACTCGACCACGCCCCTTCGTGCATGTGCCCGCCGGCGGCCAGCGCCCCGTCCTCGCAGTGCTGGCCCAGGGTGACGCCGAGGCCCCGTGCGTACTCGAGGGCCCGGCGCATGACGCCGGAGTCCTGGACTCCGGATCCGTCGTCGGTGAACAATCGCACACCCAGAGCGGCGAGCTCCCCCATGGGCGCCAGGCACTCGCCGGCGCGGCCGACGGTGATGGCTCCGGCCACCGCCACCCGGCACAGCGCCGACCGACCCAGACCGAGCACCTCGAGGGCCACGGCGGCACTGTCGATCGGCGGGTTCGTGTTGGGCATTCCCACGATCGCCGTGTAGCCGCCACGGGCGGCGGCCCGTGCCGCCGTCTCCACCGTCTCGGCCTCTTCACCGCCGGGCTGGCGCAGGTGGGTGTGCAGATCGACCAGGCCGGGAGCGACGAGGCACTCGCCGGCGTCGAGCACCGAGGCGCCGCTGGGGACGTCGAGACCGGGTCCCACCCCCGTGACCGTGCCGTCGGTGATCACGACGTCGGCCCGGCGCTCGCCCGTCTCGTCGACCACGGTGCCGCCCCGGATCATCACGGTGGCGCGCAGGGCGGACACCGGGGGGCGTCGACGCTCAGCCATCGACCACCCCGAAGCCGGGACCGAGTCCGGCGACGGCTCCGGCGGCGTCGCCTCCGACGACCTGGCCGAGAAGCAGGAAGAGCACGGCCATACGCACGGCCACTCCATTGGCCACCTGGCGCAGCACGACCGATCGGGGCAGATCGGCCACCTCGTCGGCGATCTCCACCCCGCGGTTCATCGGACCCGGGTGCATCACCAGTGCGCCCTCGGCCAGGAGACCGGCGCGGCGCACCGTCAGTCCGTAGTCGGCCGTGTACTCGCGCAGCGTCGGCACGAAGGAGCCGGCGCCGCGCTCGGTCTGCAGCCGCAGGAGGTAGCAGACGTCGACGGTGGGGAGAACGGAGTCGAGATCGTGCGACACCCCGGCCACGGGCCAGCCCTCGAGGGAGGGCGGCAGGAGGCTTCCCGGTGCCACCAGCGTGATCTCGGCCCCCAACGCGGACAGGGCCAGGACGCCCGAACGCGCCACCCGGCTGTGGGCCACGTCGCCCACGATGGCCACGCGCAGGCCGACGAAGTCCTTGACGCCGGCATCGGCGATCGGCTTGCCCGAGCGCTCGGCCAGCACCTGGCGGATCGTGTAGCAGTCGAGAAGAGCCTGCGTGGGATGTTCGTGCCATCCGTCGCCGGCATTGATGACACTGGCGTCCACCCAACGCGCCACCTGGGCCGGGGCTCCGGCTGACGCATGCCGGACGATGAAGGCGTCCACGCCCATGGCCGCCACCGTCTCCACGGTGTCGCGCAGAGACTCCCCCTTCTTGAGCGACGACGACGCCACGGCGAAGGAGAGGACGTCGGCCGACAACCGCTTGGCCGCCGTCTCGAACGAGAACCGGGTCCGGGTCGACTCTTCGGCGAAGAGGGTCACCACCGTCCGCCCCCGCAGGGCCGGCACCTTGGGGATGGGCCGGCGGGCGACCTCGACAAAGGCGTCGGAGACCCGGAGGACCTCTTCGATGCCCTCGGCGCCGAGATCGGCGATGGACAGCAGATGGCGACCGTCGCCCGTCACAGCCGGCGCCTTGACTTCGTCGGCCCCGGCCGGGGGGGCGGGAAGAGTCATCGGGGGACGACGTCGCCGAGGACGACTCCGTCGAGGCTGACGTCGACCTGTTCGTCGAGCCGCGTCGGCATGTTCTTCCCGACGTAGTCGGGGCGGACGGGCAGTTCGCGATGACCGCGGTCGACCATCACCGCCAGTTGGACGGCGCGGGCCCGGCCGTAGTCGGCCAAGGCGTTCAAGGCGGCCCGTACCGTCCGACCCGTGAACAGCACGTCATCGACGAGGATGACCAGCTGTCCGGCCAGGTCGCAGGGGATGGAGGTGATGGCCTCGGCCAGGACGGGACGGATCCCGATGTCGTCGCGGTAGAAGGCGACATCGAGCATGCCCACGGGCACGGCCGTGGCCTCCATCTCCTCGAGCACCTGGGCGAGACGGAAGGCCAGCGGGACGCCACCGGTCTGCAGGCCGACGACGACGACGTCGTCGAGACCACGGTTGCGCTCGACGATCTCGTGGGCGATGCGCGTGATCGCCCGCTGGACGTCCTCGGCCGCCAGTACCTGGACCCGGGGAACAAAGACCCCACCGCGCGGTGGGGTCAACCTGCGTTCTCGTTCGGCCACTCGGGCTCCTCCAGGTTCCGTTCGGGCCTCTCGGGACCCGCTTCACGGTTCGAGGGAGGATACCACCGTGATCGGGGCCTGCACGTCCCCGTGCCGCCCCGCGCCATCGCCCTGGCTCCCGGTGTCCGGCGCCTGCCCACGTTCGGACGCGACCTGATCAATTCCTTCGCCGTCGTCGCGGCCGACGGGCCGGTGACCCGCGTCCACGCCGGCCCGGGTGGCGCCTCGACGGGCGGGTCAGGTGCTGGCGGGACGCACCTGGGCGGCGATCGTGCTGAGGACTCCGTTCACGAAGCCACCGGACTGCTCCGTGGAATACCGCTTGGCCAGCTCGACGGCCTCGTCGATGACGACGGCCACCGGTACGTCGGGCCGGGCCAGCAGCTCCCACGTGGCCAGCCGGAGGATCGCCCTGTCCACGACGGGCATGCGACCGATCTCCCATCCCACCGCCGCCGACGACAGCAGGTCGTCGATCCGGGCCCCGTCGGCGCCCACCCCGGTGACCAGGGCCACCGTGAACGGATCAGGGGAGACGGACAGTCCGGCCAGCACGTCGGGCGCGGAGACCTGCTTCATCTCCGCTTCGTAGAGGAGGGCGACGGCGTGCTCGCGCGCCTCGTGGCGCGGGCCTTCCTCGGGAACAGGACCGTCGACCGGCGCAGGGTCCCCACGACGCGCCACGGTGTCACCGCCGGCCGTCGGCCTAGGCCCGTGTGATGTACTCGCCGGTGCGGGTGTCGACCTTGATGCGTTCGCCCGGGTTGACGAAGAGCGGCACCTGCAACACCAGACCGGTTTCGAGTGTCGCCGGCTTGCGGGCACCCGAGACGCGGTCGCCCTGGACTCCCGGTTCGGTCACCGTCACGGTCAGCTCGACCGCCGCCGGCAGGTCCACACCCACGATCTCGTCGTCGTACATCTGGAGAACGGCACTGTCGCCCTCCTTCACGTACTGCGCGGCGTCGCCCAGGGCGTCGGGAGTCACCTGGACCTGGTCGTAGGAGACGTTGTCCATGAAGACGTAGTCCGTCCCGTCGCGGTAGAGGTACTGCATCTCCCGTTTGTCCACGATGGCCTGCTCGACGCGCTCATCGGCGCGGAACGTGCGCTCGATCACCGCTCCGGTCCGGACGTTCTTCAGCTTGGTGCGGACGAACGCTCCACCTTTGCCCGGCTTCACGTGTTGGAACTCGACCACCGAGAAGAGGCCTTCGGGAAGATCGATCGTCATGCCGTTGCGCAGATCGTTGGTGGTGACAGCCATCAGGCGGCGATGTCCTTTGTGAAGGCGGTGAGCGGGCGACAGCCCTGGTCGGTCACGACGACGGTGTCCTCGATGCGAACGCCGCCCACACCGGCGAGATACACACCGGGCTCGACGGTGACCACGACCCCGGGCGCGAGGATAGCAGTCGACCCCGGCGCCACCGCCGGGGCTTCATGGATGTCGAGGCCCACGCCGTGTCCCGTCCCGTGCTCGAAGGCATCGGCCCACCCCGACACGGCGATCAGGTCGCGGCACGCCTTGTCGATGTCGCCACCGGCCACACCGGGGGCGACAGCGGCGACACCCGCCGCCTGGGCCTCGGCCACCACGGCGAACACGCGGGCGAGCTCATCCGCCGGTGCACCCCCGACGCAGAACGTGCGCGTCATGTCGGAGCGGTAACCGTCGAAGGTGGCACCGAAGTCGATCACCACCGGGTCCCCCACGACGATCGGACGGCCCGTGGGGCGGGCGTGGGGCTTCGCCGCGTTCGGGCCCGACGCCACGATCGTCTCGAATGCACGATCCTCCGATCCCAGGCGCCGCATGGCAGTGTCGAGAGCCAGGGCCACCTCCACCTCGGTCCGCCCCTGACCGAGCATCTCGAGGACCTCGCCCAGTGCGGCGTCGGCGATGGCGGCGGCGGTGGCGATCCGGGCCACTTCGCCGGCGTCCTTCACCAGACGTAGTCCTTCCACCACACCGGCGGTGGCGACGAGCTCGGCCGCCGCCAGGGCGTCGGCCCATCGGCGCTGTGATCCCCATGTCACGTTCTCCGCCTCGAGCCCGACGCGGCCCCCTCCCCGGGCGGCCAGGGTGACGACGGCCTCTCTCTGCACCTGGCCACCACCGACCACCAACTCGACCGAGCCCGCCAGGCCCGCCACATCGAGCTGCTCGGCCGCCTGGGTGCGGTAGCGGCCATCGGTCACGAGCAGTGCCTCATCGCCGGTGACGAGCAACAGGGCGGCCGATCCGCTGAACCCGGTCAGGTAGCGGATGTTGGGCAGGGTGGTGACGAGTAACGAGTCGGCCCCCGCCGCCTCCACCAGAGGCCGGAGCCGGGCCAGGCGCGTGGCGGCCTCCATGGCGGTGACATCGCCGACCACCGGCGGCGTCGTCACGGTCGTGCCGGCGGCGGCGCCGACAACATGCGGGCCACGGCCTGGACGGCCAACCGGTAGCCGAGCCCTCCGAAGCCGACGATGGCGCCGTCGGCCACCGGTGCCACCACCGACGTATGGCGCCACGGCTCCCGGGCCGCGGGGTTCGACAGGTGGAGCTCGATGACGACACCCTCGAAGCTGGCCAGGGCATCGTGCAGGGCCCATGAGTAGTGGGTGAGGGCGCCGGCGTTCACCACCACGGCGGCGGCCCGTCCCCGCGCACCGTGGACGAAGTCGATGAGCTCGCCCTCATGGTTGGACTGGTGGTGCTCGAGGCTCAGACCACACGCATGGGCTTCGGCCGCCGCCCCGGCTACATGCTCGTCGAGGGTCTCGGTCCCGTAAACCTCGGGCTCGCGCTCACCGAGCAGGTTGAGGTTGGGACCCGACAGAAGGACCACGAGTGGTGTCGCCGACTCCGTCACAGCCCCGATCCGATCACGGCGTGCATCCCATGGCGATCAAGGTGGCCATGACGTCGTCGTGGCCCACCGCGTGGACCGGCTCCACCCCGTCGGGACCGTCGAGGACGAAGGTCAGGTCGTGGCGCGCCTTCTTGTCGCGTGCCATGAACGACAGCAGCTGGCCGGCCGACGCCCCGGCGGGGATGTCGGCGGAGAGATCGAAACCACCCACCACCTTGCGGTGCAGCGCCACCCGGGCGTCGTCGATCCGACCGAGCCGGTGAGCCAGCTGGGCGGCGAAGACGAGCCCGACGGCGACGGCCTCACCGTGGCGGAGATCCCATCGCGCATCGGGACCGAAGGCGGCGGCCTCCAGGGCGTGGGCCAGGGTGTGCCCGTAGTTGAGGATCATGCGCCGTTGCGACTCTCGCTCGTCGGAGGCGACCACGGCCGCCTTGATGGCGACGCACCGGGCCACCTGCTCCTCCAGCGGCAGATCCAGCAACGACATGCCCGGTATCCCGGGAAGGGACTCACCGAGGAAGGCGTACTTGGCCATCTCGCCACGCCCCGAGGCCCATTCACGTGCCGGCAGCGTGGACAGCACGTCGATGTCACAAAGGACGGCCGTCGGCTGCCAGAACGCCCCCACCAGGTTCTTCCCCTCGGGCAGGTTGACGCCCGTCTTGCCGCCGATGGCTGCGTCCACCTGGGCCAGCAGGGTGGTGGCCACGGTGACGAAGGCGATGCCCCGGTGGAACACGGCGGCCGTGAATCCGGCGAGGTCGCTCACGACCCCACCCCCCACCGCCACCACGGCGTCGGACCGTGCCAGCCCGCTGCGGGCAAAGCCACGACAGAGCTCCTCCACCTGGCCCAACGACTTGGCCTCCTCGCCCGCCGGGACCACGAAGACGTCGGCGGGGACGCCGGGATGGACGTCGACGTCGATGCCCTCCTGGGTCACGATGGCTACCCGCTGGACTGCGGCGGGGAGGACCCCGGGCAGCGCGTCGAGAATCCCGCGTCCCACCATGACGTGGTAGGCGCGATCGCCCAGGGCGACGGGGATGGAGATCACGTGCGTGCCTGTCGATCGGGTATGTCGCCAGCCACACAGGCGACCAGCCGTTCGACGACCGAGTCGGCATCGAGGTCGTCGACGTCCACGACGTCGTGCGCCACCTCGGCGTACAGGGTCCGTCGCTCGGCATCGATGCGACGAAGAGTCTCGGCCCGGTCCTGCCCTGTGGCCCCGACGAGCAGTGGACGGCCGTCTGCGTCGTGGACCCTGGCGAGCAGGGTCTCGGGCCGCGCCCGCAGCCACACCACGGTGCCCGCCTGGCGCAGCCTCTCCCGGTTGTCCCCGTCGAGCACGGCGCCTCCACCGACGGAGACGACGACCGGTTCGTCACGCCCGAGAACGGCCTCGAGGGCACGGGTCTCCTCACGCCGGAAGTGGGCCTCCCCGTGACGGGCGAAGAGATCGGCCACGGTCGCTCCGGCGGCCCGGGACACCTCGGCGTCGGTATCGAACCACGTCCACCCGAGTTGCTCGGCCGCCAACCGGGCCGAGGTCGTCTTGCCGGCACCCATCATGCCCACGAGCAACAATCGCTCAGCCATTGCCCGCGGCCGCGGCCGACGAAGCGGGCTCGTCCGCCAATGAAGCCAGGTAGCTCTCGTGGTTCCGGACGACTTCGGCCAGCGAGTCGCCGCCGAACTTCCGCAGCGCCTCGGTGGCCAGGACGAGGGCGGCCATCGTCTCGGCCACGACACCCATGGCCGGGACGGCGGTGACGTCGGTCCGCTCCTTGAACGACACGGTCGGCTCTTTGGTCACCACATCGACGGTGCCGAGGACAGGCCGGTTGAGCGTGGCCAACGGCTTCATCCCCACCCGGGCGACGATCAGACCTCCGGTCGACATCCCCCCTTCGATGCCGCCGGCACGAGTGGTGGCCCGCTCGTAACTCCCCGACTGGGCGTCCCACGAGATGGCGTCGTGGGCGTCGGAGCCGCGCCGTGCCGTGCCCGCCGCCCCTTCTCCGATCTCCACGTACTTGACGGCTTGGACACTCATGAACGCCTGCGCCAGCAGGCCGTCCAGCCGTCGGTCCCAGTGGACGTGGCTGCCGAGGCCCACGGGGGCGCCGTAGACGAGGACCTCCACCACCCCGCCGAGGGAATCGCCGTCCTTGGCCGCCGCTTTGATGGCGGCCACCATGCGCGCCTCGGCGTCGGCGTCGAAGCAGCGGACGTCGGAGGCGTCGACACGCTCGAGGTCGGCCGCAGCCGGTCGTGCCTCGGCGTCGACCTGTTCCGGCCCGATGGCCACGACATGACTCACAACGGCTGTCCCCACACGGGCCAGGAGAGCCTTGGCCAGACAGCCGGCCGCCACCCGGGCCGCCGTTTCCCGCGCCGAGGCCCGCTCGAGGACGTCGCGGGCGTCGTCGAAGCCGTATTTCTGCATCCCGGCCAGATCGGCGTGGCCGGGTCGGGGCTTCGTGAGCACCTTGGACGGAACGCCGGCGTGGGGCGACATCTCGTCCTCCCATTTCGGCCACTCCGTGTTGGCGATCTCGATCGCCACCGGTGACCCGAGGGTCCGGCCGTGACGGATACCCGCCACCAGGGTCACCTCGTCGGCCTCGAACCTCATGCGGGGACCGCGACCGAAGCCCAGCCGACGACGGGCCAGCTCGCCCTGGATCTCCTCCACGGCCACGGGGAGCCCCGCCGGCAGTCCCTCCACGATCACGACCAGAGCTCTGCCGTGGGACTCTCCCGCGGTCAGAAAGCGCAGCACGGGACCAATCTAATGCCGGGGATCTCGCATCCCGGGCTACCGGCAGGGGTCCCCTCCGGTGCGGCGCGACGGGGGCGGTGGCCTCAGACCCCTCCCCGGTGGAACAGCGCGTGAGCGGCCGGGCTCCCCCACACGATCGACAGCACGGCGCCGGCGGCCAGGAAGGGACCGAAAGGGATCTTGGTCTTGCGACCCCCGCCCGAGACCACGATGAAGACGATGCCGATCACGGCACCGAGCACGAAGCCGGCGAAGAAGCCGACGAAGGCGTGTCCGAACCCCAACCAGCCGGTGGCCAGACCGATGACCCCGGCCAGTCGCACGTCACCGAACCCCATGCCCTTGGGGACGGCCAGGTGCAGGGCGTAGAAACCGAGAAAGGCCACCACTGCGGAGATGGCGGCGCGTTCGAGCGACCCCCAGCGGTGATCGACAGCCGACGACACGACGAACAAGGGGATGAGCAGGGCGAGCGTGGGATAGATGATGTGGTTCGGGATGATCCAGCGCTCGAGGTCGACGGCGCTGATGGCCACCATGGACAATCCGAAGACGGCGTAGGCGGCCAGGACGACGTCGGCACCGAACCGAGCGCCGAACAAGCCGAGGACGACCGCACTGACCACGGCCAACAGCGCCGGGCGCAGGGGGTGGGCCACGCGGACGGCGCACGACCGACACCCGCGACGCCGGGCCACGACTCGGACGACGGGCACCAGGCCGAGGCCGGTCGCGGGAGCCTGGCACGCCTGGCACCGCCACCACGGTCGGTCGAGCGGGCGGCGCTCCCCCAGGCGGTCCACGAGGATTTCCAAGCCGTCCCCGAGCACGAATCCGCCGGCAGCACTCACCCCCGTGACGAGGGCGTCCATCCGGGGCACGCTAATTCACGCCTTCGATCTCCCCGCGGACCGCACCGGGGCCCGGGCGCGGTGGTTACTTCTTCGCCGGTTCGTAGAAGGGGTTGTCGCCGCTGGCGTGATCGGTGACATCGACCACCGACACGATCTGGGGCAACGCGTCACGCAGAGCCACCTCGATACCCTGGGACAGGGTGACGGTGGCCAGGCCACACCCCTGGCAGCCACCGCTCAGACGCAGGTAGACCACGTCCTCCTCGACCGCCACCAGATCGGCCCGACCACCGTGCATGGCGATGGAAGGGTTCACTTGCTCTTCGAGAATGGCCAGGACCTGTTGGGCCATATCGCCCGAGAGGTCGCCGGGCGGACGGGTGGCGAAGACGTCGGTGCGCGGCGGCGTGTTCGGGTTCAAGATGACGAGGCCACCTTCGCCCTCGTCGGACCAGTCCAGGCGGGCTCCCACCAGACGGGCCACGCTCGACTGGGGGACGACCACCTTCAGGTCGTCGCTCCCGCCGACCGAATCGGCCTCGTGGGCGTCGGCCGCCACCTGGAAGTAGATGTCGTAGGTGTAGGCGCCGTCGCGCGATCCGGTGACCTCCACCCACAGTGCCAGCTTCTCGGAGTCGGCCTCCTGGGCGCGCGCATCGAGGACGACCGAGCGGGCTGCAGGCGTGATGGTCAGCACGACTGCGCTCGTGTGGCCGTTCCCGGCCGGTCCAACATCCTCGGCCATGGCCGCTACCTCCCAGGTCCATCATAGAGGCATGGCCCGTGTTCTCCTCCTCGTTCCGGCCTCGACATACCGGGTGGCGGACTTTTTGGAGGCGGCCCGGACGCTCGGAGTCGACGTCGTCGTGGGAGGGGACGAGGCCCATGCCTTGCACGATCTCATGGGCCGGCGATCGGTCCAGGTGCCCCTGGACGACCCCGAGGCGGCGGCGGACGCCATCGTGGCCCACGATGGTGTCGCCCCCCTCGACGCCGTGGTGGCGATCGACGATCGGGGCGTCGTCGCCGCCGCCCTGGCCTCGCGGCGGCTGGGTCTGCGGCACAACCCTCCCGACGCCGTGGCCGCCACCCGGGACAAGCTGGCGATGCGGGTTCGGCTCGGGGCCGCCGAGGTTCCCCAGCCGGCATTCGCCCCCATCGCGGCGACGGCCGGCCCCGACGACGTGTCCGCACTGGTCGAGACGGTCGGTCTGCCGTGTGTGGTCAAGCCCACCATGCTCTCGGCCAGCCAGGGTGTCCTGCGGGCGGACACAACGGCTGACGCCATCGCCGTCGTCGAGCGCGTCCGCCGCATCGCCGTCGCCGCCACCGGTGGCGGCGACGGGCCCCTGCTCCTGGAACGGTTCGTCCCCGGTCCGGAGGTGGCCGTCGAGGGTCTGCTCACGGGCGGAGAGTTGGCGGTCCTCGCCGTCTTCGACAAGCCCGACCCTCTCGACGGTCCCGCATTCGAAGAGACGATCTACGTCACCCCGTCGCGCCTCACCCCTACCGATATGGCCGCCGTGGTCGCCGCCGCCGGCGGCGCCTGCCGGGCTCTCGGACTCACCGAAGGACCGGTCCACGCCGAGATCAGGGTGAGCGACGGCCGGGCGTCGGTGATCGAGGTGGCGGCCCGGACGATCGGTGGGCTGTGCGCCCGGACCCTGACCTTCTCCACCGGGCGCACACTCGAGCAATTGGTGATCGCCCAGGCCCTGGGCCGGCCGTTGGGGCCCACACGACGCCAGGCCCGAGCGTCGGGGGTCCTCATGCTGCCCATACCGTGCGCCGGGGTCCTCGAAGGGGTCGAGGGTCGCGACAGGGCCCTGCGGGCCCCGGGTATCACCGACGTGCAGATCACGGTTCCTGCGGGTCGACGGGTGGTGCCGGTCCCCGAAGGCGATCGCTACCTCGGATTCGTCTTCGCCCGAGGGCGTAGTCCGGACGCCGTCGAGGCCGCCCTCCGGCACGCGCAGACGTTGCTTCGTGTGCGCGTGACGCCCGACGCCGACGGGTCCGCCACCCCCTTCATCGCTTGACGCCTCGAGCCCGGCCATCGGTGGCGTCCCACTCTCGCCTCCCGCAGGCGCCGTGGTTCTCCGACCACGCGGTGGGGCCCGCTACCGTGGCAGCGTGCACGTCCTGCTGATCTCCACCTACGAGCTCGGTCATCAGCCGCTTCATGTCGCGTCACCGGCCGGCGCGCTCGAGCGCGCCGGACACGACGTGCGCTGTCTGGATCTCTCCCTCGATCCGCTTGATCCCGGCGCCGTGGTGTGGGCCGACGCCGTGGCCTGTTCGGTCCCCATGCACACCGCCATGCGCCTGGCCCTGGCCGTGTGCGAGGAGGTCCGGGGGCGGCGGCCCGACGTCGCGCTGTGTCTGTACGGCCTGTACGGAGGACTCGACGCCGGGCGCGGTGAGACGGCGGCGGGCACCCTCGTCGACATGGCCATCGCCGGCGAGTACGAGCCGGCCCTCGTGGCCTGGGTCGACGAACTCGCTGCCGGCGGCGGCCGGCGGCAGGGACGGCCGGGAGACGCTGTCGTGTCGATCGGCCGCGGGAAGTTCGGTCTCCCGGCACGCCATCTGCTTCCCCCTCTCGACCGGTACGCCCGGCTGGCCGTCGCCGGCGAGCTGCGGCTGGCCGGATACGTGGAAGCCAGCCACGGCTGCGCCCACCGCTGTCGTCACTGCCCCGTCCCCGTCGTCTACGACGGCCGGACCCGCCTGGTGGGCGAGGACGCCGTCGTGGCCGACGTGGGACAGCTCGTCGACCTCGGCGCCCGTCACATCACCTTCGGAGACCCGGACTTCTTGAACGGGCCTCATCACGCCGTGCGTGTGGTGGCCGCCGTGCACAGCGCCTTCCCCCATCTCACCTTCGACATCACCACCAAGGTCGAGCACGTCCTGCAGCACCGCGACCTGTGGCCGGCCTTGGCCCGCTCCGGCCTGCTCTTCGTGGTATCGGCGTTCGAGTCGGCCAGCGATCACGTGTTGGCCAAGCTGGACAAAGGCCACACGGTGGCCGACGAGATCGAAGCCGTGGCCGTGCTGCGGGCATCGGGCGTCGAGCCCCGGCCGTCGCTCATGCCTTTCACCCCGTGGACCACGGCGGCCGACGTGCGTGACCTGCTCGACCTGGTCTCCTCGTGCGACCTCGTCGGCAACGTCGACCCCGTGCACTTCGCCATCCGCCTGCTCGTCCCGCCGGGGTCCCTCCTGCTCGCCTCCGGCGCCCTCGATGGCGCGCTCGGTCCCTACGACACCGACGGGCTGAGCTGGACGTGGCAATCACCGGACCCCCGCCTCGACGTCGTCCAGCGCACGCTTGCCGCCGTCGCCGTCCGGGCGGATGCCGACGAGTGGCCAGCCGGGCGGGCCTACGACGCCATCCGGGCGGCGGCCGACACCGCCCTGACCGGCGACGGCAGCCCCTTCGGTGCACCACCGCCGGTGACCGACGCGCGGTTGCGCTCGGCGCTGGCGCCCGACGACCGACCCCGGCTCACCGAGGCGTGGTTCTGCTGCGCCGAGCCCACCGACGCACAATTCCGGACCCTGCACGTCGAGACGACGTCACGGGCCGGAGGGAGTTGACGACAATGACGCAGCGACAAGCCCGCCCGGCGCGCACCCCAGCTGACGAAGCATGGCGCCAAGCACCAGAGGGCGCCCACGAGTGGATGAGCTTTCCCGACCCCGACGACGAGCGCACCTGGCTCTTCGACGTCACCTTCCTGGAAAGCAATTGGACGTGCATCTTCGGCCGGGGCTGCCAGGGCGTGATGACGGGCCCGGCCCCTGAGCTCGTCCAGGGGTGCTGTTCGTACGGGGCCCACTTCACCGGAGCGAAGGACGCGCCGGCGCGTCGAGGCCGCCGCCGCCTCCCTCACGCCGGAGCAGTGGCAGTTCTGGCGGCAGGGTCAGCCCCGCGAGGGCACGCGCCCGCGCGTGGTCAAGCGCGGCCGCAACGGGGACCTGAGTACGAGACTGGTGAAGGACGCCTGCATCTTTCTCAACCGACCGGACTTCCCCGGAGGGGCCGGGTGCGCACTGCATCGCGCCGCCCTCGAACGGGGCGTGCCCCATCTCGAGCTCAAGCCCGACGTCTGCTGGCAGCTTCCTCTGCGACGCGAGGACGAGGTGGCCGACGACGGGTACGTCACCTCGGTCGTCCGGCAGTGGGACCGGCGTGACTGGGGTCCCGGCGGCGACGAGTTTCATTGGTGGTGCACCGAGGCCCCGGACGCGTTCGTGGGGACACGACCCGTCTACGAAGAGCTGGCCGACGAACTCATCGCCCTGAGCGGACGCAAGATCTACAAGCGGCTCGTCCGCTATCTCCGGGCCCGGGGCGGTCACGCCAGCACCAACGGGACCCGTCGTGGTGCCGCCACCGAGGTCCGGGCCGCGGCCACTCCGGTCCCTGTTCCGGTCCCCCTGCCGCATCCCGCCGTTCGTCGTCGCTGACCAACGAACCACTGCCGGCGGCGACGCCCGGCGGCGGACGCTCGTCGCTACTCGGCCAGGGGATCGTCTTCGGGCTCCCGGGCGACGGCGTCGGCGCCCAGGGTGTCGTCCAGTTCGTCCGCTTCGGCCATGCACCACGATGCATGTTCGTCCTCGGGATCGGCTCCGCATTCGGCGCAGCGTTCGGGCGCGGTGGCGACCGAACGCTTCAGGCTGCGGGCCTCTTCGAAGCGGCGATGTCGTCCCTTTTTCACGAGCGACTCCTCCGTCGGCCGGGGCGCGTCTCCCACGGCAAGCGACACGCCGAGTGTACCTGTCGGCGCGCGGCCTCCGACACCGGCCCTGGGCACGGTTTTTGCCGAACTACAGTCACGGCCGTGCCAGACGATTTCGACCCGGCCGCCATGATCGAGCGTTTCCGGTCACGTGCCGTGGCCGTGCGCAGCCGGGGCATTCCGCCCATCGAAGGGCCCGAACGCCAGCGGTTCGTGGAGCAGGCCCAGCTCGACTTCATGGACTACGCCATGCTCGGGGACGCCGAAGCCACCCTGGCTGACGGCATCCTCACCCTCCGCATCGACCTTCGGCCCGAGGGGGCTGAGGGGGCCGACGGGCCGACGTCCTAGCCGCCGTAGTTCATCCGGGTGTCCTCCATCCGCAGGATGCCCTCGTCGTCGTCGGTGTCGCCCGCCGGGGGTGACCCCGGCTCGGCCACGCCGACGTCGACGACCTCGCCGACGAACCAGGTGTGACTCCCGACATCAAGGGCGTGGCGGACCTCGCAGTCGATCCAGGCCGCGGCCACCGCCAGGATCGGGGCCCCGGTCGACGCACAACGAACCGGTTCACCGTTCATCGTCCCCGTGCCACTGTCCTCGTCGACGTCGACATCGAGCACCGGCTTCACGAAGTGACGCACGAGAGCCCGGTCGCGACGCGCCAGAAGGCTGAGGGCGAAGACGCCACCGTCGACGATGAGCCCGTGCGTGCGCGCCGTACGTTCGACGCCGACGCCGATCAGTTTCGGCACCAGGGCGACCTGCGTCACCCAGCTCACCGTCATCAGGTTGCGACCGCTGCCGGCGCGCGATCCGAGAACGTACAGACCGCTGGGCAGTGACCACAGCACCCGACGACGGAGCCGGTCGTACGCGTCGGCCTCGCGTCCCGGCGGGATGGGACCGACGACACCGACGCCGGACGCGGTCACGGTGTCGTCACCGCGTCGAAGCGCGCCAGCGCCCTGATCAGGTCCCGTCGCGCCGTTGTTCGTTCGATGGCCGAGCGGGCCAGTCGGGCGCCGTCACCGGTGCCTGACACACAGTCGTGCCCGGCCTCGCCGGCCACCGAGTAGGCGCTGGACAGGAGCTTGGTGAGCGTCTGATCCGGCGTGGGCAGGTTCTGATTGGCGCTCAGGGCGTCGATCACGAGGACGTTGCAGTCCGCCGGCAACGCTCCCGGATGGTCCTGGTCGGCATCGACGCGACGGATGTCCCCCTGCAGGGTGCTCACCGAGGCCGAGAACCCCGCCGTGGCCGCCCAACTGGTCACCTGCTGGGAAAGCGTGGTCCCCGAATAGGCGCTGCCACAGGCGGCCAGCACCAGGCCAAGACCGGGAATGGTGGCCGTCACGGCCGAGCCCAAGCGCCGGCCCCGGGGCCGCAGCGGCCGTTGCTGGGGCGTCGGATCGGCGGGCCTGTGCCGTCGACGTCCCGTCGTCACCGCGAGGTTCCGCCGAGCGGGGTCCCGAGATCCTCCGGTGGCCAGGCCGGATCGAGCTGGTGCAGGAAGAGATCGCAGCGTTGCTCCTCGTCCGGCTCTCCGATGGCGGCGGCCATGGCCCGGAGGCCGTCGAGCGACCGCAGGAAGCCCCGATTGGACGGATGCGACCAGCGCACGTAGCCACTCCCCCGCCAGCCGGCACGCCGGAGGGCGTCGAGGCCGCGGTGATACCCCACCCGGTAGCAGGCGTAGGCCTCGACGTCGTCGCGCGCCAACCCGCCGAGCGCAGCCCATGCTTCACACCAGTCGGGAAACGAGCGCACCACATCGGCCACGGCGTCGCGGCGGCCCTCCGCCGGTGCGTCGAGAGCGACACGCAAGCGCTCGGCGGCGACGGCGTGCGGCGGATCGAGCACGGTGTCCGGTGGGCCCAGGGTCAGATCGACGGGATCGCTCACTGCGGTGCCCCCCCGGAACTCTCGGGAACGGGGTGACGGCCGCCGATCCGGTCGGCCCACATCCGCATGACCCGGTCGGTGCCCGGGTCGCGGAAGACCTCATCGGTGGGGACCCACCCCCGTCCGGGTCTGTCGGCCTCACCATGACGCCGGAGGAAGAGGCTCATGGCCGCGCCCACCAGCACGGCGGCGATGACGCCCACCCCGAGAAGGGCCAGGAGGATCACGCTGGCCGTCGTGGGCCGAGGTGGCGAGCCGTGGTGTCGGGGGCGACGTCGGCCGGGTCGTGCTCAGTCATGGTGCCTCCCGGCGCGGTGCACGGAGTCGGTGAACCGTTACTCGAATCGCAGGAGATGGTAGTCCCGCTGCCCGCGGCGCAGGATCAGGTAACGGCCGAAGAGCAGGTCGTCGGGGCCGAGACGCGCGTCCGTGTCATCGACGCGGCGGTTGTTCACGTAGACGCCCCCCTGCTTGACGGTGGTCCGGGCCCGTCCCTTCGAGGGGGCGAGCCCCGAGACGACGAGGGCGTCGACGAGTCCGAAACCACCGTCGAGGTCGGCCCGCGGCAGCGTGCTCGTGGGGGCGTCGGCGCAGATATCCAGCAACGTGGCTTCGTCGAGCGAGGCGATCTCCTCGGAGTAGAGGGCCTGGGCGGCGGCGGCGGCTCGCCGGGCTTCGGTTTCACCGTGCACCAGGGTGCACACTTCCCGGGCCAACGCCCGTTGTGCCTCGCGCCGCTCGGGATGTTCCGCCGTGTGCCGGTCGAGCGAACGGATCGTGTCGTGATCGAGGAAGGTGAGCATGCGGAGGACGGTACCGACGGTGGCGTCGTCGGTGCGCAGGAAGTACTGGTACAGCTGGTACGGGCTCGTGCGTCGTCGATCGAGCCACACGGTGCCCGTTTCGGTCTTTCCGAACTTGGTGCCGTCGGCTTGCAGCAACAGCGGCGAGGTCAATCCGTACACCTCGACCTGGCGCGTCTTGCGGATGAGGTCGATACCCATGGTGATGTTCCCCCACTGATCGCTCCCCCCCAGCTGCAACCGGCAGCCATGGGCGTCGAACAGCTGTTGGAAATCGAATGCCTGGAGGAGCATGTAGCTGAATTCTGTGTAGGAGATCCCCTGGTCGGGTCGATCGAACCGGGCGCGTACCGACTCTTTGGCCACCATCTGATTGACGGTGAAATGCTTCCCGACGTCGCGTAGGAAATCGACGAGACCGCATCGACCCAGCCATGCGTTGTTGTCGAGCAGGAGCGCCTGTGTTGCCGACGCGCCGTCGGAGAAATCGAGGAAGCGCTCCAGCTGTGTCCGGATGCCGGCCACGTTGGCCGCCAGGTCCTCGGCCGACAAGAGGTTGCGCTCCTCACTCTTTCCGCCCGGGTCTCCGATCATCCCGGTCCCCCCACCGGCCAGCGCGATGGGTCGGTGACCGGCGAGCTGGAGGCGCCGGAGGTTGCACATCTGCAGGAGGCTGCCCACGTGGAGACTGTCCGCCGTGGGGTCGAAACCGATATATGCCGTCATCCGTCCGGTGTCGAGCTGGTCGAAGAGCGACGGGTCGGTCACCTGATGGACCAGTCCCCGGAACTCGAGGTCAGCCGAGAGCGGAGCCATCGGCCCAGCCTGCCACGGGCCCGGCGCGAGCCGACGCACCGGCGTCGGAGGACGGTGTCAGATGCCTCCCGACGGCACCACCAGCGCGCCACCGTCGACCACGAGCACGTGACCGGTGAGCCATGACGCCGCGTCCGACGCCAGGAAGAGCGCCGCCTTGGCCACGTCGTCGGGCTCGCCCAGCCGTCGGAGGGGCAGCCGCTCGGCGATCTGCTCCTCCGAGCGCTCCCACAGCGCACGGGCGAAGTCGGTCTTCACCAGTCCCGGCGCCAGAGCGTTGACCCTGACGGCCGGTCCGAGCTCGCACGCCAACTGGCGGGTCAGATGGGCCACGGCCGCTTTGGTCACGTTGTACCAGCCGATCCCCGGCTCGACCATCAGAGCCCCCACCGAGGCCACGTTGATCACGCTGCCGCCGCCGGTCTCCATCGAGGCCCGCCACGCCCACTGCGTCCAGGTCAGGACGGCCTGTTGGTTCACCTGGACCGTCTTCTCGGCCCGGGCCACGTCGATGTCGACCAGCCTCCCGTAGAAGGGATTGGTCGCCGCGTTGTTGACCAGGATGTCCACGGAGCCAAACCGGTCGACGGTGGCGGCCACGCATGCCTCGGCCGAGTCGGGATCCCCGGCGTTCGCCGCCCGCCAGGCCACGTCCCCGTCGAGACCGGCCATGGCCGAGGCCGCTTCGGCCAGGGCGTCGGCCTTGCGCGAGACGATCATCACCTGAGCACCGGCCTCGGCGAAACGGGTGGCGATGGCGCGTCCTATCCCCCGCGATCCCCCGGTGACGAGGGCAACCTTGCCGTCGAGTCTCAGGTCCATGGATGGCCACCCTACGGCTCCGCCACCGGAGGTGGCGCCGAATGCGCCGGTCGGGCGGCGTCGACGGCGTGGTCCCTCCGGCGCCGTAGCATGCGCTCCCGTGAGCCGACCGGAGGTGACGTCACCGTGAACCGACTGGGGTCGGAACCAAGTCCCTACCTCCGTCAGCACGCCGACAATCCGGTCGACTGGTACCCGTGGGGCGACGAGGCTTTCGCCCGGGCCCGGGAGACGGACCGACCGGTGCTGCTGTCCGTGGGCTACTCGGCGTGCCACTGGTGCCACGTGATGGCCCATGAGTCGTTCGAGGACGACGCCACGGCCGCCCTGGTGAACGCCGACTTCGTCGCCGTGAAGGTGGACCGTGAAGAGCGCCCGGACGTCGACGCCGTCTACATGGAGGCGGTCCAGGCCATGACCGGTCGGGGGGGTTGGCCCATGACCGTCTTTCTCACTCCCGACGGCCGACCGTTCTTCGCCGGGACGTATTTCCCCCCTCGTGACGCTCATGGGACGCCGGGCTTCGGGCGTGTGCTCGACGCCATCGCCGTAGCGTGGCGCGATCGTCGGCACGAAGTCGAGTCCCAGGCCGACTCCCTCCTCTCGGCCATCGGCCGCCGGGTGACGTTGCCCGACGAGCTGACGGGCGAGGACGGCCCCGGTCCCGCAGAGCGGTTCCCGGGACTCCTGGCGGCGGCCACCGCCGAGCTGGCCGGGCGCTTCGACCCCACCTGGGGCGGCTTCGGCCCCGCCCCCAAGTTCCCTCAGCCGTCGCTGCTCGAGCTCTGCCTGGAGCACGCGCGTGTGACCGGCGACTCGGGGTCGTCGGCCATGGTCGACACGACGCTGGCGGCGATGGCCGCCGGCGGGATCTACGACCACCTGGGCGGCGGCTTCGCCCGGTACTCGACCGACGCCACCTGGACGGTCCCCCACTTCGAGAAGATGCTCTACGACCAGGCCGGACTGGTGCGCATCTACCTCCGCGCGGCGCTGTCCACCGGTGACGACCGGTGGCACCAGGTGGTGGCGGAGACCGTCACCTACGTGCTGCGGGATCTGGCGTCGCCCCACGGGGGGCTCTACTGCGCCGAGGACGCCGACTCGGAGGGCGAAGAGGGCCGCTTCTACGTGTGGAGTCCGGCCGACATCACCGCCGCCGCCGGGGACGAGCTCGGAGCCGTGGCCGTCGAGTGGTACGGCGTCACCGACACCGGCAACTTCGAAGGGCGCTCCATCCTGCGCCGGCCTCTCGGCGCCCCTCTGGCGCGGCCGGCCGACGTCGAGGAGGCGCGCCGTCTGCTCTTCGAGGCCCGACGGCACCGCGTCCGACCCGGTCTCGACGACAAGATCCTGACGGAGTGGAACGCCATGTTCGGTTCGGCGCTGGCCGAGGCGGCCGGCGCCACCGGTCGCCCCGACTGGACCGACGCCGCTGTCCGCATCGCCGACTTCCTCGTCACCCATCTCCGGCGGCCGGACGACGGCCGCTGGCTGCGGTCCTGGCAGGCGGGGCACGCGCGCCACCTCGGCTACGCAGGCGACTATGCGTGGGTGGTGGACTGTCTGACCCGCGTGGGCGAGCTGACCGGTGAGGCCCGGTGGTTGGAGACGGCGGTGGAGACGGCGCGATCGCTGCTGGAGCTCTTCGGAGGCGAGGCGGGCCCGCTGTTCACCACGGGTTCGGACGCCGAGAGCCTCGTCGTCCGGCCGACCGAGCTCCTCGACGGCGCCACCCCGTCGGCCAGCGCCGTGGCCGCCGCCGCCCTGCTGCGACTGGGGGCGCTCACCGGAGACGACGGGCTCATGACGGCCGGCGAGTCCCTGCTCGGCGCCCTCGTCCCCGTGGCCGGCGCCCATCCCCTGGCCGCCAGCTACGCCATCGGCGCGTGCGGGCTGGCCGGTGGCGGCATCACCGAAGTGGTGGTGGCGGGCGACCGACCCGATCTGGTGGCCACCGTCCGCCGCCGCTTCGAACCGACGGCCGTCGTGGCCTGGGGAGAGCGCACGGGTTCGCCCCTGTGGGAAGGGCGCGACGACGGCTTCGCCTACGTGTGCCGGCACTATGCCTGCCGGGAGCGGGCGGCCAGCCCTGAGGCGCTCACGACCGAGCTCGACTCCGAACTGGCGGCGGAACGCACCCGTCATGCCCACGCCGTCGAGCATGCCCGCCACGTGGCCGGGGCTGCGCAATGACAGCCGAGGCGCCGGCCGACGCCGGGCGGCGGCGGCGGCGACGATCGTCGCCGCGCCACGGACGGAGGAAGACCCCGGCGCGCGGAGCGGGGACCCACCGCTGCATGGTGCTCGCCTGCGGGACCGAGGACACCACCGGCGTCGATCTCTCCACCGGGGCGGTCGTGCGGTTGCGCATCGAATGGAACGACGAGCGCGGGGCCGATCTGTCGCCGTTCGACGTCATCGAGGCGGCGTGGGCCGACGATCCCGAGCGCGACGACCTTGCTCAGCCGGAGGCCGTCACCGTGGCCGGCCTGCCGGCGCGGGTCGGGACCCTGCGGGGGCGCCGGGCCCGGCGGGTGGTGCGCCACCTCGTCGCCCCCGAGGAGTCGCCCCTCCTCGGCTTTCCCGGCACGTCGGCGCCCTACTGGGAGTTCCACGGGATGCGCCCCTCGGTGGCTCTTGTCGTTCCCCGGCGCGGCCCCGTCCTGTTCCGCCGACAGGCCGACGGGACGGTCTGGGCCCGGTTCGGGGCCGCCCGCAGCGACAACTGGTTGCCCGTCGAGGACCGTCGGGCCATGGCCGCCCTGTGGGCGTCTCGCCGCGAGCGGCTGGCGGGCAAGGATCTTTCAACCGCCCTCGGCTTCCGGCCGCACTTCATCGTGGTGTCGGTCAGTCGGCCGCGCGACGGCCACTGCTACAAGACTGTGGCCGCCATCCTTCCCCGCCCCTAGGCGGGGTCTCGCTGGTTCAGCGGGCCCGGCCGGAGGCCAGGGATCCCGAGGCGAGGTCCTCAGCCATGGCCCAGCCGAAGGCCACGAGCCTGTCGCCCCGCTTGATGGCCAGACCTTTGAAGAGGAGAGCCACGCCGGACTCCGGCTCCTTGACCTTGGGGCCGCCCAGATCGAGGGCGCCGGCCGTGCTGCCGTCCCCCTTCAGCACGAACGTCCGGTCGTCGATCCGGCCCTCGGCGCCGAAACGCTTGGCCAATCGGCGACCCCAGGCCCTCTCCTCACCGCTGGCCTTGTGGTCGGGGCGCGGAACGACGTCCACCAGCCCGACGAACGCCTGGTACGCCTCGGCCACACCCAGGCGGGTACCCACCAGAACGTCCTCGTCAGGGAAGGCGAGAAGGGCCCGGCGGTACTGGTCGCCGAGCAGCAGGCGCAACGCCTGCTCCGCCTTCACCGTCCGGTCCACTGTCGACAGCCCGATCAGCAGTGACGGGGTCCCCCCTATGCGCTCGAGGGTCGAGAAGGAATAGCCCCGGAGCTTCTGCCCCTCGCGGACCAGGGTGATCAGGACCCATTCCTCACACTGCTTGGAGAGGAACCCGATGTCGAACCCCGGCTCCCGGTCGACGCACAGGTCGGCCATCTCGGCCAGTTCGGCATCGCTGAGTGACGTGCAGTCCTTCGTCCCGACCTCAAACGGCATACCGTGCTCCGTGCTCGTCTCGCTGCTCAGGGGGCCCCGTCACCGGTGGCGGGCGATGACTCTGCCCGCCTGGCGGCTCCGGGGTGTGTCCCTACAGGATACGGGATGCGCACGGGGGTAGCCCAACCGAGGTGCCGACCTCGACCTTCGTGCCTGGGTGAGGACGTCAGACGATGGCGTTCGGGCCCAGCAGGACCCTGAGCTCCCCGAGGAGACCCCGACGGCTGTTCACGTTGAACTCGGCCGACAACCTGAGGACGGAGTCGCCCACGTGGAGGAACACGGGCTCGTCCCCGGGGTGCTCGACGAGCAGGTCCTTCAGACGGTCCACGACGCCGTCGGTGAGAACCCCCACCGGGACCTGCACCCGCAACTCCGAGGCCCCGTCGACGGCCAGCTCGGGCCGGCTGACCTCCATGCAGACCAGTTTCACCTGGTCGTCCCGGGTGTCCACCCGCCCGCGCAGCACGACCACGGCGTCGTCGGCCAGCACGGCACCGACCTGCGCCATCACTTTGGGGAAGACGAAGACCTCGATCGACGCGTGGAGGTCCTCGAGGGTGAACGTCGCCATCAGCTCGCCGCGCTTCGTATAGCGACGGACGAGTGTGGTCACCACTCCGCCGACCGTGCGCACCTGGCCTTCGCGCCCCATCGAGATGTCGCCCCCTGCCTCCTCGTCCTTCAGGTCGGCGATGGTGCATTCGACGAGCCGGGCCAGGGGCGCCTCGATCCCCCGAAGCGGATGGTCGCTCACATAGAGGCCGAGCATCTCCTTCTCGAAGGCGAGACGCTGGGTCTTGGCGAATTCGGTGTCGGGAATGGGGACTCGGACGTCGGCGTACCCGGCCGGTCCGCCGGGGACGGTGTCGCCGTCGGCCGCGAACCCCTCGATGGAGGAGAACAATGTGGAGATCCCTGCCTGCTCCTCGCGCCGGCGCTCGAGGGTCCGGTCGACGATGTCCTCGAAGACGAGACACAGCCCCTGGCGGACATGCCCGAGGGAGTCGAAGGCCCCAGCCTTCACGAGGGACTCCACCGTTCGCTTGTTGAGCACCATCGGGTCGACACGCCGGCAGAAGTCGTAGAAATCCTCGAACGGCCCGTTCTCGTCGCGCTCGACCACGATCCGCTCGACGAGACCTTCACCGACGTTGCGCACGGCAGCCAGACCGAAGACGATACGACGGGCGCCGTCGTCGCCGACGAGAGGCGTGAACTCGGCGGCCGACGTGTTGATGTCGGGTACCAGCACCTCGATACCGACCGACCGGCACTCACCCAGGTACACGGCCGTCCGGTCCTTGTCGTCTTTGACCGACGTCAACAAGGCGGCGAGGTATTCGACCGGATAGTGGGCCTTCAACCACGCCGTCTGGTAGGCCACCAGTCCGTAGCCGTAGGAGTGCGATTTGTTGAAGGCGTAGTCGGCGAAGGGCTCGATGATGTCGAACAGGGCCGTCCCCAGCGTCTCGTCATAACCTTGGGCGACACAGCCGGCCACGAACTTCTTGCGTTCGGCCTGGATCATCTTGCGGATCTTCTTGCCGCACGCCTTGCGGAGATTGTCAGCCTCGGCCAGCGTGTAACCGGCGAACTTCTGCGCCACCCGCATGACCGACTCCTGGTAGATCATGAGCCCGTAGGTGTCGGCCAGGATCGGTTCCAGGTCAGGGTGCAGATACGTGACCGGTTTGCGAGCGTTCTTCCGGTCGGCGTAGTCCTTGTGCATGTTCGCCGCCATCGGCCCGGGGCGGTACAGGGCCACAAGGGCGGCGACGTCGTCGAACGAGGTCGGCGCCAACGACCGCATCAGCGACCGCATGGGGCCGCCCTCGAGCTGGAACACGCCGATCGAGTCACCCCGACAGAGGGCGGCGAACGTCTCGGCGTCGTCGAGGGCGATGGCGTCGATGTCGGGCCGCGATCCCACGGTCCGGGCCACGAGGTCGAGGGCCCGTTCGATGACCGACAGGTTCCGGAGACCGAGAAAGTCCATCTTGAGCAGGCCCAGCTGCTCGACCCCGTGCATCTCGTACTGGGTGACGATCGGCGCCTCGGTGACGGCCTGACCGCTCTCGGGCTTGCGCTGGACGGGGAGATACTCGGTGAGTGGCTCTTTCGTGATCACGACGGCGGCGGCGTGGATGCCGTCCTGGCGGCGTAGTCCCTCGAGCCCCTTGGCCACGTCGATCACGCGGCGCGCCTCGGGGTCCGACGCGTACATCTCGCGTAGCTGCTGGGCGGCGGCGAACCCGTCGTCCTGCCCGTCGATGCGATCGAGACAGGCGCGCAAGGGGGTGTCGCGTCCCATGATGAGCGGTGGCATCGCCTTGGCGATACGGTCACCCACGATGTAGGGCAGACCGAGAACCCGTGCCGCGTCGCGCACGGCGGCACGTGCCTTGATGGTCGAGAACGTCACGATCTGTGCCACACGGTCGTCTCCGTACCGCTCGGCGGCGTACCGGATCATCTCCCCCCGGTAGCGCTCGTCGAAGTCCATGTCGATATCGGGCATCTGCTTGCGCCCGGGATTCAGGAAACGCTCGAACAGAAGGTCGTAGCGGATGGGGTCGAGATCGACGATCTGGAGGCAGTACGCCACACAGCATCCGGCCGCCGAACCGCGCCCGGGGCCAACGCGGATGCCGCTGGTGCGGGCGTAGTGGATGAGGTCCCACACCACGAGGAAGTAGGCCGAGAATCCCATGTTGGTGATGACGCCGAGCTCGAAGTCCAGTCGCTCTTCGACGCCCGGCGGCAAAGGGGTCCCGTAACGGGCCCGCGCCCCTTCGAGCGACAGATGCCGGAGGTAGGCGTCAGCCCGCTCCTCATAGGTGGCACCGGTGAATTCCTCCGGTACCGGGAACTCAGGCAGGGCGTTCACCCCGAAGGCGATCTCGACACTCGCCCGCTCGGCGATGAGCAACGTGTTGTCGCACGCTTCGGGGACCTCGGAGAACAGCGTCCGCATCTCGGCCGCCGACTTCAGGTAGTGCTCCTCCCCTTCGAACTTGAACCGTTTCGGATCGTCGATGAGGGCGCCCGTCTGTACGCATAGGAGGGCATCGTGAGCCACGGCGTCGCTGCGGTGGGTGTAGTGACTGTCGTTGGTGGCGAGCAGCGGCGCCCCCAGCTGACGGGCGATGCGCACGAGGGCCGGATTGGTACGGTGCTGCGCCGCCAACCCGTGGTCCTGGAGCTCCACGAAGAGGTTGTCGCGCCCGAAGATGTCCTGGAGCCGGCCGGCCAGCTTGAGCGCCCGCTCGTCGTCGTCGGCCAGCAGCGCCTGCAGCACGACCCCACCCAGGCAACCGGTGGTGGCGATCAGACCGGTGTGGTGCCGTTCGAGGAGCTCCCAGTCCACGCGGGGCTTGTAGTAGTAGCCCTCGAGATAGGCGGCCGACGACACCTTCATGAGGTTGCCGTACCCTTGCGTCGTCTCGGCCAGAAGGGTGAGGTGGTAGTAGAGCTTCTCGCCGCCGTCGACGTCACCACCGGTGTCGTCGACCTTCCCCCGACGCACCGGACGTTCGTGGCGCGAGTCGCCCGCCATGTACGCCTCGGTGCCGATCACCGGCGTGACGCCCTTCTCGTGACACTGCGCGTAGAAGTCGAGGACGCCGTACATGTTGCCGTGGTCGGTGATCCCGAGCGCCGGTTGACCGTCGGCCACGGCGGCATCGACCAGATCGCCGATCCGGGCCGCTCCGTCGAGCATCGAGTACTCGGTGTGGGTGTGCAGATGAGCGAACGACCGCTCGCCAGGCATGCGCCCTCGTCCCTCCTCGCCAGCCGCCTCCGGAGGAGTTACAGCCGTGTGGTTTGACGATACTTCATCGGGTGCGCCGGTGACCGGGTGGGAGGGTCAGAGGTAGGCGCCCGGCATCGGAGAGGGCTCGCCGGCTCCCCGCCCTGCCGGCAGTCCCGGCTGGCGCATCTCCGTGAGCTGGGCACGCGCCGCCATCTGCTGGGCCATGAGAGTGGCCTGGATCCCATGGAACAGGCCCTCGAGCCACCCCACCAGCTGGGCCTGGGCGATCCGGAGCTCTGCTTCGGAGGGGACCCCCTCGTCGAAGGGCAGGGCCATGCGGTCGAGTTCGGCCGCCAGGTCCGGACTGAGGGCGCTGGCCAACTCCCGGATCGACTGCTCGTGGATTTCGCGTAGCCGGGTCCGGCCGGCCTCGTCGAGGGGGGCGCTGCGCACCTCGTCGAGGAGCTGCTTCACCATCGAGCCGATGCGCATGACCTTGGCCGGCTGCTCGACCGACTCGACCGGTTCCCCGGCCGCCCCGTCCCCGCTCAGGCCGTCGGGGAGCGTCGAGTGCTCCCCCGGCTCGATCAGCACCGTTTCGGTCGTCTCGTCGTCGCCTGCCGCTCTCTTATCGTCCACGCCCACGATCCTTGCAAAGGCTACGGGTCGGGCCAAACCGCGCCCCGCTCATCGGTTGGCCCACGCCAGCAGGGGGACGTACATCTCGGCCGGGGTGAGCGATCCGTGCCGGGCCAGGAGGCGGGTCTCACCGGTGTCGGCCGGATCGAGAAAAGCTACCGGTTCCCGCGCCACCAGGGCCACGTCACCCAGTCGGTGGGCGATGACGGGGCGCAACGGGCCGCCGAACCAGCCTTCGTCGACGATCTGTTCGCGCGTTCGCACCCACGCTTCGTCGCCGTGGGCGCTCTCGGCCGCCGCCACCACGTCGGCCGTGGCCCCGGGCCGCGCGTGCAGCCAACGAAATCGCCCTTCGCCCGACAGCATCTCGACCGCCGCCAGCAGTTCGGGGCCGGGCAGGCGGGCCGCTGTCCCCACCTCCACCTGGCCGTGATCGGAGGTGACGACGAGCGCCGCCCCCGCCGGGAGCGTGTCGACGAGGTCGCCCACGAGGCGGTCGACGGTGCGCAGCTCCTGGGCGTAGTGCTCGCCCAGTCCCCGCTCGTGGGCCACTTTGTCCAGGCCGTCGTAGTAGGCGTAGACGAACGGCTCCTCCTCGGCGAGCAGCCGTCGCACCTCCACGACCAGGGTCGAGGGGACCGACCATCCGACCAGCCTGGTTCCGGCCAGATGGGCGGCGGTGAACCCGGTCGAGGCAAACTCGGCGCGCGTGACGGCCGGCACGGCCAGGCCGCCGAAGGGCGCAGCCGACTGGAATTCGGCGGCCGGTCGCCGGCGCCGCATGTCACCGGCACAGGTTCGCCAGCGCAGGACGTTCATCACCTCGTCGCCGCCCGCGTCACCTTCGACCCGGACGCGATAGCCCACCACGCCGTGCCCGGCCGGGGGACGCCCCGTGGTGATGGAGGTGAGAGCGGTAGCCGTGGTGGTGGGGACGACCGAGGTGATCGGCCCTCCTTCACCGCCCGCCACCGTGGGGGCGTGGGCCTGGTCGGTCTGCAACTGGTGCCACCCGAGACCGTCGAGCACGAGCAGGACGACCTGGCGGGCTCCCCGAGCCGGACCGGGGAGCCAGGACGGGACGTCGGGTCGGAAGCGGTCGAAGAGGCCGGGGACGACCGACGACAGACACGCCCCCCCGTACTCGGGCAGCACCGGCGCGTCGGTCACAGCGCACTGTATCCACGCTCCGGTCCGTGTCCCCACCCCGTCCAGCGGAACGGCCAGGTCGGCCAGGTAACATCGGACCGTGAAAGTCTCGACCCGGGGGGACTACGCCAGCCGTGCTCTTCTCTCCCTGGCCCTCCACGGCGACGCCCTCGGGCCCACCTCGGTGCGCGACATCGCCGAGCGCACCGGGCTGCCCCAGCCCTATCTGGAGCAGATCCTCCTCGCCTTGAAGGGGGCGGGCCTCGTCCGCTCCAAGCGCGGGGTCGGCGGTGGCTACGTCCTGGCCCGGCTCCCCGAAGAGATCACCCTGAGCGAGATCGTGCACGCCGTGGATGGCCCCATCGTGGCGGGCGACTTCGGTCGTCCCCACGAGAACGGCGCGTGCGAGCACGAAGGTCAGTGCATCCTGTTGGCCGTCTGGTCGGAGGTCGGGGAGCACATGCGCGAGCACTTGGACTCCTTCACCCTGGCCGACATGGTCTCGCGGTCGCTGGGCAACGCCCCGGCCCGATCCCTGCACTGAACGACGCCCCCGAGCCCAGCGCGGTGACAATGCCGTGACAATGGTGACGTGACACTACTGAAGTGTGTCGCCGGCATCGCCGGTGGGGTTCTCGTCATCGAGGACCTCTACGACCTGGTGCGCGCCCTGGTCGTCCCTCGCCCGCACACCTCGGGCCCGGTCGCCGTGTCGGCGCGGTGGGCCCGTCTATCCATGCACGCGGCGGTAGGCCGGGTCAGCTCGTTCGCCAGGCGCGACCATCTCCTCACCACCTTCGAACCGGTGGTGATGCTGCTGCGCCTCGCCATCTGGTTGTCGGCCGGACTTGTCGGATTCGCTCTCATCATCTGGAGCACGGGCCACTCCTCTTTCGGCTATTCCTTCATCGTGGCCGGGTCGTCGATCTTCACCCTCGGGTTCGCCACCGAGAGCCATCCGGCTCCCGAGGTCGTCGCCTTCCTGGCCGCGGCGTTCGGTCTCCTCGTCATCGCTCTGCAGATCGCCTACCTGCCCGCCCTGTACGACTCCTTCAACCGGCGCGAGACGCTCGTGACCATGCTCGAGAGCCGGGCCGGCTCTCCCGCCTGGGGTCCGGAGCTTCTCGCTCGCCACTATCTGGTCGGCATCGAAGGCAACCTGGCCGTGCTCTACGGCGAATGGGAGCGATGGTCGGCCGACGTGGCCGAGAGTCACACGACCTATCCGGCGCTGATCTACATGCGCTCTCCCCACCCCACCAATTCGTGGCTCGTCGGACTCGTCGCCGTTCTCGACTCGGCGGCGCTGTACCTGGCCCTGTGCCCGACGGCAGCACCGGCGGAATCACGACTGTGCCTCCGCATGGGCTTCACCTGCCTGCGCGACATCGCTCGTGCCATTCACATCCCCTTCGACCCCGACCCCCGGCCCGACGCCGACATCGAGTTGCCCTTCGAGGATTTCGTGGAGGCCGTGGACCGGCTGCAGCAGGCGGGCGTCCCCCTCGAGCGCAGCGCCGAAGAGGCATGGCCCCATTTCAAGGGATGGCGGATCAACTATGAAACGACCGCCTACACGCTGGCCAACATCGCCTTCGCCCCTCCGGGGGCATGGACCGGTTCCCGCCGGTATCGCGACGCGGCCGCCGGCACCCCGACCTTCCCCATGCGACCGGTCGACCGGCGACCCGACAAGCCCGAGGGCGACCGGGTCCAGTCCGCCTGACCGCTGTCCCTTTCAGGCCAACGGCTCGCCGCCGGTATCGTTCCACCGCTCGATGACGGGGGTCTCGCGCTCCCACCCGAGCACGCTGACGCTGGCCGGGCCGAGCACCCACCGCGATCCGTCGCCCGCCGGGAGCGACAGCCACCGGGCCGCCACCACCCGCAGGACGTGGGCGTGGCCGAAGACGAGAACGTCACCCGGCGCGGCCCGCACGAGCGCCACCACACGGTCGGCCCGGGCCGCCACCTGGGTCAGCGTCTCGCCGTCGGGGACGCCGTCACGCCATAACGACCATCCCGGGCGCTCGGCCCGGATGTCGGCCGTGGTCCTCCCCTCGTAGGCCCCGTAGTCCCACTCCCGCAGGTCGTCGCAGACCTCGACGTCGGCGAACCCGGCCAGCGCGCTCGTCTCCCGGGCCCGAGTCAGCGGGCTCACGAGGACCAGGGCGAAGCGGTGGCGGGCCAGGCGCCGACCCACGGCCCGGGCCTGATCCCGGCCTTCGGGCTCGAGGGGGAGATCGCTCCGCCCCGTGTGCCGCAGGGTCGCACTCCAGGCCGTAGCTCCGTGGCGGACGGCGACCAGACGCCCGGACCCTTCGGCCGGGGCGTCGGAGGGCAGGTCGGAGGGGTTGCCGGGGGCTTCGGACGGGTACGGGGCGGTGGGAGGCACCTGTAGAGCGCACCACCGAGGGCCCCGGCCCGCAAACCGGTACGCAGCAGTGCCCCGTATCAGGAATGCGGAGGACGACACCCGTGTTGTTCTGACCAGAGCACGTACGTCCGATCACGAGGCAGAAATGGCGAAATTCTCGAGCACCCCCGACAGCGTCCGCTACTTCCTGGACGACCTGGACCAGTACCCCCTGCCCGACCCCGACGAGCAGACCGAACTGGCCAAGCGTGTGGCCGACGGGGACGACCAGGCGCGACGAGCCATGATCGCCGCCAACCTGAGGCTGGTCGTGCACTGGGCGCGCCGGTACCAGGACCGCGGCGTCGACTTCGCCGACCTCGTCCAGGAAGGCACGTTCGGGCTCATGCGGGCCGTGGACAAGTTCGACTGGCAACGCGGCTTCCGGTTCTCCACCTACGCCACGTGGTGGATCCGCCAGGCCCTGCAACGTGCCGTCCAACAGCACGGCTCCACCATCCGGGTGCCCATGGAAGTGGCCGAACAGGCGCAACGGGCCGACCGGATGACGTGGGAGCTGGCCACCGAGCTGCAGCGCGACCCCACACCCGAGGAAGTGGCCGAGGCCAGCGGCGTGGACAACAAGGCCCTGCAGACGCTCCAGGGCGTGGCCCGGGTCGTCGCCAGTCTCGACCAGCCCACCGGGGGTGACACGGGATCCGCCCTCGGGGACCTGGTGGCGGCGGACGACAACGAGTTCGAAGACGAGGTCGAGCGGCGTCTCGTCCTCGACCGCGTCCGCCAGGCCGTCGAGGGCCTCGACGAGCTCGAGCGCGACGTGGTGCGTCTGCGCTTCGGTCTCGACGGGGGCAGTCCGGCGTCCCTGCAGGCCACGGCCAGTCGTCTGGGCATCGGCGTGCGCCGGGCCCGGCAGGCCGAGACGCGGGCTCTGCAGCACCTGGCCGACCTCCCTGAGGTCGAGGCCGCCCACGAGGCGGCCTGAGACCAGCGACCGGGTGGTCACGGGCGCTGTCCCCGTAGGACGGCGTCCAGATCGGGCGGCAGCGGTGACTCCCAGCTCCGGCGTTCGCCACTGTCGGGATGATCGAGGCTGAGCCGGCAGGCGTGAAGGAACAGCCGGCCGGGGGCAAGCAACCCCGTCGCCGTCGGGGGACGGGCCGTCGTGCCCCAATACCGGTCGTCGCCGAACACGGGGTGGCCGATAGCCGCCAGATGGACGCGGACCTGGTGCGTCCGGCCCGTCTCGAGGGTGGCCTCGACCAGCGTCGCCTCCAGCGGCTCCCGGTAACGGGCCACCACCGTGTAGGCCGTCCGCGCCGGGCGCCCTCCCCTCGTCACCGCCATTCGGGTGGGCTGGCGCGGTGACCGCCCGATGGGTGCGTCGACCACGCCGGCGTCGTCCTCGACCGTCCCCGCCACCAGGGCCCGGTAGTGACGGCCGGCGGTGTGCTCGCGCAGCTGCCCGCTGAGCGAGCGGAAGGCGGCGGGCGTCCTGGCCACCACCAGCAGACCCGATGTGCCCTTGTCGAGACGGTGCACGATGCCCGGTCGGTCGCCCTCACCGGCTCCGGCCGCCGCCAGGTCGGCGAGCTCGGGGAAACGGGACAGGAGTCCGTCGACCAGGGTGCCGCCCCCGTGGCCGGCGCCGTGATGGACGACCAGCCCTGCCGGTTTGTCCACCACGATCAGGTGGGGATCCTCGTCGACCACGGTGAAGACGACACCGGCGTCCGCCCGCGGTCCTTCGTCGACCCGCAGCACGACATCCACCCGCAACACCTGGCCGACCACGAGGGTCCGACTGCGCACACCCACCGGCTCCCCGTCGACGGCGACCCGGCCCTCGCTCACCAGCTCGGCCACGGCCCGGCGAGGCAGGCCGGTGAGCAGAGCGACAGCGCGGTCGACACGTTCACCGGCGAGGGTGGCGGGGACGATCGTCTCGAAGACCCCTCCGTTCACGGCGGCGTCGCTCATGGCGCGACGCCACCGTCGTGGGTGCCGGCGTCGGTGCCGTCGTCGGTGCCGGCCCCGCCCGCGGCCGCCGTACCCCCCGCATCTGCGGCCTCAGGACCGGCGGACGGAGGGCGACGGCCGTCCATGGCATCGCCCCGTGACACGAGGAGGGCGGCAGCGATGGCGCCGATCACGATGCACGAGTCGGCCACGTTGAACGTCGGCCAGAAGTGCAGGGCGATGAAGTCGACGACGGCCCCGTGGTGTCCGCGCACGAGCCGGTCGGTGAGGTTCCCCAACGCACCGCCGACGATGAGGCCCAGGGCCACTGTCAGCGCATCCGAGCGCACGTGGCGGACGGCCGACAGCAGCAGCACGACGACGGTGACGGCGATGCCGCCGATGACCGGGGCCCATCCCCGGGCCAACCCGAAGGAGGCGCCCGAGTTGTAGGTCAGCTCCAGGTCGAGCTTCCACACCACGTGGATATCGCCGTGCGAGAGGCGTCTCACAGCCCACGACTTCGTCAGCTGGTCGACGACCACCACGGCCACGGCCACGGACCCGGCGATGACGAGACGTCGTGCCGCGCTCCGTCGACGTGAGGGAGCCGTCGGCACCGGTGCCGCCTTGCGATCGTGCACGCCACTTCCTCGTTCGGACACCGCCCTTTCCTACTACCGACCCTTCCTCCTCCCGACACCTGACGACCGGGGCCGGGCGACCGGCGGCCGCCCCCGGGGCGGACGCCGCCCCGGCTACTACCGGGAGTGGTTCCAGCTTGGAGCGGGTCCCGACCACGCCGGCGAGGGCCTCCGACACGCTTAACGTGTGGCGTCATGACGGCAACGGCACCGGCGACCACCTGGAAGTCGCCTTCCCCTCGTCTGTGGAAGATGCGGTTCCTCGAGGCGGGGGTGCTCGGCGCCCTCATCGCCGTCGGCGTGGGGGCGGCGGCGGCCCAGGCTGGCGTCGGCGCGGGGTGGGCTGCGGCCGGCGGCGTCGTCGTCGTCACCGCAGTGGTGCTGCGGTTCCTGCGCAACCGCGTCCGGAGCTGGGCGTACCAGGAGCGCGACGAGGACCTCG
Organism: uncultured Acidimicrobiaceae bacterium; assembly: GCA_963848355.1. Lineage (GTDB taxonomy): Bacteria > Actinomycetota > Acidimicrobiia > Acidimicrobiales > UBA8190 > CAWKDG01. The sequence continues at coordinate 549,270 of CAWKDG010000001.1, forward strand.
TGGTGAAAAGAGGGGTGGCCTTCCGCCGCCTGTCCGTCGTCCCCTACGGGCGCATGCAGTTCGTGGACGTCACCGCCGGTCCCATCGAGCGCCTGTTCAAGCTTTCCACCATCAAGCTGCACACCGCCGCCGCCGCTACCGACGCCCGGATCCCCGGCCTCGAACAGGACGAGGCGGCCCGGCTGCGCGATCAGCTCGCCTCGCTCGGCGAGGCCAAAGCGGCCGGGTTGTGACGACTCCCCCACCGAGCTCCCCCCCATGGAAGCGGCTCCATCCGCTGACACCGGTGGTCCGCGCCGGACGGATCGTCTCGGTGCTCGTGGTCGCCTTGGTGATCTCCAACGCCCGGGGCCACGCCGACAACACCGCCGGCCTCTACTACCTCGTCGTCCTGGTCGTCATCGTGGCGGCCGGGGCCGTTCGCTGGCTCGTCACCAAGTGGACGCTCGACGGTGCCACGCTGCGCATCGAGACCGGCCTCTTCCGCCGCGACTCGCGTCAGCTGCCCGTAGCCCGGATCCAGGCCGTCGACGTCGTCCGTCCCTTCCTGGCCCGCGTCTTCGGCCTCTCCGAGCTGCGCGTCCGCCTGGCCGGATCGAGCTCGGCCGACGGGCGCCTGGCCTACCTGTCGCATCACGTGGCCACCGACCTGCGCGCCCGCCTGCTGGCCACCCACCACGGCGTCGATCCCGACACTCCCGAGCCCGCCGAGCAGATGGTGGCCACCGTCCCGGCCGGCCGCCTCATCGGATCGGTCCTGCTCTCCGGCGGCATCACCTTCGTCCCCTCGGTCATCATCCTGCTCGTCCTGGTGCGGGTGTCGTCCACCGCCGCCGTCGTGTTCGGCAGCGTCTTCGCCACGTACCTTTTCGGATTCGTCCAGGGCGTGTGGCGGCGGATCTCGTCGCTGTACGGCTTCGCCGTGGCCGACGCCCCCGACGGCATCCGCATTCGCCGGGGCCTCGTCGGGACGGTGGCCGAGACCATCCCCGCCCGCCGCGTCCAGGCTGTGCGGCTGATCGAGCCCTTCTTCTGGCGCCTCTTCCACTGGTGCCGTCTCGAGGTCGACGTGGCCGGTGCGGCCGGTCGCGAGGAGCGCAGCGGTCGGTCGGCGACGTCGACCAAGGCACTGTTGCCCGTCGGATCGCACGAGCTCGCCCGTCACCTCATCGCCATCGTCATCGGCGAGCCGCAGCCCACGACCTCGCCCCCACCACGCCGGACGAGGCTCAAGGCCCCGTTGAGCTACCACTTCCTCTCGGCCGGACACAACGACGTGCTGGTGATGGCGGTCACGGGCCGCGTGCGCCGGACGACGACGTGGATACCGATGGTGAAGGCGCAGAGCATCCGCCGCATCCAGGGCCCGGTCCAACGCCGCCTGGGGCTGGCCACCGTCCACCTCGATGCCGCCGGACGGCGCGTCCAGGCCGAGTTCCGCGACCGGTCCGTCGACGAGGCCGACCGGCTGGTCGACGACCTGACGTCGCTCAGCCGCGCCGCCCGCAAGGCCGACGAGCTCCGCCGACCGGTGGCGCCGGGGACGGCCGCGCCCGCCGGCTGGTTCGCCGATCCGTCGGGCCGGCACGAGATGCGCTACTGGGACGGCCGCGTGTGGACCGACCATGTCCAGCGACCAGGAGAAGGCGGGCGTCGATCCCCTCTGACCGCCGTCCTCAGCGGCGGTGAAGGCCCCCGCTCTTGCAGGCGACGCACAACCGGGCGTAGGGCAGGGCCCGCAGCCTGGCCTTGGGGATCGGTTGACCGCAGTTCTCGCACGCCCCGTACAGCTTCTTCTCGATGGCGGCCAGGGCGAAGTCGACCTCGTCGATGGTGGCCAGCGCCTGGGCCGACAGGGTCAGGTCGCGCTCGCGGTCGACGGCCACGGTGCCACCTTCACCGGACTCCTCGTCGAACTGGACGTCACCGGGTTCGCGGTCGAGGGCCAGCGACTCCGCCTCGGCCCGCAGGTCCTCGGCCTGGCGCTGGTAGACCTCCCGTTCCTCGAGCAGCAGTGTGCGCATCTCCTCCAGGAACTTGGCGTCCGACGCGTACGGTCCCCGGGTGGGCTTGACCGGTCGGGCCGGCGCCTTGGCCGGGGCACCGAGCTTCGCGCGCCGGGGCCGCCTTCTTGGCCGGCGGGGCCGCCTTCTTGGCCGGCGGTGACTGCTTCTTCACCGCTGCCGGCTTCTTGGCCGGCGCTTTGGACGTCGGGACCTTCCTGGCGGCCGTGGCTTTCTTGGCGGCGGTGCCCTTCTTGGCCGGAGCCGCCTTCCGCGCCGGTGTCTTCTTGGCCGCCGCTCGCTTGGCCGGCGCCTTGGCGGCGGAGGTCTTGCGGGCCGGTGCCTTCTTGGCCGACTTCTTGGCCGCCGACGACCTCGTCGAGGCCGACGCCTTCTTGGCCGTCGCTCTCTTGGGCGCCGACGACGACTTCTTCGCCGGGCCCATCAGGCCCCCGCCGCCGGGAGCCGGTCGGCGTCACATGCGGTGCGGATCATTGTGGAGCCCTCCCACCTGCTTGACGAAGGTGGGCGACCATAGCGTCGCCGGCTCGGCCAGGCAACATCGCGCCTCTTTCCCCTGCCTGCCCGCAGCCCGCTCCCGGCGCCTCGGTCGCCGTCGGGCCCCCCGTACGTGCCATGAACCCGTACGTGCCATGTAACGGAACGGTGACGGGGTGGTGACGGGGTCGTGACGCCGACCCGGTGAGGGGATCGTCGTGGGAAGTTGGGCCCGGCGCATACGCTGTGCCCGATGTCCGACGACCGAGGCGCCGGCGCCCCCTATCCCGAGGTCGTCCAGCAGCCCGACTACCCCCGCCTCGAAGAGCGGATCCTGGCCTTCTGGGAGAGCGACGGCACCTTCGCGGCGTCGGTGGCGGCCCGCGCCGGGGGCGACAACGAATACGTCTTCTACGACGGACCGCCGTTCGCCAACGGCCTCCCCCACTACGGACACCTGCTCACCGGCTTCGTGAAGGACACCGTGCCGCGTTACCAGACCATGCGGGGTCGCCGGGTGGAGCGCCGGTTCGGCTGGGACTGTCACGGGCTGCCGGCCGAGATGCCGGCCGAGAAGGAGCTCGAACTGCGCGGCCGCGCCGACATCATCGCCTTCGGCATCGACCGCTTCAACGACTACTGCCGCGCCCTCGTCCAGCGCACCACCGACTCCTGGATGTACTACGTCACCCGCCAGGCCCGCTGGGTCGACTTCTCCAACTCGTACAAGACCATGGACCTCCCCTACATGGAGAGCGTCATGTGGGCCTTCAGCCGTTTGTGGGAGAAGGGCCTGGCCTACGAAGGCGAGCGCGTCCTGCCCTTCTGCTGGGAGTGCGAGACCCCCCTCTCCAATTTCGAGACCCGCCAGGACGACGCCTACCGGCCCCGGGTCGACCCGGCCGTGACGGTGGCGTTCGACCTCGACCCCGCCCCCGGTGGGGCGGCGTCGGGCGCGCTGGCCGACGGTCCGCTGCGCCTGCTCGTGTGGACGACGACCCCGTGGACGCTGCCCTCGAACCTGGCCCTGGCCGTGGGCCCCGACATCGCCTACGACGTCTACGAGCTCCTCGGGCGACCCACCGCCATCGCCGCCGAGCGGGCGGCCACCTACCCCGATCTGTTCGCCGAGGCCACTCCCCTCGGCACCGTCTCCGGGGCCGACCTCGTCGGTCGCACCTACCGTCCCCTGTTCGATTTCTTCGCCGACCACGCCGACGCCTTCCGGGTGCTGTCGGGCGACTTCGTGGCCACCGACGAGGGCACCGGTGTGGTCCACATGGCCCCCGGCTTCGGCGAGGAGGACTACTTCGCCTGCCAGGAGGCGGGCATCGCCCTCGTCTGTCCCGTCGACGACCAGGCCCGCTTCACGAGCGAGGTGCCGCCCTACGCCGGACTCCAGGTGTTCGAAGCCAACGCCCCCATCACCGACGCCCTGCGTCGAGCGCGGTGCCCTCATCGACGCCGCCCCCTACGAACACAGCTATCCCCACTGCTGGCGGACCGACACCCCCCTCATCTACAAGGCGGTGAGTTCGTGGTTCGTGGACGTCACGGCCATCAAGGACCGCATGATGGCGCTGAACAAGGACATCGACTGGGTCCCGGCCCACATGCGCGACGGCGCCTTCGGCAAATGGCTCGAAGGGGCCCGGGACTGGTCCATCAGCCGCAACCGCTTCTTCGGGGCGCCCATCCCCGTGTGGAAGAGCGACGACCCCCGCTACCCACGCGTCGACGTCTACGGCAGCCTCGACGAGCTCGAACGCGACTTCGGGGTGCGGCCCGACAACCTGCACCGTCCGGGTATCGACGCCCTCACCCGTCCCAATCCCGACGACCCCAGCGGGCAGGCCACCATGCGGCGGGTGACCGACGTGCTCGACTGCTGGTTCGAGTCCGGAGCGATGCCCTTCGCCCAGGTGCACTACCCCTTCGAACGGGCCGACTGGTTCGAGTCGCACTTCCCTGCCGACTTCATCGTCGAGTACGTCAGCCAGACACGGGGCTGGTTCTACACCATGCACGTGCTGTCGACGGCCCTGTTCGACCGCCGTCCCTTCGACCACTGCGTGGCCCACGGCATCATCCTGGGCGACGACGGTCGCAAGATGTCCAAGCGCCTGGGCAACTATCCCGAACCGGACATGGTCTTCGACACCTGGGGGGCCGACGCCATGCGCTGGTTCCTGCTGTCGTCGACCATTCTGCGGGGCCTCGATCTCGTCGTCCACGCCAAGGGCATCGAGGACGTCCGTCGTCAGGTCCTGAACAGGATCTGGAACACGTGGTACTTCCTGGCCCTCTACGCCAACGTCGACGGCATCAGGGGACGGTGGCGCACCGACGCCCAGGGGGTCCTCGACCGCTACATCCTGGCCAAGACGGCCGCCCTCGTCGACGAGGTCACGACGGCCATGGACGCCTACGACCTCTACGGCGCCTGCGCCGCCGTCACCGCCTTCCTCGACGCATTGACCAACTGGTACGTCCGCCGCAGCCGTGACCGCTTCTGGCGGGCCCGCGACGGCTCGGCCGAGACCGAGCTGGACAAGGCCGACGCCTACGACACCCTGTCCTCCGTCCTCACCACCTTGTGCCGCCTGGCGGCGCCGCTGCTCCCGTTGCTCACCGAGGACGTCTACCAGGGTCTCACCGGGGAGCGCAGCGTCCACCTGACCGACTGGCCGGCCCCGACCGACCTGCCGGCCGACACGGAGCTCGTCGCCACCATGGACCTCGTGCGCGACGTCTGCTCGGCCGCCCACGCCATCCGCAAGGCCAAGGGCCGGCGCGCCCGTCTCCCCCTGCGCCGACTGACGGTGGCCACCGCCGATCCCGAACGGCTCCGGCCCTTCGTCGGCCTGATCGCCGACGAGGTGAACGTGAAGGAGGTGACCTTCTCCGAGGGCTTGGAGGACATGGCCGAGCGCGTCCTCACCCTGGTGCCGTCGGCGCTCGGGCCCCGCCTCGGACCAGACGCCCCCGCCGTCTTCGCCGCCGTCAGGGCCGGTGACTGGTCGGTCTCCGACACCGGCGTCTCAGCCGGTGGTCTGTCCCTGGAGCCGGGCGAGTACGAGCTGGTCCTGCGCCCCCGTCATCCCGACGAGGGTCGGACCCTGCCCGGCGACGTCGGCGTGGTGACGCTCGACACCCATGTCGACGCCGAACTCGAAGGCGAGGGAGCGGCGCGTGACATCGTCCGCATGGTGCAGGCCGAACGCCGCGCCGCCGGTCTCCACATCTCCGACTGCATCACCGTGGAGCTCGACGCCCCGGCCGCCGTCGTCGGTGCCGTGGACACGCACCGTGCCTACGTGGCCGAACAGACCCTGGCCGTCGATCTCCGCCTGTCGGTGGCCGATGTCCAGGCCATCCGCATCACGAAAGCGCCGTGTCCCTAGCGCGGTATCCCGGCCCGGGCGCTCTCGGGATCGGAGAGCGGCATCATCCCCTGGCGGTCGCCCGCCGATGCCGGCTCGTCGCCGTCGGCCGCTTGCGGGCCTCCTGACGTGGAGGTGTCGCGACCGCCGGCGTCGCCCATGGCCGACCGGGACCCCTGATCGCCCCCGGCACCACTGTCGGCACCGTCGTCCGTCCCCGCCGACGAGTCGGCCGGCGTCGATCCGGCCGCCGTCGATCCGGTGGACGTCGATCCGGTGGACACCGCCGGCGGTTGCGCCAGCAGCGAGGCGGCCGGCTGCACGTGCTCGTCCACCCATGTGAGCATGTCGCCCAGAGCGGCGCGCAACCGGTTGCGCTCGGTGTCGAGATGGCGGGCGATCGTCTCCACGTCCCCCGCCAGTTGCGTCCGGACCGACTCGAGACGGGCGATGTCCTCGCGCAGGTGACGCTCGGTCTCCTCGGTGAGGGCCCGGGCGCGCCCTTCGGCGTCGGCCAGCATGGTCCGGGCGCGCGCCTCGGCCTCGGCCAGAGTCGAGCGCGCCTGGGCCTCGGCCTCGGCCTCGGTCTGGTCCACGAACTTCTGGGCCAACAGCAGTGTGCGCTGCAAGGCGTCGTCGCTGGGTGCGGCGGGCGCCGCCGGCGGCGTCTGCGACTGCACCTGCTCGAACTGCTGTTCCATGAGCTGCATCGACTGCTCGAGCTGGGCGATGCGCTCGGCCGCTTGGCGCATCCGGTCCCCGGACTGGCGCATCTGCTCCTGCAGCGCCTCCGCTTCCACGGCGACGCGTTCGAGGTACTCGTCGACGTCATCGATGTGATAGCCCCGCAACGTCTGGCGGAATTCGACCGTCCTCAGACTGTCGAGGCTCGATTGCTGACTACTCGACTTCGGGCTGTCCATGGTGACGATCCTACCTAAAGCGCCTGTGCGGTCCACGGATGGACTCCGGGTTGATCGACGCCGTCCCCGGACAGGTCACAGGGCCCTGATGATGACGTTCACCACCACGATCTCGAGCACCAGGATGGTGACGATGATCGACAGGTCGATGGCCATGCCACCAGCCCGAACGGGGGGCAGCAGGCGCCGGACGGGTCGCAGGACCGGCTCGGTGATCCGGTCCAGGGCGCGCACGATGCTGTAGAGGGTTGTCCCCGGCTCGGAGGGGAACCAACTCAGCAGGGCGCGGGCCACCAGGGCCACGATGTAGATCCAGACGATGTCGGTGAGGATCCGCTGCAGGCCGGTGTTCGACGCCGCGATCAGCACGGCGGGCGAGATGGACGTGGGCATGGAGGAGGAGGCGCTCCGGGTCCCGGGGGCGAGGTCCGGACGGCCGTTACGACCGGAGGAGACCGTTCTCCTGGAGACGGAGGCGCTCCTCGGCCGAGACCTTCACGTTGGACGGCGTGACCAGGAAGACCTTGTCGGCCACCCGCTCCATCTTGCCGTTCAGGGCGTAGGCCACGCCGCTGCAGAAATCGATCATCCTGCGCATGAGCTCACGATCGGACACCTGGAGGTTGACGATCACCGGCTGGTTGGCCATGAGCCGGTCGGCGATCTGGCGGGCGTCACCGAACTGCACGGGCGCCACCACGTGGACGCGGGCGCCGACGTCCATGGGGACGGGACGCACGACGGCGCGCGGGCTCACCGACGACATCGTCGCCGTCGACTCGTCACGTGACATGGGCCGGATGGTGCTCGTGGTGGTGGCCATCGGGGCGGGACGCTCGTCCTCTTCGTCGACGGCGCGCGGTGCGAGGCGCGGGCCCACGGATACCCGCGGCTCGTACTCCTCGTAGTCCTCGTACTCGTCGTCGACCAGGCCCAGGTAGACCATGGCCCTCTTGAAGAAACCAGCTGCCATGAGACGCGCCCTCCTGGCCGACAGCGTACTGCGTGGGCTCAGGACCCAGGGTGACGAGCCAGGCACGGGCCCGCCGCCGATCACGTCGCCGATGCAGGCCGCCGATCAGATCGCCGGCGGCCGGTGTCCCGCCGGACCCGCCTCCGGGCGTGGCCCAAACAACGCCCGCCCCACGCGCACCATGGTGGAGCCCTCCTCGAGGGCCACCTCGAGGTCCTGCGTCATCCCCATCGACAGTTCGACCAGCCCCAGGTCGGCGGCCAGACGCGCCGTCGTCCGGAACGCCGCCCGGGCCACCTCGGGCGGTCCCGGCGGGGCCACCACCATGAGACCTCTCACCTCGAGGTCGAGTCCCTGCAGCGCCCGCACCAGTGCGGGGACGCCGGCCGGCGGACAGCCGTTGCGTCCGGGCAGCCCGCTCACCTCGACCTCCACGAACACCGGCGCCCCCGGGGCCCGCCCGGCGATGGCCTCGCCCTCGACGGCCCGCGCCACGGTCTGCCAGCACCCGACCACGGCGGCGAGATCGCGGACCCGTCGGCGTTGCACGGCGCCGAGGAAGTGCCACCGTGGCGACGGGGCGGGAGCGGACGGGGCCTCGGCCACGAGCGCGGCCTTGGCTATCAACTCGGTGGCGTAGTTCTCCCCGATGTCCTCCACGCCGGCCGCCACTGCCGCCGTCACGGCGCCGGCGTCGAACCCCTTGGTCACCGCCACCAGGCGGACCGTGGCCGGATCGCGACCGCTCTGGCGGACGCGCCGCCAGACGTCGTCGACACGGGTGGCCACCACGGCCGGCTCCGGTGCCGGGGCCAGTGGCGCCGCGCTCACGGGGTCCGGTCCCCGGCCGTGCTCCACACGAACAGGCCCTGACGGGCGCGGTCGCGGCGCGCCCGGTGGGAGAAGGCGTCGCCCCCACAGGCGGTGCACGTGTCGACGTCGACGACGATCCGGGCGCCGGCCTCGGCCAAGCGGTTCCGCACGCCCGCCGGCAGATCGAGGGCCGCATCCCCGCCGGTGGTGGCGGCGCCCACCCCGTCGCCCACCACGGCGGTCACCGCGTCGAGGTCGTGTCGTGCGAAGGCGTAACAGCAGGGGTGGATGGTCGGGCCCAGGCCGGCGACCACGTCGGTGGCCCCGAGGGCCCGCATGGTGTCGACGGCCCCGGCGATCACGCCCGCCACCAGTCCGCGCCAGCCCACATGGACGGCGGCGTGGACGCCTTCGGGAGAACCGAGAGCCACCGGGGCGCAGTCGGCGGTGAGCACGACCACGCACGACCCCGACCGCACCGCCACCACGGCATCGGCCTCGGGCGGACCGGCGGCGGGCGACGTCACCCAGCGGGCCGACCCCGGCGGGGGCGCCACTCCCACGACGACCACGGTCGACCCGTGGACCTGGCGCAGGCGGTGCACGGACAGACCGGGCGGGACCTCGGGCGGCAGAGAGGCGGTGTCGACCCCCCGCTGGTCCCCGGCGGCGGCACCCGACCACCACACGGCGACCGGCGTCGGTCCCAACCGGTGGACGCCCGACGGGACGGAACGCTCCCGGCCGGGGGCAGGGTCAGCGGAGGAAGGAGGGGACGTCGAACTCGTCGTCGCCGAGGTCGAGATCGTCCTCGGCGGGTGTGGCGAAGATGTCTTCGTGCACGGGATCGTGTCCGAGTACCTGGCTGGCCGACGCGCCGGCCGACTTCGGGTCGCCCTTGCGGCCGAGGCCTCCCTCTTCCCAGCGCTCGAAGCCGGCGGCGATCACCGTCACCCGGACGTCGTCGCCCATCGACTCGTCGATGACGTTGCCGAAGATGATGTTGGCGTCGGGGTGGGCCACGCCGTGGATGATCTCCATGGCCTCGTTCACCTCGAACAGCCCGAGCTCGGGACCCCCGGCGATGCTGACCAGGATGCCGCGGGCCCCCTCGATCTGTGCCTCGAGCAACGGGCTGGTGATCGCCGCCCGCGCCGCGTTCACGGCCCGGCCCTCGCCCGTCGTCTGGCCGATCCCCATGATGGCGGTGCCGGCGTCGGCCAGGACCATGCGCACGTCGGCGAAGTCGGTGTTGATCTGGCCGGGGATGGTGATCAGGTCGGTGATCCCCTGGACACCCTGCAGCAGGACCTCGTCGGCCATCTTGAAGGCATTGACCATCGACGTCTTCTCCGTCGACACGGTCAGGAGACGGTCGTTGGGGATGATGATGATGGCGTCGACCTTCTCCTTCAGCTTCTGGATCCCACCCTCGGCCTGCACCGAGCGCTGCCGACCTTCGAAGGCGAACGGCCGCGTCACCACGGCGATGGTCAGCGCGCCCACCGACCGGGCGATCTCGGCCACCACGGGGGCGGCGCCCGTCCCCGTCCCTCCCCCCTTGCCGGCGGTGATGAAGACCATGTCGGCGCCCTTCAACGCCTCTTCGATCTCGGCCCGGTGCTCCTCGGCCGCCTCCCGACCCACCTCGGGGTCGCTCCCGGCCCCGAGACCGCGTGTCCGCTGCCGCCCGATGTCCAGTTTCAGGTCGGCGTCACTCATGAGCAAGGCTTGCGAATCGGTGTTGGCGGCGATGAATTCCACGCCCTTCAACCCGGCCTCGATCATCCGGTTGACGGCGTTCACCCCGCCCCCGCCCACGCCGACGACCTTGATGACAGCGAAGTAGCTGCTCTGCGCTGGACCGGTCATCGACTCTCCTCGACCCTCCCGGGCCTCACGGTGGGTACGTCCGCCAGGTGGTCGGGCTGGCCGCGCCGGCACCGAGCACCAGTCACCTCACCCTCGACCACAACTTTCAACTGGCGCCTGCCGAGGTGGCCTCACCCTAGGGCCGCACCGTTGAAGCGGTCAAGCAGAGCCTCAGGCACGACAGGGATGCGCAAGGCCAGGTCAGGATGGTCCTCGTCCCGCCCGCCGCAACTGCGGGGCGCGGCCGGCGGCACCACTCCCCGCTCCCGGCGGCGTCGGCGCCACCCGTTTCACGGTCTCGGCGCGCGGCGCCGGGGGGCCGACGGCGGGAGCGTCGGGGACGGTGACGTCGACCACCTCCGGTGCCGTCGGGGGGACGTCGACGAGCACGCTGAGAAGCGCCTCGAACTTGGCGGCCAGCTCGACGGCGGGGCCCATGGTCACACCGACGTTCCCCGTGAGTGCCAGGGTCACGTCACCGTCGGGGGCCACCTGCACCTGCTCGACACGGCGCTGCAGCAGCGGGGGCACGGCGCCCAGCACGGTCAGGCCGGGAGCGGCTGCGGCCCCCAGCACGGACCCGGGACGACCCACGGCGACCGGTGCCACGAGCACGGGCAAACCCGGCGGCGCCTCCTGCGCCGGGGCCAGCACGTGCCCGTGGGCATCGACCACGACGGCACCGTGACCGGGGCTCTCGACCACGGCTGCCGGCACGCGCTCGACGACGGTCACGGTGATGTCGTCGGGCCAGTGCCGCGTCACCGCGGCGTGCGCCACCCACGGCAAGGTCTCCACGCGGGCGGCCACCAAACCGGGGTTCACGTCGACGAGCGGTTGCCCGGTCGGCCCCACGGCCGCCACCACGGGGGCGACGCCGGTGTGGACGGCCCCGATCACCACCACGTGGCGGTCGGCCAGGACGGGAGAGTGCAACGTGGCCCACGCTCCCCCCGCCACCACCACGACGGCCCCCACGATCGCCGCCACCCGGAGCCGCTTGCGGTGGCGCTGGCGGGCCACCTCCTCCCGTCGCTCGAGGATCCGGGGCTCGATGGCCACCGGGGCCGTCCCCGTCGCTGGTGCCTCGATGACCTGCGTCATTGTCTCGACCCTCCACATGAGGTTGAGGGTTTCCCCTCCACCGTGTCGTCGAATCCCACCATCCGTACCTCGACGTCGAGGGCCACCCCGGTCCGCTCGAGCACGACCCGGCGCACCTCCCCGATCAGCCGCCGCACGTCGTCGGCGCTCCCGCCGTCGTCGGCCTGGATGAAGTTGGCGTGCTTCTCCGACACGCGGGCCGAGCCCAGGCGCCGGCCCTTCAGTCCCGCCGCCTCGACCAGCCGCCCGGCGGCGTCGCCGTCGGGGTTGGTGAACACCGACCCGGCGTTGGACCCACCGGGCTGGTGGGCCCGGCGCCAGCGGACGATCTCGGCCACGGCCGCCTCGGCCTCCGACCGCTGTCCGCGCTCCAGCGCGAACTCGGCCCACACCACCACCTCACCGGCGCCGAGCGACGACCGCCGGTACCCGAGGGCCAGGCGCTCGGGACCGGCGTCGACGGCCCGGCCCGTCGTCACGTCGAAGACGCGCTGGCGGGCCAGCACGGCGGCGGTGTCCGAGCCGTGTCCTCCGGCGTTCATCTTGAGCGCTCCGCCGACCGTTCCCGGGACCCCGACGGCCCATGCGAGTCCGACCAAACCCGCGGCGGCACTGCGACGAGCGACGAGGGGAAAGGCGGCGGCGCCCCCGGCGCGCACCGTCGTGCCCGTGATGTCGACCCCTGCCAGACCGGCCCCGGGGACGATCACGAGGCCGTCGAAACCGGCGTCGGCCACGAGCAGGTTCGACCCGTTCCCGAGCACCAGCAGGTCGACGGGCGCGTCGGCGGTGCCGAGGGCCACGTGCACGGCGCCGAGATCGTCCTCGTCGTTCACCTCGACGAGGACGGCAGCCGTCCCGCCCACACGATACGTCGTCCGGGCCCCGAGGGGGGCGTGCCGCACGGCGCGCTCTCCGAGGGCGGCGGCCACGGCGTCGAGGGGCCCGGTCCCTCTCACCACGCCGGCGTCCCCACCATCTCATCGGGCAGCGACGTGAGGTCGCCGGCCCCGAGCGTCAGGCACAGGTCACCCGGCCGCAGGACGCTGCCCAGATAGGCGCGCAACTCGGCCCGGCCGGCGACGTAGGTGACGTCGAGGTCGGGATGGCCGGCCACCACGGCGTCGGCCACGAGCCGCCCCGTCACCCCGGGCCGGGGCTGCTCGCCGGCGGCGAAGATATCGGTCACGATCACGACGTCGGCGCCCGAGAAGGCGTCGGCGAACTGCTCGGCCAGTGCCTCGATCCGGCTGTACCGGTGCGGCTGGAACACGACGACGACGCGGTCGGGGCCCGTCTGGCGGGCCGCCTCGAGCACGGCGTCCACTTCGCTCGGCAGATGGGCGTAGTCGTCGACGAAGCGCACCCCGTGCGCCTCGCCGCGCCATTCGAAGCGCCGGGCCACGCCGGCGAAGCGGGCGAAGGCCCGGGCGGCGTCGGCGAAGCTGGCTCCCACGTGCAGAGCGGCCACGGTGGCCACCGCCGCGTTGCGGGCGATGTTCGCCCCCGTCACGGGCAGGGAGATCGTCCCCAGGTTCCGGCCCCCCGTGCTCATCTGGAACGACACCCCGTCGCGCCCCGCCTCGAGGGCCTCGATCCGGAAGGTGGCATCGTCGGCCGTGCCCACCCGGTCGGCGCCGTGGGCCCGTCCGATCGAGGCGGCCACGGGGTCGTCGGCCCCCACCACCACCGCTCCCGACCGCCCCGTGCAGAACCGGTCGAACGCGGCGATCAGCTCCTCGAAGCCCCCGTAGAAGTCGAGATGGTCGGGCTCCACGTTGGTGACCACGGCGATCTCGGGGTCGAGGGCGAGGAAGGTCCCGTCACTCTCGTCGGCTTCGATCACCAACCACGCCCCGGTGTCCCACACGGCGTTGGTCCCGATCTCGTTCACGTCCCCACCGATCAGAAAGCTGGGACGGAGCCCGGCCTCCACCAGGATGAGGGCCAGCATCGACGTCGTCGTCGTCTTCCCGTGGGTCCCCGACACGGCCACGCACCGACGGCAGGCGGCCACCGCTGCGGTGATCTCGGCCCGGTGCAACACCGGCACGCCGAGCCGCCGGGCCTCGACCACCTCCGGGTTCGTGGCGGCGATGGCCGTCGAGATGGTGACCATCTCGGCCCCGCCCACATGGGCGGCGTCGTGGCCGATCGTCACCGCCACCCCGGCGCCGGCCAGCCTCTGCGTCGTCGCCGACATCTTCAGGTCGCTCCCCGTCACCGTGTGGCCCATGGCGGCCAGCACCGAGGCGATCGCGCTCATCCCCGCCCCGCCCACCCCGACGAGATGGATCCGCCTCGGGTACGACAGGTCGACCGGTGCCGACCCCGCCCGCTCCCCCGTCACGGCGCACCCGCACCGTGGCCCGCCCGGGTGGCCGCCCCGGTGGCCCCGGCCCACCGCGGCCCGGCCCGGGCGTGGCTCTCGACCACGGCCACCACGGCGGCCGTGGCGTCGGGCCGTCCGAGCGAGGCGGCCGCCGCCGCCATCCGCTCCAGGCGCCCGGGTGGGGCGCGCAGTGCCTCGAGCTCGTCGGCCAGGCGCTCCCCGCTGCACTCGCCGTCGGGGACGACCACCGCCCCTCCGGCGGCGGCCAGCCCCGCCGCGTTCGCCGTCTGGTGGTCACCGGGCGCGCCGGGCAGGGGGACGAGGACGGCGGGCACGCCCATCACCGCCAGCTCGGCCACCGTGGTGGCCCCGGCCCGGCCCACCACGACGTCGGCCGCCTGGTAGAAGAGCGCCATCCGGTCCTCGTAGGCCACCTGGCGGTAGACGAGCCCCCCGTGGTCGAGCGCGGCGGGCGCCTCCCGGGCCATCGCCTCGGCGTCGCGTCGCCCCACCACGTGGTACACCACCGTGTCGCCCCGCCCGGCCCACCGGCCGGCCAGGGCCAGCGCCGCCCGGTTGATCGTCGTGGCCCCGAGCGACCCCCCCACCACTCCCACCACGAAGCGGTCCCCGGGAAGAGCGAGCGTGTCCCGGGCCCGGCGGCGGGCGGCGGCGTCGGGGCGGGCGGCGGCCACGATCTCGGGACGGACGGGCGCGCCGGTGACGACGGCGCGCGGCAGCGGCGTGGCCTCGAAGGCCACCGCCGCGGCCCGGGCGAACCGGCCCACCAGCCGGCTGGCGGCCCCGGGCACGGCGTCGAGGTTCACGAGCACCACCGGGACCCCGAGCACGACGGCGGCCAGCGCCACCGGGACGCAGCCGTAGCCGCCCATGGCCACCACCACGGCGGGCCGGCGCCGGCGCACGAGGGCCAGTGCCATCACCCACGCCGCCGCCAAGGCGACGGCCGCCCCCATGTTGGCGACGACCCGGCGGGGGCCGAAGGAGCGGGCGAAGCCCCGGCCCGGTAGCCGGGTCACGGGCAGGCCGGTGGCGGCCAGCAGGTCCCCCTCGAGGCCCCGGCGCGAGCCCACGATCTCGACGGCCTCGGCCCCGCGGGCGGCGGCCAGGGCCTGCGCCACCGTCACCGCCGGCACCAGGTGCCCGCCGGTCCCGCCCCCCGCCACCAGCGCGTAGCGGCGGCGGGTCACCGCGCCGGGGACCGACGCGGCCCCGCCCCGGTGTCGGGGGTCAGGGGTCGCACGGCCGGGATCGGCATCCTCTCGTGGGCGGCCACGTTGACGAGGATCCCGGCGGCCATCATGGTGATGACGAGGGAGGACCCGCCGAAGGAGATGAACGGGAGCGGGATCCCGGTCACGGGCAGGAGCCCGATCACGGCCCCGATGTTGATCACGGCCTGGCTGGTGATCCAACAGGTGGCGGCCACGGCCAGCAGAGCCCCGAAGCGGTCGGGGGCCCGCCCCGCGGCCCGCAGCCCGTACCAGGCCAGGGCTCCGAACAGGGCCAGCACGAGCAGCGCTCCGACCAACCCCACCTGCTCGCCGATCACCGAGAAGATGAAGTCGGTGTGGGCGTTCGGCAACAGCCCCCACTTCTCCCTCCCGGCGGCCAGCCCCAGGCCGAACAGGCGGCCGGAGCCCAGTCCGACGAGCGACTGCACGACCTGGTAGCCCGAGCCCTGGGCGTGGGCGAAGGGGTTCACGAACGACAGCAGCCGCGCCCGGCGGTAGGGCTCGGCCAATCCGAGCGCCACGGCCAGCACGGCCACGCCGGCCAGCACCTTGAGCACCGGGCGCAGGGGGACGCCGCCGGCGTACAGCATCGCCAGGGTGATGCAGGCGAGCACCAGGGCCGTACCCATGTCGGGCTGCTTCAGCACCAGGACCCCGGCCAGGCCCAGCACCACGAGCAGGGGTACCACCACCGCCCCCGGTTCGTGGACGCGGTCGGCCCGCCGGGCCAGCAGGTCGGCGGCGAACACGGCGAGGGCGAGCTTCATCAGCTCCGACGGCTGCATGCCGCAGCTGGCCCACCCCGAGCCACCGCGCCGATCCCCCGGCCGACACCCCGATCCCGGGGACGAGCACCGCCGTCAGCAGGCCCAGGGTCCCCACCAGGAGCAGGACGCGCATCCTCCGCCACCGCTCGTACGGCATCCGGGCCGTCACGTAGAGGGCGATCCCGCCGAGCGTCATCCACAGCACCTGGCGGGTGAAGATCGTCCACACCGAACCGTCCTCGACGAGCGACGTGTAGGCCGAGGCCGACAGCACCATCACCAGCCCGGTCCCGCACAGGCCGCCCACCACGACGAGCAGGGCCGTCCGCGTCGAGACGACCGGCCGGCGGGGCGCCGCCGGGCCGGGCCGGCGGCGGCGGCGGCGGCGCGATCCTCCCCCGTCGACGACGCGCAGCGGCGGGCGGCGGTTCCCCCGGGTGTGGCGGGCGAGGTCCCCGGCGCCGGGCTCACCGCTCCACCTCCCCGGCGGCGAACGCCCGCACGCCGCGGACGAAGTCGTCGCCCCGGGCGCCGTACGAGGGGTACCAGTCGAACGAGGCGCACGCCGGCGACAGCACCACGGCGTCGCCGGGCCGGGCCAACCCCGCCGCCAGGGTCACCGCCTCGTCCATCGACGTCGCCTCCACCACGGTGCAGGCCCCGGCGAAGGCCGTCCTCACCTCGGCCGCCGCCTCCCCGATGGCCACCACGGCGCGCAGGTGGGCCGCCGCGGGCCGCAGCACCGAGAGGTCCAGGCCCTTGTTCCGGCCCCCGGCGATCAGCACCGCCGAGTCGAAACCGTTCAAGGCGGCCAACACGGCGCCGGGCGTGGTCGCTTTCGAGTCGTCGTAGAACCGCACCCCACCAGCCTCGCCCACCAGCTCGACCCGGTGGGGGAGCCCCCGGAAGGCACCGAGGGCCTCCCGGCAGCCTTCGGGCTTCCCCCCGACGGCCAGGGCCGCCGCCGCCGCGCACAGGGCGTTGGCCAGGTCGTGGGGCAGCGACCGCGGGAGCTCGTCCACGGCGGCCAGGACGGTGCCCCCCGGACCGACGAGATCGCCGTCGTCCACCGTGTAGTCGCCGGCGCGGAGGCCGAAGGTGACCACCGTGGCGCCCCTCCCGGCCGGCCCGGCGGCGGCGTCGAGCACCACCGGGTCCTCGGCGTTGGCCACCACCACGTCGCCGGCCGTGCTGTTGGCCCACACCCGTGCCTTGGCGTCGCGGTAGTCGCCCACCGTGGCGTGCCAGTCGAGGTGGTCCTCGGAGAAGTTGACCCAGGCCGCCACGGCCGGATGGAAGGTCTCGGTCAGTGCCAGCTGGAACGACGAGACCTCGGCCACCACCACGTCGGCGTCGCCGGCCACGGCGTCGAGCAGGGGCACGCCGATGTTGCCGGCGGCCACGGCCCGCACCCCGGACGCCGCCAGGATCGCCGCGATCAGGGTGGTCACCGTCGTCTTCCCGTTCGTCCCCGTGACCGCCACCATCGTCGCCCGGGACCGGCGCCACGCCAGCTCGACCTCCCCCACCAGCCGCACCCCGGGGCCCAGCGCGAACACCCGGTGGCCGGCGGGGACACCGGGGCTCACCACGATCTCGTCCACCCCCGCGGCCATCGCCCGCAGCTCGGCGGCGTCGGGGGCCACCGTCAGCTCGAGGCCGAGCTCCCGGGCCCTCGCCCGGGACGCGGGGCCGGCGTCGTCGTCGACGGCGACCACCTCGAACCCCTCGGCCCCCAGATGGCGGGCCACCGCCGCCCCGCTCATCCCGAGGCCGTAGACGAGGACCCGACCGGCCCCCCCTAGGTCCGTTTCCCCCTCCCTCCGGTTCCCACCGCCGCCGTCATGTCAGTGCACCCCGGAGGTCACCGACAGGAAGTCGGCGTAGAAGAGACCGAGACCGAGCGCGGCGAACAGGCCGCCCAGGATCCAGAAACGCACGATCACCGTCGTCTCGGGCCAGCCGAGCAGCTCGAAGTGGTGGTGCAGGGGCGCCATGAGGAAGACCCGGCGACCGAACACCCGGTAGCTGATCACCTGGATCACCACCGACAGGGTGATGATGACGAACAGGCCGCCGATCACGGGCAGCAGCAGCTGCAGGTTCATCTGCAACGACAACGCCGCCAGCGCGGCGCCGATGGCCAGGGAACCGGTGTCCCCCATGAAGATCCGGGCCGGGGCGGCGTTCCACCACAGGAAACCGAGACAGGCGCCGGCCAGCGCGATCGACGTCAGGGCCAGGTCGAGCGCCGAGGTCACGTGGTAGATGGAGTAGTGACGGAACTGCCAGTAACCGATGATGGCCAGGATGGCGAAGCAGAACGTGGCCGCCCCCGAGGCCAGGCCGTCGAGCCCGTCGGTGAGGTTCACGGCATTGGCCGTCCCCACCACCACGAAGACGGCCCACACCAGCCAGCCCACGCTGCCGAGGTCGACCCCGATGGAGTTCCAGCGGGTGAACGACAGGTGGGTGTTCACCCCGGCCCAGTGCTCGGCGGCCAGGGCGAACCCGAGGGCCACCAGGACCTGGGCGACGAACTTGGCCCGCTTGTTGAGACCCAGGCTGCGCTGGTGCCGCACCTTGATCCAGTCGTCGACGAAGCCGATCGCCCCCGACCCGATCATCACGGCCACGACGAGGATGCCGGGGCGGCTGAAGGCCACGTGCGTCCCGGCGTGGGCGATCAGGTACCCGGCGACGCCGGCGCCGATCAGGGCCACCCCGCCCATGGTCGGTGTCCCCGCCTTCACCTGGTGCATCGACGGGCCGTCCTCGCGGATCTGCTGACCCACGCTGCGGCTCCGGAGCCACCCGAGCAGCATCGGCGTCCCCAGCACGGCCATCCACAGGGCGATGCCGCCCGACGCCATCAGGCTGATCACCGGGCCACCCGCCTCACCGGGCCCCCGACCCGCCTCACCGGGCCACCCGCCTCACCGGGCCACCCGCCTCACCGGGCCGTCCGCTTCACGGCGGCGGCGGCCACCAGACGGTCGTCGAACGGGAGACGCCTGTCGCCCACCTCGATGACCGACTCGTGACCCTTCCCGGCCACGAGCACCACGTCGCCCGGTCGGGCCATCTCCACGGCGCGGGCGATGGCCCGACCCCGCTCGGGTTCGACGACGACGGCGGCGCCGTCGACCACACCGCGCTTGACGTCGTCGATGATGGCGGCGGGATCCTCGTGGCGCGGGTTGTCGGACGTGATCACGGTGACGTCGGCCCCCCCGGACGCCACCCGGCCCATGAGGGGCCGCTTGGCGCGGTCGCGGTTGCCCCCGCACCCGAAGACGCACAGGACGCGTCCGCCCCCGGCCAGTCGGCGGGCGCTCCCGAGCGCCACCTCCAGCCCGTCGGGGGTGTGGGCGTAGTCGACCACGACGGTGAACGGCGCCGGAACCTCGACCACCTCGAATCGCCCGGGCACGGGCCCGGCGCCCTCGAGACCGCGCACCACCGCCTCCTCGGGGACGCCGAGGACGGAGGCGGCGGTCGCCGCGGCGAGGGCGTTGGCCACGTGGTAGGCGCCCGACAGACGCAGCTCGATCTTCCGACCGCGCCATACGAACGAGGTCCGCCCGGCGGTCGCCTCGACGTCGGTGGTGTCGCCCGACGAGAACGTCACCACCGGGATCGTCAGCTGTCCGAGGAGCCGGCGACCCCAGACGTCGTCGGTGTTCACCACGGCGACGGCGGCGCGCCCGGGGGTGAACAACGACGCCTTGGCGGCGAAATACGCCTCCATCGTCCCGTGGTAGTCGAGGTGGTCGTGACTCAGGTTGGTGAACACCGCGGCGTCGAAACAGATCCCGTCCACCCGTGCTTCGGACAGGGCATGGGACGACACTTCGATGGCCGCCGCCGCCCGTCCGTGGCGTCGGGCGTCGTCGAGGATCCTCTGGACGACCGGAGCCTCGGGCGTCGTCCGGGCCCCGTCGAGGGTCCCGATCACAGCACACGGCTGCCCGTGGCCGTCGAGGATCGAGGCCAGCAGATGCGTGACCGTCGTCTTGCCGTTGGTCCCGGTCACCCCGACCGTCACGAGCGACCGGGCCGGGTAGTCGAAGAAGGCACAGGCGGCACCGGCCATCGCCGGCCGGGCCGATCCCGGCCTCACCACGACCTGGGGCACCGGAAGCGCCAGCGGGTGCTCCACCATCAGGCCCACGGCTCCGGCGCCGACAGCGGCGGCGGCGAAATCGTGCCCGTCGGTCCGGTGGCCGGGGAGGCAGAAGAACAACGCTCCGGGTGCCACGGCCCTGCTGTCGAACTCGACCGACGTCACCTCGGTGCCGGCGACGTCGCCGACCGCTCCGACGACCTCGACTCCTTCGAACAACCTGTCCATGCGCACAGTCGGGGCCCCGCCGGACGGATCACGGCCCTTCCGTGGCGTTCCCGGCCGCGGGGGCGATCGTACCCGCGGCGCCGGGCGCGCCTCCCGCCGGAGGTGCTGTCCCGCTGGACGCCACCGAAGGCGGTGGTGGGAACGCGATGGGAGAGGAGTGACCCCCGGTCGTCCCGCCGCCGGGTGATGTCGGGATGCCGTACCGGTGCAGCGCGTACTGCATCACCTCGGAGAACACGGGCGCGGCCACGGTGCCGCCGTAGATCGGCTGCGGCTGGTCCAGCACGACGATGGCCGACAGCGCCGGGTCCTCGGCCGGGGCGAACCCGGCGAAGGTGGCCATGTAGGCGCCGGGGATGTAGCCCCCGTTCCCGGGGACCTGGGCCGTTCCCGTCTTCCCGGCCACCGTGTACCCGGGGACGCCGGCGGCCACGGCCGTGCCGTCCTGGACCACCTGCTCCATCATCGTCGTGAGCTCGGCCGACACGGTCTTCGACAACGCCCGGTGCGTCGCCGGTCGCGACGTCGGCGTCAGCTTCCCGTCCTCGGCGATCGTGGCCTGGACGAGCCGGGGGGCGACGTAGATGCCGCCGGTGGCCACCGTGTTCACCATGTCGAGGACCTGCTGGGCGGTGACGGCGTCGTCCTGGCCGATCGGCGTCGAACCGATGTCCGAGGCCGACCACGTCCTCGGGTTCCCCTTCACCAGGCCGGTCGACTCGTCGGGGTAGTCGAGACCGGTGGGCTGGCCGAAACCGAGCGTCTGGATCTGACTGGCCAGGCGGTCCTTGCCCAGCAGCTGGGCGATCTCGATGGTCCCGATGTTCGACGACTGCGCCAGGATCTGCGTGGCCGAGAGCTGCTCGGTGGGGTGGCTCTCGGCGTCGTGGAACACCCACTGGTCGATCGTGAGCGAGTTGGGCACGGTGAAGACCTGGCTGGGTGTGATGATCCCGTCCTGGAGGGCGGCCGAGAAGGTCACGAGCTTGAACACCGAGCCGGGCTCGTAGACGTTCGTCAGGGCCAGGTTCGACGGGGCCTCGACCGGCGCCGCCGCGTTCGCGCCGTCGACCAGGTTGGCCATGGCCAGGATGTCGCCCGTGTGGGAGTTCATCACGATGGCGATGCCGCTCTTGGCGTGCGAGGACACGATCTCCGATCCGAGCGCCTGCTCGGTCACGTACTGCAGGGGCTCGTCCAGGGTGAGCTCGATCCCCGTGCCGGCCGCGGCCGACGTCAGCTGTGTCGTGTCACCGGGCAGGGTCACCCCGCTCGGCGACTGCTCCACCCTCTCGGTGCCGTTCTCCCCCCCGAGGAGCTTGTTGTACTGGTACTCGAGACCCGACAACCCCGTCCCCTCGGCCCCCACCTCGCCGATGACGGGCGCCGCCAGTTGACCGGCCGGATCGACCCGTTGGCTGTCGGGGAGCAGGTTGATCCCCACCAGGTTCATCTTCCCGACGGCGTCGGCCTCGCCGGCGCCCACCTTGTGGGCCAGGTAGACGAAGCCGGAGTCTTCGGTGAGCTCGTGGCGCACCGTCGTCTCCGACACCCCGAGCACGGGGGCCAGCGCCGTGGCCTCGGCGCCGGGGTGACGGATCAGGAACGGGTCGGCCACGATGGTCGTCCGGGGCACCGAGGTGGCGAGGACGGCTCCGTTGCGGTCGTAGATCCCTCCCCGCACGGCCGGTACCACGACGGTGCTCGTCACCTCGGCGGCGCCGATCGACGAGTAGCGCGAACCGGAGAAGACCTGCACGGCGACGAGTCGGACGCCGATCACCAAGAAGACCAGGATCACCGTGACCCGGATGACGCCGAGCCGTCGTCGCGCCACCGCTCCGGTGACGGTCTCGGTCTTCTTTCTCGCTCTGGCCACCTTGACCGATCGGGCCGGCTTGACCTTCCCGACCGGCTCGATCCGTCGGGCCGGCCGGCGGGACAGACCCACGGACGGGCGACGTTCGTATCCCCGACGACGGGCGCGGCGCCCCGACAGACCTGGACTCCCCACCCGGCCGACGGCCGTCGCCCCGGCCGCCGTCGTGCCGATGACCGGCCGCCGGGCCATGCGGCGGGACCGGCTGGTGCGCCGCCGACCGCGACGCCGCTCGAGCGTCGGGTAGCGCGCCTGACGGACGCTCACGTGCCACCGGCGCCGCGCGCTCGGCTGCGAGCGCTGCGGTGGGCCGGGGCGGGGGACGTCGTCGACGGATGCGTCACCGGATGCCCCGTCGCCGGCGGGACGGTGACGGGGGTGAGGTCGGTGACCTGGCTGGGGACCACCAGCCCTTGGCTCTGGGCGGCGCTCACGACGTGGGCCGGATTCGACAGTTGGGCGACGCGCAGCTCCAGATCATGGTGTTGGCCGACCTCGGTGGTGAGACGGGCCTCCACCTGGGTCAGGCGAACCTGTTCCTGGGTCATGTAGGCCTGGACGGCGGCCACGGCGAGGAGGCTGCCGAGGACGAGGACGGCGGCCGCGATCACAGTGGGCCGCAGCGACCGCGGGGACCGCCGGCGCCGGGGGGGCCCGACGACCTGCAGCCGGGGCCGAGCGGCCTCGGGACCCCGACCCGGTGCCGGTGCCCGGCGGGGGGCCGTTGCCGTCGCCATCAGCGGCGCTCCTGACGAGGGGACCCGGATGCGGGCTCGCCGGAGCCGGCGACAGCCGGTTCGAGGCGTTCGACGGCCCGCAGCCGCGCACTCTCGGCCCGGCGGTTCCTGGCCCGCTCGTCCGGCGTGGGGCGACGGGCGCCGCGGAAGAGCAGGCGCCCGACGGGAACGGCGCCACAGGCGCAGGGCAGGCCCGGCGGGCAGACGCAGCCCCCCGTGTCGGCCCGGGCGAAAGCGGCTTTCACGATCCGGTCCTCACCGGAGTGGTAGGAGATGGCCACGCACCGCCCTCGGGGAGCGAGGATGTCGATGGCGGTGGGGATGGTCTCCCCGAGGAGCTCGAGCTCGTCGTTCACGGCGATGCGCACGGCCTGGAACACCCGCCGCGCCGGATGACCCCCGCTGCGGCGGGTGGCGGCCGGGATGGCGGTGCGCACCGTCTCGGCGAACTCCGCGGTGGTGGTGAACGGGCGGGCGGCGACGATGGCCCGGGCGATCCGCCGGGCGAACCGCCCCTCGCCGTTGGCCGCGAACAGCCGGCTCAGGTCCTCGACGGACCACGTGTTCACGATCTCGGCGGCGGTGGGACCCGACGAGCGGTCCATCCGCATGTCGAGCGGTCCGTCGTGACGGTACGAGAAGCCCCGCTCGGCCCTGTCCAGCTGGGGCGAGCTCACGCCCAGGTCGAACAGGACACCGGTGACCTGGTCCTCGGAGGCACCGGCGCCCTTCTCCATCTCGTCGGCCAGGCGGTTGAACGGTGCCTGACGCACGGTGGCACGATCGCCGAAGCTCGCCAGGTTCTCGGTGGCGGCCTCCACGGCGTCGGCGTCGCGGTCGAGCCCGAGCACCCGCAGGTGGGGGTGGGCCTCGAGAAGGGCCCGGGCGTGGCCCCCGGCCCCGACGGTGGCGTCGATGACGACGCCTGGGGGTACCGGCGCGAAGAGCGCCACCACCTCGGCTTGCATCACCGGCTCGTGTTCGAACACCTGGCGCATCCGCAGCCCCTCGACTGGCGGAATGCCGTCGGGAGGGTTGCTCCTGCGACTCGGTTGGAAGCGGGCGGAGGAGGAGTCTTCCACCGAGCCAGCCGAGGGGCTGCGCATGGGCCTGGTGTCACCGTGTCGGGCCAGAGCCAATTCCTGTCCTGCGTGGACCTTCGTTCGGACTCTCCTTTCGTTCCTTGCCTCGAGCGCTCTCCGGGTGGGGAACCCGATCACCGTGACCGGTGCCGCGGCGCCGTCGCGTCGGCCGACACCCATCAGTCGTCGATACCCTCGCTCAGCCGCTGCTCCTGCGGTCCCACGATCTCCGTCCACCGGGCCGGGTCCCACAACTCCACCCGGTCGTTGGCCCCGAGGACGAGAACCTCGCCCTGGAGCCCGGCGTACTGACGCAGATGCGCCGGTATCGCCATCCGTCCCTGTCGGTCGATATCCACTTCCTGAGAGGCCGACGCCCACATCCGGGCCAGGTTGCGGTCCTGCCGACCCCGCACCGCCCGTTCCTGCATCTGCTGCCCCTGGATCTCGAATTCCGTCGGTGTCCACAACGCCAAGCAGCCGTCGAGGTGCTGGGTCAGGTAGCCACCCACGGCAAAGGGGGCGCGGAACTTCGCCGGCAGGATCACTCGTCCCTTGCCGTCGAGCGTGTGCTCGTACCTGCCGAAGAACCGATCCATTCCTGCGGACTCCCACGAGGCTCCCCCGTCCTCCGGCGGGCACCATCCATGCCAGCAACCACTCCCTAATCAACCACTTCGCGCCACCCTACGCCACACACCCCCACCCGTCAACACCACCACCCCCCACCCGTGGGCCACTTCCGCCCCTCGCGCCCCACCTTCCCGAGGGCGCGACCGGTCGGCGGGGGAACGGAGTCGGCGCCACTACGGACGAGGAGGGCCCCGAGACCCGGGGCCCGGTGGGTCAGATCACGACGGGAGCAGCGTCGAGGATCGCGACGCAAGCACTGACGCCGGCCACACGGTGCCGGGTCAGGGCAGGGCGGCGATGACGGCGTCCTCCACCGTGGCGAGAATGTCGAGGTCGGCTCCGGCCGGGCGTCGCTCCGTGAGGAGCGACCGCAGTCCGACGGCGACGGCGCGCAACGTCTCGCCGGCATCGTCGTCCAGATCGAGCAGGGACACCAACGGATCGGGGTCCCACCACAGCGGCGCGCTGGTGTGAAAACGTGCGCCGGCCCTCGTGCGGCGTTGCGCGAGCCCCGTCACCTTCGCACCGGTCCCGGCGAGATGGACCTCACCGGGACCGAGACCGGCGAAGCACACCCGATCGGAGAGGGCCCGGCGCGTCGACCGACCCCGGTGCACCGAGAGGCTGCCGGCGCCCAGGGCGGTGAGGGCCCCGGCCCACACGTCGCCCAACCAGGAGGCGGCGTCGACGATGTCGTCGTCCCACAACACATGGCGGCGCGGGACCCACACGTCCAGCCAGACCTGGGCACCGGGGGCGACGAGCACGGCGCCGCCCCCGGTCGACCGCCGGACGACGTCGACTCCCGCCGCCGCGGCGCGTCCCTCGTCGACGGCGGCACGGTCCTGGGTGCTGCCGAGGACGAGGGCGCGACGCCCGCGCACCCGGCCGACGCGGACGACGGGGTCGTCCTGACCGGTCGGCGGCGGCCACGGGGCGAGGAGGGTGGCGGCCGATCCTGTGCACCGCTCCACCCGCCAGCCGGCGGGACGGCGGCGCGTCACGCAGTGAGGGACTGCTCGCCCAGATACGGCGCCCATTCGTCGCGGGCACCGCCGGACATGGCCAGCAGCCACACCCGCTGGCGCGGCGCCGCCGGTTGGGTCCGCAGGACCAGCCCGACCTCGTGGGGCAGGCGGTCCTCCTTGCGGGTGTTACAGCGGCGACAGGCGGCGACGACGTTGTCCCACGCGTGCAGGCCGCCTCGGCTCCTCGGCAGCACGTGATCGATGCTCTCCGCCGCCAACCCGCAGTACTGGCAGTGATGGCCGTCTCGGGCGAAGACGGTGCGCCGGTTGACGGCGACCGTGCGGTCGTGCGGGACCCGGACGTAGCGGGCCAGCCGCACCACGGACGGCTCGGGAAAGGCCAACCGCTCGGAGCGGAACGTCCGCGAGGTGGCGTGGACGAGCTCGGCCTTGGTGCCGAGGACGAGGAGGAGGGCCCGGCGCGTCGACACCACTCCGAGGGGCTCGAAGGTGGCGTTCAGGACCAGCGCACGACTCGTTCCCGCGGCACCAGGCTCTCTCGCCCCCATGAACCGAGGCTACTCCTCCGCGCTCGGCTCCCCCCGTCGCAGCCCGCCGGTGACGGCCGCCGCCCGCCGCGCCGCCGTCGAGGTGGGAACGCTTCAGGGGCGGCGCCAGTGCCGCATGTCCCGGCTCCAGCGCAGGAACGATCGCACGTCCTGTGCGCCGGGCACTGCCTCCCCGGTGCCGCCATAGGCCGTCTCCATGCGGAAGCGCCACAACCGGCGGTCGGGCAGCGGCACCGGCGGCCACCGGTGCCACCATCCGGGCCGCGCCAGACGCAGGACCTGGACTACGGCCACCGGCCACAACCACGGGCGCACCACCACGCTGACCACGACGGTGGCCATCGCCCGTCTCACGGTCGCCCACCGAGGACGTCGACGCCGCAACCAGCCCATCCGACGGCGCCCGCCCCCACGAGCGGACCCCGCTCGGCCAGGCCGGCGGGGACGATGACGGCCGACCGGGTGAAGGACAGACAGGCGCGTCGATGCATCTCCACGTTGGCGGCGGCGAAGAACGGGGCTCCGTAGCCGAGCGCCACCGAACCGGCCACGACGATCAGCTCGATATCGAGCGCGCTCACCAGGGAGGCGACGGCGCGGCCGACAAGCAGTCCGCACCGGGTCACCAGCGCCGCCGGCGCCTGCGCCGCCGGCCGGCCGGTGACGGCGGCGATGGCGGTCCCCGACGCCTCGGCTTCGAGACACCCGCGCGCCCCGCACGCGCACCGCCGGCCATCGGGCTCGACGATGACGTGCCCGACATGACCGGCGTTGCCGGTGGCGCCGTGCACCAGCCGGCCGTCGAGAACGATGCCCCCGCCCACTCCGGTCGAGACCACCATGGCGAGAAAGTTCCGCCGATCCCGAGCGGCGCCGACCCACCCTTCGGCCAGGGCCAGGGCTTTGGCGTCGTTGTCGAGCGCCGTCGGGAGGCCGGTGAGGTCGGCCACCCGCTGGCGCAGGGGGAATCCCCGCCATGCGGGGATGTTCAGGGGCGACACCGTGCCGGCGGCGAGATCCATCGGTCCGCCGCATCCGATCCCACAGGCGACGATCTCTCCGACCGCCCCCGGCCCCCGGTCAGCGGCGCCGGACCCTCGGGCGAGCACGCCGCCCACGACGGCCCGCAGCGCGGCGAAGAGGTCGTCGGCGTCGTGGGACGGGGGTGTCGCCACACGGTCGTGGTCGAGGAGGTCGCCCTGGCGCGTGACGAGCCCGGCGGCGATCTTGCTCCCGCCGACGTCGACAGCCAGGCAGACGTCCACGCCCGGCACGCTAACGCGACGTCGCCGGCGGCCGGCGCTGGATCCCCGGCGGTCAGAGCCGACCGGCCGGGCACCCCACCGCTACTGGTTCCGGCGGAACCTCTCGCGCATCTTGGTCCGGGCGTCGTTGATGACGTTGCCGATGCCGTCAGAGCGCAGCGATCGGCCGATGTCCTCGATGCCCGCCTTCCCCATCCGCCGGAGGTTGGTCCAGAAACTGACCAACGAGGCGAACATGATGAGGACCCCGAGGAATCCGATGAAGACCGACGTCGTGAAGAACACCACCATCACGGCCAGGCCGACGACGAACCCGAGGATGGACCACTTGAGGTAGCGGCCGGCATACCGGTAGACGTTCTCCTGCCGGACCCGGTTGGCGAAAGCCGGGTCGTCGTGATACAAGGCCTGCTCCAACTCCTGCAGCACTCGTTGCTCGTGCTCGGAGAGCGGCACCCGAACCCCTTCCTACCGCGTCATCTTCAAATGGAGAATACAAATGCAGAATACGGCTCGCTCAATCTTCGCGCAGTCACCACAGGCTGACAACGGAGCCCCGACATCGGATTCGCAATCCCCTTCGCCCCATCGGACGCCAAAGGACCAGGTCAGACGCCGATTCGAGCGGACAGCCCCCCTTCAAGTTTCTTTCCCGCCACGCGACGGCTCACCGGGACCGTCGGCGGGCGCGTCGGGCCGGTCACTCGGCCCCCACTGGGTGTCGCCCCGTCGCTTCACACCCAGTCCGGAGCGACCGATCAAGGTGGCCGGTCCCACCGAGCCGTGGCCGTACCGGGAGCGGATGGCCGTCACGGCCGCCTCCACCTCTTCCCATCCCCGTCCGTGGACCTCCACCGGGAGGGCCGGGACGGCCGGGAGGGCCGGGACGGCCGACCCCTCGTCGCGGCGTGTCGCCGGCGCTGTCGCCGGCGCTGTCGCCGCCGGGCGCGGCGTCGGCGAACGACAGCTGCTGCGCGTCGGAGCCGGCGCGCACGAGGCCGGACAGCGACACGCCGAGGAGACGGACCCCGGGGGCGAGGTCGACCCCGTCGAGGAGAGCACCGGCGACGGCCCCGATGGCCCGGGGTGAGTCGAGGGCACTCGACACGGTGTGCGAACGGGTGATGGTGGCGTGGTCGCCGAAGCGGACCTTGACGGTAACCGTCCGTCCCCGCAGTCCCGCCTCGCGCAGACGTGTCCCGACGGCATCGGACATCCGCACGACGTGGCGGTGGGCGGCATCGTGCTCGTGCAGATCGGCGGCGAACGTCTCTTCGTGACCGACCGACTTCACCTCCTGGACGGCCACCACCGACCGGGTGTCCTCGCCGCGCGCCAGCGCGGCCAGATGGCGGCCGTGGGCCTCGCCCACCACCCGGCACAACGTCTCGACGGAGATGGCGGCCAGATCCCCCACCGTCACCACGCCGAGATCGGAGAGCCTCTTCCCGGTGGCGGCGCCCACGCCCCACAGGGCGCGCACGGGCAGCGGGTGCAGGAAGGCCAGCTCGCCGTCGGGGGGAACGACGACGACCCCGGGGCCCGGTCGCGGCCCTTCCAGGGCCGCCGTCGGTTTGGCGGCCCTGGAGGCCAGCTTGGCCAGCAGCTTCGAACGGGCCACGCCGACCGCGCAGTTGAGCCGCAGGCTCTCGCGCACCGCCTCGCGGATGGCGCCGGCGATCGTCGGAGGCGGACCGAGGGTCCGACGAGCCCCGGCGACGTCGAGGAAGGCCTCGTCCAGTCCGATGCCCTCCACCACCGGG
This sequence comes from uncultured Acidimicrobiaceae bacterium, assembly GCA_963848355.1. GTDB lineage: Bacteria > Actinomycetota > Acidimicrobiia > Acidimicrobiales > UBA8190 > CAWKDG01. The sequence continues at coordinate 578,444 of CAWKDG010000001.1, forward strand.
GTGAAGTCGTGGAGAACCTCGTGGAAGCGGACGCTCACTTCGGCGTAGCGCGAGTACCGGCCCGACAGGAACACGGCGTGGGGACACCGACGACGAGCTTCGACCGACGACATGGCCGAGTGGATGCCGAAGGCGCGTGCCTCGTAGGTGCAGGCGGCGACGACACCGCGCGTCCCCGAACCACCCACGATCACCGGTCGTCCCGCCAGGGTGGGGTCGTCGAGAACCTCCACGGCGGCGAAGAAGGCATCGAGGTCCACGTGCATCACGGTGCAGGCGTCGTAGGCGCCGGCGCCGTCCCCCGGACCCTTCGATCCGGTCACGGGCTCAGACGCTGAGCCGGAGCCGCCGGAAGCCCTCGGCGAAGGCCACCCCGGCCCGGCGGCCGTCCTCGGCCGCCCGCGTGCGCACAGCCCCGGCGGCCCACTCGCCGTCATCGGCGAACTGGCTGCGGTGGCACGAGACGGCGCTGGCCTTCTCGTCGATCGTGGCCGAGACGTCCACCCACACCGTCGGTTCGAGGGTCCCCGACAGAAGCACGGTCTCCACCTGATGCACCGCACCGGCGTCGGGGAAGTAGAGGGGCAGCGCGGCGGCCGGCGAGATGGCGTCGAGGACGGCGAAGCCGACGATGCGATGGTCGCGGTGGTTGAAGTAGTCCTCTCCGAAGAAGACGGCGGTCGGATCGGGACACAGGACCATGGTCGGGCGCAAGCGCCTGATCCAGCCGACCAGCTCGCCCCGGAAGGCGTCGTCGTCGGTGAGCTCCCCGTCCCGGTAGCCGAGGACGTGCTGCTCGGTCAGGCCGAGGAGCTTGGCTGCTTCGTCGCACTCGGCCGCCCTTCGCCGGGCCAGCTGTCGGGGATCGACCGTCGGATCGGTGGTGCCCTTGTCGCCGTTGGTGCACAGCACCACGTGCACCTCCGACCCGTGTCGGGCGAACCGGGCCAGTGTGCCCCCGCACGACACGTCGGGGTCGTCGGGATGGGCGTAGATGGCCAGGACCTTGTCGGGAATGGTCTCGAGCAGCTGCGCCACCGCCGCTCAGCTCTTTCGTTTCGGCTCTGTCGTCTTGGTGAGGAGGCCCACTTCACGTTGGAAGTCGCCGATGTCGGCGAACCCCTTGTACACGGAGGCGAACCGGAGGTAGGCCACGTCGTCGAGGGCGCGTAGTCGTTCGAGGACGGCCACCCCGATCTGCTGGCTCGTCACCTCGGCACCCTCCCCCCGCAACGCCTCCTCGACCTGTTGGGCCAGATCCTCGAGCTGCTCCTCGGTGACGGGCCTGTTCTTGGTGGCGGCGCGCACACCGGCCACCACCTTGACCCGGTCGAACGGCTCTCTCTGGCCGGCGCGTTTGCCCACCCACAGCGGAGCTTCCTCGAGGCGCTCGTAGGTGGTGAACCGGCGCCCACAGGACAGGCATTCCCGGCGTCGACGGATGACGATGCCTTCTTCGACCAGGCGTGAGTCGACGACCTTGTCGTCGAGGCTCTGACACCACGGACACCGCACACGGCCAACCTAGTTCCGACCGGAGTCAGGTCAGGGAAGGAGCAGCCGCTCCCCCGGTCTGAGCGTCCCTCCACCGAGCTGCTCGCTCAGCCTCGTCATCACCGGTCGGGGATCACCCTGCGGATCGAGCCTCTCGGCGATCGACCACAGCGTGTCCCCCGACCGAACGACGTAGACGGTGTGGGGTGAGAGGGTGGTCCCGACCGCGACCGGACCCGGCGCTGCGAGACCTTTGCCCCCCCGTCCGCCCCAGGGGGCGGCGAGGAGGACGAGAACGACCACGGCCACGATGGCGAGCAGGAGGTGGCGGCGACGGACGGCGGCGGCCCGGGCCGCGGCCCGGGGATCGTCGCATCGCCCGTAGACAGGACGGGGCCGATGAGGACCGGGCTCGGGCACCGGGCTCCGGCCGGGACCACCGGGTCGGAACACCGGGAACCCGGGCGCCACGCTCCGGTACGTCGTGTGCGTACGCCGACGCCTGACCGGGGGCTCCCCGACGGGCACGGTGGACGTCATAACCGGCGCACCGGTGCTCACAGGGGCTTCCCGGGCACAGTCGGCTCCGAACGTGTGTTCGTCATACGTGTCATATGACCACGAACACACGTTCGTGTCAATGACCGGTCGTGATCTCATGGCCCGAGGATGGCAGGAGGGTGTGACACCGACCCTGACGAACAGGTGTTTGCCTCGACGGGCCGGTGCGGCTAGGTTGTCACGAACTGGTGTTCGCCCTTGGACGGCGCGGCGGGCACCCCGGCACGGAGGCACGGCACCATGGCGGAAGCATTGACCGGCAAGAGGCAGCAGATCCTCGAGTTCATCGGTGACCGGGTCAGGGAGCACGGCTATCCCCCGTCGGTCCGGGAGATCGGCGAGGCGGTGGGGCTGACGTCGTCGTCCACCGTCCACGCCCATCTGGCCGTCCTCCAGCGCGAGGGCTACCTCCGACGCGACCCGACCAAGCCGCGCGCCATCGAGGTCCTCTACGACCCGTCCTCGAAGGCCCAGATGGCGGCGCGTCCCATGCGGACGGTCCCCTTGATCGGTGACGTCGCCGCCGGTACCGGAGTACTCGCCAGTGAGAACGTCGAGGAGCTGCTCCCGCTGCCCGAGGACTTCACCGGAACGGGCTCGCTGTTCATGTTGCGGGTCCGGGGCGAGTCGATGATCGAGGCCGGGATCCTCGACGGCGACTATGTCGTCGTCCGCCAGCAGCCCGACGCCGACAACGGCGACGTCGTCGTGGCCGGCATTCCCGACGACGAGGCCACCGTGAAAACCTTCACCCGTCGTGGAGGGAAGGTCGTGCTCACTCCGGCCAACCCCGTCTTCTCGGCCATGGAACTCGACCCGGCCGACGTGACGATCTACGGCCGGGTCGTGACCGTCCTGCGTCGCCTTTAGGCCACCGGCGTCGTGAGCACCCGGGCCAGCGCGTCGCGGACGCCGGTGAGCTCGGCCCGCGAGACGTGCTCGCCGGCCGTATGGGCGAGAAGGGGGTCGCCGGGACCGAAGTTGGCCGCCGGGACACCCGCCGCCGACAACGTGGCGACGTCGGTCCAGCCCAGCTTGGCTCTCGGTGGGCATCCGGTGGCACCGACCAGTCCGGAGAGAAGGGGATGCTCCAGACCGGGGAGAGCGCCGGCCGCCGCATCGACCACCACGAGGCCGTCACCGACAGAGGGGTCGAGGGCGTCGGCGAGGAGCCGATGGATCTCCGCCTCGGCCGCGTCGATGTCGCGGTCGGGGGCGAAGCGGAGGTTGACCGTGATGACGGCGGCGTCGGGGACCACGTTGCTGGCCACGCCGCCACGGACGGCGACGGCCTGGAACTGCTCGATGTACTCGCAGCCGTCGAGGACGACGCGGCGCGGTCTGTAGTCCTCGAGGGCGCGCAGCACCGGAGCCAGGCGGTGCACGGCGTTGACCCCGGCCCACGGACGCGCCGTGTGGGCTCGGCGGCCGGTGACGGTCACCTCCACCCGCATCGTCCCCTGGCAGCCCGCCTCCACCGCCCCTGCGGTGGGCTCGGCCAGGACGGCGGCGTCGGCGGCGACGATCTCGGGTCTCTCGGAGACGAGCGTGTTCAACCCGTTGTAACGCCGCTCGACCTCTTCGCACGGGTAGAAGAGGAAGGTGGCGTCGACCGACGGTGAGGGAATAGAGCGGGCCAGATCGAGGAGAACCGCCAGTCCGCCCTTCATGTCGACGGCGCCCAGTCCGGCCAGGGTGTCGCCGTCCAGGCGGTAGCCGGCGGCGCCGAAAGGCGGAACGGTGTCGAGGTGCCCGGCGAGGAGCAGACGTCGGGCCCGGCCCAGGGTGGTGCGGGCCACGACGGTGTCGCCGAAGCGGTCGACGGTGAGGTGACGGACGGGGCGAAGCGCGCTCTCGACGTGGTCGGCCAGGGCCGTCTCGTCGTGGCTCACCGAGGGGATGTCCACCAGCTCCGCCGTCAGGGCCAACAGGTCGGTCACGGAAGTAAGTGCCGTCCCCGTCAGATCGAGAGCTGGTGCTCGCGGAGCACGGCCTCGAGTTGCGCCTTGTCGTGGCGGCGCCCGGGATCGAGGCGCTTGATCACGAGGACGCAGGGCACGAAGAACTCCCCGCCGGGGTACTCCCGGCGACGCGCCGCACCGATGGCCACGCACCACGGGGGGACCTCCCCCCGGCTGATCTCGTCCCCCGTCTCGGCGTCGATGACGGGAATGGACGGGTTGAGGATCGTTCCTTCGCCGAGGACGGCACCGTCGCCGACGCGGGCGCCCTGGGTCACCATGCAGCGACTGCCGATGTTGGCGTCGTCTCCGACCATGACGGGAGCCGCGTTCGGAGGCTCGAGCACCCCGCCGATACCGACGCCTCCCGCCAGATGGACGCGGGCGCCGATCTGGGCGCACGACCCCACCGTGGCCCACGTGTCGACCATGGTGTCGGACCCGACCCGGGCGCCGATGTTCACGTAGGAAGGCATGAGGATGACGCCGCGGTCGAGAAACGACCCCCACCGCGCCGAGGCACCGGGGACCACCCGCACCCCGGCCGCGCCATAGCCCGTCTTGAGCGGGAGCTTGTCGGCGAATTCGAAGGCGCCGACTTCGGTCGTGGTGATGGCGCGGAGACGGAACAGAAGGAGGATGGCCGTCTTCAACCAGGTGTGCACGACGACGTCACCGGTGGACGCGTCCATCTCGGCCACGCGGGCCTGGCCCGAGTCGAGGAGCTCGATGGCCTCGGTCACCACCGCCAGGGCATCGAGGTGGGACGGATCGAGCTCCCCGGCGCGCCCCCACAGCTCTTCGATCTGGGACTGGAGGTCGGCCACCGCGCGAGGTTACCGGCCGCCTGCGTCCTCCCCGGGACCCCCGGCCCTACGGTGTCGTGACGGTACCGCCCAGACGGGCGTCGGAGGACCGGGCCAGACGCCGGGCCACGAGGCCGATCCGTTCATCGGGTTGGACCACGGCGATCCGGACGTGACCGGCACCGGCCTCCCCGTAGAACTCCCCGGGACTGACGAGCATCCCCGCCACCTCGGCCAGGGCGTCGGTCAGGACCCAGGCCCCGTCGCGGCCTTCGGCCGCACCCTGCGCCACGGCCCAGGCCGGGGCCGGCACCCACAGATAGAAGGTGCCCGCCGGCACCGAGGCCTCGAGCCCGCAGGCGCCCAGGACCTCTGCCAGGTTGTCGAGGCGCCGGCGATAGCGGTGGCGTTGCGCCTCGACGTGGACGTCGTCGTCGAGGGCCACGGCGCCGGCGGCCTGGACCGGTCCCGGCACCATCAGGCCGGCGTGCTGGCGGACGGCGGACAGGAACGCCACGATCTCGCCGTCGCCGGCGTAGAAACCGACGCGGACGCCGGCCATGTTGGACCTCTTCGACAAGGAGTGGACCGCGATCACGCCGTCGGACCCGTGGTGCAGGATCGTGGGCGGCGGCCACTGCGCCCATGTGAACTCGGCGTAACACTCGTCGGAGAAGACGGGCACCCCCCGGGCGCGACCCCACGAGGCGGCCACGCCCAGATCGGAGAGGGAGCCCGTCGGGTTGGCCGGACTGTTGACCCAGAGCATGACGGCACGCGCCGCGTCCTCGTCCGAGATCCGGCTCAGGTCAAGGCCGCCGTCCGGGAGCTCCGGGACACCGACCGTCCGGCATCCGGCCAACGAGGCACTCAAGGCGTAGGTGGGGTACGCCAGCGCCGGCGCCAGGACGGTGTCGCGCTCAGGGGCACGGAGACGCAGGAACCACGCTGTCGTGGCCACGAATTCCTTGGTTCCGACACAGGCGCCGATGTGGACCGGGTCGACATCGACGCCGAAGCGGCGGGCCATCCAGCGCGCCGCCGCCTGGCGCAGGGCGGGACTGCCGACCGACGAGGGGTACCCCCGTTCCGCTCCCGACGACGCCAGGGCCGCGACGACGGCATCCGGCGGTGGATCGCACGGCGTGCCGATGGACAGGTCGACCATCCCCCCGTCGTGGCGCTCGGCCACCGTGGCCACGGCCGCCAGCCGGCTGTACGGATAGGGCGGCGGGACGAAGCCGCCGCCGCCGGTGCCCCGGCCCGGGAACGCAACGCCGGTCACGACGCCAGGAACTGACGGAAGCGGGCGCGACCGGCCTCGTCGAGAACGACGTGGACCAGCGTCGCACCTTCGCCGTGGGCCTCGTCGACCACTTCTCCTTCGCGGTGCACGGCGGCCAGGACGTCCCCGCGTTCGAAGGGGACGAGGAGCTCGACGACGCGGTCGGCCACGCGCAGTTGCGCGCCGAGGGCCTGGAGGAGATCCTCGGTGCCGTCGCCCGTCCGGGCCGAGACGACGACGGCGCCGGGATGGTCCTCGGCCACCCGGATGGCGCGGCGACTGCGGTCGGCCTTGTTCACCACCAGGAGCTCGGGGACGTCCTGCGCACCGATCTCCTCGAGGACGAGGCGCACGGCGTCGATCTGCGCCTCGGGCTCGGGGGCCGACCCGTCCACGACATGGAGGAGGAGCTCCGCCTGGCGGACCTCGTCGAGGGTGGAACGGAACGCCTCGACCAGTTGGTGGGGCAGCTTGCGGACGAACCCCACCGTGTCGGAGACGAGAACGGTCTCACCGCCGGGCAGGGCCAGCCGGCGCGTCCGGGGATCGAGTGTCGAGAAGGGGCGGCTCTCGACGAGCACACCGGCGTCGGTCAGGCGATTGAGCAGGGTCGACTTGCCCGCGTTCGTGTAACCGACCAGGGACACCGAGCGGTGCCGGCCCCTGACCCGGGACCGTCGCTGGGTTCGCCGGGTGGCCGAGACGTGGCGGAGATCGACCTCGAGGCGGGCCATGCGCTGCAGCAAGCGGCGCCGGTCGACCTCGAGCTGGGTCTCGCCCGGTCCCCGGGTGCCGATCCCCCCGGCCTGTTGGGAGAACTCGCGGCCGCGACCGCGCAGACGCGGCAGGCGGTAGCGCAGAAGGGCCAATTCCACCTGGGCCTTGCCCTCCTGGCTGCGGGCGTTCTGGGCGAAGATGTCGAGGATCACAGCCGTCCGGTCGATGGCCGTCCGGCCCAGGATCTTCTCGAGATTGCGCTGCTGGGCCGGCGAGAGCTCGTCGTCGAAGACGACGGTGTCGGAATCGACCGTCTCCGACAGCTCGTGCAGTTCCTGGGCTTTGCCCCGGCCCACGTAGGTGGCCGGGTCGGGGTGGTCCCGGCGTTGGACGACCCGCCCCACGACGTCGGCGCCCGCCGTCCCCACCAGCAGCGCCAGTTCGTCGAGGTCGGCCTCGACCGCCTCCATCGTCATCCATGGGAACACCACCCCGACGAGCACGATGCGCTCACGAAAGGTGCGTTCGATGAGCGTCACAGGCCGCCCACCACCGAGTTCTGGTCCACGTTGTCGTAGGCCAGAGCCATCTCGTCGTCGTACGACGCGGCCAGCTCGGCCAGGACGGCGGCGTCCACGGCCACCTCGGCCACCTTCTGAGTGGTGCCGGCCAGGAAGATGTCGTCGGACCGCACCTCGACCTGGAGGGTCCCTCCGGGGCTGTGGACGAGAACGCGAGACCCGACCAGGCCCCAGCCGTGGGCCGCCGCCGCCGCCGCGCAGGCACCGGTGCCACAGGCCAGAGTCTCGCCCACCCCGCGCTCCCAGACCCGCATGGTGAGGGTGTCGGACTCGGTGCCCGGCCAGACGAATTCGACGTTGGCCCCGCCCGCGATCGCATGCTCGAGGGGCGCCCCCACGGCCACCACGGTGGCTGTCTCGACCGGGGTTCCGAACAGCACGATGTGGGGGTTGCCCATGTCGACGGTGCGGGCGAAACGGATGGACGGTGCGATCTCCTGCGGGAGGTCGCCCTCGTCGAGCTCGGGGCCGAGGGTGGCGCGCCCCATGTCGACGCTGGCGAATCCCAGACCGGGTCGCTCGTCGGCGCGGTAGACCACGGTGCGGGGACCGCCCGCCGTCGCCACCGACACCGACCCGGGCGCCACCCACCCGGCGTCGACGGCCGCCTGGACGAGACAGCGGATGCCGTTGCCGCTCATCTCGGCGCCCCCTCCGTCGGCGTTGCGGAGGTCCATCGTCAACGCCGACCCGTGGCGCCCGCGCATGACGCGCAGAAGCCCATCGGCCCCGATGCCGCGATGGCGGTCACAGAGAAGGCGCACCTCGGCCGGCGAGAGCGGCCGGTGATCGTCGGCGTCGAGCAGCACGAGGAAGTCGTTCCCGGCACCGTGGTGCTTCGTGAGGCGCAACTGCCCCGCGCTCACACCGTCCCCGTCCGACTCCGTCCCCATGGCGTCATTCTCCCACCACGGCGGCCGAACCGGTGTTGGCTCCCCGCCCTGCTCCGGCGTCCCACACCGCGAGGAGTTCGGCCAGCGGGTCACCGTCGGGATCGAGCCAGAGGATGCGCGGGTCACGCTTGAACCACGCCCACTGGCGGCGGGCGAAGGTGCGTGTCCGGGCGACGGCCTGCGTCACCGCCTCGTCGAGCGGGACCCCGTCCTCGACGTGGGCCAGCAGCTCGCGGTACCCGAGGGCCTGGCGCGCTGTCCGGGACAGCCCACCGGGACGCTCGGCCAGGGCCCGGACCTCGTCGAGGAGTCCGGCGTCGAGAAGCGTACGGAAGCGACGCTCGATGAGGACGTCGTGCCGGGCCGGCTCGAAACGGATACCCACCAGGACCACCGGAGTGGGTGGATAGACACCCAGCCCGGGACCAAAGGAGGAGAAGGGACGCCCCGACCCGAGCGTGACTTCGAGGGCCCGGACCACGCGCCGACGATTGCCCGGTTCGATGCGGGTGACGGCCGGCGGATCGAGCTCGGCCAGCCGGGTGCGCAGCGCCTCCACTCCGCCGGGACGGTCGGCTTCGTCGTCCAGGACGGCGGCGATCCCGGGCCAGCGGCCGGGAAGCTCGAGGTCGTCGACGACGGCCCGGAGGTAGAGACCGGTGCCCCCGACGAGGAGAGGGCGGCGGCGGCGTCGACCGATCTCGGTCAGGACCTGGCGCGCCTCGTCCTGGAACCGGCGGACGCTGAACTCCTCGTCGGGATCGACCAGGTCGAGCAGGTGGTACCGCACCTCTTCTCGGTCGGCCGGCGACGGCTTGGCCGTGCCGATGTCCATCCCGCGGTAGACGCCCATGGAGTCGACCGAGACGAGCTCGGCCTCGGGTCGGCGGCGGGCAAGCGCCAGGGCCAGAGCCGACTTGCCCGACGCCGTCGGTCCCACCAGGGCCACGGGTGCCGGATACGCCACCTCCACCTACCGCACGGAGACGGGAATGCGCCGCGGCGTGGACGGACCGGCGATGACGTCGACCAAGACACCCCGCAGATGGTGGGGGGCGGCGCTCGTGACCGCCACCCGGGCGTAGGCACCGGCCTCGGGGGCGGGACCGTCGGGGACGAAGTGGACCAGCTTGTTCTGGCGTGTCCGCCCGGTCACGACGGCCGGGTCACGCTTGCTCGGGCCTTCGACCATGACCTCCTCGACGGCGCCGACACGCGCCTCGTGCTTGGCCAGCGCCGACCGTTCGACCACCACCCGCAAGCGCTCGAAGCGTTCGGCGATGACGTCGTCGGGAACGAACTGTGCGGTCATCGCCGCCGCCCGCGTGCCCGGTCGGGGCGAGAAGATGAAGGTGTAGGCGCTGTCGTAGGCGGCGGTGGCGGCCACCTCCAACGTCCTCGTGAAGTCGTCCTCCGTCTCGCCGGGGAAGCCGACGATGATGTCGGTGGTGACGGCCAGATCGTCGATGTCGGCGCGGGCGGCCGCCAATCGCTCGAGGTAGCGCTCAGCCGTGTACCCGCGGCGCATGGCGGCCAGGATGCGGTTGCTCCCTGACTGCAGGGGCAGGTGCAGGTGCTCGCACACGGCCGGCGTCTGCGCCATGGCGGCGATGGTGTCGGGGCGGAGGTCCTTCGGGTGCGGGCTCGTGTACCGGACGCGGCGGATGCCGTCGACGGTCCCCACGGCCCGGAGGAGCTCGGCGAACAGCGGGCGGCGTCCTGTGAGGTCGCGGCCGTAGGAGTTCACGTTCTGACCGAGCAGCGTCACCTCGGTCACCCCCCGGGCGGCCAGCGCCCGCACCTCGTCGACCAACGCATCGAAGGGCCGACTCACCTCGGGCCCGCGCACCCGGGGGACGATGCAGAAGGCACACGAATTGTCACACCCCATCTGGATCGTCACCCACGCCAGGTAGGGCACCTCGCGGACGGCAGTCAGAGCCGACCCGTGGGCCGAGTCACCCTCGGGATCGGGCGCGTCGAGGACCTCCACCACGGGACCGTCGGTGGCCGCCCGGCGCAGGAGCACGGGGGCACGCGCCAGGTTGTGCGTGCCGAAGACGACATCGACGTGTCCGGCCCGTCGTCGCACGTTCTCTCGGTCCTTCTGGGCCAGACACCCGCCGACGGCGATCTGCATACCCGGCCGGCGCTCCTGGAGGCTCTTCAGCCAACCCAGGTGCCCGTAGAGCTTGTTGTCGGCATTCTCCCGGATACAGCACGTGTTGAGGACGACCACGTCGGCCGTCTCGGCGTCGTCTGTGGGTTCCAGACCGTCGGCCACGAGCAGCCCGGCCAGGCGCTCCGAGTCGTGTTCGTTCATCTGGCACCCGAAGGTGCGGATGTGGAACGTCCGGGCCATCGCCCCAGTGTACGAGGCGGTCCGACGCTCCCCCGTCAGGGGCGCAGGGAGTGACCGATGTCGAAGAGCCCCGAATCGCCGCCGTCGACCACGAGGCCCTCGAGATCGGGCCGTAGCAGCATGGCCCGTCCGGCGACGCCGATCTCGGCCATGGCCGCCTGGGCCTTCGTCCGCACCGACTCCCCGTCGGCGCCGTCGCAGATGCCGAGGAGGGTGGGGCCGGCGCCCGACCAGCACGACGCCAGGGCACCGTCGGTCACGAGACGCGCCAGGAGCTGGGGGGCCTCGGGAAACAGAGGACTGCGGTAGTCCTGGTGCAACCGATCCTCAGTGGCCTCCCGGATGAGCAGGGATCGATCGGCCAGTCCGGCCAGGAGAAGCGAGAGACGACCGAGGTTGAAAGTGGCGTCGGTCCTCGCCACCTGCTGGGGCAACGCCTGGCGGGCTCTCGAGGTGGCCAGCGACCGCTCGGGGACGACGGCCACGAAGACGAGCCCGATGTCGAGCGGCATGCGCACGGCGCGCACGGCACCCTTCACCGACGTGGCCGCCACCAGTCCTCCGACGACCGATGCCGCCGCGTTCTCCGCATGGCCGTCGACGCGCGCCGCCACACCGAGCGGATCGCGCGCGCCGGCGGCGGCGGCGGCGGCCACGGCCAGGGCGGCCGAGGAGCCGAGGCCACGGGCCACGGGGATGTCGGAGCGCACGGTGATGGACAGGCGGTCGTGGCCGGCCACGTCGATGGCCACGCTGGCCGCCAGGTGGGTGGCGTCGGCGGCCAGGTCCGATCCCTCGCCCGTGGCCCGGACGGTCAGGCGGGCGGCCGGCTCCACCTCGACCTCGACGTAGAGGTCGAGGGCCAGTGCGAGGACGTCGAACCCAGGGCCCAGGTTGGCCGATGAGGCAGGGACCCGGGCGCGCACGCCGTCAGGGTAGTCAAGATGCGGCGTTCACCGTCGTTTCAGCTTCCATGTGAGCGGTGGCGGCGTGACGACGGCTGTCGTGCGCACGGGCACCGCCGCGTGCTCGGCCCCGTCCGAGATGACGAGGGTGCCGGCCAGCGACCCCGCCCGTGCCCCGATCTTCACGGGGACCGGGGTGAAGGCCATATGGACGACGTCGCCCGGCCACTCGAGGAGGGTCACCGCCCGCGTGGTGTCGGCGGGGACACCGTCGTCGTGCCACGCCGTGCCCACGGTGGCGGCCCGGACGTGGCGGGCCACGACCGCGCTCTCGCGCAGGTCAGTGCCCACGGCGTCGACGAGGGTGACATCGGCCGTGTTGGCCGTGTCGAGCGGGATGAGACCCGGTTGGCCCGTCACCGCCGCCATGACGAGAACCTTGCGGCCGGCCACCATCCGATCGGCGGCGATGACGAGACAGCCCATGGCGGCCTGGGTGAAGCCCGACTTCACCCCGACGATCCCGTCGCTGCCGATGGAGGACACGTAGTTGGGGATCTCACCGGCGATGGGAAGGGTGATGCTGGTCTGCGAGACCACGGCGGCGAACGTCGGCATGGCCATGGCCCGTACCGCCACCCGTAGCTGGTCGCCGGCGCTGCTCACCGACTGGGCGCTCAGTCCGTTGGCGTCGGCGTAGTGCGTCTGGTGCATCCCGAGGGTCACGGCCATGGCGTTCATGCGGGCGACGAAGGCGGCGACACTACCGGCGTCCCACTGGGCGAGGACGTCGGCGAAATTGTTGGCCGAGTGGACGAGCAGACCGTTGAGGAGCTGGCGCTCGGTCAGGACCTCTCCCGCCTGCACCGGGACAGACGTGGCGCCGTCGTCCTCGTCGGCGGCCGCCTCGTTCTGGTCGTCGGCGTCCATGGACACGCCCGGTCCCTGGGCCGTGGGCGACAGAGGGTGGTCGCGCAGGATCAGGTAGGCCGTCATGATCTTGGTCAGGCTGGCGATGGGCACGGGCGTCTCGGGCCCCGACTGCATGATCAGGCCCCGCCCCGGTACGGCCACCGCGCCCTCTCCCGTCGTGGGCCACGGCAGCTTCGGGGGATCCCCGGGCAGGACGGCCGCGGTGGTGGCGATGTCGGGGTGGACGACCGGGAGCGGCACGGCCCGGGTCACCTGCAGGGCGACGAGCACGATCACCAGACTGGCCACCACCCCCCAGCGCAGGCGGCGGGACTTGGGAACGCCGTGTCGACCCCGGCGGAGGGCCACTGCGCCTACCGGTCCGAGAGCTGCTCGAACTCCTCGGGTGTCATGAGGACGGCCCGGGCCTTGGAACCCTCAGACGGACCCACGACCCCCCGCCGTTCGAGGAGATCCATCAACCGACCGGCGCGGGAGAACCCCACCCGGAGCTTGCGTTGCAACATCGAGGTGGACCCTAGCTGAGATCGGACGACCAGCTCCATGGCGGCGACGAGCAGATCGTCGTCCTCGTCCTCGACAGCGCCGGCGCCGGCGCGGCCATGACCGTCTCCGGCGAGACCTTCGACGTACTGGGGCTGGTGCTGGCGCCGCCAGTGGGCGACGACGCTCCTGACCTCGCTCTCCGAGACCCACGGACCCTGGATCCGCCGGGCCACCGAGGAGGAGGCGGTGAGCAGGAGCATGTCCCCCTTGCCCACCAGTCGCTCGGCACCGGGCTGGTCGAGGATGACCCGACTGTCGGCCAGCGACGACACCGAGAAGGCCAGACGCGAGGGGACGTTGGCCTTGATGACGCCGGTGATCACGTCGACCGACGGGCGCTGTGTGGCCAGGACGAGATGGATCCCGACGGCCCGGGCCATCTGAGCGATGCGACAGACCGATTCCTCGACGTCGCGTGCCGCCACCATCATGAGGTCGTTGAGCTCGTCGACCACGACGAGGATGTAGGGGAGCCGTTCACGGTGCACCGGCGGATCGACGATCGCACGCGATTCCTCGACGCGCGCCGCGGCCCGGGCGGCGGCCTCGCTCACGATCTCGGTGGCCTCGCTCACGACGTCGGGGCTCTCGTCGGCCCCGGAGACGGCGACGTCGTCGACCGCTTCGCCGTCAGCCGGCCGCTCGTCGTCGTCGACCGCATCATCGAGACCGTCGATGTCGTCGTCGGGTCCGCAGACGATCGTGCCCAGCTCGTCGCGAGCGAGCGCCTCGTTGTAGCCGTCGATGTCGCGCATCCCCGCCTCGGCCAGGATGTCGTAGCGGCGTTCCATCTCCGTCACCGCCCATTGCAGGGCGTTGGCCGCCTTCTTCGGGTCCACCACGACCTGGGTGAGGAGATGGGGAAGGCCGTTGTACTGCCCCAGCTCGACCCGTTTGGGGTCGACCAGGATCAGCCGGACCTGCTCGGGGGTGGCACGCATGAGGATCGACGTGAGAAGCGAATTGATGCACGACGACTTCCCGGCTCCGGTGGCCCCCGAGATCAGGATGTGGGGCATCTCGGCCAGGCTGGCCATCACCGGTCGACCGGCGATGTCCCGACCGAGCCCCACCTCCAGGGGATGGGTGGCCTGACGGGCCTCGTCGGACGACAGGACGTCCCCCAGGGTGACGAGCTGGCGACGGCGGTTGGGCACCTCGACCCCGATGGCCGACTTCCCCGGGATCGGGGCCAGGATGCGGACGTCGGGTGACGCCATGGCGTAGGCGATGTCCTTGGCCAAGCTGGTGACGCGGGCCACCTTGACCCCCGGACCCAGTTCGAGCTCGAAGCGGGTGACGGTCGGCCCGACGGTGTTGCCGAGGAGCCGGGTGGCCACGCCGTGCGCGTTGAGGGAGTCGACGAGGGCGCGTCCGGCGACGGCGATCTCCTTGTGATCGAGATGCTGTTGCTTGGACCGGCTCAGTGACGTCGGAGGGGGCAACCGCCACTCACCGGCGGGCATCCCGAGATCGACCTCGAGCTGGTCGCCGCGGGCGGCGACCGCCTGCTTCTCGAGGGGGGCTGGCGGGGCGACGGCCGCGTCGGCCTGCTCGTCGGGCTCCGTCACGACGGGTGGGGGTCCCACCGGCGGAAGGGCCAGGTCGAAGAGCTCGGGCGTCATTCGCAGGGCGGAGGCACGGCCGGCATCGGAAGGTTCGAGCACGGCGTCGCCCTCGATCTCCTCGTCCTCGTCGGGGACGAGAGCACGCCACAGATCCATGGCGCCGCCAGCCACGGCGGTGGCGGCCCGTCGCAGGGTGATCCCGGTGAACAGGACCAGGGCCAGGGTGAGGACGGCGACCAGCACGACCGACGCCCCCCAGTCACCGATCCCCCGGCGCAGGGGAGTTCCGGCGGCGATGCCCACCCACCCACCGGCGGCGGCCAGCCTGGACCAGGACGCCGTGGGACGCGGGGCGCCTCCGGCGATGTCGGCCAGGCCCGAGACGGCGACCACCGTGAGGACCAGGCCGATGCCGACGCGCGCCTTCTCGCGTTCGAAGGGGCCGATGACGAGGACGACGCCAGCGCCGGCACAGCCGAGGGGGACGACGAAGCGACCGACCCCGAGGACGGCCCCGAGACCGTGGCGCACGCCCTGGCCCACGGGACCGAGGGCGTCGGCATAGAGCGCCAGGGCACCTAGGACCGCCGCCGTGAGCAGGACGATGCCCCAGACGTCCTCGGCATGGGACCCGAACACCGACCCGACGGAGGCGAAGAATCCGGGCGTCGGCGCCGGGCGCGGTGCTCGACGCCGCGCCCGGGAAACGGACTTGGCGGCCGGACGGCGGGTCGTGGCCCGCTGACGGGACCGGCCCGGGGAGGCTGGAGCCCGACGGGACTTGGAGGTCTCCTTGGCCGACGGGCGAGTGCCCGCGGCGCGACTCTTCGTGGTCACCACAATGCCCACAACGGTAACAGCAGTCCCAACAGCCCCCGAGGACCGGGTACGAGGGACTCAGACGATGACGACGACAGGCACGATCATGGGCCGGCGCCGGGTGCGCTCCCCCACCAGCTTGCCCAGGGCCTTTCGGGCGTGGCGCCGCAGGGTCTCCTGGTCGACGGCACCGTCGGCCAGGGCTTTCTCCAGGGCCACCCGGACCACCAGGCTGGCTTCCTCGAGCAGCTCCTCGGCCTCGGGGGCGTGGATCCACCCCCGGGTGATGATCTCCGGAGCGCTCACGACCTCTGCCGCGTGGGGGTCCACGGTGGCCACCACCACCACCACGCCTTCCTCGGCCAGGACCCGTCGGTCCCTCAGGACGCCATGGCCCACATCGCCGACCGTGCCGTCGACATAGAGGAAACCGGCAGGCACGTCGTCACCTCGCCACACGCCATCGTCGGCGATGACGACGGAGTCCCCGTCCTCGCACAACAGGGCCTTCTCCTCGGCGACCCCCATCCGCACGGCCAGGCGGGCGTGGTGCACCATGTGGCGGTACTCGCCGTGCACGGGGATGAACCACTCGGGCCGGGCCACGGCCAGCAGGGTCTGGAGCTCGCCCTGACGGGCGTGCCCACTCACGTGGACCGGTTCCATCCCGGTGTGGATCACCTCGGCCCCGCGGCGGTGGAGGCGATCGATGACGCGTCCGACGGCCCATTCGTTGCCGGGGATGGGATGAGCGCTGATGACCACGACGTCCCCGGGTCGCAGCTTGAGCCATTTGCTCTCCCCCGCCGCCATGAGCGACAGGGCCGACAGCGGCTCACCTTGCGATCCCGTCGACACCACACACACCCGTCCCGGCTCCAGGCTGTCGATGTCCTCGACGTCGACGAAGGCGTCGTCGGGGACGTGCAGGAGATCGAGCCGGCGGGCCAGCTCGACGTTCTTGGCCATGGAGCGCCCGAGCGTCGCCACCTTGCGCCCGCATGTCGAGCGCGGCGTCGATCACCTGTTGGACGCGGTGGATGTGGCTGGCGAAGCACGTCACGATCAGTCGCCGGCCGGAGTGGACGGCGAACAACCGCCGCAGGGTAGCGCCGACGTTGCTCTCCGAGTCGGTGAACCCGGGCTCCTCGGCATTGGTCGAGTCCGAGAGCAGCAGCCGGATGCCGGGGCCGTCGGCCAGGGCGCCGATGTGGGCCAGGTCGGTGAGGCGGCCGTCCACCGGTGTGAGGTCGAGCTTGAAGTCCCCCGAGTGGAGGACGATCCCCTGGGGCGTGTGGAAGGCGGTGGCGAAGCCGTGGGGAACGGAGTGGGTGACGGGGATGAACTCGACCTCGAACGGCCCGACGGGCCGTTTCTCACCGTCGTGGACTTCGACGAAGTCAGCCTTGTCACCCAGTCCCGCCTCGTCCACCCGGTTGCGCGCCAGCCCCAGAGTCAGGGCCGAACCGTAGACGGGGACGGAGAGATCACGCAGCAGATAGGCCAGACCACCGGTGTGGTCCTCGTGGCCGTGGGTGAGCACCACGGCCTCCACCTGATCGGCATGGTCGCGCAGGTACGAGAGATCGGGGAGCACGAGATCGATGCCGGGCATGTCGGCGTCGGGGAACATGATGCCGCAGTCGAGGACGACCATACGCCCGTCGACCTCGATGCAGGCGCAGTTGCGGCCGATCTCGCCCAGGCCGCCGAGAAAGCTGACGCGGACCGATTCAGGCAAGCGGTCCGCCTGCCCGGGTGTCGGCGGACGCTCCCGGAGGACGGCCCAGGCGCGACATCACCAGCCGGGCCTGACCGTCGAGCTCGGGGGCGGCGGCGCCGAGGGGCAGTCGGCACTGTCCGGCCGGGAGGCCGAGGGCACGGCAGGCCGCCTTGGCCGGGACCGGGTTCGGATGGGTCTCGGTGGACTCGAAGTCGTAGGACTCCATGAGCCGGGCGTTCAGGGACCTGGCCGCGTCGATGTCGCCCTTGGCGAAGGCGCTCACCATCTGCCCCATCTCGATGCCGGCCCAGTGGCTGGCCACGCTCACGAGACCGACGGCGCCCACGGCCAGGAAGGCCAGGGCCATGTTGTCGTCGCCGCAGTAGACCTCGAAACCGTCAGGGGCTTCGGCCGCCATCCGGGCCGTGCCGGGGACGTCGCCGGCGGCGTCCTTGACCCCCAGGATGTTGGGCACGGCCCTCGCCAACCGCAGCATGGTCTCGTGGGCGATCTTGCGACCCGTCCGCACGGGGATGTCGTAGAGCATCACGGGGAGCGCAGTGCTGTCGGCCACGGCGGCGAAGTGGTCGGCCAACCCGTGTTGCGACGGGCGGTTGTAGTACGGGGTCACGACCAGGATCCCGTCGACGCCGGCGTCGGTGGCCATCCGGGTGCGTTCGATGGAGTGGCGGGTGTCGTTCGTCCCCGTTCCGGCGATGACCGGGACCGTGACGGCTTCGGCCACCGCCCGCCACAGATCGGCGCACTCGGAGTCGGAGAGGACGGGAGCCTCGCCGGTGGTGCCGGCCACCACCAGTCCGTCGCTGCCGTGGGCCGCCAGCCACCGGGCCAGGGTCACAGCCCCCTCGAGGTCGAGCGCGCCCGAGTCGTCGAAGGGCGTGACCATGGCCGTCACGACGGCGCCGAAGCGACCGGCTCCCGGGATCGATGCCACGGGGCCAGGCTAACGGGGATTGCGCCCCCGAGGGGACGAAGTCCCCGAGGTCGGGGCAAACGGCGTCGACGAGCCGGGTCAGGCGACGGCTTCGGTCCCCGTGGCCTGCAGGCTGTCGTACTCCTCGCCGGTGTCCGCCCAGTCCTCGAAGGCGATCACGCCCAGCTCGGTGAACTTCTGGCGCAACCAGCCGTCGGCGGCGTCGAGGAGCCCGAGTTTCTTGCAGTTGGGCACGATCTTCGAGAACAGCAGGGTCTGGAACGTCTGGCGCTCGGGCACCTGCAAGAGCAGCGGGACGATCTCCTTGGGGTTGGCCCCCATGCGGTCCCATACCTCTTGCTGGAGGAACCGGTCACGCATGCGCACGGCCGCCTCGAAGGCGAACTCCTGCCGCTCGCGGATCTCGCCGGCCGAGAGCTGGTCGTAGTACTCCTGGAGGCTCAGGACCCCGAAGGCCACGTGGCGCGACTCGTCGGACATCACGTACCGCAACAGCTGCTTGAGGAGCGGCTCGGTCGTCATCTGGTGCATGAAGCCGAACGCCGCCAGCGCCAGACCTTCGACCATGATCTGCATCCCGAGATAGGTCATGTCCCAGCGCTTGTCGCCGATGATGTCGTCGAGGAGCAGGCGCAGGTGGGCATTGATCGGGTAGTGGCCCGACAGCTTGTCGTCGAGGTACTTGGAGAACACCTCGACATGGCGGGCCTCGTCGACCACCTGGGTGGCGGCGTAGTACTTGGCGTCGATCCACGGAACGGACTCGACGATCTTGGCCGTGCACACGAGGGCGCCCTGCTCGCCGTGCATGAATTGCGACAGCGTCCAGTTCTGGCTCTCCACGCCGAACTGCAGCCACTCCTTGTCGCCCCAACTGGCCACGCAGGTGCCGGAGACGTCGATTCCCTCGTGGAACCCGCCGTTGGCGATGGCGTTGGCCTGGACCACCTTCTCCTGGTCGACCTCGGTCTCCCAGGGAAGGTCGGTCTGGCCGTTCCACTGGGCCTTCTTGGCCTTCTCGTAGAGCTTGTCCAGTTTGGGCCGCTGGCCCTTCTCGTAGTCCCACGTGAACACAGTGTCGTACACCGAGTGCACCGAGTGCAGCTGCTCGTCGGTGTCGGTGTTGACGACCGACATGATGGCCTCGAGGTCGTTGATGTCCTCGCGGCCGATGATGTCGGCCGTCGGACGCATCTGGTCGGTCATGACACTTCCCCTCTGTGTGTTCGGGTTGATCGTGGAGTTCGGTCGATCCGTTCCACGGCTCCGCTGTGGACTGTGGCTGTGACTGTGGCGTCCGTGCTGGCTGTGTCGCCGGCCTCGGGCCTGTTCCGGGGAAGGATGAAGGTCCGCACCAGGTGGCGCACCCGCACCTCGTCGGTGAGGTCGATCCCGTCGGCCGGGCACAGGAGATGCGAGAGCACGATTCGGGCGGCCCACTCGGCCACCCGCTTGGCCTCCTCGTGATCGAGCCAGCGCCCGAGGAAGGGTGCGGTGAAGGTGGACGACACCTCCAGGACGCTGTCCATGTGGGAGAAGGCCAGGTGCGGGAGGATGACTTCGGGCTCGTGGTCGAGCAGGAACAACAGAGCCGGGTGGTGGCGGATGCGGACGGCGGCCTCGTTCATGCCGGCCACCAAGACGTCTTCGAGGTCGGTCGCCGCGCCCATACGCAGTGCCAGGGCGCTGAAGAAACGGGCCACCTCGGTGTCCACCACGGCCGACATCACGCCGTCCTTCCCGCCGGGGAAGACGCGGTAGACGGTGGCGCGGCTGCACCCGGCGATGCGCGCGACGTCGTCGAGCGTGGTCTTGGCTATTCCCTGCCGGGCGATGCAGTGGAGCGCAGCGTCGGCCAGGCGCACCCGCTGCGGTTCTGTCCCCTCGCCGGTGGTGCGCCGGCGAGCCGCGGCGCTCCCGTGATCCTCGTCACGGACGAGCTCCAACCGCACCCTGCTCACATTGAGACAATATTGCGATGAGTGTCTCATTGTCAACGAATCGGAGGGCTTCAGGCAGCACCAGGGTGCCTTACCTGTCCACTATCTGCGTCGCTCCCACTACTCCCGGGAGCAACTCCACCCGGACCAATTTTCGGACCTCGTCGGGATCGGACAGGTCCCATCGCCCGGGGGCCGAGATGTAGGACAGGATCATCCGGGCCAGGAAGTCGGCCGCCTCGTGGACGGCGAGGCCCTCGGGCAGTCCGTGCTCCTGGAGATAGGGCACGAGGAAGCCACTGATGAGACCGACGGTCCGATTGGACTCCACCGTGAGCTTGGGCAGAAGGACATCGGGCTCGGTCTCCAGGACCTTCTGGAGGACCTCATGGTCGAGCACCTGGCGGCGGGCGAAGAGGAGGCCCCGTTCGAGAACCTCCTCGAGCGACGAAGCCCCGTGCACCTCCTCGTAGAGCCTCCCGAAGAACTGGAGGTACTGCCACGAGACGACGGCGTCGACGAGCTCGTCACGACCACCGGGGAAGTACCGGTACACCGTGGCCCGCGACAGTCCCGCCTGGCGTGCCGCGTCCTCGACGGTCGTCTTGGACAGCCCCCAGCGCGCCACGCACTCGTAGGTGGCCTCGAGGATCCGCTGGCGGGTGTCGTTGTCCACTGCTCCGAGGCTACCGGCGGGGCCCGCCGACGACGGGCTCCTGTGGCCGGTCTTTCCCCCTCGCCGACTTCTTTCCGATCAGAACGACAAAAGTCAGAACGACAACAGGTTGTCGAGTCCGACGGTCAGTCCGGGCCTGTCCGCCACCGACTTCACGGCGAGGAGCACGCCGGGCATGTAGGAGGAACGGTCGTAGGAGTCCTGCCGCAGGGTCAGGCTCTGACCCAGGGCGCCGAAGATGACCTCCTGGTGTGCCACCAGTCCCTGGAGCCGGACCGAGTGGATCCGGATCCCGCCCGGACCGGCGCCACCACGGGCGCCGGGGACGATCGCCGATGCCGTCCGGTCGGCGGGCCACGGTGGTCGGCCGGCGGCGCGCCGGGCCTCGTCGACGCGCTGCGCCGTCTTCACGGCTGTGCCCGACGGGGCGTCGAGCTTTCCGTCGTGGTGGAACTCCACGATCTCGACCCCGTCCATGAACGGTGCCGCCAACTCGGCGAAGCGCATCATGAGAACGGCGCCGATGGCGAAGTTGGCGGCGAGGACGCAGTTGGCCGGGGACGAGGTGAAGAGGGCTTCGATCTCGCCCAGATCGACGTCGGAGATGCCGGTGGTGCCTACGACGCAATGGACGCCGTGCCCCGCGCACCACCGCATGTTCTGCGCCGCCACATCGGCCACGGTGAAGTCGACGGCCACTTCGGCTCCCGCCCGTTCGAGGTCGCTGACGTCGCCGGCCACCTGGAGGCCGGCACCGTCGGATCCGGTGACCTGGCGCAGATCGATACCGGCCAGGGCGGGATCGACGGCGGCCACCAACTCCAAGTCGGCGTCCTCGGACACCGCCCGACAGACCTCACGACCCATTCGGCCTCCGGCCCCGAGGACTGCGACCCGCACCATGACGCGACCCTATCGGGCGCCGGCGTGTCGCCCCGCCGGCGCCGGAGTGTCGAAGGTGACGCTCACGTCTCGAAGTCGGCGCGATCGAACGGGCCGACAACCGAGAGCGTGCGCGGCTCGTCGGCCAGCTTGACCGCCACGTTGGCCACGTCCTCGACGGACACGGCGTCGACGCGGGCGAGGAGATCGTCGACGTCCAGGACGTGCCCGTGGAGCAGAAGGCTCGACCCGACGCGGCTCATCCGTGCCCCCGAGTCTTCGAGCGAGAGGAGCGTCTCGGCGCGGCAGGTGGCTACGGGCCACCGAGAGCTCGCGAGCCGTGATACCGCTCTCCCCCACACGGTTCAACTCGGCGTACACGAGACCGAGGACCTCGTGAGCGTGCTCGGGCGCCGTGCCGACATTGACGGCGAGCGAGCCGATCTCGTCGTAGTGGGTCCGCTCGGACCAGATCGAGTACGCCAGTCCCCGCCGCTCGCGGACTTCCTGGAACAGCCGACTGGCAGTCCCGCCACCCAGGACGTGGTTGAGCACGGCCAGGGCCCAGCGCTCCTCGGAATGCCGGCCGGGGGCGCGCACGCCTACGACGAGATGGACCTGCTCCGTCGGACGCCGAGTGACGACCAAGGTCTGCGCCGGGGCGTCGGGCGCCAGCCGCTGGGGAGCGCCACCTCCAGCGCGTCCGGTGAAACGCCGCTCGACCTCGACGCTGAGCTGCTCGTGGTCGAGATCCCCGGCCGCCGAGAGCACGAGGTTGCCCGTGCGGTAGTGGGCGTCGAAAAAACGGCGGATCTCGGGAGCGTCGAGGGCGGAGACACTGGCCGGCGCACCGAGGACCTCGCGCCCGAGGGGATGGTCGGGGAAGAGTGCGCCCGTGCACTGCTCGGCGGCGAGATCGGACGGCTCGTCGGCGTGCATGAGGATCTCGTCCAAGATGACCTGGCGTTCTGCCTCGATGTCCTCGGGGCGCAACGCCGGGTCGGTCATGATGGCGCCGAGGACATCGAGCCCCAGGGGGAGGTCCTCGGAGAGCAGCCTGATGTAGAAGGCCGTGTACTCCTTGGTGGTGAAGGCGTTCATGTCACCACCGACCTCGTCGACGGCCTCGGCGATATCGGCCGAGCTCCACGAGGGTGTGCCCTTGAACAACAGGTGCTCGAGAAAGTGCGAGGCGCCCGCGAGTTTCTCGTCCTCGTCGCGTGATCCGGTCCCCACCCAGACACCGACCGTCACCGACCGGACGTCGGCCATGGGCTCGGTGACGAGCCGGATCCCGCAGTCGAGTACCTCGCTCCGAATCACCTCGCAGCCTGCGGGCGGGCGGATCGCGTCTGGATCCTGACGATCACCGACGCCGAGGTCGCCGGGGGCGACGGTCGTCGCCGCCCCGCTCACGGTCGCCGCCACCGGAAACCGGTGCCGGCCCGAGATCGCCGAGCTCACTGGTGAGCTCGGCCTCGAAGGCCGATTCGAACGAGGCCACCGGCCCGGCCGACGCCGCGGCCGACGGGCCACCCGACGAGCCTCCGCGACCGCTTCCGCGGTCCCCGCGCTCGCCCCGGTCACCGCGCTCACCGCGGTCGTTCGACGCTCGAGGCGCACCGCCACCCGTCGGTGCCGGCGGTTCGCCGACGAGCGACAGCGAGACCTTGCCCTGGGGATCGATGTCGTCCACCTTTACTTCGAGCTCCTGCCCGAGGGAAAGGACGTCCTCGACGCGGTCGACACGCTTGCCCCCTCCGATCTTGGAGATGTGGAGGAGGCCGTCGCGTCCGGGGAGGATGTTGACGAAGGCGCCGAACTTGGTGATGTTGACGACCTTGCCCGGGTACACGCCTCCGACGTCGGCCTCGGGGGGCTCGACGATGAGGAAGATGCGCTTGCGGGCCTCCTCGACGGCGGCGCCGTCCTTGGCTCCGATGGTCACGAGCCCGAACATGCCGTCGTCGTCGACGGTGATGTCGGCTCCCGTCTCGGCCTGAAGCGTGTTGATGACCTTGCCCTTGGGCCCGATGACCTCGCCGATCCGGTCCACCGGGATCTGGAAGGACACGATCTTGGGGGCGTTCTCGGCCACCTCGGGCCGGGGGCCGCTGATGGCTCCGGCCATGACCTCGAGGATCTTGAGCCGGGCATCGCGCGCCTGGCTGAGAGCCTGTGAGAGCACGTCGGACGGAAGACCGTCGATCTTGGTGTCGAGCTGGAGGGCGGTGATGGTGTCACTCGTTCCGGCGACCTTGAAGTCCATGTCGCCGAAGGCATCCTCGGCACCGAGGATGTCCGTGAGGGTGACATAGCGTCCGGAGTCGAAGACGAGGCCCATGGCGATACCGGCCACGGGTGCCTTGATGGGGACACCGGCGTCCATGAGAGACAGCGACGACCCACAGACCGAGGCCATCGAGGTGGAGCCGTTGGACGAGAGGACCTCCGAGACGAGCCGCAGCGTGTAGGGGAACTCCTCCTGCAGAGGCACCACGGGCAGTAGGGCCCGCTCGGCCAGGAGGCCGTGGCCGATCTCACGGCGCTTGGGTCCGCGCATGAAACCGGTCTCACCGGTGGAGAACGGCGGGAAGTTGTAGTGGTGCATGTACCGCTTGAACTCGTCGATCCCGATGGTGTCCAGCATCTGGTTCATTCGGGGCATGCCCAGGGTGGTGATGTTCAGGACCTGGGTCTCGCCCCGCTGGAAGAGACCCGAGCCGTGAGCCGTGGGGAGGAGATCGACTTCCGCCGACAGCGGACGGAGATCCGATGTGCCCCGGCCGTCGATGCGGATGCCCTCTTCGACGATCCGGGTGCGGACGATCTTCTTCGTGAGCGAGCGCACAGCCGCTTTGATCTCACGTTCCCGATCGGGGAACTCGGGGCCCAGGTCGGCGATGATCGACGCCGTGACCTCGTCCAGGGCGGCGTTGCGATCCGCCTTCTGGGTGATGGCGTTGGCCTTGGTGATGGGATCGGTCCCGACCGCCGTCACGCGGGCAAAGACATCGTCCTCGTAGTCGGTGAACAGGGTGTAGGAGATGGGAGGCTTTTTCCCCGCCTCGGCCACCAGCTGACGCTGGAGCTCGATCGACTCCCGGATCCAGGTCTTGGCCGATTCGAGGCCCTGGGCCAGGACCTCCTCGGTGACCCGGGGGGTACCCGCCTCGTAGTACCCCCACGACTTCTCGGTACCGCCGGCTTCGACCATCATGATGGCGATCTCGGCGCCCGGATCCTCCGACAACGCCCGCCCGGCGACGACGAGCTCGAAGCACGATTCGTCACCCTCCTGATAGGTGGCGTGAGGGATCCAGGCCCCTTCTTGTGACCACGCCACACGGACAGCGCCGATGGGACCGTCGAAAGGGATTCCCGACAGCATGAGGGCCGCCGAAGCGCCGTTGATGGCGAGGACGTCGTGGGGGTTGACGAGATCGGACCCGAGAACGGTCCCGACAACGTGGACCTCGTTCCGGAAGCCCTCGGGGAATGACGGCCGCAAGGGCCGGTCGATCAGGCGGTCCGTCAAGATGGCCTGGTCCGGGGCCTTTCCCTCCCGGCGGAAGAACGAGCCCGGGATCTTGCCGACGGCGTACATGCGCTCCTCGATGTCAACGGTGAGGGGGAAGAAGTCGGTTCCCTCCCGGACACCTTTCGATGCCGTGGCCGTGACGAGAATCATGGTGTCGCCGATACGACCCAGGACAGCTCCGTCGGCCTGGCCGGCGAGCTTGCCCGTCTCGAATGTCAGTGTGCGATCGGTCCCGCTGATGGGGGCCGACACGGTGATGGCGTCCGCCATGTGTCTCCTCGTGTGCGTCGCGGACACCCGTCAGGCCAGTTCCCAGTCGTCGACCACCCCGGTGCCGGCGCTGACCACCGCCGCCGTGATCATCGAGTGGATCGTGATCGTCGGCGACAGATGGTCGGTGCGGCCGGTACGGGTGACCGGCGACTGGCAGCTGACGGCTGACCAGGTGCCCTGATCCAACTCTGTCGGGCGGGGGCTCCGCCCTCTTGTCGGGAGGGGTCTCCCCCGCCCGGGTGGTTCCCCGTCCAGCCTCGCGGCCACCCGGGAAACCGGACCGCTAGCGGCGGATGCCGAGACGGCCGATGATCGACCGGTAGCGCTCGACGTCGTTATTCCTCACGTAGTCGAGAAGCCGACGCCTCTGACCGATGAGCTTCATCAGTCCTCGCCGGGTGTGGTGATCCCCCTTGTGGACCTTCAGGTGCTCGGTGAGATGGGTCACTCGCTCGGTGAGGAGCGCGATCTGCACCTCGGGAGAACCGGTGTCGGTCTCGTGCAGGCGGTACTCGGCGATCGTCGCAGGCTTGTCGGGCATGTGGGAAGAAAAACCTCGGAATGGCTTGGGGGCGGCTCAGGCGTCGAAGCCCGTCGCCCCCACCCGGATCCCACCGGGACGGCGCCCCGGCTGGCACATGACTGTAGCAGGGCCTTTCCGACCTCGTTCGACACAATCCGTCCCCCCTGGTCAACCGCTCAGGGGGCCCCGGCCGGTCAGCCCGGAGCGGGGGGCCGTTCAGGGCTGGCGGCCAGCACCGTCCGGGCGGCGGCCACGTCGAGGGCCATCTGGGCAATCAGCTCGTCGGCTCCGGCGAAACGCTGGTCGTCGCGGAGGCGGTCGACGAAAGAGACCCGGGCCCGCTCACCGTAGAGGTCTCCCTCGAAATCGAGGAGGAACGCCTCGAGGAGGGGGGCTCCGTCCGGGGTGTGGAACGTAGGCCGGTGACCGACCGATGCCGCCGCGGCCTGGACCGACCTGTCGGGGCGCTCGTACCAACACGGCGTAGATGCCCTCGCCCGGCAGTTCGATGCCGGAGGGGACGTCGAGATTGGCCGTGGGGTACCCGAGCTCGGGACCGCCGCGGCCGTCCCCGTGAACGACGGTCCCCCGGACCTGATGATGCCGGCCGAGCAGGCGGGCGGCGGTGGTGACGTCACCGGTGGCCAGCAGGCGGCGGATACGGGTGGACGAGACGGCTTCGCCGGCTCCGTCCGCCTCCAGGCCGAGACCCACGACGTCGAATCCATGGCGCGCCCCCATCTCTGTGAGGAGCGAGACATTGCCCTTGCGACCGTGACCGAAGTGGAAGTCCTCCCCCACCACGACGAGCCGCGCACCGAGCGCCTCGACGAGAACCTCGATGACGAAGTCCTCGGCCGTCTCGTTGGCCCGGACCTCGTCGAACGGCACGACGACGGTCCGATCGACGCCGGTGGAGGCGAGCAGCTCGAGCTTCTGTTCGAGGTCGGTGAGCAGAAGCGGGGCCGACTCGGGTCGGACCACGGTGGCGGGATGACGGTCGAAGGTCACCACCACGCTGTCGAGATCACGCTCCTCGGCCATGGAGCGCAGGACGCCGATCAGGTGGCGGTGGCCGAGATGGACACCGTCATACGCCCCGATGGTGACAGCGGACCCCCGCACTGGCGGCGCGCAGTGCTCGGGTCCGATGACGACCTCCATCGCGCCGAGGTTACCTGGGCCGTCTCCGGCACCCGGTCCGATTGTCACCCGCTCGCCTTCAGGACACAGGCGGCGACCATGCGGTCGGTGTCGGTCGCCTGGTAGACGGCGAGGAGCTGTCCCCGATGGTCGACCAACGCCCATGGGCCGCCACCGGGGGCGCCGGTCGACACCTTGTCGAGGGCCAGACCGTGTGAGACCTGACGTGCGCAGGCGTCGTCCACCTCGACCTGGACCATGTCACGCAGGGCCTGGACGGGAGTCAGGATGTGCGCCTCGGTGAGATCGTCGAGACGGTGGGCCTCCTCCAGGCCGAACGAGCCCACGCGGGTGCGACGAAGGCCGCGGAGATGGGCCCCGCCACCGAGTGCGGCACCCAGGTCGGCGGCCAGCACGCGGACATAGGTGCCCGACGAGCACTCGACGACGACGCGGTAGGCGCCGGGGGTGTCGCCGGCCGCCAGGACGTCGAATCGGTCCACCGTCACCGGGCGCGCCGCTCGCTCGACCTCCACCCCGGCTCGGGCCAGTTCGTGCAGACGACGCCCGCCGACCTTCACGGCGGACACCATGGGCGGGACCTGCTCGACACGCCCGGTGAGGGTGGCGGCGGCGGCGCGGACGGCGGCGAGGGTGACATGGCTCATGTCCCACGTACCGACCACATCGCCCGATGCGTCGAGCGTGGTGGTGGCCGTACCCAGGACGACATCAGCCTCGTACCGCTTGCCCAGCGCCGTGAGGAAGCGCAGCGTCCGTGTGACGCGGCCGAGCCCGACGAGGAGAATCCCCGTGGCATCCGGGTCGAGCGTACCGGCGTGGCCGACTCGCCGTTGGCCGAAGAGTCGACGGCAACGGGCCACGACGTCGTGCGACGTCCACCCCGGTTCCTTGTCCACCACCACCAGGCCGATGGGTCCCTCCTCCCCATCGCGGCGGCGACTACCGGTCGTCGTCATCGTCCCCGACTTCGTCGGACCGGGGGGGGTCGGACCGGGAGTGGCGCTGGAGGCGACGGAGGATCTCCTCGACCTGAAACCCGTGGGCGACGGCCGGATCGGCCACGAACTCGAGAAGTGGGGTGCGCTTGAGCCGAACCTGGCGGCCGATCTGGCGTTGGAGACTGACGCGCTGGTCGGCCAGCGCGGAGGCGGCGTCATCGGAGAGAGAGCTCAGATAAACCGTGGCCCGCGAGAGGTCGGGCGTCGTATCGACCGACGTCACCGTGATCAGGCGGAGCCGGTCGTCGATGTCGGAGAGCCGTTCGAGCGCGTCGGCCACCACTTCACGGAGCACCTGGTTGACGCGTGCCGTACGCGGATACGGCGTTGCCGCCCTGTCGTGACCCCGGCGACCGCGTGCCACAACTTCCTCCTTGACCGTGACGACACCGACACCGAAAGAGGAGACAGACCCGAATTCGTCGCCCATCTTCTGGCTGACAGCCAGCGAGATTCCCAGCCGGTCAGGTACGCGGGATCTCGCGCTCCTCGAACGTCTCGATGATGTCGCCTTCCTTCAGGTCCTGGAAGTCCGACAACCCGATTCCGCACTCGAACCCGGCCTGGACTTCGCGGGCATCGTCCTTGAACCGCCGCAGCGAGGTGATCGTGCCCTTCCAGATGATGACCCCATCGCGCAGAAACCGGACCTTCGAGCCACGGGTGATCACTCCGTCGCGGACGTAGCAACCGGCGATCGCCCCCACACGCGGGACCCGGAAGACGGTGCGAACCTCGGCCTCGCCCGTCACGATCTCTTCGAATTCGGGGGCCAGCATGCCGACCATGGCCGCTTCGATGTCCTCGAGAAGCTTGTAGATCACCTCGTAGGTCCGAATCTCGACGTCGCGCTCGACGGCCATCTCACGCGAGCGGCGGTCGGGACGGACGTTGAAGCCGATGATGGTGGCGTTCGACGCCACCGCCAATTGGACATCGTTCTCGGTGATCCCACCGACGCCGCGGTGGACGAAGCTCAGCTTTACTTCGGGGCGTTCGAGCTTGCGGAGGCTATCGGTGATCGCCTCGAGCGTGCCCTGGACGTCGGCCTTCAGGATGAGGTTGAGAGTGGCCGCTTCGCCTCTTTGGATCTGCTCGAACAGGTCTTCTAGCCGGGCACCCGGCGCTGTCGGCGATGGTGCGTGGCCGGCAACGCGGTAGCGGCGTTCGCGTGCCTCACCGATGGTGCGGGCCGTCGCCTGGTCGGAGGTGACACGGAATTCGTCGCCGGCGGCCGGCGGCTCGGAAAAGCCGAGAACCTGGACAGGCGTCGACGGTGGGGCTTCCTTCACCTGATCGCCGTGGTCGTCGATGAGGGCCTTCACACGACCCCAGGCGGCGCCGGCGACGATCGGATCTCCCACCCGAAGCGTGCCGCTCTCGACGAGGAGGCTCGCCACCGGTCCACGACCCGCCTCCAGGTTGGCTTCCAGGACGGCTCCACGGGCGCGACCCTCGGGGCTCGCCTGGAGCTCCTCGATCTCGGCCACGACGTTCAGCTGCTCGAGGAGCTCGTCGATCCCGGTCCCCTGGAGGGCCGAGACCTGGACCACGATTGTGTCCCCACCCCAGGCCTCGGGGACGAGGCCACGTTCGGACAGCTGCTGCAGGACGTGGTTGAGGTCGGCGTCGCCCTTGTCGATCTTGTTGACGGCGACGACGATGGGGACGTCGGCGGCGCGGGCGTGGTCGATGGCCTCGACCGTCTGCGGCATCACGCCGTCGTCAGCGGCCACGACGAGGACGACGATGTCGGTGACGTCGGCACCGCGGGCGCGCATTGCCGTGAACGCCTCGTGACCGGGAGTGTCGATGAAGGTGATCCGATGGCCGCCCACCTCCACCTGATAGGCGCCAATGTGCTGGGTGATGCCACCGGCTTCTCCGGCCACCACGTTGGACGACCGGATCCGGTCCAGCAGGAGCGTCTTGCCGTGGTCGACGTGGCCCATGATGGTGACCACCGGCGGCCGGGGCCGGAGGTCCTCTTCGCGCTCCTCCTCGATGTCCTCGAAATACTTGGCCTGGAGCTCGGCTTCTTGTTCCTCGCCCGGGTCGACCAGGCGGATCTGGGCGCCGATCTCGGCGGCGAAGAGCTCGATCATGTCGTCGGAGAGCGACTGGGTGGCCGTCACCACCTCACCCTGGAGAAAGAGGAAGCGAATGACGTCCCCCGCCGATCGGTTGAGTTTCGGCCCGAGCTCACGCGGCGTGCTGCCCCGTTCGATGATCACCTCGAAATCGGGAACCGGCGCGTTCGACGGCGTATAGGTCGTCAGCTGCGTCGGCTCGAGCTCCTCCAAGTTGCGACGCCGACGACGCGGACGACGCTGGGGAGGACGGCCACGGCCGCCGGGGCCGCCTCGGAGCCCGGGAGGGGGTGGCCCGCCACCCGGCCTGCCGCCGAACCCACCACCGCCGCCGGAACCTCCACCGGGCCTGCCGCTGAACCCACCACCGCCGCCAGAACGACCCGGGGGACCGCCGGTCGACGGCCGTCCTCCCGTGGTCGGGCGTCCGCCGGCTCCTGGAGGACCGCCCGGTCGCGGACCGACGGGAGCACGGCGACCGGGGGGCGGCGGGATGGGGCGCCCCGAATTGGAGCGAGGCGGACCCGGGGGCGGGGGGATCGACTTTCCCGTGGCACTGACCGGAGGCCGGGCCGGGGCCGGGGCCGGCGCCGGCGGTGCGCCGGACGCAGCGGCGTGCGCGGCGACGTCGGGGACGGAGGTCGGAGGAGCGGTGGTCGCTGCCGGAGCCGCGGGCGCGGGGGCGCGTGGAGGTGCTGCGACCCGGGACGGCGCCGGGGACGGGGCCGGCGGTGGCGCGGGCACGGCTCGTGTCAGCGGACGCACGGCGGGCGGAGGCGGTGGGGCAGTGACCTCGCTGGCCGGTCTGCTCCTGATCAGGCCCGACCTCTCCGAACGGGCCGGAGGGGCCGCCGGCGCCTGCGTCGAGGGGGTCGCACTGGCCGCCGCCACACCGACGGTTTCGGCGGGGGCCTTGGGGGCCTTGGCGGTGGCCTTCTCCTCGACCGGGTCCTCCGGTTGGACGGCGCGACGAAGTCCCTCGCTGTCGGCCTTGCGACGCACCCGGTCGGCTTGGGCGTCTTCGATCGAGGAGGAGTGGCTCTTGACCCCGATGCCGAGCGACACGCACAGGTCGAGAGCTTCCTTGTTCGTCAGGCCGAGCTCGCGGGCCAGCTCGTAGACGCGGATCTTCTTCGGCACCGGCTCCTACGATCCTTCTTCCTCATGTGGACGCGAACCGGCTACTCGGCCCGCGCCACCATCCTCGCACACCTGGCGGCTGCTACCTCCCTGAGGAGCAGCCGTCTGGAGCTCTTCCAGCAGCCGGTCAACGGCTTCCGGGGCGACCGGGGCCCGCAGAGCCCGACCGAATGCCGCCCGTCGCGCCGCCTCTTCCACGCAGGAGGGCCTGGCTGCGCACAACCAGGCACCTCGCCCGGGCAGACCGACGCCCCGGCGCAACCCACCGTCGGTGTCTCTCACCACCCGCACCAGCCCTTCGGTCGACCTCACCCGCCGACAGCCGATGCACGTGCGGTCCGCCGCTATGCCGAACCCTCCTCGACCTCGTCCTTCGCCTCGGGGTCGGGGACCTCGGTCGTCGCCGACACCTCGGTCGTCGCCGACACCTCGGTCGACCCCGACACCGCCGTCGTCGCCGGCACCTCGGGCATCTCGTCCGGCGTCGGCGCATCGGACCCGGCGGAGGCGCCATCGTCGCCGGAGACGACGCGTGACCATTCGGTGGCCGAGACCGCCTCGCCGCCTTCGGCCGGCTGCCAGACCATCTCACCCGCCTCGTTCTCCACCCACTCGCCCTCGGCCCATTCCTCGCCGTAGCGGGACTCCTCCTCGGCCAGCTGAGTCTCGCTCTTGATGTCCACCCGCCAGCCCGACAAGCGGGCCGAGAGGCGGGCGTTCTGCCCTTCCTTGCCGATGGCCAGCGACAGCTGATAGTCGCTCACGACAACCGTCGCCGTGCCCGTCTCGTCATCGAGCCGGACCTCACGCACCCGTGCGGGCTGAAGGGCGGCCTGGATGAATTCGACGGGATCGTCGGAGAAGGGGACCACGTCGATCCGCTCCCCGCGCAATTCGTTGGTGACCATCCGCACACGCGAACCCCGCGCTCCGACGCAGGCGCCGACGGGGTCGACGTTCGGGTCGTTCGACCAGACGGCGATCTTGGTCCGGTGACCGGGCTCGCGTGCGGCCGCCTTGATTTCCACCACACCCGAGGAGATTTCCGGCACCTCCAGCTCGAACAGGCGCTTGACCAGGCCCGGGTGACTCCGCGACACCACGATCTGGGGACCTTTGGTCGTCTTGCGCACCTCGACGATGTAGGCCTTCAGACGGGCCCCGTGCTCATAACGCTCATACGGCACCTGCTCCGCCTGAGGCAGCAGAGCCTCGACCTTGCCCAGGTCGAGGAGGGTGTAGCGGTTGTCGGTCTGCTGGACGATGCCGGTGACGATGTCGCCTTCACGCCCGGCATATTCCTCGTACTTGAGATCGCGCTCGGCCTCCCGGATGCGCTGGAGGATGACCTGCTTGGCGGTCTGGGCGGCGATGCGGCCGAAATCGCCGGGCGTGTCGTCCCATTCCCGGATGACATTGCCGTCCTCGTCCAGCTCCTGGCCGTAGACGCGGATCTCGCCCGATTCAGGATCGATGGTGACGACGGCTTCCTCGGCTGCACCCGGGCGTCGCTTGTAGGCGGCCACGAGCGCGTTGGCCAAGGCGTCGAAGAGGGTCTCGACGGAAATACCCTTGTCGCGGGCGATCTGGCCGAGAGCATCGAGGAATTCGAAGTTCGTCTTGCTCATGACGTCGTGACCCTCTCCCTGTCGGCATCAAGTCGTGTCGGCATCGCTCTGTGCTGCG
Source organism: uncultured Acidimicrobiaceae bacterium (assembly GCA_963848355.1). Classification (GTDB taxonomy): domain Bacteria; phylum Actinomycetota; class Acidimicrobiia; order Acidimicrobiales; family UBA8190; genus CAWKDG01. Next base: position 611,469 of record CAWKDG010000001.1, read on the forward strand.
CGGACCCGTGGCGCCGGCCGTCGGAGGGACGTCGCTGGCCCCCCCACTCGAAGACGGTGCGGGCCCGCTCCACCTCGGCATACGCGAAGCGACGGCCGCCGACGGGAAGGTCGTCACCTTCGAGGACGAAACCGTCCGGGTCGGCCGCGGCCACCCGTCCCGTGAGGCGACGTTCGCCCTGACTCCCCGTCGTCGTCCGGACGGTGACGGTCTCACCGACGGCCCGGATGAAATGGCGGGGCGTTCGCAGCGGGCGCTCGACCCCGGGACTCGAGACCTCGAGGGTGTAACGCTGCCCGGGCATAGGGTCGTGGGTGTCGAGGACGGCGGAGACCGCCCTGGTGGCCTCGGCGATCGCCTCCAGATCGGCACCGTCAGTGCGGTCGACGACGACGCGTACGGTGCCCGGTCGCAGCTCCACGTCCACCAGCTCCAACCCGAGAGGAGCCAAGGTGGACGCCAAGAGGTCGGAGATCTCGTCACCCACTCGGTCCCACCTCCCTTTCGTGCTCCACTCGGACCCCAAAGGCCCAGGCCACGCCGGTCGTCGACCGAACCGGCGTGATGGAAAGAAGAAGCGTGGGCTGCCCGCCCACGCTTCGACGCACCACTCCACTTCCGTGTCTGAACGGCGCAGCAAGTATACCAGTCGCCTTCTGCCGTCGATCAGGCGCGGCGAGGGGCGTCGAGGGTCTCGCACAGTGCTCATCCGCACACCCAGACGTGCCTTTGCGGTGGCACCTCACTCCGCGTGTCGAGCCGGTTCCCGGGCCCCGCTCCGGCACGCCGTAGCATCGGCGGGCACATGGCCAAGAGCGTCCTCACCCCCCAGGCAAGCGACTTCCCCCGCTGGTACCAGGACGTGGTGGCCAAGGCGGAGCTGGCCGACAACGGGCCGGTGCGGGGAACGATGGTCATCCGACCATACGGCTACGCCATCTGGGAGCGGATGCAGGCCGAGATCGACAGCCGGATCAAGGCGGCCGGCGTGTCCAACGCCTACTTCCCGCTCCTCATCCCCGAGAGCTATCTGCGCCGGGAGGCGGAGCACGTCGAAGGGTTCAGTCCCGAGCTCGCCGTGGTGACCCATGGCGGCGGGAAGAAGCTCGAGGAGCCTGTGGTCGTCCGGCCCACGAGCGAGACCATCATCAATTCGTACTTCGCCAAGTGGATCCAGAGCTACCGCGATCTCCCGCTCCTCATCAACCAGTGGGCCAACGTCGTGCGCTGGGAGCTGCGTCCCCGACTCTTCCTGCGCACCACGGAGTTCCTGTGGCAGGAGGGACACACCGCCCACGCGTCGGAGTCGGACGCCCGGGACTTCGCCCTGAGGATCCTGTCCGAGGTCTACGAGGACGTCATGGTGAACGTCCTCGCCATTCCCGTCCTGAAGGGGCGCAAGACCGACAACGAGCGCTTCGCCGGTGCCACCACGACGTGGACCTGCGAGGCCATGATGCGCGACGGCAAGGCCCTGCAGATGGGGACCAGCCACGAGTTGGGACAGAACTTCGCACGCGCCTTCGACATCACCTACCTGGACGAGTCTGGACACCTGGCCCACGTGTGGCAGACGTCATGGGGCGTTTCGACGCGACTGATGGGCGCACTGGTGATGGTCCACGGTGACGATGACGGTCTGCGCCTGCCCCCACGTCTGGCACCCGTGCAGGTGGCAGTCATCTTGGTGAAGGCCGACGATGGCGCCGATGTCGCCGCCGGCGCGCTGTCCGATGAGTTGAAGAAGGCCGGCGTCCGGGTCGAGCTCGATGCCCGGACCGACTCCTCGTTCGGCCGTCGAGCGGTGGACTGGGAGTTGAAGGGTGTGCCTCTCCGCCTGGAGGTGGGACCGCGCGACCTGGCCCAGGGGATAGTCGTTCTGGCCCGCCGCGACACGGGAACCAAGACCCCGGTAGCCCTCGAGGGCGTGGCCGCGGCCGTCGCCGAGGCACTCGACGCCATCCACGCGGCGCTGTTCGACGAGGCCGACGAGCTGCGGCGCAACCGTACCGTCGATGCCGACAGCCTCGACGAGGCGGAGGCGGCGGCGGCGACCGGTTTCGCCGTGCTGCCCATGTCCGTGATCGGTGACAGCGGCGAGACCACCCTGAACCGCGCCGGGGTCTCGATCCGGTGCGTCCAGACGGCTGACGGTGATCTCCCCGGGCCGGGCGAAGGGGCAGGAACGGGTGCGGCGTTGCGCGCTGTCGTAGGTCGCGCCTACTGACGCCGGCGGGCCGGCGCTACCCGGCGTCCTGATCCTCGTGCATCTTTGTGCGGATGATCTCGACCTTCGCTGCGCTGTGGTTGGCGTCTTCGCCCCTGTTCTCGAGCAATGCCTGGCGATCGGCCTCCGCTTCGGCTTCGGCACCGGCGTCGGCCGCCGCCATCCGTGCTTCGATCCCCTCGGCCACCAGCTTCTCGGCCTCTTCGACGAGGGCGGTGACCATCTCGTCCTCGGGGACGACACGGATGATCTTGCCCTTGATGAAGAGATGTCCCCGCTTCCGGCCCGCGGCGATGCCGAGATCAGCCTCCCGGGCTTCACCGGGCCCGTTCACGACGCAGCCCATGACGGCGACCTGAATGGGCAGGTTGCGCGATTCGAGCGCCTCCTGAGCAGCGCGGGCCACACCTATCACGTCGATCTCGGCCCGACCGCACGAAGGGCAGGCGATGAGGTCGAGGCCCTTGCGTTCACGGAGTCCCAAGGCTTCGAGGAGCTGCCGCCCGGCGCGCGCCTCTTCGACGGGATCAGCGGTAAGTGAGTACCGGATGGTGTCGCCGATCCCCTCCGCCAGCAGCGTGGCGATCCCGGCCGTGCCCTTGATGAGTCCGGCAGGTGGTGGTCCGGCCTCGGTCACGCCCAGGTGCAGCGGATGGTCGAACGTCTCCGATGCCAACCGGTAGGCCTCGATCATGAGCGACACCGAAGACGCCTTGACCGAGATCTTCACGTCATTGAACCCGACCTCTTCGAAGTAGGCGAGTTCCATGCGGGCCGACTCCACCAACGCCTCCGGGGTCGCTCCCCCGTAGCGCTTGTAAAGGTCCGGGTGCAGCGATCCGGCGTTGACGCCGATGCGGATGGGAACGCCGCGGTCCCTGGCCTCGGACGCCACTTGCTTGATCTCCGCCTCTTTGCGCAGGTTGCCCGGGTTGAGGCGCAGTCCCTGGACTCCAGCCGCCAGCGCACCGAGAGCCATCTCGTGGTGGAAGTGGATATCGGCGATGATCGGAACCGGGGAGCGCGGGACGATGTGGGCCAGCCCCTCAGCGGCCTCCTGTTCGTTGCAGGTACAGCGAACGATGTCGGCGCCGGCAGCGGCCAGCGCGTAGATCTGGGACAGGGTGCCTTCGACGTCGGCCGTCTTGGTCGTCGTCATCGACTGCACGGAGATCGGGGCGTCACCGCCGACAGCCACCGACCCCACCCGGATCTGACGGGTGGGACGGCGCGTCGTGTTCGGACGATGGGAGGTCACTGGAAGGGATTGGCGATGGGGTGGGCGAAGTCGAGAAAGACGGCGGCGGCCACGAAGACGATCAGGAAGAGGACGAAGGCCGACGCCACCGGCATGAGCTTGTTCACGTCGGCGTGGTAGGGCCGGCCCTTTCGGCTCCGGATCCGCTCGTAGGTGGCGACGAGGACGTGGCCGCCGTCGAGGGGGAGCATCGGGACGAGGTTGATGAGTCCGACGGCGACGATGATCGTGGCGAGAACCTCGAGCAGGTCGGCTGTCCCGCTCTTGGCCGCCTGGTCGGCCAGCCGCACCGCCCCGGGGAGCGAGACGGGCCGCGAGTCGGACGCCGCCGCCGCATCGGCCGCCTTGGTGTTGTCGAGCTGACCGAAGAAGGCACTGAGGCCGTGGGGAGAAAACGTCTTGCCCAAGACCGAGAGGGTGCCCGTGGTGATCTGTCCGACGGCCACCGCCGCCGTGCCCAGCGCATGGATGGGCGCCACCGGGACGGTGGAGTTACCGATCTCGATGCCGATCCGGGCATTGTCGGCTTTGGCGGTGTCGCCCGACGGGACGGCGGGCGTCACCGTCAGCGACACCGCACGGGCCGGATTGCCGCGCTTGACGACGATGGACAGGGGGACACCGGCGTTCCTCTCGATGATGCGTTGCAGCTCGGTGCCGGTGGTCACGGAGCGACCGTCGATAGAGACGATGTCGTCACCCACCCGCAGTCCCTCACTGCGGGCCGGATCGACGCCGTGGGCCACCGGCGAGAACCCCGCCACGGAGGTGCCGACCTGCGGCTCGCCGATGAACACCACGAGGGCCCAGAGCAGGACGAAGGCCATGACGAAGTGCATGAACGATCCAGCCAGGGCCACCATGAGCCGGTTCCGGTACGGCTGCTGCCGATAGGTGCGGGGCTCGTCGGCCGGATCCACCTCTTCGGTGTTGCTCATTCCGATGATCTTCACGTACCCGCCGAGTGGGAGGGCCTTCACGCCGTACTCGGTTTCACCCCGTCGGAATGACCACAGTCGTGGGCCGAAGCCCAGGAAATACTCGGTCACTTTCATGTGGCTCCACTTCGCCGTGGCGAAATGACCGAGCTCATGGATCATCACCATGGCGATGATGGCCACGATGACGAGGAGCAGATCCAGGGAGTGGGTGATCATGGAGATGGCCAGGATGGCGGCGACGACGGCGATCAACTGAACGACGGACCCCTTCGGTTCCCGGGGGGCGGACTGCGGTCCGGGGGTGTCACGATCGGGCCGGGCGCCGGCAAAGGCGCCGTCGGACGTCCCCGTGTCCCCGTTCATCGACGGGCCGCGGACGACGATGTCGGACGACTCCGAGATGTCGCTCACGCGGCGAGCCCGCGACGCCGGACGGCCTGCTCGGCTCGGTCCCGGGCCCGACGGTCAGCTTCGATCACCTCACCAGCCCCCGAGACCGGGGTCTGCTCGCACGCGTCGATGGTCTCGGCCACCACCCCGGCGATGGCACCCCATCCCACCCGCCCGTCGAGGAAAGCGGCCACGGCCACCTCGTTGGCCGCGCTCAACCAGGCCGGCGCCAGCCCGCCCGCCCGCCCCGCCTGCTCGGCCAGGTCGAGACAGGGAAAGACGTCTCGGTCGGGCTGCTCGAAATCGAGACGGCTCAACGTGGCCCAATCGATAGCCCCGAAGGCGTGCGCGAGACGGTCCGGGTAGGCGAGGGCATAGCCGATGGGTAGGCGCATATCGGGGTTCGAGAGCTGAGCGATGGTGGCACCGTCACTGAACTCCACCATCGAGTGTACGACCGACTGAGGGTGAATAATCACCGCCATCCGGTCGTAATCCACTCCGAACAACTCGTGGGCCTCGATGACCTCGAGACCCTTGTTCATCAACGTGGACGAGTCGACGCTGATCTTCGGTCCCATACGCCAGGTGGGATGGGCCAGCGCCTCGTCAGCGGTGACACCTTGGAGCTCGTCCCGGGTCCGTCCCCGGAACGGTCCGCCGCTGGCCGTCAGCACCAGACGGGCCACCTCGTCCGGACTCCGCCCCGCCCGCAGGCACTGGTGGAGAGCGCAATGCTCGGAGTCGACCGGCACGATCTCGGCCCCCGGGGTGAGGCGGGCCCGTTGGACGACTGGGGCCCCGGCGATCAACGATTCCTTGTTGGCCAGGGCCAGGCGGCGACCCGCCTCCAGGGCGGCCAGGGTGACGGGGAGACCGGCGAATCCAACCACGGCGTTCACGACCACCTGGCCCAGGGGGGCGATAACGGTCAGCCCCTCGACACCGACCACCACCTCGGTCCCACGGGGCAGCGCCGACGCCAGGTCGGCCGCAAGGGCAGGGTCGCCGATGGCGACGACCTCGGGCGAGAACCGGCGCGCCTGAGCCACGAGAAGGTCGACCGACCGCCAGGCGCCGAGGGCGGCGACCCGGAACCGATCCGGCTCGGCGCTGATCACGTCGAGGGCTTGGGTCCCGATCGAGCCGGTCGATCCCACGATGCTGACCGTGACCGCGTGTCCCGATCGCCCCTGACCCGCGGTCATCGGCGTGGCCCCTTTCCGCGCCTCACCCGAGGTGGAGCACTCGGACCAGATAGTACGTCGCAGGCAGGACGAAGAGCAGGGCATCGACGCGGTCGAGTACGCCCCCATGGCCGGGGAGGAGCGAGCCCATGTCCTTCAGACCGAGGTCGCGCTTGATCAGCGACTCGCACAGGTCGCCGACGGGGGCCAGCACGGCTACCACCAGCCCGAGTACGGCTGCCTTGGCCGGAGTCCAGGGGTGGACCTGGCCGGTGATGGCCGCCGAGGCGAGGACGGCGAACACGGTGCCGCCGATCAGGCCCTCCCACGTCTTATGGGGGCTCACACGTGGAGCCAAAGGATGCCGCCCCCGCCACCCGCCGATCACGAGGGCCCCGACGTCGGCGCCCACCGTGGCCACCACGGCCCCGAAGAGAAAGGCGACACCGTGCCGGTCGGGGTACTGGCTGGGGGCGAGGAGAAGTCCGGCGAAGGAGCCGAGGAGTCCGACCCAGGCAAAGCCGAGGACGGTGGCCGAGATGCCGGCGACCGGCGAACCGCGTTCGGCCCCCACCAGGTACCAGACCATCGAGGTGACGATGAGCAGGACCAGGACCAGAGGCAGGGCGGCGACGCCCTTGGCGTAGGCGGCCACCATGGCCGCCGCGGTGGCAACGAGACCGAGGAGGGTGGCGGGATGGCTCCCCGATCGCCGGAAGGCGGCGTAGGCCTCAGCTGCGGCAAGCACGACCACCACGGTGGAGAGAGCCACGGTGGCCACGCTGCCCAGCTCGAAGCAAGCCACGGCCACCGCTGCGAACCCCAGCCCGGTGACGATGGAGAGCGGGACGTTACGACCGGTACCGCCACCCGGTCCTGTAGAGGCCGGGGGCCGACGGCTTCGGCGGGCACCCGGGATGGCGGACGGAGAAAGAGGATCGGACGATCCCCGCAGCGGCGACGAGCTGATGGAGGGAACCCCGGTGCCACCAGATCCGAAGGCGGCGTCGGCAACCTCCGACGCCGCCTCGCCGAAATCGGACGCTTCGGACGCCGTGTCGGACGACGTCATCGTCCCGCCGCGGCCGGTGTCGCTCAGGTGGGCGCCCCTGGGCGTGTCGGGCAACGCGTCCCACGAGACGGCCGTCCCGACCGGAGGTGTGCCGAGATCATCGAACTCCCACGGTTGGCGCTCTTCGAGCGGTACTTCCTCCATCGCACCCACACGGGTCGTTTCGTCCGCCAACAACGACGGGTCGAAGGCACTGTCGTCCCACTCGTGCCGGTGCTCTCGCCAGGCCGGACCGGCGTCCCCCGCCGCAGACCACGACCCGGGATCGTCGTCGTGCTCGCTGCGCCTCTCGAGGACGGCGGGGACCTGACCGGTGGGGGGATCGGTCCAATGGGGCAGCTCCGTCGATCGCCCGGGCTCATCGAATGGATCTCCGCCTTCGTCCAACCAGGCCGGGACCGACCCGCGTGGTGCGAGACCGGCGGAATCGGGAGATTCCCAGCGATCGGTCTCCTTGGCCTCGGCGCCCAGGGGGACAATGGTGCGTCCTTCGAGCGAGGTGACGGGGTCGGCGATGTCATCGGGGTAGGCGGCGGCACCGGTCGACGACTCGGACCTGGTCGGCGGGGTGGTCTGGCCCACGGGCGGTGTCCCCACGGGTTCGGCTCCGATGATGCGGACGCGCTCGACGACCGGGTCGGCGAACGACTCCGTCTCCGACTCGTACCCGTCTTCGTCGCGCTCGTCCACTTCGCCTCCTGTCGGGCCCGTGCAGAGCCCAGCTGGGTCAGATCTCGAGCAACTCCTGCTCCTTGTGGGCAAGGAGCTTGTCCACCGCCGCCACCATGTCGTGGGTGAGTTTCTCCAGATCGCGTTCGACCCGCTCGAGGTCATCGGAAGAGAGATCGCCGTCGCGCTCGAGTGCCTCGAGTTCATGGCGAGCCGCTCGCCGAAGGTTGCGGATGGCCACCCGGCCCTCCTCCGCCTTGTGACGTACGACCTTCACCAGATCCTTGCGCCGCTCCTCGGTGAGCGGCGGAAAGGCGAGGCGGATGACGTTGCCGTCGTTGGACGGCGTAATACCGAGATCGGACGCCTGGATCGCCTTTTCGATCGAGGGCAGTGTCGATTTGTCGTAGGGGGAAATCACGAGCATGCGCGCCTCGGGCACGCTCAGTCCCGCCACCGCCCGCAGCTCTACTTCGGCACCGTAGATGTCCACTCGGAGGTGTTCGACCAGGCCGGAGGTGGCCCGCCCTGTCCGTACCCCACCGAACTCCGTCTGGGTGTGGCCCACCGCTTTCTCCATCCGGTCCCGGGCGTCGGCCAGGACCACCAGGGACAGGTCGTCGTCCATCACTTGATCAGCGTACCGATCTCGTCGCCGGCGAGCGCACGATGCAGGTTCCCCGGCCCCATCAGGTCGAAGACCAGGACCGGAAGGCCGTTGTCCTTGCAGAAGGTGATGGCCGTGAGGTCCATGACCCGGAGGTCCTGGTTCACCACGTCCATGAACCCGAGCGTGTCATAGCGAAGCGCCGCCGGATCGAGCTTGGGGTCGGCGCTGTAGACCCCGTCGACGCCCGAATGTGTCCCCTTCAGCAACATCTCTGCTTCGATCTCGGCCGCCCGCAGGGCGGCCGATGTGTCGGTGGTGAAATAGGGGTTCCCCATGCCGGCGGCAAAGATGACGACGCGGCCCTTCTCGAGGTGACGGATGGCACGGCGACGGATATAGGGTTCGGCCACTTCGGCCATCTGCACCGCCGACAGGACGCGCGTGGGGGGGCCGAGTCGCTCGATCGCGTCCTGCAGGGCCAGCGCATTGATGACGGTGGCGAGCATCCCCATGGTGTCCGACGTGGTGCGATCCATTCCCTGGCCGGTCCCGGTCGTGCCCCGCCAGATATTGCCGCCCCCGACCACGATGGCCAGCTCGAGATCGAGTTCGGCCTGGGCCGTGGCGATCTCGCGCGCCAGACGCTCGACCACGGCGGCGTCGATCGTCTCGTCAGACGCCGACGAGGCCAGGGCCTCGCCGGACATCTTCAACACGAGTCGGCGCCGCACCTTTACTCCCTGCTCCGACACCGGCCCGCCCGATCCCGTCACCGCTGCGGCCTGGAGTCCTAGCCGCCGACGACGACCTGCGCGAAGCGCACGATCTCGGCGCTTCCGATCAGGTCGGCGATCGTGCGCTTTTCGTCCCTGGCGTAAGGCTGCTCGAGCAGGCACCTCTCCTTGAACCAACCGTTCATCCGGCCCTCGACGATCTTGGGCAGTGCGGCGTCGGGCTTTCCTTCGTTCCGGGAGATCGCCTCCACCGTGGCCCGCTCCGCCGCCACCTCGTCCTCGGGGACATCCTCCCGACGGAGATAGACGGGACGGGCGAAGGCCACATGGACGGCGACGTCGTGCGCCAGCTCGTCGGTGGCCCCTCGCATCTCGACCAAGACGGCGTTCACGCCTCGCCCCGCCTGCATGTGGAGGTAGGAGCCGAGCGTGGCGCCGTCACCCAATTCGAAGCGGACGACCGACCCCAGTGAGATGTTCTCCTTGAGCGTCGTCTTCAGCTCGTCGATGGCACTGGCGCCGTCCTCGGCCGCCACATCACCCTTCTCCGCCACCACCTGAGCCAGTTCCCTGTCCAAGGAGACGAATGCCTCCGACTTGGCGACAAAGTCCGTCTCACATCGCAGCTCGACGATGGACGCATTGCGTCCGGCGACACCGATGGCGACGGCACCCTGCGTCGCCTCTCGGTCGGCCCGCTTCGCCGCACCGGCCAGTCCCTGCTCACGCAGCCACTGTTTCGCCGCCTCCATGTCGCCGTCGTTCTCTTCGAGGGCTCGCTTACTGTCCAGCATCCCGGCACCGGTAGCCCGGCGCAGGGCCTGCACGTCCTTGGCCGTCACGGGAGGCATCGTTCAGCCCGCCTCGGACGGACCGTCGGTCGCCGGTGCCTCGGACGCGGCGGGAGTCGACATGGTGGCCTCGGCCGGTTCCGGTACCGCAGCGGCGTCGGGCTCAGGGGCCTCGGGCGCTGCTGCCTCGGCCGTACCAGCCTCGGTGGTCGGCTCCTCAGAGCCCGGGGCGGGAGGAGCGGCCGTCGGTGGCAAACCGACCGCCGCCGGCTCGTCACCGGTTCCCGGAGTCGATGTGGGCGCTCCCGTCGCCGACGGGGCGTCGGAAGGGACGGGTGGGTTCGGGTCGAGTGTGCCTGTCGTACCGGCACCGGCCCGACGGAGCTGACCTCGCCCGGCAGTGGCGGGCGGGGCCGGTGGCGCCACGGCCCGCTGGTGCTCGGCCACCCAACGGCCTTCGATCACGGCTTCCGCCAGGACGCGGCACATGAGCGCCCCCGAGCGGATGGCGTCATCGTTCCCGGGGATCACGTACGTGATGACGTCGGGATCGCAGTTCGTGTCGACGACGGCGACGATCGGCATCCCGAGCTTGTTGGCTTCGGTGACGGCGATGTGCTCCTTCTTCGTGTCGATGACGAAGACGGTGTCGGGGAGGCGGTCGAGATCGCGGATACCACCCAGGTTGCGCCGGAGCTTCTCCAACTCACGGCGGTGCTTCAAGCCCTCTTTCTTCGGCATGGCGTCGAAGTCGCCCGCCCTCTCCATCGCTTCGTACTCCCGAAGCTTCCCCGTCCGCGACGAGATGGTGGCGAAGTTGGTGAGCATCCCGCCCAACCAGCGCTCGTTCACGAAGGGCATTCCGCAAGCACGGGCATACGTGGCTATGGGACCCTGTGTCTGCTTCTTGGTGCCCACGAAGAGAACGATCCCGCCCTTGGCCACCAGGTCTCGGACGTATCCGTACGCCTCTTCGAGGCCGGCGAGGGTCTTGTTCAGATCGATGATGTAGATCCCGTTGCGCTCGCCCAGGATGAAGCGACGCATCTTCGGGTTCCATCGGCGTGTCTGGTGGCCGAAATGCATCCCGGCCTCCAGCAACTGCCGGGTCGTGACAACGGCCACGGCTGGTCCTCCCATCGGTTGTCCTTCCCCGGCGCTGCGCCCCCGCAAGGGGACGACCGTTGGACGCGCCCGGGTGCTTCGGTGTGCATGATGTCCCCACCGGGTGGTGGGGAACAACTCATCGTACTCGACCCCGCGGGACCCCTTCACATGGGTCTGAGTCCAAGTCCGGCACGGGCCGCCCCGTCAGGACGGGCCGAGAACGGATCAGCCGGACCTGGTCGCCACGCTCTGCTGGGTTCCCCGACGTCCGCCTCCGGAACGATTCCGAGCCGGGGGGTCCGACCCGTCCGGCGTGGTCCGGTCGCTCAGGCGGGCCCGGAGCTGGAGGACGGCCTTGGTGTGGATCTGGCACACCCGGCTCTCGGTCACTCCCAGGATCTCCCCGATCTCGGCCAGGGTCAGACCTTCGTAGTAGTACAGAGACAGCACGGTCCGTTCCCGGTCACCGAGCTGCATGATGGCCTGGGAGAGGATCTCCTTGGACTCCTTGTCCTCGAACATCGCCACCGGCCCGGCCGCTGCGTCGGGGATGGTGTCACCGAGGGTGGTGCGCTCGCTACGGTCGCCGCCCACCAGGAAGACCTCGTCCAGGGCGGCCACACCGACGAACGAGATCTGCCGCAGGATGTCCTGGAGATCCTGCTCCGAGATGTCGAGCTCGGCCGCCACTTCGGCGTCGGTCGGTGTCCGCAGGAGGGTCGCCTCCAACGACGCGTACGCCTGCTCCACCGACCGTGCCTTGGCCCGCACCGACCGCGGCACCCAGTCGATGGCCCGGAGCTCGTCGATGATGGCGCCTCTGATCCTGGGGATGGCATAGGTCTCGAACTTGACCTGCCGGACCGGGTCGTAGCGATCGATGGCGTCGATGAGCCCGATCACGCCGTAGCTGGCCAGGTCGGCGCCGTCGACGTGCTGCGGAAGTCCGACGGCCACTCGGGCCGCGACGTACTTCACCAACGGGGAGTAGAGGACGATCAGCTGATCGCGGATACGACGGTCTCCACTCTGCTTGTACTCGACCCACAATCGAGCTGTCGAGCCGTCGTCGTCTGTCACCGACTCTCCCTACGCACGGGGATGCGTTGCTCCGTGGACCGTGAGCAGCCGCTCCTTGCTGACATGAGTGTAGACCTGGGTGGTCTGGAGGCTGGCGTGCCCGAGGAGTTCCTGCACGACCCGCAGGTCGGCACCGCCATCGAGCAGGTGGGTGGCGAAGCTGTGGCGCAGGGCATGGGGGTGGGTCGGCACGGGCGAGCGGCGGTCCAGGAGCCTCCGGACGTCACGGGGACCCAGTCGCCGACCGGCCCGGTTGAGGAAGACGGCCTCGTCAGGGGATTCGGGACCGACGTAGTGGACCCTGCCGCCCTCCATCCACCGCGTCACAGCCTGCGCGCAGAGATCGTGCATCGGGACGCGGCGCTCTCGACCACCCTTACCCCAGACGGTAACGATCCGGCCGGCGACGTCGAGGTCGCCACGGTCGAGGCGACACAGCTCCGCCACCCGCAGACCGCACCCGTAGAGCAGCTCCAGGACGGCATCGTCGCGGGCCCGGGTCGCCTCCTGGCCTTCCCGGTCCGGCGTCGACGGTCCCCCGTCGGGCCGTGGCATGGACCGCCTGTCGGTCCCGCCTCTGGGCGACGCCGGTCCGTCGAGCAATGCCGAGATCTCGCCGCGGTCGAGAACGCGGGGCAGTCGGGCGCCGCCGCTCGGAGCCGTCAGCCGCCGGGCCGGATCGACCGCTATGTCACCGCGCCCGGCCGACCAGGCGAAGTAACAACGCAGGGAGGAGGCCTTGCGCGCCATCGTGGTCCGCGCGCGTGACGTCTCGTCGAGAGGTACGCCAAGTACCGACGAAGCAGGAGACGGTCCACGCCGGCGGGTCCGGTGATGCCCCCGCGGCCGGCCCACTCGCCGAAGGCCCGCACATCGCCCGTGTACGCACGCACGGTTTCGGGCGACAACCCGCCCAATGACCGCGAGAACGCATCGACGTTCCAGGCCATGGCCCCACGCTACCTGTGGCGAAGGCGCCTGGGAGCTATCCTCGGCCCCGGTGGAGGGTGTGACCCGATCTGGCGTGCCAGTGACCCCTGTAGGGCAAGGCCTCCCCCGCATCGAGACGTGGACACGCTGACGGGGAGGGACCGTGCCTGACCGCATCGACCGCAGATCGTTTCTGACCCGAGGGGCGGTCGGCGCCGCCGGAGTCGCCGCCGCCGGCATGGGGGGCGGCGGTCTCCTGGCCGCCTGCAGCAGCTCGGGAGGTGGTTCGAGTGCGCCCAAGGTGACGGGCTCGCGCGACGGCATCACCAGTGCCACCCCGAAGAAGGGTGGCAGCCTCGTCTTCGGCACGGAGGACGAAGACCAGAGTTTCGACCCCGCCGTCGGTCGCTTCGACGAAACCGGCGTCCTCTACGCCCGGACCGTCTTCGACCCCCTCACGATCGTGGCCGAGGACGGGAGCATCCAGCCCTACCTGGCCCAGTCGGTGACACCCAACGAGGACTATTCGGTGTGGACCATCGGTGTCCGTCCCGGGGTCCTCTTCCACGACGGCACCACGTGCGACGCCGCCGCCATCGCCGGCAGCATCGAGCACTTCCTCACGGGGGAACTGGGCATCACCCTGAGCCCGTCGCTGGCCAAGACCAACGCCATCAGCGTCACCGCACCCGACACCGTGACGATCACCTTGAATCAGCCCTGGGTCCCGTTTCCCGCTTATCTGACCGGGGGCATCGGCGGTCAGGGCGGCTACATCATCGCACCCGCGATGATCGCCAACACGAAGACTGGTGGCATGAACCCCATCGGTACGGGGCCGTTCGTATTCGACAACTGGGTACCGAACGACCACTTCACCTCTAAGCGCAACCCGCACTACTGGCGGTCCGGGCTCCCTTACCTGGACCAGGTCACGTACCGGCCGATCACCGATGCCGATTCGCGTGCCAGCGCGCTCGAGGCCGGCAACATCGACATCATGCATGTCGATGTCCCCGAGGTGATCCTCCAATTCCGCGACAACGACTCGTACAACTACGTCGACGACTCCCAGCGCGTGGTGGGAGAGCCGGACATGAACTTCCTCATGTGCAATCTGTCCGCCGATCCCGTGAGCAACATCAAGGTGCGTCAGGCCATGGCCATGGCCCTGAGTTCCAAGGAATACTCGAAGATCGTCGACAAGAGCGTGAACGCCCCCACCAACCAGCCCTTCATTGCCGGAACCCCGTACTACACCCCCGACGCCGGCTACCCCGCCTACGACCCGGCCGGCGCCGCCGCCCTGATCAAGGAAGTGGCGGCAGAGATCGGGAAGCCCGTGGCCTTCGGGCTGATCTCGACGCCGGACGCCTCGTCGGTGCAGGCGGCGGAGTTCATGCAGAGCCGGTTCCAGGCCGTGGGCATGCAGGTCACCTTGAGCCAGGTCATCGAGGGCCAAGAGATCAACGACGCCCTGGCCGGCCAGTACCAGACCGTGTCGTGGCGACAGTTCGCGGCGGTGGACCCGGATCTCAACTACCTGTGGTGGAGTCCGACCGAGATCTTCGGCTCGGGCAAGAGCGAGCTCAACCCGAACTTCGCCCAGAACAAGGACCCCGTCATCCAGACGCTGCTCGAGACGGGACGCCAATCGACCAATCCGGCCGTGCGGGCCAAGGCGTACCAGCAGATCGCCCAACGCCTCAACAAGGACCTTCCCTACATCTGGAACGACCGCGCTACGTGGGCCATCGTGTCCGCATCGAACGTCCAGAACTTCAACAACCCGACGACGCCAGCTGGTGGCAAGGCCTACGGCATGATCGTGGGAACGATCTGGACACCCCAGATCTGGATCGACACCTGATTCCGACACCGACACCGGCGCAGCTGGCGGCGCGCCCCGAAGGCGGCATGGACGGGGCCGGACCATGACTAATCGTCTGCTTGTGGTCGAGGACGACGAGCGCATCCGGGCCTCGATGCGGCTCGCTCTCGAGGACGAGGGCTACGAGGTCGACGAGGCCGGTTCGGGCGAGACGGCACTGGAGCGCTTCGCCGAGCAGCCGGCCGACGTCGTACTCATCGACCTGATGCTCCCGGGCATGGACGGTTTCGAGTGCTGTCGTCAGCTCAGGAGAACGAGCGCCGTGCCCGTCATCATGGTCACGGCGCGGACCGACACCCACGACGTGGTGGCGGGGCTCGAAGCCGGCGCCGACGACTACGTGACCAAGCCGTTCGTGGCCAAGGAGTTGGCCGCCCGGATCCGGGCGTTACTGCGCCGGGCGCGATCGGTCGACGAGCCGAGCGTGCTCACCTTCGGGGACGTGGAGGTCAGACCAGACGAGGGGACGGTCGAGCGCGCCGGCGAGGAGGTTCACTGCACTCGGACGGAGTTCCGTCTTCTGTGCGAGCTGGCCACCAACCCGGGCAAGGTCCTCAGTCGCGAGCAGCTCCTCGACCGCGTCTGGGGGTACGACTACTTCGGCGACGGACGTCTGGTCGACGTCCATATCCGACGGTTGCGCACGAAGATCGAACCAGATCCTGCCAATCCCCGCCACATCCTGACGGTGCGGGGTATGGGCTACAAGCTGACGGCCTGAGGCACTGTGTTGCGCGGTCACCGTCTGCGCGCGGAATCCGGCATCGGTGCCAGGGGTCGTCGCCGGCGTTGGTCGCGCCTCGGGCTCCGGGCCCGGGTGACCGTGACCTTCGGACTGGGGGCGTTGGTCCTGTCGACCACCATGGCGGGCCTCACCTATTTCACCGCCCGCCAATTCATCCTCCACGAGCGCGAGACGGCCATCTTGCGCCAGGCGTATGTGAACGCGTCGCTGGCGCGCTCGTCGCTGCGGTCGCCGACACAGAACGTCGACCAGCTCCTCGCCTCCCTCGACACGTTGCCCGGATCACTGTCGGTCCTCGAGCAGCACGGACAGTGGTTCGCCACCTCCATCTCCGTCGGCGAGAACGCCATCCCCGCCGGCCTGCGTTCGCTCGTCCTCAGGGGCACTCCGGCCACTCAGCACTTCGTCCTGGATGGTTCGCCTCAGTTGGTGGTGGGCATTCCCGTCCCGAGCGGGGGCTTCGCCTACTTCGAGGTGTTCTCGCTCGACGAGCTGGCCCGGACGCTCCGGATCCTGGCCCTGGCCCTGGCCGGCGCCGCCCTCGTTACCACCGCGGCAGGAGCGGTCATCGGCCGCTGGGCTTCTGGTCGGGCCCTGCGCCCTCTCGACCAGGTCTCGAAAGTGGCCGAGACCATCGCCGGTGGTCGTCTCCACGTCCGTCTGGTGGCGGCCGACGATCCCGATCTTTCGGCGCTGGCGGCTTCGTTCAACCGGATGGCCGACGCTCTTCTCGAGCGGATCGAGCGCGAGGCACGCTTCACGTCGGACGTCAGCCACGAGCTTCGCTCCCCCCTTACCACCCTGGTCACGTCATTGGGCGTGCTCGAGTCACACCGCGACGACCTCCCCAGTCGCAGCCGCCGGGCCGTCGACCTGCTGGCGGCGGAGCTGCGGCGCTTCCAGCGCATGGTCGACGATCTTCTCGAGATCAGCCGGGTCGACACCGGATCAGCGGAGCTCTCACTGGACGATGTCGACGTGGGTGAGCTCGTGCGCGAAGCGGCCCAGGCCGCCGGTGTAGCCGGCACCATGGTGGACATCGACCCCGTCGTGGCCGACCTTCGCCTCCGGGTGGACAAGCGGCGCATCGAGCGCGTGGTGGCCAATCTCGTCGACAACGCCGCTCAGTACGCCGGCGGGGTCACCCGACTGGCGGTGGAACCGGCGCCCGGTGGCGTGCGCCTGGTGGTGATCGACCAGGGTCCCGGTGTCGCTCCCACCGAGCGCGAACGCATCTTCGAGCGCTTCTACCGGGGGCACACCTCCGGCCGCCGGGGGGCCACGGACGGCACCGGCCTGGGTCTCTCGCTCGTCGCCGAGCATGTCCGGCTGCACGGGGGGCGGGTCTGGGTCGAGAGCGGTGCCGGCGACGAGAACCGGTTCGTGGTCGAGTTGCCGGCGTCGGACCACGACGCAGTGGCCACCCCGCTCGTACTCGGCACCGACAGGGACCGGCCGCGGTGGGAGCCGGCGGACCCCCACTCCGACGCGTCATGAGGACGGTGGCGTCGCTTCGGGGTCGGGCCCGGGTGGCCGGGGCCGGCACGGTCCTGGTGGCCGTGATCGCGCTCGCCGGATGCGGCGTCCCCGTCGACCGAGGCCCGTCGGCCCTGGCCCGCAATGCCGTCCCCTTCGGACTGCTGCGGCCATCTCGTCCTTCGACCACGTCGACGTCGGTTTCCTCTCCCGTCGAGGCTCCGGTGTCGATCTTCCTGGTCACGTCCTCCGGCCATCTGGTAGCGGTGGCCCGGGAGGTTCCCGCCACGCAGGAGTCTCTCGCCGCCGTGCTCGGCGTGCTCGTCCGTGGTCCCACCAACATCGAGGCGGCCGAGGGATTGTCGAGTGCCGTCCCCGCCCAGACGACGGTGCTGGGGGCGGTGATCGGCAGTGCCGGTGTGGCTACCGTGGACCTCGGGGGCACCTTCGGACAGCTGGTGGGCCAGGCGCAGATTCAGGCCGTGGCCCAGATTGTGTTCACCGCCACGACGTTGGCCGGCGTGACCAGCGTCACGTTCGAATTGGCCGGCCAGGCGGTGGACGTCCCGGTGGCCAGCGGCGCCCAGGTCCCGTCGGCGAACCGGGCGCAGTTCGCACCGCTCGCTCCCGTCGTCGTCCCCGGCCCCGGCGGATAGGGCCCGTCGGGCCGTATCCCGGCAGGGCTCGGGTCAGGCGTCGGACGCCGAACGTCGGGCGGCGTCGTTCCACGCCACGCGTGGCGCGTCTCCCCAAAGGTGTTCGAGGTCGTAGTAGGGCCGCGTCTCCTCGTGGAAGACATGGACGAGGAAGTCGCCGTAATCCATGAGCACCCAATGGAGGTCCCGCAGTCCCTCCACCGCTCGCGGTGAACGGCCCGACACCTCTTTCACCCGCCGCTCGATCTCGTCCACGAGCGTCCGCACCTGGCGGGAGTTGCGACCGTGCGTGATCACGAAGGCATCGGTCACGCCGAGCAGGTCACCCATGGCCAGGACAACCGTTGCTTCTCCCAGCTTCTCGTCGGCGGCGCGGGCGGCCACGAGGGCGGCTTCGGGCACCACTGCGCCCGTCCCCGTCTCGGCCGGCCCGATCGGAACCGTCATGCGGCGCGGGCGGCCGCGTCCATGTGGACCGTCCCCGGAGGGCCGGAGACCGGTGACAGATGGTGCTCGCGACCCACGACCACGGCGGCCGCGGTCAGCAAGGCCACGAGCAGAACCACGGCGAGGAGCGCCAACAGCCGCCGCTCGCGCCGCAATCGGCGTAGCTCACGCCTCGTAGCCAACGGATGCGTCCCCGTGGTCTCGACGGCCGGGCTGCTCATCTACCGCCAGCGTACAGACCCAGCCGCCCGATGCAAAGGATGGCGGGGTCGGGGACGAGGAAGGCCACGCTCCTCCCGGCGGCCAGGCGGTCGCGCAGCTCACTGCTCGACACGTCCAGGGCGGGAATGGGCAGGCGCTCGATCCGCCACCCGGGGGGGTCGCCACCCCGCTCGACCCCGCCGCGATCGACGATCACAAGCGTGACGAGACCGGCCAATTGCCCGACGTCGTGCCAGGTGTCGAGCTCGGCGGCCACGTCGGCCCCCACGATCAGGAAGAAGCGCGTCCCGGGGGACCGAGCAGTGAGCTCACGAACGGTGTCGATCGTGTAGCTCGGCCCACCCCGGTCGATCTCCACCCGGCAGGGCTCGAGCCCCGACACCTCCTCGACGGCAGCCGCCACCACCGCCAGCCGGTCCTCGGCCGGGGTGACCTTCCTGTGGCCCGTCTTCTGCCATGGCTCGTTGGCCACCACGAGCAGCACCCGGTCGAGCGCCAAGGCCTCGCGGGCCCAGGTGGCGGCGACCAGATGGCCGACATGGATGGGGTCGAACGTCCCCCCCAGGATGCCGACGCGTTCAGCGGAGCGCTCCGCTCGGTCGTCGCCGTTGGCCGGTGCCTCCCCCCCCACGGACGTCAGAGTCCCGCCAGCCGGGCCACCACGGGAGCGAACGCCTCCATGTCGTCTTCGTGGACGACCCAGTAGTTCATCGACCAGCGGCGGCGGCGGCGTTCGAGGGTCTCGACGAGCTCATCGACACTGCCGATGAGTGCGGCCGGCGTCTCGGACGCCTGTTCGGGGGTCATTCCCACCCCCGGTGCCATCTGTTCGATCAGCTCGGCGGCGTTGGGAACCACCTGGACGACGAACGTGAGGCTCTGGACCTCGAGATCGTCGAAACGATCTCCGGCCGCCTCGCGCACCCACGCCACGCGTTCGTCGTAGTACTCGGGCGCGGCCGACGCGATCGCCTGGGGACCGTAGAAGCCTTCGGTCAGTCGCGGGTTGACGCCCACGATGTCCGCCTCGCGCCCGGCGATCCCGAGCACCGTCCGGCTGCCCCCTCCCACCAGCAGCAACGGACGCGGTCGACGGGAGGGGGTCGGGAAACCGGTGGCCCCCGTCACGGTGTAGTGCTCACCCTTGTGGTCGGCACGTCCTTCGGTCCACATGTCCTTCAAGATGCCGATGGCTTCACGCATACGGGCCACCCTGACCGCCGGCGCGTCGTAGACCATGCCCGCCTGGTCGTAGTCGTCGCGCATCCACCCGGCGCCGAGGCCGAGCTCGAGACGACCCTCGGACAACAGATCCAAGGTGGCTGCCTCCTTGGCCAGGACGACAGGGTGGCGAAAGTCGTTGTCGAGCACGAGTGTTCCCACCCGCAGCGTGGTCGTCGCCTCGGCCGCCACCGTCAGGGCGATGAGCGGTGCCCACTGCTCCCCGAAGTGGTCGGGCATGAAGAGGGTCGAGTACCCGAGGTCCTCGGTCTTGCGGGCGAGCGCACGCCAAGCGGCACCGGATTCGGCATTGGAGACCTGGACGGCGAATCGGAAGGGCTGCACGCCCCGAGACTAGGCCCGCAGGCCTTACGCTGTACCCATGACGGCGCTGCAGTGGAGCCCCCAGAGCTGGCGGCAACGCCCGGCCGCCCAACAGCCGGTGTGGCCCGACGACGACGCCCTCGAGCAGGTCCTGAAGGCCCTGGGCGGTCTCCCTCCCCTCGTCTTCGCCGGGGAGGCCCGCCGCCTGACGGGCGCCTTGGCCGACGTGGCCGACGGGCGGGCCTTTCTTTTGCAGGCTGGTGACTGTGCCGAGTCCTTCGCCGATTTCTCGGCTGACAGCATCCGCGACAAGCTCAAGGTGATCCTTCAGATGGCGGTGGTCCTGACCTATGGCGCCGGCGTGCCTGTCGTCAAGGTCGGGCGTATCGCCGGGCAGTTCGCCAAGCCGCGCACGTCGGCCACCGAGCTCGTCGGAGGCGTCGAGCTCGAGACCTTCCGCGGCCACATGGTCAACGACGACGCTCCCGACCCCGGAGCCCGGGTACCGGACCCCGACCGCCTCGTCGCCGCCTATCACCAGTCGGCCTCGACGCTCAACCTCCTGCGGGCGTTCACCAAGGGAGGGTTTGCCGACCTCTCCCAGGTCCACCTCTGGAATCAGCAGTTCGTGGCGTCGAGCGATGAGGGACGCCGCTACGAGCAGATCGCGGCAGAGATCGACCGCGCCTTGCGTTTCATGTCGGCATGCGGCATCGATCTCATCAGCGAGGAGTCACTGCACCAGGTCGACTTCTTCACCAGCCACGAGGCTCTCATCCTCGGCTACGAAGAAGCGCTCACACGCCAGGACTCCATCACCGGCGACTTCTACGACTGCTCGGCCCACATGGTGTGGGTGGGAGAGCGTACCCGTCAGCATGACGGCGCCCACCTCGAGTTCCTCTCCGGTATCCGCAACCCGGTCGGCTGCAAGGTGGGACCGACGGCGACGGCCGACGAGGTGCTCGCCCTGTGCGAACGACTCAATCCCGAGCGCGTCCCGGGCCGGTTGACACTGATCACGCGGATGGGCGCATCGAGGGTGGCCGAGGCGCTCCCGCCTCTTCTCGAGGCCGTCCGCGACGCCGGTCACCCCGTCGTGTGGACGTGCGACCCGATGCACGGGAACACGTTCGCCAGCGACGGCGGACGCAAGACGCGGCACTTCGACGACATCCTCCACGAGCTGCGAGGATTCTTCGCCGCCCACCACGGCGCCGGCACCTGGCCCGGTGGGGTGCACGTCGAGCTGACCGGCGATGACGTCACCGAGTGTCTGGGTGGTTTCGGGGACATCCTCGAGGACCAGCTCCACCTGCGGTACACCACCACCTGTGACCCTCGACTGAATGCTCGTCAGGCGATCGACCTGTCCTTCCGTGTCGCCGAGCTCCTGCGAGGCTGACCGGCACCACCAGCCTTTTCCCGCGCGCAATTTCGGGCGTCCGGCTCGTTCACGACACATTTCTCGTCGGCATCGGTCCAGGTGAGCGTCGATTCTGGCCGCGTGTTATTGATTCGCACCCCGATCTCCGTGACAATGGCGCGGAGCCAAAGGA
The DNA here is from genome assembly GCA_963848355.1 of uncultured Acidimicrobiaceae bacterium. GTDB lineage: Bacteria > Actinomycetota > Acidimicrobiia > Acidimicrobiales > UBA8190 > CAWKDG01. The sequence goes on from CAWKDG010000001.1 coordinate 633,006, forward strand.
CCTGACACACCCCCCCATGTCTCTTCACTCTCGCTCTTTCCCGCGCCCCGTGTCGATCGCCTTCGTTGTCGCCCTCCTGGCGATGATGGCCGTCTCCGTGGCACCGGCGGCCCACGCCGTTCGTCGGACGAACAACGTGCATCCTCTCGTCCACACCTCCCTGACCTCGAGCCAAACTGTTCCTGCCTACTACGCCGTCGCCTCCGACGGCGGCGTCTTCGCCTTCGGAGGACTTCCCTTCTGGGGCTCCATGGGCGGCCACCCCCTCGACAAGCCGATGGTGGGCATCGCGCCCACGGTCACCAACGGTGGCGCCACCGGTCAGGGGTACTGGACCGTCGCCTCCGACGGGGGCGTCTTCTCCTTCGGCAATGCCGCATTCCACGGCTCGATGGGCGGAAAGCCGCTCGACCAGCCCATGGTCGGCATCGCCGCCGATCCGGCCACCGGCGGGTACTGGACGGTCGCCTCCGATGGAGGGGTCTTCTCCTTCGATGCGCCATTCCACGGTTCACTGGGAGACATCCACCTCAACAAGCCCATCATCGCCATGGCGGCCACTCCCGACGGCGGTGGCTACTGGCTGTTCGCCTCCGACGGTGGCGTGTTCACCTTCGGCGACGCCGGCTTCTACGGATCGGCCGGCAATGTCCACCTCGTCAGCCCCGTGGTCGGTGCCTCCCCCACCCCCGACGGTGGTGGCTACTGGCTGGTGGCGGCGGACGGCGGCGTCTTCTCCTACGGCGACGCGCCGTACGAGGGCTCACTCGGCGGTCACGCCCTCAAGCACCCGATCGTCTCCATGACGGCGGCCGACATGAACGGCTACTGGTTGACCGACTCCAACGGCGCCGTCACCGCCTTCGGCGATGCCGGCTACTTCGGTTCGACGCCGCAACACCTGACCGCCCCCGTGGTGTCGATGGCCGACGGGCCGGGCACCGGGGTGAGCGCCAACGAGGCCTATCCGTCGGGCTCCTACGGCTACGACATCTCGGTGTTCCAGGACAACCCACCGATGTGCAACCAGGCCCTGCCCTCGGGTCATATCGTGGGGGTCGTCCAGGCCACCGGCGCCTCGGGCGCGGCACCCAATCCGTGCGTGACCGAGGAAGCGGCCTGGGCCGGGGCCGGGCTCAACCTCTACTCGTACATGACCTACGGGACCAGCGCCACGCCGGAGCCCGGCTGCAACGGCGACATGGCCTGCAATTTCGGGTACCAGGCGGGTCTGTACGCCTTCAACTATGTGTCGAGCCAGGGCGTCAGTCCCTTCGTCACGTGGTGGCTCGACGTCGAGAGGGACCCGAGTTGGACGTCGGACACGACCGAGAACGCCCAAGTGGTCCAAGGGGCGATCAACGCCCTGCGGGGACTCGGCATCAACAATGTCGGGATCTACGCCAGCCCCGACGTCTGGAACCAGATCGTCGGCGACTACCAGCCGCCCGTCCCCTTGTGGGTGGCGTGGTGGACCGGCAACGGACCGGCCAACTGCACCGGCGTCCAAGCGGCGTTCCCCACTGCCCTGTTGCCGACAGGGCCGGTGTTCTTGACGCAGTACACCGACCAGGCGAACGGGCCCAACGAACCGGGACTCGACGGGGACTACGCCTGTTGATCAGGCCGACAACGAAGCCAGGTGGGCGGCGTCGTTGTAACGCAGCAGGCACCACCCGTCAGGACCCCACTCCCATTCGGTGAGTGACGTATGGGCGGTGCGGAGCTTCAGTCGTCGGCGCCCGGCGGCCACCGGCAGGAGCGACTCGAGCGACGCCTCCACCACGCCGCCGTGGCAGAAGATCACCACCAGCTCACCTCCATGGCGTTCCGCCGTGGCGGTGAGAGCCGTCGAGACACGGTGGACGAAGCCGCTCCAGCTCTCCGCCCCCGGGGCGAGCACCACGTCGGGATCGACGTCCCAGTTAGGACCGCCGTAGCGGTCGGTGAATTCGACCCAGCTGAGCCCGTCGGCCTCACCGGGATGCAGTTCACACAGGTCGCAGTCGGCCACCGCCACCAGGCGTCCGAGACCGGGGGCGACGATGGCGGCGGTCTCGAGGGCGCGCGGGAGCACGCTGGCGTACACGGCGGTGACCCCGGCCAATTCCGCGGTGGTCACCAGACGATCGCGTAACGCTTCGGCTTCCCTCACACCGCGCGCGGTCAGACCTGTGCACCCCGAGGGCCCGCCGACGATCCCGTTCACATTGCACGACGCCTCCCCGTGGCGCACCAGCACGAGCCGGGTGCACGTGGCCGGCCGGGGAGCAATGGTGCGGATCCCGTCGGGCGGAAACCCCCCGACCGGATCCGATTCGTCGGCCGTCATGCCAGCTCGGACACGAATCTTTCGAGCTGGCGCAGGTTGCGGCACTCGAACACCTCGTCACAGTGCACGGCATATTCCCCCACCACGGAGTCGCCGGTGTCCCAGTAGGCCCGCGGTTCGGGGTTCAGCCAGTACACGTGGCGGGCCCGGTGCCGGATCTCCTGGACGACCCAACTCTGGGTGGCGTGGTAGTTGTTGCGGGCATCGCCCAGGAGCAGCACGCTCGTGCGGGGGGTGATCTCGTCTCCCCAACGATCCCAGAACACCGACAACGCGTGTCCATAGTCGGAGTGCCCGTCGACCCAGACCACGTCGGCTTCGGTGTTGATCCGGTGCACGGCGTCGGCCACGTCGTCGGCGGTCTCGAAGAAACGTGTGATCTCGTCGATCCCGTCGATGAACACAAAGCTCCGCACTTTTGAGAATTGGGAGCTGATGGCGTGGACGAGATGGAGTGTGAAGCGGGCGAACGCCGCCACCGAGCCGGAGATATCGGCGATGACGATGATCTCCGGCTTGGCCGGACGGGGATACCGGAACTTCGGATCGACGGGGACACCGCCGGTCGACAGCGAATGACGCATGGTGGAACGGAAGTCCAGCGGCCCCTTGCGGCCGTGACGCCGTTTCCGGGCCAGACGGACGGCCAGCTTGCGGGTCAGGGGATGGATGGCCCGGCGTAGCGACGCCAGCTCCTCGCGTGTGGCGTGCATGAAGTCGATGTCCTCGGGCAGGGGCTTGCGCAACGAACGGGCCAGGGCTTCGGTCCCCCGGTCGGCCACCAGCCGACGCCGGATCTCGTCCTCGATCTCCTTGCGCAACCGGTCCAACCGAGACTGGAACTCGTCCCGGGCCAGGCGCTCCTCGAGCGGCGTCAGGCCTTCGGGGGCGTCGTGGCGGGCTGACTCCATCAACCGCTCGAGGACACCGTCGAGATCGAGGTTCCGCAGGGTGCGGTAGAGGTAGTAGGTCCCGCCCACGGGACGGCCCGGCTCCATGCCCGCGAACCGGGCCACGGCCTGGCGGGCGAGGGCGGCGATCTGCGCCTCGTTGGCATTCATCAGGGCCCGGTAGAGCATCTCGGCCAGCTCCTCGGCGGACAGGCCCTCTCCCCCGCCGCCGCCCTGGCGTTGCCCGTCGCCAGGAGGCGTCTCGCCGTCCTGGTCGGGCCGAGCGGCGTCGGCCCCGTCCTCGGCGTCGATGTCGTACTGCGGGCCCCGCATGGCGAAGTAGACCTCGAAGGCCGTCTCGAAGGCCTTCCAGTGCGTCGCCGACTTCACCAGGGTGGCCGCCAGCGCGTACTTGAGGGCGTCGCGGTCCTCGAGCGGGACGTGGTGGATGGCTTCGGCGGCATCGAGCGATTCGGTGAGGGACACCGGCAGGCCGGCGGCGCGCAACTCGGCCACGAAACCGGTGAGGACGTCGAGCATGCGTCTCGACCTCAGGCCTTGGCGTCGGCCGTGGTCAGTTCCTTCGACGCCCGTTCGAGGTCGCTCTTGTACTTGAGAAGGACGTGCAGGGTGGCCTTGGCCTGCTCGGCGTCGATCGAGTCCACCCCGAGCACGACCAGGGTGCGGGCCCAGTCGAGGGTCTCGGACACCGAGGGGTACTTCTTCAGCTCGAGCGTCCGCAGTGACCGCACGATCCGCGCCACCTGGTCAGCCAGTTCGGCACCGATGCCGGGGACGCGGGTGAGCACGATGTCGCGCTCGCGTTCGAGCGTCGGGTAGTCGAGGTGCAGGTACAGGCAGCGCCGCTTGAGCGCCTCCGACAGTTCCCGGGTGTTGTTCGACGTCAGGAAGACGAGGGGGATGCGCTCGGCCCGCACCGTTCCCAGTTCGGGAATCGACACCTGGTACTCCGAGAGCACCTCGAGAAGCAGGGCTTCGGTCTCGAGCTCCACGCGGTCGACCTCGTCGACCAGGAGGACCACGGACTCCTTGGACCGGATGGCCTCGAGCAGCGGGCGGGCGAGGAGGAACTCCTCGGAGAAGATGTCCTCCTCCAGATCACGCCAGGCCACGCCGCCGCGGATCCCGTCGCCACCCCGCCCGTCGGCGCCGTCGCCGGTGGGACCGTCGCCGACCGCCGGTGAGGGCGCTTCGCGGTCGCCGTCGGAGACCACCCGTTGTGCCTGGATACGCAGGAGCTGCTTCTTGTAGTTCCATTCGTACAGCGCCTTGGATTCGTCGAGGCCCTCGTAGCACTGGAGCCTGATGAGCTGGCTGTCGGTGACACGCGCCACCGACTTGGCCAACTCGGTCTTCCCCGTCCCCGCCGGACCCTCGACGAGCACGGGTTTGGCCAACCGGTCGGCCAGGTAGACGACTCCGGCGATTCCGTCGTCCGCCAGGTAGCCCACTTCGGCCAGGCGGGTTCGCACATCGGCGACCGAGGTGAAGCGCGGCGGTCCCGGTTCGGGGAAGCCCAGAGGTGTCGGCGCGCCGCGGGGGGCGGCCGACGGCTGCTCGTCGGAGGTACTCACCCCCGCACCTGTCCGTCACCGTGCACGACGTACTTGGTACAGGTGAGCTCGCGCACCCCCATCGGTCCACGGGCGTGGAGCTTCTGGGTGGAGATACCGATCTCGGCCCCGAGGCCGAGCTCCCCTCCGTCGACGAAGCGCGTCGAGGCGTTCACCACCACGGCACCGGCGTCGACCTCGCGGCAGAACCGGTCGGCCGCCCGCAGATCGGTGGTCACGATGGCCTCGCTGTGACCCGATCCGAAGCGGGAGATGTGGTCGATGGCCTCGTCGAGACCGTCGACCACGGCCACAGCCAGCTTCAGGTCCAGAAACTCGGTGGCGAAGTCCTCGTCAACGGCCACGCCCATGGCGGGCACGAGAGCCCGTGCCCGCTCGTCGCCGACGAGCTCGACCCCGCTGAGCGCGCCCGCCACCCGGGGCAGAAAGACATCGGCGATGGCCCGGTGGACGAGAAGGGACTCGGCGGCGTTGCACACACCCGGGCGCTGCATCTTGGCGTTCGTCACGATCGATACGGCCGTGTCGAGGTCGGCGCCGGCGTCCACGTAGACGTGGCAATTCCCGTCCCCGTCGATCACGCAGGGAACGGTGGCCTGTTCCCGGATGGTGGCGATCAGGGAGGCTCCGCCCCGGGGGATCAGGCAGTCGATGACCCCGTCGAGGCGCATGAACTCCACCGCCGCCTGGCGGCGGGTGTCCTCGACCAGGACGACGACGTCCTCGGGCAGTCCCGCTTTTCCGGCCGCCTCCCGCAGGCAGGCGACGATGGCCACGTTGGAACGGACGGCGGAGGACGAACCCCGCAGCATCGTGGCGTTCCCCGCCTTCAGGCAGAGCCCGGCGGCGTCACTGGTGACGTTCGGCCGGTTCTCGTAGATGATCCCGATGACCCCCAGAGGCACCCGGACCCGCTCCACCCGCAGGCCGTTCGGACGGACCGTCCCCTCGACGACCTCGCCCACCGGATCAGGGAGGACGGCCACCTGGCGCAGGCCCTCGGCCATGGCGGCGATCCGGGCGTCGGTCAGGCGCAGGCGATCGAGCTCCGTGGGCGTCGCCCCGTCGGCGGTGGCGGCCTCGACGTCGCCGTCGTTGGCGGCCAGGATGTCGGCCCCGTGCTGTTCGAGCAGGTCGGCCGCCAGGCGCAGGGTGGTGTCCTTCACCGCACCAGAGGCGGTGGCGAGCACCCGACCGGCCTCTTTGGCCCGACGGCCCAACTCGGACACGGACGTTGTGGCCATAACCCAGGGTACCTCCGCCACCGGTCACCCCCGTCCACGAACGGGCGCCCGGCGTCGCGCCATGGCCCGGTCCCGTTGCCCACCGGGTCGCTCAGGCCAGGACGACGAGATCGTCGCGATGGACGACCTCGTGGGCCACACCGTCGGGCAGCTCGCTCGTGCGCCGACCGGCCCACGACCCGATCCGCTCGGCCGAGTGCCGCACGAGCCCCTTGGCGAAGACGATCCCGTCGGGTCCCACGATCTCGACGGCGGCGTCGATGTCGAAGTGACCCGACACCGACACCACGCCGGCCGGAAGAAGCGATGCGTCACCCTCGACCAGAGCCCGGCGCGCCCCTTCGTCGACCACCAGTGTCCCCGCCGATGCCACGGCGAAGGCGATCCACAATTTCCGGGCCGGCAGTCGCCGCGGGCGCGGACGGAACACCGTGCCGACGCCGGTGACGCCGGCCACGGCCGCTTGAAGCACGCCCGGGCGGGCGGCGTCGGCGATGACGGTCTCGACGCCGGACCACGCCGCGATCTTCGCCGCCGCCAACTTCGAGGCCATGCCCCCGCTGCCGATGTCGCTTCCCGTTCCTCCCGCCATCATCTCCAGTCGGTGATCGACCTCGACCACCTCCTCGATGAGCGAGGCCTCGTCGGTCGTCCGGGGGTCGGCGGTGAGCAGTCCGGCGGTATCGGTCAGCAGGACGAGGAGATCGGCGGCCACCAGGTGGGCCACCAGGGCCGCCAGGCGGTCGTTGTCGCCGAAACGGATCTCGTCGTCGGAGGTGGCGTCGTTCTCGTTGACCACCGGGACCACGCCCAGCTCGAGGAGACGGGCGAGCGTCTGGCGGGCGTGCAGGTACTGCTGACGGTGGACGAAGTCGAGTGGGGCCAGCAGAACCTGCCCGACAGCCAGGCCGTGGCGGGCCAGGGCGTCGTCGTAGACGCGCATCAGACGGTGCTGACCCACGGCCGACACGGCCTGCAGCGTGGCCAGATCGGTCGGGCGCTGACCCCCGCTCAACGCCGCCCACCCGGCGGCGATGGCCCCGGAGCTCACGAGGACGACGCTGTGCCCGGCGGCCCGCACCTCGGCGAGGTCGGCGCTCAGCCTCTCGATAGCGGAGCCGTCGACGCCGCCGCCGGCGGCCGTGACCGACGATGACCCGATCTTGGCCACAATGGTGCGGGCAGCCCCGGGGGCGACGGTGTCGGTGGACGACGTCATGATCCGTCGAGCTGTGGCGCCGGGCCCCCGCGACCACGATCACGTCCCCCCGTCGTCCCGCCCCGGACGTTGCCCTTGTGCGGTCCCCGCCGCGCCCTCCCACCCGCCGATGCGGCCGCCGCGTCGAGTCCTCCGGCATCGCTCTGGTAGGTGAAGGTGAGCTTCCCCAGGTGGACCACGTCACCATCGCGGGCGCCGGCCCGGACGAGGGCGCGCTCGACGCCGAGACGGCGCAGGCGCTCCTGGACATAGGCCACAGCCTGGTCGTCGGTGAGGTCGGACAGAGCCACGGCCCGCAGGGCGGACCGTCCGAGCACCACGAACGATCCGTCGGCCTCGCGCACGACCTCGATGCCCTCGGGCAGCGGACGGTGGATGACCACGGTCGACGACGGCACCGCTTCCGCCGCCCGGGCCTCGACGACGAGCTGGGCCAGGCGACCGAGCAAGGCGTCGACTCCCTGACCCGTCACCGCTGAGATCTGCATGTCGGTGAGGTCGGAACCGGTATCGGCGCCGGCCATCGGATCCTCCCCCACGACGTCGGCCTTCGATCCGACGACCACGCGGGGGCGCTCGAGCAGTTCGGCCCGGTACCGTCCGAGCTCTTCGAGCAGGATCCGCACCTGCTCCTCGGGGGCCACGCCGTCGACGGCGGCCAGGTCGACGAGAAGGACCAGGACGCGGGCCCTCTCGACGTGGCGGAGAAAGCGGTGTCCGAGGCCCCGCCCGTCCGCCGCGCCGGCGACGAGGCCGGGGATGTCGGCCACCACGATCTCGGTCTCGGATCCGGCCCGGCCCACACGCACGACCCCGAGGTTGGGCACCAACGTGGTGAACGGATAGTCGGCGATCTTGGGCCGAGCCGCCGAGATACGCGCGATCAGCGTGCTCTTTCCGGCGTTGGGCATGCCGACGATGGCCACGTCGGCGAGGAGCCGCAGCTCCATGTCGAACCAGTGCTCCTCCCCTTTCTCGCCCTGTTCGGCGAAAGCGGGCGCCCGGCGGCGGTTGTTGAGGAACCGGGCGTTGCCATGACCGCCACGTCCTCCGCGTGCCGCCATCCACCGGTCCCCGGCCGACGCCAGGTCGGCCACCACGACCCCGTCGGCGCTGCGCACCACCGTCCCGATGGGGACGGGCACCTCCAGGTCGGAACCCGACGCACCGTGCTTCTTCTTGCCCTGGCCGTGGGTCCCGCTCGTCGCCGCCCGATGGGGATGGTCGCGGAATCCGAGGAGCGAGGCCTGGTTGTGGGAGGCGACGAGCCACACGTCCCCACCGCCGCCTCCGTCGCCGCCGTCGGGACCGCCCTTCGACACGTGGGCCTCGCGCCGGAACGAGACACAGCCGGCGCCGCCGTCTCCGGCTTTCACGTGGATCTGGGCTTCATCTACGAACCCCGACACGCGCCCGATCCTAGGCGGGGAGAGAGTCGCCACTCGCCGGTGCGACGGCCGTCGTCACCGACGGGCCCTCGTTGTTCAGACTTCGGAACGGACGTCCACGAGCTTGCGGCCCTTGCGGGTGCCGAACTTGACGAAGCCTTCGGCGGTAGCGAACAGGGTGTCGTCACCACCGCGGCCCACGTTCTCGCCCGGGTGGAACTTGGTGCCCCGCTGGCGCACGATGATGGCGCCGGCCGGGACCCTGGTCCCGTCGAATACCTTGACCCCGAGTCGCTGGGCATTCGAGTCGCGGCCGTTGCGGGTCGAGCCACCACCTTTGGTCTTCGACATGTCCCGATCTCCTTGTCGTGCCGGCGTTCAGCGCGCGGCCGGTACGGTGATGGCGGTGATCTCCACCGTGGCGTAATGCTGACGGTGGCCCCAGCGGCGGCGGCGGCGGGCCTTCGACTGATAGGTGAAGCCGCGGATCTTGGGGCCGAGTTCCTCGCCCACGATCCGGGCCGCCACCACCGTCCCGGCCAACTGCTCCGGGGTGGCCAGCACCCGGCCGTCGTCGACCACGAGGACGGGGTCGAGTTCGACCTCGCTCCCGGTGGGCAGGCCCAGCAATTCGACGCGGAGCTGCTGGCCCTCGGCCACACGCTCCTGCTTTCCTCCGGATCGGATCACCGCGTACATAGCCGTGCCACTTTACAGCAAGGTCTCGTCCAGAACGATTCCCCGCCCCCCGCAGATGGCACAGGTGCTCGACAGGGACTCCACCAGGCCCTCCGACACCCGTTTGCGGGTCATCTCGATGAGGCCCAGCTCGGAGATGTCGAAGACCTGCGTCCTCGTCTTGTCCCGGGCCAGCGCCGAGCGCAGGGCGGCCGCCACCTTGTCCCGGTTCTCGCGGATCTCCATGTCGATGAAGTCGATGACGATGATCCCTCCGATGTCGCGCAACCGGAGCTGGCGGGCGATCTCCTCGGCCGCCTCGAGGTTGTTGCGGTAGACGGTCTCCTCCAGATTGGAGGTCCCCACGTTCTTTCCCGTGTTCACGTCGATCACCGTGAGCGCTTCGGTCCGTTCGATGATGATCGACCCGCCCGACGGCAGCCAGACCTTGCGATCGAGGGCCTTGTGGAGCTGCTCGTGCACGTGGAACCGCTCGAACACGGGCATGTTCTCGGCTACCGGATCGTAGAGCTCGACGCGATCGGCCAGCTCCGGATTGACCTGCTCGATGTAGTCCCGCACCTGGAGGAAGAGCTCCTCGTCGTCGATGACGACGCCGCGGTACTCACGGTTGAACTCCTCACGGACGCTGCGCACCGCCAGATCGGGTTCGCGATAGAGCAGTCCCGGGGCGGTGGCCCGACCCGCTTCCGCTTCGATGGCCGCCCACTGGGCGGCCAGCCGCTCGACGTCGTGGCCGAGCTCCTCCTGGCTCGCCCCCTCCGCCGCCGTGCGGACGATGAGACCGTGGCCCTTCGGGCGGACGTCGTCCACGATGCGCCGCAGGCGCTTGCGCTCGGCGTCGTCGAGCCGCTTGGAGATGCCGAAGGCCGACGAGTTCGGCACCATCACCACGAAGCGCCCGGGCAGGGATACCTCCTGGGTCAGGCGTGCCCCTTTGGCCCCGATCGGGTTCTTGGTCACCTGGCAGACGATGGTCTGCCCGGCCCGCAGCATCTGCTCGATCCGGGGTGAGCCCCCCGACGAGGTCTCGACGTCGTCTCGATCGAAACGGACGTCACCGCGGTACAGCACGGCGTTCTTCGGGGTGCCGATGTCCACGAAGGCGGCCTCCATCCCGGGCAGGACGTTCTGGACCCGGCCCCGGTAGATGTTCCCGTCGATCTGGATGGCGTCGTCCGCCGCCCGCGACACCTGGTGCTCGACGAGGGTCCGCCCCTCGAGGACGGCGATCTGGGTGGCGTGGGGACGCACATGGACGCACATGAGATAGCGCCCGACGGGGCGGCCGCGACGCTCGCGGCCGCTGCGGCGGCGCGACCGGCCCCCGGCCGTCTTGGCGTCACCCTCTCCCTCGTCGTCGAGGGGGTCGGCCGACGCGCTCAGCGACGCCTTCTCCGGGCCCGTCACGTCCCTACCGGCTGTCGCCGGTACCCCACCGGCGGCTCTGTCCCCTGCCGTCCGGCTGCCCGGCGTCCTGCCGCCCGGGCTCTTGGTCCCCGTGCTCTTCGTCCCCGCCGGAGGGCGGCGGGGCGATCGGGGAGGCGTCGCCGCCGGGACGGCGACGGGCGCCGGCCGGCGGTCGCCGATACGCGGACGGTCGGCCGCCGGGCGAGGGTCGGAGCCGTCGGCGGGAGACGAGGCGCTCGCGCCCTCGGGTCCCGCCTCCCCCGTCGACGGGGCCGGGCCCCCGGGTGCCTCCGGGTCGGCGGCGGCACCGGTCGACGGCCGGCGGCGGCGGCGGCGGGGGTTCGCACCCGACCCCGGCCCACCGGCGGCCGGGGGGCCGTCCGCCTCCTCGTCACCCGGCCCTCGGGGGGTCGACGCCTCGACCGGCACGTCCGACGGCGACTTTCTACCGACCGGGGGCGTGCCTCCGGAGGCATCGGGAACGGCCGGGACGTCTGTGGGGGCGGGCCCCGGCGGCGAGCCCACGGGCTCCGCCACCGGCTGGCCGGCGCTCAGATCGGACATAGGAAAGATCCCTTCTCGTACTGCTCACGAGACGCGCTCCAAGACGGCGGCGTCAGCCGCGGGCGTCGCCAGGGGCTCCCGCCGGGAGCCGTCGCGCTCGATCCATTGATTGGTCCTGCGGGCCAGCCCGAGCTCGATACCCATCACCTGGGCCAGCTCGGCTGGACGGACCCCACGGGGTCGGGTGCCGAGCTCGGCGACGAGCACGGTCCCGGTCCCGGACGGTCCGGCGGAGGAGAGAGCGAGCACCGAGGGACGCAGGTCGTCGGTGACCGGACGCCCTTTGCGCTCGCGTGTGACGGAGAGGACCTCGGCGCCCAGCACCCGGGTGATGACCCCGGAGAGACCGTCGTGGTCCATCTGTGGAACATCTATCTCCCATCGGCACGAGGTCACTTCCTCCTGGAGTGACCCCGCCCCCTCGGGGAGGACCTGAGCGGCGACGACGTCGACGCCCTCAGGGAGGAGAGAGCTGAACGTGGCGGTCACCTCGACGGGTGCCACCGGCTCTCGCAAGGCGACATCGAGATACTCGGCCTTCGATTCGCACCCCGTCGGGAGAGCGAGGCCGAAGCTCAGCTTGGGCCGGGGGGAGAAGCCCTCGGTGTAGGCCACCGGCACACGGGCCCGGCGCAGGGCCCGCTCCCACATCCGGGCCACGTCGCGGTGGCTCGTCCACCGCACCCGGCCCATCTTGGCGAAACGGATCCGGAGCCTCACGGCCCCACCTCCGCCGCGCCCGCACCGGCCAGGACGGGTGTGGGCGTCGGGAGGAACCGCACCGGCACCGTCCCCCCCGTGCCCAGGTCCTGTCCCGTGCCCTGGCTGCCCCCGGCGGGGGCCACCGACGACGCCACCACGTGCTCGACCCCGAGCCCGGTGCACGCCCCGCAGTCGTAGCACGGCGTCCACCGACAGTCCTCGAGGCCGTGCTCGGCCAGGGCCTCCTGCCAGTCCTGCCACAGGAAGTCACGATGCAGCCCGGCCGAGACGTGGTCCCACGGCAGGACCTCATCCTCGGGTCGGTGACGGTAGACGGCGTCGTCGAAGGTCACACCGGCCGCGTCGAGGGCCTCGGTCCACAGGCCCAGGTCGAAGTGCTCGGACCACTCCTGGAAGGTCCCGCCCGCCCGCCAGACATTCTCGATCACGGCCCCCATCCGCCGGTCGCCCCGGCTCACGAGCCCCTCCACCGTCGTGGCCTCGGGATCGTGCCACCGCAGCGTCAACCCCCGCGTCCCGCGGACGGCGTCCTTCAGCAGGTTGACCTTCCGGCGCAGCTCCGCCATCGTGTTCTGTCCGAACCACTGGAACGGTGTATGGGCCTTGGGGACGAATCCCCCCACCGACGCCGTGACGGTCACGTTGCGGTGGTAGCGACGCCCGATCTCGACACAGGCCCGGGCCAGCGTCGCGATCCCGAGCACGTCGTCGTCGGTTTCGGTGGGCAGCCCGATGAGGAAGTAGAGCTTGACTCTCTGCCATCCCTGGGAGAAGGCGGAGTCCACCGCCACGTAGAGGTCCTCTTCGCGGATCAGCTTGTTGATGACCTGGCGCATCCGCCACGTCCCCCCCTCGGGGGCGAACGTCAGTCCCGTGCGGCGCACCTTCTGGATCTCGGCCGCCAGCCCGACGGTGAAGGCGTCGACCCGCAGGCTGGGCAGGCTCACCGACACCTGGCCCGAGCACTCGGGATCGTTGATGATGGAGGTCACCGTCTTCTCGATCCCGGAGAAGTCGGCCGACGACAGCGACGTGAGCGTCACCTCGTCGTATCCGGTCCGATCGAGACCGTCGCGCACCATCCGGTCGACCTGGGCCGCCGGGCGCTCGCGCACGGGCCGGGTGATCATGCCCGCCTGGCAGAACCGGCATCCCCGGGTGCAGCCCCGGAACACCTCGACGTTGAGCCGGTCGTGGACGACCTCGATCAGAGGGACGAGCTGCTGCTTCGGATAGGGCCACTGGCCCAGGTCGGTGATGGTCCGCTTCTCCACCTTCTCGGGCACGCCGGGGAGACGGGGAGCGACGCCGGTGAGCCGTCTCCCGTCGTAGGAGGGTAGATAGCACGAAGGCGCGTAGACCCCGGCCACCTCGGCCAGGGCCCGCAGCAGGTCGTCGCGTCCCGTCGCCTGGCCGCCCGCCTGGCCGCCCGCCAACCGGCCGGCCTGCCATCGCCCGACCACCTCGGTGATGTCGCCCACCGCCTCCTCGCCGTCGCCGAGGACGAAGGCGTCGACGAAATCGGCCATCGGCTCGGGATTGAAGGCACAGTGCCCCCCGGCGATCACGAGGGGGTGCTCCGGCCCCCGGTCGGCCGCCCGCACGGGCACGCCGGCCAGATCGATCAGGTTCAGGACGTTCGTGTAGGTGAGCTCGGCCGACAGGTTGAAGGCCAGGATGTCGAACTCGCCGGCGGGCCGGCTGGTCTCCACCGAGAACAGCGGCACCTCCGCCGTCCGCATGGCCTCCTCCATGTCCGTCCACGGGGCGTAGGAGCGCTCGGCCACGGCGTCGGGCCGTTCGTTCAGGATCTCGTAGAGGATCTGCAGCCCCTGGTTGGGCAGGCCGATCTCGTACGTGTCGGGATACAGCAGCAGCCACGCCACCCGTCCGGGCCCGTGATCAGGCTCGCAGGCACCCAGTTCTCCCCCGATGTAGCGGGCCGGCTTCGTGACGTGAGCCAGGAGCGGTTCGATCCGTGGCCACAGTGAGGTCATGTGCCGCCCGAGTCTAGGGCCGCCCCGGGGGCGGCCGGGGCCTTCCCCGCCCTACCCGGCCGGTGGCGTGGTCGTGGTGGTCGTGGCGGTCGTGCCCGACCCCGCCGGTGGGGTGAGGACCACAGGGGCCACCGGGTTGGCCACCAGGTAGCTGAAGCCGGCCTTGGCCACGGGGGCGGCGGCCGAGGCGCCGTAGCCGCCCTTCTCGATGACGACGGCGATGAGGTACTGGGGGTCGACCTGCGGCCCCCACCCCACGAACCACGACGTCGGCACCTGCTCGCTGGCGCTGGCCGTCCCCGTCTTCCCGGCCAGGGACAGCTTGCTGAAGTCGAAGCCGGCGAAACTCTGGAAGGCGGTCCCGCTGGGGTCGTTCACCGCCCCTTCGAAGCCCTCCAACATGGCCTGGTGGTCAGCTGGCGACAGCGGCACGTGGCCGGCCACCTCGGGGGCGAAGGTCTTCACCACCTTCCCCGACGGTGTCACGATCCCGGCCGCGATCTGAGGCACGTAGCGGGTCCCCCCGTTGGCGAAGGTGGCGTAGGCCACGGCCTCCTCGATGGGCGTGATGTCGGTGCCACCCTGACCGAAGGCCATCTCCACGTTGTTCCCCGTGAACCACCCGCCGTTCGGATAGTCCTTCGGGTACTGGGCGTGTTCCTTGGCCACCACCGATGGCGAGTCCACCCGGGCGTAGTCGCCGGCGTCCTCGCCGGGGAGGTCGATGCCCGTCTTCTCGCCGTAGCTGTACTGGGCGGCGGTGTTCTGGATCGGCGTCTGTCCGTACTGACCGCGGCTGTCCCAGAACTCGGCGCCGAGGTTGTAGAAGAAGTCGTCGCTCGAGATGGTGAGGGCCTGCGTGACGTCGATGTCGGCGTGCGGGTCCTCCCCGTCGTTGTCGTGGAGGGGATTGCACCCGAGGCCGCCGTTCTGGCAGCCCGGGATGGTGAACGTCCCGTCGTCGTAGTACGGAGAGGTGGGACCGATGAGGCCGGTCTGTAGCGCGGCGGTGGCCGTGGCCAACTTGAACGTGGACCCCGGTGTGTAGAAGCCGTCGATGGCGTTGTCGTCCTGACCGCTCCCGATCGCGTTGAGCTCGGCCTGGGTGACGATGGAGTTGTTCCAGATGGACGGGTCGTAGGTCGGAACCGACACCAGAGCCAGCACCGCCCCCGTCTCGGGGTCGAGGGCGACGGCGGCGCCCCCGGTGGGGTGCTCGACCTGGCCCGTCGACGAGTCGACCGTTCCGCTCAGAGTCTTGATCTCGTTGGCCAGCGAGCTCTGCAGCGTCTGTTCGAGCCCGGAGTCGATATTGGTGACGACGTTGTCGCCGGCCTTCGGTTGCGTCTCTCCCAAGCTCCCGACGACCTGACCCTGGGAGTTCACCTCGACGTCGTTCGTTCCCGGCGTCCCCCGCAGATAGGCCTCGTACTGGTTCTCCAGGCCCGCCTGTCCGTACTCGTCGCCCAGTTGATAGCCCTGGGTGTTGTGGGCGCTCAGCTCGGCACTGTTGATCTGCCGCACGTAGCCGAGCATCTGCGCCCCCGTCTCGCCTTCGGGGTACGTCAGCTGCGTCCCCGACGAGACGGAGACACCGGGAAACATCGAGGCGTGCTCGCCGATGTAGAGAATGTCGGCCAACGGGGCGTCGGGCATGATGGGAACCGGTTCGTACAGGCTGAACTGGTCGTTGTTGAGGTCGCCGTTGATCTGCGCCGTGGTCAGATCGAGCAGGGCCGCCAATTGACCGACGACGTCCGGATGCTGCTCGGCGGCCACCCGCGACAGCGTGATGTTCCGCGTCACCGTGTCACCGACGAGCGTCGCCCCCGACCGGTCGAGGATGAGTCCCCGGGGCGACGGGATCTGGACGGGCCGGACCTGGTTCTGGGCCACGGTCTGGGAGTAGGCCGAGGTGTCGAGGACCTGGAGGTACCAGAGGCGGACGAACATCAGCGCGAACAGGGCGGCGACGAGCAGGCCGAGGACCCGCAGTCGCACGACGGTGCGGGGGGCCGACGGTTCGCTCGAGGGCATCACCCGGTCGACGACCGACCGGCGGGGCCGCATCCGCGGCGTCCGGGGCACCTTCTGGCGCGGCGGCCGCGACGTCTTGGGCTTCGGATAGACGTGGCGCCCCCGCAGGGGATGACGCAGCCGTCCGACCGGGTGCATCGGCTTGTGCGGGCGCGGGCGCCGCGGTGCGTCGGCCGTGCGCAGCTGGCGGGCGAAGCGCCGGCGCCGTCTCATCTCGATCCGGCCCCCGCGTTGGCGCCACGTCCCGAGGCGACCGGCGGCATGGCCCACGCCACCATCCGCACCACCGGTGTGGCCAGGACGACGGCGGCGGGGGTGGCCACCACCAGAGCGGGCACGAGGTCGGTGCGGAGGGCACCGGGTTCTCCGAGCACGGCCCCCAGGATCGCGTACATCGACAGCCCCACGGCGGTCGCCCCGGCGGCGGCGATGAGGGGCAGCCACCACGAGCTGCGCACCAGGCCCCGCGTGGCCAGGCCCGTCCCGTAGCCCACGAGGCACCCGACCAGCGCCGACAGGCCGAAGGTGGTGGGGAGGAAGAGATCGGCCAGGAGGCCGGCGGCGAATCCGAAGCCCGCCCCCCGGTCCGGCCCCGACACGTAGCCCGCCGCCATGGGCAGCAGGAGCATGGCGTCGGGATGGGCGCCGGCCACCCGGACGCCGTCGAGCAGCGTGTTCTGCACGGCGAGGACGACGAACATGACGATGGTCGACCGGGCCACGTCGGACGTCGTCATGACCGGGTCGACCAGTGCGAGAGCGGCGTCATGTCAGGGGGCCGGCGGCCACTGCAGCACGTCGACGTAGTCCAACTGGGACAGGTCGGCCAGGGGAACGGCCGTGACGGACTCCTCGGTGGCCGACGGGGTCGACGAGAACCCCGTGATCTCGGCCACGGGGATGAGGGCGGGGTAGGCGGCGTCCTGCAGTCCACTGGTGGTGAGGATCTCGCCTTTGTGCAGGGAGGTCCCGGGCGTGATGTCGGTGACGGTGAGGGGCTTGCCGATCCCCTCACCCTGGGTCAGGGCGACGTCGTCGCTCCCCGGCCCGAAGCGCACGCCGACGGGGGAATCGGGACCGGCGTCGGTGATCAGCAGGACGGTGCACGTCGACGACGCCGCCGACGTCACGTGACCGACGAGGCCGGCCCCGCCGACGACGGGCATGCCGGGAGCGACGCCCTTGGCGGTGCCCACATCGAGCTCGACGGTGGCGGCGAAGTTGGAGGGATTCAAATCGATGACCTGGGCCGCCACCGTGGGGATGCCCGGTGTCCATGTCAGATGGTTGAGCGCGTCGAGCGCTCTGAGGGCGTTCTGGCTGGCCTGCTCCGACAGGGTCTGGCGCTGCAACCGTCCGACCTCGTTGCGCAGCTTCTGGTTCTCCTGTTCGAGCTCGCCGCCGTTGAATGCGCCGGCGATGAAACCGCCGATCGGACGCGTGACGGCATCGACCCCGTGCTGCACGGGCGAGAAGGCATCGCTGGCCGAATCCTTGAGACTGGCGATGGCGCCGTGGGCGTCGCCGCGGTAGTCGAGGGTGATGATCGTGATCGACGCCAGGACCAGCAACCCGATGGTCAGCCGGGGGCGTCGGGCACGGCGCGTCCTGGCCATGGCGAGCCGCTCTCAGGCGATGCCGCCGGCTCCACCGGCAGGCCGCGGACACCACGACGACCGCCTCTCGGCGGGAACAGAGCGGACACCGCGCCAGGCGCGGGCGCCCATCACCCGGCGGACGAGGTGATGAGGACCTGCTTGAGGGCGTCGAACTCCTCGAGGCACTGTCCGCTGCCGATGGCCACGCAGTTCAGGGGGTCGCGGGCCACGACGATGGGCATGCCGGTCTCCTCCTGGAGACGGGCGTCGAGCCCGTGCAGGAGCGCACCGCCTCCGGTGAGGACGATGCCCTGTTCCATGATGTCGGCGGCCAATTCCGGCGGCGTCTTGTCGAGCGTCACCTTGACGGCGTCGATGATGGCCGACACCGGCTCGTCGATGGCCCGTCGGATCTCTTCCGTCGAGACGACGACCGTTTTCGGTAGTCCCGTCACCAGGTCGCGACCGCGGATCTCGGCGTGCAGCTCCTCTTCGAGCGGGAAGGCCGATCCCAAGGCGATCTTGATCTCCTCCGACGTCCGCTCACCGAGCGCCAGGCTGTACTCCTTCTTGATGAACGAGAT
Organism: uncultured Acidimicrobiaceae bacterium; assembly: GCA_963848355.1. Classification (GTDB taxonomy): domain Bacteria; phylum Actinomycetota; class Acidimicrobiia; order Acidimicrobiales; family UBA8190; genus CAWKDG01. The sequence goes on from CAWKDG010000001.1 coordinate 651,286, forward strand.
GATCGCTTCGTCGAGCTCGTCACCACCGATGCGGACCGACTGGCTGGTGACGATTCCCCCCAGGGAGATGACGGCGACCTCCGTCGTCCCACCACCGATGTCCACCACCATGTTCCCCGTCGGCTCGTGGACGGGGAGCCCGGCTCCGATGGCCGCGGCCATCGGCTCCTCGATGATGTAGGCCTTGCGGGCACCGGCGTACTCGGCCGCCTCCATGACGGCGCGCTGTTCCACGCCCGTGATCCCCGACGGGACGCAGATGACCATCCGGGGCTTGGCGAACCGACGCTGGTGGACGCGCTGGATGAAGTAGCGGAGCATCTTCTCGCAGATCTCGAAGTCGGCGATGACACCGTCCTTCAGCGGCCGGATGGCCTGGATGTGGCTGGGCGTCCGGCCGATCATCCGTTTCGCTTCGGCGCCCACCGCCAGGGGACGGCCGTCCTTGACGTTCACGGCCACCACCGACGGCTCGTTCAGGATGATGCCGCGGCCGCGGACATAGACGAGGGTGTTGGCCGTACCCAGATCGACCGCCATGTCGCGGCCGAGGAGAAAGAACCGATTGTCCTTCATGCGCTTCGATCCACCTCGTGATCTGCGCGGGGGTCACCATGTGAGAGATGAACCCCGTGGGGGATGTGTGGGAGAGTCGCCCCAGGCTACGGGACCTTCAGGCATGGCACAAGGCGCCGTTTCGGCGTCCTCGTCCTCACCATCGTCGCTGCCCGTGACCTTCAGACCACGAAATGAGCCCAATCTCCGGTCCACAGACCTGCGGACGTTGTCACTCGAGAGAGGTATGACCCGACAGACGGCACTAGTTGAGATCGGGAAAGAAGATGCCGATCTCTCGTTGCGCCGACTCGGCGGAGTCGGAACCGTGGATCAGATTCTCGGTCACGACGGTGCCGAGATCGCCACGAATCGTTCCCGGGGGCGCGTCGGCCGGATTCGTGGGCCCCATCAGCGTGCGCACAATCCGCCAGGTGTCCTCGGGGCCCTCCACCACCAGAACCATCGACGGTGACCGCGTGATGAAGGCGACGAGCTCGCCGTAGAAGGCCTTGCCCTGGTGCTCCTCGTAGTGGCGCGCGGCGACGGCCTCGGCGATGGTCACGAACGTGGCCGCCACCAGGCGAAGGCCCTTGCGTTCGAGACGGGCGATGATCTCACCGGTCAGGCCCCGCTCGACAGCGTCGGGTTTGCAGATCACCAAGGTGCGCGTCATCGGCGCGAGAGGCTACCGGGGAGGACCGGCGACGTCGAAACGGCGTGCCGGCTCAGGGCCGGTCGCCGGCCGCCGGGAAGGCCTCGTTGAGGGAGTCCGACACCTCGCGTTGACTGGTCGACGGAACGAGGAGGGGCCGCGCTTCGGCCACGACGTAGAGGGAGCCGGTGACGACGAGACGGCCCTGCGACGACAGGCGGCGGCGGGCCACGGCCAGGGCGTCCGCCGTCGACGCGGCAACGTCGGCATCGAGCCCCGCCGCGCGCGCGGCGTCGGCGATGGTGACGGCGGGCATGGCCCGCGGGGACGGCGCCGTGCACGCCACGACGGAGCGGACCCCGGTCGGGATCAACGCGTCCATCATGGCGCGCGGGTCGCGTCCTTCCAGCATGCCGATGACGACCACCGTCTCCCCCTCGGTCGGTAGCTCGTCGATCAGACCCCGGGCCAGGGCCTGGGCGCCGGCCACGTTGTGGGCCCCGTCGAGGACGACGAGGGGAGCGCGTCCCACCACCTCCATCCGGCACGGCATGGTCACCGACGCGCAGGCATGCTCGACGACCTCGGGGGCCAGGGGGGAGCCGAAGAACGCTTCGGCCGCGGCCACGGCGATCGCCGCGTTCTCGGCCTGGTGGGCCCCGTGCAGGGGCAGGTAGACCTCGGGGTAGGCAGCCGCCGGGGTGCGGAGGTCGATCAGGCGGCCACCGACGGCCACGCGGCTGCGTTCGCAGGCGAAATCCTCTCCCTGCACCCAGGTTCCGGCGGCGCCGGCGGCAGTGGCGGCGGTGGTGAAGACGGCGACGAGCTCGGGGTCCATGTCCCCCACCACGACCTGGCACCCGGGCTTAATGATCCCGGCCTTCTCGGTGGCGATGTCGCGCAGTGTCGGTCCGAGGACCTCGACGTGGTCGTAGCTGACGTTGGTCACCACGGCCACGTCGGGCCGGACGACGTTGGTGGCGTCCCAGCGCCCCCCGAGGCCCACCTCGACCACGGCGACGTCCACGGCCACGTCGGCGAACCACCGGAAGGCGGCGGCCGTGAGGAGCTCGAAACGCGTCGGGCGTTCGGTCAGCATGGGCTCGATCAGGGCCAGCGACTCCAGGACCTCGGTCAGCTCGTCATCGTCGATCGGCGTCCCGTCACGGGCCAGCCGCTCGTTGACGGTGGTCAGGTTCGGGCTCGTGTAGGTGCCTACGGTCAGACCGTTGGCCATGAGCAGCTCGGTCAGGATGCGAGCAGTCGACCCCTTGCCGTTCGTCCCCGTGATGTGCACCACCGGGCAGGCGCGCTCGGGGTCACCGAGCAGCCGGCAGAGCTCCGTGATCCGGTCGAGTGTCGGCGCCAGCAAACGGGTGGGCATCGACAGCTCGTAGTTCGTGTGGTCATCGAGCCACGCCACGACATCGTCACGACGCGCGTCGGTCCCGACCTCGTCGGGACTACGGCCGGCCAACGCCAACCCTTCTGCGTCAGGAGGCAGCTCGACGCGTGCGGACCGTCTTCGCCGACTCCCCCTGAGGGATGAGGGTGGGATGCACACGGTCGAGAACGACAGCACGGTCGATCACGCACCGACCGATGTCCGTCCGGCTCGGGAGGTCGTACATGACCTCGAGGAGAACCTCTTCGAGAATGGCCCGCAGGCCCCGGGCTCCGGTCCCGCGCAGAAGGGCCTGCTCGGCGACGGCCTCCAGGGCGTCGTCACCGAGTACCAGTTCGACGCCGTCGAGCTCGAACACCCGCCGGTACTGCTTGACCAGTGCGTTCTTGGGCTCGACCAGGATGCGGACGAGCGCCTCCTTGTCGAGACTCGAGACCGCCCCGACGACGGGGAGGCGACCGATGAACTCGGGGATCAGCCCGAACTTGATGAGGTCTTCGGGAAGGACGTGACGCAGGACCTCGTCGTCCCGGGGCTCGTTGCTGCGCCGCACCTCGGCCCGGAAGCCGATTCCCTTGCGGCCGATCCGGCTCTCGATGATCTTGTCGAGGCCGGCGAAGGCCCCACCGCAGAGGAAGAGGATGTTGGTGGTGTCGATCTGGATGAACTCCTGGTGGGGGTGCTTGCGCCCCCCCTGGGGAGGCACCGAGGCCGTGGTGCCCTCGAGGATCTTGAGCAACGCCTGCTGGACCCCCTCACCCGAGACGTCACGCGTGATCGAGGGGTTCTCGCTCTTCCGGGCGATCTTGTCGATCTCGTCGATGTAGATGATGCCCGTCTCGGCTCGCTTCACGTCGTAGTCGGCGGCCTGGATCAACTTGAGGAGGATGTTCTCCACGTCCTCGCCCACATACCCGGCTTCGGTCAGTGCCGTGGCGTCGGCGATGGCGAAGGGCACGTTGAGCATGCGGGCCAGCGTCTGCGCCAACAGGGTCTTGCCGCACCCTGTCGGTCCGAGGAGGAGGATGTTCGACTTCGCCAGCTCGACCTCGGTCGACTGGGTGGGGCCCGCCTGGACCCGCTTGTAATGGTTGTAGACGGCGACCGACAGGATCTTCTTGGCGTATTCCTGTCCGATCACGTAGTCGTTCAGGAACTCGAAGATCTCGCGGGGCTTGGGAAGGTCTTCGAACGACAGCTCCGTCGTCTCGGCCAGCTCCTCGGCGATGATGTCGTTGCAGAGATCGATGCACTCGTCACAGATGTAGACGCCGGGGCCGGCGATCAACTTCTTGACCTGTTTCTGTGACTTGCCACAGAAACTGCATTTCACGAGATCCCCGCCGTCCCCGAACTTCGCCACCGTCTCCCCTTCCTTCCGGACGAGCCTAAGCCACGCCGACGACTTCAGCGGCTGCGATGGCATCACGAGTCGTGATCACTTCGTCGATGAGGCCGTAGTTCACGGCCTCCTCCGCCGTGATCACGAAGTCCCGGTCCGTGTCACGGGCGATCTTGTCGACCGTCTGTCCCGTGTCCCCCGAGATCATCGAATTGAGGAGGTCCCGCATGCGGATGATCTCCTTGGCCTGCAATTCGATGTCGCTCGCCTGTCCGGCGGCCCCTCCCCAGGGCTGATGGAGGAGGATGCGTGCATGGGGCAGTGCGAACCGCTTGCCGTGGGCCCCCGCCGCCAGAAGGACGGCGGCGGCCGAGGCCGCCTGACCGAAGCAGAACGTCGAGACGTCGGGCTTCACGAACTTCATCGTGTCGTAGATGGCGAACAGGGCGGTGATGTCACCTCCCGGCGAGTTGACGTACAGCGAGATGTCCTTGTCCGGGTCCTCGTACTCGAGGAAGAGCATCTGGGCGCAGATCAGGTTGGCCACAGCGTCGTCGATCGGGGTGCCCAGGATGATGATCCGTTCCTTGAGAAGCCGCGAGTACAGGTCGTACCCCCGCTCGCCACGACTCGTCTGCTCGATGACGGTGGGGACCAGGTACCCCTGGGCGTTGCCGACGACATTCATGCTTCGGCCTCCACGGTGGCTCCCTCTACGGCTCCCACGTCCTCACTCCCTCGTTCACCCTGCTCGTCCGCCGACGTCTCGGCGCTGTCGGTGGTCAGGTCGTCGCCCCCGGCCTGCATCACGGAGTCGGGATGCAGGTCTTCGCGGTCAACGGGCTTTCCCTCCTCGTCGACCAACGCAACGTGGTCGATCAGCCACTCGAGCGCCTTCGCTTTTCTCTTATCCGAGCGTACCGCGGGGAGCCTCCCAGCGCGGTCGAGTCGGCGCCTCAAATCCGCTCCGGTCGTGCCCGCCTGTTCGGCCATCTCGGCCACCGCCGCGTCGAGATCCTCGTCGCTGACCTCCATGTTCTCGGCGTCGGCCAGTGCCCGTAAGGCGAGATCGGCACGAACGGCCCGGCCGGCCTCCTCCTGCAATTCGGCCAGGAGGCCGTCTCTGTCCCGGCCCGACGCCTGCAGGAACTGCTCCAGGGAGATGTGCCTCTGCTCGAGGCGGTGACCGAGATCGTGAAGGCGTTCACGCACCTCGGTGTCGACCAGGGACTCGGGGGGATCGTCCGAGACGAGGTCCACCAGTGCTTCGAGAGCCCGGGAGCGCAGGGCCATCTGGGCCTGCATGACCTTGATCTGTCGCAGCTTCCCCCCGAGGTCGTCGCGCAGCTCCGCCACGGTGTCGAACTCTGACGCCTCCGCCGCCCAGGCGTCCGTCGGTTCCGGAAGCACCTTCTCCTTGATCTCCTTGACCAGGACACGGAACGAGGTGGGGATCTCGGTCCCGTCGGGTCCGGGGACGGGGGCGCTGAACTGCAGGATGTCGCCCACCGCTGACCCGCGCAGCTGGTCGTCGAGGCCGGGGATGTCGGAACCCGATCCCACCTCGTACAGGTAATCCTCCACGTCCAGATCGTCACCACCGTGGCGCGTGCCATGGAGATCGATGGTCACGTAGTCACCGTCACGCGCCGGTCGTCCGACGACCTCGAGCTCACCGGACTGCTCGCGGACACGATCGACCTGCGCGTCGACGTCCTCGTCGGTGACCTCGATCCCGGGGACGGTGACCACCAGACCGCCGTAGCCGGCGACGGAGACGGTGGGACGCACCTCGACCAGGGCGTCGAAGGTGAGCGGTCCGGCCCCCTGGCCCGATGTGATGTCGATCTCCGGCGCCGAGATCGGATCGACCTCGGTATCGACGACGGCGCGCGCGTAGAGATCGGGGAGAGCATCGCTGATGGCCTGCTGCCGCAGGGCCTCGGCGCCGCCGAGACGTGCCTCGAGCACGGGGCGCGGGACGCGACCGGGCCGGAAGCCGGGAACCCTGACGTCGCGCGCCAGGCGCCGGACAGTGGAATTCAAGGCGTCATCGACCTCCGACTCGTCGAGCTCGACGGAGAGACGGACCCGGTTGCCCTCGACCGGGGCTGCTGTCGCACGCATAGGAAGGGGACAGTCTACCGGCCCCGTCGCTCACCCCCTCCCTCTTGGGCGGGGCGCCGATCCCTTCAGATCATGAACGCCATCGAGTCGACCACCCGCTCGGCCAGCTCCGTCTCGCCCCGGAGCTCGACCAGACCGGCACCCCGGGCCGCTTCACCACTCACCCGACCGCACCCGAGACGCCAGAACACCTCCAGGTCCATACGCAGTTCGGCCGTGGGCTCGCCCTCGGACGCGTCGTCGATCGCCGCCCGGCCACCGCGGACGACGACGTCGAGACGCCGCGGTTCGTTCCCCGTCAGCTCGAAGCGGACCGACGATCCGTCGGGTGCTCCCGCCCTCTTGCCCACGATGAAGGGCATGGCCGATGCCAGTCGATCGATGGCCAACGTGGCCGCCGGACCGTGACGATGACCGGGTCGTGCCGTCGCCACCCGGATGTCCTGCTCGTGCACCCAGCAGTCCATCACCCGCACGCGCATGAACTCCCGGTAGGGCACTTCCCCCACAGGGCTCGGCCCCAACTCGTCGAAGCGGGAGGACGGCCAGGAACGCAACTGTTCCAACCGGCGCGCCGTCACGTCGCGGAAGTCGGCCAGGACCTCGGGGCCGGTATGGGTGCGCAGGGACGCCACCCACCCTTCGTTGCGTGCACCGACGGCATTGTGGACGTGCGGTGGCGTGGACACGGGGGCGGGGGCGGTCTCGCCGAGCAGGGAGCGCTCGGTCCCGACCATGTGCGAGAGCACGTCACGGACCGTCCACCCCGGACACTCCGACGGCAGGTCCCATTCGCTGGCCTCGAGGACATCTCCGAGCTGCCCGATGGCGGTCCACGCCTCGTCGAGGACATCGACGACCGGTTCCTTCGACCCGTTGCCCACTGTCTCCCCTTCCACGGTACGCGGCTCGCTCCTCCACGGTGCCCCGCACCTCTGAAACGCCATCATTCCCCACCCACACCGTCCCGGCGCCCGGGCCCGTGTCCGGCTCCGGACGTCCCCGGCCACCACGATCACCGCTCAGAGGGAGTAGGAACCCACTGTCTGTCGAATACGGGGAGGGCGCGGCCCTCCGGGGGCGCAGGTCGAGCGGCCTGATCGGGCGCCATGCCTGAGCATCCACGTGCACGGGTACCCCTGGCGGTAGCTTCGACCCGACCCCTTGGCGGGGCGCAGCAGAGTGAGGAGGCCAACGTGACGTCGTACGAGGGCTACTGCGTTAAATGTCGGGAGAAGCGCCAGTTCGATGGCAACGAGGTCGAACTGGCCAACGGTAGACGTGCCGCACAAGGTACGTGCCCGACGTGCGGTACCAAGATGAACAGGATCCTGGGAAAGAAGTGACGACCTGAGCGCTCAGGCGCTGCTCGGGACGGGGCGTCCCTCGACACGCTTGTCAGCGACGGGCGATGGCGTCGAGGAGGGCCCCTTCCCGCAGACCCCATTCGCTGACGACGAAGCGGTCGACCCCCATCTCCAGGGCGAAGGTCTCGAGGATGGCCGCTCCGATGGGCAGCATCGGGGCTCGCCGGGGGGGCATGCCCGGTAACGCCAGTCTTTCCCGGAGATCGAGGACGGCGAGCCGGGAGGCGAGTTCCGTCACCTGACGGGCGGGCAGCTCCACCTGGTTCACCTCGGTGGTACGCCCCGACGGTCGACCCCGCGTCCGGGCCGTGGCCAACCGGGCCAGGGCCCGGGCCGTTCCCCCGCTCACGACGGTCCGGGCCGCCACGCCGGCGTAGGGAGCGAGGGCCGAACGCACCGGGACCAGGGCCTCCGCCGTCCGGGAACGGATGGCGGCGCCGTCGGACGGCGACAGGGGATCGCCCGTGGCCAGCTCTCCCTGGAGCCGCGTGGCCCCCACCGGTGCGCTCGTGGCCAGGACCACATCGTGGCCGTGGCCGACGGCGACCTCGAAGCTCCCGCCGCCGAGGTCGAGTCCGAGGACGGGCCCCTCACCCATCCAGATCCCGGCCCGCTGGCCGCCGAAACACAACCGGGCTTCCTCCTCGCCGTCGAGGACGCGCACCGGCGTCCCCACCACCTGTTCGAGCCGGGCCACCACCTGGACCCCGTTGGTGGCATCGCGCAGCGCGGCGGTGGCCAGCGCCACCACGACGTCGGGCCGGACCTCGTCGAGCGCCGCGCGCAGACGGGTGGCGGCGGCCACCGATGCCGCCACCCTGTCGGCGGGAATCGATCCGCTGGCCCCGACGGCGAACCCGAGGTTCAACAAGGCACGGCGGCGCATGACGGGTTCCAACGTCCCACAGGGGTCGGCGTCGCACACCAGAACCTGGAACGAGCTGCTCCCGAGATCCCACACGGCGGCCCGAACCGGCACGGTGCGACCGTAGCCGCATCGGCGCGGGCGGTGCGCTCTCCCACGGCACGACGATGTCGTTGATTCGCAACCGCCTCCGCATCGTGGAAGCCTGGGCCTTGTGACTGACGGCGAAGGGGATCGAGCGTCGCTCCTGGCCTTCATCGAGGCTCAGACCAAGCGCCTCAAGAAGATGGACCTCGAGGAGCTCTCGGCGCTGAAGCTCAGCCGTGCCGTAGCCGCCATGTCCGACGTGACCGACGAGGCGCCGCCCGACCCGGCGAGCACCGTCTTCGTCACCGCCTGGAAACGCACCGACCAGTGCCACCATTTCTGGGGTCCGACAGTGGGCCAGGAGCGATTCTGCACGAAGTGCCAGGTGCCGCGCAGTGCCGTCGCTCCCGATGAAGACACCTCCCCCACCCGTCGCCGGAGCTGACAGAACACGGTATGAGCTGACAGAACACGGTATGACAGAACCGTCGGCGACGACGGTCCGGTAGCGTGCGCCGGTGCGGATCGGCGTCCTTCTGCTTCCGACAGACCCGTGGCCCGAGACGATGGCGCGGGCCAAGCATCTCGACGCTCTCGGATTCGACCATCTCTGGACCTACGACCATCTCTCCTGGCGCCGGTACCGGGACCGCCCGTGGCACGCCACGGTCCCGTGGTTGACCGGACTGGCGGGGGCCACGGAGACGATCCGTCTCGGCACCATGGTGGCTTCGCCGAACTTCCGCCACCCGGTGACGCTGGCCAAGGACGCCATGACCCTCGACCACATCTCGGACGGACGACTCACGCTCGGGGTGGGCGCGGGAGGGGTGGGGTTCGATTCCACCGTCCTCGGCGGTGTCGTCCTGTCCCCGCGCGAACGCCGACAACGGCTGGCCGAGTTCGTCGAGCTCCTCGATCTCCTGCTGCGCCAGCCCACCACTTCGTTCCAGGGCGCGTTCTACACGGCCGATGAGGCACGGATGATCCCGGGCTGTCTCCAACGACCCCGGGTCCCCCTGGCCCTCGCCGCCGGCGATCTGGGCACGATGGCCCTCGTGGTTCGGTGGGCCGACGCCTGGATCACCTACGGTGATTCGTCGCACCGCGACCTGACGGCGGCGGGAACCGACGTCGCCGTCAGACGACAGCTCGACGTCCTGACGCAACAGTGTGAACTCCTCGGGCGCGATCCGGGGTCCATCGACCGGATTTACCTGAGCGGGAACACCGAGGAGAGGCCGTTGGCCAGCCTCGCTGCCTTCACCGACCTGGTCGGCCGCTGCGAGAGTCTCGGCTTCACCGACCTGGTGTTCCACCACCCGCGAGCCGACGATCCGGCGTGGAACGATCCCGAGGAGATCGTCGAGGCGATCGCGTCAGAGGTTCTGCACCGGCTCTGACACCGGCGGTGGCGCGCTCTACGCTCGTGGCCGACGACCAGCGGAGGGCCGATGCGTCGAGTGCAGGGCAGGGCGATGGCCGTCGGCTCTGTGGTGATGCTCGGTTGTCTGACGATCGCAGCCGCCGTGGTCAGCGTGGCCAACGCGCCGAAGGTGGTGAGCACGGCCCCGCGGAGGATTGTGCCGAGGGATGTCGACGTCTGCGGGCCGTTCCCGCCCCGGCACGCGGCCGCGGTCGATGTCGCCGACGACGGGAAGGTCCGCTGGAGCACCCCTCTGGCCGTGTCGGGTCAGACACCCGACGCCAACGTCGCACCGCTGGAGACGCGCGACGCCGTCGATGTCGCCGAGGACGGGACGGTGCACGCGCTGGCCCTGTCGGACGGTCGCCCGACGTGGTCCTGGGCCGGCGGCCGGGGCGTCTACGGCATGTGGGCGTGGCACGACACGATCGTCGTGCTGACCGACCAGGTAGGAGACGACGCCCGCCTCACCAGTCTGGACGACAGGACGGGCACCGTCCGCTGGCAGCTCCCCATCCCCGACAATGGCCTCATCGGAAACCCGACGCCGACGGACGACGGCGGGCTGGCATGGTTGCGGGCCGACGGCGAGGTACAGGTGGTCGACCTGGCAAGCGGTCGGATCCGTTGGTCGGTCCACCGGGACCGACAGGCGGTCCCGGTGACCTCGGACGGGAACGTTCTCGTCGGTAGCGACGGCGTGCTGGCCGCTTTCGACGACGAGACGGGGCGGCGGCGGTGGACCGTGACGGACCTTCCCCCCCAGCCGGAAGAGCGGATCGTGGCCGGACTGGTCCTGGTCACGAGCGGCATCGTCGGACCCTCCGATCCGACCGCTCTGACAGCTGTCGACCCGGGAACGGGTCAGGTGGCGTGGCGCTTCGATCCGGGGACGGCCGTGACGGTGCTGTCCGCCGGGCCGGCCGGACTGGCGGTGGCCGCCTACGTGCCCGACCGGCTTCTGTCTCTCATCGACACCCGTGACGGTGCCGTGCGCTGGACGGTGGACACCGCCGTCACGCTGAACACGTTCCCGCTCGTCTCGTCGGCGGACATCGTGAGCGTGGAGGGTGGTGTCCAGGGCTACCCGGGCAGCAATCTGGTGGAACGGGCGGCCGGGAACGGTCGGAGACGGTGGGCGGTCGGGGTCCCCGGCACACCGACCGGTCTCCAGCCCGTCCTGTCGTCGGGCGGCCTCGTTCTCATCGAGGCATCCGGTGCCGCGGGCAACTCGTCGTTGTTCGCCTACGACGCGACGAACGGACACCGGGCCTGGCGTGCCGAGATACCCGAGTTCGTCCAGGTCCCGCCCGTCGCCGTGCCGGGGGGCTTCCTGGTGCAGGCGTCGACCCCCGTCTCCGCCTGCGCTATGAGCTCGTCCCTCCCCCCAACTCCCGTCGCCGGAGCTCCTCCTCACGACGTTTGAGCTGTGCTTCCCACATATGGAGCCGGGTCTGCTCCTCGCGGTGGCGGACGATGGGACTCAGGTGATCGAGGGACCCGTCGTCGAGGGCGGCGGTCGGGCCGGGGGAAGTGCGGAGGCGGTGGGTGCCGTAGCGCTGTGGGTCATGGACCTGGCGCGTCCAGATCTGGGGACGCCCGAGGGCGAGCCAGAGAATGGAACCGATATCGGCGAGGACGATGACGATGAGGAGCCACACGACCTTGGGGAGATGGCGGATGATCGCGTCGTCGGTGGTGATGACGTCGTAGATGCAGTAGATCCAGAGGATCAGAAAACCGATCCCGACAAGCCCGCCCACAATGTCCGGCATCGCAAACCCCCTGCGACCGTCGATCCGCCGACGGCCACGATAGTCGAGCCCTCGTCGCCAGGCACACGGCCCACACGCTCGAAGCGCTCCCCCGGCGTACCATGGCCCGGGGAAGGGGTGGCCATGCTCTTCATCGAATATGACGTCACACCCGAGGGACAGATCGAGCTCGTCGCCCTGATCAACGCCATCGAAGAGGACGGGGACGACCCGGACGGGGAGGCGTGGCTCGCCTGGCGGCGCTCCCATGAGGACGGGGGGCAGGGTTGCGCTCCGGTACCACCGGGAGAACTGGCTCTGATGGAGGCGACGACGGACCCCGACGAGTTGGCCACCATCGTCGAACGGATCCTCGTCGCCGATCATCGGACCAAGCAGGACGTGGCCCCGTGAGTACGACACGTTCGCAGCTGTACCGTTTGGCCCGCGACCTCGGGAACGTCGAAGCGGTCGAGCACGGCTACAAACGGGGCGGCCTCGCCGGGGGGGCCGAAGGGGCGGCGACGCGAGAAGCCCGCCGAGTCATCTATCGAACGGGTAATCGCCAGATCAACCACTTCGTACGCGCCCTCGGTCTCGGACCGAGACGTCGGTGACCCGACAAGCCTGTTACGACAGAAGTTGTGATCGCGGTACCCGATAACGGCCCAGCCTCGGACGAGGATTCGCCGGCCTGATAGCCGCAACGTTCGGATGTAGCATCCCGACAGGGCTCCATGGAGCGAACCGGAGGCACCATGCTGGCAGCGATTCTTGGGACCACCGACTCGGCCGTGGTTCTTTTGGTTTTCCTGGTCTCCCTCGCAGTCGTGATCTGGGCGGTTGTCGACGTGGCCAGGCAACCGGCGCTGTCGTCAGGTGCGAAGGCAGGGTGGATCATCGGTCTGGTCGTTGGAACCTTTCTCTTCGGCATCGTGGGCTTGGTCATCGCCGTGGTCTACCTCGTGGGAGTGCGTCCCCGCCTCACGCGCAACAACTGAAGACGGGTCTGATCCACGCCTCCGACATGGCCGACCGGCGTAGATAGGCTTGATCAGACGGAGGTGGGGATGTGGGACCGGTCATCGGCGTGCCCGTAGACGTGGCGGAAGCGATCAAGGACAAGACCGACCTGGTGGAGGTCGATGAGGTTCTGCCTGACGTGGTCGACCAACCCGACGTCCAGGTGGGACGCGCGCCCTTTGGGGACCTCTTGCTTCTGATCGAGGCACCCGTCCAGGGATACGGTCCCCTCGTAGGCATTCTTTCGGACTACGCGAGGAACGGTCCGAGGCCGTTGGAGCTCGTCGTGATGGACAAGGACGGCAACCCCCACGCGTTTCCCGGTCAGGTCGACGTCGACGATGGGTCGATCCACGATCATCTGAAGCTCGCCTACTACGGAGAGCCTGGTGACCGGCGCCCCCTGATCCGCGGCGACGAGTCTTCAGTCGGGAGTGGTTGACTCCGAAACTCCGACCGGAGGATGAACGGCAACGCCTGTCCATCCCTCTTGGATCAGTTCGACCGGGTCGCGGAGGTCGATCATGCCGAGGTAGCCACCGCCACGCTCGATGGCATCGTGGACGGCGTAACCCAGCACCTCCTGGCACTGTCTGGGCAGGCGGCAGGCCAGCTCCGGCGGAACGGCAAGGTAGTTGTTCTCCTCGGTGCGCAACCAGCCCAATGTGTAGGACAGGTGCACACCGCGGCGCGGCTCCGCACCTGAGTGGGCACCTCCGCCATGGAAGGTCGATCCCAGATACACGATGGCCGAACCGGCGGGCATCTCGGCCACGACCGCTTCGTCGTCGGTTGGGTAACGCCCGGCGTCCCATCGATGGCTTCCGGGAAAAACGCGAGTCGCACCGTTGTCAGCGGTGAAGTCGACCAGAGCGATCACCGAGGCCAGCTGCAGCTCGGGCTTGGGCGTGGGCACCAGGTTCCACACGATCTCGTCCTGATGCCAGAACTGATCACCGGCGCCCGGCAGGCGCTCCAGCAGGTGGGCCAGGTTCAGCTGGTAACGGGCGCACGATGGTCCGAGGACGGTTTCGCACACGGCCATGAGGAGCGGATGGACCATGACTTCGGTGGCGAAGGTGGGCGACTTCCCGGCCAGGCCGGAGACGTGGCGGGTCTGGGCATGGAAGAACTGCACCCCGGGGTTGAGGTGACGCATGTCGGGGTCGGCCAGATCGACGTAGGGCTGGACTTCCGCATTGATGGCCCTGACGACGTCTGGGGACAGCAGGTCGTGGACGATGACGGCACCGTCCTGTCGGAGCGCGTCGACGACCCGGTCGGCCGGGACGTCAGCCCCAACCGTCTGGAGCCGACTGTCGGCTACTGGTGACATGTGCCCCTCCTCTGACGCATGCAGTCTTCCACGGTCAACGGTTTGACCGCCGTGGGCGTGAGGAGAGGTACGGAGGTACCGGGAGGAGCCGATGCCGATTCCAGGACGCACAACCTCGTGGGCGACACTCGTGGTCCTCGTTCTCCTGACAGGGGCTGCTGCCGCTGGCTCATTGACCACTGCTCCGAGAAGGTCATCGACCACTCGGCGGCCAGTGTCGGCTGCCGGCACCCTGAACCTGGCCCGTCGAGGATTGAATCAGTCCTTCGTCGCCACGTATCGCCTCACCGAAGGCCCGGGGCGGACCGGATCGGACAATGTCCTCGCCGCCGTCGTCGTCGCCCAACGGGGTCCGCTGGCCAACGTGGCCGGAGAGGAGTGGCTCCAGCCGGGTCCGGGCGAGTGGTCATACCTGGTCGAGTGGCCCACCGGCGAAGAGACGGAGATGGTCAAGCGCGGCGATGGGCTCTACTCGTGTGACCGGAGCCCGGGGAGGTCGTGGGAATGCGACGGTCCAGATCGGTACGGCGGCGGCAACGGCGTCCTCATTGCGGTGTCCGCCTACGAGCCCGTGACGCAGTACGGTGCCCTGCAGGAGACCCTGCGCGGGAGTCCCCCTCCACACGACGTCGTCAATAGGACCGGCGCCATCTCCGGTCGACGTGTGTCCTGCCTCACGACCGGGCGCCCCGCTGAGACGTGGTGCTACACCTCGCGGGGGTTGCTTGCGTCGTTTCCCGTCTCTGGGGGCACGGGACCGGTGGCTGGTCTTGCCGGCACTCTCGTCAAGTCGAGCACGACTGTGCCGAGCCGCCAGTTCGTCCTGCCCGTCCGACCAAGCCCGTGGAGCGGACCGTTGTGATGGGAATGGGGATCGCGCCACCCCTGTCGAGTTCGCCTACGCTTCTCATGAGGAGGCGCCAAGACGAACGGGGAGTAGCGCAGCACGGTAGCGCACCTGCTTTGGGAGCAGGAGGTCGGGGGTTCAAATCCCCCCTCCCCGACCACCGGTTAATCTCGGAGTGACGTCGCGGGCGTAGCTCAATGGCAGAGTCCCAGCCTTCCAAGCTGGTCATGCGGGTTCGATTCCCGTCGCCCGCTCCGAGGTCAGAGCATATTTCGGACCAGCACAATACCCACGGGCTGCTGCAACACGACGACGTGTTGGAACGACACCATCGCGCCCCTGGCCAAGGTGGTTCCGGTGGTGACGGGCCAGTTCGGCGAGTACGAGTGCGCCACGAGCTTTTCGAACAGGTACATGAAGTACGCCGACACTCTGGGTCTTTCGTATCTGGCCTGGGCCTGGATGCCATCAGCCCCGGAGATTGGAGCTGCAAGAGACCCGCCCTGATCAAGAACTACGCAGGCAACCTTCACCGGCGGGGGTCGCCCTCCACTCGCACCTGGCGCTGCTGTTCAAGGACCATCCGCTGCCCCTGTGCCGTAGGGGTCGTGACGTTCACTCCCCCAGGGGGCCGTGCCACTGCGACTGGCTGTCGTCCCAGTACACGTCGAGCCCGTTGTTGGGGTCCTCCACGGCGACAGTGACGAGGCCGTTGGCGTCGATACCCACCGAGGGGGCCGCCTGGGTCGAGTTATCACCCCCGATCGGCAGAGGACCCTGCCATTGATTGTCAGACGTCAGCCAGTAGACGTCGAGGCTCTCGTTCGGTCCCTCCACGGCGATGGTGGGCAGGCCGGCGTTGGGGGCACCGGCCGGTCCGACCACGACCGACGGCGAGGAATAGGCCGACCCGATCGTCAGGGGGCCGTGCCACTGCGACTGGCTGTCGTCCCAGTACACGTCGAGCCCGTTGTTGGGGTCCTCCACGGCGACAGTGACGAGGCCGTTGGCGTCGATACCCACCGAGGGGGCCGCCTGGGTCGAGTTATCACCCCCGATCGGCAGAGGACCCTGCCATTGATTGTCAGACGTCAGCCAGTAGACGTCGAGGCTCTCGTTCGGTCCCTCCACGGCGATGGTGGGCAGGCCGGCGTTGGGGGCACCGGCCGGTCCGACCACGACCGACGGCGAGGAATAGGCCGACCCGATCGTCAGGGGGCCGTGCCACTGCGACTGGCTGTCGTCCCAGTACACGTCGAGCCCGTTGTTGGGGTCCTCCACGGCGACAGTGACGAGGCCGTTGGCGTCGATACCCACCGAGGGGGCCGCCTGGGTCGAGTTATCACCCCCGATCGGCAGAGGACCCTGCCATTGATTGTCAGACGTCAGCCAGTAGACGTCGAGGCTCTCGTTCGGTCCCTCCACGGCGATGGTGGGCAGGCCGGCGTTGGGGGCACCGGCCGGTCCGACCACGACCGACGGCGAGGAATAGGCCGACCCGATCGTCAGGGGGCCGTGCCACTGGGCGCCATCGTCCCACGTGACATCGAGGGTGTTTCCCGGGCCCTCGGTGGCCACGGTGGCCAGGCCCGATCCGGCGTCGACGGCCGTCGACGGCGCGGCGACCGCCGACTGGACGGGCGGTGCGCTGGTCGGGGGCCACGGATAGTCGGGGCTCTGGCAGGTCGGCGAGGTGGACGGATACACCCCGGGATTGCCCGGTACCCAGAAACAACCGGGAAGGACGTGCTCGAAAAACGGCTCGAATTGAAAGTCGGCGTCGTTTATCGAGGCATCAGTTCCCGGAATCTGCGTCGTGTCACCGAACGGACCGAAGAGCGCCTGGCCCAGCCACGCCGGAGCGCCGGCGCCCTGCGGCTTTCCCGGGTTGTCGGAGCCCCAGCACGGGGAGTTGTAGTTCTGGTCCTTGTAGGCGATCCAGTAGAAAGCCGGTGTCAACTGCATGTCGGTAGCCCCCTCGAAGACGGCACTTTCCATGCTCGCTGACGTGAGAGCGTCGTATTCCCATCCGGGAGGACCACAGTTCGGCATCGGCAGTCTGGTGGACAGGGATCGGGTATCCGGAGGCGTGGCCACGTACGCCCAGAAGGCGAGCGGTAGAAGACCTGCGTAGATCTGCTGTACGGCGGCCTGCTGGAGATCCTGTTCGATCTGTGCCTGGATCTGCAGATTGTTCACGGTGAACTCGCCGGCCTTGATCTGCCCCACCATCGTCTGCAGACTGCTCCAGCTTGTCACGAACATTTCCCCCAGTCGGAGGATGTTGTCGTGGAGGTCGAGGAATTGGGATTGGATCTGGGGTGCGAGCTGGGCAGCCGTGACGTCCACCTGGTCGGCGATGGGAGAGGAGGAGTCAGAACCGCCGGAATCCGTGACGAATGTGGCCGCCACGACGGCGGCGGCGGAAATGGCACCGAGAGCGACGGCGACGGGAGCGGCCTCGGGGCCCGACACTCCGGCAATGGTGGCGCCGACGCCTGCGACAGCTCCGATGGTCCCCTCCACGCTGCCGAGCCAGCCGGGAGCGCCACTGCTCTGCGTCGGGGGGATCGACGTGTTCTGGATCAGCGCCGAGGCCATGGCCTGGAGGTCAAGATTCGAGTTCGAGCTGAGGGCCGACCAGATCGTGCTCGACTGAAGCAGGCTGTTCGACGAGGAGAAATTGACCCAGAGCGTGATGACGTCCTTAATCTCCTTTTCGATCTGCTTCTGAACAGCCGGGCACCGATCCCGTTTCGACAGCGTCCGGCAGTTGAACCTCTTCACCAGGGTCAGGTTCCTCTTCCAATCACGGCCATTGATGTCCTGCCAGTACGAGGATCGCAAGTCGGGATTCACCCGTTGACCCCGGGCGTTGATCGCCGCCACGATGTCCGTGAATGCGATACCAGGTCCACCGGTATAGGTGGGGAACGGGGTCGGGGTCTGACCGGGAGCAGGGTACGCCGCTTCGGTCAGCGACTGATCGAAGGCCATCGAGCTATCACCCGACAAGGGCGCGAACAGGTTGGTGCCGGGCTCCCGCCCCAGGACTCCGTCCAACCGGACCTGACCGCCGTCCGATCCCACGGCCTCCAGGGCCTCCGCCTCCAGTCCACTGCCTCCGACGAGGGCGTACCCGCCCTGCGACGTATCGTCGGCGAGGAAATCGGGCTCGCATTGGTCGAGTGGCTCCGAATCACAGTCGAAGGTGCTCCAGAGATAGGCGTTGTTCCCGCTTCCGATGGTATCGAAGCGACTCTCGTTCCCGCCCAGGAGATGGATGGCGCGTCCGATACGCGCCCACGCTCCTTGAACCGCCGGGAGGACCGGCGACAGCGTCCCGAAACTCTGCACGATGACGAGGGTGTTCGGCTGCCCGACGTAGGACATGAGGAGAGTGGCCATGTTCTCGGCGTTCAGTTCGTAGGCGGCGGCTTGACCATTGCCCCCCACCGGGAACACCGTCTCGCCCTGGATGGCAAGGTCAGTCCGGCTGAGCGCTTCGACGATGAAACCTGATCCCTGAGGAACGAACGAGGAATATTGAGGATCGACCGCTCCATCGACGACGGGCCGCAAAACCCCCGAGGGTGCGGCAGGGTCGACGGTGTCGAATGGCACGAAATCAGGCGAGACGTACACCAGACGGTTGTACTGATCGAGCTGAAGGTAACCGTCGATACTGCCGATGGGATGGTCGCCTCCATGGGCGATTCGGCCGAGCGCCTGATCGGTATTCGTCACGACCTGACAGGTGGAGCAGTTGGGCACGAAGATCGCCGACCACGGGGTGTAGAGATCGGACGCCGGAATCGGCAACCCGGGAATGGCCCCGGGCGGACATGATCGCGGCTGACCGAAGGACAGAAGCTGCGGACAATCGGCCGACCAATCCTGCGGCTGGGTGGCGATAACGAGGTCGTCGGAAGGGAGGGACGCAAGTGTCGGCTGAAGCTCCGGCGTACATGCGTCAGATTGACCGCCCACGCAGCTGTACAAAGGGACGGTGAGATCTGAGAATTCGCTGGCCAGGGCGGGCTCCGACTGGCCGACATCGACCGATCGATCGAGAACGACGAGCCTCACGTAGGGCACCGTCAGTCCCTGGTCGTTCACCGGCGGGGAGGCCGGCAACGGACGGCACGTCGCCGAGGTCACCGACTGGTAATCGGTGCTCGGGACCAGGATCCCGTCGCCGCAGCTGGGAGCGATCGTATCGACAGGCACTCCTTGCGGCGGATAGAGCACCGTCGGTGTTATCACGGGTGGGTCTTTCGTATCGGCCGATGCCACCGCTCGCCCCGGCGCGTCGGCGATGGCTGACGCCGAGACAGTGACCAGTGCGCACGCGATGACGATTCCCCGCCGCCAGGTCATGTGCCTCCCGTTCCACCGTCCCCGACCGGGCTGCACATTGGTGAGGCTGGCATCGGCACCGACGCGAAAACACAGCCAGGTGGCCAGTTTTCCTGAATCGGGGTTCACCCGTCGAGGCAGGACGTCGGGGCTAGTCGGCCATGGCGTTGGCTTCCGACCGGACCGCCGTCGCCCGGGCGAGCTCGGTGCGGTTGGCCACTTGGAGCTTCACGTACACACTCGACAGGTGCATCTTGACTGTGCTTCGCGACATGAACAACCGCGAGGCGATCTGGGGATTGGTCATCCCTCCGGCGGCCAGCCGAGCGACCTGGAGCTCGGCCGGGGTAAGACTCCCCCACCCCGCAACCGGTCGATCGCGAGGGCCTCGGGCGCGGCGCGCGTAGGCGATCGCCTCGGCCAAGGAGAGTGCCTCGCCCTCCGCCCACGCCCCGTCCCAGGCGGCGCGACTGTCGGAATCGACGACCTTCGCCCGGGCGGCTTCGAATCGGCAGGCGATCGACTTCATGGGGACACAATGCAACCGTGCCCTCGCCGCCGCCGCGGCCGCCGCGAGCCGAGCGGCGCGCTTGACGTCGCCCCCGTCGGCTGCCATAAGAGCGAGTTCGTCGAGCACCTCCGTGGCGCCACGTTCAAGGCCCAGCTCAGCATAGACAACGAGTGCCGACTGAAGCAGGTGGCGTGCACGGTCCGTGTTCCCCTCCAGCATGGCTGCGCATCCAAGCATGAACTCCGCCAACGCGCGGTGGCGGGCGCTCGTCGTCTTCTGCGCCATCGCCTCGAGTTCCCTTCCCTGGGCTTCTGCCTCGCGACCATCGCCACGGGCGAGGGCGATGAGCCCGAGGACCTCACGCATCAGGACGACCGTGTGCATCTGGGGGACCTTCTCGACAAGTCCCCGAGCGCGAACCTCGGCTCCCTCGAGATCGCCATGCATCAACTCCGCCATCGCAAGCCCGAGCTCTATCCCCGGGACGGCGTGCAGCGCGCCTGATGAAAAGGCCACGGTCATCGCCCGACGACCCTCCTCGAGAGCCTGGTCGGTCCGTCCCAACCGGGCGAGAGCATGGATCCTGTGGGAGACGCCCTGGAAGTGGGTCATCGACGGCCAATCGCCTTCGAGCTCCAGCGCAACGTCCGCATGCAACAGCGCCTCTTCGGGCGATCCGACCAGGACTTCTGCCCATGCCATCGCCTGCTCGGCCCAGGTACGAAGCCTCACGTGCTCGGGGGCACCGGGCACCCTCAGGAACTCCTCGTACGCCGTGCGGGTTGCGTCGAAGCGGTCGCACACCGCAGCTGCGTACGCGACATTGGCGAGCGCCCATGCCAGGCCGAGTGAATCTCCCGAGGATCGAAGCAACTCGACGGCCCGGGTGGTACTGCTGAACCCCCCCTCGAGGTCAACCCCTGTGAGGATCAGGACCAACCCCGCCAGCTGGAGACAACGTGCCTGTGTGTCGGCGTCCTCGATGTCATCCAGCAGGGCGAGCCCCGACTGTGTATTCGCCACCGCCGCCTGGTAGTCCTCGCTGAGCATCCCGATGACTCCGGCACCGCAATGGACGACGGCACGGGCCGATCGGTCAATGGCGATGGGAGTCGCCGCCAGGACAGCAGCACATGACGCTCGGGCCTCATCAAAATGCTCCGCCAGGATCCAGTGACGGGTCAGAGAGGCGACGATGGACAATGCACTTTCCGTGTCACGCTGGAGCGCGCGTTCCAGTGCGACCCTGAGATTCGGAGTCTCCTCGTCGATCAGTGCCTGCGCGCCCCTCTCACCGAGCGATCCGTCAAGCTGAGCCGCATACCCACGGAACCACGCCAGATGTCGATCCTCGATCATCTCCATCTCGCCCTCGACGAGTTGGTGTCCTGCGTAGTCCCTGACCGTCTGAAGGAGTGTCCAACGCTTCCCGTTCTGCGCCGGTATCGCGACGATCAGCCCTTTCGCCTCCAGCGAGTCGAGAAGGTTGCCGACGGCCGTCTCTCCCATCTCAGGGAGGGCGACCGCCTGTGCCGCCGGTGTCGTCCAGCCACCGGCGAAGGCCGAGAGGAACCTGAAGAGTCTCTGCTCCTGCTGCTCGAGCAGTTGGTAGCTCCAGTCGAACGAGGCGCGCAACGAGCGATGCTGGGGTGGCGACATGTCGTTCGATGTCTCCGCAAGGCGGCCACGCCGCGAGAGTCCGTCGGCGATCTCACTGGGAGCCATCACCGCAGTCCTTGCTGCGGCCAACGCAATCGCGAGGGGAAGGCCGTCAAGTTCATGACAGATCCGAATCACCGCCCTGGCCACCGACGGCGTGAGAGCGAAGGCCGGGTTGATGGCCACAGCCCGGTCGACGAACATGCGGCCCGCATCTGAACGGACGACCGCAGCAACGTCACCGCCCCCACCAGGAAGGCTCAGCGGGCCCAGCCGGAAGACCGTCTCGTGAGGAATCCCGAGAGGTTCTCGACTCGTCACCAGAAGACGTAACCCCTGGACACCTTCGACCAGTGCGGCCACCAGGGTTCCGATCTCGGGCCGGAGGTGTTCGCAATTGTCGAGAACGAGCAACACGCGACGACCAGCGAGATCTTCAAGCAGCGTCTCCAGGGATGTCCGTCCACCGCGCTCGCGGGCTGCGAACGCCCGGAGTAGGGCATCGACGACCTGTCCCACGCTTCCGACAACGGCCAACTCGACGAGCCGGCGCTCGAGTCCCGTGTCCGCCGAGCTCGCCAATGCGACAAGCTCGTTCGCCAGCCGGGATTTGCCGCATCCACCTGGTCCGGTCACGGTGAGGATCCGAGAGGTCCCCAGCAGGTGCCGGAGGTCGGCGAGCTCCCCTTCCCGCCCGATGAGTGGACCACCGGAGTGCATGATCCGGAATTCTCTCAGAAAGGGGGGGTGCTCGGCGGGTGTCGTCGTCGTGCCCAGAACGCGGCCGGCGATCCGGGCATCGCCCTCCGGACGATCGCACCCGGGCGGCATCTACGACGACGGGTTCGCGGCGGGCTGGATCGGGGACCGGATCGACGACGCCATGCCGCCGGCCACGCTGGTCGACGGGGAGCCGGTCCCAGGACCGTCGAACTCCGTATTGAACGGAGTGTCGTGCCTGTCGGCAACCTCGTGCATGGCGGCGGGCGACGACCGAAATGTCAACACGAGCGTCTACCAGACGCTCGTTGAGAGTGACCGTCGTTGGTAACTTCCGATCGTCGCCCGCTCCAGCCGACGTCGCCCGGAGGGATCAGCGTGTTCCGACGGTTATCGAGGTGACGACGTCGACCGCGGGCGAGATGCTGGCGAGAACCGGACAGTTCTTCTCGGCCAGCTCCAGGGCCCGGTCGGCGGCGGCCTTCTCGATGATGCCGGTCACGTCGAACCGCACGGTGATGCGGACGAATCGGAAGGGGGGGACGTCGTCCTGCTCCGACTCGATGACGACGACCAGGGTGGCGAGCTCCTGGCGCTTCTTCTGCAGGACGACGACCACGTCGTAGGCCAGGCACGAGGCGAGGGCCAGGGGGAGGAGATCAGACGGCTTGGCCCCGTCGATCTCGGGGTCCCCGCTGATGGCCAGGGCGAACCCGCGGGAATCCTCGCCCGTGAACAACAGTCCCCGCTGCCAGACCAGTCGCTGCGTTCCCATGGACACCTGCGTCAGCGGCCCTCGACCAACGCCTCACGGCGCTCGCCGTGCACGTGCCGGAGGCGGTGGAGAAGGAAGGCGGCGATGGCGATCACGACGAGAGCGGCGATCACGTAGCCGGCGGTGTCGAAACCGTGTGTGAGCCGGTTCCACCGGTTGCCGAGAGCGTCACCGGCGCCGGCCAACGCCCCGATCCACACCAGACTGCCGGCAGCGGTGAGAAGACCGAACCGCACCGGTGCCATCTCGGCCACGCCGGCCGGGAAGGCGATGAAGGTGCGGACGAGGGGGACGACACGGCCGGCGGCCACGCTCCACTCGCCCCGACGCTCGAACCAGTGTTCGGCACGGTCGAGATCGGTGTGACCGAGCAGGACATAGCGCCCGAAGCGGTCGACGAAGGCTCTGCCGCCGGTCCGACCGACGACGTAGGAGATGTAGGCACCGACCGTCTCACCGGCGGTGGCGAGGAGGATGACGGCCACCAGGTTGAGACGCCCCGTCGAGGCCAGGTAGCCGGCGTATCCCACTGTCACCTCCGACGGTATGGGGATGCACGCGGCCTCGGCCACGGTCAGGAGCAGCAGGGCCAGGTAACCCCAATGGTGGAGGAAGTTCGCCACCTGTCTTTTCTAGTCGCCACGCCCGCAGGACGTGGACGTCGTGCTGGGCGTGACCGGGAGACCGGTAGCGTCGACGGACGTGCCGGCCGCCGACCCCCGAACCTCAGCACCGGTCGCTCTGGCGCCGACGGGCCGGGCTCTGACGTCCGACGGTGTGGGGATCGCCTACTTCGACCTCGGGGGATCGGGACCCGACCTCCTCCTGGCCCACGCCACCGGTTTCTGCGGGGCCGTGCTCGCCCCCCTGGCTGACCGGTTGGGCCGGCACTACCGGTGCATCGCCTTCGACGAGAGGGCCCACGGGACGTCGGACCGACCGCCGGGGGACGACTTCGGCTGGTACGGCTTCGCCGCCGACGTGTTGGCCGTCGTCGACCATCTCGGGCTCGACCGGCCCGCCGCCTTCGGCCATTCCGGCGGAGCGGCCGCTCTGCTCCTGGCCGAGCAGGCGCGACCCGGGGACGTTCGCGACGCTGTATTGCTACGAGCCGATCCTCTTCCCCGACGACGCTCCTCTCCCGCCCGGTCTCGAGGCCAACCCCCTGGCCGCCGGCGCCCTCCGGCGGCGGGTGGTGTTCGCCTCGCGCCACGACGCTCTGGCCAACTTCTCGACCAAGGCACCCTTCGATCGGCTCCACCCCGAAGTCCTGGCCGCTTATGTCGACAACGGCTTCGCCCCCGATCCCGACGGGATCAGGCTGCGGTGCCGGCGCCGGGACGAGGCCCAGGTGTACGCCCACGGCCTCGCCCACGACGCTTTCGCCCACCTGGACGAGGTCCGCTGCCCGGTGACGCTCGCCTGTGGAGCCGAGACCGACGCCATCGGTCCCGACGTCCTGGCCCTCTGCGCCGATCGGTTGCCGGGGGCGGACGTCGTGGTGCTGCCCGAACTGGGCCACTTCGGACCGATGGAAGACCCCGATGCGCTGGCCCGGTCGGTGGGGTCCACCTTGGATCGGGGCACCGGCACACCCACGGCGTAGCCTCGGCCCCGATGGCTCTCCCCGTCCCCCGCTCCCTATCACCGTCCAAGGTGAGCTCCTTCAAGGACTGCGCGCTGGCCTTCCGCTTCTCCGTCATCGACCGCCTGCCCGAACCTCCGGCGCCCCACATGGTGAAGGGCACCCTCGTGCACAGCGCTCTCGAGGGGCTCTTCTGGAACCACGAACGCGGCGCCCGCACCCCCGAGGCGGCCCGGGCATCGCTCGACGAGGCGTGGCGAGCCCTGCAGGACGATCCCGAGTTCACGGTGCTCGGGCTGTCGGCCCCCGAGCGCGACGCCTTCCTGGCCGAGGCCGAGACACTCGTGGCCGGCTACCTCCGCCTGGAGGACCCCGACAGCGTCGATGCCGTGGGGGTCGAGCTCCTCCTCGAGGCCGACGTCGGCGGTCTGCGCTTGCGGGGGATCATCGACCGACTCGACGTGACGCCCGACGGCGAGTTCATCGTCATCGACTACAAGACGGGCCGGATCCCGAGCGAGATGCAGGAACACAGCCGGTTGGGCGGTGTGCAGTTCTACGCCCTGCTGTGTGAGCAGGTGCTCGGACAACGGCCCGTGAGCGTGCGCCTGCTCTATCTGAAGGATCCCGTCGTGATCGCAGCCGACCCGTCGGAACAGGCCCTGCGGGGGCTGCGGCAGAGGACGGCGGCGGTGTGGTCGGCCATCGAGCGGGCGTGCGAGGACGAGGACTTCCGACCGAAGCCGTCGCCGTTGTGCCAGCTGGTGCAATTTCCAGGCCTTCTGTCCGGCATTCGGCGGTGATCCCGCTGCAGGCCTCGGCTCTCGCTGTCCAGGCCGGCGCCGCCTCCGCGTAACCTTGACGGGATGTCCTGGCCCGCCGTCGACGCCTTCGACGACCGCGTGGACGCCGTGGTGGGGCGTTGGCGGGGCCACCCGATGGCCGATGGACTGGCCTACGGCGCGTCGGCTCTCGGCGATCACGGTCTCGTCTGGTTCCTGATCGGGGTGGCCCGCGGTCGCCGACCGGGGCGGCGACGCGCGGCGGCGTGGGCCATCGTCTTCAGCGGTGCCGTCACACCCGTGGTGAACGCGGCGGTGAAGGCGGCGGTCGGGCGGGGACGCCCGGACCCGACGAGACGACGATCCCCGACCGGTCCGGGTGCCACGCTCGACGAGCTTCCCCTCGGGTCACGCCCTCGCCGCCTGGTGCGCGGCCACCCTCCTGGCCGACGACGACCCCCTGGGACCGGCCTATTACCTGGTGGCGGCGACGGTGTCTCTCAGCCGGGTCCATCTGCGCCAGCACCACGCCACCGATGTCGTGGCCGGGGCCGCGCTCGGGATGGCCCTCGGGCACGTCGGACGACGGATGGCGCGTCCGTGGCGGTCGAGGTCGGGCGGCCGAGGAATGGGGTCCGCCGGGACGGCGTTGAAGACACCATGAGCAGCACCGCCGTTCGCCGTGACCTTCGACTACCGGTGCCCCTTCGCCCGCAACGTCCACGAGCACGTGGTCGACGCCGTGAGAGGGGGCGCCGACTGGGACGTCGACTTCGTCCCCTTCTCGCTGACGCAGTCCCATGTCGAGGAGGGCGGGACTCCCGTGTGGGAGATGCCGGAGAAGGCCTCGGACCTGATGGCCATCGAAGCCGGGCTCGTCGTCCGCGACCGGTTCCCGGAGCGGTTCCTCGACGTCCACCTCGCCCTGTTCACGGCCCGGCACGACGACGGACGCGACCTGCGCGACGACGCCGTGGTGCGGAAGGTCCTGAAGGAGAACGGGGTCGACGACGACGAGGTCTTCGCCGCCATCGCCGAGGGATGGCCGCGCCAGGCCTTCCGCGCCGTGCACGAGTCGTCGGTGGCCGATCACCAGGTCTTCGGGGTCCCCACCTTCATCTCCGGGGGTGCGTCGGCCTTCGTCCGCATCATGACGAGACCGGGGGGCGACGCGACGCTCGCCCGTGCCACCATCGCGAACATCCTCGATCTGCTGGTCGGTCCATCCCGAGATCAACGAGTTCAAGCACACCTCGATCTCGCGCTGACCGTCCGGTCAGGCCAGGAGTGCCGAGGAGCCTGGTGCGTTCGTCCCGACCTCCTCGGGCGTGCCGTAGGCGGCGGCCGAGAACTCGGTGGCCCCGGCGTCGGCGAAGCGGGCGATGGCGGCGGCGACCTCCGCCTCGTCGCCGACGATGGCCACGTCGGGCGGTCCGGCCGCCCCCTCCCGGTCGAGCATGGCCCGATAGGACGGGAGCTGGCCGTAGACGGAGAAGATCCGCCCGGCCCGGGCCCGGGCCGCGTCGACGTCGGCGGTGACGCAGACGGGCAGGGTGACGACCACCTGCGGGTGGGGACGACCGGCCCGGGCGGCGGCGCCGGTGATGGTGGGGACGATGTGGTCGGCCAGGGTGGAGAGGCCGACCATCCAGGTGATGGTGCCCGAGGCCTCCCGGGCGGCGATGCCGAGCATCACCGTGCCGAGGGCGGCGACGAGCACGGGGGGCGGCGTCGCCCCTTCGGTCTCGGGGGGACCGAGGGTGTTGGCCCGAAGGACCTCGCCCTGGAACGAGACCTGTTCCCCGGCCAGCATCGGCACGAGGATCGAGAGGTACTCCTCCATGTAGCGGGCGGGGTGGTCGAAGGAGAAGCCCCAGATGCCCTCGACGACCATCTTGTGGGAGAGGCCGATCCCGAGAGCGAGACGCCCGCCGATGGCGGCCTGGACGGTGAGCGCCTGGGCCGCCAGCATCGTCGGATGACGCGGATGGACGGGGACGACCGCCGTCCCGAGCGTCACCGTCGGCACCTCGCGGCCGACGACGGCCAGAGCCGTCAAGGTGTCCCATCCGAAGATCTGCGACGACCACAACGACGAGACACCGGTGGCGCTGAGGACTTCGGCCCGGGCCACGACGTCGTCGATGGTTCCGTTCATCTCCAGTCCCAGCCCGATGCGCATCGTGTCCTCCCGGCCCGGTTCCCCTCGGCGGACCCCGGACTCCCATCCTGGCAGTACCGTTCTCTCGATGCCCGCGCCGGCGGACGGGCCAGAATGCGGGATCCACCGTCCGGAGGGCGGGAAGGACGACACGAGGAGCGGGGGTCTTGTCATGAGTGTGGCCGTGGTGATGGGGAGCGCGTCGGACGTGCCGGTGATGGAGGGGGCCGTCGAGGTGCTGCGCGACTTCGACGTCGACGTCGAGGTCCGGGTCCTGTCGGCCCACCGGACCCCCGACGACGCCCTCGACTTCGCCCGGAAGGCGTCGACGAACGGCCGGCGGGTGCTGATCGCCGGCGCCGGCGGGGCCGCCCACCTGGCCGGGGTGCTGGCGGCGGTGACTCCCCTGCCGGTGATCGCCGTGCCCATCGCCGTGGGCGAGCTCGGCGGCCTCGACTCCCTCCTGGCCATGGTGCAGATGCCGAAGGGGGTGCCGGTGGCCACCGTCGCCATCAACGGGGCCGGCAACGCCGGGCTCCTGGCCGTGCGGATCCTGGCCCTGTCCGACGAGCGGCTGGCGACGGCCCTGGGGCGCCACCGCGACGAGATGGCGACAAAAGTGCGGCGCGCCGACGACGAGATCCGCGCCCGCTACGCCACCTAGCCGGGAGGCCACGCCGTGCGCGTCGTCGTCACCGGCTCGAGTGGCCTGATCGGACGGGCACTCGTGTCCCGCCTGACCGCCGACGGGCACCGGGTCGCTGTCCTCGTCCGCCGGACGCCCGGTCCCGGAGAGGCACGGTGGGACCCGGAGCGAGGCCAGATCGACGCCCACGCCCTCGACGGAGCCGAGGCCGTCGTCCACCTGGCCGGGGCCGGGATCGGGGACAAGCGGTGGACGACGGCGCGCAAGGACGTCATCCTGCGCAGTCGCGTCGACGCGACGGCGGTGTTGTGCCGCTGCCTGGCCGGTCTCGACCGGCGCCCGTCCGTCGTGATCAGCGCGTCGGCCATCGGCTACTACGGCGACAGGGGCGACGAGGTGCTCACGGAGCGGAGCGGGCCGGGAACGGGCTTCCAGGCCGAGGTGTGCCGCCGGTGGGAGGAGGCGACGGCCCCCGCCGAGGCGGCGGGGATCAGGGTCGTCCACCTGCGGTCGGGCGTCGTGCTCGCCCGGCACGGGGGGGCGCTCGGGCGCCAGCTCCCCCTCTTCCGAGCCGGACTGGGAGCGACGCTCGGCTCCGGTCGGCAGTGGCTCAGCTGGATCTCGTTGCGCGACGAGGTGGGTGCCATCGTCCACGCCCTGGCGGACACGTCGCTCGTCGGACCGGTGAACGCAACGGCGCCGGCGCCGGTGACGAACCGGGAGTTCACCAAGGAGCTGGGCCGCGCGCTGCACCGTCCCGCCGTGCTGGGCGCCCCGCCCTTCGCCCTGCGACTCGCCCTCGGGCGGCAGTTGGCCGACGAGCTGCTCCTCGGGAGCCTGCGGGTCGTCCCCGCCCGTCTGGCCGACGCCGGGTACACGTTCGCCGACCCGACGCTCGAGGGCGCGCTGCGCCAGACGCTCGGGACGTGAACGGCCGGCCGGTGCCGGCGTCAGCCGGCTGACGGAGCCAGTCCCTCCACCGCCTTGGCCATGTCGTCCCCCCCGGGGAGAAGGGCCAGGACGGGCACGGTGACCCCGTTGTCGACGTAGCGCCGGATGTGGGCCCGACACTCCTGGGCCGACCCGTGGACCACCAGGGCGTCGACCACCTCGTCGGGGATGGCCGTCAGCGCCGCCTTACGGTCCCCCGCCGCCCAGGCGCCCCACATCTCCTCGAGGAGGGGGCCCCGACCGAGCCACCGGTGGAAGGCGGCGTAGACGGCCACGTTCAGATAGGCGGCGATGCCGATCCGTCCGACGGCGCGGGCCCGGTCGGCGTCCTCGGTGGGACAGACGAAGATCCGGGCCACGATCTCCTTGCCCGGCCCGACCTCGGCCACCGTGGTGGTGACGTCGTCGGCCGAGAGCCAGTTGATGATGGCACCGTCGGCCTCGCGGCCGGCCAGGCGCAGCATGCCCGGCCGCAGGGCGGCCACGTAGACGGGCGGCACCTCGACCGGGGGACGGCCCAGACGGAACCCGCGGACGGCGAAGGTCTCGTACTCCTCGTCCACCTTGGCGCCGGTGAGGGCCCGGCGCAGGAAACGCACGGTGTCGCGGACCCGCTTGTAGGGCTCGTCGAAGGCGACGGCGTTCCAGCGTTCGACGATGACGTCGGACGACGACCCGATCCCGAGGGCGAAACGGCCCGGGGCCAGTTCGGCCATGGTGGCGGCCTGCATGGCGAGCAGGCCCGGACCCCGGGTGTAGACGGGCACGACGGCCGTCCCCAGCTGCAGGGCGGGCGCGGCCACGGCGGCCAGGGCCAGCGGCGTGAACCCGTCGGCCCCGTTGGCCTCGCCCGTCCAGACGTCGGTGTAGCCCAGCTCGGCCAGCCGGGCGAACCAGGGCCCGTGCTCGGACAGGGGGATGTCGTCGAAGGGGACGGTGATTCCGTAGCGATCCACGGTCCAGTGATACACCCTCCTGGCACCCTGGAGACGTGCCCGTCACCACCCACGTACGCCGGAAGCGAGATATCTACCAACCCCCGCTGCCCGGAACCACCGACCCTCGTCCCCGGGCCACGGCGCGACGGTCGTCGTCGGTCGGCGCCCCGGACTGGCGTCTCGACGAGAAGACCCGGCGGGCGGGGCGTCAGGGAGTGGCCGCCGCCCGCGCCGCTCTGGCCGGAGCCGGACGTTCCGAAGACGGTCGTCAGGCGAACGCCGCCTGATGGGCGGCCCCGCCGGGACGCTGCGGGCGACGCGGCCCGGCCGGCCGGTCCCACCCACTACCGTCAAGGCATGCCGTCGCTCGCTGAACGTCTCGGACATCCGGCCGACGCCAAGCTCCTGATCCTGAACTGCGACGATCTCGGCTTCTGCCACGCCGCCAACGTCGGCACCTATGACGCGCTCCGCGAGGGTTTGGCCACGAGCGCCAGTCTCATGGTGCCCTGCCCCTGGGCCCGGGGGGCGGCCGCCGCCTACCGGGGCGAGGACGTCGGCGTCCACCTCACGGTGAACGCCGAGCACGAGCTCTACCGGTGGGGTCCGATCACCCACGCCCCCTCCCTCCTCGACGGCGACGGGGGTTTTCCCCGGACGGTGGCCGACGTCTGGGACCACGCCGATCTCGACGAGGTCCGCCGTGAGTGCCGGGCCCAGATCGAACGGGCCATCCTGTGGGGGTTCGACGTGAGCCATCTCGACGCCCACATGGGGACGATGCAGATCAAGTCGGAGTTCTTCGACGTCTACCTCGACCTCGCCGTCGAGTTCCGTCTCCCCCTGCGGCTCTCGGGGCCCGAGACGGAGAGCCTCATCGGCTTCCCCTTCCGGGCCCTCGCCACCGAGGCCGACGTCGTCTTCCCCGACGCCTTCGTCTACGTCCCCGGCGTGGGCAGCCGCCAGACCCTTCTCGACGCCATTCCCCTGATGGGCACGGGGGTGACCGAGGCCTATCTCCACCCCGCCGTGGCCAGTCCCGAGCTCCAGGCCATGGCCGGCGACTGGGAGGGCCGGGTCGACGACCACCGGCTCCTGGTCGACGATCCGCACCTGGGCGACGCCCTCGCCACGGCCGGGATCACCCTCATCGGCTACCGGGAGCTGCGCGACCTCATGCGGGAACCGGCGGCCGGGCGGGTGATCCAGAGGTGACGATCAGAACTCCGTGATGGCGGCGATCTCCGTCTGCAGCTGCTTGTACTCGGGGGCGTTGGTGATGGGGAGAAGGGCCATGACCTTGGCCATGTTCCCGGTGACCTTCACCTTGCCCTGCATGAAGGCGGCGTTGGCATCGAGCTCGCCCTTCTGGATCTTCACGGCGTCGCCGTAGCCGGTCGTGAGGGTGACCTCGGCGTCATCGAGGTGGCCCAGCTTGCTCTCGGTCAGCTTGCCGTTCTCGAGCACCCAGAAGTACTCGATGTCACCGTCGGGCCCGCCGGTCACCACGTACTGCATCCGGGCCGAGGCACCGGCGCGCTCGGGCTGGCCCTCGGACATCTTCCTCGTCTCGTCGAGCCAGTCCTGGGTAAGCCACTTCGACATCTCGTCCCTCCTGGGTCGTCCGTGACGGCATGCTACCGAGTGGCGAGGTGGCGCACACCGTCGAAGAGATCGTCCTCCACCGGTGCGTCCGGCGGCGGAGCGGCGGCGGGGCCCGCCGTGGGGGCGGCGCCCCCCGGGACTCCCACCCGGGTCCGGGCCAGGACGTACTCGTCGACGGGGTGGACGCTGCGGGCCACCTCGGGCGGGAGCCCGAACCAGAACGGCGACGTGGGATCGACCTGGGTGGCGTGAGCGAGCAGGGCCTCGCGGCGGACGTCGGCGTGGTCGGAGATGTCGATCATCGTCGTGTAGGAGGCGCTGTTGGCGGTGGCCCTCTCCAACCAGCCGTCGTCGAACGGCGACGCCAAACCCAGCTCGACGAACTTCTCGTGCATGGCCAGGATCCGGGCTCCCGACCAACCCACGTAGTAGAGCTTGAGCGGGGCCCACGCCGCACCGGCGTCAGGGTAGGCGCTGCGGTCCCCGGCGGCGTCGAAGGCGATGAGCGAGATCTCGTGGACGCGGAGATGGTCGGGGTGGGGGTACCCCTTCTGATCGTCGCCGTAGGTGACGATGACCTGGGGCCGCTCCCGGCGGATGACGGCCACCAGGCGACCCACGGCCTCGTCGAGGGGGGCCCGGGCGAAGCTGTCCGGCCGGGCGTTGGCCGGGGTGTCGGGCATGCCCGAATCCCGGTAGCCGAGCAGGACCACCTCGTCGTACCCGATCAGCGCGGCCGCCGCCGCCAGCTCGCCCATGCGGACGGCGGCGAGGTCGGCGCGCACCTCCGGTGAGTCGAGCGCGGGGTTGAGGATGTCACCCTCCTCGCCGCCGGTGCAGCAGACGAGGACGGTGCGGACTCCTTCGGCGTGGTACCGGGCGACCGTGCCGGGACCCTTGGAGGCCTCGTCGTCGGGGTGGGCGTGCACGGTGAGGAGGCACAGGGGCGTCGTCATGGTCACACGGTACCCGGCGACCGCCGCACCTCAGCCCCATCCAACCCCGTCCCCCGGCGTGCCTGGACAGGCCCGGTAACCGTCGCCGGCGGGCCCCGCAAGACAGCGACCACGCACCTCGCCGCGGCCAAACCCGAACGTGGCCTCCCCTATGCTCGTACGTGGCATCCGAGGCACCGAACGGTGTTTGCGCGCCAGGAAAGGGACGGCACGCCATGGGCGTGATGCAGCGCTTCTTCAACATCTTCCGGGCCAAGGCGAACAAGGTCCTCGACCGGGTCGAGGACCCCCGCGACTCGCTCGACCTCTCCTACGAGAAGCAGCTCGAGAACCTCCAGAAGATCCGGCGCAGCGTGGCGGAGGTGGGCACCGCCCGCAAGCGGGTCGAGATCCAGGCCTCCCAGCTCGAGCAGCAGGGGGCCAAGCTGCAGGACCAGGCCCGGCAGGCGCTCGGGCAGAACCGTGAGGACCTGGCCCGCGAGGCCCTGGCCCGACGGGCCGCCATCGGGGCCGAGCTGACCGACCTCCACGCCCAGCAGGCCCAGATCGCCGATCAGGAGGAGAAGCTCGTCCTCACCGCCCAGCGCCTGCAGGCGCAGGTGGCGACGTTCCGGACGCGCAAGGAGACGATGAAGGCGACGTACACCGCCGCCGAAGCCCAGGCCCGCATCGGCGAGGCGGCGGCGGGGATCTCCGATTCGATGGGCGACGCCGGCATGACCATCCAGCGGGCCCAGGACAAGATCGCCACCATGCAGGCGCGCGCCGGCGCCATCGACGAGCTCCTGGCCTCCGGCGCGCTCACCGATCTGAGTTCGAGCACCGACGACATCCAGGCGCAGCTGAACAAGGTGGCCGCCACCTCCCAGGTCGACGCCGAGCTGGCGGCGCTCAAGACCGAGATCGCCGCCGCCCCCGTCGCCGGGTTGCCGGCGGCGACACCGGCCGTCGAAGCGCCCGACATCGTGACCCACGAGATGCCGGTGCCCGGTGTTCCCAGCCAGACCACAGACCCAGCCAGACCACAGACCAACCCGAGGTGACTCTCTGATGGCGACCGTCCGTCGCATTCCCGCTGACCGTGAGCTCACGTTCCGGATGTTCCTCACCGGCTTCTTCATCGTCGTCCTCTACGCCATCGTGGTCGGACTCCTGTTCACCTTCCTCCACAACATCGGCCTCATCGTCGTCATCGCCGTCGCGCTGGCCTTTTCGCAGTACTGGTTTTCGGACAAGATCGCCCTGTGGGGGATGCACGGCCACATCGTGACCCCCGAGCAGGAGCCCGAGCTCCACGGGATCGTCGACCGGCTCTGCGCCCTGGCCGACATGAAGAAGCCCCGGGTGGCCATCGCCGAGGTCGACATGCCCAACGCCTTCGCCACCGGTCGGAGCCCGAACAACGCCGTCGTGTGCGCCACCCGTGGGATCATGCGGCGCCTCGACGAACCCGAGCTCGAAGCGGTCCTGGCCCACGAGCTGTCCCACGTGGCCCATCGCGACGTGGCCGTCATGACGATCGCCAGTTTCCTGGGCATGATCGCCGGTCTCCTCACGCGGGTGATGTTGTTCGCCGGGCTCTTCGGCGGCTTCGGTGGTGGGGGCGGTCGCAACAACCAGAGCGGGAGCCAGCTGGCCATCATCGAGTTGGGCGTCCTCGTCGTCTCCGCCCTCGTCTACGCCATCAGCTTCCTCTTGACCATGGCGTTGTCCCGCTACCGCGAGCTGGCCGCCGACCGCTCCGGGGCCATCCTGATCGGTCGCCCGTCGCTGCTCGCCTCGGCCCTCGTCAAGGTGACGGGCGAGATGAGCCGGATCCCGACACGCGACCTGCGCTCGGCGGAGCACTTCAACGCCTTCTACTTCACCCCCGCCATCTCGAACGGAACCAGCCTGTCGTCTCTGTTCTCCACCCATCCCCCGCTGCAGCAACGCCTGGACGCGCTGGCCAAGCTCGAGGCCGAGATGAACCAGACTCCATGACCCTCCCGCCTCCTCGCCCTCCGCGCTGATGGGACTGTTCGACACCCTTCTGGGGCGGACGAAGCCGGTGCGGGCCAACCTCGACGCCCTCTTCGCCCTGCCCTCGGCGGCCGTCACCCTCCAGGTGACCTCGGGACTCGTGTCGACGGGAAAGGCCGGAGTCTGCTTCAAGCCGCCTGCGGGGCAGCCGTTCACCGACATGCAGACCGAACTCGAGAAGCTCCTCGAGCTGGGCGACGTCACCAATCCGCCACCGGCCGGCGCCACTGCGCCGTCGACCAGCGCCCCCGGGACGGCGCCACCGCCGGCGAGCACGCTGACCGTCCGCCATGTCGGGGATCGCTTCGGCTACCGCTGGATCCTCGTGGAAGGCGGTGACCTCGAAGACCTCGTCACCCGCGTCCACATGGTGCATTCGTCGCTCGAGGATGCGGGATGGAGCCCCCAGCTGCTCTGCTCGGTCTTCGGGTTCGCTCCCGATCCCGCCGCCACCGCGGACGCCTCCGCCGGCACGGACGCGGACAGCGGAGCCGGGGCCGGTGCCGTGACGCAACCCATCTTCCTCGTCTACCTGGCCAAGCAGGGCACCTTCTACCCCTTCGCCCCCAAGGGCAACGAGCAACGCGACACCGAGCTCGAGTTGCGTCTGCGCGGTGTCCTCGGCACCGACCTGCCGGTCGAGCCGGACCTGAGCCGTTGGTTCCCTATCTGGGATCTGCCTGTCGCCTGAAGGCCGACCACGCCGTCGGGGCCCGTCAGCCCGGACCGTAGGGGTCCCAGGCGGCGGGGCCGGTGTCCCCCGCCGCCAGCTCGGCGCACAGCAGGTCCAGAAACCGGTCGGTCGCGATGGTGCTCCTGGCCTCACCGACCCTGTGCAGGGCTCCGGAGATGGATCCGGCTCCGTCGAACAGCCACCGCCCTCCGGCCATCTCGTCGGCGGTGAGTGTGAAGGCCAGCCGCTCCAGATCGACCCGCGGGCGGGGTCGGTGGCTGGCCAGCCGGACCCACGACTCGTAGCGGTAGTGGAACTCCTTCTGGTCACCGGCCAGCGTCACCACCCGCGAACACGTGGTGGCGCTGTGCACGGCGGCGCGATGCAACGGCGCCGACTCCCAGGTCGCGGCGGCCGCCGCGTCGTGACCCGGGTCGACGCGCACGACGGCCAGATCCACCTCGGGGATCTCCTCGATGGAGGCCCATCCGTCCTCCAGAGCGCCCGCTGAGGCGTCGAAGGCGTCCCACTCGTCACGCCACAACGTCTGGAAACGTTCCGGATCGGCGATCAGGTCGACGAGCACGTCGAGCGCATCCTGGGTGAGGTGGCCGCAGCGCTCCAGAGGGTCCGGGGAACCGGACGCGCCCGGCGGCCCCGACCCCGGTCGGGGCCGGCGGGCCTCGAGGCCGTTCAGGGCGAAGGCGATGAGCGCGGCCCCGGTGTCGGTGACGACGCCGAAGTCGCCGACCCGGGCCGCCTCCACCAGCAGCGGGCCGTGGGCGGCATCGAGGCCGTCCACCACGACGAGGGCCAACGCCACTACGCCGTCGACGTCGTAGTGGTCGACCGAGGCCACCCCCACCTCGGCCGGGAGGTGGTCGGGGCGGGCGAGGGCGCGCCGGGCGATCTCGGCCGACAGGTCGGCCCGAAGCGGACCGGGGGTCGGTGTGTGGGGCCAATGCGACAACGTGTACGCCGTCCCCGGACGCGGCGCGCCGTCGACGATGACGTGGGCCTGGCCCGACAGCAGATGGGGCGGGACGAAGCGGAACATCGGGGGGAACCGGTCAGGACGGCGTCACGGGAGGGCGTCGATCCGACGCCCGAGCTCCAGGTCGGCCTCGGTGATCCCGCCGGCCGAATGGGTGGACAGGCGGAGCGTGACGCGGTTCCACCTGATCTCGATGTCGGGGTGGTGGTCCATCTCCTCGGCCAGGGCGCCGACGGCGTTGACGTAGTCGAGGGCATCGGCGAAGGCGTGCCCCGTGTGCACCTTGACCAGGGCGGCACCGTCACGCTCCCAGTCCATGCCCCGGGCCAGAGCGGCGTCGACGGCGGCGGGATCGAGGACCTCCATGGCTGGTCACGCTATCGCCGACGACCGCCGCCGGCCGCAGTACGGCGGTCAGGGATGGATCATGTCCTCGGGTCGGACCGCCCTGTCGAATTCCTCGCCCGACAGGTAGCCGAGGGCCAGGCACGCCTCACGGAGCGTCGTCCCCTCGGCGTGCGCCTTCTTGGCCACCTCGCCCGCCTTGTCGTACCCGATCAACGGGGTCAGGGCGGTGACGAGCATGAGCGACGTCTCCAGGTGCTCCGCGATGCGGATCCGGTCGGGCTCGAGACCCTCGACGGCGAATTGGCGGAAGGTCCCGCAGGCGTCGGTGAGCAGGCGGAGGGAGTGGAGAACGTTGTGGATGATGACCGGCTTGCACACATTGAGCTCGAGGTTTCCCCGGCTCCCGGCCACGGCGACGGCGGTGTCGTTCCCCATCACCTGGATGCACACCATGATCATGGCCTCGCACTGCGTGGGGTTGACCTTTCCGGGCATGATGCTCGATCCCGGTTCGTTGGGCGGCAGGACGAGCTCGGCCAGTCCGGCCCGGGGGCCCGATCCGAGCCAACGGACATCGTCGGCGATCTTGGTGAGGGACACGGCCAGGGTCCGAAGGACACCGCTCGTATGGACGAGGGCGTCGTGAGCGGCCAGAGCGCTGAACTTGTTCGGGGCCGAGACGAAGGGCAACCCGGTCAGGGTGGCGATGTGGGCGGCGGCACGATCACCGAATTCGGGGTGGGTGTTGAGACCGGTTCCCACCGCCGTCCCCCCCAGGGCCAGCTCGAAGAGATCGGGGAGGCAGGCGTCGAGGCGGGCCAGGTCGGCATCCAACTGGGCGACGTATCCCGAGAATTCCTGGCCCAGCGTGAGCGGAACGGCATCCATCAGGTGCGTCCGGCCGATCTTGATGATGTCGGCGAAGTCCTCTTCCTTGGCGGCCAAAGCTCCACGAAGGGCGCGTACGGAAGGCAGCAGAGCGTGCACGAGCTGTTCGGCGGCGGCGATGTGCATGGCCGTCGGGAAGGTGTCGTTCGACGACTGCGACATGTTGACATGGTCGTTCGGGTGGACGGGCACCTTCGATCCCATGTCACCCCCGGCCAGTTCGATCGACCGGTTGGAGATGACCTCGTTGGCGTTCATGTTGGTCTGGGTCCCGCTCCCCGTCTGCCAGATCCGCAACGGGAACTGGGCGTCGAGCGCACCCGACGTGACCTCTCGGGCCGCCCGGACGATGAGGTCGGCCAGGGACCGGTCGAGCTTGCCCAGTTCGGCGTTGGTCAGAGCGGTGGCCTCCTTCAGGATGCCGAAGGCGCGCAGGAGAGGACGGGGCATGACGTCGTCGCCGATGGGAAAATGCAGGAGCGAACGTTGCGTCTGCGCCCCCCAATAGCGGTCGGTCGGGACCTCGATCGCTCCCATCGAGTCAGTTTCCATGCGCGTTGCGCTCACCTCGAGTGCCTTTCCTCT
The DNA here is from genome assembly GCA_963848355.1 of uncultured Acidimicrobiaceae bacterium. Classification (GTDB taxonomy): domain Bacteria; phylum Actinomycetota; class Acidimicrobiia; order Acidimicrobiales; family UBA8190; genus CAWKDG01. The sequence continues at coordinate 689,233 of CAWKDG010000001.1, forward strand.
CTCTCGTTTCGTCGGGGTCGCTTCGTCGGGGTTGTTTCGTCGGGGTTGTTTTTTTCGTCGGGGTTGTTTCGTCGGGGTCGACGTTACCGCCACTGCACATGGGCCCGGATCTCATGGCCGTCGTCGGTCAGCCAGCCCCGGCCCTGTGCATAGTCCAGCATGGCCAGGAAGTCCGCTTCCCACGATGCGCCCACTGCCCCCGATGCCATCCGCCGGACGGCGGCCACCGAGACGAGGGCCTCACTTCCGTCGGTCCGGCCGACCGAGGCGGCGACGAGCACCCGGCCGAGGGCGTCGGCGTCACCGGTGCCGCTGACGACGACGTCGAAGCGCGTGCAGTCATCGGGTTCCACGAGGGAGACGGCTGGCGGGGTGGAGGCCAGATCCACGGTCACGTGCATCTCCCACCTCCGCACGTCCTCCTCGGCATGGCGACCCCTCCGGCTCGACGGATTCAATCGCCGGTGGCGATGGCGCCGAAGGCACCGGCCAGTGTCTGTCCGGCCAGGGTCACGGTGGCGAGATCGGACGCGTCGGGCATATTGAAGACGAGGCCATCGAGACCGGCGGCGAAGAGGGCGCCGACCTGCTCGACCACGGCGTCGGGCCCACCGACGGTGACCATGGCGCGCAGCATGGCGTCGTCCATACCCCGTTGGCTTCTGAGCGCCTCCAGCTTTCGGGCGGCGTCGGCGGCCGTCTCACCGATGACCAGGGTGCCCAGCCTCGTTTTCGTGATGGTGGCGGGATCGCGACCGACGTCGTCGCAGTGACGGTCCAGGACGTCGAGCTTGTGCCCGATGGTGGCGGGGTCACCGAAGAGATTGCAGGCGTCAGCGTGCTCGGCCACGAGACGCAGCGTCCGCCGCTCTCCCCCACCGCCGATGAGGATGGGCGGGCCGCCCCGGTGCACGGGGCGCGGACGGTTGATGGCGCCCTGGATCCGGTAGAAGCGCCCCTCGAAGCTCGGAGCATCCTCGGTGAACATGGCCCGGCAGATGATCAGAGCCTCCTCGAGCCGGTCGAAACGCTCGCCGAGGGGAGGGAAGGCGAAACCGAGACCGTCGTGTTCGGTTTCGAACCAGGCCGCCCCGATACCGAGGACAGCCCGTCCACCGGACAGGACGTCGAGCGCCGTCACCTCCTTGGCCAGCAGGGCGGGGTTGCGGTAGGTCACCCCCGTCACCATGGCCCCCAGCCGGGCCCGTCGGGTGCGGGCGGCCAGTCCGCCGAGAAGTGTGTAGGCCTCGAACATCGGCTCGTCGACCTGGCCGATCCCCGGGATCTGGAAAAGGTGATCCATCACCCATACGGAATCGAAGCCGGACGTCTCGGCCGTGGTGGCGATCGCTGCCACCCGCTCGAACAGCCCGTCGGCGCCATCGGCACCGTCATAGGTGAAGCTCGGGATCTGCAGACCGAAGCGTGTCACAAGGGTCATCGAGAGCGCAGACTACCCGCAAGGCATCGCCGCTTCGGAGCGGCGCTCTGGACCCTCGGGTCAGCGCGTTGCCCGTGGAATCGCCAGACGCGACCGAAACGCCTGCGCGCTCTCGACCATCGTCCCGAGCTGTCGCACCCGCTCGACCAGAGCGCGATCAGACGTCACCACCACCGTGTCCGCCGGTCGGGCCAAGCCGCTCACCATCTCGACGATGGCGTCGTCAGCAGCGTTCGGCCCGCCGGGGGCAAACCGGACCTGTACCCCGGCCGTCGCCGCCTCGTCCTCCTCCCCCGTAGCGGGGCGGCCGTCGAAGACCACGGTGATCTCGGTGTCATCTCCCAGGCGGGAGAGGTCTGCGACCAAGCGCCGTCGCGCCGCTCCACGATCTCGCCACCAGCCGTCGGGCCGGGAGCCGATGACGTTCATCCCGTCGACGATGAGGATTGGGCAGGTCATCGTCCGTGCTCAGCAGCCTTCACGCCGACAGTCTCTCACTCGGCCCTTGCCGCGCGAGCGGAGTCTCAGCTTCGGGGTCAGAGCGGACTTTCGTCGGCGAAAAGGGGCGCCAGTCCGAAGGCGATTCGTTGCTGCTCGCTTGCCCGTGCCACGTTGGCCAGGACGATCACCGCTCGACCCGAACGAGGAGCGAGCCCTATGAAGGACGAATATCCACCGGTCTGGCCGTTGAGCCAGACCACTTTCGTTCTCGTCCCCGGGAGCGATTCGATGACCCAGAACATCCCTCTCGCCCGGTTGCGCCCACCGGTCGCAACGCCTTCAATCGGTGTCAACGAGCCGCTTCCCGGCGCCGAGCCGTCCAACAGGCCCACGGCAAGCCGGGCCATGTCGCCGACCGTGCTGATGGCGCCGCCCGCCGGCGCATAGCCGCCCATCGTCCACGGCGGTCGCCGCCGGCCCATCGATGACCAGCCGGGCAGGGCCCTCTGTCGTGGGTCTGCCACGGCCGAGGCGGTCATCCGTAGCGGAGCGAAGATCCGCTCGGTCATCAAAGGCCCGTAGTCGGCGCCCGCGCCGAGAGCGAGGAGTTGTCCGAGGACGGCAGCGCCCAGGTTCGAATACCTGAACTGTCCTCGGCCCCAGAGCCGTTGGCGAGCGGCCACCCTCAGCACGCCCGAAGGCGTTGTCCCTCGATAGGGATCCGTTCCCAGCAAGTGGAAGCGCTCCGCTCGGAGCACCATGACCAAACTCCGAGGTAGTCGCGGCAGGCCGGAGGTGTGGGTACACAGTTCTCTCAGGGAGATGGATCCGAACCCGGTCCCTGCGCCGGCCGGGAGAAGGGCGGCGATCGTGGTATCCAAAGAAACCTCGCCGCGATCGACGGCGTCGGCCAGCAGCATGCCGGTCAGCGCCTTCGTGATCGAGCCGATCTCGAAGCGTGTCTCAGGGTCCGCGTCGATGAAAGCACACCTGGTGTTCGGAGAGGCGGAGAGATCGACCAGGGCGGCGGCGACGCTTCTCGCCCGACGCCCGGCAAGTGCCAGGAGGTCAGCGGCAAATTCCTGATCATCCTGGCCATCAGGTCGGTGGTTCACCACGGCCCGAATCTAATGAACGTTCCCCTCCGAGCATGTTGACCCAAGGTTCTCGGAACGCGGTGTATCGGCCCTACAGCGATCGGTATGGGTCAGCCATGGTTCGACTGCCTGAGGTGCCTGCGAGATGTCTACAGTCCATGGGCTACTCGGCCGCCCTGCCGGGGTCCGAGTGCAGTGATGATGGCGGTGCCTGCGACGAAGGCCAGGGTGGCGCAGAGGGAGGCACCGAGGTTGTGTGGTGGTCTGGAGGACCAGATCCACGGGGTTCGCCAGGCGTTCAAGATCGCGCACTCACTGAGCACGAGAAAGGTCATCGGCCCGAGCCAGGAGAGCCCTCCGCCGACCACGGCGGCCGAGAGCATGCCGATGCCGGCGATACCGGCGATGTTGCGCAGGATGTCGAGAGTGCCGCCGGGCAGATCTGCGCCTGAGGCTCCGGCACTGAGCAAGCCGACGGCTATTCCGGTGAGGGCTACAGCGGTGCCGAACCGGAGGTACGGAAGCCAACGACCTGTGGCGCGTTCAGGCTCGCCGATCGGACTGTACGTGGTAACGGCGATGACCGACGCCGTTCCAGCCTCCAGCAACACCGGCAGCTGCTGGGTGAGCGGGCCGATACTGGGTACCCAGTGCCATGCGAGGCAGCCGCGCAAGGCGAGGCTGCAACCAACAAGCGCCGCCAGAGCGACGGGGACGCGCCGGCTGGCGACGTAAAGACGGGCCAGTCGTGACCCGGCTGCAGCACTGCCCCAGCTTGGCCGTGCCGGGGGGATTCTCGTCTCAGCTCCCTCACGCGTTCGTAGATGGACGGTGGTCACGGGACCTGTGCCAGGGTGATGCGGCCCGATCGAAGGGCCGCTAGGTGAGCAGCCAGCCAGGCACGCTGGACGCTGGGTGCGAGGGCCGCAAACCGATGCGCGGCTTGGGCGGCGGCACCCGGAAGCGAACCGGGGCTGTCGAGCAAGGCTGCTTCGATCGCTGCCTGGGCCGGGTCGCCGAGGGTCCCTCCGGCGGGGCCGATGCACCCGTCCACGAAGGCGGCCTGCGCGTTCGCCAGGGGTTGTGAGCGGGGCGGTTCCGGCTGGCTCGGCACCTCAGTAAGCGCCAGGTGCAGCACCGGTGGGTTGCCCGTGAGGGTCGCGCTGGCACCGACCAAGGTGCCGAGCTCCGTGGGGCTCACGGCCACCTCGTTCACCGGGACGGTCGAGGAAGCACCCTGCTCGACACGCACCGGGGCCCCGGGCAGCCCTGCTACCTCGCGTAACAGCGGGTTCAAGGCGGCAACGAGATCAGGCAGGTAGACCCGGAAGGCGGGATGGACGCAGACGGGGATCGCTCCTTGCTGGCAGACGGGTGTGTAGGCGGTGGGCCGGTCGCTGGCGGCATCGTGCACGGCAGGGATGACCACACCATTGGCCACGACGCGGGCGGTGCCGGCCAGGCCGACCCCGGTGGCGGCTGCCGCCAGTCCTATCGCGGTCACCACGACGGCAGCGCGCCATACGGTCCGGCTGCCCGACGCGGTCGCCAGTCCGAGTCCACCGAGGACCGCGACAGTGATCCCGGCGAAGAACATGATCTGGACGATGTAGAGGTCGGGGAAGTAGTGGAAGAACACTCCGGCATCCCCGTGTGGCACCGAGTTCATCGGCGAGAGAAGCGCAAAGGTGGGTTGCGACTCCGTGAGGACGACCCGGGACGCAGCTATGAGCACCAGGAATGCCACGAGCGCAGCCAGCGGGGCAGTGAACCGTCCCGGCAGCGAGACTCCCGCGGTAAACCCCAGCGCGCAGAAGGCGCACAGGACTGCGGCTCCGGCCGCCACCGGCCACCACGGCGGCCCACCCCAGCTGGCCTGGGTCGCCGTGAATCCATAGAGGACCGCGACGCATCCGAGGAACGCGGCGAGGACCCAGGTGGTCGTGGCGGAAAACAAGGCGAGTGCGGTGGTCCAGCGCGGCCGGGCGGCGCTCGTGGTCAGCTCGACGATCTGGCGCCGTCCCTCGCGCGATCCGGCCCAGGCCGCCATACCCGCGGCGAACACCGAGAAGTCGGGGGCGAGGCCATTGAGGATCACCGATGACCGCACAAACCAAAACGGGGGATAGCCCGCGGCCCTCGTGAAGGGGTCGAAGTAGAACAGCGCGCCGAGCAGCGGGAGTAGCCCGATCATCGTGCTGTGGCGAAGCTCGAGGCACAGCAACCGCCTCCGACCCGTCGGGCGAACACGCGATCGTCGAGGCCGGAGCGGGAGCGTCAGCGTGGTCAAGACCGTGCCCCATGCAACACCGCGGTGTAGCCCCGTTCCAATGGCGCGTCGCCCAAGCCGTGCTCCTCGCCCCGTGCCGTCAACTCGTCGGGCGTGCCCCGAAACACGATGTGTCCCCGGTCCATGAGAGCCACCTCGGTGCACGACGCTCCGACGTCTTCGACCAGATGCGTGCTCACGACCACCGTGGCCGTCTTACCCATCTCGCGCAGCACGGCCCGGAACTGCACCCGCTGCTCGGGGTCGAGCCCGGCGGTCGGCTCGTCCAACAACAGCAGCTCAGGGTCGTTGACGATGGCCTGGGCGATCCCTACCCGGCGCAACATCCCACCCGAGAGGGTGCGCAGCTTGGCTCTGGCCCACTCGCCGAGCTCGACCCGCTCCACGGCGGCGGCCACTGCCGCGGGTATCCGAGCGGGGGGCATTTCCTTCAAGAGCGCGAAGTACTCGACGAACTCGACGACCGTAAACCCCGGGTAATAGCCGAGGTTCTGAGGCAGGTAGCCCAGTCGGCGGCGGATCTCGCGACGCTGGCCGTGGTTCGCTGGATCGCGGCCCAACAGCTGCAACCTTCCCGAGGAGGGTTGCAGCACTGTGGCCATCATCCGCAACAGTGAAGTCTTGCCGGCCCCGTTCGGGCCGAGCAGCCCGAAGACCCCGGGACCGACTTGCAGGTCAACTCCGGCCACAGCTTGGGTACGGCCGAAGCGTCTGGTCAGTTCGTCGGTGTCGATGTTCATGACGCTCCTTTGGGAACACGGGTGGCAAAGAGCACAACAGCGGCGCAGCCGGCCGCGAAGAGTAAGTAAGGAGCCACGAGGGCTGAGTCGGTGATCGCCGAGCTCCAGTGGCCCAAGCTTGCTTGGGCCGCCAACACTGTGATTACCCAGCCGGCCATTCCGGCCGCCGCGCCCACGTTCGCCGAGCGAGCGACGGTCGCCGCCGCCAAAGCCAGCGCTGACACGGCTGTCATCGGCACAAGCCAGCCAAAGGTGACGGACGCGGCCAGACCTGACGCGCCCGAGGCGACCAGGCCCAACCCTGCGTTGACGGCGAGCACCGCCACCGCCCGTACGAGGAGCACCATCCGGTCGCTCACCGCCATGCTGCACGACAGCTCCCAGGCCGGGTCCATCCCCGGCCCATACGCGTAGGCGATCCCCGCCCCCGCAAGCGCTGGAGCCAAGAGCGCGACCAGCGGCTGTCCCGAGCCCAGCGTCGCCGCCGCCCCCACCCCGAGCACCACCACCGTCGACATCAGCCATCCGGCCAACAGCGAAGGAGTGGACACGAGCGCCCGGGCCAAGCCTGGCGAGCGCAAGACGCTGGCAGCGCGGCGCTCCAGCCACCTCGGCTGGCGCCGCCACACCTCCGCCGCCACCGCTCTCCACACCCTGTCGAGGTCGACATCTGGCGGCGCCCCTTCCCATGCCGGTCTACTCGTTTGCATATCGCTCATCAGGAATCTCCCTCCACCGCCAACCGGTCACCGAGAGCCGCCCGCAGCATCCGCCGAGCCCGATGGGCCCGGCTTTTCACCGTCCCCTCCGGAACGCCCATCAACGCGGCCACCTCAGCCACCGGCCGGTCCTCGACACACAGGAGCTGCCACGTCTCCCGGTCCGGCGCGCCGGGAGGACCCAAGGCAGCCGCCGCCTTCTCCAAGTCCATCCGGGACAGCACCGCCTCGGTCGCATCGCCGAGGTCGCCCAGGTCCGCCTCCACCACAGCGGGCAGCACAAGCTCCGCCGGTCCGCGGCGGCGCAAGAACATGGCCCCCTGGCGTCGAGCGATCCCCCAGAGCCAGCCCCCTGCCGTCCCCTCGGGCCGGTAGCGGGCGGCCCCCCGCCACACCCCGAGAAAGGTCTCTTGCAACACATCCTCCACATCCGCGGCAGGCAACACCACCCGCAGGCGAGCCGCCAGCCAGGGCGCATGGCGGGAAAACAACACCCGAAGTGCTCCGTCATCACCAGCAGCGACCCGGGCGATCAGCCCGTCGTCATCCATCACTCCTCTATTGCACTACGAGGGGGATCGGTTCACGAAGTCCACCATGTCCCGACGGTCCGACGAGCGGACTCGCGCCGCCTTCCCCAACCGCCAGGATCGATCGAGGTCACCTGCTCCCCCGCCCAGGGAGGGCAGCCGGCGACATCCCGGTTCGGGCAGGACTCACGTGGGATACCGACCTCTGATGGGCCCGCCGGCAGCGGTCGCCCGGGAGCGAACGGCTGCCGTTCATTTTGCGGGTGGCGCGGAATCGGCGATCCGGTCGTCGTCGAGAGGGCGCATGATGTACGGAATCCGATTGCCGACCCCCCACCGCCGTCACCCGTCCGGCCAACACACCCGTCAGGACTGGCACATCCAGGACGGGTGTCATCTGCGATCTCAGTGCCGCCGAGGCTGTTGACCAGCACTAGCGAGTCCCGCGACATCGCACCGGTGCGGTGCTGGGCGAGACACACTGGACACCCATGGGTCGGGCGAGCGTCAACGGCATCGAGCTGTACTACGAAGTCCACGGCACCGGCCCGGCGCTGCTGCTCGTTCCCGGGCTCGGAGCCGACACGCGCCTCTTCGGCGGGATCATCGGACCGCTCGCCGGCACGTGTCAGGTGATCGCGCTTGACCCCCGTGGTGGCGGGCGGAGCGACAAGCCGCCTGGCCCCTACACCATCGAGCTGATGGCCAACGACGCGGAAGGGCTTCTCGACGTGCTCGGGATCGAACGCGCCGTCGTGGTTGGCTACTCCATGGGTGGGCGCATCGCCTTGAGCCTCGCCCTTGACCATCCGACACGCGTGCGCCGGCTGGTCCTAGCCGCCACCAGTGCCACCACGCCGCCGAGCCGCATCCTCAGCCGCCGGTGGCTGGCACTGGAGGTATTGAGCCGGCTCCCGACGCCCGGCGACAGGCAGCCCCGATGGGCCTGGGAGTGCCAACGCCGGGCGTCTGCTGCCTACGACGCCACCGCCCGCTTGGGTGAGATCGCCGTTCCCACCCTCATCCTTCATGGCCGGCGTGACCACATCACGCATCTCGCCCTGGCGCGTGAGCTGCACGCGGCGATCGCCGGATCAGCATTGGTCGAAGTCCCCGGGGGGCATATCTCGCTCGTCACCCGAGAGCGCCGCCGCTTCGCCGAGGAGGTGTCGGCCTTCGTCGCGAGCTGAGAGACTTCGTTTCCCGGCGAATCCCTCATAGTGGTGTGGGGCGCCCATCGGCAAACAAGCCCGCTGAGGGTTGTAGGACGCGGCCCAGAGGGGATGACTGCTTCTCGACCAAGCCCTCTTGGATCGGTGCCCGCATTCCCTAATGGAACACGCAGGTGATGGCGACAGGCGTCGTTCGACCAGCGGTGACGTGGACGCCCTGAACCTGACAGCTGGAGATACCCCCGGTCTCTCCAGGCTGTCGTCCCGTGACCTCATACGTACCGGCCGGGACGGTCACCGAGAAGCGACCGTCGTCTCCGGCTATCGCCGTGAAGCTGCCACCAGGAGCCGAAACTCGAACGGTTCCGGAAGATGGCACCCCACCAACATGTGTCTTTACGTTCCCCATGCCGTAGTAAACGCCGACAATGGTGCCGGTTCCCGACGATCCGCAGGAACCGAGAATCAACCCGAGCGCCACCAAGGAGCCGGCGCAGACCAAGCGTCTGCTTAAGATCATCACCGACCTTCTGACGGACGGCGAACTCGTCAAGTTCCGGGAACGTTTGAGAAAAGCGAAAGGCTGCCGGTGCGCCCTGAAACGTGGCAGCAGGACCACGGCGCGTGTTCGCTATTAGCCGATCACAGTGGCGGCCGAATCGCTCTGGATCCCCGATTCCGCGCTGCTTGGGCCACCGTGGCCTCTGAGTTCGACCCTGGTCGGGATCAGCACCTTTCGGCCGCTCAGATCGTCTCTTTGTCGTGGGCTCAGGGTTGACGGCCGAGAAACGCAATCAGTCGTGTCTGCATGTCTGCCTCGGCGTTTACCTCGATCTTCGGTCCGTACTGGCCGCTGTGGCGAAGCATCTCGTCGACTTCTTGGATCCCGTCGAACATGCGAGTCACCTCGACAGCGTCGAGCATCTCGTCGAATCCGGTCGCGCGGGCAAGGTCCCAGGTGTGAATCAGAGCGTCAGGAAGGACGAACATCATCACTGCGTCTTCGAGTTGATGACGGCCAGCCCTCAGCCACGCCCTGGCCGGGCCTGTATCGACTGAGGGCCCGGCGCGAAGGGTGATCCCCGCTCCGTCGTTGAGGAAAGAGGGCACCCCATCGACGAGGTGCCGCACAATGTCCGACGCTATCCACCCTTCGCACGGTGCAGGGAGTAACCAGGCGGCGTCCTGAACCGCCTCAGCGCGGCGCGTGAAACCGGACGCGACTACCCGATATCGCTCTGCACTCTCACACGCCACAACGTCAGATTTTGCTCCATCTGGAGCAAGTCTGTCCGGGAGAGCCGGTTCTGTGGGCCCTGGTAGGGGTCAGCGCGACCAACCTCGCCCCGAGGCGCTTGGCGGGCGGGTCAGCCCTGCGCCGTCCACGAAGAGGGCACGGCACAGCCTGGCCCCTGACGTGGTGGCGGTCCCGTCCGACCGCCGTGTCGACCGGTGAGGTCGTTCCGGGGTCCTATTGGGGGACATTTGATCAATGGTTGCGGGCGGCATGACATCGAACCTCCACAGTGGGCCCACGGACAAGGCCAGCCTCGCCACGTGACATCTGGGCTCGTTGCACCAGGCGTCTACCCAGAGACACAGGGTCTGGCACGGATGGCGACGAGCGGTGGAAGGGACGAACCAAATGACGAGGCGTAGCGGTCGTGAGTCGTACTCCGGCCAAACCTTGGCAGGGTCATCGGAAGCCTCGGCCGAGCTTCGGACCCTGGGCCAATCCCATGTGATCGGCGCCTCGACAGCCGACGTCGGGAACACCCGCGAGCGCGTCCGCCAGCGCAAGCTCTTTCGGCTCGGGCTCGTCCTCCTCCCCATCGCCCTCCTGCTGGTGGCCCGGGCCGTCTTCTGGGGCGGGCGCGCCTTCGCCATGCCGCACTTCCCCCACGCCCTGACGCCCTACCTCCCGGCCATGGCCCTCATCGCTCTGCTGGGATGCGCCATCCTCATCCCGCTGCTCGGTGCCGGCCGGTCCCCGCACATCCTCTACCGCCCGAGTGAGATCGACGTCCGCTTCGAAGACGTCCGTGGAGCCGGGCTGGTCGTCGACGAGGTCGTGAAGACGCTCAACCTCTTCCTCGGCCACCGCAAGTTCACCGAACACATGGGTGGTTCGCCCCGCCGGGCGCTGCTGTTCGAAGGACCACCGGGAACGGGGAAGACGTACATGGCCAAGGCCATGGCGGCCGAGGCCGGCGTCCCCTTCCTCTTCGTCTCGTCGTCCGCCTTCCAGTCGATGTACTACGGCCAGACGAACCGCAAGATCCGGTCCTACTTCAAGGCCCTGCGCAAGTACGCCCGGCGTGAAGGCGGTGCCATCGGATTCATCGAGGAGATCGACGCCATCGGTGGCGCTCGCGGCGGTATGGGTATCGGGAAGGCGGAAGGCGTCTCCGGCGTCGTCAACGAGCTTCTCGTGCAGCTTCAGTCGTTCGACCAGCCGCCCATGATGATGCGCCTGGGCACCGCGCTGCGCGACCTGGTGAACGGCTGGTTGCCCTCCGGTCGCCAGCTGCAGAAGACGCCGGCGACGCCGGCCAACATCCTCGTCATCGGCGCCACCAACCGGGCCGCCGATCTCGACCCCGCCCTCGTCCGACCCGGACGCTTCGACCGCACCATCTACTTCGACCTGCCCACCCGGTCGGGCCGTCGCGAGATCATCGACTACTACCTGGGGAAGAAGGCCCACGAGGCCGAGCTCGACGACCCGGCCCAGCGCGACACGCTGGCGGCGGTGACGTTCGGGTACTCGCCCGTGATGATCGAACACCTCCTGGACGAGGCCCTCATCTGGGCCCTTCGTCGCCAGGGCGACCGCCTCTCCTGGGCCGACATCCAGAACGCCAAGATGACCGAGGAGATCGGCCTGGCCCAACCGGTCGAGTACGCGGAGGCCGAGCGACGGACCATCGCCACCCACGAGGCTGGCCATGCCGTCGTGGCGTGGCTCGTCGGTAAGGGACGCAAACTCGACGTCCTCTCGATCATCAAGCGCAAGGACGCCTTGGGCCTCCTCGCCCATTCCGAGGAGGAGGAGCGGTTCCTCAAGACCAGGACCGAGATGGAGGCACTCATCGCCATCGCCTTCGGAGGGATGGTGGCCGAGGAGATCTTCTTCGGTGAGGCCAGCTCCGGGGTGGCCAGCGACCTGAAGGCGGCGACGATCGCCACCTGTCAGATGATCGGCAGTCTGGGCATGGGGACCACGTTGATCTCCTCGGCCGCCCTCGAAACCGGTGGAGGCGGCAACATCGTGGCCAAGGTCCTGTCCACCGAAGACGGCCACGACGAGGTCGAGGACGTCCTGCGCCGGGCCAAGGCCGAGGTGCGTGACCTGCTCGAGAGGAATCAGTGCGTCGTGGAGGGTCTACGCGATGCCCTCCTCGAACGCGACGAGCTCGTCGGAGCTGAGATCCTCGAAGTCATCTCCTCGGTCGGGCCTGCCTTGGAGGCGCAGATCTAGTTCTCGACGTCGCACCGGGGGGAGGCGACGTCGACCCAGGGGCAGCGCCGCGGCGGCGGCGCTGCCCCTCATCTCGTCCTTCGTGGTGCAGCGACCACCAACCCCCGTCACCGACGACCGCTCCGGCCGCCGCCAGCTGCTCGAGGGCTTCGGCCACGTCGGCCAGAGGGAGCCCGCAGCGACGGACCACGGTGTCCAGACTGGCCGGGTCGTGATCGAGGGCCCGCAGTGTCCGGGCCGCCTCGGGACTCGGGGCGACCGGCCCCGGTCCGGGCCCGGTCGATGTCCGGATCAACGCCCGAGGGGGGACGATCCCCGGTCGGCCGGTGACGGCCAGCTCGAGGGCGGCCAACACGTCCTGGACATCACGCGCCGGGGCAGCGCCGTCCACGAGGAGGGCGTTGCACCCGGCCGAGGCGGAGCTGCGCACCGAGCCGGGCACGGCCAGCACGCCCACACCGCGATCCACCGCTGCTTTGACCGCGTGCAGCGCCCCACCCGTCCGGTGGCACTCGACGACCACCACCACATGGACCAGCGCCGCCATCATCCGGTTCCTTACGACGAAGCACCAGGCGGGAGCTCCGGCGGTTCCTGGCGCCCTTTGTGACAGGACGAGCCCGATGTCGGCGATGGCCCTCTGGAGCTGGACGTCGGCCCGGTGCACGGCGGCGTCGGGCGCCGTCCCCAGGACGGCCACGGGCGGACCCCCTCCGGTGGCGGCCACGGATCCGGCGTGGGCGGCGGCGTCGATACCCCGGGCCAGCCCGGACACCACCGCCACTCCGGCGTCGGCCAGGTCCCGACCCAGTTCGGCTGCCATGCCGAGGCCGTACGGCGTGGCACTACGGGTACCGACCACCGCCACCCTGGGCCTCGGATCGGCAAGGGAGGGATCTCCCAGGCTGAAGAGGACTCCGGGAGCCTCGTGATCGTCGGCCAGGGCGGCGGGGTAACCGGGCTGGCCGAGGATGTGGACTCGCACCCCGGCACGGACGCAGCACCTCTCGACCGAGTCGACGGCCAAGGCCCGGGCCTTGGTCTGGTACGCCCTTTCCGGGTCGGCGCCGTGCCGACCGTCGACCAGCGCCTCCCAGGCCTGGCGCGGCTCGTGCCCAGCGAGGAACTGGCGAGTCCGCACCGGACTGGTGCCGAGAGCGGCGATGGCGGCGGCGTAACGCTCGTCCTCGGTGAGGTACCCCCCGGTCGTCATGACGATGCACCGGAGGTCCGGCGGCCGCCGTCGCGGAGATGGAGGGCCTCTGCTATCTGACGGGGGCCGATCACCGGACCGGTGCCGTCGAGGTCACCGATCGTCCGGGCCACCCTCCGTACCCGGTGCAACCCCCGCGCCGACAGGGATCCTGACCGCAAGCGCCGTTCCAACGACGCCGCCGCCTCGGGAGACAGCGGCGCCCACCGGTCCAGGGACTCCGGCACGATCTCGGCGTTGCACCGCACCCCGCGCGTGGCCGCCACCAGACGGGCGAAACGCACGCGCTCGGCCACGCTGGCCGAGCTCTCGCTCCGTGTCCCGCCCATCAGGTCTTCGACGTCGGGGCGCCCGAGGGAGAGGGCCAGGTCGAAGCGGTCGAGCAACGGCGCCGACAAACGCCGGGCGTACCGGGCCCGAGCGGCGTCGGTGCACCGGCACGCACCAGGGGTGCTCCCCTCCCCGCACGGACACGGATTCATGGCTCCGACCAGCAAGAAACGAGCGGGAAGGTCGGCGGCGCGACGGGCGCGACGGATCCGGACGACACCTTCCTCGAGGGGCTGGCGCAGCATGTCGAGGGCCACGGCGGGGAACTCCCCGAGCTCGTCGAGAAACAGCACCCCACAGTGGGCAAGCGAGATCTCGCCGGGTCGCAGCCATGCTGTGCCGCCGCCGACGAGCGAGACCTCGGTGGCACTGTGATGCGGGGCCCGAAACGGCGGGCGCTCGACCAGGGCCCCGCCGACAAGAGCGATTCCTGCGGCCGAGTGGATGCGCGTGACCTCGAGCGCCTCATCCTGCTGCAGCGGAGGCAGAAGACCCGGCAACCGGGTGGCGAGCATCGTCTTCCCCGAACCGGGAGGTCCCACGAGGAGAAGGTGGTGCCCACCGGCGGCTGCCACCTCCAGGGCCCGACGACCGACGGTCTGACCCCGGACATCGGCCAGGTCCGGCATGGGCCGGTCCGCCGTTCGCTCGCCGGGGACATCGACGGGGTCCGCCCACGGACCCTCTCCTCTCAAGGCGGCGACGAGCTCGCCCAGGTTCGCCACTCCCCGCACTTCATGGCCGCCGACCAGCCGCGCGTCGGCGGCGCACTCGGCCGGCACCACGACGCGGTTGCAGTCCAGCGCGGCGACCATGGGCACGATCCCGGGTACGCGCCGCAGTGAGCCGTCGAGCCCGAGCTCTCCGATACAGGCGGTGCCGCCGACGCACTCGCCCGGCAGCGTCCCGTCGGCCACGAGCACGCCCACGGCGATCGGCAGGTCCAAACCTGATCCACCCTTGCGCGTCCCCGACGGAGCCAGATTTACCGTTATCCGGTGCCTGGGCCAGGCCAGTCCGCTCGACGACACCGCCGCCCGGACGCGATCACGTGCCTCACGGACGGCGGCGTCGGGGAGTCCGACGACGGTGAAGCCGGGAAGGCCGCTCGAGACGTGGACCTCCACGGTGACGCGACGGCCGTCGACCCCGTGCAGGGTGGCGGATGGTATCGAGGCGAGCACGACGAACTCCCAGAGGCGTTGCGGGGAACGAACCCACGTTGCTTCGCTTGAGGGCCCTTGCCTGGCGTCGGCCACACGAGACGCATGCAGCACCGTAGGAAAAGGGTGTGACACCCCGACACCCTCCCCACCACACGCGCTCCGTCTGCCAGCGAACTAGGGACGAATTGCCCTGTTCGCAGCCTCCGTCGGGCGCGATAGTCGACAAAGGGGCAAGACCGAGGCGAACCATGGCGATATCCGTCAGGCGTACCAAGCAGGGGAACGGGGGTGTCCTCGCCCCTTTGGCGACGTTGATCGCCCAGCGCATCGCCGACGAGAGGGACGGGGAGATCGTACATCGGGACCCCGAATTCGTGAGCCATCTCGTCCCCACCGTTCAGCGCTTCATGCGTTACTTCTCGCCCGAGGTACGGGGGATCGAGAACCTCCCCGCCTCCGGGCCCGTGCTCGTCGTCGGTAATCACTCGTGCCTGTTCTACATGCCCGACACCTGGGTGGTGGCTCTCGCCATCACCGCCCGCCGGGGTGCCGAGACGCCGGCGTACGCCCTGGTCTATGACCTGCTGTTGGGCATCCCGGTCGTCGGATCGGCTCTCAGGCGCCTGGGCGGCATCCCTGCCAATGGACACGAGGCCGAGCGCGTCCTCGCCGAGGGTGCCGCCGTTCTCGTGTACCCGGGCGGAGACTTGGAGGCGTGCCGACCGTGGACCGAGCGGAACCGGATCGTCTTCTCCGGCCACGCGGGCTTCATTCGCCTGGCGCTGCGCGCCGGCGTGCCCGTGGTGCCTGTCGTGAGCTACGGCAGCCACCACGCTGTCGTGATTCTCTCGCGTGGCGAGAGCCTGGCGCGCGTGTTGGGTCTGAACAGGCTGCGGATCAAGGTGTTCCCGATCGTCCTCGGCCCGTTCGGCGTCACCTCGGTCCTGACCCCACCGCCGCCCATGCCGGCGGCCGTGACCGTGGAGTTCATGGCGCCGATGGACTGGACTGGGCTTGGGCCCTCCGCGGCCGACGACGACGTCGTCGTCGAGACCTGCTACAAGGAGATTACAGACGCCATGCAGGCGACCCTCGACCGTCTGCATAGCGAGCACCCTCACCCCCTCCTGCGCGGTTGGTCCCGTTTCCTGCGTGGCGACACCGGGTCGATGGTGACCTCGTAGCCACCCGTCTCGCGATCCGTCGCCGTCCGAAGTGCGGAACCGAGTAGGCGAGACGTCCTCGGGATCCGTCCAAGCGAGAGGTGGTTGAGTTGTCCCGAACAGTCACTTTTTCCCAATGCCCGGGCCGAGAGGGTCCAACGGCCCTGGGCGCGACGGCGCTGGCGGCAGACACTGGAGGTGATGACTCGTCTCGAAGAGCACCATCAGGTTCTCGGAACGTTGCCCCGTCGTCCGACCGCCAGACGACCGAGGCGTCGCCGGTGGCCGTGGATCGTCGGTGCCGTCGTCCTCCTTGCCGGCAGCGGCGTGGGTGTCATCTGGCTGACGGCGAGCCGGGCGAGGCCGGTGACCATGCAACAGGCCGAATCCCGGCTCGGCAAGGCCAGGCTCGATCCTTCGAACGACACACGACCGACGCCAGGGGTCTACCGGTATACGGGTTCGGGCACGGACACTCTGTCGCTGCCGCCACTGTCTCAGCCAGAGGGGCCCATGATGCCCGGGACGGTCACCCTTCGGGGAGCCGATTGCTGGAGCTTCACGATCGACTACAGCACGCATCACTGGCAGGCATGGAACTACTGTCTCCGCGGCGGCGCTCTGTGGGAGACCGGCGGGCGGGTATGGCAGCTGTGGGCCATTGGCCCCGTCGACATCACCAACCTCACCTCGATCAGTTGCTCCCCGGGAACCATGGCCGAACCGGTCCAGCCCTCGCGAGACGAACGCTGGATGTCGAGCTGCACCGGGACCAGCACCGAGGTCAAGGGACAGATGACCAGCGCCGGTCCCTACCGGTTCGAGGGTGATGTCACCGTCTTGGTCGGCGGCCGACCCGTTCGAGCCGCCCATTTTCTGGAGTTGCGAACCGACGCGGGCGCTCAGCGGGGTACCGAGCGCTCCGAGGTGTGGACGAGGGTGAGCGACGGCCTGCCCCTGCGCCTCGAGCAGGACATCAAGGTCACAACCTCGACGCCCTTTGGGACCTCCACCTACACCCAGGTGGGTGACTTCACCCTGGCGTCATTGACGCCGCACCGCTGATCGGCGACGTGGCTCCGATCGAACGGAGCCGTCGGTGCATCTGAGCGCTACTCCTCCTCGTCATCCGGCGGCGCGCTGGTCAGGAGCTCCCGCCAGCGCTTTTCGGGCACCTGGACGGGAGTCGTCGTCTTGAGGAAGTCCTCCAGGACGGCCAGGAAACGGTCAGCGTCCTGCCACGGCAGGAAGTGTCCGGCGCCTTCGAAGATTTCCAGTCGGGCACTGGGAATGGCCTCGGCCGCCCGGTAGGCGTGGGCCACAGGGATGATGCGGTCGTGGTCCCCCCAGACGATGAGAGTCGGAACCGCCGCAGCCAGGTACAACCGGTCATGGGCGCTGACGCGCTGACCGGCGACATCGATCACTGACCGAACGGTGTGGATGAAGGCCATCTGCCCGTGTCGATCGGTCAAGGTGGTGTAGCTGCGCCACACCTCGGCGAGGGTGTCGCTCGGTCGCCAGCCCACACGGCGGGCCATCGTGCCCGGCCACTCGCCTATTTCCCGAATCCGTCGGTGCAGGAGGAGCGGGAGCACGTATTCGGCGCCGGGAAGTGTCACCGCCTTCAGCAGTGGGCTGACCTCCTTGCCGAGCCCACCGGAGGCAACCAGCACCAACCGTTGGGCCCAATCCGGGAACTGGTAGGCGAACTGCATGGCCACTCCCCCGCCCAGTGAGTGTCCGACCAGTGTGACGCGCTCCTTCCCGAGCACAGCCAGCAGGTCCCGAATCCCGCTCGCATAGGCACCCAGCGAGTAATCACCACGAGGCTTGGCCGATTGCCCATGGCCCAGAAGGTCGGGGGCGATCACCGTGTAGTGCTTGGCCAGGGCGGGCATCACAGACCGCCATGTCGTCGAACTCCCGGCTATGCCGTGGATGAGCAAGATCGTCGGGCCCTTCCCCGCCATCCGGTAGCTGACGTCGTGGCCGTGGATCTGGACTGTGCGCAGATGGAAGGGGCCGGCCTCTATCGCTGATGGTTGAGTGACCACTCCAGCCGGTTCACCCTCCGCAGCTGTCGGTGCAGAATCGAGTCCCGTTCGCCTGGGGCGAGCCGCAATGGTCGATGAGTTGGTGGAATGGACGGTCTTCGCAGCCATCACCTGGTGACGACTGTCGCTCTACTTCGTGGAAGAAGCGGATGTGCGATCAGAATCGGTCAGCGTCCTCTCCGCCACATCGAGGATGTTCTGGGCGAGCCGAGTCGAAGAGCCGACCAGTTGCTCCGTCATCTTGAAGGCCGAGTCGATGATCTTACGACGGGGTCGGTCGTTACCAGCCAGATCGGGAAACGCACTGTCCACGGTGTCGAGAAAGTTCCGAACGGCTTCGAGCGACACGTGCTCAGCATGATCTATGGAATCGATCAGACGCTTGGTGCCTTTGTCTTTGCCTTGCGTGGCAGTCATGGCAATTCCTCTCCGTTCCGGCTGGTCAGCCCAGCTTGCTCCTCGTTCCACTGTGACAAGCTCGCCGCCACACGAACAGAGGCTTTTGACCACTCGCGGAGCGCGGGTGGGTAGGCGCGCACCGTGGGATGCGCGTCGCGCTCGAAGACACGTCTCGCCGATGTTCGCCTCCCCATGGTGTCGGCTGCCGTCAAAGACCGACAAAGATCCGGGTGATGCGGTCCCTCACGCCTGTGGGAACCAGGCTGTGGGCGGCGACGATGCCCTGGGCGTCCCAGCCGACGAGGTAGCGCGCTCGTGGCGATCTGGCGCTGAGCGCCGCGCCGATGACTCTGGCCACCCTTTCGGAGTCGGCCATCAGTGGCAGATACGGAGCGAGGAGAGTGAGAGCACGACGGTATTGGGACTCGTAGCTCGAGCCGACACGACGGGCCAGTTCGGCCTCCATCTCGTTCCAGATATGGGTCTTCACTCCACCCGGCTCGATCAGGACGACCTTGATGCCGTCGCGGGCTACCTCGACACGCAAGGCGTCGGAGGCTGCCTCCAGGGCATGCTTGGACGCCTGGTACCACCCGCTGAATGGCGTCGTGGTCAGCCCGTAGATCGATGAGATGTTGATCACGCGACCTTGGCCGTGGGCACGCATCCATGGCAGAGCCAGCCGGGCGAGGCGCATGGGTGCCACCACCATCGTCTCGAGCTGTTGGCGCGCCTCATCGTCGGTGACGTCCTCAATGGCTCCCACGCCCGAGTAACCGGCGTTGTTGACCAGTGCCCAGGGTCGAAGACGGTCGACAACCGTCCGGCAACGTTCGGCGTTGGTGACATCGAGCACGACCGTCTCCACGGTGACGGAGGCCCTCGTGGCCGCTTCGATCACGGTTGCCGCCTTGGCCTTCGAACGGACCGAGCCCACCGAGCGATATCCAAGGCGAGCGAGATGCACCACCGTGGCCAGACCGACGCCCGAGTTCGCCCCGGTCGTGAGCACGGTCCGGTTGCCGCCGCCGGCACTCACGTCATCTTCCCGAGGTGGGACAGGGAGAACCCGGCAATGGGTGAACCGGACAACGCGTCACCATCGGTCACACAACGACCGCGGCGTATCCGTTCATCGCGCCGTTTCCGGCCCCGATCCACAAGAAGACGACGAGGTCACCGTCGTTCACACGACCGGCCCGACGGTCCTCGTCCAGCAGGATCAGGGTGCTCGCGGCCGAGGTGTTGCCATAGTGGTCGACACTGATGGGTACCCGCTCAGGCGGCAGACCAAGCATCGCGACGGCCTCACGGACCACAACCCCATTGGCCTGATGGAGGTACCATCGGGCCACGGCCTCAACGTCGAAGTCCGCCCCGGTGACGGGCTTGACGGTGGTCGGCCAATCGTCCTGCAACATCTGGAAGTTACGGGCCATCAATGATGGGAAAACCTCAGCCACCTTGACGCCGTCCATCAGAAAGACATGGTCGGCCAAGTTGCTGGCAGAG
This sequence comes from uncultured Acidimicrobiaceae bacterium, assembly GCA_963848355.1. Classification (GTDB taxonomy): domain Bacteria; phylum Actinomycetota; class Acidimicrobiia; order Acidimicrobiales; family UBA8190; genus CAWKDG01. Next base: position 708,984 of record CAWKDG010000001.1, read on the forward strand.
GTGTGATGGAGACAGCCGCCGCCTGGATACGTAACAAGACCAATGTCCGGATTGGTCTCGTTGCGCACCGAAAGCAAGCCCGTCGGACCGTGGCTGCGATCGCGGGGTACCGAGCGCCAGACCGACGCACCCGCACCGTCGGCGAACATGAGCGGGGCCAGCCACCCCAGACCGGTTTCATGTTTGTAGTAGTAGTCGTGCACTTCGGGTCCGAAATATCCCGACGGGCAATTGCTCGCCACGACAAGGGCAGTGGCGGGTGCCATCGAGACCAGTGAGCAAGCGAGGGAGCGGAATCCAGCCGTCAGCCCGGCGCATCCAAGGTTGTGGTGGATGAGATCCGCGTCGCGACGAAGTCCGAGCTCGGGCGCCAGGAATCGGAAGTGGTCCTGACACGCGATGAGGTCGGGCGTGGTGGTGACGTGGATCATGACGTCGACGTCAGCGGCGTCAAGCCCGGCATCGGCCAAGGCGCTCCGACCAGCTCGAAGGGCCAGATCGCCGTCGTAGAGGCCACCATCGGACCGGCTCCGCTTGTGCCGGCCTCCGAATTCATAATCCAAGCGCCGTTCATGGATTCCCAGGTGTTTAACGACCCACTCGGGTTCAAGGGGCCGTCCGTCGGGCCGAACAGGGCGAAGGTACTCGAGGATCTCCGCATTGGACACACGATGTTCAGGAAGGAAGGAGCCGACACCCATAAGGGAGACAGAGACCTCCGACGCCAATCTCGAGATCGAAGAGCTGGTCATCGAACTCACCTTTCTTCGAATCGGCGTTCCTTGCGGCGCCTCTCAAACCATCCAACTACCTTCCCCCTGGGCCGACTAGGGGCGAACGTCCCGATCTGGGCGGTCGGCCCTCACGCAGGAGCCGTCTCACCTCGGATCTTGGCCAACTCCTCGGTGACAAGCCGCTCGCGTTCTTCGAGGTCGCGCTTGGCAGCCCTCGGGCTCCAACGCCCCCGCATGGTGAACACGAGCAGGAAGAAGATAAGCATCCCGCCTATGCATATCCACCACCAGCGCTTCCACTCATTGGGCGACGCCTTCTCGGCCGGCACGAGCTTCTTCTCCGCCACTAGCAGGCTGGCGAGGTTCCCTGAGTGGGCACCTACCTTCGTGGCGATCTCCGTGGCGCTGACAGGCTGACCAGCGTCGATGGAATTCGCCAGGGGCTCGAAGGCGAGTAGGCCCTGCACCTGCGGATTGGCGAGCCCGCCGGCCGCGCCCACTGCCTGCAGCAGGTTGTGCGACCGGTCGCACGCCAAGATCACCTTGGCCAACGTCTGCGGACCGGGCTCCTCCGTGGTATTCAGCGCCGAGATCACCCCCGCAGGAGCTGGGCGGGCGGCACAGGCGGTGGTAGAAGGCGCATACGGTACCGCGGCCTGAATGGCCTGCAACGCCGTCGCCGCCCCCTGGTTGTCCACGAGAGTAGTGGAGGTGGTGATTATCCGGGGTAGAAGGAGGAAGGAAACGGCAACCACGATGCGCAGGATCCAACCCCATATGGCGAGCCCGGATGCCGCCAGTGCAGGGTTGTGCGACTCGATCTGCTCCGTGTAGCCGGCCATCCACGGGCAATACGCGCATCCGATGGCTGTAGCAAGCAGGACCATGAGAAGGACGTTCGAGTAGTAACCGGTGTGCGGGTGATTGATCTGGAGAATGACGAGAATCATCATGGCGACAGCGCCGACAGCGCCGACAAGCATGAGAGGCTTTCGCACCCGCAATCGATCGGAGACGATGCCGAAGAAGACCAGAGCCGCGGAGAGAAACGCTGCGTACCAGACATTGATGCCGTCCGCATCCGGGGTCGAGCGACCGAATACGACGACCCAGTAGATAGTGAGCACGCTCACCGAGGCGTAATAGAAGAGCAGGAACAAAGCGATCGCCAGCGACGACGCGACGAGGTCGAGGCGCATCATGGACCGCATCGGGTGGGCGGTAGCCTTCTCGACGTCGATACCCATGGCGCGGGCTTCGACGAGGACTCGTTCGTTTTCGGACACCATGAGTTGGTCTCGTAGCTGGGGCGAGAGCTCGCGAAGGAAGAAGAATGAAATTATTACTACCGCGATACACACGAGGCCGGAGATGTCGAACTGGTCCTGCCACGGCGCCAGGTGCGTGAGCGTCCGGGTGGCCACAAGGCTGGCAGCCAGGCTGCCCATGGTCGGACCCAGCGCCCAGAAGCCCATCGCCGCGCCCCGCCCCATCTGGGGTGAGAAATCGCGCATGAGAGCGGGCGTGGACACCAGGATCACACCCTCGACGAATCCGATGATGCAGTACGCAATGGCGAATCCGAATCTTGATTGGATGTGGGGAACGTCTAGCTGCACTAGGCCGACGACGAGGGTGCCATAGATGGTGAGGTTGGCGCGGCCGATCTTGTCCGATAGTCCGCCGATGAAGGCGGTGAACGCGCCAATCGCGTTCGAAACGACAAGGAGATAGAGGAAGTACTGAAACGACATGTGGTAGTAGGGCAGCATCAGTGGAGTGACTGCCCCCTCCACGTAGTAAAGGTAGTAAAGGACGATCGTGGTGAGCACCACGATCCCCAGATAACCGAAGCGTGGCAGGGTCCGGGGGTAGCGGTGGAGTTGCCGGTTGCCCAACGCGTTCACCATGCTGGCGGCTGGCGCTGGTGCCGAAGAGGTGGCCACTGTCATGGGTCGTCCTCCCGCCTGTGGTTCCCTCGGTTGTCTTCAACGCTGACGCCGAGTCTGCGAGGGCGACGAACCCGACCTGAACCTGCCCAAAATGCTACCCCCGAAACGGCCAACCTTTCAGAACGTCCAATCGCCAGTCGAACGAGTCGCACCGTCCTCGCTGTGTCGTCCTCCATCGCAGCGCCTTTCTGGATTCCCTACCGCCGATCGACGGGCCTCCCGTCCTGAGCTGGCACGATCGATCCGATCACGCCGATGCCCGGAACCGGTAGGCCCGGGTGGTGAGCGCACCGCGGGTCTCGAGACGGCCGGCACGCATGAAGTCAGGCCACTCAGCAGTGTTGAGGAACTGCCGGTAGAAGCCCGCCCCGCGCACCATGGTGTAGGGCACAGGTTCGATCATCATTACGTCGGTCTGTTGCTCGAGCCTGGCCAGGTTGAGTCTGGCCAACTCTGCTTGCTGGCAGGTGCGGACCTGGCCGGCCACGTAAAAGATGCTGCCGCGCCGGTCCTGCCAGCCGGTTGCGTCCTCACCGGCGAACCCCGGCGGGTAGAAGCCGTTGATGGCCAACGCCACGTCGGGTGGATCCTCGATGTCCAATACGGGCCGCACAGGGAAAATGTCCACGACGCCTCCGTCGCACCAATACCCGCCGCCCAACCTCACCGGCTCGATGAACAGGGGTAGCGCGATCGCCATCCGGATAGCCCGGGCCACGGACATGTCGGGATAGGTGCGGGGACCGATGTACTCGAGACGGTTGCGCTCGATGTTCCAGATCGGTGCGTAGGCAGGGATGGGCATCTCGCCGAGGGTCATGTCGCCGAGCAACCGCCGGTACGACGCCTCGATCCGCTCCCCGCGGACAACACCGGCAAAGCCCTTCGCACCCCGCGGAATGAGGGAAGCAAGCAAGCGCCAGTCGACGTCCACGTAGTCGTCGGGGCGCAAGCCGAGCGTGAAGGCCGCCACCTCGTCGGCGGGAATGCCGGCGGCGACGGGGAACCCGAAAAGTGCGGATCCCGAGCACAGCGAGATGACGGCAGGGCGGACACCCGCCTCCTCGAGCGCCCTCGCCGCTCCCACGACGGAGGCCAGGGCACCACTGCCCCCGGTGGCCATCAGCGCCAGCCGCCGCCCCTTCAGGTCGGCCACCCGGAGGGGCCGGACGGGGGGGAACGGGTGCAGGTCCGGCTGTGGCCGCCGCTCGAGCGGGAAGGTCACGAGGGCACGCCGGGCATCGTCGAGCAGACCGGCGTCCTCGCGTACCCCCTCCACGATCTCCCTGGTTCTCGTGATGACATTGAAATACTGGCGGAGGCGAAACACGTCGATCACGGTCCCGAGCATGTGCCTCATTGTCCGCCGAGCGTTCCCGGCTGGGTAGGGTCCAACGGCTCTGTTCTCGTGGCACGAAGATGACGTTCGACTCTTCCCCCGGGTGCGCTGTCCGTCCACGATGGGAACAGCAGATCCACCGAAAGGGTGGGGCGATGGACGTGTTCATGCGGGACAGCGACGCCTTCTCCTGGTACATGGAGCGGGACCCCGTCCTGCGGTCGACCGTGGTCGCGGTGGCGTGGCTGGAATCCAGCCCCGATTGGGATGTGCTCGTGGCCAAGCTCGAGCGGGCCACTCACCTGGTGCCGATGTTCCGGCAGCGGGTGCTCGAACCGCCGGCGCGGCTCGCCACTCCCCGTTGGGCCATGGAGGACGGCTTCGACCTGAGCTGGCACCTCCGCCGGATGGACTCCCCGGTGCCCCACACGCCCGAAACCGTGGTCGCCCTGGCACGCATCGCGGCAATGACGGGCTTCGACCGGTCCCGCCCACTCTGGGAGTTCACGCTGGTGGAGCACCTGGAGGACGGGCGGGCGGCCCTGGTCATGAAGGTGCACCACTCGCTGACCGACGGCCTTGGCGGCATGCAGTTGGCGCTGCTGTTGTTCGACGTCGATCGTGCGGCCACGGCGCCGCCTCTGGAGGCCGTCGGACCCACCGGTGAGCACCTCGGGACTGCCGAGCTTCTGCGTCAGAGTCTGACCCATGACTGGGAGCGGCTCGCCGGGATGGTCGGCCACGGGGCGGAGCGTGCCGCGCCGCTGGCAGCGCGCACGGCCCGCCATCCTTGGGGAAGCCTGACTGGGTTCGTCAACACGGCGCGCTCGATCGCCCGCACCGTCGCGCCGGTCCGCGCCACGATGTCACCGGTCATGACCGAACGGGGCCTGGACCGTCGCCTGGAGATGCTTGAGGTCAGTCTCGACGCCCTCAAGGAAGCCGCCGCCGTGGCGGGAGGGACCGTCAACGACGCCTTCATGGCTGCCGTGACGGGGGGTCTGCGGCGCTATCACGAACAGCACGGAGCGGCCGTCGAGACGCTGCGGGTGACGCTGCCCATCAGCATCCGGAGGCCCGAGGACCCGCTGGGTGGCAATCGGATCACGCTCATCCGTTTCGCTGTGCCTGTCTCCGATCCGGATCCGGCGTCTCGAATCAGGTCCATGAGCCACCTGTGCCGAGCCGCACAGCAAGAGCGCTCGCTCCCGCTGACCAACACCATTGCCGGGGCCCTCAACCTCCTGCCTCGGGGGACGGTGAGCAGCATGCTCAAACGCATCGACTTCGTGGCCAGCGACGTTCCCGGCTTCCCGTTCCCCGTGTACCTGGCAGGCGCTCAAATGGAGCGGTATGTCGCCTTCGGACCGACCATCGGCTCGGCCGTGAATCTGACCTTGCTCTCCTACAACGGCACCTGCTGTGTCGGCATCACGATCGACACTGCCGCCGCTCCCGACACCGTCGTGCTCGCCGACTGCCTCCTTGGGGGATTCGAGGAGGTGCTCGCCCTCGGTGGCAGCCACAGCCCCGTGCGCTTACCGATGCGCCAGACGGTCAGGAAGAGCGCCTGATGGAACGCCTCAGCCCCCTCGATGCCTCGTTCTTGAACTTCGAGGACGGGATCACCCACATGCACATCGCGTCGTGTGCCTTGTTCGAAGGTCCACCACCGGACTACCGAACTGTGGTGAATGCCATCGCCTCCAAGGTTCCCCAGGTGCCCCGGTACCGCCAAGTCGTGCGCTTCATGCCGTTGCAACTGGGCCGACCGGCTTGGGTGGATGATCCGCATTTCCACCTCGAGTACCACGTCCGACATACCGCATTGCCGAGGCCCGGAGGACGGACCGAGCTCCGAGAATTGATGGGCCGCCTGATGTCCCAGGAGCTCGACCGCCGACGGCCCTTGTGGGAGGTGTGGATGGTCGAGAACCTGGAGGACGGACACTGGGCGCTCATCACCAAGATCCACCACTGCATGGCTGACGGGGTGGCCGGGACCGACCTGCTTGCCGTGATCCTGGATCTCGAGCCCCGCACGGCGGCAATCGCCCCGGTCGACGCCTGGCAGCCCGTGGCCGAGCCGTCGAACCTCCACCTGGTGTTCGGCGCCGCCTGGCGTCTCCTGGCGAGCCCTTATGAACAGTTCCAGGCGGCGGGCCGTCTCCTCCGTGAGCCCCACCGCGTTGGCACCGAGCTACGAGAGGCGGTCGGCGGGATGTGGTCCTACGCCGGCCGTCTACGGCCCACCGCCCCCATGTCCTTGGTCGGAGCCATCGGTCCCCATCGGCGGTGGACGTGGGCCAGCGCCGAGCTCGAGGACGTGAAGGCGATCAGGAAGGCGTTTGGTGGAACCGTCAACGACGTTATCCTCTCCTTGATCACTGGTGGGCTACGTAGGCAGCTTCTCGCTCGCGGCGATCCCGTCGATCGACTCGTCGTGCGCAGTCTGGTTCCGGTGTCGGTACGGTCTGCCTCCGAGCACGGCGAATACAACAACCGGGTATCGGCGATGTTCGCCGATCTGCCTGTTTCCGTCGCTGATCCGCGGTCACGGTTGGAGGCTGTACGGAAGCAGATGGAGGCATTGAAGGCCTCGCACCAGACCGTGGCCGGTGAAGTCCTGACCGCGATGGGTGCGTTCACTCCTTTCGCCTCCATCGCGCTGGCGGAGCGGACTGTGATGCGGGTGCTGCGCCGTCTTCCCCAGCACAGTGTCAACACTGTGACGACCAACGTTCCGGGGCCTCAGTACCCGCTCTATCTGGCGGACCGGAAGATGCTCGAGTACTTGCCCTTCGTCCCGATCGCTCATGGTGTGCGGGTCGGCTTTGCCATCGTCTCGTACAACGGCAAGATTGCCTTCGGCGTGACGGGGGACTACGACTCGGTACCCGACATCGATATCCTTACCCATGGCATCGAGGACGGCATTACCGAGCTGCTGAAGCTGGCGGCCGGCGGCTAGCGGCGGCGAACCAGCACCAGAGGGAGCGGCTTCTCGCTACGGCTACGTCAGGTGGTCTTGGCAATCAAGACGTTACAGCCCGCCTTGTGGGCAACGGTGTTGGGGACGGAACCCAAGATGCGGCGAGTTCCCCTCATACCCTTGCTACCCACAACGATCAGGTCGGCTCCCACTTCATCGGCGCGTCGAACGATCACCTCGGCCGGCTCGCCCACCGCCGTGTGGGTCTCGACGTCAAGACCTTCGATTCCGTCCGCCACGTTCTCGAGCATGTGCTGTGCGGCGTTCCTCGAGTGCGCCCCACCCGAGTGGTCTATGGCATGGACGCCACCCGCCGGCACGGTGACCGCCGTCGGCGAACGCACTCCCGCCACAAGGTGCAACGCGGCGCGATTCTCCTTGGCGATCTGTACGGCCAGAGCCACCGCGGCGTCGGCCGTTTCCGAGCCGTCAGTACCTACCACAACGACTGAAAACATCGGCCCCTCCCTTTCATTCGACAGCGCCCACACCGGAGGGTAGTTGACGAAGGGTCTGTTTTCCTCACGATAACCGCCGATGACCCAGGACGATCTCCGCTCCCCTGTCCGGGCGTCCTACCGATTGATCACGAGGGATCCAGCCTGAGGTTCCCTGCAGGAAGTGGGATCGAGGCAGACGGACCCATGGTTGAGCAGGTCGCAGTGGTAAGAGCCCCCCCCCCGAGGGGGACGCCACGGGACGCACACCCGCGCTCCCAACTCAGCGAGAGGGCCAATCTGGGGACGCCGACCACACAAGACGCGTTCCGCACAAAGAGCGGGTGTATCAGCTACGGCTGCGGTGACACGAGTCCGTGTTCGTAGGCATACCGTACGGCTTCGGCACGGCTGGCAGGCACGGACTTTGGCGATGCCGTCCCTTGCACCGGTCCCCTTATGCCGCGGCGCCGTCGGTTAGCGCCCGACGAACCTGGCTTCGCGTTTCTCGGCGAAGGCACGCATGGCCTCGCGCGTGTCCTCGGTGTTGAAGTTGATGGTCTGGCATCGGGCTTCGTCTTCCAGGGCCTGGGCCATCGAGACCGCCGCGCTGTCGTTGAGCAGCTTCTTCGTCATCGACAGGGCGATCGGTGGACCGGACCCCAGCCGCTTGGCCCAGTCGTCGACGAAGGCGTCTATCTCGTCGTCATCCACGAGCCGGTTCACCAGACCGATGGACACCGCCTCCTCGGCCGACAGGGTGTCGGCGAAGTAGGCGAGCTCCTTGGCCCGGTGCAGACCGACGAGTCTCGGCAACAACCATGACGACCCGCCGTCGACGGAGAGACCGCGACGGGTGAAGATCTCCGACAACCGTGCCGTTGACGACACCACGGTGAGATCGCAGCACAGGGCCAGGCTCAGCCCGGCGCCGGCGGCAATCCCCCGGACCTTGGCGATCGTCGGTTTGGGCAGGTCGAAGAGGGCCAGCATGACCGACCCGAGAAAACGCATTCGGGTGAGCGGCGGGTCCTCGGAGTCTCCACTGATCCCCTTGGGGTCCCCGATGTCGGCACCCGAGCAGAACGCTCCTCCGGCGCCGGTCACCACCAGGACGCGGTCGTCGCGACGTCGAGCCACGTCCTGGACCGTGGCATACAGCTCCTGCCACATCGCACCATTGGCGGCGTTCTTGCGCTCGGGTCGGTTGAGGGTGACGGTGACAACCCCCGAGTCACGCTCCACGATGATGGTCTCGCCGTTCACGGCGACACCCTACTCACAGAACCGAGAATCGGGCCAAGATCGATCGCCTGGGACCGACGTCGGCCACGCCGTGTCAAGACGGGGACGGCGACCGTCAGAAGGCGTCCTGGAAAACGTCGACGACGAGATCCCCGGCGCCGTCGTCCCACACGGCGGCGACGTCGAACCGGACTGACCGCGTCGGCGTTCCGTGCGGCCGCTGCTGGGAGAGCCACCGTGCGCTGAGACGTCGCAAGCGTCGCTGCTTGACGGGCGTGACCGCCTCCTCGGGCCGTCCGAAACGGGCCGAGGACCGGGTCTTCACCTCGCAAATGACGACGACATCGGCCACGGGGTCGACGGCGACGAGATCGATCTCGCCGTCTGCGCACCGCCAGTTGCGGGCCACGATCCGGTAGCCGGCCCGCCCGTACCAGCGGGCGGCGGCCTCCTCTCCCCGACGACCACGTTCTCGACGGCCGTCGATCGGCGGCCCAGCTGGTTGATATCCCGACATGCGACGAGTGTTCCCGATGGCTGTGACAGGAAGGGCCGCTCGTCTCGACGGCGCCGAGCCCGGGCAGGTCGACCGGTCGATGTCAGGTGTCGCGTTCGGGGAGTCTCTCCACGTTCACGTCTCGGAAGGTCAGGACCTTCACGCTCGGGACGAAGCGGGCGGGCCGGTACATGTCCCACACCCAGGCGTCCGTCAGCTCGACCTCGATGCACGAGGGAGTCGAGCTGTTCCCGACCGAAACCTTCACCTCGTTGGCGAGGTAGAAACGTCTCTCCGTCTCGACCACGTAGTTGAACAGCGGGAGCACCGTACGGTACTCCTGGACAAGGGCCAACTCGATATCGGCCTCGTAGCGTTCGAGGTCCTCTTCGCTCATCGCCCTACGGGCGGACTGCCCGCTTCTCCTTGATCTTAAGTGTATTGTGAAACCTGGTACGGAAGCATGGGTGGAAACTTTGGTGGTATATGAGTTGCTCAGTTAGGGCTGGTGCTGAGAGGCGTTTGGTTGGGAGAAGTTAATTGCCAGTGCGGGGGTTCGGATTGGAGTAAGAAGGTCACGAGGCGCCGGTGCGCTCAGCAGATCGGGGTACAGATAGGGCATCGCTGGGTGCAAGGACCAGCGGGGCAAGGTTTTCCGGGAAAGAAGAAAAGATATGGGGGGGGGTGAATGCCATTGGTGTAGTTACAGACGTAGGGTCTGTCGATGAGATCCACCGGTACTTCGTGGAATGTGGTACTTCGATGATGGCGTGTGGGTACGAGATGGTCTCGGAGTTCGACTTAGAGGCAGCGAGGTGGAATCAGGGTGACAGGCAAAGCGGCAGCGAGTGATGGAGTTCTCGCTGTAGGCGAGAAAACGCTTACGGCAGGCAGTGTACTCGTATATGGCACAAAGTGGGTAGTACAGTGATGTTGACGGGGACGTGGGGCCTTCAGTTAAGGCGTGCGGCAAGACGATCAAGGTGGCCATAAAGCGCTTCCTCGGTGCTGGAAAACTCGTTGGGGCACGCCCGCCACGGAGTGTGGAAGGTCGAATAGGCGAGAAGAATGGAATGTGCCATGTGCACTTTGTAGTAGGTGCACTAGGGGCGTGGAGGATGACGAGTTATTAGACTGGTGCTTCGGTGCCTGGCTGGCGTAGATAGGCCGGTTGAACGGCTTCTACACGTAGAAGCAGTTGGAGGATATGTACGGCAGCTCGTTGGTATGAACGTGTAGTCGGCGTATTACGCAGGGGCTCAAGATCCGTTGCGAGTGCTGGGTATCTCATTAGAGACCTCGGCAAGCAGCGGCAGAACGAGCTTCCGGAGGGCTTTACGGTATGGGAAGATGGTGGGGAGTGATAGGGGGAGAGCACGTAGTCAGGTAGAGATCTGCTGCGAGCTTGTTATGTACAAGTGCGCCGCCAGATTAGGCAGCTCTATGACAGGCAGCAGAAAGAACATTGGGCTCACGGCAAGCGGCAACGGGCGAGAGCGATTGCAATGGGGAGAACGGTGCCACCGAATAGAGGGTACGGTGGCGCAAGACTGCCTGCGCCTATACGAAGACGAACAATCGCAAGAACAATGGTGTGTGGGCTCCGGTGCGGATGGCATCGGTCGAAATGGATCGGTTGTTGAAGTGGTCGGAACAGTTCTGTCTGTGTGATGACCTTGTGTATCAATTTGGGATGGCTTGATGGCGAAGGGACCTCGTCGGCGTCAGCATTCGTCTGGGCGCTATCACAAGGCAGCCAGGCGAGGTGATATTGGCGCATCGGGGTCGAGCAATGGATCGGTGGTCGTACGGGACATGCGAGAGTTGGCAACCGCCTTTACCGATCCCGGGTGCGAGGTGCAGTCTCATCGCACTGAACTGATGCGGGCCACCATGGCGTGGTCATTGGATGGGTCTAGATGGCCGCAACCGCGGGCGCTCAGCTGTGGTTGCCGGTTGTGGTTGGGTGACGAGGCGGAAGCGAAGGCGGCAGAAAAGGGTTGGGCGTAGCGGACTTGTTGTAACGAGTGGCCACCGTGGCAATCTAGGGGGCGCTACCGACGACCCGGCTGACTCGCACGTGGAAGCGGATTCGAGTGCAGCGTCTCCTAGCTACCTGACTTGAAGCCTGCGAAGGCTTCTAGCAGCGCCATAGTGGAGTCGTGATCAAGGCCGTCTCCGTCGTAACGAACTTCATAGAGACCCTGAAGATTTGAGGGCAGCGTCACACCACGCTCAACGAGCAAGATGAATTTATGACCATAAAGTGCCATAGCTGCACCGATCTCAATGAGGACATTCTCGTTTATTACAGGTCGACTTTGACCCTCGGCGTCGGTCAACGTCGACTCGGATCGACGTGAACGATCGCTGCCGAGCACGAGCGCATTTCATCTAACACTTTGTCCGGAACAGGCTTGGCCATTGCCTGTGTTTCTACGGAGACGACCGGCTCCAGGTCACCAAATCCGAGAAGCTTCTTTATTTGCGTAACGATCTTCTGATTTTTCCCGTGCGTGATGAATACTCGCCTGTTCTCCGTGCGTCCCGGAGGAGTAGCATCCATCTGTCGACTCGCACCATGTTGCGTTGCTGAGGGGTCCTCTGGTTCGAGCGATCCGTTGTCAGACTCAGGCGTCCCCAGGACGGCTGAGGCGATCGCAGTTGGCCGCATAGTGTCGAGCGAAACATATTCCTCGTCGTTAATGCGAACGAGTAACCCCAAACTGTCGGCGTCGATATGAATAAGTTGTAAAGCCCGAGCTGATTGATCTCGATGGACATCCAGCTCGTCCTCTAGGACGTTTCTGCCAATGTCCTCTCTGGGCCATCTCGAGCCGTTGTACCTCTGTAGAAATGCTCGAGTGACTCGGGGCAGCATGACTGCCTGCAACATTCCCGCAGCTTCGTCCCCGTCCGCCGTTGGAGCGACGATTCGTCGACCCAAGTGGGTTAGCGAAATCTTTTCGGCAAACGCAGCGCCATCGGTCAGGCCGTACGCAACAGAGGATGCCGTGACGGTCCGAAATGCCCCTGTCGTGGGAGCAACACCAAGCGCTTTCGCTACTTGCAACGGTGTCGCCGGCTGCTTCCCGAGCTCGGCTGCCAATGCTCTTGGGACCCGGAGCGCTTCCATGAGGGGGTAAGAGGGCACATCTGTCTGAGGCAGCGATGCCTTCTTGTGGCGTACGCCCTTCGGTTCTTGGTTCGGACTCATCGTCATCTCCTTCCGATGCATTGTCCATAGTATCGGGCTGGTCTTAGGTCTGTGGCTCCCTGCGTGACATGGATGTCATTACCCTTCTGACCAGGCCTTTTAATGACGACGATTGACAGCAGAGCACACAGATGGATTCCTGATATCCTTCTCGGAGCAGGCGGATCGGTCCGTATCTGCCGGGGTGGCCGTGTGGCCGGAAGTGAGCAGCAAGGGGGAGCGCGATATGGCGTGGCGATCGAGTCGGAGCTGGCCTACTCCCACGGCCCGGGAGATTATTGCGCGCTCCTGAGTACTCATTATCGATGACCAAGAGTTCCCTTATAAGCGGCTGTTCGAAGATGAGAGGTACAACATCACGAAGTGGAATGTGGTCAAGAATCTCTGCGATCTGGAAAACGGGGAATTTGACCTCATACTGCTGGATTTACAAGGTGTGGCCAAGAAGGCGTCGCCGAAGACGGAATTGGAATCCTTCGACACATACGTGAGACGAGTCCTCATCAACTTGTTATTGCATTCTCTAGCGCCGACTTTCCTCTAAAGTATCAACCGTTTTTCGAAATGGCCGATGGCGTCTTACCCAAATCAGCCGACTATGGAGATTTTAAGAAGGCTGTTGACGATCTGTTGGGGGCTCGGTTCAGACACGGGTTTTATACGGATCGCCTGTTCGATATCTTGGGCGATTCGCGAGTCCAGGTGCCGAAGGTTGCCGAACGTTTCGATCGGGCCGTTCTTGATGGTGACGTCACACGACTCAAAAACTACCTGCAGCGCAAATTATCCGATCCTGACCTTGTCGAAAGCGTGATTGCGCTGGCGCAGGTTGCGATCAAGGCACTGTCGATATGGATGAGTTAGCGCTCCACTTTTTTCCATATCCTTATCTTTTTCGAGGCAAGCGTCATGACGGCCTTCTCATTTCGTGGCCCGATCGCTGTACGGGCTGCGATCGTCAGTGTGAACATGGTGTTGTAAATGAGCTGGCACTGTGCAGCTACGGCATTAACTACTTTCGTATCGATGCCGAGCTGATGATCGCTGGAGTCGTGGTTCGGGATTACCCGACGATGACACCTGCTCGACGTAGGCAGATGCATGCTCGCCAGTTGCAACCGAGCCGAGTCGAGATCCAACGGACCGCTGATAGAGCGCGGGAAGCGACGGCGGTACTTGAGGAACATTTGGAGGCGGAGCGGAAAACGATCATCTCGGAATATCGAAATTCGAGGCGGTACCAGTCCGAGATCGTAGAGCTTCTCCGGCCCGAAATAGAAAAGGCGTTGGGCCAGGTACACGATTACAAAGCGTTCGTCGCACACATTATTCAGAATATGAATGTAATTTGGACCGAGCGATACCGAATTACCGCTATCGAAGATGCTCTTGGACGTGCCCCCCAAGAAGAAGTAGCGATTTATCATGCCGCCCGGCTCATGGAGGATCGACTCGATGCCGCTTTATTCCTCATTTACCCGGAGCGCATTACGGACCTGGCTTCCCGAACAACCTTCCGAGTGCATGGCACGGTGCATAAGACCGTCAAGATTTATGAGGCGGCGTTTGACGCAAAGGGCGTGCGGCTCCACTTTAGTGGCGAGTCATTTGGTTTGGTCGAAGCAAACTATCGTGCAGTCGTCGTAATACCGCACACGTTGCTTGATAACGCATTGAAGTATGCGCCGAGGGACAGCGATACCTACATCGATGTTAGGGACGATGATGAAGCGATTGTGCTCACGGTCCGGTCGTTAGGGCCAAGGATCGAGGTGGACGAGATCGAGCGGATCTTCGACGTCTTCTACCGAGGAGCTGCCGCCCGAGCACTAGGTACTGAGGGTACGGGTTTCGGGCTGGCGTTGGCTTCGAATATTGCGACTCATATGGGCACAGAAATTAGGGTCACCCAAGAATCGGCGGAAACGATGGAGGGTTACTACTGGACGACCTTCTCGGTCGGCTTCCCTCGATGGTCTGAGCCACAGGGCCGCCCATCACGCAATGCGAGTGCGACAGACACTCGCCGACGATAGGTGGGGAAGATTGAACACACGCCCATGTGAAGGGGAAAGCGATCATTGGGGTCACCTCGGGGGGCGCATAGTGGCGCTGGCGGCAGGTCGGCCCGGAGCGGGACAGTGAGCGTAGCGAACAGACCGCAGCGGGCCGAAATGTCGTGGCGCCATTGTGCTTCCGTTGTGATTAGTCGAGCGCCTGCGCTGCTCTGTCGATCACGTTGGTGTCCATGGGGTCCAGGTAGCTCCTCATGGTCGTTGCGGGGTCAGCATGGCCCAGGACCTTCTGGATGTCGAGAAGGTCGAAGTGGTGCCCTCCATCGGCGGCTGTGGTGCGGTGGAGGATGCCTGCTGCGGTGCGTCTGAGGTCGTGGGGCGCCACATGTCCGAGTCCGGCTTCCTCTGCCCTCAGAGTGACAATGCGGAAGTACGTGCGCTCTGTGAGGGGTGACAGCCAGTTGATCCGTGCGGGTCCCTGGCGCCGCTGAGCGCCCATGACCTGCGTGCACAAGACGGGGTCGGTGTCGGCCAGGGGACGGGTGATGCTGGTGACGTAGAGCGTGCGCCATGCGGTCACAAGGTGGCGGGTGGTGGTGCCGAGTGTGACTTCTCGGGGGCGTCTCCCCTTCCCTGTCCAGTGGAGGCGCCCGGTGCTCCGGTCGTAGTTGCCCCAAGCCATGTGACATATCTCGGCGTTGCGGATTCCAGCCAGTCCGAGACGTATCGCCAGTTCGTCTCGCATTCCTCCCGGTGTCCCGTCCTGGCAGGGTCCGAGGAGTGTGCTGAAGGCGTCGTCTCGGGAGAGCCAGCGACCACCGTGCTTGGCCTGCACCTTCCCGTAGGTCTTGGGATACGACCGGCGTAATCCGAGCAGACGGGTGGTCGGGTCCTTCTCCACGATGTCGAGTTCGTGGCACCAGCGGTAGAAGGTGCGGACGGTGGAGAGGCGCTGGCGGACCGTGTTGTTGGCGAGCTTCCCGTCTCCGGTGCACCAGGTGAACAGTTCCGCTTCGGTGACGGCGTCAGGATGGCGCTTCCCGGTGGTGCGGAAAAGGTGATTGAGGCGCTGGGCGTTCTGGGCGTGAGTGATCGGGTTCGTGTACTGCGTGAGGTAGTCGGCCAGGAGCGCCGACAGCTCGGCGTTACGTTGTCCGAGAGGTATTGCCCTTCTGAGCTGCGGCGTCGGCACGATGGTAAGCCTTCCGAGATTCCTTGATCTTGGCCGCCTTCCCGACGCGCCCACGCAGGTAGTACAGCTTCGCCCGACGGACATCGCCCCGGGTCACCATCTCGATCCTGGCCAGGATGGGCGAGTGGACGGGGAAGGTCCGCTCCACGCCCACGCCGAAACTCACCTTCCGGACCGTGAACGTCTCCCGGGCTCCGGTCCCCTGCCGTCGGATCACAGCCCCCTGAAAGATCTGCACACGCTCGCGATTGCCTTCCACGACCCGCACATGGACCTTCAGGGTGTCGCCGGGAGCGAACTCCGGAATGTCGTCTCGCAGGCTCTCGCGATCGACGATGTCAGTCGGATTCATGGCGCGCGTCCCTTCGCGGGTCGATGTCGAGCGGATCAGGCGGCACCCCTGGCGCGATAGCCACCTGCGGGCGACGGCCGACCGACGGGGCCTGCTTGAACTAGCGAGAATAGCCGCGTCCTGGACCGGGCCGCACCCACCGTGGGGCTCTCGGCCCTGGCTGCGCCTGAGGTCGGGGCCGGTTAGCGGCCCGGAGGCCCTCCCTCCGAGCCCTCGGTGACCGACGACGTGTCCGCCGGAGCGGGGACGGGTTCCTCGGCCTCGAGCAGCCGCCGTTCCTCGTCGGAGATCCCACCCCGGGCGGCGATCAGGTCGGGGCGCGCCTCGATCGTCCGGCGCAGAGCCATTGTCCGGCGCCATCTCTCGATCCGGCCGTGGTCGCCGTTGCGGAGGACCTCGGGGACCTCCCAGTCCCTGAAGACTGCCGGACGCGTGTAGTGGGGGTACTCGAGGAGCCCGGACGTGAAGCTCTCGTCCTGGGCCGACTCCTCGTTCCCCATGGCCCCGGGGAGGAGGCGGGAGACGGCCTCGACGACGACGACGGCGGCCGCCTCGCCGCCGGCCAGCACATAGTCGCCGATCGACAGCTCGCCGTCGACGAGATGATCCGAGACCCGCTCGTCCACACCCTCGTAGCGGCCGCACAGCAGAGAGAATCCACCCGACGTCGCCGCCAGGCCGGCCAGCTCCTCGGCCATGTGCTGATCGAAGCGACGTCCCCGGGGTCCGAGGAGGAAGAGGGGCCGCCGGGGGTCGGCCGTCTCCACCGAGGCAAAGATGGGGCCGGGCATGAGAACCATCCCCGCTCCGCCGCCGAAGGGCGCGTCGTCCACGGAGCGACGGGAGTCGCTGGCGGCGTCGCGCAGATCGTGGATCCGCAGATCGAGCACACCGTCGCGCCGGGCCCGACCGAGAAGGGCACCCGAACAGAAGCCCTCGAGGAGCTCGGGGAAGATGGTGAAGACATCGACCCGCATGGCGTTCACCCTGTCGGTCATCGGCTCAGAATCAGTCGAGCAGGCCGGGGGGGACGTCGACCACGATCCGGCCCTGCCCGTGATGGACGACGCAACGCAGCGGTACCAGGGCACCGCCGTCGAGCTCCAGGAGGTCACTCACCGGATTGGCCACCACCGCCACCACGGTGCCGAGCGAGTCGCCATCGGCATTGTCGACCACCGTCGATCCCACCAGCTCGTGGACCCACAAGGCCGACGGGTCGTCGAGCGGAGGGGCCCGCAGGACGCGACCCCGAAGGGCCTCGGCAGCGTCGATCCCGCGGATCCCGGCGAAGGTGACCAGCCAGCGGTGACGAAAGGGACGTGAGCTCTCGATACACAACTCGCCGCCGTCGGTCATGAAGACGGAGCCCGGCATCGACCGTTCGGCGCGGTTGCTCACGAGGTCGAGCACCACCTCGCCCTTGAGCCCGTGGGGCCGCACCACGCGGCCCACGTCGAGGAGCCCCTCGCCCCTCCCGCCGGGGACGGGGTCACCGCGGGGATCGTCAGTCGTCGACGAAGTCGACGTTTGTCTCCACCCCGTCTCGGGACCCGGCCACCCGCACCACGGTTCTGATCGCCTGCGCCACCCGTCCTCGGCGGCCGATCATGCGACCCATGTCCCGCTGTGCCACATGGATGCGGAATCGGACGCTGTGGCCCGAGTCATCGGCGTCGACCACGACGGCGTCGGGCTCGCTGGCGATCGACCGCGTGATGTAGTCGAGCACGGCCCGTGCCGTTCCCCCCTCCACCCGGTTGCCGGCCATGTCGTCGACGTCGTCGACCTCGTCGACCTCGTTCACGGCGTTGGTGGTGACGTCGTCGTCAAAATCCTCGTCGCTCACTTGGCGTCCGCCGGGCGGTATTCGTCCCATGCTCCGGACTTGCGCAGGAGCTTCTCCACCCTCTCGGTGGGCGTCGCCCCCTGGCGCAGCCATTTGAGCGCTTTCACGTTGTCGATCTCCACGATGGCATCGGGGTCGGCCGAAGAACGCCCCCGTGGCGCGTAGGTGCCGACGATCTCGATGAATCGTCCGTCGCGCGGCGATCGACTATCGGCGGCCACGACGCGGTACGTCGGCTGCTTCTTCTTGCCCATCCGCACGAGACGGAGCTTTACGGCCACGATTGACTCCCTAGTTCTTCCTGTGTGCATCACGCGCCCCCGGGGGCTCGGACCGTCCATTGTGGCCCGTGACGGGCCCTCCCGGCGACATCACGCCGCCGGGGGCCCCTTTTCAGGCGCTAACGGCCCCCACCGCTGGCCTTGGGCGTGACCCGGCCGCCCTTCTTCTTCTTGCCGCCCTTGGTCCCCTTGGCGGCAGCGCCACCGAGGCCCCGCATGGGGGACGACCCCCCAGGGAGCCCCGGGAGGAGGTCGCCCAGAGGGTCGGCGCCACCGGTCCCGAGCGCCGTCAGGTCTCCCATCTGCTCGGTGAGGGCCTGGGCGGCCCGACCGCCGCGCCCTCCGAGCATGCCTCCGAGCATCCCCGGGGAGCGCATCAGTTGCTGTGCCTCCTTGAATTGCCGGAGGAGCTGATTGACATCCTGGATGGTGGTGCCACTCCCGGTGGCGATCCGCCGCCGCCGACCGCCGTCGATGATCGTCGGCTCGGCGCGTTCCTTCCTGGTCATCGACTGGATGATGGCCTCCACCTGGGCCATCTGGCGATCGTCGATGCTGTCCTTGGCCTGCTTGAGTTCCTTGGGCATACCGGGCAGGAGCGACAGGATTCCGGTCAGCGATCCGAGCTTCTTGACCTGCTGGAGCTGGGAGAGGAAGTCCTCGAGGGTGAACTTCCCGTCGAGGAGGCGCTCGGCTCCCCTTTGGGCGACATCGGTGTCGAACTCGCGCTCGGCCTGCTCGATGAGGCTGAGCACGTCGCCCATGCCCAGGATGCGACTGGCCATCCGGTCGGGATGGAACTGGTCGAAGTCGGCGAGGCGCTCCCCGGTCGAGGCGAAGGCGATCGGCCGGCCGACGACCTCCTTCACGCTCAGGGCGGCACCGCCACGGGCATCGCCGTCGAGCTTGGTGAGGATCACCCCGTCGAGATCGAGGGTGGCATGGAAGGCCTCGGCCGTCGCCACGGCGTCCTGTCCGGTCATGGCATCGATGACCAGGAACGTGAAATGGGGAACCACGGCGTCGGAGATCTGACGGACCTCGTCCATCAGGGCCTCGTCGATGGCCAGCCGACCGGCCGTGTCCACGATCAGGACGTCGCGACCGAGGCGGCGAGCCTCGTTCAGGCCCGAGGTGGCCACCGAGACAGGGTCCGTGGCCTCGCTGTAGACGGTCACGCCGACCTGCTGTCCGAGAATCCGGAGCTGTTCGACCGCAGCCGGACGCTGGAGGTCGGCCCCGACGAGCATCGGGTTGCGTCCCTGCTGACGGAACCACCGCGCCAACTTGGCCGACGTCGTCGTCTTGCCCGACCCCTGGAGCCCGGCCAGAAGGACCACCGTCGGGGGGGCCGACGCATACGAGATACGCAACACCTCGCCCCCGAGGATCCCGATGAGCTCCTCGTGCACCGCCTTGATGACCTGTTGGCCGGGACTCAGGCTCTTCGACAGGTCCTGGCCGACGATGCGCAGCCGGATCCGGTCCACGAAGGAACGGGCCACCCGGACGTCGACGTCGGCTTCGAGGAGAGCGGTCCGGATCTCGCGCAGGACTCCGTCGACGTCTGTGTCACTCAGCCGCCCGCTACCGCGCAGGCGCCCGAAGATCCCTTCGAGGCGGTCGGACAGGGCGTCGAACATGCGGCTGCTCAGGTTACCGGAGCCGGTGAGCCTCCCCGGTCGGCCCCGTCATTCGAACAGGGCGTCGACGAACCGGTCGGCGTCGAAGGCGACCAGGTCATCGGGACCCTCGCCGATGCCGACAAGCTTGACCGGGAGGCCGAATTCGCGCTGGATGGCCACCACGATGCCCCCTTTGGCCGTCCCGTCGAGCTTCGTCAGGACCACACCGGTGACACCCACGGCGTCGAGGAACTGTCGTGCCTGGTTGAGCCCGTTCTGACCGGTGGTGGCGTCGAGGACGAGGAGCACCTCGGTCACGCGTCCAGGGGGTCGGTCGGCGACCCGGCGGATCTTCTTCAGTTCCTCCACCAGATTCACCTTCGTGTGCAGCCGTCCCGCCGTGTCGGCCAGCACGAGCTCCTGGCCCCGGGCCGATGCCCGCTGCACGGCGTCGAAGACGACGGCACTCGGATCGCTGCCCTCGGCGCCCCGCACCAGTCCGACTTCGGCCCGTTGCGCCCAGATCGCCAGCTGCTCCGCCGCCGCCGCCCGGAAGGTGTCGCCGGCGGCCAGGAGCAGCGTCCTCCCCTCGGCCGCCTGTCGTCGGGCGATCTTTCCGATCGTCGTCGTCTTGCCGACGCCGTTCACGCCGACGAAGAGCCAGACGTTGGTCACACCTTCCTCGAACGTGAGAGCGGCGGCGCCGGCGACGTCGAGCGACGCCCGCAGCGCATCGCGCAGGGCGGCGACGACAGCGTCGGGCCCCCTCAGGTCTCCGCTCCGCACGCGCTGGCGAAGGTCGTCGAGCAACGCTGTCGTCGTGGCCACCCCGACGTCGGCCCGCAACAGGGCCTCTTCGAGATCGTCCCAGGTCTGATCGTCGACAGACCCCCGTCCCCGCAGCGCCCGCACGTAACCCGAGAACAGCCCGCGCGTCTTGCCCATCCGCTCCCGCAGATCGGCCGGTGCCGCCTCGTCGGCGCCGACGAGATCTTCAGGCCCGGCGACAGCCGGGGATGGCGGAGACGCCTCGGGCGATGCCGGACCCGGCGAGACGGTCGGTGGGGGCGTCGCCGGCGGGGGTGTCGTGGGCGGGGATGTCGTGGGCGTCGGCGCGGCGGCGTCGGCGGAGCGGCCACGGCTCGAGGCACGCCGGGACACGAGCACCGAGGACACCAGGATCGCCACCAGGACGACCACGACGAGGACGATCCACAGGGCGGTCATGGCGAGGGCAGCCTACGAGAAGTCGGGAACGGTTCGGCCGCCGTCACCGGTGGTCAGTTGGTGGCGGCGGCGGCTGATTCGTCGTCGGTCTGGCGCCGGACCTTCTGGCTCACGACCTTGGATGACCCGCCCGGTGTCATCGTCACGCCGTAGAGGGCGTCGGCCGCCTCCATCGTGCGCTTCTGGTGACTGACGATGATGAGCTGCGCCTCCTCCCGGAATTCGTGCAGCAGATCGAGGAACCGGTGCAGGTTCACGTCGTCGAGGGCCGCCTCCACCTCATCCATCAGATAGAAGGGCGACGGTCGGCTGCGGAACACGGCGAACAGGAAGGCGAGGGCGACGAGCGAACGCTCGCCGCCCGACAGCAGCGACAGCTTTCGGACGTTCTTGCCCGCCGGACGCGCCTCAACCTCGACTCCGGTGTCGAGCAGGTCGGTGGGGTCGGTGAGAACCAGCCGTCCGATCCCTCCGGGAAAGAGCGTGGCCACCAGCACCTGAAAATGCTCGTTCACATCGGCGAAGGCCTCGGCGAACACCCGCATGATCTCGTCGTCGACGGCTCGGATGACCTGGTGGAGCTCACGCCGGGCGCGACGGACGTCTTCCACCTGCTCCTCGAGGAAACGGTGCCGCTCTTCCAGCGTGCTCAGTTCCTCGAGGGCCAGGGGATTGACGGGGCCGAGCGATGCCAGCTCCGACTCGACGGCGGCGGCCCGGGTCCCGGCGTCCACCCCGTCGGGCAGGGCCGGACAGGGAGCACCCATGGCCGCCTCGGGCTCGCAGCCGAGCTCGCGACGCAGAGCCTCGACGGCCGATTCCTGGCGGACGCCCGACTCGGCCAACTCGAGGGCGAGCTTCTGCAGGACGTCGCGGGTCTCGGTCACCTGTGCCTCGACGGCGGACCGTCGACGTCGGAGATCGTCGAGGCGCGCCGCGCCGGCCCGGACTTCGTCGAGCTGCCGCGATCGTTCGGTACGCAACCGTTCGCTCAGACCGTTCAGGCGGTCGGCACCACGGTCGACCACCTCGCCGAGACGGTCCACGGCGCGGGCGTCGGCCTCCAACCGTCGTCGACGCTCCCCCGCCTGGTCCCGTTCGGCCACATGCCCGGCCAAGCGTCGCTCGACGTCCTGCAGCCGATTGGTGAGCACGGCTCGCCTCTCGGCCAACCCGGCGATCCGCACCTCGAGGTCGCGTCGGCGACCCTCGACCTCCCGTCGGCGGTCCTGCTGGTGCTCTCGTGTCTCCTCGGCGGCACGCAGACGGGCGGCGGCGGCGGCGGCCGTACCTTCGAGCTCGGGCAGCCCCCGGTCGACGTCGCTCAGGCGCGCCGTGTCGCGCGCGACACGATCGGCGAGGGCGTCACGATGACGGACAGCTTCGTCCCCTTCGCGGCGCACCAACTCGAGCTCGGGCACGAGCCGGGCGCCGGCGTCGACGAGCGCCTGACGGTGGTCGACGGCGCGCTCGGCGGCACGTCCGGCAGCGGCAGCTGCCGTCCGGGTATCGTCGGCCGCCACGCGCGCCTCGGCGAGCACTGATTCGGCCCGCTCCGACGCCGCCGCTGCTGCCTCAGCCTCCCGACGCGCCTGGTCGGTGGCCGCCGCCGTGGACGGGGTGGACCCGGCCCCCACGATCCAACCGGCGGGCGAGAAGCGGTCGCCCGCCGGCGTGACCACCACGAGGTCCGGATGTTCGAGGGCATAGTCGACCGCCGTGCGCCATCCAGCCTTCACGGCGACGGCGCCGGCCAACAATCGATCGAGAAGCTCCTCCACGCCGGCCACGCGCGAGCGGACGTGACGGCGGACGGGTTCTGCGTCCTGTCGCGGCAGCAGCATCGTCGGTCACCGCCATGGGAGCGGTCGACCCCAGCGCCAGGACGGTGCCGACCACGTCGCTCTCGTGGAGACGGGCGAGGGCGGCGCGCGCCGTGTCGGCGTCCCGTACCACGACGGCAGCGAGGGCGGCACCGGCGGCGGCTTCGAATGCACCCTGCCAGCCGTCGTCGATCTCCACCAGTTCGACCAGTGAACCGACGACCCCCGGGACACCGGCGAGCACGCCGGCGCCGGCCGACCCGCGGGCCTCGGCGGCTGTCCGGGCCAGGGCCTCGGCGCGGGCGTCGAGACGGTGCCGCGTCTGCTCGGCCTCCCGTCGGAGGTCGTCGGCGCGCTCCCAGGCCTCGGCGGCGGCGGCGGCGGCCGACTCGGCGGCGGCGGCCCGGTCGGCCGATGCCACCACCTCGGCCTCGGCGTCGGTCAGTCGGTTGGCCACGGCGACGGCATCGGCTTCGAGGTCCGACCGTCGTCGATCGAGGATGGTCACCCGCTCCCGCAGCTGTTCCAGATCGGCACCGGTCGCGCTCCAACGCCCGGCGCAGTGGTTCCCGCTCCCCGCGGGCGACGGCATATGCCTCCTCGGCGGCCCGCAGCGCGGCCAGGTCGCCGGCGGCGGCGTCGAAAGCAGCCAGCTCACGCGCCAGCTCGCCCTCGGCGGCAGCCACCTCCTCGACCATCGGGTCGAGCTCCGCCGACTGGCGCGCCGTGAGTCTCGAGTTCGTCCGAGAGCCGCGCCGCGTCTGCTTCCAGAGACGACACCACATCGGCGTCGGCGGCGGCATCGAGCGCCTGGACGAGCGACCGACGCCGTTCGGCCAGTACTCCGCCCAGTCCGCGGCACCGTTCGCCGAGTCCGTGGACGCGGGTGAGGGCGGCGACGAGCCCGTCTTCTCGCTGCGCCGACAACTCGGCGGCGGCGGCGTCGGCGGCGGCGTCGAGGTCGTCCAGTGAGCTCCGCAACGTCGCCTCCGCCTCGGCCAGACGATCACGCTCGGTCGTCGCCGCCCGACGACGGTCGTCCAGGGTGGCGAGCTCCCGACCGATCAGGTAGAGCCGCAGGTCCCGCAATTCCTCGGCCAGCGACGCGTGCGACCGTGCCGCGGCGGCCTGGCGCTCGAGCGGCCGCATCTGCCGACGGACCTCGCGCAGGAGGTCGCCGAGGCGTTCGAGGTTCTCCTCGGTCGCCGCCAGACGTCGCTCGGCCCGCTCGCGGCGGCGGCGGTGTTTCAGGATCCCGGCCGCCTCCTCGATCACGGCACGGCGGTCCTCGGGCCTGGCGTTCAGGATCTGGTCGAGTTGGCCCTGGCTGACGATGACATGCTGTTGCCGGCCGACGCCCGAGTCCGACAGCAACTCCTGGACGTCGAGGAGCCGGCACGGTTGGCCGTTGAGGGCGTACTCACTGTCGCCGGAGCGGAACAGCGTCCGGGTGATGGTGATCTCGGCCAGGCCACCGGGGAGGTGTCCGGCCCGGTTGTCGATGGTGAGCGACACCTCGGCCCGCCCGAGCGGGGGTCGATCGGCCGATCCGGCGAAGATCACGTCCTCCATCTTCGAGGAGCGCACCGTGCGCGGACCCTGGGCGCCGAGCACCCACGCCACGGCGTCGACCACGTTCGACTTGCCGCTCCCGTTGGGACCGACGACGACGGTCACGCCGGGCTCCAACTGCAGCGTCGAGGGGTCGGCGAACGACTTGAAGCCCTTGAGGGTCAGTGACTTCAGGAACACCGTTGGTCACCCTACCCGTCGGGCGGCGCCAGTCGGGGATGGCGACGGATGTGCCGGCACGACCGCCGTCCCGATCTGATCCGGCCTGATCAGATCTGGCCTGATCAGATCTGGCAGTGCTCGCACAAGAAGGCCGAGCGCCCGTTCACCTTCACCCGCACGATCGAATTCCGGCACCTCCGGCAGGCGGCGCCCTCGCGGTCGTAGACCTGGTGTTGACCCTGGTAGTCACCGATCACCCCGAAGAGGTCGCGGTACTGCTCGTCGGCCAGTGACGACCCCCGGTACTTGACGGCCTCGGACAGCGTCTCGACCATGGCCCGGTACAGCCGGCGGATCTCCTGGGCGCTCAACGAGTCCGATCCCCGGTCGTAACGGAGTCCGGCGGCGAAGAGGATCTCGTCGGAGTAGATGTTGCCGATTCCGGCGACGAATTTCTGGTCCATCAGCAAGCGTCTTGAGCGCCATGTGCCGATCGGCCAGGAGCTGGCCGAACCGGGCCCAGCTCATCACGTCCTCGAGCGGGTCGAAACCGAGGTGCGAGAGTTCGGCGACGGTCTCGAGCTCGTCGGCCGAGGTGACGAACATCTCCCCGAAGGTGCGGGGATCGACGAAGCGGAGCTGTCCGCCCTGCGTGAAGGTGATGACCACGTGCGTATGCCGGTCGAGCGGCTCCTTCGGGCCCTTGGCCCGCAGCAACTGACCACTCATCCCCAGGTGGACGACGAGGATGTCTTCGTCGTCCAGGCCGAGCAGGAGGTACTTCCCGGCCCGGCGGATGGAGGCGATCTTCCGGCCCTCCAGCCGGGCCCGGAATTCGGGGCCGCTCTTGTGGCGCCGGATCGACCGCTTGCCTTTCACCTCCACCGACTTCACCCGGCGCCCGATGACCTCTTTCTCGAGGTCGCGGCGGATGGTTTCGACCTCGGGGAGCTCAGGCATGGGCGTGCACACCGCCGGTGAGGTCGCCATCGACGGCGACGGCGTCGTCCCCGGCGAAAGCGGGAAAGGCGGCGTGGGCGGCGGCCTGTTCCGCATCCTTCTTGGACCGGCCCTCGCCCACCCCCACGACGGTGCCCCCCACGATCACTGTTGCCGTGTACCGCCGGGCGTGGTCGGGCCCGGTCCCCGCCACCTCGTAGCGGGGCAGCGTCCCCACCCGGTGGACGACCATCTCCTGAAGGCGGGTCTTGAAGTCCTCGGCCCCCGGCCCGGCCGCCGCCTCCTTGATCCGGTGGTCGAGCAGGCCCAGCACGAACTCCGTCGCCGCCTCGAAGCCCGCGTCGAGGTAGACGGCGGCGATCACCGCCTCGACGGCGTTGGCCAGGATCGACGGCTTCGACCGGCCCCCCGATGCGTCCTCCCCCCGTCCCAGCAGCAGGACGGGGCCCAGGTCGAGCTCGACGCCCACCTCGGCCAGCACGGTCGTGTTGACCACGGCGGCCCGTACCTTGGCCAGAGCGCCCTCGGGCATCTCGGGATAGGTCTGGTAGCAGTGCTCGGCGACGACCAGGCCGAGAACGGCGTCTCCCAGGAACTCGAGCCGCTCGTTCGACGGCAGGCCACCAGATTCGGCGCACCAGGAGCGGTGGGCCAGGGCCTGGACGAGCAGGGCCTCGTCGCCGAACGGGCGCCCGACCCGGCAGACGAGGCCGGCCACGTCGGGGACCTGCGGGCGGCGCTCTCCCGGAGCGTGGGAACCCCCGTCGACCGCGACCCCTGGCTCCGTGCCCGAGGGCGCAGAGCGGGCCGAGGTGATCACCTCGGATCCGGCGCCCCCGGCGCCGTCCACAGGGGCGGGATCGTCGACCGTCTCAGGTCGCCCCGAGCTTGGCGACCACGTAGTCGACGGCGTCACGGACGGTCCGGAGATCCTCGAGGTCCTCGTCCTCGATCCGGAACCCGACCGTTCGCTCCCCGAGCTCCTCTTCGAGGGCCTCCACCAGCTCGATCAGGGCGAGGGAATCGGCGTCGAGGTCCTCGGCGAACGAGGAGGACTCCCTGATCGTCGAGGGTTCGACCTCGAGAATGTCGGCCAGTTGGTCCCGTACCAGCTCGAAGACCTCTTGGCGGTCGAGCGGACCCTTTTCCACGTGAGTCTCTGCGGGCACGTCGTTCTCCTGCGGGTTTGAAGTTTCCGGCGGCATCCTACCCGACGACGACCCGCGGCAGACGGAATCCCTGGTCGGAGGCCACTTCTGCTCCTCCGCCCGGTGGCCGGGGCAACGCCGGATCAGCGCCGCCCACACGGCGCGGTCGGTTCCCCGCTGAGCGTGCCCGAAAGGGGCGGCCGGGGACGCCGGAGGGCGGACCCAGGGCGGCTTACGCCACGGCGACGGCGTGGGCCAGGCGGTCGACGAGGCCCCCGGTGGCCACGTCGTGAGCCACCCGGACGGCCGACACGATGGCCTGGGCCGACGACGACCCGTGGCTGATCACGCAGACCCCGTCCACGCCCAGAAGGACGGCCCCGCCGGTGTTGTCGGGATCGAACTCGGCCGCCAGTGGGGCCAGGTAGGGCAGGAGCACGTCCGAGGCCGTCTTCGTCTCCTCGTTCCTGCCCAGGACCTCCAGCAGGGTGTCCATGAAGAAACGCAGGGACCCCTCGAGGGTCTTCAAGGCCACGTTCCCGGTGAACCCGTCGGTCACCACCACGTCCGGTGCGTCCTTCATCAGGTCGCGGCCCTCGGCGTTCCCGACGAACCGCAGGCCGGGGGTGACCGCCAGCAGGGCGTGCGTCTCTTTCACCAAGGGCGTCCCCTTCGACTTCTCCTCCCCGATCGACAGTAGGGCGACGGTGGGTTCGGCGACGCCGTACCGGGCGGTCGAGTAGGCGGCGCCCATCTGGGCGAACTGCACGAGCATGGCCGGCGTGCACTCGGTGTTGGCTCCGGCGTCGAGCAGAACGGTGGGGTGCGAGCCGAGCTGCGGGATGGGCGTGGCGATGGCCGGACGCACGATCCCCTTCAGCCGGCCCATTCGCAGGAGCGCACTGGCCATGGTGGCCCCCGTGTTCCCGGCACTGACCATGGCCAGAGCCCGCCCGTCACGGACGGCCTCGGCCGCCCGCACGAGGGAGGAGTCCTTCTTCCGCCGCACCGACTGTCCGGGGTCCTCGTCCATGGCGATGACCTCGGAGGCGGGGAGGATCTCCAACCCCCCGGTGTCGCCCACCTGGTCGGGAGGGCCGACGAGGACGACGTCGATCCCCAGCTCCTCGACGGCCCGTCGCGCTCCGGCGACGATCTCGCCCGGTGCCCGATCACCGCCCATGGCGTCGACCGCCACCGGTAGCAGGCGCCCCGTGGCGTCGCCGAGACCGGCGCGGGCGCCGCCCACTAGTCGACTTCGACGGCCTGCCGGCCCTTGTACCACCCGCAGTTCGGGCAGACCACGTGGGGCACCTTGGCGTGCTGGCACTGCGGGCACACGCTGCGGGCCGGGAGGCCGAGCACCCAATTCGAGGCGCGCCGACTACGACTCTTCGCCTTGGAGGTCTTCTTCTTGGGGACGGCCATCGTCGGTCACCTCAGGTGGGGGGCCGTTCCACGATACCCGGTCGGCCGCCCGTCAGTTCCCGACCCCCAGGTCGGGAACCCGCAGCACGTCCAGCGCGGCCCAGCGCTCGTCGCGCGGCATCTCGCACCGACAAGTCTCCTCGTTGCGATTCACCCCGCACAGTGGGCACAACCCGAGGCACCCCTCCTGGCACAGCGGGGCCACCGGGAGCTCGAGCAGGACGGCGTCGTGGACGAGGTCCTCGAGATCGACCTCGTCGTTGG
Organism: uncultured Acidimicrobiaceae bacterium; assembly: GCA_963848355.1. GTDB lineage: Bacteria > Actinomycetota > Acidimicrobiia > Acidimicrobiales > UBA8190 > CAWKDG01. Next base: position 737,294 of record CAWKDG010000001.1, read on the forward strand.
TCAACGGGTAGGTCTCCTCCCCGTCACCGCCTTCGGTGTAGAGCTCCCGCACGGCGATCTTCAGCGTCCCCGACGCCGGCACCAGGCAACGCCGACACTCACCGGTCCAGGGCGCCACCACGAAGCCCGTCACGGTGACGCCGCCGGCGATCGATTCGAGGGTCACGTCGGCCCGCAGCTCGGCACCCTCGGGCACCGCGCTCCCCGAGCACACCAGATCATCGATGGTCCCGGACCGCACCTCGTGCCAGCGGGTGCCGAGGACACGACGCAATTTGGCCACATGGACGACGAACGGGCGGGTCACGAGGGGCTTCTCATGTGTCGTCCTGATCGAAGAAACCGAGCTCGTCGCCGTCGGCGCCACGCTCGTCACCGGCCCCCGGCGCGCCCTTGTCCTCGGGCAGAGGTGGGGGTATGGCATGGAGCTTCTCGCGCCCCGCCTGCACCGTCTTGATGGTCCGGTCGAGCACGATCTCGAACGAGGCCAGCTTCTGGTCACAGAAGTCCTCGGCCTCGTGGCGCAGGCGCCGCGCCTCCTCACGGGCGTCGTCGAGGATCCGCTGGGCCACGTGGTTGGCCTGCCGGACGATCTCGGTCCTCTGCACCATCCGCTCGGCCTGGGCCCGGACCTCCTCCAGGAGGGTGTCGGCCTCGCGTTGGCGCGTGGCCAGGAATTCGTCGCGCTCACGCAGCAGCCAGCGGGCCTGGCGCAACTCGTCGGGAAAACGGTCGAGGGCACTCTGGAGCATCTCGAGCAACTCGTCGCGCGCCACGAGGACCGAGGCCGACAACGGCATCGTCCGCGCCGTGGACACGAGGTCGACGGCCTGGCGCAGCAGCCCCTGGGCGTCGGCCTCGACGACCGTCGCCGTCTCCTCGAAGGGATCGTCGACGAAGATGTCGTCGGTCACCGGGAGAACTTCTCCTGGAGGCGCAGCCACACCACCTTGGGGACGAAGGCGGAGACGTCTCCGCCGTACCGGGCCACCTCGCGCAACAGGCGCGAGGCGACGAAGGCCGACGTCGACGTGGTGGGGATGAACAGTGTCTCGATCCCCGAGAGCTGGCGGTTCATCTGGGCCATCTGCAGCTCGTTCTCGAAGTCCGAGACGGCCCGCAGGCCCTTCACGATGGCCGAGGCCCCCACGTCGTGGGCCACGTCCACCACCAGTTTGGACACCGACACGATCCGGACGTTCGGCAGGTGGGCCAGGGCCTCCTTCAGCATCTCCTCCCGTTCGGCCAGGTTGAACAGGGGTTCGGCTTTCTGCGGATTCCGCAGCGCCGCCACCACGACGTCGTCGAAAAGGCGTCCGGCCCGTTCCACCACCTCGAGGTGGCCGTTGTGGAAGGGGTCGAACGAGCCCGGGATGAGAGCAACGGTCACGAGGTGCCTCTCTGCTGCGACGCTGGGGCCTGGGACGACCGGGGGGAGCGGACCACCGTGACGAGCGTACCGCCGTAGCGCTTGTTCCTGATGATCTCCCAGTCCCCGGGCACGATGACGTCCCGGTCCGATTCCATCACCACCACCTGAGCGTGGAGCCTGGCCAAGAGCTCCTCCCAGGCGTCGAACGCGTACGGGGGGTCGCACAGGGCCAGATCGAAACGGTGCGGTCGCAGGAGCCACTCGACGACGTCCGCCCGCACCACGTGGGTCCGCTCCGGATCGAGCCCGGTCCCGGTCACGTTGGCCTTCACCGCCCGCACGGCCGGCAACGAGTTGTCGACGAACGTCACCGACGCCGCCCCCCGAGAGAGCGCCTCCACGCCCATCGCCCCGCTCCCGGCGAAGAGATCGGCGACGACGGCCCCTTCCAGATCCACGACACTGCCGAGGACGTTGAAGATCGACTCCCGCACCCGATCGGCCGTCGGTCGGGTCACGCCTCCCGTCGGGGCCCGCAGGGGCCGGCCCCGGCTGCTACCGGCGATCACACGCACAGGCGCCCACACCGGTCAGCCCCACACCGGTCAGCGTAGTGGCGCCTCCGTGGGCCTTCCCGGGCGTTTCAGCTCTTGAGCAGGTAAGCCGCCTCGTCCTCGCCCACGAACAGCCGGAGCTCGTCGACCAGCACCGCTGTGCTCTCGAGCACCGGGTCGTCGCAGAGCAGGCACTCGGCGATCTCGCGGGCGGAGGCCACCAGGGCGCGGTCGCCGCGGCGCAGCGACGCCAGCTTGAGGTCGCTGCGGCCCTTCTGCCGAGATCCGAGAATGGTGCCCTCTCCCCGGAGTTCGAGATCGACTTCGGCCAGTTCGAACCCGTCTGTCGTCTTCTCCAGGGCCTCGAGACGCGTCACGGCGTCAGGCGTCGGCCCGGCGCTCAGCAGATAACACCACGAGGCCAGTTCCGACCGTCCCACCCGCCCCCGCAGCTGGTGGAGCTGAGCGATCCCGAAGCGGTCGGCGTCCTCGACGACCATCACGGTGGCCTCGGCCACATCCACTCCCACCTCGACCACCGTGGTGGCGACCAGCACGGACAGATCGCCGCGGCGGAAGGCGGCCATCACCCCCTCCTTCTCGCCCGCCTTGAGCTGGCCGTGCAGCAGACCGATGGACAAGCCGGCCAGGACACCCTGGGCCAACCGCTCCTCCTCCTCGGTCGCCGACTTGGCCTGGATGTTCTCCGATCCCTCGACGAGCGGACACACCACGTAGGCCCGGTGCCCCGCGGCCACCTCCTCCCGAACGCGTCGCCAGGCCGACGCTTCGTCGTCCTCCGACCGTGCCCACTGCGTCCGGATCGGTGCCCTCCCCGCCGGCAGCTCGTCGAGCTCCGTCACGTCGAGGTCGCCGAAGACCACCATGGCCGCCGTCCGGGGAATGGGAGTGGCGGTCATGACCAGGAGGTCGGGGTCGGCCCCACCGCCGCTCGCCGCCTCGCGACCTTTGGCCCGCAGGGCGGCGCGCTGCTCCACCCCGAACCGGTGCTGCTCGTCGATCACCACCACGCCCAGACTGGCGAAGCGCACGTCTTCGGTCAGCAGCGCGTGCGTGCCCACCACGACGTCCACGGCACCGGCGGCCAGTGCGGTGTGCACCTTCGCCCGCGCTCCCGCCGGTGTCCGGCTGGTGAGGAGCACGACGTTCAAGGGCCGGCTTCCCGCCAGCGTCGCGGGGTCGGCCACGACGAGACCGTCGAGCAGCTCCCGCACCCCGAGGAAGTGCTGCTCGGCCAGCACCTCGGTCGGGGCCATGAACGCACTCTGGTGCCCACCCTGGACGGCGACCAACAAGGCGGCCACGGCCACCACCGTCTTTCCCGACCCCACGTCGCCCTGCAGCAACCGGTGCATCGGCAACGGACCGCCGAGGTCGTGTGTGATCTCGTCGAGCGCCCGTCGCTGGGCGGTCGTCAGGGAGAACGGGAGCCGGGAGAGGAACGCGCCCACGAGGTCGACACCGCCCGCCGGCGGCACGACCGCGTGGCTGATACCGCGGGCGTCACGCTCGCTGGCCTGGCGGCGCATGACCACCTCGAGCTGCAGCCGCAGGAGCTCGTCGAGGGCCAGCCGCCGCCGGGCCTCGTCCCTCTCCTCGAACGATCGCGGAGAGTGGATACCCCGGAACGCCGTGGTCCGGTCCATGAGACCGAGCCGGCTCCGGAACTCCTCGGGCAGGGGGTCGTCGAGTTCGCCGGCGCGCCGCAGGGCCTCCCCGATCCATTCCCCGTACTCCCATCCGGCGATCCCCGTCTTCTCCGACGTCGGATAGATGGGCACGATCCGACCGGTCCGGTTCCCCACGAGGTCGACGACCGGATTGGTGAACTGCCGCCTCCCCCGGTAGCTGTCGAGCTTGCCGAAGAACAACGCCTCCGTCCCCACCGGGAGCTGTTTCGCCCGCCATGCCTGATTGAAGAACGTGACCTTCAGCGTCCCCGTCCCGTCGTCCACCTCGAGCTCGACCAGAGCCCGGCCGTTGCGGGTACGTCGGGACTTGACCGACTCCACCCGGGCCAGGACGAGGGACTCCTCACCGAGCGTCATCCCCACCACGTCGGCCTGGCGCGAGCGGTCGATGTAGCGACGCGGGTAGTGCGTGACCAGGTCGAGGACATTCCTGATCCCGAGGGTGGCGAGGGATTCGGCCCGCTTCTCACCGATCCTCTTGATCTCGTGCACCGGGATCTGGGCCAGCCGCTGCAGCGTGGTGCCTTCAGCCACTCCCTACTCGATGCTGATCAGATACGGGTAGAGCGGTTGACCGCCGTGATGGACCTCGACGGCGACATCGGCCCGGTTCTCGGCCAGCCACTCGGTGACATGGCGGGTGTCGGCCGCCCCCGATCCGTCACCTTCGATCAGGGTGACGAGCTCATGATCGTCGCGCAGCAGCTTCCCCAGGAGCCCGCAGGCCGCCTCGGCCAGGGTCTCGCCCACCACCTCGACGCCGTCGCGCGAGAGGCCGAGCCAGTCCCCCGCCTTGATCGGCCCCATCGGCCCCGTGGCGTCGCGCACGGCCTGGGTCACCTCCCCGGCCACCACCCGGCGCGCCGAGGCGGCCATGGCGGCGGCGTTGTCATCGGCCCCCGCCTCGGGGTCGTATTCGAGCAGGGCCGCGAACCCTTCGACGATCCCACTGGTAGGCACCACCCGCACCGTCTTGGTGGCGAGCTCGCACACCTGCATCGCCACCGGCCGGATGTTGTCGTTGTTGGGCAAGAGCACGACATCACTCGACCCCACCCCTTCCACCACCTCGAGGATCTGGGCCGTCGACGGGTTCATCGATTGCCCCCCGGCCACGAGGTGGTGCACCCCGAGGGAGCGGAAGATCCGCCCGACGCCCTCGCCGTTGGCCACGGCCACCACCGCCGTCCGCGGCGGGGGGCCCGACCGTTCCGCCTCGCTCACCGGATCGAGGGCCACGGCCTCGCGCACCCAGCGCTCCTCCTGCATCTGCTCCACCAGATCGGTGACCCGGATGTTGCGCGGTCGTCCGGCGTCGAGGGCGGCCTCGATTGAAGCCCCGACGTCGTCGGTGTGGATGTGGCAGTTCCACAGGCCCTCGCCGCCGACCACCACGATGGAGTCCCCGATCCCGGCCCACACCTCCTTGAAGGCGGGGACGGTGACGTCGGGCGCCTCGAGCAGATACATGACCTCGTAGCGCAGGTGCGCTCCACCGCCCGTCTCGGCCTCGAGCCCCGGCCCGTTGTCCTCGGGCACGGCCGTCGTCAGGAGCGTTGGCGCCGCGGGGCCCGGGGCCGGCGCCTCGGGCAAGGGCCGGCCGTCCACCGTCGTGAGCAGGGCGTCGAGCAGCAGCAGATAGCCCGCTCCCCCGGCGTCGACCACGCCCGCCTGGGCCAGCACCGGGAGCTGTTCGGGCGTCTTGGCCAGCGCCTCGGCCGCCGCCTCCCGCGCCTTCTCGAGCACGCCGACGAGCGTCGTCCCTGCCGTCGCCGCCGTCTCGGCGCCGAGCGCGGCGGCTCGGGCCACGGTCAGGATCGTCCCCTCCACCGGACGGAGCACGGCCTCGCGGGCCGCATCGCTGGCGGCAGCCAGGGCGTGGGCCACGTCGGCCGGCCCTACCTCGGTCGAGGCGGCGAGGACGCGGGTGGCGCCCCGCAGCAGCTGCGACAGGATGACCCCGGAGTTGCCCCGGGCCCCCATCAGCGACCCGTGGGCGATCGCCGTGCACACCGGCGCCATCTGCGGGCCCGGCCGACCATGGGCACCGGCGGTCTCGGGGCCGAACGCGTCGCCGCTCAGGTCGCCCATCCCCTCCAGGCCGGCCAGCTCGGTCACCACCGACTCCACCGTGAGGGCCATGTTGGTCCCCGTGTCGCCGTCGGGGACGGGATACACGTTCAGACGGTTGATCCCCTCCTGGTGGAGGCGCAGGACATGACGGTACGCACCGAGGGCCCGTGCGACGTCGGCTCCCGTGAGCGCTCCGATCGCCTCCATGGCCGAGGATGCTAACCTTTGCGCCCGTCCCGAAGTCTCCCGAGGAGCGTCCGCGTCGTGGCTGCCGTCTGTGAAATCTGTGGCAAACACCCCTCTTTCGGCATGAACGTGAGCCACTCCCACCGCCGTACCAAGCGCCGTTGGAACCCGAACATCCAGAAGGTGCGCGCCATCGTGGACGGTTCCCCGCGTCGTGTATCGGTCTGCACCTCGTGCATCCGTGCCGGGAAGATCACCAAGCCGGCCCGCCGCACCGCCGCGCCCACTCCCTGATCGCTTCCCCCCTGCGCCTCCCCTGGGCTCTCACCCGAAGCGGTGCTCGTAGCCCTTCGACGGCAGCGGCCTCCCGGCCCACTCCCTCTGCACCCGGTCCGACGTGCACACCCCGATGGCGACCGGTGCGGTGAGCCCGGCCACCTCGAACGCCCGGGACACCTCGTCGGCGTCCGGCGCGGTAAAGACGAGCTCGTAGTCCTCGCCTCCCCCGAGCGCTTCCTCGACGGTGGCGCCCGGGGCCACGGGGACATTGCTCAGGCTGAATCCCACGCCCGACGCCTCGGCCAGATGACCGAGATCGGCCGCCAGCCCGTCGGAGACGTCGATCATGGCCGTCGCCCCGCATCGGCGTGCTGCAGTCCCCTCGGCCAGACGGGCGCGCGGGCGCCGGTGGGCCAGCACGGCCGCCGTCTCTTCGGCCCCGGCCGGGTCCCGTCCGCCCGGCGCGGCCCCCGTCGCAGCCCCGGCACGCAGCAGCCTGAGCCCGGCGGCCGAGGCGCCCACGGGACCGGTGACGAAGATGTGGTCCCCCCTGCGGGCGCCGCTGCGCAACACCGGACCGGGGCCGTCGTCGACCACGCCGGCCACGGCCACCGCCACGATCACTTCGGTGGCGTTGGACAGGTCGCCGCCGACGACCCCGCATCCGTGGGCGGCCACCGACTGGGCCACCCCTTCGTAGAGGGTGTCCAGATCGGTCGACGGCGGTCCCGCCACCGCCACCAGGACATGGGTGGCCCGGCCCCCCATGGCGGCGATGTCACTCACGGAGGCGGCCACGGCCCGCCAGCCCAGGTCGTCGAGACCGACGAGGGCCAGGTCGGCGTGGACCCCGGCGATGCTCAGGTCGGTGGTGAGCAGAGTCGGGCCCGGCCGGGATTCGAGGACGGCAGCGTCGTCGCCCATCCACACCTCCCCCGCCGGCGGGCTCGGCAGACGTCGCCGCAACCGTTCGATGAGGGCGAATTCTCCTCCCGCCACCACCGGTGCCGTCACGACGATGGCGCCGCCGCCCGGTTGTCGCAGTGGCGGGCGGAGTTGGGGCAGGCCATGGGGAATGCCTACCATTGAGACCACGAAGTGATGCTCCCGGACGGCTCCGTCGTCCGCCCGTCACCGCCATGCCCGTCCGACCCGAGAGAGGTAGCGCTCCGACCATGCCCCCCACCGCCAACCGCAAGCTGGTCGCCTGGGTCGAGGAGGTCGCCTCCCTCACCACTCCGGACTCGGTGGTCTGGTGCGACGGTTCGAGCGAGGAGTACGACGACCTCTGTCGTCTCCTCGTCGAGAGCGGCACCTTCACCGAGCTGTCGGAGGCCAAGCGTCCCCACTCCTACTGGGCCCGGTCCGACCCCGGCGACGTGGCCCGGGTCGAGGACCGGACCTTCATCTGCTCCAAGGACGAGGCCGACGCCGGTCCCACCAACAACTGGCGCGATCCCGACGAGATGCGGGCCACCTTGACCGACCTCTTCCGGGGTTCGATGCGGGGCCGGACGATGTACGTCGTCCCCTACTCGATGGGCCCCCTCGGGTCCCCGATCGCCCACATCGGGGTCGAGATCACCGACTCGCCCTACGTGGTCGTCTCGATGAGGATCATGACGCGGATGGGGTCCAAGGTCCTCGATGTCCTCGGAGCCGACGGAGAGTTCGTGCCCTGCCTGCATTCCGTCGGCGCTCCCCTCGGGGAGGGCGTGGTCGACACCCCCTGGCCCTGTGACGCCGACAACAAGTACATCGTCCATTTTCCCGAGACCCGCGAGATCTGGTCCTACGGCTCGGGCTACGGGGGCAACGCTCTGCTCGGGAAGAAGTGCTTCGCCCTGCGCATCGCCTCGGTCATGGCCCGCGACGACATGTGGCTGGCCGAGCACATGCTCATCCTGAAGATCACATCGCCCGAAGGCGACGTCCGCTACATCTCGGGCGCGTTCCCCTCGGCCTGCGGCAAGACCAACCTGGCCATGCTCGTCCCCACCATTCCCGGATGGAAGGTCGAGACCGTGGGCGACGACATCTGCTGGATGAAGTTCGGCCCCGACGGCCGTCTCTACGCCATCAACCCCGAAGCCGGTTTCTTCGGCGTGGCCCCGGGAACGAGCGACAAGACGAACCCCAACGCCATGAAGACACTGGGCGCCAACTGCATCTTCACCAATACCGCCCTCACCCCCGACGGCGACGTCTGGTGGGAGGGCATGACCGACGTCCCGCCGCCGGTGCTGACCGACTGGCGCGGTCAGGCGTGGACGCCCGAGACGGGCACATCGGCGTCGCACCCGAACGCCCGCTTCACCGTGCCGGCCGAGCAGAACCCGGCCTGCGCCCCCGAGTGGGAGGACCCCGAGGGCGTCCCCATCTCGGCCGTCCTCTTCGGCGGGCGCCGCCGTTCGGTCGTCCCCCTCGTGACCGAGTCCTTCGACTGGGCCCACGGCGTCTTCCTCGGATCGATCATGGCGTCGGAGACGACTGCGGCGGCGGCCGGAGCCGTCGGGAACCTGCGGCGCGACCCGTTCGCCATGCTCCCGTTCTGCGGCTACAACATGGCCGACTACTTCGCCCATTGGCTGCGCATCGGCGGCACCGCCGCCGACCCCGCCAACCTGCCCCGCCTCTACTACGTCAACTGGTTCCGCAAAGACCCTGACGGTCGCTTCCTGTGGCCCGGGTACGGCGAGAACTCACGCGTCCTCGAGTGGATCTTCGAACGCACGGCGGGACGGGGCGAGGCCGTGGCCACGCCCATCGGCAACGTCCCCGCCCCCGGCGCCATCGACACCGAGGGACTCGACGTCTCCAAGGAGGACATGCTGGAACTGCTGCGCGTCGACGATGCGGAGTGGCGCGAGGAGGTCCCTCTCATCCGCGCCTTCTACGCCACGTTCGCCGACCACCTCCCCCCGGCCCTGGCCGACCAGGTCGACGCCCTGGAGCGCCGTCTGTCCTGAGGCGAACGCGTCGACGGCCAGTACCATGACCGGAGGCTCGATGGTTCGGCAGGGCCCGGACGATGAGGAGGGACCATGGCCGTGACGGCGTACGTGCTCATCCAGACCGAGGTCGGCAAGGCCGCGAACGTGGCCCAGCAGGTCGACGCCATCGCCGGTGTGATCTCGGCCGAGGATGTCACCGGTCCCTACGACGTGATCGTCCGCGCCGAGGCGCCGTCGGTCGACGACCTCGGCCGTCTGGTCGTGAGTCAGATCCAGCTCATCGAGGGGATCACGCGCACCGTGACCTGTCCAGTGGTCAACCTCTGAAGGTGCGGTGAACCTCGCGCCCGTGGCCGAGTGCCCCTACCCGATCGCCTGGCGCTGACGCAGCGACGCCACCCGGGCGTCGTCGATCCCCCACGCCTTCAGGGCCTCGTCGGTGTCCTGCCCCGCCACCGGGGCCGGACGTTGCACGGCACCGGGTGTACGGCTGAAGCGCGGGGCGGGGCCCGGTTGGACGACACCGTCGACCTCGACGAACGTCCCCCGGTGCCGGTTGTGGGGATGCTCGTGGGCCTCCCACGGTGACAGCACCGGTGCACCGCACCCGTCGGTGCCGGCGAAGATGTCGGTCCACTCCTGGCGTGTCCGCGTGCGGAAGACGGCGGCGAACCGCTCCTTCATGGCCGGCCACTGGGCACGGTCCATCTGGTCGGGCAGGTCCTCGTCACCGAGGCCCGTGAGGCGGATGAGCTCAGCGTAGAACTGGCGCTCGATGGCACCGACGGCGAACCACTTCCCGTCGGACGTCTCGTAGACCTCGTAGAACGGGGCGCCGGTGTCGAGCATGTTCACACCGCGCTCCTCGGACCACAGCCCGCCCTGGCGGAAGGCGAATGTCATCGTCATGAGGGAGGCGGCGCCGTCGACCATGGCGGCGTCGACCACCTGACCCCGTCCTGAGCGCCGCGCCTCGAGGAGGGCGGCCACCACCCCGAAAGCCAGCATCATCCCGCCCCCGCCGAAGTCGCCCACCAGGTTGAGGGGGGGCACCGGCCGCTCCCCGGCCCGGCCGATCGACCACAAGACGCCGGCCACGGCGATGTAGTTGATGTCGTGCCCCGCGCTCTGGGCCAGGGGGCCGTCCTGGCCCCACCCCGTCATCCGGCCGTAGACGAGACGGGGGTTGCGCGCCGCGCACTGGTCGGGCCCGATACCGAGCCGCTCCGCCACGCCGGGACGCCACCCCTCGACCAGCGCGTCGGCGCCGGCGATGAGGTCGAGCACCAGGGCGACGCCCTCGGGGTCCTTCAGGTTGACGGCCACCGAGCGGCGGCTGCGGTTGAGCAGGTCCCAATGGGGCCCGCTCGGAGGCCGCGGGGCGTCGCCGGCCAGCCGGTCGATGCGCAGGACGTCGGCCCCGGCGTCGGCCAGGAGCATGCACGTATAGGGACCCGGACCGATCCCCGCCAATTCCACGACCCGGACACCAACGAGTGGACCTGTCATGGTCGGATGCTGGCCGGTGGCACGCGCGAGGGTCAAGCTTGAGCCTGGGCCGCCCGTCCGCCACCGTGCCATGCTCTCGCTCCGATGAGAGCGGCACCATGACGGGCGGCAACGGCCACAGCGCCCCCGAACCCGACCCCCGCGGCGCCCAGGAGGGCCCCGCCGTCCGCGCCTACAGCCCCGGGCGGGTGAACCTCATCGGGGACCACACCGACTACAACGAGGGTCTGGCCCTGCCCATGGCCATCGACCTCGGGACCACCGTGACGTACGTGCCCGACGCCGGCTTCCGCGTCTTCATGCGCTCGACGGGAGAGCCCGAACCCACCGACGTCGACGTCCACATTCCCCTCAACCCCGAGGTGCTGAGCAAGGTCGAACCGCGTTGGGCCCGGTACGTGGCCGCCATCGTCGCCTCCATCCGTCCCCGCCGGGGCGGGCGCGGGGCGGTGGAGACGACCCTTCCTGTCGGCTCGGGCCTGTCCTCGAGCGCGGCCCTCGAGGTGGCGGTGGCTCTCGCCCTCGGCTTCGAAGCCGAGCCGGTCACCATGGCCAGGCTGTGCCAGCGGGCCGAGCAGGCGGCCACCGGCGTCCCCACCGGTCTGATGGACCAGCTCACGGTGACGTCGGGACTGGCGGGATCGGCGCTGCTCATCGACTTCGCCGATCTCTCCGTGCGCCCGGTCCCCATCCCCGAGGGCGCCGAGATCCTCGTCGTCCACTCGGGCGAGCACCGGTCGCTCGATCGCACCCCCTACGCGGCGCGGCGGGCCGAATGCGAGGCCGCCGCCTACCGTCTCGGTCCCCTCGGACGGTTGGGGGCCGACGCCATGCTCGGGCTCCCCGACGCCCTCCTGCGCCGGCGCGCCCGCCATGTCGTCACCGAGTGCGATCGCGTCCGGTGGTGCGCCGCCGCTCTGGGCTCGGGCGATCTGGTCGACGCCGGTCGGCTGATGTCGGCCAGCCACGCCAGTCTGTCCGAGGATTTCGACGCCTCCACGCCGGCTCTCGACGCCCTCGTCCACCACCTCCAGGCCGTCCCCGGCGTGTACGGCGCCCGCATGACCGGCGCCGGCTTCGGGGGCTGCGTCGTCGTCCTGTCGGACCCCGGGGCCGTCGACCTCGTCGCCCTCTCCACCCCCGCCTGGCGCGTCCGACCCTCCGACGGCGCCCAGGTCCAGGTCCTCTGACCCGTCAGGGCTGTTGATCGGAGCTGCTGGAGGAGCGCTCTTGATCAGAGCTGCTGGAGGAGCTCGGCCTTCTTCGCCTCGAATTCGGCTGCGCTCACGATCCCGCGTCGGCGGAGCTCGCCCAGCTGCATGAGCCGGTCGGCCACGGTCGGCGGCGCCGCGGCGGCGCCGGAGGCCGCAGGGGCCGCCGTCCTCGGGACGGGCGTCGGCACGGGTGGCCCACCGGCGGGCGGGGTGTCGACGTGGGACGGCGCACCGGGCCCGCCCACCGGTCCGATGAGGCGGGTGCGGCGGGCGTCGTGGAAGGCCGAGATCTGCTCGGTGACGAGGCTCTGGAAGGCCGCCGGCCGGGGGACGTGCTCGAACACGATGTCGCCGCTCTCGCCCCCGGTCTCGACCATGAGCTCGCCCGTCCGGCCGAGGCGACCGGGCAGGGACTGGTGGTAGGAGAGCTCGTTGATCCGCTCCAGCCGCAGCTCGAGGGCGCGTCGGGCGAAGACGCCGGACCGTTGGACGAGCCGCGTGGTCGTGAGGACCAGGGTCGTCGTCACCCACCGCACCGTCCGGCCGGCCAGCCACAGAGCGGCCACGGCGAAGACTCCGAGAAGGACGTCGCCGACGCCGGCGGGAACGGGCGAGAAGGCGACGTCGATGCCGACGGCCAGCGCCGCGGCGGCGACGGTGGCGACGAGGGGCCAACCGAGGAATGCCCAGTGGGGCCGCAGCTCGACGACGACCTCTTCACCGTCGGTGAGAAGACGGCGGGGGAACGTCATCGGTCGCCAGTCATCGCCCGTCCAGCGTATCCGTGGGTCGGCGACGGGCGGTGCCTCAGCCGAGCTTGGCGGCGATCCCCCCGGCACTGCGCAGGACGGCGCCGTCGGCCCCCTGGACTGTCGGTCGGAAGGCGGGGCGCGACCGCGCCTCGTCGATCATGGCCTCGAGGAGATCGAGGAACGTGACCGGCGGATCCACCCAGAGATACCGGGCCAGGGAGCCCGGGATGGTGTTGACCTCGTTGACGAACCAGGCGTCGCCGTCGGAGAGAAAGTCGATCCGGGCCACCCCCCGGACGGGAGCCAGACGGGCGATCTCGGCGGCAGCCGACCGCAGGGCCGCCGTCAGGGCGGCGGGGAGATCGGCCGGGAGTTGGCGGGGGGCGCTGGCCATGCCCTCGCCGCCGACGTACTTGTCGCGGTAGTCGAGGATCTCCGCCGCCTCGCTCGACCGCAGCGGTCGCTCGACGGCCGACAGCTCCGGCTCGGGCCACAGCCGGGCGGCGATGTTCAGATCGAAGAGGTCGGGACGGTAGGGCTCGACGACCGCCCCCCGGCGGAGATGGGGGTTGGCGTCGAGACGGGCCACGGCGGTGGCGAGATCCTCGACGATGTCGATCCCGAGCGACGAGCCGCCGTAGCGGGGCTTCACGATGTAGGGGCCGGGGAAGCCGAGAGATGTGGTGGCCGGCCCGAGCAGGCGACGCGGCAGCGCCGGGAGCCCGGCATCGGCCATCAGACCGGCGAAGGCCAGCTTGTCCATGCCCAAGGCGGCGCCCGCCGCCCCCGGACCGGTGTAGGGGATCCCGGCCAGGTCGAAGGCCGCCTGCAGCGAACCGTCTTCCCCGGGACCCCCGTGGCAGCAGTTGACGGCGACGTCGAGAGGAAGCGTCTTGGCCCGGCCCAGACGGCCGGCGAGGTCGCTGAAGCCGCCGTCGGCCCCGAGCCCGAACCGGAGGGCGACGGCCCGACGGGGGACACCGTCGAGGAAGTCGGCCGCCTCCAGCGTGGGCGGCACCCGGAACCAGTCCCCCGTCTTGGACCAGTAGAGGCCGAAGACGTCTCCGTGCGTCCCGATCAGCGTCCGGACTGCCTGGAGACCGGTCAGGATGCTGACGTCGTGCTCCGGAGAGGGGCCGCCGAAGACGACGCCGATGGTGGCGGGAGCGGGGTGCAAGGCGCCTAAGGGTAGTGGTCGGGAAGATCGTTCTCGTAGAGGACGATGTCCCCGGGACCGAGATGGTCGCGGACCCAGGCGACCGCCTGATCGCGCCGGGTGACGGCCAGACAGCGGAGGGGGCTCCCCCCCTGGCCGGCGCCGGCCAGAAGGGCACGCCGGTTCGTCCGGCCCACGACGACCAGATCGTGGGCCACGTCGGCCACGGCCCGGGCGAAGGTGGTGTTCTCCTCGACCTGCTTGGGCCCGAGCTCGACCATCCCCGGGGTCACCACCACCCGCCGGGCCGACGGCGGCGCCGTGGAGACGAGGGCCCCGAGGGCGGCCCGGGCGCCGGCCGGATTGGCGTTGTAGGTGTCGTCGAGAACGATGAACCCGCCGGCGCCGACGCTCCGCTCGAGACGGTGCGGCGGCGTGGGGAGGGTCCCGAGGCGGCGGGCGATCTCCTCGACGGGGACGCCGAGCTCGAGGGCGGCGGCGGCGGCACAGGCCACGTTGCCGGGATGGGCCCCGGCGGCGGCGCGCCCGGCCTCGGCCCCGGCGACGAAGAGGGTGAGCTCCCGGCCGTCGTCGCGCACGTAGACATCGGCGTCGGGCAGACGGTCCGAGACCCGTCGGACGCGCTGCCCCCGCCCCTCCCCGGCGTCGGCCACCGCCGCCAGGCGGGGGTCGTCGATGTTGACCACGGCACTGGCCGCCCCGGCCAGGATCTCGGCTTTGGCCGCCACGATCCGGTCTTCGGACCCGAAACGCTCCAGGTGGACGGGACCGACGGCGGTGATGACGGCGACGTCGGGGACGAGCCAGGAGCAGAGCTCGGCGATCTCGCCGGGGCCGAAGGTGCCCATCTCGGCCACGAAGACGTCGGTGCCCTCGGTCAGGTTCTCGTTCACGGCCCGGGCCAGGCCGGCGCGGTTGTTGAAGCTGGCCGGGCTGGCCACCACCGTCTTCGTCCCGCCCACCAGGTGGGCCACGTAGCCCTTGGTCCCCGTCTTCCCGTACGACCCGGTGACGGCCACCACGGTGGGGGCGACGCGCCGGAGACGTTCCGTGGCCCGGCGGACATGGGTGCGGGCCGCGGCGCGTTCGAACGGCGAGGTGATGGCACACCCGCCGTCGACCAGGAGGGGGACGGCCACGGCCACCGCCGCCGCGGTGAGAGGTCCGGCGCCGGTGACAGAAGCGACGACGACGACGACGGTGGCGGCGAGGGCGGCGACCACGGCCGCCAGCGTCGTCGACCGTCTCGTCCAGGCCAGCGGCGACGTCCGTCCCCGCAGGGACAGCCCCCGAGGGCCGGCGGCCGCGACGGCGGCGGTGCCCAGTCCGGCGGCGGGCCACCACCAGGCCAGGACCACCCCGGCCAGAGCCACCACCCCACCGACGACGCTGACGGCGTCGTGGCCCCACCAACGCCACGCGAACCGGGTGACCGCCCCCGGGAGGTAGTGCTCGCGCTGGGCCACCCGTAGCCACCGGAGCCCGGCCAGCACGGCGGCGGCCGAGCAGCCGGCCACGACGGCGGCGCGCAGGGCCGTCACGGTCGGGCCAGGGACCGCTCGACCGCCGCCCGCAGGGCATCGGGAGCCGTGAGGGGCGTCAGATGACCGGCCCCGGGGCACAGCGTGAGCGTGGCCCCGGGCAGCGCTGGTCTCCCCGACAACGCGGCCAGCGCGGCGTGGGCCACGGCGACGGGGACGTCGGCGTCGTCATCGCCCCAGACGAGCTCGACGGGACAGCGCAGCCCGGCCAGCTCCCCGTCGTAGCGCTCGTTGACGAACCGGACGAAGACGTCGCGCATGATCCCCTCGGCGGCCCGGTAGTCGGCCGATCCGTACCGCCGCCGGAGCCGCTCCATGCGGTCGTCGCTCACGAGCCCCCATCGGTGCAGCCGGCGGGCGACGACGAAGGCGGCCGCCGGGCGACGGCGGGGACCGGGCCGGGGCACGATCGGCGCCCCCGTGAGGACGAGCCCGCGGACCAGATCGGGGCGGGCGGCGGCCAGGGCCACGGCGATGCAGCCGCCGCGTGAATGCCCGAGGACGACCACCGGACGGGGGGCTCCCTCCTCGAGGAGGAGAATCAGAGCCGACGCGTAGTCGGCCGCCCCCCATGCCGTGGTGGGGGGCGGGGTGGACCCGAACCCGGGGAGGTCGGGGGCCAGGGTCGGGAGCGGCCCCCCGTCGGCGCCCGGTCCGACGACGGCAGCGAAGTCGGCGTGGGTCCGGGCCCAGCCGTGGAGGACCAGGACCTCGGGGGGGCCGGTCCCCCAGACCTCGCCGAAGAGGGCCCCACCGGCGAGCGACTTCAGCATCGCGGCGAGGCTACCGGCCGGGGCCCGGCGGCCGGAGCCCCATCCCCCCCGGCGTGACACCCCCCCGGTACCGTCCGTCACGTGGCCGTCGACCAGAGCAACGCGCTCCTGCGAGGGCTCACCGGGGCCCAGCGCGAGGCCGTCACCTCCGAGGCCGCCCCCCTGTGCGTGCTCGCCGGCGCCGGTTCGGGGAAGACGACGGTGCTCACCCGGCGGGTGGCCCGCCGGCTCCTCGACGGATCGGCGGAGGCCGGGCACACGCTGGTGGTGACCTTCACCCGCAAGGCCGCCCGGGAGCTGCGGGGGCGGCTGTGGCGATTGGACGTGCCCGGTCCGGTGGGGGCCGGCACGTTCCACGCCGCCGCCTTCGCGCTACTCCGTCGTCACTGGGCCGATTCCGGGTCCCGCCCGCCCGCTGTGATCGACGACCCCCGGCGGCTGCTGCGTGGCCTCGTCGCCGGACCGGAGGCCGACAGCCCCGAGACGGTCGGCGCCGTGCTGGCCGAGATCCAGTGGGCGCAGGCCCGACTGCTCGGACCCGGGGCCTACGCGCCGGGCGCCCGGGCGGCCGGTCGCCGGACACCGCTGGCCGTCGACGAGATCGCCGAGATCTACGCCCGTTACGTCGAGGCCAAGAGGAGCCGTCATGTCATCGACATGGGCGACCTCCTGACGCGGTGCGCCGACCTCGTGGAGAACGACGCCGCCGTCGCCGCCGCCTCCCGGTGGCGGATCCGGCACCTCTTCGTCGACGAGTTCCAGGACGTGAACCCGGCCCAGTGGCGGCTCCTGACCGCCTGGCTCGGGGACCGGACCGACCTCTTCGCCGTCGGCGATCCCCGGCAGGCCGTCTACGGCTGGAACGGTGCCGACGCGACGTTGCTCGACCGCCTGCCCGAACTCCTTCCGGGCACGGCCGTGCTGCGTCTCGACGCCAACCACCGGTCGACCCCCCAGGTGATCGCCGCCGCCCGCTCTGTTCTCGGCGGCGACGGCGGTGGGGACTGCGCCCCCGGGGGACGACCCGACGGACCCGCCCCCACCATCACCGGGTTCGACGACGACACCGACGAGGCCGACGCCGTGATCCGTTGGTTGCGGGTGGTGCACCGGCCCGGACGTCCGTGGTCCCACGTGGCCGTCCTGGCCCGGACGAACGCCCGTCTCCGACCGGTCGCCGCCGCCCTCGAGCGCGCCGGGATCCCCTTCCGGCTGGGTCCCGGGTCGCCCGCCGGTGCCGAGGTGCGGGGAGCGATCGACGCCCTGCGGGCCATGCCGTCGGGGCGTTCCCTGCGCAGCGCGCTGGCCGACTTGTCGGTTCCCGACGACACCGGCGGCGGCGGGGGGCGACGGGGCACGGGGGCTGGCATCCCGGCGGCGCTGGGACGGCTGGCCGACGAACATGCGGTCGAGGATCCCGGGGGGAGCGTCGGGGGGTTCCTGGCCTGGGTGGCAGCCACCGTGGCCGAGGGAGCCGCCTCCGAGGTCGACCCCGATGCCGACTCGGTGGAGCTGTGCACCTTCCACCGGGCCAAGGGACTCGAGTGGCCGGCCGTCGCCCTTCTCGGTCTCGAGGACGGCCTCGTCCCCATCGCCTACGCCACGTCGGCATCGGCCCGGGCCGAGGAACGCCGGCTCCTGTACGTCGCCCTCACCCGCGCCGAGGAGAGCCTGTGGTGCTCCTGGGCCCGGCAGCGCCGGGCGGGCGGCCGCACGTGGTCGTGCCGACCGTCTCCGCTGCTCGAGGCCATCGAAGGAGCCGGGCGGTCGGGGGGGCGACCCCCGACGTCGGAGACCTTCGCCACCCGGATCGCCGTACTGCGAGAGCGCCTCCCCGCCATCGGGTGACGCCGGTGGCGGGCGGCGTCAGGGAGCGACGTCGACGAAGACCGGAGCGTGGTCCGAGGGCTGCTTACCCTTGCGGGCGTTGCGGTCGACGAGGGCGTAGGTGCACGTCTCGGCCAGGGAGCGCGTGAACAGGAGCAGGTCGATGCGCATGCCGAGGTGCTTGTGGAAGTTGCCCGCCCGGTAGTCCCACCAGGTGAAGAGACTGTCCTGGTCGTAGAGGAGGCGGAAGGTGTCGACGAGTCCCCAGTCCTCGAGACGGCGAAGGGCGGCGCGTTCGGGCTCAGTGATGTGGGTGGAGCCCTCGAGGGCGACGCGGTCGTAGATGTCGCGGTCTTCGGGGGCGATGTTGAAGTCCCCGCACACGGCCAACGGGTCCGTGGGTTTGTAGCTGCGTTCCAGATAGGCGCGGAGCTCCTCGAGCCACGCCAGCTTGGCTTCGTAGTGCTCGCCGCCGACGACGCGCCCGTTGGGGACGTAGACGCTGTGGACCCGAACCCCGCCACAGGTGGCCGCCACCAGACGAGAACCCTGCTCGTCGACGCCGGGGCCGAAGCCATGCTCGACGTCGTCGAGGCCGACACGGCTGACGATGGCCACGCCGTTCCAGCGCCCGTCACCGTGAGGCGCCGATTCGTACCCGAGCGCCGACAGGGCCAGAGCCGGGAAGGCGGTGTCGGCCAACTTCGTCTCCTGCATGCACAGCACGTCCGGTTGGGCGTAGGTGATCCACTCCTCGACGCGCTCGAGACGGGCGTTGAGCGAATTCACGTTCCAGGTGGCGATGCGCATGGTCTCCTCGGGTCGTCGGTCGGTCCGGTCGTCGGTCGGTCCGGTCGTCAGGTGTCGACCATCACGAAGAGGAGGTCGACCTCGCACGCCAGCGCCCCGTCCACGGTGGCGCGTCCGTGCCCGGTGCCGGCGCGCGCCGAGAGGCGTCCTAGACGGACGTCGAGATCGAGCACGTCCCCGGGCGACACCTGGCGTCGGAAGCGCGCCTTGTCGATGCCGCCGAACAGAGGAAGGCGTCCCTCGAAGCGCGCGTCGGCCAGTACGGCGATGCCGCCGAGCTGCGCCAGGGACTCCACCATGAGGACACCGGGCAGGGTGGGTCGTCCGGGAAAATGACCGGCGAAGAAACTCTCCTCGCCGGTGAGGTGCCAGCGCCCGCGCGCCCACTGACCCGGTTCGAGCTCCACCACGTCGTCGACGAAGAGAAACGGGGGACGGTGGGGAAGGAGGTCCTCGGGGCGCAACACGCCCGCCGAGGTTATCGGCCGGGCGTCACCCGGGCGCCGCCCGGCGGCGGCCGTTCACCGGTGGGCGGGCGGGACCGCGGTACGCCACCGGCCGGTGGTGGCGGCGCTCGTCACACTCCGAGACGGCGTCGCGACCACCGGCTTGCTCGGTGGCGGATCTCAGGCCCGGTCGGGCCACGGGTCGCGGTACGACGCGGCGCGCCACCTTTCTTGTCCGGTACCCGATCCTTCGTGGTGGTGCTCCCGGGGCGCTTCGATGAAGACCACCGGCTTCCCGTGTCCCTTGTGGTGGAGGAACCGCGGGATACCCAGATGGTCCAGGGTGGTGGAGAGGCGCATTGTCAGGACCCCCTCGTAGTCAGTTGCTCGTGCCCGCGATATCGACACTTTTAGTGGTCGGCTTGAGGGGAAATAACCACTATTCGTGGCATTCGTCCGGGGGGACCGTCGGAACTCGTGAGCCCGCCCCCTGACGCCGGTGACCCCGGTCAGGCATCGCCTACGGAGCTGTCCGACGAGCGCGCTGGGTGCGCCGTGATGTGCCGGCCGCCGCCGGTTCCTCGGCGGGTGGGGTCGCCACCTCGGGAAGGGCCAGCTCGGCTCCCCGCCGGGGTGGGTCGAGGGCCACGACGACGAAGGATCGCTGCTCCCCGCGGTCGACGACCTCCCGGGCGCGTCGCGGCGGTGGGTCCCCGAGGCCCGTGAGGGGGAGGTAGCACGACATCCCGTCGACGTCGACCATCGCACCGTGGGAAACGAAGGAGGACACGGTCCCGAGAACCGACGACCCCAGCGGATGCTCGGTGACAAACGTGAGGAAGGTCAGGGGGTCGTTGACGGCCGCTGGTGCCGCCGGCTCGCCGGCCGCCTGACGATGGCCTCGGGTCGCGGCCTTGGGCGGGAATGCCGCCGTGGCCGGAGCGCTGAGAGCCTCCTCCGTGGCCGCCTCGATGGCGGCGCGCACGACCGGGGCGGCGGTGCCTCTCCCCCGCCGCCCGCGACGCGACGTCGGCGACCGGTGGGCCCCACCTCCGGCAGAGTCTCCGGCCGGCGCCGTTGTCTTTCTCCCGTCCCCCTTCTTGACCCCGTCCCCCTTCTTGGCCCCGTCCCCCTTCTTGGCCCCCTCTGACGCCTCGACGGCACGGTCCGCCTTGGCCGCTCCCGTCCCTTTGGCCGACTCCTTGACGGACTTGGCCGCTTTGCCCGCTTTGGCGGCCTTGGCCGCCTTGGTGCCCTTGGTGGCGGTGGCCGGCTCCTTGATCGCCTTGGCCGCCTTCGTGTGCTTGGCCGTCTTGTCCGTCGCTGTTGTCTTGGCCGCCTTCGTCGCCTTGGTGCCCTTGGTCGTCTTGGTCGCTCCGGCCGTGGTCGATGTCGCCGTCTTCGACTTCGAGGCCTTGGCCGGTTCCTTCACCGCTCTCGGCGCCCGCGAGCCTTTCGCCTCCGCCGTGGCCAGCGCGATGGCCTCGGCCGCCACCTTCGACGTGCCCCGGGACGGGGGCGGCTCGGCCTGAGGACCGTCGTCGCCGGTCTTCCGGCCCCGTCGCCCCGACCCCGTGGAGGTGGCGGCGCGACTGCGAGGACCACGAACGGGCAGGCGCGGCGTGAATATCCATCCGACACCGGGGATCGGCTTCCCACCCATGAGCCGCCCCTCCTCGAACAGCCAGGGGTGCTCGGCATGGAATTCCTGGAACGAGTCGTTGGACAGGACCTGCGCGCCGACCCGCTCGGCGACGCGGAGGACGAACGCATCGCCGCGGCCGATGGCGCCGGCCGGAGGAGAGACCAACTCGCCATGGGCGACGGCCTCGTCGAAGACGGGGCGCTCGTCGGGCTCGATGCGGTGACCGAACGTGGCATCGACCACGACGATCACCTCGGTCTCGGGAAACTCGGCCTGGAACTGTCGGATGGCGTCGTCGAGCTGTTGGAGGCTCGGGGTGGAGCGACCTTCGGTCGCGATGTTCGAGCCGTCGACGACGACGTGGGAAGGAGCCATGACTGGGCCCAGTCAACCACTCGGACGGTCCCAGGGGTCTGACCTGGGCGGCCACCAGGGACCGGCGCCCGTCCCCCGCCCGCGCCGGGCAGGGCCCGTCCTAGGATGCGGCGGTGGAGAGCGATCTCGCCGGCGAGGTGGCCGAGCTGTTGCAGCAGATGATCCGGAACGCCTGCGTGAACGACGGCAGCCCCGATTCCGGGCACGAGCACCGCAATGCCGAGGTCCTGCGGGCCGTCCTCGAACGCCCCGGCCTCGATCTCCAGATACACGAGCCGTTGCCCGGACGGTCCTCGCTGGTGGCTCGGATCGAGGGTCGCACGGCAGGGGCGCCCTCGCTGGCGCTCCTCGGCCACACCGACGTCGTCCCGGCCAACGGGGACGACTGGCAACACGATCCCTTCGGTGGCGAGCTCATCGACGGGGAGGTGTGGGGCCGCGGTGCCGTGGACATGCTCAATCTGACGGCGTCGATGGCGGTGGCGGTCCGCCACCTGGCCGACGACGGGTTCCGGCCCGAGGGAGATCTGCTGTTCATCGGTGTGGCCGACGAGGAGGCTCAGGGCATCCACGGGGCCGAATGGCTCACGACCAACACGCCTGACGAGGTTCGGGCCGACTTCCTCATCACCGAGGCGGGCGGCTTTCCCATGCAGGCTCCTGACGGAGTCCGACTCCCGGTGATCACCGGAGAGAAGGGCGTGTTCTGGTGCACGCTGACCGTCCGGGGGACTCCGGGACACGCCTCACAGCCCCTGCGCACCGACAACGCCCTCGTGAAGGCGGCCGAGGTCGTCCGTCGGTTGGCCGAGTACCAGCCGGCCGCCGACATTCACGACGCCTGGCGCCGGTTCGTGGAGGGGATCGGCCTCCCCCCAGGCATCGCCGGGCCTCTGCTCGATCCTGAGGCCATCGGCGCCTTCTGCGAGGAATTCCCCGCGCTCGGCCTGGCCCGCCAGGCGCATGCCTGCACCCACACCACGATGGCGCCAACGGTCATGCAGGCGGGCACCAAGGTGAACGTGATCCCCGACCGGGTGCGGCTCGACGTGGACATTCGGACCTTGCCGGGGTGGGACAAGCCCGAGGTCGACGCCATGCTCCGTGACGCGCTCGGCGACCTGGCCGACGATGTCGAGGCCACCTGGAATTTCACCGATCCGGCCAGCACATCGCCCACCGACACCCCCCTGTGGAACGCGCTCGAACGCGTGTCGCGCCACGCCTATCCCGATGCCCGGTGCGTGCCCTTCCTCACCGTGGGAGCCACCGACGCCCGCTTCTTCCGCAAGCTGGGCACGGTGGCCTACGGGTTCGGGCTCTTCAGCAAGCGCCTGACCTTCGAGGACTACGCCACCATGTTCCACGGGATCGACGAACGCGTGGACGTCGCCTCTCTCGGTCTGTCGGCACAGCTGTGGGACGGTGTGGCTCGCGACACCCTCGTCTGACGCGGGTGATGCCTCCGGCGATCGAGGCCGTCCTGTTCGACTTCGGCGGTGTGCTCTCGACGAGCCCCTTCCACGCGTTCGAGGAACACGAGCGCTCCCAGGGTCTGCCCGCTGGATTCATCCGCTCGCTGAACGCCACCAATCACCACGACAACGCCTGGGCCCGCCTCGAACGCAACGACATCGACTTCGACCGGTTCTGCGTCGAGTTCGAGGCCGAAGCGGTGGCCGCCGGCGGCCGGATCGATGCGCGGGCGCTTTTCGCCACGATGTCCGGAGAGATGCGCCCGGCCATGGTGGAAGCCGTCCGCCGCTGTCACGAGCACTACAAGACGGGCCTCCTGACCAACAATTTCATCACTCCCCTCACCACCGCACGCCACCATGACGTGCTCGATCTCTTCGACGCCGTGGTCCAGTCGGCCGTCGTCGGCGTGCGCAAGCCCGATCCCCGTTTCTATCTCCTCGCCTGCCGCGAGTTGGACATCGAGCCGTCGGCGGCCGTCTTCCTCGACGACCTGGGGGTCAATCTCAAGCCCGCCCGGGCACTCGGCATGCGGACGATCAAGGTCGTCGACCCGACCGAGGCCCTGCTCGAGCTCGAAACGCTGGTGGGGATCCCGTTGGCTTAGGCGAAGCCGCGCGCCAGGAGGTCCTCGTGTTCGAGATGATGCAGGGCCGCGCTACCGGTGGCGGGGCTCGCCGATTCCGACCGGCTCACGTGGGTCAGGGTGAACCGCTCACGTAGCAGCCGGTGGAGGCGCCCGTGGGCGAAGGACCACGCCCCCATGTTCTCCGGCTCCTCCTGGAGCCAGATCACCTGGCGCGCCTGCGGGTAACGGTCGAGAACCGCTCCCAGCGCGTCCTCGGGCCACGGATAGAGCTGCTCCACCCGGACAATGGCGACGGCGCCGGGCGCCACGCCGGGGCTGGGCAGCCCCGGTGCCTGGGCCGCCAGCTGATCGCGCCGGGCCATGGCATCGAAGGCGACCTTGCCCGAACACAGCAGCACGCGCTTTACACCAGCGGGGTCGATGATGACGTTCGGGGCCGGCGCCGGTCCGGAGTCGGGCACGCTCGGCGCCGAGGCCGGGTCGTCGAGCACGGACCGGAACGAGCCCTGGGCGAGCTCGCGGAGTGGGGAACGCGACTGACGAGCCCGCAGCAGCGATTTCGGTGTGAACACCACCAGTGGATGGTGCCCCGCCCCGCGCACCTGGGATCGAAGGAGATGGAAGTACTGGGCGGCCGTCGTGGGCTGAGCCAGACGCATGTTGCCCCGGGCGCTCAGGGTCAGGAACCGTTCGATGCGCGCCGACGAATGCTCGGGGCCCTGACCTTCGTATCCGTGCGGCAGAAGCAGGACCAGACCCGACTGCTGGTCCCACTTGTCGTCGGCCGCTACCAGGAAGTTGTCGATCACGATCTGGGCGCCGTTGGCGAAGTCACCGAACTGCGCCTCCCACGCCACCAGAGCGTCGGGCACCTCGACCGAGTAGCCGTACTCGAAGCCCAGCGCCGCGTACTCCGACAGGAGGGAATCGTGGACGCCGAACCGCCCGGCACCGGCGCCCGGGAGGTGGGCCAGCGGTACCCACTCATTCCCAGTGGCGTAGTCGACGAGCACGGCGTGGCGCTGACTGAATGTCCCCCGGCGCGTGTCCTGCCCGGCCAGCCTCACGTCGGTGCCCTCGAGGAGTAGCGATCCAATGGCC
The DNA here is from genome assembly GCA_963848355.1 of uncultured Acidimicrobiaceae bacterium. Lineage (GTDB taxonomy): Bacteria > Actinomycetota > Acidimicrobiia > Acidimicrobiales > UBA8190 > CAWKDG01. The sequence goes on from CAWKDG010000001.1 coordinate 761,659, forward strand.
AGGGCTTCGCCGAGGGCCCAGTCCACCTCACCCTGAGCCACAACGCCGGCCCGTTGCTCGAACTGACGCGTCAATTTGGGATGGATGGTGAACCCTGAGGGCACAGCGGTGGCGTCAACGACGAGCCGTTCCAACGTGGCTTGGTCGACGCCCGTCGGCACCACCACGTCGGGGCGGGCGGGCACGGCTGACGGCAAGGTCGTCGGGGCCGGCGGCGGCGCCGCCTGGCGGGTCTCGTCCAGAGCTTGCTGCAGTCGCGCCTGAAAGTCGGCCAGTGCCTGCTCGGCTTCTTCCATGGTGATGTCGCCTCGGCGGACCAGGGTCTCGGTGTAGAGCTTGCGCACCGAGCGCATCGTTTCGATGATGGCGTACATCCGGGGTTGGGTGAAGCTCGGGTCGTCCCCCTCGTTGTGTCCGAAGCGCCGGTAGCAGACGAGGTCGATGACGACGTCCTTGTGGAAGGCCTGGCGGAAGCCGAAGGCCAGGCGGGCGGCCCGGGCGCACGCCTCGGGGTCGTCACCGTTCACGTGGAACACCGGCGCCTGCACCATCTTGGCCACATCGGTGGGATAGACCGACGAGCGGGCCGACTCGGGAGCCGTCGTGAACCCGAGCTGGTTGTTCACCACCACGTGAACCGTGCCCCCGGTGCGATAGCCGGCGAGCTGCGACAACTCGAGGGTCTCGGCCACCACGCCCTGTCCGGCGAAGGCGGCGTCTCCATGGATGAGGAGCGACAGGACGCCGAACGCCTGGTCGTCCGGCAGCTGGTCCTGCTTGGCCCGCACCATCCCCTCGACCACGGGATCCACCGCTTCGAGATGGGAGGGATTGGAGGCCAGCGTCACCGGGAACTCGACCCCCGAATGCGCCACGAACCTGCCGCTGGCCCCCTTGTGGTACTTCACGTCGCCGGACCCCTGGACCGAATCGGGATCGAGATCACCCTCGAATTCCCGGAAGATCTCGCCGTAGGACTTGCCCACGATGTTGGCCAGGACGTTCAACCGTCCCCGGTGGGCCATCCCGAGCACCGCTTCGGTGAGTCCGGCGGAGACGGCCTCGTCGAGGAGGGCGTCGAGGATCACGATCGTCGACTCTGCTCCCTCGAGGCCGAATCGCTTCTGCCCCACATAACGGGTGTGGAGGAAACGCTCGAAGGCTTCGGCCGCGTTGAGCCGGTCGAGGATATGGCGCTGCTCGTGGGGAGACAGGGTGGCCGGGACTCCCTCGACATGGTGCTGGATCCACCGTTTCTGCTCGGGGTCCTGGATGTGCATGTACTCGATGGCCAGCGTCCGGCAGTAGGCGTCGCGCAGGATATCGAGAGCCTCGGCCAGCCTGAGGGTGTCGCGTCCAGCCAATCCGTCGACCACGAACTCCCGATCGAGGTCCCACAGCGTGAGTCCGTAGGTGGTGGGATCGAGCTCGGCGTGCAGGTGTCTCGGCTCGGCCGACAACGGATCGAGGTCGGCGAGGAGATGGCCTCGGACCCGGTACATGTTCACGAGGCTCTGCACCCGCACCTGCTTCACCAGACGCTGGTACTCGCTGTCGACGGCGTTGACGTCGTCCTGCCACCGGACGGGCTCGTACGGCACGTCCATGGCGGCGAAGACGGACTCGTAGAAGCCGTGCTCCCCGATCAGGCACTCGGCCAGATGGGTGAGGAACATCCCCGACTCGGCTCCCTGGATGATGCGGTGGTCGTACGTCGAGGTGATCGTGACCACCGGACCCACGCCCAGGGCGGCCAGACTCCGGTGGTCGGCAGCCTGGTACTCAGCCGGATAGCCGAGCGCTCCCACCCCGATGATCGCCCCCTGTCCCGGCATGAGTCGGGGCACCGATTGCACCGTGCCCAGGGTGCCCGGGTTCGTCAGGGTGACGGTGGCGCCCACGAAATCGTCGGCCGTCACCTTCTGCGTATGGACCTTACGCACCAGATCCTCGTAGGCCATGACGAAGGCCCGGAAATCGAGACTCTCGGCTCCGCGGACCACGGGGACGAGCAGGGTCCGCGAGCCATCGCTCTTGCCCACGTCGACGGCGAGGCCGAGACCGACGTGGTCGTGACGGATCACCCCGGCCGTTCCCTTGTCGTCGATCTGGTCGACAAAGGATGCATTGAGCGCGGGCACGGCCTGAAGCGACTGGACGACGGCGTAGCCGATGAGATGGGTGAAGCTGACCTTGGCGCCCGACATCCGCGCCAGGTGCTGGTTCAGCATCGACCGGTTGACCTCGAGGAGCTTGGCCGGCACGGTCCGCACGCTGGTGGCAGTGGGCACCGCCAGCGAGGCCTCCATATTCACGGCGATCCGGGCGGCGGCGCCACGCAGCGGCACGGGTACCGGCTCTTCGGCCTCTGGGAGCAGGACCTCCGTGGTCGTCGGCGTGGTCGGAGGGACCGCCGTCGCTGTGATCGGGGCGGCGGACTCCGCCACCGATACGCCGGCACCCGGAGGTGCGGGTGGCGGGGGCGACGCCACCGCGGTGGTAACTCCAGGGACACCATTGGTCGCCGCCGGGGCTCCGTTGGCCGACGGCTGCGCGCCGTTGCCTGCCGCCGGAGGACTGTCGGCGGCGACGGAACCGGGGGGGTTGTAGTCGTCGAAGAACTCCCGCCAGCTCTCGCTCACCGAGGTGGGGTCGCTGCGGTACTCCTCGTACATGTCGTCGACCAGCCAGGCGTTCGGTCCGAAGGCGCCACCAACCGGGGAATCGGGGACGACGCGTCGCTGATCAGCCATCGGTGGTGATCCTACCGGGGCACCTCCGGGGAACCGTGCCCTCCGGTTAGCCTTTTCGTCGATGCCCCGCCTTCTCCCCGGGACGCTCCGACCCTCCACCGCTCCGGCCCCACGCCCGGCACCGTTCGGCGCGGGATCGTGAGGGGACCCCGCCCGCCCGGCGGCCACCGCCGTGACGGAGAGCCGTGACGGAGAAGATTGCCGGTCTGCACATCGTGGACCATGCGGCGTCGGGAGCGGGCGGACCACCGCTGGTCGTGGTGCTCGTCCACGGGTCGCTCGACCGAGGCACCAGTTTCGCCCGGGTCGTTCGCCGGCTGCCTGATCTCCACGTCATCACCTATGACCGCCGCGGATATCACCGCTCGCGTCGCGCCACACCGCTGGCCACCTCGCTGGAGGACCACGTCGCCGACCTGGTGGCCATCGTGGACCGGAGGCCGTCTGTCCTTGTGGGCCATTCCTACGGCGGGGACGTCGCCCTCGGCGCGGCGGCCGCGGCGCCCGACGCGGTCCGGGCCGTCGGCGTCTACGAACCGCCGCTGCCGTGGTCCGACTGGTGGCCGCGGCGAACGAGCAGCAACATCGCCGCCGAGGATCCGGCCGCCTTCGCCGAGGGATTCTTTCGGCGGGTCGTCGGAGATCAGGCCTGGGACCGGCTACCCGAAAATGCCCGAGCCGAGCGCAGGGCGGATGGGCCGGCCCTCGTGGCCGAGCTCGCCTCCATCCGCCGCGACAGATCCCCCATCGATCTGGCCAGCATCGTCGTCCCCGTCGTACTCGGGCGCGGCAGCCGGTCGCTCCCCCACCACCGCCGGGCCATCGATGCTCTGGTCGAGCTTCTCCCAGTTTCCGAGGTGATCGAGTTCCCCGGAGCCACCCACGGTGCCCACATCTCCCATCCCGATGCGTTCGCCGCCTTCGTCCGCCACGTTGCCGAGGTGGGAGCAGCGGCCGACCTATGAGGACGGGAGGCCGAGGACCCGTTCGGCGATGATGTTGCGTTGGACCTCGGCCGTTCCCCCACCGATGGTCAGGGCCCGGGCGAACAGGTACCCGTGGGACCAGATCGCCGGGGGCCAGGTATGGGCCGTCCCGGGGGCGATGAGCTCTGAGACCGGCGAGCCATCGGTGCTCCTCTGGGCGCTCAGCGCCTCGAACGGGCCCGAATCGGTCAGACCGTGCGCACCGCTGAGGTCCTTCGCCACCTCCATGACGTTTTGCCCGTGGTCATCGGCCAACGCCTTGCGCACCGACGCCTCGGGGCCCGGGGCACGACCCGCCACCGCCGCGCTCACCGTGCGGAGACGGATGAGTCGGAGGATCTCACCCTCGACCCAGACGCGCACGAGGCGTTGGCGAAGCACCCGGTCGCTCGTCCCACCCGCACGGCGGACGAGATCAACCAGATCCCCGGCGGTGGGACCCTGGCCCCACAGCGCCCCTTCACCTGACAGCGACACTCGCTCGTTGCCCAGCGTCACCTTGGCCAGGGCCCACCCACCATTGACCTCGCCAACTAGATGGTCCGGCGAGAGGCGCACCCCGTCGAGGAACACCTCGTTGAAGGCATGGTCGCCGGTCATGTCGACGATCGGTCGGATCGTGACGCCGGGAGCGTCCATGGGACAGATGAAGTACGAGATGCCCCTGTGCTTCGGCGCGTCGGGGTCGGTCCGGGCGAGGAGGATCCCCAGGGAAGCCAGATGGGCGAAACTCGTCCAGACCTTCTGGCCCGAGACCACCCATTCGTCACCATCACGCTCGGCTCGGGTGGACAGGCCGGCCAGGTCCGACCCCGCCCCGGGCTCGCTGAACAGCTGGCACCAGATTTCCTCGGCCGCCAGCAGAGCCGGGAGATAGCGCCGCTTCTGGGCCTCCGTGCCGGCGTGGATCAGAGTGGGCCCGGCCCAACCGATCCCGATCTGGTTGGACGGCCGACGCACGCCAGCACGCCGCATCTCATCATCTATGACGAGCTGTGCGACCGGGTCGGCCCCGAGGCCCCAGGGACGGGGCCAGTGGGGCGCCACGTAACCGCCATCGGCCAACTGACGCGGTGTGGGTCGGGGGTGTTCGTCGAGCCATCGCCGAAACTCGCGCCGCGCCGGGTGCTCGTCTCCCGGAAGGGCGAGGTCCACGCCGCAAAGCGTAGGCTGTATGGGTGACCGATTGGAATTTTGCCGACGTCTGGGAGCTCGTCGCCAACACGATTCCCGACGCGCTGGCCCTCATCCACGGCGACCGGACCGTCACCTGGGCCAGCTTCGACCGTCGGGCGGACGCCGTCGCTGGCGCCCTTCTCGATTTCGGGGTGGAGCGCCAGGACAAGGTGGCGCACTACCTCTACAACTGCCCCGAGTACCTCGAGTCGACTTTCGCCATCTTCAAGGCGGGACTTGTCCCTGTCAACACGAACTACCGCTACACCGAGGACGAGCTCGTCTATCTGTGGGAGAACGCCGACGCCGCGATCGTGATCTTCCATGGCACCTTCGTCGAGCGCATTGAGGGTCTTCGTCACCGCGTCCCCAGAGTCCGGAATTGGATGTGGGTCGATGACGGCACCGGCCCGTGCCCCGACTGGGCCGACCCCTACGAAGCCATCGCCTCCGCCAAGTCGGATCGGACGGATAAGACGGTCGCGTCTTGGGGTCGCAGTGGCGACGACCTCCTCATGCTGTACACGGGGGGAACCACAGGTATGCCCAAGGGCGTCATGTGGCGACAGGACGACCTCTTCAGCCGCATCAACGCCGGCAACCTGCTCCGCGTACCCGAGGATGGGGGCATCGAAGGAATCCGGAAGGCCATTGTGGGAGCGGGCCCCCGGATCATTCCCGCCTGTCCGCTCATGCACGGCACCGGATCATTCACCTCGATCGGCAGCCTCAACATCGGTGGCTGCGCCGTCACCCTTACCAACAGACGGTTCGACCCAGTGGAGCTGCTCGACACCGTCGAGCGTGAGAGCGTCAACGTCATCGCCATCGTGGGAGATGCCTTTGCCAAACCCATCTTGGCCACGCTCGACGAGAACCCGGGACGTTGGAAGCTCTCGACTCTCCTCGCCATCATCTCCTCTGGAGTGATGTTCTCTGAGGAGGCGAAGCGGGGTCTGCTGCGCCACCACCCCACCATGATGTTGATCGACGCCTTTTCGTCCTCCGAAGCGCTCGGGATGGGAGCGTCGGTATCGAGCGGGTCCTCGACGGAACACACGGCCCACTTCACTCTCGGCCCCGATGTCCGCGTGCTCGATCTCGATACGGGCAAGAACGTGGCACCCGGTTCGGGGGACGTGGGCGTCCTCGCCCTGGGTGGTCGCAACCCGGTGGGCTACTACAAGGACGAGCAAAAGTCGGCATCCACCTTCAGGGAGATCGACGGCGTGCGGTACTCGATTCCCGGCGACTTCGCCACGGTCGATAGCGACGGCTCCATCCAGCTCCTCGGACGTGGTTCGGTCGTCATCAACGCCGGCGGTGAGAAGGTCTTTCCTGAAGAGGTCGAAGAGGTACTGAAGGTCCACCCTGCCGTGCGCGACGCCGTTGCCGTCGGGATCCCCGACAAACGCTTCGGGGAAGTGGTGGCTGCCGTGGTGGAGCTGCAACCGAACACGGAGGTCAGTGAAAAGGAACTGATCGAACACGTAAAAGGCCGCCTCGCTGGATACAAAGCGCCCAAGCGAGTTCGTTTCGTCGAAAGTATCGACCGGTCGCCAGCCGGAAAACTCGACTACGCACGTCACCGGTCGGAAACGACCGAATGGGCGAAGAGCGCGTGAGGTCGACCCCCTAGGACCATGGGCGCACTCGAACTCGTCTCGCGATGGCCGGTGGACGCCGGTGCTGCCGGCGTCCTACAGCGGACACGGCCCGATGTTGGAGGCGATGCTCCCGCTGGCGCCACTGTCGTGGACGTCGTCGGTGACATGGACCGACCCTTCGCCTGGGCGTCGATGACCAAACTGCTCGTGGCCATGGCGGTCTTCGTGGCCGTCGAGGAAGGGACGATCTCGCTTGACGAACCGGCCGGGCCACCGGGAAGCACGATCCGTCATCTCCTCGCTCATGCGTCGGGCCTCGGACCCGATTCACTGGTTCCTGTCGCCGGCCCGGCCCGGATGCGGATCTACTCCAACATCGGATACGAAATTCTGGCTGACACCCTGGCACAACACGCCCGCATGCCCTTTACCGACTACCTCGCCACCGGCGTGATTAATCCGCTCAGCCTGTCCGATACCGCCCTCTCCCCGGAAAGCTCGCCCGCATCGGGGGCTCAGGGACCGCTGCGCGATCTGTTGACTCTGGCCGCGGAGCTGCTCGCACCCAGCATCGTCTCCGCCACCACTCTGGCAGAGGCGACGAGCGTGGCCTTTCCCGGTTTGCGGGGCGTGCTCCCCGGCTTCGGACGATTCGACCCCTGCGACTGGGGCCTCGGCTTCGAGGTGAAGGGCGGCAAAATCCCTCACTGGACCGGCACGCGCACCTCCGAGGCGACCTTCGGCCATTTCGGTCGGGCCGGAGGCTTCCTATGGGTTGACCCGACGACGGGTCTCGCCTGCGCGGCGCTGACCAATCGAGAGTTTGGTCCGTGGGCCGTCACTGAGTGGTCGGCGTTGGCCGACGCTGTCGTCGACGAGTGGACAGTCACTCCGGTTGAAAAGGCGCCAGCGACGTCTCGACCCAGTGACCAGTCGGCTGAAGTAGCGGTGCCTCTCGGACGGCGCCAGCGCAAGGCAGCGCGTGCGGAGGAGGCGGCGGAGGTACAGCGCAAGGAGAATGCTGCCGAGGCGGAGCGTCTCGAACGCGAGGCGGTCGAACGGGCCGAGGCGGAGCGACTCGAACGCGAGGCGGTCGAACGGGCCGAGGCGGAGCGTCTCGAACGCGAGGCGGTCGAACGGGCCGAGGCGGAGCGTCTCGAACGCGAGGCGGTCGAACGGGCCGAGGCGGAGCGTCTCGAACGCGAGGCGGTCGAACGGGCCGAGGCGGAGCGTCTCGAACGCGAGGCGGTCGAACGGGCCGAGGCGGAGCGTCTCGAACGCGAGGCGGTCGAACGGGCCGAGGCGGAGCGTCTCGAACGCGAGGCGGTCGAACGGGCCGAGGCGGAGCGTCTCGAACGCGAGGCGGTCGAACGGGCCGAGGCGGAGCGTCTCGAACGCGAGGCGGCACTAGCGGAGGCAGCCGAAATCGAACGCGGCCGGCGCGAGCGAGCGGAAGCTGCTCAAGCCGAAGCCGAGCGGCGCGAGCGCGAAGCTGCTCAACTTGCTGAAAGCGAGAGGCACAGGCGGAAGGCTGTCGAGCGGGCCGAGGCAGAGAGGCGGGAACGGGATAGAGCCGAGGCCGCACGAACGGAAGCCGAAAGGCTGGAGCACGATGCTGAACTGGCCAAAGCCGAGAAGCGCGAACGCGAAGCTGCGGCTTTAGCCGAAACTGAACAGCGGGAGCGGGAGTCCGCGCTGGCGGAGATAGCCGAAGTCGAACGCCATCGGAGGGAGAAGGCCGAAGCCGCACAAGCCGAAGCCGAGAAGCGCGAGCGCGAGTCGGCCGAACGGGCGGACGCCGAGAAGCGGAAGCGGAAGGCTGCCGAGAGGGCTGAGGCTGAGCGGCGGGACAGGGAGAGGGCTGAAGCGGCCCAAATCGAAACCGAGCGACGCGAGCGCGAAGCGGCATTGGTTGAAGCGGCCGATGCCGAACGTAGGCGGCGGGAGGTGGCCGAGGCGGCCCAGTATGAGGCCGAAAGGCGCGAGCGCGAGGCGGCGGAGCTGGCCGAGGCCGAACGGATAACGAGGGAGGCGGCCGAGGTGGAAGCGGCCGAAGCTGAACAGCGCGAGCGCGAAGCGGCCGCACTAGCTGAAGTCGAACGCCGGAAGAGGGAGATTGCGGAGACCGCCCGTCGGCAGCGGGAAGCTGAAGCGGCCGAGGCCGAACGCCGCCGGCGCCAGGCGGCGGAACTGGCTGAGACAGAGCGGCGGACACGAGAGGCCGCGGAGTTGGTCGAGGCCGAGCGGCGGGAGAGGGAGAGGGCTGAAGCCGCGCAAGCCGAAACCGAGCGACGCGAGCGCGAAGCGGCATTGACTGAAGCGGCGGAGGCGGAGCGGCGCCAGCGGGAGTGGGCCGAAGCCGAAGTGGCGGAAGCCGAGCGGCGCGAACGCGAAGCAGCGGCATTACTTGAAGTCGAGCGGCGCAAGAGAGAGATCGCCGAGACCGAGCAGCGCCAGCGGGAAGCAGAGGCGGCCGAGGCGGAGCGACGGGCCCGGAAAGCAGCAGAGATCGCCGAGGCGGAGCGGATCAAGAGAGAAGCAGCCGAAGCCGCAATAGCGGAATCCGAGCGGCGCGAACGCGAAGCAGCGGCACTAGCCGAAGTCGAGCGGCGCAAGAGAGAGATCGCCGAGGCCGAGCGGCGCCAGCGGGAAGCCGAAGCGGCCGAGGCCGAGCGGATCAAGAAGGAGGCAGCCGAGACTGAGCGCCGCGAGCGCGAAGCAGCCGAGTTGGCGGAGGCCGAGCGGCGCGAGCGCGAAGCAGCCGAGTTGGCGGAGGCCGAGCGGCGCGAGCGCGAAGCAGCCGAGTTGGCGGAGGCCGAGCGGAGCCAGCGGGAAGCCGAAGCGGCCGAGGCCGAGCGGATCAAGAAGGGGGCAGCCGAGACTGAGCGGCACGAGCGCGAAGCAGCCGAGTTGGCGGAGGCCGAGCGACGGGCACAGGAGGCGGCCGAACTGGCCGAGATGTGGCGACGCGATAGAGAAGAAGCGAAGGCGCGGAGCGAAGCTGCGTTGTTCGAGTCCGAAAGACGAAGAAAGGTGGCAGCACGAGCACGGGCCTCGGCCTCTGAGGACCGTGACGAAGAACGAGCGGACGCGGAGCGCCGAATTCCGGCCATGGGCGAGCGGCGGCAGGTAGCGGTCGCTCGAGTCCCCGAAAACCCACCGACGGACAACGAGAATGATGCGAAAGCCGAAGCCGAGGAACACGGTCCTCTAGGACCGGGCATCCGGCCATCAGATTTCTGGGGGGTCTGCGCGCCATGAACGAGGATCGAAGGCAATGAGGGGCGTCATCCTGGCCGGAGGAACGGGCACGCGCCTTCATCCCCTCACCCGGATTACCAATAAGCACCTTCTCCCGATCTACGACCGGCCCATGATCAGCTACTCCATCGAGGCCCTCGTCCTGGCGGGAATCACCGAGATCATGCTCGTCACCGGAGGAACACACGCCGGTGAGTTCCTCCGGCTCCTGGGAAATGGCCACGAGCACGACATCGATCGTCTCTCGTACGCATACCAGGATCGGGCCGGCGGGATTGCCGAGGCTCTGGGCCTGGCCGAACGTTTCGCGGCGGATGAACCCGTTCTCGTGATGCTGGCCGACAACATCGTCGAGCGGACCTTCCGGCCCACCGTGGAGCGTTTTGCCGAGCAGGGTGGCGGCGCCCGTATCGTCCTGACCGAAGAGAGCGATCCCGTCCACCTCCGCCATCTGGGGGTCCCGGAGTTCGATGAGGAACACCGCATCACGAGGATCCACGAGAAGCCGGAGGATCCTCCCAGTCCCTACGCCGTCACCGGGATCTACTGCTACGACTCCGACGTCTTCTCGGTGATCGGGAACCTCGAACCCTCCGGCCGCGGAGAGCTCGAGATCACGGACGTGAACAACTACTACGTGGACCAAGGGACGATGGCCTTCGACGTCCTCGAGGGCTTCTGGGGTGACGCTGGGGAGTCGATCGACGGCTACTACGCCGTAAATGACTTCGTCCGGTCCAACGGGGCCAACAAAGGCTGACTCCCGCTGTCGGTCGGCGGGCGGGGCTGACCGGTTAGGCGTCCAGGAAACGCCGGATGCCGAGGGCCGAGCCGATCGACCCGATCAGCACACCGATGAAGAGCACCACCAGGCTGGTGAAGACCACCTCGTGGGTGGACAGCCGCATCTGGGACAAGACGTTCGACGTCTGCCCGCTGCCGAGGGCGTTGAGCACGATGTGCAGAACGACGACTACGACGGCTGCGACCAGGGCACCGAGTAACCCCTGGATCACTCCCTCGAACATGAACGGGACGCGAATGAACCAGTTCGTCGCACCGACCAGCTTCATGACTGAGACTTCACGGCGGCGAGCGAAGATGGCCAGGCGGATCGTGTTCAGGATGAGGACCGACGCCGACAGCAGGAGGATCACAGCCAGTATCAAGAAGACCAGTTGAAGGATACGTGTGAACTGCTCCATGTTCTTGATGGCTTGCCCCGGATAGCTCACGGTGCTGACCCCGGGATAGCCGTCGAACTGGCGGGCTATAGCCTGGGCCTGGCTGGGGTTGTTGAGCGCGCACCGGAGCGACGACGGCGTGGTGGCCACCGTCAGGGCCTGCGACTCGTCGGGTGTGAGGAGGTGCTTGGCCTCGTTGTAGTCATACGCCTGCGAGCGGAAGAGACACGTCTGGACGTAGGGCAACTGATGCAGCTGCTGCTCGACCGACGCTTTCTGGGAGTTCGAGACCGACGGCTTCAGGAACAGCTCCACGCTTACCCCGTGCTGCCACTGGGTCGTGGCGTGGGCCACGCCCTGCCGCAGGAGAAGAGCCGTTCCCACCAGGGACAACGACACCGCCACCGTGAGCACGGCCGCGATCGTCATCAAGCGGTTGCGCCAGAGGTTCGACGCCGTCTCCCGAGCCACATAATCCAACGAGACCGGCATCCTAAGGAATCCTCCCGTCCGTCTCCACGTCCGATCGACAGCCGACGGTCAAACTCTCAGGTCCCATAGCCGTAGACGCCACGCGCCTGGTCGCGGACGAGTGTGCCGTGGTCGAGTTCGACGACGCGGCGCCGCATCTGGTCGACGATTCCAGAGTCATGAGTGGCGATCACGACAGTCGTCCCCGTCTTGTTGATCCGCTCCAGCAGCCGCATGATCCCCTGGCTCGTGGCGGGGTCGAGATTGCCGGTGGGCTCATCGGCCAGAAGGATGAGCGGGCGGTTGACGAAGGCGCGGGCAACCGCCACGCGCTGCTGCTCGCCGCCCGAGAGCTCGCCCGGCAGGCTCTCTCTCTTCTTCGAAAGGCCGACGAGGTCGAGGACCTGCGGCACCTGGGCGGCTACGACGTGCTTCGGTCGGCCGATGACCTCCAGGGCGAAGGCCACGTTCTCGAAGACGTTCTTGTTGGGGAGCAGACGGAAGTCCTGGAAGACACACCCAATGTTGCGACGAAGGTACGGGATCCGCCACTGGCTGAGGTTGGCGATGTCGCGTCCGGCCACCAGAATGCGGCCCTGAGTAGGGATCTCTTCGCGCAGCAGGAGTCGGATGAACGTCGTCTTGCCCGATCCTGACGAGCCGACCAGGAAGACGAACTCACCCTTGTCGATGTCAACGGACATGTCGCGTATGGCGACAGTTCCACCCTTGTAGTCCTTTGTCACATTTTCGAAACTGATCATCGAGTCGACCACCCGGTGTTTCGTGTCCCACCACCACCGATGGAGGGCGTGATACCCGAGAACCCCACGAGGCTAGCAGTCCGGCACGCGACAGACGCGAAGGGTGAACGAGCAGGCGCGGTCAACGGTGGCGACACCGCACTCTGCGCGAACATGCAGGTCATCGGCTGGGGCAACCCGCACGCGCCATTACACCTCGTGCTGCAATCTGCACACACGCCACAGACGACACGTGCGTCGTCCTGCGTCTCCGAGCGCCTGGCGCGTCGATGACGCGTCGGCTGATCCAGAACGTCGGTTTCACCCACCCACCGTCCGCTGCCGACGCAGCTCTGCTTCGATGAACATGTCGATGTCTCCGTCGAGGACAGCGTCGACATTGCCTGTCTCCACCTGGGTCCGCAGATCCTTGACGAGTTGATACGGCGCCATCACGTACGAGCGGATCTGACTTCCCCAGGCCACGTCTGATTGCGGACCCGACAACGAGTCGAGCTCGGACCGTCGTTCGGCGCGTTGGCGTTCCGCCAACTTGGCGCCCAGAATCTGCATCGCCTTGGCCTTGTTCTGGTGCTGGCTGCGTTCGTTCTGGACTGATACCACGAGGCCGGTGGGTAGGTGCGTGAGCCGGACAGCCGAGTCCGTCTTGTTGACGTGCTGTCCGCCAGCGCCTGAGGACCGGTAGGTGTCGATCCGCAGGTCCTTGTCGTCAATGGCCACCTCGTCGGAGAGATCCTCGAGGAACGGCGTGACATCAAGCGATGCGAAGCTCGTCTGCCGTCGGTGCTGTGAATCGAACGGTGACATCCGGACGAGGCGATGGACTCCACGCTCGGCCGACAGGAGCCCGTAGGCGAACCGTCCCTTCACGATGAAGGTCGCCGACAGGAGTCCGGCCTCCTGGCCGGCTGTCGCTTCGTCGATCTCCACGTCGAAACCGCGTCGTTCCGCCCACCGCTGGTACATCCGCAAGAGCATCTCGCACCAATCCTGGGCGTCGGTCCCTCCGGCGCCTGAGTGGAGCTCGACGATGGCGTCGTTCTCGTCGTACTCGCCGGTGAAGAGACTGCGCAGCTCCAGATCGTCGAGGCGGCGGGCCAGGTCGTCGATGAGGCCCGTGAGCTCGCCGGCGACCGAGTCGTCGCCCTCTTCGACCATGAGCTGGAAGAGGACCTCACCGTCCGACAGGCGTCGCCCCAGGTCCTCGAGCAGCTCGATATCGTCCCCGACGGAGCCGAACTCGGACGTCACTCGCCGGGCCACGTCGGGATCGTCCCAGAGGTCAGGGCGTGACACTTCCTTCTCGAGCTCGGCTCGGCGCTCCCGGAGGTGATCGAGGCGCAGATAGCCCTGGGCCTCTTCGAGGCGGGACCTCAGTGCCGAGAGTTCAGCCTTGAGGTCGCGCTGCTCCCCACCACCGGAGGCCTCGCTAGCCCGCGCCATGGCACAGCTTGAACTTCTTCCCGCTCCCGCACCAGCACGGCTCGTTACGCCCCAACTTCTCGGTCGGTGCTTTCACCACCGGCTGCAGTGGTTCCTCCATGTGCTGCGGCGTGGCCTGGGCGCCGTTGGCGAACTGCCCTCCGGCACTCACTCCCACCGGGAGCCCGGCCCCGGCGGCCACCGCCTCGGCCTCGGGAGCGGTGGCCCGGAAAGCGTCGAGAAGGCTCGGGCCCTGCGACGGGTCCTCTGCCGCTTCGTAGCGGGCTTGGGTGAGGTCGGGACCCGCACCGGTGCCGGCCACGACCTGGACGTGCATCACATAGCGGAGATAGTCGTCGTCGATGGCGTCCATCATCTGACCGAACATCTGAAAGCCCTCGCGCTGCCAGGCCACCAGAGGGTCCAGCTGACCCATGGCGCGCAGGTTGATGCCCTCGCGCAGGTAGTCCATCTCCGAGAGGTGCTCGCGCCAGCGCTGATCGATGATCTGCAGCATCACCTCGCGTTCGACCTGACGCGCCTCGGTCTCGCCGCCGGGGAAGACCCCGTCGCGGGCGTGGTAGGCGTCAATGGCCTCGGCCACGAAGCTCTCGATGACCTGGGGGGTGGTCGTCGCCGCCGCCAGGTCGTCGGCGGTGAAGGCCGTCGGGTAGTACTGGGTGACCTCGGCCACCAACCGCTCGAGCTCCCACTCCTCGGGATACTCACTCGGGCAGGCCGCCTGCACCAGGGCGTCGATGGTCTCCTCCAGCAACGCTTCGGTGTCCTCTTTCAGGTCCTCACCGTCGATGACCTGGAGGCGTCGCTTGTAGATGACCTTGCGCTGCTCGTTCAGGACTTCGTCGTACTTCAGGACGTCCTTGCGGATCTCGGCGTTACGGCCCTCGACGGTGTTCTGGGCCCGCTCGATGGCCTTGGTCACCATCTTGGCCTCGATGGGGACGTCGTCGGGGAGGGTCTTGGTCATGACCCACTGCATGGCGCCCGTGGCGAACAGACGCATGAGCTCGTCCTCGAGCGACAGGAAGAACCGGCTCTCCCCCGGGTCGCCCTGGCGCCCCGAGCGGCCACGCAACTGGTTGTCGATCCGACGCGACTCATGGCGTTCGCTGCCGAGGACGTAGAGACCCCCGAGGGCCCGGATCTGGTCACCCTCCTCGCTGCACTCCTTCTCGAAGCGGGCCAGGAGCTTCTCGTACTCGGCTTGGCCCTCCTCGGTCTCGAGGTCGAGGCCCATTCCGATCGCCTCGTGCTGGGCCAGCCCCTCCGGGTTGCCGCCGAGAAGGATGTCCACCCCGCGGCCGGCCATGTTGGTGGCCACGGTCACGGCATGGAGCCGGCCCGCCTGGATGACGATCTCGGCCTCACGGGCGTGCTGCTTGGCGTTCAGGACCTCGTGGGGGACGCCGCGGCGCTCGAGCAGACGCGACAGCTGCTCGGACTTGGCCACCGAGGCCGTCCCGACGAGCACAGGCTGCCCCTTCGCACTGCGCTCGACCAGGTCCTCGACCACGGCGTCGAACTTGGCCGCCTCGCTCTTGTAGATGAGGTCCGGTTGATCGATCCGGATCATGGGCACGTTGGTCGGGATGGGCACCACCGGTACGTTGTAGGTACTGGCGAATTCGGCCGCCTCGGTCTCCGCCGTTCCCGTCATCCCGCCGAGCTTCTCGTAGAGGCGGAAGTAGTTCTGGAGGGTGACGGTGGCCCAGGTGTGGTTCTCCTCGGCGATCCGCACGCGCTCCTTGGCCTCGACGGCCTGGTGCAACCCGTCGGACCAGCGCCGGCCGTCGAGCGTCCGGCCTGTGAACTCGTCGACGATTTTCACCTCGCCGTCGGAGACGAGGTAGTCCTTGTCCCTCTTGTAGAGCTCCTTGGCCCGCAGGGCCTGGGTCAGTTGATGGACGTAATTCACCGAGACGAGGTCGTACATGTTGTCGACGCCCATGGCCCGCTCCACCTTGGCGATGCCGTCCTCGGTGGGGACGACGATGCGCTTCTCCTCGTCGA
Organism: uncultured Acidimicrobiaceae bacterium; assembly: GCA_963848355.1. GTDB lineage: Bacteria > Actinomycetota > Acidimicrobiia > Acidimicrobiales > UBA8190 > CAWKDG01. The sequence goes on from CAWKDG010000001.1 coordinate 777,314, forward strand.
CCTCATAGTCCTCTTCGGGGACGAGTGTCCGGGCCAGGCCGGCGAACTGGTAGTAGAGCTTGGCCGACTCGCTTCCCGGGCCGGAGATGATGAGCGGCGTCCGGGCTTCGTCGATGAGGATGGAGTCGACCTCGTCGACGATGGCGAAGGCGTGCCCCCTTTGGACCATGGCGTCTCGGGACCGGGCCATGTTGTCCCGGAGGTAGTCGAAGCCGAACTCGGTGTTGGTCCCGTAGGTGATGTCACAGGCGTAGGCGTCGCGCTTGTCCTCGAAGTCGTCGATATCCGGACTCACCCGACCCACCTGCAGGCCCAGGAACCGGTGGACCTGGCCCATCCACTCGGCGTCGCGCCGGGCCAGGTAGTCGTTCACCGTCACCAGGTGGACGCCCTGGCCCCCGAGCGCGTTCAGATAGACGGGCAGGGTGGACACGAGCGTCTTACCCTCACCGGTCTTCATCTCGGCGATCCAGCCGAAGTGCAGGGCCATCCCCCCCATGAGCTGGACGTCGAAATGGCGCTGGCCGAGGATGCGCCAGGCCGCCTCTCTGACGGTGGCAAAGGCGTCGATGAGGAGATCGTCGAGCGTTTCGCCACGTTCGATCCGCTCGCGGAATTCCACCGTCCGGTGGGCGAGGTCCTGGTCGGACAACGCCTCCACGGCCGGTTCGAGGTCGTTGATCATGGGGACGAGCTCGGCGAGCCGGCGGACCTTCTTCCCCTCACCGGCGCGCAGGGCCCGCGCGAAGACGCTCATGGGGACAGGAGTCTACCGCCGCTCCATCGCCGACCAGTGCTGGGGTGGCATCGGCAAGGGTCGGGGCCGGACAGCCACGGACCGGGTCCGTCGGGCCCTGGCGGCGGACGGGTCAGGTCCCCGACGAGGGCCTCGAATGCCGGGGGTGTGACCGGCCGACGAGCTTTCCCTTCAGGCGCGCCACCTGGTGCTCCAGCTTGTCGACCACCAGATCCACGGCGACGGGTGCGTCGTGGGCGGCGGCACGCGCCCGCACCGTGTGACCGTGGCCCGTCATCGTGACCTCACAGACCTGCCGGGTCCCTCCAGACGTGTCCCGACCTTCCGTGAGCCGGACCTCCGCCCGCTCGAGCACGGGGGTCAACCGGGCCAGCCTGGCCACCTTCGCCTGGGCTAACGACCGGATCTCATCAGGCACCGTCTGCTTGCGTCCGAGGACGAAGACGTCCACTTCTGCACCTCCTTCAGGACACCGACGCCATCGCTGGCGCGTCGGCGCCGCTGATCTGTTGACACTGTGCGGGCCGCGTCCGGCTGACCTGGTCTTTGTCCCCACACTCGCCTGCAGAGGAGTTCACGGCCGGTCACCGGCGGCCGTGCCGTGTCACAAAGACACCGACGCGGCCCGGCGGCAACCATGACGGCCGGCTTAGCCCCTTCTCCACCGGGTGCCGAGAGCCGGCGCGGCGGTGGGCAGGGCTTACTTCTAAGTCGCACCATGCTCAGCAACCACGAGTTGCCTTACGTGGGTCGTTTCGCCTGCGACTGGCTTCGACTTGCAACCACAGACCCGGACGCAGCCCACACCACGATGGTACGCCGACCGGGGTCCGAAGTCCCGGAGTTGGCCGATGCTGAGTCGGTAATTCTCCGCTGGCCGGCCGTTTCTTCTCACCGGCCGTGGCTTCTCGCCGACCGATTCTTCCTTCCGGCCGTTCCCTCCGGCCGATTGGCCCTACCCGCCGGCGGCCGGTCGGGCGGGGCTCAGGTCCCGGTCTGCCATGAACCCAGGTACTCCTCCTGGGCCGGGGTCAGCCGGTCGATCGAGACCCCCATGGTCTCGAGCTTCAACCGGGCGATCTCGGCGTCGATGGCCTTGGGAACGTTGTAGACCTTCGGTTCGAGGGTGCTGGCGTTCTTCATCACCCATTCGGCGGCCAGCGCCTGATTGGCGAAGCTCATGTCCATCACGTCGGCCGGGTGCCCCTCAGCGGCCGACAGGTTGACGAGTCGCCCTTCGGCGATGACGAGGACACGCTTGCCCCGGACCTGGAACTCCTCGACCATGGGACGGACGTGACGACGCTGCCCCTCGGCCAGCCGGGCCAGGGCGACGAGGTCGATCTCGACGTCGAAGTGACCCGAGTTGGCCACGATGGCACCGTCGGGCATGCGCTCGAAATGCTCGGCTCGGAGCACGTCCCGGTTGCCGGTCACCGTGATGAAAATCTCGCCTTCGGCCGCCGCGTCGTCCATCGACTCAACCCGGAAACCGTCCATCACGGCTTCGAGGGCGCGGAACGGGTCGATCTCGGTCACGATGACCTGGGCTCCGTGACCGCGGGCGCGCGAGGCGACACCCTTACCGCAGTAGCCGTAGCCGGCCACGACGATCTTCTTTCCGGCCAGAAGCACGTTGGTGGCACGGATGACGCCGTCGAGCGTCGACTGACCGGTGCCGTAGCGGTTGTCGAACATGTGCTTCGTGTCGGCGTCGTTGACAGCGACGATCGGGAACTTGAGGGCGGACTCGTTCTCCATGGCCCGCAGACGGATGACACCGGTGGTCGTCTCCTCGGTGCCGGCGATCACCTCGGATACCTGCCCGGGACGGTCCTTGTGCAACCGGGACACGAGGTCGCACCCGTCGTCCATCGTCACCGTCGGGTGCAGGTCGAGGACGGCATCGATGTGGGCGAAATAGGTCTCGGTGTCCTCACCGCGCACGGCCCAGGTGGATATCCCTTCGTCCCGCACGAGGGAGGCGGCCACGTCGTCCTGCGTCGACAGGGGGTTCGAAGCGCAGGCCAGCACGAGGGCCCCTCCGGCCTTCAGGGTCCGCAGCAGGTTGGCCGTCTCGGTGGTGACGTGGAGACAGGCGGCGGCGATGACGCCCTCGAGGGGTCGCTCCTTGGCGAACCGCTCCCTGATCGACTGCAGGACGGGCATGTTGGAGTCGGCCCAGGCGATCCGCTGGTGGCCGAGATCGGCCAGTCCCAGATCGGCGACGTCGTGGGGGGGAAGAGAGGTAGGCATGGCCAGAATCCTCGCACGTGACCGAGCGGCGAGCGAACTGGTGCGCCCAGCGGACCTTCCTCGTTCAGGCCTGACGCAGCCGGTCCTTGAGATCGTCGAGGACGGGCACGGGACCGGGGTCGATCCCCTCCTGGGCGGCGAGGTGGAGCGAGACGAAGTCCCCGACGAGGATGAGGTCGAGGAGTTGGGCGAGGTCCCCCTCGCCCACGGCCCGGACCTCGACGATGTCGGCGACCACCTCGCGGAGGACCTCGGCGACCAGATCGAAGCGCCTGACCACCTGGGGATGCTCGGCGTCATGGCGGAGGTTCACGAGCGTCATGACCTGACGGGTGACGTCACCGTTCTGTCCCCATCCGGCGATCTCGTTGTGGCAGAGCTCGGGATAGACGCCGGTGAAGGCGGGCGACTTGGCGTTCTCGTTGATCTGGTTCTTCCACCGCAGGGCGGCCGCCGCTCCGAGGGCCTGTGCCCCGTGGATGAGCGGGATCGTCCGCCCGATGGAACGGGCCACCTTCTCGGCCAGATTCCCGGGTGCCACGAGGAGGTCGCGACGGCGTGCCAACTGCTCGACGGCCAGCTCGACCCACCGCGTCGCACCCGGAAAGAGGCCGATCTCCTCCAGGACCACCAACGGCGGAATGGCCATGGCGCCCAAAGCGGCCCGGGGCTGGGGAATCCCCTCGGGGACGGCCACGGTCGGCGCCCCCCACTCGGCCGCCAGCCGGGCCAGCTCGCCGCCCCCCGTCACCGCTACCACGTTGGCCCCGGCGTCCGCCGCCTCTCCTGCCGCCTCGACGGTCTCCTCGGTGTTCCCGGAGAACGAGAGGGCGAAGACGAGAGAGCCGGGGCCGACGAAGTCGGGCAGGTCGTAGGACTTCACGACGACGACCGGGACCGGGAGAAAGGGCCCGGCCACAGCCATCATCAGGTCGCCGGCAATCCCCGAACCCCCCATCCCGAGCACCACCACTTGCTCCACGTACTCACGGTCGGGGAGCCCCTCGAGTCCCCGGGCCGCACCGGCCGCATCGGACACCTGCTCGGGGAGGGCGGCGGCGGCGGCGAACATCCCGAGGCTGTCGAGGACCGGCAGGGCGGACACCTCGGTCACGACGAACCGCCACCGGGGCCGAGCGTCGTGGCCAGCCCCTCCTTCTCGGCCTTGGCCATGAGCCTGGTGTGCTCGTTCTCGTCGACGGTGGTCGCCTCGTCCACGAGCATGACGGGGATGTCGTCGCGGACGTCGTAGCTCCGGTGCAACCGTGGGTTGTACAGACGGTCCTCGTCGGCGAAGTAGATCAACGGGCCCTTGTCCTCCGGGCAGGCCAGCACCTCCAGCAACAGGTGGTCGAGCGCCATGGTGCCGAGTCCTTTCTTTCTCGATGTCTCTTCTTCGGGGATGGGGTCTTCGGGGATCGGTCCCGTGGCACGCGACGGCGTGGATGGAGTCGGTTCGGATCAGCCGCCGGACAGTTTGTCCACGAGACCGAGGATCTCGTCGACGTGCCGTTCGCATTCGGGCGCAGAGGCGGCCTCGACATTGAGCCGGAGCAGGGGCTCGGTGTTGGACGGTCGGATGTTGAACCACCAGTCGCCGCGGTCCACCGTGATCCCGTCGGTCCGGTCGACCTCGACCCCGAGGGCGGCGAAGTGGCCGGCCACCGCATCGACCGACGCCGCCGGGTCGGCGACCTCGGTGTTGATCTCCCCCGAGTCGGAGTATCGGCGATAGGGGGCGAGCAGTACCGACAGCGGTTCGGCCGCCCGGGACATGACCTCGAGGACGACGACGGCGGCGATGATCCCGGAATCGGCCCGGTAGTTGTCGCGGAAGTAGTAGTGGCCCGAGTGCTCGGCGCCGAAGACGGCACCCGTCTCGGCCATGATCTCCTTGATGAAGGAGTGTCCCACCCTGGTCCGCACCGGGGTCCCGCCGTACTCGAGGATGGTCTCGGGGACGACCTTGGAGCAGATGAGGTTGTAGAGCACGGTGGCACCGGGGGCACGGGCCAGCATGGCCCGGGCCACGAGCGCCGCCGTCAGCGACCCTGACACCGTCTCGGCCTTCTCGTCGACCAGGAAGACCCGGTCGGCGTCGCCGTCGAAGGCCAGTCCGACGTCGGCCCCGTGCTCGAGAACGGCCCTCTTCAGGTCCACCAAGTTCTCGGGCTGGATCGGATCGGCGGGGTGGTTGGGAAACGTCCCGTCGAGCTCGGGAAAGAGAATGACGACCTCGAAGGGCAGGCCGGCGAACACCTCGGGGACGATCAGCCCTCCCATCCCGTTGGCCGTGTCGGCCACGATCCGAAGCGGGCGCAAGGCTGCGACGTCGACGAAGGACCGGACGTGGTCGGCATATTCGCTCAGGAAGTCCCGGCGTTCGTATCCCCCCGTCTCCTCCCCGTCGTCGGCGCCCGTGGACAACGCTTGCTCGGCCTCCAGCCTCACCTGGGTCAGACCGGTGTCCTGTCCGACAGGCTTGGCGCCGGCCAGGCAGAACTTGATCCCGTTGTATGCCGCCGGGTTGTGCGACGCCGTGAACATGGCACCGGGGGCGTCGAGACGGCCCGACGCGAAGTAGAGGGCGTCGGTGGACGCCAGTCCGATGTCCACGACGGTGGCACCGGCGGTGCGGGCGCCGGCCGTGAAAGCCGCCGCCAGGGCCTCCCCCGAGGCCCGCATGTCCCGGGCCACGACCAACCGGTCGGTCCCGGCAAAGCGGGCGAAGGCCCAGCCGATGGCCCGGCAGGCACGCTCATCGAGCTGGTCGGGGACGGTGCCGCGCACGTCGTACGCCTTGAACACGGCTGCGAGGGCGGTCATTGCGCCCGAGAGCCTATCCCTGTCCGTCCTTGCGTCGTCTGGCCAGGGGTCGCAAGGGCGACCAGCCGGCGGCCAACGACCGTCGTCGGACCAGCTCGGCCACCACCAGGAGCCCGACGATGGTGAGGACGAGGCCGACGTTGTCGGCCCCCGTCGAGCCGTAGGTCAGGGTCACGTTGTGTGACGTCGGGTCGACCACCATCAGATTGGGCTCGGCCCGCCACGGGCCGGCCGCCCCCACAGCCGTCCAATTGGGGAAGTACGAAACGCCGATCACGACCGGGACCCCGGTGCGGTCGACGTGGAAGCTCACGGTGTCGATCCCCACCTTCACCCGCGAGACACGCACGGCCGGGAGCCGACGGCCGGCCGGAGGATCGGACGGGGTGGCGGTGCGGGCCCATGACGACGGGCCGCCGACCACCAGCTGCTGACTCCACCGGGCGGGATCGGCGTACCACTTTTGCGCCACCGGCAGCCATGATCCCTGTCCCGGGGCCGTGGCCGTGAGGACGTCGGGGGTCTTGGTGAGCGGGGTCACCACGGAGGCGTCGTGGACCTCGTAGATCTTCCAGGTGGTCACCAGGTCGGAACCGCCGTAGGCGGTGTGCCACGGCCCCGTGCTGGCCACGAGCGACAACGCCGGATCGGCCGCCGCCTGGGCCTGGACGGCGGGAGACGAGGCCATGAAGTACTTGATCCCGAGGAGCTGGAGATGCTGGACCCCGAGGGCCACGTCGAGGGGTCCGTACTGGATCCCGGTCGTCTCAGAGACGACGGCCTCCGACGGTGACTGCGACAGCTCGGCCTGGTTGATGAAGTGGTACGGGGTGGTTGCCGACGACTCGAAGAGGACGCCCTCGATGGAGTCGATGCAGTTGTTCGTCCAGTAGGGCAGGAGCATGAGCGACTCGGGGGTCCCGAACCGGTTGAGGTCGACGTTGTACTCCCACATCGCCCGTCCGCACCCGTCGGTGCGGCCGACGCGTTGCATGGTGGGGATGATCCCGTCGTACAGCTCCTTGGCCCCCGGCGTGTTCTGGTAGCCCGAATAGTTCCACTCCGCCCACGAGGCCACGCTGCTCGGTGAGAACTGGTGGTGGAGCGCGCTGCCGACGTGGGAGTCCATCCACGGGACGAGCGGGGGCAGGACGACGGCCAGCGCCGCCAGCATGGCCACGATGGGGACGGTGACCGCCCCCGGCGCCCACGGCCCGAAACGCGGACGGGGCCACGCCACCCGGGCCGGATCGACGGCACCGACCTCGGACGGCACTCTCGGCCCTTCGACCTCGACGACACCCTCGGCCACGGCGGTCGGCGCGGTGGCCGCTGCCACCGCGTCCCTCCACAGGGCCAGGCGCAGCCGACGGAAGCCCGTGGCCACGGCCACCCCGGCCTCGGCCACGAAGTACCCGGCCAAGAGGTAGATGCAGAGCATGTAGAAGGGGAGGAAACGGACGTTGTAGAGGGTCCACTGGGGATCGAAGCGGACGACGAGGCCGGCGGTGACGCCCAGGACGGCCAGGAGAAGCGGTGCCGATTGCCTCCTGGTCACGGCCACCACGACGGCCACCACCGATCCCAGTGCGGCCAGGACGATGGCCCACAGATTCCCGCCGGGGAAGAGCACCGAGAGGTAGGTCGAGACGTTCAGCCACCCCATGTTCGTGCTGTAGGCCTGGTCGGCGGCGAAAGGGACGATCCACCACGACGCCAGGAGCAACCCGCCACCGACGGATCCCACCATCCACCAGATCCGGCGGCGCGTCGGTCCGGCCAGGACGAGGATGACGACGGCGCCGGCCAGGGCGAACAGCGCCGTCAGCAGGTGGCAGAGGATGCACACGGCGAGGACGACGGCTGCCGTGGCGCGGAACCGTCCCGTCTTCATGCCCCGGAGAGCCAGCCCGAGAAAGACGAGGGCGAAGGAGAGGCCGAGGGAGAAGGCGTACTCCCCCGCCATCGTCGAGTAGAGGTTCCCGCCGTAGATGGTGAAGGACTGGTCGAAGAGGAAGGGCAGGGTGAAGATGGCCAGCACCGCCGGGCGGGGGCGTTCCAGCCCCGACAGCCGCCCGAAGAGCCAGGCGGCGACGGGGAGAGTGAGGGAGCCGAGGATCGTCACCAGCTTGAAGGCGATGTTGAAGGGGATGACGAAGCCGACGGCGGCGGCCAGGAAGTCGGGGAGGGGGAAGTAGAGGGTGTTCAGCGCGAATCCGTCGTACGCCCCGGGATCCCATCCGGTGACGTGACCGTGGGGCAAGAGGTTCGACTTGAGGAACCCGGCCAGACCGACATGGGCCCCCGTGTCACCGCCCGTGATCGTGGTGTTCGACAGCAGCAGCGAGGGGTGGAGCTGCCACAGGACCACGGCGATGACGCCGCCGACGGCGGCGAAGGTGACGATCGAAGGAGCGGCCGGGCGACGCATGATGACCCATCGTGCCTGACTCGAGCGCCCAAGTGGCGGCGCTCGTCCGGTCAGCCGTCCATGCCCTGTCAGCGGACGATGCCGCTCGGGAAGGCGATGGCCAGGATGGCGACCAGGTTGAACGTGGCGTGAGCGAAGATGCAGGGACCGAGGCGCTTGCACCGGTAGGCGATCACCGAGAGGACGATCCCGAAGGCGCCCAGGCCCAGCAGCTCCAGGAGATCGGCGTGGGCCAGGCCGAAGACGATCCCCGTCGTCGTCACCGCCAGCGCGGGCCCGAGAATCCGGCCCGCACCGCCGAAGAGGCGGACGAAGGCCCGCAGGACGAGGCCCCTGAAGAAGAGCTCTTCGACGACGGGGACGACGAGGACGGTGAGCACGGCGATCACAGCCAGGTCGACGCCGGGAAAACCTCCGGTCAGGTGCTTGGCCGGTTGTTGCAGCTCATGGGAGAGATTGCGGTTGACGTGCTCCCACGGAAGGTAGAGCAGCGGAAGCAGGACGAACTGTCCGGCCAGGCCGGCCCCCAGTCCGATCAACGGGTCCCACCGACGGAAGCGCAGGCCCATGTCGGCGACGACGCTGCGCGTCCCGCGCCAGCTGCTGGCCATCACGACGGCACCCACGAACCCGATCCACAGCCCCACTAACCCACCGACGACGATCCAGGCCGGGGGACGGCTCGCTCCGAGAGGGCCGACAGCTGTGAGAGGTGCCCGTTGAGTGCGGCGATGACGGTGAGGATGACGAGGCTCAGGAGCTGACCGGCGACGAAACCACCGGCCGCGATGAGGAGCCAGGCTCCGGCGTCGTTCGTCGTCCGGGGCGGCGCCACTGATCCCGCCGACGCCACGTCCAGCGATTCGGGACCCGTTGCGGGAGGCCACGGCGGCGGCATGGGGACGTCGTGGAGCACCGACGGTGGTGGGTTTCCCGCCGCCCGGGCATTTTCTGAGCCGGCTGCACCCGTCGCCATCGCCGCCAGGTTAGTGACCACGTCCCCCGGTCACGCTGCGCGACCGTGCATATCCGGAGGGCCAAGGCGCCTACCATGGGGGAATGAGTCCGTCGCTCCCCGACCGACGTTCCGGGCGTCCCACGCCTGGTGGCACCGGTGGTCCCGCCCCGGGGGGGGCGTCCGGCTCAGGCTCGGGATCGGGCGATCAGAGCTGGCGATGGGTGTTCGCCCTCCTCATCGTGGCCGTCATCGCCGTCCTCTTCCTCCCCCCGCTGCTCCAGCACAAGCAGGTCAAGAGCCTCCCGTACAAGACCTTCCTCTCCGACGTCACCAGCCACCAGATCAAGACGATCACCATCAACAACTCCACCGGCGTCATCACCGGGAACTTCCGGAGCTCCTTCAACGGCGGTGAGGGCTACACCGTGAACGGCGGGACCCCGCCGCCCCAGGCCGACGTCGACACGATGCGCCACAACGTCCCCGCCGCCTCGGACTTCCAGTACACGACCCCGACCGTCGGCTTCCTGGGCCAGTGGCTCCCCACCATCGTGATCCTCGTGCTCTTCGTAGGGGTCTTCTTCTGGATCAGCCGGCGGGCACAGGGCCAGATGAGCGGGATCATGTCGATCGGCCGGTCGCGGGCGCGCCTCTACACGACGGAACGTCCACGCACCACCTTCGCCGACGTGGCCGGATACCAGGGCGTCAAGATCGAGATCTCTGAGGTCGTCGACTTCTTGAAGTCCCCCCATCGCTTCCGCGACATCGGAGCCAAGATCCCCAAGGGCATCCTGCTCGTCGGCCCTCCCGGAACAGGCAAGACCCTCTTGGCGCGTGCCGTGGCCGGTGAGGCCGGCGTCCCCTTCCTGTCTGTGAGCGGGTCCGACTTCATGGAGATGTTCGTCGGCGTCGGTGCCAGCCGCGTCCGCGACCTGTTCCAGACGGCCCGGAAGCAGGCTCCGGCCATCATCTTCGTGGACGAGATCGACTCCATCGGGCGCAAGCGGGGGGCCGGGCTCGGCGGTGGCCACGACGAGCGCGAGCAGACGCTCAACCAGATGCTGAACGAGATGGACGGTTTCGATCCGGCCGAGGGCGTCGTCATCATCGCCGCCACGAACCGGCCCGACATCCTCGATCCGGCCCTTCTGCGCCCGGGCCGCTTCGACCGCCAGATCGTCGTCCCCCTCCCCGACCTCGAGGAGCGTCTGCCGATCCTCAAGGTCCACTGCAAGGACAAGCGCATCGGGCAGGACGTCGACCTCGAGCTCGTCGCCCGGGGAACGCCGGGGATGAGCGGCGCCGACCTCGCCAACCTGGTGAACGAAGCCGCCCTCCATGCCGTGCGGCGGGGCTCGCACCAGGTCGACATGCGGGACTTCGAAGCCGCGCGTGACCGGGTCCTCATGGGCCAGCGCCGCGAGAGCCTCGTGCTGTCGGAGCCCGAGAAGGAGCGGGTCGCCTTCCACGAGGGCGGTCACGCCGTGCTCGCCTACGTTCTCGAGCACGCCGATCCCGTCCACAAGGTGACGATCCTCCCCACGGGCATGGCTCTGGGTGTCACCCAACAGCTGCCCATCGAGGAGCGCCACATCTATCCGCGTGAGGTGATCGAGGATTCCCTGGCCGTGCGCATGGGTGGACGGGCCGCCGAGTTGCTCGTCTACGGCGATCTGTCCACCGGGGCCAGTAACGACCTCGTCGGGAACACCGAGCTCGCGCGCAAGATGGTCCGGGAGTGGGGCATGAGCGAGGAACTCGGGCCCATGGCGTGGGGCTCGCAGGGGATGGTGTTCCTCGGCGAGGATCTCCTGCACTCCCGGGACTATTCCGAAGACACGGCCCGGGTCGTCGACGCCGAGGTGTCCCGGATCCTGCGCCGGCAGGAGGAAAGGGCCATCGAGCTCCTCAGCCGTCACCGTGGCGGCCTCGATGCTGTGGCCCGGGGCCTGCTCGAGCGCGAGACCCTCGACGGGGAGGAGGTCGGGCGACTCGTCGACACGGCCTACGGCGGACCGGTCCACGACGCCGGGGCCACCGTGGTTCCGCACTTCGCCCCCTCCGACCCGGCGCCGACCTCGACACCGCCGCCCCCCGCCACCGACCAGGCCGGCGGCAACGGCGGGTACGTGGCGCCGGCCCCCGCCACCGAGCCCACGGGCTCGCCCGCCGGCACGGCCGCCGACTGACGGGTTCAGCGAGGCGCCATCAGCCCAGCGGCAGGACGGGAGTCACGACGACGCCCGGGCTCCCGGCGGGTACCGCATCGAGCTCCACGGCCACCGGGGCGCTCGCGACGAGCTCCATCGGCGCCGACCCCAGCGGGACACCGGTGCTCGGACTCACGATGAGCGGCGTCCCCGGTCGAATGCGCTGACGCCCGAACGCGGGCACAGGAACGAGTCCCGTCGCCGTCACCATCACCAACCTCACCGTGACCCGCGCCCGGTTCAGGTTCACCACGGCCAATGCCGACACTCCCGTCAACGACGAGTACGTCGCCGGCAACAACCAGCGGACGGCACCTCCGGCCACGGCGGCCACGTCGCCCGCTTCGGGCGCCGGCGAGCCAGCCGGGGACGATACGTGGCGGTCGACGACGATCCCCACTCCCCCGCCGGACACGAAGGTGGCCGAGAAAGCGGTGCCGATCGGGAGGCGGGCCAGCCGACGTGTGTCGAGGACCGAGGTCGAGTCGGCGGCCACATCCATGACGACCGGCTCGGCCTCGCCCTGCAGCAACCCGATCTTCACCGTCACCCGGGCCGGGCGGTCGGACGGGTTGTAGACGTGGAACAGGGTGGTTCCGCTGGCCATGTCGGTGTTCTGGGCGAAGGACCAGGTGGTCGCCGTCGCCGTGGCCCCGAGCACGACGGAGGGCCCGCCGTCTTCCGCCGGTCCCGTCGTCTCGAGCTCGGCCGCTACCACCGCTCCCGACAACGCCACCACGGCCGTGGCCACGTCGGGGTTGTTCTGCACGTGGTCCCCCACGTTCTCCACCACCAGGCTGTCCGCGGGCACATCGATCCCCTGGTAGGCGGGCGGGGCCACGACGCCGGTGGAGACGACGAACGAGACGTCGATGACGGCGACGGTGGCGGTCGGGTTGAACAGCGACAGCGACAGCGTGTTGCCCGGCGCCGTGGAGGCGTCGGCGAAGTACCAATGGCTGGCCGTGGTCGATGCGCAGGGAGCAATGCTGGCGCCCAACGGCCCCGACACCACCTGCGTGACCCCGACCCCGCCACCGTCGAAGACGACGGTCGACGCCAGCGACCCGCCGGGCGCCGCCTGAGCGGGGGTCACTTCGAGCTGGCTGTTGGCGGGAAGCGGCACGGACATCGGGGTGGGGGGCGCATGGGGCGAGACGGTCGTCACCGTCCCCGTCACGGGCCGGGGCGTGGGGTTGGTGAGGATCAGCGTGGCCTGCGCGTCGCCCCCCGCCGCCGTGGCGCCGTCGCAGAACCATGCCGAGGACTCGGCACCGCGGCGCGGGACACCGATACTCGACGCCGACGAAGCCGACGACGTCGCCGCCGGCACCGACTGTCCCACCGATGCGTGCCCGCTCCCACCGTCGACCACCCCGATGCCCACGAGGACGGCGAGGACCCCGACGATGAGCCCGGCGCGGCGCGGCGTCTCACTCATCTCGTCGCCTCGCCATCGGGGCCCGTCACGTCGGCACCACCCCGGTGGTCACGCCGGCGTCGGGTGGCGCCGCCTCCGCCACGTCATCGTCCACCTCGGTCCGAACCGACGGGGTCGCCGTGTCCGGTCCGGTCCTCCTCGCCCGTCGGCGCCTGGCTCGGCCCCACAGACGCTCGAGCGACCGGCGGCGGACGACGAGTGCGCCGACCACCACCAACCACAGGAGGACCTCGACGGCGACCTCGAGCCCGTGGACCCACGAACCGCGGAACCTGACCGTCACGGCACCGGGTCGGGCCACGTCGAAGGCGGCGGCGTACCCGAAGATCTGCTCCGAGCGTTGGACGTGGCCATCCGGCTCCACCAGCTCCCACGAACGCGACGGGGCCACTCCGACCAACACCGTCCCGGCCGGCACCCGGCCCGATACCTGCGTCGCCCCCGGGGGCGCGTCGAGGGCGGGTTTCCATCCGACCAGAGCCTGGTCGGCTCCGACCGGAGACGGCGTCGTCGTGGTGGTCGTCGTCGGTACGGTCGTCGTCGGTACGGTCGTCGTCGGTACGGTCGTCGTCGGTGTGGTCGTCGTCGGTGTGGCCGTGGTCGGTGTGGCCGTGGTCGGTGTGGCCGTGGTCGCGAGTGGCGCAGGCGCCGCCGGTCGCCCGCTCACCAGGACGGCGCGTTCGGGGAGGGCGGCATCATCGATGAACACCTCGAAGCCTCCCTGGCCGATGATCTGGCGCAGATCGAGCTGGGAGAGCAGGGCCGGGGAGAGGTCGGGTGGCGGCTCGGCCGCCAGAGGGGACTGGAGTCCCGGGATCGACGGAGCCAGGTTGTCCACCACGACGACATAGCGGATGGCATAGGGGGCGAGGAGCGCGCCGAGGCGGATGGTCGAACCCCGGCGGGCGAGTTCCACCTCTCCGCCGACGGCGGCGGCCGCCCCGGGAGACGACCCCGACCACATCTCGGTGGCGTCCCCGAGCCCGTTCTCGCTGATCGAGTACGCCAACCCCGGAGCCAGTTGCCACCCACCGCCGGGGAGAACGCGGGGATCGCCGAGCCACAGGACCCGGAAGTCGCCGTTGCCGGTGTGTGTCCCCATCCACGCCGTCGCCTCGCCGAAACCGCTGAGCGGGAGATCCCACCGTCCGTTGGCGCTGGCCACCAGGACGGGAATGACGCCCACGGCGGCGGCCAGGGCACCGGCCACGGTGGCCACCTGACGCCACCCGAACCGGTAGCCCGGGAGATCAGATTCGAACGACGCCGCCCCGAGGCCGACGGCGAAGGCGACGGCCACGGCCGCGGGGACCAGGAGCACCTGCGGTGAGGGGGTCAGGGGCCCGAGCCAACCGTGTCCGACCGCCCAGGCCAGCACCCACGCCACGATGGCCATGACCCAGACACGGCCGGCCCAGGCCAGACGCCAGCGTGAGCCGATGGCCAGCGGCAGTCCCGCCGAGGCCAGGAAGGCCCACGACAGAGGCGAGTCCCCGATGGGTCCGAGAGAGAAGCGCAGCAACGCCCCCCATCCGGGAGCGGAAGAGGATGCCGTGGCCAGGCCGGTCAGGGTCTGCCAGCGGTCGGGGCCCGACACCACGGCCGTCGACCAGGGGATCAGGAGAACGGCGGCCACCGCGGTGGCCCCGAGGGCCGTCACCATGATCCGCAGGGCGACGCGCGGGGCACCGCGTCCTCCCGTCACGAACGACCCGAGGGCCAGACCGGTGCCGGTGACGAGAACGAGGACGGCACCCGATGGCGCCGCCGACGTGAGCAGGGCCTCGAGAACTCCGAGGCACAGGATCTGGCCGGGGAGGGTGGCGCGCCAGCGCCGGGGCACGCCGTCGCCCGGGGCGCCACCACCGGCGGCTGTGGCGCCGGGCCCGGGAATCACCATCGTCCCGTCCCGAACGTCGGCTACAGCGGTGCCCCGGGTGTCGCCGTGCCTCGGGACGGCGGCGGCGACCGCGTGTTCGTCCGCGACCTCCGGTCCGAACGGTGCGCACGTCGACGCCCGGGCCAGGAAGCCGACGATCCAGGGGCCCGCGGCGTAGGCGAGAAGCGCGTCCCACCGTCCCGTGGCCAGTGCGTCGTAGGGCAGGGGGAGGGCGAGGTAGACGAGTGTCGACACCAGACGGGCGCGGCGGCGAACCCATCGGCCGCACCAGTCGGGCCATGCCCAGCGCTCCGGCGGGGACGCAGCCGAGAACGACGACCTTCTGGAGCAGCCCCACACTGCCGAACAGCACCATGCCGGCGACACCGAGAACCCCTGTGACCGGGCTCGTGGGGTCCGTGGTGCCGACACCCGACGGCTGCCAGCCCGAGAGGAAGCGGTGCAGGAGGGTTCCCGCCGACGGCAGCGGCAGCAACTGGCCCACGTAGGGGAAACCGGCGCCCAGAAGTTGGCGCGTCCCGAAGACGAGCACGAGGACGGCAAAGGCCCATGCGACCACGCGCAGGGACAGCGCGTCAGCCCTGATCCGACGGCGGTGGGCGCGGTCGCGCGCCGCCTCG
The DNA here is from genome assembly GCA_963848355.1 of uncultured Acidimicrobiaceae bacterium. Classification (GTDB taxonomy): domain Bacteria; phylum Actinomycetota; class Acidimicrobiia; order Acidimicrobiales; family UBA8190; genus CAWKDG01. The sequence goes on from CAWKDG010000001.1 coordinate 792,716, forward strand.
CCTTCGCCCACGTCGCTCTCCGCTCCGAGGTGGGCCGCCTTGAGGCCCTGGTTCACGGCGCGACGGACGTAGGCGTTGAGTCTGGCGCTGCCGTGGAGCTGGAGCCGCCTCACCTCGGCGTCATCCAGGAGGCGGTGGGCGCGCACCTCGACACGTTCGGCCCGGATGGCGCGACGACGCACGAAGTTCCACCGCCAGGCGTGGGCCACCGCCGCCGCCCGGTCGCGGTGTCCCGATGCCGCGGGCGATCCAGTACTCGGCCGACGCCAACGCCATCAATTGCGGCAGGACCCGGATCAGATGGAAGCGCCCATAGGACTTGAGGACCACGTGCAGCTCGTGACGACGTTGCAGGGACTGCAGGGTGACAGCGGGGACCGGTCGCTTGACCCGGTGCCGACCGAGAAGCTCCCGGCGGTGATGGAGAAGAGCGGCGTCATCGCCCGCCGGCGGCGATCCCGGCTCGACCCGGTCGACTGCCCCGGGAGCGGCGGCCGCCGCCTCGGCTGCCTCGATGGCCGCAGCTTCGACGGCGGTGGCGGCAGCGGCCGCCGCCTGGGCCGCACCCGGCTGCTCGACGGGGATGTCGACCAGGACGGAATCGGGAAGGCGCCGGCGACCGCTGGCCAGCAGCTCGTGGTGCCGGACACGCGCCTGGGGTGCGACCAGGACCCGGGCACCGGCGATCTGCGCCCGCCAGCACAGGTCGAGGTCCTCCCCCATGGCGAAGATGTCGGGGTCGAATCCGCCGAGCTCGGCGAAGAGGTCGGCCCGGACCAGCGTGCAACCCCCCGGAGCGAGGAAGACGTCGCGCACGGCGTCGTGCTGACCGTGGTCGACCTCGCCCGGTTCGACGCGGTCGACCACCGCCCCGCCCTTGTCGACGGCCATGCCCACGTGGAGCAGCCGCCCGGGGTCGTCCCAGCTCACCAGCTTCGGAGCCACGACGCCGGCGTTGGAACGGTAGGACTCCTCGACCAGTTGGTGGACGGCGTCGGGGGCGGGCGCGATGTCGTCGTGGCAGAAGAGGAAATGGGAGGCGCCCTCGACCATGGTCAGGGCCTCGTTGGCGCTGGCTCCGAAGCCCCGGTTCACCCCGAGCAGGCGGACGAATGCCCCGGGCAGCTCGGCGGCGACGAGGGCCGACGGATCCTCGGCGCTACCGGCGTCGAGCACGAGGACCGAGAGCTCCGGGTACTCCTGGGAGGCAAAGGCGCGCAGCGTCTCGATGAACCAGGGACCCGGATCGCACGTGACGATCACCGCGACAACCGGAGGGGCCAAGGTCTCCATCAGGTGCCCGAGGCTACAGTCGGCCACCCCTGTCCCCAGGGTCTCGCCCCGGGTCCCAATGTAGTGACTTCCGCCGCGGTGCGTGGCAGCATCACGCAGCCCGCAGGGCGGGGAGGAGCTCGGTGGCCGCCCACGTGATGAACTGCTCCTGGGTGTTCCCGCCGACCTGGATCAGAGCGACGTGCGTGAATCCGGCCGATGCGAAGGCGCGTATCCCGGCAACGTGCGTCTCGACGTCGGGACCGCACGGCATCTTCTCCGCTATGTCCTGCGGGCGCACCGTCCGCGACGCCTGATCGAACGAGGCCGGAAGCGGCAGCTCGGCGTTGACCCTCCAGCCGCCCGTGAACCAGCGGAACTGGTCCATGGCCCGCTTCACCGCGACATCTCGATCGGGGTCGTAGGACACGGCGATCTGACCGACACGTGGCTTGGCGGAGCCTCCCGCCTCGTCGAACATGCGCCCCAGTTCGGCTTTCGGCTCGACCGCGATCATGGCGTCGGCGTGCCGTCCCGCCAGACGGCAGCTGCTGGGTCCCGACACGGCGATGCCGATAGGTGGGGCGGTATCCGGCAGGTCCCAGACCTTGGCCGACTCGACGTCGAAGTGCTTGCCTCTGTACGTCACGGTGCCACCGCTCCACAGGGCCCGAATGATCTCGACGGCCTCCTCGAGCATCTCGTGACGCACCGCCGCGATGGGCCAACCGCCGCCCACGATGTGTTCATTCAGGTTCTCGCCGGCCCCCAGTCCGAGGGTGAAGCGGCCGTCGGAGAGCAGCTGCATGGTGGCCGCCTTCTGGGCCACCACGGCCGGGTGGTAACGACGGACAGGACAGGTGACGTAGGTCATGAGCGGAATGCGGTGGGTCGCCTGCGCCGCCGCTCCGAGCACGCTCCAGGCGTAGGGGGCGTGACCTTGTGCGTCGAGCCAAGGAAAATAGTGGTCGCTGATCACGGCGAAGTCGAAGCCGGCCTCCTCGGCCAGGACCACGTCGCGCACCAACTGTTTCGGACCCGCCTGCTCACACATCATCGTGTAGCCGATCAGGGTCATGGCCGTGTCCATCGCTGTTCGAGCGAGCGTGTCACCACCGTCACATCTTCGTGGCCGAGGCCGGCGTCGACCGCCTGCTGCCATTCATCGGCCAAGCACGCCAGCGCCCCGAGGCGGCCGTCAGCGGCCTCCTGGGCCAGGCGCACATCCTTGAGGGCGAGCGATAGCGCGAACTGAGCCCAGAACTCACCTCGGGCCATCCGATGCAGCTTGGCCTCCTGCCACGGAGACAGGAGCGGGTTGCCGACCAGGGCGTCCACCACCTGATCGGTCTCGAGTCCCAACCCACGAGCGAGGGCGACGGAGGCGGCAACCGCTTCCGCCACGAAGGCCAGCCACGTGTTGGCGACAAGCTTGAGTCGAGTGCCGGTGCCGACGTCGCCGGCCCAGACCGTCCGCTGGCCCAGCGCGTCGAAGAGCGGCGTCACCCGCGGCCTGGCCTCGTCGGGCCCTGAGGCGAAGACGATCAGTTGGCCGTGCTCCGCCGGATCCTTGCTTCCCGACACGGGCGCGTCGAGCAGGATCACGTCGGGACGTTCGGCCGCCACCATGGCCGCCACGCGCTCTGTCCCGGCCACGCCGATGGTGCTCATCTGCACGAGAATCGCACCCGGTGCCAGTGCGGCGAGCACGCCGTCGTCGTGGGCGATGGAGACCACGGCGTCGGCATCGGTCACCATCGTGACGACGATCGAGGCCCACCGCGCCGCATCCGCCGCCGTGGCGGCCACTTCGGCACCGAGAGCGGCGAGATCCCGGGTCGCCTCTCGGTTGCGGTTCCAGACCATCGTCGGGATCCCGGCGCGCAGGGCGGAGGTGGCCATCCCATGGCCCATGGTGCCGATGCCGAGTACGGCGACGGGCTCGTGCTCTTGCGCCATTGGTCTCCCCTGTGGCCGGAGCCAGGGTCAACATCCGTGCCCGAGGCTACCTTCGGGCCACCGTCGCTTCCTCGGGAACGGACGACACCGAGTGCTTGCCATTGTTAGCACTTCGGGTTACACTTGTTAGCAGGCCCTGGACGAGCACAGTCCCCGCCCAAGACCCCGGAGATTCCCCCAGACAGGCCCCAGAGACAGGCCCCCAGACAGGAAGGACATCCGATGCCCGAAATCAAGGACATCACCGAAGAGATCACGAAGGCCGTCCGCGACGCCGCCTATGTCGTTGTCGGGCTGGGCGTGCTCGGCGTCCAGCGCGCTCAGGTCCGCCGGCACGAGCTGGTGAAGCGCCTGGCCGAGCCCCGGACCCAGTTCGAGGACCGCCTCGGCGACGCCCGCGGCGAGATCACGAAGCGGGTGAAGGACGTCGACACGGTCGTCGAGCAGGTCATCGGCCGACTCGAGGCGACGCTCGAGCCCATCGAAGGTCGCCTCCCGATCCAGGCCCGTGACCTGGTCAAGCAGGCTCATTCGCAGGCCCGTGAGGCTCGCCAGCAACTGCGGACCCTGATCCACAACGTCGCCGCCTGAGCCGTCCGAGCCATTCCCCCCGGAGCCGCAGCGGGAACCGACAGGGTTCCGCCGGCCCGAGGTCCCCGACCGAAACCCCCGCCCGAGAGGGCGGGGGTTTCGTCGTCCCCGGCGTCGTGTGCGGGAATCGGTCAGGTCACACGCTCACGCCACTGGTCGAGGACGTCGCGCAAGGTCGTGTCGAGGTCGAATTCGGGCTGCCAGCCCGTGGCGGCGTGCAGCTTGGACGGATCGCCACGGACGACGGGGACATCGACCGGGCGCATGAGCTCCCGGTCGGGGACGAGCTGCAACTCGGCGCCGGCCAGTTCCAGTAACCGAGCGGCGATCTCGGCGATGCCCACGTCGCGGCCTGAGCAGACGTTGTAGACCTCCCCCGCCGTTCCTGATCGCACGAGCAACCGGTAGGCCCGCACGATGTCGCGCACGTCGGTCAGGTCACGTCGGGCTTCGAGGTTGCCGACGGCGATGGTGCGGGATCCGGCGCGGGCGGCCTCTACGATGCGCGCCGCCAGCCCGGCGACCACGAAGCTCGAGGACTGGCCCGGGCCCACGTGGTTGAACGGTCGGACCCTCACGACGGGCAGCCCGTGGGCCAGATGGGCCTGGACACCCAGGTACTCGGCCGCCACCTTGCTCGCCGCGTAGGGGGTGACCGGGGCGAGCGGAGTCGTCTCGGTGACCGGGAGCTGGTCTTCGACGACCGAGCCGTAGACCTCGGCCGAACTGGTGAGCAGGACCCGGGGCAGTGTCGGACAGGCCCGCGCCGCCTCGAGGACGTGCAGCGTCCCCACGGCGTTCACCTGCAGGACGTCCTCGGGGTCCGCCCACGACTCCCCCACGTGGGCCCGGGCCGCCAGGTGGTAGATGGCGTCGGGCGACCCGGCCACCACGGCGCCGCGAACGGCGGCGGCGTCGGTGATGTCCACCTCGCGGTCGATGCCGATGACCTCGTCACCCTGGTCCCGCAGATAGGCGGTCAGCCACGATCCGACGAATCCCTTGGCACCGGTGACGATCGCGCGCACGCGCCGAACCTTATCGGTCGGCGCCGGATGCGCCCGGTGCCGGATCGTCGTGCGCGTGACGGGCCCACCGGTATGCGTCGGCGTGCCGGTCGGCGCACCGCTCCCACGTGTAGAGCGCGGCGCGGTCGAGTCCGCGCTGCCGGCGGGCCGCCACCGCGGCGCCGCCCGAGAGCTGGGCTTCCAGCGCCTCGGCCAGCTCGGCCGGCTGGTGCGGGGCGACGAGCAGCGCCGTGTCACCGCTGACCTCCGCCATGGCCGAACCCGTCGTTGTCACGAGCGGGGCCCCGCACGCCAGCGCCTCGAGGGCCGGGAGTCCGAATCCCTCTTCGATCGACGGATAAGCGGCGGCGGCGGCACCGCGCAAGAGGGCGGGGACGGCACGGTCGGGCACGTATCCCGTCCGGACCACACGGTCACGGTGGCGGGCCGATGCGATCGACCTCTCGATGTCGGGAAGTCCCCACCCCGACCCGCCGACGAGGACGAGCGACAGAGCGGGGTCGGCCTCGGCGATCCGATCGAAGGCCGCCACCAGGTCGGGCACGGCCTTGCGGGGTTCGAGTGTCCCGACGAACACGATGTAGGGCGGGCGGACGCCGAGCCGGGCCCGGACCTCGTCGTCGGCTCCCGGTGACGGTTCGTGGGGCCGGAATTCGCGCGTGGTCCACCCCGTGGGGGATGACGAACACCCGCCCCGCCGGACGGCACAGCGTCTCCAATCGTCCCGCCGTCGTGGCGCTCACACAGACGAGGGCGGCGGCGCGCCGGGCGGCCACGGCGATGGCGCGTCGGAACACCAGTACCTTGCTGCGCTCGTGCCACTCGGGATGGTCGACGAAGGTGAGATCGTGGATCGTCACCACCTGGGGCAGGCGGGCCCTCTCCGGCATCGTGTAGTGGGGTCCGTGGTGGACCTCGGCGTCAGTGGCCTTCACGAGAGCGGGCAGACGCGCCTGCTCCCACGCCAGTCGCAGGGGTCGCCGCGTCGGGGCCACCGCGCGGACCGAGGACGGTGTGCCCTGATCCCCCGCTGCCGGGGCCCGCTCCGAACGTGCGATCGCCCGCCAGCGGTGGGCGTCGCCCCGACGGGCCCACAGGCGCAGGACGATGTCGTCGCGACGGGCCAGAGCCTCGGCCAGGTGGATCGTGTAACGCCCGGCACCCACGGGATCGGCCGGAACGGCGCTCACGTCCAGGGAGAGGCGGACGACGTCGGTCATGCCAGCGACTGCCACAAGGCCACGTGGGCGCGCGCCGACGCCACCCAGGTCAAGGTCTCCGCCCGCGCCACCCCCCGCGCCACCAGGTCGACGCGCAGGCGCTCGTCGGTCGCCGCTCTCACGAGACCATCGGCGATGTCGTCGATCTCCCGGGGGTCGACGACGAGCCCCGCCCCACCGAGACTGGGCATCGGGCTCGACACGACGGGGACGCCCAAGCGCATTGCCTCCACGGGGGGGAAGCCGAAGCCTTCGATCAACGGTACATAGCTGAGAAGACGCGCCCGTTCGTACAGGCCCGCCAGCACGGCGTCGTCGACCGGCCCCGTGGGGACGACGCCGACGATCGGCACCCGGTCCTCACCGAACGGGGGACGCTCCCCCCATCCGCCTGGACCCACGACCACGAGGGGCCACGGCTCAGGAAGACGGGGCCGGGCGAGGCCGTAGGCCTCGACGAGCCGGCTGAGGTTCTTGCGAGGCTCGAGGGTTCCGACAGACAGAAGGAAGTCTCCGTCCACGCCCAGTCGTTCGAGCAGGGCCGACGTCGACGGACGGTCGGGGGCGGGAAGGTGATCGGAGCCATGGGGGATCACGACGACCGCCGCCGCCTCGGCACCGGCTGCGGCCACCTCACGCCCCACCTCCTCCGCTGGTACCACGAGCCGCGTGGCCCGTCGCCGGGCCCGATCGAAGGCCGCTTCGTGCCACCGCCGCCCGCGGCGTCGGGAACGTCCGGGGCACGTTGCGCCACGCCAGGTCGTGGATGGTCACGACCAGCGGTGCGTGCCGGGCCGGGGGAAAAGCCAGAGACAGCGCATGGACGACGTCGCTGTGGCCGGGCACGTCGATCACGCCGCCGTCCCAGGCCCGGGTCAGAACGGGACCGGGCAGGCGCGAGGAGATGACCTCGAACCCGTAGACGGCCAGCGGATCGGGACCCGACGGCGGTCGGCTGGCGTGGAGGATCGGCTCGGGGACGTCCTCGCCGGCGGCGGTCATCTCGGCCAGCCCTTGCAACAGACCGGTGATGTAACGGCCGATGCCCCCGGGCACGGCCCGGCGCAGCTGCTCGACGACGAGAACGACGCGCCGCGCCGTCATCGTGCCTCGGCCGCCGCTGTGTAGAGCGCGGCCAATCCGTCGCCGCACGACCTCCACGTGAAGAGCGCGGCGCGCGCCCGTCCCCGTGCGATCAGTTCGTCGGTGATGACCTTGTCTCCCAGGACGTCGGCCAAGGCGCCGGCGAGGGCGTCGATGTCACCGGGTGCGACGAGCAGGGCCCCGTCACCGGTCACTTCGGGGATGGCCCCCACCGCCGTCGCCACCACGGGGACACCGACGGCCATGGCTTCGAGGGGCGGAAAGCCGAAGCCCTCGTAGACCGACGGGTAGGCCAGAACGGAAGCGCCGCCGAGAAGGTCACGGCGGTAGTCGTCATCGACGTAGCCGGGGCGGACGATCCGGTTCCTCCACGGCGAGGCCGCCACGGCGCGCTCCAGGGCGTCGTCGCCCCAGCCGTGGGCACCGGCCAGGACGAGCGCCACGTTGCCATGGTCCCCGGCCATCCGGTCGAAGGCGCGCACCAGTCCCGGGAGGTCCTTGCGGGGTTCGACGGTGCCCAGCGCCAGGACGTAACGGTTCGTTCCCTCGGGCAGAGAGATGCGCGTCGACGGGGGCTGGGTCGACGACGACGACGACGGGAACGGCTCATGCCCCGGTATCCCGTGGTGCACGACCCGTACCCGATCGGGGTCAGCGGCGAACTCGGCCACGACCTCAGCGGCCACGAACCGCGAGGGCGTGTGCACCCACGCGCCTTCGGCGATGGCGCGCCGGACGAGCGCCGGGAAGAGCAGCGTCGATGTATCGCAGAGGGCGGGAAAGCGCACGGCCGTGAGATCGTGGACGGTCACCACCCGGGCGGCGCGCCGGGTCGGTGGCACCACGAAGTTCGTCCCGTGCACGACGTCGGCCGGACCGGTGAACCACTCGACGGGGGGAACGGCGAGCTGGGCCCAGATCCGGTGGAGGGGACGCGCCGGCATGGGCCGCTCGACCACCCGGACATCCGCGGGCACGAGCGGCCTCAGGAGGTGGCGACGCCGCCAGGTCACGGCGAAGGCGGCCATGTCGAGACCGGGACGCTCCCCCAGGGCCTCGAGGGCTCCGCGACAGAACATCCCGACGCCCGTGCGCACCCCGAGGAGAGGCGTGGCATCGACGGCGACCGTGAGCCGGTCCCCTCCCTTCGGATCACCCAGCGACACCCGGGGAGCCTTGCACACCGGGGCTCGGGCCTCGGTCCGACGGCGGACCGTTAGCCTGGCTCGATGATCACCGCTCTCGCCGGAGGAGTGGGCGCCGCCCGCCTCTTGCGCGGCCTCGTCCGTGTCGTCGTCCCGGCCGAAGTCACAGCCGTCGTGAACACGGGCGACGACACCATCCTGCACGGCCTCGCGATCTGTCCCGACCTGGACACGGTGACCTACACGCTGGCGCAGATGAACGACGACGAGCGCGGCTGGGGACAGGCGGGCGAGACCTGGACGGTGATGGAGGCGCTCGAACGTCTCGGGGGCGAGACGTGGTTCCGTCTCGGTGACCGGGATCTGGCTACGCACCTCTACCGGACGCAACGTTTGGCCGAGGGTGCTCCGCTGTCGCTCGTCACCCAGGAGATCACTGTCGCCGTCGGTATCGGCGCCCGCCTGCTGCCCATGTCGGACGACCCCGTCCGCACCCGGGTCACACTGGCCGATGGTCCCGAGGTCGACTTCCAGGAGTACTTCGTCCGCCGTCAGCACGCCGTGGCCGTTGCCTCGGTCCGCTTCGAGGGTGCGACGCACGCCACGCCTGCTCCCGGTGTCCTCGATGCCGTCGCCGACGCCGATGTCGTGGTGATCTGCCCGTCGAACCCCGTCGTCTCGATCGGACCGCTGCTGGCCGTCCCCGGGATCGCCGACGGTCTGCGGCGGCGCCGGGCCCGGGTCGTGGCCGTGTCGCCCATCGTGGCCGGAGCCGCCCTCAAGGGCCCTGCCGACCGCTTGATGGCCGAGCTCGGAGAGGAGCCGTCGGTCGTGGGCGTGGCCCGGATGTATGCCGACGTGGCGGGGACGCTCGTGGTCGACGCGGCCGACGAGGCCCTGGCCGACGACGTCGAAGCGCTCGGCGTCCGGTGCATCGTGGCGCCCACGGTGATGACCACAGTGGACGACGCCGAACGCTTGTCGGCTACCGTGCTCGACGCCGTCTCCGGGCTCTGGGCATGACGGCGGCGCACGAACCCCGGACCGTGACTGTCGTGCCGGTGACGGGGCTCGGTGAGATCCGACCGGGTGACGACCTGGCCCGACTCATCGCCCGTCACGCCGAGGTGACCGACGGGGACGTCGTCGTGGTGACGCAGAAGATCGTGTCCAAGGCCGAAGGTCGGCTGGTGGAGGTCGACCCCGACGACCCTGACGACCGTGTCCGCCTGGTGGAGAAGGAGGCGGTCCGTGTCCTTCGCCGGCGCGGCGACCTCCTCATCACCGAAACCCGTCACGGCTTCGTGTGTGCCAACTCCGGCGTCGACTTCTCCAACGTCGAGGCCGGCTGGGCGGCGTTACTGCCCGAGGATCCCGACCGGTCGGCACGTCGCATCCGTGACGGGCTCCGCGCCGCCTCCGGTGCCGAGGTGGGGGTCATCGTCTCAGACACCTTCGGGCGGACATGGCGCCAGGGCGTCACCGATGTCGCCATCGGTTGTGCCGGGATCGCCGCTGTCGTCGATCTCCGCGGGAGCACCGACACGTTCGGTCGGGAGCTTCAGGCCACCGAGGTGTGCGTGGCCGACGAGATCGCCTCCGCCGCCGAGCTCGTCATGGGCAAAGCCTCGGGGATCCCGGTGGCCGTCGTCCGCGGTGTCGATCGGCAGTGGCTGCGGCGCGGCTCGGTGACCGACGAGATCGTCCGTCCCCCGGCCGAGGACCTCTTTCGCTGACGCCCGCCAGGGTCTGCCGAGACGCCCGGCCGGCCCGTCCGCGTCAGTCGGCGGTGCGACCGCGCACGTGGTCGAGGACGGACCGCACCCCGCTCGCCAGCTCGGTCCACGGCGTCCAGCCCAGATGGATCCCGGCCCGCTCCGGATCGAGGGCGCTGCGTTGGAGTTCGCCCGGCCGGGCCGGGGCGTAGGTGGGAGGGGTGGTCGACCCCGCCACCTCCGACATCACCCGGGCCAGCTCGTTGACCGAGAGCTCGCGCCCCGTCCCCACGTTGAGCAGGAGACCGCCGCCCCGGGTGGCACCACGGACGAAGGCGTCGACCACGTCGTCGACGAAAAGGAAGTCCCGGGTCTGCTCCCCGTCGCCGAAGATGGTGACGGGCTCGCCGCGCAGGAGGCGGTCGGCGAAGATGGCGACCACTCCGGCTTCGCCGTGAGGGTCCTGACGGGGACCGTAGATGTTGGCCAGGGCCAGCGCGCAGAACTCCACGGAGTGGAGTTCTCGGTAGGCCACGAGATAGTCGATGGCCGACTTCTTGGACACGCCGTACGGGGAGAGGGGTCGGTGCGGGTGGGACTCCCGCACGGGAAGATCGGCGGGATCGGGCTCGCCGTACAGGGTTCCCCCACTCGCCGCGAACACGATCCGGCACGAGTCGAGAGCGCGGGCGCCCTCGAGGACCCGCAGAGTCCCCAGGATGTTCACGTCGGCGTCGAAGACCGGACGCGCCACCGACACCCGCACATCGGCCTGTGCGGCCAGATGGAAGATGACCTCGGGTCGCCGTCGGGCGATCATCTCCACCAGCTCTCCGGACCGGACGTCGAGCTGATGGAACGTGAGCTCGTGGGCCTGGCCGGACCGGGCCGCCGCCAGATTGCCCAGCGACCCGCTCGACAGGTCGTCGACCACGTCGACGGCGTGCCCTTCGGCCAGGAGGCGGTCGACGAGGTTCGACCCGATGAAACCGGCTCCTCCGGTCACCATCGCCCTCATCGCGGCACCCTCATCGCGGCACCCTCATCGGGCACCCTCATCGGCACCCTCATCGCGGCACCCTCATCACGTCACCCTCATGCCGGCACCCGGGCCTCGGTGAGTCGGACCCCACGACCGAGGACCTCGTCGTCACCCACCACCGTGAGCGCCGACACGACACAGTCCTCGGCCACGAAGGCGTTGCGGCCCAGGATCGAGCCGGTGACAGAAGCCCCGCCGTCGACGTGCACACCGGGGAGAAGGACCGAACCTTCGACCACCGCTCCCCTCTCGATGACGCTCCCGGCACCGACGACACTCGATTCCACGTGGGCCCCGGCGGCGACGACGGCACCCCTGCCGATCAGCGAACAGGGCCGGACGTCGCCGTCGACCGTGGGCGAGCCGAGCACCCAGACACCGTCGGCCAGGGAGGACGCCCCCGGGGCAGGAGGGCCAGGGCGGGTCCCGTCGAGGAGGTCGGCATGCGCCTGCAGGTAGGCCGCCGGCGTGCCGGCGTCGAGCCAGTAGGCGGCACTGGCCACGCCGTAGACACGACCCCCGGCGGCGAGGTCCGGAAACGTCTCACGCTCGATGGACACCGGGCGACCGTCGGGGATCCGCTCGAGGACGTCGGGCTCGAGGATGTACGTCCCGGCGTTGATCAGGTTCGACGGCGCCTCCCCGGGTGTCGGCTTCTCGACGAAGGCCAGGACGCGGCCGTCATCGTCGGTGGAGACGACCCCGAAGCGCGAGGGGTCGTCGACGGCGGTGAGGTGGAGGGTGACCAGGGCCTCGTGCCGGCGGTGACAGTCCACCAGGGCGGTGACGTCGACGTCGGTCAGGACGTCGCCGTTGACGGCGACAAAGGTCTCATCGACCCCTCCGTAGAGGGCGGCGAAGCGGATGGCCCCCGCCGTGTCCAGAGGTTCGGGCTCGACGGCGTACGACAGCCGGATGCCGGCCGCCACCGCGTCGGGATAGGCAGCAGCGAAGGCGTCGGGGCGGTACCCGAGAGAGAGGATTGCTTCGTCGACCCCGGCGCCGGCCAGGTGCACGAGCACCCGCTCGAGCAGCGGGACCTCGACCACGGGGAGCAGCTGCTTGGGCGTCGTGTACGTCAGGGGACGCAGCCGGGTCCCCTCGCCGCCCACCAGGACGACGGCTTTCACTAGCCGGACTGCCCGCCGCCGGCCGCCTTCGTGGTGGTCGTTGTGGGTGCCACGGTCGACGTGCTCGTCGGAGGCGCCGTCGTCGACGTGACGGGCGTCGTCGTCGTGGCCGTGAGAGGGAGCGTCGTCGTCGTGCTCCCGACCTGGGAGATGGCCTGCAGCATCGTCGTGATGGTGGTGGCGCTGGGCTTGGGGAGATTGCTGCCGGCGGGCACGAAGCCCACCGTGATCAACTGACCGTCGGCCAACTTGATGCTGGCGGGATCCGTCGTCGTGGTCGGGTTGTTCACCCCCGGCGCCTGCGCGCTGGGCCAGACCTTGATCTGCACCTGGCCCGTCTTGCCGGCGTCGGGTGTCTGCTGCGGGCACTTCTGGCCGTTCGTCCGTGCCTTCTCACCGGGGATCGTGAGTGACGTCGACGTGAGCCCGAACTTGGGGTAGTCGGTCACGAAGCGGCTGAGGGTGGCGTTGTTGCCGGCGTCGGCTGCTTTGGTGGGCTCGATCCGGATCACCCCGTCGCCGTCGGTGTGGATCCCCGGGTTGGCCGTCGAGTTGGGATTCGTGGGGAGATCCGGCTGCACGTTCCCGCAGACGTCGATGGCGAAGGCCGCGTACCAGTGGGTGTTGTTCACCGTCGGCGGGGTCCCCACCGACGGGTTCTCCCGTTCGTAGCGGCTGTAGACGATCGAGACCACCCCGACCAGGACGATGAGAAAGAGCGTGCCGTACCACTTCACCGGCATCTGCCCGCGATAGCTCCGGCCGCCTCCGGTGGACGCCGCGCGCGCCACCCACTTGCCTGTATCTCTGCGTGCCATGATCGGCCTGAAACCCTAGTCGCCCCGGCGTGTCTTCCCGTGCAGGGTACCCAGGGCCTGCCTGGCACAGGCCACCGTGAAGCGGGCGGCCAGCACGAGGGCCACCAGGGGCAGCGCCAGCCGGTGCCATCCGTCCGACGAGCGCGATGCGAATCGGAAGGCCGAGCGGTGATGGGCGACGAGCATCCGGTAGGGGCGGTGGGCGGTGGAGATCCCCTGGAGGTGTGTGACGGCGGCGGCCGGGACGTAGGCCACCGACCATCCCGCTCGGTGCGCCCGCCAGCACAGGTCGACATCCTCGAGGTACATGAAGTACGACTCGTCGAACCCGCCCAGCTCCTCGAGGGCACGGTGACGGGCCATGAAGCAGGCCCCGGACACCCAGTCGACGGTCGCCGTCGTCTCCGGATCGAGATCGGCCATCCGATAACGGCGGGTGAAGCGGTTGCCGGGAGCGACGAGGCCGAGAAGCGCGTGGCCACCGGCCACGACGGTCGAGGGGAAACGGCGCGCCGACGGGTACCGCGTCCCGTCGACGTTCAAGATACGGGGTCCGGCGATGGCGAGGGTCGGGTCGGCGGCGAAGGCAGCGCTCAAGGCGTCGAGGGCGCCCGGATGGACGGCGACGTCGGGGTTGGAGACGAGGACGAGCTCGGTGGCGGTGGAGGCCACACCACGGTTGGCACCGGCCCCGTAGCCGAGGTTGGCACCGGTACGCACGACGCGGACCGCCGGGTCGGCGTCGAGGCCGGCCAACGATCCGTCGCTCGACGCGTTGTCGACCACGATCAGTTCGGAGACGTTCTCGGTCCGCAACGACGCGGCGAAGGCGGCCAGCGCGTCACCGGCGTCGTGGTTCACCACGACGACGGCCAGCTCCGGATGACGGGACCGAGGAGTGGGGTCCGTCGATGTGGCGGTCACGGTGGCGGTCGGTTCCCGGGGCAGGGCGATCAGATCCGCCGTGTGAAGCGGTAGCGGACGAGCGCCACCATGGCGCCCACACCGTCGCGCCAGGAGATCTTCTTGCCTTCCGACATCTCGCGGCCGGCGTAGGAGATGGGGACCTCATAGATCCGGTAACCGCGGCGCAGGACCTTGGCCGTGATCTCCGGTTCGAAATCGAAGCGCTCCGACCGGATGGTGATGCCGGCGAGGGCCCGGCGGTCGAAGAGCTTGTAGCAGGTCTCCATGTCCGACAGCGTCGACCGGTAGAGGATGTTGGTGACCAGGGTCAGGAAACGGTTGCCCAACCAGTGCGACGGGAACATGTTCTTGCGCTCACCGGTGAACCGGCTCCCGTAGACGATCTGCGACTTCCCCTTGAGGATCGGTTCGATCAGACGGGGCCAGTCGTCGGGGTCGTACTCGAGGTCGGCGTCCTGGACGAGGACGAGGTCGCCGCGGACCGCCTCCAGACCGGTACGGATGGACGCACCCTTGCCCCGGTTCTTCCCGTGGGCGATGACACGCACGGTGGAGTCCTCGAGGGCGGCCAGAACCTTGTCGCTCCCGTCCGACGAGCCGTCGTCGACCACCAGGATCTCGAGTTCGAGATCGGCCGGCAGCGTGACGGCACGCATGCGTCGCACGATCTCGGCCACCGTGTTGCGCTCGTTGAACACGGGGACGATCACCGAGAGGCGGTGGTAGACGTGCGGCTCCGGGTCGGACATGCCCCCATCATGGCCGCTGCGGTCCCGGGCACCCAGTCTCGTGTCACCCATCGGCTCCGTCACCCGCTCCCCCCGTGCTCCTCGCGCCCCGTCAGGGGGCCGAGAAGAAGGCCGCCGTCCGTCGTAGGCCGTCGTCCAGATCGACCACCGGCTCCCACCCCAGCTGGCGGCGGGCCACCGAGATGTCGGGACGCCGGCGGGTGGGATCGTCGACGGGAAGAGGGGCATGGACGATCTCGGACGAGGAGCCGGTCACCTCGAGCACGGTGCGGGCCAGATCGAGAATGGTGTGCTCGTCAGGATTCCCGATGTTCACGGGACCGGTCACGGGGGCGTCGAGCAAGGCCAGGATGCCGGCCACCTCGTCACTGACGAAGCAGAGGCTGCGGGTCTGCGTCCCGTCGCCGTAGACGGTGAGGGGCCGGCCCTCGAGGGCCTGGGTGAGGAAGTTCGAGACGACCCGGCCGTCACCGGGGCGGAGCCGGGGTCCGTAGGTGTTGAAGATGCGGACGATCCCGATGTCTGTCCCGCGGGTCCGGTGCCAGGCCATGGTGAGCGCCTCGGCGAAGCGCTTGGCCTCGTCGTAGACGCTGCGGGGACCGACGGGGTTGACGTTGCCCCAGTAGGTCTCGACCTGCGGGTGGACTTCGGGGTCGCCGTAGACCTCGCTGGTGGAGGCCAGGAGGAAGCGGGCGTTGTGGGACTCGGCCAGGGCCAGACAGTGGCGCGTCCCCTCGCTCCCGACGGCCAGGGTCTCGAGAGGACGGGCCAGATAGTCCGGCGGCGAGGCCGCAGAGGCGAAGTGGAGGACGGCATCGACCGGTCCGTCGACGGTGACAGCCACGGAGACGTCGGCCACGACGAGCTCGAAGGCGGGGTGGCTCTCGAGGCCGGCCACGTTCTGTGCCAGGCCGGTCGACAGGTCGTCGACGCAGACGACGTGATCGCCCCGGGCCACCAGGGCCTCGCAGAGATGGGAACCAAGAAAGCCTGCTCCCCCGGTGACGACCACCCGCCGGCCGCCCGGGCGCCGCCCGGCGCCGGCGCCGGGCGAGGTCACGGCCGTCCCACCCCCACGTAGGTGAAACCCATCCGGCGCAGCGCGGCGGGGTCGAGGAGGTTGCGGGTGTCGACGACCGACGGCTCGGAGAGAAGAGCACGGACCTTGGCGAAGTCGAGCCAGCGCAGCTCCTCCCACTCGGTGAGAACGACGGCGACGGCGGCGCCCTCGCACGCCGCATAGGCGTCGGCGCAGATCTCGACGTCGTCGGGAAGCTCGGGGAGGGGACCGGTGACGGTGGGGTCGAAGGCCCGGACACGCGCCCCGTCTGCCACCATCCGTCGGACGATCTCCACCGCCGGCGAGTCGCGGCGGTCATCGGTCTTCGCCTTGAAGGTGAGACCCCAGGCGGCGACCGGGCGGCCCGAGAGAGACCCGCCGACGGCGCCGCGGATCTTCGTCATGACCGACGACAGCTGGGTCTCGTTGGTCTGGATGACCTCACGCAGAAGGGGGAAGTCGTAGCCCCCGGTCTCGGCCATGAAGAGAAGGGCGCGGGTGTCCTTGGGCAGGCAGGACCCGCCCCACCCCGGACCGGGACGGAGATAGTCGAAACCGATGCGGTGGTCGTAGGCCATGCCGAGGAGCACGTCGCGGACGTCGGCACCCACCGCTTCGCACAGGTTGGCCACGGCGTTCACGAAGGAGAGCTTGGTGGCCAGAAAGGCGTTGGAGGCGTACTTGATCGTCTCCGCCGTGGCCGCGTCGGTGACGATCAGCGGGGCGTCGGTGCGGGCGAAGAGGGCGCCGACGCGTGCCGCCGCCGCCCGGTCGTCGGCCCCGACGACGATCCGGTCGGGATGGAGGCAGTCGTGGACAGCCGACCCCTCCCGCAGGAATTCGGGGTTGGAGACGACGCTGACGCCGGGCCGGTCGAGGAGGCGCTCGACCCGCAGGGCGGAGCCCACCGGAACCGTCGACTTGTTGACGACGACGGCGCCCGGGGCCAGATGGGGGCCGATCTCGGTGGCCACCGACTCGAGGACGGTGACGTCGGCCGACCCGTCGGACCGCTGGGGGGTGGGGACGCAGAGGAAGACGAAGGCGGCCCCTTTCACGGCGGCGGCGGCGCCGGCCACGAAACGCAGGCGCTGGGAGTCGAGTCCTTCCCGCAGGAGCTCGGCCAGGCCGTCCTCGAGGATGGTCGGCTCGCCGCGCGACAGACGGGCCACCTTCTCCTCGTCGAGCTCGCCGCAGCAGACGCGATGGCCGAGGTGGGCCAGGCAGACGGCCGTGGTGAGCCCCACGTAACCGGCGCCGATGACGGTGAGGGGCCGGCTGGACGAATCGGGGGACTCGCCCGGGGCCATCAGCGCGGTCCCCCGGCGACGAAGACGGGGACGAGCCGGGCCAGAGCGTCGTGCCAGTCGGGCAGGAGAGGCAGACCGGCCAGCCGCAGCGCGGCGTTGTCGAGGACCGAGTTGGCCGGGCGGGGGGCGGGGCGCGGCGGATCGAGATCGGCGGTGGTGATCGGTTCGACCCGGGCCGGGTCGTGGCCGGCGGCCGAGAGGACCTCCCGGGCGAACTCGTACCAGGAGGTCACGCCCTGGTTGGTCACATGGAAGAGGCCGGGGAGCCGTTCGGTGGCGAGGACGGTGACGGCGCCGGCCAGGTCGGCGGTGAAGGTCGGGCTCCCGTGCTGGTCGTCGACGAAACGCAGGGGGCCGGAGCCCGACGCCAGCCGCAGGACGGTCCCGACCATGTTGGTGCCGTGGGCGCCCGACACCCACGACGTCCGGACGATGGTCGAGCCGGCGTCGACCTCCTGTTCGCCGCCCCACTTGGACCGCCCGTAGACCGAGAGCGGGTGGGGGGCGTCCCATTCGAGATAGGGCCGCGGCGAGGTCCCGTCGAAGACGTAGTCGGTCGAGATGTAGACGAGATGGGCGTCGTGGCGGCGAGCGCCCTCGGCCATGTTGCGCGTCCCCAGGGCGTTGACGGTGAAGGCCCGGTCGGGATCCGACTCACAGGCGTCGACCGCCGTCCATGCCGCCCCGTGGATGACGATGTCGGGGCGGGAGGCCTCCATGACGGTGAGGACGGCGGTCCGGTCGGTGATGTCCAGCGGGACTCGGTGACCGGTGGGGACGGAATCGAGGCCGGCGAAGTCGGTGGCGACGATCTCGACCGGGGAACGTTCCCCGAGGCGGCCGGTCGACGCCGCCCCGGCCAGACCGGCGCTCGGGACGGCACCGGACAGGGCGTCGACGAGATCGCGACCGAGCTGGCCGGCCGCGCCGGTGACGAGAACCTTCACGGGTGGCCGGCCTCAGGCGGGGTCGCGGGACCCGTCGGCATCGTCGCCCCACGAGGTCTCGACCACCGGGGCCCTGTCGCGCAGCGGCTCCCACCATGGCCGGTTGGCGGCGTACCACCGGACGGTGTCGGCCAGTCCCTCCTCGAAGGAGACGGTCGGCTCCCAGCCGAGCTCAGTCCGGATCTTGGTGCAGTCGAGGAGGTAACGGCGGTCGTGGCCGGGCCGGTCGGGGACGATCTCCTTCAGGGACTCCGGCTTCCCCAACGCATCGAGAACGGCATCGGCGATCTCCTCGATGGATGCTTCGATCCCGGAGCCGACGTGATAGGTCTCGCCGATCCGGCCGCGTTCGAGGACGGCCTCGATGGCCCGGCAGTGGTCGACCACGTGGAGCCACTCGCGCTTGTTCTTGGTCGACGCGTAGAGGGGAAGGGGCTGGTCGTCGAGGGCCCGGGCGGCGAAGAGGGGGATGACCTTCTCGGGGAACTGGTAGGGGCCGTAGTTGTTCGAGCAGTTGGTGATGGTGGCCGCCGTCCCGAACGTCTCGATGTAGGCGCGCACGGCGTGGTCGGCGCCGGCCTTCGAGGCGTTGTAGGGGGTCCGGGGACGATAGGCGTCGTCCTCGGAGAAGGAGTCTTCGGAGTCGAGGGGCAGGTCGCCGTAGACCTCGCAGGTCGAGATGTGATGAAAGCGCGTCACATCGGCGTGGCGTGACGCCTCGAGCATCGTCTGGGTCCCGAGGACGTTGGTCCGGAAGAACAGACCGGGGTCGAGGATGGCCATGGAGTTGTGCGACTCGGCGGCGAAGTGGACGACGGTGTCGATGGCGTGGGCCCGCAACGCGGCCAGGGCGGACTCCCCGTCGCAGACGTCACCGTGGACGAACGAGATACGGTCCTCGACGTCGACCAGGTTGGGGCGGTTCCCGGCGTAGGTGAGGGCGTCATAGGCCACCACGACGTCATCGGGGTGGTTCTCCACCCAGTAACGGACGAAGTTCGAACCGATGAAACCGGCGCCACCGGTCACGAGCAGATGCACGGGGCGCCATCGTAGACCGGGTCACCGATCGCTCCTGCGGAGGACCTCGACAGGGGTCGGTCGTCGGTGAGGGGCAGACGTCGGTGCCGGGTGGGCGTCAGAGGCGCAGGTGGACGACGTCACCGGCGGTGACCGTCCTGATGCACGCTCCGGTCTCGAGCAGGAGGTGACCCTCCACCGTGACGTCGGCGGCGGTGCCGGTCACCGTCTCGTCGGCCAGGGAGACCGTGACGTGGCGACCGAGGGTGGCGCAGCGCCGGCGGTACTCCGAGGCCAGGCGCCGCCTCCCGTCGGCGTCGGCCAGGTCGTCGAGCCGGTCGCCGAGCTCGGCCAGGACGACGTCGAGAAGGGCGGCGAGGGGCACCCGGGTGCCGCTCTCCCGCCAGAGCGACGTGGCGTTCCCGAGATCCTCGGGAACGGCCGCGGCGACGTCGGTGTCCGGAGGAGGCCAGTCGACATTGACCCCGAGCCCGACGATCACAGCCCGGTCGCCGGGGGCGGCGACAGGCGCCGGTTCCCGGGGCGCCCGGGTATCGGGGACGGTCTCGGCCAGGATGCCGGCCAGTTTCCGCTCCCCCACGATGACGTCGTTGGGCCACTTGAGCATCGGCTCCACTCGCCCGCCGGTGGCGCGGCGGCAGGCCGAGCAGGCGGCCAGGGCCATGGACATGGTGCAGAGGTGGAGCTGCTCGACGGGCAGGGTCGGGCGGAGGAGGACCGAGACGAGCAGGTTGGCCCTCGGCGGGGCCTCCCAGCGGCGGCCGAGGCGACCGCGCCCGGCCGTCTGGTGGTCGGCCACGGCCACGAGGCCGGCGGGGGCACCGGCCCGGGCCTCGTCGAGGAGGTACCGGTTCGTCGAGTCGAGTTCGGAGAAGCGGCGGATCTCGGTGAAGGGGGCTCCTGCGGACATGGCAGTCACCCTACGGGCCGTGCCAGTGTGGGAGCTTCGCCCGTTCGCCGGTTTCGAGCCGTGGCCCGTGGAAGGAGAGTGCGTGTTCCAGAAGGTCCTGATCGCCAACCGTGGCGAGATCGCCGTCCGTGTCATCCGGACCTGCCGCGAGCTCGGGGTGACCACGGTGGCCGTCTATTCCGAACTCGACCGTGACGCCCTCCATGTCCGGCTGGCCGACGAGGCCTACGCGCTGGGCGGCCAGGCGGCGGCGGAGAGCTATCTCAATACGCCCGCCATCGTCGACGCCGTCACCCGGTCGGGAGCCGACGCCGTCCACCCCGGGTACGGCTTCTTCTCGGAGAACGCCGACTTCGCCCGGCAGGTGACGGCCGACGGCGTGACCTTCATCGGTCCTCCGCCCGAGGCGATCGAGATCATGGGAGACAAGATCTCCTCGCGCCGCGCGGCCGAGGCGGTCGGCGTCTCCGGCGTCCCCGGGCGGACCGAACCGGTGAGCGGCCCCGCCGAGGTGGTGTCGTTCGGAGAGGAGTTCGGCTGGCCCGTGGCCATCAAGGCCGCCTTCGGCGGGGGGGACGGGGGATGAAGGTGGTCTCCGGTCCCGAGGGGGCGGCCGACGCCGTGGAATCGGCCCAGCGTGAGGCGCAGGCCTATTTCGGTCGATCGGAGATCTATCTCGAGCGGTACCTGGCGTGGCCGCGGCACATCGAGATGCAG
Organism: uncultured Acidimicrobiaceae bacterium; assembly: GCA_963848355.1. Lineage (GTDB taxonomy): Bacteria > Actinomycetota > Acidimicrobiia > Acidimicrobiales > UBA8190 > CAWKDG01. The sequence goes on from CAWKDG010000001.1 coordinate 813,401, forward strand.
GTCTTCGCCGACACCCACGGCAACGCCGTCTGGCTGGGCGAGCGCGACTGCTCGTGCCAGCGGCGCCACCAGAAGCTCATCGAGGAGAGCCCGGCCCCGGCCTTCGGCGACGACGTCCGCCGGGCCATGGGGGACGCGGCGGTCACGGTGGCCAAGGCCTGCGGGTACGTGAACGCCGGAACCGTGGAGTTCCTCTACGAGGACGGGCAATTCTTCTTCCTCGAGATGAACACCCGGCTCCAGGTCGAGCACCCGGTGACCGAGCTCGTCACCGGCCTCGACCTCGTCGAGTGGCAACTCCGGGTGGCGTCGGGTGAACCGCTCGGGTTCACCCAGGGGGAGATCGTCCCCCGCGGCCACGCCATCGAGGTGCGGCTGAACGCCGAGGACCCGACGGGAGGTCGCTTCACCCCGTCACCGGGGACGATCTCGTCGTTCCGGGCTCCGGCCGGGCCCGGGGTCCGACTCGACGCCGGCTACGAGCCGGGCGACACGATCTCGCAGTACTACGACAACCTGATCGCCAAGCTCGTCGTCTGGGGACCCGACCGCGCGGCGGCGCGCCGGCGCATGATCCGGGCCCTCGGGGAGACGGTGATCACCGGGGTGGCCACCACCATCCCGGCCGATCTCGCCATCCTGTCCCACCCCGACTTCATCGACGCGACCCATTCGACCAACTGGGTGGAGGAACGGCTCGACCCCGCCTCGTTCGCGGCGGTGGTGCCGGTGGGCGAGACGACACCGTCGGAGGATACGGAACCACGCGTCCTGCGCGAGGTGACGGCCGAGGTCGACGGGCGGCGCTACGCCGTGAAGCTCTGGGTCCCGGAGACGGCCGGGATCGCCGCCGGGCCGGGCGGGCGCGGCGGAACGCGGCCGACCAAGCCGCGGACGGCCATGACGGGGACCGGGTCGGGAACGGTGATCGTTCCCATGCAGGGCACGATCGTCAAGGTGCTTGTCGCCCCGGGGGACACCGTGGAAGTGGGACAGACGGTCTGCGTGCTCGAGGCCATGAAGATGGAGAACTCGATCAACGCCGAGAAGGCCGGGACCGTGAAGGAGATCAAGGTGGCCGCCGGCGACTCGGTCGGGCCCGGCGACATCATCGCCGTCATCGAATAGCCGTCATCGACGAGCCGTCGGCGATCAGGCAGCGGAGAGCGAGAACCATGGGCGACGCATCGGCGGTGAAGACGGAAGCCCGCAGGAGCGTCGGCGACGCCCACCGCCCTCTGGTGGCGCTGAGCGAGCGCATCCACGACCGGCCCGAACTCTGCTTCGAGGAGGTCGAGGCGGCGGCGGCCGTGGCCGAGGTGTTGGCCGACGGCGGCTTCGACGTGAGCGCCGGTGCCTACGACCTGCCCACCGCCGTCGAGGCCCGGGCCGGATCGGGTCCGCTGTCCATCGTGATCTGCGCCGAGTACGACGCCCTCCCGGGGATCGGCCACGCCTGCGGCCACAACCTGATCGCCGCCTCAGCCGTGGGGGCTGGGCTGGCCCTGGCCCCGCTGGCCGATGACCTGGGCCTGACGGTGACCGTCCTCGGGACCCCGGCCGAGGAGGGCGGGGGCGGCAAGGTCTTTCTGCTGGAACGGGGTGCCTTCGCCCACGCCCACGCGGCGATGATGGTCCACCCCTGGCCCGAGGACCGCCTCGAGGCGACGTGCCTGGCCGTCGACCACATGGCCATCCGTTACCTCGGGCGCGACGCCCACGCCTCGGCGTCGCCCGAGAAGGGCATCAACGCCGGCGACGCCTTCGTCGTGGCCCAGGTGGCCATCGGCCTCATCCGCCAGCACCTCGACCCCGGCAACCAGGTCCACGGGATCGTCGAGAAAGGGGGCGATGCCCCCAACATCGTCCCCAAGGAGGCCACCGGGCGCTACATGGTCCGGGCCCGCTCCCTCGCCGATCTCGCCACCCTCCGGCCCCGGATCGAACGTTGCTTCGAAGCCGGCGCCCTGGCCACCGGGGCCAGTCTCGAGATCACCGACCTCTCCCCCACCTACTCCCACTTCGAGGGCGATCCGGCGCTGACGGCCCGCTGGCGCGCCAACGCCGAGGACCTCGGGCGCTCCTACCGGGCCGACGAGGACGGCTCGCCCCGGCCGACCATCTCGACGGACATGGCCAACGTCTCGCTGGCTCTGCCCTCGATCCATCCCCTGATCGGCATCGACGCCGGCGGAGCCGTCAACCACCAACCGGAGTTCGCCGCCGCCTGCGTCGGCCCCTCGGCCGAGGCCGCCCTGGTCGACGGCGCCGTGGGGATGGCGTGGACGGTCATCGACGCCGCCACCGACCCCGCCCTCCGTGATCGGCTGCTGACCGGCCGCTCCTGAGGTGGGCGGTATCCGGAGATCGAGAACGGCTCAGGGTGTCGCGGCGGAGCGCGCTGTTCTGACCGGCATGGGCGTTCTGGCCGATCCCTTGGCCCAGACGATGCTCACGGGATCCATGGCGGCCATCGCTCGCGTCGTGCAATCCCTCCCACCCCGGTTGACGTCCCGGTCGGTGACTCTGGCCGGCCTGGCCGCGCGCGTCCTCTGGTTCGATGCCCAGGTGGCCGGCGCGCTGGACGCCCACCTCACCCAGATCGTCGTGATCGGCGCCGGCTATGACAGTCGAGCGTGGCGCCTCCGCCGCCCCGGTGTGCACTTCTTCGAGGTCGACCACGGCGCGACGCAACGGGACAAGGCCCGGCGGGCACCGGGGCTCGGGCCTGTCTATGTGGAAGCCGATCTGACCACCCACGGCGCCGCCGAGGCTCTGGCGGCGCAGGGACTCGATCCCCTACGGCCGACCCTCTTCGTCATCGAAGGAGTCACGATGTATCTCGACGAGGAGGTCGTTCGGCACCATCTGGCCGAGCTGGGGAAACTGAGCGCCCCTGGGAGTCGACTGGCGGTGGACTTCTATCCGCCCCCTCAGGTGGGGACGGCACGACACCACCGGCAAAATCGACTCCAGCGCCTGGCCCGGTTCGGGAGTGGAGAGACACTCCGGTGCACGATCCGGTGTCCTGAGGCAGTCAAGCTCGTCGCCGCCTCGGGTTGGGAGGTGCAGCAGGCAACCAGCCTGCGTCACGCGGCACGTTCCTTGGTCCCGCCCGCATCCCGTCTCCCCGTCGGTGCGGTGAACGAACACAAGACGCTGGTGTCCGGCTATCGCTCCTGAAGGGTTCAGTGTCCGGGCCGGTAGATCCCGAACACCTCGCGCAGGACATCGGAGACTTCGCCCAGGGTCGCCATCGCTTTGAGCGCCTCACGGACGGGGACGAGAACGTTCTGCGTCCCTCGAGCGGCTTCTTTCACATCGGCCAGCGCGGCGTCGACCGCTCCCTGGTCGCGTCCGGCGCGCACCGACCGGGTCCGTTCGACCTGGGCCTTCTGGAGCTCGGGGTCGATGGGGAAGACGTCCTCGGCTTCGAGGGGTTCGTCGGTGAACTTGTTCACACCGATGACGACCTTCTCGCCGTCGTCGATGGCCTTGGCATAGGCGTAGGCGGCCCGCTCGATCTCGTCCTGCATGAAGCCCGCCTCGATGGCCGTCACCGCGCCCCCGAGAGCGTCGATCCGTTCGATGTAGTGCCACGCCCCCGCCTCGACCTCGTCGGTGAGGGCCTCGACGAAGTACGACCCGGCCAGCGGATCGACGGTGTCGGCCACACCGGACTCGTAGCCGATCACCTGCTGGGTCCGCAGGGCGATCTTCGCCGCCTTCGTGGTGGGGAGCCCGAGAGCCTCGTCGTAGCCGTTCGTGTGCAGCGACTGGGTCCCGCCGAGCACCGCCGCCAGGGCCTGGACGGTGACGCGGACGATGTTGTTCTCGGGCTGCTGGGCCGTGAGGGTCGACCCGCCCGTCTGGGTGTGGAAACGCAGCAGGCGCGACCGCTCGTCGCGGGCGCCGAAGCGCTCGGTCATGATCCGGGCCCAGATCCGGCGGGCGGCGCGGTACTTGGCCACTTCCTCGAAGAGGTTGTTGTGGGCGTTCCAGAAGAAAGAGAGGCGGGGGGCGAAGCTGTCGACGTCGAGCCCCGCTTCCCGGGCCGCCTCGACGTAGGCGATCCCGTTGGCCATGGTGAAGGCGATCTCCTGGACCGCCGTCGAACCGGCTTCGCGGATGTGGTAGCCGGAGATCGAGATCGTGTTCCAATTGGGGAGACGCTCGGCGCAGTAGGCGAAGGTGTCGGTGATGAGCCGCATCGACGGGCGCGGCGGGTAGATGTAGGTCCCCCGGGCCACGTACTCCTTCAGGATGTCGTTCTGGATCGTCCCTCCGAGGGCGGCCGGCGCCACCCCCTGCTCCTCGGCCACCAGTTCGTAGAGCAGCAGGAGGATCCCGGCGGTGGCGTTGATCGTCATCGACGTCGTCACCTTGTCGAGCGGGAGCCCCGAGAGCAGCAGCCGCATGTCGGCCAGCGAGTCGATGGCCACGCCCACCTTCCCGACCTCGCCTTCGGCCCGGGGGTGGTCGGAATCGAGGCCCATCTGGGTGGGGAGGTCGAAGGCGCACGACAGACCCGTCTGGCCGGCGCCGAGGAGAAACTTGAACCGCTCGTTCGTCACCTCGGCCGAACCGAACCCGGCGTACTGCCGCATCGTCCAGAGGCGGCCCCGGTACATCGACGGGTAGATCCCCCTGGTGTACGGGGCCGATCCGGGCTCCCCCAGCTTCGTCTCCGGATCCCAGTCCTTCAGGTCGTCGGCGTCGTAGACGGGCCGGATCTCGATGCCCGAATCTGTCGTCCGGACGTCTTCTCCGTCTCCTCTGCCGGCGGCGGTCACGCCTCCCAGGTTACGGACAACCAGCGGTTTTCGCCTCTCCGGGGTTTCTTCCGCTTCGCAGCTGATTCCCAGACTTCTCCCTGAGTCCCCTCAGCCTTCCATGTTACAAATGCATTACAGGCGACCGCGAGGCGGTCGCCGGATCGGGCGGGGCGGCGGCGCATACCGGGTCCCGGTGATGGCGATGAGCGATCTCTGTCTGGGCCGAGCACCATGACCGACCACCGACGGCCGTCGATCGACGACCGGGGGCTCGGCGTCGACCTCTTCGACGACCCGCCCTGGCGGCCGGACGGCGGCGACGAGCGCACGTCGGTGACCCGGCTCCGCCACCTCGGTTTCGTTCTCTTCCTCGTCTTCCTCGGCCTCCTCGGAGGCCTGGCCGTCATCGTCGCTGTCTCGCTGGTGACGTTCGTGAACGGTTTCCATCTGAACCTCGGTCCGGACAACTTCACTCCACCACCTCCCTCGTCCGACGGCATGGACATCGCCCTCTCGGCCGGCAGCTCGGTGGCCTATGTGACCGAGCCCAACAACGACAGCCTTCTCGTCCTCGACGCCGTCACGGGACGGGTCCTCGCCACGGTGGCAGTGGGAAACGACCCCTCGGGTCTCGCCGTCTCACCTGACGGCTCCCAGGTCTGGGTGGTGAATACGACACTGTCCCCGGACGACACGGGATCTTCGGGGGCCACCGGATCCGGGACGGTTTCGGTCGTCTCGACGGCCACGGACCTGGTCCTCGGGACCGTCCCGGTTGGTTGGGGCCCGATCGACATCGCCTTCTCGCCCGACGGACGATCGGCATTCGTCACCAACAATGGCGTCCTGTCTCCCGGTTCGGTCGATGTGATCGACACCGCCACCCTCAAAGTGGTGGGAACCCTGACGCCGACGGCGTCCCCGTCGGAGGCGTCGGCGGGATCGAACGTCACCAGTGTGGCTGTGACTCCGGACGGGAAGGAGGTGTGGGTCAGTGAGGTCGACGACCTTGCCGGATCGTCGACCTCACCCGACGTCGTCTCTGTTTTTGACGCGGCCACCGGTGCTCAGATGGCCAGCATCCCGGTGGGGTCGGGCCCGTTCTTCATGGCGGTCTCCCATGACGGCCGGGATGCCTATGTGGCCGACAAACTGAGTTGCGACATCCGTGAGATCGACACCGCCACGTTCCAGGTCGTGGCCACCGTCGATTGGCCGTCGTCCGACGGATGTCCCTATGGGCTCGCCACCGGCCCCGACGACAACATCGTCTACACGGTGACGGGCAGCGACCACACGTTCGACCAGGGTCATGCCGGCAACGCGTTCGGATCGGTGGACTTCGCCACAGGTCGAGCCCGGATCTCGGGCCATGTCGGCGAGGACCCCGTCACAGTGGCACTCACTGCGGACGCGACAACCGCCTACGTCGTGGACGCCGACCGTCCTGTGATCGACGTGATCGACGTGCCCAATGGAACGATCACGAAAACGCTTCCCCTTCCCGACTGAAAATCAGGCGGGCGAAGCGATGGCGTGGGGCATGCAGAGGTCGTCGTACTCGGCGATGACGATGGGGGCGGCGTTTTCCCCGCAGGCCGGGCACCGCGGGTCGCGGCGGACCTTGAAGCTCCGGAAGGACTCCTCCAGGGAGTCGTAGGCGAGGAGTCGGCCCACCAGGGGGTCGCCGATCCGCAGCAGCATCTTGATGGCCTCGACGGCCTGGATCGATCCGATGATCCCGGGCAGGACGCCGAGGACGCCGGCCTCGGAGCACGACGGGGCCAGCTCGGCCGGTGGCGGCTCGGGGATGAGGCACCGGTAGCAGGGGCCCACGTAGGGCTCGAACACCGTCGCCTGGCCCTCGAACCGGAAGATCGACCCGTGGACGACGGGGATCTTCTTGAGCAGGGCGGCGTCGTTCACCAGATAGCGGGTAGGGAAGTTGTCGGTCCCGTCGACGATGACGTCGTAGCCGTCGATGATGTCGAGGATGTTGTCGGCCCCGAGACGGACGTCGTAGGTGACGACGTCCACGTCGGGGTTGAGAGCGGACAGCGTCTTCTTGGCCGAGTCCACTTTCCGCTCGCCCAACCTGTCCATGTTGTGGAGGATCTGGCGTTGGAGGTTGGAGGCGTCGACGACGTCCATGTCGATGATCCCGATCGTCCCCACGCCGGCAGCGGCCAGGTACAGGGCGGCGGGTGATCCGAGACCGCCGGCGCCGAGCAGCAAGACCTTCGCGTCGAGGAGCTTGAGCTGACCTTCGACACCGACCTCGGGCAGAAGGAGATGGCGCTGGTAACGGTTGCGCTGTTCCGGGGTGAGGGTGCGCGGTGACTTCCAGGGCCGTCCCTCGTCCTTCCAGCGGTTGAAGCCGCCCACGAGGGAGACCACGTCGGTGTAGCCCATCTCGGTGAGGGTCTTGGCGGCGAAGGCGGAGCGCGATCCCCCGGCGCAGTAGGCCACGATCGGCGTCGCCTTGTCGGGGATCCGACCCTCGACCTGGAACTCGAGGAATCCCCGGGGCACGTGGACCGCCCCCGGGAGGGCCCCCTGCTCGTACTCGTCGGCCTCGCGGACGTCGAGGAGGACGGCGTCGCCCAGACGCGGCTCCACCTCTTCGGGCTGGACCTCGCGAATGGATGATTTGGCTTCGGTCAGAAGCTCTCGTGTGGTGGCCATGTCGATCAGGACCTCACTTCCAACGACATTCCCTGGAGGTAAACCTTACCAGCGAGGTCGGCATTCCCGGCCGGAGCGCCGGCTCCCGGCAAGGTTCCCGCCGGGCGCTTGGGTAGCGTCCCCGGGCGTGGAATTCAGCGACGTGGCCCGACGCCGGAAGATGGTCCGGAGCTTCTCCGGCCGCCCCGTCCCGCCGCCGGTCCTCGAGACGCTGATCGATCTGGCCCTGCGGGCGCCGTCCGCCGGGAACACCGGCGGGTGGGACGCCGTGGTCCTCCAGGGCCCGTCGGAGACGGCCCCCTTCTGGGAGGCGACGACCACGCCGGAGTGGCGCGCCACCTCGCGGCGGTGGACGGGGCTCAGACAGGCGCCGGTGGCGGTCGTCCTCTTCGCCCACCCCGATGCCTACGCGGCCCGGTATGCCGAGCCGGACAAGGAGACGAGCGGGCTCGGTGGCGCTCGGACCGATGCCGGCGACGGTGCCGACGACCGCTGGCCCGTTCCCTACTGGTTCGTCGACACGGGCTTTCCCGCGCTGCTCCTCCTGCTGGCCGCCGTCGACGTTGGCCTCGGGGCGTGCTTCCTCGGGAACTTCCGGGGCGAGGCGGCGTTGTCGGCGGCGCTCGGCGTCCCCGGCGACCGGCGCTACGTGGGCACCGTCCTTCTGGGTGAAGCGGGAGGTGACGATCCACCGTCCGCCTCGCTCGCCCGGGGTCGTCGTCGCGCCGGAGAGACCGTCCACTGGAGAGGCTGGTAGGGGTCTTTACACCCCGATGAGCGCCGAGAGACTGCGACGGAACTCGGGTCGGTCGAGACGGCGCAGGGTGGACGACCGAGCTTGGCGGACGACCTGGGCCCGGCGTCGGGGGTCCATGAAGTTGAGCCCCATGGCCTTCTGGTCCTCGGCGGTGGGCTGGAAGGCGACGACCGGCGTTCCCCGCCGCCGCACCACGAGCGACTCCAGCCCCAGCTGGGCGCGGCTGGCCTCGCGCACGAAGACATTGCCGGCCGACCAGCCGGCCAGGAGTCCGGGGAAGCTCCGATGGCCCGTCCGTGACATCGGCGCGACCACGATGACGAGGTCGAGGCCCTCCCCGGCGACCTCCAGCAGATGGCTGAGGGAATGAGCACCGCCGTCGACATAACGGACACCGTCGATCTCCACGGGGGCGAAGTAGGCCGGGATAGCGCACGAAGCCGACACCGCCTCCCCCACCCGCGCCGGCGGGGAGCCGTCCTGGCCGAAGATCACCGGTCTCCCGTCCTCCAGCCGCACCGCGCAGACCCACAGCGGGCGCGTGGGCCAGACGTCGCCGAGGAGGGCGTTCACCCCGTCGCTGATGGCCGACGTGGGTACCGTCCCCTCGGGCAGGAGGCCGGCCATCAGCGACGCCGGACGCACCTGCCACGGACGGCGGGCGGCGGCGAGAAGGACCCGGGGCGCGGCGGGACCCCAGGCGGGCAGGCGGCGGCGTGACCGTCGCGGATGCTGCGAGGGCGCGTCGCCCACAGGGGCGATCAGCGCCGCCCCTTTGGCCGAGAGGGGCGATCCCTCGACCATGGCGGCCATGTCGTTGGGCGAGAGCCCGGCACGCAGGGCGGCGGCGGCCACCGACCCGGCCGATGTTCCCACGAGGAGATCGGCCGCATTCGGGTCCCAACCGATCCCTTCGGTCAGTCCGGCCAGGACGCCGGCATGGAAGGCGAGGCCCGCCTCACCACCGGCGCTCAGCACGACCCCGATCCGTGCCACCGTCGTCAGGGTCGGTTGATCGGGCGGGCGGTCAGGAAACGGCGCATCATCACGAGCACGACGCCAGGAGAAGGTCCATGCCCTTTTCGATCCCGGTGCACATCACGTCGAGGTCCTCGGTGGTGTCGTGATCGCCCGTGATCCCGAAGTTGACCTGGCCGTCGTAGGAGAAGATGGCGACGCCGATCCGGATCTGGCCGGCCAGCGGGACGTAGGGGTACGCCTTCAGCATGCGACAGCCGGCCAGGTAGAGCGGCATCTGGGGACCGGGGACGTTGGTGGTGATGGTGTTCACGTTGCGTTGGGCCACCCTGGTGGCGAGCCGCATCCCCAGGGCCAGCAGCATCGGCGGGGCGAAGCCCCCCATCGATGTGAGGGCTTCGCCCGCCACCGCCTGCTTGGACTCCTTCAGACCCTCCATCTGCGCCGTGATGGCGTGCAGTCGATCCACCGGGTCACCGATCCCCACGGGCAGTTCGGCGAACATGGCCGACACCTTGTTCTCGAACGTCCCGTCGCCCACGGCGCGGCCGCTCGTGTCTCGCGGTCGCACCGAGACGGGGACGAGGGTCCGCACCACCCTGTCGACCGACTCGCCCCGGTCGAGCAGAAGGCTCCGGAAACCGTGGGTGATGGCAGCCAGGATGACGTCGTTGAACGCCCCCCCCAGGCTCTTGCGGACCGCCTTGATGTCGTCGACCGACGTCGACGCCCACCCGTAGCGACGGTGGGGACCGATCGGTCCGTTGAGGCTCGAGACCGGCGTGGGCCGGACGAGCCCGGCCATGGCCGACAACCCTCGCGTCACCTCGACGGCCTGGCGCAGGGCCTGGCGGGGGACGCGGGTGCGGGCCCGGACGGCCCGGACCTGTTCGTAGGGGCTCCGGAGGAGGTCCAAGACGGCCTCTGCCGCCAGCGACATCCCGGCCGGTGCCGATCTCGGCTCCCACTCGTCGGGCTCGGCGGCCGACACCGTGGGCGAGAGGTCCAAGAGAGCGGCCATCAGGTCGGTGCCGGCCACGCCGTCGACCATGGCGTGATGGGTCTTGGCCACCAGCGCCCACCCTCCGTCCTCGAGCCCTTCGACGACCCAGATCTCCCACAGGGGCCGGGTGCGGTCGAGCGGCTGTGACATGACGCGCCCGACCAGCTTGCGCAGCTCCCCTTCGCCCCCCGGGGCGGGCAGCGCCGTGTGACGGAGGTGGTAGTCGATGTTGAAATGGGGGTCGTCCACCCAGATGGGCCGGCCCAGGTCGAAGGGGACGAACCGGACGATCTGGCGGTAGCGGGGAACGAGGGGGAGCTTGCTGCGGACTCGGGCCACCACGTCCCGGTACGGGGGCGAGGGACCCTCGATCACCATCACCGAGCCGATGTGCATGTGGCTGACGGAGTCCTCGACGTGGAGGAACGAGGCGTCCAGTGGGCTCAGCCGGTCAACACTCACACGAATCCCCCGTCGACGAAACGGCGCCACCCGTCACGTCACGGAAGCTAACACCCGGCCACGACGTCAGGAAGGCCCCGGTCACTGCGTGGCGGGGCCGGGACGCGGAGGGACATCGAGGGCCGGGTTGGCGTCGAAGAAGCCGGCCGGGACGAGAGAGAATCCGGTCCGCTCGACGGGCATGACGGGCCAGTCCTCGGGTCGGACGATGTGGGTGACGCCGAAGGTGTGCCAGAGGACGATGTCGGTCCGCACCAGCGAACGGTCCGCTTTCGTCCAGCGGGGGAGCCCGTCTCCCCCCTGGTTCTGGTTGGGATAGTCACCGGCCGCCCAGCGCTCGGTGGCGTCATAGGGCGTGACCCAGAGGTTGCGGGTGGCGAAACCGGCTCGTCGCCCGATGCTGGACCCGGGATCGGCCAGCAGCGTGGGGGTGGGTCCGGGTACCAGCTTGTAGGCGACGGGATCGCCGGCGGCATTGAGGACGTCGGGGTTGACGATCTTCCACACCCGGCTCCGGGCCGGGTCGACCACCCGTTGGGCCGCTCGTTCGCGTTCGAGGGCGGTGGCGCGGGTGGCGAAGGCGTTGCCGAACGGGTTGTCGGCGCCGGCCGGCTCGACCTCGACATCGATCTCGTAGACCGAGTTGGACGTGCCCTCGAGGTCGACGTCGAGGCGGGCGCAGAAGAGGTGCTGATGGTGGGGGGCGGCCAGATCGGCCGTGATGCGGGTGGCGTGCCCGGGGACCTCGCCGGGGCCCAGCGCGATCGTCGTGACGATCCCGGTCAGCTTCACCTCCATCTCGATGGAGCCGTCGAGGTAGAAGTACCAGAAGAACCCGTAGTCGTAATTGCCGGCGGTGGCGATCGAACTGACGACCAGTCGTCGGGCCCGTCGGACCTCGCTGATCCCGGTCGCCAGGTCGACGTGCTTCCAGCCGATGCCGACGTCTTCTTCGTGGATGCAGACGGCGTTCTTGATGACATAGACATCGCCGCGTTCGCCGACCATCGCCGCGTCGAGATATCGGATCTCGCCCAGACAGTCGCAGTCGACGGCCAGGGAGTTGGCCATCTTCCCGAGACCCCACTCGCTGGCGTCGAAGGCGTTCTTCCAGCCATGCATGGGACCGGGATCCCCGTAGGGGACGATCATCTCGGTGATCGAAGCGCGGTGCAGGATCGACCGGGTCCGGCCGTGGTCCTCGTAACCAACGGTGTGGAAGACGAGTCCCTCGTGGGGCTCGAGGCTGACCCGCATCGACCACCGCTGCCAGGAAAGATGATTGCCATCGATGGTGAAACTCGGACCGTCGGGCTGGGTGATCTCGACGGGCCGCAGGCCCTCACGCCACGGTCGCGTCTCGTCCGACAGGTACCGACCCCGACCCGGGGGAACGGGGACGGTGCCGTGATCGACGACGTCGAGCACCTCGGCGCGACCGAGATCGACGAGGGCGATGACTCCTTCGATCGGTCGGGCGTGTTGATTGTCCTGCGGTTCCTCGCGGAGATAGGAGATGGCCCGACCGAGGCGCCGACCGTTCTCTGCGGCCAGACCGAAGCGCCCGGCCGGCCACGGGTCCACCTCGACCTTGGTGAAGTCGTCGATCCCCCGGCGCCGGATCGCCTCTTGCCAGCGTGGGTCGGCCCGTACCGCCTCGGCCGTCCGCCAGCTCTCCCCCACCAACATCGTCGGGCACACCCCCTCGACCTCGGTCACGGCCAGGACCTCCCCGGTGGTCAGGGAAACCCTCGCCTCGGTACAGCTGAGCTCGGGTCCGGTCACGAGGCGGAAACAGACGAGGCGGTCGATCTCGGTCCCCGCCGCGGGTTGAGCCAGCAGAGCAGCCTTGCTCGGCTCCTCCAGATAGACGTCGGCGAACCTCGCCTTCTCGATTATGCGCGGATCGGCCCGCAGGATGGCCACGGCGTGCCGGAGTTCGTCGGCCGACAGAGGGTCCAGCGGATGCGGGGGCGGAGCTTGTGCGGGGGCGTTCAGGGCCATCGCCACGTCGTAGCAAAGATCGGCACTCCCGGCTCAGGGCGGAGAGCGGAAGAGGCCATTGTCCCGGCGGTCGTTCGCTGAGAGAATCCGCGTGTGCCCCTTGGGGAACGCATTGCTCATCTTCCGCTTTTGGCTGGCCTCGGGCTGCTCTTCCTCGTTGTCATCGCCGTGCCCCCAAACGCCGCTGCGGCCGTGACACCTTCGCTGTCCGTGCAACCGGATTCCGGCGCCGTCGGCAGCGTCGTACACGTCATCATCTCGCCCCCATCGGCCGCCGCCGAGTGCGGACACATCGTCTTCGAGCCCACCGGCCCGGCGGACCAGCTCAACGCCGGCAATGTCGACGCCGGCCGCATCGTCGTCCCGAGCTTCGTGGGCTTCGATCTGTCGACCCCCGTCCACGCGGGTCGCTATCAGTTCGCGGTGAGCTGTTCCTCCGGGCAACTCGCAACCCCGTTCACCAACCTGACGACATCGTTCACCGTCACCGCCGTGCTCCCATCGAATCGCTTCGTCGGCATGGCCCCGACCCCTGACGGGGGTGGCTACTGGATGGCCCAGGCAGGCGGAGGCGTCTACAGCTTCGGCGACGCCCACTTCTACGGTTCTCTTCCGGGTCTTCACATCGTGCCGTCGTCTCCCATCGTCAGCATTGCCGCCGCCCCCGACGGTGGCGGGTATTGGCTCGTCGGTGCCGACGGCGGGGTCTTCACCTTCGGCGACGCCCACTTCTACGGTTCGCTGCCGGCGATGCACATCAACCCGTTCTCGCCGATCGTCGGGATAGGAATCACGCACGACGGCGGCGGCTACTGGCTGCTCGGCGCCGATGGCGGGGTCTTCACCTTTGGGGATGCGCCCTACTGCACCGTCAAGGTCCCGACCGCCGCCGTGGCCCATCCCTCGGGGTACATCGTCGGAGATGGATACTCAGCCGTCGGTGTCGCAGCTGACCCCGGATCAGTCGGCTACGACGAGATCGACAGTGGAGGGGGAGGCTTCGCCCTGCCTCCGGCCGGCGAACCATGCGACCCGAATTCCAGCCAAGACTTCGGATACCTGAGTCTTCCTGGAAACGTCCCGCTGGATCCCACCGCGCAGATCAGCGGCGTTGCCGGGGCAGTGAACGGCCAACGGGTGTGGCTCGTCGGCATCGACGGCGGGGTCTTCACCCCGGTCGACAACACCACGCAGGGGACGTCGGCCCCCTCGCCTTTCTATGGATCCCTGCCCGACATCGGTGTGACGCCGGTCGCACCGATCGTCGGCATGGCCGCCACCCCTGATGGCGGCGGGTACTGGATGGTGGGAGCCGATGGCGGCGTCTTCGCTTTCGGCGACGCCGCATTCTACGGATCGGCCGCATAGACAGGTTCCGGGCGAGGTCCCGAGCAAGGCCGTACGTGGACGATGGCCCCAGTCCCGTCCATGTGATCGCCGCTCGCTCAGGAGGATCCATGCTCCCGTCCCGTCCCGCCTCCCCCACCGCCCCACCCCGGCGCGGTGTCGACGCCATCCCCCCCGACGTCGATGCCGCGCCGGGCGGGCCGGCCACGATGCGCATCGTGGCCTGGACCGATCCCGTCATCGACACCCTGGGACACGATCCCCGCTCCTGGTACGTCGAGCAGTTCTGGCTTCCCATCGTCGGCCCCACCTCGACGTGGCTCCTCCGGCGGATCGTGACCCGATTCGACTCCGAGCCCGTCGGCTTCGAGCTCGACCTCGACGAGACGGCGCGGGCTCTCGGTCTGGGTGGACGCGACGGGCGCCACTCCCCTTTCCAGCGCGCCCTCGGTCGCTGTGTCAGCTTCAAACTGGCGCGTCCCCACGGCCCCGGCGCCCTCGGGGTCCGGCGGCGGCTCCCGCCACTGTCCCGTAAGCATCTCGACCGCCTTCCGCCGACGCTGCAGACGATGCACGACGAGTGGTCGATGGCGCAGAACCGGACCGGTGTCGTCGATGAATCCCGCAGTCGTTCGCGTCGGCTCGCGCTCAAACTCCTCGACATCGGGGCCGACCGCTCTGCCGTCGAGATCCAGCTGGTCCGCTGGCGCATCCACCCGGCCATGGCCCACGAGGCCACCGAGTGGGCCCTCGCCCTTCCGGCGTCACTCACGGCGTCGTCATAACCGTTGTGTCGTGCAGCGGCTATCGGCCCCGCCAGTGCGGTGTCCGCCTCTCGGCCGCCGCCCGCATCCCTTCGGCGGCGTCGTCGGTGGACGCCACCGCCAGACGCATGGCTTCGCCCATCCTGATGGCCTCCGGCGACGAGAGGTGGGGAGCGCGCATGGCCATCTCCTTCATCGCCCGCTGCGCCAATGGCGCCCCTTTGACCAGTCGGTCGGCCAGGTCGCGCGCGGAGGTCATCAGATCGTCGTGGGGAACCACCCGCCAGACGAGGCCGATCTGCCGCGCCTTCTCGGCGTCGACCGGCTCGCCCGTCATCAGCAGCTCCATGGCATCGGCCCACGCCATTTTCTGGGGCAGGCGGATGGCTCCCACCATGGCCGGTATCCCGAGTGCCGCCTCCGGATACCCGAAGCGCGCCCGGTCGCTGGCCAGGACGAAATCGCACCACGTCACCAGCGTCAGTCCGTACCCGAGGCAATGGCCGTTCACGGCGGCGATCACGGGCTTGTAGATCTCCCACCCGCTTTCGAACGAGTTCACCGTCGGTCTCTCCCAGAAACTGCCGGCGAACTCCCCCGTCGATCGTGCCCCGTCACGCAGATCGGCCCCGGCGCAGAAAGCACGCCCGGCTCCGGTCACCACGGCCACCCAGGCCTCCTGCTCGTCTCGGAACCGGGCAAAGGCGGCGTTCAGGTCGCGCCGCATCTCCCCGTTGACCGCGTTCAGGACATCGGGCCGGTTGTAGGTGATGGTGGCCACATGGTCGGTTCGTTCGTAGAGGACGCAGTCGGCCATGGCGCACGGTATAGCCGACCTCCTCAAGATCATCACCCTCCGTGACGATGAGTACGGCAGATGATGATTCGGAGGGGGTTTTTCGGCGCGCTCGGTGTCCTTCTCGTCGTGCCCGCCCTCCTCATCTCCCTGGGGTCGACACCGGCGACCGCCTCGACCCGGGATGGCGGACCTCCGGGCAGTTCCGGACCCCCGGGCAGTCCCACGCCCGCCAACTTCTGGCTGGCCACGTCCACCGGGGACGTCTACGCCTTCGGTGACGCACCCGCCCTGGGGTCGCCGGCGGGCGCGCCCCTCGCCCGCCCCATCGTCGGGATCACCCCCACCCGGTCGGACGACGGCTACTGGCTGGTCGCCTCCGACGGCGGGATCTTCACCTACGGCGACGCCCCCTTCTACGGCTCGACCGGGTCGGTCCATCTCGCTCAGCCCGTCGTGGGCATGGCCCCCACCCCCGACGGCGGCGGCTACTGGTTGGTGGCGGCCGACGGAGGGATCTTCACCTTCGGTGACGCCGGCTTCTACGGGTCGACCGGATCGGTCCGTCTCGACCGGCCCATCATCGGCATGGCCCCGACCCCCGACGGCCGTGGCTACTGGCTCTTCGCCTCCGACGGGGGCATCTTCTCCTTCGGCGACGCCGCCTTCTTCGGCTCGACCGGTGCGGTGCACCTGGCCCAACCCATCGTCGGCATGGCTCCGACCCCCGACGGCGGCGGCTACTGGTTGGTGGCGTCCGACGGGGGCGTCTTCTCCTTCGGCGACGCCGCCTTCTCCGGCTCGATGGGATCGTCGCCGTCGCCCGAACCGACCGAGCGCGTCGTGGCCAGCCGCTCCGGCCAGGGCTACTGGGTGGTCGACCAGAACGGGACGGCCAACGCCTTCGGCGACGCCTCGGGCACCCCGCCGACGCAGGCCCTCATGTTCCGGGCGGCCACCCCGGGCGACGCCGCCGTTCTCTTCGCCTTCGCCCAACTGGGCAAGCCCTACATCTGGGGTGGGAACGGTCCCGTCGGCTACGACTGCTCGGGTCTGGCCCTCGCCTCGTGGCAGCACGCCGACGATGTCACCTTCGCCCGCGTCTCCGACGACCAGTACCAGACGGCCGGTACTCCCGTCGCCCTCACTGACCTCATCGCCGGTGACCTCGTCTTCTGGGGCACCAGCCAGACGGTGGGCTCGAGCGTCTACCACACCGCCATCTACGTCGGCGGTGGCCGGATCGTGGAGGCCACCGGCGATGTCGTCCAGCTGAACACCCTCGGTCAGTGGGGCTCGAGCGATCTCATGCCCAACGGTCGGCGCCCCTGATCGTCGTCGACGCGCCGGCAGCGTCACCGACCGGGACGATTACCCTGAGGTCGATGCTCTTCCTCGGCGTGCTGCTCTTCATCGGCGCAGAGATCGCCGCCTTCGTCCTCGTCGCCGGGCAGATCGGCTTCCTCTGGGCGCTGGCCCTCCTGATCCTGGTCAGCGCGCTCGGGCCCCTCGTCGTCCGCCGCGTCGGCGTCGGTGTCATGGTCCACACCCAGCAGAGACTGGCGCGGGGCGAGGTGCCCACGGCGGAGCTGCTCGACGGCCTGGTCGTCCTCCTCGGCGGCGTGCTGATCTGCGTCCCCGGCTTCATCGGCGACGCCCTCGGTCTCCTGCTCATGATCGGCGCGGTGCGCCACTGCGTCATCCGGGCCACCGGTCACCGCCTGGCCCGGCGGGTGCAGACGATCCGCCTCGGGCCCCGGTGGGTGACGCCTCCGCCGTCCTCGATGATGGGTGACCGACCGGGCCCCCCGGCGGATCCGCCCGCTGCGGCCCTCGGTCCCGGCGACGATCCCGGGCCCTGAGGGCTACCTTGGCCTGGTGGAGAACGACTGCCTGGTGGTGAACGACCGCTTCGGTCCGCTCGACTTCGACGAGTTCCACCGGGAGGATCTCCCCCGACGCCTGGCCGAGTGCCCGTCCATCTTCACCGTCTCCGACCGGCGGGCCGTCCGACCCCTCGCCTTCCGCCTCCCCGACGGGCGGGCGTACACCTATCTGCCCTCCGGCGACGGCATCGCCATCGCCCCCGGTGACGACGAGGCCCACACCGTGGTGGCCCTCTCGGCCGACGACTGGTCCTCCTTCGCCCGGGAGCTGCGGTCCTGCTTCGCCCTGTTCTACGCCGACGCCCTGACCTTTCCCCGCGGGAGCTTCGGGCAGCTGGCGCGGTGGGAACCGTCGTTGCGCGTGGCCTTCGACGGACAGGCCGTCTACGACCTCGACGATCCCCTCCCCGTCGTCGACGCCGCCGGTCGGCCCCTCGATCTCGATCGCACCTTCACCCTCGACGAGCCCGACACCGAGATGGTCGACTTCCTCGAGCGGGCGGGCTTCCTCCATCTGCGCGGTGTCGTCGAGGCCGACGAACTCGAGGCGCTGCGCGCCGAGGTCAGCGCGGCGATCGGGCGGGCCCGGCCCGACGACCGGCGCTCGTGGTGGACGATGGTCGACGGTGTCGACACCTGCAACCGCGTCAACTACCTGAACGACCAGTCGCCCCTCATCGCCGGCCTCGGGGTCGACGCCCGCTTCCGCCGCATCGGCGCCCTCGGCGGTCCCGACCTGCGCGAGGCGCCCGACCGTCTCGACGGCCACGGTGTCGTCATCAAGGTCCCCGGAGCCACCTCGGGTCTGGCCGACCTCCCCTGGCACCGTGACTGCGGCATGGGCGGCCATCCGGTGAAATGCCCCATGCTCAACATCGGCATCCAGCTCGACGCCGCCACCGCCGGGGCCGGTCAGCTCCTCGCCCTCGCCGGCTCCCACCGCGGCACCTCACGGCTCCCCGGTCCCGACCAGACCGGCGACCTCCCCGTCGTGGCCCTCACCACCGAGCCGGGCGACGTCACCGTCCACTTCGGTCACACCCTCCACGCCGCCCCGCCGCCCACCGACCGCACCGCCGCGGGACGCCGGGCCCTCTACCTCTCCTACGTCCCGCCCCTCACCTTCGAGATGATCGGTCCCGGCCAGGGCTACAACGACGTTCTCTTCACCCGCGACGACGGGCACATCCAGCACGTCGACGCCTTGCGCTGACCGACCCTCGATCGACGCCTTCCGCACCGCCCCCTACCAACCGCCGCGCTCCAACACGGCCTCGACCACCACGGGGCCCTCCTCGGCCAGGGCGCGCTCGAGCTGCTCGGTGAACTCCTCGGCCGTTCTCGCCCGCGTGGCCGGCACGCCCATCCCGCGGGCCAGGGCGGCGAAGTCGAGATCGGGCCGGGCGATGTCGAGCATCGCGTGGGCCCGGGGTCCGGGGGTCCCCGCCCCCACTCGGCCGAGCTCCAACTCCAGGATGGCGTAGGAACCGTTGTTGAAGACGACGGTGGTCACGTCGAGGCCCTCGCGCGCCTGGGTCCACAACGCCTGCAGCGTGTACATCGCACTCCCGTCGGCCTCGAGCGAGAGGACGCGGCGCCCGGGACAGGCCACCGCCGCCCCCGTCGCCACCGGCATCCCCTGCCCGATGGCCCCGCCGGTGAGACAGAGCCAGTCGTGGACGGGGGCGCCGGCCGTGGCCCCGGGCACGAAGATGCCGGCGGTGTTCGCCTCGTCGGACACGATCGCCCCTTCGGGCAGCAGCGCTCCGATGGCGGCGCCGACCGACTGGGCGGTGAGCGCCCCCGTCGGCCGGTCGGGCCGGTGGGCGGGCTGGAGGACGGCGCTGTCGGCCGGCGCACCGACCATCTCGGCCAACGCCTCCAGCGCCGTCGGTGCGTCGTCGCCGGCCGCGGCGAGGACGTGCACCTCGCACCCGTCAGGAACGAGGTATCCGGGGATCCCCGGATAGGCGAAGAACGACACGGGGGCGTCGGCCCCGACGAGGACGAGATGCCGGGCCCCGTCCAGTTGGGCCTGCGTGAACTCGGCCAGGTAACCGAGGCGTTCGACGGCGGGGAGCCCGGCGCCTCGTTCGAGCGACGCCGGGAACGTCTCGCACATCAATTTGGCGCCCGTCGCCGCCGCCACCCGGCCGGCCGCCATCAGGCCCCTCCGGCGCGTGGCGCCGCCCCCCAGGAGGACGACCGCCGGTTCACCCGACCGCAACGCCTTCGCTGCCTTCTCGACCACCTCGCCCGCCACCGTCGCCGCCGCCGCCGGGCGGACAGCGGGACCGGTCGGCGACGTCCGGTCGTCACCCACTTCGGTCCACGACACGTCGGCCGGCACCACCAACGTCGCCACCGCGCCGGGAGGCCCCTCGGCGGCGGCCACGGCGTCGGCCGTGTCGCCCGCCACGGCGCCCGGCGTCGACGACGACCGGTACCACGCCGAGACGGGACGAGCCAGGCTCTCGATGT
The DNA here is from genome assembly GCA_963848355.1 of uncultured Acidimicrobiaceae bacterium. Taxonomy (GTDB): domain Bacteria; phylum Actinomycetota; class Acidimicrobiia; order Acidimicrobiales; family UBA8190; genus CAWKDG01. The sequence goes on from CAWKDG010000001.1 coordinate 833,339, forward strand.
CGGTGGCCAACGGCGGGTCGTACTTCAGGTGGTCGGTGGCGTGGTCGCCCACGATGTTCACGAGCGGGGTGCGCGCCCGACGGGCATTGTGCAGGTTGGCGATCCCGTTGCCCAGGCCCGGGCCCAGGTGCAACAAGGTGGCGGCCGGCCGCCGCGCCATCCGCCCGTAGCCGTCGGCGGCGCCGGTCACGACGCCCTCGAAGAGCCCCAGGACGGCCTTCATCTCGGGAACCTCGTCCAGGGCGGCCACGAAGTGCATCTCGGACGTCCCCGGATTCATGAAGCAGACGTCGACCCCGCAGTCCACCAGCGTCCGGATCAGTCGCTGGGCCCCGTTCATCGGTCGGAGGGGTTCATCGGTCGGGAGGGGTTCATCGGTCGAAGAGTCTGTCCGGTCCGAGGATCCCGTGCGGGTCGAACGCCGCCTTGATCCGCCGCATCAGCGCCACCTTGGTCGGGTCCTCGAGCTCCAGGAAGTACCTCTTCTTCTCCGTCCCGATCCCGTGCTCGCCCGAGATCGCCCCCCCGAGCTCCATCCCCGCCCGGAAGATCGCCCGCATCACCTCGGCCCGCCGCCCGGCGTCGGGCTGGAAGACGGACAGGTGGACGTTCCCGTCGCCCACGTGCCCGCACCCGGTCACGAGTGTGGCGTGGGTCGAGGCCACCTCCGCCGCCGTGGCCAGGAAGGCGGGGATGGCCGCCCGGGGCACGACCACGTCGATGATGTCGTCGGCCCCGTACGCCTTGGCCACGAAGAACGCCTTCTCCCGGGCGTTGATCAGCTGACCCGCCGCCGCCGCCGGAAGGACGTAGATCTCCACGGCGCCCAGCTCGATGAGCAGCTCGCCCAGTGTGGCGACGTCCTCCTCGAGCCGGTCCTCGTGCGTGCTCTCGAGGACGACCACCAGGTAGGCGGCCGCCGCCTCCTGGACCTCTTTGGGGATCCCGAGGTCAAGGCCCACGTTGGCGGTGATCGCCGCCATCGTCAGCATGTCGACGTACTCGAGGATGAGCGGTGCCGCCCCGCTGGCCACGATCCGGGGGACGGCGGCCGACACCTGCTCCAGGGTGGCGAAGGGCACGAGGACGGTGGCGCTCTCAGCGGCACGGGGATAGAGCTTCAGGGTGGCCTCGGTCACGAGGGCGAGCGTCCCCTCGGAGCCCAGGATCAACTGCGTGAGGTCGTAGCCCGTCGACGACTTCACGAACTTCCCCCCGGTCCGGATCACCTCCCCGGTGGCGAGGACGGCCTCGAGGGCGAGCACCTGATGCCGGGTCACCCCGTACTTGATCGCTCGCATCCCTCCGGCATTGGTGGCCACGTTCCCCCCCAGCGACGCGCTGTTCTCACCGGGGAAGACCGGGTACACGAGCCCGTGTCCGGCGGTGACGCGGTCCAATTCCTCGAGCGTCACCCCCGGTTGGACCACGGCCACGTGGTTCTCGGTGTCGATCTCGAGGATCTCGTTCATCCGCTCGAACGACACCAGGATGGCGTCGGGCCTCGGCACCGCCGCCCCCGAGAGACCCGTCCCGCTGCCACGGGCGACGACGGCAACGCCGTAGGTGTCGGCCACCCGCAGGACACCGGCCACCTCGGCGGTGTCCGCCGGCCGGACGAGGACGAGCGGGACACTCGGGGTGGCCGTCAGCGCCTCGTCGTGCGTGTAGTCGTCGTGGATCGCCGTTCCGGTCAGGACGTGGTCGGAGCTCACGACGCCGGCCAGTTCCTCGACGAGGTCCCCCATCCTTCCCACCCTAAAGCCTTCGCCGCCACCGCAGCGCGTACCCTTGTCGCCACGAGGCGAGAGACCGTAACGACACGGACCTGTCCCCGAAACACACCGTTCACCTCACCCGCGTAGCCTGGCCGGATGGCGACCTTCCTGGTCCGCATCGAGCTCCCCGACCGACCCGGCGCCCTCGGCGCGGTGGCGAGTCGGATCGGCGCTGTCCGCGGCGACGTCGTCTCCATCGAGATCATCCGCCGCCAGGACGGGCGGGCCGTCGACGAGTTCGTCGTCGACCTGGCCGACGCCGACCATGTCCCCTTGCTCCTCGTCGAGATCGCCGAAGTCGACGGCGTCTCCGTCGAAACCGTCCACCCCGTCTCGGTCGGTGTCACCGATCAACGCCTCGACGCCTACGACACCGCCGCCGCCATCCTCGAGGAGCGCGCCCCGCACGGGGTGCTCTCGGCTCTGGCCACCCGCACCTGCCACGAGCTCGATGCTTCCTGGGTGGCCATCATCGACGGCGAGAACCACATGGTCATCGCCGCCGCCGGTCGTCCCCCGGCGGCCCCGTGGCTGGCGGCCCACATCCGCGAATCGTCGCGCGTCCCCACCGATGTCGGTGACATCGCCTGGGTCCACCTCGCCGCCTGGGACCTCACGCTCGTCGTCGGGCGTCCGACGTGGCCCTTCGGTACCCGCGACCGCAGCCGGCTGAGCGCCCTGGCCCGCCTGGCCGACGCCCGTTGGGTGGACCTCTCCGAGCGCGAGGCGCGCCTCTCACACCCGAGCCACACCGTCTGAGCCCTCCGCTCCCCGGGGTCAGGCACCCGCTCAGGCGGTCGGGGCGCCGTAACCGTCGAGCAATTCGAGGAGCGTCCGCACCCCGAAGCCGGTGGCCCCCTTGGTCACGACCCCGTCGTCATCGTCGGCCCGGGCCGGGCCGGCGATGTCGAGATGGACCCACGGCACCTCGTCGACGAACCGGGCCAGGAGGAGGGCGGCGGCGATGGCCCCCGCCTGCCCGGCCTTCCCGATGTTCTTCATGTCGGCGATGTCGGACTCGATGTGCTTCTGGTACATCGCCGGCATCGGCAGCGGCCAGGTCGGCTCCCCGGCGCGCGCCGACGCCGCCGCCACCCGTTGCGAGAGCTCGTCGTCGTTGGCGAACAGCCCGGCGACCGAGTTCCCCAGGGCCACGACGCAGGCCCCCGTCAGCGTGGCCAGATCGATGATGGCGTCGGGCTCCAACTCGGCCGCCAGCGACAGCCCGTCGGCCAGGACCAGCCGACCCTCGGCGTCGGTGTTCAGCACCTCGATCGTCTTCCCGTTGCGGATCGTCAGCACGTCGCCCGGTTTCGTGGCCCGACCGCCGGGCATGTTCTCGGTCACCGGCGTCACCCCCGTCACCTTCACCCTGACACCGAGGTCACCACACGCCGACAGCGCCGCGATCACGGCGGCGGCGCCGCTCATGTCGGTCTTCATCGTCTCCATCCCGCCCGCCGTCTTGAGCGAGAGCCCGCCCGAGTCGAAGGTGATCCCCTTGCCCACGAGCACCACGTGGGGCACACGCCCGTCCACCTCCAGCGGGTCGTCCGGTTCGTAGGTGGCCCGGATCAGACGCGGCGGCTCGGCCGATCCCCGGGCCACGCCCAGCAGGCCGCCCAGTCGTTCGTCGGCGATCCGCTGCTCGTCCCACACCTCGAGCGTCACCCGGCTCTGCGGACCCAGCTCCTCCCCGGCGATCTCCGCCAACCGCCTCGGCGTCATCGAGCTCGGCGGCTCGTTCACCAGATCGCGCGCCAGGCAGACGGCACGGGCGATCCGCGTTCCCCGTTCGACTCCTGCACCGGCGTCGGCGTCGAGACCGCTCCCGAGCACCACGAGACGCTCGACCCGACCACCGTCGTCCTCGCTCTTGTGCCCGACGAACCGGTAGGTGGCCAGCACCGCCCCTTCGGCCACCGCCTGCACGGCGCGCCCGTCCCCGTCGTCCCCCGTGAGCGTCGCCGGGAGGACGAACACGGCCGTCCCCGACCGCCCGGCGGCCCTCACGAAGCCGGCGGCGGCCCGTCGCAAGGTGTCCCGGTCGAACGCCTCTGCCTTTCCGCCGCCCACGAAGACGACGGCCGGTGCGTCACCGGTGCCGAGGGCGACGAGCGTGCGGCCCGCCTTGGCCGTGAACCCGCGGGAATCGGCCAACGCCCGGTCGAGCCCGACCGGGACGGCGACGTCTCCGATGACAACCGGATCGGTGGTCCCCTCGGCCAGCCGTGGCCCCTCGTCGCCCTCGAAGACGACCACGCCCACTGCCGCCACCGGGCCGTCCGCCCGTCGATCGGCCTCGGCGCCGTCGGCGGCGTAGACCACGTCCAACGGTGGCGGTGCTGTCGTCATCGGTCCTCGCTCTCCTTCTTCTTCGTGTTCTTCGTCGTGTTCTTCGTCGTGTTCTTCGTCGTGTTCTTGGCCAGGAGGTGCTCGCCCTCCTGCCAGCGGGCCATGGTCCACAACAGGTCGGAGAGTCGGTTCAGATAGGGACCGACCTGTGACTCCTTCTCGGCCACGGCCGAGACCACGAGACGCTCGCCGCGGCGGACCACCGTCCGGGCCACGTCGAGGAGGGCCGACACCTTGTTCTGGCCGGGGACGACGAACGCCGTGGGCATCTCGAAGCGCTCGTTCAACTCGTCGATCCGCTCCTCGAGGGCGGACACCATCTCCGGCGTCACGAGCGACGTTCCGGCCACGAGCTTGCGCCGGTTGGCCGGGGCCGTCGCCACCTCGGCCATGAGCACCCAGAGGTCGCGCTCGACACCGATCAGCACGGTGTCGAGCTCACTGCGCGGTCCGGCCTCGGCCCGGGCCACGCCGATCACGGCCTGGGCCTCGTCGACCACGCCGTTGGCCTCGATCACGGGCGAGTTCTTCGCCACCCGGGGGCCGCCGAACAACAGACCCGTCGTCCCGTCGTCACCCTTGCGCGTGTAGATCTTGGTCACGGGGGCGCATGCTACCGGCCGCCTCCGCCGGCCCTCCTCGCCCAGGAAGCGGGGTGGCGGACCCCCATTAGACTGGTGCGACCGTGTCCGACGCTCCCCAGGAACTCCCGCCGGTGCTGGCCCGCGACGCCCTGGCCCTCGACGAGCGGGGGACCGCCTACCTCCACGCCGCCGCCCACCGGGTCGTCATCTTCGACGGCGCCATGGGGACCACCCTGCAGCTGGCGGGGTTGAGCGCCGAGGACTTCGGGGGTCCCGAGCTCGAGGGCTGCAACGAGGCCCTCGTCCTCTCGCGCCCCGACGCCGTCTCCGCCGTCCACCGGGCCTTCCTCGACGTCGGGGTGGACGTGATCGAGACGAACGCCTTCGGCGCCTTCTCCGTCGTCCTGGCCGAGTACGGCCTGCAGGACCGGGTGGCCGACATCAACGTGGCCGCCGCCCGCCTGGCCCGGCAGGCGGCCGACGACGCCGCCACCCCCGACCGCCCGCGTTGGGTGGCCGGGAACCTGGGGCCGGGGACCCGCTTCCCCACCCTCGGTCAGATCCCTTATGGCGCACTGCGCGACGCCTACGAGGAACAGGCCACCGCCCTCCTCGCCGGCGGGGTCGACCTCCTCATCATCGAGACCGTCTTCGACCTCCTCCAGGCCAAGGCGGCCATGAACGCCTGCACCCGCGCCATGGTCGCCGCCGGACGGCGCGTCCCCCTCCAGGTCCAGGTCACCATCGAGCTGACGGGCCGCATGTTGCCGGGGACCGAGATCGGCGCCGCCTTGACGGCCTTGGAGGCCATGCGGCCCGACGTGATCGGGCTCAACTGCGCCACCGGACCGGCCGAGATGGGCGAGGCCGTCCGCCACCTGGCCCAGCATTCCCGCCTCCCCGTCGCCGTCCAGCCCAACGCCGGGCTGCCCACCGTCGTCGACGGCGCCATGCACTACGACCTCACGCCCGACCAGCTGGCCGATCACCTCGAACGCTTCGTGACCGAGCTCGGCGTCACCGTCATCGGCGGGTGCTGCGGGACCACCCCCGAGCACCTCCGGGCCGTCGTCGAACGGTGCGCCGCGCTCACCCCGCACCAGCGGCACCCCGACCACGAACCGGCCGCCGCCTCCATCTACTCGGCCGTCCCCTTCCATCAGGAGACGTCGTTCCTCGTCGTCGGCGAACGCACCAACGCCAACGGATCCAAGAAATTCCGCGATGCCATGCTGGCCGCCGACTGGGACACCACCGTGGTCGTGGCCCGCGACCAGATCAAGGAGGGGGCCCACGTCCTCGACGTCTGCGTCGACTACACCGGGGCCGACGGTGTGGCCGACATGAACGAAGTGGTCAGCCGTTTCGCCACCCAGGCCAGTGTGCCCCTCATGGTCGACTCGACGGAGGCCCCCGTGGTCGAGGCCGCCCTGCGCTTCATCGGCGGGCGGGCCGTGCTCAATTCGGTCAACCTCGAGGAAGGCGACGATCCCGGCACCCGCCTCGACAAGTTCCTGACCCTGGCGCGCGAGTACGGCGCGGCGGTCGTCTGCACCTGCATCGACACCGAGGGTCAGGCCCGCACGGCCGAATGGAAGCTGCGGGCGGCCCGGGCCATCCACGACATCGCCGTCGGCCGCTACGGTCTCGAGCCCTCGGACCTCATCTTCGATCCCCTCGTCCTCCCCCTCTCGACGGGGATGGAGGAGAGCCGCCGCGACGGCATCGAGACCATCGAGGGGATCAAGCGCATCAAGGCCGAGCTCCCCGGCGTCTTCACCATCGTCGGCTTGTCGAACGTCTCCTTCGGCCTCACCCCGGCGGCGCGTCATGTCCTCAACTCGATGTTCCTCCACGAATGCGTCGAGGCCGGCCTCGACGCCGCCATCGTCCACGCGGCGCGGATCCTCCCGCTGTCCAAGATCGACGAACGGGCCCGGGAGGTCTGCCTCGATCTCATCTACGACCGGCGCCGGGAGGGCTACGACCCGCTGTCGGAGCTCCTCACCATGTTCGAAGGCGTCTCGGCCGGCGCCGTCGTGGCCGAGGACCGCACCGACTGGACAGTCGAGCGCCGTCTCGAGCACCGGATCATCGACGGCGAGCGCAACGGCCTCGAAGCCGACCTCGAGGAGGCCCTGGCCGGCGGCCACACCCCCCTGGCCATCGTCAACGACTTCCTCCTGGCCGGGATGAAGACGGTCGGCGAGCTCTTCGCCTCGGGCGAGATGCAGCTGCCCTTCGTCCTGCAGTCGGCCGAGACGATGAAGGCGGCCGTCTCCTATCTCGAGCCCAAGATGGAGAAGGTCGACCAGGGGGGCAAGGCCACCATCGTCCTCGCCACCGTGAAGGGCGACGTCCACGACATCGGCAAGAACCTGGTCGACATCATCCTCACCAACAACGGCTACGACGTCGTCAACCTCGGGATCAAGGTCGGCATCACCGAGATGCTCCAGGCGGCCGAGGAGCACAAGGCCGACGCCATCGGGATGAGCGGACTCCTGGTGAAGTCCACCCTCATCATGCGCGAGAACCTGGAGGAGCTCAACGAGCGCGGCCTCACCCACATCCCCGTCATCCTGGGGGGAGCCGCCCTCACCCGGACCTACGTCGAACGCGACCTCCGCCAGGTCTACGAGGGCCGCGTCTTCTACGGCAAGGACGCCTTCGAGGGCCTCTCCACCATGGACCGGCTGGTCGAGCTCCTGCGCAGCGGCGAGGACGACCCCACCTTCGGGCGCGAGCTCGGGGGGCGGAAATTGCCGCCGCGCAAGAGTCAGGCCGACGCCGTGGCCGTGGCCGACCGACCGACCCGTTCCCCCGAGGTGGTGAAGGACAATCCCGTCTTCACCCCGCCGTTCCTCGGCACCCGGGTGGCCAAGGGCATCGCCCTCGACGACATCGCCGCCTACCTCAACCTGACGGCGCTCTTCCGCAACCAGTGGGGTTACCGCCCCGAGAAGGGCGAGGACGACACCGCCTTCAAGGAGCGGGTCCGCAGCGTCCTGCGCCACGAGCTCGACGGGGCCAAGGCCCAGGACCTCCTGATCCCCCAGGTGGCCTGGGGATACTTCGCCGCCAACGCCGAAGGCGACGACCTCGTCCTGTGGACCGACGAGACCCGGCGTTCCGAGCTCCAGCGCTACGCCTTCCCGCGCCAGAACAAGGAGCCGTGGCTCTGTATCGCCGACTTCTTCCGGCCCGTCGAGTCCGGCGATCTCGACTACGCCGCCTTCCAGCTCGTCACCATGGGACCGGCCGTCTCCGAGGCGGCCGCCGTCCTCTTCGGCGAGGACCGCTACTCGGAGTACCTCCGCCTCCACGGTCTCGGGGTCGAGATGGCCGAGGCCCTGGCCGAGTACTGGCACCGCCGCATCCGCGAGGAGTGGGGCTTCGCCGACGAGGACGGTCCCTCCCTCCTCGGTCTCTTCCGCCAGCAGTACCGGGGCGGCCGCTACTCCTGGGGATACCCGGCGTGCCCCGATCTCGAGGACAACGCCAAGGTCGTCGACCTGCTCGGCGGGGACCGCATCGGCGTGGTCGTGAGCGACGGCTTCCAGCTCCATCCCGAACAGACGACCGACGCCATCATCTGCCACCACCCCCGGGCCAAGTACTTCGTGGCCTGACGCCGCGCCTGTTGCGCTAGGGCCGGTTCCTACAGGGCCGGTTCCTACAGGGCCGGTTCCTACAGGGCCGGTTCCAGGGCCGGTTCCTACAGGGCCGGTTCCTACAGCGCCAGCGTCGCTCCCCCGTCGACGACGACGGCGGCGCCGTTCACGAACGACGCCGGAGCGGAACAGAGGAAGGCGACCACCCGGCCGAAGTCGGCCGGGTCACCCATCGGTCCTCCGCCGCCACTGCCACCGAGCTGCCGCATCCTCTCGGTGGCGTGGGGACCGGGACAGGCCAGGTTCAACGTGATCCCGCTCTCCTCGGCGGCCAGGTCAGCGGCGGCCGTCTTGGTCCATGCCCACAGTCCGGCGCGGGCCGTGTTCGACAGGGCCAGGCCGGGCAACGGCTGGACGATCGAGTACGACGAGATGCAACAGATCCGGCCCCACGCCCGTGTCCGCATGTCGGGGACGGCGGCACGCACGAGGCGCACGGCGCTCAGGAGATTGGCCTCCACGGCCCGGCGGACGGCATCATCGTCGACGTCGAGAGCGCGGCCGGCCGGCGGGCCACCGGCGTTGGCCACCACGATGTCGATCTGCCCGAACCGTTCGACCGTCGCCGTCACCAGGCGCTCGGGCACATCGGGCTCGGTGACGTCGGCCACGATCCCGTGCACACCGACCCCGGCGGCGCGCAGCTCGTCCACGGTGGCGTCGAGTGCCGCGGCGCCGCGGGCGTTCACCATCACCCGGGCCCCCTCGGCCCCGAGCGCCTCGGCGCTGGCCCGACCGAGTCCCTGTGACGACGCGGTGACGAGGGCCACCCGACCCTCGATCCCCAGGTTCACGCGTCCACCACCACCAGTGCGTGGTCGACGGTGTTCAGCGGATCGGGTCCGTCGTCGCCCACCACCACGATGTCCTCGAGCCGCATCCCGAACCGGCCCGCCAGGTAGATCCCCGGTTCCACCGAGAAGGCGTGGCCGATGGCCAGCGGCGTCCGGTTCCCGGCCACCAGATAGGGGTCCTCGTGCTCCTCGATCCCGATCCCGTGGCCGGTGCGGTGGATGAAGTACTCCCCGTAGCCGGCGTCGTCGATCACCCGGCGGGCCACGGCATCCACCTCCTCGGCCGCCACGCCGGGAGCGACGGCCGCCACCGCCGCCTGCTGGGCGGCGAGCAGGACGGCGTAACACTCGCTCACCGTCGCGTCGGGCTCGCCGGTGACGACGGTGCGGGTGATGTCCGAGCAGTAGCCGACGTCGGTCCCGTTGTCGTACTCGCCGCCGAAGTCGCAGACGACGACCTCGCCCCGCCCGATCCGACGTGCTCCGGCCTCGTGGTGGGGGCTGGCCCCGTTCGGCCCGCTGCCCACGATGGCGAAGTTCACCCGCCGGTGTCCGGCGGCGATCAGTCGGACACTGATGTCCTCGGACACCTCGGCCTCGGTCCTCCCCACCAGCGCGATCCCGCCCGCCTGCAGCTCGGCCGCCACAGCGTCGGCGGCGTGGGCGGCCGCCCGGAGCTGGCCGATCTCGTCGGCGTCCTTCACGGCCCGCAGCGCCGACGTGACGGTCGAGGCCGCCACCCAACGGGCGGCGGGCAGGTGCTGCTGAAAGGCGAGGAGCGACGTGGCCCAGGCCCGGTCGGACACGCCGAGCGTGCCCACCTTGGCGCCGAGCAGCTCGACGGCGATCTCCACCGGATCCTCCGTCTCGGCCCAGGGCCGAATCACGAACGCTCCCGATCCGTCGGGAACGCGGGGCGCTTCGAGCCCGGGGACGACCATCACGGCCTCTCCCTCCCGGGGCAGCACCAGCACCGTCAGGCGTTCCAGGGGCATGGCCCGGTAGCCCGTCAACCACGGCAGGTCGGCTCCGTGCGAGAGCAGCAGCGCGTCCACCCCACGGGCGGCCATCTGCTGGCGGACCCGGTCGAGCCGCCTGCGCCTGGTGACGTCCCCGTCGGGAACAGCCGATGCCGCCGCCGGCGAGGGCCGGCTCACGCGCCGGGTTTCCCGACCAGCGCGTCGACGACCCCCGGCCCGTCGGCAGAGCCCGATCCGGCCGAGGCGGCCGCGGCGCGCGCGTGGTAGCTCGAACGGGTGAGGGGCGACGACTGGACGTGGGCGAAGCCGAACCCATCCCCGATCTCCCGCAACCGGTCGAACTCCTCCGGTCGCCACCAGCGCGCCACCGGGAGGTGGGTGGCGCTCGGACGCAGGTACTGCCCGATGGTGACGATGTCGACGCCCACCCCCCGGAGATCGGCCAAGGCGCCCACCACCTCCGCCTCGGTCTCGCCCATGCCCACGATGAGTCCGGACTTGACCGTCAGCCCGGCGCCCTTGGCCCGGGCCAGCACCGACAGGCTGCGGGCGTAGCCGGCCGACGGCCTCACGGCCCGCTGCAGTCGGGCCACCGTTTCGAGGTTGTGGTTGAAGATGTCGGGCCCGGCGGCGATCAGCGCGGCGACGGCCTGCTCCTTGCCCTTGCAGTCGGGGACGAGCACCTCCACCGCCGTCGTCGGGCACCGTCTCCGTATGGCGGCGATGGTGGCCACGAAGCCGCTCGCCCCCCCGTCGTCCAGATCGTCACGGGCCACGGCGGTGACGACGGCGTGCGCCAGCCCCAGTCGTTCCACGGCGGCGGCCACCCGCTCGGGTTCGTCGGCGTCCATCGGGAGGGGATGGCGGGTGTCGACGAGGCAGAACCCACAGGCGCGGGTGCAGCGCTCGCCGTTGATCATGAACGTCGCCGTCCCGTCGGCCCAGCACTCGAAGATGTTCGGACAGCCCGCCTCTTCGCACACCGTCACCAGATCGAGGTCCTTCATCGTCCGGCGCAACGCCAGGAAGTCGTCACCCATCCGGACCGGCACGCGCAGCCAGGGTGGCTTCCGCTCGGCCAGGGCCAGCCCCCCGTCGGGGTCGACGCCCGCCTGACGGAGCCGGACCCGGAGCCGTCCACCGGCCGCCGGCTCCGCCGCCGCCGCCGGCACCAGGGATCGGCGCGGCGCGCGGTCCACCTCCTGATGGTCGACGACACCGTCGGGAGCCCAGCGCCGGGTGGCGTGGCGGGTCAGGACGTCGACGACGTCGGCCACCGTCGCCCCGAGGCCTTCGGCCGCCATCGAGGTCACCGCCTTGTCGACCAGTCCGCAGGGCACGATCCGCTCGAACCAGGACATGTCGGGATCGACGTTCAGGGCCAGTCCGTGCATCGAACGACCGCGGCTGACGCGGACACCGACGGCGCAGATCTTCCGGGCCCCGGGCCCGTCGGGCTCGACCCACACCCCGGGATATCCGGCCGCCCGTCCGGTCGCCAGACCGAACTCGGCCAGCGTGTCGATGACCACCTGCTCCACCGCGTGGACATGTCCGGGTATGGCGCCCGGACCCATCGGCACGGAGACGATCGGGTAGGCGACCAGCTGTCCCGGACCGTGGTAGGTGACGTCACCGCCGCGGTCGGTCCGGACCATCGTCGCTCCCACCGACTGGGGGTCCACCAGCACGTGGCTCGGATCGCCGCGGACCCCCAGAGTGAAGACGTCAGGGTGTTCGAGGAGCAGGACGTAGTCGTCCTGACTGCGGGCGTGCAGTGCGCTCTGGAGCGCGTGGGCCTCCTGATACGGGACCCGACCGAGCCAACGGACCCGTAACATCGCGGTCGTCGACCGGATCAGAGCTCGGCGGCCCAGTCATGGGTGTCGAGCAGTTCGGCGATCCGCGCCACGAAGGCCGCCGCGTACGCGCCGTCGACTGCCCGGTGATCCCATGACAGACACAGCAGGCCCACCGAATGGATGGCGATGGCTTCGGAGCCGTCGTCACCCGTGACCACGACCGGACGGCGCTTCACCCCGTCGGTCGACAAGATGGCCACCTGTGGCTGGTTGATGATCGGTGCCGTCAGGAACGTCCCGAACGGACCGGCGTTGGTGATCGAGAACGTCCCGCCCGAGATGTCGTCGGCCGTCAGCTTCTTCGTCCGGGCGCGGGTGGCCAACTCGTGGATCCTGCGAGCCAGTCCCCGCAACGTGAGCTCTTCGGCACGCGGCACCACCGGGACGATCAGTCCCTGGTGGTCGAGGTCGACGGCGATGCCGAGGTTCACCTGATGGTGCACGATCAAGGCGTCGTCGCCGACCGACGAATTGAGATCGACCCATTCGTGGAGCGCCTCGACGCAGGCCCGGGCCACGAACGGGAGATAGGTCAGCGAGAAGCCCTCCTCGTCGCGGAACTGCTTCCCCCGGGCGCGCCGGACCCGCTCGACGTTCTCGTAGTCGGCTTCCAGCACGACGAGGGTGTGGGGCGAGGTGGCCTTCGAGCGCACCATGTGCTCGGCGGTCCGCCGCCTGATATTCGTGAAGGGCACCACCTCGTCGGTTCCGGCCCGCGTCGATGCGGTCGACGGGCTTCCGGTGGGCGCGGCCGGAGGCGGCGCTGCGGGAGCCGGTGCCGCGGCAGGAGCCGGTGCCGGGGCCGCGGCAGGAGCGGGTGCCGGCGCCGGTGCGGCAACGGGGGCCGCGGGAGCAGCGACCGGCGGTGCCGGAGCGGCCGCCGCCGGGGGGACCGGAACGGCCGCCGGAGGCGGTGGGACTGGTGGGGGGGCCGGCGCCGGAACGTCGGGCTCCGCTGTCGGCGCGGGGACGGCGCCGGACCGCTGTTCGTCGATCAGAGCCAGGACGTCGGAGCGGGTGATCCGACCGCCGAGACCGGTGCCGCGTACCTCCGCCGGGTCCAGCCCGTTCTCATCGAGGAGACGGCGCACGACAGGGGAAAGGACCAGATTGCCGCTCCCACCACTCCCGTTGGCGCCTCCGCCAACCGTTGCGGCGACGGGCGACGGTGGCGGCCCCGAGACGGAGATCGGCATCGGTGCCGGCGGGGGTGGTGGAGGCGGCGGCGGGGGGGGCGGTGACGCCGCCGCCGGGGCCAGGGGCGCGACAGGGGCCGGGGGCGCTTGGTAGGCGGCGGGCGCCGGCGGGGCCTGATACGACGGAGGCGGCGCTGGTGGTTGGTAGGCGGCCGGGGCGGGCGGGGCCTGGTACCCCGGAGGTGCGACCGGTGGCGGGGGGGCCGCTTCGGGCACGGACGCGGGCGGCGCCGCGGTGGGCACGGAAGGCGGCACCGTGGCGCCGTCGGCGACGACGGCGAGAACGGTGCCGACGTCGACGGTGTCCCCCTCCGGGACCCGGATCTCGGCCAGGACCCCGGCGGCCGGCGAGGGGACCTCGGAGTCGACCTTGTCGGTCGACACCTCGAACAGGGGCTCGTCACGGGCGATGGTCTCCCCCACCGCCTTCAACCACTTGGTGACCGTGCCCTCGGTCACCGTCTCGCCCAATTGCGGCATCACGACATCAGCCAAGGTGCAACCCCCTGCCCGTCAGAGCCAGCACGGTCTCGCCGAACGACTCGGAGAATGTCGGGTGGGGCTGGATGAACTGGGCCATCTCGTCGGGAGTGGCCTCCCAGTTCACCGCCATGTAGCCCTGCCCGAGCTGCTCGGTCACCCACGGACCGACCATGTGCACTCCGAGGATCCGCCCGGCCCGGCCGTCGGGCGTCCGCTCGGTGACCACCTTGACGAGCCCGTCGGTCTCCCCCACGATCCGGGCCCGGCTGTTCCCGCCGAAAGGATCCTTCTTCACCATCACGTCGATCCCGGCCTGACGGGCCTGTCCCTCGGTCATCCCCGCGAAGGCCACCTCGGGATGGGAGTAGATGCACCAGGGGACCCGCCCGTACTCGACGGGGACGACCGGCTCACCGAGGATCCCCTTGATCGTCACGATCCCTTCGGCGAACCCCACGTGGGCGAGCTGCGGGGTGTCGACGACGTCGCCGGCGGCCCACACCCCGTCGGCCGCCGTGCGCATGTACCGGTCGACGACGACGAAACCCCGGTCGTCCACCACCACTCCCGACCCCTCGGCCACGAGGCCGGCGGTCAACGGGCGACGGCCCACCGACATCACCACGGCGTCCACGGCGACCTGCTCCCCGTCGCCGAAGGCCACCGTCGTCCCCGCGCCGTTCGGGGTGTGACCGGTGACCTGGACGCCGGTGTGGACAACGACGGCGCGCTTGCGGAAGGAGCGGGCGACCACCGACACCACGTCGTCGTCGCAGCCGGCCAGCAACGTCGGCAGTGCTTCGAGGACCGTCACCTGGCTGCCGAGGTCCGAGAACATCGAGGCGAATTCGCAACCGATCGCACCACCCCCGATGATGGCGACCGACGCCGGCAGCCGGTCGAGCGACAGGACCTCGTCGGACGTGAGGACCAGCCTCCCGTCCACGCCGAAGCCGGGGATCGTCCGCGGTACCGACCCTGTCGCCAGCACGACGTGACGGCCCGAGAGCTCGACGGTCTCGTCGGCACCGGTCACGCGCACGCGTCTGTCGGCGAGGAGCTCGCCCGATCCGTTGAAGGTGGTGATCCCGCGGCCCTGCATCAGGCCCACCAGTCCCTTGAAGAGGGTGTCGACCACCTTCTGTTTCCGGCCCTGGCTGACGGAGAAGTCCAGGATCGGTTGACCGGCCTGGACACCGAACTCCTTGGCCCCGGCCACCGTCCGCATCACCGCGGCCGTCTCGAGGAATTCCTTGGCCGGGATGCAGCCGCGGTGCAGGCAGGTCCCCCCCACTCTGTCGCGCTCGACGACGGCGACGGACAGACCGGCCGAAGCGCCGTAGAGGGCGGTGGCATAACCGGCCGGACCGCCACCGATCACGACGACATCGAATGCGGTCCCTCCGGTCGTCGCCATCACCTCCCGTGGGCGAACCCACCCAGACTTTCCCGATCCGCGCGCCAGCCTACCGGCGGCACATCAGCCCGGGGACAATCTCCTCGCCGCCTCCGACGGGGTCGAGGCACGTCCTCCTCCACGACCTACAGCTCCGGAGGCAGCGGAAGCGGGCGCCGACCGGCGAAGCCGTCCTCGGGAAGGTGCCACCACGCCAGGTCCTCCTCGCCCAGCTCCCAGCAGAGCTGGACGACACGCCCGCTCGAGTGCAGACAGGGAAAGTCGACCAACCCCCGGACCGGGTCGCGCAGGATGATCCCTTGCTCCTCCAACTCGGCCAGCGCCTGCTCGGGATCGAGATCGAGGGGGGCGTCGTCGGCCGTGGCCGACGCCCGGACGGTGGCGTGGCCGTTCGTCCCGGCCCGGACGGAGAGGTCGGCCGACCGCCGCAACAGCGAGAGGATCCGGCGCAGCCGCGGCAGGGAGGCGCGGGCTTGCTCTTCCGTGAAGAAGCGCACCCGGATCCCGCTAGGAGGCGGCCCGGGGGCCGCGGCCCCTGAACCGCTCGGCCATGGCGTCGAACCGCTGGCGCGCCAGCTGCGGCCACACCTCGCGGACCCCCCGGGGGTGGAAGGCGTCCGACGCCCGGCACAGGATTTCGTCCTCCTCGTCGGAGAGCTCGAGATCGGCGGCCGCCGCGTTGACCTCCACCTGGGCCACGGAGCTGGCGCCGGGGATCACGACGACGTTGGGCCGGCGGATCAACCAGGCCAGCGCCACCTGCGACGGGGTGGCGTCATGGGCGGCGGCCACCGTCCTCACGGCGTTGATGAGCGGCTCGGCCCGACGGAGGTTCTCGGGAAGGAAGGCGGGTGAATTGACCCGGACCAACCCGGTGGGACGGTGGTCGGCGTCGTAGCGGCCGGACAGCAGACCCTGGGCCAGCGGGCTGTAGGCGATGATCAACCGGTCGTTCGCCTGCGCCCACGGCAGCAGCTCCGCTTCGGGGCGGCGGTCGACCAGGTTGAACGGGACCTGATTCGACAGCACGGGCCGTCCGAGCGCACGGTCGGCCGCCTGCCAACGAGCCAACGCGTAGTTCGAGACGCCGGCGTGGCCGACGATGCCCTCGTCGATCAGGTGAGCGAAGGCGGGCATCGTCGAGGTCAACGGAACGACCGGGTTGGGCTGATGGAGCTGGTAGAGATCGATGCTCTTCACCCCGAGGCGCCGGGCGCTGCCCCGGGCCCTCTGCAGCACCACGGGGCCGACGGGCAGAACGGGGAGGATCTTGGTGGCCAGGAAGGCCTCGTCACGCCGATCGCCGAGGGCCCGACCCAGGATCCGCTCCGAGCGGCCGAAGGCGTAGACCTCGGCCGTGTCGAAGAGGGTGATCCCCACGTCGAGGGCACGATGCACGATGGCAGAAGCGTCGCGCTCGGCGTAGTCGTCGCCGTATCCCCACTCCCGCGACCCGAACTGCCACGTCCCCAGGCCGATGGCCGACATCCGGGCCCCGCCGACGTCGACGTATTTCACTTGGGCGGCATCCGGATCCCGCCGTCGAGCCGGATCACCTCGCCGTTCAGGTAGGAGTTCTGGGCGATGTGGGCGACCAGGGCGCCATACTGGGCGGGCTGGCCGAGCTTCTTCGGGAACAGCACCGACTGGGCCAGCGCGTCGCGCTGCTCGTCGGGGAGCATCCCGAGCAGGGGTGTGTCGAACAACCCCGGTGCGATCGTGACGACGCGGATGCCGACGGGGGCGAGGTCGCGGGCGGCGGGAAGGGTCATGCCCACCACCGCACCCTTCGAGGCCGAGTACGCCAGTTGACCGACCTGACCGTCGAAAGCGGCGACCGACGCCGTGTTCACGATCACCCCGCGCTCGCCGTCGGCCAGGGGTTCGGTCACGGCCATGGCCGAGGCGGCCATCGTCATCACGTGGAACGTCCCGAGGACGTTCAGCTCCTGGATGAACTTGAACGCCTTGGGGTCGTGCGGCGAGTTGTCCCGGTTGATGACCCGACCGACCCACCCCGTCCCGGCGCAGTTGACGGCCACCCGGAGGTTCCCCCCCACGGCTGCCTGGTCGACCGCCCGCTGGCAGTCCCCGGGGTCGGTGACGTCCCCGGCGACGAAGTTGGCGCCGATCTCGCCGGCCAGCTGCTTGGCCCCCTCCTCGTTGCGGTCGAAGATGGTGCAGCGCACGCCGAGCGCGGTCAGGGTCCGTGCCGTTCCGGCCCCGAGACCGGAAGCACCTCCGGTGATGACGGCTGACGATCCTGTGAGCTCCATCCGGCGCATGCTACGGGCCGCCTCTCGGGCACCGCCACAAGACGTGTCACCGCCGGGAAGGCGTCAGGCGGTGAACCCGTCGCCCGATTCCCCTGTCTGCGACGCCGCCGCCTCGGTGGCGAGCAGGTCGACGCGGTCGTTCATCGTGTCCCCCGAATGCCCCTTCACCCACCCGAAGCGGACGCTCCGGTCGGGATCGAGGGCCAACCCGAGCAGCGGTTCCCACAGGTCGCGGTTGGCCACCGGTTTCCCGGCGGCGTTCTTCCATCCCCGCCGGCGCCATCCCTCCCACCAGCGGTCCCGGAAGCAGTTCACGACGTAGGTCGAGTCGCTCATCACGAGCACCGGCCCCTTCACCGCCTCCAGTGCCTTCACGACGGCGGTGATCTCCATCCGCTGATTGGTCGTCTGCGGATCGGCCCCGCTCGCGTACCGACCCCCGGGAACGGCCCAGGCCCACCCGCCGCGCCCTGGATTCCCGAGACAGGATCCGTCGGTGTAGACGACCGTCTCCCCCTCCACCGGCACCGGCGGCGCGACCTGTCGGGAACGGGGGAGCGCCATGGCCCTCCAGCATGCACTGACCGTGCCTCGGCGAGCGACCGACCACCCCCGCTCGCCGGTCGGTCCCCGCAGGAGTCGGGTGGCCGGTCCACTTTTCCGATGGCAGGTGCCCGGAGGCGCTCGCTATCGCACTATCCGTGGGCGGAGGGTCTCCTTGAGAGGATCATCATCGGTGGTGATGCGCAGCTTCACCACATAGAGCAGGATTGCACTCGGATCCCGACCACGGAGAAGGATCAGAGTTCTCACGTCAATCTCTCCGACGTTGGGAGGGAAGGGGGGGCGCCTGCCAGCGCCCCTCCTTCCAATTGCGCCCCCGTTGCGCCCACGCGGCGTCCCCGTCGCACCGGCCAAGGGCCGGTGGGGCCGGCAAAGAGACCTCGGCCATGGACCACCGACGGAGGAGGGCGCCCTTAGGCTGGGGACGTGCTCTTCGACGGTATGTCGCACCAGCTCCCCGACATCGACCCCGAGGAGACGGCCGAGTGGATCGATTCCTTCGACGCCGTGGTCGATACCCAGGGACGGCCCCGGGCGCGGTTCCTCCTCATGAAGCTCCTGGAGCGCGCCCTGTCCAAGCAGGTCGACTTCCCCGCCACCGTCTCCTCCCCCTACGTGAACACGATCCCCCGCGACCAGGAGCCCTGGTTCCCCGGCGATGAGTACCTCGAGCGCCGGATCCGGGCCTATATCCGCTGGAACGCCGCCGTGATGGTGACGAGGGCCAACCAGCGCTCCGAGGGGATCGGCGGCCATCTCGCCACCTACGCCAGCTCCGCCTCGCTGTACGAGGTCGGTTTCAACCACTTCTTCCGGGGCAAGTCCGACGGCGGGTTCGGTGACATGGTCTTCTTCCAGGGCCATGCCTCCCCCGGGATCTACGCCCGGGCCTTCGTCGAGGGCCGCCTCTCGGAGGACCAGCTCGACCACTTCCGCCAGGAGGTCTCCGGTCGGGGGCTCCCCTCCTACCCCCACCCGCGCCTGCTCCCGGAGTTCTGGGAGTACCCCACCGTCTCCATGGGTCTCGGACCGCTCACGGCCATCTACCAGGCCCATGTGAACCGGTACCTCCTCAACCGCGAGATCGCCGATACGTCCGCCTCGCGCATCTGGTGTTTCGTCGGTGACGGTGAGCTCGACGAGGTGGAGTCGACCGGGGCCCTCTCCGTGGCCGGGCGGGAACACCTCGACAACCTGATCTTCGTCGTCAACTGCAACCTCCAGCGTCTCGACGGACCGGTCCGGGGCAACGGGAAGATCATCCAGGAGGCCGAGGCCACCTTCCGGGGCGCCGGTTGGAACGTGATCAAGGTGGTCTGGGGGTCGAAGTGGGACGAGCTCCTGGCCCGCGACATCGACGGGGTCCTCCTCGACAAGATGAACACCACCCCCGACGGCGAGTTCCAGAAGTACGCCACCGAGTCCGGCGCCTACGCCCGGGAGCACTTCTTCGGCCCCGATCCGAGGCTGCGCAAGATCGTCGAGCACCTGTCCGACGAGGAGATCCAGGCCCTCCCACGCGGGGGGCACGACTACCGCAAGCTCTACGCCGCCTACAAGCTGGCCACCGAGCAGGCCCACGGGTCGACTCCCGGCCAACCGACGGTGATCCTGGCCAAGACGGTGAAGGGATGGACCCTCGGCCCCGAGATCGAGGCCCGCAACGCCACCCACCAGATCAAGAAGATGACGCGGGCCCAGCTTCTGGCCCTGCGCGACCGGCTCTATCTCCAGGAGGAGATCCCCGACGAGGCGCTCGACGCCGACCAGCCCCCCTACTACCGACCGCCCGCCGGATCTCCCGCCCACGAGTACCTCTCGGCCCGGCGCAAGGTCCTGGCCGGGCCCCTCCCGTCGCGGGTCGTCCGTCCCCGTCCCGCCGCTCCGCCGCAGGCCACCGTCTTCTCCGACCTGACGGCCGGGTCGGGCACCCAGGCGGTCTCGACGACGATGGCCTTCGCCCGCCTCCTGCGCAACCTCGTCCGCGACCCGGCCATCGGCCGCCTCGTCGCCCCGATCGTCCCCGACGAGGCCCGCACCTTCGGCCTCGAGCCCCTCATCGCCGAGACGAAGATCTACGCCCCCGACGGCCAGCGCTACACCCCGGTCGACTCCGACCTCATCCTGCGCTACGCCGAGGACCGCAAGGGTCAGGTCCTGGAGGAAGGGATCACCGAGGCCGGTTCGATGGCCTCGTTCATCGCCTTGTCGACGGCCTATGCCACCTGGGGCCAGCCGATGCTCCCGATCTACCTCTTCTATTCGATGTTCGGCTTCCAGCGCACCGGCGACCTGATGTGGCTCCTCGGCGACATCCGCGGCCGCGGCATCCTGGCCGGGTGCACCGCCGGTCGGACCACCCTCCAGGGCGAGGGACTCCAGCACGACGACGGGCACTCCCCCCTCCTGGCCTCGGTCAACCCCGCGGCGCGCGTCTACGACCCGGCCTTCGCCTACGAGATCGCCGTGATCATGGAGGAAGCGGTGGCCCGCACCCTCGGCCCCGACCCCGAGGACCGGTTCTGGTACATCACCCTCTACAACGAGAACTACGTCATGCCGGCGCTGCCTCTGGGCGAGGCCGGTGACCGGATCCGGGCCGGGATCCTCGGTGGGATCTACCAGTTCGCCGGACCGGCCGACATGGACAGTGCGGAGGTCGGGCGCGGCGCGGGATCCCGCCGGGCCACCCTGCTGTTCTCGGGACCCATGTGGCAGGCGGCCATGGAGGCCCGGCGCATCCTGGCCCGCGACTGGTCGGTCTCGACCGACGCCTTCTCGGTGACGTCCTACACCGAGCTGCGCAACGAGGCCCTCTCGGCCGAACGGGCCAACCGGCTCCACCCGGGAGACGGGGCCCGGACGCCCTTCGTCACCGACGTCCTGGCCGCCGGGTCGGGTCCGGTGGTGGCCGTCACCGACTACCTGCGGGCCGTCCCCGACCAGATCTCACGGTGGGTGCCCCGGCCCTTCACCTCCCTCGGGACCGACGGCTTCGGGCGCTCCGACACCCGGGCCGCGCTGCGCCGGTTCTTCGAGGTCGACGCCGCCCACCTCGTCGTGGCCGTCCTGGCCGCGCTGGCCCAGGACGGCGAGGCGAAGGCCGACGAGGTGGCCGAAGCGATGGCCACCTACGGGATCGATCCCGACGCCGCCGATCCCTGGACCGTCTGAGAGTCCTCAGAGACGGGAGCCGTCGGCCTGGTAGCTCCCGGGCTCCGGCGCCCCAGAAGCGGAACTGACCTTGGCGCGCCTCGGACACGCCCTGAGCGCACCCAGCCGGCCTCACCCGAGAGGCAATGCGAAGACGAGCTCGTGACGGACAGGGATCCCGTCGCTGCCCGTCATGGGGATAGACGGCTTCACCTCCCGGGATGCGGCCACTGCGTCGTGGACGAACGCCACCAGGTCCATCCCCCACCGCTGGTAGAAACGGATGGCCCGGATGTTGTCGTTCGTCGTGACGAGCCAGATCCGACGCGCCGCCGTCCGTCTGGCTTCCGCCAGGACGGCGTCCATCAGGGCCCGTCCGACCCCGACGCCCTCCTGCTCGGCGTGGATGGTCACGATCTCGACCTCGTCGCCTTCTCGGGCATAGGTGACTCGTCGCCTTCTCGGGCATAGGTGAGAAGACCGAGGGGGTGGTCGTCGACGACGGCCACGAATCCCGGGAGCTCGGTCGCCTCGACGAGCGCGCCCCTCGCGCCACCGACGTGGAGCCCCAGGTCCTCCTCAGGGCCTCGGCCGTCCACGACCGGTCGTCGTCGCCGAGCGGCCCGACCATCATCGGGCCGAGCCTCGCGGGTGCGGCGCCATCTACAGTTCCCGGGATGACGACGCTCCGACTGTCGGGCGAACCCGAAGCCGACAGGCTCCTGTCGAAGGACCCCCTCGCCCTGTTGATCGGGATGGTCCTGGACCAGCAGGTCCCGTTGGAATGGGCCTTCGCCGGGCCGGCCGAGCTCCGACGGCGACTCGGTCACGATCTTGACGCCATCGAGATCGCCGCCATGGACCCCGAGGTCCTGGCCGGTACCTTCTCGGCCCGGCCGGCGCTGCACCGCTACCCCGGATCGATGGCGGCGCGCGTCCAGGAGCTGTGCCGCATGCTCGTCGAGCGCTACGGCGGGAAGGCGGACAACGTCTGGAAGGGGGTCGGATCGGGTACCGAACTGCTCGGACGCGTCCGCGAGCTGCCGGGATTCGGCGAGCAGAAGGCCAAGATCTTCGTCGCCCTTCTGGGCAAGCAGCTGGGGGTCCGTCCCCCCGGGTGGGAGGACGTCTCCACACCGTTCGGCGACGCCGACACCTACCGCTCGGTGGCCGACATCACCGACGCTGCCTCTCTCGACCGGGTGCGTGCCTTCAAGCAGGAGATGAAGGCGAGGGCCAAGGCGGCTGCTGCCGCCAAGGCGCCGGCGACGAAGGCGGCGGCGGCCAAGAAGACGGCGGCGGCCAAGAAGACGGCGGCGGTCAAGAAATCGGCGGCGGGCGCCGGCAAGCGTTGACGGGAGCGCCGGACGCGTCTCGACGGCAGCGAAAGATCGAGGGCCGGAGCCTCTATCTGTGCACTCCCGACCGGCCCGACCTGGCGTCGTTCCTCGGCGCCTGCATCGAGGGCGGCGTGGACGTCGTCCAATTGCGCGACAAGAGTCTCGACGCCCGCCTGATCGTCGACCGGGGACGCCTGGCGGCGCGGGTCTGCCTCGATCACGGTGTGCCGTTCATCTTGAACGACCGTCCCGACCTGGCGCTCGACGTCGGGGCCGACGGCGTGCACGTCGGTCAGGACGACGCCTCCCCCGTCCTCGCCCGCCGGATCCTCGGGCCCGACGCCATCGTGGGGCTCTCCACGCACGCGCCGGTCGAGCTCGACGCCAGCATCGCCGCGCCCGTCGACTACGTCTCGGCCGGTCCCGTCGAAGCCACGCCGACCAAACCGGGACGCCCGGGGACGGGGACGGGGTACCTCACCTATGCCGTGGAGCGGACCACGCGGCCGGTGTTCATCACCGGCGGCGTGACCCCGGCGACCGTCGCCGGCCTCGTCACCCTCGGCGCCCGGCGCTTCGTCGTCGTCCGCTTTCTCACCGAGTCCGGCGATCCCCGTGCCTCGGCGCGCGCCTTGCGTGAGGCCATCGACGCGGCGGTGAGCCCGCGCTGACGCGTGGGCGCTCCGGTGCCGATACGCGGTCGGCCCCCCTCTGTTCTCAGGGGCTGTGGCGCTCGAGCCAGCCCACGAGAAGGGCGATGGCACGAGGGTCGGCGCGCAGGCGGTGACCGGCGCCGGCGATGACGCGCAGTTCGGCGCTCGTCCCCACGGCGTCGGCCAGGAGGCGGGCGTCGGACAACGGCACCTCGCCGTCGTCGACACCGTGGACGATGAGAACCGGTCGTGGGGGAAGAGCGACACAGGCCGCGTCGGGGCGCAGCGCCGTGAACGGTTCGGCCCAGTGGGCGACGTCGGGGGGAAACTCCGGTGTGCGCACCACCCCGACGCGACGCGAGAAATCGAGCATCCCCTCGACATCCTGCGCCCAGTCGGCGAAGGTGGCCGGGGCCCCGAGGCAGGCCACCCCCCGGACCCGGTGATCGCCGGCGGCCAGGCACAGCGCCAGCGCCCCGCCCGTCCCGAAGCCCACCAGCCAGACGCCCCCACCGGAGACGAGACCCGCCCCGTGGGAGACGAAGGCACCGAGATCGGCCAGCCAGCCGTCGAGCGAGAAGTCGCCTTGCGAAGGCCCGATGCCGCGGAAGCAGCCGGCGACCACGCAACGGCCCGACTCCGCCGCCAGCCGATCGGCCAGAGCGGGGAGGCTGTCGCCGGTGCTCTCGGCCGCGTCGACACCGAGGGGGAAACCGTGGCAGAGGACAACGACGGCGGCCAGGGGACCCGACGCCGAGACCTCGGGGGCGACGTGGACGGCGAGGGTGCCGGCGGGGCCGTCGAAGCTGTCCCATGCCCGTACCATCAGATCGCCCCGAGTCCGCCGTCCCCGTCGCGGCCCGCTCCGAGGTCCGTCGCCGCCGTGGTCGGCGCCTCTCGAACTCCTGCGCCGCGGGTGGTCAGATGCCGATGCGCTGGGCCAGCAGCTCGCGGTGGTAGCTGGGGTCCCCGAGCAACAGCTCGGACGACTTGGCCCGCTTGAAGTAGAGGTGGGCGTCGTGCTCCCACGTGAACCCGATCCCGCCGTGGATCTGGATGTTCTCGGCGGCGGCGTGGAAGTAGGCCTCGGAGCAGTAGGACTTGGCCAGGCTGGCCACGACGGGGAGCTCCTCGGAATCCTCGGCCGCGGCCCAGCCCGCGTAGTAGGCGGCCGACTTGGCCGATTCCACCTCGAGGAGCATGTCGGCACACTTGTGCTTGATGGCCTGGAAGGAACCGATCGGCCGTCCGAACTGGATGCGCGTCTTGGCGTAGTCGACGGCCATGTCCAGACAGCGCTGCGCCCCACCGACCTGCTCGGCGGCGAGAGCCACGGCGGCCAGGTCGAGCGTGCGCGACAACGCCGGCGCCGCACCCCCCTCATCGCCCAGCAGCCGACCAGGGGTCCCCGCGAATTCGATGCGCGCCTGCTTGCGCGTCTGGTCCATGGTGGCGAGCGGTGTCCGCGTGATCCCGGCTCCGCCCGACTCGACGGCGAACAGGCTGACACCCTTCGACGTCCGGGCCGCCACCAGGATGAGGTCGGCCGTCTGTCCGTCGATCACGAACATCTTGTGCCCGTCGAGTTTCCACTGGCCGCCTTTTCCGGTGGCGGCCAGGGTGATGGCGTCGAGATCCCACCGACCGGTGTCCTCGGTCAGGGCCAGGGTGGCGATGGTCTCGCCCGAGGCGATGCCGGGGAGGAGGTCCTTCTTGGCGCTCTCGTCCCCGCACGACAACAGGGCGTTGGCGGCCAGAGCGATGGTGGCGAAGTAGGGGGCGCACAACAGCGCCGCGCCCATCTCCTCGAAGATCACGGTGAGCTCGACGTAGCCGAACCCGACGCCGCCGTACTCCTCGGGAATGGCGATGGCCTGGAGGCCGAGCTGCTCGCCCATCTGCTTCCAGACGGCGGGGTCGTAGCCCTCGGGCGTCTCCATGAGGCGCCGCACCTCGGTCATGGGCGATTTGTCCTCGAGGAAGCGGCGCACGGAGCTGCGCAGCTCCTCCTGCTCCTCGCTGAAGGCGAAGTTCATGGGTCGATCCCCCTCGACGGTCCCCGGGATCGTCGGGTCCCCGGGCGGATTGGCGACATCGTTGTCTACCAGACGGCGGCCGTTGTTGACCACCGAGTCAATATGATGGCGGGCACGGACCCCCCTCGTCCGGTGCCCCCGACGGACGGGCGCGGTCCGGGGCCGGATCGGAGGAGAGAGCGTGCTGCACTACGAGGACAGCCTGGTCGAGGTCCACCGGGTGGTGGTCGGCCCGATGGACAACAACGTGCACGTCATCCGGTGCAAGGAAACCGGGGAGGCGGTCCTTGTCGATGCGGCCAACGAGCACGAGCTGCTCCTCGAGATGTGCCGGAAACTGGGGGTAGGTCAGGTGATCGAGACGCACGGTCACTGGGACCACATCCAGGCCGTCCCCGCCGTGCGCGACGCCGGCTATGCCGTGTCGGTGTCGGCCGCCGATGCCGGGATGCTGCCCTCGTACGATCTGCTCCTCGAGGACGGCGCCGTCCTCGAGGTGGGCCGGCTGCGGCTGGAGACGATCGCCAATCCGGGCCACACGCCGGGATCGGTGTCGTTCTTCCTCCACGACACGCCCCTGCTCTTCAGCGGCGACACGCTCTTCCCGGGCGGACCGGGGAACACGAAGCTGGAGGGTGCCGACTTCGGCACCATCATCCGCTCGATCGAGGAGCGCCTGTTCAGCCGCTTCGGGCCCGACACGATCGTCCTGCCCGGGCACGGGGCCGACACCACCATCGGGAACGAGAGCCCGCATCTCCAGGAGTGGATCGACCGGGGTTGGTGAGGCCCCCTCAGGGGAAGAGTCCGCGCGCCGAGATGGCGGCGGCCAGGCGATCGACGGCGACGACGCCGGCGGCACGCCGCAAGGTCAGGTCCATCTGCTTGGCCTTGTCCCACACCTCGAGGAAGGCGTCGTCGATGGTCCGGGCCAGGCGCGTGGCCACCAGGTCCTCGTCCCAGGGATAGCCCTGGCGGCTCTGGGCCCACTCGAAGTACGACGCCGTGACCCCTCCGGCGTTGGCCAGGATGTCGGGGACGACCGTGACCTGTCGTGCCGCCAGCACCAGATCGGCCTCCGGCGTCGTGGGACCGTTGGCCGCCTCCACCACCACCGAAGCCGTCAAGGCGTTGGCGGCGGGCACGTCGATGGCCCCTTCGAGCGCGGCGGGCACGACCAGCTCGGCCTCGACCCCCCAGAGGTCGTCACCCTTGATGGACTGGCCGCCGTCGAACCCGGCCACCGACCCGGTGCGCGCCACATGGTCCGAGAGCTCTGCGGCATCGATCCCGCCGGGATTGTGGACGCCACCCTCGACGTCGGAGACGGCCACCACCCGCATGCCGGCCGAGGCCAGGAGGAAGACGAGGGGCGCACCGACCTTGCCGAAACCCTGGACGACGGCCCGGGCCCCGGCCAGCTCCATCTCCTTGCCGGCGAAGACCGATCGCACGCAGCGGACCACCCCCGATGCCGTCGCCCCCGAGTGCAGGGGCATCCCGCCGACGGCCAGGGGCTTGCCCGTCACGACATCGGGCATCGAACGACCCTCGAGCATGTCGAGGGTGTCGAGCAACCACGCCATGACCCGCTCGTCGGTGTTGACGTCGGGCGCCGGGATGTCACGTTCGGGTCCGAGGAAGGTGGCGATCTCGTAGGTGTAGCGCCGGGTCATCCGTTCGAGTTCGCCGTCCGACATCTGGCGGGGATCACAGCGCACTCCCCCCTTGCCCCCGCCGAACGGGATGCCGACGACGGCCGCCTTGAGCGTCATGTCGGCCGCCAGGGCCGAGATCTCGCGGGCCTGGAGCGTGGGGTGGAAGCGGATGCCGCCCTTGGCCGGACCGCGGGAGGTGTCGTGGTGGATGCGCCAGCCGGTGAAGACCTCGACGTGGCCGTCGTCCATCCGGACGGGGACGGCCACCTCGAGGATGCGCTCGGGGGTGCGCAGCATGCGGTGGACGTCGGGATCGAGCGATGTCAGTGCGGCGGCGTCGTCGATCCGCTCGAGGATGGCGTTCCAGGGGTCGTACGACGACGGATCGCGCCCGTCGCGATCGTCGGGCGGCCCGGAAGCGTCGGGCACCATCGTCACCCGGGGGCCGGCGCCGGGTCGCTCGAGGTCCAGTCGGGCGGATCCGACTGACCGTGGAAACGGCGGTGCCGCTGCGACAGCATGTGATTGGACTCCCCGTCCTCGCTCTTGACGCTCACGATCAGAGGCGAGCGGGCCAGCGAGTAGACGCCGAAGAAGAGCACGATGAGCGCCAACACCTCCCCGGCGCCGCGGCCGCCGGAGGTCTGGACACGGTCACCGAAGAGCCCGATGCCGATGGCGATCGAGGCCAGGGGATCGATGATCACGATCGTCGACTGCGAGGCCGTGACGGGACCGGCGCGAAAGGCGTTCTGCATCAGGAACATGCCGGCCAGACCGGAGGCGGCCAGCGCGTAGGGGGTCCAGTGCGAGAAGACGTTGCCCCATCCGTGGTCGATCTCGGCGTTCGTCTCCTTGATGAGGGCGGCCGTGAAGGCGAAGGCGATGGCCGCCGACACGCCGAACATGGCCGCCTTCCAGGCCGGGGACCCGACGCGGGCGAGCATGACCGAGATGGTGCCGCCACCGATGACGGCGATCGAGACGAGGCCCCAGTCGTAGAGGCTCGGGGTCTGGCTTCCCCCCCCGGGTGAAGCCAGGACCAGGAAGGCGGCCAGACCACCGGCGGCCAGGACGGCTCCGGCCCACTCGTGCCACCCCAGCTGTTGGCGGAACCAGATACCGAGGATGGCCACCAGGAAGGGAAGCTCGAGCGTGAGGATGGGCTGCACCGTCGTCAGACGACCGAAGTGGAGGGCGGTGAACTGAAAGAGAAAGGCGGCGATCATGAAGCCGAATCCGGCCAGCCACACCTTCCGCCGCAGCGCATAGGCCATGAGGCCCCACCGCAGCGTCGACTCGGCAGGGGCGGACTCGACGCCCATGCGCTGGAGGATGGTCGTGAGAGCGTTGGCCAGCGCCGCTCCGACAGCCAGGATGTAGGCCATGATCCTGTTTACCTTATGGGCCCGGTTGGACCGACGGGCGCTGTCGTGGCGACGGACGACGACGGAGCGGGCCGCGCAGGGCTCCCGAGAGGTGCTTTTGGCGGGCCGACCCGGCCCGTCGGTACCCTGACGGCAGCGTGGACGTGACCGGCGACGGTGACGAGGCACGGTGACGAGACAGGGGAAAGATGCCCGAGACCATCTCCGAAGAGGACTTCGAACGCTCGGCTCTGGCCTTCCTGGAGGCGAACGCCGAACCCCGGGTCGAAGCCAGGCAGAGCTGGGGCGAGGGGTCGGACCAGGTGTCGGTCCTCCCCGAACGGACGCTCGAGGAGGAGATCGCCGAGCTGGTGGCCGCCCGGGCCTGGGCTCAGAAACGGTTCGACGCCGGGTTCAGCTGGATCACCGGGCCCACCGAGTACGGCGGACGCGGCTTGGGCCGCGACTTCCAGCGCAGTTACGACGCCCTCGAGGGCCGATTCGCCACCCCGCCGATGTCCGCCTACGGGATCGGCCTCGGCATGGTGGCGCCGACGATCCTGGCCCATGCCACCGACGAGGTGAAACAGCGTTATCTGAAGGCGATGTGGCGCGGCGACATCGTGGCGTGCCAGCTCTTCAGCGAGCCCGGGGCCGGCAGTGACCTGGCCAGCCTGCAGACGAGGGCGGTACGCGACGGCGACGAGTGGATCGTCACCGGACAGAAGGTGTGGACGTCGGGCGCGCACCTGTCGGAGATCGGCGAGATCATGTGCCGGACGAACCCCGATGCCCCCAAGCACAAGGGCCTGACGGGCTTCGTGGTCGACATGCACGCTCCCGGTGTCGAGATCCGGCCCCTGCGGCAGATGACGGGAGGAGCGTCGTTCAACGAGGTCTTCTTCACCGAGGTCCGGATCCCCGACTCCCACCGGCTCGGGGACGTGAACGGCGGATGGACGGTGGCGCTCACCACGCTCATGAACGAGCGCGCGGCCATCGGTGGAGGAATGGCGAGCGGTGGGAGCGGCAACATGGGGACGCAACGCCTGATCGAGCTCATCCGACACCAGGGCAAGGCCGACGACCCGCTCGTCCGTCAACAGATCGCCGACATCGTCATCAACGGTCGGGTGGCCTCGTTCACCAATCTCCGGGCCATGGCCAAGATCGCCACCGGTCAGCTCCCGGGTCCCGAGATGTCGATCGCCAAATTGACGCTGACGATGAACATGCGCCGGGTGAGTGATCTGGTGGCCTCCGTTCTCGGTCCCCGGCTGGTGGCCGACACCGGCGAATGGGGAACCTACGCGTGGTCCAAGTTCGTGTTGGGGCTCCCCGGGATGCGCCTCGCCGGGGGCACCGACGAGATCCTCCACAACATCATCGGCGAGCGTGTCCTCGGACTGCCCAAGGAGCCGGCCCCTTCCTAGGGTGTCAGGCAGAGGGTGTCAGGCCCTGGCCGTGCAGAACCATCCGAGGTCGTAAACGCCGACGTCGACGGCCGAGAACCCGGCCTCACCCAGCCACCGGTGGAGGTCGTCGGGATCGATCGGGTTGTAGACGTCGTCGACGTGGAAGGCCCGGGTGGTGTCGTTCTCGATGCCGTCGGCGGCCACGAGCGTGCCCCCGGGGGCGAGCACCCGGGCCAACTCGGCCAGGATCTTCCTCTGCGCCTCGTCCGTCTCGACGTGATGGAGCATCTGGAACGACGCCGCCCCCGAGAAGTGGGCGTCGGGGAAACCCAGGGAAGCGGCATCGCCCACCACCACGTCGACGTTGGTGCCGACGAGGCGGGCCTGCAACGCGGCGGCGAGCTCCCGGTCGACCTCGACGGCGGTGAGGTGGTCGACGAGGGTCCGCAGGACGTCGGTGGTGAAACCGGGGCCGGGCCCGATCTCGAGGACCGTCGGACCGAGGTCGACGCCCTGCAGGGCCCGGGGCAGGATCGTCTCCTCCACCGTCTGGCGCCATTCGGGACTGGCGCAGAATTGGAGATGGAAGGAGTTCACCGACGGCCCCCCGTGATGTCAGTGGGCCGAGGCTGGTTGCGCACTCCTCATTGGTACACTGCCCCGTCGTGACCGTCTCTGCACGCTCGGCCAATAATCTGCCTCTTGCGGCCAGAGAGGGTTTCGTCGACATGCGGGGCGGCACGCCGGTGCGGGCCGGGACGTGGCCCTACGACGGGCCCGATCTCGTCACCGGTTGGCACTCCCACGACCTTCACCAGATCGAGTACGCCTTCAGCGGCGTCGTCGAGGTGGAGGCGGCCACGGCCCACCACCTCCTCCCGCCCCAACAGGCGGCCTGGATCCCGGCCGGGCTCACCCACAGGACGACACTGAAGGGCGTCCGCAGCATGTCGGTGTTCTTCGAACCGGACATGGTCCCCGCCGTCGACAGCCGGGTCCGGATCCTGGCCGCCGAGCCCGTGATCCGGGAGATGATCCTCTACGGCGGGCGATGGCCGATCGACCGACCATCCAGTGACCCCACCGCCGACGCCTTCTTCGAGGCGCTGGCCAGGATCGCCTACGAGTGGCTCGATCGCGAGACGCCGCTGAGCCTGCCGACGAGCACGGATCCGGACGTGGCGGCGGTGATGACCTATACGCAGGCGCACCTCGAGGGGGTCGGGGTGGGTGACGTCGCCGGGGCCGTCGGGTGGTCCGAGCGGACCCTACGCCGGCGTTTCCTCGAGGCGACGGGGATGACATGGCGGAGCTATCTGCTCCAGAGCCGTCTGATGCGCGCCATGGCCCTCCTGGCCGAATCGGGACCGTCGGTCCTCGACGTGGCCACCGTGGTGGGATTCGAGAGCGTCAGCGCCTTCACCCGCGCCTTCGGCCGGTACTGCGGGGAAACTCCCTCGGCCTACCGGAGCCGGGTCACGGGCGGAGCGCGGTCGCCGGGGAGGCCCTACCCCCAGGGAAGGTTGTCGACGTAGACCCAGGAGCGCCGGTGGATGGCGGTCAGGCCGTAGCCGCAGAGCGCCCGCTTGTGGGTGGGCGACGGATATCCCTTGTTCCGATCGAACTCGAAGGGCGGATACGAACCGGCGTCGGCCCGCATCATCCGGTCCCGGGTCACTTTGGCCAGGACCGAGGCGGCGGCCACGGAGGAGCATTTGGCGTCGCCCTTGACCACCGTGTGGACCGACGGCGCCCAGTCGGGCAACAGGTCGTCCTCCTCGTCGAAGAGGGAAGGGGTGGGCTCGGGCGTCACGTAATCGAAGGTTCCGTCCAGGACGACGGCGTCGGGAAGATGGTCGGCGGGGCACCTGGGCGAAAGCACGACGGGTGGCGAGGCGCAGCGACGCCGTCATCCCGAGGGCGTCACACTCCTCCGGGCCGGCGTGGCCGACGGCCCACGACGTGCACCACCGGGCCAGGGGATCGAAGAGACGTTCGCGCACGTCCTCCACCAGTTGCTTGGAGTCGCGCAACCCCGACGGCGTCCGACGCAACGGTGCCGCCAGGACGACGACACCCACCGTGAGAGGCCCCGCCCACGCACCGCGTCCGACCTCGTCCACCCCGGCCACGAAACGATGCCCGTTCGCCCACAGCCGCTTCTCCCAGGTGAGGGTGGGCTTCGGTGCCTTTCCCGGACGGCGGTGACCCGCCGGCACGGTCCGCGGGGTGGTCGCGTTTGTTTGCAAACCGTTGTCCGCTGCTTGCGCGGAATCCAGTGTTTCCACCTTGTTGTCCGCCAAACCCTTGTCCACCGGTGCCACGGGGCGCATCATGGGAGGTGCCGGCCCGGGACCCCCCCGAAGGCCAGGCACACGACCCCTGAAGCTTGACGAGCGGCACCCGGGTCCATCGGATCGTGGGCGTTGCGGGAGGAGTGGGGAATGGTCAACACGGCCTTCGATGCATCCAAGGCCAATGTGAAGGACACAGGACTCACGGCGGGCACCGCCGTCGATGTCCGCAGCCGGTACGTCGGGGCGTGGAGCTCGGGATTCGAGGTCGCCGAACCGGTGAAGGACGGGTACCGGGTGCGCCGGCTCTCCGACGGGAGCGTCCTTCCCGATGTCTTCACCAATGAGGACGTGCGCGCCCAGCGCCACAAGACCGGACTGTGGTGGTACTGAGCCACTGCTTCGTCAGGAACCGCTGACCATCGTCAGGAACCGCTGACCATCGTCAGGAACCGCTGACCGCGGCGATGAACTCGTCGATCGGGATGGCGGTCAGGGTCTTCGTCTTCAGCGTGCCGCGGGCACCGAGCGTCAGCGCCACCCGGGCCACGACCTTGTCGTCCGGAGCCTCGAGGATGCTGGCGAAGTCGTAGGGGCCGAGGAGTGCCCACTGCGAGACGACCCGGACGCCCATGGCCTCCACCTCTTCGTTCACCTGCTTGAGGCGCTGAGGATTCTCCCGCAAGGTGGCCATACCCTCGGGACCGAGTGTCGACAGCATGAGATACATGGGCATGGGGCGCACGCTAGCAATCGCCGGCGTTCGACCGATCACCGGCGTTCGACCCGGGAGATGACCGGGAGCTCGGCCTCGTCGGGTTCGGCCCGGAGGAAAGCCTCGACCATCTCGCTCACCACCGCCGGTGAGCTGAGCCGCAGACCGAAGGCCAGCACGTTGGCGTCGTTCCACTTCCGGGCCCCGTCGGCCGTGGCCGCGTCGGTGCACAGGGCGGCGCGGACGCCGGGGACCTTGTTGGCGGCGATGCTCACGCCGGTGCCCGTCCAGCAGCAGACCACGCCCCGGTCCACACGACCGGCCGCCACGGCCTCCCCGACGGCGCGCCCCACCTCGGGCCACGCCTCACCGCGTGCGACGTACTCGACGTCGTGGCCACTGCGTTCCAATTCGGTGACGACGGCATCGGTCAGGGCCGTCTCTTCGTCGGTCCCGAAGGCGATCCGCACGTCCGGCAACGCTAATGCCGTCGAACACCGGGGGTGCGGCTAGGGCGAGCGCAGGTCGACGCGACGCACCTTCCCCATGGCGTTGCGGGGCAGCGCACCGACGAAGTGGACCAGGCGCGGTCGCTTGTAAGGAGCCAGAAGACCGGCGGCGAAGGAGAGCAACTCCTGGCGCGAGGGCGGGTGCCCGTCGGCCACGACCCATGCCGTCACCGCCTCACCCCACTCGTCCGACGGCGTTCCCGTCACCGCCACCTCGGCCACCGACGGATGCGTCAGCAGGACGTCCTCCACCTCGGCCGGGTAGACGTTGTACCCCCCGGACACGATGAGGTCGCTGTCGCGACCGCGGATGCTCACGTAACCGTCGTCGACGACGGCCAGGTCACCGGTGCGGAACCAGCCCTCGTCCAAACGGTCGGCCGTCGCCGCCGGCCGCTCCCAGTACCCGCCGAAGATCGTCGGTCCCCGGACGAGAATCTCCTCGCCCTCGAGACGGACGTCCACCCCGGGAAAGGGGAAGCCGACCGTCCCCGGACGGCGCTCACCGTCGTACGGGTTGGAGATGGTCATGAGGGTTTCCGTCATCCCGTAGCGCTCGAGGACATCGGTGCCCGCATCCTCGAGGATCCGGCGATGCAGATCGGCGGCCAGGGGAGCCGATCCCGACACGGCCAGCCGCAACCGGGAGAGCTCGCCGACGCGGGCCGACGCCGCCAACCGGTGATACATGGTGGGAACACCGAAGAACATCGTGGCCCGGTGGGCGGCCGACGCGTCGAGGACGGCGTCGGCGTCGAACCGAGGGAGAAGGACGATCGAGGAGCCGCACACGAGCGACGTGCACAGAGCGACACAGAGTCCGTGTCCGTGGAAGATCGGAAGGGCGTGGACGAGACGGTCCTCCGGTTGCCACCGCCACGTGAGACGGACCGACTCGCTGTTGGCCAGGAGGTTCCCGTGGCTGAGGACAGCTCCTTTCGGGGCACCCGTCGTCCCCGAGGTGTAGGCGATCAGAGCGGGATCGCGAGACACCGATGTGTCGAGCCGTTCGGCCACCGGCGCGGCGCCGCCCGGCGCCGGACGGCCGGCGGTCTGCTGCAGGTCGGCGGACAGCACGACCAAAGGAGCGCGGGACGACTCGACCACCCACCGGGCCCGCTCGGGGTCGTCGACGACGGCAGCGGACGGCCGGACGTCCCCGACGATGTGGGTCAGCTCGCGCGCCGTGTAGGCGGAGTTGGTGGGAACGGCCACCAGGGCTCCGGTCCGGAGGATGGCGATGTACGCCACCACCGTGTCCAGTGACGACCCCGCGCACACGAGAACCCGGTCCCCCGTGTGCAACCCCAGGCCCATCAAGCGGGCGGCGGCGAGGCGGGTGCGTTCCTCGAACTCGCCGGCCGTGATCCATCGGGCGGCGTGGCCGGCGCCGACGTCGTAGATGAGCGGAGCAGCGGGGTTGGCCGACCACACCTCGGCCCATGCCGCCGGGAGGCTGCGACGAGCCGTCAGATCCTCGACCTGCAGCGCGCTGTCGGCCGGCAGGTGCTCACGCCAATGACGGGGTTGCACGGCCACGAACGGTACCAAGACGTGCCGGCAAGGTCGGTACGCACGATTGCAGAGTGAGCAGGCCACTGTTACCCTCGCCAAGGTGTGGTCTTCCCGCGTCGGCGCGCGCTTGGTGAAGGCCCTGGGCCGGCACAACGGGGGGCAAGGGCCACACGTGGCGGGCGAGCCCAATCCGACGCATCCTGACCTGATCGGCGAGTTCCGTTTCTTCGCCGTGATCAAGACCTGGATGGACGAGGACATCATCGAGGCGACTGTGCGCAACGCCGTGGCGCAGGGCGCGGAAGCGGTCTTCCTCGTGGATAACGGAAGCACCGACGCCACCGTGACGCGGGCGCAGGCGGCGGGGGCCGTCGTGGCCGACTGTTACGAGACCGACGTGTTCGAAGGCCGGATCTCGCAGATCCTCATCAACGCCGTCATCGCCCGACAGTCACTGTCGAGCCGGGCCCCGTTCGTGTGGTGGCTGCTGCTCGACTCCGACGAATTTCCGGAGGGCCCCGAAGGCATGACGATCAAGCAGTACCTGGAGACGTTGGACCGGCGCTTCCGGCTCGTGGGCAGCCGTTACGTCAATCACCTGCCGTCGGAGAAGCCCGAGTACATTCCGGGGTTCCATCCCATCGATTTTCAACCGCTGTGCGTTCCCTTCGCTCCGCTCAGGCATCCCCCGTGCGCTCAGGGTCACTGGAAACATCCGGTGCAGCGCTTCGACCGCGACGGACTGTTCGTGACGAGTGGAGAGGGATTCCACAGCGCCACCGTCCGGACGGGCGTACCGCTGGTGGAGCCGGTCGGCGGGATCATCACCCATCACTTTCAGTACCGTGACGAGGCGGTGACGCGGGCCAAGCTGGAGTTGACGTGCGGACCGGGCTCGACCCGTACCCAGTTGCACGAATCCATCGGGAACAAGGGCTTCGTCGCTCGACGCCGCTCCATCGACGCCGTGTACGAGCACCGCTGGAGCGACGTCTCGAGCGTTCCCAACGTCCACGCGTCCGAGGGTGCCGACCCTCAGCCGTGGCCCCACCTCGAACGCGTTCGACGCTGGTACGACGTCGAAGAGATCGCGGCCGGTCGTCGACGCTGGGCCGCCCAGGCGGCCATCACCCGCGTGGCCGACTGAGCCCGGCGAGCCGGGACCGCGAGACCATGGAGGAGTCGGGTCCCGCGCCTGACCAGCTCGCACCCGCGGTGTCGGGTCTCCGTCGACGGGTCGGGCGCGAGACGTACTTTCTGCGGCAGGCCGTGCGGCGCCCCAAGATGTTCAAACGCCGGGCGCGACGGACGCTGTCCCCGAAGGTCGCCTTCCTCGAGAGCAATCACCACCCGAGCCGGTCTCTGCTGGTGGTCGGGAGTGCCCGCAGCGGGACGACGTGGTTGGCCGAGGTCCTGGCCGACTCGCTCCACGGCCGGCTCGTGTTCGAGCCCCTGCGTACCGAGACGGTCCCCCTGGCCCGACCCGTCCGCTTCGGCCACTTCCTCGATCCCGGCCGTGCGCCGGACCCGACCGTGGCGCACGTGCTCGACAAGATCATGGCCGGACGGGTACGCACCAGATGGACCGACGAGTACAACACTGTCCGCTTCGCCCGCTGCCGCGTAGTGAAGGAGATCCGGGCGACCAACCTGCTGCCTTGGATCGTCCGCCGCTATCCCCGCACCCCCGTCGTCTACCTGCTGCGCCATCCGGTGCCGAGCTCCTGGTCGGTCGCCCAACTGGGCTGGCCCGACAAGCTCCAGCAGTTCCTCGGCCAGGAGTCGCTGATGCAGGGTCCGCTGGCACCGTTTGGCACCGTGATCGACGCGGCGGCGGGCTCCACCGACCCTTTCCACCGGTTCGTCCTGCGCTGGTGCCTCGAGAACTTCGTGCCCACAGAGCTCTTGGATGCGGGTCAGGCCCACGTCGTGTTCTACGAGCATCTGGTGGAGGATCCCCGGGCCGAGCTGGCCCGGCTGAGCGCGTTTCTCCGACGGTTCAGCCCCGGTACCTGGAACGTGCGGCTGGAGGGGGCCGATACCTTCTCGACGCCGTCGCACACCAACTACCGGGGTACCGACGTGGCATCGGGGTCCGACCGGTTGGACGACTGGGTCAGCGAGGTGTCCGCCCCTCAGGTCGAGGCGGCGCTGGCCTTGGTGAACGCCTTCGGCCTCGACCGCATCTACGGGGCGACGACGAGTCCGCGCATCGCTCCCGAGGCGGTGCTGGGTGGCCGCGGAAGGACGGATACCTAGCGCGACGAACGGCGCACCAGGGCGGCGCGGATCTTCCAGAAGTCGGCGATCAAACGGACGCCACGTGAGCGCCGGAGCGAGGCGTGCGCGATCTGGAGTGTCTCGAGCTCCCGGGTCAAGGTGAGGACTTCGTCGACCCACTCCGGCTCCGGACCGAGGTCGGGACGTTGCCACGGCGTGTGCGTCCCCTGTCTCTGCCGCAGCACCTCGAAGAGCACGCGGGTCCCGGCCTCGGGGCCGAGGTCGGGCTCAGGTGCGCCGTGGTGATGACGGAGCTCGCGGTTCAGAAAGGCGGCGGCCGCGTCGAGACGCCCAGGGTCGACGTCCACGTTCACGTCGTGCAGGAAACGGACGAGCGCATGGCACCATGACGCCGGATCGCGCAAGACCGTGTCGAAATCCGCCGCCAGCGTGGGAATGCCCTCCAGGTTGTGGGTGGCGGCGCGTACATAACGTTCCCACGCCGCCAATCCGTGCACCATCGTGAGCCCACTGCGGGCCTGCAGCGACCGGGCCACCTCCACGGGGTCGCGGAAGATGAACACGGCGGCGACGGGGGGATCGATCACGGTCTGCCAGAAGGGAAGGGTGATACAGGACCGGGGATCCTTCCAGGCGATGGGCCGGGCCCCGAAGCTCGCCTTGAAACGAAGCGACGCTTCGGCCCGCATGTCGTCCAGCGACGGGTCGAGTTCCCAACCGTCGGCCAGAACGGGAGGTGAGAAGAGCAGGCCCCCGAAGCGATGCAGCAGCCGATTGTTCAGCCGCACGATGCTCCGGCTCTCCCAGTGGCCCTTTTCGTTGTCGGCGGTGGCGGGGACGAGGTCATCGTCCAGAGCCATTCCGAGGCCGAGTTGACCGAGGAGTCCGGCCGTCGCCGACGTCCCGCTGCGATGCATGCCGATGACATGGATGCAGACGTCCCCTGAGCCCGTCGAGCCCATCGAGGCCATCGGTCGGAGTATAAGCGAAGCGCCGCGTCGGCCCCGGGCCCGACACAGCCCCGACAGCAATCCTGCAGCGATCCTGCGGCGATCCTGCGGCGATCGGCAACGAAGAGGACGCGGCGCGCGGCATGATTGAACAGAGCCCTCGGCGGATCGCCGGGGGGCATGACGACAGGACGACGATGAGCACTGACAGCGACAGTATTTCGGCAGGTCAGAAGGTACGGAGGCGTGTCTCGATCGTTCCGCACACCCACTGGGACCGTGAGTGGTACGAACCGTTTCAGACCTTCCGCCTCCGCTTGGTGCACCTGGTCGACGGTCTGCTGGGCCTGCTCGAGAACGATCCGTCGTACGCCCGGTTCCTCCTCGACGGCCAGATGGCCGTGGTCGACGACTACCTCGAGATCAGGCCCGAGAACGAACAGAGGATCCGGAGCCTGGCCGCCGCCGGACGGCTCTCGATGGGGCCGTGGTACATCCTGATGGACGAATTCCTCGTCTCGGGCGAGACGATCATCCGGAACCTCCAGGCGGGACTGGAACGAGGCGCCGCCTTCGGCGGAGCCACCGAGGTCGGCTACCTCCCCGACATGTTCGGGCACGTGGCCCAGATGCCCCAGATCCTGCGTCTGGCCGGCTTCGAGCACGCGGTGGTGTGGCGGGGGGTGCCGTCGATGATCGACAAGACGGGCTTCTGGTGGGAAGCGCCCGACGGCTCCACGGTGAGGGCCGAATACCTTCCGACCGGCTACGGCAACGGTGCGGCCATCCCCGACGATGCCAAGGAGCTCGTGCGGCGGATCGCCGACCACGAGAAGGAGATCGGTGACTTCCTCGTCGACGGTCTGCTGTTCATGAACGGGACGGACCACCAGGAGCCGCAGCCGTGGCTCGGTCGGGTCGTGGCCGAAGCCAACGCCCTGCAGGACGACTACGTGCTCGAGGTGACGGCGCTGGCCGACTATCTGGCCACCACTCCGAGCGACGGGCTGCCCCGGTGGCAGGGCGAGCTGCGCTCGGGGGCACGGGCCGACCTGCTCATGGGGGTGGCCTCGAACCGGGTCGACGTGAAGCGGGAGGCGGCGCGTGCCGAACGGGCCCTCGAACGCAGGGCGGAGCCGTATTGCGCCCTCTACCTCCCGGCACCGCAATGGCCCGGGGCCCTGTTCGACGTGGCCTGGAAGCAGGTGGTGCGCAACTCCGCTCACGACTCGGTCTGCGCCTGTTCGGTCGACGAGGTCGTCGACGCCGTGCTCACTCGCTATGCCGAGGCGAGGCGGATCGGAGACGGGCTGGCCGACCAGGCCCTGCTGGCGCTGGCCCGCTCCCTCGCCGACGCCGGGCCGGTGGTCGTGAACCCGTCGGCCCGTCAGCGCAGCGGCGTCGTCGAGATGGTCGTCGCCGGCGACGACCTCCCCGCCGACACCCAGGCCCTGCCCGAGGAGCCCGGCGCCTTCGGGATTCCCCGCGGGCTCGGCGCGCTCACCCTCGACGCCGCCACCGTGCGCACCATCCTGGGGATGCTCCCGGCCGGCAGCCAGATCGACGCCCACACGTGGATCCAAGGCGTGCAGGTCGAGGAGGACGAGACGGGGATCGAGATCACCATCGCCTTCGGCAGCGAAGAGCGCTTCGACGTCCCGCTGGCCTCGATCAAGCAGGATCTGTACACACGCCTGGGAGCCCGACCCGACTCGGT
Source organism: uncultured Acidimicrobiaceae bacterium (assembly GCA_963848355.1). Classification (GTDB taxonomy): domain Bacteria; phylum Actinomycetota; class Acidimicrobiia; order Acidimicrobiales; family UBA8190; genus CAWKDG01. The sequence continues at coordinate 872,865 of CAWKDG010000001.1, forward strand.
GGTGCGGATCCGGATCGACCAGCCGCCGATCCGGCGGGTGCTGGCCCGCGTGTCGGACGTCCCCGGGTTCGGCTGGCGCAGCTGCACCCCGGCCGCCCTGAGCCACCCCGTCGCCGTCACCGACGGAGGGGAGACCGGGCCGGTCGTGTTCGACAACGGTCTCGTGTCGGTGGCCATCGACCGCGCCTCGGGGACGTTCGCTGTGAACGGCGTAGCCGGATTCGGGAAGTTGGTCGACGGCGGTGACCACGGGGACTCGTACAACTACTCGCCGCCCGCCCGGGACCGTCTGGTGGACACGGCTGAGACCGTCTCCGTGGTCGTGGCCGACGAAGGCCCGGTCCGGGCCAGCGCCGTCATCACGGCCACCTACCTCTGGCCCGAGTACGTCGACGGCATGACCAGGGCACGCACGGGAGAGAAGGCGGTCGAGATCGCCACCACGGTCGAGATCCGGGCCGAGGAGCGCATCGTCCGGGTGCTCACGCGCTTCGTGAACCCCTGCCGCGACCACCGGCTCCGGGTGCACCTGCCCCTACCGGAACCGGCGGTGTCCTCCGAGGCCGAGTGCGCCTTCGCCGTCGTCCGGCGGGGGCTCACCGCCGAAGGGCGACCGGACGAGTTCGGTCTCCCCACCTTCCCGTCGCGACGTTTCGTCTCGGCCGGCGGGCTCACGGTGGCCCACGAGGGCCTGCTCGAGTACGAGCTCGTGGACGTCGAGGGGGGATCGGCGCGCACCCTGGCGTTGACGTTGCTGCGGTCGACGGGGATGCTCTCGCGTCTCGGGATGGCGTACCGTCCCCTGCCCGCCGGACCCCTCACGCCGGTGGACGGCCTCCAACTCCAGGGCCGTCCCATCGAGGCGCGCTACGCGCTGGCGGTGGGGTGCGACGACCCCTACGCCATGGCCGACGACGCCCTCCTCCCCCTCGAGATGGTCTACGCCCCGGGGGGCGGAGGGCGAGCGACGCCAGGGAGCGCCCTCGACATCGAGGGGGCCGAGGTGTCGGCCGTGCGCCGTCAGGCGGGCCTGCTCGAGGTGCGCGTGTTCAATCCCACCGCACGGACGACGACCGTCCGGGTGGGCAGCCGCTCGGGTTGGCTCGTCGACCTGCGCGGACGCACCGTTGGCTCCTTCGACGGCTCGTTCGAGCTCGGCCCCTTCGGCATCGCCACGTTCCGCTCCCGCGACGACTGATCCTCAGACGTCGTCGGGGCTCGCCGGCTCGACCGGTCCGCTTCCCGACAGCAGGCGCTCGCCTCGTTCACGGAGGGCGTCGAGCTCGTGGAGCACTTCGGAGAGTCGTTCCCATCGCCGCGAGACCCGCCGGTCGAGGGTCAACGGTTCCGAACCCGGACGGTGAAGGGCCCAGAGCTGGACGCGCCCAAGGTCCTTGACCAGGCGCGGCCGCAGCCTCTTGAAGGCGAACTCCCCCGCCGGTCCCTCGGCCGGATGGGCCTCGGCCAGCAACGCCGAGTGGAACTCGTCGGAGACGAGGACGCTCCCGGGGGCGGCGATGCCGGCGGCCCGGCTGGCCAGATTGACGACGGGACCGTAGAAATCGCCATCCTGGACGAGGACGGGACCGACGGCCAGAGCCACACGCACGTCGGACAGCAGTTCGTCGTCGGCATAGGCCTCGGCCAGGGCCAGCGCGATCCGGGCGGCATCGGAGGCGAGATCGGTCACGAACATGACCTCGTCGCCGATCATCTTCACCACCCGCCCCCCGCGCGCCGTCACCGTGTCGTGGGCCACGTCCTCGAACCGGCTGACGAGGGCGGCCAATTCCTCCTCCGACAACTGCTGGCTGAGCATGGTGAACCCGACCATGTCGGCGAAGCCGACACAGAGATCGGGGAGAGCGCCGGGGTCGTGGCGGCTCCGCAGAAGCATGGCGCGCCGGACCGAGGCCTGGACGTGCCGACGCCAGGCGAACTCCAGAAGGCGGGTCATGGCCGGGAGCGACCGGTCGGCCAATCGGACGAAGCGGTCGGCCGCCTCGACGCTCGACCCCACCCCTGACCCCGACGCTCCCATCATCCCCCGCACCGCCGGCGCCACTTCCGCTTCGGCGATGCGGGCCATCGAGGAACCGATGACACGGGCCAGCTGCAGGGCCGTGTCGACGTCGGCGGCACCGAGGTCGACCATGGTCTGGAGGATGCGGATGGCCTCGATGTCAAGGTCGGTGAAGATCCTGTCGTCGGCACTGACGTCGGCGAAACCGAGGGCGCGCCAGAACCGGCTCGCCATGTCCTCGGGCATGCCCGTTATCTCGGCCACCTCGCTCTGGGTGTAGCGCTCGCCGGGGACGAGGAGGCAGTCGACGACGAGCAGATCGAGGAGGTCCTCCTCCTCGGCCCGCGCGATCTCGTGCTCGGGAACACGGTGCTCGAGCAGGAACGCCCGCACGCGGCCCAGGGCGGCGGCGTGCGACACCGTCACGTCCGTCTCGGTCACGCTCGTGGACCGAGATCGGCACCGCCGCGAGGCGGGCGACGCCGGGCCTCGAGACCGTCGAACTCCGCTTTGGCCGAACGGAGCATGAGAGCGGGGATCGTCTGCGCTGGAGACCGGGTGCCCTCGAGGACATCGACCACCTGCTGGGCAATGGGCATCTCGACACCCTGGGCGGCGGCCAGCTCGAGCAGCGGACGGGCGGTCTTCACGCCCTCGGCCACCATGCGCATGTCACCGAGGACGTCGTCGAGCGAGCGTCCCTGACCGAGGTGCTCACCCACCATCCGGTTCCGACTCAGCCTGCTGGTGCAGGTGGCCACCAGATCCCCGACCCCGGCGAGGCCGGCCATGGTCATGGGGTCACCCCCGAGGGCCACACCGAATCGGCCGAGCTCGGCCAGACCGCGGGTGATGAGGGCCGCCAACGACGAATCCCCCAGTCCGAGCCCCTGGATCATGCCGGCGGCGATGGCGAGGACGTTCTTGGTGGCGCCGGCCGTCTCGCAGCCGACGAGATCGGAATTCGTATAGACGCGGAAGGTGTCGGTGCGGAGGAGCTCCTGGACCTCACGGGCGATGGCGTCGCCGGTCATGGCCACCACCGTGGCGGCAGGCTGGCCGGCCACGATCTCGCGCGCCAGGTTCGGGCCGGTGAGGACACCAGCAGGATGGCCGGGCAGGACCTGGGCCACGACCTCGGTCATCCGCAGGTGCGTTCCTTGTTCGAGCCCTTTGGCCAGGCTGAGGACAGCGACACCCGGCCCCACGTGGGGGGCCAGGTCCATGAGGACGGCTCGAAAGCCGTGGGAGGGAACGGCCATGACGACGAGAGCGGCGCCGTCCACGGCCGCCGACAGCGACGTCGTGGCCCGCAGGTCCTCGGGGAGGACGAACCCCGGCAGATAGTCGGGATTCTCGTGACGGTGCTCGATGGCGTCGCCCAGCTCCGATCGACGAGCCCACAGGACGGTGGGAGCCGAGCGGGACGCGATGGCCGCCACCGTCGTCCCCCACGAGCCCGCCCCGATCACAGCGACCTTGTCGAGCATCCGCCAACCCTACGGCGTGACGTGGCGGAGGAGAACCGGCACGGCGGCCGTACACTGGGCACCGTGACGACCGAAACGTCCGAGGTTCCCCGCCTCGTCGGTTGCGTCGTCCTCATCCCCGTGAAGGCTTTCGGCGCCGGCAAGGCTCGTCTGTCACCGACGTTGGACGCCAAGGGGAGGGCCGAGCTCTCCCGGATGATGGCGACCCGCGTGCTCGAAGCGGCCGCTCCCCTTCCGGTGGCCGTCGTCTGCGACGACGCCGAGGTCGCCTCGTGGGCCGTCGAGAACGGAGCCATGGTCTTGCCAGAACCTGGACGTGGCCTGAACGGGGCCGTGGAAGCGGGGGTCGCACGACTGGCCGCCCTCGGGGCGAGCGAGGTCCTGGTCGCTCACGCCGACCTCCCGATGGCCCACGGGCTGGCCCAACTGGCGGGATTCGACGGGGTGACGCTCGTGCCCGATCGGCGCGATGACGGTACCAACGTGGCCTGTGTGCCGGCCCACACCTCGTTCCGCTTCGCCTACGGCCCCGGATCCTTCACCCGGCACCGGGCCGAGGCGGAGCTCCTGGGCCTCGAGTGCCGGGTGGTGCGGCAACCGGACCTGGCGTGGGACGTCGACGTCCCGGCGGACATCCCCGCCGAGTTCGTCCCGCCCGCTCTTCTCTGACGCCCGTGGACCACGTCTCCCGCCCTGGCGCCGTCGTTCCCGTCGGCGACCTCCCGGCGCACGGTGCCGTCAGCATCGATCTGCCCGTGCCGGGGGTGGCGCTCGCCGTGGCCGCCCATCCCGACGACGTGGAGTTCGGATGCGGGGCGACGCTGGCCAAATGGGCGGCGAGCGGTTGTCGCATCCACCATCTGGTCCTCACCGACGGATCCAAGGGCACGTGGGTGGCCGATGACGACCTCTCGGAGCTGGTGGAACGCAGACACCGGGAGCAGCGCGACGCCGCTCGGGTGCTGGCCGGGGCAGCGAGCGACAGCGGCGGCGTCCACTTCCTCGACTGGCCCGACGGCGAGCTCGAAGCCGGCATCGTCCAACGCCGCCAGGTCTGTCAGGTGATCAGGCAGGTACGACCGGACGTGGTCCTCGGCCACGATCCATGGCGCCGGTACCGGTTGCACCCGGATCATCGCAACGCCGGCTGGCTCCTCACCGACGGCGTGGTCGCCGCACGCGACCCGAAATTCTTCCCCGATCTCTCAGAGATCCCTCACCGGCCGACGTCCATGCTCCTGTGGGAGGCGGACGAGCCCAACCACGTCGAGAACGCCCACGGGATGCTGGACATCAAGTTCGCCGCTCTGCTCGCTCACCGGAGCCAGTACCTCTCCACCATGGGAATCGGGGGCGACGATCCCGCCGGCACCGATCCGGAGGGCGACGAGCCACCGCATGACCAACTCGAAGGGTTCCGGACCGTCGTCGAAGAACAACTCGCCGCCCACGGCCGCCTCGCCGGGATAGCGGCAGGCGAAGCCTTCCGCCTGATCACCGAGCTCTGATCACACCGGCCACCGAGCCCCGCCCTCCTGCCTGGGAGACGGTCCGTGCCGGTGGCGCGATACGAGGGGCCCCGAAGGGCCCCTCGTACGCTCACGCTTTGCACACCGCCGGGTTTGGCGGCAGGGCAACTCAAGCTTTCTTGGTCACCCGCCGGCGAGCCGGAGCCCGGCGCTTCTTGACGGTGCGCGTGGCCTTCTTGGCCGGCGCCCGCTTCTTGGCAGCCTTCTTGGCCGGCGCCCGCTTGACAGCGCGCTTCTTGACGGTCCGCTTGGCCGCCTTCTTGGCCGGCGCCCGACGCTTCTTGACGGTCCGCTTGGCAGCCTTCTTCGCAGGAGCCCGCTTCTTGACAGCGCGCTTCTTGACGGTCCGCTTGGCCGCCTTCTTGGCCGGCGCCCGCTTCTTGGCAGCCTTCTTGGCCGGCGCCCGCTTGACAGCGCGCTTCTTGACGGTCCGCTTGGCCGCCTTCTTGGCCGGCGCCCGCTTGACGGTCCGCTTGGCGGTGGTCCGCTTCGCGGCCTTCTTCGCGGGAGCCCGCTTAGCCGTCTTTCTCGCTCGCTTGACTGGCATTTTCATGCCCTCCTTACGGCCTTCTTGGCCGATCGCTTCGCTACTTTCCTCGCCGGGGCGCGCTTGACCGGTCTTGTCGCCGGAGCCCGCCGTACGGCCTTGTTGGCCGATCGCTTCGCTGTTTTCCTCGCCGGAGCACGCTTCGCGGTTGATCTCGACGAAGCGCGCCTGACGACTTTGTCGACAGGCCTCCTGGCGGTGATTCTCGCCGGAGTCCTTCGAACTGCCTTCTTGGTCGACTTCTTGGCCGTTTTCTTGAGGGCCTTCTTGGCGGCAGGCTTCGCCGCTTTTCTGTCAGGAGTCGACGACGCCTTCAGCGCCGGCAGCGGTGCCTTCCCGTTGACGATCCCCTTCAGGGTGCTGCCGGCGGAGAAGCGCACTCCCCTGGATGCAGCGATCTTCACGGGCTCACCGGTCTGTGGATTACGCCCCATCCGAGCACCACGCTGCGTGGGATTGAACGTGCCGAACCCGACGACGGACACACGACGACCGGCGCGCACTTCGCTCACGACGGCGTGGACCAGCGCGTTGACCGCCCCTTCGGTCTCGCGCTTCGTCAACGATGTCGCGTTGCTGATCGCGTCGATCAGGCCCGACTTGTTCACCCGCCGTCCTCCTCCATGTGCGGAATCCCATCAATCAAAGAAGGTTTTCGCGCCAAGGTCAAGCATTGTCGCTGCTGACGGATGTTGACGCGCGAGGTTTCGCGCGAGGTTTCGCGATGGCAAATGTGTTGCAATGGACTCGTCACGAACGTGACGGCAACGAGGCAGACGCGCGCGTTTGGACAGGAAACCCTTCGTTTGCAAGGATTTTTTTCATGCAGATGCTGCCGGACGGGACCTACGACGTCATCGTCGTCGACGCTGATACGGGCGACGACGGCGACCTGCACCTCGAGGTAACAATTTCTCTCGGTCCCCGTGTCGGAGACGTGATTCGGCTGCGCGGGCGTCACGTCGAGTTCGGACGTGGGACGGCACCGAGCGAGGATCCCTACGCGCTCCTCGGTGTTCCGGGTACGCTTCGCGTCCACGCGGGACGGCCGACTTTTCGTCCGGAAACACGATGAGACGTCCTTCCGAGACCAGTCCGTCGCCGTCGGCGAACAACACAGTGAGTGACCCTGAGAGTGGGTCACAGGGCGAAGCTGAGAGTGACGGCGCTCGGTCGGCTGTCGTCGCCGCGCCCCCGTGGGCGGCGCGCGGTCTGACCGAGATCGTCTCCTCCGGAGCACTCGCCACAGACGTCCGCCATGTCGTCGTGGGCGACGATCCTGTCGCCCCCGACGAGGCGCGCGGGGTGCGGGTGCTGTGGCGGTACCACCTGAAGCCCGAACGAGTGGGAAGCGCCATCGACGAGCTTCCCGATCTTCGGTGGGTGCATTCCGACTACGTGGGAGTGGAGGAATTGCCCCTGCAGAAGCTGGCGGATCGGGGCGTGCTGTTGTCCAACGGCGCCGGAATCGCCGCTCGGCCCATGGCCGAATGGGTCGTTCTCGCCATCCTGTCGGCGGCCAAGGCACTCCCCCGGTTCGTGCGCCAATCCGATGCCGGCGTCTGGGAGGTAGGGGGACCGCTGGCCCAGCTCGACGGAGCCGTGGTCCTGCTCCTGGGACTGGGCGCTGTCGGGACCCTGGTGGCGGCCATGCTCGAACCCTTCGATGTCGAGGTCCGGGCGTGCACACGACGGCCGCGATCCGACGCGCCACGTGGTGTGCACCGGATGGTGGTCGGCGACGCGTGGCGCGAGGAGCTGGCTGATGCCGACTACGTGATCTGCGCCCTTCCGCTCACGGCGGCCACGGCCAACATGATCGATGCGGCCGCCTTCAGCGCCATGAAGAGAGGGTCGTTCCTGGTCAACGTGGCGCGTGGCGGTCTCGTCGACGACGACGCCCTCGTCGCCGCGCTGGAACGTCGTCACCTCGGCGGTGCCGTTCTCGATGCGTTCCGCCAGGAGCCGCTCCCCCCAGGACACCCTCTGTGGCGGAGGCCCGACGTTCTCGCCCTTCCTCACGTCACGTGGTCGTCAGCACACACACTCGACGACTTCAAGTGGCGATTCGCCGCTCAACTGCGGACGTGGCTCGACGGGGGCATGCCCGCCGACCTCGTCAACCTCGACGCCGGGTACTGATCCACGTGCCCGCGCGGTGTGCCACGCGGCCCGGGACGCGCCGCGCTGTGTTCGTCCCCAGGCGCCGCCGGCCGGCCGGCCGCACCGATGACGACACCGGGTCAACACCGAGATGACGGCGGAGATGGCGGCGGCGCACCGCGTCATCCGCCAGGCGGCCGCGCGCAGCGGCGGTTGTCTGTATCTCGGTTCCGGAGCCGTCGGACCGGTGTGGGCGCGGGCCGAACAGGCGGTTCTCGTCCTCGGGCCGCCGCGCTCGGGAAAGACCTCGGGACTGGTGGTACCGACGGTATTGAGCGCTCCGGGGGCGGTGGTGTCCACCTCCACGAAACCCGATGTGTTGCGGGCCACGGCCCGCGCCCGCGGACGGGACGGACCGTGCCTTCTCTACGACCCGAGCGGGACGGTGGAGACACCCGTCGGAGTGGAGCGCGTGCGCTGGTCCCCCGTCACGGGCTGTGCACGCTGGGACGACGCCTTGCTGGTGGCCCGTGGTCTCGTCGGCTCGACACGAACGTCGGGCGGCCGCAGCGCCGGCGAGATCGGTGTCGACCACTGGACCGAACGCGCTCAGGCCCTGCTGGCGCCGGTGCTGCATGCGGCGGCGCTCGAGGGGGCCGAGCTCGGCACTGTCCTGTCGTGGATCGATCGGCGGCAGGCCGCTCCCGCTCTCCGCGTCCTCGATCGAGAGGGTGCCGGAATCGCCGCCGACCTCCTTGCCGGGATCGCCGCCACCGACGGACGCGAGCAGAGCGGGATCTGGTCGACCGCCTCCGGTGTCCTCGCCGCCTACCGCAGCGAGACGGCTCTCGCCACCACCGTCGCCCCGGACTTCGATCCCCGGACCTTCTGCGAGTCGTCGGCCACTCTCTACATATGCGCCACCGGACGGCACCAGGCGTTGGCCGCACCCCTCGTCGTGGGACTGCTCACCGACATCCGGGCCGCCGCCTACGCCCGCGCCGCCGCCGGGATCCCCGATCACACCAGCGCCACGGTCGGCACCTCCGGCCCGACATCCGTCGTGCTCGCCCTCGACGAGGTGGCCAACATCGCCCCGGTACCGGACCTGCCGGCCATGGTGAGTGAAGGGGGAAGCCAGGGAGTGGCCACGCTGGCGTGCCTGCAGGACCTCTCCCAGGCACGGGGGCGGTGGGGGACGGCGGCCGAAGGGTTCCTCTCCCTCTTCGGAACCACGGTGGTGCTGCCCGGAATCGGGGACGTGCGCACCCTCGAGGCTCTCTCCGCACTGGCGGGCGAAGAAGAGGTGTCCACCCGCTCGCGCACCACGCCGGTGGTGCCGGGTGGGGGTGGGGTGGCCCGGGCCGTGGTGGACCGGGTGCTGCGGGGCGGCGGGCGGCGGGGCCCGGACCCTGTCCCCTCCGTCACCACGTCGACGGTCCTCCGCAAACGGCTCCCCGTCGATGTGGTGGCCAGGGGCCAGTCGGGCATGGCATTGGTGGTGAACGAGAAGAACACGATGGGGTGGGTGGAGCTGACCCCGTGGTTCGACAATGAGCCATGGCGGACGGCGGCGCGAGGGACCGGGCGCGAGCTGGGCGGGCTCGACGGACCGGAACGACACCCCGGACGCGAACGGGAACCGGGGGCGCTGCGCAGTCTCGCTGACGGTAGCGGTCCAGGAGAACGCGGGCTGGGGCTCTGAGAGTCGCCGGACGAGCCGGCGTGATATGGCGGGACAGGGGTGGGGCGGTGACGAACGGATGTCGCGAGACATAGGAGACACCTCCCCCCCACCAGCCGTCGGAGCCGTTTTCCCCTGGTCGGAGCCCTTGATGGCCGACTGTGTGGCTCTGGCCCGGGTGAAATAGACAGACCGGTGAACCCCAGGCCAGCCCACTCGGTGTCACCCATGTCGCGCGAGAGAAAACCGTCACCCATGTCCTGAGGGAAAACAGCCCCGACGACCTCCCGGACCCTCTGGCGGATCGAACATACGTTCGGTAGTCTCGGAATCAATGCCTCTCGTCGACGTCGCCCTCGCATCGCGGGCCCGACCCGTGTCCTCCAGTCAGGACCAACTCCTCCCCCTGCTTCCTCCCCTCCGGGCCCTGCTGCCCCACGGCGGAGTGCAGCGGGGCACCGTCATCGCCGTCAGCGCCGGTAAGGGCTCGCCGGGGGAGACGAACACCGGGGTGGGGGGATCCGGGGGCGGCGGCGCCGGCATGCTGGCTTTCGCCCTCCTCGCCGCCGCCTCGAGCGCCGGATCATGGTGCGCGGCGGTGGGAACGGGGGACCCCGGGATCCTGGCCATCGCCGAGATGGGGGTTGACCTCGACCGTCTGGCCCTCGTCCCCTCTCCCGGGCCGGCGTGGCCGGAGGTGACCGCCATCCTGGTCGACGCCATGGACGTCGTGCTCGTGCACCCCCCGGGTCGGGTCCGGCCGGGGGTGGCGCGGCGGCTGGTCGCCCGGGCCCGACAGGAGCGGACGGTACTGGTGGTCAGAGCCGGGCCCGGGACATGGCCCGAAGGGCCCGATGTCCTGCTGACGGTGGAGGACGGGACGTGGGATGGGGTGGACAGAGGCCATGGTCACCTCCGGGGGCGGCACGTCGAGGTGGTGACCTCCGGCCGCCGGTCGGCGGGCAGGGGTGTGCGGACCGGACTGTGGCTTCCGACGGCGTCGGGTGTCGTGGCGGCGGGGTGAGAAGGGGGGAACAGTGCAGCGGGTGCTCGTGGTGTGGTGCCCCGATCTCCTGGAGGAGCAGGAGGACGGGCGCCAGGGGCGGGCCTTCGCCCGGGTGACGGGGGTGGCGGGGACGTTCTCACCCGTCGTCGAGGTGGTACGGAGCGGGGTGTGCGCCGTGGCCACCCGCGGCCCGTCGCGCTACTTCGGCGGTGACGACAGGTTCGCCCGGCTGCTCGCGGACGCCGTGGGGGAGGTCGACGGTGTGACGGCCGGGATGGGAGTGACGGTCGGGGTGGGAGTGGCTGACGGGCTGTTCGCCGCCGTCCTCGCCGCCCGGTACCCGGGGGCCGACCCGATGGTCGTCCCCCCGGGAGGGACCCCGGGGTTCCTCGCCCCCTGGCCGGTGACCACGCTGGAGCGGACCGAGCTGGCCGACCTCCTGGATCGCCTGGGAATCCACACGCTCGGCCAGTTCGCCGCCCTCCCGGACCGGCATGTGCTCGCCCGGTTCGGCACCGACGGCGCCGCCTGCCACCGGGTGGCCCAGGGCACCCGGGGCGAGCTGCCCGGCTTCCGTCTGTCCCCCCGGAAGGGCGGGACGGCGAAGGACGAGGCGGGGAGGGACGGGGCCGGGAACGCCCCTCCCCGGCAGCCCGCATTCTGGGGCGGGGAGGCGGGCGCCGCGGCCCGGGCGGGGCGGGCGCTGGTCCGCGTCCAGCAGCTGCTCGGGCCCGAAGCGGTGGTCACCGGACATATCCAGGGCGGACGCGGGCCGGCCGACCGGGCCCGGGTCGTCCCCTGGTCAGGCGGGCGGAACACCGGATCGGAGCGGACCGGTACCGGTCGTCGGGGACGTGGGCCGGGATCCCTCCCCGACCCCCCGTGGCCGGGACAGGTCCCCCCACCGGCACCGGTGGTCGTCCTCGCCCGGCCGCTGCCCGCTCAACTGGTCGACGTCGACGGCCACCTCGTCGGTGTCGGCGGCGGGGGGATGGCCACCGCCACCCCGGCCCGGTTGTCGGTGGACGGAGGGCCGTGGACGCCGGTGACCGGGTGGGCCGGACCCTGGCCATCGGACGAACGGTGGTGGTCGGTCCCCCGGCGCCAGGCCCGGATGCAGGTCGTCACCGGTGCCGGGACCGCACATCTGCTCACGCGCGAGCGGGGCGGCTGGTGGCTGGAGGGGACCTACGACTGACCGGCCCGGGCGCTATGCCGAGTTGCACTGCCATTCCAACTTCAGCTTCCTCGACGGTGCCTCGCACCCCGAGGAGCTCGTCGCCGAGGCCGCCCGGCTCCGGCTGGGCGCTCTCGCCCTCACCGACCACGACGGCCTGTACGGAGTGGTCCGCTTCTCGGAGACGGCGCGGACGGTGGGGCTCGCCTCCGTCTTCGGGGCCGAGCTCACCCTGGTGCCCTCCCGGGCACGGACCGGCACACCCGACCCGGAGGGGACCCATCTGGTGGTCCTGGCCCGCGACCCCGACGGCTATGCCCGACTCAGCCGGGCCATCGCCGAGGCCCATCTGGCCGGGGGTACCAAGGGCGCTCCGACATGCACGCTCGACGACCTGGGGAACCGACACGGAGGCCACTGGCTGGTCCTCACCGGCTGCCGGAAAGGGGCGGTCCCCGCTGCCCTCACCACCGCCGGCCCCACCGTCGCCGGGCAGGAGCTCGACCGCCTGACAGATGTCTTCGGCCGGGAGAACGTGGCGGTGGAGCTGTGGGCCCACGGTGACCCTTTGGACACCGCCCGCAACGACGCCCTGGCCCACCTGGCCGTCGACCGGGAGGTGGACCTGGTGGCCACCAACAACGTCCACTACGCCACCGCCGCCCGGCGCCCCCTGGCCACCGCGCTGGCCGCCGTGCGGGCCCGGCGCCCCCTGGTCGAGCTCGAGGGGTGGCTGCCGGCGGCGGCGGCCGCCCACTTGCGGAGCCCCGGTGAGCAGGAACGCCGCTTCGCCCGGTGGCCCGGTGCGGTGACCCGGGCCGGCGAACTGGGACAGGAGTGCGCCTTCGACCTTCGGCTGGTGGCGCCGAGGCTCCCCCACTTTCCCGTCCCCCCCGGCCACGACGAGCAGACCTGGCTGGTGGAGCTGACCCATCGCGGTGCCACCGTCCGCTACGGGCCGCGCCACGACGAGCGGATACCGGGGGCGTGGGCCCAGATCGATCATGAGCTCGGGGTGATCGGCGCCCTCGGGTTCGCCGGCTATTTCCTCATCGTCTGGGACATCGTGGAGTTCTGCCGGCGTCACGACATCTACTGCCAGGGTCGGGGTTCGGCCGCCAACTCGGCCGTCTGCTTCGCCCTGTCCATCACCCGGGCCGACGCCGTGGGTCTCGGGCTGCTGTTCGAACGGTTCCTCTCCCCCGAACGCGACGGGCCACCCGACATCGACCTCGACATCGAGTCGTCGCGGCGCGAGGAGGTCATCGCCTATGTCTTCGAGCACTACGGCCGCCATCACGCCGCGCAGGTGGCCAACGTCATCACCTACCGCACGCGCTCGGCCATCCGTGACATCGGGAAGGCCCTCGGGCATCTCCCCGAGCAGGTCGACGGCTGGGCCAAGGGGGTCGACAACGGGGAGCCGCTCGACCGGGGGGGACCCCTGCCGCCGGCGGTGGCCGCCCTGGCCGGGCAGGTCCTCGACTTCCCCCGGCATCTGGGACTCCATTCGGGGGGGATGGTCATCTGCGACCGGCCGGTGGTGGAGGTCTGCCCCGTGGAGTGGGCCCGGCACCCGGGGCGGACGGCGCTGCAGTGGGACAAGGACGACTGCGCCACGGTCGGCCTCGTCAAGTTCGACCTACTCGGGCTGGGGATGCTCGACGCCCTGCACCGGGCGGTGGACCTGATCCACCACGCCCACGGGGTGGATGTCGACCTGGCCATGGTGCCCCAGGAGGACGCCGTCTACGACATGCTGTGCCGGGCCGACACCGTGGGGGTGTTCCAGGTGGAGAGCCGGGCCCAGATGGCGACGCTCCCCCGGATCCGGCCCCGGTGTTTTTCCGACCTGGTGATAGAGGTGGCCATCATCCGGCCCGGGCCCATCCAGGGGGGATCCGTCCACCCTTACATCCGCCGTCGGCAGGGCCTCGAGGAACCCATCCCCCCGCACCCCCTCCTCGAGCAGGCCCTGGCCAAAACGCTGGGGGTGCCGTTGTTCCAGGAGCAACTCATGCAGATCGCCATCGATGCCGCCGGTTTCAGCGCGGCGGAGGCCGACGAACTGCGCCAGGCCATGGGGGCCAAGCGCTCCGGGATCCGGATGACACGTCTGCGCGACCGCCTCTTCGCCGGGATGGCCGCGCGCGGGATCACCGGCGAGGTGGCCGACGAGATCGCGGACAAACTGGCCGCCTTCGCCAGCTTCGGGTTCCCCGAGAGCCACGCGGTGTCCTTCGCCTACCTCGTCTACTCCAGCGCCTGGTTGAAGCTCCACTACCCCGCCGCCTTCTGCGCCGCGCTGCTCAACGCCCAGCCCATGGGGTTCTGGTCCCCGCAGTCCCTGGTGGCCGACGCCCGCCGGCACGGGATCGTCGTCCACCGCCCCCATGTCGACCGATCGGGCGCCGAGGCCACTCTCGACTGGGACGTGGCGGGCCCCGCCGGAGGGCCCGTGGGGGCACCGAGCCGACAGCCGGAGGTCCGCCTGGGGATCGGAACGGTCCGTGCCATGGGCGACGAGGTGGCCGAGCGCGTCGGCACTCGGCGCCCGTACTCCTCGATGGAGGACCTGGTCCGCCGGGGAGGGGTGGGGCGGGCCCAGCTGGAGGCGCTGGCCACCGCCGGTGCTCTCGATGGCCTGCCCCCCCGTGACGGGACGGCCGCATTCCACGGGGGACCAGCGGGGACCCGGCGCCAGGCCCTGTGGGCCGCCGGGGTGGTCGCCCAGGCCACGCCCGACCGATTGCCGGGCCTCCTGACCGGAGAGGATGCCCCCGTGCTCCCCGACCTGGCCCCCCTCGAAGAGGTGGCGGCCGACATGTGGGCCACCGGCCTCACCGTGGGCGCCGGCGCCGTCGAGCTGGCCCGGCCGCGCTTGGATGCCCTGGGTGTCATCCCCGCCGGACGGTTGCCCGGGGCCGAGACGGACGGACGGGTGCTCGTGGGCGGGGTGGTCACCCATCGCCAACATCCAGAAAGCGCCAAAGGGACCGTGTTCCTCAACCTGGAGGACGAGACGGGGATGGTGAACGTGATCTGCTCGCCCGGCGCATGGCTGCGCTGGCGCGACAGCGCCCGGCGCTCCCCTGCCCTATTGGTGAGGGGACGCCTGGAGCGGGTGGACGGCGTCGTCAGCGTGGTGGCGGAGAAGATCTCCCATCTCGATCTCGGGTCGGCTCCCCTGCCGCCCTCCCGTGACTTCCGATGACGGCGACCGGGGAAATTGGGGATGTGTTGCGAAAACTCCTCAAGGAGCCACCGGATCGCGCCGATGCACGGGCAGAGACCTCCCCGACGGACCGGGGGCACAGAGGTCACTGCGCCGGCCCGCCGGCGACGAGCGTGAGGTGGCGAAGGATGAGGAGCTGTCTCGGCCAGCTGGTCGTACACCGTGACGGTACCGTCGCGTACTGCACGGAAGAGACGGCCGGACGGCCGTGTCCCGGGGAGGACCACCCCCACCGTGGCGGCTTCTTCGCCCACCGCCTGGTGGCCCGCCACTCCTGTCCCCGCTGCACCCAGGTCCCGGTCCCCGCACCCCAGCGCTGACCGATCCGACCACCGAAACCTCCCGCCGCGGACGGTGAAGGCGGCGGCGGAAGGCCGCTGAGGCACCCCCGGAGCCGAGCTCGAGGCGACCGTCGGTCTCCCCCTCCGACCTCTGCGGCGCCGGACCCCGATGCGTAGTGTGACGAGCCGGCCCGACCGCAGAGCGCCCCGTTAAAAACCACTCGCAGCAGGTAATGCACCTGTCTTTACCGCGCACAGTGGTAATAACCCTAGATTCGCACTCTCAGTGAGCACGGTTGTGTGTCGCTTGCTCCACCGGTCCCGTTGTTCGGCCGATTGTCTAAAGGCACGCAGGGGATATCCCTTAGGCAACCGGAAAGGATTCTGGGCCAATGTGTAACGGATGTCTCGTTCTTCATCGTGACGGTGAGGTCGCCTACTGCTCGGAGGAGCTCGACGGGGGGACTTGCAGCGGATACGACGTACCCCACCTGGCCGGGATCATGGCCTGTCGGGTGACGCCGCGCGGGACGCGCTGCCGCCACTGCGACGACGTGATGCGCAACAGACTCATCATGGCCCCCGATTTCGTGCCCGACGGACTACACGCCTTCACCAATTGACCCCAGCACATCGACCACAGCGGAAATTGATCACAGCGGCCGATCACGGCTGGCGTGATCACTCCTGGTCGATCGCAGCTGGCGGGGGAGGGCTCGAACCTCCAACATCCGGCTCCAAAGGCCGGCGTTCTGCCGATTGAACTACCCGCCAAGGGTCTGATGCGCGCCTCGGCGCCGCTAGAGGATCTCATCCCCCGGGCACCATCCTCGCCGATCCGCCACTCACACTTCGATGAGTTCGATCCGGTTCCCGAAGGGATCGTCCACGTAGCTCCGGCGGACACCGGGGAGGTCGTGGTCGGGCCGGACCCGATACCCGGCGGCTTCGAGAGCGACGCACAGGGCGTCGAATCCGTCGACGATGAGCGCAGGGTGTGCCTTGCGGGCGGCACGGAACTCCGCGTCGACGCCGAGGTGGACGACGACATCGTCGTTGGCGAACCAGCAGCCGCCCCGGGCGGCCAGCACCGGCGGCTTCGGCTGACGCTCGAGGCCGAGGATCCCCTGGTAGAACGCGGTGGCCTCCTCTTCGCCTCCGGCGGGCATGGCCAGCTGCACGTGGTCGATGGCAACCAGCCGGTGGCCCATCTCGCACCTCTTTCTTTCGGCCCCGTGGGGTGTGCGCCGTCAGGATATCGGCGGTACCCGGAGACCGCGCTAACCTTCGCCCACCCATGGGATCGCTGATCAAGAAGCGCCGCAAGCGCATGCGCAAGAAGAAGCACAAGAAGATGTTGAAGGCCACCCGCTGGCAACGGCGGGCCGCCGGCAAGTAGCTCGCATCCCGTGCCGGCCTCGCCTGCCTGACGCCGCTCAGAAGACGGAGACGCGCTCGGCACCGTCGAGCATCGTGGGCAGGTCCACTTCGGCGTCGTCGGCCTTGTCTCCCAGGGGGACCGTGAGCGCCGACATCCACTCGCTGGCCAGGAGCGCGTCGATTCCGGCGTCGTCGGCAACGAGCAGGTTGTCCTTCTCGGCCGGGTCGTCGTCCAGGTTGTACAGCTCGAAGGCGAACAGGCGGTCGCCGCGCAGAACGAGCGATGGTGTTCCCATCAGGTTCTCGCCGAGCTCCAGCAGGGCGCGCCGGGTCTCGGATCCGGTTCCGGGCCGTAGGTGCAGGCACGTCATGATCAGCTTGGCCGTTTGCGACCGGTACGACCGCACGATCGGGGCCTCGGCGAGCTGGCCCCGCAAGCGATGGTTGCGTTCCCCGTCCTGTTGCGACATGTTCTTGCCCCGGCCCAGGAAGTTCAGGCGGAACCGGTCTTTGAAGTAGAGATAGCGCCGATCCTCGCTCACCGCGATGCGCTCTCCCGAGATCCTGTCGATCCGCCGACCGTCGACAGGTGGGAGAGACTCGGCTCCCACCAGGCCGAACAGCGTGGGGAGCACGTCGGTGGTGGTGACGAGAGTCGACGACAGCGCAGCCGCCATGTCGTCTCGTTGGTGGGCGGGGATTGTCGACGGGAGATCGATGTAGAGAGGAACCCGGAGCAGGTCGTCGTGGACGCGACCACCATGGTGAAGCCGGCCGTCGTCGTAGTCGAGCCCTTCACCGTGGTCGGATACGACCACGGTGACGAAGTCGTCGCGGGCGTGGACCAGGTCCAGGATCTCACGAGCGCGAGAGACAGCCTTCAGCGCCGACGCCTGGTACATCTTGGCCACAGCGGCGCGTTCGTCCGGAGTGGTGTCCGCCCAACGGATCACCCGGTGGCCGAGCGTGTAGGGGGGGTCGGCCGAGTTCGGGAACGCTTCGTCGTAGTAGGCGCGGGCGCTGGCGAGGTAGTAGTCGTGCGAGATGTTCGAATGGAGGAAGAGGAAGAGCGGCTTTTTGGGTCGCGCCCGACGGATGTACGTGGCTGCCCGCGCGAACGGACGCGCGTGGTCGTCGAAGTACTTCCACCGGTCGAAACCGACATCGAGCTGGGAGGCGGACAGGAGCACCGTGTTGTTGACAAAGCCGACCTTGCGGTAGTGGGAGGGCAGCGCACCCACCAGATCGTTCTCGACATGACCGAGGTGATGCCAGTAACGGCGGTGGCGGAGGATGTCCCGACCGGTGATGAGCGACGTGCACGAGGGAAGTGTCCACGGTGCCGCCGTGATGCACGTCTCTGCCTTGAAGCAGCGGCCGGGCTCCTCCAGTGACGGGGCGACATAGTCTTCTCGCAGTGCGTCGAGCACGATCACCAGTATGTTCGTGGCGCTCGTCACTCCCGACCCTCCATGCATCCGACGGCGACCGGTGCCGTCATGTCGGGCGCCCATGTCCGACGAGGAAGAATCCTACGGCATGGCCGGCGGGGGCTGACCCGGGACCTGGAGGCGCGGCGTCGGACCCCGCTCCTCGTTGTCCCCACGGGCGGGCCGTCCTACTCGGTAGGGCTCAGCGACCGCTGGTCCGTCCAGGCCCGCTTGGCCGCTTCCAACTCCTCCGGCTGGTACCAGAGGTGCGTCGGGGTGGGTCCGTCCCACGGCACGGGATCGACGCCTTTGTTGGCGTCCCGAATGCGGAGGTTGTCGACGTCACGCCACCGCTGTTCGTAGATGGCGTCGAGCGAGGCGAACCGTTTGCCGATCTCGGTGTTGCCTATCGAATGATTGTAGGAATTGCGACCGGTCCCGCCACACAGCATGTCCATGCGCTTTCGCGTAAACGACTCCTCGCGGTATTGCACATGGTGGGTCACGATCCCACCCGTGGGCTCGAGCAGCGGGTCTGGATGCATGGTGTTGGCGCTGTGGAACCCGATGATGCTCATGATGAAAGGCCCCACCCTGTCGAATCTCTGCAGGGGGTGTTTGAAATGCCATTGATCGCAGAAGCGGGGGAGCACCCGTACGTAGTGCTCGCACAACGGCTGGAACTCGAGGGGGTGGAAGCCGGGGAGATATTCGGGCTTGTTGCTCGGGTAGTGATTGTAGAAGGTGCTTCCCACCAGGCGGAACCGGCGGTCCAGGGTGCGGAGGTACTCGAGGATGGTCATCCCGTCGGGACCCTCGGGGAACTCGTCGGCGTCGAGCCACAGCCACCAGACGTGGTCGGCGCCGCAAGCCAGCGACTCGCGGGCCACGACCCCATTCATGAACAAGACTCGAACATGCTCCTCGTAGACCTCAGTCTCGAAGGATTCGGCCAGGGTGGCGCCGGCAGCCAGGGCCCGCTCGACGGTGGCGTCGGTCGAGGCGTTGTCGACCAGGTACACGGCCTCGACCCCTTGGGCGAAGGCGTTGCGGACCGTCGCCTCGACGACGTCTTCCTCCATCCACGTTCCGAGCACGGCGAAGAACCGGAAGTCCGCCAGCGGCGTCGGATCCTCCGGGTTCGGCGCCGTGGCCACGAGACGTTGGTTGGGTCGACGAAGCACCCGACGAACAGCACGGCGGACGACGCGGCGGAAACGGCGCGGACGACCCACCATGCAACTTTATCACTCGCCTCGCGCGGACCCCGTCGTCGGTCGCCCCCGTCGGGGACCACTCGGGCACTGTTGTCACGGAGCACATCGCCGCGTTCTCGCCGTCGAGAGTGAGGGACGCGCAGCCGTCGAGACCGAGTGTCTCGGGTAGTCCTTCGACGAACCATGTCGATCCGCTACCGGCGAGTCGCGGCGGCTGCCCGCAGGCGTCGGCAAAGAGGTCGCGCCACGCGGCCAGCCGGGGAGCGACGGCCACCGCCGCGGCCTCGAGGTGGTTCCCGTCACTGACGTCGACATTCACTTGGCCGCCATCAGTGGCCCGATCCCACGCCCTGTACACCTCCTCAGTGCTCACGCTGATGGGGGGTAGGAGCAAGACGAACCGGCGAGCTTCGAACGGCAGTTGCTCGATGGTCTCACCGATCCCGGTCACCCGGGCACGACCTCCCCGGAGACAGAAAGGGACGTCGGCGCCCAGCCGAACGGCGATGGCCGGATCCCATACTCCGGCCCACCGCAACACGGCGGCAGCGTCGGCCGATCCCCCACCCAGGCCGGCGCCCACAGGAATGCGCTTCACCACCTCGACCGAGGCGCGTCGGGCGACCAGAGCCAGAGCGCGGGCGACCAGGTTCTCCGGACCCTCCGGCATCGATCCCGGGGACAGACCCCCGGCAACTTCGTCCACGATGGAGATGCCGTCGCCCGGCACGAAGGTCAGCGAGTCGGCGAGATCCACCGTCACCATCTCCGCGTCGAGCAGGTGGTAGCCGTCGTCCCGGACGCCCGTCACCCGGAGGGACAGGGTCAACTTGGCCGGAGCCGACGACGTCACCGCCGTCACCGGACCTCCCGTGGCTCCGGGCCCAGGGCCCCGTCGCTGGCCGCCAGTCTCCCCCACTGCTCCACCGACAATTGCTCGGCGCGCGCCTCGGGATCGACAGCGGCTGCGGCAAAGGCGGCCGGGTCGATGACGTCGTGCAGAGCACCACGCAACATCTTGCGACGATGGGCGAAACCAGCCCGCACGACGGTGAACAAACGCTCCGCCGTCACGAGGCCCGGATCGACGGCCACCGACGGGCGACGGACGATGCGCACGAGAACGGACTCCACGCGCGGTCGGGGTAGGAACACCGCCGGAGGAACTCGTCCGACGACGCGGGCGGTGGCGTGGTAGGCGACCTTGACCGACACCGCCCCGTACGCCTTGGACCCAGGCGGTGCCGCCAGTCGCTCGCCCACCTCGCGCTGGACCATCACCAGCAGCGACGCCACCGCCGGCGCCTCGTCGAGCACGCGCACGATGACGGGCACGGCCACGTTGTACGGCAGGTTGGCCACCACCATCCAGGACTCTCCGGCATCGTCAGCCCCGTCGAGCAGTCCCGACCAGTCGAGGGTGAGGGCGTCCGCGTGCACTACCGCGCACATCACGTCCGCGCACCTGCTCGCGCAGGACGGAGATGAGGTGGTGATCGACCTCCACCGCCGTCACCCGAGCTCCTGCATCGGCCAAGGCCAGGGTGAGCGCTCCGAGCCCGGCCCCGATCTCCACCACCCTCTGGCCCGGTTCGAGCTCGGCCAGACGGGCGATGCGGTGGACGGTGTTCTCATCGACGACGAAGTTCTGTCCGAGGGCCCGACTGGGACGAAGCTGGCGCGCCGTCACCATCTCCTGGACCTCGCGCCGGGTGAGCATCACCCCACCATGGTGCCGTCTGGGCGACGGCACCGTCTCTCACCAGGTCAAGCGCACCTCGATGAGCCCCAGTGACGGGCGGCCCAGCTCGGCGAAGCCGTCGTAGGACAGATCGACCACGCGGCCCGGGTTCCGTGCCTGGCGGTCGTCGACCCGGCACTGGATGGAGGCACCGGTCGCCATGTCGGTGACGGTCACGACCGTTCCGAACGACAGGTAGGGACTGGCGCAGTACCCGTCCCGGGCTTCGGGATACCACGACGCCAGGCCCGACTCCTCCACCTCCCACGCCGGTGGCGAGGGGGTGGTGGTCGTCGTGGTGGTTGTCGTCGTCGACGTGGTGGTCGTGGTGACGCGGGCGTCACCGATGACAGCGGCCGTCGTCGCCGACGGCACGATCGGGGTGGTGGTGTTGGTGGTGGTGGTGGTGGTGGGCGTTGTCGTCGCTGACTCGTCGACCGCCAGCGCGATGGGAACCGTCCAGCGCGAGGTCGTCGCCGTCACCTCGGCGGGCGCGACGTGACGCGGAGCTCCTACGGTTCCGGCGGCGTCGGGCCGGGTGCCGATCGATCGAGGCGATGCTCGACCAGGTGTCGCGAGGAGGAGGAGCGGCGCCACCCCGAGAGCAAGACAGAGCCCCAGGCGTACGGTCGGCCGCAGCCCCCCGGCGCTTTGTGTCCTCAGAACTCCACCCTTCCTCTGCGGACAGGTCTACTGCGTCGGGATGGACGTCGAAGCTAGGGGACCGCCACGCGTCCGACAAATCGAATCGCCCCCAGACCATTCCCTGAATTGCAGATGGCGAATCGTGCACGTCGAGATAAGCGACGAACACACTGCAGAGCGTGGTGAAGTCGCCACCCGCGCCTCGGCGATCATGGTCCTGTCTTGTGGAAAACCTCCGGAAAACGCCCAGAACAAAGGAGAATTCGACCACGGTGAGGATTGAGAGACTCACGGCGAATCTCTCGGGATGGCGCGTCCTGCAACCCCAGGCGACGAACGACGAGGGCACCGCGCCCCGGTGCCGTCCGCGCCATGTCGACGCGCGCGGTGTGGGGTCAGCCGGTCTCAGGACAACGCGAAGGCAGCGTACGTGGTCGCCCGCGACGACGACGCCAACTCCGCGGGTGACATCGCCTTGATGGCGGCGACGGCGGCGCCGACGACGGACACGAGCGCGGGCCGGTTGTCCTCACCGCGATGCGGCACCGGCGCCAGGAACGGTGCATCGGTCTCCACCAGAAGGCGGTCGAGCGGGCACAGCGACGCGGCGGCGTGCACGTCCGACGCGTTCTTGAAAGTGACGATACCGCTGAACGACAGGAAGGCGTCGAGGTCGAGACAACGGCGCGCTTCGTCGGGTCCGCCGGTGAAGCAGTGCATCACGATCCGCGGCGGCCGTGCTGCGCTCTTCAGGATGTCGAGAGTGTCGTCCCAGGCGGCGCGGGTGTGGACGACGAGCGCCAGGTCCCGACTCTCGGCCAAAGCGATCTGGGCTTCGAACATCTCGCGCTGGTCGGATCGTGGCGAGTGGTCATAGTGATAGTCGAGTCCGCACTCCCCTACCGCCACCACGACGCCCGGATGCTCGGCTGTGGCCTCGTCGAGGACCTGCTCGACCGGGCCCAGGCCCTCCGACGCGTCATGGGGATGGAGCCCGACGGTGGCCCAGGCGCCGAAGCCACCGGGCACCCCGCCGATGGAGGCGGATGCGGCGGCTGTCCGGACCTCGTCGACGAGGAGAACGGCCTGGCGTGACGTCTCGGCGTCGGTGCCCACGCACACGAGGCCGGCCACTCCGGCGGCCGCGGCCTGCTCCACCGCCTGCAGAGCGGCAACGCCTCCCGGACGGTAGGTGTCCTGCAGGTGACAGTGGGAATCGATCCAGCGTTCGTCGCCCGCCGCCTCCCCCACCGTGTCGACGACGGTCATCCCTTGCGCCGGGGGAACAACGGCTCGCCGCGTTCGACGGTCAGTCCGCCGGGGTAGCCACCCCACGCCGCATCATGCGGCACCCGACAGGCGGCCACGTCCGTCGTCAGGCCGAGCCGACGCCATATCTCGGTGGCGGTGTCGGGCATCGCCGGCCCGATGAGCAGGGCCACGATCCGCAACGCCTCCAACGCGCTTCCGAGTACGGCGTCGACGACGGGACCCGGCTCCGCCTTCCACGGCTCCGCCGTCTCGAGCTCTGCATTCGTCTCGCGGATCAATCGCCATGTGGCTTCCAGAGCCACGTACGGCAGCGCATTCCCCCACGCGACGACGACATCGGCGAGCACCTCCGACGCCACCGCCTTCAGCCGGCTGGTGGGGTCGGGCGCGGGGCCGATCCCCGCGCACTTCGAGCCGACGACGGTGGACACGCGTGCCATCAGATTGCCGAGATTGTTGGCCAGATCGGCGTTGTACCGGGCCGCGACGCTCTCATAGGAGAAGTCGCCGTCGCTTCCGAGCGGGGTGTCGCGCAACAGGTGGTACCGGAACGCGTCGAGGCCGTACTCGGCAACCAGTTCGGCCGGCGTCACCTGGTTCCCCCCCGACTTGGACATCTTCTCGCCCGAGACGAGGAGCCACCCGGTGACCAGGAACTGCGCCGGCGGGTCGATGCCGGCAGCCATGCACATGGCCGGCCACCACACGCAGTGGAAACGGATGATGTCCTTCCCGAGCAGATGATGGACGGCCGGCCACCAGAACTCGAAACGGGCCTGGTCCTCGCCGTAACCGATGGCCGTCAGGTAGTTGATCAAGGCGTCGTACCAGACGTAGAAGACATGACGCCGGTCCCAGGGAACCTCCACCCCCCACCGCGTGGACGTCCGGGTGATCGAGATGTCCTCCAGCCCCGCCTTGATGATCCCCAGGGCCTCGTTGCGCTTCACGTTCGGGTGGATGGCATCGGGATGGTCCTCGTACCACTGCAGCAGCCGGTCGCCGAAAGCGCTGAGCTTGAAGAAGTAGTTCTCCTCCTCGAGCATCTCGACAGGCCGGAGATGGATGGCACACTTCCCGTCGACGAGATCGGACTCCTTCTTGTAGTCCTCACAGGCCACGCAGTACAGGCCCTGGTAGACACCCAGCTCCGTGTAGCCGTTGTCGTGGATCGTCTGCAGGAAATGCTGCACGGCGCGGTGGTGGCGGGGTTCCGTCGTCCGTATGAAGTCGTCGTTGGAGATGTTGAGGGTGGCCCAGGCCTCGACGAACCGCTCCGACGTCCGGTCCACCCACTCCTGCGGGCTCACGCCGTGAGCCTCCGCCGCCCGGGCGATCTTGTCGCCGTGCTCGTCGGTCCCGGTCAGAAAGAAGACCTCGTCGCCGGCCAGCCGGTGCCAGCGGGCCAGGGCGTCGGCGGTGACGGTGGCGTAGGCGTGCCCCAGGTGGGGTACGTCGTTCACGTAGTAGATGGGCGTCGTCACGTAGAACGGAGGCACGGGCGTAGCGTACCGACCGCGTCCACCCCACCCGTCCGACGGTGACCGGCGGACACCCCGTCCTAGATGGCTTCGCTCTGCTGCTCGGGATCGTGGCAGAAGACGGCGGCGATGTGGCCGGGGCTGGGCACTGACCGCCCGCTACGCCTCCCCGCCGGCGGGATCCTCATCCTGTCGACGCAGGGCCAGGGCGCGGTCGTAGACCTGGCGGCGCGACGCTCCCAGCTCGGCGGCCACGGCGCCGGCGGCGTCGCGCCAACTGGCGCCGCCGTCGACCTGGCGGCGCAGGGCCGCCACCACCGCCTCCTCGTCGGCCGGAGGGGCGGGGGCCGCTCCGGCCAGGACCACGACCACCTCGCCGCGGACCTCGCGGGCGGCGAACTCCTCGACGGCCCGGTCGAGGCGTCCGCGCCAGACCTCCTCGTGGAGCTTTGTCAGTTCACGGGCCACGACCACGTCCCGATCAGCGCCGCACACAGCCATCAGATCGGCCAGGGTGGCGGCCAGCCGGCCGGGCGCCTCGTGGATCACCGTGGTCCGTTCCTCGGTGGCGAGCGCCTCCAGACGACGGCGGCGGTCGCCGCCGCGGCGGGCGAGAAAGCCCTCGAAGCAGAAACGACCGGTCGGCAGCCCGCTCACCGCCAGGGCAGCCAGTGCCGCGCTGGGCCCGGGCACCGCCGTCACCGCGGCCCCGGCGGCGACGGCGGCCGCCACCAACCGGCCCCCCGGATCCGACACCGTCGGGGTCCCGGCGTCGCTCACCAGCGCCACCGTCTTCCCCGCGGCCAGATTGGCGATCACCTCAGGAAGACGGGCGACCTCGTTGCGCGCGTGCAACGACAGCAGTCGACGACCGCTCACGCCGGCATAGGTGAGAAGCGCCCGCGTCCGTCGCGTGTCCTCGCAACACACGAGATCGGCGTGACCGAGGACCTCGACGGCACGCGGTGACAGATCGCCCAGGTTCCCGATCGGAGTCGACACGATCACCAGACATCCGGCGGCGGGTGCAGATGCGTCCGGCGGCGCGTCGGATGCCGTCACCGGGTGTCGTGCAGTTCGAGGCGATCACCGGGCCGCAGTCGCCAGCGTTCGAAGGCGCCCGACTGCGCTTCGAGAACGGTCCGACAGCGCCGACGGGGACGCGTGATGTGCCACGGTGACAGATGGAGCGTATCGACGACGGCCAGGTCGCGATCGAGGAAGGCGACGTCGAGGGCGAAGCGCATCCCGAACGAGTGCAACGCACCACTCGTGTGCGGGATCAGGAAAGCACCTTCGAAACCGCTCCGTCCGATCAGTCCTTTGTTGCGCGCCAGCAGCGAGTCGGCCATCTCGGCGGCGGCCAGCACCTCGCCGTCACGCAGCAACCACATCGCCCACAAACCTTCCCGTCCCCGTCACCGTCTCTCCGCTGCTCATACGTTGAACCGGATCTCGAGCACGTCGCCGTCGGCGACGTGGTACTCCTTGCCCTCGAGACGGATCCGCCCGGCCGCTTTGGCCTTGGCCCAGGACCCGCACTCGAGCAGCTCGTCCCAGTGGATGACCTCGGCCCGGATGAAGCCTCGCTGGAGGTCGGAGTGGATCACGCCGGCGCACTCGGGGGCGGTGGCCCCGGTACGGAAGCTCCACGCCCGCGACTCCTTGTCCCCGGTAGTCAGAAAGGTCCGCCGACCGAGCAGGTGGTACGCGCCGCGGGCCACCCGCGGCAGCGCCCCTTCACCCAGACCGAGGCCGGCGAGAAGCTCGACGCGCTCACCCAAAGGGAGCTGCGCCGTCTCCGCCTCGAGCTGGACGCACACGCCGAGGGCCTCGCCGTGACCGCCGAGCTCGTCGGCCACGGGGCCCACGATGGCATCGGCCTTGTCCAGCTGGTCCTCGCCGAGGTTGACGACAGCCACCACGGGCTTGTCGGTCAGCAGGAAGAAGTTCCGCAGCAATTCCCGTGTCTCGACATCGACCCCGGACCGGTACAGCGGCGTTCCCTGCGACAGGATGCCCAGGGCCGCCTCCATGGCCGCCACCTCGGCGGTCAGGCTCTTGTCGAGCCGGGCCGCTTTCCGCCGTTTCTCGATCTGCGTCTCGATGGTGCCCACATCGGCCAGGACGAGCTCCAGCTCCAATGTGGCCAGGGCGTCGACGGGATCGCTGTCTCCGGGTGCCTCGGCGCTCTCGAAAGCTCGCAGCACCAGACACAGCGCGTCCACCTCGCGGATCCCGGCCAGGAACCGGTTGCCGAGACCCTCTCCCGTGGAGGCCCCCGGCACCAGACCGGCGATGTCCACCACCTCCATCCCGGCGTGGACCACCTTCTTGCTGGCACTCATGGCCGCCAACGCCTCCAGGCGGGCGTCGGGCAGGGGGGCTATCGAGACCGACGACTCGGTGGTGGTGAAGGGATGGGGCGCTACCGCCGCGCTCGCCCCCGTCAGGGCGTTGAACAACGACGTCTTCCCGGCGTTGGGCAGACCGACCAGACCGAGACGCTCCATCGGGTCCGACGCTACTCGCCCACTATCGGACTACCGGGCGTCGGTCGGGGCCGATCACTCCGGGGCAGTATCCTTGGCCGCCATGTCGAAACGGACCAACAAGCTCAAGATCCGCGCCAAGAAGAAGGCCAACCACGGCAAGCGGCCCAACGCCGGTCGCGGCTGAGCGCCCCGCTCTCAGGGGCGCCAGGCGGCGTCACGCCGACGCAGGAGCCCCACCAGGGGTGTGGGCCGGTCCGAGATGATCCCGTCGACGCCCAGGTCGACCAGACGGACCATCTCCTCCTCGTCGTTGATGGTCCACACGTGCACGGCCAGGCCGTGCTCGTGGGCCGCCGCCACGAAGCGCTCGTCGACGAGGACCTGATCGCCGTAGACGGCGGGCACCTGCAGGGCCACGTGACCCATCGCCGGCACCGCCTCCCCCTGGGCGAGCGCCCGCCAGAAGCCGGCCACGGCCAGTGTTCCCGCCGAGGTCGCCACGTCCGGCGCCCACCGCCGGAACGCGTCGGTGGCGATGTCGAGGAACGACGCCACGATGACCCGGTCACTGTGGTCGTGCCCGGCCAGCGCGGCGGCGAGCCGTTCTTCATAGGGCTCGACGGCCGGTGCCGTCGCCTTGATGTCGAGGTTCAGCGCCACCCGGGGACGATCGTCGAGTAGGTCCAGGACCTCGTCGAGCGTGGCGACGGCGAAGTCGCGGTCGTCGGGGGCCCGACCGCGGTACGGATAGGCGTCGGGCTCGAGTCCGGGGCTCACGTCGGCCCCGGGGGCGAACCAGTAGGCGTTATCGAGCGACCTGACCTCGGCCAGCGTCAGCGCGTGGATCGCACCCCGTCCGTCGGTCGTCCGGTCGACGGTTCCGTCGTGACACACCACCAGATGGCCGTCCGCCGTGGCGTGCACGTCGAGCTCGATGCCCGTCGCACCGAGATCGAGGGCGCGACGAATGGCGAACAGCGTGGACGACGGCGCCTCCCAGGCTCCCCCCTGGTGGGCGTAGGAGATGACGCGCCGCCCGAGCCACGGGTTGGCGGGGGCGGGGTTCACGCCGGGAACGGTAGCCTCCCGCCATGCTCGACCACATCCTGGTGGACGTCATCACGCAGACGCGCCGCGCTCTGGAGGACGCCCTTCTGCAGCGCCAGGCCGTCGAAGAACGCTTCCAGGTGGACGTCTTCCTGGGCGACGTCTCCTGGGAGACGTCGTACTCGCTCCCCGGCGAGGAGAAGCCCCCCCGGGTCCGGGCCGACGTCTCGGTCGACTGGCCCACCTGGAGCCAGAGCGCCTACCGCTCGTGGTCGATCGGCGAGCCGCCGGAGGACCTCCCCGAAGTCGTCGTCGAGATCACCCTGCGTCTCCAGCGACTGTCGGCCATGCCCGACCTCGACGCCGTCATCGCCTGCCTCCCCGAGGAGAGTCCGCCCATCGGAACCGACACCCTCGTCCGCGGCGCAGCCGTCGTCGAACAGGTCCACGAGCCCGGTCCCGGTGGCCCCCGGTTCGCTGTGGAGACGTCGTACCAGGGCACGATCCGGCTGGACGAAGCCGCCCTGGAAGACGCCGCCAGCCTGGCCGGTCCCGCCGGGCAGCTGGCCCGGTGGGTGGCGTCGGTGCTCGTCCGCCTGGGCGACCTCCGCCTGGCCTACCTGCCCCCCGATCCCGCCCCGGCCGACGACGGCCACTGAGCGGGCGCCTCAGGACAGGCCCGACTCCTTCAACAACTGCCTCAGGTCGTCCTGCGGGCGCGCCCCCAGGTGGGCGATGACTTCGCCGGCGCACAGACCGGCCAGCCGGCCACAAGCCTCCGGGTCGAACCCGTGGGTGAGTCCGAAGAGGAAGCCGGCGGCGTAGAGGTCCCCGGCCCCTGTGGTGTCGACGACGTGGTCCACGGGCTCGGCGGCCACGGCCACCGGTCCCGACGCGGCCACCACCACCGACCCCGCCGGGCCCCGCGTCAAGGCGGCCAGCAGTCCCGTCTCCTCCACCGCGCTCACGGCGGCGTCGAAGCTGGACGCGTCGAACAGCAGCGTCACCTCTTCCTCGTTGGCGAACAGCACGTCGATCTCCCCGTGGAGCAGATCCAGAAACTCGCGTCGGTGCCTCTCCACACAGAAGGGGTCGGAGAGGGTGAGGGCCACGAGGGCGTCGGCCGCGTGGGCCACCTCGATGGCCCGGCGCAGCGCCTTCTTGGCCGGAGGTTGGTCCCACAGGTATCCCTCGAGGTACACGACCCGACCCCGCGCCAGCAGGCTCTCGTCGAGATCGTCGGGCCCGAGGTCCGATGCCACGCCGAGGTGGGTCGCCATCGTCCTCTCCCCGTCCTCGGTCACGAGCACCAGGCAGCGCCCGGTAGCCTCGGCGGCGCCCGCCACGGGCACGCTGGCCGTGCCGCCGCTGACCACGCCGACGGCGGCGATGTCGTGCAGGAACGTGGCCCCGAATTCGTCGTCGGCCACCTTCCCGATGTACCCGACGCGGCCCCCCAGGGCGGCCACACCGACGGCGGTGTTGGCCGCCGAGCCCCCCGACACCTCGACGCCGGCTCCCATCCCTTTGTAGACGGCGGTGGACCGGGCCAGATCGACCAGCTCCATGCTCCCTTTGACCAGCCCGAGACGGGCCAGGTCGTCCTCGGTGGCCCGGGCCAGGACGTCGACGAGGGCGTTGCCGACGGCCACCACGTCGAGAGGCCCGCCCTCCTCCCCGTCGTCGCTGCGATCGGTGCCGGTGTCGGACATGGCCCTCGAACCTACTGCGCGTCGCCCGCACCGGCGTCACGGCGTGGTCACGGGCGGCGCCGGGCCGGGCAGGAGGCGTTGGTAGCGTGCACCTTGATGACCACTCCCGGGGCCCCGACCAGCACCGATCCGTCTGCCGCGCACCGCCTTCCCTACACGGTGGAGCCTCACCGCTACGAGATCAGGCTGGCTCCCGATCTGGTGGCGGCCACCTTCGCCGGCGAGGTCCACATCGACGCCACCGCCCACGAACCCGTCACCACCATTGCCCTCCACGGCGCCGAGCTGGCCGTCATCACGGCCGAGGTCACGAGTGCCGGCGCCGTCGTCGCCGTCTCGGCGGCGCTGGACGCGGACACGGAACGAATCGTGCTCTCGCTGGCGTCACCGGTCGGCCCCGGACCCGTCACTGTGACCATCGCCTTCACGGGGACCTTGAACGACAAGCTCCACGGCTTCTACCGGTCGACCTACACCGACGACACCGGTCGCGCCCACAGCCTGGCCACGACCCAGTTCGAGGCGACCGACGCGCGCCGGGCCTTCCCGTGCTTCGACGAGCCCGACCGCAAGGCCGTCTTCAGCGTCACTCTCGACGTCCCCTCCGGCCTCGACGCCGTCTCCAACGGTCCGGAGCTGTCGCAGTCACCGTTGCCCGACGGTGCGCGGCGCGTCCTCTTCGCCGACACCATGGTGATGTCGACCTACCTCGTGGCTTTCGTCGTCGGCGAGCTCGTCGCCACCGAGCCGGTCGACGTCGACGGCACCCCGGTGCGGATCGTCCATGTCCCCGGCAAGCACGATCTGACGTCGTTCGCCCTCGAGGTCGCCGCCCACTCCCTGCGCTTCTTCACCCGGTGGTTCGGCATCGCCTACCCGGCCGAGAAGCTCGACCTCCTCGCCATCCCCGACTTCGCCTTCGGTGCCATGGAAAACCTGGGGTGCGTGACCTTCCGCGAAGCCCTCCTCCTCGTCGATCCGGCGCGTGCCTCGCGCCTCGAGCTCGAGCGCATCGCCGACGTCATCTCCCACGAGATCGCCCATATGTGGTTCGGCGACCTCGTCACCATGAAATGGTGGAACGGCATCTGGCTGAACGAAGCCTTCGCCACTTTGATGGAGCTCCTCTGCGTCGACGCCTTCCGCCCCGAATGGCGGCGCTGGGTCAGCTTCGGCATGGAACGCGACCTGGCCATGGCGACCGACGCCCTCCACTCCACCCGGCCGGTCGAATACCCCGTCGGTTCCCCCGACGAGGCCCAGGGCATGTTCGACGTCCTCACCTATCAGAAGGGGGCGAGCGTCCTGCGCATGCTCGAGCGGTACCTCGGGGAGGAGCCGTTTCGCGCCGGTATTCGCCGCTACCTCGAGGCCCACCGGTTCGGCAACACCGAGACGGCCGACCTCTGGGACGCCATCGAGGCGGCCAGCGGCGAGCCCGTGCGCGGCATCATGGACACCTGGATCCTCCAAGGCGGCTTCCCCCTCGTCACCGTGGGCGACACGGACGGGGAGGACACCGGCGGCGATGGCGCCCCCTTGACCTTGACCCAGGAGCCGTTCTCCTTGGCGCCGCCCTCCGGTCCGAGCTCGATCGGGTCGGACTGGAAGATCCCCGTCCTCGTCCGTTCCACCGGCGGCGCCGAACGGCGCGTCCTGCTCGGCTCCGCACCCGAGGTCGTCCCCCTCGACGCCAAGAGCGACGGAGACGACGTCACCGTCGTCAACGCCCGCGCCTCGGGCTACTACCGGGTCCGCTACCCGGCCGCCCACCTCCGGCGCCTGGCCGCCCGGCTCGGCGCCCTCGACGCCCCCGAACGCTTCATCCTCCTCGGCGACACGTGGGCCTCCGTCGTGGCCGGGCGCGCCGAGCTCGGGGACTTCCTCCACCTGGCCGAAGCCCTCGGCGACGAAGAGGACCCAGACGTCTGGGGCCAGGCCAGCGGCGCCCTGCGCTTCCTCGACCACACCGTCGACGACGCCACCCGCCCGGTCGTCGCCACCTACACCCGGGCCCTCATGGCCGAACCCTTCGCCCGCCTCGGCTGGCAGTCGCCGGCCGGCGAGAGCGAGCGCACGGCGACGCTACGGGCCCAGCTCCTCGGGATGCTCGGCACCGTGGGCCAGGACGAGACGGTCCGCCGGCGGTGCGCCGCCCTCCACGCCGATTCCCTGGCTGGCGGTCCCGATCTCGATCCCGACCTGGCCTCCACCATCGTCACGGTGGCGGCGACGGCCGGCGGTCCGGCCGAATTCGACACCTTCCTCGAGCTCTACCGACATCCGGCGACCCCCCAGGCGGAGTCGCGCTACCTCTACAGCCTCACCGCCTTCCGAAGACCCGGCTCTGGCTGCCCGGGTCTTCGAGCTGGCCCGAACCGAGGTGCGCACCCAGAACGCCCCCTTCGTGGTCCAGCAGCTCCTGGCCCATCGCGACCACGGGCCGTCCACCTGGCCCCGCGTGCCGCGACGACTGGGACGACCTTATGGCCAGGTTCCCGGCCAACATCGTCCCCCGCATGCTCGACGGGGTCCGGCTGCTCTGTCGGGACCGGGCCCTGGCCGACGACGTCCGTACCTTTCTCGGGACCCATCCCATCGGGAGCGGCCAGCGCACGGTGGACCAGATCGTCGAGCGTCTCGGCGTCAACGAAGCGTTCGTGGCCCGCCTCGGCGCAGCCGGCGCCGTCGTGCAAGCGGCCGTCGACCGCCGCGTCGGCTGAGCGGCGGCCCCCTTTCCGCGCCGCCGACCGTGGACCTGAACGTCGTTGCCGTCACCTTCGGCCTCATCTTCGTGGCCGAGCTCCCGGACAAGACCATGATCGCCACCATCGTCCTGGCCAGCCGGCACCGGCCCCTCCCCGTCTGGATCGGGGCGGCCGCCGCCATGGTGGTCAACACCGTCGTCGCCGTCGTCGCCGGCCGGCTCCTCGAGCTCCTTCCCCATCGGGCGGTCCAGGCCCTCGTCGCCACCCTCTTTGCCGGGGGCTCGCTCTACCTGCTCCTCACCACCGAGCCGGCGGCCGAGCACGTCGGCGAGGAGGAGGCGAGCCACGGCCCGAGCAACCGCAATGTCGCCCTCACCGCCTTCGCCGTGATCGTCGCGGCCGAGCTCGGGGACCTGACCCAGATCCTCACGATCAACCTGACGGCCCACTACCACCAGCCGTGGTCGGTCTTCGTCGGTGCCCTCACCGCCCTCGTCAGCGTGGTCGGCGTCGGTGTCCTCGGGGGACGGGCCCTGCTCCGGGTTCTTCCCCTGGCCGTCATCCGCAAGATCGGCGGCACCATTCTGGGCGGATTCGCCGTCTACACCGCCGTCCAAGCGACCCGAGGGTGAGGAGCCACTCCATGCCTGATCCACCCTCACCGACCCGTTCGGCACGAGTCGAGGACCTCCTGGTCCTGGCCCGTGCGGCCAAAGGCTTCATGCCCGACGACGAGGGCCTCGCCCTCTTCGACGCCGCCCTACGCGCCGCTCGGGCCGGTCCCCGCGCCACCCTGATGGAGATCGGCGCCTGGTGCGGCAAGTCGACCGTCTACCTGGGCGCGGCGGCCGAGACGGCGGGGGCCGTCCTCTTCAGCCTGGACCACCATCACGGGTCGGAGGAGAACCAGCCCGGCTGGGACCACCACGACGACGATGTCGTCGACGGCGCCACCGGCCGCATCGACACGCTGCCCTTCTGGCGCCGGACCGTCGACGGGGCCGGGCTCGGGAGCTGCGTCGTCGGTCTCGTCGGTGACTCCCCCACCATCGCCTCGCGCTGGCGCACGCCCCTCGACCTCTGCTTCATCGACGGCGGCCATGGCTCGGCGCCGGCCTGGGCCGACTTCCGGGGCTGGGCCCCCCACGTGGCGCTCGGGCGCTGGCTGGCCATCCACGACGTCTTCCCCGACCCGGCCGACGGCGGGCGACCCCCCTACGAACTGTGGACGGCGGCTCTCGCCTCGGGGGAGTTCACCGAGGACGGTGCCTGCGGCTCCCTCCGCCTCCTCAGGCGGGTCGCCCCTCCGGGCCTCGTCGCTCGGGCCGGGGACCCCCCGCACGCGGGGCGGTGAGGTCGAGCCCGTGGGGCAGCGATTCGCCCCGGAACAGTCCGGCCGCCGGTGAGGCATCGGCCAGCGCGTCGGCGGCCAGGATGATGGCAGCGGCCGTGTAGGTGGTCCGCTCGGAGAAAGGGAAGGTCTCGCGTCCGGGATACACGATCCCGGTCCAGTAGGAACCGTCGGCACAGCGATGCGCCTGGGCCCAGGTGAACAGGTCCAACGCGTCGTCCCGTCGTCCGACGGCGTCGAGGGCGAGGACGCACTCGGCCGTCTCGGCCGCCGTGACCCACTGGTTGGTGGACACGCAACGCACGCCCAAGCCCGTCCATCACGAACGTCTCCCACCATTTCCCCATCCGGGCCATGGCCGCCGTCCCCTCGAGGGCGCCCGACAGCACCGGGTAGTACCAGTCCATGGCGAAGTCGTCCTTCGGCTCGAAGGCGTCCGGCGCCACGGCGATGGCGTGGGCCAGGCGGCCCGCCGCCAGCTCCCAGTCGGGGCGCTCGCGCCCGAGGGCCTCGGCGCACGGCCACCCCGCAGCGCAGCGCGTGGTAGATCGACGACGACCCCGTCAGCAGCGGATACCTCCCCGGTCGCCCGTCGGGGTCCACCGACCACAGCACCGTCCCGTCGTCGCCCTGCCACCGCAGCACGAAGGTGAGGGCACGGTCGATCATCGGCCACATCCCCTCCAGCACCGAGGTGTCGCCCGTCACCCGGAAGTGGTGCCAGCCCCCGGTGGCCACGTAGGCGCAGACGTTCGTGTCGAGACGCGGGTCCTTCACCCCGGCGCCGGGGAGGTAGTAGTTGAACCACGAACCGTCGGGCAGCTGGCTGTCGGCCAACCACTGATACGCCCGCAGCGCTTCCTTGTGGAAACCCCCGACGGTCAGGCCCATGGCCGCCTCGGTGTGATTCCACGGATCGCAGTGCCCGCCCTCGGACCACGGGATCATCCCGTCGTGGCGCTGGACGTCGGCGATCGAGGCGGCCGTCTGCTCCACCTCCGACGCCGTCAGCACGCCGGCCACCTCGGGCAGAGGCGCCACCACGGGGCGATGGTCCATCAGCGACTCGTCGATCTCACCGGCGGGCGCCGGCACCAAACGTTGCGTGGGGGTCATGCCGGCTTCTCCAGATAGACGACGAGGCTCTTTCCGAGCAGGGGGTTCAACAGGTGCTCGGCCGTCCGGGTGATCCGGGGGGCACTGGTGATGTCCCAGACGAGCAGCCGATGGTAGGCCTTCACGACGGGTGGTCGTCACGGCTGGGACCCACCAGGCAGCGGACCCACCAGTACGGGGAGTGCAGGGCGTGGGCGTGATGACTGGTCGTCGGCCGCAGTCCGGCGCGCTCAGGCGCTCCAGGAGGGTCGACCGCCGGTAGATCCGCACATGGCCCCCGGGCACGTCGTGGTACTCGTGGGACAGGGCCCAGTTCACGACCTCCGGCCCGTAGCGGGGCACGGTCACAGCCATCGTCCCCCCCGGTCGCAGCACCCGGGACAGCTCGGCCATGGCCGCGTTGTCGTCCGGTATGTGCTCGAGCACCTCGGCCGCGATCACCCGGTCGAAGGTCCCGTCGGAGAACGGCAGCCGCAGGGCGTTGCCCTGGACGACCCCGGCCTCGTCGTCGCGACGGACCTCCCCGGCGTCGACCATGGCCCCGATGGTGTTCCTGACCTGCGTCACCTCGTCCGACTGGGCGTCGAGGGCGACCACCCGGGCGCCGAGCCGCACGGCCTGGAAGGCGTGACGGCCGACCCCGCAGCCGAGGTCGAGCAGTCGCTCCCCCCGGTGCACGCCGAGGCGGGCGTAGTCGACGGTCAGCACGGGGCCGTCTCCCCTTGCCGCCCGTGCTCCTCGAGCACCACCCGGTACTGCTCGGCCGTCCCGCGGGCCGTCGCCTCCCAGGTGAAGCGGCCGAGGACCCGGGCCCGCCCCCCGGCACCCAACCGGGCCGCCAGGTCGGGGTCGTCCATGATCCGCCTGATCCCCGAAGCCAGGGCCTCGGCGTCGTCGGGAGGGACGAGCAGACCGGTCTCTCCGTCGGTCCCCACCACCTCGGGCAGAGCTCCCCCGGTGGTGGCCACCAACGGCACCCCGCAGGCCATGGCCTCGATGGCCGGGAGGGAGAACCCCTCGTAGAGCGACGGCACCACCGCCACCTGGGCCTCGGCGTAGAGCACGGCGAGCTCGTCGTCGCTGATCCCGCTGGCGCACCGCACGACGGGGGCCAGGCCCAGGCGATCGATGGTCCGGGCCACCCGGCCCCCTTCGGTGGGCCGGCCGATGACGACCAGCTCCACCTCGCGTTCGGTCCGCAGCTTGGCCACCGCCTCCAGCAGGGGGACGAGACCCTTCATGGGGACGTCGCTCGAGGACGTCACCATGATCCGCCCGGCCGCCCTCGGACGCTCGGGACGGGGCCGGAAGACGGTGTGGTCGACGCCCACGGGCACCACCGTCATCCGGCGCGGGTCGACCTTCATCTGCACGGCGATATCGGTCTTGGAGGACTCCGACACCGTCACCACGCGCGGGCAGCCGCTGCGCCACCCTGATCTGCATCCCGAGGAAGCCGAACCACCGACGCTGCGTCAGTCGGCGATAGGCGTTCTCGGCATGCGACAGGGCCAGCTCGCGATCGACGGTGATCGGGTGGTGCAACGTCGTGAGCAGGGGCCACCCGTCCTCGAGCATCCCCAGGAGTCCGGACCCGAGGCACTGGTTGTCGTGGACGATGTCGTACTCGTCGCGGCGCCCGGCCAGGATCCGCCGGGCCCGCCGCGAGAACGTCCGGGGCTCGGGAAACCCGGCCGTGCACATGATGGCGAACTCGAGGGCGTCGTCACGTGACCGGAACTCGCGGGGGTGCGGGACCCGGAAGGGATCGGGATCGCGGTACAGGTCGAGACCGGGCACGGGGGTGAAGCCGACGCCGTCGTCGAGCTCGGGCCACGGCTGCCCGGCGAAGACGTCCACGCTGTGGCCCAGTCCCACCAGCTCCCGGGCCAGATGACGGGTGTACACACCTTGCCCGCCGCAGCGAGGATTGCCCCGATAGACCAGGTAGGCGATGCGTAGTCCCCCCGCTGCCGGGGGTGCGGGGGCCCGCGCCGGGGGCACCTCGATGTGCCTACTGCGCTCCCAGGATCGCCGCACCTCGATCACCCGCTCCATGGGGTTCTTAGGCAAATCTGTTCCCCATGCTGGCGACCATGGCCGATCAGCCTCCCCCGGATGGGTCTCGGGG
The DNA here is from genome assembly GCA_963848355.1 of uncultured Acidimicrobiaceae bacterium. GTDB lineage: Bacteria > Actinomycetota > Acidimicrobiia > Acidimicrobiales > UBA8190 > CAWKDG01. The sequence continues at coordinate 909,666 of CAWKDG010000001.1, forward strand.
CGCAAACGTGTGGGGGCTCGCCGGGCCCCGGTCGGGCACGACAGCCGGTGCCGACCCACTAGGTTTGTGGGCGCGGGTACCGCCGCTGCTCGAGGAGCACCGACGCATGGCCATCGAGATCCTGCACTTGTCGAGCGTGGTGAAGAGCGCGTTCGTGGACCGCAACGGGGACCGCCTCGGGCGGGTCGAGGACCTCATCGTCAGGCTCGGCGACACGCCCCACCCGCCGCTGTCCGGCCTGGTCGTCCGCATCGGTCAGCGCTCGCTCTTCGTCCCCATCGACCGCATCGCCGACATCCGCCCCGGGCGCGTCGAGCTCATCGGCGAGACCGTCAACCTGCAGCGTTTCGACCGCCGGCCGGGCGAGCTGCTGCTGGCCAAGGACCTCCTGGCCCGCCACCTCATCAACCTGCAGGGCGCCCGCCTCATCCGCGCCAACGAGATCGAGATCGCCCGTCTCGACGCCCGCTGGGAGGTCGTCGGCGTGGACCCGAGCCCCCGCGTGGCGTTGCGCCGTCTCCTCCCCCGCATGCTGGCCCGCCACATCCCCACCCGGACAGGGACCGTCGTCGACTGGGCCTCCATCGAACCGTTCGTGGCCCACGTCCCCTCGGCCCGGCTGCGCATCCCGTACCGCAAGCTGGCCCGCCTGCACCCGGCCCAGATCGCCGATCTCGTCGAAGCGGCCTCCCACGACGAGGGCGAGGAGATCATCGAGGCCGTCGGCCAGGACCGCGAGCTCGAGGCCGACGTCTTCGAGGAGCTCAACCCCGAACACCAACTGGAGTTCATCCGGGCCCGCTCGGACCTCGAGGCGGCCCGGCTCCTCGCCACCATGGCCCCCGACGACGCGGCCGACCTCCTCACCGAACTCGACCAGGAGCGCCGCCTCCCCGTCCTCCAGAATCTCCCGGCCGCCCAGCAGCGCAAGATCCGGGCCCTGCTCTCCTACAACTCGGAGACGGCCGGTGGCCTCATGAGTCCCGACTTCCTCTGCCTGGCCGAGACGACACCGGTCTCCGAGGTCCTCGACGCCATCCGGACCAGCCAGGCGCCGCCCGAGGCGCTGGCCGTCGTCTTCTCCTGCGACGCCGTCGGACAGGTCACGGGCACGGCGTCGGTGGTCTCCCTCGTCCGGGCGGCGCCGTCGGCCACGTCGGCTCGGTGGTCGTCCCCGATCCCCCGCACGTCCACGTCGACTGGGACATCCACGCCATCGTCCGCAAGATGTCGGACTTCAACCTCACCGTGGCCCCCGTCATGGACGACCACCATCTCATGGTCGGGGTCATCACCGTCGACGACGTCCTCGAACAGCTCCTCCCCACCGGATGGCGGCGCGACTACGGGATGGCCACCGCCGAGGAGTGAGGGATCGATCACCAACCCGTCCGTCCCCGCCAGCAGGTAACATCTCGACCTGCGAACGAGCCGCGCCCATCCGATCACGGACAGGCACGTGCGCTCCGGCTTCACCGGTCAGAGCGAGTCCGGCCGCCCACCGGACGCCACGACATCGAGGCGCGTCTCCCCGAGGGCCAGATGAAGGAGCAGCGCTGCCCGCTGACAGTGGGTCACCACCACGATCAAGGCGCGCACGCCATCAGGCAGGAACGGACGCCCCTGGGCTGACCGGAGGCTGACCTGCGTCGGGCGTGCGCGCCGCCCATGCACGCCGCCGACGCCGGTACCCGCCGGGAGGTCCAGACATGGCCGACGAGGTCTCCGCATCTGAAGTTGCCGCCACCGCGTCTGCGTCGCCGTCTGCGTCTGCGCCGCTCGGGCGGCCGACATGAGCAGTCGTCCGGGCACGGTCCACGGCCAGGGTGGCATCCACGGCGCCTTCGGCACCATCGGGGAGCACGACGAGGCGCCGAGGCGTTCGTGGACGGCCCGCCTCCTCACCCTGCTCGCCATCATCGGTCCCGGGCTCATCGTGATGGTCGGCGACAACGACGCCGGCGGCGTGGCCACCTACGCCCAGGCCGGCCAGAACTACGGGCTCACCCTGTCTGTGGACCCTGCCCCTGCTGATCCCCGTTCTCGTCGTCAACCAGGAGATGGTCGTCCGTCTCGGGGCGGTGACCGGCGTCGGCCACGCCCGTCTCATCTTCGAGCGCTTCGGTCGGTTCTGGGGGGCGTTCTCCGTCGTCGACCTCTTCATCTTGAACTTCCTCACCATCGTCACCGAATTCATCGGCGTGAGCCTGGCCCTCGGCTACTTCGGTGTCAGCCCCTATCTCTCGGTGCCGCTGGCCGCCGTCGGGCTCGTGGCCATCACCGCCTCGGGAAGTTTCCGGCGGTGGGAACGCTTCATGTTCGTCTTCGTCATCGTCAACTTCCTCGTCATCCCTCTCGTCATCCTCTCGCACCCGCACGCCGGGCCGGTCCTCCACGGTCTCGTCGTCCCCGGCGTCAAGCACGGATTCAATTCGACCTCGGTCCTTCTCATCATCGCCATCGTCGGCACCACGGTGGCGCCGTGGCAGCTGTTCTTCCAGCAGTCCAACATCATTGACAAGGGGATCACGACCCGTTGGATCAACTACGAGCGGACCGACACCGTCCTCGGCTCCTTCGTCGTCGTCGTCGGCGCCAGCCTCCTCATCGTCACCGTCGCCTTCGCCTTCGCCCACACCGCCGTCTCCGGCAATTTCACCAACGCCGGCGGTGTGGCCCACAATCTGGCCCGCTATCTCGGTCACGGAGCGGGGACGATGTTCGCCATCGTCCTCCTGAACGCGTCGATTATCGGCGCCGCCGCCGTCACCTTGTCCACCTCGTACGCCTTCGGCGACGTCTTCGGTATCCAGCACTCGCTGCACCGCCGCGTCGGCGAGGCCCGCGCCTTCTACGCCTCCTACACGGTCATGGTGGTGGTGGCGGCGGGCATCGTCCTCATCCCCGGTGCGCCCCTCGGGCTCATCACCACCGGCGTCCAGGCGCTGGCCGGTGTGCTCCTTCCCAGCGCCACGGTCTTCCTCGTCCTGCTGTGCAACGACGCCGCCGTCCTCGGTCCGTGGGTGAACAAGCCGTGGGTCAACGCCGTCGCCACCGTCGTCGTCTCCGTCCTCCTCGTCCTCTCCCTCATCCTCATGACCACCACCGTCTTCCCCGGCATCGACGTGGCCGTGCTCCTCCTCGTCCTCGCCTCCACCCTCGTCCTCTCCCTCGCCGTCGCCGGCGTCGTCTACCGACGGGCGTTGCGACGACGGCCCCCCGTCGTCGCCCTGGCCCAGCCGCGCCGCGACACGTGGCGGATGCCCCCCCTGGCCCTCCTCGAACGACCCGAATGGTCTCCGGGGCGCAAGCGGGCCATGCTCGTCCTGCGCCTCTACCTGGTCGCCTCCGTGGTCCTGCTCCTGGTGAAGGCCGTCCAGCTCGGCTGACCAATCGGGCAACGGTCGTCCCGCACCACCCCCTGGCCCCGGGGCCAAGCCCGGCAGTACGTTCGCCTGCATGGACCTGACCTACCCACCCGAGACTGAGTCGTTCCGGGCCGAGATCCGGAACTGGCTGGAAGAGAACCTGCCTCGAGGCTGGGGCGAACCGGGCTTCACCATGACGAGGGCGGAGCGCAAGGCCTTCAACGCCGAATGGGTGCGCAAGCTCCACCAGGGCGGGTGGATCTGCGCCTCGTGGCCCAAGGAGTACGGCGGGAAGGGCCTGTCGCTCATCGAGCTCGTCGTCCTGAACGAGGAGTTCGCCCGGCGCGATGCGCCGATGCGCGCCGACTTCTTCGGCGACACCCTGGTGGGCCCGACCATCCTGCAGTGGGGCACCGAAGCACAAAAGCAGGAGTTCATCCCCAAGATCCTGAACGGCACCATCTCCTGGTGCCAGGGCTTCTCCGAGCCCGACGCCGGCAGCGACCTGGCCTCACTCACGACGCGCGCCGTGGCCGACGGCGACGAGTGGATCGTCACCGGTCAGAAGGTCTGGACCACCCAGGCGCAGTTCGCCGACTACATCTTCCTCCTGGCCCGCACCGATCCCGACGTCGACAAGCACGCGGGCATCTCCTACCTCCTCATGCCCATGAAGCAGCCCGGGGTCGATGTCCGCCCCATCAAGCAGATCGACGGCTCGGCCGAGTTCAACGAGGTCTACTTCGACGCCGCCCGCTGTCCCCGCCAGAACGTCGTCGGCGGCGACAACAACGGCTGGAAGGTGGCCATGACCACCCTCGGGTTCGAGCGGGGGTCGTCGGCCACCACCGGCCACCGCCGTTTCCAGAAGGAGCTCGACGCCATCGTGGACAGCGCCCGGCGACGCCACCGCGACACCGACCCCCAGATCCGCCAAGGCCTGGCCCACGCCTGGTCCAAGGTGAAGATCATGCAGATCAACGGGTACCGCAGCCTGACCGACGCGCTGAACGGGACCCACCACGCCGCCGCCCTGGGCGCCACCAACAAGATGTTCTGGTCCGAGTACCACCGCGAGACCATGAACCTCGCCATCGACATCCTCGGGCTCGAGGGCCAGATCCTCACCGGTACCGGCGGCGATGTCGACGCCGTCGAAGGGCCGCTGTCGCGTCGGGGCAATCCGAACTACCCGGTCAGCGAAATGCAGGCGTCGTTCTTCTTCTCCCGCTCGGAGACGATCTGGGGCGGCACAGCGGAGATCCAACGCAACATCGTCGGCGAACGCGTCCTCGGCCTTCCCAAGGAACCGAAGCCCGCGGGGTAGGACCCGCGGGTTAGGACCGCGCGGTAGGAACGGAAAGGACCTCCCGGCGACCTCAGGCGACGCCGAGTTCGGTGCCCGGTTCCGAGTCGCCCACAACGGGAACACCATCGGCACCGGCGGCGAGCGCCTCGGCGTCCGCTCGCTCGTGGCCCCGCCGGTGGTGGCGGCGCGTGATCACCGACGCCACGATCGTGGCCGTCCCGCCCACGGCCAGAGCCACCCGTGGGCTCGACACCTGCGAGATCCACCCCACCAAGGGGCTGCCGATGGGGGTGGTCCCGAGGAAGGCGATGGCGTAGAGGGCCATCACCCGTCCGCGCATCGACGGGTCGGCCCGCAGCTGCAACGTGGCGTTGGCGGTGGCGATGAAGGCGATCGAGGCTGCGCCCATGGGGAAGATGAGGACGAGGGCGGTGGCCAGGTCGGGGGAGGCGGCCACGGCCAGGATGAGGGCGCCGAAGACGCAGCCGATGGCGGTAAGGCGATGGATGTTCGGTCGGTTGCGGGTGGCGATGAGCAGTCCTCCGATGACCGCCCCCCCACCCATCAGCGACGTGAGGGCGGAGAAGACGCCGGCCCCTCCGTGGAAGGTGAACCGGGCGAAGAGGGCCAGAACGACCTGGAAGTTGTAGGCCAACGTCCCTACCACGGCCACCAGTAGGAGAGGCTGCCGCAACCCCGGCGTGCGCCACACGTAGCGCAGCCCGTCGCGGAGTTGGCCCCGGCCCCGCGCCACCGGCACCGTGCGATGCAGGTCGCCGCGGCGCATGAGCGAGAGCCCGATGATCACCGCTACGTACGACGCCGCGTTCACCTCGAAGCACACGGCCAGGCCCACCAGGGCGATGAGGACGCCACCGATGGCCGGGCCTATCACCCGGGCCGAGTTCATCACCACGCTGTTCAGGCTCACGGCGTTCGGCAGGTCGTCGCGTCCCACCAGCTCGAGGACGAACGTCTGGCGCGCCGGGTTGTCGACCAGGTTCACGAATCCGAGGAAGGTGGCCAACATGAAGACCTGCCACAGCCGCACGGCACCGACGGCGGTCAACAACCCCAGCGTGAGGGCCAGGACCCCGGCCACCGTCTGCGTGGCGTAGAGCAGGCGGCGCTTGTCGACGCGGTCGGCCAGGAGTCCTCCCCACGTCCCGAACAGCAGCATCGGCAGGAACTGCAGCGCCGTCACGAGTCCCAGGTCGAGTCCGGCGCGTCCCGAGGGGGCCAGGTGCAGGACGAGGAAGGCCTGGGCCACGCTCTGCATCCACGTCCCGCTCACCGAGATGAGCTGGGCGGTGAAGTAGATCCGGTAGTTCCGCACGTGCAGCGACTGGAACGTCCCCTTCACGGCTTCCCGTATCCGCGTCATCCCTCCTCCACCAACAACTCGAGGAGGCGGACGAGCTCGCCGAGCGCCTCACGCTCGGGCGTCGACAGTCGGCGCAACCGGCGGGCCAGGAAGGCGGTGCGCAGCGACCGGCTCCGTTGCAGGACACGACGGCCCTCGGCACTGAGTCCGACGCGCACGACGCGGCGATCGTCGGCGTCGACACGCCGGACCACCAGCCCGGCCGCTTCGAGCCCGACCACGATCCGCGTCATGCTCGGGGGGCGCACCTGCTCCGATGCGGCCACCTCGCCCAACGTCGGGCTCCCCAGGCGTTCGATGGTGGCCAGGGCCGAGACCTGCGACGGGGTCACCCCACCGGCGACCTGTTGGCGCACCCGTCGTGACAGCCGGGTCACGGCCAGGCGCAGGCGGGCCGCGAGCTCGGTCTCGGAGTCGTCGGTCGCCCCCGCGTCGTCGGCGCTCGTCCCGGGGGTCACTGTCGTCATCGTTCACCATTCTAATTAGATTTGCTAACCATTGTGCCGGGTCCGGTGTCGGCGCAGGTCGGGCCTAGCATGGAGGCATGCTCCCCGACTACGCCGAGTTCGAACAGGCCGTGGGCCTCGATTGGTACCGGATGGATCCCAACCTGTCGCTCCTGCTCGACCGCTACCTCCCCGATCCGGTCGACCGGGCCTTCGCCGAGGACCACGTGGGGCGCTTCGGCGCCCTCGTCGGCGAGGTCATCGCCCCCCGGGCCGAGGAGACCGACAAGCACGGTCCCGCCCTGCGCCGCTACGACCGCTGGGGGTACGAGGTCGACGAGATCGTCCACCATCCCACCTGGACCGAGAACAAGGCCGACCTCGTCCGCAACGGGTTCGTCAGCCTCGAGACCTACGCCGGACGCCCGGCACCGGCCGTCGTGGGCGCCTCCCTCTCGTACCTGGTGTCCCAGGCGGAGACGGCCATCTACTGCGGCCTGGGGATGACGTCGGGGGCGGCCGACATCATCGAGCGTTATGCCCCGACCGCGGTGGGCGGCGAGATGGTCCGGCGCCTGCGCAGTCTCGACCCGGCCGACGCCTGGGAAGGCGGGATGTTCCTCACCGAGCGCCAGGGCGGGAGCGACGTCGGGGCCAACACCATGCGGGCCGTCGAGGACGGCGAGGAGTGGCGCCTCTTTGGCGACAAGCACTTCTGCTCGAATGTCGACGCCGACGTCTTCATCGTCCTGGCCCGACCGGACGGCGCCCCCGGGGGCAGCCGCGGCCTCGGTACCTTCATCGTCCCCCGCCACCTCCCCGACGGCTCACCCAACGGGTTCACCATCAAACGGCTGAAGCCCAAGCTCGGCACCGTCGGAGTCCCCACCGGCGAGGTCACCCTGGACGGGGCCCGGGCCTGGCTGGCCGGCACCGGCTCGACGGGTGACGGGTCCACCGGCGACGCGGTGGCCGATGCCGCGCGCGACGGCCGCGGCATCAACCGGATGATGGAGATGGTGAACGGTTCGCGCTTCGGCGTCGCCCTCATGGGCCTCGGCATCCACCGCCGGTCGTTCCTCGAGGCCGCCATCTACGCGGCCCGACGCAGCCAGTTCGGCCACCGCATCGACACCTATCCCCTCGTCCGCGAGACGCTCGTCGACCTCCTTGTCGATCTCGAGGCGGGCATGTCTGTCACCTATGAATGCGCGGCGGCCGAGCGGACGGCGTCCGACGTCACCGCCGGACGCCTGGTCCGCCGCATCCTCGTGCCGCTGGCCAAGATGCGCTGCACGCGGATGGCCCTCCAGGCCGCCTCCACGGCCCTCGAGGTCTTCGGTGGCAACGGCTACATGGAGGACTGGCCCATGGCCCGTCAGCTGCGTGACGCCCAGTGCCACACCATCTGGGAGGGCACCGAGAACATCCTCTGCATCGACGTCCGGCGCGCCATGCGCGGCGAACAGGCCCATCTGGCGCTGTTCACGCGGATGGAACAGGCCCTCGACACCGCCACCGGCCACAAGGTCCTCGGGTCCACCGTCGACACCGTGGCCGCCGCTCTGGCCGACGCCCGGGCGGCCGCCACCTACCTCGAGAGCGCCAGCGACGACATCGCGCTGCTCCAGAGCCGGCGTTTCGCCGAGCTGCTGGGCGACGTCTCCGAAGGGGCCCTGCTGGTGGAGCAGGCGGCATGGGCCCTCGATCACGACGGTGGCGCCCGCAAGGCGGCGGTGGCCCGGCGCTTCGCCTCGAGGCGGCTGGCCACCCCGGCGGGGCGCGGCATCACCGACCCCGACCGCATGGTGCTCGACCTCTTCGAGCCTCTCGTCCGCTACGGCCCGATCGAGGACTCCGACCTGGTCGCCTGACGGCGGATGCCGGTCACCGCCCTGGCGTCACGTCACCACTTGGGGACGTAGCCCCCCTGGCCCCGGGCCGCGCTCTCGAACGGGTCGGCCGACTCGTCCACCCCTCCCTGGACGTCGGTCACCCACCCCAACCGGCTCTTCAAGATCCGCTCGACCCCTCCCTGGAGGGTGGACGACGAGATGGCGCACGAGCTGCACGCCCCCTGCAACTGGACCTCGACGGTCCCCGCCTCGACGTCGAAGGCCACCAGCTCGAGGTCGCCCCCGTCGCTCTGCACGGCGGGCCTCATGAGCTCGATCAGCTCGATCAGGTCGTCTGAACGTCGGCTTCGTTCCTCGTCGCTCAGCTCAGCCATGCCTCCATTCTGCCGTGGACGGGCCCCTCCCCGTGCCGCGGCACGGCGTCATGGGCCCATCTCGGCCTTCCGGGTACCATGCAGGTCGTGCCCTTCGAACCGCCGGCCACGCACGGCTCAGGCGTGCGCGCACCCCTCCCCGGCGCGATGAAAAGAGGTTGCGGTGACGCAAGAGGTGAGCATCGTCGGCGTCGGGATGACAACCATGGACCGGCGTGACCTCACACCCGAGGCCCTCGCCCGCGAGGCCGTGCGAGACGCCCTGGCCGACGCCGGCCTGGCCCCCTCGGACATCGGGCTCGTCGTCGTGGCCAACGCCCTCGGTGGCCGCCTGTGCGATCAGGGCTGCATCCGCGGCCAGTCATGGCTGCGCGACGCCGGTCTCGGCACGGCCGGGGTGGTGAACGTCGACAACTCGTGCGCCGGTGGGTCCTCGGCCATGCACGTCGCCGTCATGGGCGCTCGCGCCGGCCAGTCACCGGTGCTCGTCGTCGGTGTCGAGAAGATGTGGACGGGAAGCCGGGACGACACCATCGCCGGGATCGAGGACGGGTTGCCGGCCGATGAACGCGCCCATCTCCGCGCCACCATCCAGAACAGTGCCGGCAGCGTCCTCATGGGCCTCAACGCCCAGTGGGTCCGCCACCAGATCGAGGTGCTCGGGACCACGGCCCATCAGATCGCCGCCGCCGCCGCCAAGGCCCGCCGCTGCGCCTCGCGCAACCCTCTGGCGCAGTTCCGGACGCGGGTCACCGTCGAGGAGGTCCTCGCCGCGCCGGTCGTCGCCGGTTCCCTCACCCGGCTCATGTGCTCGTCGTTCACCGACGGTGCCGCCGCCGCCGTTCTCATGGCCGGTCCCGTCCGGGGCGCCCCGCGCGTGCGCGCCAGCATCCTGCGCTCGGGCAACGGTGACCTCGACTACCACAAGCGTCTCGAGGACACGGTCGCCGACGCCTGGAAGGAAGCGGGTGTCGGGCCAGCCGACGTCGATGTCATCGAGCTGCACGACGCCACCAGCGCCGAAGAGCTCTACGCGCTCGAGTCCCTGGGTTTCTTCCCGCCCGGGACGGCCGGGGCCGCCACCGTGGCCGGCGACACCGACATCGACGGGAGCGCAGTCTGCGTCAACCCCAGCGGGGGCCTGGTGGCGCGGGGCCATCCCCTGGGGGCGACGGGGTTGTGCCAGATCGCCGAGCTCGTGCACCAACTCCTCGGTCGCGCCGTCGGACGCCAGCGCCCGGGGGCCCGGATCGGTGTGGCCGTCAACACGGGCGGCATCATCTCCGGTGACGCCGCCGTCGTCGGCATCCACGTCCTGCAGGGAGCCTGAGACGTGCCCGGAGCGGTCATCACCGGCTGGGGCATCGCCGTTCCCGACAAGATCGTCACCAACGAGGATCTCTCGGCCAGCCTCGACACCAGCGACGCCTGGATCATCGAGCGGACGGGCATCAAGCAGCGCCACATCGGGGGCACCACCTCGGAGCTGGCCGTCGTGGCCGGGCGCCAGGCACTCGAGCGCGCCGGGCGGGGACCGGAGGAGATCGATCTCCTCGTTCTCGCCACCACCACGCCCGATGCCGTCGTGCCCGGGACGTCGGCCACCGTGCACAACGCCCTCGGCCTGGCCGGCGGGGCATTCGACCTGAACGCCGCCTGCTCGGGCTTCGTCTATGCCCTCGTCGCTGCCCACGGGATGGCGCTGGCCGGGGCCCGCCGCATCCTCGTCATCGGCAGCGACACGCTGTCGCGCATCACCGACTGGGACGACCGCACGCTGGCCGTCATCGTGGGCGACGGCGCCGGCGCCGTGGTCCTCGAGGCCACCGACGGTCCCGGCGAGCTCCTCGCCTGGGACCTCGGAGCCGACGGCTCGCTCCGCCACCTCCTCAAGTGCGACACCGGCGGATATCTCTTCATGAACGGTCGCGAGATCTTCCGTCACGCCGTGCGCGCCGTCGTCGACTCCTCCCTGGCGGCCCTTCAGCGGGCGGGGATGGAGCCGGGCGATGTCGACGTCTTCGTCCCCCACCAGGCCAATGCCCGAATCATCTCCGCCGCCCGGGAACGTCTGGGCATCCCCGAGGAGCGGTGCGTCGTCACCATCGACCGCTACGGGAACACGTCGTCCGCCTCCATCCCCCTGGCCCTGGCCGACGCCCTCGAGACAGGGCTCCTGCAACCGGGGGCCAAGGTGCTGATGTCGGGGTTCGGGGGGGGAATGACCTGGGCCAGCGCCGTCCTCCGATGGGGGGGCTGACCGGGGCCGGGCGCGGGACGACCGGGTCGCCCGTCCTCGTGATGATGGCGGCGGGCGCGGCCCGGCGCTACGGCGGTTGCAAGCCCCTCGCTCCCGTCGGCCTGCACGGCGAGGCGGTCATCGACCTGAATGCGGGGGACGCCGTCCGGGCCGGCTTCGGCGACATCGTCCTCATCCTCGGGCCGGCGACGGGGCCAGCCATCACCTACCACGTCCGGCGCTGCTGGCCGTCGTCGGTCCCGGTGTCGACGGCACTGCAGACCAATGCCCTCGGAACGGTCCACGCCGTGCTGAGCGCCCGGCCCATCGTCGGCGACCGCTCCTTCGCCGTCATCAACGCCGACGACATCTACGGCGTCCCCGCCCTCGAGCTCCTGGCCCGGCACCTGACCACCATCTCGGACCACGCCCTCGTCTCCTACCGCCTGCGAGACACCGTGGTCACCGGCGATCCGGTCACGCGGGGCATGTGCCAGAGCGATGGCGACGGATGGCTGCAGACCATCGTCGAGAGGCGCCTGGTCACCCGCCACCACGACGGGACCTTCACGGCCGACGACGGACTCGAGCCGAAGCAGCCGCCCGGTGACACCCCCGTCTCGATGAACCTCTGGGGCTTCACCCCGGCCATCTGGCCATTTCTGGAAGAGGCGTTCGAACGGGTCCATCCGGAACTGGGGCCCGACGGGACGACACCGGACGGGGCCCCCACCTCGGCCACCGAGGTCCTGCTGCCCGAAGTGGTGGCCGAGATGATCAGCGGCGCGCCGGCCGGCGACGGGGACGGACGCCGGGTCCGGGTCCTCGAAGGCAGCGGACGCTGCGTCGGGGTCACCCACGCCGACGACCTGCCCGTCGTGCGGATGGAGCTGGCCGAGATGGTCGGCCAGGGTCTCCGGGCCGAAGGACCATGGGGGTCGTGACCTGACGACCCCGTCCCCCGTCGCCGGCGGCGGGCACCGTCAACCGGTCCTGCTCCCCCGGCCACGTTCGATCGAGATGGCCCCCGACGGGGGGCGCGTGGCCGACAGCGCCGTCACCGAGACCCGTGACCAAACGCTTCGGGTCGAGGGCTACCACCTCGAGGTGGCGGACGACGGTATCCGCCTCACGGCGGCCGACGACGCCGGCGCCCGCCATGGCCGCGCCACCCTGGACCAACTCCGCCGTACCGACACCGACGGCGGCACCGTTCCCGCCTGCCGCATCCTCGACTGGCCCGACTTCGCCGTCCGCGGCGTCATGCTCGACGTGGCTCGCGACCGGGTCCCCACCCTCGAGTCGCTCTTCGCCCTCGTCGACCGCCTGGCCGGGTGGAAGCTCAATCAATTGCAGCTCTACACCGAGCACACCTTCGCTTATGCCGGTCACGAGGAGGTCTGGCGCCGGGCGAGCCCCTATACGGCCGACGACATCCGCGCCATCGACAGCCACTGCCGGTCACGCGGCGTCGAGCTGGTGGCCAACCAGAACACGCTGGGCCACTTCGAACGGTGGCTGCGCCACGACCGCTACCGGCCCCTCGCCATCGCGCCGGACGGCTTCGAGTGGGTCTTCGGGGTCAGGCGGTCGCCCATGACCCTCGATCCCGCCAACGACCAGGCCTTCGCCCTCGTCTCCGACCTGCTCGGACAGCTGGTCCCGGTGATCGACAGTCCCCGCGTCCACATCGGCCTCGACGAACCCTGGGAGCTGGCGCCCGAACGCCGTCCCGAGTGGGTCGACTGGCTCCGGCGCCTGGTGGCGCTGCCGGTGATGGCCGACCGCCAGCCTCTGGTCTGGGGTGACGTCCTGGCCGGCGACCCCGCGCTGCTCGAGGGGCTCCCTCCTGGGGTCACCGTCTGTGAGTGGGGGTACGAGGACGACCACCCTTTCGCCGAGCGGGTCGAACGCCTGGCCGCCGCCGGTGTCCCGTTCTGGATGAGTCCGGGGACCTCGAGCTGGCTCTCGATCTCCGGCCGGGTGGAGAACATGCTCGGCAACATCCGGGGCGCGGCGGTGGCCGGTCTGGCCCACGGGGCTTCGGGGATCCTCACCACCGACTGGGGCGACATGGGTCACCATCAGCAACCGGTGGTGAGCGAACCGGGCCTGGCGGCGGCGGCCGCCTTCAGCTGGTGCGTCGACGCCCATGCCTCGCTGGACCTCGACGCGTTGGCCGCCATGCTCGACGCCCACGCCTTCGACGATCCGGCCGGAGCCGTCGGCGGCGCCCTCGTCACCGTCGGACGCATTCCCCGGCTGATGACGCCGCAGGTCCCGAACATGTCGGCCCTCGTCTTCTCGATCCTGTTGCCGCAGTGGCGCGTCGGGCGCGGGGCGACGCGCGGCCTCACCGACGACGATCTCGACCGGGTGACCGGCGCCCTGGACGAGGCCGAGGCGGCCGTCGGCCACGCCCGACCACGGCGCCCCGACGCCGGTCTCGTCCTCGACGAGATCCGGGCCACTCTGGGCCTTCTCCGGCTGGCCTGCTCTGACGCCCGCCTGCGCCTCCGGGGTGACGGAAGCCTGTCGTCGGTGGCCGCCTCCGACCGTGCCGTCCTGTCCGCCGAGCTCGACGCCGTCATCTCCGAACACCGGCGGCTTTGGGGGCAGGCCTTCCGACCGGGGGGTCTCGACGACAGCGTGGCGTGGTTCGAGCACCTCCGTTCGTGCTACGCCACCGGCGAGGCGGACAGGAGCTGGTTCGGCCCCACCGCCTGACCTGCAGGATCAACAGCCGATGGCGCCGGTAGTCTGTGACCAGGACCGATACGAGGAGCGGGGCCGGGACATGGGCCGAGGGACGAGCCGCACACGGCGTCTGACCGTGACGCTCGGTGTGAACGTCGCCCTGGCGGCCGGGCAGGTCGTGGCCGGCGTCGTGGCCCATTCGACGGGTCTGTTGGCCGATGCCGGGCACAACGTCACCGACGTCGCCGGCATCACCATGGCCCTCGTCGCCGTCCGCTTCGCCCTGCGCCCGCGCAGCCCCGCCCATTCCTTCGGCTACCACCGCGGCGCCATCCTGGCCGCCCTGGCCAACGCCGCCATCATCGCGGCGGTCACCGTGGCCATCGTGGCCGTCGGGGTCGACCGTCTCCTGCACCCCCGCCCGGTCGAGGGGGGCGTCGTGGTCGCCGTGGCCGCCGGTGCCTTCCTGCTGAACGCCTCGGCCGCCCTGCTGATGCGCGAGAGGCACCCGGATCTGAACATGCGGGCCGCCACCTTCCACATGACGGCCGACGCCGCCGCCTCCCTGGTGGTGGCGGCGGCGGGGGCTCTGATCCTGGTCGACGCCCGACTGCGCTGGGCCGACCCCGTCGCCTCGCTCGCCGTGGGCACGCTCATCATCGTCGAGGCCTACCGGCTACTGCGCGCCAGCCTGGCCATCCTCCTCGAGTCGGCACCGGCCGACCTCGACCTCGCCGCGCTCACCGGAGCCATGGTCACCATCCCCGGGGTGGCCGAGGTCCACGACCTCCACGTCTGGAGCTTGTCGAGCGAGGTCCGGGCACTGTCGGCCCACGTCGTCGTGGTCGGTCATCCCTCGCTGGAACAGGCCCAGCTCATCGGCGACCAGGTCAAGGCGGCGGTGGCCGGACCGTTCACCATCGCCCATACCACGCTGGAGCTCGAGTGCGAACGGTGCACCGACGAGGAGTCCGACCCCTGCCTCATGGACTCTCTCTCCGGTCCCCCCGCCACCGGCGATCGGTGAGCGGGGTCCGCCGCCGGGTGGTGGTGGCCGGCCGGGTCCAGGCCGTGGGGTTCCGGGTCTCGTGCGCCCGCCGGGCCACCGATGCGGGCCTGGGCGGCTGGGTGTCCAACCTCCCCGACGGGCGCGTCGAAGCCGTCTTCGAGGGCCCCGCCGACGCGGTGGACGGCCTCGTCGCATGGTGTCGCGCCGGCCCCCCGATGGCCCGGGTCACCACCGTCGCCGTCACCGACGAGCCCGTCCTCGGCGAGACCCGGTTCGTGATCAGGTAGTCATCGCAGGCGCCGGGCACGGCCCGGTGGCGGCGGGGGCACGAGCCCGGGGTGCAACACCGAGGCCAACAGCTCCACCCCGTCGACCACCCGCGGTCCGGGCCGGGAGAAGTAGGCGCTGCCGTCGAGGGCCCAGACCTCCGAGGCCGCGGCCAGCTCCGGTCGGGCGAGCAACTCGGATCCCTCGGCCACGGCCTCTTCCAGCCCGTACCCACAGGGGGCGACGACCACCACGTCGACGTCGGCCGCGGCAATCTCGTCCCAGGCCACCCGCTCCGACGGACGTCCGGGGGCGGCCAGGAGCGACGTCCCCCCGGCGGCGTCGACCATCTCCGGGACCCAGTGGCCCCCCAGGAAGGGCGGGTCGGACCACTCAAGCTCGAGGACCCGGCGTCTGGCGGCCCCCGACGTCCGTCGCCGCACCTCGTCGACCCGGCCGCTGAGAACCTCGGCCACGGCCCTTCCGCGCCCGGGGACGCCCGCCGCGATGGCCACCGCCGTCACGGCCGCGATCACCTCGGCAAGTGTCGTCGGGTCGAGCGACACCACGTCGGCCCGGCACCCGAGACGATCGAGGGCGTCGGTGACATCACCCGACGAGACGGCGCAGACCCGGCACAGATCCTGGGCCAGGATCAGGTCCGGTCGCAGCGCCCTGATGAGATCTTCGTCGAGGCGGTAGAGCGGTTCCCCCGAGGCGACGAGGGTGGCCACTGCACCGTCGATCTGCGCAGCGGACAGGGCCGGCGTCTGCGACGACATCCCCACGGTCGGAAACGAGACCACCGGCTTGTCACGCGCCGCGGGTGGATAATCGCATTCGGCGGTGACGGCGACGAGAGAGTCGTCGAGTCCCAGGGCAAAGACGATCTCGGTCGCGGAGGGAAGCAACGACAGGATCCGCACCAGTGGCCCCTCTGGTCTTGGCTGTCACGGACAGCGGTTCACGCGACGCGGTTCGCACGCCAGACGCGGCGAGGCCCCGAGTAGCCGGTTCGGCCGAAACCGCCCGTGCTCCTCGGGGCCCGCGCCCTCGGCGAGACAGGCTGCCCCGCACCCGAGGCCGGACGACCCCTGGCGTGGGCGTTGCACCTCTCGGTCCCAGGGAACCTCCTGATGCAGCACCGCCAAGCCTTACCGGTGAACCCGTCTCCTCGCGTGCGCTCGGTGATCTCGCCTTTCAGCGATCTCTCCGGCCGTCGCTCGGTCGTCATTCATTCGGCTTCTCACACTGTGCGCCGCGACCCCCCGAGCGGTCAAGATCCCAACGGGAAATCCCTATGTTGTCCGGAGAATTCAGCCGTCTGTCCCCAGGCGAACCGAGGATATCCCCAGAAAGATCCGAGTCATCCCCAGGTCACCCACAACCGGTGCGGCACGCGCCGCGCCGGTGACCGATACTGGTGACATGACGCACGCGCCGGGAGTGGGGATCACGAGCGCCGACGACACGGTGCACGCCGGCCTCGCCGTCGAGGACTGGACCGGTGACGCTGTCTTCCACGAGTACAGCGCGGCGGTCGATCCACTACGCGTCGGCGCCATTTCTCGCGTTCCGATCCATTGCTTCCCGGCCGCGCTCCACGCGTCGGGGCCCACCCGGACCATCGCCCTCGACCTGTCGCCCGTCCTCGGCACGGCCGTCCCGGCCACCGGACCGTCGCTCCTGGCCCAATTCCTCCGCATCAACGCCGGCACGTCGCTCGACACCGCCCCCGTCGCCACCAGTGAGCTCGTCTACTGCCTGGGCGGACGGGGGCGGCTCGACATCGCTGGTGGCGGATCCGTCGCCTGGCAGCCCGGGGACGTGATCACGCTGCCGGCCGGCTGCCGCGCCCGCTACCGGGCCGACGACGACGCCGTGCTCTACCACGTCGACGACTCCCCCCTCCTCGCCTACCTCAGGGTCGTGCCCACGCCGGCGGCGTTCGGCCCCACCCTCTTCGACGGCCGCGTGGCCCGGGCCCGTCTCGAGGCGGTGGCGGCGGAACCGGGCGCCGGCGAGCGCAGCCGGGTGGCCGTCCTCCTCGGCAACGCCCGCAACGCCCAGACGCTGACGGCCACCCACACCCTGTGGGCCATGCTCGGGGTCCTGCCCGACGGATCCGTCCAACGACCCCACCGCCATCAGAGCCTCGCCCTCGACCTCATCGTCGACTGCCGCCCGGGCTGCTACAGCCTGGTCGGCGACACCCTCGGTGACGACGGCGCCATCGCCGGTGCCGAGCGGGTCGACTGGGAACCGGGCGGCGCCTTCGTCACTCCTCCGGGCCTGTGGCACAGCCACCACAACGAGTCCGGGGCCCCCGCCCACCTTCTCCCCGTCCAGGACGCCGGCCTCCACACCTACCTTCGCACGCTCGACATCCGGTTCACGACGTAGGCCCGCGGCCCCTCTCGCCCGCCTCGAGCAGCCGGGCGATCTCGGCCACCTCGTCGGCCACCGACCGGGCGAACCACGCCCGGGCCACGGCATCGTGCAGCCACCCGAGCGGACCACGGCCCAGGTCCAGCTCCTCCACGTGGCGCAGGCGCGTGCCGTCCGCCACCGCCTCGATCTCGAACCAGGCGTGGAGGGACCGGGGGACGCCGTGCTCCAGGGTGACGTCGATCGACGACGGCCGCGTCCAGCGGTAGCGGGTGATGACCGAGCCCGGAAAGAGGCCCATGAACTTCCCGTCCTCTCGGGCCACCATGCCGTCGGGCGTGTCGGCCAACTTCGTGACCCACACCATCTTGGTATCGGCCTTCGTGTACTGGGCGGGATCGAGAACGAAGTCGAAGACGTCGTCGGGGGTGACGCCACGGACCACGGCCACGCCCTCACCGCGGATCACAGAATCGTCGTCCTCACAGTGCTGCCACCTTCACAGAGCCGTCGTTCACAGAGCCGTCGTTCACAGAGCCGTCCTCATCGGCATCGGAGTCAGTTTCGCACGCGGTAGCGCACGACACAGGGGCGCGCCGCACGGGCCACACCACCGATCTGACGGGACCGGGGCCGGGCGCCGGCGAAGCGGGGCTCGAGGTCGAAGCGTTCGAGCAGGGCCCGTACGGCGATGACGATGGCCGAGATGGAGAAGCGCTGCGCGGGGCAGGTGTGGATGCCATGACCGAAGGTGCTCACGACCTCCTTGGCCGGGAGCACCACCGACGGGGCCAGACGGCGCCCCTGGTAGTGGGCGAGGTCGAAGGCGTCGAGTCCGGGGGCGGCCGAGGTGTTGGTGACCGAAAGCATCGTCGTGATCATGACCCCGGGGTCGACGCGGTAGCTCCGGACCCCGTCGTCCAGGTCGACGGGACGCAGGACCTGGCGCAAGGTGATGGACCGCTGGGCCATCCGAATCGACTCGTAGGCCGCCCTCTCGAGTAGCCCGTCCTCATTGGCGCGCACACGGGACATGGCGTCGGGGTGTAGCAGAAGGTTGACGAGCGTCCACGCAAGTGCGGCGTAGAGGTTCGACTGCGAGCCCATATGGATGAGGATGAGATCGCGCGCCACCTGGACGTCGCGTTCGTCGGGCGGTAGGTCGTCGAACGACCGGTACAGCTGGGCCAGGAAGTCGTCGCCGTCGACGCCGCCACGCCGACGTCCGGCCCAGATCTCGGCCACCACCGCTTCGATCCCGTGCATGGCGCGACGCTCGAGCACCTTGCCGCTGGCCGTGGAGAGAAGGGTCCGGGCCGGGCGCACGAACGCCTCGGAGGCGTCGAGCCGGTCGAACAGCGGCACCAGCCGCGCCATGTACGAGGGCGACGCCGCTTCGACGCCGGCCCACGACGCCAGCCCGAGGCGGTGTCCGAGGCGCCGGGACTCGGTGAAGATCTCGAAGCTCCCGGCGTCGCCGAGGGCGTCGATCTCCATGGCCACCGCCTCCTCGAGGTTGCCCAGGTAGCGCTCGGTCTCCTGGCGACCGAACAGGTCATGGGGGGTGTTGCGACGGCCGGCGAAGAGTTCGTCGGGGACCTTCCGGCGGATGAGCTCGAACGTCGCCAGTCCGAAGCTGGCCTCGTGCTCGGCGAACCCGTACAGCGAACGCACGCCCTCGGCCGAGAACACGCACAGGAGTCGGTGGCCGGCAACGTCGACGATGAAGGTGTCCCCCCACTCGGCGCGTCGTCGTCGAAGGTGAGCGGTCGGGTCCCGCAGCATGGACCAGGCACCGCGGGCCCGGTCCACCGCTCCCCCGGCGCCAAGAGGCATCGGATGGACCTCGGGCAGAGGCCGGCCGGACACGGGCGGAGCCTATCGGCGTACCGTCGCCGTGCCCGGGGCCGACCATTTCACGGCGCCGCGGCCCATCTGGCGACACGGCGGGCGGTACCGTGGAGGGATCGTGCTCTGCCGCCGGGCACGACCGACCCCCGATCCCCGATGTGACCACCACCCTGCACCCACCCGGCGACGCACCGGGGAGCGCCCCCCGCCGGACGCGCGGCGGACACGAAGTACCCCGGGGGGCCTCGTTCTCGGTCGCCTGTGCCATCCTCGGCACCGCCTTCCTCGGCGGGCTCGTCCTGGCCGTCGAACCGGGGCAGAACGCCATCGACACCTGGGGCTTCCACGTCTTCTCCCATGCGCTGCGAACGGGGTTCTTCCGCGCCATTGCCGACCTCGGCCTGGGCCCGGTGACCGCCGGCGTCGCCGTCGTCGCCGGCGCCGTGAGCCTGAGGCGAGACCCACGCCGGACCGTCGCCTGCCTGGGCGGGCCCGCCCTGGCCGTCGAGTTGGCGGAGCTGATGAAGATCGTCGTGGGCCGGCGGTTCGAGGGAGTGCTGTGCTGGCCCTCTGGATCGGAGGCGGCGGTGGCGGCGGTGGTCACCGTCATCGTCCTCGTCACGCGTGGACCGGCCCGGTGGGCGGCGGTCGTCCTCGGTGCGGCGGCCATCGTGCTCGAGATCATCGCCCTGGTGGCATTCCGCTGGCACTACCTGACCGACGCCTTCGGCGGTGTCCTGGTGGGAGTGGGGTGCGTCCTGCTCGTTGACGCCGTCGTCCACCGAATCCGGCTCCCGCGTAGACGCCAGCCGACGGCCCGATCCGACCTCCTCTGATCTCGCCGACGGCAGGCACACAGGGTGGCGCCCCGGCGTGCGTGATCGGAGTCCGCAACGAGGCGAGTACCCTGGAGAGGTCCATGCGCACACGCGACGATCTGCGCAACGTGGCGATCGTGGCCCACGTTGACCACGGCAAGACCACGTTGGTCGACGGAATGCTCCGTCAGACAGGAGCCTTCAGAGCGGACAAGGAGCTCACCGACCGCGTTCTCGACTCGGGCGACCTCGAACGCGAAAAAGGCATCACCATCCTGGCCAAGCACACGGCCGTGCAGTACGGACCGACCAAGATCACCATCGTCGACACCCCCGGACACGCCGACTTCGGAGGTGAGGTGGAGCGGGGCCTGGCCATGGTCGACGGCGTACTCCTGCTCGTCGACGCCTCCGAGGGCCCCCTGCCGCAGACGCGTTTCGTCCTGCGCAAGACGCTCGAGGCCCGGCTCCCCGTCATCCTGGTGGTGAACAAGGTGGACCGAGCCGACGCCCGTATCACCGAGGTCGTCCACGAGGTGGAGGACCTCTTCCTCGACCTCGACGCCGACGAGCACCAGGTCGGATTCCCCGTCCTCTACGCCAATGCCCGCGCCGGCTGGGCCAGCAACGATCCCGACACCGTCGGCACCGATCTCGTTCCCCTCTTCGATGCCATCGTCGGTAACGTCCCGGCTCCTGTCTACGACCCTGATCACCCTCTCCAGGCTCTGGTCACCAACCTCGACGCCTCCCCCTACGTGGGCCGACTGGCCATCTGTCGCGTCCATCACGGGACGCTGCGCCGCGGCGACACGGTGGCATGGTGCCGGGTCGACGGATCCGTCGAACGGGCCAAGGTGACCGAGCTCTACGCCTCGCGGGCGCTCGAACGCGTCGACATCGAGGAAGCGGGGCCGGGAGAGATCGTGGCGGTGGCCGGTTTTCCCGAGGTCACCATCGGCGAGACCCTGGCCGACGCCGACGACCCGGTGCCGCTCCCCGCCATCCTGGTGGACGAACCCAGCCTGTCCATGACGATCGGCATCAATTCGGCACCGCTCTCGGGCACCGAC
Organism: uncultured Acidimicrobiaceae bacterium; assembly: GCA_963848355.1. Classification (GTDB taxonomy): domain Bacteria; phylum Actinomycetota; class Acidimicrobiia; order Acidimicrobiales; family UBA8190; genus CAWKDG01. The sequence continues at coordinate 930,745 of CAWKDG010000001.1, forward strand.
GGCACCAAGCTCACGGCCCGACTGGTGAAGGGGCGCCTCGACACGGAGCTGATCGGCAACGTCTCGCTGCGCGTCTCGTCCACCGAGCGCCCCGACACGTGGGAGGTGCAGGGTCGCGGCGAGCTCCAGCTGGCTGTTCTCGTCGAGACCATGCGCCGCGAGGGTTTCGAGCTCACCGTGGGCAAGCCCCAGGTGGTGACCCGAGTGATGGACGGCGCCGTCCATGAGCCCATGGAACGCGTCGCCATCGACGTGCCCGACGACTACCTGGGAGTGGTCACGCAGCTCCTCGCCCTGCGCCACGGGCGTCTGGCCGAGGTGGTCAACCACGGCACGGGGTGGGTTCGCATGGACTACCGCGTGCCGGCGCGGGGCCTCGTCGGCTTCCGCACCGAATTCCTGATCGAGACGCGTGGGACCGGCGTCCTGCACCATGTCTTCGACGGATGGGAGCCATGGCACGGCGAGCTGCGCACCCGCCGCAACGGGTCGATGGTGGCCGACCGCCGTGGCGCGTCGACGACCTACGCGCTGATGGCGTTGCAGGAACGCGGGACCATGCTGATCGGGCCCGGCACCGAGGTCTACGAAGGCATGATCGTGGGGGAGAATTCGCGGGCCGACGAGATGGACGTCAATCCCACCAAGGAGAAGAAGCTCACCAACGTCAGGTCGTCGACGGCCGACGAGCTGGAGCGCCTCACCCCCCATCTCCAGCTCTCCCTCGAGCAAGCTCTCGAATTCATCGCCGAGGACGAATGTGTCGAGGTCACCCCGAAGGCCGTGCGTCTGCGCAAGGCCGTCCTCGACCAGGCCACCCGGGGCCGGGCGCACAGCCGGGCGCGACGCGACGCTCGCTGACCGCCCCCCGGCGACAACGCCGGAGATCGTGAACGGCGTCACGAATGACCCGTCGGCCGGGCCCCGCCGTTGGAGCGCTCCGCGCCGTACAGTGGGGGGAGGCGCCGTCAGGCGCCGTCCGCACCGACCGCGCAACCAGAGGACCTGCCGCCAAGACACGAGACGTTTCCCGAGGAGGACCAGACCAGTGCGCATCTCGACCCTGCTTGCCAACAAGGGATCCGCCGTCGCCACCATCAGGGGCGACGCCACGGTGGCCCAGGCCGTGGAGGAACTCAGCCGGCACCAGGTCGGTGCTCTCGTGGTGTCTGACGACGGGGAGACGATCGACGGCATCGTCTCCGAGCGCGACGTGGTCCGTAAGATGAACGAGCGAGGGCAGTCCGTGGTCGACGAGCTCGTCTCCTCCATCATGTCGGCCACGGTGACCACCTGTTCTCCCGACGACGACACGGAATCGCTGATGCGGATCATGACGGAACGACGGATCCGCCACGTCCCCGTCACCGACGGCTCCCGCCTGGTTGGGATCGTGAGCATCGGCGACGTGGTGAAGGACAGGATCGAAGAGCTCGAGAAGAACCGGACCGAGCTCATCGAATACATCACCGCCCGCTGACCGCCCGCACCGAGCGGGCCCGAGACACCGTCGGGACCAGGAGATTCTCCCGTACCGGGCCGTCCCCCCGGGGGCGTGTTCCCGCACCGGGCCGATTCTCGATCTCCCCCTTCTTCACGAAGGTCTTCTTCGCTTACAACCAGGCCAATCACAACGTCACGGTCAACTATTCCCCGGCCGGTCTGAAACTCGACGGCCCCACCGTGGCCGGCATCTTCCTGGGCAAGATCACCAATTGGGACAACAGTGCCATCGCCACCCTCAACCCGGGCGTGAAGCTGCCGAATCTGGCCATCGTGGCGGTGCACCGGGCCGACTCCTCCGGTCCCGGCTACGACCTGGACCAGTACCTGATCGACACTGGCGGCGCGGCGTGGACGGCGGCCGTCGGGACCAAGCCCAGCACGCACGTGGTCAGCCTGGCCCACCGGACGTTGCTGCAGATCCAGGCCTTCAGCGGAGCGCCCGTCTTCACGGGCTCACAGACGGCCTCCGCCTCGACGGTCACCCCGTCGTCCATGGGACACTGGGGATCGTGATGGTGGCCGGGTCGTCTACTGAGACGGGCACGACGGCATCGGCCACGGCCTCTGCCGTGGCCCTCGTCCCGGACCTCATGGACCGCTCCCGGGTCGAGATCGCCAGCCGGGCCGCGCGGCGACCGGTGGCATTCGTCGCGTCGCCCGCCGACCTGGTCTCGGCCGTCGCCGGCGGAGCCGCCTTCGTCGTCGTCGATCTCGCCGCTCCCGGCGTCCTCGGGGTCCTCCCTCGTCTGCAACCGGCGCACACGGTCGGTTTCGCCAGTCACGTCGACAAGGCCCTGCTCGACGCGGCCCGAGCAGCGGGGTGTGACGAGGTCCTGGCCCGATCGGCGATCTTCCGTCGTCTGGCCCGGGCCGACGGCTAAGCGCCAGGGGCGGAGACGGCAGGCACCGGCATCACGTCCACGGCCACCTCCATGGTGTGGGACGTCCCACCGCCCTCGACCGATCCCCGCAACGGCGAGACGTCCCAGTAGTCACGGCCCCACGCGGTCGTCACGTACGAATCGGAGACGACCTGATCATTCGTCGGGTCGACATCGATCCATCCCCACCCCGGCAGATAGACGGAGAACCACGCGTGGGAGGCGTCGGCCCCGAGGAGCCGCTCCTCCCCGTCGGGGGGAATTGTCTCGATGTAGCCGCTGACGTAGCGGGCGGCCAGGCCCATGGACCGGACACACCCGACGGCCAGGTGAGCGAAGTCCTGGCAGACGCCACGGCGGAAGGCGAGGACGTCGAGCAGCGGTGTCGTCACCGACGTGAAGCCAGGCTCATAGATGAAGTCCCGGTGGATCCGCCCCGCCAGATCGACGGCGGCGTCGATCAGAGGGCGCCCGGCGCCGAAGGACGGGAGTGCGTACTCGGCCAGTTCCGACGATGCCGGCACGAGACGCGATGGCGCTCGGTACTGCCGAGCGTCGCGCGCACCCGCCTGCCGATCGATGTCCAGAAGCCACTGGGCGGACTCCCAGGGCAGGCTGGCGGGAGGAAGCGGCACCCGATGGACGCTCACCTCGCTGGTCGCCGTGACGGACAACCGATCGAAGCCCCCGGCGACGACGAAGACGGTCACCGCGTTGCCGAGGGTGTCGAGATATTCCGAGCGCGACACCGGCTCCGGGTCGATCTCCAAAGAGTGCCATTCGCATTGTTGATGGGCCGTGGCCCGCGGCCGCAGGTGAGCCTCGTTGTAGGACTGCTCGACGGCCCCGCCGTACTCGTAGGTCGTCCGGTGGCTCACCCGGTAGATCTTCGGGGTCACGACGTCGGGCGTCCGGCGCGACCCCCCGGCCTCGGTCAGACCCCATGACGCACCACGGCGTCGATCCCGGGAACGGGACGACCCAGGGACGGTGGCGACGCTGGAGCGGAAATATGTCTCCTCCAGGCGCTGGTGGATGGTCCCCAGGGCCGCGTGCAGATCGCCGACGAGGCCCCGGAGCTCCGACGGTGTCAAGCGGTCGACAGGCGCATCGGCCACCAGGACCGACGCATCGGTGCAGGCGGCAAGCAGCCCTTCATTCCCGGGGAGCCTCTTGACAGTGCCCCGCAGCTCACTCAGACACGACGACACGGCCCTCGGGAAGGCGTCGTCCTGGAGAAGGAACCGCAAGGTGGCGCCATTGTCGGGACGCGACGGCATGGCCCGGCGGAACGGCTGGTACGCCGCCACGGACCGCAAGAGCGCCATCCAGTGCACCTCGTCGTAGGGATCTCGCCCACGGGTGGGGGCGGCGCTGTCGGCACGCACTGCGAGGATCCGGCCGGTGATGTCGGCCCGTTCGATCTGTTGCCCGATGCTGATGAACGCCATCGCCTCGTCCCGCCGCATGGTGCTGGCCAGAACACCGTTGATGCGCACGCACTCGTCGATCGTCCGCCGCAACCACCCGACCCTCCCCTCTCGGGTCGTGATGAGATGGGCATCAGCACTCAGGTCGAACCACAGATCGTTGATCAGCTCCCACACCTCACGGGGAACGACAGGGCGAGCCACCTTCAAGTTGTCGCGCGCCGCCATGACGGCGTTCACGATGGACGATGGATTGTCCCGGTCGGTGACCACGAATCGCACCACCGTCGCCTCACTGACGCGGGGACCGCGTCGCCGTGCCGACGCCTGCTCGGCCTCCTGGCGCCGGAGACGCTCGACGGTCCCCTCTTCGGCCCCACAGATGTCGAGCAGCGGGCTCCATCCGATGTCGGCTCCGACGGGAAGGTCGACGTGCGTCTCCCCGTGCACCTGGACGATCCTCGACATGTCCTCAGCCCGTTCGAGGTAGCGCCCCGCCCAGTACACGGCCTCCGCTACCCGTACCAGCAGCACCGTCCCCCCTCTCTGAAGACACACCACATGCCGCGGTCGCGCCTCAGCTACTGGTCCATCGCGGAGGCGATGCCGACAGGAACGACACCGGCCACCGTGGCACCGGTCGGATCGACGGCAATCGGTGGGGGCAAGGTGGTCTCGGAGCGGATGGAGGCGACCGGGCGCTTTTCGTCCGCCAGGGCACGGTCCACGATCCAGGTGTCCTTGCTCCCGCCACCCTGGGAGGAATTGACGATCAGAGATCCCTCCACCCTCGCCACCCGGGTCAGTCCCCCAGGCGCCACGTAGGCCCCGTCCGGTCCGAGCAGCGTGAACGGTCGCAGGTCCACATGGCGGGGGGAGATGACCCCGTCGCACAGGGTCGGCATCGTCGACAACGAGAGCATCGGTTGCGCCACCCAATTGGGCGGATGCTGCTCGATCCGCTGAGCGACGAGGGCCAGGGCCGCCGTCCCCGCGGCGGGGCCGATCACGATTCCGTAGCCGCCGGACTCGTTGGCCGGCTTCACGACGAGGGCGTCGAGGTTGGCGAGCACGAAGCGGCGGTCGTCGGGATCGCCACACCGCCAGGTCGGAACGTTGGGCAGGATGGGCTCTTCCCCCAGGAAGAAGCGGATGATCTCGGGCACGAAGGCGTAGACGGCCTTGTCGTCGGCCACCCCCGTCCCGGGAGCGTTCACGAGGGCCACCCCTCCGGATCGCCAGGCCCGGATGAGCCCCGGCACCCCGACGAGCGAATCGCGACGAAGGGCGGTGGGGTCGAGAAAGACGTCGTCGATCCGTCGATAGATCACATCCACCCGCTCGAGCCCGCCCACGGTCCGCATGTGAACGGTGTCGTCGTCGAGAACGACGAGATCGCTGCCCTCGACGAGCTCGACCCCCAGCTGCTGGGCCAGGAAGGCGTGCTCGAAATAGGCCGGATTGTGGATCCCCGGCGTCAGGACCACGATCGTCGGTTCACGGACACCGGGGGCGAGCGACGACAGAAGCTCACCGAGTCGGCTGACATAGGGATCGACGGGCTCGATGCTGTAAGAACGAAAAAGCTCGGGGAACACGTGCTTCGTCACCATCCGGTTCTCCAGGAGGTACGAGACGCCGGAGGGGACCCTGAGGTTGTCCTCGAGCACGTAGAAAGTCCCGTCCTCGCCCCGGACCAGATCGCTCCCGCAGATGTGCGCCCACACACCCCCAGGGGGAGTGACCCCGACACATTCGGGCCGGAAGTTCGGTGACCCGACGATCACGTCGGCTGGCACCGTCCCCGACTGGACACACTGCTGGGCATGGTAGACGTCGTCGACGAAGAGGTTCAGAGCCCGCAAACGTTGGATGAGACCTTGGCGGAGCCGGGTCCACTCGGCCGAGTCGACGATGCGGGGAATGACATCGAAGGGCCACGGCCGATCGACCGAACCGTCGCCCTCGGAGGTTCGAAACGTCACCCCGATGGTGCGGATCTCGTTGTCCGCCGCCCGTTGCCGATCGGCCAGGGCGTCGGGGCCGAGCGTAGTCAGATGGCGCCAGAGCGCGTGAGCGACGGCCCGTGGCAGACCGTCGGAGCCGACGATCTCGTCGTACCCCGTCCCCAATTGGTAAGGAGGCCACGTCGTCTCCACCACCATGGCCACCACTCCCCCTTTCTCGGGCCGACCGGATCCCAGCCCCCATCACGAAGTCGGCCCGAACGCCGGGCCCGGCGAACAGACCTCAGCCGGGACGTCTCGACCGCAATGCCCACCGGGCGATCGACATCGAGATGCCCAGTCTCCGAATCACGTTCCGTGCCGCGACCATGCACCGCTCCTTTCGTCCACCTCTGTGGCCAGCGTACGAATCAAGCGTGAACAGAAGGGGTCGCAGCGATGACAGCTCTGTTAACTCGGCACCGGCCCGCTGTGTGTTTCTTCCGGACTGATCGGTAACAGATCGTTCCGGGGACATCGGTGCCGTTCCGGGGACATGGGTGACACCCTCGATTCGGCCGGATGTCCTCCTGGAGGTCCGACAATCGCCCTCTCAGGCACGCCGGTGCCGTCCCCGCTCAAGCACGGGACCATCGATGTCGACACCTGAAGGGTGAACTTCTGCCTACGGTGGGTCGGACGCCCCTGCGCGTCGTCGTTCGAGCCCGCCACGTCGGTCTCGAGGTAGATCCGTGGCACCGACCGGGCCGGAAGACATCTTCATCGGCCGAGTGGGCAGGCTGTCGCGAAACAAGCGACGAAAGGCGGCCGAAGCGCCGGTGCCGCCTCCCCCATCCCCCCCTGCCGGTGGTAGGCGCCTGGTCGTGCCGACGCAGGCTGCCCCGCAACCAGATGCCCCCGTCCCCGCACCAGAGTGGCACGAGGAGGAGAAGGCCGACCGGCGCGAGAAGCTCGTCCGCATCACCTTGGCCGACCAGTCCCTGCAAACGGTGTTCCAGCCCATCGTCGACCTCCGGACGGGAGGCACGGTGGGCGCCGAGGCACTGGCTCGATTCACCGCCCCGCCGTTCCGGGGGCCCGATCTGTGGTTCGCCGAGGCGGCCGAGCTCGGCCTCGGCACCGAACTCGAGGTCACCGCCCTGCGTTCCGCTCTCGAGCAATTGGTGAAGTTGCCGGCGGGACTGTACCTGTCGATCAACGCCTCCCCGGCGACGATCGTGTCTCCCGAATTCCGAGCTTCAATGGCCGACATCCCCGCCGAACGCGTGGTTCTGGAACTGACCGAGCACACGGGGATCGACGACTACCACCTCTTCGGCGAGGCCATCGCCGAGCTCCGATCGAACGGCCTGCGTCTGGCCGTCGACGACGCCGGATCCGGATTCTCGACCTTCCGCCACATTCTCAATCTCCGCCCCGACATCATTAAGCTCGATATCGCCCTCACCCGCGGCATCGATACCGACCCGGCGCGTCGGGCACTGGGTTCGGCGATGCTGGCCTTCGGGCTCGACGCCTACAACGCATCGATCGTGGCCGAGGGAATCGAGACCCAGAGCGAGCTGACCACCCTGCAAGGCCTCGGATGCCACTACGGCCAGGGCTATTACCTGGGGCGGCCCGCACAGCTCTCCGTGCTCCCGCGGCAATTGTCACAACGGGGAGCGAGCCCGTCTCCCGGTCTGCGCACGGGAACCGTCGATCCCGGCCTGGTGCTCACTCCGGAACAGGCAGCCGATCTCGAGAAGCTCCGCAAGGATCCGGAGAGCTCCGGCCCCGCTGACGTCAGGCCGAACGGGTCGTGATCCGGCGGGCCGTGCCCGGTTCCTGAACCGGCATCTGCTGGGAGGTCGGGACGAGATCGGGCGGATTCGGGACATTGACCTCGATCAGCTGAGACGACTGGCACTCCGAGGCGATGAGGGGGTCATCCTCCGACGTGGGCGGGAGCATGGGAATCGATGTCTGACTGGAATCCCAGTGCAGGGTGGACGTGAGATCACCCGTTGTCTGCCGACGCCACGCCGAGAGGTTGGGCACCTCGACCCCGAAGCGAGTCTCGAGGAACCGGAGCTGCGACGTATGGTCGAAGGTGTCGGAGCACACGAAGCCGCCGCGGCTGAAGGGTGAGAGGACGAGGAGCGGGACGCGGAATCCGAGGCCGTTCGGTCCGGTGATTCCGCCCGACTCCGCTGGGAGGGGGTCGGAGGTCAGGTACTCGCCCGGTGTTCCCGGTGGTGGTGTCGGCGGTGCCACGTGATCGAAGAAGCCGTCGTTCTCGTCATAGGAGACGAACAGCACGGTCTTGGCCCACACCTTGGGATTCGAGACGAGCGTGTTCAGCACCTGGTGGGTGAACCACTCACCCAGTGCCGGAGGAGCCGGAGGATGCTCGGAGTGGTCCTTCGGCACCGTGGGGGCGACGATCCAGGACACCTGGGGCAGCGTTCCTGTGGCCACATCGGCGGCGAAGTCGTTGGGGAAGGCGGACAGGAACGCCTTCTTGTACAACTCCGACGAGGGATCCGAGTACTGCTTGAAGTGCATCAGGATGTTGTTCGAGATCAACACTCCCGCACTTGACGACGGCAGGTACTCCGACCCGGGCGGGTTGTAGACCTTCCAGGAGATCCCCTTGTCGTCCAGCCGCTCAGGCATCGTGGGCCACGAAAGACTCCACTGGGCCGAGGTGGAACTGCTCGTGATGATCACGGGACCACCGGCCTTGCCCGCCGGGTCGTTCGTCCCTGACATCCAGAAGACACGGTTCGGGTGGGTGGGTCCGAGGACCGAGCAGTGGTAGCCGTCGCACAGAGTGAAGGCATCGGCGAGGGCGTAATAGAAGGGAAGATCCTGTCGCGTGTAGTAGCCCATTGTGATAACACCGTTCACCGGGCCCTCGTAGTCCGGCATCGTGTGGGTCGTGACGAAAGCATCCATTTTTCCGTGGTTCCAGCATTGATGCTGCGCCGTCCACGCGTGGGACAGGTCGAACGTGCATTCGGCCAGAGTGCGGGCCGTATCGAGATGGAACGGAAGCATCTTCCCGACCGGAACGAGCGAGGCGTTGGACGGCCACGCCTGGGCGAAGTGCGCCACGTCATCCTGGGGATGGTCATTGAAACCGCGGACACCGGGAAAGGTGCCGTAGTAGTGGTCGAACGAGCGGTTCTCCTGCATGAGGAAGACGACGTGGTCGATGGCCCCCAGATCGGACCCGGCCGGCTTGACAGACGCCGCACGATTCGCCGTGGTGCCACCGCACGCGGCCAGGAGCACGGCGGCGGCCCCTCCGGCACCCCCGGCCAGGATCTGTCGGCGGGTGTAGATCGACTCATGCACAGTGCAGCCTCCCGGTAGCTCGATTCCCGCTCCGCTCGCCCCGGGTCCTCACGGCGCCGACTCCCGCGCCAGTGTGGTGGACGATCCGGAGAGAAGCAGATGCAGCGCGGCAGCCACGGCTCCACCGACCAGCGGTGCGACGATGAACAACACCTGATGCAGAGCGAGTCCTCCCACGATGAGGGCGGGGCCGAGACTGCGCGCCGGATTGACCGACGTCCCCGTGATCGGGATGCCGATGAGATGGACGACCGTCAGCGTCAACCCGATCACGACGCCCACGGTCGTGGCATTCGCCGTCTCGCTGGTCACGCCCAGAATGACGAACACGAACAGGGCTGTGAGCACGACCTCGGCCAGGAAGGCGCCCCCGGCGCCGATGTGGATGTGACTGGCAGCCCCCCAGCCGTCGGTCCCGAGACCTGTCTTCGACCTGCTGTACAGCGGCGAACTGCTCAACGTGACCCACAGCACGAGCGCACCGAGGATGCCCCTGGCGAACTGGGCCACCCCGTAGCCGACCGCTTCGCCGATCGGTAGCCGGCGCGCCAGCAGGGCTCCCATGGTGACGGCGGGATTGACGTGGCAACCGGAAATGGGCCCCAGCACGTAGGCCAGGGCCAGCAGCGTCAGGCCGAAGGCCAGGGCGGTGGCCACCACCCCGGCGGCGAAACTGGTCCCCGTCGTCCCGAAAACCGAAGCTCAGCGTCGCCACCCCCACCCCGAAGTAGACGAGCAATGCAGTTCCGAGCAACTCCGCGGCCAGCTTTCGAGCCATGTCGCATCCTCCCGTCGTGTCCGGGATCGTCGGTCCGGTCGCTGACGTTAATCAAGTTTGTCGTCGTGCGCTCGGCTCTCGCCGTCGGTGTGGGGCCCGAATCGGATGGCTGACCGCGATGTCGGTCCCTCTGTACGCTTGCCGCGATGCGGATTCGAAGAGAAGGCGTCGGCGTGGCGTCAGTCGCTTCGCCGCCTGTGCCGAGGCGTACCACGACGATGGGGCGAGTGCTCTGTCTCGGTGGTCTCGCTCTGCTGGCCGCCGGCGTCACCTTGTGGTCGTCACGGGACGGAGCACCGACGAGTGCCGACTCCGCCGTCTACGTCGGGACGGCGCGCAGCGTCGCCGCCGGCCACGGCCTCAATGTACCCATCCACTACTACCCCCTCGGTGACGTGAGCATCGGCACGCCCCCACCCGGGCACTCGGCACCGCGTCCCACCCCTCTCGTGGTCTACGCGCCCCTGGCTCCCGTTCTCCTGGCCATCGGTGGACACCCCTTCGCAGCGGCCCGCATCGAGGACGCCATCTTCTTCGCCCTCACGGTCCTGCTCATCGGGATGTTCATCCTGGTCACGACGGGCGGCCTGTGGTTGGCCGTCGCCGCCCAGGCGGTCACGGCCTTCTCGCTCGGGGTCCTGGCCTCGGATGTCGGGACCCTGGCGACAGCACTCTTTTTCAGCGCCGTAGCACTGTTCGCCGTGCTCCGGCACCGTGAGCGACCACGGACGGTATGGCTGTTCGTGGCCGCCGCCGCCATCGGCTTGGCCACCCTGGAGCGATTCGCGTCGGGTGGCCTCATCATCTGGGCCGCTCTGGCTCTGCGCCACCGCCGCCGAGATGCCCTGGCGCTCCTTGTCATGAGCAGTTGTCCCCTGGTCGGCTGGTTCGTCTACGAACAGGTGTCAGGCCGCAGCACCGGCCACTTCGTCGGCTTCCACGTCGTGGCCAACACCGTCAAGACCGGCGCCCGCTCCGTCGCCAACTGGGTGCTGCCGTCCAACAGTTCGCTGCCGCTGGCTCTGGTCGGCGTGGTCGCTGTGGCCGTCGTCCTCCTGCTTCTGGTCCGCACGAGCAGAACGGCCCGGCTTCTCGCCCTTTTCATGGTGGTCCAGGTGGTGATCCTCGAGATCGCCATCACCTTCTTCGACGCCGGGGTCAATCTGGACACGGACGAGTTCATCCCCCTGTTCCTCGCCCTGGTCGTGGCGGTGGCCTGTGCTGTGAAGCGGACGCCGGCGATGAGGGTTGTCGTCATCGCCGTCGTGGTGGTCTCGGCGGTGCGCTTCGGGGTCGACACCACGACCCACCCGACCTTTGGCTACGCCATGCCCGTGTGGGTCAAGAGCCCGATCATGGCCGACGTTCGAGCCCTCCCCGCCAACGCCGTCATCTACAGCAACGCGCCCGATGCCATCTATCTCTTGGCCGACCGGGCCACTGCCAGCATCCCCGAACGTGTGGACTTCTCCACCCTGAAACAGAACACGCGCTTCGATGCCCAGCTCGGGGAGATCCGCCAGACCTTGACGACACGAGGAGGATTCGTCGTCTACGTCAGGGGACTCGGTCGGGACAGCTTCCTGCCCACGGAATCGTCGCTCGAGCGCGCTCTGTCTCTCCGTCTGGTGCGCAATACCCGTGACGGCGCGATCTACACGATCCCGCCATCATCGTGACCGCCTGATCGTCGATCGGCGAGACTGACCGCTCATCTTGTCTCCCGCCGCATCAGCCGGCGGTCGTCAACCGATGGTCATCGCCGTGTTGTTCAACAACTCGAACGTCCCTTGCGACTGGCACAGGACGGCCGAGACGGGCCCTCCCACCGTCACGATCCCGCCCGAGTCCGAACGGACGCTCCCGCTCACCTTGAGCTCCGTAACGCCGGTGCCGCACGGCGTGCTCTTCTTCGTCACGACCCGGGTCTTGACTCTGATGACCGTGGTCAGATGCTTTGTCGTGCTCGGCTGGCTCCAGTGGATCGTGCCGGTGTGGGTCCCGGCCACGAAAAAGGGATAGGGCTCGATCGACCCCGCCCCGCCGGTCGAGGCGGAGCAGCTGTACAGCTGGGGCGGACCCTGCTGCGAGCCGGTCACCACATCGCAGGTGACGATTCCTCCCGTCCCCGTCGCCCCGGCCGGTAGCGAAACTGTCACGGCGGCCGCCGAGACAGCCACGAGCAGGGCCGCGGCCGTGAATCGACGATGGGGGTGCAAGCGACGCATTGTGGGCCTCTCTCCTCGGTCTCGAACGGTCGCAGATAGTGGTGATTCCAGCGTATAGAGGGTCCGCCTCTCCGGGCTCCGTCAAAATTGACGGGCTAGCGCCACCCCCCGTGCCTGCACGGTCATGCGGCGACCCGGGATCGACGGAGAAACAGGGGTACGGGAGGGAAGCCGGCTGAGCCCGCCGCCCGCGGCACTCTGAAACGACAGGGATCCTCAGGAGGGATGGGCAGCCGGGTGCAGGGCGCTCACGATGCGCGACTTGCCTTCCATCTTCGCCCGGTACATGGCGCGATCGGCCGCCCGTATGAGGGTGTCGGCCTCCATTGGATTGTCGACACCGCAAGTGGCGACCCCGATACTGGCAGAAAGGGTCCGGTTTCCCGATGGCGTCGAGAACGGAGCCTCGAGCGACACGAGAACACGCCGAGCGATGTCAACAGCGCCAGCGTCGCCGGCGATGTCCTCGCAGACGATCACGAATTCGTCGCCACCGAAGCGGCCCACCGTGTCGGATGGTCTGACGCACGCCGACAACCGGTGTGCGACCGCCGTGAGTACGAGATCGCCGACGCCATGACCGAGCTCGTCGTTGACGAGCTTGAAGTCGTCGAGATCGATGAAGAGCACACCCATGAAACATTCGCCGCGTCGGACCCTGGCCAACGCATGGGCCATCCTGTCGCTCACGAGGACCCTGTTGGCGGCGCCGGTCAGAGGATCGTGGACGACCTGGTGGGACAGTTGAACACTCAGCGCCCGCTCCGCCTCGTACAACCGGGCGTTGGCCACAGCGATGGCAGCGTGCTCGGCGAACAGCGAGACGGCACGCAGGTCGTGCTCGCTGTACATGTGGTCGCCCGCGCCCTTCAAGATTAGTACCCCGAGAACATCGTTGCGATTGATCAAGGGAACGCACACGGCACTCTGGGTCTCGACCCGCCCGTTGTCGGAGACCACTCCCTGAACGAGAAGGGGCTCGCGGCCGTGCAGGACGCGGTGGGCGATCCCCTCGCCGAGCTCGAGACGATCTCCATCATCGGAGGCGACTCCGGCACGACAGGCGACCACCAGATTGTCGGGTCCGTCGAGGAGCATGATGAAGCCGCTCGACGCTTCCAGGAGCTCGAAGGCACTGGACAAGATGAGATTGAGGACCTCCTCGATGACGAGCACCGAGTTCAGCGCCTTACCGGCCTCGTAGAGCACGGCCAGCTCCTTCAGGCGGTTGGACAGCGCTGCCCCGAGCACCCGTTCGTTGACTAGCAGGTTGGCCAGCCGGCGCAGGTGACGCTCCTTCTCCATGACATAGAAGGCCAGCGCCACGACGAGCACGACGGTGCCGATCCTGAATCCGAGACGGTTGGCGAACCCGAGATGGTGACCTCCCGCCGAGGTGAGCAGCCCGACCGCGGCGGCCATCGACGCCAACCCCGCAAAAGCGACCGTCCATAATTGGGACCGACGTCGGTCGACGGCCTCGAGGCTGGGGGTCGAGAAATCCTTGATCCCGACGATCCGGGCTTCGCGTTCGAGGAGTGACGCGGCCCGCTCCTCACCCGACACGCGCGCCGAAGTGTCCACCATGGCCTCAGATATCGGCCAACCGAGGTCGAACCCTGAGAAACTCCTCGTGTACCCAGGCACGACCGGCGCACAACGGGGCCACAACCGTCACGGCGCCGGCCATCCCCGCTGCGCCGGGGCAGCCGAGCGTTGGCCGTCCACAGTCCCGCGGTGACGTCAGGAGGCATACTGGCCGACGGTGCACGATGACCCTCGTTAGTCGAATCCTGGGCTCGCTGGCGAGACTGCCGCCGGCGAAGACCGGGACGGTATCGGTCGAGCGCGATCTGCGGACGACGATGACGGATGGAATCGTCCTCCTCGCCGATCGCTGGTACCCGGCCGATACGGCCGAACGGCCGGGCCCGGTGATCCTGCTCAGGACGCCGTACGGCCGTCGTCAGTGGGCGGGCATGATCGGGAGGCTCTTCGCCGAGCGGGGCTACCAGGTCGTGATCCAGAGCTGCCGGGGCACGTTCGGCTCCGGAGGAGAATGGGTCCCGTTTCGCAACGAACGAGCCGACGGTCGCGTCACCCTGGACTGGATCGTGGGCCAGCCCTGGTTCACCGGTACCCTCGCCACGTTCGGCCCCAGCTACCTGGGCCTGACCCAGTGGGCACTGGCGCAGGAGTCACCGACGTATCTGAAGGCCATGGCCCTCGATGTGACGGCGTCCAAATTCCGAGACGCCGTCGTCTACCCGTCCGAGTGCTTTGCCCTGGGGACGAGCCTGGCTTGGTTGCAGCTGCTCGAGTACCAGGAGCAGGGATGGTGGCGATCGGTCCGCGCCCAGCGCGACGACAGACGTGTCCTCGCGGCCGCCTGCGACACTCTCCCCTTGTCCGATGCCGACAGGGCGACAGTGGGCCGGCACGTGCCGTACTTCCAGGACTGGCTCGATCACGAGGACCCCGGTGACACATGGTGGGAGCCCGTGGATTTCGGACGGCAGCTCGAGAACGTGCCCCCCGCCACCCTCGTCGGTGGCTGGTACGACATCTTCTTGCCCTCCCAGCTCGACGACTACCAGGCGCTACGGGGAGCCGGGAGAAGTGTGAGGCTCACCATCGGTCCCTGGTCCCATGCCAGCCCTGGGACCATCGCCACCAGCCTGCGCGACGGCCTGGAGTGGTTCGACGGCCATCTGGGGGACGGGTCGGGCGGTCGTCCACGCAACGTCGTCCGCCTCTTCGTGATGGGAGCCCGCCGATGGGTCGAGTTCGCCGATTGGCCACCGCCCGCTCACGAGCAACCCTGGTACCTCGGTGGCGGGGGCACACTCCGCCAGGCGAAACCGGGTGAATCGTCGCCCGACCGCTATCGGTACGATCCCTCAGATCCGACGCCGAGCGTCGGAGGAGCCTCGCTCAACTGGACCGATGCGGGACCGAAGGACCAGCGTCAGCGAGAGGACCGGACGGACGTGCTGACGTTCACGAGCGACGTGCTGACCGAGGACCTGACGGTGATCGGCCCCCTCAGCACCGACCTGCACGTACGGTCGACGAGCGACAACTGCGACTTCTTCGTCCGACTTTGTGACGTGTCTCCGCGGGGCCGGTCGAGGAACCTGAGCGACGGGATCGTGCGGCTGAGACCGGGAGCGGTGTCGAGGTCGGTCGACGGATCGTTCGGGATCCGGATCGCCATGTGGCCGACGGCGAACCGGTTCACCCGGGGTCACCGCATCCGCCTCCAGGTCTCGAGCGGTGCCCACCCGCTCTTCGCCCGTAACACGGGGACCGATGAGCCCCTGAAGAGCGCCCACAATTTCTCCGTCGCCGACCAGGAGATCCTCCACGACGCCAACCATCTCTCCTGCTTACGCCTACCGGTGACCCGCCTCTGACCGCGGGGAAGATTGCACCCGGCGCGCCGAACCGGCCCGGAGGATTCGGCCCGAGCCGGTTGGCGGCCCCCCACGGCTGACGTCCTCGAGGGGAGGAGAGGATCGCCGAGGGTCACGCTATGAGGCCCAGGTAAACCGTGCGTGACCGCCGTGCAACGGATCTCCGAACTCGAGATGAACTCTTCAGACGGTGGGTCTCACCTGGCGCGCAGATACCGGGCTTGCTCGATGCGGCTCACCCGCAGCTGGGCATCCAGCCATCTGTTGGCCCGGGTGACCTGGCTCTCGTCCGGAGCATGCGTCCGTCCGCCGGGATCGTCCGTCTGGTGTCCGCAGCGTCGGCACACCGCCATTCGCCCGTTCGTCTCCGGAGAATGGTGCTCGTCGAGACGAGCGGCTACGGACGCTGCTTCAGGAGACACCATGATTATCCTCACCGGCGTCCTCATCGTGGGCTGACGCCAAGCCGGAAGGATCGAAGCACGCCCGGGGTGGGCCAGTGCTTGTCCTCCACTCCACCCTACTTCGCACCTACGGCTCGATCCGGACGGCCGGCGGTTTGTTTGCACCCCCCGGTGTCGGCGGAATAGCAGGTTTCCGGCCCCGGGAGATCGTTTGGGCACCGGTAGGCTCGCCCATGTGTCCCGTGATGCCCGTGGGGCGGTCCTTGTCTTCGACGGAGATTGCGGGTTCTGCACGACCGCCGCCCGCTGGGCGGAGAAGCGCTTCCAACACGGTGAACGCGCCGAAGCATGGCAGACGCTCGGTCCTGACCTGCTCAGGTCGGTCGGGCTCAGTCCCCAAGATGCCGAGCAGGCGGCGTGGTGGCTGGACGCTGACGGACAACGTGAACGCGGTCACCGCGCCGTGGGACGAGCCCTACAGGCAGGAGGAGGATGGCGTCGGGTGGCAGGCCGGCTCATCCTGACGCTCCCGGCGAGCTGGCCGGCCGGGATCGTGTACCGCCTCGTCGTCCGATGGCGCTACCGGTTGCCCGGTGGCTCGCCGGCGTGCCGTCCCGACCACCGACGCTAAGGCCGCCCGTCAGCAGGTTGTCCCTGTCAGAGTGGCTCGCCCTCACCGAGCTCCGAGGTCACCTCGGCGATCGCTTCGATCGCCGCTCCCTCGCTCAGCGCTCCCCCTCCCCCGTCATCGCGCCAGAGTTCAGGGACACGCCACAGGAGGACGGCCACCCCGACCACACACGCCAGGCCACCGCTCCAGACGGCGAACTGCGGACCACCGATGGCGGCGGCCACCCCGGTCTCGGCATCACCGAGCCGCGGTCCTCCGGCCACCACGGCAAAGAACGTCCCTGACAGCCGTCCCTGGAGATGTTCGGGCACGGCCCGCTGCTGCACGGCCTGTCGGAACACGGCGGACACCACGTCGGCCGCACCAGCCAGGGCCAACAGGATCAATCCGATCCAGAGCGCGGGCACGACGCCGAACAGGGCGATCGTCATCCCCCAGATCACGACGCAGGCAGCGATGGCCCGACCCTGGTGATGCACCCGGCTGCACCAACCGGTGACCAGTGATCCGAGAAGCGCCCCGGCGCCGGGAGCGGCGTACAACAGCCCGACGACACCCGCGCCTCCTCTGAACAATCCGACACCGAGCGCCGGAAAGACGGCGCGAGGCATTCCGAAGATCATGGCGTTGAGGTCGATCAAGTACGTGGCCGACAGAAGCCTCTCCGTGCGCAAATGGCGGAAGCCCTCGGCCATCGACCGAAACCCCATGGGCGTGCCACCGCCGCTGGGCACGAGGGCCGGCAAAAGGACGGCGGCGAGCAAGGACACCGCGAACGTAGTCACATCGATGCCGTACACCGCGCTCAATCCGATCGTGGCGATCAGCACGCCGGCCAGGGCTGGTCCGGCCACCAGGGCCAGCTGCTGGATCGTGGTCTGCAGGGCGATCGCCGCCGTCACATCCGGGGTCTCGACGAGCATCGGCAGGGCGGCGCGTCGCGCCGGCCAGTCGACCCCTTGGAACCCGGCATTGGCGGCTGTACAGACGAACAGTGGCCATATCCGGGGATGGGACAACGAGGCGTTGACCACCAGTCCACCGACACCTGATGCCATGGCGACCTGAGTCAGAATCAGCACCCTCTTCCGATCCATGGCGTCGGCGAGTGCGCCACCCCACAGAGCTCCGGCCAACAACGGCACCAACTGGGCGACGCCGATCAGGCCGACCACGAAGGTCGAACGCGTCAGTGCGTACGCCTGAAACGAGACCGCCACCAGGGTGAGCTGTGAGCCCAGTCCGGAGACCATCTGGCCGGCCCACAAGCGCCGGAAATGCCGATACCTCCTCAGAGGGGTGATGTCGACGACGAAACGGGACACTCGCCCACCGTAATAGTCGTCTCCCGTGCCACAGGATGGTGACCCCAGCCTGAGCCGGGTGGTCGGGTCGACGTCCTTGCTACCGAAACCATGGATGCCATGTCTTCACCGTCGTCCGGGGCCTCAGCACCCACGAGGCAAAGCTCCTACGATGGCCCCGTATGCGATGACAGCCCAATGCGATGACAGGAGGACGTCATGAGGCGACAGACCGACGACACGCTCCACTTCGGATATCGGGGCCTTCGCACCCGGGGTGGAGGGGCTCCACGAATGGTGGCCGGCGGCCTCGTGCTGGGGCTCGCTTCTTTCTCGGTCGCCGTCCTCCCGGCCCAAGTGGCCGGGGCAGCCACCGACACCGTCACCACCTGCAGCGGCTCGGCCGCCCTTCCCGGCTCGCTCCCCTATGAAGTGCAGAACGCCGTCTCCGGTGACACTGTCAACTTCTCCGTCTCCTGTCCGCCCAGCTCGCCGATCGTCCTCGCCGGCACCATCGACATAGCTGTCGATCTCACCATTGCCGGACCGGGATCAACCACCCTCGCCGTCAGCGGAAACAAGACCGTCGGCGTCTTCGCCGTCCCGTCGGGGGTCACGGCGACAATCTCTGGGATCACCGTCGAGGATGGCTTGTCCGACGGTGGCAGCGGCATCGACAACAGCGGAACCCTGATTGTCTCGGCCAGCACTCTGTTCAATAACAATTCCTCAGCGGGTGGTGGGGGCGTTCTCAACGAGGACGGCACCCTGAACGTGACGGACAGCACGCTCCGGGACAACAGCGCCTATCACGGCGGTGGGGGCGGCATCGACAACGATGGTGGGTCGGCGACAGTCGCCGACAGCACATTGTCGGACAACGGCGCCTTCTACGGCGGTGCTGCTATCGGCGGCGGAGGCATCGAGAACACCAGCGGCACCCTGGCCGTCACCGACAGCACCTTCTCGCACAACAGCTCCGACTACAACGTCGGGGGTGGTGGTGCGCTCCTCAACGACACCGGCACCGCGGACGTGACCGAGAGCACGTTGTCCGAGAACAGGACCTCCAAGCATGGTGCCGGCGACATCACGAACGAAGCAGGCACGGTGAGCGTGGCCGGCACCGTTGTGGCCACGGGAGGCTCGGAGGGCGACTGCTCCGGGAGCGTCACGGACGCCGGATACAACCTGGACGACGACGGATCATGCGGATTCTCAGGGGTCAACCACAGTCAGTCTGACGTGGATGCGTACCTGGGCCCTCTGCAGGACAACGGCGGGCCCACCGATACCCAAGCCCCGGCAATCGATGGTCCGGAACTCAACCAGATCCCACCCGGAGCCACGGCGAACTCCACGACGTTGTGTCCGGGCACCGACCAGCGGGGCATCTCCCGCCCGCAGGGCCCTAAGTGCGACATCGGAGCGGTCGAGGTCGCCCCCATGCCCCAGACCATCACCAGCGCCGACAGTGCCACCGGCACCGTCGGTAAGTCGTTCTCGTTCACCGTCAGGACGACGGGTTCACCGGTACCGAGCATCACAAAGAGCGGCAGATTCCCGAAAGGCCTGGTGTTCTTCGATACGGCCAGAGGTACCGCCACCCTCAAGGGAAAGCCAAAGACAGCGGGCACTTCCCACGTCGTCATCAAGGCCACCTTTGGAACTCACGTCGTGACTCAGGCGTTCACCGTAGTGATCAACCCATGACCGGATAGCCAGGCTGGACCCGGAACGACGATGGGGCCGGAGGGCCACGGGACCCCTGAAACCGCCGGCGCCGCCTTGGCCAGATCCTCACATGTCCCACAGGCTCTCCACAGCTTCTGAGGGCAGAGTGACCGAGAGACGTCAATCGATGAGGTGCCTTCATGTTGATGAAGAAGATCCTGGCCGTTGTCGTGGTCTGTGCCGCGCTTCTGGGCGGTGCAGGAGGGGCGGGCGCGGCCAGCGCTGCCGTTCCCAATCCCCAAGCGGCCACGGCGGCCGCCAAGAACACCCACCACCTCGGAAAATGGCTGGCGGGGCACCGGCGACAGATCCGACGAGCAGTTGTCTCGATCAGCGCCAAGACGATCGGCGTCTCGCGCCGCGAGTTGGTCACCGAATTGCGCACGGGCAAGTCGCTTTCAGAGATCGCCGGGGAGCACAGCGTCAGCGTGCAGTCAGTGGTCGGCGCTCTTCTGAACGCTGCCGATGCCCACGTGACCAAGGCGGTGGCGAATCACAAGCTCACACCGACGGAGGCCGCCGAGATCGAGGCTCGCCTTCAGACGTATGTCGGCACGTTGGTGAATCACCGCTTCGGGGGGAAGGCAGCTCGGAAGCACTCACCGACCGTCGCCTAACATCCGACGAGCTGACCCATCGGTGACCCCACACGGGGCCGCACCTCATTTCGGCCACAGCCCGTGCTCCTGTCATCACTCTGGTACCGATGGAGGGCCGCAGAGATGACCTTCTGAGCGAACCCCCCACCGGTGGGGGATGACCGAGTGCGTCTCGGTCATTATTGACGTTCCCGGTGGGCACGGGCCTGCCACACAGAATCGGGGAACGGCCATGACCACGTCGCTCACCTTCTACGCGCTCCTGGGTGTGTTGAGCACGGCTGTTGCATTTGTGAGCAACCGCCATCTCTTCGTCCGGGGTATCGCAGGTCGACCATCGGTCCTCGAGGCCTTCTACTATTTCGCCGGCCTCGTTTCTCTGTGTCTCGGTTGGTACTTCAACATCCGGTACGTCCACTCGTACGACCACGCCAGCTACGTCAATTACACGAAGATGCTGTTCTCGAACTGGGCGTCGGATTCGGCCGCCCAGGACTACACGATCGTGAACGTCGTCCTCCTACCCCTGTGGACGATCGTCGACGGGCGAAGGCGAGGCCTACGGGTTCCGTGGATGTTCTTCGTCATGAGTCTCTTCACCAGCCTGGCCTTCTCGATGGCGATGTACCTGGCGTTCGTCGAGCGGCAGATTCGTTACCGAGGCGACGAGGCAGCCTCGAGGACGGCATAACCACAGTTGTAGCCGGGGATGAAGGTGACCCCCGGACCACCGTGACAGCCTGCTCCGCAAAGGTAGAGGCCGTCGAGGGGAATGGGGTTGTCGGCCCAACCTCGCGGGCCTGGGCGGAAGGGGCCCATGAATTCCGGCTGCAACAGACCGTGCGTGAAGTCGCCGCCAGTGCATCCGAACATCAGCTCATACGTGTAGGCCGGATAGTTGAATTGACGCTCGATGAGGTCTGGAAAATTTGGAGCCACCCCCGAAACCTTGGTGACGATACGGTCCGCCATCTCGTCACGCAATCGCGTCTGATCCGCGTGGCTGGCCCCGATCGGAAAGTAGAAGGCGAAGCTGCTGGCCGCGTGCTTGCCCGAGGGAGCCAATTCGGGGTCGTCCAGGGTCGGGATCTGAAGGTTGAACGACGGCAACCGGGGAACAAGGCCGCGGATGCAGCCCTCGTAGTCCAGTTGCATCTGCTCCGCTGTTCCGAAGAGGGTCACATTCCGGCGGAGCCCGCCTTCGTTGAGGACCTCATAGGGCCCGGAGAACTCAGGCAGTCCGTCGAGAGCGAAATGCATCTGAAAATATGCGGCGCGATGGTCGATGGCCTCGATGCGACGGGCGAAGCCCTCGGGCAGCTCATCACGGTCGAGCAGTTGGGTGAAGGTGGCCGTGGGGTCGAGGTTGGACACGACCACCGGAGCTGTCACCACGTCCCCATCGCTCAATTCCACACCCTCGACATGGCCTTCTGACGCGACGATCTTGGTCACTTTGACATGCCGGCGGAGCTCGCCGCCGTGGTGCTCGAACAGGAGCAGAACGTGGTCGGACATGGCGCCGATGCCACCCCGGACCTTGGACATCGTCGCTCCGCCGGGAGACGCCAGGGCAAAGGCGAGGCACAGCGCACTCCCTGGCGTGTTGGGCCCCAGATAGGTGGAATTGACGGCCAGGAAACTCAGCATGCTGCGGATCTGAGCGTGCTTCTCTCGGTCGGGGAGAAAGCGGTCGACGACGTCCAAGACGCTTCCGAACATGGCGGTCTTGATCGCTTGGCGCTCGGCTTCGTTGGATGCGCACGCCCACATCTCATCGAGGGACTTCGGAGGTTTGCGTACCTCGAACCGTCCGATCGCCCGTGCCGGTGCCTCGGCCCAGGCCGCCACCTCGGCCATACCTATCACGGCCTCGAGGCCCAGCGTATCGCCGAGGTGGGCTAGGAGCCGCTCGGGGTCGGAGTAGAGCAGGATCGGCGGCTCCCCGGACGCTCCGATGCTCGCCGATTGCACCTCAGGCTCATAGATCGGGCACGCATCGAAGCCGAGGTCCTCGAAAATCTCGTTCGGGAGCGGGAACTGGACCGATCCGGCAAGCTCGAAGCGGTAGCCGCGGACCAACTCTGTCGTCGATGACATCCCACCAATGAAGTGGTTCTTCTCGAGACACAGGACGCGCATACCACCGCGCGCCATGACCGCGGCCGCCGTCAGGCCGTTATGGCCGGCGCCGATGACCACGGCGTCGTAATCCGACATACACAGGACCGTAGCCCAGGGCGGTCCGGCCCCGGCAAGACCGAGGCGGGGACGGACCTTCGATCACGATGGCAGTCCGCTTCCCCAGGACGTTCGATCTATGCCGGCGCAGGCCGTCCGAACCACGCGGTCAGCGCGTCGGGGAGCGCCGGATCGGTGAGGCCTCCCACCCAGGCGACATGACCGTCGGGCCGGATCAACACGGCCGTGGGAGCGATGACCTCGCCGAGCACGGGGAGCTCCCACGCCCCGACATGCACAGCGTCGACCTGCTGCACCTGTGCCGCCCACGGCGTCATGTCGAACCCCCCGGGCTCACCGAGGTTCAGCAGCACGGGCCGGGCGCGGTGCAGCAAGGTGAACATGCGAAGCGGGCCGCTGGCGATGACCAGGTCCAGATCGGGCATACGGCGCCCACACAGCGGATGTCCGTCCCCGACGTCGTAATGGATATCCAGACCACAGATCATGCCGGCGATCTGCTTGCGAGGCTCGTCCATTCTCAGCAGGCCAGTCATCATGTCGCGCAATGCCTCGGTACGCGCGTCAGTGCCGCTGAGCGCCCTCTGCGCCATGGTGTTGCTCAGCACGCGGGCGGCGACCGGGTGCCGCTCGGCGTGGTAGGTGTCCAGGAGGCCGTCTGGTGATGTCCCGTTGACCACCTGGGCCAGCTTCCATCCGAGGTTCACGGCATCCTGCACACCGATGTTGAGGCCCTGTCCACCTTGCGGAGAATGCACGTGTGCGGCGTCGCCCGCGAGCAGCACACGTCCCCTGCGGTAGGTCGTTGCCTGCCGGGTCATGTCGGTGAAACGGGAGATCCAGAGAGGGCTGTGCACCCCGTGGTCCGTTCCGTCGACGCGAATCAGCGCGGCGCGGAGATCCTCCAGGGTGGGGTCATCGGTGCGGTCCGCGTCCGGTTCGATCAAGGTGACGCCCACCCGTCCTCCTTCCGCCGGGCCGACGCCACCACCGCCACGCAAGCCGAACTCCGGCTGTTCGTCCATCTCGACCTCGGCATGGATCCAGCACGTTGTCGGATCCCAGCCCGCGAAGTCGATGCCGGCTGCCTTGCGCACAATGCTTCGGGCACCGTCGCAACCAACCAGATACTGCGCCCTCAGTGATGTGTCGTCAGAGAGCGCGATGTCGACCCCGCTGTCATCCTGCGTGAATCCCGTGACCTGGCGCTGACGCAGGATGGGAACACCGAGCTCATCGATCCAGCCGGACATGATGCGCTCAAAATGGCTCTGCGACAGCGCCATCCCGTAGTTGTGCCGGGTGGGGAAATCGCTGATGTCCATCGGCACTCCGGCGAATGCCTGTACCTGCATCGCCTTCCCCTCAGCGAGAAAGCGGTCGACGACACCACGCTGATCGAGCAGTTCGATGGTGCGGGAGTGCAGACCTCTCGAGCGCGAGCTTTCAAGCTCGAAGCTGGGTCGTCGCTCGACGATGAGGACGTCGGTCCCCGCCAATGTCAGCTCCGCCGCCAGCATCAGCCCGGTCGGACCTCCGCCAGCGATCACCACGGCCGGGTCGTTCATGGCCACACTCCGGACGACGTCTCACGCATCTCGCCGTTCCCTTCACAGGTTCTGTCCTGGCCCGCTGATCTCACGGCAAGCATTGTCAGCACATCCGAGGTCCTTGCGGGAAGTCCCCCTCCTCGCGATATGCTTCTGGCAGCGGGGGCGTTGGTGTTAAATGCTCCGCGCCAACCGCTCGATCAGCGGCGCGATCGCAGTCAGTTGTCTCAGCTCTGAGTGCGTGAACCCAGTGGAGAGTGCCTCCACCAGTCGTCCCGTCCGTACGCTGCGGAGCGCCCGGAACCCCGGTTCGGTCACGGATACGAAGACCCGTCTACCGTCGTCGGGATCAGAATGTCGCTCGACAAGGCCTCTCCTCTCGAGTGCTCCGAGCGTGGCTCCCATGGATTGCGGGCTGATCTGCTCGAACCTGGCGAGGGCGCTCGCCGTGGTGGGACCGTCGCGATCCAGGCGCGCCAACGCCGAGCGCTCAGGCCACGAGAGTTCGCCGTCTGCCTGTGCCAGACGCAGCCGTCGCGTGAGGAGGCCAATGCTCACCCCGAGGGCGGCGGCAACGTCGTCGGCGTCCGGGTTCTCAGTCATTTAGTAAGTCTAGCCTTATAAGTCTACCTTATCGCTGACCACGACCGCCCTGGCGGCGGCGCCCACGCCTGCGGTCCCGAGGACCCGAATCGGTCTCATGCCACCTCGAGGTATGAGCCCGGGGACGACCAGTCCCGTGACGCGAAGGGAGACCGGCCCCTGGGAACCGGTCTCACTTCAGCGGTCACCGCGCCAGCCTTGGGTTCACCCGGGGTTCGCCTCGGCGTGGCGGGGTGATGATACGGGAGTGTCTCTAGGGACGCAAGCGACTTCTGGGGAGACCGGGGGCACTGAGGCGACCGGGGGCCACCATGCGTGGGTGGCGACGGACGAGCAAGGTCACCTTAATAGCGGGACGACTGTGCGAACACACGACATGCGGACAAAGGAGTGAGCCCAGAGAGCGACCAACGATCACGTACACCGCCTTTGAGACGACGGCCCGCGTCAGATCATCACTCGCCGATAGGGATAGATGACCCCCGCTACACGCGTCGGTCGACGGACTTTGGACCTGACCGCGACCCACACCGCAGACAGCCTCACCTCCACCGGGCCATGCAGCGGGCAGGTGGCCGAGAACCAGATTCT
The DNA here is from genome assembly GCA_963848355.1 of uncultured Acidimicrobiaceae bacterium. Classification (GTDB taxonomy): domain Bacteria; phylum Actinomycetota; class Acidimicrobiia; order Acidimicrobiales; family UBA8190; genus CAWKDG01. The sequence continues at coordinate 955,911 of CAWKDG010000001.1, forward strand.
TGTCGGAGCCCGCTCGAAGTCCCGGACGAGCGGAAAGCGCCCGACCCAGTATCCATCTTCCTCTTTTCTCGGCTCGTCCTCTTGATCCTCGGACTGACTTCCCCCGAGCCAGGTGACGAACGCCGGATGCCGAGGGTCATCGACCGGCAAGTCGACGCGCCCCACCATCCGACCGCACTCACGGCCCGGACACACGACGTGCACGATGGTTCGGTGCCGCGGGGGCGTCCGATAGCGGGCTTCGGCGGGGTGCAGGGTCAGTTCGCTCCACGCCCAACGCCGATCTGCTACCGGCGAGCCGTCCTTCTCCAGTGGCACCAGCCAGTCGCTGTCGCGGCTCACAGCGATGAGCCCGTCGAGCCGGCGTCTGCCCAGGTGGTCACACGCTTTCATCGGAGCGGGGGCCCAGGCGGCTTGAGTCGTCCAGCACAGAGGAATCTCAAATTTCGCTGCACGAGGCAGAGACCCTCTTCGGGCGGCGTGGTGCCCACCAGCTCTCCTCCGGTTCTTGGACCTCCGGGACCGCCGCGCCTGGGCTGGTTTACGCCTTGTGCCCGGCCGCCCAGAAGGAGGTCAAAGCACAGAAGAACCGTCCGGTGAGGCTGGCCCGATGCAGATCGGCGAGCCACGACTCGGCTTCTGGTTCGGTCACCAGCCCAGTGGCGACCGCCTTAGAGGCCGCTGCTGCCAGTCCGAATGCTCGCTTCGAGTGCTCGAACTCGGTGTGCACGACGACTCCGGCGGCAAGAGTGACGCCCACGAATCCGTGCGCGGTCAAGAGTCCCCGTAGACGTCGACCGATTCTCGGGTGCGGGTGGCGTGTCATGTGACCGCGCCAGATCACCGAGCTCAGATCGGCATCGGAACCCTCGATGACAAGTGTCTCCCAGTCCGGCTCGACAAGGGCTGCCCGGCCGCCATCGTCGAGCACTCTGGCGATCTCAGCCATGGCCCGGTCCGGATCGTCCAAATGTTGCAATGTACGCTCAGCCCGGCAGGCGTCGAAACTCTGCGCTGCAAAGGGCAGGTTCGCCCACCCGAAAAGATACCTGTGGCACATGATCGTGGCGCTTCGACGCCTCCGTGATCATGGCGCGCGAGCAATCCAGCCCGACCGCTTCGCCGTTCGGACCGACCAGTGAGGCCATGGCGACGACGTCCTCCCCGGTTCCACACCCGACGTCGAGCGCCCGCTGTCCGCTCTCCAGATGCAGCTGCCGCAGGCTCCACTCTTTTGATTCGGCAACGACAGGTTGTCGCCGGGCCGCATCGAGGTAGTCGATGAGGTATTGGGACCCTCCGGAGGCGTCGACGTCACTAAATCCCGTCCTGTCGCTACCGGTCTTCGCCACGAAGACGGAGGCTACTGTGGTACTCGACATCCGGCGTACTTGTCCACCGTCGCCGGTTCCCTGTCACCGAATACCGACACGATGGTCACATTCCCGTTGACCCGATCGCCCATCCGGCCATCCGAGCATTGTCGGCCGTCCGTGGCCGACGGTCTCCACCGCTTGTCTACGTAGGCTCGCTGGGGTCAAGGACGGTGGTCATGCCCACGGTCCACCTCAGCGCCTCCACCGCTGCGGCCCGAAGTGCTGTCTCGGGTAGGGAACAGCGGATGGCCCGCTCGGGATGGCCCAGTTGGTAGTCGGCGACATCGGAGATGAGATGACCCAGGAGACCCTCGCCACGCAGAACGGCGCCGCGGAGCTCGGCATCGAGAGGCAGTGTCCCGACGATTCTCTCAGCCGACATCGACAGGACGATGTCGAGGGCGGACAACAGACCTGCGGTATACCCCGTGTCGGGCTGGCAACCTGCCGCCGCCGCCAACAACTCGCTCATCCGGGCCCTGATCAATACCGTGGCGATCGCCTCTTCCGATGCAGAACTGTCCTTGTTGAGCAGGAGCAGCGCCACCCAGCTCTGCAGGCGGCGCCAGCCCACCACTATCAGGGCTTCCCGGAGTGTGCGGATGGTCCGCTTCATTCCGCTGGCAGCTCCGACACCGGCCAGTTGCAGTAGCTGAAACGACATGGCCGGATCGCTCCGGATGACGTCCTCGATGATGGTGATGGGACATTCGGCGTCGAGGAGCCGGGCCGCCACACGCAGCCCGGCTAGACGTCCGGGAATGAGTGGTCCGCCAGACACCTCATGCGGATGAGCGAGGAGGTAACCCTGAAAGGAGTCGAATCCGAGCACTTCGCACATGCCCAGTGTGGCCGGAGTATCGACATTCTGGGCGATGACGTCGACATTGAAACTGCGGCATCTCGCCACGAGTTCCGTGAGCCGTTCGCGATCATCGGTCTGAGTGTTGATCTTCACGATCGATGCGAGCGCGAGCAGATCCTCAGCGCCGTCGATATCTTGCAAATCGTCGATGGCCACCGTGTAACCGTCGTCGATCAATCGCCGACATCCCGCCAAGCCGGTCCGGTCGCCGATCAGGGCTTGACCGACCTCGATCACGACTCGGTCGGGTGGGGCGTGGACGGGAGCCTCTCCAAGAAGAATGGACGTCGTCGCGTTGCAGAACGCCCTTTTCGTTCCGACCAGCGATCCGATGTCGTCGGAAGCCGAACCGAGGAGTCCCTCCGGCGTCAGGTTTCCCCCGTCTTCCTCACGAAGGACGTGTCCCGGCGCATCGAGACGGCGGAAGAGAAGCTCGTATCCTGTCACGGACAGATCGGGATCGAAAATGGGCTGGCGCCCGATCAACGTTTCGGCAACTCCCACCAACGGTCGCTCCTTCCCGGCGTACGCCACACACTACTGAGGAGAACCGATGATGTGGTGGTACTCGAGACGCGGGATCGCTACAGGTGAAGGGTCGAGTCACCCGCATTGCCGGTGGAGAGGCGAGCTGTTCCCTGCTTGGCGTATCGCTGGGCCAGCTGTCGCGAGAAGCCCCATAGGCGCGCCACCTCGTTGATGTTCACACCTTCCTCCAGACAGAGACAGATGAGGGTCGTTCGCAGTCGTTGTCGGGCTTGGTCGATCCGGACCATCTCCCGGGCCACCTCGTCGCGCAAACCGGGCAGATCCATTGCGGCCAACGCACGCGACGCCGGCACCCCACGTTCGAGCTTCCGCTTCAGCCCCCGATAGGCCCGTTGAAAGTGCTTCTGGGCCTGGTGGAGGGCTTCGAGGTCGGCGTCCAACGCTCCAACGGCCTCGATCGCCTGCTCGCGCTTGCCCACCGACACACGGTATATTTGCTACTCACTGTTGCACCCACAGTGCCTCTGAACTGGGAAAACATACTCGATCGGAGCACATTATGCACCTTTGGCGTTGTCTCACCATCTCGGCAGAAGGGCGCACCCCGACACTCCAACGAACGGAGGCTGAACCGTGGCGCAATCCAGACATCTCGTCAGGGACGTAGAGCGACCCGATCCATGACGACCTACACCGTCACCGGGGTCCGAAAGGTGCTCTCAGAAGACTTCACCCACCGCCACGTCGAGGGCGTCTGTACCGACGACCGCGCCCACCACAACCTTGGCACCGTCATCGCCAGTATCAATGCCGGCGATACCTGGAGAACGAAGGCGGGCCGTTACGAGGAGACGATCAAGGTCACGAGCGAGTGTCCGGCGCCGGGGTGCACCGTGGCCCCCTATATCGAGACCAATCCCAGGAGTCCCAGGAAGGACAACCTGGAGAGGCTCGATCCCTGCTAGAGGCAGAGGCGATGACGTTGCACACCGTTCATCCCAAGTTCGGTCGTCCGTTACACGATGGTCACCAGCCGTTTACTCGGACCGCGTAGCTTGGGGCCCGACGTCCCCGTGCGCGTCCTCGGGGGCAGTCAGAGGCGGGGCCTGCGGACCGGCCCAGGGCAAGATGTCCGGGCCGCGTTCGCGGGGAGTCCAGAACGGATCCCCCGGTCGTGTTCGTTCCACATCCTCAACAGTGACGATGGCGTATCCAGACTGGGGCAGGTGAAAATGGCGCATGATCCGACCCCGTCCCCATGAAGTGGTGGCCCAGGTGATTGCCGGTGGAATCCCTCGATTCGGGGTCTCCGGGATCAGACCACGACGTGTACGACCCCGTTAGGCCTTCGGACCGATGAGCGCGTGGACACATCCCATCTGCGAGGATTGCTTTGGCGTCCTGTACCCTCGCCGTCAACGGTACCGGGTGGTCGAGCCTGAGGCCGAGACGTGTTGCCGGTGCGCGACGGAGACGACGTCCGGGCTCTATGTCAGGTCCGATCCCGAACTCGTCGGCTGCTCGGGTCACGATTGAAATCGTCGCCGAGTCTCTGTCAGAGGTAGTAGTGATCCTGCTCGAGATCTTCGAGGAGGCCGAGGCCGGTCGGCTTCCATCCGAGCAGCTCCCTCGTGACGGCGGCGGTGGCGGGGCTGTCCAGGGCGACGAAGTGGCCAAGGTGGCCGAAGCGTTCGACGGCGTCGGCCGGGGACACTGACTCCGTCGGGATTCCGAGGCGCCGGCCCATGACGTCGGCGATCTCGCGAAAGGCGACGCCCTCGTCGCCTACGGCGTGCAGCACCGAGCCGGCGGGGGCGGCCTCGACAGCGAGGCGAGCCAGGCGGGCGGCGTCGGAGCGATGCACGGCCGGCCAGCGGTTGCTCCCATCGCCCACGTACCCGGACACGCCCCGTTGGCGGGCGATGGCGACCAGGGTGGCCACGAACCCGTGGTCGCCGTCTCCGTGGACCGTCGGGGGGAAACGCAGCACTGACGAGCGGACGCCTATGCCCCTGAGCGACAGGCAGAGCAGGGCGGTGGCCGACCGGCGTCCCGCCGGGTTGGCCCGAACCTCGGCGTCCGCTACCAGTCCGTCGCTCTCGGTCGCCACCCGACAGGCGGTCAGCCCGAGCATGCCCGAGGCGAGGACGAAGGGGCGGTCGGAGTCGGCCAGGGTCGCGCCCATGGCCTCCACAGCCCGCCGGTCGGCCGCCGCCGCAGCGGCGAAATTCCCGCCGAAGGCCACCTCGTGCTGAAACGCCAGGTGGATGACTCCGTCGGAGTCGGCGGCCGCCTTGGCCAGACCGTCGGGGTCATCGACGTCACCCCACTGAACGATGGCGCCGCTCGCCTCCAGCCGTTGCGCTGATGCCTCGGAACGGGCCAGGCCGACCACCTCGTGGCCGGCACCGAGCATTTCCGGCACGACGGCCGCGCCGATCCAACCCGATGCGCCGGTGACAAAGATTCTCATGGTGGGGACCTCCGGGGATCCATCTTGATGTCAGTGACTGCTATCACCCTAGGCGGGATGTCAGTGACTGTCAACGCCTAGGATGAGGGGCATGGGTCGATGGCAGCCGGACAGTCGCGGGCGGTTGCAGGAAGCGGCTCTGGCTCTGTACTCAGAGCGGGGATTCGACCAGACCACAGCCGCGCAGATCGCCACCCGGGCGGGGCTGACCGAGCGCACCTTCTTCCGGCACTTCGCCGACAAGCGGGAAGTGCTCTTCAGTGGATCCTCCCTCCTCCAGGAGCGGATCGTGGCCGGCGTGACCGGGGCGCCCCCGGAAGACGGGCCCCTCGACGCTGTCGCTCGTGGACTCGCCGCCGCTGCCGTCGTCCTCGGGGAGTTCCGCCGGGACCTGTCCCGCCAGCGGCACGCCGTCATCGCCGCCAACCCCGAGCTGCGGGAGCGGGAGTTGGCCAAACTGGCCGACTACGCCGCAGCAGTGGCAACGGCCCTGCACCAGAGGGGCGTCGGCGAGCCCCAAGCCAGGCTGGCTGCCGAGGCGGGCATGACGGTGTTCCGCGTCGCCGTGGAACGGTGGTCGAGCGCGCACGACGACCGGGACCTCGCCGACGTCATGCGGGACTCCATGGCCGGACTGCGGGCGGTGGCCGGCGGCGGCTGAGCCAGACCTCGCCCTCCACTCGACGATGTCGGACGCCGACGTCGAGAGACACGAAGTATCACCTACGGACAGGGAGGTGGTGTCCCGCTCGGAAAGTCGTTGGCACGGGTCGATAATCGAGGCAGCCAGAGTTGACTGGCCCTCACCAGAGAGGTCGGCCCGCCTTCACACACGCCGAAAAGCGGACACACGTCGGATGACGATAGACATCGATCCCCATGAGCACCAACGTCGACGGGCCACCGTGTTGGTCGTCGAGGACGATCAAGCTCTGAGGGAGACCACCGTCGAGATTCTGCGAGAGCAGGGTCACATCGTCGTCCACGCCGCGGACGGACTGAGGGCGCTCGACTTGTTGAGAGGAGACGATATCGACGTCCTTCTTCTCGATCTCGGCCTTCCTTACCTCGAGGGCCCCGGCGTCCTCGAGGCTCTCGAAGAACCCCCGACCGTTGTGATCGTCTCGGGGTTCCAGTCGGTCGAGGAGGACGAAATACGGGAACGATACGGGCCTGTTTTGTTCGAGTGTCTCCGCAAGCCCGTTTCGCCACCCCAGTTGATCGCCGTCACCTCCGCCGCCGCCAGTCAAGCCACGTCGGCTAGGCCAGGGCCCGAATTGTCGTGACAGGCCTGAGATCGAACTTTCCGAGGTCCCGTTACTTGACGGCGTTCATCGCCGGGCACCGTGTGTCGATGATCTCGTGTTCCCCTCGCGTTCCGCGCCGATCGGCGGTCCTTTCTCCCGGTAGAAGCGGTATGGACCCGGCGCGAACACGCTGATGTGGTCCGACTCCGCCTCTTGAAGATATGGATCCAGAGCGGTCAAATTCGGATAGACGACGGCCGCGACATAGGCCTGACCCTCTGAGCTTGAAATCCGGTCAAGGTTGACTATCGTCTGCGCCGCGATTATTCGGCGTGCAAGTGTGGTGCGTGCACTGGTGAGTCCGTACCCGGTCGCTATTGCGACCTGGACAACGAAGAAGATCGTGAGCAGCGCCAACGCCACCGTCCGCCGTGTTCCGAGCTGAGTGACACCTCGTCGAAGTATCCCCGAAGGGACGTGTGCCCAGGCGTAGGCGACGATCCCGAAGAGGACCAGCAGATTCGCCATGGTGTACCTCAACGACAGCGCCTCGAGCAGACCAAACTTGAGACGCCCCAATGCCGTTGTGCAATCGAACAGCACGCCGAACAGGATGAGCGTCAGAGGAAGCGGGCAGTCCGATTGCGACTTCCGATCCCGAACACACCGTGCCACGACGAAGGCCGCAACGAAGAGAACGGGTACACCGATAATCTCGTGCAGGAGAAGGTCGGCATGGATTGTGGGGATGAGATTCCCGAGCTCTGCCAGGAGGAACCTTGCCACCTCTACTGGATGTCGGAGCGCAAAACCGGGTGAGCCGCCACCCCCGGTTACCTGAAAGTTGAATCCCCGGAAGTAGATTGCCGACGTCAGTGTGCCGAACGCAAGCCACACGCCGCACTCGATATACCTTCGGCGGTCCCTCGGTCGTGGCCAGACCAGGCACATCAGACCGATGGGCCACAGCAACAGGCCCTGGAGGGAAGAGAACGACGCAGCCACCGAAGCGAGTACCGCAACGGCGAGAACAATTTTGCGATGTCGCCGTTCGTGTGCGAACAGAAAGACGAGAATGACCAGGAAGAAGAGGACCATGTACCAGGCCAGTTGGAACCCCCACAGCGAATTCTCTGTGTCTTCCAGGCTGAACCACACAAGCCCGAGGGTCAGCGAGTGCATCACCGTGAGAGGACGTCCGACATACGATCGGAAAGCGGCCAGCACGAAGAGGTAGCTTGCGATGAAGATCAACGCGCTCAAGAGGATGATCGACTTGGAGTTGTAATCCTGAACGAGTGACGATGCCACTACGACCAAGTTGGGCAAGAGGATCCTATTTTCATTGTGCTGGGTCCAGAGGAGTCCGAGTGTCAGATGGGAGTGCAGGGCGGCGTCTATGATGGGTACGTTGCTCCATTCATCCCAGAAGATGACGTTGATCGAGAAGTGGAGCACGAACAGGAAGTAGACGGCGGCAGGAATGCCCGAGATCGCCACTACGACGAGGGTGCGGGTCTTCAGAGGGCGAGGCAGGTGAGAGAGCGCTCCACCGACATCTCGAGAAGGATCGGTGTCTGAAGCGGCCAAGGTGGTTCCGCTAATCATGGGCCCCGGCGACCCAGAGAGATCGTTCTACCATCGTCACGATCAGATGGTCCCCGCCTGGATCGCACTGGCGATCCAGGGAATAACCACGTCAAGCATCTCGCTGAGTGTCGTCGTCGCTTTGAATCCGAGGATCTGCTCCGCCTTCTCTGTCGCGGGGATCCGTCGGGCGACGTCATGTTCGAATCCAGGGTCACAGATATAGCGAAAGGCGACGTCCGGTCCCTTGATCTTGTGCCAGATCAACTCAGCAAGCTCGAGAACAGTCGTGGACACTGACGTCGACACATTGAAATCTTCGTTGCGGGCGGACGGATGCTCCATGGCGTCGACGATGCCACGGGCGACATCACCGCCGTATGTGTAGTGGCGAATCTGACCGCCGTCACCCAGGATATGAAGCGGATCCTGGCCCCGCAAGACCTTCTGGACCAGGTCCGGGACCACATGGCTCATGGCGAGCTTGACGTTGCCCGAGAGGATCTCGGTGTCGCCCAGAGCGCGGCTCTCACCGATGCCGACACAGTTGAAGGGACGCACAATGGTGAAGGGAAGTCCGTGCTGGTCGAAAGCGGCCCGGGCAAAGTATTCAACGGCAAGCTTCTGAAAGCCGTACGAGGACAGCGGAGGAGGAACGAGACGTTCTTGCCCCTCGTACGAGGGCCACACTTCTGTCGACTCGTACACCATGGAGGACGACAGGTACGTCACCTTGTCGAGGTGGCCGTCGTTGTGGGCGGCGATCGCGGCATCGCACGATGCTGCGATGATTCGCTCATTGGTCGCCAGGAGATCGTAGGCGTAGGTGTGAAAGTAGGAGATGCCGCCGATCATGGCGGCTCCGGCGATGAAGTGATCACTGTCGCTTGCCAATTTGGTCAGTAGATCGACGTCCCGACAATCACCCTCGATGAACTCGTACGCGGGATTCCGATCGTATGACTTTGACACATGCCCATATTTGGACAGGTTGTCGATTCCTACGACAGAGTGGCCGCGTTGGAGCAGCTCCTCGACGACATAGCCACCGATGAAGCCCGCCGAACCGCTGATCAACACCTTGCTCATCGACCTAGACTCTGCCTTTCGTAGTGAATCGCCTGGATGATTGGTAAAGCTCTCTCAACTGTCGTCGCCGCTCTTCGGCCGCGACTTCGACGAACGCACATCGGGTTTTGCGCCGAATGCGTACAGATACCACCGCAGATATCGGGGAATCCATCGTCCGAGGTGGAAATGCGACTGCCCGAAGCTACGCTCCAGCCATATCGTCGGGATCTCGGCCACCCTTCGTCGATGACGGCGCGCCTTGGCCACAAGTTCGATGCCAACCTCAAAACCGTGATCGGACTCGATGCCCACCTCTCGTACAAATGCTGCAGAGTACGCCTTGAACGAATTGGTGGCATCGCGGGTCCCGACGCGGGTCAGCAGGTGGAGCGACAGACCTGCGAGCCGCGACAGTGTGCTCTTGATGGCCGCCCCACCGATCTGTTGGCCGCCGCGCATGTATCTGGATGCAGCGGCTACAACGACTCCTCGCTCGACCAGCCGGACGAGCGGATCGATCTGCATCGGATCGTCGCAACCGTCAGCCATGGTGACCACAACGACATCCGCCTTGGCCTGGGCAAATCCGAAACGGATCGCACGAGCTGGTCCGGGGCCATACGTATTCAGCGTGGGAACAACCCTGGCGTCGCCGCGGGCGTATTTCTCGACCCAGGGACCGGTTGTGTCATCCGGTGAGTCGAAGACAACGAGGACCTCGCACGGGAGCGTCACGGACTCCAGCAGTCGATCGAGGTATGCGACGATCCCTTCCCCCTCGTTATAGACGGTGACGACAATCGAGACCCTGGGCTTCATATCTGCATCCTCTCGCCGTCCGCACCCCAGATGTTGATGATCGGTACATCGACATCCAAGTCCCGATAGGCACGATGCGGAGCCGCCACGATCAGGAGATCCGACCGCTCGATGACCTCAGCAAGGGGCAGGAGATCCGTATCGGTGTTGACATAAGGGTCTGTGCAGAGAACGGCCCGTGCCTTGAATCGGAGAATGCGCTTGAGCTTGTAACTCAGGCTCGAGCGCGTGTCATCCGACTCCGCCTTGAAGGACATGCCGAGGATTCCAATCGACAACTCGGCAAGGGGGAACCGCCGTTCGATTCTCGACACTACGTACAGAGGGAGACCTTCGTTGACCAGCATGGCGGCATGTCCGAGGACAAAGTTGTTGTTATTGAACGCCGCCAGCTGCATTGTGTCCTTGAGAAGACAGGGCCCAGCTGTGAATCCAGCCTTGGGCAGATCGGCTGCCCGTGGATAATCGAAGGCCAGCGCTGAGCGGATTCGTTCGTAGTCGAGGTCGAAGTCGTTGGCCATCATGAAGAGCTGATTCGCAGTGGCGAACTTGATGTACCGCCACGTATTCGTGAAGAGCTTCGCCAACTCGGCTTCTTCAGGTGTCAGTTGAACCATCTGTGTGGCGAGGTGGCGAAAGAGCTTTTCGGCGCGCTCCAGGACAGCTTGGGAGCGGCCGGAGACGATCTGAGGAAGCTCGAACAACTCGGTCATGGCCTTACCTTCTGCGATCCGCTCTGGGCAGAAGCTGACGTCCAGCTCGGCGTCCAGTTCTGCCACAGCCCGCTCGACGAGTGCGGTCGTCCCCGGATACAACGTGGAGCGTAGGACGAGAAGTTGGCCAGTCACGAGATACGGGCCAAGATCCATGACGGCATTCGACACGACAGTCGGATCGGGATTGAGGTGCTCGTCGACCGGAGTGCCGATGACGACGATCACGTTCTCGGCGGTACTGACGATGTTCGGATCGGACGTCGCCGTCAGGCGTTCGCCGACGACCCGGGAGAGAACCTCCTGGCCGCCCACCTCCTGGAATGGCATGTGGCCCGACATCACAGTGGTCACTGCACGTTCATTGAGGTCGAAGAGGGCGACGTTGAGACCTCGGTCCGCAAACGCCAGCCCGAGCGGAAGCCCGACATGACCGCAACCGCCTACGACGACCACGTCACGAGCAAACCTCATCGCAGAACTCCTCAACCTTGCGGTCCGCCGACCGACGATCTTGATGCTAGCGCCCACCCGCGATGCAACCCAGAAGAAGCCCAGATGCCGATGATCAACGGCTCCATCGGGAAGAGCCCCCTGAGACAGACTGGTAGCGCTCCGCTGAGACCGCCTCGATTATGAGCGCTCGGACTCTACCTCGCTTGCGAGCCACGTCTCTCTAGAACTGCATCGCAAAGATGAGTCTCTCTTGGCCGTCCAAGGTATCAACGCCTTCGAGTGCCATACCTAGCTTGCGTGCGACCGACTGCGAGGGAATGTTTCCTGCCCCGATGATTGCGATGAGCCGTTCCCGCTGTATGACGTCACGGGCATAGTCGCGGACACAAAATCCGGCTTCAGTGGCGAGACCACGATTCCAAAGGTCTCGCCGCATATGCCAACCGGCCTCAAGATCGCGCCCATCCCCGTACCCGACGCGCTGCCAGGTCAGCCCGCAATCCCCTATCACTTCGTCCGTTTCTTTCAGCACAATAGCCCACAAGCCGTACCCATACTCCTCGTAGTTACGGAGGTTCCAGTCAACCCAAGCGGTCATTTGCTCCCGCGTAAAGGGCGAGGGATAGAACCGCATGGCGTCGGCGTCACCAAAAACCCTGAGTAGTGGGTCGACGTCTTCCTGCTGCATCTGTCGCAACCGGAGCCGGGCCGTTTCGAGCGGTGCATGAGTTCCGTCGGTTGTGTTGGCCATTGTCTGAGGAAGGCTAGAAGTGACAGGGCAAGGCTACAAGGGAGTCCCGCACCAGTCCTTCACCCGAGCGAATCGCCCGGACTCACTGGCGATCCTTCCGCGCCTTGCGGGGATGAAGGGATTCACCGCGAGCAAGCATGTCGACGTACTCTGCCAGCTTGCGGTCCCGGGTCGCCGGGCGCTTGACGGTGTTGAGCCGGTAGACGATGGCGTAGCGATTGGCTGCGTCCAACTGGTCGAACGTCGCGGCTGCGGCGGGATTGGCTGCCAGCGCCTGGGCTAGATCAGGCGGGGTCTGCATGTCGGCCTGCCCGCGGTAGGCCACTTGCCACCGTCCTTGCGCCTTAGCGGCGTCGACGGCCTCGATTCCCGCTGGCTGCATCCGTCCAGCCCCGGTAAGGCGGGCGACGTGCTCGACGTTCCTGGCGGACCAGGGGCTGCCCGGTCGCCGCGGCGTGAAGCGCTGGCGATAGCTGTCGTCGTCACGTCGTGCGATCTGCCCGTCGATCCACCCGAAGCACAGCGCCTCGTCAAGTGCTTGCGCGTAGGTTAGCGCCGTCGTCTGACCGCCCTTCTTGTGCAGCACCAGCCAGACCCCCGGGTGGTCGACATGGTGGCACTCGAGCCAGGCATGCCATGCCTCAGCGTCCTGGACGAGCAGCTCCGCGAGTTCCGTCACGACGGGCCCTACGGCACAGCCGCAGGACGGGGATTCAGGCAAAACGCGTGGCGATAACCAGAGCCGAGAGCCGCTGCGACGGCGTCGCCAGTCTCGTCCGGCGGCGTCTGGAAAACACCGACGCCGAGCGCCGGCATACCCACACCATTATTGACAGTGATGGATTCCCTAGCGTCCACAATGCCTCTAGTTTTGCCCGCCCGGCACACTTCGGCGTTGGCAGCTACTCGGCTTGTCGGAGTTCGAGAAACGACCGGTCGCTTTCGAAAAATGGAGTCCTGGGGCGTTACTCAAACCACGCTGACCAGGGAGAATGCCTCCGGGGCCTCCTGGAAATGGCCTCCACGGGCCGTCCCAAGCCCAAAACTCGAAGCACCAAGCAAGTCCATCGAAGGCTGCGGCCTGACGATATCGACGAGATGGTCGTGGGTATCAGGGCGGCATGACGCTCCACCAGCCGGCCCAGCGATTCCAAATACACCGCAACACGGTGTCGGGACTCCTGGAGCGCAGAGGAGTTGCTCGACGTTACCAATCCCTCTCGCCTGCACAAATCCGAAAGGCGACACGCAGTACTCGGCTGGCGATTCATTAGCGATAAACGGACGGTCATTCGGCTGTGATCCCAATACCGTACGATTGGCCTTGAGCGCAGCAGGTGTTCCACGGCGAGATTGCCACGGACGCGATCGGGCTGCAGCGAATGAGCCCGAACAAAGTCTTGGACCCTGAAGGGGGCGAAGCAAAGTGGTCAGGACACTGGTGCTATGGCGATGTCCCCGACCTCGTTCTTGGATGCCGTACCGAGTGGGATCTGGGTGTCCGGGGTGTTCGTCGTTAGGTCGATGGGGGTGATAATTCCCGTTCCTCCGAGAACGAAGGCCGTGCCTCCATCTGGTGATATGGCTATCTGCGACGAGTACGGCGCTACCGCTATGGGGGCCCCTGCGGTAAGAGTCGCAATCTGAATTGGCGTGACAGTGTTTGGACCAGGGTAGTTCTGGCCGGTGTTGACGACATAGGCGTACTTTCCCGCCGGGTCAAAGGCGATTCCCTTAGGAATATGACCTACAGGAATTGTCGCCACTATTGAGTCAGTTTTGGTGTTGATGGCGGTGACACTGTCTGAGTCCGAGTTGCTGACAAAAACAACTTGTCCGTCCGGAGATAAAGCCACTCCTTCAGGGCCTCGGCCCACCGGAACGTTCGCCTTGACTGTGTCAGTGGATAGATCGATGACGTCAAGCTGTCCCGGCACAGTGCTACCGCCGCCCGCAGAGACCCAGCTTGAGATGTAGGCGGTCTCTCCGTCCGGCGATATCGCGATCGCCGAGGGCAAACTACCGACAGTGATCGTATCGGTCACAGTCCCACTGGAGAGATCAACGACCAGCACGGTGTTATCAAGGCCGCCAGTGAGCACGTACGCAGTCTTCCCGCTTGGGGAAATCGCAATCGGACCAGGAGTGTGGGCACCGAGCCCTATGGGGTGACCCATTGCTCCCGTCTTCAAATTGATGGGAGTGAGAGTGTTGTTGTCTCCAAAACGAGATCCCACATATGCAGTGTCAGTGCCAGACGCGACTGCAATCGTTCCAGCACTTGGAAGTCCTGAAATAACAGATTGCTGAATTACGGATGGTGAACTGGCGGACGTGGCTCCATTTGTTGGGGAAGTCCCGATGGATATTCGCTCGATCGATCCGGTGGCAAGAGGGATGAGCAGAGAATAGGCGGTTCCGGCTGGGACAGGCGTCGCTCCCGCTCCCAAATTGCGCGGATGACTTGCCCTACCAAATGGGAGCAATACGAAGATCAGCAACGGCAGCAATACGGCTAGGACGACACACGTTCCGACGATCGACCGCTGAAGATGGCGGTTTTGCGCGACCCGATGTCCCAGGGTTGAAGGGTGCACCGACGCTGGATGCTGGACGTGAGACGAGACGATTGATGCTAGAAGCTCGACACGCTCTCGATGGTCCAGGACGTCAGCGCTACGGGTTGCGATCTCGGGACGAGCGGCGGCAAGTAGTTCAAGTGCGTCAGGTCTCGTCACGGTTCATCTCCTTGATCTGGTTTCCCCCATACCGATCGAAGCCAGAAGGATCGGCTGAACGGCCTCTCGTCTTTGGGAGTTCCTGCTCTGCGGTAAGAGCGGACTCCAGGCGTACACGCGCTCGATGGAGTCGGACAGCAAGCGTTTTGGTTGAGCATCCGAGGACAGCAGCCGCTTCCGTATTGTCAAGGCCGTCCCAAGCCACCATACAGAGCAGTTCTCGATCGGGCGCTCGGAGCTTGTTCAGCGCTACTATCACGACGGAACGATCGGCGACTCTATCCATAGACTCGTCGGACAGCTCCGAGCCCACCCACGTACGGGCGATGCGCTCGACAAGTCGGTACTGACGGCGTCGGCCTCTGCGCTGGCCAGCCAGGGTGCGCCGGGTCACCCCAAGGAGCCATGACCGGGCCGGATCGGGGACATTGTCCAATCGCCGCCAGGCAACCAAGAATGTCTCGGCAGCGGCGTCTTTGGCCGTCTCCGGATCCACACGTGCCAACGCGTACCCGAGAACGGCATCAATGTGGTCCGTAAAGAGCCGTTCGAATCGCTCCACGTTCCCCGTGGGCGTCATCTTGCGCACACTAGGTCTATGGCCATCACCTACGCTCGGATTACAACCCTATTTTCAACGTGTCCGTCTATGATCGGTCGGCTCAATGGGAGAGCCGCTGATGTGCCTGGCAGAGTCGATGCCATGACGATCGATCCGGGGTTCCGCGTCCAGTCATTGTATGTACCGGTCAGCGACGGCGTGCACCTGGCTATCGACGTCCAGCTGCCGGTCGAGGGGATCGCCCGAGGCGAAGGGGCCGTCAACTCAGCATGGCCCCGGTGATTGTCGCACCACGAGCGACTGCCCCGGCTGGCACTCTTGCCGACGCACCGCTGAACGTTTCATTTGCGGCAGGTTTAGGTTACGACGATTTGCCGCCTCCAAGACCTTCTGCGTCTGATCACGCCAAGCCCACAACTGAAGGTCCTTTCGGGTCGACGCTAGACGCAACTATGCGCGACCTTGAACGAGCCGAAAATCGATGGCTCTAGTAGGTCCCTCAAGGTGTACCTGGTGGGACGGTACTCAAACCGAGTGGCGGTGAGCGGACAACTCTCGAACCAATCCACCAGGGACGAAATCAACACCCTCTGGTCCCTGACCTGGAACCATCACCTGACTCTCTCGGCACCGGTTCTCGATTCCATCCCTCCCCCACCCTTGACCGCCGCATCCGGGGCAAGGTGGAGAGTGGCATGGGGTAGCCGACACGTCCGGAATCACCGACCGTGTTCGGGATGCGGACGGCCAAATCGGCGGATCTGGTCGTCACCGGACGGGTTCCGTCGCGGAAGCGCGTGGGCCCCGAACCTATCGGGATCAGGCACATCCCGCACCGGGCCAGTTGGATATGCAAGCGAGCAGATGGCTCACATTTCCGGGCGGCTTCACGAGTGCGTTGAGCACCGACCTGGGCATCCCGGTGGGCCCCGGAGACCGACGAGGTCCCGTGGCAAGTCGTTTCAGCCCTCGCCTAATCTGTCCTCCACGCGGGAGCGTGTTTCTTGACCACCGAGTAACGCAGCGCTCCTGCCAGCGGGTCGTCCATCCCTAATCGCCGGCGCCGCCGGATGGGCACTTCATGAGGCACTCCACCACGATGGACTCAAGTCGCCACGAGGGGTTGGGTGCCCGGCCCAAGGCGCTCAGGCGGTCCAGGACTCATCCCAGGGCGCCGGAAAGGGCCGATCGACTCTACGAGGGGCGGCCCTGAAAACGCGATCATTGAGTGTGCGCAGCAGCATGGTGAAGGTGGTTGCCGACCATGAGTGACCCCAGGGTGATGGGCGTATTACGAGCAGCGCCACGGGTAGCCTTGTTCCTCGCCCGAAGCAGCCTCAGGACGTCGACTGCTGGCCAAAACGATAGCGTCGTGCCCGTTCGGCCGACGCCCGCCCTCGCCCTTCAGGCGTACCTCGACGAGGTGCTCATCGCGGTCTTCCGCCACCCCGACCTCCTGCCCAGCTCTGGCGACTACGCCCCGGCGGCCGCCGACCTGGTGGCCGCCCAGGCTCTCTTCTCAACCCGCGGGTGGCTCGAGCGTCCGACCGACTATCACAGGAGTCCTGGCGCGCCCGATGACGTGCTTGTTCGGCACGAACGCGCCCTTGGTCTTGGCTATGAGCACGTGACATTCACGAGCGGCTGGGAACCCTATCTCGAGGAGCCAGGGCGAGGCCGATGGCTGAACCACGAGGCCAACCGCAAAATGCACGCGTGGGTATCACGGGCGCCGGGTCAAGAGCGAGGTTCCTGGCTCGTGTGCGCCCACGGCTTCGGTATGGGGACAAGCGCCTCGATGGACCTGCGGGCCTTTCGTGCGAGACAACTGAATGCCCGTGGGATCAACATCGTCGTACCGGTGCTTCCCCTCCATGGGCCTCGGGCGTCCGGTCGCGTGCGCGGGGAAGATCTCATGACCATCGACCTTGTCGACAGCATGCACGGCGTGGCCCAAGCCACCTGGGATCTTCGTCGAGTGATCCGTTGGCTCCGAGAGAGCCAGGGGGCAACCAACGTCGGATTGATCGGCTACTCCTTCGGGGGGTTGGTGGCTACCCTCGTTGCCGCTCTCGAGGACGACCTGACATGCGTGATCGCCGGGATCCCCGTGGTCAGCCTGCCCGAGCTATTCCGCCGGCACAGCCCACCGCACATAACTCGACTGGCAGACGCTTACGAAGTGCTAGGGGCGGCCGCCGACGACGCGCACCGAGTCGTATCCCCACTGGCGATGGAGTGCAAGGTCCCCTTCGAGCGTCGCTACATTTTCGCCGGTCTCGGCGACCGGATGTCAACCTTCGGCCAGGCTCGGCGCCTCTGGTTGCACTGGGGACGACCCACGCTCGCCGCCTACGCCGGTGGCCATGTCGGGTTCTTCTGGTCGAGCGCGGTCCGAAAGCTCGTTGATGACGCGCTGAGCGACTCGTTCCCAACTGCCTAGGCACAGGGCACGATGAGCTAGCCCTTCGTGCCCTGTGGCGTATGCGATGGGACCGAACGCTTGCCAGGCTCACCAATGCGGTTGGCCGCTTTGATGAGTTCGGCCAATGCTGCGGGGACGGCATCGGCCAGGTCCCACACCCGGGCCACGAGGTCAGGGCAGGTAATGATGCCGAAGCCGACCCTGTCCTCGTCCGACAAGACGGTGACGTTGAGACCCGCCCCGTCGGTAATCGGCCCCAACGGATAAAGACCCACCAGGCGGGCCCCGGCCATGTAGAGGGGGATCGGCGGTCCCGGCACGTTCGACAGGATGAGATTGTGCACGACGCGATGGTGGTCGGCGACATGCAGCGTCGAGTAGAGCCGGGCACCGAGAGCAAAAGCATTGAGCCAAAAGTGCTCAGCCCAACGCATAAGGGTGTCAGCACCGACCATCTTATGGATCTCCTTGGCCCGAATGTTGGCCGAGGCGATGGTCCGGAGCCGCGCGACGGGGTCCTTTTCATCGGTGGCCAGGGTCGAGAACATCACCGAGACCTTCGTCATGCCCCCCCGCTCGGCCGTCTCATCGTGGACGGAGACGGGCGCCGCGGCCAGAAGGGGGCGATTGGGTAGCTCGCCACGATCATCGAGATAGTGACGAAGCGCTCCACCCACGACGGCGGTCACCACGTCGTTGACCGTGACTCCGAACGCATCCTTCACCATCTTGACATCAGCCAGGGCAACGTCGGTGAACGCCACCGATCGGCGTGCAGTAATGGTGGCATTGAACAGAGTGCGCGGCGCCGTGAATGGCTTGGTTGTGGTGCCCTTGTCTCCTTGCCGCCCCAATCGCCACAAAGCGGTAGCCAGGCGGTAGGCGGTCGCCGGCACCAGCCGGGCAAGTTCCCATGGCTCGCCAAACCGAGCAGCCACGCTGCGACCAAGGAGCTCGAACGAATTGGGCGGCTGCTCGGCTTGCCACTTGTCCGACGACTGAGATGCGACTGGCGGAGAAGGTTCGAGATCGAGCAAGTGCCCCATCATGCTGGCACCTGAGACACCGTCGATTGTCGAGTGGTGCATCTTTACCAGGATTGCGACATGTCCGTCGGCCAGTCCCTCGATGACCCACAGCTCCCACAACGGCAGGTCCCGTCGCAGAGGCCAACTAGCGATGTCCCCGACAATGTTAGCTAGCGATCGTTCGTCACCGGGCGGTTCGAGGAGAACACGATGGAGATGACGGTCGACGTTCAGGTTCGGATCATCTACCCAGAATGGGCGACCCAGGTTGAAAGGTACCTTGGCCAGCTTCTGGCGCACGGAGGGAATCTGGGGCAGGCGCTCACACGCCATGGTACGGATCCGGTCGTATGAGTAACCCGAAGGCATCGTGGAAGGATCGAGGAGTAGTAATCCGCAGACTTGTAGATGCATGGTGGGCGTCTCGCAGTAGAGAAACGCCGCGTCGAGTCCAGCAAGTTGCTCCATTAGTTCACCCCGATCCATTGACCCCAGAGAAGCTGAGCCTCGCGGAGGATGCGATCGCCTCGTCGTGATGAAGTTGTGATGCTCGAAGTCGAGAGCCAGAACTCCGCGGCTCCCCCGTCTCCACGTCCTTCAACTCGACGAGTTCGGCCGAAAGCGAGCCCGTCTGCTCGCGGCGAGATGTCATCGCAGCCGTCGGTCTGCGGGACCGCCACAGTGCGGACGCCGGCCTGAGAAGTGCACAGGCCAAGAGCGCCGGCTGGTGTATTACGCCCTGAGAATCCTGTCTCGGGTCCATGCGCCCACTCCTAAAGCGACGGACGGAGTCGTCTCCATGCAGGATCGCCTACCTCACAATTCGCCGGTAGAGGATTTGGTCCCAACCCGCGGGCGACTGTCTGGATATCGCTCGGATGTTTGCATGGTTCTCTGAAGGTGATGCGGCGCCCTGACAGACGTTCGGGTCGAATCTGTCACTCCAAATATCGGGTAGGAAGGCGACGAGACAACGTCAGCCGACCTTATCGGGTGACGGACGTCGATCCTCTCAATGTCAGGGCCTCCGAAGAATGATCGAACCCGCGTTTTTGGGCTCAAGATGCCTGGGGGTTTTGCCACTGGACCGATCAGTACCGGTCAATCGTCACCGGATTGCTTCGAGGTTCGTCCCAAGGATGCGCTCAGTATAGCCAATCGGATCAGGAGCCTCACCGCCTCCATAGTGCGCTCAGATCATGTTCCGTCTGCAATAGCACGACCCTGTGTACTACGTCCCACATGTCGAGGTTCGCGAACGGAATGAAGCCGACAGAAGCCTCCCGCGTCGAGGAGCACAGCTCAGACTCGATGTCATCGATCTCCCCGCACGCTCCAGAACCGATGACCGTATCGAGCATCGTGGCCTTCTCTCGCTGTCGGAGACTCTGTGCTGCTCTTTCTAGTCCTCGACTCGGACTTTGGATAGAGCCGAATGGCCCTATTGAACCCGAGGCGGCTCGGCCAATCGAGATTGGGTCGCCATAGCGAGTCGTTCGGGCGCTCAGATTCAGGCCACCGACGTACGGGCGACGGGCTCCTCGCCACTCAGTTCTGCCTCGCGTCGAACGACCTGGCATGCCCACCCGACGCTGCCATCTTCGTCGACCCCTGCCGAGGATATCGGACAAGAATGCGGGTGATGCTCGAAGGAGAGGCCTGGCCCTGACCGTTCTCAGTCTCGGTGCAATACGACCCAGCTGCCCCACGACGCTTCGCTCTCAGTCACCGACCAAGCCGTATTGGGTGTAGCCAGCCTGAACGCATCGCAGAGGACGGATGTCTTCAAGAAATAAGGAGCTCCAGAACCGAGGGCGTTGGTCCAGATCACGACACCTTTTTCGCTCAGCACCCTGGCAACCTCGGCGGCGAAGAGCGGTCCGTCGCCAACTACGACCACAGTGAACGACCCATCCTCGAAGGGCAGGCTGCTGGCATCGCCTTGAATTTGTCTTCCGTGGTGCTTCCTCATGAGCATCTGCATCGAAAGATCAAGACAGACAAACTCCTCCCATACCGACTGCAGGTATGGAGTCAGGATGCCCGTACCGCTTCCGAGCTCCAGACACCTTCCCACCGCAGGGCAACCCCCTCGAGCCAAGGCGTCGATGAGCGGAGCGGGCCGATAGTCGCCGCGCTCTTCCGCCCATGTCTCCGCCAACGAGTCAAAGATTTGCGCTGTCAGGCGGGCAAGTTCAGGCGTCCACGAGGATGGGTCAAGAGCGACCGTCTCCATCAGTCGTTGATTGTCCGGTGCTTCTGGCCTGACCGGCTTTCCTTCAGGTGACGGCACCGTCCGGGGAAGCCTGTTGATCGCCATGTGCGGGCTACTTTGCGACATCCACCGCTGTGGATCAAGACGGACCTTCATGGCGCTAATTGGGGGACAGACCCAGTTGCCTCACTGAGATGCTGCACCGTCTCCTCTGAACGTGATGCGGCGCCCTGACACAAAATCGGGTCGAATCTGTACGACATGGTCCCTGTGGCCCGGTGCCCAGGGCCGTAGGGGGAACTGACTGACGTTTTCCAGGACCACAGGATCGTGCACCTCGCTTGTCTCGCCGATGGCGAGGACGCTCCAGCCTTGCTGGTAGCGGACGTCAATATCGTCGAGTTGAAATGCGATGACGGCATTCCTAGTGGCGGCGGCCAACTTCGTGCCGGCCCCGGTGAGGAAGTAGATAACCCCGTCCTCCGCGTGGTAATTGACCGGGAACACCACCGGAAGGGCTCCGATCGAGACTGCCACCCGCCCGATGGATCCCCCATGGATCAGGCCGAAGCATTCCTCCTCATCCAGTGCCTCGAAGCCGCTTCCAACCTCCTCATCCAGCAGGATCGCCATGATCCTCTCCGATCCGTAGATTCCGCCCGACACCCAGTTATGTCATGTACCGGAGCAATCGTTCAGAGGCGAAGGACCCTTTACGGCGTGTTCCCGATGACAGACCGGCCCCCGTAATCAATTGGGACCTTCGACCCTAGGCACAGCCCGACATCTCATGTCACTGTGAAAATCTCGGACGTGATCCGAGTATCGCCAAGGCTCCTCACCATGAAGCGGGAGGACCGAATGGCGAAGACGCCAGTGAGCGTCACCTGGAGGGCGGCCCTTCAGAGGGCCGCTCTTCTCGTTTGTCGCCCTGCCCCCTGGCCCCCCGGCTCCCTGGATGTTGTCCGGTCCGGTCGGCCAGCTCTGGCCTACTGCCGGGTATCCGATTATGAGCGGGAAAGGCAACCTTGATGCCTGCCTCTTCTTCGCTCCCAACGGCGCCAATCCTCATGCGACAGATGCGGCTGAGGATGGGCCAAATCGACAACCTTCGACCACTACTTCTTCCCATGCTTGTCTGACGCAGGAAGGCAAAGCAACGCCGACTGTTGCACCGCTACAAGCGGGTGAGCACTCAAGCAGCCTTCGCTGCTAAAAGGTCTCCATCCACCGGCCAGAGAGAATCGCAGGCTTCAGACGAAACAGGCCGCCTTCGCCCATGGCAGTGCTCGGAGGCAACGGCCAAGATGCGGATACGAGGCCGAGGTCCTCGACGCCCTCGACTCGCCGCACAGGACCCGTGGCGAACACGGTCCATCGCTGGCCCCTGTCCTCCTCGAAGCCATCGGCCTGCAGGGCGGCGATATTTCCATGGAGAGCCCGCGTCAACTCGTCACCTGAGGCGGTAAACAACAGGTCTCCGCTGTTCAGGGTATAGCGAACAGGGATCACGACCGGCATCGCCCTCAGCGACAGGCCAATACGCCCGAGCTGGGAACGACCCAACAGGGCCAAGCACTGATCGTCGTCAAAGTAGTCGTTGTCCAAGAAGCCGATCCCCTACTATGCATCGGAACGGCAGAGTCCGACAGTGGCCAAGGTCCCATCTTGCCCGGCCTTATCCAGGTCCGAGAGGGTGTCCTAGCCCAAGAGTGGCCTGGAGGAGCAGTGGTTGGTGACCGGGAGCGGATTGACCTCGAGCTCGCAGGCGCACTCGTCGAGCGACTTCATGCGGCCGGGCTCGAGCTTCACCGAGGGCTGGCCTGTGCGCTCAGCCCCGAGGCTCGAAGTCACATCGAAACGGCGATCGATGAAATGGACCGCGCGATCCGTCTCGTGCGTCATGCGGCGGTGGGTTTCGATACCCCAGAGGACTCTTCTCCAGAATTGTGACCTGGGAGGTTGTCGAAGTACGCCCCGGATGGTCTAAAGGCCGGGAGGAGTGCGGCGGGTGACCGAGAACCTCGCCGAGGCCTGAGCCCTCGGGTAACGCTCACCGCCGTCACTACCGGGCGGGGCGCCTTCGGCCTGGGCCAACCCGTCCGCCGCGATGTCCCGCTCTTCCCGGGTGGATGTCTCGAGCGCGACGGGATCTCCCGGAACGTGAGGTGACCCGCTTTCGAGGCGGATGCCTCCAGAGTCCAGTTCTCTCTCCAACCGGGCACGCTCCTGCTGGGGCTGATCGAATCGGAGAACGTCACACTCAATCCCCAGGAGTCGCGAAAGGTCCATCAGCGCGACGTCATAGGCCAACTGATCGGCCACGGCATCTGGCGCCCAACCCCGGCCGTCATGCGATGAGATGTCGCTCAAGTGCCTCCGGCGGCTACGAAGCTCCGATAGCACCTCATGACTTGTCGGTGTATCGGCACGAGGCAGGCGATCCACGAGAGCGGCGGCGAGGAGATCCGTATACATCACCATAGTGACACTCTCGCCCCTCCCTAGCGCCATGGTCAGAGGAAAAGGACCCTTGAATGCCGTGACAAAGGGCCTCGGCTCGCCAGCTCTGGGACCCGAGAGCACGATCCGGGACATGGGTCCTTCGACCCCGTGCTGTAGGACCTTCGCCCCTGCCGAGGGAGGGTGGATACGTGGCACGCTGAGCTCAGAGGCCCCCATGGAGGGCATGAGAGCCCCAATCCGAGGGCATGTGACAAGGAGGATTGATCGTGAAGCGCAAGACCTTTGACATGATCCTGTCGGCCGGGGGAGCTGTCCTGGTTGTGGTCCTGCTCGCCGCCGGTGCGCTGGGCCTGTGGGGATACAGCTTCGCCAACTCGAATGTTCACAACCAGTTGTCGGAACAGCAGATCACGTTCCCGCCGGCCGCAGCGTTCGCTCACCCCAAGGCCGGCACCGAGATCACCCCGTCGATGGTCGGAACGGTAAGCACGTACGCCGGGCAACCGTTGGTCACGGGTCAAGAGGCGGAGGTGTACGCCGATGACTTTATCGCTGTGCACCTTCAAGAGATCGGCGGCGGCAAGACCTACGCCCAGCTCTCGGCCGCGGCCCTGGCACTGCCCAAAGGCTCACCGGCCTACACCGCTGCCGAGGGCAAGGTTCAGACGGTGTTCCAGGGCACGACCCTTC
The DNA here is from genome assembly GCA_963848355.1 of uncultured Acidimicrobiaceae bacterium. Lineage (GTDB taxonomy): Bacteria > Actinomycetota > Acidimicrobiia > Acidimicrobiales > UBA8190 > CAWKDG01. Next base: position 979,882 of record CAWKDG010000001.1, read on the forward strand.
GTGGGCTGCTGCTCGAGGCTTACGCCTTCGGTACCTTCGGACAGATTGCGTTGGTCGCCGCCATCGTCTCCTTCATCCTGGCCGGCGTGATGCTGGTGCTGACGCTGTTCGGGCTGCGCCACCTCCGGCGGGTTCCGGGAGACGCTGAGTTCCCGGCGGCGCCCAAGGAATAACGCCCGCCAAACCTAATTGCCCTGCTCGAGGAGCATGACCCACCCGGTCTCGAGATCTCGAGACCGGGTGGGTTCGCGTCTGCAGGCGCAAGGAGCCTTCCGGCGGGATCGCCGTTCTTGACCCACGATCACCTGGCCCGCCAAGAGTCACCCACTTGAGCAATCTCCGGCTTGATTGCCAGCCCTACGGTTCTAGTTCTAGTAAGGCGCTCAAGGTTGCCCTAGACGAGCGTTACTCACAACGGGCGTTACTCAAACCCTGTGGAGGTGAGCGGACTCGAACCGCCGACTTCTACGTTGCGAACGTAGCGCTCTACCAGCTGAGCTACACCCCCGAAAGCTTCAGAATAGCGTCTGTTTTCTCGACGTGAGATTCCTCCTGATCAGGACCTTTTCGGTTGCGAGATCCTCGTGCGATTGTTCGCCTCGTGCTGAGGCGGTTAGAGGGACCCAAGGCCCGAGGCGAACAATCCGACGACCATATTTAGTCCAGCTCTCCAAAGCCTTAGGCCGGTGGTTGTCCGTCGTAGTACAAAGCCTGAGAAGCAGCCGTTGCGCTCCGAACTCCAGGGTGCTTCGGTCACGTTGGCACGAAGCTCTGCTCTCGGCAGTAGGGTCCGACCCTAGGCGCCGCGCTGTTCGATCTGCATGGACAATCTTTGGCGATTCCACGCTCCCACGTGGACCTAGATGCCATACCAGAAGGTAAGGCCGCGTCTGTCCCTCATGTCTGACTCAGAATGACCCGGCGAACGATGTCGGTCACCCCGTAGGCTTACCACCACCGTTCATTGTGTGACAAGGAGACAAGGATGTCAGTAGCGAGCGAAGCGACGAAGAGGGTGACACGCTATATTCCCCCAATTCGGCGGCTGTTGGACCAGCGCGATGACTTGGTCATCCAACGAGACGTCCTGACCGCACAAATCGCCGCCCAGGCTTCGATGCTCGAGCAGTTTGGTGATCTCGTGTTTCCACCTGGTCACTTCTGTTCGCCGTTACCCTCGCTCGAGGAGGTTCGCTCGAGAAGCAAACAAATCTTTCATGCGCAGGATCAGTTGCTCGAGATCGACACAGAGGCGGATTCTCAGATGGAACTCGTCCGATCACTCAGTCGATTTGCAAAAGAGGCAATGATTCCTGATCATCCCGACAACGATCACCGGTACTACTTCGAGAATGATTGGCTTGCCTATGGTGACGGCATCGTTCTCCATTCCATACTGAGGTTTCTGCAGCCATCGCGGATAGTAGAGATAGGATCGGGATTCTCCTCTGCGCTGATTCTCGACACCAACGAGCGAGATCTCGGGGGAAGCATGCGGTGCACCTTTATCGAGCCATTTCCCGATCGCCTGTCCGAGCTCTTGAGGGACAGCGATTTCGAACGGGCGGAGATCATAACGACTCCCCTGCAGGATGTAGACCTGGATTTATTGTGTTCGCTGCGTGCGAATGACGTGCTCTTCATCGACTCGTCGCATGTCTCAAAGATCGGAAGCGACGTCAACCTGCTCATCTTCCAAGTACTGCCTGCACTGCAAAAAGGGGTGTTCGTGCACTTCCACGACATCTTCTACCCGTTCGAGTATCCCGAATCGTGGGTGTACCAGGGTCGAGGGTGGAACGAGGCGTACATCTTGCGCGCATACCTTCAGGCAAATCGGGGGTACCGGATTCGACTGTGGAATTCGTACCTCGCACGTTTTCTTCGCACAGAGGTCGCCGCAGAATTGCCCCATTGGAATCACGATCCTGGTGGCAGCCTCTGGTAGACCGCGTTTAGCCGTCGGCAGAACTCGGTGAGAACCTCAGTGGCGCGGGTCACCCCAAGACGGCGGTGGGCTTCGACCGTAACGCGTCCGTCACATAAGTCGTCGAAGGCGGAGGCTTGCGGCACGAATCCAACGGACGGGATTGAGCCAACGGTATGAAAGGGTCGCTCGAATCGCGTCGAGCTCCTCCTCGAGAGAGCGACGTCTGGCCTGTTCGATCCCGAACTCCTCCTCGAGTACGGCAATCTGCTTCCCGAGTCCCTCGATGCCCGGCGCCGTAGGCGGGCTCTCGTTTTCGGCACGCCCGCTCTCCGAAGAAGTAGCCGCTCTATCGGCTCGTCTGGCGGCAATGGCATCTTGCAGCTCAGTGGGTATCTCGTCGACGTCCCAGTTGCTCACACCGCTTAACGCGTGATCCCGGTAGTACCGATCTTCCACTGAGAGGCGCAGCGAATCATTGTACCACGGTAAGTGCCGTGCCACTACGGCGCTCCGGTCCTGAGAGCCCGATAGGTGCCTTTGGGTGCTGAGGGACGATATAAGGCGAAAGTCGTGTCAATATTCGCTCGGAAAACACCAGGTTCCACCTCGGATTCCCAGAATTGTGATTCCCAATCTATGACCTCGTTTCGGAATTGGTAACTCGTTGGCAGATCGTCGATGCGGAGGCCGAATCCAACCTTGTCAAGATCGCTATAGCGAAAGAGGAGATCGGCGAAGTGGTCGATCGCATCGTGCGGTGCGTCCTGATCAGGGACGACGTCGCAGTCCGTCACGACGAAGGCCCCATCGTGTCCGATCGTCTGGAGGACGTTGCCATCCCACACGGACATGTGACCCAAGTTGCGCCCCAGCCGTATAACTTGATGGCTGGTCTCTTTGTAGTAGGAGAGCAAG
>CAWKDG010000002.1:0-644828 GCA_963848355.1 uncultured Acidimicrobiaceae bacterium
ACCTGGATTTTCTCTGGAGCGGACGACGGGATTCGAACCCGCGACCCTCACCTTGGCAAGGTGATTGCGCCCGAGCTTCCCACCTGCACCTTTACCAATTCACGCAGCATGATCGGCGTCTTTGATTGACCGCAACAGACCGCTATCGACCGTAGTTGCCCGGGTTGCGTGCGTTTTTTGTGGAGCGCGGAGCACGGAACTCCGTACCACGTGTACCACGTCGACGGGACATGTCTAGTTCCAATCGGCCGATCGAGCGATCCTCTCTGCTCTGGACACCTGTCGTGATTCGACGCAGGACATAATCTTCACGATCGAGAGCATCAATGGTTCCCCCGGGGCGGACTCCGAGCATCTCGAGGAGCGCCACCTTTGGCACCACCAGGCGCCGACCGAGCCGTATCCACGGCAGCTCATCGCGGGCCACGAGTTCGTAGGCAAGGGCCCGCGAAATGCCGAGGAGCCCAGCCGCTTCGGTGACAGTGAGGGTGAGGCGATCTCCGCCGAGGAGCGACGCTAGATCATCACCAGGACCTCCTGCCGCACCGTGCCAGGGGCTGCTCGGCGTCGAGTCCGCCGCCAGCCGACAAGTCGAAGCCGAGCCCTGGCCGGGGCGTCGGCGGATCCCATATCTGTTGCTGTGAAAGTTCTGTCATGGTCGGAGTGGCGACCGCCGGATCCCGATGCATCCAAGAGAATTCTAGTCCAGATCAGAGAGATGCCTCACGGTTCGGAGTTCTTGGACCGGTGGTGAGTCGACGCCCGGGTGCGCACTCGGGGCCTCAAGCAAAACTCACACGCGCCTCTAACAACATCGACGGCCCCAATGAACGAGAGAAGATCGGCAAGAGCGGACGTGGCCTTAGAGATCCGAGTCGGAGGTTTGGGTCCCGGCGGCAACCAAATCTGGCGGTACGAACACTCGCAAGATCGGACCTGATCTTCCAAAGCCAATCTGCCGTGGCTGCCTGCTGTCCCGTTTAACCAAAACGGCTTCCCGCTCGATCAGGGTCGGACCCCTTATGCGGTTTTTCCGCCGTATCCGAGGTCAGACTACCGCCGATTGTGTCGAAATAAGGCACGACGAGGACGTAAACTTAGGAAATGAAGTGGCTCCCTTACATCCTTCTCGGCGCCGTGATCTTCGGCACGGCTTTAAGCTTTGGCCGGCTGCAACTCCGGAGGTCACGCAACAGACCCATTAAGGCCTGGGTCCAGAACCAACCGATTACTTACTCAACGAATGCATTCGTCCGGGAGCGGCGGCTCAGGGCCTGGGTGAACTGGAGTAGCCGACTCGGAGGCGGGCCTCAGATGATTGTCCGAACGCGGGGCATTGAGGTGTCCGCCCCACGGGGCATGGTGTTAGAGAGCAGGGCGTTATTTCTGAACGCTGAAAAGGCGAGTATGTGGGTCGACCGTGTCGGATGGGCGGGAACACCATTTGGCCGAAAAGATTGCATCCGGCTATGCGGGCATGACGAAGGTAGCCGAGTTGACCTGGCTCTCACTCCTGACACCGGTATCGCAGAAACGTGGCAAGCCTTGCTCACCGCAGGGGCACAGCAAAAGCCGCCACGATCTTGACAGCAGCGACGCAAGTGCTCGCGATTCCGGACCAAGATCGACCCAAGCTTTTCCCAAGGGAAGTGCGATGATTCGATTCGAGCCTGAACCGCATCGACGGCAGTTCACAGCGGGCCCGGCTTAGCAGGAAGTCGCTCCGTTCGTTGACGGTGGCGATTGAGCAATACGTATCGCCCTCTTAGCTCTGTCCAGCTCACGGGTAATCGCCAGGCCCGGATTGAATGCGTCCCATGCACCGCGAGCGATGTTCGCCGATATGGTGCCATTGAATTTGTCAACCCATGTATACGATTCTCCAACGGTCACACTCAGTTCAGCACCGAGACTCATGCCGACTTCAATGCCATAGATGACGTTGCCCGAAGTCTGATTGTTCCAAAACACTGTGAGGGTGGCTCCGCCAAAGACATCAGCCGTGACATTGGCAAAGGTGAACCACTGACCAAGCTCCTGGAGGTTGGCGGCATTACTGACCTCGTAATAGAAGCTGACACCAGCGCCGACATTTAAGCCGACACCTCCAAAGGCAGTGCCCGTAAGACCAATATCGTCCTCGCCACTGGCATCGACGGTGCGCGTCAGACAGTCGCCCGCCCCGAGATTGAATGGGGGAAGCGCAACGTTGAACCCTGCGCAGATACCAACCGTGGCAAGCCCGCTCGGATCCGATTCATTCACGGGGTCGTCTCCGGCGTAGGCGTAGGCCTGATCGGTCTGGGCGAAGGCGGGGTCCCTGGTGGTGAACTCCCCCGTCTGGGGCTCGAACCACCGAGCCCGCATGTTGTCCAGGCCCGACGAGGCGTCGGCGTACTGCCCCGCATAGCCGAAGGGTGAAGCTGGCGTGCCGAAGGACAGCGTCCCGAACGCGTCATACTGGTAGAAGGCGGTCTCATCGCCGGTGGCGTTGGTGAGCAGCCACGAGGAGTTCGATGCCACGTAGGTCATGAACGTCGGGGCGGAGGAGGCCAGGGCGATCTGCTCGACAGGCTCGCCCGTCGGGCCGTAGAGGTAGTCGTTGGTGCCGTCGGAGAGGATCAGCGCCAGCGAGCCGTTGGTGTCCCACACCAGTTGCTTGGGGGCCTGGTCGACAATGGCGTTGCCGTTGGCGTCGACTGCCGCACAGGAGAACAGTGTGGCGCTGCACGAGACGCCGTTGACTGTCTTGGTGCCGTCGATGGACACAGATGTCCACGACGAGGCGTTATCGGTCCAGGCGTCGCCGTTGTTGTCCACCGCAATGCAGTAGCTAGAGGACAGGCAGGACACGGACTCGAGGGCATTGGAGGTAACGCTCGTGCCCGAGGACGACCACCCTGTGCCGTTCCAGTAGAAGGCCTTGCCCTTGTTGTCCACGGCCACACAGGATGACGGGCTCGAGCACGATACTGCGTTGATGGTCTTGGTCCCGTCGTTGTGGGCCACCGTCCAGCTGGAGGTGGAGGTGGGGTTCGTACTCCTGAACAGCCGTCCGGCATTGTCCACCGCCGCACAGAACGAGGACGTCGGGCACGAGACCGCCTCGAGGGCGTTGCCCGAGTCGATCTTCGACGAGTACGTCGTCCAACCCGAGGCCGAGTAGCTCAACATGAATCCGACGTTGTCCACGGCAATACAGAACGTGGCGCTGGTGCACGACACGCCGTTGATGGGATGGCCGTCGACGGTCGAGGACGACACTGTCCAGCTCGTTCCGTTGTAGACGACGTCGTAGCCGCTGTTGTCCACGGCCATACAAAACGTGGGGGTCGGGCACGAAACGGCGTTGATGGCCCGCGTGCCGTCGGTGGTCGACGACTTCGTCCAGCTCGTCCCGTTGTAGGTGAGCAGGTCCCCGGTGTTCCCCACGGCGGCGCAGAACGAGGCGCTGGCACAGGAGACGGCGTTGATCACCTTGGTGCCGTCGATGCTCGACGCCGCCGCCCAGCTCAGCCCCTTGGTAGTGGCCGTTGCCGCCTCCAAGCCGTCGCCGGTGTAGGTGTAGTTGGTCGGGTTTGTGGACAGGTTGGTCGCCATCTGGCCCAGCTGGGTGTAGGCGTCGGTGGTGGAGATCGACCCGGCTGTGTCACCCGTCTGGGCGCCCAAGGTGTCGTAGGTGAAGGTGGAGGTCACCCCGTGGCTGCCGGAGATCGGAGTCTGGCTGGTGGTCTCCCCGGCGTTGTCGGGCACATCGGTGTAGGTGTCGAAGTTGTTGCTCGCGTCATGGCTGGAGATGGTGGTGGGGTCGCCGGAGGCGTCGTAGGCGAAATTGGCGGGGTTCGATCCCTGGGGGGAAGTGCCTTGGTAGACGACCCGGCCAGCGGCGTCGTAGGAGTAGTTGACCTCAGGCGGGATGCTGGGGCTGCAGGAGTCCGTGTAGCTGGCTGTGGCCTCGGTTAGCAGGCCGTCAGGGTTGCGCGGTTCACCCGAAGGGGAGAACGACTGGGTCAGTGTCTCGTTTCCCGACGAACAGGCCATGGTGGAGGTGGCCCCCGTGTTCTCGTCGGCGGCGTCGTAGGCGAACGACGTCGAGCTGGTGCCGCTCGGATCGGACGTGCTCACGGCGTTGTCCTGGCTGGTCTCGTTCCCGTCGGCATCGTGACCGAACATCACCTCGTTGCCGAGCCAATCGGTCTCGCCGGCCATGGCCCCGGTGCCGTCGTAGGTGTAGGTGACGGTCGGGTCCGAGTGGCCGGCATAGGAGGGGTAGGTCTCGGTGTCGAGCACGCCGGTGGAGAAGTAGCTGTAGGAGGTGGTGGCGTTGGCTGGGCTCGAGCCCCCGGCGACGTTCAGGGCCTGCTCGGTCGTGTCGCCGGCGCCGTCGTAGGTGTAGGACGTGGTGCCCGTGCCGTCGGTCATGGTGGCCCGCGACCCGTCGACGTTGTAGGTGTAGCTCACTTGGGGCGCCGCGCTGTAACCGCTAGCCGGCGTGCCGTAGGTCTCCGAGGTGAGATCGCCGTTCGGGTCGTAGGAGTCGGTGGTGGTGCCGGCGGGCGTGGTGGTCACGTCGGCCTCGCCGCCGGCAAAATAGCTGTACGTGGTGGTCTCCCCGCTCGGGTCGGCCGTGGTGGCCGGGGTGGTGGTCGAGTACAGCTCGTCACCCGATCCCCCGCCGGCCGGGGCTCCGGCGGCGCATTGCCCGCTGCCGTTCTCGTCGTAGTAGCAGTTGGTGGTGACCTTGCCTCGGGGGTCGGTGGTGGTGAGGACATGGCCGGCCGGGTCGTAGGTGTAGGAGGTGGTGTCGCCGTCCTGGTCGGTGGTCGACAGCTTGTTGCCGGCATCGTCGTAGACGGTGGTGGAGGTGCCCGCCTTGGTCGTCTCGTAGGAGGGGCAGGTGGTGCCGTTGGCGGTGTTGGTGGGGTCGATGGTGCAGTAGCTCTGGCCGTCCAAGTCATAGGCCGTGACGGTGGTGTCGACATCGGGGTTGGTGCTCTGGACCACGTCGCCGTCGGCGTCGGCGAAGCTGGTGGTGACGTCGTCGGCCAGCGTCGGGTAGAGAGACGACGGGCTCGGGGGGGCCGTGATCCAGTCCGCCTGCCAGGTGGGGCACACGTAGGAACCCGAGGAGGCTTTGGCCGACACCGAGCAGAAGACGTTGCCGTTGGGGTCGAAGGACGACATGGTGGTGGCCTGGAGAGACGAACCGGGGTCGACGGTGGTGGTGGCCACCCGGTTGTCGGCGTCGTAGGTGTAGGCGGTGGTGATCGTGGGATCGGCCGTGGAGTTGTTCGACTCGACCTCGCTCTCGAGCAGGTTGCCCTGGGCGTCGTAGTCGGCCGCCGGGGTGGAGGTGACACCGCCCAAGGGGTTCGTCACTTGGGTGACCTGGCCGAGGGCGTCGTAGGCGGTGATGGTGGCCCCGGCCTGGGCCGTGCCGTAGGCCGGGCAGGTGACGGTGGCGGCGTATTCCCGGGGGCTGACCGTGCAGTAGACGTCGCCGGCGCCGTCGTAGGCCGTCTGGGTGACGCCGCCCAGCGGGTTCACGCTGTACGTGGGCTGGCTGTTGGCGTTGTAGATGGTGATGGTGTCGCCGGGCCAGGGGTCACTCCCCGCCGTCGGGGGGCTCGTGGGCGCCGTCGGGCAGGTGGTGTGGCCCTCGGAGTAGGCCAGGGGGGCGATGGTGCAGTACTGGCGCCCGTCAGAGTCGTAGCCCATCACGGTGGTGGCCGAGTAGGAGCCGAACGACACCACCTGCTCGGCGACCTGGCCGACGGTGTTGTAGGTGTCAGTGGTGACGGTGCCGTCGGGATCTGTGGTCTGGGTGGGGAGCCACGGGAAGGAGGAGTCGCCGTAGGAATAGCTGGTGGTGTCCCCGTCGGCGTTGGTCGAGGTAAGGGTGTTGCCGGCGGCGTTGAACGTCTCGGTCGTGGTCCCGGCCACGTGGGTGGCCCCGTAGGCCGGGCAGGTCACACCGGCGTGGTAGTCGACGGGGTCCACCGAGCAGTACTGGAGGCCGTTGGGGACTCCGGAGACACCGGAGGTGTAGGTGTAGGTAGTGGTGTCCCCCAGCGGATCGGTGGTGGCGATCAGTTCGTCGGTGGTGGTGTTGTAGTAGTTGATGATCACCCCCGGGTAGCTCGTGGTCGGGGGCCACGAGGGCTCGCTCGACGGGCACCGGGTGCCGTTGGCGTAGTCGGCGGCGTCGATCTCGCACCAGGGCTGGTTGAAGCTGGTGTAAGCGTCGGCCGAGGTGTTGCCTTCGGCATCGGTGGTGGTGATGATATTGGCCGCATCCGAGGGGGGAGCACCGGTCTGGACGGTGGCGCTCGACTGGTTGCCGTCCAAGTCCTGGGTCGAGATCGACAGCAGCGACACCGGGTCACGGTTGAAGTACTCGGTCACCCCGTTCACGGTCTCGGCGTTCAGCACCCCGTCGTCGTAGCTGTAGATGGTAGTGGTCGAAGGCTCGCCTGAGCCGGTGCCTTCGGGGTAGGAGACGACGGTGGTGGTACCCCCGGCCACAGTGCCCTCGGACCCAGCGTAGGCGTAGGTGTCGACCTCCCCGTCGGGCTGGGTCTGCTGCGAGATCTGCCCCGAGGAGTTGTACTGGTTCTGGGTCTGGCCCAGCCCGGACACGGTGGCCCCCGGGGGAGTGACGGTCATCAGGTCGTGCTGGAGGACGGCGTTCGAGTTGGACTCGTTGTAGGTGTAGGAGGTGGTGAGCGGCGTGCTCGAGGTGGCGTTGTCAGTGGCCTCATAAAGGTCGTTCGTCTGGCCCCCGCCGCTCGGTGCCCCCGAAGCGCAGGACTGGCCGTAGTAGCAGAAGGTGGTCTCGTTGCCGGCCGAGTCCGTGACCGAGACGAGCTGGCCGGTGGCATCGTAGGCCAGGGTCAGAGAACCCTCCGCCGACTCCCCGGCCGGGACGCTCGCCCACGCTGTGCACGTCGTGGCACCCGACGGGCACTTCCCGGTTCCCGCCGACTCGGTCGTCGGCTGCAATTGGTCACCGGTGGCGTCCTCAACGTTCGTGAGGGCCCCGGAGGAGTTGAAGGTGAAGGTGGTGTTGCCGCCCAGCTCCCGGGTGAAGGTCCACCCCGAACCGCCGGAACCCTGGCTGAGCGAGGCGATGATCCGCGGCGAGGTGGGGCAGAAATTGATTGTCGACACACACCACGAATTGGACACGTCGGCGGTGGGGTTGAAGGTGATCTCGGCCCCGTTCTCCTCGGTGACCGTGGCCACCGGAGGGCTGGCACTGGAATTGTACGAGACGGTCATGCCCAAGTTGTCGGTCCAGCCGTAGCCGAGGGGGCCGGGCGACACGGGGGTCGATCCCGCCTCCTGTTGGGCCAGGTCGGCGTCGTAGGTGCGGGTGAAGGCGAGAGGCAGTCCGGCCCCGCGGACGCTCATGTCGGTGCTCGTGTCCCACTCGTCACCGGTGGCCGTGTTCACCGGCTTGCCCCTGCTCGGCTGGGACACCTGAGACTTGGCCTGCTGACAGGCGGAACAGCCCTCGGACTTGCTCCCACCGCCTTGTCCCTCGCCTTTGGAGACGGCGACGTAACCCGGCTCACCGTAGGGGACGACGACATCGGGAGCCGTCTGCTCGCCACCGGTGAACACGTAAGCGGCTCCTTGATCGCCGGTGTGATCCGGGTCATCGATGAACGCAGTCGTGCCGCCTCCCGCGATCGCCATTGAGAGACCGAATGCACTGGCAGTCCCTTCGTCGGAAGCTGTGAGCTCCTGCTGCTGAGACCACATGCCACCCGTTGACGACAGAACGTAAACCACACCACCGGTTTCAGAGCCGCCACGCATAGCGCCAACCAACGCAGTTGTACCCGCGAGGGCCACTGAGATCCCGAATCGATCGCCGGCCGCTCCGTCAGAGGCAGCGAGCACTTGGTGCTCGGTCCACGTGCCCCCACTGGAGGTGACGACGTAGGCTAGGCCTTGCGCTGAGTTCACCCCTGGTGCTCCAAGGACTGCGGTGGTGCCTGTCCCCGAAAGGGCAACGGTCTTGCCCGCGCCATTCTCGGACAGCTCCTGCTCTTCAGTCCAGGTGCCTCCGGTCGATGTGAATACATAAGCTCCGCCGGCGGAACCGATGAGTGCCGTCGTACCCGAAAGTGCTACGGATGATCCCAGCTGTGTTGCGGTGGACGAGGTGAGCTTTTGAACCTGAGACCATGTGCTGCCCATCAAGGACCACACATAGGCTGCACCCTCATTGAAGTCACTGCCCCACGCACCGATTATGGCGGTCGTCCCTGAGATTGCGATCGAGGCTCCAAAGGCATTCTCAGCCGCCCCATCGGAGGCGGTCAGCTCCTGTTGCTGAGTCCAAATGCCACCGGTCGAGGACCACACGTACACCGCACCTTCGAGGGAAAAACCGCCCGGCGCGCCAACCATTGCAGTTGTACCCGTTCCCGATAGCGCCACCGCGGATCCGAATCCATCGCCGGAAACTCCATCGGTCAGCTCCGCGCTCTCAGACCAAAGCCCTCCGCTCGATGTGTAGACATACGCAGCCCCGGTTCCGGAGCTAGAGGGAGCTCCCACGATGGCAGTCGTACCTGAGATCGCGACCGACGCGCCGAATCCGCTTGGAGCTGTAAATTCTTGGGTCTCGGTCCAGGTGGGATCGACGGTCAGGGGATAGCTGGCCCCAGCATCGTGGACCTCGATGATGATGAGAGTCCCTCGCAAACCGGCGCGCATCGTTGCCGGCACGGTCTTCCCCGCCGCGTCTATGACCCGGAGACCTGCATAGGTCGCCCGCACCTCACCCTTGGCGTTGCGAAGATCGATGGCAGCACCGTCTGTCACCGCAATGAGCCCTGACAGCGGCACGTCGATCACGAGGGGTCCGGAACCCGGCTGGTGACTGGCGACATGGAAGGACTGCTCGAATCCCGAGGTAGTGGGCTGATACGACTCTTGAAGGGCCCCGTCCCCGTAAGAGGTGGAGCGAGCGGTGCGAGTGAGGCTCGCTCCAAACGCTCGCATCGAGGAAGAGTGCCCCACTGACCCCCGACCCACATCGATTGTGAAGCCGGGGCCGGTCAGGCGCACACCGCTGGCTGAATAGGTGGCACCGAGATGGCGGATGCCGTCGAAGGCGCCGGGGCGAACACTCTGGTCACCCGTGGCGGCGGGTCCGAGGTCCTTCTCCGCCGCCCGGCGAAGCGATGCCGGGGCGTCCGCCAGGGTCGTTGACGATCCCTTCGGGGCCGGAGGGCTCGGTTGAGGGGTCACCGCTGCCGTGTGTGCCGAGGCCGCTGCCCCAGGGACGATGGCGAGACCGACCACGAGAACCAGGCAAAAGAACCCCAGAAACCCGGGACGTAGAAGTCCCTTAGTGCCATGAATGCGTTGGGCCATCGCCGGCCGGAGTCCTCTTACGGCGGAGCTGTGCGTCATCGGTGGTCCACCCCTCGTCTGTCACAGACGCGGTTGAGCCCACGCGTCATCTCACAGGACTGTCGCATGTTGGTGTGACACAGACGTCACGACAGCGTTACGGGCGCCGAACTACGACGGCTCGGGACTTCGCTCCGCCGCCATGGCGCCCAGCCACTCCCGCACCAGATCGACGGCATCATCGATCTCGGTCAGCAAGCGGGCGGAATCGAAACTGTGCGACACATCGCCCGTGAGACGGACATGGATGCGGAGGCGGCCCACGAACTGAGGTTCGGCGTCCACCCGGAGGATCAGGAGACCCGTTCGTTGGCCTTCCATAACGACCATCTTGAACGGCGACCGTCACGAAGGCGTTACGTCTTGGCGCTCTCCCCCACCAGGCACACAAAGTCCGCGGACGGATCGAGGCCCAACTCCTCGCGGAGCAAGCGCCGGTAGCGCTCGACCTCACGCACAGCCTCAGACTGGTTGTGCTCGGCCATATGAGCCCGTACAAGAGCCGTGCGTGCGCTCTCCCGCAGGGGATCGCCACGGACTGCGGCGCACGCAGCAGCGACGGCGTCAACATGACGGCCCCTATTGGTGAACGCTAGAGAAAGAGCTTCGAGGGCATGGAGGCGAAGCTGTCGCCAATCTTCGGCTTCGAGGATCACCCAGTCGTCATACCAGTCAGGCAAGAGATCCATGGAAAGCATGAGAATGCTTGCGACCTCAACATCCGAGGCACGCACATTGCCATCGACGATCCGGTGGGCAATAGCTCGATTTTCGACGAGATCGACCGTCACCTCTTGAGCGAGTCCCAGCGAGTCCTGCCGCGACTCGACCACGTGGCAGCCGACGCCCTGGAGGCGGGACAACGCCGACCGCAACGAGGCGTGCGCTCGGGAATCGTCAGAGTCCGGCCACAAGGTCCCTGCCACCACGGTCCGCCGAGAGGGGCGGTGACGAAGGGCCAGAAACGCAATCAGGCGTTCGGATCCTCGTGCCAGAGAGATCCCACCATCACTCACCGAGAGAGTGAATCTCTCAAGAAGGGTGAGCCGCAACTGCGCCCCATCACCGGCGTCCGAAGACCTGATTCCTCGTGACGTCCGAACTGCCGATAAAACTGGCGGCATTAACGAAGAATGACAATGATCGAGTCCACTCACACCCACCCATCTCGCCGATTTCACCATGTCTGCCCCCACTGTCCTTCACGCCGACCGACCCTCTGAAAGGCACCACACCAACGGGCAAATACACGTTTGGGACGCAAGAAGACCAGCCCTCCACTTTGCCCCCAGCGTGACGACCACTACTTAGAACTTCCGCGCACGAGAAGTTTGCGCCAACGTCATCCTTTGGTCAAGCGGCGCCAAATCCAGCGACCCTCGACTCCAGCAGCGACAAGCACGGCGAACCGTTGCGTTGGGTGAGCAAGCGGCTATGTTCGTTAAGGTTACTCAGGACGAAGCCACTTACGCCTAGCCGTTCGTGAGAGCTCGACTACCCGTGATCAAGCTCGTTGCCTCCTGCAATGGTGTCTGGAACTTGTTCACGATGATTTGACTCCCTCGTCACAAAGAATTCAGCTGGGGAATAGACCTACCCCGCGGCTAAGGTCAATCGCGATCTCAAGGTCCGCACCATGATTGACCGCTCGACATTCACTTTGACAGTTGTCCACCTTTTTCGTCTTACGATGGATACGACTTTCATAAACGCGCACCCCTCGCGGCCGCCGAAGATACAGAGGTAGAAACTCTTCATTTGGCGTTGCCAATTATTGCTACGCCAAATTGTTCATGCCTCCTTCATCATCCGCGAGACGACGGCATCGATGCCCAAGTAGACCTTCTAGCCAAGTAGAATTCCCTTGGACTCCTACGACATGATCAACTAACGTACTTTTCGCCAGTTGCTGTCCCCAATCCTCGTCTGCAATAAAGGAGTTCTGATGGGACGTGTAGAAGCCAGGGTAACTCCTCGTGAGGGAAACGCCCAAACACTTGTCGTGTCGAGAGACGCACGCCTTGAAGAAGTTTTCGTTCCTTCCGTGGTGGAGATATTGCGGGGGATTCACCCCGGAGGATGTGACACCTGCACCTCGGGAATCGATCGCATAACTGCCATCCAGTTCGCCGAGCTAATCACCGTCGACCTCGACGTATGATTTGGCCTTTGGTCAATGACGATTCAGGTCGGCCTGGTATATAACAACGCCTTAGCCAAAGCAGTTCCGCGAAATGGGTCGAATATGTTCGACGTTGCGAGCATTGTCCCGGAGACGCTTTGGCACGAATCCTCTGAAACCCGTCAACGCTACCGATGGGTCAGCGGAGCGTTGCAACAACTCGACAGCGCGCTAGGCGCTCTCCCAAATGTGTTTCACGGCATCGGACTATCACTTGGAAGTGGCCTACCCCTTGACCTGAAACACCTCGATCAGATCATGGATGCCAGGGATCGTCTCAATCCGATCTGGTATAGCGAGCATCTTGCGGCCTTTCGGATTGAGGATCGCGACGGCAAGCAACATCGAGCGGGAATCGGGCTGCCGGTACCATTTGACTACTCCACGCTCCGGTTAATGGTACCAAAAGTTGCGAGGGTCGTCTCACGATTAGGAATGCCGGTCCTATTAGAAAATAGTGCCATCTATGTCGACATTCCTCATGGCGAGGTGACTGAAGCCGGGTTCCTAAATCGTCTGTCGGCTGAAGCTGGGTCGGCGATATTACTCGACCTCCACAATCTTCTCGTAAACGAAGTCAATCTCGGATGGTGTTGTGAAGACTTCCTGGCCGAGTTGGATTTAAGTCGAGTCATTGAGATTCATGTTGCCGGTGGAGAGATGCTCGGTCGTTGGTACACAGACGCACACAGCGGGTCTTGTCCCGATCGTGTCTGGAGTATGCTTGAATCGGTCATACCAAACGCTCCGGCGCTCCGTTTGATAACGCTGGAAGTCCACCAATCACGTTATGAGCAATTGGGCATGGAAGGTCTTCAAGCGGAACTCTCCCGAATTCGAGTTGCTATTTCGGGAGGCTCCAATTTCTCTTAATGGTTTTTACTGTGCCCTCGCTGCACTGGTTAGGGACCCTGAGCTCGTTCGGTCGTGTCGCACCGGCAAGCGAGAATGGCTCAGCGAGTTCCCGCTCTCGAGCCTGGAGCATGCACGAGTTGTCGAAATGGCAGAGCTCGGTGGGATGACGGTCTTGTGCTCCCTTTACCGCGCAAACCGTCTAGCAAGCTTGGTCCGCTCTGTTCCCAACGTGATCCAGGCCCTCGGAAGCCGATTGGACAACATCGTACTGGAGTTTTGGTCGGTCAAGCCTCAAGTCGACATGCAATTCCGGACAGAAGCAGAGGCTTTTTGTGACTTTCTGAGGCCCCGATTCTCAAATGATCATTCGGTCCTTGAAGCTCTAGCCACGGCAGAGGCACAGTTGGCTCAAGATTTTGGATAACCGCAAGCCCTTTGCCGCGATAAGTTCGGGCTGAAGGGCACCTGAAGGGTGCCACCCGAGGGTCGGCTCTCTACCAGGCACTTCTTCCTCCCCTGCGTCCCTCTCGTCGCACCGCGACAATGACCCCATGGCCTTTCGTCTCGCCGCTATCGGTCTTCGACAGATCCTTCGCCTGCTCTTGCTCAGGTGTCGCTCTTCCCGGGCCAAAGACCTCGAGCTGTTGGTCTTGCGCCAAGAGCTCGACGTGCTCCACCGTCAGGTGCCCCGGCCACGGTTCCGACCCGAGGAGCGATGGGTGCTCACCGTTCTCCAGCGTCTGCGACCAGTCCGAGAACGTCTGTCGTCCCTCGTCACGCCCGACACGATCCGCCGCTGGCATCGTGAGCTGGTCCGGGCCAAGTGGCGCTACCGCCATCGGGTCGTGTCGCGAGGGCGGATCCCCGACCACGTGCGGCTTCTCGTCTGGCGTCTGGCCAGCGAGAACCCGACCTGGGGCTACTGCCGCCTCCGAGGAGAGCTCAAGAAGGTCGGCGCCGAGATCTCGACGACGAGCATCCGACGAATCCTGGCCGAGAAGCGTCGACCCCCGTCAAACCGCGAAACCTGGCGTCAGTTCATGCGAACCCAGGCCTCGTCGATCATCGCCTGTGACCTCTTCACCGTCGAGTCCATTCGCTTGAAGACCCTCCACGTCCTCTTCTTCATCGACCTGCACACGAGGAAGGTCCTCATCGGCGGGGTGACCGACGGCGCCGCCAACGCCGCTTGGTGCGCCCAAATCGCCCGAAACCTGACCGAGGCGCGAGAAGGCCACGATGGACCGATCCGCTACCTGGTTCATGACCGGGACAAGCGATTCTGCCCAATCTTCGACGAGGTATTCCGGGCCGAGGGGATCGAGATCCTGCGCACACCGTGGCGGGCACCGAAGGCCAACGCCTATGCCGAACGGTTCATCCGGACGGTCCGCACCGAGTGCCTCGATCGGGTGCTCTTCCTGGGCGAACGGCATCTCCGATCAGTGTTGGAGACGTACGTCGAGCACTACAACCGCGAGCGACCCCATCGCGGGCTCGACCTTGTTGCACCCGGAGGGAGCGAAAGACGTCTCGCCGCTCACCATCGACGACTCGATCAGACGCCGGGACCTCTTGGGTGGCCTGATTCACGAGTACTACCGAAGAGCGGCGTAGACCGCTGCGATCGGGGCACCCGCCAGCCTCGATCAAGCCATCGGAGATCCTCGAAATGGGGATCGGTCGCGTCCCGGGAAGGTTCGGCTTGCTCGGAGTGATCCGGAGTCGCTCCTTTGCACGACCATAGGAACGATGTTCGGCCGGACTCAGGACACCGATTCTGCAAGTGGCACCCTACAGGTGCAAATGTGGTACGCCACGGTTCCAGAAGCGCCTCGAGGGGCCGATTTCGGCCCCTCGCACGCGCCGCTACCTGGACTTTCTCTTGGAGCGGACGACGGGATTCGAACCCGCGACCCTCACCTTGGCAAGGTGATGCTCTACCAACTGAGCCACGTCCGCCTGTTCTGCGTTCATTGTAGCAACGTCCGCGATCGGGTCTGGGGGCCACCGGTCACTGTTGGCGCACCAGGGACCAGCGTCAGGCCCAGTGCCCGCCGCTGCGCACCGCCGCCTTCAGGAGATCACCGTGGGCATCGGACAGGTGATGGGCAACGCGGTCCACCTCTGGAACGAGGCCTCGGCACCCGAGAACACCGGCGTACAACGTGCCTGTGTAGCTGATGACTGTGATGTTGAGCCCGACCCCATCGGCCAGCGGGCCCACGGGGTAGAGAGCGACCAAGCGCGCCCCGGCGCACCAGAGCGGCACGTCGGGCCCGGGGATGTTCGAGACGAGAACGTTGAAGAGGGCCGGGACGTGGTCGAAGAGACGCAGGTTCCCCGCCAGTCGGGCCAGACGTGAGGAGAGCGCCGGCACGGCCAGCTGCGCCCACTCCCGCAGGAGGTCCTCCGACAACACCCGCGCCTGCTCCTTGGCCAACCGGGTCCCCGAGGAGATCACCCGGAGACGCTCGACCGGGTCCGCCACCGAAGTCGCCAGCGACACCAGCATGGCGTGAACCTTGTTGCCGAGGACACCGGCGTCAGCCGGTGAACGTGTCGACATCGGGACAAGGGCCACGAGGGGATCGTCGAGGACATCACCACGCTCGGCCAGCACTCGACGCAAGGCGCCGCCGACGCATGCCAGCACCACGTCGTTCACCGTCCCTCCGAAGGCGTGCCTGATCGTCTGCACCTCGTCGAGCGGTGCCTGCAGAAAGGCGAAGCGCCGGTGCGCCGAGATCGCTCCATTGAGCGACGTCCGCGGGGCACTGAATGGAGCGGGGGGTGGATCGATTCCGTCTTCCTCCCGCAGTCGTCGGTTGCGCTCGGCCAGACTGTGCACGGCGCCCACGGTGCGGCGTAGAGCCGACACCGCCCGCTCGGGTTGACGAGTCAGTGACGAGAGGGCTCCGGTGATCAAGTCCCGTTCACTGGGGAGATCGTCCGGCTGCCACGGTTGCGCCGGAGGGGGGACGAGACGCGGCTCCGGACCCAGATCGAAGAAGGCGGCGAGGATCTCCGCTCCTGATGCTCCGTCGATGGTGGCGTGATGGAGCTTGGTGACGACGGCGAAGTGACCGGACTCGAGTCCTTCGACGACATACATTTCCCACAGGGGCCGGTCGAGATCAAGAGGGCGTCCGGCCACTTCGCCGACGAACGCCGACAGCTCGTTCGGGCCCCCCGGAGCCGGCACACTGGCTCGTCGCACGTGGAAGTCGAGGTCGAAGTCGGGGTCCTCGACCCACACCGGGTGATGGAGCCCGAAGGGCACGCTCACGACACGCCGACGCAACGGTGGTACCAGGTGCAGCCGTTCGCCGACCAGCCGTCGGACACGATCGAAGGGCAGCTCCGTCTCGTCCTCCGTCGGAACCGGGGTTTCGAACACCATCACGGCAGAGACGTTCAACCTCATGGTGGGCGTCTCCATGGCCAGGAAGCTGGCGTCGAGACCGCTGAGACGCTCCATCGTCGTGTGGTTCCGCCGCGACGCCGGTGCCTACCGGCCCGTGTGGCCGAAGCCACCGAGCCCCCGGGAGCTCTGGGGGAGCTGGCCCTGGTCGGTCTCGGAGAACTTGGCTTCCTCGATGGCTTGGATGACGAGCTGGGCGATGCGGTCTCCCCTTTTGACCTCGTAGGGCACCGATGGATCGGTGTTGACGAGCAGGACGCGGAGCTCGTCACGGTAACCGGCGTCGATGAGGCCAGGGGTGTTCAGACACGTGACGCCGTGGCGCAGGGCGAGGCCACTGCGGGGGAGGACGAAGCCGGCATACCCCGGCGGAAGGGCCACGGCGACGCCGGTGGGAACCAGGGCCCGGCCTCCGCCGGAGGCGAGGACCGCGTCCTCGCGCGCGTAGAGATCGGCCCCGGCATCACCCTGGTGTGCGTAGGAGGGGACGGGCAGGTCGGGATCGAGCCGGACGAGCGGAACCTCGAGCACGGACGCAAACCTACCGCGGTCGAGACACCCCGCATCGGGGCCCCGGACCGGGGCCGGGCACCCGTTAGCATCGCTTCGTGCTCGTCTGGATGGACCTCGAGATGACCGGCCTCGACCCGGCGCGCCACACCATCGTCGAGATCGCCACCCTGGTCACCGACGACAACCTGGCCCTGGTGGCCGAGGGTCCCGATCTGGTCGTCCATGCCTCGGAACCGCAGCTGGCGGCCATGGACGACTTTGTCCGCGAGATGCACACGAGATCGGGTCTGTTGGAGGCGATGGCGGGCTCCACCCTCACCCTGGCCGACGCCGGCCGCCAGACCATGGACTTCCTCCGGGAGCACGTGCCCGAGAAGCGATCGGTACCGCTGTGCGGCAACTCGATCGGGACCGATCGCCGCTTCTTGGCCGCCCAGCTCCCCGAGATCGAGGAATGGCTGCATTACCGCTCGGTGGACGTCTCCACCGTGAAGGAGCTCTGTCGGCGGTGGTACCCCGAGGCATTGGCCGAGGCGCCGGCCAAGGGAACGACGCACCGGGCCCTGGAGGACATCCGGGAATCGTTGGCCGAACTGGCCTACTACCGCAGCGCCATCTTCGTCACCGGCGCCGATTCGTCGGCCCGTCCGATTCCCGGCAAGATCGGGTGACATCCGATCCCTGAACGAAGGACGGCCATGAAACTCCGGACACTGGGTCGCACCGGCATGCACGTCTCCCCGCTCTGCCTGGGGGCGATGATGTTCGGAGCGTGGGGGAACACGGACCACGACGACTGCGTGCGCATCATTCACGCCGCTCTCGATGCCGGTATCAACTTCGTCGACACCGCCGATGTCTACTCCGCCGGTGAATCCGAGGAGATCGTGGCCAAGGCCCTCACCGGAGGTCGGCGCGACAACGTGGTGCTGGCCACCAAGTTCCACGCGCCGATGGGGGCCGACGCCAACATGGCGGGCAACTCGCGCCGGTGGATCGCCCGCGAGGTGGAGTCCAGCCTGCGCCGCCTGAAGACGGAGTGGATCGACCTCTACCAGGTCCATCGCCCCGATCCGACGTGCGACATCGACGATACCCTGGGGGCACTTTCCGACCTCGTCCATGAAGGAAAGGTCAGGGCCATCGGGTCCTCCACGTTCTCGGGCGACCTCATCGTCGAGGCGCAGTGGGTGGCCGAGCGGCGCCACCGGGAGCGCTTCGTCTGCGAGCAGCCCCCCTATTCGATCCTGGCCCGGGGCATCGAGACGGAGGTCCTACCCACCTGTCAGCGTTACGGGATGGGCACGATCGTCTGGAGTCCCCTGAACGGCGGGTGGCTCACCGGTCGCTACCGCAAGGACGCACCTCTGCCCGAGGGGGGACGCGCCAGTCGGATGCCGTCACGCTACGACCCGAAGCGCCCCCAGGTCATGGCCAAGCTCGAGGCCATCGAGGCTCTCGTGCCCGTGGCCGAGGACGCCGGCGTCCCCCTCAGCCATCTGGCCCTGGCCTTCGTCTTGACCCACCCGGCCGTGACCTCCGCCATCATCGGACCCCGGACGATGGAGCAGATGGTCGATACCCTCGGGTCCGTCGACGTCGCCCTGTCCGACGTCACCCTCGACCGCATCGACGCCGTCGTCGCGCCCGGCGTCACGCTCGATCCCGAAGACGCCGGGTGGACACCGCCGTCGCTGTCGGACGTCTGGCGACGCCGGCGCCCCGAGGCCACGCGCCGCTCGGGTAGCTGATCGGCGTCGCCTCGGCGGACCCCACCGAGCCGACACAGGCCACACCGAGCCGACACAGGCCACACCGAGCCGACACAGGCCACACCGAGCCGACACAGGCCACACCGAGCCGACACAGGAAGGACCCCGCACCATGGCGAAGACGGCGCCGATGACGATCGAGGAGGCCAATAGGACCTTGACCGCCACCGGGCAGATGTTCGAGATGGAGGACGTCGAGATCCGCGGCGTCGCCACCCGGGTGTGGAAGAACGCACCCGTGGGTCTGCGCGCCATCCTCGAGCTCTCGCGCAGCCACGGTGCCCAGGACTACCTCGTCTACGAGGACGAGCGGACGACGTTCGAGGAGAACTTCGGCCTGGTCGCCACCCTGGCCCGGTCGCTGCAGGAGCGTTTCGGCGTGGAGAAGGGCGACCGGATCTCGATCGTCATGCGCAACCTGCCCGAGTGGGTCACGGCCTTCTGGGCCACGGCCGCCGCCGGTGCCGTGGCCGTCCCCCTGAACGCCTGGTGGACGGGACCCGAATTGGAGTACGGACTCCACGACTCGGGCACGGCCGTCGTCTTCGTCGACAGCGAGCGCTTGACTCGTCTGCTCCCGCACTTCGGCGAGCTCCCCCACCTCCGGGCCGTCGTGGTCACCAACGAGGACCGCACCGCCCTGCGCGATCTCCCGGCGTCGCCGGTACCGGTGATCGCCTTCGCCGAGCTGGTGGGTCAGAGTCCGACAGGCGCCGCGGCCACAGAGACGACGCTGCCCGACCTCGAGATCGCCCCCGAGGACGACGCCACCATCTTCTACACCTCGGGGACGACCGGAAAGCCGAAGGGAGCCGTTGGGACCCATCGCAACATGGCCACCAACTTGATGAGCCTCTTCTTCCTGAACGCCCGGGCCACGCTGCGCGGCGCCAACGGGCCCGGCGCCGGCGCCGACGTCGACCGCAACGCCTATCTGCTCTCGGTCCCGCTCTTCCACGCCACCGGATGTCACTCCATCCTGGTGGCCAACACCGCGGCGGGGAACAAGCTGGTGATGATGCACCACTGGAACCCCGAACGGGCGCTGGAGCTCATCGAGCGCGAACGGATCACCACCTTCGGAGGAGTCCCCGCCATGGCCATGCAGGTGATCGATTCCCCCGCCTTCGCCACCCGCGACACGTCGTCGGTGCGCTCGGTGGCCTACGGCGGGGCACCGGCCCCACCCGACCTCGTACGACGGATCAAGGAGCACTTCCCCGTAGGCGCCCCCTCCAACGGCTACGGGCTCACCGAGACGTCGTCGGTCACCACCATGAACGTGGGCGACGACTACGTCCGCAAGCCCGACAGCGTGGGGCCGGCGGTCCCCGTGTGCGACGTGGCCGTCGTCCCCGACGGGTTCGGCGGTGCCGCGCCCACCCCCGACCTGCCTTCGGGGCCCGAGGCGGTGGGCGAGCTGTGGATCAAGGGCCCCAACGTGGTGCGCGGCTACTGGAACAAGCCCGAGGCCACGGCGGCGTCGTTCACCGCCGGCTGGCTCCACTCCGGTGACATCGCCCGCATCGACGAGGAGGGGTTCATCCACATCGTGGACCGGGCCAAGGACTTGGTGATCCGCGGGGGTGAGAACGTCTCCTCGGTCGAGGTGGAGGCCGCCCTGTTCGAGCACCCGTCGGTGGCCGACTGCGCCGTGATCGGCGTCCCCCACCCCGTCCTGGGCGAGGAAGTCGGTGCCGCCGTGGTGTTGCGCCCGGGGACGACGGTGACGGCCGAGGAGTTGTCCCGTTTCGCCCGCGAGCGCCTGGCCCCGTTCATGGTTCCCACCCATGTCTGGTTCCTGTCGCAACCGCTCCCCCGCAACCCCCAGGGCAAGGTCTTGAAACGCGAGCTGCGCACCTCGCTCGTGGGCGAGATGCCGGTGATCCCGTGACCGGGGTCACGTCACCGTCGGGGCTCCTGGCCGGTCAGCGCGCCGTGATCACCGGCGGCGGCTCCGGCATCGGCCGGGCCGTCTGCCAGCGCTTCGCCGCCCACGGGGCGCGTGTCGCCGTCCTCGACATCGACCTGGACTCGGCCCGAGCCACGGCCGACACCATCGACGGGTGCGCGATCGAAGTCGACGTCACCGACGCCGACGCCATGCAGGCGGCCGTCGGCTCCGCCGCCGACCACCTCGGCGGGGTCTCGCTGTTGATGAACAACGCCGGGGGCAGCACCATGGCCCCGCTGGCCGGATGGGACCCCGACGAATGGGATCGCCTTGTGCGCCTCAACCTGACCGGCGTCTTCAACGGGATGCGCGCCGGGGTTCCCCACCTCCTGTCGGGCGGTGGGGGCGCCGTCGTCAACACCTCGTCGATCAGCGCCACGCGTCCGTCGGCCGGGGAAGCGCCCTACTCGGCGGCCAAGGCCGGTGTCATGGCCCTCACGGCGTCGGCCGCCCTCGAGTACGGGCCCGCCATCCGGGTGAACGCCGTGGCCCCGGGGATGATCAGGACCAACCTGACCAAGCCCCTGCTCGACGGCCTCCCCGACGAGGTCGAGCGGTACGAGCGGACGACGCCGGCCGGCCGTGTCGGTGATCCGGAGGACGTGGCCGACGTCGTGCTGTTCCTGTGCTCCGACCTGGCCCGTTTCATCACCGGCCAGACCATCGTGGTCGACGGTGGGATGACCCTGCACGGCGCCGGGGTGGACGGCCTGTTCGACCGCTTCTTCGGCCCCGCCGCCCGGCGGTGAGCGACGGAGGGCGGGGTCAGAGCAGACGCCGCTCGGAGGCCCAACGCGTCAGCTGGTAACGGCTCGACAGCTGGAGCTTGCGCAGGACGGCCGACACGTGACTCTCCACCGTCTTGACCGAGATGGCGAGCTCCCGGGCCACCTCCTTGTAGGCGTACCCACGGGCGATGAGGCGCAGGACCTCCCGCTCGCGCGGGGTGAGCTGGTCGAGCTCGGGGTCGAACGTCACGGGGGCACCGCCGGCGGCGGCCGGGTCGGCGGCGAAGGCGTCGAGCACGAACCCGGCCAGCCGCGGTGAGAACACGGCATCCCCGTCGGCCACCCGGACGATGGCCTCGGTGAGCTCGGCTCCCGAGATGGTCTTGGTCACGTACCCGCGGGCCCCGGCCCTGATCACCCCGATGACGTCCTCGGCCGCGTCGGACACCGACAGGGCCAGGAAACGGACGTCGGGATGAAGGCGACCGACGGCGTCGATCACCGCCTGCCCCCCGCCGTCGGGCATGTGCACGTCGACGAGGACGACGTCGGGCAGGCGCTCACCGACGAGCTCGATGGCCGCCGCCACCTCGTCGGCCTCCCCCACCACCTCGACCTCGGGACCGAGCTCGGCCCGGACGCCGGCTCGGAACAGCCGGTGGTCGTCGACGAGGAAGACCCGCAGAGGACGCCCGGTGCTCACGGCTGCGTACCCGACCTCGCCATGACCAACTCGACCTCCGTGCCTTCGCCGGGGACACTGCGGATGTCGGCCGTCCCTCCGTGACGGACCATCCTGGCCCGGATCGAATCGGAGATCCCGCGGCGGTCGTCGCCCACGGCACCGGGATCGAAGCCCTGTCCCCGGTCACGGACGAAGAGCGACACCCGGGCCGGCTCGACCTCGACGAACAGCGACACCGTCGCCGCTCCCGACCACGCCGCCGCGTTGACGGCCGCCTCGCGACCGGCCGCCAGCAGGGCTCGCAGATCGTCGTTCAGGGCGCAGTCGCCGACGACCACCGATTCGACGGCGACGCCGTGGCTCTCCTCCACCTCGCTCTCGACGACGGCGACCCCCTGCGCCAGCGTCGTCACCTCCGAAGCGTCGAACGATCCCGGCGGCCGGTCCTCGAACAGCCAGGCCCGCAGTTCGCGCTCCTGAGCCCGGGCCAGACGCGTCACCTCACGGGGATCACCCGACGATCTCTGGATCAGCGCCAGCGTCTGCAGCACCGAGTCGTGGATGGCGGCGGCCATGTCGGCGCGTTCCTCGGTGCGGACGCGCTCGCGGCGCTCCACGGCGAGCTCGCGGACCAGCGCCAGCCACCAGGGACCGAACACCACCAGGAACCCGGCCACGACGACGGCCGCCGCCGCCATGTTCTCCAGGGTGGCACCCGTCGGGTGACGGGTGGCCACGAGGCCCCCGAGCCCGGCCGCCACCAGGACGATGCCGGCGACGATCCGGCCGATGAGGACCTGGCGCGTGCGGCTGTCGGGCAGGTCCGACAGCGGCACCTGGGCGACGAGCTGACGGAGGAACTCCCTCTCGTCCTCGGCTGCGGCCCGCCACACCACCACCAGCCCGGCAGCACCGAACGACACCG
Source organism: uncultured Acidimicrobiaceae bacterium (assembly GCA_963848355.1). Taxonomy (GTDB): domain Bacteria; phylum Actinomycetota; class Acidimicrobiia; order Acidimicrobiales; family UBA8190; genus CAWKDG01. The sequence continues at coordinate 22,471 of CAWKDG010000002.1, forward strand.
GCCAGACGAGGCCGGCGACGAAGCCCAACCCCAGTGCCGCCAACGCGAGCAGGACACAGCCGAGGACGGTGGCGAGGGCCAGCCCGAGGGCGAGGGCCCGGCGGTCGGCCAGGGCTCGCCGGGCGATCGAGGTCGTCTCCCCCTGGCGCTCCATGACCAGCCACGCCAGCACGTAGAGGGCGACACCGAAGCCGTCGACGAGGGCCAGCACGGCGAAGAGGAACCGCAGGGCGTTGGCGTCGATCCCGAAGCGGGCCGACAGGCCCCCGGCCACGCCGGCCACGGTCCGGTCCGTCGTGCTCCGGCGTAGGGGCCCGGCCTGGCGGGGGACGCGCCACCGGTCCCAGGGGTGATGCGGCGGCGGATGTCCGGCGCTGGGGGGATCATCGGGGATGGACCGATGATCGCATGGCCGGACCCACCCGACCACCGGGAGCGTCACCGAGACCCGGGCACGTGGGTGGGGGTTCCCTCGGGGTCATACCCGATACCGCACCGGAGCACTCCCGCCCAAGATGGCGCCATGGACGACAACCCCACCCCCGAGGAGAAGCCCGGGTGCGAGACACCCGGCACCGAAGCACCCGAGGACGACGCGGCTCACGCCGATGCCCCACCCCACCGGCTGCGCCGTGACATGACGCACCGGATGCTCGGGGGCGTCGCCGCCGGGTTGGCCGGGTACCTCGACATCGACGTCGTGATCGTCCGCGTGGCCTTCGCCGCGCTGACCGTCCTGGGTGGCTCGGGGGCGTTCATCTATGTCGCCGCCTGGCTGCTCATCCCGGCCGGCGACGAGGCGCAGCCACTGGCCCAGCAGTGGGCCGGGAGACGTCCACCCCGCCGCAGCCTGGTGGTGATCGTCCTCGGTGCCGTCCTCGGCATCGTGGCCCTGTCCGACCTCTTCTCGAGTGGCCCCTGGTGGCCCCACCCCGACGGCGGCGTGGGGCTCCTCCTGGGCGCCGTGGCTCTCGTCCTGGCCCTCACCCTGGTGGCCAACAGTGGCGGGAACCGGACGGCCGCCTCGCGCCTGCGTTGGGTGCTCGTCACCATGGTCCTGGCGACGGCGGCCGTGGTCGTCGTGGCCGCCGCCACCGTCTTCTCCATCGAAGCGGCCAGCGGCGTACCGCTGCGGGGCGGGATCGGCGACACCCAGTGGCGCCCGACGTCGGCCGACCAGCTGGCACCGAACTACCGACTGGCCGTCGGAAACCTGAACGTCGACCTGAGCGACGTCACCTTCCACCGGGGCACGACCCACGTCACGGCCAGTGTGGGCATCGGACGGCTCGTCGTCGAGGTGCCCCCCGGTCCCACCGTCAGCGTCGTGGCCCACAGTGGTCTGGGCGCCGTCGAGGTGTTCGGGCAGACCAACGGCGGCCTGGCCACGGTGCAGACCACGCAAGCGGGCGGCGCCCCCGCCCGGACGGCGCCCCACATCGTGCTCGATGTCGACGCCGGCGTCGGTCAGGTCCAGGTGGTGCGGACGGCGTCGGCCTACTCGTAGCCGGTCAGGTCCCCACGGAGTGGGCGAACTCGGCGAAGCCCGAGTCGGGTGCGGGCGGCACCACGCAGAACAGCAGCCCGGCGGGATCGCGCAGCACCGCCCAGTCGTCGATCCGCTCGACCACCTCCGCCCCGGCGGCGACGAGGCGGGTGACCTCGGCCCCGGTGTCGTCCGACTCCACGTCGAGGTGGATCCGGCTGGCTCCGTCGTTCAGGTGCTGCACGAGGACGGGACCGAGGGCGGCGGGATGCTCGAGGGCGTGGTACTCGGGGTGCCTCCTCCCCCGCCTGATGCCGGCCGCCAGCGCCACCTGCCAGAAGTCGCGGGCGGCGTCGTGGACGTCGCCGGGGAAGTCGAGGACGACGGTCCGCATCAGGATCCGGTGCACCACCGGAGCTTATGGCGGGCTCACCGCCGGACCACGAGCTGGCGCATCCACCACCGGATGACCCCGGTGGACGGGTCGGTGACGCGCCGCTCCAGCCGCTCGGCCAGGTCGGCCGTCTCCTCGGGACCGGCCACGGCGGCCACCGCCGGGTCGTGGCGCCAGGTGGCCAGGTTGAGGGAGAAGATGGTGGCCGCCCGGCCGGCGGGCACCTCGAGAGGGGTGCACCGGCGCAGCACGTCCACGGTCGACGGCGGGGCGGGGGCCCCGGCCAGGAGACGCCCGGCGTAGAGGTCGCCGCCGCGCCCGGCCACGACGACCGACGCCAGCTCGAGGTAACGGCGGAAGACGTCGTCGTCGGTGTCGATGCGCTCGGGCTCCTCCACCACGAGGACGCCGTCCGGTCGTAGCTGACCGGCCCAGGCGGCCAGCGCCGCGTGGGGATCGGGGAGGTGGACGACGAGGAACCGGGCGTAGATCACGTCGGCCGGCGCCCCGGGCAGGGGGACCTCGGTGACATCGGCCACCCGGTAGGTGCACCGGGGCGGGGCCGTCGCCGTCGCCTCCGCCACGAAGGCGTCCGAGGCGTCGATGCCGATGACGTCGGCCTCGGTGAAGGCCCCGGCCAGCATGGCCGTCGTGTGTCCGGGCCCGCAGCCGAGGTCGAGCACCACCCGGCGCCGCCCCGGGGGGAGAGCGGCGAACAGCGAACTGCTCGTCGGGCCGAAGACCGACGCCAGCACGTCGAGTCGCCGCGACGCCACGGCGGTGTCCCCGAAGGCGTAGGAGCCCCGGTGACCTCTGTCGCCTCGGGAAGGATCGGGCACCGAGGACACAGACTACGGCGCCACCCGGATGGGTGACCCGGGTGGCGCCGTCGGACGTCGTCTGTCGTTGTCTAGCTCAACGACGCAAGGATCACTTGTTGGGTTGCTTGGTCACCCGCAGGTACGGCTTCAGGGCCTTCCAGCCGTTCGGGAACTTGGCCTTGGCGTCCTCGTCGGAGACGGCGGGGACGATGATCACGTCCTGACCGTCCTGCCAGTTGACCGGCGTGGCCACCTGGTAGTCGGCCGTCAGCTGCAGGGAGTCGAGCACCCGCAGGACCTCGTCGACGTTGCGACCGGTGGACGCCGGGTAGGTGATGTACAGCTTGAGCTTCTTGTCGGGCCCGATGATGAAGAGGGAGCGGACGGTCAAGGTGTCGTTGGCGTTCGGGTGGATCATGTCGTAGAGGTCGGCCACCTTCTTGTCCGGGTCGCCGATCAGCGGGAAGTTGAGGGCCTGGCCCTGGGTCTCCTCGATGTCCTTCTTCCACCCGTTGTGCGACTCCACCGAGTCGACCGAGAGGCCGATGATCTTGGTGTTGCGCTTGTCGAACTCGCCCTTGGCCTTGGCGAAGGCGCCGAGCTCGGTGGTGCACACCGGCGTGAAGTCCTTCGGGTGGGAGAACAGGATTCCCCACGAGTTGCCCAGCCATTCGTGGAAGTTGATCGTGCCCTCGGTCGTCTCGGCGGTGAAGTCGGGGGCGATGTCGCCCAGACGGACTGCCATGTCTCCTCCTGGTGTCGTGTGGTCTCTGCGTCGATCCGGTACCGGTTCGGCCTTTCCGGCGCGACTGTAGCGGGCGGGCCCGCAATTGTCGACCCCCAAGTCACCTTTCTGGACGCGGCCGGGCCCTCTGGGAGAATGCGGTGGTGCCGACCATCGAAGTCATGTCCGACGGGCCCGTCACCGTCGTCACCATCTGCCGTCCCGAGCGGCGCAACGCCGTCGACTTCGCCACCGCCGACGCCCTTCTGGACGCCTTCGGCGCCTTCGACGCCGATCCCGCCGCCTCGGTGGCCATCCTCACCGGCGCCGGGGGCAGCTTCTGCGCCGGGGCCGATCTGACGGCGCTGTCGGCGGGCGAGCCCCGTCCCGTCCTCGAAGACGGGCCCGGGCCCATGGGACCCACCCGGCTGGAGCTGTCGAAGCCGGTGATCGCCGCCATCGAGGGCCACGCCGTGGCCGGCGGACTGGAGCTGGCTCTGTGGTGTGACCTGCGGGTGGCCGCCACCGATGCCGTCCTCGGTGTCTACTGCCGACGCTTCGGCGTCCCCCTCGTCGACGGGGGCACCGTCCGCCTCCCTCGTCTCGTGGGCCACAGCCGCGCTCTCGACCTCGTCCTCACCGGACGGGGGGTGGGAGGGCCCGAAGCACTGGCCATGGGCCTCGTGAACCGCCTGGTCGCACCGGGGACGGCGCTGACCGAGGCGCTGGCCCTGGCCCACGAGCTGGCCGCCTTCCCGCAGACCTGCCTGCGCAACGACCGCCGCTCGGTGCTGTGGCAGTGGGGTCTCGACGAGGCGGACGCCCTGGCCGCCGAGGCCCGCCTGGGGCGCCAGACCATCGGGAGCGGTGAGACGGCGGCGGGGGCGCGACGGTTCGCCGCCGGCGCCGGTCGCCACGGTGGCGCGCTGTCCGCCGATGACGGCTGACGCATCGCGGGGCGTGGCACCGGTGGTGGCCGCCTTCGATTTCGACGGGACGCTCACGCGGGGGCAGCGTCTGGCCCTTCCTCGTCGCCGTGCGCGGACGACGCCAGGTGGCCCTGGCCGCTGTGGCCGTAGCGGGCAGGCTGGCGGCGGGCGCCCTCCTCGGCGGTCGCTACGCCGACGACGCCAAGGAGGCCCTCTTCCGCCGCACCCTGGGGGGCCTTCCCGTCGAGGAGTTCGCGTCGCGCGCCGCCGTCTTCGGGCCGGCCCACTACCGCCGCCACGCCCGGGCCGACGTCCGGGCCCGGCTCGAGTGGCACCGCGCCCGCGGTGATCGCCTGGCCATCGTCTCCGCCTCGCTCGAGTGCTACCTGATCCCCGTGGCGGAGGAGCTCGGCGTCGACACGGTGGTCGCCACCCGCCTGGCTGTCGGTGGCGACGGCCGCCTCACCGGTGCCTACGCGGGCCGCAACTGTCGCGGCCACGAGAAGCTGGCGCGCCTGCGGCGCTGGATGGCCGACACCACCGCTGCGACCGCCATCACCAGTGTCCTGTGGGCCTACGGCAACAGCGCCGGCGACCGCCAGCTGCTCGGGGGGGCCGACGTCGGTGTCGACGTCGGCCGTCTCGGTCGCCTGGGGGCGCTGCGGTCGTTCCCGCGCCTGGCCGACCTGGGAGACGACGACGGTGCCGGTATCGCGGCCGGGAGCGGTCTCGTCACCAGGTCCGGCGGAAGAAGTGGTACGTCCTCGGCAGAATGGCCCGAAAGACGGTGGCGGCGTCGATGAGACGCGAGGCGCTGATCTCGACGGTCCGCCCCCCCACGCGGTCGAGGACGAGACGCGCCACCTCCTCCTCGGTCCGGCGCGTGAGGCGCGGCGGGGCCCGCAACCCCCGCCCGATGGCGTCGCGGCCCATGGCCGTCGGCATCCACGCCGGGTACACCACGTGCATCCGCACACCACGGGGGGCCACCCGGAAGCTGACGCTCTCGGTGAAGGCCGACAGCGCCGCCTTCGACGCCGGGTAGATCCCCGGTCCCGGCGAGGGCAGGCGCCCGCCGTCGGACGACACGTTGACCACGATCCCCGTCCCCCGGTCGATCATCCCCGGGAGTACGGCCAGGGTGCCGGCCACGGCGGCGAAGAGATTGACGTCGAAGGTGTGGCGGACGTCGTCCATCGTCATCGCGGCCAACCGGATCCCGGGATCGGTCGCCGCGTTGTTCACGAGGACGTCGATCCGGCCCCGGGTCTTCTCCACCTCGGCCAGCACCGCCGTCCAGGCGGCCGTGTCGGCCACGTCGCAGACGACGGTGGCCGACTCCTCGGACCGCTCCCGCAGGTCGGTCTCGATCTCGCCGAGGTGATCGGCGCGGTGGGCGACGGCCGTCACCAGGGCACCGGCGCCGGCCAGATCGAGAGCGAGGCGCCGTCCGAGGCCCGACGAGGCGCCCGAGACGACGGCGACCTTCCCGCCGTAGCGCCCGCCGGGGGCCGGCCGCCGGGCCCTCATGCGACACCGGGCCTCACCACGGCGCGGTCAGCCGGGCGCTTGGGGAACGAGGGCACCACCGACGAGACGACCGCTGTAGCCGGGGACCTGGCCGGCGACGTCGCCGAACTGCGGGGCGTCGCCGAAGCCCACCGCCTGCCCGTCGGAGGTGACGACGATGTAGCCGTTCCCGGTGGCGGTGGCGAGGACGGCGACAGCGGTGGCACGCAACCCGATGCCGGGCAACGACCCCTCGTACGGCGCGTCACCGAAGGAGAAGATCCCGCCGTCGGCACCGACCAGCCAGTAGCCGCCGCCGTCGGGGGTGGCCGCCATCCCCACGATGGGGGCGTCGAGGTGCTGGCCGCCCATCGACCCGTGGAAGGCGGCGTCGCCGAAGGAGAAGATCCCGCCGTCGGCGGCCACCGTCCAGTAGCCGCCGCCGTCGGCGGTCGGGGCCATTCCCACCATGGGGGCGTCGAGATGTCTCCCCCCATCGACCCGTGGAAGGCGGCGTCGCCGAAGGAGAAGATCCCGCCGTCGGAGGCCACCGTCCAGTAGCCGCCGCCGTCGGTGGTGGCCGCCATCCCCACCATGGGGGCGTCGAGATGTCTCCCCCCCATCGACCCGTGGAAGGCGGCGTCGCCGAAGGAGAAGATCCCGCCGTCGGAGGCCACCGTCCAGTAGCCGCCGGCGTCGGTGGTGGCCGCCATCCCCACCATGGGGGCGTCGAGGAACTTCCCGCCCATCGACCCGTCGAAACCGGCGTTCCCGTAGGAGAAGATCCCGCCGTCGTTCGCCACCAACCAGTAGCCGGCGATCCCCCCGCTCGGTTGCCCCTCCACCGAGAACCAGTTCGACAGGGCCCCGCCGGGGCCGAAGGAGGAGAAGTCGGCGGCGAAGGCGTTCCCGGTGAGCGTCACCGTCTGGGCCGAGCCTTCGAGGGACATCTGGAGCACGCGGCCGCCGGAGTCACCGAGTCCGTTGCGCTGCGAGATGTCGACCGAGACGAGCGTGCCGAGTTGGGGGAACTTGGCCGTGATGGCCGAGACGGGGACGGAGACCGTGTAGGAGTGATACGGGTTGCAGGCGCCGGCGATGCAGATCGAGTCGCCGGCGTCGGGCACGGCCGTGAAGATGCCGGGGGCGGTGTACCCCCCCGTCGACGCCGAGTACTGCGTCAGCGCCGGGACACCAGGCGCCATGAGGACGGCCTGGCCGGCCGTGTCGGTCGTGGCGGCGTCGGTGATGGCGGTCTCGTTCTCGATGCCGGGATAGTTCTGGCAGGCCGTCGTGTCGCAGATGGTGGCGTAGCCGAAGTACCCGCCGGCGGCGGCGGTGGCCAGGACGTACGAGCGGGCGGCGACGGCCTGGGCCTCGAGTTCCTGGAACCCCCACGCTTCACCCTGGGGACCGGCTGATCCCAACGTCCCCCACGACGCCGGCGACTCCGAAGGGGTCACGTCGGCGACGTACTGTCCGAGAGGTAGGACGTTGACGGTACGGGCCTGGTCCGCCGAGTTCACTGTTCCCTCGATGCTCCCGCGCACCGAGATGTTGGTGGGTAGCTGGCACAACTGCAGCACCTCGTTGGACAGGTTCCCGTCGCTCGGGAAAGGCTCGGCTCCGGGCACCGCCGTCGGCGTCAACACGCCAGTCTTCACCGGAGTGCCCCAGTTGCCGTTCCCTCCACATCCACCGCTGCTCGTTTCCACGTTCCACGTGTTGGTGCCCGCGATGAGTTGGAAACGCGCTGCCCAGCCAGCGGGCAGAGCGATGCCGGCGGCCGTGAACGGCGAGGCTGAAGACACGATGACGTCGTCGCCTGCGTTCTCGATGAGGGCCACCTCGACCGGGGTGGTGGTGTCGTTGAAGCTCGTCGGGGACGTGGCCACCGTCGTCGGTCCCCCCGCGCTCAGCGTCCCGTAGTAGTGCTCGAGGATCGCCGTGTAGCTCGTCCCCGTCACGGCGTAGCCGAGCGCACCCCACTGCCCCATCCCCACCCCCCCGCCGAAGCCGTGGACCTGGAGGGTGACGTCCGGGTACGGGTAGGCCGACGCCGGCGGCGCGGGGAGCGCCACCACCGAGGCGGCGGCGACCACGACGAGACCGGCGAAAACGGAGGCGCGGCGACGCGGCGACGCGAAAACGGGGAGGCGGAGGAAACCGATGACGTCGAGCCTACCGGCGCCCCGCCCCCGTTCCGGGGACACCCCGGCGTCCTCCCAGCAGGGTCAAGGAACCGCTGGTAGCGTGCCCCGAAGCGGGCGGGGGCCCAGTCATCGCACCGGCCACCGACGTCGTCTGGCACGCGTCAGAGGAGCCGCCGGTGAACGTGGGAACGCTCGGCCGCGAGAACCTGAGACAGGTCTCCCACCTCCACCGCGACTCGGTGCGGGGTTGGTCGACGGGCCCGACCTCGTGGCTGCGCTCCCCCACCCTGGCCGCGTCCCTCGTGATCGGGGTGGTGACCTTCGTCCTGCGCCTCTCCTACGGGGCGTCGCGGCCCACCGACGCCACCGCCTCGCAGTACGTCCTCGGCTCCGAGCACTTCGACGTCACCCGCGGCGCCCCGCCCGCGCCCGGCGCGTGGCTCTTCGTGGCCGCCGGCCACGCCGTCCATGTCGTGCTCGGCACGAGCCCCGTCCACAGCCTCGTCCTCCTCGCCGCCCTGGCGTCGGCCGCGGCGGCCGCCCTCACCTGCGTGGCCGGCACCGCCCTCGGTGGACGCTGGGTCGGCATCGCCGCCGCCGCCCTCGTGGCCTCCGCCCCCGTCTCGTGGTTCGCCGGCGCCACCGTCTCGACCTACAGCGTCGACGCGCTGCTCGCTGCCCTTCTCGTCGTCCTGGCCCACCGGGCCGAGCCCTACCGCGTCCACGGGGTGGTGGCCGTTGCCGCCGTCGGGCTCGGCGCCGGGGTGCGCCTGTCGGTCGTTCCCGAGTTCGCCCTCCTGGCCGCCATCGTCGTGGTGGCGAGCGTGCGGACGGTCGGGCAGCTGCTCACCGTCATCGTCGCCGCCGTCTCTTCGGTGGCGGTATGGGCCGTCCCCGTGGCCCTCGTCCAACGGGGCGGGCTCCACGCGTGGCTCCACGCCGTGCGCGTCGAGGTCTCGCACGCCGCCCACGCCTCGTCGGTCTTCGTGGCGCCGTCGCACGCCGCCGTCACCAACATCGGCACCTTCGGGGGGTGGTCTCTCGTGACCCTCGCTCCCCTGTTCGTCGTGTCCGTGCTCGCCGTCGTCGTCCTGGCCGTCGCCCGCATCGCCACCCGCCAGCCCGGAGGGAACGCCTCGTTGCGGATCTGGAGCACCGCGCCCGAGCCCCGCGACCGGATCGAACGCCCCTGGTACCAGGGGACGGGCGCCATCCTCGGCGCCGCCCTCGTCCCCCCCGTGGCCGTCGTGACCCTCGGGCAGTTCACCGCCGGCGGAGCCGTCTTGTCGTACCTGGTCCCGGCGACCGTGCTCCTGCTCCTCCCGGTGGCCCGCCTCCTGCACCACCGGGCCCGGGGCGTGCGACAGGTGGCCGCGGTCGTCACCACCGTCCTCGTCCTCGGCGCCGTCGTCGTCAACGTGCAGCGCTTCGTCGCCGCTCCCGGCATCCTGCCGGCGAACGTGGCCCGCCACTACCCCGGTCTCTGGATCTCGAAGGCCCGGTACCAGTCCCCCTACGCCGACACGGCCGACACCATCCGCGCCGCCGACCGCGACGCATCTCGGCGATAGGCGGCCGGCTCGTCAGCTGAGACTGGGCGTGCGGATCTCGACGCGGAGCTCGAAGGCGACGAAGCCTCGGGCTCGACCCGGGTTCATCACTTCGAAGGCCAGAAGCTCGCGCCGGTCGAAGACGATCCCCAGACGGCTCTTCAGGTCGACGGCCACGGTGTAGGACCCGTCGAGGAAGGGGACGTGGTCGAAGATCAGGTCGGCTCGGCCGCTGCCCACGGGGACGTCGAAGTGCTGGTCGAGGACCTCGGTGTCGGAGGCGAAGAGCAGCTCACCGGACTGGTTGTGGACCTCCACGGCGATCACCAGGTCCGGCACCGGCTCGATGGCCTCGAAGTCGATGTGGACGGTCAGCGGCTCGCCCGGGAGCAGGTGGTGCCTCGTCCCCGTGCCCGGGTGCTCGAGGTCGACAGAGCTGATGCTCACGGGCCGATAGGCCGGGACCTCCAATGCGGGCTCGGAGGCGGTGATGGCCGACCCCGGGGCCAAGGTCAGGAGGTGGTCGTGGTAGATCTTCACGGCCTCGGCGGAGGAGGCGTAGCCGAGCATCTCGCCCGAGCTCAGCACCACGGCCCGGTCGCAGATGAGGCGGACGAGATCGGGTGAGTGGGTCACGAACAAGATTGTCCGCCCGTCGTCCTGGAACTCCTTGATGCGGCCCATGCACTTGCGCTGGAAATTCTCGTCGCCCACGGCCAGCACCTCGTCGACCACCAGAATGTCGGGATCGACGTTCACGGCCACGGCGAAGCCGAGGCGGACGTACATCCCCGACGAGTAGTACTTCACCTGGTTGTCGATGAAGTTCTCCAGTTCGGCGAAGGCCACGATCTCGTCGAAGCGACTCTCCACCTCGTGGGTGGACAGGCCCAGGAGCGACGCGTTCAGGAAGATGTTCTCCCGACCCGACAGCTCTGGCTGGAAGCCGGCACCCAGCTCGAGCAGAGCGGCCAACGCACCGCGCACGACGATCTTCCCCTGGGTGGGCTGCAGGATCCCTGACATGCATTTGAGCAGCGTCGACTTCCCCGAACCGTTGCGACCCAGTATCCCGACGGTCTGACCCTCGGCCACCTCGAAGCTGATGTCCTTCAAAGCCCAGAAGTCCTCGTACGTGTTGTTCCCCAGATGGAGGACGCGCTCCTTCAACGAGTAGTACTTCTCGTGGTAGAGGCGGAATCTCTTCGAGACGTCGACGACGTCAACGGCGATCTTGGAAGTCATGACCGGCTCAGAGCTCTTCGGCGAAGTTGCCCTCGAGGTGCCCGAACACGATGAGGGCGCCGAGGAAGAGAAGGATCGACACTCCGAGAACGGCCAGATCGGCGCCCACGTACCAGTGGAGCGGGTAGTGGGACATGACGGAGAGGGGGGCGTGGTAGGCCGGTTTTGTGCCGACGACCTTGTAGGTGTTCGGGCCTATGACCTTGGTTATCGGTGCCGCCGGCGTCAACTTGGTGGAGTGGGCGTTCCAGATGTTGTAGAAGACGCGTTGAAAGGTCATGACGACGGGGGTGACGGGGTTGGAGAAGTAGAGCCAGATGAGCCTGGTATGGGGGATGTACAGGATCGTGTGCCGGCGCAGCGACTGCTGCACACGGCCGGAGAAGGCGTACACGGTGGGGATGGCCCAGAACCAGGCCACCAGGAGCACCTCCACCAGGTGCTGGGTATCGCGCAGGTAGACGTTCACCGCCGACAGGAAGATGGCCAGTGCGCCGGCGAAGACGACGATAGCGGCCAGGGCCGGGATGAGCAGCCAGATCTCACTCCAAGCGGGCGAGTGGTGAAAGGCGATCATGAAGCCGATCATGACGAGGGACTGGTAGAAGAAATAGACGAAGGCAGAACCGACCGAGGCCAGGACCAAGATCTCGCGGGGGAACGCCACCTTCTTCACGATTCCGGCGTTGACGACGACCGAGACGGTGCCGGAGAGCAGTGCCGTCTGGTAGAGGTTCCAGACGAGCATGGCCGAGAACATGTAGATGACGAAGTAGGGGATCCCGTTGGGCAGGAAGTAGGTGAACAGGACGTAGAAGACGGCCAGGGTGAGGGCGGGGTTGAGCATCGACCACAGGAAGCCGAGGACGGAGTTCTTGTACCTGACCTTGATCTCTTTACGGACCAGGAAGACGAAGAGCTCCCGGGCCCGCCACATCTCGATCAGCCGGAGCCGCACGCTCACCCGGGCCGAAACGGTCCGGGTGGGTTTGCTCCCCCGGGCCGCCACCCGGATGGCGCGGGCGGCGAGTTCCTCGTCGCGTTTCTGGCTGATGATGGTCGGAGTGCCGGATCCGTCGGGGACCGCTTCGCCGTCGGGTGACCGCGTCCCCGTGTCGGCGTGTACGTCTGTCACTCGGGCTCCGATGCGACGGTGACGCTCAGGCGGAGGCGGGCTGGGCCGCCGAGTGTTCGATCACCCGGTCGATGAAGCCGTAGTCCTTGGCCTCTTCCGCCGTGAACCAACGGTCGCGGTCCGAGTCGGCTTCGATCCGCTCGATGGGCTGGCCGGTGTGGAAGGAGATCCGTTCGGCCATCATCCGCTTCAGGTAGACGATCTGCTCGGCCTGGATGGCGATGTCGGTGGCCTGCCCCTGCATCTGGCCCGAGGGCTGATGCATCAGGATGCGGCTGTGGGGAAGGGCGAAGCGCTTGTTGGGGGCACCGGCGCACAGGAGGAACTGGCCCATGGACGCGGCGAGGCCGACGCAGATCGTGCTGACGTCGCAGCTCACGTACTGCATGGTGTCGTAGATGGCCAGGCCGTCGGTGACCGAACCACCCGGGGAGTTCACGTAGAGGTTGATGTCCTTCTCGGCATCCTCGGCGGCGAGGAGGAGGAGTTGGGCGCAGACCTGGTTGGCCACCGTCTCGTCGATGGCGCTGCCGAGGAAGATGATCCTCTCCTTGAGCAGGCGCTGGAAGACGTCGGCCGAGGCGAGGTCGGTTAGGTTGTTGGTCCGCATGGATGGACCGGGGCCGGCGACCAGGGCAGACGAGGGGCGCGTGGAATGGGGAGCCATGCGCACGAGGCTACCCCGGATGCGGGCCGTGATCGGCCAGCCCTGCGCCCCCGCCGACCTCGTTCTATGACACGGGGACAACCGTTCCGACGTCGATTCGGCACGAGGTCACGGAGCGTGCTGGCCGGACTGTCGGCGCCACGAGCCCTCTCCGTCGTCTACGAGCTCCTCCTGCACCGTGAACCCGACCCGGCCGGCGTGGCGTCGTATCTCCCCGGCCTCGAGGCCGGCACCATGTCGCCGGCCCAGCTGGCCGAATGGATCCTGTCGTCCGGGGAATGGTGGAACGGTGTGCCGTTCACCGAGCTCGGCGCATCGCTGCACTTCAGCCGGAGCATCTTCGTCCGCTCGCTCCCGCCGGCGCGCCACATCCTCGACCTGGGCGGCACCGCTCTCGGCGCCTCGCAAGGGGCCCTGGTGTTGATGGGCTACCCCTACCCCTTCGAACAGGTGGTGGTGGTCGACCTCCCTCAGGACGATCGCAACGACTTGTACAAGGAGGACCACGACCGACATGTCGTGGAGACGCCGCTCGGGCCCGTGCACTACCACTACCACTCGATGGCGGATCTCTCGTCCTACCCCGATGCGTCGTTCGACCTCGTCTACAGCGGGCAGAGCATCGAGCACGTGCCGGTGGCCGACGCCGACAAGGTGCTCACCGAGGTGGCCCGCGTCCTGCGCCCCGGGGGGTACCTGGCTCTCGACACCCCGAACGCCACCGTCTGCCGTCTGCAGCAGCCCGGGTTCATCGACCCCGACCACGACCACGAGTACAGCCACGCCGAGATGGCCGACAAGCTCCGCTCGAGCGGTTTCGAGATCCTGGAGGCGAAGGGGCTCAACCACGCCGGTCGCAGCCTGGCCGCCGGAGAGTTCTCGATGACGGAGGTGGCGACACAGCGTGGCCTCTTCGCCGACATCGAGAGCTGTTACCTGTTGAGCTACCTGTGCCGCACGCCGGTCCCTTAGAGGAGGTCCCGTGAACGACGAAACCCCAGGGACGGCCGCCACCGGCGTCGACGAGGACGACCGCGCCTATCTCACGCGGGTCCGGGCCGAGATCGACGAGGAGGTGAAGCGTCGGCGCGCCGGCGGCGACCTGCCGCCGCAGTTGGAGAGCGAGCTCGAGGCGCTCTTCCTCGAGCACGCGCCGCTCGGGAGCACGCGCCAGGAGCTGCACGAGGTCCTCCGGTTGGTCGACGGTGCCGCCTTCATCGACCCCGTCGTCCCGGTGGAGTCGAGCCGCCCCGGTGGAGCCGTCGTCAAGAAGACCATCCGCTCCATGAACTTCTGGTACCTGCGCTTCATCACCCACCAGATCAGCCAGTTCACGACGGCCGTCAGCCGCTCGCTGCACATCCTCGACCACCAACTGGCCGAGCTCACCCGCAAGGTCGACGCCGTGGAGGTGCCGCCCTCGGTGGTGGTCGACGTCCCCTGGGCACACCGCCCCGAGGCGTGGTGGGTCCCGACGGTGACGGCCGAGCTCGCCGGGAGCCGGCGGCGCGTGCTCCACGCCGCTTGCGGGGACGGATGGCTGGTGGCGGTGCTGGCGGCGAACGGCGTCGACGGCTACGGGGTCGATCCCCGGCCCGGTCGTCTGGCCGCCCAGGAGCTCGGGGAGCTGGACCTGCGCGAGGAGCCCGTCCTCGGTCACCTCGAGGCGGTCCAGCCCGGCGCGCTCGGCGCCGTCGTGCTGTCGGGGCTCATGGAAGGGTCGGGACACGGCCAACGCCGCCACGTCCTCGAAGCCGCCGTGATGGCCATCGACGCCGACGGCGTCGTCGTCGTCCACTCGCTGGCGCCGTCGAGCTGGGACGCCGCCGACGCGCCGCCCGAGGCCGACCTCGTCCAGGCGCGGCCCTATCGCCCCACGACGTGGCCCCACCTCTTCGACGAGCTCGGGATGCGGTCGACGGTGACCCCCGGACCCGACGGACGCGACTACATGGCGGTGGGGCGTCGCGACACCCCGCCGCCCGGGCCCCGGTGACGCCGAAGGTCGCCTTCGTCACCCCCCGCTACGGGCCCGAGGTGATGGGGGGGGCGGAGACCGCCGCCCGGCAGCTGGCCGAGCACCTGACGGCCGAGTGCGGCTGGACGGTCGAGGTCTTCTCCACCTGCGCCGTCGACCACATCACATGGGACGACGTCCTGGCACCGGGTGACAGCGTGCTCAACGGCGTGACCGTCCACCGGTTCCGGTCGGCCTCGGGCCGGGTGCCGGAGTTCTACGAGATCGACGGCCGGCTGCGGCCGGCGCCGGCCCGGGCCAGCATGAGCGAGGCGCGTCGGTGGCTCGAGTGCAACGGGCCGGTGACGCTCGATCTGGTCGACGCGCTGGCCGCCGGCGACGCCGACGTCGTCGCCTTCTACCCCTACCTGTACTACCCCACCGTGGTCGGGATCGAGGCCGTGGCGGTTCCCGGCGTGCTCCACCCGGCCGCCCACGACGAGCCCGCTCTCTACCTCCCGGTGTTCGGGCCGACGTTCGCCGACGCCGACGCCATCTGCTACCACACGGCCGCCGAGCGCCGGCTCGTGCAGCGCGTCCATCGCGTGGCCCAGGTCCCGCAGATCGTCCTCGGTCTGGGCGTGGGTGCCGTCGTCGAGGGCGGGCGGGCCGGGGCGGACATTCTCGGCATCGGGGACCGGCCCTACGTGGTGAGCGTCGGACGCGTCGACGAGCACAAGGGATCGGCCATGCTGGCCCGCTTCTTCCGTCTCTACAAGGAGAGGCACCCGGGGCCCCTGGCCCTGGCCCTCGTGGGACCGGTGGCGGCGTCGATCCCCGAGCACGAGGACATCGTCCTCACCGGTGTGGTGAGCGAGGCCGACAAATGCGATCTGGTGCGCGACGCCGTCGTGGCCGTGTCCCCGTCGGCCCTCGAGTCCTTCTCCCTGGTCGTCCTGGAAGCCTGGGAGCAGTCCGTCCCGGTGATCGTGAACGCCACCTGCGACCCCACCCGCGAGCACTGCGAGCGGTCCGGCGGCGGCCTGTGGTTCGGCTCGTTCCGGGAGTTCGAGATCGTCCTCGGCCGTCTGTGCTCCGACGCCCGGCTCCGGACCCTCCTCGGGACCCGGGGCCACGACTACGTGGAGCGGTACTACCAGTGGCCGGCGCTGATCCGTCGCTATGCCGACTTCTTGACCGCCGTGTGCGAGCGTGGCCGAACCCCGTAGGGGATCAGAAGCCGGTCATCCCCACCACGGGCTTGTTCAACCGGGTTCCGCCCGTCGAGCCGTAGAACGACGCGCCGAAGGCGAAGATGCCGCCGTCGGAGGCGACGAACCGGTAGCCGAGGCCGTTGGGCGTCGCCTGCATGCCCACCACGGGCTTGGTCAGCCGGACGTTGCCGGTCGACCCCAGGAAGGGGGCGTCGAAGGCGAAGATGCCCCCGTCGGAGGCCACCTCCCAGTAGCCCCCGGTGGCATCGTCGGCGGCCATGCCGACGATCGGTCGGTTCAGCCGGTGGCCGCCCATGGAGCCGTAGAACTTGGCGTCACCGAAGGCGAAGATGCCGCCGTCGGACGCCACCTCCCAGTAGCCCTTGCCGTCGGGGGTGGTCGCCATGCCGACGATCGGCCTGGTCAGCGGGTGGCCGCCCATGGAGCCGTAGAAGCCGGCGTCACCGAAAGCGAAGATGCCGCCGTCGGAGGCCACCAGCCAGTACCCCTTGCCGTCGTGGGTGGCCGCCATGCTGACGATCGGTTTGACCAACGGTTGCCCACCCATGGAGCCGTAGTACCCGGCGTCGTCGAAGGCGAAGATGCCTCCGTCGGACGCCACCTCCCAGTAGCCGCCGCCGTCGCGGGTGGTGGCGATGCCGACCATGGGGGCGGAGAGAACGATGTTGCCGGTGGAACCACAGAAGGGAAGGTTCCCGTAGTTGAAGACGCCGCCGTCGCTGGCGACCATGTCATACCCGTACGGCGTCCCGCTGGGGGCGGAGCACGGCACCTGGATGACGACGGCGGGCGTGCCGGCATTGCCGGTCAGCTGCGGGTCGTGGTGGAACATGGGCCACGCTCCGGCGCCGTTCACGGAAGACCCGTTCGATCCCCTGACCTCGTAGTGCTCGACGACGCCCTGATCCCCTTCCGACGTGTCGTACCCGGCGAGGGTGATGCCGATGGTGCCGTTGGCGTCGTCGGTGACGAGCGGGGAGTTCTGGAAACCCATGTCCTGTCCGATGGTGGCCACGATCTGACCCGACTTGCCGTCGAGGATCTGCACCCCGAGGGTCGTCGGCACGATGACGTCCTGGTAGCCGCCGCCGCTCAGGTCGGCGGTGACCACGGAGCCGATCACCTCACCACCTACCGATGTGTGCCAGATGGGAGCACCGTTCGTCCCGTTGAGCGCCCACACCGTGCCACTGGTGGTGCCTTCGATGACCTGGAGCTGCCCGTTGCCGGACACGTCGGCCAGGGCCGGACTGCTGGTGGTGACACCGTCGAGCTTCGCCGTCCACTGGGCGCCGCAGTGCGAGTTGAGGGCGATGACGTCGTCTGTGGTGGACGCTCCCCCGTATGTGGCGCCGGTGCCGAAGGCGATACCGACGCCACCACCGGCGAGGAATTCGCCGACGGCCGGCGACGACTGCACCGTCTGGTCGGTGTTGTACTGGCAGACCACGCCACCACCGGGGTTCCCCTGCATGGCGTTACCCGTCGGGAGCACGACGCGCAGATGGCCGCCGTCGCTGTACGTCTCTCCGTAGGCGACGCCTGCCGTCGAGTCGCCGCCCTCGATGACGTCGGTCTGGCCGTTGCCGTAGATGTCGGCCAGTGCGGGGGTGGTGAAGTTGCTGTCGCCCTGGAACCACGGGTACCCGGACAGAGTGCCACCGGTGGCCGCGTTCATGGCTTGTCCCACCTCGCCGAGCGATCCGGCCACGACGTCGGTGCCGCCTTCGAGGTCGCCCACGGCCAGCGACGCCTGCACGGCATGGGCGGGGGCGGTGTCGGTCGCCGGATTCTGGACGTTGGTGAACCACTGCGTGCCACCTTGTGGATTGATGGCCATGTAGCCGCCTTCGGTGGGGGTGGCGGCGTTGCCGACGCCGACGAAGACGGTGTCGAGACCGGAGCCCGACGTGTCAGCCACCGACGGCGTCGAGTCCACGGGGACGCCGCCGGTGCTCACGGGCCAGCCAGGCACCGGGTTCCCCGTGGCCAACGACATGGCGTAGACGTGACCGGCCCGGTCACCGACGACCACGGCGGGACCGCCGGGGAGATTGGCGATGTTGGGCGACGACTCCGCGATCGGTTGGGATCCGTCGGGCAGGGCGTTCTGCGCCCACACCTCGGACAGAGAGACGGTGTGGGCGACATCCACCGTCTGGATGGCGGTCAAGGGCCCGCTCGAGGGCAGCGCCAGCGCCACGGTGGCGGCGATCAGGGAGACGGCCGCCAGAGACTTCCATGGACCTCGCCGGCTCACCAGGGCGCCGACCCGGTGCAGTCGGGCAGGCCGACGAGATCCTGTCGTGGCAAAGAAATGGTTGGTGCCTGTGCTCGTTGTCATCTACCGTCCTCGTACCGCGTCAGATGGAACACCCCCCGGTGTGTGCCCTCTTCATCGACGCTTGGGCGCCGAACCTTGACCAGCGGCCCGTGGTCGCTCCTCGAGGCCAGATGCCCTCCGGGCTGGGCGGGAACGGCGGAAGCCGGCATCCTTGACGCTTGTCAACAACACGACAATCCTTACGGACCGTGAAGCGCTTCCTGCAACGGGCACTGGGATGGTTCGAACGCCACGTGTTCGCGCAGTTGCACTCTCAGGTGAGTGAGATCAACAACCGTCTGGACACCCTGAGCGCGCGCCTCGACGAGGTACAGGCGGTGGTCGAGGCGACCGCCGCTCGCGCCGCCACGTCGACCGAGTCGTCGTTGCGTCTGGTCGAGTCCGACGCCCGCACGGCGAGAAGGTTCGAGGAGATCGAGCGCATGCTCGGGGCGACCGAGCCCGGCATTCGTTGATCCCGCCCGTCCGCCTGGCGGTCGACCTGCAGGCGTTGCAGGTCGACGGGTTCGCCGACAGAGGCATCGGGAGGTACGTCGCCGGTCACACCGAGGCCCTGGTCCGCGCCGGGCGGGTGGCCGCCGCCCTCCTCGCTCCGGAGCTGCCCCCACCGGCGGGTCTACCCGCCGTCGTGGCCACGGCCGGACTGGCCCGATGGGACTCCGTCGGCGAGCTGCGGCGGCTGCTGGCCGACGGCGGGCCGATCGCCCACCACGTGCCGGCTCCCTTCCTGCACACCGGCCCGACCGACCCGTCGGTGCTCGTCGTCGTCCCCCATTGGGCGGACGCCGGTGTGCCGCGGGTCGTCACCCTGCACGACCTGATCCCGCTGCGCGATCCCGGGCACTATCTCCCCACCCCCGCGCATCTCGACCGGTACCGCACCCGGGCGGCGTGGGTGGCGTCGGCCGATCTCATCCTCACCAACTCCGAGTACACGCGCCGCGAGGCGATCGAACTGCTCGAGTGCGACCCGGCCCGGGTGGTGACGGTGGGAGCTGGCGTGTCGCCCTTCTTCACGCCGATCGACGGCACGGACCAGGAGCTCTTCGACTACTGGCTCGACACCCTGGGGAGCACACCCTTCGTCCTCACCGTCGGCGGGAGCGACGCCCGCAAGGGTATGGAACAGCTCGTGGCCGCTGTGGGGTTGGTCGTGGGCGGCGGCGTGGACATCCATCTCGTCGTCGTCGGTCATCTCACCGATGCCTGGCAGGAACGACTGGCCGACGCGGCCCGACGGGCGGGCATCGGGGACCGCCTCATCATGACGGGTCCGGTGGCCGACGACGTGCTGCGGGCGTGTTACCGCCGGGCGTCGGTGACGGTGACGCCGTCGCGGGCCGAGGGTTTCGGCCTTCCCGTGCTCGAGTCCGCCGCCTGCGGGACACCGGCGCTGGCCTCCGCCACCACGGCCCTGATCGAGGCGGCCGCCACCCCGCTGGCCACGTTCGACCCGACCGACACCGAGGCGGTGGCGAGCGCCATCGTCGGGGTTCTCGCCGACGACGAACGGCGTGCCGTCATCCTCGCCGCCCAGCGGGAGCTGGCGGGCCGGTCGACCTGGGACGCGGTGGCGTCGCGGACGGCGGCGGCGTTGGACGATCTCGGGCGGACGCTGCCCGCCGCCGCCTGGGGCCCGTCGACGTGGCGGCGTCGCCTCGCCCTGGTCGGACCGCTCCCACCCCTGGCCGGCGGCATCGCCCTCTACAACGAACGCCTGCTGCGGGCGGCGCCGGCGACCGTGGCCATCGACGCCGTCTCCGCCCTGGTGGCGGCACCGGACCTGCCCGACGGGGTGGGCCACGTCTCGGCCGACGCCTTCGGGATCGACGCCCGGCCCGCCTCGTACGACGCCGTCGTCTACACCGTCGGCAACTCCGACGGGCACCTTCCCACCATCGAGTTGGCCCTGCGCTATCCGGGATGGCTGTGGCTCCACGAGGTGCGGCTCCCGGCCGTCGCCGTCACCGCCCTCGCCGGGTCCGACGACGAGGACTTCGCCCGGGAGCTGACGTGGCTGGTGGAGAGGTCCTATCCGGGGAGGGCTCCGGTCGGTGCCGCCCGCGCGGGCCGGACGGTCGGTCCTCGAACTCGTCAACGCCGGCGTCGGCTTCCTCCCCCTGCTGGCCGAGCGCTGCCGCGGTCTGCTCGTGAACTCCGAGGTGGCCCGCCGGCTGGTGCAACTCGACCTCGCACCCCTGGCCCACCACCCCCCCATCCACGTGCTGCCCCCCGCCTGCCCACCGGTCTCCCCCAACGCCGGGTCCCTGGCGTCTGCCTCCTCCGCCGACGACGAGGCCGTCGTCGTGGCCTTCGGTGTCGTGTCGATGGCCAAGAGGCCCGATCTCCTGATCGACGCCGCCGCCCTGGCCGGGTGCCGGGTCGCCTTCGTAGGGCCCTGCCCGCCGATCCTGGCCCAGGTCATCGGGGACCGGGCCCGGGCCCGGGGCATCACCGATCGCGTCACCGTGACCGGCGCCGTCGACGACGCCGGCTGGCAGGAGTGGCTCGACCGGGCGACCCTGGCCGTGCAGCTGCGGGACTCGGCCAGCGGCGAGACCTCGGCCGCCGTCCTCGAGGCTCTGGCCGCCGGGGTGCCGGTCGTCACCAATCTGGCCACGGCCACCGAGTACGGCGAGGGGACGGTGTCCCACCTCCCGGCCGTCGACGCGCCCGTCGTCGCCGAACGGCTCCGGCGGCTCCTCGACCACCCCGAGGATCGCCACCGTCTCGCCGAGGCGGGGATGGCCTTCGCCCGCGCCCACCAGTTCGATCGTCTGGCCGACGCTCTCCTGTCGATCGTCACCGCCTCCGGCGACACGATCGATGAAGCTGGGTCTCGTCGTCCCCCGCTACGGCGACGAGATCGTCGGCGGCACCGAGCACTGGCTCCGGATGCTGTGCGAGCACCTGGTCGCCATGAAGCAGTGGCGACGTGGAGGTCTTCACCACCTGCGCCACCTCGGCGGCGACGTGGGAGGACGAACTCCCACCGGGTGATTCCGTCGTCGGCGGTGTCACCGTCCACCGCCACCGCTCGGTGTCGGGTCGGGACCCGCGCTACGCCGAGCTGAACGCCGTGATCCGCCAGGATCCGGGGCGGGTCCCCGACGACGTCGCTCTTCGCTTCATCGAGCTGGTGGGGCCGGTGTGCCCCGACGTCCTCGACCAGGCGGCGTCGTCGGCGTGCGACCTCATCGCCGTCACCCCCTATCTGTTCTGGCCCGCTGTCCACGGAAACCCGCGTCTCGGACGCCGGGTGATCTTCCACGGTGCCGCCCACGACGAGCCCGAGTTGCACCTGCCCATCATGCGCGACGTCTTTCTGTCCGTGGGTGGCTTCGCCTTCAACTCCTACGCCGAGCGGGCCCTGGTCGAGCGGACGTTCCCCATCGCCCAGCTCCCGTCCAGTGTCATCGGCAACAGCGTGACCGAGAGTCCCGGTGATCCCGGCCCGGCGCGCGCCGCTCTCGGTCTCGGCCCCGACGAGACGTTCGTCCTCTGTGTCGGACGCGTCGAGCGCGACAAGGGGGCGCACGCGCTGGCCGCACTGTGGCGCCGGTACCGCCAGCGCCGGACCGACGCACCGCGCCTGGTGCTCCTCGGTCCGGTCCACGAGGACCTCACCGGCGACGACGACGTGCTCGTCGTCGGGCGCCAACCCGAAGAGGTCAAGTGGGGCGCCCTGCGCGCCTGCGAGTTCCTGATCGCACCGTCGCCGTGGGAGTCGTTCAGCCTCGTGATCCTCGAAGCGTGGCTGGCGGGGAAGGCCGTCGTCGTGAACGGTCGGTGCGAGGCGACGGTGGAGCAGTGCCGGCGCAGTGGTGGCGGGCTGTGGTTCTCCGACGTCGCCGAGTTCGAGGTGATCGTGGACCGTCTGTCGTCCGACGACACGCTCAGGGCTCATCTGGCGTGGCGCGGCGGGGCCTACGCCCGTCGGCAGTTCAGCTGGCCGGCCGTCGTCGACCGCTACGTGGCGTTGGCCGACCACATCGTGACGGCCGGGGCCCTTCACAAGCCCGAAGGCGCGCGACGCTCCCCACTATGATCGCCCCATGCGCCACCCGTACTTGTCTCGGGCGGCCGCTCGGGTGCGCCGTTCGCTCGGACTCGACGACCTGAACCGCCGGCTCGACGCCATCGAGTCCCGGCTGGCCGGCGTCGACCGCTACCCCCACGGACCGGTCTATTTCGGCGACCACACGGCCCTGGTGGCCACCCGGTGGGGAGCGAAGATGCTGGTCGATACCCGCGACGCCATGGTCGCCCCCTGGCTCGTCCTCGACGGCCTGTGGGAGTCGCACGTCACCGACTGGCTGCAACGCACCCTTCAAGCGGGACAGGTCTTCGTCGACGTCGGCGCCAACATCGGATACTTCACGCTTCTGGCCGCCGGCCTCGTCGGTCCCCAGGGCAGCGTCGTCGCCATCGAAGCGCACCCGCGCCTGGCCGAGCTGCTCCGGCGCAATGTGATCATCAACGGCTATCACGGGTACGTCACCACATGGCAACGCGCCGCGTGGTCGGAGGCGACGGAGCTGAAGCTCCACCTGCGCCAGAACTTCGCCAGCAACTCGAGTATCGGTTCCATCGGCTCCGACGCCCTGGCCCGCCTGGGCGACACCGAGGAGATCGTCGAGGTCCAGGCCCTCCGGCTCGACGACCTCCTGGCCGACATCCCCCGCGTCGACGTCATCAAGATCGACGTCGAGGGGGCGGAGGTCCATGTCGTCACCGGGCTCGAGCGGACCCTGGCCTCGAACCCGGAGGTCACCATCATGTTCGAGTGGTCGCCGGACCAGGTGGAAGACGTCGGTGACAAACCGGGGACGCTGATCGATCTGCTGGTCGGGCACGGCTTCAGGTTCCGGCTCCTCGAGTCAGGGCTCGGTGCCATCGACCGCGCCGCGCTGCTGGCTCTCCCCTACGGCAATGTCGTGGCGTCACGCTGAGGTGGCGACGTCCTCCTCGGTCATCGTCGTCTCCCACCGGCCCGGCTCGTGGTTGGCCGAGAGCCTGGCGTCGGCCCTGCATCAGGCGACCGAGGTCATCGTGGTCGACAACGGATCGAAGGACGGGGAGGCCACCGCCATCGCCCGTCGGGCCGGGGCCGTCATCGTCCGCTCGGCGCGCAATCTGGGATTCGCCGGGGGCGTCAATCTGGGACTGCGTCACGCCGACGGCGAGATCGTCGCCTTGTTGAACGACGACGCCGTCGCCGGGCCGGGCTGGCTGCAGACGGCCGCCGACGTCCTGGCTGATCCGACGGTGGCGGCCGTGACCCCGAAGGTGCTTCTCGACGGACTCTTCGCCGAGGTGGTGCTGGACGACGAACCACGGTACGCACCCGGTGACCACCGGCCGCTCGGTCGGCTGCTTCGTTCCGTCACCGTCGGGGGGCGGGAGGTCGTGGAGGAGCTCCTCGGCGCCGGTGTCCACGACTGCGAGCGGTCGACCGTCGATGGCCGGCCCGACGTATGGCGATGGACGTCGGGGCCGGAGCCCTTCTATCTGCCGTTGTCCGACCCCGCCCTCTCCGACTCCGTCCGTGTGAACGGCGAGCCGGTGGACGTCCGCTCGCGATGCACCTTGGTCAACCACGCCGGGAACTTCCTCGAGCGTCACGGCATCGCCGGCGATTACGGCTTCGCGGCGCCCGACGACGGTCGTTTCGACCAAGCGGCCGAGCGCTTCGGGTTCAGCGGCACGGCCCCGGTGTTCCGGTCCGAGACCCTGGCCAAGGTCGGTGGATTGGCCGCTCCGTTCTTCGCCTACAACGAGGACACCGACTGGTGCCTGCGGGCCCGGCTCGCCGGTTTGCGGATCGTCTACGACCCGCGGGCCACGGTCCGCCACCGGCTCTCGGCCACGAGCGGCGGCGCCGTGTCCCCCTTCGTCCAATTCCTGGCGCAACGCAACGCCCTGCTCTGCCTGGTCCGCAACGCACCCGCCGACGTGGCCCGCCACTTCGTGTGGCGCCGGATCCGGGAGGGACCGGGATCCGGTGTCCGCCGGGCCGTCGTCCGGCGGTTGCCGTGGGCCGTGGCTTCGAGAGTGCGGCTGCGTCGTCGATGGGTCGAAGATCCCCGCCACGTCTGGGACCGGTGGGCGGGCGTCGACACCACCTGGGACACCCGGCCGGCGCACCCCCAGCCGTCGCGATCGACCGACCCCGGAGGGGCGACCGGCTCCTGACCGGCCACCGGGTCAGCCCCCGATCGCCCCCAGCACCAGCTCGACGAAGCGGGCGCGCGCCCGGTCGAGCGAGAACGCCTGTACCCGCCCGGCCGCCGCCCGGGCGAACTGGCGCCGGAGTCTGTCGTCCTCGATGACCCGGTGCACGGCGGCGGCGAACAACAGGGGGTCTTTCGAGGGAAGCAGGAGTCCGGCCTCCTGGACGGTCTCGGGAACGGCGCCGGCGGCAAAGGCGACCACCGGGAGGTCGTGGGCCATGGCCTCCACGATGGGAACGCAGAAGCCCTCGTGGTCCGAGGCGCAGACGAAGACATCGGCGGACCGGTAGTAGGCCTCGAGCTCTTCGGGTTGGATCGAGCCCACCACCGAGACGGCGTCGGTCAGACCGAGCCCGGACACGAAGGCGTCCAGGGCCGGACCGTAGCGCCGACCGAGCGGCGACCCCACGAGATGCAGCCGAGCATGCGGGTGATAGAGGCGTCGGTAGACGGCCAGCATCTTGACGAGATCGTGAGGGGCCTTGTGCGGGGAGACCTTCCCCACGAACAGGAAATCCGGTCCCCCGTCGACCTTGGCCGCCCGCAGGCGTCGGAGCCTGGCGGGGTCGGCGTCGGCGTGCACCGTCATGTCGATGAGCAGAGAGGCCACCGCCGTATGAGCGAAGCCGGCGTCTTTGAGCTCGCTCTCGTTGAAGGCCGAATCGGCGATGGCCAGACGGCACTGAGCGGCGAGACGTCCCAGCTGCTCCCGACCGAGTCCGAGCTCGTAGCCCACACCCGGTTCCCATGACTGCAACAGGTCGACGGGGGTGATGTTGTGATAGTTCACCAGCTTCGGTTCGGGTCGCGTGGCGAAGGCATCGAACACGGGGCTGCCGATGGAGGACTGGTACAACAACCAGCGATCCTTGGCCGGCCGGCCGAGGGAGCCGACAGGCCGGGCCACCTTGAGCAGCTCGGTGGCGCAGTCACCGTAGAAGATCTCGGATGACACTCCGGCCCCACGCAGGGCATCGGCGATAGCGAGGGTGTGGACCCCGATCGCATCCCGGGTGGCGAGCGAGGGGATCACCTGATCGACGCGCACGGGCGGCAGTGTAGTGGCACGTCCGAAGAGGTCTACCCATCGGCGGAGAGTTCGAGTGTCGTGGGCGGCGGCGCCGCTAGGCTCGGTGTGTCCACGCGGGCGTGGCGAAATCGGCAGACGCGCCGGGTTTAGGTCCCGGTCCCCTTACGGGGATGGAGGTTCGAATCCTCTCGCCCGCACGTTTGTACGTCGCCGTCTCAGGATGAAGAAAGCGCTCGCCGTTCGAGCAGGTCGAGGTCACGGACGGCGTAGCGGTGGTGCTCCCACTCCTCGTTCAAAAGGACGTGGACGCAGTGGAGAACCGAGTGCTCGCCGTTCGGATGACCCGGGTCTGCCGGGGCCGTGCGCACCTCGGTGAGTTCGTGGTCGCTCAGGCTTTCGAGCGTGGCTCGCACCGCCTGTTGGTGTTGGAGGCGGACGGGCAGTACCTCAGCCAGGTCAGGCGTCACCGACACGTCGATGCCGACCTCTTTCGCCCAGTCACTCCCGACTCCCGACCAGGGCAGACCCCACGGATGGTACGGATGCCTCGTCAGGTGGATGGCACGATGCAGCCAGCAGTCGGTGGCGCAGATCAGGTGGCGGAGGGTCTCCACCAGGCTCCACTCCCCATCCACTCGCTGCAACGCAAACGATCCGGGGAGCCGGCCCGCTCGGTCGATCGTGCCGGCCCAGAGGCCCTCGACCATCGACCACGCCTCCCGCAGGTCGGCGATGTCGGTGGCCCGAAGCTTTATGTGCTCAGGGAAGCGGCGGTCGAGTTCCGCCTGAACGAGCGGCTCGATCTCGATGCCGTTGACTCGTAGGCCCTGGATGTCTCCGGAGATGTCGGCGCCACAGAGGTAGGCGTCGGTCAGCTTCGCGCCCTCGAAGTCGGCGCCGTGCAGGTGGACGCCTGACACGTTGAGGTCATCCACTCGACTTCCCGCCGGAAACGGGCGCTCGTCGGTCATTGCTCCTCCTGTGGTGATGACGGTAAGACGCCGAGGTGGTCGTGCCCATTTTTCGCGCCAGTTTCCAGTCTGTGCGTCCGAGGTCGACCACACCCGTCTGCCCATCTCGGGGGGATCTGGGGTCGGCCGTGGCATTCGCACGACCACATGCGCGAGGATGACGAGAGTTCCGAGAACGACGCTTGGGAGAGAATCGATGGCACGACGGCTGCCTGTCGCTGACTGGACGACGGATTTCGACGTCATGGATCCGGAGTACATCGACGATCCGTTCTCGATCTGGGACGACCTCCGCAAGACCTGCCCGGTGGCCCACACGAACCGTCGGGGTGGTGCGTGGCTGCTCACCACGTATGCCGACGTCACCGAGGCCGCTCACGACATCGAACGGTTCAGCTCCCTCGAGGTCGCGGTGATCGCCAACGAGGAGGAGGAAGGAGACGAACTCCTCCCCTACGGCCTGCCGCCGATTTCAGCCGATCCGCCACTGCACACATGGACGAGGCGCTTGCTGCTGCCTTGGTTCTCCCACACGAAGGTCGAGGGCTACGAGGCGATGACCCGCGCCCTCTGTCGCCGTCTGATCGACGACTTCATCGACACCGGGCACGCCGACGCGGCCGCCGACTTCGCCCAGCAGATTCCGGTGCGGGTCATCGCCAAGATCCTCGGCGTTCCCGAGGATCTCTCCGATACCTTCACGGGCTGGGTCCGCGACGTCCTCGAGTTCGCCGACGAACCGGATCGGGTGAAGAGGGGCGGTGACGGCATCCTCACCTTCCTCATCGAGCATCTCCAACTCCGCAAGGATGACCCACAGGACGACCTGATCAGCCAACTGGCCCACACCAGCCACGAGGGCGAGCCGATCGAGGACGGTCTGGTCCTCGGGATGGCGGGTCTCGTGCTGATCGCCGGCATCGACACGACGTGGAGCGCCATCGGCTCGACCCTGTGGCATCTGGCCCGTAACCCCGAAGACGCGGCCCGACTGGTCGCCGAACCTCAGTTGATGGCTTCGGCCGTCGAGGAATTCCTGCGCGTCTACTCGCCCGTGACCATGGCCCGCGTCGTGACGGCTGACGCCGAATTCAAGGGGTGCCCCATGGCTGCAGGGGACAAGGTCCTGATGAACTTCCCCGCCGCCAACCGCGACCCCGCCGCCTTCGAGCGGCCCGATGAGGTCGTGCTCGACCGGGCCCACAATCGTCACATCGCCTTCGGCACGGGCATCCATCGTTGTGCCGGCTCCAATCTGGCCCGCATGGAGCTCAGAATCGCCCTCGAGGAATGGTTGGCCCGGATCCCGACCTTCCGACTGGCCGATCATGCCCTGGTCACGTGGGCCGGCGGCCAAGTCCGGGGCCCCCGGTCGATTCCGGTGGTGTTCCCGTGAAGATCGCGGTGGATCCGGAGAAGTGCCAGGGACACGCCCGCTGCTACGCGCTGGCACCCACCCTCTTCACCATCGACGACTACGGCCAGTCGTCGGTTGTCGGCGACGGCAGCGTTCCTCCGGGCGGTGAGGAAGGTGCCCGGCTGGCGATCGCCAACTGTCCGGAACACGCCATTTCCGAAGTCGAGGTGTGAATCGGTTCTGGCCGCCGTTATCAGGCACAATGTCATCGTGTCGTTGACACCGCCGGACGGTGGCCCACTGGGAGCTCGTCTTTCAGACCTGGAGCGTGAACGGGTCGTCGACGTCCTCAAGACCTCTTGCAGTGACGGGCGCCTGACTCTGGATGAGTTCTCCGAGCGCGTCGATGCCGCCTACCAGGCAGTCGCGCTCCGCGACGTCCTCCCCGTGTTGGCCGATCTCCCTCATCCGTTCGGTCCCGGCTGCGCAGGCGTCTTCAGTGAACAGATCGCCCGCTCGCCCACGCCGGTACCGCCTCGGGTCCCCCACACCGTCACCACGCGCAAGGTAACCCGCTGGACGGTCTCGATCATGGGGGGCTCCCAGCGCAAGGGGCGCTGGCGAGTGCGTGAAAGGACCAATGCGGTCGCCATCATGGGCGGTTGCCTTCTCGACCTGCGCAACGCCGAGGTCGAGGGTCCGGGCGTCGTGATCAACGCCATCGCGCTGATGGGCGGAATCGAGATCATCGTCCCCGAGGGCATCGAGGTGGAGCTGGGCGGCATCGCCATCATGGGCGGCAAGGACGCCGGGAAGCTGAAGGACGTTCCTCCGCTTCCGGGCTCGCCGGTCATCCGGGTACGAGTCTTCGCCTTCTGGGGCGGTGTGACCGTGCGGAGCAAGCCGGCATCACAAGACGGACGGCTGATCGACGTGATCGCCGAGGAGCCACGCTTTGCCGGCAATGACCTCAAGGAACCGAGCCTGCCTGAGGGCACGATCACGATCATGTTCAGCGATATCGAGGGATTTACGTCGATCACCGAGCGGTTGGGCGATCGGCGGGCCATGGAACTTCTGCGGGAGCACAACGGCATCATCCGCCAGCGCATCGCCAGTTCCGGAGGACATGAGGTCAAAGCCCAGGGTGACGGCTTCATGGTCGCCTTCGGCGGCGCCAGCAGCGCCCTGCAGTGCGCCGTCGGGATCCAGAATGACTTCGCCGCTCGCAATCGTTTCAAGCCCGATCCGCCCGTTCAGGTTCGCCTCGGGCTTCATGCCGGCGAAGCCATCCGCGATGGCGACGACTTCTTGGGTGGCGCCGTGATCCTGGCCGCCCGCATCGCGCAGCAGGCGAAGGGTGGCGAGATCCTCGTCTCGTCGGTGCTCAAGGATCTGTGCGACCTGAGCGGCGAGTTTGCCTTCGAAAAGGGCAGGGACATCCACCTGAAGGGCCTGTCTGAGGCACGCCGCGTCTATTCGGTCACGGGGATGGGCGCTAACGAGGAGTAAGCGGCATCCTGGCCTCGTTGTATCCCGGCCTAACTCAACTCGGGTATCTGGTCGAAACGAGCAAGAAGGCAATCGACAAGATCGAACGCCCGGTTCTGTTCGGGGACGAGGGAAAGCCTCGCGTCCACTACCAGATTGACGCGTGGCTTCCCGACCCCGGTGTCGTCCTTGAGGTCGAGGCTGGAAGGGGCTGGATGGGCAACGCCTTCTACCGGGACCTCGTGCGAACCTCGCTGATCGTGGGCGCTAGGTATCTGGTGATCGGAATGATGGATCATTACATCTACCGATCAGGAGGAAAGCAGTCGACCAGCCACGACTACGAAAGTGCGCGGGATCAACTAGATGCCATCTATGCAAGTGGTCGACTTCAGCTCCCTTTTGAGGGGGTGTTACTCGTCGGGTACTAGGTCACTTAGTAGAAGCAGAAGAATGTTTTCTCTCTGCGCGCGAAGCAGCCTTCGGTTTGGGGTTGACTCTTGAGGTGTGGCGCAGAGCCTCAGTGACAAGAAACGCTTCCCACGGCACCCTGAGGAACCGCGAAGCCCAGTGGCTCATGCCCGGTGGAGGAAGCGCATATCTACACAGCATCCACCTGCTTTTGTGTACAGGACCACCCGGGCCGTGTCGACCTCAGATACAACCGGCTGGCACGACAGGTAGTGGCTGATCTCGGCCATGCCGACGACGCCACCAATTGGACCGGGGCGTCTGATCCCGCTTGCCGCCGAGCACCCAGTTTGCCTTGTTGCTTCCAAGTTGAGCGCCCCATGGCCCGGGGTTGATCCCCTCGGCGCAGGCTACCGCGGATGTCGAACGGTTCCACGTCCAGTTACCTGGCCACCGCCTTGGTCTATTTCCTCGGAGGCATCGGCTGCTACGGGATCGGATGTCTCATCGGACGTAGATGGCGGCGGTGATCCTGCTCCTGAGCGACGAAGTCGATCGGCTGTCCGGTGTGGTGGATCGACTCGCTAATGGGTGGGGCCCGATAGCCGGTGTTACCGCCTGGAAGCGTTACATCACCAGTGCGAGATGTGGTGCGTGCGTTGTGAATCGATGTGACTAAAGACCCTGGGCGACAAGCGTGAGCATGCTGACAATAAAAAATATGCTGCGTTCACGAGTCCTCACCTTTCACATCGAGTCCGAACAGGTCGCTGATGACTTTCGTGGTCTTGCTTGCCTTGAACACTCCAACCATCGCCACGAAATCATGGTGATCACATTGTGGGAAGGCGACGGTCTGGAACAGAGCAAGACAGACGATGATCGGGCATGCCAACGGATAGCCGAAACGTGTGACCTTGGAGTCCGCTCTCAGGAGTATGTGGTACTCCGACACCTTCTCGCCGCTGACCTTGGACCTGAAGCGCAGCTTGAGAAGTCGGTTAGGTAGTACCTCAACGAACATCTCATGGAAGAAAGGAACATCTCACGGAAGAGGTGACTGTAATGAGGTTAGACCGCAAAGCACCCGTGTGTCCTGCTGTTCGCCTTCACCACATCTTGGTTCACGACTGGGCGTTTCCGGTCGTAAACGGGCAGAAACCACGAGTGCTCCTAGAAGAGCCTGATGATTGCGACAACTTTGCCTACTGGTGCTTCCTGACAGAAGCCGGATTCAATGTCGACTGTTGCAGCGGTCCCTCCCGCCGGCCAGGAGGTCGGTGCCCTCTGTTGACGTCTGGGCACTGCGAGTTGGTGGAGCGGGCCGACGTCATTGTGTCGAAGCTAGGAATCGACGATGAGCCGTCTCGGCAAGTGATTGAAGCTGTTCAACGTCAACACCCCCAAACACCTATGATAATCGAGGCTTCCCGAGAACAGTTCAAGCGTCGGTCCAACCTCTTCCACGGGCACTGGTTGTTGCCAGTCCCCGTGATCCGACGAGAACTGCTGGACTCGGTCCATGCCGCTCTTGCTGCTCGGCGTGACCGAGTTGTTGATACCGGAAGCGCTTTCCAGCGTTCCGGAGATGAGGAGCGACTATGACTGAAGGCTGGGAATACCTCGTCACTCAACGAGGAGGCAGAAGTCGAGTGCCCTTTTCACCACCCGGTCACTGTGTCCTGAGCGTCGTGATGCGTGCCCCTCGATCATGGGCGAGCTGGGCTGCCGTGTAAGGGAGAGAGACCCACCGACCCTCGGAATAGAGCTTGGTCATGTTGGCAAACCAGGGCGACTTCGGGTTCGTGGCCTGCGAGTAGGTAAGGATGCCCTGCGATACCGGTCCGTGGGCGGTGAGTTCGGTCGTCATCACGAGGGACGAACCGTCGTACACCTCGCCATAGGGGTCGGCGTCGAGGGCACCGCCCTGACCGTCGGCGGCGTAGATGGCGTTGAAGCAGCCGGTGTCGCAGCCGGGGATCGGGATCTTCGCTCCGTTGCGGGCGGCGTACTGCACCCGGCCGTAGCTGGCGTCGAGGGGGATGTGACGGGAACGCAGATTGAGCACTGCGTTCGCCAGGGCCTGCAGGATCGCCGGGTTCGATGTGTCGAGACCCGCAGGGGTGGTCAGGGGGGCTGAGGCGCTGAAGGGCGTGGCCCAGAAACGGTCCGACGGTGCCATGGCATACCACTCCGAGAAGAGCCATCCTCCGGTTGCGTTCAAATGACCTGTCCCGTCGTACAACGCCAGCGCGGCGCACGCCGCGGTCAAATTGACGACGGTCCCGTTGCTCGCCTTGGCCGTGGGCGTGGCCCGGCACGCGCTCACCAAGGGCTTGAGCACCGACTGCGCCAGGCCGGACTGATCGCTCTCCCACATGGCCTGCAGGCTCGGGAGCGTGAACTTGGGGGGTCCGAGCCCGTCGGTTCCGGCCACCCGCTCGGCGATCATCTCGTTGCCCAGTTGGGTCCGCAGCCCCTGCGCGGTGTCGATGTCGCCGATGATCGGGGAATAGGCGGGAAAGGGATCGTTCGGGTTGGCGAGCCAGTAGGAGTCGTTGGAGTTCTCGACGTAGTCGGTGCGGATCGTGTGGGGCAGGTGGCTGGCGTCGAAGATTCCGCCCACCGGCGTCCCGGGGTCGTTCTGCCAGGCACATGCCGATCTGGAGCCGTCGAGGGTGATCACCCCGGCGGCGGCGTAGACGAGTTTGGGGCCCCCCGGCGGCGTGCAGGCGGTGATCAGCGACAGCGGCACGTTCGGAGTGTTGCCCACGTCGGCGTACAGCACGTGCCCGGTGTTGTCGGCGGCGATGGTGTTGAACGTCGGGATGGCCAGGTACTGGGACTCCACCTTCAAGAGATCCTCCACCGAGGTGGCCTGTCCCATGCGGAGGTACTCGTTGGCCGCCCGTCCCAGATCGTCGAGCGCCGAGTCGTCCACGGCGTAGGCGGTCGTGGTCGTCCAGTGGTAGTCCGCCTGGGGAACGTCCAGCACTCTTCCCCACCGGGTCGTGTAGAAGGTGTGGCTCACCGTCCTGTGGCCGGTGTCGACGTGTACCGTCACGGTGCCCATCTTGTAGGGCTTGCCGTCGACGTAGTAGCTGGTCGGGTCGCCTGGCACCAGCTTGAGTTGGTAGAAGGTGAAGCGGAAGTCGGTCGCCACGGTGTGGGTCCAGGCCAGATCCTGGTTGAATCCGATGCCGATCATCGGGAATCCCTCGAGAGTTCCTCCCTCGACGTTGTACTGCCCGGGCACGGTCAGCTGGGCCATCCAGAACCGCTCGGTTCCGCGCCACGGGAAGTGGGGGTTCGCCAAGACCATGCCGTCGGCATCGGCGGTGTCCTGGAAGCCGATTCCGATGCCGTTCGAACCCAGTGTGGCGTTCCCGCTCTCGCCCAGGTCGGCCACGAGCGAGGCCGGGTCCGGGCTGCCGGCGGGCGTCGAAGCGGTTGTGCCGGCCTTCGGCGGAGTGGCATTGACCTCGAAGGTTATGAACTGGGCACTCGACGCCTCAGTGACGATCTGCAGGCCCCGGAGGAACATGTCGGTCAAGGTGATCGGTCGGACCCACGGCTTGCCGGCGCAACTCGGGTCGTTCAGCTGACCCGAACGCAGGTAGGCGTTGTAGCCGGCGATGAAACCCCGGTAGAGCTGCAGGACCTGAGGGAGGGGGCCGTCGGGAGGAGCTTCGTGCATCTCCCTGTTGACGATGCCGCTCGCCTTGATCGACTGCCAGAAGAGGTCGGAGTCGAGATTCGAGGCCTCGGCTCCGGCCGAGTAGTTCAGGCTCAACGCCTTGGGCCCGAAGTACCGTGACCGCTCGCCGTTGACCGTCACGAAATCCTGGGCCAGGGTGCAGAAGTTGTCCTGCGAGAACGCCCACGCTTCCCCGTAGCCGAGGGCGGCGAAGTTGGCCGCTCGGATATGGGGAACACCATCGCTGTCCCTGGTGATCGTGACCGAGGCGGCGACGGCGGCCCCGGCGCTCGGGGCCATCACGCCGATCAGAGTCAGAGTCGGCACCACCATCGCCACCGCCAGAGCCATGTGGAACGGCCGACGAGCGCGTCGTGGATCTGGACACCGGGCGTCGCCTCGCTCCATGCTGCGCTCCCCTCGAGGATCAGCCGTAGGTAGGGTGCTGGGGCCAGCCGGGAGGCGAGTCCTCCCAATCCTCCTGACGGCCGTAGGGAGCCAGGTCGAGGATGTTGTTGACGAACAACAGTCGATCGACGCCCCGGCCGTTGGTGGCGTATGTGCGATAGACCTGCTCGCCGTCGGTGAAGAACAGGTTGAGCATGAAGCCGCTGCTTGCCCCGCAATCGTCGGCGAACGAGGTCTTGTGCGAGGACGCGAACGGAACCGTCCAGCCCTTGCTCTCCCAGTAGGACTCCATCTGAGCCAGGGGCATGTTGGAGACCGTCCGCCAACTCACGCCCTCGCCGGCCAGCGTCGCCAGGTCGATCACGTTGTCGGTCATGTGGGTACAGCCGGGACAGAAGGCATCCGGGCCATTGTCCATGAATTGGTAGACGGCCAACTGCGGGAGCCCGTCGAAGAAGTCCAGCAACCGCTTCGGCCCATCAGTGGTCTCGAAGAGGTATTTCTCGTTGTCGAAACGGACCATCGGAAGGCGGCGTCGTTGGGCGGCGATGGCGTCGAGGGTGCGGGTGGCCTTCTTCTCCGCAACGAGGAGGGCATCACGCTCGCTCTGCCATTTCTCCGCCGACACGACGCTCGGCATGCTGACCATGTGAGCCACCTCCAAACTCGGTGATTCGACCCCCGGTGCCCGCGGGAGTTCCTCTGGCATCATGATTAGCACAGGGTCCGCACTCACCGCAGCCCTCGCCGGGCGCCACCGACGCAGCCCACACTGAACTCGTTTCTGCGAGGTCGTAACCTGAAGCGGGATGGCGACCAACCGATGGACTGCCTGGGGTTTCGTCGGCGTCTTGCTCGTCCTGACTTTGGCGAGCGCCATCTGGTCGGCTTCGACTTCGCCGAAGGTCCCCCGAAATGGCCCCTTGGTGGCGACGCCGACCACCGAACCAACGACGGCGGCGACGCTCACGATCAGTCCGGAGGTCGCCAATCTCGGCGGGACCCTTCTCCTTCGAGCGACGAACCCGTTCTTGCAGGCGACTCCAGTGGCGTCCAGAGCCTCGCTCAGCGTCACGCTTGATCACGTCATCGACCCGGCCGAACCATCACGCAACGACGCTACGATCGCTGGCGACAATTGGGTTCAACTGGTATTCGCGGTAAGGAACGCGGACACCACTCCGTTCTCCGACGAGGAGCCGCCGTACTACCCGCCGCTCACCTTCGTCGTCGACAACGCGGGGTACGCCGATGAACCCGGTGCCCAGCCCATTCCTCGCGAGGGCTATCGTTCAGTCGACACGTTCGCGCCGAGCCGAGCCGGACCGTGCACGGAGTTCCAGACGATTCAGCCAGGCGGAACGGCTACGGCGTGCCTCGGCTTCCAACTGCCGAGCGGCGTTCCCGTTGTCCGCGCCTCGGTGGCACTGACTCTCGGTGATTCCCAGTACGGTTCGCTCGGCGAGTGGCTGATTCCGCCGAAGACCGCGACGACGACCGGGCCCTCCCCAACCCCCAGCCCGTCACTCGAGATCGGCCATCTCGGCCAGACACTGACCCTCACCGCCCCCACCCAACAACTGACGACCGGTCCGGAAACTCCGGTGGTCAAAGCAACCCTCGATCAGGTCATCGATCCTGCTCCCTCCTCTCCCCTTGTACCCGGTGCGGGGGATCGAGTTGTCGAGCTGAGATTCACTCTTTCGAACGCGGGCACCACGACCGTGCCGTGTTATGAGGGCGACGAGTATCAGCTGTCGTTGGTATGGGCGTTCGACTCCGACATCAACGAGGGCGC
The DNA here is from genome assembly GCA_963848355.1 of uncultured Acidimicrobiaceae bacterium. Lineage (GTDB taxonomy): Bacteria > Actinomycetota > Acidimicrobiia > Acidimicrobiales > UBA8190 > CAWKDG01. Next base: position 58,016 of record CAWKDG010000002.1, read on the forward strand.
TGGCTATACCACCCTGGGCTTGCCCGCCAGTATCTGCCACGACGTAACGGACCCCGTCTTCCACGGATTGGCACCGGGTGCAACGGCAACCGGTCTCATCCCGCTGGAACTCCCCATCGGCGTTCCGCTGGTGAATGCTTTGGTCGATCTGGATTTCGCCGGTGAAACCGGTGGCCCCCGCGCCGAATGGCTCGTTCCCTGATCCGCCCACGGATCCGATCCTCGTCGGTATGCTTTCGCCGGTGCTGAGCGACACCGACAGATTGGAGACCTTCAGCGACGGCGTGATGGCGGTCATCATCACGATCATGGCTTTCAACGTGAAGCCGCCGAACGGTGCCTCTCTGTCGGCCGCCCACAGTGTCCTGCCCGACCTCCTCGTCTACGTGCTGAGCTTCGTGATGGTCGGGACGTACTGGAACAATCACCACCACCTTCTGCGCGCCACCGAACGGATGAACGGGGCGGTGATGTGGGCCAACCTCTTCCTTCTGTTCTGGTTGTCCCTCCTGCCCATCGTCACCGGATGGGTCGGCAAGTACCCTCGTCACGCACTGCCGGCCGCCACCTACGGGCTCGTCGGCCTCGGGTCGGCCGTCGCCTATTGGATCCTCGTTCGGATGATCATCCGCGCCAACGCGGCGAACTCCACCGTCGCCCGAGCCATCGGATCCGATCTCAAGGGCAAGCTTTCGCTGGTGCTCTATGCCACCGGCGCCGGCGTGGCCTTCGCCGCCCCGGTGGCGTCGTATGTCCTGTACGCGGCGGTCGGGGTCATGTGGTTCGTGCCCGATCGTCGCTTGGCCATCTCCCAGAGCGAGGCATGAGACCTCTCCTCGACAGCTGAATCACAACGCAACTCCAACGCACAACGAGGCTCAGGGACCCCGCGGGCTCAAGCCCGAGGCGACGCAGGCCGACGTTACGTCCAGCGCAGACGGATCTGCGCGCCGGCACGGACGCCGGTGGAGCAAAGGGACGTTGCCATGACGGGAAGGAACCCGTGGGTGGTCCTCGGCGTGCCGGAGGACTCCCCCTACGAAGAGATCCAGCGCGCCTACCGCCGGAGGGTCAAGCAGACCCATCCCGACGGCGGAGGAGACGCCTGTGAGTTCGCCACCGTCGTCCGGGCGTTCGACGCCGTCCGACAGCCCCTTCGTCCTCGCCGGCACCACACCACCACCACCGGTCCGACACCCTACGACCGCTGGCTGCGCCCGGCCGTCCCCGCCGTGTCGTGGCCGGACGACGAGTGGTTGGCACCGGTGGTGCCCCTCCTCCCGGCCGACGACTTCGACGCCGTCCTGGTCAGGGAGATGTCGAAGGCACGGGCCGCCGCCTACTGAACGCACCCGGCCAGAGCGCACGAGGTGCACGCGCCTTACGACGCCGGCACCGTCTCCCGCACCGGGATCCACGAGCTGAGATCGTCGTTGGGATAGTCGCCCAGAGAGCGGGCGGGACGTGGCCGGCCGAACAGATAGCCCTGGGCCAGATGGCACCCGAGGGACTGCAGCTTCGTCACCTGGGCCCGACGTTCCACGCCCTCGGCGATGATCGGCATCCCCAACGAGTCGCCGAGCCCGATGATGGCCCGGACGATGGCGGCGCTGTCGGATGTCTTGTCCAGCTCGGCGACGAAGCTCCGGTCGATCTTGAGCGACTCGACCGGGAAACGCTGCAGGTAGCTGAGCGAGGAGTACCCGGTCCCGAAGTCGTCGATCTCGAGATGCAGACCGAGGTCCCGAAACGCCTGGAGCACGACGACCGCCTCATCGGCATCGCGCATCAAGGTGCTCTCGGTGATCTCCAACCACAGCCGGTCGGGGTCGATCCCGGATTCCTCGATGGCCCCGGCCACCTGATCGGGGAAACCGGGGTCGGCCAGCTGCACGGCCGAGACGTTCACGGAGATGTTGACCAGGAGGTTGTCCAACCCCGCTGCGGTCCGTCGGGCGTGCCACGTCGCCACCTGCCGGCACGCCTCCCTCAGGACCCAGTTGCCGACGGGCAGGATCAGTCCGCTGTCCTCGGCCAAGGGGATGAACTCCTGGGGGAGCAGCAGGCCGCGGGTGGGATGTTGCCACCGCACCAGTGCCTCCATCCCCACCAGCGACTCGGTGTGGAGATCGACGAAGGGCTGGTAGTGGAGTTCCAGCTCGTCGCGTTCGAGGGCACGGTGCAGCTCGTTCGACGTCTGCAGGCGACTGACGACGTGGTGCTCGTCGTCCTCCCGGTAGACCTCGATGCGCGACGGCCCCCGGTCCTTGGCCCTGTACATGGCGATGTCGGCGTTGCGCAGGGTCATGCTCCCGTTCTCTGCTCCGGTCGACAGCGCGATACCGACACTCAGGGAGACGAAGACCTCGCCGCTCTCCAGGGCCAGCGGCTGTCCCATGACCTGGACCAGCCGTTGGGCCACTTCGATGGCATCGCTGTCGTCGGCGACCTCGTCGCACAAGACGGTGAATTCGTCCCCCCCGAAGCGCGCCAGCGTGTCGCTCCCCCGCATGACGCTTTTCAACCGGTCGGCTGCGGCCCGCAGGGCCTGATCGCCCACATCGTGCCCGAGACTGTCGTTGATCAGCTTGAAGCGATCGAGATCGACGAAGATCACCGCCACGCGGTGTCCTCCCCGGGTCGCTCGGCGCAGCGCCATCTCGAGCCGGTCCATGAACAGCTCGCGGTTGGGCAGGCCGGTGAGCGGGTCGTGGATGGCGGCGAAGGCCAGGCGCTCGCGCAGCGCCCGGCGCTCGGTCACGTCCTCGATCTGGCCGATCAGGTAGAGGGGCCGTTCCTGCTCGTCCTGGACGCACGAGACACTCACCGAGACCCAGATCTCGTGCCCGTCGTAATGGATGTAGCGCTTCTCGATCTGGTACCCGGTGGCGCCGGACGAGGCCAGGCGCTGCATCTCGGCCCGGCTCGTCTCCCGATCATCGGGGTGCGTGAGGTCATGGACGCTCACGCCGACCAGGTCCTCGGGACGCCGGCCCACGATGTCGCCCATGGCCGGGTTGGCCCGGATGATCCGGCCTTCCAGGTCGGCCATGGCCATCCCGATGGGAGCGTTCACGAAGGCCGAGCGGAAGCGCTCGTGCGCCTCGCGCAGATCGGTGATGTCGTGGAGGTTGCCCACGATGCCGCGCACGTCAGGATCGTCCAACCGGTTGGTGATGGTGGCCTCGAAATGGCGCCAGCGGCCGTCGGCGCCCCGGCTGCGCACGGTGGTGGTGAGCACCCGGGAGGGATCCTCCAGCAGCGGCGGGAATTCGTCGCCGATCCGTTCCAGGTCTTCGGGGTGCATGAACGTGCCCAGCGACTCGTGGCGGTACGGGTCGGCCGACCGCCCGAGAATCCTGTCGAAGGCAGGACTCACGTACTGCATCATGCCCCTCTCGTCCGTCACGACGATGATGTCGGCGGCGTTGGTCACGAGCGCCTTGAACCGGCGCTCGGACTGGCGCAGCTCGAGCTCGACCGCTTCGCGTCCCTCCGTGGCCCGCCCGAAGGACTCGATCACGAGCAGGACACCGATCAGGCTCAGGGCGGCGACGCTCTGCACGAGCGCTCCATGGATCATCGTCGGAGCCAGATGGAGGGCGATGGCCACCTGGCCGAGTCCCATGGCGACGGCGGTCCAGACGAGGCAGGGCCATTTCGCCTTCGACCCGAACTGCTGCAGGGCGGCGGCGGTCCCGAAGAGATAGCCGATCGACAGGATCGGTCCCCACCCCGTGGTGAAGCAGACCATGGCGATCACCGCCATGGTGACGGCGACCTGGGCGCTCATGTGCCACGGGCGACGAGCCTGTGACCACAGGGCGGAGGCCACGACGCTGGCGGCACCAGCGCCGACCACGACTCCGGCATACAGCCAGTAGGGCTCGGGGGCGACGTAGTGGAGCCACCGGAACAGGCAGAAGAGGGCGACGACCGGGAGATTGGCGAACAGGGCGGGGTCGGCGATGCTCGCTCGGACCCGGGCCAGGAAGGGCGCGCCGGGCCTCGAGCCGTCGTTCCCCGGGCGCGGCGGTTCCACAGGCGTCTATCGGCTGCTCAGCGGCCTACCTTGACGCCGGCGTGCGTGGGCGTCAGGCGCCCCCGTCGACGCCGATGACCTGACCGGTCAGATAGCCGGCCTGTGCGGAGCAGAGGAAGGCCACGACGCCGGCGACGTCCTCGGGCCGGCACACCCGTCCGAAGGGCGCGGTGGCGTCGAGCGACGAGATGTCCTCGATCCCCATGGCCCCCTTCACGAGGCGGCGACCCATCTCGGTGTCGACCAGCCCGGGGGCGACGACGTTGACGTGGATCCCGTGGCGGAGCTCCTCCTTGGCCAGCGTCAGGGCCAAGGCCTCGAGCGCCGCCTTGGCCATGTTGTACGGCGCCCCGTTGGCCGCCAGCAGCCGGGCGGCCACGCTGGAGATGAACACGACGTCGCCCCGGGGCCGCGTGCGCATGGCGGGGACGAGGAGCCGGCACAGGTGATGGGCGGCCACGGCGTGGGTGCGCAGGACGCGGTCGAGCTCGTCGGGGTCGGTCCTCACCACCGACGTCCCCCGGCTGGCGATCCCGGCCGCATGGACGAGGATGTCGACCACCCCGAAGTCGTCGAGGACGGCCTGGGCCATGGCCTCGTCGTCCTCCAGCACGTCGACCGAGGCCCGGTAGGCGGCGGCCCGGCGGCCCGTCGCCTCGATCGTCCGCACCGTCTCGTCGGCGGCGCCGGCGTCGCGGCGGTAGTTGACGGCGATGTCGCAGCCGGCGCCGGCCAGTGCCAGCGCGCAGGCCCGGCCGATCCCCCGGCTCCCCCCGGTGACGAGAGCCACCCGACCCTCGGCCTCCGTGCCGCTCACGGCACCGCTCATGGGGCGCCGTTCATGGCGCCGGGGATCGCACCGGGTCGGCCGGGGCTCTCAAGGGGCGGGGCGGAACACGGGGATGTGGAAGCCCTCGCCGATGTCCTCGAAGTCGACGGCGAGCGCCATTCCCACCCGGAGATCGTCGAACGCGCACCCGACGACGTTCGTCATCATCCGCGGCCCCTCCTCGAGGTCGACCACGGCGGCCACGTAGGGGACCTTCTCGTTGAACGGGGGGAGGTCGTTCTGGTGCACGATGGACCAGGTGTAGAGCGTCGCCCGCCCGCTGGCGTCCTCCCACGAGACCTCGTCACCGCCGCACCGGGGGCAGAAGGGCCGCGGGTAGTAGTGGGCCTCCCCGCAGGTGGCGCAGCGGGAGATGACGAGGCGCCCCTCGGCCACGGCGTCCCACCACGGCTGGGTGAACTCGTCCGGCGTGGGGAGGTCGAATCGGGTCGGGGCCATGGCTCTGCGGTGTTCTCCTGCGTCTCGAGGGCGGCCGGGCGCCCGATCGCACGGCGCCGGCCCATGTTGACCCTGGCTCGGGCCATCGGCCATGCTGCCCGGGTTCCCGAGTCGACGTCAACGTGGCGCGACCGGGCCCCGGTCCCCGACCGGTGTGTGAGCTCAAGGAGGTCACCTGATGGGCATGCTCGACGGCAAGGTCGCCATCGTCACGGGCGCAGGCCGTGGCATCGGACGCGAGGAGGCGCTCCTGCTCGCCTCCGAGGGGGCCAAGGTGATCGTCAACGACGTCGGCGCGGCGCGCGACGGGGCGGGGTCCGACGTCCACCCGGCCCAGCAGACGGTGGACGACATCGTGGCCGCCGGGGGCGAGGCCGCCTTGAACTCCGACGACGTCTCCTCCTGGGCGGGGGCCGAGAACCTGGTCAAGCAGGCCGTCGACACCTGGGGCCAGCTCGACATCCTGGTCAACAACGCCGGGATCCTGCGGGACAAGATGTCGTTCAACATGGACGAGTCCGACTGGGACGACGTCATCCGGGTCCACCTGAAGGGCCACTTCGCCACCTCCCACTTCGCCGCCGTCCACTGGCGCAACCGCTCCAAGGCGGGCGAGGACGTCACCGGCCGCATCATCAACACGGCCTCGGAGGCGGGTCTCTTCGGCAACGCCGGCCAGGCCAACTACGGGGCGGCCAAGGCCGGGATCGCGGCGATGACGATCATCCTCGGCCGCGAGCTCGAGCGCTACGGCGTGACCGTCAACGCCATCTCCCCCCGGGCCCGCACCCGCATGACCGAGGACCTCTTCGGGGACATGGCCAAGGCCGAGGAAGGGAAGTTCGACGCCTTCGGGCCCGAGAACGTCGCTCCCCTGGTCGTCTTCCTGGCCACCCCCGAGGCGGCCGACATCAACGGCCAGAACTTCGTCGTCTACGGCGGGTCGGTCTGGGTCATGCAGGGCTGGCAGCCGGCCGGCGAGCTGAAGCGCGACTCGCGGTGGACACCCAAGGAGCTGGCCGACAACAAGGCGACCCTCTTCAAGACGCACAAGTCGGGCGTCCCCCCCTTCGGCGCCTTCTAGGCGCCGTCGGGACCCCCGTCGGGGTCAGCCCCGGCTGGGGAGCAGGGCCGTCGCCTCGCCCACCACTTTGACCTCGCCGTCGGCGTTGGCCAGCGTGCAGGCCAGGTCGACGAGGTGGCCGGCGTCCTCGACGCGCTTGCCCGTCACCACGATCTTCGTCGTCAGCTCCTCCCCGGGCCACGTCTGGCGGCTGAAGCGCACCTGGTAGTGGCGGACGTTCCCCGCCCCCACGTAGTCGGTCAGCGCCGTCCCGAGCAGGCCCATGGAGAACATCCCGTGCCCGAAGACGCTCGGTTGCCCCGCGGCGGTGGCGGCGATCTCGTCGTGGTGCATCGGGTTGTAGTCCCCCGACGCGCCCGCGTAGCGCACCAGGTCGGTCCGCGTCAGGGTGTGGGTGGTGACCGGAGCCTCGTCGCCTTCGGTGACGTCCTCGAAATGCAGTGTGGCGCCGGCCATCTCGGTTCCCCTTCCCGTCGTCGGTCCCGGCACGTGCGCGTCCCCGGGCGGCCGCAGCATGCGGGCCGCGGCCGGACCTTGTCAAACTGCCGTCACCCTCGAACGACGGACCGCCTCGGCACGACCGTCACTGCCCCGGTTCGGGGTCGCGGGGCAGGCCCAGGATGCGCTCGCCGATGACGTTGCGCTGGACCTCGCTCGTCCCCCCGGCGATGGTCAGGCAGCGGGTGGACAGGAACCCGTGGCTCCACTGGGCCCCGGCCCCCTCGGTCGACGCCCCCTCGGTGCCGAGGAGGACGAGGCCGAGCTCCTGCACCCGTTGCTCGTGCTCGACGCCGAGGAGCTTCCGCACACTGGCCTCGGGGCCCGGCTCCACCCCCGACACCGACCGCAGCGTCGTCCGCGCCCCGAGCAGGGCGATGGACTGGGCCTCGGCCAACAGCGCCCCGATCTCGTCGAGCACGACGGCGTCGTCGGCCCAGGGCCCGCTGTCGAGCGAGCCCAGCATGGCCTCGATCCCCAACCCGAAGCTGGCCCCCGTCGACATCGACACCCGCTCGTTGGCCAGGGTCGTCCGGGCCAGGCGCCACCCGCCGTTCACGGCCCCCACCACGCAGTCGTCGGGGACGAAGACGTCGGTGAAGAAGACCTCGTTGAACATGGCCGCCCCGGTGATCTCGCGCAGCGGCCGGACCTCGATCCCGTCGCTCCTCATGTCGACCAGGAAATAGGTGATCCCCTCGTGCTTGGGCGCCTCGGGGTCGGTCCGGGCCAGGCAGATCCCCCAGTCGGCCTTCTGCGCCATCGACGTCCACACCTTCTGGCCGTTCAGGACGAAGCCACCGGTCGTCGCGCGTGGCCCGCATCGACAGGGCGGCCAGGTCACTGCCCGCCCCCGGCTCGCTGAAGAGCTGGCACCACCCGATCGCCCCGTCGAGGGTGGGGCCGACGAAACGCTCCTGCTGCTCGGGGGTCCCGTGGGCGATGATCGTGGGCAGGGCCCACGCCCCCACGGCGATGGAGGGCCGGAAGACCCCGGCGGCGGCCATCTCCTCGTCGATCACCAGCTGCTCGACGGGACCGGCACCGCGCCCGTAGGGGACGGGCCAGTGGGGGGCCAGCAGCCTGTGCTCGACGATCAGCCGGCGCTTCTCGGCCGTCCCCGACGCGGCGGCGATCTCGGCCACCACGGCGTGGATCTCGCCCCGCAGGCTCTCGGCGTCGGCCGGGAGCTCGGTGGTGAGCACCCGGCGCCGTCCGGCCAGCGCCGCCCGCGAGGCCTCGGTCCGCAAGGCGGCCGAGCCCCCGTGGAGCTGGCGCAGGGTCAGGGCCCGGCGGAGGTGGATGTGGGCGTCGTGCTCCCACGTGAAGCCCATCCCCCCGAGGATCTGGACGCACCCCTTGGCCGCCTCGACGTAGGCGTCGAGGGCCAGGGCCCCGGCCAGCACGGCGGCCAGGCCGGCCTGGTCGCCGTCGTCGCTGTCGGTGGCCCGGGCCACGTCCCAGGCCAGGGCCGTCACCTGCTCGACGGAGACGAGCATGTCGGCCAGCCGGTGCTTGACGGCCTGGAACTGCCCGATGGGCCGGCCGAACTGGCGCCGGTCCTTGGCGTACTGGGTGGCCGTCTCCAGGCACCACCGCGCCCCGCCGGCGCACTCGGCGGCGGCCAGGGCCAGGGCCCGTTCCCGCACGAGCCCGGTCGTCACCCCGCCCAGCCGGCGCTCGGGGGACAGCACGGCGCCCGTCACCACGACGGCGGCCACCCGCCGGGTCAGGTCCAGGCTGGCCAGCGGCTCGACGGCCACCCCGGGGGCGTCGAGGGCGAGGGCGCACCAGAAGGGGGCGTCGGGGGTGGCCGGTTCGGCGGCCGGCACGAGGAGGAGTCGGGCCCCGGCCCCGGCGGCCAGCACGGGGCGGATCGTCCCGGTCAGGGTCACGGCGCCGTCGGCCCCGGTGACGGCCGACAGCGTGCCGCTGCCGGGCAGGGACAGCACCGCCGGCAGGCTGCCGTCGACGACGGAGGGCAGCAGCTCCTTGGCGTCGGCCGGGTCCGACGATCCGGCCAGGACCGCTGCGGCCAGCATGGTCGTGAGCACCGGCCCCGGGGCGGCCGCCCGGGCCAGCTCCTCGATCACCACGGCCAGCTCGACCAGGCCGAAGCCCTGCCCGCCGTACTCCTCGACCACGTGGATCCCGAGCCAGCCCTGGGCGGCGAGCTCGTCCCAGAAGGGGGGCAACCCCTCGGTGGCGGCGTCGAGCAGGGCCCGTGGCACCGCCGGGGGGCAGCGGGTCTCGACCCACCGCCGCACCGTCCGCCGCAGCTCCTCGTGGTCCTCCCCGATCCCGATCGGCATTCCCGTCCACCTTCTGACTCGAGCGAAACTGGAACACGTTACGTGCCGGGGGACGGCCCCGGCCAGACCCGGGGTCAGGCGCCGAAGATGTGGATCAGGTGGTCGATGGACCAGACCTGCCAGCCGTGGAGGCCGAGGATGACGACGGCGGCCAGGATCATCATGGCGTTCTGACCCTGCTCGGCCCAGTCGTGGATCATCAGGACGAAGTAGAGGAGGTTCAAGGCGATGCTGGCGAAGGCGGCCACCGGGGTGAGGAACCCGAGGGTGAGCCCCAACCCGAGCGACAGCTCGCTCATCAAGATGATCCACGTCATGGCCTTCGGGTGCGGCTTGACGACGACCTCGAAGCCTCTCCCGACGGCCTTGATCTTGTGCTTGGCGGCGATGTCGGCGGCCCAGTTGATCCCGGCCTGCCGCTTGATCCAGGCCTCGAGGTTCTTGTGACGGAAGCTCTCGAGCCACCACAGCCCCAGCCCGATCCGGAGCACGGCGGCCCACTGCGCCCCGTTGATCAGGGAGGTCTTCACGGCGCTGTCTCTAGCCGCGGTGGATGAGGTTGAACTTCGAGCTGACGACGGGCTCGCCCGTGGAGGCGTCCTTCCAGACGGTCTCGGTGACGATGAAGGTCATGGTCCGACCCTTCGACTCCTTGGCGTAGGCGTCGACCACCGTGCCCTCGCCCTCGAGGACGTCGCCGACGAAGACGGGGCGGTGGTAGGTGAACTCCTGCTCGCCGTGGAGGATGAGGCCGCCGCCGGCCATGAGGGGCCCGATCACCTCGGCCATGGCGCTGGCCTTGGGCTTGTCCCCCGGCTGGACCTCGGCGAACTCGCCCCACGCCTGCATCACGAAGGGCCACGTCGGGGGGGCGGGGATGGCGTCGAAGCCGGCCTCCTTGGCCGCCCGCGGATCACGGTAGACGGGGTTCTTGTCGCAGACGGCGACGGCGAAGTTGGCCACCGGGCCGCGCTCGACGACCACCGTCGACTTGCTCATCGGCTTCCCGATCAGCTTCTTCAGGTCGTCCTCGGACATCGTCGCTCCCTCCATGGCTCGGGTCGAGCAGACACCGTAGCGGGGGGTGCGCAGCGGGGCGATTCCCCCGCTGCTGCCCCTCTCCCGCTGCTGCTACCGTCGCCGGCGATGCCCGACTTCGAGACGCTCGCCTACGAGGAGTCGAACGGCGTGGCCTGGGTCACCCTCAACCGACCCGACGTCCTCAACTCCTTCAACACCACCATGCAGCGGGAGCTGCGCGACCTGTGGCGGTGGCTCCGGCGCCACGACGACGTCCGCGTGATCGTCCTCACCGGCGCCGGGGACAAGGCCTTCTGCACGGGGATCGACCGCTCCGAGGCCCTCTCCGAAGGACCGCGGGCCGGGCGCGGCGGGACCCGGTCGGGACCGGAGATCGGCGACGACGCCGTCCGCATCGGGTCGGGGACGACCCCCTTCATGTTCGACGACCCGGGCGACAACCTGGGCCCGAAGTCGAACGACCTCTGGAAGCCGGTGATCGCGGCCGTGAACGGGATCGCCTGCGGCGGGGCCTTCTACATGCTCGGTGAGGTCGACTTCATGATCGCGGCGGACCACGCCACCTTCTTCGACCCCCATCTCACCTTCAACATGGCCGCCTCCTTCGAGCCGCTGCAGATGACGGGCCGGATGCCCTTCGGCGACCTCGTCCGGCTCACCCTCCTCGGCAGCGAGGAGCGGATGAGCGCCCAGCGGGCACTGCAGATCGGGTTGGTCACCGAGGTCGTCCCCGGGTCTGAGCTGAAAGAGCGGGCCGGGTGGGCGGCCGGGGTCATCGCCCGCTCGCACCCCGTCGCCGTCCAGGGGACGCTGCGGGCGCTGTGGGCCGGGCGTGAGCTGTCGCGGGCCCAGGCCCTCGGGCTCGGCTGGGCCTTCGTCGGGCTCGGCAACGACCCCGAGGCCCTGGCCGAAGGACAGGCCCGCTTCGCCTCCGGTCAGCGGGTGGAGTGGCGCCTGCGGTAGTCCGGACCGTCAGCCGGACAGCAGCCCGGCGGCGAGGGCGCGCAAGGCCTTCCCCCGGTGCGAGAGCGCGCTCTTCTCGGCCAAGCTCATCTCGGCGTAGGTCCGCCCGTCGCCGGCGTCGGGGACGAAGACAGGGTCGTAGCCGAAGCCTCCCGTCCCGCGGCCGTCGGCGGCGATGACGCCGTCGACCACACCGTGGGCCACGAGCTCACGCCCGTCGGGGAAGCAGGCGATGGCCACGGTCCGAAAGCGCGCCGTGCGCCCCCCGTCGGTGACGAGCACCGAGTCCAGCTCGACGAGGAGCTTGGCCACGTTGTCGGCATAGGTCGCCTTCTCCCCGGCGAAGCGGGCCGAGTACACGCCGGGGGCACCCCCGAGAGCGTCGACCTCCAGTCCGGTGTCGTCGGCGATGGCAGCCACGCCGGTGGTGACGACGAGAGACAGCGCCTTCAACCGGGCGTTCTCCTCGAGGGTGTCGCCCGTCTCCTCCACCTCGGGCACCTCGGCGGGACGGGGTCGCAACTCGATGGCGTCGCCGGCGATGTCGTAGACGATGGCCACGATCTCGCGGGCCTTGTCGGGGTTGGCCGTGGCCAGGACGAAGGACCGCTCTGTCATCGCAACCCTGTCACCGAGGTGCAGGGGCCTCGGCCAGGACGGCGGACTGCTCGTCGAGGAGGGTGGCGATCCCGTGCTCGGCCAGGGCCAGGAGCTCGTCGAGCTCGCCACGCGAGAACGGCATCCCCTCGGCCGTCCCCTGGACCTCGATGAAGCGGCCCGATCCGGTCATGACCACGTTCATGTCCACCTCGGCGCGCGAGTCCTCGGAGTAGTCGAGGTCGAGGAGACACGCAGCGTCGACGATGCCCACCGACACCGCCGCGCAGGCCTCGCCGAGCGGCTGGGCCGAGAGCTGCCCCTTCTGGATGAGCCGGGTGAAGCAGTCGTGCAGGGCCACGTAGGCGCCGCAGATCGACGCCGTCCGCGTGCCCCCGTCGGCCTGGAGGACGTCGCAGTCCACCGTCACCTGGAGCTCGCCCATGGCCACGACGTCGGTCACCGCCCGCAGGGACCGTCCGATCAGGCGCTGGATCTCCTGGGTCCGCCCCGACTGCTTGCCCTTGGCCGCCTCCCGTCCGATCCGCTCGGCCGACGACCCGGGCAGCAGCGAGTACTCGGCCGTCACCCACCCCTTGCCGCTCCCGCGCATCCAGGGCGGGACGCGCTCTTCGACCGACGCCGTGCACAGGACCTTGGTCTTCCCCATGGAGACGAGGACCGACCCCGGGGCGAACTCGGTGAAGTCACGCACGAACCCCACCGGCCGCAGGTCCTCGACGCCGCGTCCGTCCTTGCGCCGGGCCCGGGGGTCCGCCGCGCTCACAGCGAGTACCCCCGTCCCACGGCGGCCTGGGCCACCGGCCCGCCGAAGGCGGCCACGGCTTCGTCGTGCACGGCGCCGGCGGTGATCGTCGGCCACCGGTGGGTCACGACCAACCGGCGCGCCTGCGCCGCCCGCGCTGTCGATCCGGCCTGCCTCGCGCTCATGTGCTGCGCCGTCCCTTCGTGGTCCTTCGTGTAGGTGGCCTCGCACAGGGCGAGGTCGAGACCGGTCCCGAGCGCTCCGAGAGCCCATCCGGGACCGGAATCGGCAGAGTAGCCGAGGGTGGCCCCGTCACCCTCGAGCCGGACGGCCAGGGTCACCGGTCCGTGATCGGTCCGCGAGAAGCGCAGCCGCCACCCCCCGACGTCCCTCCCGTCACCGTCGCCCACCGTCCGCCAGTCGAGGATCCCCTCGGCCTCCTTCCCCACGCGGGCCTGCACGCCCGGGGCGGCGAGGACGGGGACGGGGTCACGCCGCCAGCCGAGGGTGTGGTGGGCGGCCGCCACGAACCCGGCGATGTCGCTGCAGTGGTCGCCGTGTTCGTGGGACAGGACGATGGCGTCGAGGGCGCGGGGATCGCAGAAACGCTGGAGGTTGGCGAACGTCCCCGGCCCGGCGTCGAGCCAGACGGCGGTCCCCGACGTCCACGACCGCACCAGGTAGCCGCTGGCCGCTCCCCCGGCCCCGGCGTGGCTGCCGTCGCACCCGAGGACGGTCAGCGTCAGCACTCAGGCGCGCCCCACGACACCTGACCGACGTCCCCGAGCTCGGCGCCGAAGAGCCGGCTCCCGACGGCCCGGAACCAGTCGACGTCCCCCGACGAGAAGAACCGCGCCACCCCGGGCTCGGCGCGGCCCCGTCCGAGGCGGCCGGCCGACAGGGTGGCGGCCACGTCGAAGGCCGTCTCGTCGGCCGACGAGACGAGGACCACGGCGCGCCCGACGGCGTCGGCGATGGTCCGGGCCAGGAAGGGGTAGTGGGTGCAGCCGAGGAGCAGGGTGTCGACCCCGGCCTCGCGCACGGGCGCCAGCAACCGCTCGGCCAGCACGACGACCTGGTCCGAACGGGTGTCGCCCCGTTCGACGAACTCGACGAACCCGGGACAGGCGGCGCAGCTGAGCTCGAGGGGCACGGGCAGGGCCCCGATGGCGCGCTGGTAGGCGCCGGACGAGATCGTCCCCACCGTCCCGATCACCCCCACCTTCCCGTTGCGGGTGGCCATGGCGAGCGACCGCACCCCGGGCTCGATCACCCCGATCACGGGCACGGGCAACAGGCGGCGCAGTGCCTCGAGCCCGGCGGCGGCGGCCGTGTTGCAGGCCACCACGACGAGCTTCACGTCGTGCTCGTCCACCAGCCAGCGCCCGATCTGGGCGGCGAAGGCCCGCACCTCGGCCAGCGGCCGGGGCCCGTAGGGGTAGCGGCCGGTGTCGCCCACGTAGACCAGGTGCTCGGCCGGGGCCAGGTCGATCAGGGCCCGGGCCACGCTCAAGCCCCCGAAGCCGCTGTCGAACATCCCGATCGGACGGTCGTCCTCCGACAGCCGGCTGTCGTCCACGCTCCAGAGGCTAATGGCCGCCGTCTCAGCCCAGGGGGAGCTGGGGGGCGTCCTCGAGCGAGGGCTTCCCCGCCTTGCGGGCCCCGGCCGGGAACACCTGCCCGGGGAGGAACGAGCGCACCCGGTGCTCGCCGGGGCGCCCCCCGAGGACCTCGACGGACTCGGCCCCGTTGTTCACGTTCCGCACATGGGCCCGGAAGGTCCACTGCGCGCCCGCGCGGCACCGGCCCGTCGATCTCGACGCGGTCCCCCGGGCGCAGCCCGTTCCACGCCTCGCTGCGCTTCAGGTGGTCGGGCAGCGCCTGCACGGTGGCCTTCCGGCGTCGGGCCGGCATCAGAAGTAGATGGTGCTGCGGGCCCGCTCGGTGACGACGTCGATGTCGTCGGTCCACGCACCGGTGGACAGGTACTTCCACCCGCCGTCGGCCGAGATCACCACGATCACCCCGGCCTCGATGGCCTGCGCGCACTTGGCCGCCCCCGCCATCGCCGCGCCGGTCGAGATCCCGGCGAACACGCCCACCTCGGCCAGCCGGCGGGTCCAGACGATCGACTGTCTCGGGTCGACGATCGTCTTGCGGTCGAGCAGCTCGCGCCCGCCCAACTCGGTGAAGATGGGCGGGATGTAGCCGTCGTCCAGGTTCCGCAGGCCGTCGACCATCTCCCCCGCCGGTGGCTCGACGGCCCACACGGCGATGGCCGGGTTCTTCTCCTTCAGGAACCGGCCCGCCCCGAGCAGCGTCCCCGACGTCCCCAGCCCGGCCACGAAGTGGGTGATCTCGGGACAGTCCCGCCAGATCTCGGGCCCGGTCCCCTCGTAGTGGGCCCGGGGATTGGCCCGGTTGCCGTACTGGTAGAGGTAGATCCACTCCGGGTGCTCGGCGTGGATCCGCCCGGCCATCCGCACGGCCCCGTTCGAACCCTCCGACCCCGGTGACTCGATGATCTCGGCTCCCCACACGGCCAGGAGCTGGCGGCGCTCGACCGAGACGTTCGAGGGGAGGACCACCTTCAGGTGGTAGCCCTTCAGCCGGGTCACGAGGGCCAGGCCGATCCCGGTGTTCCCCGAGGAGGGCTCGACGAGGGTGGCCCCCGGGGTGAGCCGGCCCTCCTTCTCGGCCTCCTCCACCATGGCCAGGGCGATCCGGTCCTTCACCGACCCGCCGGGGTTCTGCCCTTCGAGCTTCACCAGGATGCGGACGGCACTGTTCGGGCTCAGCGCGCTGACATCGACCAGAGGCGTGTTCCCGATCAGGTCGAGAGGGCTGGCGACGAGGGCCACGGCGGCGCCTCAGCGCCCGCAGCCACCGGCCACGGCGGGCAGGATGGACACCGTGGCGCCGTCGGGCACCTTGGTGTCGAGCTGCTCCAGGTACCGCACGTCGTCGTCGTCGACGTAGACGTTCACGAAACGGTGCAGCGCCCCGTCGTCGGTCAGGACCTGCCCGGCCATCCCCGGGTAGGTCGCCACCAGATCACGCAGGACCTCGCCGATGGTGGCGCCGTTGGCCGTCACCGTCGACTTGCCCCCGGCGTGGGGGCGCAGGACGGTGGGGAGGCGCACGTCGACGGACACGGCCGCGATCCTAGTGGGCCGGTTCCCGGCGCTGTCCGACGATCACCGGCTCCTCGTCGATCCGACCGCCGACGATCCGGTAGGAGCGGAGCATGGGGAGGATGTCGCGCAGCGACACGAGCACGTAGTGCCAGTCGGGGTCCGGCGCCTGGGCCACATCGGTGGGCGACGGGTAGGCGTCGGTATGGGTGTGGGAGTGGAACACCCCCATGATCACCATTCCGTTGGCCTCGGCGTCGCGGTCGGCGCGCAGCAGCTGACCGGGGTCGACCTCGTAGAGCTTGGCCGAGGCGGCCACGTTCCGGGTCGGGTAGCACCGGGCCACCGCCCCGGTGGCCGGGTCGCCGCCGAGCAGCCCGCACGCCTCGTCGGGCAGTCCGCTCAGGCAGTGGCCGACGATCTCTGTGTAGACCTGTGCGGGGAGCCGCAACATTTGGCCTCACGATACCGGGGCACCGTGAGCGAGGGGGTACCCTCCGCCTGGTGGCCGCAGCCAAGGGACCGGGTCGTCGGGGGCATCGGACGGCGGCCCCGAACGCGGAGGCCGACCGCATCAAGGTCGTCTCGCGCAACCGTCGCGCCCGCCACGACTACGACATCCTCGAGACCTTCGAGTGCGGCGTGGCCCTCCAGGGCAGCGAGGTCAAGTCCCTGCGCGCCGGCCGCGTCACCCTGTCCGACGCCTATGCCCGGGTGGAGGACGGCGAGGCATGGCTCCTCGGCGTCCATATCCCCCCCTACATCCACGCCGCGGGCTTCGGGGCCCACGACCCCGAACGCCGTCGCAAGCTCCTTCTCCACCGGTCCGAGATCGACGAGCTGATGGGCAAGACCCAGCAGCAGGCCCTCACCCTCGTCCCCCTCTCCATCTACTTCAAGGACGGCCGGGCCAAGGTCGAGCTGGCCCTGGCCCGGGGCCGGCGCCTCTACGACAAGCGCCACGCCATCGCCGCCCGTGACGCCGATCGCGAAGCGTCGCGTGAGGCGTCACGGGCCGCGGGCAAGAACGTCGGCCGCGGCGCCAGTCGCGAACGCGACGACTGAGTCAGCTGTACTCCTTGGCGAAGTCGGAGGTGAGCCAGGACTCGGGTCTCATCCTGATGGCGCAGCTCCCGTCCGCCTGGCCGGCGGTGGCGGCCAGGTAGAGATCGCCGATCTCCTTCCCCAGATAGCGGTAGGCCATGGCCCGTCTCTCGTCGGGATCGACCGGCGTGTCGATGCGCTCGACCGGTCCCTCGACGCTCACGTACTTGTACGGCGCCTCCTCGGTCTGGACACACAGGCTGAAGCGGCCCTCCCCGGTGATGAGCCCGGCCTTCACGCTCGTGGCCCCGGTGATGAGGGTCACGACCCCGCCGGCCGTATACGAGTACCAGACGGGCACGCTCAACGGAGCGAGCGGGGGCCGGCTCACGCTCACGATCCCCACGTGGACGTCGGCCAGGAATCCCTGGCGCTCCTCGATACTCATGGACAGTGACATCGACCGATGATCGCAGAACCCCGGGGTCCACGTCAGGGTCATTCCCGATACCGGCCGGGAGTCCGGCCGACCATGATGACGGCCATGGGAGGCTACGTACCATGACGACAACGGACCACGCCCCGACCGCGCCCGCGGCCCCTTCCGGCGGCCCCGCCGCCCGGGCCGTCGACCTGGTCAAGACCTACGGCAAGGGAACGACCGTCGTCCGCGCCCTCGACGGCGTGACCAACGACTTCGCCCAGGCCGAGTTCACCGCCATCATGGGTCCGTCGGGATCGGGCAAGTCCACGCTGATGCACTGCATGGCCGGACTCGACGTCCCCACCTCGGGCCAGGTCTTCATCGGCGACCAGGCCATCAACGAGTTGGACGACGCGGGGTTGACGAAGTTGCGACGGGACCGTCTGGGCTTCGTCTTCCAGTCCTTCAACCTCGTCCCCACGCTGACGGCGGCCGAGAACATCACCCTGCCGGCCGATCTGGCCGGGCACAAGGTGGACCCGGCCTGGTTCGATTTCCTCGTCGACCAGTTGGCCATCCGGGACCGACTCACCCACCGGCCGAACGAGCTCTCCGGTGGGCAGCAACAGCGGGTGGCCTGTGCCCGGGCGCTCATCGGACGTCCCGATCTCATCTTCGCCGACGAGCCCACCGGCAACCTCGACTCGAAGGCATCGGGCGAGATGCTGACGTTCCTGCGTCGCAGCGTGTCGGAGTTCGGTCAGACCATCGCCATGGTCACCCATGACCCCCGGGGTGCGGCCTATGCCGACCGTGTCGTCTTCCTGGCCGACGGGAAGATCGTGGGTGAGCTGTCGACACCGACGGTCGACACCATCCTCGAGCAGATGAAGCTCCTGGGCGGCTGAGATGTGGAACGCGACCTGGAAAGGTCTCCTGGCTCACAAGTTCCGCCTGGCCCTCACGGCGGTGGCCATCGTCATCGGGGTGGCTTTCGTCTCCGGCACCTTCATCCTCACCGACACGTTGCACAAGACCTTCACCACCCTCTTCGACGGCGTCTACCAACACGTCGACTTCCAGGTCCGGGGCAAGGCGGCCTTCAGCGGGGCCAACGGGGGCAGTGGGCGCAGTCCCATCCCCGACACCCTGGCGGCCAAGGTCGCCTCGGTCCCCGGGGTGGCCGACGCCGTGGGCACCTCCACCGGCTACGCCCAGCTCATCGCCCCTGACGGCAAGGTCGTGAGCACGGGCGGGGCCCCGACGATCGGACTCTCCTACGACCCGGTCTCCCAGATGTCGGCGCTCCGCCTCCGCACCGGGACGGCCCCCACCGGTCCTGACGACGTGGTCATCGACGCCGCCACCGTTCAGAAGTACCACTTCCATGTCGGCGACCGCGTCCGGATCCTGCTCACCGGGCCGCCGGAGACCTTCACCTTGACGGGGGTGGTGACGTTCGGTTCGGTCGACAACCTGGCCGGCGCCACCATCGCCGCCTTCGATCTCCCCACGGCTCAGAGGATCTTCGACGAGGTCGGTCAGTACGACATCATCGACGTCCTGGCCAAGCCGGGAACGAACGACGCCGAGTTGAAGGCCGCCATCGAACGGGTCCTTCCGCCCGATGTCGAGGTGGTGACCGGGTCGACGGTGGCCAGCCAGGCCACCGGTCAGGTCAACCAGGGCCTCGGCTTCATCTCGACGGCGCTCCTCGTCTTCGCCTTCATCTCCCTCTTCGTCGGCAGTTTCACCATCCTCAACACCTTCTCGATCATCGTCGGCCAACGCACCCGCGAGCTCGCCCTCCTGCGGATCCTGGGTGCCAGTCGAAAGCAGGTCTTCCGTTCCGTCCTGGCCGAGGCCACCGTCGTCGGGCTGGTGGCCTCCCTCGCCGGGCTCGGCCTCGGGGTCCTGGCGGCCATCGGCCTCGAGGCCCTCCTCGACAAGCTCGGGGTCACCCTGCCCACCGGGGGCCTCGTCTTCGCACCCCGGACCGTGATCGTCTGCCTCATCGTCGGTGTCGGCATCACCGTCATCTCCGCCGTCAGCCCGGCCCGGCGGGCCGTCCGCATCGCACCCGTCGCCGCCCTCTCCGAACACGACGTCGGAGGCACCGAGTCGTCACGTCGCCGCATCGTGATCGGCACCACCTTCGCCCTGGTCGGCATCGTGGCACTGGCCGCGGGACTCACCATCCCGGCCATCCAGCTGGTGGGGCTCGGCGCCCTGGGCGTGTTCGTCGGCATCGCCATGCTCGCTCCCCTGGTGGCCCGGCCCGTCTCGAGCGTCGTGGGCCGGCCCCTGGCCCGCCTGCTCGGGATCCCCGGGAAGCTCGGTCGCGAGAACTCGATGCGCAGTCCCCGGCGGACGGCCCAGACCGGGGCCGCCCTCATGGTCGGCCTGGCCCTCGTCTCCACCATCGCCGTCTTCGGGGCGTCGGTGTCGCGCTCGGCCACCAGCAGCATCGACGAGGCCGTGAGCGCCAACTACATCATCACGGCCTCCGGCAGTGGAGGGGGAAGCGGGGACTTCAGCGCGTCCACCACGGAGGCGGCGAGCCGCATTCCCGGTGTCACCGCCGTCGCCGGTGTCTACTCCGGCGAATTCGACTTCCGCAGCAATCTGTCGGGCCTGACCGCCGTCTCGCCCGACCACCTGTCCGACACCATCATCCTCCGCATGGACAGCGGATCCGGTGCACCGGCGCTGGCGGCCGGCCAGCTTCTGATCGACACCACGACGGCCGACAGCGACCACCTGGTGGTGGGCTCGAACGTGGCGGTCAAGTTCGCCAAGACCGGCAACTCACACATCCGGATCGGTGGGATCTACAAGCCGAACTCCCTCCTCGGCAGCTTTCTGGTGAGCGATGCCTTCTTCCGGAGCCATTTCACCAACCCGCTTCCCGTGGCCGTCCTCATCCGCACCGCCCAGCCCGCCAGTGCGGCGGGGAAGGCGACGATCACGAAGGGGCTCCGGGCCTATCCCAACCTGACCATCCAGACCCAGGCCGAGTTCAAACAGAGCCAGCAGAAGATGGTCAACCAGCTTCTCGGGATCGTCTACGTCCTTCTGGCTCTGGCTGTCATCGTCGCTCTCATCGGGATCGTCAACACCCTGCTGCTCTCCGTCTTCGAGCGGACCCACGAGATCGGACTGCTCCGGGCCGTCGGTATGCGCCGTCGTCAGGTCAGGGCCATGATCCGGTCCGAGGCGGTCATCCTCTCGATCTTCGGGGCCCTCATCGGCATCATCGTGGGAACGGGACTGGGTATCGCCCTGGCCGCATCTCTGAAGCAACAGGGAATCACCGACATCGTGGTGCCCGCCTCCAACCTGATCGTGTTCCTGATCATCGCCGCGCTCCTCGGGCTGTTCGCTGCCAGCTGGCCGGCCCGGCGGGCGGCGAAACTCGACGTCCTGGCGGCCATCGCCGCGCAGTGAGAGCGGGGGCCTTCGACCTCAGTACTCGAGGGCGTGGAAGGCGTCGAGAGCGTCCTGCAGGTTCATGGTCCCCGTGGCCCAGATCAGGCCGAGTGACGCTTCGTGCATCTCGACGATGTCGCGGTCAGTGAGAACCTCACCGTCGGCGCTCCGTTGCATCCCCGCCTCCCACGCCTCTTTGAAGCGGAGGGCAGCAGCGAACTTGGCCTCGGAAGGAACGGCGTAACCGGTTTTCACGCCTTTCCCGTCGGCATGTGTCGCCGCCTTCTTGACCGCCACCGGCAAGATCCCCCTCCCACCAGGTCCTCGGTCCCTGTGACGGCTGTCCACGACGTGGGCGGCCGTCTCGCCCGACGGCTTCGGCCCCGGGGACCGATACACTGGTCGGGCAACCTACGAGGGGGTGATTGGTTTCGACTCTGGTCGTCGATACGGGAGAAGCGAGCCGTGGTTCCCGGAGCCACGTTAAAGAGCCGGGACAAAAAACAAATGCCGAGTCTCAACTCGCGCTGGCTGCTTAATACGTAGCCCGTCCGTCCGGTCTCAGCCCTACGGGCCGGTAGCGGGCGTCATCTAGCGGGGCTCACCTGGTGGAGTCGTCATCCGGCCACCGGGGACATCACAGGATGACTGGGGACCCCCGAATTCGCCGGCGGCGGCGGGGGTCCCGAGACCCAGCTGCCGGCTGCGCTCGGAGAAGGCCCGTTGAGAAGCCGGAGGACGCGGGTTCGATTCCCGCCACCTCCACTGCGGGGTGTTCATGAAATGGCACCCGTCGTGTTCACGAAACCCTTCGTTGGAGGTGGCGATGAGTCCCAGACTCGTCCGCCACCCCGGGAAGTACACAAAATGCCGGCCTCCGGGCCGGCGTTTTGCTCTACGGTTCCCGCTTGTTTGCGTGCCGAGGTGGGGTCTTCCGGTATCGAGGGCGATGTGGTGCCCCCAACGGCCGATAGCATCCCAACGTAGAGGTGAGGTGGCGCACGCCGTCCGTATTCTCGCGTCGACCTCGACTCCGTCAGAGCGGCAACTCCTTCTTGAGCAGGCCATCGCCGGTGCCACGGCCCGATAATGTCCAGATCCATTCGACGGCATCGATGGTGAGCTCCTCGTCGCCGGTGCCGCGGACGTATGTGCCGCCCGCCGGACCTTCGAGGTGGAGGGTGATCGAGAGGTCGTAGAGTTTCGTCCATTCGGCCACCATGTCCTCAATTAACCGGCCGTCGTGTTCGTGCGTCAGCACCGGCGCAAGACCCACGGCCCGACAGGTGTCGATCCGGTGCATCCACGTGTCGCGTGTAAACACCACATCCATCAGGTACGAACCCATGGGCTTCCTCCCGATCACGGGACCGAAGTCGAGGGGGACGGGCCGCATGAACGGTGGGAAGTGCCGACGGCCCTTGAGCGCTTTTGGCCACGTCGACTTCCATTGGCCCACCAATTCGTCGGTCGACAGATGCTCCCGCTCTTCGACCTGAACCTCGTTCATCCCATGGATAAAGTGGTCGTAGTTCTTCACCGTGGCCCGTTTCTTGCCGGCCCGCATGGCCTTCACGAACACCCGGAAGGACGCGTTGCTCTCGGCGAAGCCGAGCACGTGTTGGGTGAGCTGCTTGACGGTCCAGTCGGTGTTCACTGTCTGAACCGCCCAGTCCTCAGGCCGCAACTGGCCCAGCATGTCCGTGTAGCGCCGGTACTCGGTCTCGGCGAGGACCATGCCTTCTTTGTGGTCGATCGGGGCAATGCCTTCCACCCTGATTGCCGTCTCTCTCACTTCCGCCTCCCCTTCTTCTTGGTTTCGCTCACATGGTCGAGAAACATGTCCACGGCGTCGTCGACGAGCCGGACCCAACGGTCGGTCCCGGGTTCGTTGGCGATCTGCTGGAACGAGAGTCCGGAGATAATCCCGGTCCAAAGGTCGAACCACTCCGGCTTGATCCCGACCTTGGCAAATTGCTTCTTTCCGAGGTCGACGATCCGTACGGCCACGGCATAGCTCTCAGACGACGGCTCGAACCCCGGAATCGTGCGCATGAACATGAGTTGAGCGCGAGCCGCGTCCTCGACCGTGAAGCCGACGTACAGCCGGGCGCTGGCCCGAAAAGAGTCCTCGGGGTCGCCGGCCTCGGCTATGGCCTCGCAGCGCCTGAGGAGCTCGAGGTTCCCTTGGAGGAACATGGCGTCGTAAATCGCGTGCTTGGAATCGAAGTAGGAGTAAAGCGATGGCGGCTGCATGCCCACCTTGTTGGCCAGGTCCCTCAGGGTCAGTGCGGCCAGGCCCTCCGCCCGTACCAACTCCCAGGCAGCATCGAGGATCTCAAGCTTGGTCGCCTCACGACGTTCGGCACGCCTATCTCGAATAGGAATCTCTATCATTGTTCAAGTAGTCTAATAACGTTAGGTAGTTTCGTCAAGGGAAAACCGTCGCCACCTTGGTCAGGGGGAACAGCCTCCCGTCGCGCCGGGCGAGTTCCTGGGGGCGATACCCGGAGATGGGCGCTACTCGAAACGACCGGCCGGCACCTCGTCTCGCCGGAATCCGATCCTGGACTCTGACCGGGTGATTTGTGGAGACTCCCCTCCTTGCGCTGTGGAGACTCCCCCGCCGGTGCCACGGCGCCCCCGCTCTCAGGCTTCTATGAACATCCAAAGGGTGCTCAGGGGAAAGCGTGAGCACCGTTGGAGCTGGCGATGAGTGCATGACTCGTCCGCCACCCCGGGAAGTGCACAAGATGCCGGCCTCCGGGCCGGCGTCTTGCTTTGGAGACGATCGAGTTCTCGTGGACAAGCCCTCGTCCGCTCCCGGATAACACTCCTCTCGGAACGAGCACTTTCAGGATGGCCCCGCCGTCCCGACCGAACAGGCGACTTCCGCACTTGGAATGCAGGACGACTGCGTCCCAGGAGGAGACGGCGGTGGAGACTTGGGGGAGGATGGGATTCCAGGTCCGGGCAGGTTCAAGGTCTGTGTCGAGACGCCGGTCGCCGTCGAGACGATCGCAGCAGAGATGCTCTCGCTCCCTGGCCACCAGGCAAGGAACACTCCGTTGCCGCTGGTCGCCGTCACCTTGCTCCCATTCCCGAGGACAAGTTTCACACCTCTGACCCCATCACCGGCGCGACCTTCCACCAAGGTGTACGGCTGACTCTCGCGGGCCAAGACGCTGTCCTCGTCCACCGCGATCCCGCCGGTGCTCACGGGTTCTCCCGACTGCATGAGCCAGCGCAATGTCGAGTTGCCATCCGGCGTGGTGATGCACAGGACGCCACTCCCAGTGCCGTTGCCCAACACTGTGACCGTGTAGGGACCCCGAACATCGCTCAGCTCGGGCACCAGGGATGCGGAATCGGCACCTTTGTTGAGGGAAGGCGGAAGCTGCGTAAGGGTCGTCTGACAGTCGGTGTCGGCACTCGTTAGTTGGCCGCTGGCGGGCGCTGTCGGGGAAGCCGACCAGCCGGCGAACGCGGGCGGTGGGCTCCCCCCAACAAGCACGATTGTCGAGACCGCGGCGGCCACACCGGTCGCCCCGGCGACGGCCACCCACTTCACCGGCTTGCGCCGCCTTTGGGAAAGGACAGACACGAGCGCCGCCTGGTGCGAGACAATCCACGCCTCGCTGAGTTCGGGGACGGGTGCGGGCTGCAAATCGATCATGAGGACTCCTTCAGGACGGGGTGAGCAGTAGCGGTGAGTGCAACCTGGAGCTTCGACCGGGCCCGTGAGAGACGTGATCGTACGGTGCCGACCGGTATTGCCAGCGCCATGGCCGCCTCCTCATAGGACAAACCACTCCACAAGACCAACATGACCACCTCCTGCTCCCGTTCGGGGAGAGCGGAGACAGCCTCAAGTGCGTCCCGCAGTCCAGCTTCGGTCGCGGATCGCGCCATAACCTCTTCTTCTGCCGGAGGGACAGCCAAGGGGGCAGGAAGCCGTTTCAAGACCGCCTCGTAACGGTGCTGCCTTCTCCTGGCGTTGCGCACAACGTTGTTCGCGACACCAAGGAGCCATGGGAGGGCACCGTCATCCTGGGTCGTCGGAACCCGGTCTCGATGCCGCCAAGCCTCAAGGAACGTGATGCTCGTGAGGTCCTCGGCGAAGGAGAGGTCAGCCGTACGGCGGGCACAGAAGGAATAGACAGCTTTAGCGTGACACCCGAAGAGCTCCCCAAACACAATGGCCTCTGACAGCTCGCCAACAGGAGTTGCGCGGGTCGCCTTGGTGAACCTCACAACTCATAATGTCCGAATGGGCGCGATTAGTTCCCGTCAGGGCCAGACCGTCCGGAATTGCCGTTCTGAGCGCCCTGGCAGGTCCAAGCCGAGCCGTTCTCAGGCCGGTCGGGATCGCCCGATCCCCGTGACTCGGTAGTGACCCGGATCGCGCAAATTGTGCGACCCGTCGATCTACCTCGTGACCTCGGAGGTGCTCGCCCGCCCGGTATTGCGCACATCAGAACTGCCGCCAGCCGCTTGACACTGTCATCGGCACCGGCCAGGTCGGCGACCACCTGCCTGGCCAGTCGGGTTGCCTCGGATGTCGCTATCCCCGGACGGGGCATGTCGGGTGTTTTGGTGTTCCCAACCGGCGCTACAGGCGCGGATGAACCTCGCGTCCGTTGCCTCCGGGGTGTTGGCCGGTTTCCATCCACTTCATCATGCTTTCAAAACTCACACTGGCGTCGAAGCCGAAGAGCAGGGATTGGTATCCGGTAAAGAACTCGGGCTCACCGGTCGCGCGGCAGCTTCGACCGAGAATCTCAGATCTCCCCTCCGATCGCAGACACCTTGCAAGCAGGATGTGCATGCGGAAGATCGGTACCCTCATAGAGAACGGCATCCTCACCCTCCGGGGAGCCGAACGTTGTGCGTGACTGCCCTTCGCTGATGGCGACCACCTGCTCCTCAAAAGCTCGACGAAGAGCGATCCGAATGACATCATCTAGAATCAGGGTGTCAGCATCAGCGACCGTGTCGTACGCCATGAATGTCATCTCTCCGGCGGAATCGTTTTCCTCATCAACATACGGCTCTTTCTCCGATAGTGCCGAAGGTCACATCCTTCCCGGCGTCAGGAAGTGATGGGCACTTGCCAGATGAGCGACGTCCCGCCGGACTCTGGTGTCTCGGTAGTGAACTGACCCTCAAGCTTCTCCGCTCGACGTCTGAGGTTGCCGAGGCCAAGCCCTTCCTCCCTCACCTCGGCATCATCGAGGCCTCGACCATTGTCGGTGATCTGAAGACGGCACAGATCGTCTTTGACGCTGACCGATACGGTGCCCTCGGTGGCATGGGCATGTCGTCCGATGTTGGTTATGGCTTCTCGGAGGACGGCGAGGATGTGTTCGCCCAATTGAGCCGAAATCATGGTATCGACGGCTCCGTCGAAGGTGACCCGGACGACGAAGTCGACGACAGAAGCAAGATCACGCACGAGGGTGATGACCGCCGCCCTGATCCCCTTGTCGATCTCGGCTGAACCGAGCTCGTAAATCGTCGACCGAACTTGGCGGATGGTGTCGTCCAGGTCAGTGATCACCGCACCGATCCTGTCGGCGAGCCCGGCCTTTGCCGCTGCTCCCGTCATGCTCTGGAGCGATAGCCCGGCGGCGAAGAGGCGTTGGATCACGTTGTCATGCAGGTCCCGGGCCATGCGATCCCGGTCCTCGTAGACGGCCCTCTCTAGGACACCCATGTTCAGACGGTTGTTCTCGATGGCGATGCCCGCGCCCAGAGCCAGGGCATCCACGAGTGCTTCGTCGTCGGCGGTGAACTCCGACCAGCCGATCTTGTCGGTCAGGTAGAGGTTGCCGTAGACCTCGTCGCGAACCTTGATCGGCACTCCGAGGAACGAGGTCATCGGAGGGTGGTTGAGTGGGAAGCCGTAGCTGTCAGGGTGAAAACCCAGGTCGGCCAAGCGCAGGGGACGGGGGTCGGTGATGAGTGCTCCGAGGACTCCGAGGCCTTTGGGTCGCGGCCCGATCCGTTCTTCGTCGTCGGGATCAAGACCGACCGTCACGAACTGGGCTAGGGCGTTGCGCTCATCGTTCAGGACGCCGAGAGCGCCGTAACGTGCTCCCGTCATCGAGCAGGCCTCCTCGATGAAATGGCGGAGCAGGGTCGGGAGGTCGAGATCGGCCTGGAGCAGCAGCATTGCTTCCAGGATGCGACGAAGCTTGGCGGGATCCTCGATCGACCGGTAGGGCATGACGCTGTCCGTTCTTCAGCGTCACCGGGGTCTTGGGCGAAGGCCAAATAGGAAGTGCTTCTGTGTAAGTAACCCTACCCCATGAGCCCGTCAAAGCGACCGGTTCCGGCGGGAAAGAGCCCATCCGTGCGGGAACCCTCTACGGAGTGACCGGGGGCAGTTCATTCCAAGGTCTGCATTGGAGTATGTCCTGGTGTGACCATCGGGCTGCAGGGCCAAAGGCTCCTGTTCGGCAGTCCCCTGATATGCGGGCCGACAGCGTGGACTCTCGCTTCGCGGTCGAGCAGGATGGGGTCCATGCTCGATCACCTCTCCATCCAGTGCGCCGATCCAGAGGCCAGCGCCGCCTTCTACGATGCCGTCCTCGCCCCGCTCGGAGGAAGGCGAGCTATGGCATTCCAGTCCACCGTCGGCTTCGGTATCACGACCAAACCGGTGTTCTGGGTCGGACCCCGAGAGACGGGGGATGGATTCCGAGAGCTCCACATCGCTTTTCAAGCCCCTGACCGAGCCGCCGTACAAGCGTTCATGAATGCGGCAATCGAGGCTGGTGCCGAGGTGCTCCACGGAGCCCGTTTGTGGCCCGAACACCACCTCAACTACTACGCTGCTTTCGTTCGCGACCCCGATGGCAACAATGTCGAAGCCGTTTGCCACACCCCGGAGTAGCAGCAGGCGCTCGAGCAAGCGCCGATGCGGCCATTCTCGCGTCCGGTACTGCCAGGTTCTGTGCCCCCGAACCCGAACTAGGCCAGCGTCCGGACCGACGGCCCGGTCGAGATCACACCCGGTACCGGATGCCTGGAGAACCGGTACAGACCGACCTGAGCGCCATGGGTCGGACGAAAGTAGGACGCCCTTCGTTGCGACCACAAACAGGTCACCATATGCGGTTTTCTCAAGGCGATTTTCTGCCGGAGACCGTAGGCCCCAAATCGAAACGGCTGGGGTCAAAGCATGCAGCGATTTTCAAGTTGATCCCCGCCCCCGCCCTATTCCCATGAATGGGTAACCACAATGTGCCACCCGGCCAGGACTCTGACGACCACTCGATGTCGGAGGACTGTCACACCTGTGTGGCTCTGGCGCTCCGAGACCTAGCTAGAGGCGCCTATCGCGGGGCACCAGGGACCTTCGCCTCTAGTGCATTTACCGTCTTGGACCGAAGCTGGAGAGGAACTTGGGCGGAAGGGGAAGGGAAATGGAGAGTACGACTCTCGACGTCCTCACGATCGACGAGTGCCAGTGGCTGCTTCGTGAGAATGTTGGAAGCGTTGGAAGGATCGGTGTCTCCGTTGGAGCCGTTCCCGAGGTTCTGCCGGTCAACTTCGCCATGAGCGGTGGCGACATCGTGTTCCGAACCAGTCGAGGGACGAAGTTGCACGCAGCCGCTACCAACGCCGTGGTCGCCTTTGAAGTGGACGGCTCAGACGAGGTGTCCGGTTGGAGCGTCCTCGTTGTGGGTCAAGCCTCGGAAGTCACGGATCCGGCTGACATAGCCGCGGCACTCGCCGTGATTCCTGACGGATGGGCGCCTGGCGAACACGAGCATGTCGTGAGGTTGGAAGCAACTCGTGTGACTGGTCGTCGGATTCGTCGAATCCAGAATCAATCAGGCACTCCCGACGTGCATGTGGTGCGGTGACGCATCGTCGTTAACGCCCTCGACCTGTTTGTCGGAAGCGCATTCTCCCCCATCCGGTTTCGGGCCCGGCATGGTGGCCAGTGGTCGAACCAAGGGTTGCACTCACGTCGTGGCCGGCACCCGTCGTGTTCATGAACCCTTCGTTGGAGGTGGCGATGAGTCTCAGTCTCGTCCGCCACCCCGGGAAGCCCTCCAGTGGCCGACCGACCGGTGCGGATCGAATCTCAGGGGAAAATAGCGACTGCCATCGCGTACCCGACTCCACCAGAAGGTGCTTGCCCAAGGACCGAATTCGTACCTCCCGCTCCACCGTCGCCACCGACCCCAAATGTGATCGTCGCACCTGGGGCGATGGCGGCCGTCGAGGAGAACGCTTCGAGGACGCCGATGCTGGGTCCGCCAAAGCCTCCGCTGCCCGAACCACCGGCTCCACCTCCGCCTCCAGATGCTCCGGGGGCCCCGGCGCCAGCAGTTCCTCCCTGGCCCGGCTGGCCGCGGCCGCCAAGGCCCGCCGATCCCCCGAGACCTCCGTTGCCGCCCTCCCCGCCATTCCCACCATTTCCGGCTGACACCGTGCTGTTGGCATCGACCGAGACGTCGGAGCGCCACAAGTAGATCCCGAACGAACCGCCGCCATTCCCTCCGCCCGGTGCTGGTGCGCCATCGCCACCACCGCCGCCACCACCACCGCCGCCGCCACCACCGCCGTTGCCGCCCGCTTCGTTGGCACCTTCGATGCAGTCAAAGACGTTCTCAACGTCGCCGCTGCCAGAACCCCCTCCGCCGCCGCCGGAACCGGGGGTGCCCACAGTGCCCCCCGGAGAGTCGCCCGGATCCCAGAAAGGAGTCGGGGGCACCGATGGCGCCACCGGCTCCACCGCTGACTCCGCTGGCACCGTCGCTGCCGTCGGACCCGCCTTCCCCATTGGGTGCGTCAAAGCCTGGGCTGCCTTCTGCCGCAGAGGCGGACACCCATTGGAGGGCGACGTCCGAATCCACCTCTCGCAATCCGTAGGCACTGATGTCGACCCCCGTGCCGGACAAGCCGGATAGCGTGAGCAGTTGCAGGGTCGCACTGGCAACGTCCTGCGCCAAAACGGCCTGCGGCGCACCTTCGATGGTGGTCACGGCGCTGAGTGAGCGTGTCCACGTACCTGGCGTATAACCGCCGTCGACGTTCACGCCAGTCACTAGCGACAATCCTGACGGCGACGCATACGTTCCGGCCGCCACATACACATCGGGAATGGGCGATAGAGCTGATGCCGCCGTGATGGCCGCCTGGATAGTCGCCTTGGGCGCCGTCTTCGTCCCCCGATTCAGGTCGTTGCCCGTCGGGGCGACGTAAATGGCCGAAGAGGGCGACACGGCGGTTGTTCCGATGAAGGTCTGGTCCGGTGCGGGGACACCCTTCGTGCTCAGGACGGGATCCGTGCCGGGGATCGTGTAAGTCACGAACGGGGTGACGCTGAGATCACTCGTCGTTCGTTGGGCCAGAGTAATCACTATCTTCTTCGCTCTTGCCTTGGCGACCGAGGTGACGACGTACCCCTCTACCGAGAACGGGAACGGCCCTGTCCCTTGGACCATGTGCTTCACCGTGCTGGAGTAGGTCAGGACGAGCTCGTCTGCCTGTTTAGATTTCTTCGCCGCCACCATCGCCGCTTTCGTGATGGTGGGAGCCCTGGTGGCCGCCGCCGCCGTTGCGGCTGACGAGAGGCCGGCCCCGCAGACGAACAGGATCACCACCACAAACGGGAACAACCTTCTGAGCGCAGACACGAGGCCCCCTCAGCGTGAGAACTCTCACCCGGTGATCATGATCGATGAGGGTGCGCCGTTCGTCAAGCGGTCTGCCCAGCGCTTGGTGCCGTGATGGGCCGAGCCCAACTCTACCACCACCATTCTGGACCCGTTAGCGCTATCAGCCCTCGAGCAATCGTAGAGCCAATCGACGTCCCCGTCCTTGTGTCATTGCCAGAGCAATCCACAGCTGGAATAAGGCATCGATGATCGTCTCTTGGTTCTCACCCACGTAGATGGGACGTAGGCCGACTCCCTCGATCACGCTCTCGATGGTCGCCCGATCGGCCTCAGGTGCCGAAAAGAACATGTCTGCTCTTCCTTCTGCGAACACAGGGTCAGCCATATTCTCACCACCGAGGGTATTAAATGCTCGCGCGTAACGAATGGTGGACGGGAGGGATGACCTGGCGTTCGCCACGTCGGTGCCCATGCGATTCGTGGCGTCTATGACGAGCTTTCCGGAGAGGACGTCACCGAACTGCGCCGTCAAATCGGCGACCGCTGCTCCGGGAACAGCGAGAATGACGACGTCCGGACTGATCAATGCTTCACCAATGGGGAGTACGGGCGCTTTTGTCTCGGGTGTCGCTTGTTCCTCGCCGTGTCGGGAACCAAACATCACCTGATGTCCCGAATGCGACAGCGCGCGACCGAGTGTCGTGCCGATGAAGCCAGTTCCGATGATGGTGATCTTCATGGCGCTGCTCTCCTTCTCGGATGAACTCATCGGCCAACAGCGGCGTCATCGTAAAGGGCGCTTGAAGGTAAACAGCACGTCTCTGCCCGTATCCGCTTCGTGGACGAGCTCCCACCCGTCCGTTCCCCGTGCATTGAGCAGATGCATCTGGCGCACGGCAAACGACTCATGCTCTTCTGCCTCCTCGTTGAGTGATACTACGAGGTATTCCCAGCCGTCAGTCATAGTTGCTCCTCATCATTGCGGATCAGGATACGAGACGGCTTCCGACCAGCGACTGATACGTCATACAATCCAACCGTCCGGCCACGGCGATATCAGCGAGCCGGTTGGCGAACGTCGGCAGTCGACAGTTTGAGTGGCGGGAACGGTATATGGCATAGCCGTGGCAATGACCGCTAAAGCTTGTGGGGAATCAGGACTTGCGCCGGACAGCACCCAAGTGCGGATGCACGAGTAAGCGAAACGAATCGCGCTCCGCCGGTCTCTTGGGTCTTGGGTGGTCGATCTGGCGAGTTGAGCGCCGCACCCCACCCGTGTCCCGCACGCTGTGCTGACTGGGCTAATCACGCCGGTTGGAACGGCTTACCTTCTCCAGCGGCGCATAGGAGACGAAGGCTCTCCAGGTAATAGCCCCAGTTGAAGTTGTAGACCCCGTAGTAGTCGTCAGCCAGCTCAACGGCGTAGTCCTGCCAGAAGCGCAAGCGAGTCCTTCCATCATCGAGGGGTGCGATGACGAAACGAAATGTGCTGTCCTGCCACGGCTCATGTCCGCTCACGCATCGCCAGACCACCTCATGGAGAGGATCAACCTGAGTGATCTCCATGACCGGGTGGAAGTCTCCAGCAAACGTCCATCGAACCAAGGTGCCTACCTCGGCATCGGGGGCGTCGACCTTCGTGCTCCACCATCCGGCTAGATGGTCCCTCTCGGTCAGAGCCGCCCATACGGAGTCAATCCCAGCATCGATGTCTACGACGTGGTGGATGGTCTTCATCTTTCCTCGCTCTGAGATCCGGCGCTTTCGTGCATAGATAGCACCGCAGCGGACGCTACGCCCATCGGGCCTGGACCAGCCGAAGCACGAGCCATGCCGTCCGCTCGTCCCGTCACCCCATCTCCACGGGCGATGACTCCTGGGAAAGGCGAAGTCCCGGCGGAAGATGACGACAGGTGTGATCCTGGTGTTCCCGGTCACACGCTGATCGAGGAGGAGGAGAGGGCGTCTCCCACAACCGTGGCAAAGCCAAAGCTGGGGCCGGCGACTCCGTCTCCGTAGTCTCGGACGTCAGCCCTCTTCAGCATCAGTGAGTGGTACACACCGGCAGAGGCGATGTCGCCGGCCAGCTGCACTCCTATGATCCGGCCGTCGCGCAGGTAGACCGACCGCAGTGCGTTGCCATGCTCGGTGCGAAGAACGTCGTCGGCGCCTTCTGTCGTCCCCATGGCGACTATGGGCACGCCCAGATGCTTCAGGCTGTTCATCGACTCGGCGCCGTCATAGGTGATATCGGCACCGAGGGCGTTAGCCGCGGCGACTTTGGCCTGTGCCACGGCATTGGGGAAGATGGCGTGCACGTACCGTTCGCCGGTCAGCCAGTCGGCGGCCTCGGCCACGTCTCCGGCGGCGTAGACATTCGGGGTCGAGGTGCGCAGATGGTCATCGACGTGGACGCCCCATTCAGTGACGATCTCTGAGCCGCCGAGGAACTCGACGTGGGGCTTCACACCAGTGGCGGCCACCACCAGGTCGCCGTGCAGCATCTCACCGCCGGCCAGTCGTACCGCCGTCCCCGTCGGCGTCTGCACAAACGCTTCCGCCGGCGTACCGAGTCGTAGCTCGACTCCTCGGCTCTCGAGCGCCCGGCGGGCGACGTCCGAGGTGGGGCGGTCGAGGACCCGGGGCATGATCCAGGGACGGCGGCCGACGATCGTCACCTCGACCCCGAGGTCGGTCAACATGAGCGCGAGTTCCACCCCGATGAACCCGTGACCCACGATGAGGGCGTTTCTGGCCTCGCCGTTGCGCACCCGCGTCACGAGGGCTTCGGCCTGGCGAAGCGACTTGAAGTCGAGCACACCTGGGAGCTCCGCCCCTTCGATGGGAGCGTGCAGCCGGCTCCCCGACGCGATGACGAGGGTCTCGTAGGCCACCCGGGTGCCCTCCGCCAGGAGGACTTCACCATTGTCGGTGTCGATGGCGACGACCGGCGCCTC
The DNA here is from genome assembly GCA_963848355.1 of uncultured Acidimicrobiaceae bacterium. Taxonomy (GTDB): domain Bacteria; phylum Actinomycetota; class Acidimicrobiia; order Acidimicrobiales; family UBA8190; genus CAWKDG01. The sequence goes on from CAWKDG010000002.1 coordinate 91,233, forward strand.
TCGTCGCTCGTCGATGCCGAGGCGCTCGGCGATGTCGGGACCTTTCCAGTACAAGGTGTTGGTCGCGACCGGTCAGGAAGTGGTCGGCCATGGCCGCCGGCGAGTACGGGGGAAACGGCTCCATGGTGAGGGCGGTGACGCTTCCGTTCGGGTCCAAGCGTCGGAACATCTCGGCTGCCGTGATCCCCGCCGGACCTGTGCCGATGATCACGGTCCGAGTCATGGCTGACCCACCAGGAACGCATGGCGGGTGGGGAGCGGGACCAGGTCGAAACCGAGCGAGCCGATGCCGCCGGCCAGAGCCGTCCCCTCCAACAGCCCGTCGACCGCCGGTTCGGCTTCGAGGGCGGCCTCCTCGTAGGGCAGGGCGTGGACGGAGGCAAACGGATAGCCACCGCGTTCGGCCACGTAGCGCAGGGCACGGCGCAGGTGCTCATCGGTCCGCACCCGATTGACCACCAGGTGGACCACCTCGATACCCATGGTCCCGGCCAGCCTGGCCGTATCCATTCCCACCTGCACGGAATTGGCCGTGTGGTCCACGACCACGACGGCCTGGTCAAAACCTCGGGCCAGAGCCCGGCCGAAGTGCTCCACCCCGGCGTGGGTGTCAAGGAGGACGACCGATCCGCGCTGGGAGCGCATGTCGCCGAGGGCGGCGGCCAGCAGCGCCGTCTCGGGGCAGAAGCATCCGCCGCCGGCGCGTCGGACGGCCCCCATCAACAGGAAGCGGACTCCGTCCGGACCGGTGACTCCGAGTCGGTCCACCACGTCGGCGGTGTCGGGGTTGAGGCGAAGCATCCCTCCACCGCCGGCGCCGGGACGGGTACCCGTCTTTTCCTCCACATAGTCGCCGGCCTCGGTGATCGGGAATCGCCCGGGTGAGAGACTCTGGCGTCAACCCGAGGGCTGGACCGAGATTGCACTGTTCGTCGCCATCGACGGCGATCACCGAGCAGCCTCGGCGGGCCAGAAGACGAGCCAGGACGGCCGTGATCGTGGTCTTGCCGACGCCTCCTTTGCCCACGATGACGATGCGGGCCTCAGGCCCGTCGCCGCCCCCTGAGGCCGACAGGCTCGGAGTCGTTACCTTGGTGGTCGTGGCAGGTGCCGCACATGTGCCTACGACCCGCTGATGGCAGCGGTGACCGCAGTGGCGTCCACCTCGATGCTGGGGAGGCCCAGGCCCTTGCGCTTGGCCTCGATGTGCCGCCTGATCAACAACGCCGCCTTCTCGGGATCCGGTTCCACCGAGAACTTGGCCCCCACGACACCGTCGAGGCCGTTGGCCAGCAGGTCGACGACGTGGGGACTGCCGAAGATCGGCGGCTGGACGCCAAGGACGGTGCTGATCCCGCTCGCCACCACGTAGGCCCCGATGGCCACCGCCTTCTCGGAGTACCACTCCGGCGCGGCACCGGCGAGGGGCAACTTGTCGATATCGACGCCCAGGTAGTTGGCCAGCGCCGCCGCCAGCACCAGGATCCGGCTGTTGTCCACGCACGACCCCATGTGGAGCACCGGGGGGATCCCGAGCGCCTCGCACACCGCACGTAGCCCGGGGCCGGCCAGGGCGGCGGACTCGGGCAGCATCTGGCCGGCTTTTCCGTTGGCGACCGCCGCGCACCCGGTCACGATGACCAGGATGTCGTTCTCGATGAGACGGCGGGTCAACTCGACGTGTCCGTAGTCCTGGGGGATCTTGGGGTTGTTGCACCCCACCACCGCTACCGCACCGCGGATGGCGCCCGAGGCAATGGCGTCCACCAGTGGCTTCGGGGTCCCGCCCAGCGCGGCCAGGATCGACTCCACCGAGAAGCCAGCCATCATCCGCACGGGCTCGACCGGGATGCGGACCCGGTCGGGATTGCGGTTCGGATACGCCTCCACCGCCATACGCACGATCTGGCGCGCCGTCTCGGCGCCGTGAGCGGGATCGAACGAGACGTGGATGGCCCCGGGGAACTTCGCCTTGTCGGAGGTGGAGATGACCTGGGTGTGGTAGCACTTCGCCACATCGGTGACCGATGGCATGATGCACTGGTAGTCGACCACCATGGCCTCCAGTGCTCCGGTGACCACGATCAATTCCTGCATCAGGTGGTTACCGGCGATGGGGACGCCGCGTCGCATCATCATCTCGTTGCCGGTGCAGCACAGCCCGACCACGTTGATGCCCTTGGCCCCGTAAGACCGAGCCAGATCGAGCAGCTCGGCATCGGCGGCGGCGGCCACCACCACGTCGGACAACAGCGGATTGTGGCCGTGCATGGCGATGTTGACCTGATCGGTCTTGAGCACTCCCAGATTCACTTCGGACATCACCGGCGCCGGTGTTCCGAACATGATGTCCGAGAGTTCGGTGGCGATCATCGAACCACCCCACCCGTCGGCGAGCCCAGTCCGGAGCGCATGGAGAAGGATGTTCACATAGTCGTTGTCGACTCCCATATGCGTCCGATGGAGCATCTCCACCTGCTCACGGTCGATCCCGCGCGGGGTGATGTGCAGTGTGTCCCACAACTCACGCCTGGCCCCCGGGGCCCGGGCGGCGAGGGCGAGCGACTCCTTGCGGCTGCCGTAGTCCTCGTACAGGGCGTCGGCCACGTCCTCGGCCACCTGGAGGATGTCCCGGCCGTCTGACGCCACTCCGAGCTCCGTGGCCAAGCGAATGAGTTTGGCTTCGTCGGCGATGCGGTACCCCGTGGTCTCGCCCCGAGCCGTGGCCCGGAAGACCTCGAGGATGTCTCGCCCGTGGTCCGAATGTGACGAGGATCCGGCGGCGATCGTCCGGCCGAGGTTTCGGGCCACGATGACATCGGCGTCGGCGCCGCACACCCCTTTCTGGGGCCCCTCGCCGAAGGGGTCGATCCGACACGGGCCCATGGCGCAATTGCGGCAGCTCAGCCCCAGTGCGCAGTATCCGCACTGAGGCTCCTGGGCGGCCAGACGGTCCCACACGGTGTCAATGCCCTCGGTGCGGGCTACGTCGATCATTCGCTGAGCGTCCTCGTTGATGGTCAGCCTGAGGGTGCCGTGCCCGTTCGCGGTAGTGACACTCATTGCGTTCCTCCTTGTGCGGCCGCCTGGTCGGCAAGCTCCGTGGTGGCACGACCAAAGCCATGCCAGGCCAGTAGCGGGTCGGGGATCCGGCGGGAAGACGTGGCGCCGGCGGCGGCGAGAACCGCCCCTGTCTCACTGAGACGCGCTTTGGCCAACAGCTCGTTGAGCTCACCGAAGACGAGGGCGTCGACCTTGCACGCTTCGACGCACGCCGGCTGCTCGCCTCGCGATATACGGGCCTGGCACCCGTCACATTTGACGGCGACTGCCGTCTGCGCATTGGGACCGGTGGCCAGGGGGTGGAAGGTGATCACGTCGAAGGGGCACACAACCGCACACATCGCGCACCCGATGCACCGTCCCGGGTCGACCAACACGACGCCCAGGACGTCATCTCGGGTGATCGCCCCCGTGGGGCAGACTTGCTGACACGGTGCCGGATCGCAATGCCGGCACCGGTTGGGGAATGCCGTCGAGGCGTCGGGACCCGGCGCCACATGGACCCGGGTGCGCGGGACGGGAGTTTCGAGGAACGCCGATATCACGTCCTGGGAAAGTGAGTGTTCGATGGCACAAGCGATCTCGCACTGGCGGCAGCCGATGCACCGCTCGGGATTGACGAAGACGCTCCGCACAACGACCTCCTCTCCACGCTCTGAGTGGGCCCCGGGCCCTCGCCCTTACCTCCATTGTCAAGCTCTACCAACCGGCCGAACAGGGCCATTGGTCCCGAAAGGCACCGGCCGGTGGGTCACCGGGCGGCCATGGATGGTTTTCAGGCGCCGCACACCACCGCAGGGCCGGGGCGGGCAAGAGAGTTGACGGCGTCGAGGTTGCGGACCGTGCAGTAACGGAGCCAACGGTAGGCGGCCGGGGACAGTCGATCGCAGAGCCAATCCCAATGTAGCGAGACGACATCGCCCGGTGCGAGGTCGACCGGGAAGACGAGTCCGTCGAGGCCGCGCCGAACCTGCTCCAACCGTTCGTCTCCGAGGAGTAGGCGCGAGCCGTCGAAGGACAACCGCCGGCTTCGGACCTGGACGAGGTCGCCGGCGACCGCCTCGACCCGCCCCCAGCGGATCCGGCACCGGTCCAGCACCTCCAGGGGCGGCCCCTCCATGCCGGCCCGCAGCAGTCCGAGCCAGGGGTACACGGCGAAGACGTGGAAGTTGTGTTGGGCGACCCCCGCTGGTGCGGCCGAAACCAGGGATCCGAAGTGCCGTCCGGCACGACGCTCGAACCGGTCCCCCAGGGAGGCCGAGAGGGCGACAGGCGCCACGCGTGTCACGAGTTCGTTCCCGGTCCAGTACGCCTCGACGACCCGGCGATCGAGAGGATCGGCGATGTGGTTACACGAGGCGATGAGCTGCAGGTAGGGCCACGCTCCTTCGAAGCGGGCGGCCACGTGACTCAGATCATCCAGGGCCGTGCCTTGTGAGGTCATTTCGAAGAGGGCGGCCGGGTCTGAAGGCCCGCAGTAGCCGAGAGCATTGGGCGGATAGGCGTAGCGGGCGAAGAGAACCGGTCCGGCCAGGGGCCCCCGGGGCCGCGTCGGCAGAGATGCGCCGGTAGGAGGGCGATCTCGGTCATTCGTTGCGACGAGGGGGGCGGGCAGATGGCTCATCCGCTCACCACGTGACGCCGGCGTGGGGTCCCGGCCCGGCGGCTGGCCCAGAGCACGGTCGCCGCCCCGGCGAGGATGAGGATGAGGCCCAGCACATGGGGGGCGAGCGCCGCCGTGCCCGCCGCCGCCTGCAGAAGGGCGGTGACCACCGCGCTCCCGACGAGCACGGAGGTGACATCGATGGCGCGAGCCCGGCCCAGTGCCGTCATCCACGTCCCCACGTAAGCGGCCAGAAGCAGGCCGGTGAGCATTGCCCATCCGACCTGATCGGCGTCGAAGGCAATGAGAAGGTGCAGAGCGCCACTGGAGGCCAGGTAGACCACCAGGGCCACCGCCCCGACTCCCATGCGAACCAGGGCGAGAACCGACACCGCCATGTGGCGCAGCAAGACCTTCGCCACCACGACCTCGACGGCCCAAAGAACGGTCGCAGTGAGCACGAGGAGCTCACCGCGGTCGGCCGACAGATGTCCCACTCCGCCGGCGATGGTGATCTCGCCTGCCACGAGCACGCCGATGGCGGCGAGGTTCCACCAGGTCAGGCGTTCGCGCAACAACGGAATGGCCAGGATGGCCACCCACAGAACCAGAGTGTCTCGCCAGAAGGCCGCCGGGGTGGCGGTTGTGTCGGCCAGCCCGTCGAAGAACAGGACGAAGGCGATTCCGCCGCCGACGATGCCCACGTAGGCCAGTCCCACCCAGCGAGCGAGCCCCCACGTCCGCCATGACCGGGAAGTGGCCGGCCCCGATTCGGATCCCCGGTTCACCGAGACGAAACGACCGGCGACCGAGTCCGCTCGACGGCGGGAGACGGCCCACCCGACGAGGGCCCCGGCGGCGAGGATGACCGTGGCCACGAGGTTCTTGGCCGTTGTGTACACCGAGGGTGCGGCGATGGAGTGCACGCCGTAGCTGTTGACGAAGACCGACAGCCCGCTGATCAGGGCAGTCATGGCGGCCACCGTGATACCGGAAAACCCGTCGGCGGCGAGGCGACCGCCGCCGACCCGGGTCGAACTGACATCTCCACGCAGCTCGGTGGGCCGGACGGTCACCCTCGGTCCTCGTACCCGTGAGCGGACCGCGTCTCTGCGGCGACGGCTTCTGCTTCGCTCTGGTCGACCCGGTCGATGGCGTATCCGCTGTGGACGACGAGCCACTCGCCCGGTGTCGGCGGCGGTCCGTCGAGGGCGAGCAGCGAGACACGATGCACGGTGCCGTCGAGGTCCTCGACCTCCACCGCACCGCCACCATCGTCCCGCAGGACACGGTGGAGCCGGCTCATGCACATGGGTGCACCTCCTTGACCAGGGCGACCGCCCGTCGGACGGCGACGGGGACGGCGGCCTCGACTGCGGCACTAAGCCCCGGCCCGTTCCCGAAGTCAATCCCCTCGATGCCCATCACGATGACCCGAGCGGGGGCCCGGCCGACAGCCTGGGCCAGCCGCCACACACCACCGAGGCTGATCCCGTGCGTGCTCGTCGTGGCGTGGCCTCCGTCACCTGAGGGCAGCTCCACCACTCGCACGGATCCCGGCGCGGACCCCGAGCGGACAGCGTCGATCACGATGGCCAGATCGGCGTCGTCCCATCGTCCGAGCAGATCGAGGGGATCAACCACGGGGCCGATGTCTTCGGCGCCGAGTTCGGCGACGATGCGAGCGGCAGTCACCGGGCCGGCACCGTCATCACGCCGGTACTCGTTCCCCAAGCCGGCGACGACGATGTACGGGCGCGGGCGATGCCGGAATGCAGGCTTCACTTCGCTGAGTTTCTCCCCGCTCATGACGACACCACCGTGATATCGAGGAAGTGGGCCGCGCACGATATGCACGGATCGTGATTGCGCACAGACTGCTCGCACCGCCACTGCAGCTCGTCGTCACTCAGTTCCAGCGCGCTCTGGACCACGAGACGCAGATCCGCCTCGATTGTCAGCTGATTCTGAGACGTGGGCGGCACGATCCGGGCCCGCCGGATCGTGCCCGAAGCGTCGATCTCGTACTGATGGAGCAGCAGACCCCGGGGAGCCTCGGTGGCACCGGTCCCGGTCCCCGCCCTGGGAGTCACGACGGCCGCCGGAGGGTCGGGCGGCATATACGACTCCACCAGGTGCAGAGCCTCTTCACAGGCGAACACCAGCTCCACCGCCCGCACCACGATGCTGCGGAACGGGTTGGTACACACCGGGCCCAGACCGGCGCTCGTGGCCGCGTCGGCGGCGAGAGGTGTCAACGAGGAACCGTTGAGGCTGTACCGGGCCAAGGGCCCGGTGAGGTACGGATCGTGCCCGGCAAGACGGGCATGCAGAGCGGTCGACCGGGCTACGTGTTCCTCGACTATGAGGTCGGCCATCTGGGCGGGGCTCAGGTCCAGACCGTCCGATGACGACGGTCGTCCGCGCTCGACGGCATAGCGGCCGACGTCGCGCAGCGCCACGAATCGGTAGTCACCGGAGATATCGGGAAAGTCGAAGCCGCCCACCCAGTCCACGGTGGCCAGTGCCGCGTCCCGGGCCCGGCGAAGAGGCTCAGCCAGCGACGCAATGATCTCGGGGTGGGGTGCCCGGTAGAAGCCACCCACGCGCACGTTGACCGGATGCACCGCTCGGCCACCCACTGTCTCCATAACCAGGTTACCGACCCGCTTGATTTGGAGGCCACGTTCCACAGCCGGGCGGTCATGCTCAGCCAACTCCACAGCGTCGGCATAGCCGAGAAAGTCTGGCGCATGCAGCAGATAGACGTGAAGCGCATGGCTTTGGATCCACTCTCCACAGTAGAGGAGCCGCCGCAGCTGATCGATCCGATCATCGACCGTCACGCCACAAGCATCCTCCATGGCCGCGCAGGCGCTCATCTGGTACGCCACCGGACAGATCCCGCAGATGCGGGCCGTGATGTCGGGAGCCTCGGTGAAGTGGCGGCCGACCAGCAGCGCCTCGAAGTATCGCGGTGGCTCGAAGATCTCGAGAGCGACGTCGGTCACTCGTCCGTCGTGCACCTCGACCTTCAACGATCCTTCGCCTTCGACTCGCGCCAGTCCTTCGACGCTGATCGAACGCCGAGAACCCGATCCGTGAGTCATTGTTCCTGCGCTGACGTTCCAGTGGGTGAGCGTCCGGAAACGACTGCGACCGGACCTCCCTGAGCCACTGCCTCTTCGAGGAAGGCGGGTGCATTGGCGTTGAAGGTGCGGAAGAGATGCGACAAATCGATCGCCGATGTGCCCTGACGACGCAACGTGGCCGCCAGGGACGAGGTGTTGGCGGTGTCGGCCGGTCCGAAACAACCGAAGCATCCCCGTCCGACAGCGGGACACAGGGCACCGCAGCCGGACCTGGTGACCGGGCCCAGACAGGGGGTCCTCTGGCTGACCAACAGGCAGACGGTACCGCGGGCCTTGCACTCCTGACACACGGAATGCCCTGGGATCACCGGCCGTCGCCCGCTGAGCGAGGCGGTGATCACCTCGAGGAGCTGGTGACGGTCTATCGGGCAGCCGTGCAGCTCGAAGTCGACATCGACGTGGGTTGAGATCGGAGTCGACGTGTCCAGTGAGGCGATGTATTCGGGGTGGGCATAGACGGTGGCGGCGTAGGCGCCCGAGGCGGCGAAGTTCCTGAGTCCCTGGATCCCGCCGGCGGTCGCACACGCCCCGATGGTGATCAGCCGGAGTGAAGCCTCCCTGACCTCCTGGATCCGGAGGACATCAGCCGGCGTCGTGATCGAGCCCTCCACCAGAGACACGTCGTAGGGTCCAGCGGTGGTCGCCCGTGACATCTCGGTGAAATGGGAGATGCGAACGACGCCGGCCAAGCTCAGAAGCTCGTCCTCGCAATCGAGCAGGCTGAGCTGACAGCCGTCACAGGAGGCGAACTTCCACACGGCCAGGGTGGGCAGCTCGTTGCGGTCACTCATCGTTCACGCTCGGTAAGCAGATGGGCGACGATGCCGGCATAGGGCAAGACCGGGCCGTCACGACACAACAAGAAGGGCCCGAGTTGACAGTGGCCGCACCAGGCGACCCCGCACTGCATATTGCGTTCCAATGACACCCGGATGCGGCCCGGATCGACGCCCCGGTCGGTGAGGGCACGGGCGGTGAACCGCATCATGATCTCGGGCCCACAGACGAGAGCCGTGGTCCCGGCGGGATCGAAGTCGGCCTCGCCTAAGACAGACGTCACCAGACCGACGTGGCCTGACCACCCGGGAGCGGAGACGTCGACCGTGACGGACACGCTGGCGCCGGCGCGCCTCCACTCTTCGAGGTCGTCGCGAAAAACGACCTGTGCGGGATCCCTGGCTCCCACGCACACGAACACCCTGCGGCCGTCGTGATGGCGACGAGTCGCCAGTAGCTCGTAGACGGCGCCGCGTAGCGGAGCGAGGCCTATCCCCCCGGCCACGACCACGATGTCGCCACGGTGGCGCGAGTGGGTGCCGCTCGCCTCTCCAACGTTGTGCACGGTGTCGACCGGCTCGTCATTCTCGGTCAGGCCCCAGTCGGTGCCGAACGGACCCCGCACTCCGACCAGATCGCCGACGCTCGCAGCGCACAGGGAGTGGGTCACCGCCCCGACGTCGCGCACGGTGTGCTCGAGAGGACCGGTGGCCCTCGGCGCACTGCTGATGGAGATGGCGGCTTCGCCCACTCCAAAGGCCGTCAGCATGTTGAACTGTCCGGGCCGGAAGGCCATGGCGACACCGCCCACCGGAGCCAGGCACAGCGTGGTCACGTCGTCGGTCTCACGACGACGGCTGACCACCCGGTAGGGGACGGGCGTCAATGCCCTTGTCCCAGGCTCATCTCGGCGGCGGACGTCAGGGGGTGCCCCGAGACCCTGGTCAGCGAGCACGGTCGGCTCCGTACAGATCGAGGACGCGCACACGGGTCATCTGCAGCCGTTCGAGGAGTATGGCGGCCACCCGTTTCATGAGGGCGTAACCCAATGCCGGGTCGGCATCAGCCTTTTGACGCAAACAGGCTCCGTCGACGGCGATGGCCCCCACGGAGTCGACGGCACGGGCATCGAAGTGCCATCGGTAAGGGGGGATGAGCCAGCTCCATCCGACGACGGCACCGGGGCCCACCGTCTCGATGACGATCTGTCCCCGCCCGGGCGAATGCACTTCGATGGAGACGCAACCACGCCGTACCAGGTACAACGTGTCGGCGGGGTCCCCTTCGGCGAGCAGCAGGGCACCGGGAGAGAAGGCCACGTTCCGGGCGCAGCCCGCCACCGTAGTCACGGCGTCTCCTGGCAATCCGGCCAGGAGGGGGTGGCCCGCCACCAGCTCAGGGAGTTCCCTGGTCATGAGGAGACCCTTCCCGGCGCCGCACCAGGGCGAACGGCCCCGTCGGTGCCGCGGATGGCGGCCGCCTCCTCGGTGAGGTCGATGCCCACCGGGCACCAGGCGATGCACCGCCCGCATCCGACGCAGCCTGAAGTCCCGAATTGGTCCCACCACGTCGACAGCTTGTGGGTGAGCCACTGGCGGTAGCGTGACGACGTCGTGGCCCGAACCGGTCCGCCGTGCAGGTACGAATGGTCGAGATCGAAGCACGATGCCCAGGAGCGCTGCCGCCGGATCTCGCCGGCGAGCGTCGTCGTATCGCGCACGTCGCTGCAGAAGCAGGTCGGGCACACAAGGGTGCAGTTACCGCAGGCCAGGCATCGCTCGGCCACCTCGTCCCAGCGGGGGTGATCGAGGTTGCGGGCCAAGAGGGCGCCCAGGCCGTCGACCGAGAGATGTCGCGTGATGGCATCGGCCGCCGAGGCCAGCACATGGCGACGGCTCTCGAGGTCGGCCGCCGACGCGGGCAGGCTCGAGACCCGCGCCAGCACCTCGGCGCCGCGCTCAGATCCCACCCGGACCACGAACCGGTGTCCGGCGTCGTCATCGAGCTCGGTCAGCACCAGGTCGAACCCGACATCAGCACCGGGTCCGGTCCCCATGGAGGTACAGAAGCAGGTGGCGGCGGGGACGCCGCACTCTGCAACGGCGACGAAGGCCCCGTCTCGACGAGCCCGATAATGCGGATCGGGCGTGCCATCTCTGAGCACCCGATCGAGCACATCCAGGGCTGCCAGCTCACACGGTCTGGCCCCGATGAGGGCCAACGGTCGATCTTCGATGTCGGGCTCTGAGAAGATGAGATCGCCGCCGTTCGTGGTAGCCCGCCACATCTCCTGGGTGGGAGGAAAGAGCTCCGCTTTCCACGAACCAGGACCGACTGCCCATGCGAAGACGCTGTTGTCGCCGCCACATTCGAGCTGATAGTGACCCGGAGCTTGCTCGTCGTGATACCCGACCGGCAGGTCGACGACCCCGGTCACGGTCCCGGGCATGACGGCCCCGTCCCGGATGACGGGTCCCCTCGTGTCGTAGCCGAGTTCGCCCAGCGTCACGATCAAGGCATCGAGCCCTTGCGCGTCGATCAGCCTGGCGTCTGCCGTCTCCATGATCGCAGGGTAGGACCACTGGGCTCAGAGCGAAAGGGTCGGAAGTCATCAGAGCAAGGACTCGTCGGGCTTACAGGACCCGGTGCATCGGGATCTGGCCGTGAGGACTTTCGGCCCTAGAACGCCCCGGAGCCTCCCACGTACCATGCCTGAAAGGGCTGCGGCCCGTCTGGACCGGAGTGGGGAGGATCACATGGACGCGTCGATGGACTCTGCGATCTCCAGAGCATTTTTGTGCGACGCCACGGCGTGCCTGATCGGTATCGCCACGTCGATCGACTGTCAGTACGAGACCAACCGGTCGCGGGAGCTGCTGGAGGCGAAACGCGCGATTCACAACGCTCTCATCGCCATCGCCGAGTGGAAGGGCTCTCTCGACGATGTCCACCTCGCACCCGTGGCCATCTGAGTCACGTGACGCTGACAAGGGATGGCGACGGTGACGGCTCGTGGTGACACGTCGGGGACTCGGCCTGGCTCGACTCGGTCCTCTACGGCGACCCCGCCATGGCTCCGACCGGCTCCGTCCACGAGAACGAGTACGTGGTGTTCACTCGTCAACACACATGGGAACCGAACGAGGGCTGGGGCTCCGATCGTCGTCTGACGTCGCCGGCGAAGAAGAAGGTCTCGTTCTGATCAGCCGTTCGGAACGACCAGCCAGCTCGCTCCGGCGTCACGCGTCATGAGCAGCTGGGTCACCTCGTCTCCCGGAGGGCCGGGGATGCCGTGGATGACCACTCCCTGGCTGCTGGTGGTGAAGCTTGTGACCGTAGCGCCCCGAGCCAGAGTCCAAGGTCCCGACCGGGTGGAATCGGGACTTTCGCCTCTGGGCTCCACGAAGCTTTGGGGACATGATGAAGAGGAAGGATCCGAGAGGGTCCGGAAGGAGGCGCTTATGCGATGTAGGCATGGTGGCTCATCCTGAGAAAGGATGACAGAGGGTTGTCATAGGCCCACGAAGGTCAACGGCAAGTAGCTCGACACATGAGCATTTGCAACGGTACGAAGTCCGATGCTTCCGTGGATGCCATTTCCTCTTAGTGATCCGTTCTCGGAGTACAAAGGAAGCAAAGCGCCCGATCCCCATAAGTCTATGGGGCGGGCGCTTTCGCGTTGGTACGGTCCGTGGTGACGGAGCTGGGAACGTCGGGGGGAAGCATGAGACCGTGACGTGACACACCGGCCCGCCTTCCCCCTGAGAATGCAGACACACCGTCACGGCGTCGCGGATCCATAGCACATTTGGTTCGATCCAAGTCATCTCCCTGACTACTGTCGCATCGTCTGCCTGTCGCGCACCGCTCGGGCGACTTCGACTTCCAGACGGATGAGCGTCGATTGTGACTTTTAGCCCTGGCGGTAGCGATAATGAGAGGGCGAGGCTGTGATCATGGGCTCGACAGCGACCACTTCGGCAATGGTGAAGTCCGGCCACGTCATCACCGGAGAAGCCAAGGATTATGACGCTCTCGTCGAGCTGATCGGTGACCGGCGTTTCGTCCTGATCGGTGAGGCATCACACGGCACCCACGAGTTCTACCGGGAACGGGCGCGCATCACTCGTCGCCTCATCGACGAGTGCGGCTTTACGGCGGTGGCCGTGGAGGCCGACTGGCCCGATGCCTACCGCGTGAACCGGTACGTAATGGGTCTCTCCCATGACGCAAATGCCGATGAGGCGTTGTCGAGCTTCCAGCGCTTTCCAGCTTGGATGTGGAGAAACCGCGACGTCGAGGCTTTCGTCCAGTGGCTGCGGGTGCGCAACGATGCTCACCTGGCCGCGACGACTAAGGTCAGATTCTACGGGCTCGATCTTTACAGCCTCCGGGCCTCCATGGAAGCCGTGGTGGAGTATCTCGACCACATCGATCCCGATGAAGCGGTGCGGGCCCGGGAGCGATATTCCTGCTTCGACCAGGTTGGTGGTGAGGGCCAGGCATACGGCTACGGGCTTGCCACTGCGCGCACCATCCCGTGCGAGAACGAGGTCGTCACGCAATTGCTCGAGTTGCGCCGGCGGGCCGAAGGTTACCTTCGCCGAGACGGTTGGATTGCAGACGACGAGTTCTTCTTCGCCGAGCAGAACGCGCGGCTCGTGCGCAACGCCGAGGAGTATTACCAGCAGATGTACCGGGCCGAGGTGTCGTCATGGAACCTTCGCGATCGACATATGGCGGAAACACTCGACGCCCTTGTCGAGCACCTCGACGGCCAAGTTCCCCGAGCGAAGATCGTCGTGTGGGAGCACAACTCACACGTGGGTGATGCGCGCGCCACCGAAATGGGCGCCCGAGGTGAGTTGAATGTGGGCCAGCTGGCCCGACAGCGCTTTGGCCGGGAGTGCGTCCTGGTCGGCTTGACTACCTTCGACGGCACGGTCACGGCGGCCACGGACTGGGGCGGCCCCGCCGAACGGAAGCGAGTGCGTCCCGCCCGCGCCGACAGCCACGAGGCATTCCTCCACGACAGTGAGCTGTCCCGCTTTTGGCTGGACACGTCGACTACGGCCGTGCACGACCTGTTCGCCGTCGCACGTATCGAGCGAGCGATCGGTGTGATCTACCGGCCGGAGACCGAGCGCCAGAGTCACTACTTTGATGCTCGTCTAGCTGACCAGTTCGATGTGGTGCTCCATCTCGACCACACCCGGGCCCTCGAGCCGCTTGAACGCACCTCGCTCTGGGACCAGGGTGAGCCACCGGAAACCTTCCCGAGCGGCATTTGAGATGCGATGCCAAAGGGGTTGTGCGAGGACGTCCAATTCCTATCACGAGTCCGTACCGAGCAACCCGACCTCTGTCTCAGGGCCGGATCGGTCGTGCGGCGGCGGCGGCGGTGAGACGTGACCATCGCTTTGACCAGAAGGGGCCCTACCGACACAACATGAACGTCAGATCTCAGGCGAAGGAGAAGCGATGAAGTTCACCGATCGTACAGATGCCGGACGGAGGCTGGCCCGGCACCTTGCCCACCTGCGGGGCCAAGACGTTGTGGTCCTGGGCCTCCCCCGCGGCGGTGTCCCTGTCGCCTTGCCGGTGGCCGAAGCGTTGAGGGCACCCCTCGATGTCATCCTGGTACGCAAGCTAGGAATCCCATTCCAACCGGAACTGGCTATGGGCGCTATCGGAGAAGATGGGGTGCGGTTCATCAACGAAGGGGTCGCCGCCATGGCCGGGGTGCACCCCGAAGAGATAGCCATCGTCGAGAGGAGGGAGCGAACCGAGTTGGAACGTCGAGCGCGGTGCTTCCGGGGTGACCGTCCCCGCATTTCCCTCGACGGGCGGACTGTGATCATCATCGATGACGGCATCGCAACCGGTTCCACGGCCCGAGCAGCCTGTCAGGTCGCACGAGCTCAGGGCGCTCGGCGCATCGTGTTGGCAGTACCGGTGGCGCCACCGGGATGGACGAAGAGGATCCATCGAGACGCCGACGAGTTCGTGGCGCTCGAGACGCCGGAGCCGTTTTTCGCGGTCGGACAATTCTACGACGATTTCTCGCCGACCACCGATGATGAGGTTGCCGCCTGCCTCGAGCGCCACTCGGCTGGCACCACTGGAGCCACGGCGGCGAGCGATTGCGTTGTCGACGACCCGCCCGGGCGCGATGAGGAAGTCGCCCTGGCCGTTGGAACGGTGCAAATCGCTGGTCATTTGATTGTGCCCAAGGGGGCGACCGGAATCGTGGTGTTCGTCCATGGCAGCGGCAGTAGCCGTCACAGTTCCCGCAACAAATTCGTGGCTGCCGTACTGAACGGCGCTGGGCTCGGTACCCTTCTTTTCGACCTACTCACGGCGGATGAGGAGTACGAGCGAGCCAACGTGTTCGACGTTGATCTGCTTGCCGGGCGCCTCCTTCAGGTGACCCGCTGGGTGGCAGAGCAGCCCGAGGCCCAGGGTGCCCGGATCGGCTACTTCGGCGCCAGTACCGGCGCCGCCGCCGCGCTATGGGCCGCTGCTGAGCCCTTTACACAAATCGCGGCCATCGTCTCGCGCGGCGGACGTCCTGATCTCGCTGGCGCCCGCCTGGACGCCGTCACGGCGCCGACCCTCCTGATCGTGGGCGGTCACGACGACATTGTCATCGGCCTCAACCGGCAGGCCCAATCCCACCTGCGGTGTGTCAACCGTCTCGCCATCGTCCCCGGCGCCACCCACCTCTTCGAGGAGCCAGGCACGCTCGAAGCCGTCGCCGTATTGGCGCGCGACTGGTTTGTGGACCACCTGGCCGGGAGGATCAAGCCGGATCCCCAAGTCGGCTTCGCGTCATGATGAGGCGGGGCACCATGCCGGGATGCACGAAGCGCTGACAGCGTGCCTGGTCATGGCGAATCGCGTGTTCGACCGGAGGGTGTCACCCGACGGCACGGAGACCTGGTGCCCTTCCTGACAGCGAGATCCCTGGCAACAGAGTGGAGCGCTTCCGGAGAGGGATGTTGACCCTCATAGGATTGAAGCCGTGAGGGGACGATCGCAAGAGGGCTGTGGTCACCTACGAAGGCGAGTTTCTGCATCTCGCGCAGCCTCGAACTCGGACGGTTGCCTGCCGACGCCCGGCTGCCGGTAGGCGACCGGTGACGGTCCGCACCGACGAGGGACTCCGGCGGGACGTCGGGTTCTTCGGCTTGCTCTGGATCTCGGCCGGCACGACTCTCGGTTCAGGCTGGCTCTTCGGAGCGTTCGTGGCGCTCACCATCGCCGGCCCAGCTGCGCTGATCGGCTGGGTGCTTGCCGCGCTCCTCATGGCACCCCTTGCCCTCATCTACGCCGAGCTCGGCGCCATGTTCCCCGAGAGCGGAGGGCCCGGCCGTATCGCCCACCACGCCTTTGGGAGCCTGGCCGGTGCCACCTTCGGGTGGTTCTCCTACGTCCAGGCGGCGACGATCGCCCCCATCGAGGTGCTGGCCGCCATCGAGTACCTGTCGACCAACTCCTGGGCTCACGGCCTCTACCACGCAAGAACGGGAACGCTCAGTCCCTCGGGCTTCGTCGCCGCCGTCATGCTCATGGGCGTCTTCGTGACACTGAACCTCCTGGGCATCCGGCTGTTGGCCCAGACCAACTCAGTGATCACGGTGTTCAAGCTCGCCATCCCCTCGCTCACCGCCCTCGCCCTGGTCGTGGCCGGCTTCCACATCCACAACTTCACCGCTGCCGGCGGTTTTTTCGTGGGCGGCGGCGCCGGGTCTACCCACTCGATCCTGAGCGCCATCACTGCCGGCGGGATCGCCTTCGCCGTCATGGGCTTCGAGGGAGCCCTGCAGGTCGGCGGCGAGAGCGCCCACCCTCAGCGAGACCTCCCCCGAGCCGTGTTCGGGGCCTTTCTCGGCTGCACAGCGATCTACATCGTCGTGCAGATCGCCTTCATCGGCGCCCTGCCGCCGTCGCTGCTGTCGCACTACTCGAGCTGGACGCAGCTGGCGACGGACCCGCAGCTGTCGAGGGCGCCCTTCTTCGTCCTCGCCGGGCTGGTCGGCATGGTCTGGCTGGCCTGGGTCATGCGTGTCGACGCCGTGATCTCGCCCGCTGGGACGGGGCTGCTCTACCTGACGGGGGCATCGAGGCTGAGCTTCGGACTGAGCAGGGACGGCTACGTGCCCAAGCTCTTCCTGGTCGAGGACGAGCGCACCGACGTCCCGCTCTGGGGGGTGATCATGTCTGGGGCGCTCGGCCTGCTCTTCCTTCTGCCCTTTCCGAGCTGGGGCAAGCTCGTGAGCGTGGTCACCGGCGCCGTCGTGCTCATGTACGCGGGGGCGCCCCTGGCGCTCGGGTCTCTTCGGCGATCTCAGCCGGAGCTGCCCCGGCCCTACCGGCTCCCGGCGGCCGGCCTCCTCGCCCCGGCGTCCTTCGTCTTCGCCACCTTCATCGCCTACTGGTCAGGCTGGCAGACGATCTCGACGCTTGATGCTCGCCCTGCTCCTCGGCTACGGCTTCATGGGCCTGGCCCGGAAGCTCCACCTGGACCTCGACCCTCCCCGGATCGAGTGGGCGTCGGCCTGGTGGCTCTTCCCTTACCTGGTCGGCCTCTCGGTCGTCTCCTACCTGGGCGACTTCGGCAGAGGCGGCATCCTGGGCGGCGTCGGCCCCTTCCACCACGTCCTCGTGGGCGGTCGCGGCGTGATCCCGCTGTGGTGGGACCTGGCCTGCCTGACCGTGCTGAGTCTGGCCATCTTCGTCGGCGCCATGGCCCAGACTGGCGGCGACGGTTCCTCCGTCTCCGGCTAGTTCGTTAGTACCGGCGAATGCAGGATGTCCGGTTACTGCTCGGAGCAGCATGATAGGAACCGGTCTGTGGGCGATTGAGTCTTGTCGGAAGGATCGAACGTCATAATGACCTGGACGAGATGGTGATCCGCCGGAGCGGTCAGCGCGTACCCCGCCTGACACTCCATCTCGCGTTCGATCTCACTCTCGACCTCTTCGCCGTCTGCCCCCTGGTTCCCGAGGTTCCGCAATTGGTCGCCGCCGCTTGGGGAATCCTCGTGCCTGTTCAAGATGGTCGACATCTCTCATCACCTCCTCCCAAGAAGGGTGGCACCGTTCATCAGACAAAGACCGGGCCGAACGTCCCTTCTGAGTCCACTGCCCTTGCGAGGGCCTGTCGGCAATGCTTGCGACGTCCTGTCAGTTTCTCCTGGGTGCGAACAGCCTTCATGGCAGGAGCTGGTCGATGAGGATCGACCGTAACCACTTCTCATAGCGCTCCCCGCTCCAGCCCCGGTCGATGACGAGCAGGTCGTACACCTCGGGAGAGGCGAGGGCGTGGACGATGTCGGCGGCGTCACGTGCGCGAAGGTCGGGCCGCAGTGCGCCCGCTCGAGCCATGGAGTGTGCGAGACGGCGTTGGCCTTCGTGACGTTGTCGGGCGATCTCGGCGAGCAGCGAAGCAGCACCTTCGTCGGATCTGGCGGCGTCGGCGAGGATGCGGTGCACGGGTCCTACGCGGCCCATCACCTCGCGGCAGCAGCGCCGCAAAACCGGCCAGCTGGTTCCTCGGGTCCTTGTCTGAGAGCAGCGCATGCACCCTGGGGCGGTCCGCCATTGCCACCGCCTCGTCGTCGCCGCCGATGGAGACGTCGAGCACGGCCTTCAAGATCCCGAGCTTCGAGGAGAACAGCCGGTACACCGTCGCCTGCGGTGTGTCCGATCGGTCGCTGATCGCCTCGATGGTGGTGGCGGCATAGCCGCGCTCGACGAAGAGGCCGCGAGCCCCCTCGACCACGGCCGCCCGGGTGCGGCGGGTGCGCGCCTGGCGGGCGGCTCCGTCGTAGGGCCGGCCGGTCTTGACATCTCGTTCCATATTAGTGATAGTAGTACTCTCGAACTGAGAGTGGAACTACCAGATAATTCGACCAGAATCTGAGGACTGACCATGACCGACTCGTCCACCCAAGGCATCAAGACCGTGTTGCATCCGGTCTCCGACCTGGCCAAGGCCACGGCCGTCTATGCCGCCCTGCTCGGCATGGCCCCACAGCACGAGTCGTCCTACTACGTGGGCTTCGACGCCGAGGGCCAGCACATCGGTCTGGTACCGGCCGGCAGTTCCGAGAGCATGACGTCGCCGGTGGCCTACTGGCACGTGCAGGACATCGAGGCGAAGCTGGCTGAGGTCACTGCCGCCGGTGCCACCGTGAACGAACCGGCGCGTGACGTCGGCGGCGGCCGGCTGGTGGCCACGGTCACCGACCCCGATGGCAACGTCCTGGGGCTCCTCCAGGACTGATGACTGTCATCTCTGTGCGCGCTCCGCGTCCTCGACGACGCCGAGCCCGATCACGGACGACCCGACGTCTGGACGGGTGACCAACCCACACGAGAGAGGACCGGCCATGACCGACGTCACAAGGATCACTACCTCCATCAGTTCCGTCATCCTCCAAGTCCCCGACCCCGCCGCTGCCTCCGTCTTCTACGGCGCCGTCTTCGGCGAGGGCGCTTGGCTGGGCCTACACGCCTCGGATGAGCCCACGACCGGCTTTCGGGGGTTCACGTTGTCGCTGGTCGTGGCCCAACCGGCCACGGCCGACGCTGTCATCGGCTCCGCCCTCGACGCCGGCGCCACGGCGCTCAGCGCCGCCCGCAAGAGCCTTTGGGGCTACGGCGGGGTCATCCGTTCCCCAGACGGGACGATCTGGAAGGTGGCGACGTCGTCGAAGAAGGACACCGGCCCCGCCACTCGGCAGATCGACGACGTCGTGCTGCTGCTGGGGGTGGCTGATGTCATTGCCAGCAAGCGCTTCTACGTCGAGCGAGGCCTGGAGGTGAAGAGGAGCTTTGGCCGGAGGTACGTCGAGTTCGCCGCCCCGGCGTCGCACGTCAAGCTGGCGCTCTACGGGCGCCCCGCGCTGGCCAAGGACGCCGGTGTCTCCTCGGAGGGTACCGGATCGCATCGGATCGTCGTCGAAAGCGATGCCGGGTCCTTCACCGACCCGGACGGGTTCGCGTGGCAGGCGGCGTCAAGCTGAGGGGCCTCGCCTCTCGTCTCGTCCCCCGGACGGAGGCCTCCTCCGATGTGGCGACTACCGGCCCAGCCTGCCCCCCTGTACGAAGAGATGTGGCACGTCATGACGTTATTGAAGGAGACTCCACCATATGGCCAAGATCAGTTCACCGAGGGCCGAGTCGGGCAGCAGGAAGACCGAGGATTGGCGCCATGCCGCACTCTCCCGCCTTCGCACGTTGATCGCGCAGGCCGATCCGAAGGTCGTTGAGGAACGGAAGTGGGTCAAGCCCAGCAATCCCGAAGGTGTGCCCACGTGGTATCACGACGGCATCATTTGTACGGGCGAGATGTACAAGACCCATGTGAAGGTGACCTTCGCCAGGGGCGCCTCCCTGAAGGATCCTGACCATTTGTTCAATTCCAGCCTCGAAGGCAGCGTTCGGCGCGCCATCGATTTCCAGGAGGGCGAAAAGATCGACGAGAAGGCTTTCAAAGCCCTCATCCGAGAGGCTGTCGCGCTGAACGAGACTTCCGCTCGCCGCAAGTGAGTCGGACCTACCACCGGTGCGGCGCCTTCGTGGCCGCGCTCGCGGACCAGCCGACCGTCCGAGAACAGCCCTTCCTTGCCGCAGTTCAACTGGCCGGCGAACGGTCCGTTGGAGGTGGCGCTGAGTCACCGACGCGTCCGCCATCCAGCAATCCAGTCCTCGCCTTGCGGTGTGCCGGCAGGCGTCAGGAATGGCGTGAGATGGAGTCGCCCGCGTGCTAGGCGCCATCCCCGAAGGCACCGAGACTTCGGGCCTCGGAGATCTGCTCGTCGCTGTAACCGAGCACTGAACGCAGGACTGCCTCGGTGTGCTGGCCGACGGTCGGCGCCTTGGTCGGCGTGGGCAAATGCTCGTCCACGAAATGCAGCGGAGTGAAGAGCTGGTCTGTCCCCATGACTGCTCTCGGGAGGAGGGGGAAACGGTCGGCGAACTGCGGGTCGTCGAGCAGAGTCTGGGGAGTGTTCACCGGGGCGATCGGGGTGTTGATGCGCCCACCGAAGGCGAGCCATTCAGCTGCTGTCTTCGTGGCGAAAATGTCACGCAGCTCAGCCTGCAATTCGCGGTTGCCGCGAGCATGGTCGGCATACTTCGATCCAGGCCAGCGCTCGAAGAGATCAGTACGATCCACACCGTCACAGAAGTTCTTCCAGAAGGCCTGCTCCGAGGCCATGAAGAGGACGTGCTGGTGATCGGCCGTCTCGTACACCTGGTAGCGAACTCCCTCGACCATGCCGGCAGTGCCAGGCGCACGTCGTTCGTACGCATCGGCCTTGTTGCCGGTCACCTCGGATTCGGGCCGCTCGTAGGCTCGCCACGTCTCGCTCCGCAGCCAGTCCATGGCTGCGGCGGCATCGGACTGCGCCAACTCGAGGTAGGAGCCTTCGCCGCTGGAGCGAGCCCTCAGTATGGCGGCCAGTATGCCGAGCGCCCCGAAGAGCGGGCCGGCGTGGATACCGATGGAGGCGTGTTCGGGAATGTAGGCGAAGCCCTCGTCGTCGGTGGCGACATTCACAATGCCAGCCCAGGTGTCGTAGGCCACACCGTGGCTCGGATAATTACGGTAGGGACCGGTCATGCCGTAACCCGAAATGGTGCAGAAGACAATGTTGGGGTTCACGGCCCGGAGTTCGTCGAAGCCCACACCCCGCCGGGCCAGTGATCCCGGACGCATAGCTTCGACTACGGCATCGGCTGAGGCGGCCAGCTCCTTCAGGATGGCCACACCCGACTCGGTGCGCAGATCGAGTACCAGTGACTTCTTGCCCCGGTTGAGGTGCAGGTGCATTAATGAAACGCCCTCGACGATGGGCCAGGTCATCTCACGGATGTAGTCGCCGCCGGGCGGCTCCACCTTGATCACTTCTGCGCCCAGGTCAGCTAGGAACGTGGTGATCTGGGCCGGACCCAGTGCCGAGCACTCGATCACCCGCAACCCGTGCAGCGGTGGCACACTCGCCATCAGACCTCCCTTGTCAACGAGGGAGCGTAGCGGTCGAGCGACGTCCGAAGGATCGAGACGACCTGGTTGAATTAAGGCCCCAGACCCCGTCGTAAGCGGGGCATGAACCAACGGATGGAGGTGGCAGTGGCCGAACCCACGCAGCCCGCACAGCGAATGGTAGTGACCCACTTCATTGTCTCCGATGACGTCGAGCGCTCGCGCCGCTTCTATACCGACGTACTCGGCGGAACGGTGGTCTTCGGCCCAGAGCCGACCAACGTCGCGCTCGCCAACAGCTTCATCATCATCAATGTCGGAGGAGGCCCGACCGACGACAAGCCCACGGTCACCCTTGAGACGCTAAGCGACCCCGACCGGGTCAGCAGCTTTCTCAATATCCGGGTCGCCGACATCCACGCCGTGTACGCCGAATGGAGCGCCCGGGGCGCTCAGTTCCTGACGCCGCCGAAGCAGCACCAGTACGAGATCCGTTGCTACATCAGAGATCCCGACGGTTACATCATCGAGGTCGGGCAAACCACCGACCCCCAGGGAGACTGGTGGCCGGCGGGCTGGCCATCGATCAACCCCGGCGTGCGATCCGATTGAATCCCGTCTCCTCGAGAAGACGAGCATCGAGGTCCACGACTACGTCGACACAGCGGTACCGCGGCTCGCGTATACGTACGTTGCGTCGGCTCGACCAGCCACGGCTCCCACCGCCCGAGCAGGAACAAGCGATACGAGCTCAGCTCCTGCGCAGGCCTCAGATGGTCACCTTCGGCGGAAGGACCGTGAAGTTCGTCGTATAAGTCGGGTACGTTCCCGCGTCGACGTCGGCCACTACCTCGGAGGTTGTAGGGGCACATGATGTACCGAAGAAAACAAAGACCGCATTGCCGTCATTATCGAGTGTCTCTTCGGGCGGTGACGAAGTGATGGCGTCGTTGTAATCGCCCGTGTACCAGTCGAAGCCCCCGCCGCAGCTGTCCTCCAGCTGGGTGTCACTGATCTGCACCGGCAGCTCAGCGTAGACGGGGTTGGTCTCCACGTAGAAGACGGCGTAGACGTCCGACCCGTCGATCGTCTCCGGGCCGCATTCTTCTTCCTCTACTTCTTCGACACACTCCCCGCAGCAATCGTTGAACGTGGTCATGTCCTCTCCCGTCTCCACCTCGGGATTGGGAAAGCCGGTGACGCCCGGAGGAGTGACATTGGGTGGTTCAGCGACAAGAGTCGTGGTTGCCGTGTAGTACGGAGCGGCAACCAAGCTGGCGTCGATGAGGTCTGGGCCAGGGGCACAGTCGGTTCCGTTGATGACGAGGGTGACGTTGCCGTCGTTGTCCAGCGTCACCTCGATCGGCGCGTCCATCGTGTAAAAGGTATTGAAATACGGGACCGCACCTGGTGCCGGTTGCACCGTCTGGAAGTAGACGACTGCGCACGATGTGATGAGCTGGGACGACGAGATTTCGACCAGGTCGCCAGCGAACGACGGGCTGGTCTCCACCTGAACGACTGTGTTGACGGAAGACAAGCCAGTCTCCACCAACGGGTTGGGGTCGGCGGTCACAACCATGACCGGGGGGGCCGGCGCTCCCGAGCCTCCACCCACACCCGTGCCGCTCTTGCAGCTGTGGGTCTTGTGGCAGCCCTTGGTCGCCTTGGCCGCCTTGGCCGAGGCCACGCCCGACATACCGAGGAGGGGCAGGCTCACCACGACGGCCATGGCCACGAAGCGGACAGAACGGTGGCGAATCTTCACGATGACTTCCCTGGGCATGTCGATGGGTCAGTCCGATGATGTGGACCTATGACCATCCTGTCTTGCCACAGAGTGCGTGAACATCGTCACGGTTGATGAACGAGGACCTGGGAAATTCACCGAGTGTGACGGGTGTTGTCAGAGTTGCCAATGTGCCACGCCGCAACCGAAGGGTTACGTGTGGGCCTCGGGGTTCGGTATCAACTTGCGATAGCCGCCTATCGGTCAGTCGGGCGGACCGGTGGCGCAGCCGAAAATCTTGTCACGGTCCACAGGGAGCAGTCGGCCCCGTTGACGGCCCAGCCGACTACACCTTGCCGGGCGCCTCAACTTCGTTGTATATCGCGACGGCGGGAGGGCCGGTGACACCAAGAATCTCCGTGACCCTCGCGATCTTTGCGTTGCCATCGAAGAAGCTCTGGAACTGGTCCGCCGTTTTCCACTCGTCAATGACTACGAGTTCGCCTTCGCCGGCAACGAAGGTGTGGTGGATGATCCCATTGCCCTTGGTGTCCTCGGTGATCTCCTCTAGGAGCGCTGCGTTGGCCTGCAATCCTGCTATGGCCTTCTTGACGTCGGCAACCGGGAAATGGGCAATGACGGTGACACTCATGACGGGAACCTCTCCTCACCAGTGGTTGACCACCCCCTATGAGGCGGTCCGACCAAGCTACGACATTTCTGTTGTGCCCGCTCGACTGTCGTTTCGTGTCTGGACACGTGATAGGCACCACAGGCGGCCCTCCCGAACGAGTCGCCCATCGGCTGATAAATCCGAATTATCCGGGCCCTCAGTCGAGAGCATTGCCGACGTCAGTCCTCTCTTTTCTCTGGAGCGATTGCCTCGTCCTACAGCCGTTCGGGTTGGCCAGGTGGCAAACTCCGATGGACGCTTGTGAGGTCCGCAGGGCCTACGACCGACCGCGGACCGTGTCGCGAATGAGCATGAACCGCATCGACCAGTACCTAGGTCGCGGCTCGGGAAGCTCGTGCCGGGACCAGAAGAAGCCCGCCAACGTGACGGCGGCGGCGGCGAGCCAGATGATCACCCCGACGGCCAGGATCCACCGCATGGAACCCAACGACATCACGATGAGGCCAGCGATGGCGACCGCCAGCCCGACGTACCCCACCCGGAGAGCCCAGACAGCCATCCTCCAGTGTCTGTTGGATTGCAGTTCTGGCGGCGGGTCCATGTCAGGGATTGTTCCACGGTTACCAGACCGGGTCATCGGTCCTCCGGGACGGTCCGTCCTCCGGGACCCAGCCGATGGCAAACCGGCGAGGTAGCGAGGCGACCGAGTACTCGATTCTGTGCTTCTCGATCCCTATGGAATCCACGAGCAACGTTGGATGTCCGGGGGTAAGCCAACAAGACTCGTACGAGATGCTGGGACAGAGACAAACGATTCGCCGCCGGACGAACCACCGTCGAAGCCGCTCGTACCGGCACCGGTTGCTGCAAGCTCGCTCGGCAGGGATCTCCGCCGTGCTGACGATGCTGACGATGCTGACAACGGACCCTCGCCTGACCTGGGTTCGTACGCAGACGTCGCTCTGGACGGGGGCGCCATGTTGAACAACCCGATGGCTGCAGGTGTCATTTCGTCTGGACCCCGTGGCGGCATGATTTTCGAGACACCTTTCCAGCGGAAGATGCGGCAGCGAGCCCGTCGGGAGAGATGCGCTCGTCGGTGGCACAAGTTGTTCGGCGGTTCGCAGTCGAAATAGTGAGTTGGGATCACAGCTGATCCGCAGGCAGGACGTCGGATCCAAGGAACCTCGAAAGGTCAGGCGGCCCGCCACCGGCCCGATCGGGAACACCGGACGCCGATACTCGTCCCGTGGTGCCATTCGAAGGTGTGCTCCATCGGCGGTACCCTTCTTGCGACATGCGACCGCTTCGGTACTCCATCAACGTCACATTGGACGGGTGCTGCGATCATCGTGCAATACCTGCGGATGAAGACCTGCATCGTCACGCAGTCGAGAACCTCAATCAGGCCGATGCCCTTCTCTTCGGTCGGGTGACGTACCAAATGATGGAATCAGCATGGCGGCCGTCGACGCCGACCGGAGCGAGACCTGATTGGATGCAAGCCTTCGCCCAAACGATCAACGCGGCAGAGAAGTACGTGGTATCGAGCACCCTCGAGCAGGTCGACTGGAACGCAGAACTCGTGCGCGGGGACCTGGGCAAGGCCGTTCAGCAACTCAAGCGGGAGTCGGGCAACGGACTGTTCGTGGGAGGTGTTCAGCTCCCACTGGCGCTGACGGAGCTGGGATTGATCGACGAGTACGAGTTTGTCGTGCATCCCAGGCTCGCGGGCCACGGGCCGACGTTGTTCGCGGGGCTATCGAAGCATGTCGATTTGAAGCTCGTGAGCCAGCTGGAGTTCGGCTCGGGAGCAGTGGCGATGCGGTACGAACCGAGACGGTAGCCATCGGACTTGCTTGTCCGATGCCTACCGCATCATGGAGCCCTGGGTTTGCGCTCTAGGAGATGTCCCAGCGACGACACTCGATTGGGTCCCCTGGCGGATCGTTCCCCACTGGCGGTCTCAGCTTCCTGAGGCCCTCCGCACTGATGCCGCCCTCTATCAGGCGAAGGCTCAAGGAAGGAACCGGGTCCAGTCGGCGCTGGTGGCGGTCACCGGACTGTTCCCTTGCACCAACCTCGATCGTCCCCCGTCTTGGTGTTCAGACAGAGTCGTGCGAATTCGGGAGGACCTTCGAGGTCCACGCGATCCCGATGCACATCTCGTCGGTCGACCCGTCCCCCCAGGTCACGAAATGCGGGGCCACCTTGCGCAGGATTGGCAGTTCCTGTGCCAGCCGTGGATTGTAGGTGCAGGTCACCTCTACTGGTTCACCTGCAGTGACAGGAATGGGCTTGATGTTGTAGGACTTCTGGTCGTGAAAATTGTAGGTGGGTACGTTGAGGACGGTCTGTGCGTTGGGCGTCCCCGGGTTGAGCACCATCTTGAATGCCACACCCAAGAGGTGCATGTGCGCATACACCCTGACGATATAGCCACTAGTGCCGATCGGCGAAGTGCACGATGCCGAATCCCCCTGAACCGGATTACCCGGATTGTCCCCACAGATCCCTTCGATGCCGTTGATCTCTTCGACAGCGCTCCGGCCGAATCGCTGTCCTACGTTGGCGAGCTCCGCCGACCGGTTGCATAGCAGGCCGGTCACACCAGTCGGACAGGGGATATTTGGTGGTGCGAGCATCAGATTGAGATGGAGAGGCAGAAGCGGCGTCGATGCAGGCACCGTGCGGAGTGTCAGAGCGTTCTTCACGGGCTTGTCGCCGACGAGCAGATTGTAATGGACCTGCATGATGACCAGGCTTCCAGCACGAAGCGGGACCCCGGTCCCCTTCGGAAACTTGTCCACCCCCGCGCCGGGCGCCCAGAACGTGAGCAGAGGGTCCGCAGCCAGTCCCGTCAGGTCGGTACCGGGAAGAGGACCCCCGAAGCACGTCCAGCCTCTTCCCCCCCTGTTGTCACGTATTACCGACGCCGCGGATGACGGTGGCACAAGAAAGAGCGCGGCATGGTGATCCTCGTCACTTCCGGGGACGAACTGGCTGGAGATGATGTACACGTTCCGACTCAAATGGGGGTTTACCAGCGTGCAGTGGTAGTCGTCGGTCGTGCCAGGGGCTGCACGTGGTTTGTAGGCGTGGGGCATCGTCATGGAAATGGTCGTGACCAATGGGACGGAACTCGCCGGGGGGGCGGAAACACTGAACCCAGCGATGGCGAGCACGATGCCCGCCAGAAACATCGTCATTCGTGGAATCCGCACGCCGGAGAAATTATCATCCTCAGGGATCGCCAGCCCAGGCCTCCCTGCGGTGTCCAGCATCTCCTGCACATGCCGGAGATCGTCATCGCTTTCATCGAAGAATCGTGCATGCGATTAACAGCAAAATCTGCGGGAATGCCGGCTCGAAGGGCAGAGTGATCTGCGACCTCCGGCACAACCCCGCGCCTCCGCTATCCGGCCGACCTTCGCTGTCATGATCGACCCGCGTCTACAGCGTTGCGCTTCGATTCCTGCTTGATAGCGAAAGAAGCCTTTTCGGCTACGACGGCCAAATGTTTCAGTCGCCACGAGGAGTCTCACATATGGGCAGATCCATTCGGTCCTGGCCCAGTCCCCGTGTCACCCGCCGGAGGCCCGTCTCGGTCTTGAGTCCACCCGACCACCGGCAGACCGTCTCGTGACGCGGTCTCCGGCCTCACGAGCTCCGTGACACCTCCGATCGCTGGGTCGATGGGTCAGCCGACTATGCGAACTGGGCGAGGTCCTCAAGCTGGTCGAGCGTCGTGACGTGGTGGTATTCGCGCCCGGTTGCATATCGTTCCACTAGTTCAACGAGCTGGGGTCTCAGGGTCTGGTCAACGTGCCAGATTGTTTCGAAGAGTCGCCGCGTTATGGCCAGGTCGTCGCAACCCTCGATCGGGTCGAGTCGAGGCTGACCCAGAGCGATAGAAATCTGACGCTCCGCTGCCAACCAGAAATGCATCCATAGGGGCAGATCCACGAATATGAGCGTGTCCGACACCTGCATGCGTTGTTCGAGTGTCGGCCAAGGTCCCCAACCGTCGATGATCCAGCGGTCCCCCGCCATAACTGCACGAAGTCGTTCCCCTACGACGTCCTCGGGCACTGGCTCCCAATCAGGGGCCCACTGAATCTGATCCACGGAACACCATTCCAGGTTGTGACGCTTTGCAAGGGCTCGGCAAAGGGTCGACTTACCACCGCCACCGTTCCCGACGACCACACCCCGCGTCACGTCGTAATCCTACTGGGCTTCGGAAGGGTTTCCGGTCTGCCATGATGCAGACTTGAAGGAAGACAAGCCGGAGTGAGCGCGGCCATCACGTCGGGGTCGGTGGGAGCCGTGGCCGGCATCGTCTTTGCCTCCGCCGTCCTGCAGCGGGCCGTGGGATTCGGCTTTGCCCTTTTGGCCGTGCCACTTCTGGCCTTCGTCGTGCCGACCAAGAGTGCCGTCATCATCGTCTTCCTCAACGGAACGCTGACGTGCACCTGGCTGGCCCTGCGTCTCCACCGCGACACGGAGTGGTCGACGGTCCGGCAACTGGGAGCGGGCGTCCTCGTAGGCGCACCCGTCGGGGTCGTTGTCTTCCGCGTCATCTCGGCGGGAGTCCTGCGTCTGGTGTTGGGAGTGACGATCGTCACGGCGGCCACATGGATCATCGTCCAGACACGCATCGGTCGCGCCCGGTCCGCACCATCCCGCCCATTGACCATGCTTACGACCGGCGTGATCAGTGGGGTGCTGAACACGTCGCTGGCTACGAACGGACCACCCTTGGTCTACGAACTCCGCCGCAGCGGATTCAGTGACGACCGCTTCCGGGCGACCATCTCGTCGGTCTTCCTGATCTCGAACGTCATCGGTCTCCCCTTGCTCGCCGCCGCCGGCCTCGTCAGCGCATACGACGTGGAGTACGCCGCCTACTCGCTTCTGCCCTGCGTCCTCGGCATCGCCGCGGGCTCCTGGATCGGGGGGCGCATGGCGACAGAGCATTTCGTGATCGCCGTAGACGTACTCCTCTTGGTTACCGGTGTCTTGACCGTCGTCAAGGCGCTGACGTGATCGGGCGCGACGGGTGGGCCCGTCACGGTTCCGGCCTAGGTTTCAAGGCCCGAATGCCGCACCGCTAGCTCACCTAGCGAGTTCTTGGGGGTTTCGACCGAGGCGCCCATCGATCACCGTGGCGCCAGCAGCCAGTCCCAACAGCAAGAGGGACACCCAGACACAGTTGAGAAGGGTCTTTGCGTATCCGATCTTGGTGACATCGATGAACGGGTAGGGGTACCAGTGGATAGCCGCACCTCGAATGAGAGTGAATGCCAGCCACACTGCGGTGACTCCAAACCAGAGAGCCGAGCCCCCTTGGAAGGCATTCACGTATCGTATGTTCCGGGGTTAAGAAGACAGAGGATGGGATCGCCGTCGATTCGGCAGCAGGCTGAAGACGTTCAAGCTTCGGTGCCCCAGCCGACCAACCCACCAACTCGAGTCTCTGAAGGATCGCTTTCCTAGGGGATCAGACCCGCCCCGACGGCCTCGACGAACGCTCTGGCCGCCCCGCTCGGTCGGGTGCTGACGACAACTCCTGCGTCACAGACGGGTGAAACGCCGGCCAGCGGCCGAAAGGCGATGCCTGGCCATGACTCCGCCGCCGTCTTGGGTAGCAGTGCGATGGCCAGCCCGCTGGCCACGAGCTCCATCATGCTGGGAATGTCCACGACTCGGAAGTCCACCTTGTACATGACGCCGGCATCACCCAGAAGCTGATCCACGGCTCCGTGGCTGGCGGTGTCGCCGGGATTGGCCACAAACGATTCGCCACGCAGCTGGCCGATGCCGATCTTCTTGGTCCTGGCCAGCCGGTGGGTCCTTGCACAGGCGATGCCTACCGGTATCGACGCCTTGGCAATAACGGTGACGCCAGGAGGAAGACCCTTGGGGTGAAGCCCCACGAAGGCGATGTCGAGGTCGCCGCTATTGACGTCCTCGATGAGAGCGATGGAGAGGCCCTGTTTGATGACGATGGCCACGTCGGGAAAGGCGGCGTGATATCTCGCCAGGGGTCGGCTGATGTCTTCCCAGACCCTTCCGATCGAAAGGGTCCCTCGCACGCGTCCGATGCTTTGGTCTACGGCGTCGCGAGCCGAATCGGCAGCGGCCAGCACGCGCCGGGCTTCGGGCAGGAGGGCCTGTCCCGCCTCGCTGAGCTCCACACGTCGGGTCGTCCGTACGAACAGGGGCGCCCCGAGCGAGCGCTCGAGGGCCCTGATCGAGGTGGACAGGGCCGACTGGGCGATGTGGCAACGGAACGCGGCCCGAGTGAAGTGCTGTTCCTCGGCCACGGCCACGAATTGTTCGAGCTGCTGGAGATCCATTGATCTCGCCACAAGATCAATATATCTGACCTTTGTATTGAGAACGATGGATCGAGGTTCGTAGCCTCTGGCGGGTGTCGATCAAGCGCGGCGTCGCACGCCAGCCTCAGACGGTGGAAAGGGCCATCACGGTCACCCTGCACCTGCCCTCGGAACAACTGCCTGAGCTGTTGCAGAGGCTGGACAACTGGATCGTGCCCTTGTGCTCGGAGCATCCCGGCTTCCTCAGGATGTTCTGCCTGGAATCGAGCGGCGGGCCCGATCGGAGCCAGCTCTTGATCGTCTCACTTTGGGACGGAACCGGTTTCCACGAAGCCGAAGCCTTTGCCGATCGCCTTTGGGACGACATCTCCCAGGTCTTCAGCGTCGGGATTGCCCGTCAGAATTCCACCATCCTTCGAGACGTTCTTCCTGACGCTCCCTGACATTCTCAGGGACAAGGCACCGAGCCGATGACCTGGAGTCGAGGAATGACTGCCACCAGTTTAGCGGGCGCCACGCGTCAGGAGCTGGCGGAAACCCACCCGAGCTCCGGTCTGGAGAACGGCGCGACGATAAATACGGGCGGCGAAGATGGCCATGGCGACTGTCCCGACGATGGAGATCGTCACCGAGGCGACGAACTCCCACCAGCTGACCTGGCCCAGTCCCACCAGTACGGGCATGCAGAACGGGGCCGTCGGGGGCAGATAGGCAAAGACTTTGAAGACCAGATCCGGCTGGCCGGAGCTGGCCACGGTGAGTGCGAAGAGGTAGCCCACCAGGATCGGGATGCTGAGAGGGAGAGCGAGCGTCTGCACCTGGTCTTGGCGCTCTGCGGTGGAGCCGGCGGCGGCGTACACCCAGCAATAGAACGCATATCCCAGGACCAACCAGAGCAACTGGCACAGCAGCACCACAGGTGCCGTGCCGTGGAGCAGGGAAGAGCCCACCGCCGCTGCGACGATGAACGCGAATCCCACGACGAGGGCAGCTTGACCAAGAGCCACCAGCCCGATACCGAGGACCTTGCCGCCGAGCAACTGCAGAGGGCGAACCATCGCCAGGAGGACCTCGACGACCCGACTGGACTTCTCCTGCATGACGCCGATCAGGATCCAGGTGTTGTACTGGGTGAGCATGAAGAACAACAGCACCAGACCGAATACTGAAGCGCCGTTCGTGGTGGGCTTCGGGCTCGGTCG
Source organism: uncultured Acidimicrobiaceae bacterium (assembly GCA_963848355.1). Lineage (GTDB taxonomy): Bacteria > Actinomycetota > Acidimicrobiia > Acidimicrobiales > UBA8190 > CAWKDG01. Next base: position 122,734 of record CAWKDG010000002.1, read on the forward strand.
GAGGGTCGCCACAGGGACAGATTTGGCGTTGTCGATCAAGCGGGCTTGCTCAGGCGTGAGACCACCCACCCGATATGCCTTCAGCACGCCGAGGTAGCTGGCCACGTTCTGGACGAGTGCCGCGTCGGTCGGCGAGCTGGCGGCGCTGGCCGGCAGGTTGAGCAGTATCTTGTTGCCGCCGATGACGGCGAGATCGATCTTGTTTGACAGCAGGGCGGTCTTGGCGTCGGCGAGGGATCGTTCTGGCACGATTTTGACCAAGTCCTGGCTCTGCGTCCCGGCCAAAGCGACGACCTGCTCGATCTGAGCAGACAAGGGGCCGACGATTCCGACGGTCTGCCGGGTGGAGCCTCCACCGCTGCTGTGGAGGGTCGGGATGATGATCGCGGCTGCCACCGCCAGTAAGAGGATGATCGTGCCGACCCGGAAGATGCGACCCCTGACGCGTTCTCTGATCTCGCGTCCGGCCACCATCCCGGCGACGCCGAGGAGGCTCTCCATGGCGTGCGAAGTCGGTCTGCTGTTTCCGGTGCGGGCCGTGGGCGCGACCGGCCCCGGGGCCTGGCTGGCGCCATTGGATGAGACGGACGCCGGTCCATTGGATGCCCGGCGCCTCCGTCGCTTCATCGAGATCCAGACTCGCCCGAGCAAGAAGACAGCGACAGCGACGGCGATGTAGGGACCCTTCAACGGAGCGCCTCCCGGAAGACTTCGGAGAGACGGCGACGCTCGTAGGAGAACTGGGTGACTCGCCCTGCACGCATCGCGCCACGGAGAATCTCGTCGCTGTCGACCGAGCTCTCCAGGATCAGCCGGACGGCGCCACCGTCTACCTCGGACACGATGACTCCGGGAAGGCGGCGCGCCCAGTCACCTGTCCGGTCACCCTCGATGCGGACCAGCAGTCGCCGGCCTGCACTCGTCGCCAACTCTTCCACCGTTCCCGACACAACCAAGCGGCCGTGGTCGATGATGATCACCTGCTCACATAGGTCTTCAACTTGATCGAGTTGGTGGCTGCTGAAAAGCACGCAGCAACCGGCACGGGCCTGATCCACTAACACCTGGCCGATGGCATCGATGCCTGTAGGGTCGAGACCCGACAGCGGCTCGTCCAGCACCAGCAGCTCGGGCTTGTGCACGAGAGCCGCCATGAGTTGCACCCGCTGCTGGTTGCCATGCGACAGGGTCTCTACCTTGGAGTTCTTTCGGTCGGCGATGTCGAGTCGATCGAGCCAGGCGTCGGTGGCGCTGGCGGCTTCTGTCGCACTGAGCCCGTGCAAACGGCCCAGATACTGGACCTGTTCGCCGACGAGCATGCCGGGATATAACCCGCGTTCCTCAGGCATATATCCAAAACGCCGTCGCTGAGCTTGCTCCACGGGCGCACCGTTCCAACGCACAGTCCCAGCATCAAGTTCAGTGAGACCGAAGATGGCACGCATCGTCGTCGTCTTGCCCGCGCCATTGGGCCCGAGAAAGCCGACCACCTGTCCTGCAGGCACGTCGAACGAGAGATCGTCAAGGGCGGTGAGGGACCCAAAGGTACGGCGAAGCCCCTCGAGCTCCAACGATCCGGTCATGGTGGCAGGTTATGTCATCGATCGCCAGCCGCCGCATCGTGTGAACATCCGCGATCTCACAGCGAATTTTGACCACGCTCGGTCATCTTGACCTCCTTCAACCTGCCCAACAGGTATCGGCGTTCTACCTCCGACGGTGCCAATGGCAGCGCGCGCTCGTAGGCCGCGGCGGCGGCAACCTGATCGCCACGGCGTCGCAGCAGGTCCGCTCGGGTCGCATCAAGCAGGTAGTACCGTTCCAGCCGCACGTCTGCGCTGAGCTGGGCGATGATCGCCAGCCCGGCGTCGATGTCGCCGGCCATCGCCACCGCCACCGCCAGGTTGAGTCTGACCACCGGCGACGGCATCTGGCCTTCCAGCAGCGAGTAGAGGCCGGCGATCTCACGCCAGTCGGTGGCGGCGGCGCTGTCGGCACGGGCGTGGCAGGCGGCGATCGCCGCCTGCAGCTGGTAGGGCCCGACCTGCCGCCGACGCAGCGCCGATTCGAGCAGGCGCAGCCCTTCTTCGATCTCCGCCTCATCCCATCCGCCCCGGTCCTGCTCCTCCAGCGTGATCAGCTCGCCGTCGTCGCCCACGCGGGCGTCGCGACGCGAGTGGTGCAGCAGCATCAACGCCAGGGCGCCCGTCGCTTCGGGCTCATCGGGCATCAGGTCCTGCAGGGCCCGTGCCAGGCGGATCGCCTCATCGCAGAGGCCGGCGCGGATCAGCTCCGCGCCCGAGGAGGCCGAATAGCCCTCGTTGAACATCAGGTAGAGCACAGCCAGCACCCCCGCCGTGCGCTCCGGCAGCAAGTACGCCGGTGGCACCCTGTAGGGGATCCCGGCGGCCGCGATCTTCGCCTTGGTGCGGGTTAGGCGCTTGGCCATCGTCGCTTCAGGCACCAGGAACGCGCGTGCGATCTCCGCCGTGGTGAGCCCGGCGAGGCTCCGCACCGTCAAGGCCACCCGACCCTCGAGTGGGAGTGCGGGGTGACAGCAGGTGAAGATCAGCCGCAGGCGGTCGTCTTCGATCTCGTCGGTCTCATCGAACAGCTCAGACATCGCTTCCTCATCAGTGTCGGACTGCGTCCCCTCGCGGCCGGCCTGCTCCAGCAGCTCGGCGCCGCGGGCGCCACGCCGCAGCCGGTCGATGGCGCGGTTGCCGGCGACGGTCGTCAGCCAGGCGCCGGGGCGCTGCGGGACGCCATCGACCGGCCACCGACGCGAGGCCTCCGCGAACGCCTCCTGCGCGCACTCCTCGGCCAGGTCCCAGTCGCCGGTGCGCCTGATCAGGGTGGCGACGACGCGGCCCCACTCCTCGCGGAAGGCCGCGTCGAGCACGCGCTGGACTGTGGGATCGGTCATTCGCTCCAGAAGGGACGCACCTCGATCATGTGGTGCCTGGCCAGCGGGTGGGTGGCGGCTATCGCGATCGCCTGCTCACGGTCGGCGCAGTTGATCACAGCGATCCCGCCGACGAACTCCTTGGTCTCGATGAACGGTCCGTCGCTGAGCAGTATCTCCCCGTCGCGGACCCGGACCGTCGTCGCCATATCTTTGTGCTGCAACGGGTGAGCAAAGACCTGTAGCCCGCGTCTTTCCAGGTCCTGCCACCAGGTCTGGCCCTCCCTGCGGATCGCCTCCTCCACGGCCGGCGCCGCCGGGATCCCGTCGAGGCACATCATCAGGCAGTAGGGAGCGCCGCGGGAGTCGTCGCCTCGTGCGAAACACTGTGCCTCGTCCGCTAGCTCCAACCCGTCTCGGAACGGTCGAATCTCGATCGCCTGGAACCAGGACGAGGGGTGCTTGGCCGCCACTTCAATCGCCTCGTCGAGGTCGGCACATTCGAGCACGTCGAAGCCCGCCACGAACTCCTTGGTCTCCGCGAACGGGCCGTCGGTCACCAGCGTCTCGCCGTCGCGCACACGCACCGTCGCCGCTGTCTCCGGGAGCTCCAGCTCCCGGCCCATCAGCCGGACGCCGCGACCATCCATCTCCTCGACCCAGCCCGGACACTCGCGCTGCAAGACGGTCAAGTCCTCCGGTGCCGGCAGCCCGTCAGCCCAGATGAAAAGGAGGTACTTCATGTCAGCCTCGCTTCCGGTAGTAGTAGCGGATGATCGCGTGTTCACGCGCCGCCTGCAGGTGCTGATTGATCTCTCGCTGTCGTTTGCTCATCTCACTTCTCCCTTGGTGCGGATGGGGCACTTCCAAGCAGACGACGAACGGGATCCGTCCACATGGACACCTACACGACGGCGCCCTCCCACCAGCCTGCCGATCCGCCTCGCCACCGAGGTCGAGACCCGCCCCTGTGGCTGGTTGAGTAGGCGCGACCTCCAGGTCGCCCTCCGGACCCGAACCCCCAGCGAGCCCGCAAGGACACCTCCCCACATGCCTGTTTGCCCGTGCTCGGCCTGCCGCTCTCTGTGGTTTCTTGGGTTCAGGTCGAGTGCCATTCCGACCATCGGCGGTCAGGAGCGAGCGCCCCGTTGCGCCCCGTGGGTGGTTCAAACCAGGTCGCCAGCGCGTGAGGGAGCCCCGGGTCGGATCCGTCCCCCGACCCAGGCAGCATGGTCCGGCGGGCTGGATCAACCCGTCAGCCGGGGCCGTGACCGACCCGAGGACCGGAAGCTCCCACTCCCCGGCATCTTTGGCGTCGATCAGCTGCGCCCGATCCGCCCACGATGCCACGTCGCGTCACCGAGCGGCGAGGAGGGCGTCAATTCGTTGATTGAGTGCAGCTTGGTCGACTACGTGGACATACACGTCGTGATGACGACGGGGATTGGTCTGCCACGACAACCCACCCCTTGCATTCATGACTGCCGCACCGCCCTCACCCAACTGAGAGAAGACGCCCTGCGTGCCACCGATTGCATACAGCAACGTGGGCCCGTCCCAATCGCCATCCATGGGCGGTCCACAACCGAAGAGAGCTTCGTAGACGATGCGCATCGGATTGTCGGACACCGTCGTCGAACAGAGCATTCCACCGACCTTGGTGTTGATACCCGTGGAGCCGTCGACCCACGCGATCGGAGTGGGCCAATCCGCACCGCTCACCACCACTCGTGCCGAGGCGACGTCATATTGGGCGTTCGTGAACGGCACCGGCGCGCCGCCCGGGAACAGGCCGTCCTCGATCACGAGCTTCCGCACCTTGGACGCTATCAGCGCACGTCCATCAAGCGCACTACCCTGCCCGGCCTTCGACCGCAGCAAGCCGGCCAGGTTGGTGTACGCGCCGATTGCCACGATGGTCACGCTGTCGTCCGGTTGCCTAGCGAGAACGCGGCGATAGAGGGCAACGGCGTCGGGAACCTCGGCACTGCTGTGGATGGAGTGGGGAAGCCGACTGACCAGCGTGGCGCTGTAGCCGGTTCGGACGGTGTCCGCATCGCTGTCGGCGACTGCACCAACAGGAATGCGGCTGTGACCGTAGGCGGTATCGACAGCATCGATGGCAGCCACGGCCACCGTGTTCCGGATGTCGGACATGACGCCCAGGATCTCGACCTTGCCTCGTTGTTGGAGAACGTTGGCCATTCCCACGGCGGTGGCATCGTCCCAGTAGAGAGACAGGTCGGTATCGATGATGATGTGAGGTACGGGCCGAATCGCCGGCATACCGCGCGGGGCCGACGCAACCGGCCCGCAGGCAGCCATGACCAAAAGCGCGGCGACAGCGGCGCCCACCATCGCTCCTCGCCGTCGTCCGTAGCGCTCGACGGGTAGGTGTGGCTGCACGACGTTTGGTCTCTCATGGTCCACGAATGAATCAGACCATGAATTCCCGTGGTGGCGCTGTGTCCGTCCGGCACGGGCGGAGCAGGAGCGCGGCACGACAGCGTGCGAATCAGATCACGGTCTCCGAGTTGGCCGCCGTCGCGCCGGCGAAACGGCCAAAGAGCGTCGAGTCGCCGAGCGACAGGCCGGAGGCGTAGCCGAAGGAGCAGATCCCGGATGTACTCCGACCCGCCGCAAACAACCCGGGGATCAGCCCCCCCGAGAGATCTACGACCTCACCGGCGACGGTCGTCTCGAGGCCACCGAGTGTGAATGGGGCATACGGTGCCGAGCCGCTCCTCAAGTCGAACGCGCCGAGAGGCGGAACAAGGGGCCGGACACGCTCATGCCGCTTATGGAATACGGGGTCGGAGCCGAACTGGGCGTGCCGGTTGTACAGACCGAGGGTCGCCTCGAGTGACCCCGCCGGCAACCCCATCTCGATCTCCAACTCGTCGACGGTCTCGCAGACCCACGAGGCCTCGAGGCCCATCCAGTTAGGTTCGTACCCGGCCTCGTCGATCACCAGGAAACACGTGGCGTCGCGCTCATAGAGAGCGGCCTGACCGACCCGGCCCATATACGTATCCTCGTTGATGAAGCGCTGGCCGCTACCGTCGACGATGATTCCCTCGATCAACCGTCTCGGCGGGATGATCGGAAGTGAGACTTCACCAGCGTGCATGTTCTTGACCCGGGCCCCGACGGCCTGGGCCATCTCGATCCCCCGGCCATCGTCGGCCTCGGTCCCGACCTTCCAGGTTCCGAGGAGGAGGGTCGGGGCGTGTCGCCGCAGCATCGCTTCGTTCCAAATGAACCCGCCGGCGGTGAGAACAACGCCGCGGCGAGCTTTGACCACCAGCTGTTCGCCATAGCGGGTGGCGACGGCCCCGATCACACGTTCACCATCGACGATCAGGTGTTCGACCCGAGTGTCGTAGGAGACGTCCGCCCCCGCCGCCACAGCCGCTTCGGAGAGTTTCTGCATGAGGAGCCATCCCGTCGAGCGCTTGGTCTTGGCCAGATGACCGCGGGGGGCCGGCGTGGCGATCTCGTTGAACGGCCACGCGTCCTCGCCACCGGACCACACGAGGCCCTCCGTCCCCGAGGGAGCCATCTGGGTTTCGACATCGAGCCGGGCGTCGTACTCGACACCGCGTGCCACCAGCCAGTCGAAGTGATCAAGGCTGGCCTCGGCGTAGGCGACGATCTTCGCCTCGTCGGGCTCCGGTCCGCACGCCGCCATCAGGTAGCGCACCATGTTGTCGACCGAGTCCTCGAACCCGCAGGCGGCCTGGACCGGTGTGCCCCCACCCAGATAGATGATGCCCTCGGACAACGCCGCCGCACCTCCAGCCCCGGACGCCCGCTCGGCCACGAGCACCTCGGCTCCAACCTCGCGGGCGGCGTGGGCCGCGCAGGAACCCGCCGCTCCGAAACCGGCCACGAGAACGTCGGTTTCCAGGTCGAACGAGCCGATCTCGCTGCGGTCGATCGGCCTCACGTACCCTCCCGGTGCCTGGGATGCCCTTGGGGAACGGCGGCCGTGCTCGTCATGGGGCCGGAGTCTAGGAAAGGGAGCGACGACCCCGTTTCCCGGGGTCCCGGCGCCGAGCCGCTAAGAACCGGTCGTGGGACGGATCAGTCGGTAATGCAGCGTGGTCCAGCCCCGCAGCCGGTGATACCGCGGAATGAGGGTTCCGTGAAGAAGTGGGTGCTTCTGGGCGAGCAGTCGCGCAGCGTGTTCGGACCCGACGCCGTCGAGGAGCCGGGCCTCGGCCGGGATCGCCGGGCCAAGGGGTCGGCCTCGTACCGTCGAGGGTGCGACTTCTACTCGGGTGGTGTGTCTGAGCCGCTTTGCTTTTCCCGTCGCGTCCCAGGTGCGGAAAAACGCCGTGTCCCCGACCACGACCATGTTCACGGGTGTGGCCACTGCCGTGCCATCGCGTCGAAAGGTTGTGAGCAGCACGTACTTCGACAGGCTGAGGGGCGCAAAATAACCCGACTTGTCGCTCGGGGACGGGCCTCCGGCGTCATTGTCCTCATCCGCCACAGCCACCCCACCGCCCCGTTAGCACCCGACCGAGGCAGCACCGTGCTCGGAGCCCGTTCTCCAGCGCCGGCCCGCCCCTCAGAGTGTGGGGCACCTCGTCGGGATCCGACAAGCGAGGAATCACCTGCGGTCGTCGTGGTGACCACCGTTGCTATTGTCCTAATCTTCTAGTACATTCACACGTATGGCCTTGGAGCCGATGATCCAGTTCCGGCTCGACCGCTCATCGGGTGTGCCCGCGTACCGCCAACTCGTCGACCAGGTCCGTCAGGCCTTGCGACTGGGTCTGCTTCGACCCGGCGATCAACTACCAACCGTCCGCGACGTGGTCAAGCAGATCGCGATCAATCCCAACACGGTTCACCGGGCCTACCGCGACCTCGAACAACAGGGCCTCACCGAAGGGCGTCCGGGAAGCGGCACGTTCATCACGCGCGCCCTGTCCGAGGTTCCCGCACAGCAACAGGCCCTTCAGCGCCAACTCGAGAAGTGGATGCGCTCGGCCCGGGATGCCGGCCTCGGCGAGGAAGCGATCTCCGCCCTCGTCACCGAGGCCATGCGCTCGTCAGAAAGGGAGGGACCAGATGACAGCCGCGCTTGAAACGGAGGGCCTGGGGCGCCGTTACCGTACGACGTGGGGACTGAGGGACTGCAGTCTCTCCGTTCCCGAGGGGAGCATCACCGGCCTCGTCGGTCCGAACGGCGCCGGCAAGTCGACTCTGCTACGCCTCGCTGCCGGCATCTCGCGGCCGACAACCGGACGAGTGAGCATCTTCGGCCAGGAGGTTCACCCGAACTCCACAGCACATCTCAGCAGGATCGGCTACTTCGATCAGTCCCGGCCGCTCTACGCGGGCTTCCGGGTGGACGACATGCTGACGCTCGGTCGGCGTTTGAATCCGACCTGGGACGATGTGTCGGCGCGGCAATGGCTCGACGATCTCGGCATTTCCACCAAGGACAAGGTCGGCAAGCTCTCTCTGGGCCAGCAGGCGGAGGTGGCGCTCACCGTCTGCATGGGCAAGCGTCCCGACCTTCTTCTCTTGGACGAGCCGGTGGCGAGCCTCGATCCGTTGGCCCGTCGTCAGCTCCTCCAGACACTCATGGGAACGGTCGCCGAACGAGGGACGACGGTCTTCCTCTCGTCACACATCATCAGCGAGCTCGAACCGGTGTGCGACTACCTCATCATCCTTTCGGCATCCCACGTTCAGCTCACGGGATCGATCGACTCGCTTCTGGCCACTCATCGGATCCTCGTCGGCCCTCGGGAGGACGGCCCTCCCACTGGGATCGACCTGATCTCCGCGCAGTCGACGGGGCGACAGACGACGCTTCTGGTTCGGGGAGACCCTCCCGATTTGGGACCGGACTGGCAGCACCTCCAACCAGGACTCGATGAGATCGTGCTGGCCTACCTTTCCCAGCCCGGGACACCTTCGAACACTTCGCTCACCGTCGACCACCGTCCGGAACGGGGGGGAGATTCATGATCTGGCTGGCGTGGCGCCGTCATCGGCTCGCTCTCATCGTGGTCGGCGGTTCGCTCGCCGCCCTTGCACTGTGGCTGTTCATCGTGGCGCACTCGTTCGAGGTGGCGATGCAGAGTCATCAACGCAATGGCTGCACGATCCTCACTAGCTGCAACGGTGCCTCCCACGGCGTGTTCGCCCTCCAGAACCAGGCCGGCTTCCTGTCCTTGTTTCTGTTCTTGGTCCCCTGCCTCCTGGGGGTCGTCCTGGGCGCCCCTCTCGTCGCCGGAGAGATCCAACAACGCACGAACCGTCTGGTATGGACGCAGAACATCTCTCGAACGAGGTGGCTCGCCATCAAGTGGCTGGTCGTCGGCCTGATAGCTGTGGCTCTCGTTGCTCTTCTGCAGATCCTGGTGCAGTGGTGGTCAAGCCACGTCCTCGTCAACTTTCTCGAGACCGGTGCGTATCTCGGGTCGAACAGGATCACACCCCGCCTCTTCGGCGTCACCGGTGTGGTCCCGATCGCCTACACCCTCTTCGCCTTCTCTCTCGGGGCCGCCCTCGGAGCCCTCTTCAGGCGAACGGTATGGGCCGTCGTCGGGACCATCGTCGTCTATAGCGCAGCAGCGGTTCTGGTCGTGTTCAATATTCGGGCGTACCAGCTCTCATCACCTGTCTTCGTTCAGCAGAGGTTCGCCCTGAGCGGTCCAACGGTGACTTACCTGCCTCAGGTCGCTTTCCGCCAGCCGGCTTGGAATCTCGGTTACGGCTTTCGACTTGTTCCCGGTTTTTCCAGCCCTTCCTCCGCCAACGCGATCGCCCAACGTTGTCAGGATCGGAACTACAACTTCGCGCCCTATCTCCACTGCCTGGCTGCCCATCATGTCGAAGCGGGGTCGTTCTTCCAACCGGCGAATCGCTATTGGCAGCTTCAGTGGAGCGAAGCGGCCATCTACGTTGCCGCTGCACTCATTCTCTTCGGAGTGGCACTCTGGGCAGTGCGACGGTGGCGAGCGTGATCGTCGCGCCGTCTGACGTCGACCAGGGGCGTGCCGCCGGGTGCCATTCTCACCGCACGAGCCCGATTTCATGTCTCGGCCCACCCGTACACACACGCCGACCCGGGTCAACCTTTTTTTTGGGGGGGAGAGTCGAAGGCCATGTGAGATCGAGCGGCGTCGGCACCGGTACGGCGTTCAACCGTCCCGATCCTCGTCGTCCTGCCGGAGGACCCTCGGCTCGTGCGCCCTCCGCGGTCGCGGACCTCCGGGAAGGGATCGGGCGGTTCCCATCAGTCATCGGCGACTATGCTCACGTCGTCTAACGACAACGGTCCGCATACGTGGGGACCCTGGGGACTCGAGCATCGGGGGCGGCGCCGTCATGACCATGACGCGGGATCCCACACCGGAACACCTCGCCCGCTACCTTCCGCCGCTTCTGGCCGAGTGGGACGATCACTCCGACTCCCGACACCGAGTGGTCGAGGGAACGGTGGCCTTCGTCGACATCTCCGGCTTCACCAAGCTCTCCGAACGGCTGGCACGGCACGGCAAGATCGGTGCCGAGGCGCTCACCGAGACCATCGACCGGTGCTTCGTGGAGTTGCTCGGGCTGGCGTCGGCCAACGGAGGTCAGCTGATCAAGTTCGGTGGCGACGCACTCCTGTTGCTGTTCACAGGGGACGACCAGGCGGTGCGGGCCTGCCGTGCGGTCATGGACATGCGGCGGGCCTTGCGGGACGTCGGCCGTCAGCGTGTGCTCGATCACCCCGTCGTGTTGCGCATGTCGGTCGGGGTCCACAGTGGAGACTTCGACTTCTTCCTGGTCGGTGGCTCACATCGGGAGCTCATGGTCACCGGCCCGGCCGCCACGACCACGGTGACCATGGAGGCGACCGCCGAAGCGGGCGAGATCTTGGTGAGCGATGCCACGGCCCGCCTCCTCCCCCGGAGTGTCCTCGGGGAACGGAAAGGCGATGGGACTCTGTTGCGACGGGCTCCCGGCCCCGCTACCAACGCGTCTCCGCCACCTACGTGGCCCGATGGACCGGGATCGATCGACTTGGGTCGCTATCTCCCAGTGGCGGTACGACGAGCCCTGTCAGCGGGCATCAGGCTCTCCGAGCACCGGCGGGCGACCGTGGCCTTCGTCCATTTCGGCGGGACGGATACCCTCCTGCACAGACACGGCCCGAAGGAAGCCGCCGCCGTCCTCGAGACACTCGTGTCCGGAGTGCAGGAGGCAGCCGACCGTCACGACGTAGCTTTCCTCAGCAGCGATATCGATCGTGACGGCGGAAAGATCATTCTCACGGCCGGCGTGCCCGTGGCCGCCGAGGACGCTGAGGATCGGATGCTGCGGACTGCGCGGGAAATCGTGGACGCCGCCAGCGGCCCGGTGTCCGTCCGTGTCGGGGTGCACCGGACCCCGCTCTTCGTCGGAGAGATCGGTCCACCGCAGCGGCGGAGCTTTACCATCATGGGAGACGGGGTCAACCTGGCGGCCCGGGTAATGGCCAAGGCGCGGCCGGGACAGATCCTGTGCACCGACGACGTCCTCGAACGCACCCGGCTCTCTGTCGAAGCCGACGCACTGACGCCGTTCATGGTGAAAGGCAAGGCAAAAGCGATAACGGCCTTCTCCATCGGTGCCATCGGCGAGACGCGCGAACCGATGGCGTTCACGGCGGCCCCTTTCGTGGGTCGGGACCGGGAGATCGATCTCCTTCGCCGTGCCGCGACCAGAGCTCGGCATGGCGAGAAAGCCGTCGTCGAAGTGGTGGGCGAACCTGGAGTGGGCAAGACGCGGCCTCGTGGGTGAGCTGCGCGCCTCGGTTGACGGCTTCCGGTCGATCGAGATGGTGTCCGAACCCTACGACGGAACGACCCCTTTCCGTACCGCCCGTCTTCTGCTCCGCCACGTCCTCGATATCAAGGCGGGAGGCGACCCTCACGTCACCGTACGACACCTCACCGAGACCGTCCGGCGCGTCGACCCCACGCTCCTGTCTCGACTTCCGCTGCTCGGGGTCATCCTCGGACTCCCGGTTCCCGAGACGCCCGAGACGAGTGAGCTGGAGGATCGTTTCCGCCGGCCACTGATGGCGGCGACTTTGGTCGAGCTGTTGACGGGACTGCTCACCGAGCCAACCCTCTTCGTCTTCGAGGACGCGCACTTCATGGACGAAGTGTCGGCCGAGATCCTCGCTCCTGCCGTCACGGGGACCGGCAAGCAGCCGTGGATGATCGTCATCCTCCGTCGCGATACCGGAAATGGCTTGAAGGTGGCCGAGGACTCAGAGTTCCGTGTGCGGCTGGGCGCTCTGGGTGACAACCATTCGGTCGACCTGGTGGACCGGATGACGGCTGAGGCCCCGCTGCCAAGGCACACCGTCGGAGCGTTGGTCGAGCGGGCCGGGGGCAACCCGTTGTTCCTCATCGGGATCGTGGCTGCCGCCCTGTCGGGCACGGACGTGGAGGAACTACCCGACTCGGTCGAGGCCGTCGTGACGGCCCGCATCGACCAGTTGCCCACCGAAGACCGCTATCTCCTTCGACGGGCGTCGGTTTTGGGCCGGAGCTTTCCCGCAGATCTCCTCGCCGCCGTGGTGGACGAGCCGCTCGACGACGAGGTACCGCAACGGCTCGCCCGGTTCCTGCAGTGGGAGGGCGACGTCGTCAAGTTCACACATGCCCTTCTGCGTGAGAGCTCCTATGACGGACTGCCTTATCGCCTCCGCCGCGACCTCCATGCACGAGCCGGCGACGCCATTCTCGAATCGAACGCCGAGAACCCCGAGAAACAGGCGGGTCTCTTGTCGCTCCATTTCCTCCACGCCCAGCGCTTCGTCGAGGCACACCGGTTCGCCGTGGTGGCGGCCCAACGGGCCACTGAGGTCTTTGCCGACGTCGAGTCGGTCGTCTTCTACGAGCGGGCCCTCGAGGCGGCTCGTCATATCGATGGTTCGGAAACGACCGAACTGGCGGCGCTCTCCGAGTCGTTGGCCGACGCGCGCTACCGGGTCGGCCTGTATGGACCGGCCGAAAACGCCTACCGCAAGGCGCGGCGCCTGCGCAGCGGTGACCCGGTGTCAGAGGCCCGTGTCCTGCTCAAGCTGGGGCGTCTGCAGGGGTGGCTCGATTGTTACCCCCGGGCACTGCGCTGGATCTCCCGCGCCCTCCGGACCCTCAACGGCATTCCGGGCCAGGATGCCAGCCGTGAACGTGCCCACGTGCTCGCCTGGTATGGACGCTTCTGCCAGGAGGAGGGTCGACACAGGCTGGCCATGCAGTGGTGCGAGCGGGCTGTCGCCGAGGCCAAGGGGGTGGACGAAAGGGAGGCTCTGGCCAACGCCCTGAAGGTCCTCGACTGGGCCCGCATGGATCTCGGGCTCCTGCATGAGCCCACCGACTGGCTCCAGGCCCTAGCGCTCTTCCAGGACATCGGCGACTCCCCGAGCGTGGCCAGCATGCTCAACTTCCTGGGCGGTTTCGCTTATTGGCGAGGCCGATGGAGCGAAGCACTCGACTTCTACGCCCAGGCTCAAGAGATGGTGCAGAAGACCGGCAACGCCGTCATGGATGCGTTCTGCCGGAACAATATCGCCGAGATAGCCCTGGACCAGGGTCGGCTCGATGAATCGGAACGACTGTTCGACGAGGCGTTGGCCATCTGGAGGGCGGCGGAATACCGATCGGTGATCGCGTCGGCCACCTGCAATCTGGCCCGCCTGGCGGCAGCCCGGGGATCGTACGATGAGGCACTGCGGGGTTTCGACAACGCCGCCACAGAAGCCGACCACGTCGGTGGTCACGCCGAGATGCGAGAGATCCGGGCCCGCACGGCTGAGTGCCTTTTGTCGGCCGGTGACGACAAGGCAGCGCTGGCCATGGCCGATGATTGCCTCGAGCAGATCCGGACGTCCGACGGTGTCCCGCCACAGAAGCCGCTGCTCGAACGGGTCCGCGGCGTCGCGCTCTTCAAAAGGGGCGACCTCGACGCGGCACGGTCGGCGTTGGAAGCGAGCCTCGACGCGGCACGGGCCCGCGATGCCGGCTACGAGGTGGCTCTCACCCTGAGAGCATTAGCGGAGACCGACCGGGGCTCGGATCACGGTAAGGCCGACGAATGGCGGCGTGAGAGCGACGCCATCCTGGCCAGTCTTGGGGTCCAGTGGATCCCCGGCACAGTGCCGCGGATCACCGTCTGACCAGGGACGCTCAGGCGTCTATGCGGAAGCGCTGCGCCATCGAGGACATCACCGACAGAGCGAACGTCGGCGTCTCATGGACCAGGAAGAGAAAGCGGTGATGGTCGATCACGGCCAGCACGGTGTCCGTGACGGCAACGGCAGTGGCCATACGCGGAGAATTGTCCACGATCGCCATCTCGCCGAAGACCTCGTCCGGTCCGAGGGTGGCCACGACCCGTGTCGTCGTCCGCAGCTGGACCTCGCCCTCGACGATTCCGAACATCTCCTCTCCGGCATCCCCCTCGCGGAAGATGACTTCACCGGCAGGAACCTCCAGCGTGCGTTGTGCATTTCTGAACAGGCCGACCACCTTCATGTGCGCCTCCCTCTGCCTCGAGCCACGACTGAGACTACGAGCAGGTGAGCTACGGCACAAGATCCGGCCGGCGCTGGCCAGGCCCGAGACGAGAGCTGCGAACCACACCGTGATGGGCCTCATCTCGGAGGCCCTCGCCAGCGGCGTCGAGTCCCGGCCGAGCGCCGGGCTGTTCGATCGCCCCTCGTCCACCGTCGGCTGGAGTGCCATCGGCCACTCTGAGTAGCGGGAGGTCGGCCGGGCACTGGCTCTGCGACCGATCAACGCCACTGTTGTGGTCGGGCCGCTCAAGCCCAGGTCCAGCGGCGCCGAAAACGTCCGCACAATGTCTCTCACGACCACCGACCCCATGTGCCCACGATGCGGGGGCGATCTTCGCCGTTCCCGGGTCTACCCCCACGGATCGGACACTGATGGCGTCGTGTACATGGCGAGGGTGTGCCGGAGCGATCAGATGTGGTTCGGCCGAGCGGTGGACGGGACGTGGTCCGTGTCCGTCGTACCAGTGAACATGAACTGACCGTTTCTGGCGTTCCGTACGAACCTGGTCAGCCAGATCGGGCAAGCTCGTTGTTAGAGTCACCGCAGTGATCAAGTCGGTGTTGGCCCTGGGCTCGATCCACGGACGAATCAACGGGAGCACCGGACGCCGCGTGGTCGCGTGGTCCGTCCTCGCCTTCGCCCTGGCCAGTTGCGGAACGTCCAAGACCCCACCCGGTGGGGCCGCCGCTGTCGTCCCCGGAGCAGGAGTCGTCAAGAGCTACACCGACCCGTCGATCTCCGGGCCCAACGGCATCACGGCCGGTCCCGACGGGGCGCTGTGGTTCACCAACCGCAACCTCAATGTGATCGGCAGGATCACCACGGCCGGAGTGGTCACCAGCGACAATGATTCGAGCAGTTCGATTCCTTTGGGAATCACCACCGGACCCGACGGTGCGCTTTGGTTCGCCAACCTGGGCAACAACGTGATCAGCAGGATCACGACGGCCGGCGTCGCCACCTACTACACCAATGCCACCGTCATCGGTCCGGTGGCGATCGCGACGGGACCCGACGGGGCGCTGTGGTTCACCAACAAGAGCTCGATCGGGAGGATCACGACGGCTGGGGTTATTACCAACTACAGCGCTCCCACCATCGACGAGCCCCTGTCGATCGTCGCGGGACCCGACAAGGCGCTGTGGTTCACCAACTACGGCAACAACTCGATTGGGCGGATCACGACGACCGGGGTCGTCACCAACTTCACGTCTCCGACGATCAAGGGTCCGTATGCCATCACGGCCGGACCCGACGGAGCATTGTGGTTCACCAACGACGGCAACGGGTCGATCGGGAGGATCTCCACGGCAGGGGACGTCACCAACTACACCTCGTCGACCATCGACGGTCCCGACGCCATCACGGCGGGCCCCGACGGAGCGCTGTGGTTCACCAACGACGGCAACAATTCGATCGGGCGAATCACGACGGCGGGGGACGTCACCAACTACACCTCGTCGACCATCGACGGTCCCGACGCCATCACGGCGGGCCCCGACGGAGCGCTGTGGTTCACCAACTCGGGGAACGATTCGATCGGACGGATCACGACGGGCCGGTCGGAGTCTCGGGCCATCATCAGTTCGGCGAGCACCTCGGCCACGGAGGGCTCGGGCTTCACCTTCACGTTGAGCACCACCGGGATCTCGGTCCCCTCGATCACCGAGACGGGCGCACTGCCGGCCGGCGTCGCCTTCAGGGACAACAGGAATGGCACAGCCACCATGTCCGGTTCGCCCGAGACGAGCGGCGTGTATCACGTGACCATCAGGGCCAGCTTCGGGACGGGCAAAACGGCTCACGTCGTGACGCAGGCTTTCACGCTGACCGTGGCGCCGGCCTGATTCGCACGAGTTTCGTCACCCGCGTGTTCGCCGTTTCGACACAGCGGCGGCCAGCTCATGCAGAGCTACGACGGTATCGTCCCATCCGAGACAGGCGTCGGTGACGCTCTGTCCGTAGGTCAATTCGGAGCTCCGACCCAGAATCAGCTCTTGCCGACCGCTGACCAGGAAGCTCTCGAGCATGACACCGACGATGCCCGGTTCACCGCCACCGACGCGGGAGGCGAGATCGGCGATGACTTCCAGTTGGCGGGCGTGGTCTTTGGAGCTGTTGCCATGGCTGGCGTCGACGACGACTCGGCCGGGTAGGCCTGCGTCGGACAGCATCGCCAAGCTGCCGGCCACGCTGGCGGCGTCGAAGTTGGGCCCCGACGCGCTCCCGCGCAGTACGACGTGACAGTCGGGATTACCGGTCGTGGTCAAGATCGCAGGGCGACCATCGTCGCTGATCCCGATGAACACCTGCCCGGTCGAGGCCGCCCTGATGGCGTCCACGGCGACCTGGATCCTCCCCGAGGTCGAGTTTTTGATCCCGACCGGCATCGACAGACCGCTGGCGAGCTGGCGGTGGATCTGGCTCTCGACGGTGCGGGCGCCGATGGCTCCCCAACTCACCGCATCGGAGAGGTATTGCGGAATGATCGGATCGAGGAACTCGCAGCCCACGGGAAGGCCTGATCCGACGATATCGAGGAGCAGTGTCCGAGCCGAGTGCAGGCCGGCATCGACGTGAAAGCCTCCGTCCAGGTCCGGATCATTGATCAGGCCCTTCCAGCCCAGAGTAGTTCGGGGCTTCTCGAAGTAGACACGCATGACGACGAAGAGCTCGTCGGACACGGTCGAGGCAACCTCGGCCAGTCTGTGCGCATAGTCGAGGGCGGCCGCGGGGTCGTGGACGGAGCAGGGTCCGACGACGACGAGCAAACGGTCGTCGTCGGCGTCGATGATGCGCGAGACGATGTCGCGGCTTCGCACGACGACGTTCTCGCACTCCTCGGTGAGCGGGGAATCACGGCGCAGGTGCTCCGGTGCCATGAGCGGACGCGTGGCGACGATGCGTCGGTCACGGACGGAGTTGGTCGGGATCACGGGAGTTCTGTTCCTTTCCGCAAGCCGACTCATCTCTCCGGTGGCCGGCTTGCCCTGATTCTGGGCAAAGCAAAAGGCAGAGGCGGGAAGCCTCTGCCTGGGAGCCGGTCCTGGATGGAGGTGCCGTCAGCGCGTGGTGTCGCTCCTCAGCCCATCCAGGGCCAGCCCGCTAAACCACTGATACCGAAGCACGTCGTAATTGTACACGGAGCCGACGACCCAATACCCGCGCCATCTGAATCGCCTCGATGGCTGACGGCTCCATCGGACACGAGATGAGGAACCCCCGGGCCGTGGTTCGAGGCGGCCCCCCACCAGCCGTCTTGCACCTCGGCATCGGCTGTCCGGACGCGGCGTTCGGGTCCCCGACCGGCAGCGTGGGGCCCATCCCGACCCCGCGGCGAGGCCCTCGGACGTGGTCGGCTGGAGTGCCGACGGCCGGCGGCGGAGTCCTCGGGCGCTCGGGGCCCGAGGGGGCCTAACCTTGGCCTGCACAATCAAGGGAGGCGATGCCCATGTTCCAGAACGTGGTCGTGGGAGCCGATGCTTCCCCGACGGCCGGTGAGGCCTTCCGACATGCTCTTGAAATCGTCAAGGCGTCCGGAGGCTCACTCCACATCGTGTTCGCTTACAAACGATCGGTGGTGGGCACCGGGAGTGTGCCCGACGAATTCATCGACGGCGTCGATTCGAGCAGCCGGGCGTCGGCGCTCCTCGAAGACCTGACGTCCCGGGCGAGGGCCGTCGGGGTCAAGGCCACGGCACATGCGCTCAACGAGGATCCCGCCGACGCCATCGTGGCGGTGGCACAGCAGGAGCACGCCGACCTCATCGTGGTGGGAAACAAAGGCATGAAGGGCGTGCGCCGGGTGCTCGGAAGCGTCCCGAACGACGTCGCTCACCGGTCACCGTGCTCCACCCTCATCGTCCAGACGACCTGACCTCGTCGGGCACCGCTCGACCTGACCTCCTCGGCCACGGGAGATGGGCGTGACGATCAGTGGATGGGTGGCGCCGGGCTTCCATGCCGTACGCGAGGTGTTTCAGGACAACTTCGACGCCGGGGCTGAAGTGGGTGCGGCTTTCGCCGCCTATCACCGTGGGGCGAAGGTGGTCGACCTCTGGGGTGGGATTGCCGATCGGAGATCCGGCTCTCCCTGGGAGGAGGACACACTCGTCCTCGTCTATTCGACGACCAAGGGCGTCACCGCCATGTGCGCCCACCGGCTGGCCCAGTCGGGGGTCATCGACGTCGAAGCACCGGTGGCGACCTACTGGCCCGAGTTCGCCCAGGCCGGCAAGGAGCGGATCACCGTCGCCGATCTCCTGGCCCACCGAGCCGGCCTGGCCTGGATCGACGGAACGATGTCTGTCGAGGACATGTTGAGCTGGGACCCGGTCATCAAGGCGTTGGAGCGCCAGGCGCCTTCTTGGCCGCCGGGCACGTCCCATGGATACCACGCCACGACGTACGGCTGGCTCGTCGGCGAAGTCGTCCGACGGGTCACAGGTGTCAGCGTGGGCACCTACCTACGCACCGAGATCGCCGCACCGCTCGAAGCCGACTTCTTCATCGGACTTCCGGCGTCGCAAGAGCCGCGGGTGGCGCGCCTCGTGTCGTTCGCCGAAGACTTCGCCTCGGGCCGAACGACCCGCAGCCCCCTCCAGGCGGGCGACGGGGAGGTTGCCGGGGCTGACCTGGCCCACCTGGCCGAGTTGGCGCCGTCGTACCTGGCTGAGGACGGTCCCCTCTTCAAGGCGCTCATGGCCCCCGGTGGGGCCTTCGCCGACCAGGAGCTCTGGCACACTTCTCGGCTGCACGCAGCGGAGATCCCGGCCGCCAATGGCATCTGTGACGCCCGGTCGCTCGCCCGCCTGTACGCCGCCTGTGTCAGCGAGGTGAAGACGGGGCCGGGAAAGGGTGTCCGCATCCTCACGCCTGAGCAGGTCGACAGGGCCGTGCACCCCGAGACCGAGGGACCGGACATCGTTCTGCTCGGCCTCGACATCCAGTGGGGGCTCGGGTTCAACGTCAACCGCGGCCTCATCAGCGCCGCCGGTCTGGGCGGGCCCCGAGCCTTCGGGCATTTCGGCATGGGCGGTTCTGTCGGGTGGGCCGACCCCGATGCCGAGCTCGGGATGGGTTACGTGATGAACCGGATGGAGATCGGAACGACCGGCGATGCCAGGAGCTTTCGGCTCATCCGGGCGTGCCTCGACGCTGTGCGCCACTGACGTGCAGGCGCACTCCGCGGTCGGGGTGCCCGGTCCGATGACCGCAGGACGGCCAGGGCGAGCAAGATCTTCCGGCCAGCCGAGTGACATGTCAACGGACGGATGCTTCCCCACGTGAGTGCATCGTGAACTCCGACACGGCTCGACGCCTCCGCTGGGGCTCTGGGTCGTCAGGGAACCCGACCGGACCGCCGGTCGAGTCCACCGCCGAGTCGGAGTGGACCCATGGCTCCGACCGGGTCATGCCCCGCCTTCCGGCGATCGACGGACTGCGGGCGGTGGCCGTGACGGCCGTCCTCCTCTACCACCTCCCCGTGGGCTGGCTCCCCGGTGGCTTCCTCGGGGTGGACATGTTCTTCGTCATCTCAGGTTTCCTCATCACCAGCATCTTGACCGCCGAGGTCCACGCCACGGGTCGGATCGGCCTCAGGCACTTCTGGCTACGCCGTGCCCGTCGTCTGCTCCCCGCCTTGCTGTTCATGCTGGTCGTCATCGTGGCCGTCTCGACGATCTTTGCCCGTGACGCCCTGTCGCTCCTGGCGTCGGACCTTCCGGCCGTTCTCGGCTACTTCACGAACTGGTGGCTCATCTTCCACCACGTGAGCTACTTCCAGTCCGTCGGTCGGCCGCCCCTCGTCCTGCACCTGTGGTCCCTGGCCGTCGAGGAACAGTTCTACCTCCTGTGGCCGCTGATCGTCCTCCTCGTCGTCCGACGCCACCGTCGGACGAAGCTGGTCGGGGTGGTCGCGCTGGTGGGGGCTGTCGCATCGAGCGTGTGGATGGCCGTCCTCTTCCAGACCTCCCAGGACCCGTCGCGGGTCTATTTCGGGACGGACTCACACGCCGGTGGCCTGCTGCTCGGCGCCGCCCTCGCCGTCGTCTTTCCTCCGTGGAGCCGCTCACCCACGGTGAGGAGGTCGGCTCGACGTGTCATGGGCGTCGTCGGGATCGGCGCGTTCGCCGGACTCATCGCACTCATGGCCACCCTGAATCAGTTCGGAACGTTCACCTATCGGGGCGGGATCCAGCTGGCGACCGTCCTGAGTGCGCTGATCATCGTGGTCGTCACGCATCCCGGTGTCGGAGGCGCCCGGATCCTGACGTCGCCGGTACTTCAATGGATCGGGAAGCGCTCCTACGCCATCTACCTGTGGCATTGGCCGATCTTCGAATTGACGCGACCGGATCTCGACGTCTCGCTGTCGGGTTGGCCCCTCACCGCCCTCCGTCTTGTCCTGGTGGCCGTCGCCGCCGACCTCTCGTACCGACTCGTCGAGCAACCGTTCCGGACCGGCCAGGCCCAGGCGGTCCTCCGATGGCTGTGGGCCCAGCGCCGCCCCATCTCCCTGGCGGCGGGAAGCGCGACGGCCCTTGTCCTGGCCCTTCTCGCCTTGGAGCTGACGACGGCACCCGCCATCGTGCCTCCCCCGGCCCTGGCCTCGGGCTCGACCCCTGCCGGCCGGACCCCGATCCTCCCGACCGGCGTGGAGGTCTCGGGGACGCCCCACCCCGGTCAGGTGACCTCGCGACCACCCTGGCCGGCTGCGGGCAGCGTGGCGTCGACCGCGCCCGCCCCCAACCATGTGCTGGCCATCGGGGACTCCGTCATGCTCGACGCCGCCGCCGATCTCACGCAGGATCTCGGACCGTCCACCGTGGTCGACGCCGTCGTGGGCCGACAGGTGTCGGATGGCATCCAGCGTCTGGCCGACTATGCGGCGGCGGGGCGGCTCGCCGGCCTCACCGCGCTCGTCATCGGGCTCGGTACCAACGGACCGATGAGCGTGGCCCAGTGCGAGCAGATCCTGAGCCTGGCCTCGGGCGTCCCCCGGGTGGTCTTCATCAACGTGCGCATGCCCCGCCCTTGGGAATCCGTCACCAACACGACGCTCGCTGCGTGTACGGCGCGGCAACCGAGAGTGATCCTCGTCGATTGGTACGACGCATCGGCGGCGCCGGGAGTGCTCGGACCCGATGCGATCCACTCGACCCCGACGGGAGCGAACCTGTACGCATCCCTCGTGACGCGCGCCGTCGAGACTTCGACGAGCGTGCGGCCGGAGCTGGCCCGTCGCTGACACCGCCTCGGGTCCTGACGCATTGCCGTCGAGTCGAGTGACTCTTGGGATAGACATGGTCAGGCGCGGCAAAGGTCGAATCGCATGGAGCAGGAGAACCCAGCCAGGGAGGAGCCCGACGTCCGCTTCTCGTTTGCCAACGAACGGACGTTTCTCGCCTGGAACCGCACCGCGCTGGCACTGATCGCCACCGGAATCGCCGCCACGCAGCTTCTCCCCAGCTTCCACATCACCGACGGTCGCCGGCTCCTCGGCCTGCCCCTCGTGGCCCTGGGCGCGTTGGTGGCGGCCGCCAGTCTCCGGCACTGGCGTGCGAACGAGAGGGCCATGCGCCGGGGAGATCCCCTCCCACGCTCCCCGATGCCCTTCATCCTGGCCTCGGGCATCGTCGTCGTCGGCGTCATCGGAGCCGTCCTCGCCGCATTCGGGCCTCGGTGACGTCTGTGTCCGATCCCGACCCGGTCGATCACGGTCTCCCCGGCGAGCGCACCGATCTGGCGTGGAACCGGTCGGGACTCGCCGCCCTGGCCTGCGTCGCCGTGCTCGTACGGCGGATCTGGCCTCTGCGGGGGGCCGATCAGGTCGTGGCCCTGGCCTGCATCTCGGCCGGGTCGTTCGCCTGGGCCTTCGCCCTGTCCGTCGGACGCACCCTGTGGGGCCGGACGACCGAGGAACGGGGGGTCCTGAGCGCGAGACGAGCCGTCGTCATCACGACGGGCACCCTCGCGCTGGCGCTGGCCGCCCTGGCCCTGGCTTTCGTCCAGCCGTCGTAGCCGATCCGGGCGTTCCGGGCAGGCTCAGCCGACCGGCGGGACCGGTTGTGGCGGGGGTGGACCGACATAGAGGGCGGTGGGGCGAATTAGTCGATTGTCCCCCGCTTGCTCCATGGCGTGGGTGGCCCAACCGATCACCCGACTCGAGGCGAATGTCGGGGTGAACATCTCGCGGGGAATGCCACACGCGTTCATGACGACGCCGGCGAAGAACTCGACGTTGGCGTAGAGCTTGTGACCCGGCTTGAGTTCGGCGAGAGCTTCGACCACGATCCGTTCGACGTCGCAGGCGAAGTCCACGAGCGGGCCACCCAGGCTCCGGGCCACGTCCCGGAGGAGCAGTGATCGAGGGTCGTCGGTCTTGTAGACCCGGTGACCGAATCCCATGATCCGCTCCCCTCGCCCGATGGCGGCGCGGATCCAGGCGTCAGCCCGATCGGGCGTGCCGATCTCGTCCAGCATGGCGAGCGCGCGACTCGGGGCACCACCATGGAGTGGACCGGACAGCGCGCCGATGGCGCCGCAGACGGCGGCGGCCAGATCTGCGCCGGTCGAGGTGATGACGCGGGCGGTGAAGGTCGACGAGTTGAAGCCATGGTCGATGGTGAGCATGAGGTACTGCTCGACAGCCCGCGCGCGTTCGGGCGTCGGTTCCTCTCCGGTCAACATCCACAGGTAATTGGCGGCCGTCGCGAGATCGGGGCGCGGGGGCAGCGCGTCCAGTCCGGCACGGATCCTGTAGGCCGAGGTCAAGAGGGTCGGGACGACGGCACAGAGGCGAGTGGCTTGACCCTTCAGGGTGCCGGCGTCGATGTCCGTGGTCGCTTCCCAGCCGAGCTCAGCCCCGAGAAGAGACACACCGGTGCGGAGGACGTCGAGCGGGGAACCCTGGGTGGCGAGTGACGGGAGCAGTGCCGTCAGTCCCGGTGGCAGCGCCCGCAACTGGGTGATCTCTTCGACGAATCGAGAGGACTGACCGGCTATGGGCAGAGCGCCGTTGAAGAGGAGGAACCACACGTCTTCGAGGGATCGCCTCTGGGCGAGTTCGACCGCCGAGTACTGGCGGTAGTGGAAGAATCCCTCCAGCCCCCGGACGTCGCCTACGGTCGTCTCCGAGACCACGACGCCCTCGAGGCCGCGGGGTACGTCGTGCGCCACCTCATCGGCCGGACGCAGGCTGGCGATGGCGAACAGGTCGCGGATGGAGACCACGCCGACGAGCTCGCCGTCGTTCACCACCGGGAGGTGCCGGTAGTGGTGGTGCGTCAAGCTGGCCCACGCCGCCCCCGCCTCCTCCTCGGGTCCGAGGGTGTCGGGATTGGCGGTCATCCACAGTCCAACCAATTCGTGGCCGGGATCGACGCTCGCTGCCGCCGCTCGCAGAAGATCGCGCTCGGTCAGGATCCCGATCGCCTTGTTGTCCTCCACGACGATGATCGAACCTGATTCGGCGTCCCGCATGTGCCCCGCCGCATCGGCCAACGACACGTCCCTGGCGCAGACGAGCGGTGGGGTCGACATGAGATCGCGCACCGTTGTCATCGGGCCTCCTCGATCGTTCGGCGTCCGAGCCGCGACGGCATCGGCGTACGGTCATCATGGCGCCGGGACCGGTTTTTGTAAATGTTGATCAAGTCAATATGTTTGACTAGGGTGGGACGGTGGCGCGGATGCTCGAGAGCGAGGAGGCGGCACGCCGTCTCGGCGTCAAACTCTCCACTCTCTACGCCTACGTGAGCCGCGGACTGCTCGTCTCGCACCCGAGCGACGACAGCCGGCGGCGGTTGTTCGACATGGCGGACGTCGAGCAGCTGGCCCGCCGCTCGCGCGGGGGTCGGCGGGTCGAGTCGAGGCTCGCCTCGGTGACCACGGGGATCACACAGATCCGCGACGACGGGCCGTACTACCGGGGGCAGCCGGTGACGGCCCTGGCCTCGAGCATCACGTTCGAGGAGGCCGCCGACCTGCTGTGGCAGGCCGGTCCGTCTCCGACGGACTGGTCCCCGACCCGGCTACCCCGCCCGCCGGAACTCGATACGGGTGATCTCCTCCGGTGGGTCACGGTGCTCAGCGGCGCCCGGGACCGCCTCCGCGCCGATCTCCGCCCGGAGCTCGTGATCCGATCGGCCCGCCGCCTCATCACCACCATGGTCGACGCCCTTCCCCATCCGGCGACCGATTCCACGGCGGCGGGGACGGGATCGACCGCCACCCGCCTCGCCCGACACCTCGTCCCCTCCCCCACGTCGGCGGCCGCACGCAGGGAGCTTCATCGAACCGTGGACACCGCCCTCGTCCTCCTGGCCGACCACGAGCTGGCCACCTCGACCGTCGCCGTCCGCGTGGCGGCCTCGACACGGGCCGACCTCTACGACGCCACCCTGGCCGGCCTCGGCACGTTGGCCGGGCCCCTGCACGGTGGCGCCAGCCAGCTCGCCTACGGCCTGCTCGTCGACGCCGAACGTGACGGCGTCGACCGCGCCGTGAACGAGTGCCTCCGCTGGCACCGGGTGGTCCCCGGCTTCGGGCACACCGTGTACAAGCACGGCGACCCCCGCGTGGCACCGCTCCTCGCCTGTTTCGAGCGCCTGGCCCGGCCCGATCAGCGTGCCCTCGTCGCCTCGCTCGTCGATCTGGCACGGGACCACGATGTCCCCGAGCCCAACGTCGACCTCGCCCTGGCCGCAGTGACCTGGGCGGCGAAGATGCCGAACGACGCCGGCCGCACGATCTTCACCATTGCCCGGGTGGCCGGGTGGACCGCCCACTACCTCGAGGAGCTGGGTGAGCGACCCCTCCGGTTCCGCGCCCGCGCCGTGTACGCCACCACCGAGTAGCCCCGTATCGTGGCGGGATGACGTCTCAGGAGCCAGGAGCCGAGGTCACGCCGGGCGAGAAGCCGTGGAGTGGCGGGGGGCGCAACGAGCTGGCGGCCGAGGTGCGTCGGCTGATGGCGGCGATCGTCACGTCCAGCCCGCCTCCCGACGTTCTTCAGGACGCGGCGGCGCGGACAGCTCGACTGGCCGATGAGCTGGAGCGGTTCGTCCCCGCTCCGGGAGCCGTCCCCACGGCCCGCTACGCGGCCGAGGAGGCGCGACAGGGCCTTGCGGCCACCATGGCCACGTCCATGCCGTTCGACATGATCGTCGGTTCGTGCAATCCGGTGGCACCACCGATCACGGTCGAGTTCCAGCCGCCCAAGGCCGTCGGCACGGTCCTCTTCACCGCTCCTTTCGAGGGGGCGCCGGGGTGCGTGCACGGCGCGGCGTTGGCCGGTGCCTTCGACATCATGCTGACGGCCGCCAATTTCATGGTCGGCGCCGCCGGTCCGACCGTCGAGCTCACCATCCGATATCGCAAGCCGACCTTGATCTCGGAGCCGGTGGTGTTCGAGGCATGGGTGACGGAAAAAAAGGGCCGGCGCACCCACAGCCGCGGACACGTCCTCCAAGGCGGGGTCGTGACCGTCGAGGCCTTTGGGGAGTTCGCCGAGATGAGCAGGTCCCGCATCGAGTCGATGCACCGGAGACGCGGCACCGGACCGGTGGCGGAGCCTTAATGGAACAGCTTCAGGGTGTTGTCACCGTCATCGACGAACAGGACACCATGGCGACCGGGAGCGACGGTCAATCCGAAGAGGTCACCGCCGGCGCCGGCGGGATCGATCTCGACCGTGGCCACCTGTTGCCCCGAGGGCGTGGTCTCGACGGCGTTGCCGTCTCCCCCGTTGACCGTGATCACATCCCCGTTCGGGGCCAGCGCCATCCCGAGCGGGTTGTTGAGTGAACCTCCGGAGGACAGCGTGAGTCCACCGTGGGCCACCGCCGTGTGCCGGCGCCACGCGGACGGGATGGTGGCCAATCGGTTGTTGACGGTGTCGGCCACATAGAGCGTCCCGTCGCGTCCGAGGGCGACACCGGTCGGTCCCAGGACCAGGGCCGACGAATTCAGTTGTTCGGCGAAGCCGGACCCGATGACCTGGGAGCCGGTCATCTGGGGTTCGGTGCCCGGGAGGTCGACCACGTCGATGCGCACGACCGTGCCCCGATCGACCACCGAACCGCCCCCCGCCACCGTCCGGTTCAGGACATTGGTGACGAAGAGTTCGGCAAACCCCGAGACCTGGACGGCCGTCAGGTCCCAGGGACCGTTGATGTCCGGGCCCGACCACGTCTCGACCGGCGCACCCACACTGTTCAGCACGATGAGGCATCCGGCTTCCGGTGTTCCCGCTCCCGCGTCGGTGACGGGGAGGCTCCCGACGACGACGAAACCTCCGCGCAGAATGGTGAGGGCGGTCGTGAGGCCCACCCCGCCGGGGCACTTCCCCGGAAGTGGGCCCGAAAGCTGCGCGAAGAGGCTCTGTTGTCCGCTCGGTGAGATCTCGACGATGGTCGTTCCCGTTCCCTGGAGGTTGGTCTTGGCGTTGAAGTTGCTCACCAGGGTGTCCCCCCGCACGAGGGCACCCACGGTCCGAGGGACGTTGACGATTCCGTACGGATTCAGGTCGCCGTTGGCCGGGACGGTCGAAGCCACGGTGGTGACCGTCTTCCACCGGGAGAGGAAGGGCTTTGCCTGACCTGAGACCGCGGCCTCGGAGACCGATGGGACCAGAGCCACCGAGCCGAGGCCGAGAGCGGCGGCAATCAGGGACGTGCGCACGATGATCCGGCCCGTGCGCCAGTTCCGTTCGTGACCTCGGGAGTGAGCGGTTCCGGGCCGTCGAAAGGAGTTCTCCACCGGTCATCCTCCGTTCGTCTGCGTGCCGACGACTGGTCGGCGCTCTGGGCTACGGGTCGACGACGGTCGCCGTTCACGAATACCACCCGAGATCCGAGAACTCGGACCCGATGGAGCTGCTCGCCCACCCTGAGTGCTGGTCACACCTCGTGGGGCGCGTAGACGTTCGCCGACAGCCGGTGTCACGATGGGCGCCGTGGACGGACTCACCGAGTCGGAGGTGCCCCCCACCGTCATCGACGCCTTCCACTTCGATGGTCCCCCGATCGGGATAAGACGGCTGTCAGGAGGCCATATCCACGGCAATTTCCTGGTGACGTGCTCGGGGGGCCGGTACATCCTGCAACGGCTCAATGACCGGGTCTTCCCCGACATCGGCATCGTGCTGACCAACGTCGAGCGGGTGGTGACCTATCTCGCCGCGCGTGGACAGAGGTGTCCGGGCCTGGTCGAGACCCAAGTCGGCGGTCTCTCTCATCGGGAGGCGGACGCCTCGGTGTGGCGGTCGTTCCACTACCTGGAGGGGACGGTGGGACGCGCCGCTGTCGGCGGACCGGACGACGCCTTCGGGGCGGCACGCCTCTTCGCCGACTACGTCCTGGCGCTGGCCGACCTCCCTGGGCCACCCCTGGTCGAGACCATCGAGCGGTTCCATGGTCTTCACCACCGGCTCGCCGCCCTCGATGCCGTGGTGGCGGCCGACCCCGTCGGCCGCCGGTCCCGGGTCGGACGCGAGTTGGCCCGCGCCGGCCGACTCAGTCAGGAGGTGGTCGAGGCCCTGCCCAGCGGATCGGGCGCCCTCCCCGTGCGCACCGTCCACAACGACGCCAAGCTGTCCAACGTGCGATTCGACGCCGAGACCGGTTCCGCCACCTGCGTGGTCGATTTCGACACCACCATGACCGGACACGTCCACTACGACGTGGGCGAGCTGGTCCGTACGGCCACCACGCACGCACCGGAGGACGGCCGGGACGAGGCCGACGTCGACTTCGACCTGGAGCTGCTCGATGCCCTGGCCTCCGGCTACTTCGCCGCCCGTCCCCTCCTGGAGCGATCGGAGGCCGACACCCTGGCGCTGTCTGGACCCCTCATGGCGGCCGAGAACGCCGTGCGCTTCCTCACCGATCATCTCGACGGCGACCGCTACTTCGCCGTCGACCGGCCGTCCCAGAACCTCGATCGGTGCCGGACCCAACTCCGACTCACGGAGCTGATGCTGGCGTCCCACGCCGACGCCGCCGCCTGCTTCGCGCGCGCCGCTCGTCTCCCCCGGGCCGGCGGGCCGCCTCCGGTCAGGCCGACAGAAGACCACCCGTGAGCCTCGCCCTGCCTGTCGTCGATGTCAGCGCCCTCGACGGGATCGCCTCTCTGTGCGCCCGCTCCATGGCGAAGGCTCCGACCCTTCCCGAGCTGCGCCGCACCCTGTTCGCCCCCGACCAACCGGCCGTCGTGCGCTACGCCCCCGGTGCCGCGGTCGTCGCCGTCGTGCGCGGCGACGGCGAGGGATACATCCGGATCCTCGCCCTCCACCCGGCCCACCGTGGACAGGGGTTGGGGCACACCCTGCTCCGAGCCGCGGAGGACGACCTCGGGGACGTCCCGGTGATCACCGTCGGAGCCGACGCGCCGTACTTCTTGTTTCCGGGAGTTCCGGTCGAGGAGACGAGCCTGTGCTGCCTCCTCGAACGCCACCACTACAGCCGCGAGGAGACCAACTACAACATCGACATCGATCTCGGTGCCCTGCCTCCCGACCCCGGACTGGCCGTCGAGCCACGCCCCGAGGATCGGCCACCGCTCGAGCAGTGGATGGCGCGCCACTGGCCGAACTGGCAGGCCGAGGTGATGCGGGCCTTCGACCAGGGTTCGCTCCTCCTCGGTCGAGACGGCGACGACATCACCGGATTCTGCGCCTACGACGTCAACCGCGCCGGCACGCTCGGACCCATCGCCTCACGTCCCGACCTGATCGGCCAGGGCGTGGGGGCGCCGCTGCTGGTGGGCGCCCTCCATCGTTTGCGGGCCACGGGTCGTGACGCCATCGAGGTGCTCTGGGTCGGGCCCATGGTGCCCTACGCTCGCCTCGGCGGCCGGGTCGGCCGACTCTTCTTCGTCTACCGGCGACACAGGCTCTGAGGTGCCGAGCCATTAGAGCAGGGTCACTGTCAGGTCGGCGTCACGTCCAGCGTCCATCTCATGTGTTGCGTTGTTTTCATGTGAGACCCTCAGAGCGCAACAATTCGTCGTTGCCGTAACCTTTAGCCAATGACCCGATTGCGGCGGCTCGCGGCCGTGAGTGTGACCGCGGGGGTCCTGCTCTCAGCCTCAGCTTGTGGAACGTCAGTTCCGGTCGCCGTTGGCTCCTACACGGTGACTTTCGTCTATACGATCAAGCCCGGTGCACCAAACAGGTTTGGAATTGGTGAACACAGCGGCACAATGTCCCTCGTTCTTGCTCCCGATGGGCATTTCGTCCTGACATCCCTGGCCCGGGCTGGGGGCTCGCTCAAGGGAAGCTGGAGCGAGGTCAAGAGCAAAGTCACCTTGAGTAGCGGTACCGGAACATCCAAGGTCATCTTGATCGCCTCGCTGAAAGGAAGGAACCTCCAGGAACGTGGCTCAAAGGTTCTGGGTCTGTCTGGTCCGATCGGGTACGCAGTGGAGTGGCGGGCCATTCGGGATTGACCGACGACCGTGGGTGATGCCGCACCTCTGTCTGCATCGCGCACGCAACTCGTCATCCGGCACTATGCAGTGACGACACAGTACGCTGTTGCGATGGCGGAACGGATGAGGTTGAGAGCAGGCCGACGTATCCTTCCAGCGGTGTTGTCGTGCCTCATCGGCATAGCTTTCTTGATAATGATCGGGCCATCCAGACCGGCCGCGGCCGAGAATCGCACGACGCCATCACCGACCTACTACTTGGCCCTGGGCGACTCTGTCCCTGTGTGGGATGGATCGCATTCGTATCCCAATCTGCTTGTAGCCCACTATGCACATCAGGTTCCGGGATTGACGCTCGAGAACCTGGCCGTATCGGGTGCGACGTCCTCGTCGATGCTGAACGGTGGCCAGTATCAATCTGCGCTGACATTCCTCGATCAGAACGTAGGTCACGTCGCATTGATCACCGTCGACATCGGTGGGAACGATTTCATGAATTGCGTCTCTGGAATGAGCATCGATCAAACGTGCATCACCGACACCCTCGCCGCCATGGATAGCAACATCAGCACGATGTTGACAGGTCTGAGCACGGCTGCGCCGTCTGTCCGCATCATTGGGATGACGTACTACGACCCATACCTCGGTTACTGGCTCGCCGGTGGTTCGTGGCAAACGTTCGCTCTGGACGGATTGTCAGTCGTGACCAATATCAACGCCGACTTGACAACCCTCTACGGAGGTTCGTCGACGACGGCAAATGTGCAGGCAGCGTTCCATGGGACGAATGACACGAAGATGGTGCAATCGGCGTGGGGCACAGTGCCCATCGACGTGGATCGTGCCTGTTCATGGCTCGACATCAGATGCCGCGTTGGATCGACCGAAATTTTCGGGGACGATCCAAACATCGAGGGCCAAAAGAAGATCGCTAAGGCATTCGAGCACACGATCCGGAAACTTCACGCGCCTTAACGACTCTTCGTCGTCTACCGCGGACCTGCTTCTGACAGCCTTGTTGCGGTGGTTGTCGGGGCCTGCGGAACGGACGGAGCCGCGAGACATCACGCCAGTGCGATCGCGTCATTTGCTACAGGACGAGGTCTGTCGAACTGGCAGGGAGTGACGGAGGCCCTTGACAACTGCCACCACCTGACAATCTCCAGTAACGGACTCGAAGTGACAGCGTCAGTGAACGAGCTGGCGCTTTCGTACTACAGCGGCATCGGCGACCAGGACTCTGCCTTCTCCATCTCCTTCACGTCCACGGGAGTCGCGCTCGCCGAGGATGTCGCCTTCGTCCTGAAGGGAAACAACATCGTCACCGTCTGGTTGAGCGGCACTGGCTCAGCCACGGCTGGGGGGATGACGGCCACGCTCTACACCCTCGCCACCAAGGCCGCCGGCAAAGTACCGGAATTTCTGTCGGGTCAGCTCTCGCACGCGTAGCGTGGCCCGAGCATCGGGTGAGCCTCGCTGGAAAGGGGCGAACCCTCCGGACGAAGGGACGACACATGGACCGACACCGCAGCCGGGCTCGTCTCCGCATGCGGTCCCTCCCGCTTGTCACGGCGGCGACGGTCGTGATCATGGCCGGTGGCGCCACCTCCGTGGCGGCCGCTGCTTCAGGGGCTCCCACGTGGCCGGCCCACCCCGATTGGGAGCGCTACGTGATGGCCCCCGCCTCCACGGACGTCGTCCCCGTGCGCATCGTCCGCACTTCCGGCGCCGTCACCGGGGCCAAGGCCCTCACGGGTGAGGGCGGCGGCGGTGCCGCCACTCTCACCATGACGGCGGGACGGCCGGCCCCTTCGATCGTCGTCGACTACGGCAAGGACGTCGGTGGTGTGCCGTACTTCGTCGTCCGTTCGGAGTCCCGATCGCCGGTCCTGCGCGCCGTCTACAGCGAAGGACTGCAATATCTGGGGGCTCGGGGTGACCACACCCCGAGTGTCAGCGACTCCGGGGACGCGTCCCGGGTGGACGATCTGACCGCGAGCTCGGCCGGGAGACTGACCACGGGGCTCATCCAGGGCGGCGAACGCTACGAACGGATCACCCTGACCACGCCGGGCATGGTGACGCTCTCGTCGATCGGCATCGACTTCACCGCCGTCCGGGCCACCGCCAGCGCCTACCGGGGATGGTTCGCGTCGAGCTCACCCGAGCTCGACCGGATCTGGTACGACGGCGCCTACACGACGCAGCTCGACGAGCTGCCCGCCGGCACCGTCCCGCCGTCCTGGGCGGTCAGTGCCGGAACGCTCGAATCCCGGGGGGGCAGCGTGGGCGTTCTCGGCCAGGGCCACAGCTGGACCGACTACACCATGACCTTCGACACGCGCGTGGTCGACACCGACACCGGCTGGGTGGTGCGCGCCTCGTCGCCGTCGTCGGGCTATCTCTTCATCCTCCACGACGCCACCGCCGGCTCCCCCGCCACCTTGAAGGAGATCGCCATCGGCCCGGCCGAGTTCTCCGTCATCGGCACCGTCACCCTCCCCCGTACCTTCGACCCCGGACGCTGGCACCAGGTATCGACCGTGTGCTCCGGCACGCACATCACGACGTCGATCGACGGCCAGTCGGTGGCCACCTTCGACACCGACTCCCTCCCGCCGAAGACGTCCGTCTACAGCGCCGGCACAGTGGGGTTCGCCACCCTGGGCTCGGTGGCGGCGTTCCGGGACCTCGACGTGACCGCTGCCGGAGGGGCCACCCTGTACAGCAACGACCTGTCGCACCGTTCGGCGTTGGCCGCTTTCCCCGGCCCCGACATCACGACGCCCGACCCCCTCCCCGTGATCATGGACGGGGCCAAGCGCGACCGCGTCGTCTGGAGCGGCGATCTCGGCGTGGAGACGCCCAACGTCCTCTACACGACGGGGGCCGACGACTTCGTCCGCGGATCACTCGAGCTCCTGGGCAGCTACCAGGTGGCTGACGGCGAGTCGGGCACCAACGTCAATCCCACCGTTGCCCTGGGCACCTTTCCCGAAAGCGGGACCACCTACTCGGCGTCGTACTCCATGGACGAGGTGGACAACATCGCCACGTACTACCTCTTCACCGGCGACCTCTCCCTCGTGCGCTCGCAGTGGCCGATGATCACCCGCGAGCTGGCCTACAACCGGTCGACCGTGGACAGCCGTGGCCTTCTCGTCACCGACGGCGGCGACGGGATGGACTGGGACTACTACGACGGGAGCAAGACGGGCGAGGTCTCGGCCTACAACGTCATCTACTACCGGACGCTCATCGACGCCGCCACCCTGGCCGACGCCCTCGGACTGCAGAGCCAGGCTGTCGCCTACGGACAGGAGGCGGTGAACCTGCGCTCCGCCATCAACCGCTACCTGCTCGATCCGGCCACCGGGCTCTACGCCCTCTCCAACCTCCAGCCCTCGGCGGCGGCCCAGGACGCCAACTCGCTGGCCGTGCTCTTCGGCGTCGCCCCCCCGGCGAAGGACACCGCGCTCCTGGCCGCCCTGCGCAGGACGCTGCTGTCGACCCCCTACGGCCCCCTTCCCTTCACCGCCGACGCCCGCTACATGACGGCCGTCAGTCCCTTCGTCACCAACGAGGAGGTGCAGGCCCTCTTCGCCGCCGGCGAGCCGGCGTCGGCCACCTCGCTGCTGCTGACGCTGTGGGGCTACATGGACGCCCCCGGGCCGGACGACACGGGGGCCGACTGGGAACTCGTGGGCGCCCACGGATCCCCCGGATTCGGGGCCTTCACCAGCCTGGCCCACGGCTGGGCCAGCGGAGCCACGGCCGACCTCTCGGCCGACGTCCTCGGCGTCCAACCGACCACCGCCGGCTTCCGGACCTGGTCAGTCGCTCCCCACCCGGGATCCCTCTCGTGGGTGGAGGGTGACGTCCCCACACCGCACGGCACGATCGACGTGCGCGTGGCCCAGGACCGCTCGTCGGGGCGCCTCGCCCTCCAGATCGGCGCTCCACCACGGACGACGGGCAGCGTCTCCGTTCCCGTCCCCCGTTCGGGGGCCGTCGTCACCATCCGCTCCACCGGCCCCGGGCCGACGCACCGGCCTCGTTCGCTCACCACGAAAGTCGGCGCCACCTCGGTGGCCATCACCATGACGGGCGGGACCACCGACGACGTCGAGGTGACGCCCCGGTGACGGTGGGCACCGAGACCCCGGCGGTCCGCCGCTCGGCGATCGGTCATACTGGGTCGGAGGAGCCCTCCATGACGGCCATCATCGATTCCGACCAACACCTGTTCGAGGCCCGCACCCTGTGGGCCGACCACATCGACCCCGCCTTCCGGGACGAGGCCCTGTCCATCGACGAGGACGATCTCGGCTACTCCTGGCTGACCTGGCGCCACGGCCGCCTCGACATCGCCGACGTCCAGCGGCCCGGTGACACCGCCGCCATCGGTCGTCGCCGTCAGCGCTGCCTCCAGCACCTGCCCTCCGAGTACCGCTACGACGAGGTCCTTCCCCCCCACTACGCCGATCCGGCCGCCCGGGCCCGGCACCTGTCGGTTCTGGGTCTCGACGAGGCGGTGCTCTTCCCCAACTTCGGGCTCCTGTGGGAACGCCGGTTGTCGGCGACACCGGCAGCCCTGACGGCCAACATGGCCGCCTGGAACCGCTGGTGTGCGACGGTGGTCACCGAGGGCGGGGGACGACTCCATCCGGTCGCCCACCTGACCCTGCGGGACCCGGCGTGGCTGGAGGACCAACTCGCAGCGCTGTCGTCGGCCGGCGTACGCCTGGGCATGATCGCCCCGGCGGCCGTCGACGGTCGGCCCCTGTCGCATCCCGACCACGACCGACTGTGGGCCGCCTTCGTCCACCACGGCGTCACACCCGTCTTCCACGTCGCCGACCAGCCGCGAGTCATCGACGAGGCTTTCTACACCGATCCCGACGAGAGCTTCGTCCCCGTGATCGAGTCCGTCTTCTTGTGGGTCCCGCCGGCCATCGCCATCACCGACCTCATCGTGAACGGCACCTTGGCCCGGCACCCGGAGCTGCGCATCGGCATCGTCGAGCTGTCCTCGGTGTGGGTGCCCCAGTACCTCATGATGCTCGACGGCGGGTGGCAGTTCACCAGCGCCCTCAACGGCGGTCCCCTCTCCCCCCTGGAACTGCCCCCGAGCGAGTACTTCCGCCGCCAGGTCCGGGTCTCCTCGTTCTCCTACGAGCAGCCGGCGCGATTGACGGCCAAGGCCGGCGACCTCTTCATGTGCTGCAGCGACTTCCCGCATTCAGAGGGGACGGCCACGCCCATCGAGGACTACGGGCGCGTGGGTGCCCTCCCCGACGAGGCTCCGGGGCTGTTCCACGACAACATCGCCACGTTGCTGACGCGGTAGCACGACGCCTGAGCGGCGTTGTCCACATCGTCGTCCACAGAGAACCCCCAGGTTTCCCCTCTTGTTACCCCCAGGCCCGACGGGTGAAGGTGATATCGCTCGTCAGGAGTCTCCGTCGGCGAGAATCGTCAGCCGGGAGATACCCACCTTCGGCCACCTGGGGGCAACTCGCACACCTACCCCATCGAGACAGTGCACCCGGTGGCCCAGGCGCCGACAGGGGCGACCCCCGCCCGTGTCCGACGTCGGGTCGGGACGCCGCCTCCCCGTGCGACCCCGGCCCCCCCGGTTCGCACAGGGAGCGGCGCTCGGCTTCCCGGGAGCGGGACCGCCTCCCCCTCCGTGCGCCCCGCCCTTCTACGCTGGCGTCGTGATCGACGTCCCGGAGATCGACATCGGGCCGCTTTATGACGGAGGCGGGCAGGCCGCCGATGTCGCCGCCTCCCTCGACGCCGCCTGCCGGGACGTCGGCTTCTTCTCCGTCGTCGGCCACGGGGTGGATCCGGTCCTGCACGCGCGCCTCGACGCGCTGGCCCGACGGTTCTTCGCCCTGCCCACGTCGGAGAAGGACGAGATCGCCATGGCTCGCGGAGGACGGGCCTGGCGGGGATGGTTCCCCGTCGGCGGAGAGCTCACCGACGGGCTCCCCGACGACAAGGAGGGGCTCTACTTCGGCACCGACCTCGGGGCCGACCACCAGCGCGTCCGTGACGG
The DNA here is from genome assembly GCA_963848355.1 of uncultured Acidimicrobiaceae bacterium. Lineage (GTDB taxonomy): Bacteria > Actinomycetota > Acidimicrobiia > Acidimicrobiales > UBA8190 > CAWKDG01. Next base: position 158,720 of record CAWKDG010000002.1, read on the forward strand.
CGTCGCCATGCACGGGCCCAACCTCTATCCGCGGCGCCCCGGGGATCTCCGGTCCGTGGTGCGGACGTACATGGAGGTCATGACGCAGGTGGGTCAGGTCATCCTGTCGGGGATCGCCGTCGGGCTCGGATTGAGCCCGACGTGGTTCGCCGAGGGCCTGACGGCCGACCCCACCGTCCTCTTCCGCATCTTCCGCTATCCGGCCCGCAGCGGGTCCGAGGACCGGTGGGGCGTCGGTGAGCACACCGACTACGGACTCCTCACCATCGTCGGTCAGGATGCCTGCGGGGGCCTCCAGGTGCGCACAACCGACGGCTGGGTCGACGTGCCCCCGCGTCCGGGGAGCCTGGTCTGCAATCTGGGTGACATGCTCGAGAGGCTCACCGGTGGCCGGTACCGTTCGACGCCCCACCGGGTCCGCAACGCCGGCACGACCGACCGCCTCTCGTTCCCCTTCTTTCTCGACCCGTCGTGGGACGCCATCGTCGACCGACTGCCCATCGTGGCCCGCCCGGTGGAGGACGACGCCGCCCGGCGGTGGGACCACATGAGCGTCCACGGATTCGACGGCCCCTACGGTGAGTACCTCATGGCGAAGGTCGGCAAGGTCTTTCCCGACCTCGCCGCCGGGACGATGGCGACATGACGAGCCGACGCCCCGGCGATTCCCCGGCACCGCCGTCCCGCTGGTCGCTGTGGTCGGAAGACTCGGTGTTGTCCATCGGCTCCAAGGGCTCGTTCCTGTCGATCGGCTCTCTCGGCTCCGCCTTCTCGATCGGATCGGTCGGTTCCTTCCTGTCGGCCTTCTCGATCGGTTCGGACCGCTCGTTGTTCTGTGTTCTCTCCTCGCGGTCGCGCTGGTCGATCATGTCGGACCGGTCACGCCGTTCGCTCCTGGCCAGTGGGAGAGGTCCGGTGCCGGAGGCGCCGTCGGCCTCGGGTGCCGGCGCCCCCATGCCGCCGGACCGCACGACATCTCCCTAGAGGTGCGGCTCCCGAAGGGGAACGGGGGCCGACTGGCGAACGATCTGATAGCGCCCACGGCCCTGCGCCTTGGCCTGGTACATGGCGGAGTCGGCCCGGGACACCACCGTCTCATAGGTATCTCCCGAGTCGGGGAACATCGTCACGCCCACGCTGGCCCCGACGGAGAGGGACAGGTCGCGCACACAGAACACTTCTCCCAGGGCCGTGACGATCTTTGCGGCCACGACCTCGGCGTCGTCGACACTGGCCGTTTCCTGTACGAGTATGCCGAACTCGTCGCCTCCGATGCGGGCCACGGTGTCCTCGTTGCGCACGGTGGCGAGAAGGCGCCCGGCCACGGCGGCCAGCAACTCGTCACCGATCTTGTGGCCGTGCGTGTCGTTGACGGCTTTGAACCGGTCCAGGTCCACGAAGAGCAGAGCGAGGCGACTCCCGTTACGACGGGCGATGGACAGAGCCTGCGTCACCCGGTCCTCGAAGAGGCGCGAGTTGGCGAGATCGGTGACGGGGTCGTGCAGGGCCTGGTGACGCACCTCCTCGAGCAGAGCGAGCCCCTCCAGAGAGGTGGCGGCCAGACTGGCGACACCACTGAGTCGCTCTCGCACGGCGGCATCGCCCTCCAGCTCCTGACCCTCGGGACCGACGACGAGGACACCGAACAGCGTGCTCCGGGCGGTGATGGGCACGAGGACACCTGACTCGAGCCCGATCAGGTCCAAGATCTTCCGCAGGACGGGGTCCGATGTCGCCGAGACGAGGGTCGGTGTGGCGATCTCGCTGAGCCGGTTGGCCAGGCCTTCCTCGCGCATCGCCTTTTGCGCGGGGCCCTTCGCATCGCCACCGGACGATTCCGTCGAGCCCGACCGCACCAAGAGGGCGTCGCCGACGTCCCACAGGAGCACATCGGCCCGTTGGCAACGCACGATCTCGGGAAGGGCGTCGGCCAGGCGCTGCGCCACGTCGCCCTTTTTGGACTCCTCGGCCAGGAGCTTCCCCAGACCCAGCAGGGCGCTGAGCGTGGTGTTGCGGTCGCGTGATTCGTCGAGGACGGCGGCCGTTTCGAGGGCGGCGGCGGCGTGCCCGGCGTAGGCCATCAGGAGCGAGCGTTCCTGGGGCAGAAAGCGGTACTGCTCCGGGTAGAAGGCGGCGAGGCGTCCGAAATGACCCCGGGCCGATCCGATGTCGACCACCAGGCGGGACCCGTCGCTGGCTGCGGGATCACAGTGCAGGACCTCGTGCGCGGCGGCCTCTGCCTCCTGCTCGGTAAATCCGACATGGTGGATCCGGGGCACGGCGTCACCCGGGAGTTGAGCGACGAGGAGGTACCGGGGGGCTCGCACGGCGACGCCGGCTCGTCGGGTGATCGTCTCGAGCATCGAGTTCACGTCCTGGGTGGACGAGAGCTCCTGGGCCACCGACTCCAACGACTCGAAGCGCTTCGTCAGGATCTGCATCTGCTCTCTCAACATGACCACTTCGCGCTCGAGGCTCGCCTCGACCGACGAGGTGGGATCCCAGCTCACCTTGATGAGACACCGGGAGTCGCCCCGCGTCAGGCACTCGATCTCCTCGACGTCGGCCGGCTCCATCCCGAAGAGCACGGGGAATTGCGACAGCGCCCCCACGGTGTACCCGCAGAAGAGGGAATCCCTGGTGTGACCTGGCGTCGCCACGCTGATCAGGCCGTGCGCATCCCCCACCTCGACGACCTCGGCGTGGGTGATGGTCGACTGCTTGGCCGAGATGGCCGGATAGGCGCGGATCATCTCCGCCGGGGATCCGATGGAGCGCAGAAGCGCCAGCACTTCGGTCCCGGCGTAGCGGCGGAACACCTCCCGTCCGGCCTTGCGTCCGATGTCGGGATCACCGAGGACCTCGGCGGCGGTACGGAAGAGGGCCAGTCCCTGGGGGTACGAGCTCCATCCGTCGGGGCGCTCCAGGTCGGCCGCCGATCGACCCTCGCCCGCCTCGGCCAGGACCCGCGTGACGGCGTCGTCACCTCCGGCCCGGTGCACCACGGCCAGGAGGGCCCCGAGCATGGAGTTGGCCAGTTGTCGCGTGCCCTCGGAGTCACCCACGTGAGGGGGATCGACCAATGCGTCGCTCATCTTGATCGCCCGACACCGACGTGCCGTGGCCCACCGTTGCAGCCTGCAATCACCCTCCGGCGCCCCCATCCAGGCCCGGATGCGGGCGGGTCGGTGCTCCACGTCGGGGAGCGGCCGTGCCCGCGGCGACGAGCCGTCGGAAATTTGTTCCCCGGTTGGGCGCGGCCGCCGTCGTCGGAGCGTTCGCGGTCCTCGGTGACCCCGCTCGACGGTCGCCGGTCCGGTCGTCGACCTCCTTCCTCCCAGTGGCTTCCTCCCAGTGGCTTCCTCCCAGTGGCTTCCTCCCAGTGGCCACGGAGAGAAGCGGCACCAACGCAACGAGCCGTTCCGACCCACTCGGACGGGCAGGGCCGGGGGCTCTGGAATACCGTTCCGCTCGGGGGGGTTTTCACAGCCGAGTCAAAGGCGGGGCCGACCGACGGGGAGGTGGGCGACATGGTCTACGTGCTCGCCGTCGCCGGTGCCCTGTCCAACGCGCTCACGACCATCCTCCAGCGCATGGGCGTGGAAGACGCCCCGGCGGAGACGTCTCTGCACTGGAGCCTGATCGCCTACGCCGTCCGGCGGAAGGTGTGGTTGCTCGGTTGTCTCGGCCTCATCGCCGGATTCCTCCTGCAGGCCTTCGCCCTCCACGTGGGCCGTCTCACCGTCGTGCAACCCATCTTGACGCTCGAGCTGCCGTTCCTGGTGGCCATCTTGGCCTTCTGGTTCCGCAAGCACCTCAGCTGGAAGGAGTGGACCGGGGCCATCGTCGCCACCGCGGGCCTGGCCCTTTTCCTCGCCGTGGCCGTCCCCACGGGCGGTGACCTCGTCCCGGGGCTGCGGGAATGGGGGATCGCCGCCTTCGCCGTCCTCCTCGGCTCGGCCGTCTCGGTCGGACTCGCCCAGTTCGGTCCGCCGGCGTGGCGGGCGGCGACGTTCGGAGCGTCGGCCGCCATCATGTTCGCCTTCACCGCCGCCCTCATCAAGCAGGTCACAGCCGATTTCCACCCCGCGTGGTACATGGTCCTGACCCAGTGGCACGTCTACGCCATGGCCGTCACCGGGCTCGTCGCCGTGTTCCTGGCCCAGAATGCCTTCCACGCCGGCCCCGTCACCGCGTCACAGGCCGCCCTCGTCATCGTCGACCCGCTGGCCTCGATCGCCATCGGCATCGGCCTCTTCGGCGACACGATCCACACGGCGGGCGCCCGGACCCCGCTCGAGATCGCCGCTCTGGTGGGGTTGTTCGCCGGCGCCTTCGTCCTGTCGAGGTCTCCTCTGATCGCCCACATCAAGTCCGACGAGCCCCTGGACCTGGCCAAGGTCGACGTCGCCGGCCTGTCCTGACGGCGATGGCCACCGTGACGACGACCCCTACCCTGACGACGAGGGTGCCGGACGCACCTCGGGCTTGAAGCCCGGAGCCGGCAGCAGCGAGTCGGAAACGCAGTAGAACCCGGTCTTCGGCGTGGGGGGTACCCGGACGATCTGACCGTTCACGACCTGGGCGAGGATCACGCACGAACCGGGAACGTTCTGAGCCGGGTCCGACGTCGTGATCAAGCCACTGGCGTTGAAGCTCGTGATCTTGTCCAACGCCGCCTCGAGACCGGCCCGCGTCGGCGGGTCCCCGGCACCCCGCAGACCCTGGACGAAGAGCTGGGCCGAGGCCCAGCCGAAGAGCGACTGCAGCTCGAAGTTGGCGGTCGGGTCGGCGATCTTCATCCACTTGGTGTAGAGCTTCACCGCCGGCAGGTCGGAATCGGCCCCCAGATAGAGCACATACCCGATCTCGATGTACATGCCGTTCACGGCGGCCCCGCCGTCCTTCACCAGGTTGGCCGAGTAGGCGTCGCCCTGGATGTTGACGGGTGAGAAGTTCTGCTGCTGCATCTCCTCGGCCACCGTGGCGGCGTACGAATCGGGCAGCTGCTGGGTGAAGAACATCTGGACGCCGCGGGACTTCATGGTCAGGACGTTGGCCAGGAACGTCGTCTGGCTGGGCGTGAAGCCGGCGTCGTAGACGATCTTGAAGCCCTGGGACTCCGCTCCCCGCTCGAACGCCTTCTCGGCCTCGATCGTGGCCGGTGTGTCGTTGGCCCAGAGGATGCCCACGTGCTTGATGGCCTTCGGGAACTTCTCCTTGAGCAGTTTGAAGATCGTGATCGGGTCATCGTTGTCATTGTTGGGAACGGGACTGTAGGCCGTGGGGAGATTCGACAGGTCAGGGTCGAGCGGATAGGCGACGTCGGGCATCCCGGCCGCCTTGATGAGGGGCTCCTCGGCCGCATCGTCCAACGAGAAGCCGCCGACGAGGGCGAAGTCGTTCTTGATCTGGGCGGACGTGGCGTTGGCCACGGTGCCGTCGTTGTAGGCGCTGTCCTGGGCGTCGAGCTTGATCATGCGCCCGTTCACCCCGCCGAGGCTGTCGATGTAGTCGAAGTAGGCCTCGGTCCCGTCCTCGGCTCCCTTGAACAGACCGGGGAGTGGTGCCGTCAGGTCGTCGACCTGTCCGACGGTGACCGTCGTGCTCGTCACCCCGGGGGTCGCTGTCCCCGGCGCCGTCGTGGAGGCACTCGATCCCGACGTCGTCGCAGTCGTGGAGGAGGACGACGACTGCGCTCCCGGCGGCGTCGACGACGAGCAGGCGGCCGCCACCAGGGCGAGGGCGGCCACAGCCACGGCCGTCCCGGTTCGCCTGACCCCGGGTCGGCGCCCGGTCCCCTGTGCGGTCGACCGGATGCGGGTCACGATGTCCATGATGCCCCCTCGGGTCCCACCCTCGCCCGGTCCTCCCGGCGAGCCGTCAGCTTGTCACGGCAGGCGGCCGGAGGGGCTTCCGATTCCCGGTCAAGCAGTGGCCGCCGGCGCCGGCGACGCGGGGTCGTCCCCTCTGACATCCCTGCGGGTGATCGTCAGGTAGGCGACGAATCCGACGATCACGACCGTGAAAGCCAGACTCACCGGGCCGTCGCCCCATGCCAACCCGCCGACGCGATGGGACTTGCTCATCCAATCGGCGAACGACGCCCCCAGCGGTCGGGTCACGACGTACGCGAACCAGAAGGCGAAGATCTCGTTCATGCCCAGGAAGCGATAGGCCAGAGCGGGCAGGGCGATCAAGCCGGCGAACATCAGGCCCGACACGAGGTAGCCGAGGTGCAAGGTCGTCGCCGTCATGTCGCCGAGGGCGGTGCCGAGGGCGAAGGTGGCAATGACAGTGGCCCAGTAGAAGCCTTCACGGCGGGGGTTGTCGATGCTGTGGATGGAGAGGGTCTTCTCGGACGCGTACCAGGCGACGAAGACGCCGGCCAGGACGATGGCGAAGAAGGGGGTGGAGACGTCGTAGGGGACGCCGAACTGGATGTGCAGGACGTCCGCCGCCATCGTTCCGAAGACGGCCACCATGGCCACCGCCAACCAGTAGATCCATGCCACGTAGCGACGCGCCCAGAACTGGAGAGCCAGGGCCAGCACGAGGGCGATGAAGCCAAGCGCCACGGCCACGACCGGAGGGAGCCGCTTCACGAGGTAGTCCGAGGTCGCCTCGCCCATGGCCGTCGTCAACACTTTCGTGATCCAGAAGTAGACGGTGAGTTCGGGAACCTTTCTCATTTCTCGATCGGAGCCACCGAAGAGTCGGGACATGGTCATGGCCGTGACGTCGATCAGCGGGAGCCGGAGGCTCGTCGTGCCGGAGCCAGATGGACGAGCGAGTTGTACGTCACCACGGCGATGGCGAGATGCATGACCATCAGGATGGCGACGGCCCTCACGGGCTGGCCCTTCCCCAGGATCCACAGATCGGGGAGCCACAGGACCAGCGTGACGAGGACGGCCAGACGAAGGAACAGCCAATGCGGGGAGGACGAGATCCTGGCGACGATGGGCCATGCGACACAGGCGATCACCACTCCGATGACGGTCAGCTTCCCGTAGTCCGAGAATCGGAAGTGCACGTAGCCCTTGGTGGCGGGGAACACCGACGTCCCGATGGCCACCAGGACGGCATCGGCGGCCAGGGACCCGGCGATGGCGACGGCGACGGCGAGCGACAGCCCGAGTGGTCGGGGTTGCCGGTGGCGGGGAGCGAAGTCGACCCTGACGAGGGTGAGAACGCGCTCGACCGGGGTCTGTCGTTCTGGCGGCGACGGGACCCCCACGAGCGCGAATCTACGTGGGCACCACCGGTCGTGCCGACCGTCCCGAGGATGAATTCCAGCACTCCCCTCTCATCCTCGAGTCTGAGACCGATGGTGCCGGATGGCCCGCCACCAGGAGATTCGATGCACGTTGGGCTGCCGTCGGAGCTGGACAGGAGCGGTACGCTCGTGCCAGAGCACGAACCGGGGACGTGGGACAGTGAGCACAGTCGTCGACACCGCCGGTCCGGGCCCCGGATCGCTGCGGTCTGCGACGGAGATCGGTGGCGGTCTCTTCGGGGTCGGACGTCGATTGGTCCACGCGCACGCCGTCGCCACCGACGCCCTGACGGCCGTGGGCCTCCTCGCGCTGTCGACGCTGTGGCTGGCGTTCTCGCCCTTTGCGGGGGTGGGAACGGCCCTCGTCCAGGGCGGTCTGATCGTGCCCCTCATCTGGCGCCGGTCGCATCCCACGGCGACGTTTCTCGTCGTGTCGGCCGTGGCCCTGGCTCAGTGGGTACTGGGCTACCGCCTCATCGGTGACGCCGCCATCCTGATCGCCCTCTATACCGTGGCCGTCCACCAGTCCCGACCGAGAGCTTTGATGGCAACAGGGATCCTCGAAGTCGGAGCGGCCATGGCGGCCACCCGGTGGGTGCCGGCGGGAACCGTGCCGAGATCGTTCCTCTTTCTCACCGCCACCGTCGCCGCCGCCCTCTTCGTCGGATTCACGGTGCGGTCGGGAAGTGAGTACATGGGCTGGCTGGCCGAGAGGGCCGAACGTCTCGAGGTCGAGCGCGACCAGCAGAAGGCGATCGGAGCGGCGCTCGAACGGACCCGGATCGCCCGCGAGGTTCACGACATCGTCGCCCACAGCTTGTCGGTGGTCATCACGCTGGCCGATGCGGCATCGGTGACCAACGCCTCCGACCCGGCGCGGGCCACCGAAGCCATGCGCCAGGCCTCGGACGTCGCGCGCCAGGCACTCGGCGACATGCGGACGGTGATCAACGTCATGCGGACCGAGGAACCCCGGGCCCAACTCGGTCCTCAACCCGACATCGCCCAGCTCGGCGAGCTGTTCGAGCGGGTACGAGCCACCGGACTCGAGGTGGATACCGAGATCGAGGGCGACGCCTTCGCCCTGGGCGCCGCCACCGAGCTCACCGTCTACCGGATCATCCAGGAAGCACTCACCAATACGATCAAGCACTCCTCGGCCGCCAGAGCCGGTGTCGTGCTCCGGTACCGGCGTCCCCTGGTCGAGGTCGTCGTGACCGATGACGGACGCGGGTCGGGACGTCCCGCCGGCGAAGGACACGGGATCGAGGGGATGCGCGAACGCGCCAACCTCCACGGCGGGACGCTCGAGGCGGGACCGTCCGCCGGCGGCGGGTGGTGGGTCTCGGCCACCCTGCGATCGGAGACCATGGTGCGCCCGTGACCATCCGGGTGCTCCTCGTCGACGATCAGGCGCTCCTGCGGCAGGGCTTCGGCATGATCCTGGCCCAGGAGCCGGACATCGAGGTCGTCGGGGAGGCCGGTGACGGAGAGGCGGCCGTGGCCCTGGCGGCGTCGTGCCATCCCGACGTCGTCCTCATGGACGTCCGGATGCCGGTGGTCGACGGCGTCGAGGCGACCAGGCGCATCGTCTCGGCCCACTCGTCGGTCCGGGTGCTGGTCCTGACCACGTTCGATCTGGACGAGTACGCATTCGGCGCCCTGCGCGCCGGGGCCAGTGGATTCCTTCTCAAGGACGTTCCCCCCGCCGAGCTGGCCGCCGGCATCAGGACCGTCGCTTCCGGTGACGCCGTCGTGTCGCCCCGGATCACCCGGCGCCTCCTCGACCAGTGCGCCCACCTCCTCGATGCTCCTGGCTCCGACCTTTCGGGTGAGGGCACCGCCGCCTTGTCCAAGCTCACCGATCGCGAACAGGAAGTGCTGGTCGCGGTGGCCGACGGCCTGTCGAACGCCGAGATCGCGCAGCGCCTCTTCGTGTCGGAGGCGACCGTCAAGTCGCACGTCGGACGGATTCTTGGCAAGCTCGGTCTCCGTGACCGGGTCCAGGCCGTCGTTCTCGCCTTCCAGACGGGCATCGTCGGTTCCGAACGCCGACCCTGACAGGCGAGCCCCGAGAGGCACCGTCGCGTGAACGGCCTCGAGGTTCCCATCGACACCGGTGAGGGTCCCGCGCTGGTGCTGCTCCACGGCTTCGCCATGACCCCGGGCACGTACGGCGGGCTGGTCGACCTCCTGGCCACGCGGTGTCGTGTCATCGTCCCCGACCTCTTCGCCGTGGCGGGCCAGTGGCGCTACGCCAAAGTGGTCGACGCCCTCACCGTCGCTCTCGACGACCGCGGTCTCGACCGGGTCAGCATCCTCGGTCACTCCTTCGGCGGAGGCATCGGGCTCGGCTTCACCATGCAGTTCCCCGATCACGTCGTCGAGGTGGTGTTCTCCGATTCGCTGGCCGCCTCGCCGCGAGTGGCATCTGGCCGCCGAAGTGCTGCACCACCCGGTGCGGCTCGTGCGCTTGGCCACCCCGAAGGCGCTCTCCGCCTTCGGCCGGACCTCCGTCGGTCATCCCCGCCAGTTGGCCGATGCCGCCTGGTGGGGCTTCACGAGCGGGCGGGAGACCGACGCCAGGACGGTGGCCCGCGAGCGGATCCCCGCCCATGTCCTGTGGGCCAACCGCGATTCCATCCTCTCGCGCTCCGACGGACAGAGGTTCGCCTGGGAGCTCGGCGCCACCTTCACCGTCGCCTCCGCAACCGATGGACGGGCCATGGACCACGACTGGATGTTCGAGGAGCCCGACGTGTTCTTCGACCATCTCCTCGATCTCGACCTGAAGGTGTTGGCCGGCTGACACCACGGCACCGTCACGCGGTGGGGACTTTCTACGGTTCGGAGCGGTTCACCGGCCGTGCCCCGGACGCCGTCACGGTGAAGGAATGCGCCGTGGACATCGACCCCGTGGTGACGACCGCCGTGGCCGTGGACGCCTGGTAGGACCAGCCGGGGGCGTCGGACGTCGACGTCCGTCGGTGCAGGCGAGTGCCGTCCAGCGTCACCGCCGTCGGTTCCGTCAGGTCCACCATCTCCAGCCGGTAGGAGACGGCCGACGGCTCTCCGTCGTAGTGGCCCCGAGCCGCGCCCACGGTCACCTGCGCCGCCGTGGTCGCCCCCGCGGAGCCGACCGAGTCGGTGATCGTCGTCTCGGTGGACTGACCCTTCGTGTACCCGAGCCCCGTCCCACTGTCACCGTAGAGGCGGAAGGTGCCCCGCGATCCGGAGAACACCTTGAGGACCATCTGCCGGGGGATGGCGGTCGTCGTCTTGGTGGACGACGACTGTTCGGGGATGATTCCCCCGGCCCGCACGAACACGGGCATGCGGTTCAAAGGCACCGCCATGGTCGTGGTGGCCGGACCGGTGAACGTGGCGCCAGTGAAGTAGTCCACCCAGCGACCCGGCGGGAACCAGACGGTGGTGTCGGCCACGTCCCCCGGGGACGTCACCGGAGCCACCAGCATGTCGGACCCGAAGAGGTACTCGTCGGGGTGGTCATAGGCGGCGGCCTGGTCCGGGTAGTCGAGATAGAGCGGTCGGGTCATGGGCAGACCGTCGTCGTGAGCCTGGTCGGCCAGCGTGTAGGTGTACGGGATCAGGGCCTCGCGCAGGCGCAGGAAGCTCTCGGTGATGCCTTGCACCGGTTGCGGATACTGCCAGGGCAGCCGGGCCTCGTTCTGGGAGTGCAACCGCAGGATGGGCGCGAAGGTCCCCCATTGGACCCATCGGTCGTAGAGGTCGGCCGAATCGGGAGCCCCGAGCGGAGGAGTCCCCAGGAAACTGCCGATGTCGTCGCTCACGTAGGGCTCGCCGATGGTGGCTTCGTCGGGGGTGAGGGCCACCTCCTGGGTCAGGGTGTTCCAGGTTGCCCAGGCATCACCGGTGAAGGCGATGGTCGAGGTGTGATCGGACCACGGTCCCGCCGGGTAGACCTCCACGGGATCGTCGTTGGACGAGCCGATGCGGGCCAGGACGAAGCCGCGCTGACCCTGGTTCACCATCTCCTGGGCGTAGAGATGGTCGATCCACGAGTCGGGAGTGAGTCCCGGCATGGACACGACCGACTCGTCGCAACACCAGTCCAACCAGAAGAAGGACACCCCCTGTTTCTGCAGGCTCTGTTGCAGGGCGAAATTGGACTCGGCCTGAGACACCGTGCTCCAGTCCCACACCTTGCACGGGCCGGCTGAGCAGGACGACGACGCCAGGGGCGTGCCGGCGATGCGCTCGGCCTCGGGCAACTCCGGATCGTGATCGTCGATGCTCGAATGAATGTTCAGGGTGACGTCGACGCCATGGGTCCGCGCCCACGTCAGGAAGGCCGACGGATCGGGGAAGAGGCCCGTATTCCACTCCCAACCGTCCCAGTCGTTGGGAGCCTTCCAGTCGGTGTCGAGCGACAGTGTGTTGAGCGGTACCTGGTTCTTCTGGAAGGCGGGATAGATGGTGTCTTCGATGTCCGCGCTCGTGTACGGGGTGTAGTCCGAGTACCAGACGCCGAAGATGCTGCGCGGGAGAAGCGGGGCGGAGCCCGTCAACCGGGCCAGGGTGCTCAACGCGCCGGCGTAGTCGTGCCCGTAGGCGAAGAGGTAGCCGTCTTCGACGTCACCGCCTCGCGAGCCGCGGTTGGACCCAGCCCTCACTGGTCCATTGCGCGCTCTGCGTGTCGTCCAGCAGGCGCCATCCAGCCTTGTCCAGAAGCCCGTCGGTATGCACAGGCTCGATGCTGACCTGGCACGTGGCTCCGGAAGTGCCCGGAGCGCACTCCCCGTTCGGCGGGTACGTGAAGGTGTCGAAGCCCCTGATCCACCCTCCGAGCGGATCCGTCGGGGCCGTCACCGGTGCCGGATCACCAGCGGGCCCGATCGACAGGCTGTCCAACTCGACATTGCAGCTCTCGCCAGGGGCACAAGCCACCTCGACGGCGTTGGTGCCGGCCACCAGAGATGCCGTCGTGGTCAGGGTGGACCAGGGATCTGCTTCAGTGGTCTGGGCCGCCACCAGGGTGCTCACCTGGTGACCGTCGATCACCAGAGCCAAGGTTTTCGGGCCCGGGGCCACGATCGGGTCGACCGTGTTGGAGTAGCGAAGAGTCAGTCGGGCCGGGCCGGCCGGAGCTCCGAGGACGTTCCAGGTGGCGCCGTCACCCGGGTGGTAGAGGTCGCTCACGAATCCGAAGGGGCTGGTGTCGTATCCCGTCAGGCTGTAATTGATGGTGGCTTTGCCCGACAGAACGGCGGCGCCGGCCTGACACACCTGGTCGAAGGGGCACTCCCACTCCCAGGTGGGATGCACGGTGGTCATCGCGCGGCCGTCTTCGAAGCGCAACGAGGTGTTCGTCACCGTGAAGGGACCCGATCCCACCTTGTACCGCAACGTGGCCCGGCTCGTGCGGAGCGTGAGCCAACCCCCCGCCCTGTGGACGGTGTAAGGGGGAACGGGCATCCGCCGGTTCAGGGCATTGACCGTGGGCCTGTTCTCGAATGTTCCGGAGGGTGAATACTCGAGGCGCAGGAGCGTGGGACTCAGAACCTCGATGCGGGCGTCACCCGAGCGAACGATGGCGGACCGGTGGGCCATACCGTCGGCCATGTCGACCGGCGTAGCCAGATCCACCGGAGAGGTGTCGCTGGTCGAAGCACCGGGCGAGGCCGTCGCCGGGACGGGAGCGCTCAGCACCACCGCCACCACCAGCGCCACGGGCACGATCGAGACCACGCACCGACGCCACCGGGGGACACGTTGGAGGTCCTGGCCGGGCGTCGATCTCATCGACCCCGAATCTATGAGTACCGGCGGGGGGTGGCGGGGATGACCGGGGCCGCCCTCTCACGGCGGTCCTGCCGTCACACTGCGACGAGCTCCCCTTCGGGCTCTTTCATCGGAGGTTCGGTCACCGTGACCGGCTCGGCCTGGAGCTGGTGACGCGACGCCCGCACCAGGACACCGGCGACCACAGCGGCGGCGGCCAGGAGGACGGCACTCACGGTGAAGGCCGTGGTGTACCCGTGGACCGCCGCCGTCTGGACCGCCACCACACTCCGGGCGTGGGTGGCCAGGTAGGTGGTGGCCGCCGTGGCCGCCACGGTATTGAGCAACGCCGTTCCGAGCGAGCCACCGACCTGCTGGGTGGTGTTGACGAGGGCGCTGGCCACGCCGGCGTCCTGGGGGTCGACACCGACAAGGGCCGTGCTGCTCATGGGGACGAATGTCATCCCCATGCCCAGGCTGACCATGACCTCGGCGGGGAGGACCAGTCCCAGATAGGAGCTGTCGACCCCGAGACGGGTGAACCACACCAGCCCGCCGGCGGCCAAGGCCAGACCGGCCATCATCAGGGCCCGGGGACCGACGCGAGGGAGAAAGCGGCTGGCCAGACCGGCTCCGATGATGATCCCTCCGGAGAAGGGGAGGAAGGCGAACCCCGTCTTGAGGGCGGAGTAATGCAGCGTCCCCTGGAAGTAGTAGGTGAGGAAGAGGAAGGTACCCAACATGGCGCTACCGACGAGCAGCGAGGCGAGGAACGAACCGCCGCGGTTGCGGTCGAGGACGACGCGCAGCGGCAGGAGCGGGTGCTTCGACCGGAGCTCGATACCGGCGAAGACGGCCATCAGAACCACGGCGCCGACCAGGAGGGCGACGGTGATCGGCGCGGACCATCCGTGGGTGCCGGCCATGGTGAAGCCGTAGACGAGGAGGAAGAGCCCGCCGGTGACCGTCACGGCACCGGGCAGGTCGTAGCCGCCCTTCGACTGGCTCCGGCTCTCGCGGACGACCCGGGTGGCGGCCACGGCGGCCACGGCGGCGATGGGCACGTTGATGAGCAGCGTCCAGCGCCAGGAGGCGAGCTGCGTCAGGGTTCCACCGAGGACGAGGCCGATGGCGGCACCGCCACCGGCGATGGCGCCGTAGACACCGAAGGCCCGGGCACGCTCGCGGGCCTCGGTGAAGGTCACGGTGAGCAGCGACAGGGCGGCCGGGGCCATCACGGCGGCGAAGGCGCCCTGCAGGGCACGGGCCCCGAAGAGCATGGCCTCGTTCTGGGCCAGACCTCCGAGGGCCGAGGCGGCACCGAAGCCGAGGAGCCCGATGACGAACATGCGGCGCCGGCCGAGGTAGTCGGCGATCCGACCGCCCAGGAGCAGCAGGCTGCCGAAGGCCAGGGTGTACGAGCTCATCACCCACTGGCGGTTGGCCACCGAGATGTGCAGCGCGTGCTGCGCTGACGGCAGGGCCACGATCACGACCGACGCGTCGAGAACGATCATGAGCTGGGCCAGGGCGATCACGGCCAGGGACCAGTAGCGCTTGGGGTCAGGCGCCTCGACGGGCGCTGTGATCGTCGTGACCGTGTCGGTCGTGGCCATGGGGGTACCTCCGTGGTCGTGGCTCTGAAGCGTCGTGGCTCTGAAGCGAGGTCCGGGTCCGCTCCGCCCGGTGGACCGCCCCTGGTCTTTTCGTCGGGGTCGGTCTACAATCGGAGCCGGGATTCCGTTTATATGTGTACTATACGGAACATGCGTTCCGTTTGTCAACACCGATGTCGGGGGAGAACGTCATGACGGTGAAGGCAGCGACGACCGCGGGCGGCACACCCGGGGTTACTGTCGACGGGGCCCCGGAGCAGGACCTCGACGCCCGGGACCCGGGGGCACGACCGATGCGGGCCGACGCCGTGAAGAACCGGGCCCGGATCCTCGAGGCGGCGGAGGAGGTCTTCGCCACCGAGGGCGTGACGGTCCCCATCGACACGGTGGCCGAACGGGCCGGGCTGGGCGTGGGGACGCTCTACCGCCATTTCCCCACCAAGGAGGCCCTCTTCGAAGCCATCGTCGTCTCGCGACTGGAACAGCTCCTCGACTCCGTCCGGTCGCAGTGCCGGGCCGCCGATCCCGGGGCGGCGTTGTTCGCCTTTCTGGATGAATTCGCCCGACACGCTTCAGCCAAGCGGGACCTCTTCGACGCCCTCAGCTCGGCCGGGATCGACATCAAGTCCCAGTGCTTCGAGATGGTGGACGAGATGAAGCGGAACATCGACACCCTGCGCGAGCGTGCCGTCGCCGCCGGAGCCATCCGCGCCGACGTCTCGACGGAAGAGATATTCGGCCTCATCATCGGCGCCTGCCAGGCCGGTGCGCACACCGGGGTCGACGATGACTCCGTTCAGCGCATGTTGAACATCGTGTGCGACGGACTGCGCTCACCGGGCACCGCCGCGCCCACCGGCGCAGTGCCGACGGCGTCGTTGTAGCCGGCGTCAGCCAAGCACGGTCACGTCGTCGTCTCCACGGCCGGGTCGGTGGCGACATCGGGCGGTTCCTCCTGAAGCCCCCGCTGCAGGCCCAGGAAGGCCACGATGGCGGCGACGGCCATGATGCCGGCCATCACGTAGAAGACAGAGCGCGTGGCATAAGCGAAGTCGAGCTTGACGAAATGAGGAATCCGTCCGACGCTCCCGCTTCCTCCCTGCGACTGTGAGATCGCCGACGCCTCGGCCGCGGCGCGTGCACGGGACAAGCCCAGCCCGACCAGCGACGTCGTGACCCGGGAACGGAACTGCGACACCAGGATGGTGCCGAGGACGGCGAGGCCCAGACTGGCGGCATAGTTCCGGACCGTCTGGGTGATGCCCGTAGCCTCTCCGTAGGAAAGGCGCGACGCCCGGTTGACCGCGTCGGTGCTGGCCGGGCCGAGCATGAACCCCACGCCCGCTCCGGCCACGATGATGTCCCACTGCTGCGAGGCGAACGTGAGCCGGGTCACGTGGCCGGCCCACAGGTAGAACCCCACGGCGGCCAGTGCGCAACCCACGACCACCGGCCGCTTGGCTCCGCTGCGGTCGAGGATCCGCCCACCGATCTGCGCCGCGATCACGAAGCCGATGAAGAAGAACAGCAGGAACACGCCAGCCTGCGAGGCGGTGTCCCCCAAGGCGATCTGGGCGTACTCGCTGGCGAAGAAGAACACCGGGATGAAGACGAGCATGGCGATTCCGAGAACGAGGTTCTCGACCAGGAAGGCACGGATGCGGAAGATGCCGATCTTCATGAGTGGCGACGCCGTACGTACTTCCACGAAGCCGAAGACGACGAGGATGACCACGCCCAAAGCGATGCTCGATCCGATGGCCGGATTGGTCCAGCCCCAGATCAACGACTGCTGGAAGCCGAACACGCTCAGGGCCACGCCGGCGGCGATCAGGACCACCCCCCGGTAGTCCATCGGAGCCGACTCGTGCGCCGTCGTCGGCTTGGAGATCACGATCAGCACCAGGGCGATGACGGCCACGGGGATGTTGACCCAGAAGATCGCCCGCCACGTCCACTCGGTGAGGAAGCCGCCCAGCAGAGGGCCGATAGCCGTGAGACCACCGGCGATCCCGAAGAACAGCGCCAGCGCCCTCCCCCGCTGCCGCAGTTCGAACGTCTGCACCACGATGGCCAGGGCGGCGGGGAACATGATGGCCCCGCCGGCGCCCTGAAGGATCCGGAAGGCCACGATCCACGCCTCGGCCACGCCCCCTTTCGGGGTCAGCCCGCACATGGCCGAGGCGAAGGCGAACAGGACCACCCCCAGAGTGACCATGGCGCGGTGGCCGACGGTATCGGCCAAGCGGCCGCCGAAGGCGAAGAGAGCGGCCAGCGACATCAGGTAGGCGTTGATCGCCCACTGGACTCCGGTGCTCGTCAATCCGAGATGCTTCTGGATCTGCGGAGCGGCGATGGAGACGATGGTCTGGTCGATGAAGGTCATCGAGACGGCGAAGATCATGGCGGCCAGAACGAGGTTCCTCGATCGACCACCGGTGACATTGGCCACGGTCATGGCGTCCTTTCTGCCGGTGACGCCGGGCTCTGTGGCGGCCACCCGGGCGACGGCGGGCGTTATCGGGCGGTGAGGACGTCGGTGAGAGCATCGATACCAGCGAGCCTGACAGCCAGCTCGGGGCTCAGGTGATAGCGGGCGGCCAGGACGGCCGGATCGGTATAGCTGACCATCGTCCGGCCTCCGTCATCCCAGACCAGGACCTTGAGCGGCAGATCGAGAGCGGCCAAGGGTGCCTCCGCCATCACCGGCGTGCCCGCCTCGGGCTGCCGAAGATGACGACCGTGGTCTCGCGCAACTCGAGCCCGTGGGCCCGGGCCTCCCCGCTGTGGTCGATCACGGCGAACACCGTCATCGCCTTGGCCGCCACCGTGTCGGTGAGGAGGCGCACGGTGTCGGCCACCGAACGGGGGCTCTCTTTCGTGCGTACCCCGTCACCCGCTACTGACATGGATCCCTGATGCCGGTGAGATTCAGGTTGAAACGGGCGCCGTTGAATCCGAGGGCGTCGTCGTTGGCGCAGAAGGCCGACGGCGCCAGGTGGTACTCGGCGTTGAACACGGCCTTGTTGCCGACGTACATCGAAAAGAACCGGCACGTGTCGTACTGGTTGCACTGCTCGGTCAAGACGGCGTCGGCCAGGTCGTACATGTCGTCGGCGTAGGTGGCGCTGCCGGTGTCATCGGGGTTCTTGATCCACCATCCGAGCCCCAGACCGTGCATGTAGGTGGCCAGGGTCGTCATGTACGTCTCTTCGTCCCCCATGGTCAGCCGGAAGCCACTGTGGTCCCCGAACTCCTCGTCGATGTCGGTCTCGACGGCATCGAATCCCTTGGCCGCGCATTGCTGGTCGATCATCGACTCGATGATCGACACTGTGGCCGGGGACCGGATGTTCAAGTAGTACTCGGGATAGCCGGGGACCTTCTTGCCGAAGACGCCGGCATGGCGCAGCTGGGCGTAGTAGGTCGTGGCTATGCCCTCATTGGCGGCCGAGTAATAGTTGCCGGCCGCTCCGACCTCGATGTAGCACACGACATGCTTCTTCTCGGCATGAAGGGCGGCCACCGTCGAGGCCGGGTTGATGATGCCGTCGATGTCGTAGATGACGGGAGCCGGTGCGGGATCGCCGTCGGGGAGCGTGTCATCGGTCCCCATGTCGCGTGCGTTGGACAGATTCAGCGGGTGGCTGAGCTCCCACTGCCACGGTTGGCTCCCCAGCTGTGGCACCCACCAGGACGGGGCGTCGGCGCGGGCGACGGACGGAAGGCCGAAGCCGGCGACGGCGAACAGCAGCACGAAGGCGACCCGGGGCAGCGTCCTCATCATCATGACGGCGGCGGCGGCGGGGAATCGTCGGCCTCTCGATACGGCGTCATGTCGATGCCCGGGTACCGAAGGGCCACGTCGGCCAGGGCCTGCTCGTTCCAGTAGTCGTCACCCGGCCGCGGGAAACCGAAGAGATCGCGCTGGCGGACGCTGCACTGCGGAATGAGCCTGGCCCACCGCTGCGGGGCCTGTTTCGGCCATGCCATCTTGCCTCCCCATGTCGTCCCCCTCACCTGGAAGTCCGCCAGAATCGAAAAGCGGGACCGCCCGGCGGCGGTGAAGTCCGAGCCGCGGTGCAGGATGTCTGTGCGGTAGACGAGCAGGCTGCCGGCCGGGCCCACGGCGGACACCTCCGCATCGGCGAGGGCACCGAACTCGAGATAGAGCGGCGTGAAGGGCACGTCCTTGCCGCGGGCGTAGGGAACGATCCTGGTCGGGCCGTCCTCCCCGGTCACGTCGGAGAGGAAGATGAACGTCGTCAGCTGCTGGTAGCGGTCCCCGGAGCGGGGCACGACCAGACTGTGACTGCCGTAGTCACGGTGCAGGGGCTGGTCGTAGTCGACGGCTCCCGCGTATTTGGCCCAGAGCTCGACCTTGTACAGATGGAGATCGGTCGTCCCCAGGTAGCGCTCGGCGGCGTCGACCAGATCCGGGTGGAAAGCAAGGCGGTTCAGGTCCCACGACCGGTAGGGGAACTCCTCGACCCCGGCGAACTGGCTGCGGGCGAAGTCGGCATGACGCTCCGGGTCGTCGAAATAGTCCTCGGGCTTCGGGAAGTGGAGCCACAGGGCTTCCTGGGCCGCCTTCAATTCGTCGGGAGCGAGGAACCCCTCGACGAGGGCGAACCCCTGCTCGCGGACCTCGTCGAGCGTGGTTTCCGACAGCCGCACGACTTCCAACTGTACGCCAGGGGGTTCGCGTCCGCGCCGGCCGCTCCCACGGCCGGGTGAGCGCGTACGCTGCCGACGTGCGCGCCGTCCAATTCGACATGGCCGATGCCGCCTTCCCGGCGTCGCTGGTCGACCTCCCCGAGCCCACACTGCCCGGGCCTGCGTGGGCCCGGGTGGCGGTGACCACCGGGGGAATCTGCGGGAGCGACCTCCACCTCTTCGCCCACAACACCGGACCGTCACCCACGCTGATGACCATGGGCTCGTTCCCGTTCGTCCTCGGTCACGAGATCGCCGGGTATGTCATCGAGGCCGGACCGCAGTGTCCACTCCCGGAGGGGACACGTGTCGTCCTCGACCCGTGCATCCCGTGCCGGGCACGGGAGATCGACCCCCCGTGCTCCAACTGCGGACGCGGGTGGACCTCGTCGTGTCTCAACCTCGACAGCCGGATCGTCAGCAGTGGCCGCACCCTGGGATTCACCCAGGGTCTCGGCGGGGGATGGGGGGAGCAGGCGCTCGCCCACGCCTCGATGCTGCACCCGCTCCCCGACTCGGTCCCCGACCGCGGCGCCAGTCTCTACGAACCCCTCTCGATCGCCTGCCACGGACTGCTGCGCAGCGCTCCCACCGATGGGGACCCTGTGCTCGTCGTGGGCGCCGGCATCATCGGGCTCGCCACCGTGGCTGCTCTCAAGGGCCTGTTCCCGCGGTGCCCGGTCACGGTGGTCGCCCGCCACACCCACCAAGCCGAGGCCGCCGTCGCCTGTGGAGCCGACCACGTCGTGCGAGGCGACGTCGGCAAGGCCCATTTCGAGGAGTTGGCCGCCCTCGTCGGGGCCCGGGTGGTCGGTTGGAAGACCGACGTCATGCTGATGGGGGGCTTCCCCTACGTCGTCGAAGCAGTCGGCGCGCCGCTATCGGTCACCGAGGCGTTGCGCGCCGTGGCCCACCGCGGCACCGTCCTGCTGCTCGGGGCGGCCGGCGTGAGCGAGGTCGACCTGACGCCTGTCTGGTACAAGGAGGCCGCCCTCGTCGGCTCCATCGACCACACCGTCGACGCCGGCTCGGCGCCGGGGCTCGCCGGAGGTCCCCACCGTCACTCCGTCGACCGGGCCCTCGACATCATGGCCGCAGGGTTGTTGCCCGACGACGTGATCGTGACCCACGAGTTCGCGCTCGACCGATACCGGGATGCGGTCGAGACGGCCATCGATCGGGGAAGCTCGCACGCCATCAAGGTCGTCTTCCGTCCCTGACCAGGGTCGATCAGTACACTCGGACGCTGTGCGCCCGGAAGACTCGATCGGCGTCGGTCGGATCAACCGGGTCCTGAACGACTTCGTCCGCCCCCGACGCCGAGGTCCCTCGGTCCCTCTGGACGTGGCCGCCTACCACGTCCACGGCGAGCCCGTCCCGGTGGCCGACGCCCTGGCCGCCGACTATGCGCCCTTTCCCCTCGGAGGGCCGTGGGGACCCCCGTGGGACACCACCTGGTTCCGACTGCGCGGCACCATTCCCCCTGAGTGGGTCGGCCGTCAGGTGGCTCTGGGCTTCGCCATCGGGAACGCCGGTTCCACCGGCTTCGGCGCCGAAGCCCTCGTCTGGCGCGACGGCCGGCCCGTCCAGGGCCTCTCGCCCAATCACCGCGAACATCTCGTCACCACCGGCGCGGAGGGGGGCGAGAAGATCGAGCTGTTCGTGGAGGCGGCGGCCAACCCCCCTTCCCCCTTCGGCGCCAACCCGTGGCCCATGCTGCTCCCCGAGCCCGACGGCGCTCCGCTGTTCACCCTCCAACAGGCCGACCTGCACGTCCGCGATCCCGAGTTCGAAGAGTTCTGGCACAACTTCCGCGTCCTCGTCGAGTTGGTGAGTGAGCTTCCGCCCGACGAGCCCCGTGCCGCCCGACTGCGGGCCGGACTGGGCAGAGCCTGCGACCTGTTGGAGCTGCCCGAGATCTCCGAGACCTGGCGTCGGGCGCAACCGCTGCTCGAGGAGCTGCTGGCGCAGAAACCGGCACCGGGGACCCACGCTGTCAGCATCGTGGGACACGCCCATCTGGACACGGCATGGCTGTGGCCGTTGCGTGAGACGATCCGCAAGTGCGCGCGGACGTTCAGCACGGTGCTCGAGCTCATGGACCGCTATCCCGAGTACCGGTTCGTCGTCTCCCAGGCCCAACACCTCGTCTGGATGCGTGACCACTATCCCGACATCTGGGAGGGCATCAAGGTCCGGATCGCCGAAGGCCGCCTCGAACCCACCGGCAGCATGTGGGTCGAGGCGGACTGCAACATCCCCTCGGGCGAGTCTCTCGTCCGTCAGATCGTCTACGGCAAGCGCTTCTATCTCCAGGAGTTCGGGATCGAGACGAACGATGTCTGGCTGCCTGACGTCTTCGGCTATTCGGCCGCTCTGCCCCAGATCATGCAGCGGAGCGGCATCCGTTGGTTCCTCACGCAGAAGCTGTCATGGAACCAGTACAACGTGCTCCCCCATCACAGCTTCCTGTGGGAGGGGATCGACGGGTCACGGGTCTTCACCCACTTCCCGCCGGCCGACACCTACAGCGGCTCCGTGGCCGTGCGGGAGCTCCGGTTCGGTGTCGCGAATTTCAAGGATCACGATCGCGCCTCGCATTCGCTCTATCTCTTCGGTTGGGGAGACGGCGGTGGCGGCCCCACCAGCGAGATGCTCGAGTCGGCTCGGCGACTGGCCGACACCGACGGCGTCCCCCGACTCACCATGCAAGGGGCACGTCAGTTCTTCACCCAGGCCGAGGCCGAGATCCGTGACCCGGCCGTCTGGGTCGGTGAGCTCTATCTCGAGTTCCACCGCGGCACCTACACGAGCCAGGCCGCCACCAAGCGGGGGAACCGGCGGGCCGAGTTCGCCCTGCGCGAGGCGGAGCTGTGGTCGTCGCTGGCCTCGGGCACCGCCTATCCCGCTGTCGAGCTCGAGGACGCGTGGAAACGTCTCCTGCTCCATCAGTTCCACGACATCATCCCCGGATCGGGGATCCACTGGGTCTACGACGACACCGCCCGCGAGCACGCCCGGATCCTGGAATCCGCGTCCCGACTGATCGACGACGCGTTGGCCCACCATGTCGACGCCATCGACACGACGGACCGCACTCACCCGGTGGTCGTGTTCAACTCGTTGTCCCACGAACGCCGGGAATTGGTCACGGTGGACGCTCCCGTCGAGGTGACGGGCGTCGCCGGCTCATCGGGGACGGTCGCTCCCGTGCAACGTGACGGTGAGGGCCGGGCCGTCTTCGAAGCGACCGTCCCTGCCTGCGGCTATCGACTCTTCGACCTCGTGGCCGCCCGACCGACCGTCACCAACGGCGTCAGCGCCGATGCCCGGTCGCTCGAGAACGATCATCTGCGCGTCGAGCTCGACGACCAGGGTCAGCTGTCCTCGGTCTTCGACAAGGCGGCGCGGACGCCAGGTTCTCGCACCAGGGGCCCGTGGCAACCTCTTTCAGCTCCACCCTGACTACCCCAACTTCTTCGACGCCTGGGACATCGATCGATTCTCGTTCGACCAGGTCGTCGATCTCGACGACGTCGAGTCGATCGACGTGGTCGAAGAGGGCCCTCTGCGGGCGGGCATCGAAGTGGTCCGTTCGTTCGGCCACTCACGGTTGACCCAGACCATCCGGTTAGCCGCCCGAACGCGCTTCGTCGACTTCGTGACCGACGTGGAGTGGCACGAGACGAACCGCCTCCTCAAGGTGGCCTTTCCCGTCGACGTGCGCAGCCTCCGGGCGACCTACGAGATCCAGTACGGGCACGTCGAACGGCCCACCCACGCCAACACGAGCTGGGACGTGGCTCGCTTCGAGGTCTGTGCGCACAAGTGGGCCGACCTGTCCGAGCCGGGATACGGGGTGGCCCTGCTCAACGACTGCAAGTACGGCTACGACATCGCCGGCAACGTGATCCGCCTGTCGCTGCTGCGCGCCCCGACCTGGCCCGATCCCGTGGCCGACCGCGGTCGGCACCACTTCGTCTACCGCCTTCTCCCCCATGCCGGTGATCTCCGAGCCGGCGGAGTCGTCGACGCCGGATACGACCTGAACGTGTCTCTGCGCGCTGTGGGGGTCTCCGCCCATGCAGGAACCCGGGAGACGAGCGCCTCGATGCTCTCGGTCGACGCCGGCCACGTCGTCGTGGAGGTAGTCAAGCGATCGGACGACGACGTCGGTGCGCTCGTGGTCCGGTTCTACGAAGCATGGGGCCAGCGGGGCCCTGTCACCCTCCGCGCCCCGTGGGAACTGCGCCGCGCCATACGCACCGACCTGCTGGAACGCCCCCTCGACGAGGTCCCCACCAGCGGCGCCAGCGTGACCATCGACATGACGCCTTTCGAGATCGCCACGCTCAGGCTCGAGCCGGCGCCCGGCGCCTAATCGGTCTTCCGGGTCGCGACGAAGAGCGGGATCTCCCGATCGGTGTTCGCCTGGTACTCGGCATAGGGCGGATAGGCGGCCACGGCACGGTCCCACCAGGTCGCCTTCTCCTCACCACTCACCTGACGGACCTCCACGGCCATGGGCTCGGGGCCGTCCTGGATGGCGACCGACGACGGATCGGCCATCAGGTTGTAGTACCAGACGGGGTGCGAGGGCGCCCCTCCCTTCGAGGCGACCAGCGCGTACTGGCCATCGTGCTCGACCCTCATGAGTGGGGTCTTGCGGATCTTCCCGCTCTTGTTCCCGCGGGTGGTCACGATGATGATCGGCATTCCGGTATCGAGCAGTGTGTTCGCCCGTTGGCCTCCGGAGCTCTCGTACTCGGCCACCTGATCCCTCACCCATTCGGAGGGACTCGGTTCGTATTGTCCTTCGAGGGTCATGGAGAGGAATTATACGGACCACGGCCCCGGGCGTGCCGCCGTCGGACGGGAACGGCAGGCGGGCCTCATTCGACCCCATCGCGGAACATCCGTGCCGCTCCCGGCGTTGACGCGCTCATGAGCGATCAGGTGACGCACGCTGACTTCTGGTTCGACCCACTCTGTCCGTGGGCCTGGATCACCTCGAGGTGGATGCTGGAGGTGGAACAGGTCAGACCGGTCACGACCCGGTGGCACCTGATGTCACTGGCCTACCTCAATCTCGTCCAGCACGAGGGAGAGGGATTCGGCGAGGAATACCTCGAACGCATGGAGCAGGCGTGGGGGCCGGTCCGGATCTGTGCGGCGGCAGCGGCGGAACGCGGCGACGACATCCTGCTCCCGCTCTACACCGCCGTGGGGACGCGCTTCCACAACCAGCAGCGCCGTGACGCCGACGCCGTGTCCGAGGCGGTGCAGGAGGTGGGGCTCCCGCTCTCGGTCCTCGAGGCGGCCACGAGCACCGAATTCGACGAGGTGATCAAGGCGTCGCATCAGGCCGGCATGGACCTGGTCGGCCTCGATGTGGGCACGCCTGTCATCGCCGTCCAGGGCATCGCCTTCTTCGGACCAGTCGTGACCCCCGTACCGCGTGGCGAGGCGGCGGGCCGACTGTGGGACGGCGTCCTGGCCGTGGCGGGCACGGACGGTTTCTTCGAGCTCAAGCGCACCCGGGACCGGAGCCCGAGCTTCGACTGAGCTTCACGAACGTCGATCGACCCATTTGCCAACCGACACCTGTCGTGGCGTACCGTGACGACGATGCCGGCGGACATCTACACCGAACCCGAGGGAGATCCGGACACGCTGGCCAACCTGGGTCCGTTGCGACCGATGGCCGGGATCTGGGAGGGAACGAAGGGTGCCGACGAGCACCCCGTGGCCGACGGGACCGAGCACGACGTCTTCGTCGAGCACTACGAGGCCCAACCCATCGACCGGCAGACGAACGGCCCTCAACTGTTCTACGGCCTGAGGTACCACACCCACATCGTGAAGCCGGGGGACGTCGAGACGTTCCACGACCAGGTGGGCTACTGGTTGTGGGAGCCGGCGGCCCGGACGGTGACGCTGACGCTCGGCATCCCGCGGGGCCAGGTCCTGCTGGCCGGAGGACCGGCCGAAGCCGACGCCACCGAGTTCGAGCTCACCGCTTCCGTCGGCTCCGAGGTCTACGGAATCCTGTCGAATCCGTTCCTGGACGGGGCGTTCCGCACGCTCAGCTACCGGATACGGGTGACGACGCACGCCGACGGCACCTGGTCCTACGAGGAGGAGGGGATCTTGGACATCCCTGATCGCCCCGAGCCTTTCCACCACATCGACCGCAACACCCTCACCAGGGTGGCTCCCCCCTCACCCAATCCTCTGGCCCGGGCGGCGGCCGACGGGCGGGGCCTCGGCCTCGGGGGTCTGCGCGTCGGACCCGGGCACGGGGTCTGACAGCCCCGCCGGAGGATCCTCCGACAGTGGGGGCGAGCTACCGCGCCAGGTGCACGATGTCGCCCACCAGGAGGGCGGTCACCAGGACCATGACGGCGGCGTAGACCACGGTCATGCCCCAGCGCCACCGGTGGTCGTTGACCCAGAACCGGCGTATGCCGATGACGTCGAAGACGAGGGCCAACACGGCGATGGGGATGCCCACGACCGGCCCCACGCCAGTGGCGAGGCCGAGGGCGGGGGTGGCGATGGGGAAGACCACATAGCTCAACAGGCAGCGCAGCGCCGAGAGGACGATCGAGAAGCTGAACATCCGGTGAACGGCGTCCTCCCCGATCGTCGACGGCCCGGTCGGCACGAAGAGCAGACGTCGCATGGCGATGTCGGCCCGCGAGCGCAGCGCCGCGGTGGTGTCGGGATTCACGGCGACCGGGCCCATGGCCAGAAAAGCTACGGCCCCGGGCCACCCCACTCCAGTCAGGGCCGGCGGCCGACCCGGAGATAGGTCGTCCGCCCTGTCCACGGCGCCCCGGTGCCCGGGGCGCCGTGGACAGGAATTCAGCGACCCCCCTAGGAACCGCTTTCGCGTGGTGGTAGAGTGCTCGGTGTGGGCTAGGCCATCGGGTCCGGTCCATGACACCGTTGCCCCAGACCCTGGCGGCGCAAATGCCGAGCCCTGTGCTCAGGCAGCAGCCAGGTCAGAAAGGGGGGTAACGGAGATGTCACTTCGGCAGGCCCGGCACCCCCTCTCTTCCGACCAGCCAGGAGTCGCGTTCGGCGTCCCGCGGACCGTGTCCGACTCCAGTCCCCCGGCGGCGTCGCCCCCAACGCGACACGTGGCCGGTGCTTCTCCGGTTCCCTTTCCGCATCGCGGCTGACACGCGCCGCCCCCCGCCGCTGGTCACGCGATGCGGGAAGGGACCGGAAACCTCAGGACGGATCCGAAACCCGATCCTCTCGAGGAGAGTCACGACGGCAGGTTGTCGCGCTCTGTCCGGCCACGACGGTCGTCCCCGTGCCGCGTACCGCCGCTGACGTCACCACAGGCTGGTACCCGCCAAGGGCTCCACGCCGGACCTTCGACGGCATCGGCGACAGCGCGACCGGACGCCCCAGCGCGATGGCGCAATCGGCGATGACACTGTCGCCCGCGCTCGCATAGTCGGAAGCCCAGACGACGAGGCGGTGTTCCTCGATGACGGCGCACTCCTCGTCCCAGGGAAACGGCACAGAGCCGACCGCGATGTCATGAGGACCGCTGGCGACGGAGAGTGTTCAGTTTTGCGTTCACTCATCGTGGTTGCTGTGCCTTGAAGCGACGACGTCGACACCGATACCGCAGAACTCCGGAGAAAATCGCGAGCTGTGCCACGAATCGTGCCAGGTCGTGTGATACGTATTACCGGCTGCCCTGGACCCCGGTAGCTCCGAGCGAGCGAAGAACGGGGGTCGAGTGCAATGTCCGACGACAGGCAGTGTGTCGAAGAGCGAGCGAGAAGCTTGAGGGCGTGGCGCGTCCTTGGGCGACTGGTCGCCGTCGTCGGTGGTGCCGGGGTATCCGTCTTCTTCGCCAACCCGGCACTGGCCGGTTCGGCCCGTGTGGCGCCCACGATCGCCCCCACCCGTTCCACGTTCTCGATTCCGGCAAAGAGCACTTCCATGTGGACTCTGCGGTTGTGGTCTCATGGCCTGCGGGAGGGTTCGGCCACCGCAGGGTCCGGGGTCCTCGTCGTCTCCGTGCCCCACACCACCGACTGCACGTTCCAGGCCGACGTCACGGTGACGCCCCCCGAAGGACAGCCGACCTTCTACTCGGGGACCCGGGCCACGATGGCTGAGTGCGGTGCACCGCCCCCCACCCAGACGATCGCCGGACACATCTACCTCTGCAACCCTGCCGGTTCACCCACCACCACCGAGGTGGCCGGGGGGACGGTGGCGGCCACCGGGGCGCAGACGGTGGGGTCCCAGGCCAACCCCCTGGCTCCGACTGCCGTCACCAGTGGCGGCTACACCATGACGGCCGGCTCCCCCACCGGGTACCTGCTGGTGGCCTGCGGAGGATCGGCCACCGTCGCATCGGGCGGCTTGTCGGCGTCGGAACCCGTCACCGTGCCCTCGGGCGGCGCCGGTGTGGGCCTCTTCTACGCCTCGGCACCGCCGCTCGGTGACTCCGGCGGCTCGGTCACATCGCCTCCGGTCGCCGGCGTCACCGCCAGTTCCGACAGCCCCGGGGCTCCGAGCGCCCCTGTCCCCGGCGCGACCGCGGCCGGACACAGCTCGCCGGCCCCGCCCGTGCCCACGAGCGACTCGCAACTGGCGTTCACCGGCATGAACCTGGCCCCGCCCCTGCTCCTCGGGCTCACGCTCCTCGGTTTGGGGACGCTCTTGATCGTCTGCTCGGCTGCCCGACGACGTGCGCGGGTCGTCCTATCGATCGAGACCGGGGAAGCCGGGCGATCGTCCGAATAGCTCGTCGTAGTCGCGGAGCCTGGTGGCCAACGCCCCCATGATGCCCAGGGCGAACGTCGGCGTCTCGTGCACCAGGAAGAGAAAGAGACTCCGATCGATCTCGGCCAAGGTCGTCTCCACCGTGGCCACGGCGGTGAGGTTGCGCGGGAGGAGATCGATCAGGGCGCGCTCACCGAAGACGTCGTTGGGCTCGAGCGAGGCGACGACGGCCGAGCCCTTGCGGAGCTCCACCGCCCCCGAGACGACCCCGTACATGTGCGTCCCTTCGTCGCCCTCGAGGTAGATGACCTCGCCGGCAGCAACGGTTCGGTGAACCGGGGCGTTGAGGAAGAGGCTCTCAGCGGGCACGTTGACGACCGGTCCGCCGGGCACGGTTCGAGACGGGCATTGCGCGGCAGCTTAGAGGACGTCGGGGAACGGGACCGGTGGCGCGTGCCGTAACGTCGGGAGTTCGACCTCGACGGGTGCGAAGACGGGCCATGGCGACGAAATCGGGAAGGCGATCGCTGTTCGTCTGACACAGTCCGGCTTCGACGTCGCCATCGGGGACGTCGACCACGACAGCGACCAGGCCGCCACGAGGTCTTCGGTCCCGTCGAGGCCGTCCGGCGCTCCTCGTCCGACGACGAGGTCGTGGCCAAGGCCAATGACAGCCCCTTCGGTCTCGGCGCCCATCTGCACACCGAGGAGATGGTGCGGCGCAAGACGGCTCTCGTGGCGCCGTAGGCTGGCGCGCCGACCCGCCACGAACGGAGATCCCATGGACCACCGGCCCCGACACAGGCCGCGCATCGTCCCCATCATCGTCGTCGCCGTGGCCGTGCTCGGATCCGTGATCTGCGTCCCCTTGGCGGCGTCCGCCACCACCGGGGCCCGACTGGCCCCCATGTCCGGCGCCTACATCTTCCACCTCACATTCGGTCACAGGGCCCGGAGCTACAGGTTGCACGTCCCTCCGGCGGCGGCGACGGGCGCACCACTCCCCCTCGTCCTCAACCTGGCCGGCGCCACCCAGAACGGATTCATCGAAGAGGTCGAGTTCGGGATGGACGCATCCGCCGACCACGACGGCTATCTGGTGGCGTATCCGAACGGCACCCGTATCTCCACCGTGCTCACCCCCGACCCGGTGGCCAAGCAGGCCCAGTACGGCTGGAACGCCGGGCAATGCTGCGGACTGCCCGTCACCAAGCACGTCGACGACGTCGGCTTCCTGCTCAAGGTCATTTCCGACATCGCCTCGCGCACGCCTGTGAACCTCCGTCGCGTCTACGTCACGGGCATATCCAACGGCGGGATGATGGCCTATGCCATGGCGGCCGAGGCCTCCGACCACGTCGCCGCCATCGCCTCGGTCGAGGGGCAGGTCGAGTTACCCACCATCCACCCCACCAGAGCTGTGCCGACCATGGAGTTCCACAGCGTCAACGACCCGATCGCCCTGTACAAGGGGACACCGAACAGAAACCCCAAGCTGGTCCTGTCGGTGATGGAGGGAATCGACCAGTGGGTGAAGGCGGACGGCTGCCGTACCAAGCCCCACGACGCCAAGACCATCGTGGGCACCGGGCCTATCTCCCAAGGTGAGACGGCGACTCTGGTCACCTATACCCAATGCCGATCGGGGGCGGAGGTCGCCCTGTGGCGTCTCACCGGATCAGGTCACGTCTGGCCGGGGGCGACGTACAACACCGGTCCGCCCAAGACCTGGATACTGGCCGGAGTCGGGCGCGGGACAGTTCTCGTGAATGCCGACGAACTCATGTGGAGGTTCTTCCAGCGTTACCAGTTGCCCAGAAAACCACCGACGACGCCGTAGCGGTCCGGAGTCGGTGATCGTGCGGTCGGTGAGAGAACCCGGGATCGACGACCTCGGGCGCGCCGGCGTCATCGTCGCCCGTCATCTGCCCGCCACGCCCGTGATCGCCAGTCCCCTCCTCGGCACCGACGTCGTGCTCAAGCTCGAGACGTTCCAGCCGACGGGGTCGTTCAAGGTCCGCGGCGCGCTCATGGCCGTGGCGACCGCCCTGGCCGAGGACCCGAACCGGTCGTTCGTGACGGCGTCGGCGGGCAACCACGGACTCGGTGTGGCCTTCGCCGCCTGGACCTTCGGGGTGCGGGCCACCGTCGTGATTCCCGAAACCGCGTCAGAAGCCAAGCGCGCCGCCCTCGAGCGCTTCGACGTCGAGATCGTGGACCGGGGCACGACCTACGACGAGGCCGAGACCCATGCGCTGACCCTGGCCGCCGCCGACGGCGCCCGGTTCGTCTCGGCCTACAACGACCCCGACGTCATCGCCGGTCAGGCGACGGTCGCTCTCGAGCTGTTCGACCAGATACCGGACCTCACGACCGTGGTCGCTCCCGTCGGTGGAGGTGGCCTGCTGGCCGGCCTCGTCCTCGCCGCGCGGCAGCGGCCGGGAGTGGGCGTACGCGGGGTCGAGACCGACGCCTCGCCGGCGGTGAGCGCATCGGTCGCCGCCGGCCGGGTCGTGACCGTCCCCGTCGGCAGTACCCTGGCCGACGGGTTGGCCGGCAACATCGAAACGGGGTCGGTGACGGTCCCCCTGATCGCCGGCGGCGTCGAACAGATGGCCGGCGCGGACGAAGACGCCATCGCCGAGGCGGTGCGCTTCCTCGCCTTCGAGCACGGGCTGGTGGTCGAACCCTCCGGAGCGGTGGCCGTGGCCGGCCTGCGGAGCGGGCGGGTCGCTCCCGGAGCCGGACCCACCGCCGTCGTGGTGACCGGCCGGAACGTGACGACAGCGCTTTTCGCCGATCTGCTGTCGGGTGAGCGATGATGCGCCCATGCCCGTCGTGGAACTGCCCGGTGTGACGATTGCCTACGACGTCTTCGGGCCGCCCACGGCGGAGCCCGTCGTCCTCGTGTGCGGGCTCAGCCAGCCGGCCGGAGCCTGGCAATTGACCCTCGTCCCCGCCCTCGTCGAGGCGGGTTACCGGGTGGTGACCTTCGACAACCGGGGAGTAGCGCCGTCATCGTCTCCTCCGGCGCCGTACACGGTCGACGACATGGTGGCCGACACCGTGGGGCTGCTCGATCATCTCGGTCTGGGCGCTGTGCGCATCGCCGGCTACTCCATGGGCGGATGGATCGCCGAGACCCTGGCCTTCCGCTATCCCGAACGGGTCCGCTCGGCCGTCTTCATCGGCAGTTGCAACGTAGGCACGTCCTGGGAGAAGGCCATCATCACCGTCGAGCGCGATCTGGCCCGGCTCGACCCGGAACTGCCGGCGTGGTTCAACGCCGTCGAGACGATGCGCTACCTGCCCAACCATGACTTGCAGCAGGACGACGTCGTCGACCTCTGGCTCGGCATGATCGGCGATCTCGATCCGTGGCCCAACCCGGGACGGCTCGGACAGTACGAGGCTGCTCTGGCCTGGTCCCGCGACGTCGAACGGACCCGGCGGTGGCCGTCGCTGTCGATGCCGTGCCTGGTCCTCTCCTTCGAGCACGACGTCGACTCGCCGCCGGCGCGGGCGCGCCAGGCCGCCGCCGTGATCCCCGGAGCCAGCTTCGTCGAGGTGGCCGGGGCCAGCCATCTCGGGGTGTTCACGCACGGCGACACCGTGGCCAGCACCCTCGTGCGCTTCTACGCCGGAGGCTCTCTGGCCGAGTGAGCACGGCAGCGGTCAGTATGGGGCCGTGGCCACAGACACCGTCCTCCTGGCCGGCCGCCGTGTCCACCGGGTGGGGTTCGGAGCCATGCAACTCCCCGGACCCGGGGTCTTCGGGCCTCCGGCCGACCGCGCCACGGCCCTCGCCGTGCTGCGCCGGGCCGTGGACGCCGGTGTCGACCACATCGACACCGCCCAGTTCTACGGCCCTGACGTCGCCAACGAATTGATCCACGCCGCCCTCCACCCCTATCCAGCCGAGCTGGTGCTCGTGTCCAAGGTCGGTGCGGCCCGCGACGGCCAGGCTCAGTGGCTCCCGGCGCAACGCCCCGAAGAGCTGCGCGCCGGTGTCGAAGCCAACCTGCGCAGCCTGGAGCTGGACCAGGTGCCGGTGGTCAATCTCCGCCGCCTGCCCGGATCCGAGGTGCCCTTCGCCGAGCAGCTCTCGGCCATGGCGGCGCTGCGCGACGAGGGCCTCGTCGGCGGGATCGGGCTCAGCAACGTCACCCTCGACGACTACCGCAGCGCCCGGACCCAGATCGACGTGGCCTGCGTCCAGAACGCCTACAACCTGACCGGCCGGAGCGATCAGTCCCTGTTCGACGCCTGTCGGGACGACGGGGTGCCCTTCGTCCCCTTCTTCCCTCTCGGATCGGCCTTCTTCCCGGAAAACCCCGTCCTCGACGCCCCCGCGCTCGGCGCCACGGCGAGCCGCCTGCACGCCACCCCGGCCCAGGTGGCCCTGGCCTGGCTGCTGGCCCAGGCACCCACCGTGCTGCTGATCCCCGGCACGTCGTCGCTGGCGCATCTGGACGAGAACATGGGTGCCGGCGATCTCCTCCTCGACGAGGCGGCCCTGGCCGATCTGGCCGCATTGGGGGCGCCATAGTCTGATCATCGGGAGCAAGTCGAGAGCAAGGAGCGACCGATGGCCAAGGTTCTGTACACCGCACACGCCCACGTGACCGGGGGACGCGACGGTCACGGCCGGAGCACCGACGGCGAGATAGAAGTCGACCTCCGCCTGCCCAAGGAGATGGGTGGCTCCGGCGGAGGGACGAACCCGGAGCAGCTGTTCGCCATCGGGTACGCGGCCTGCTTCGAGAGTGCGCTCGCCGCCGTCGCCCGCCGCCGGCACGTGGACGCCGGCGAGGTGACGATCGACTCGGCCGTGGGTCTGTTGCCCACCGGTGACGGTGGGTTCAAGCTCACCGTGACGCTCGATGTCTCTCTTCCGGCGGTCGACGGCGGCGAGTTGGCGGCCGAGCTCATCCGGGGAGCTCATCAGGTCTGCCCCTATTCCAACGCCACACGGGGCAACATCGACGTCGAGCTTCTCCTCGGCGGCCGACCGATCTGACGGGCGCCTTCAGGCCGTCGCCACCAGCGACACCCCTGGATCGAGCTGCTCGGTCACCTCGCGGACGGCACCGACAAGGTCGGTCGAGCTGAGCCGGTTGTACAGAGGCCCGGCGCCGTCGCTCAGGAGCCGGCTGGCCATGGCCACGCCGCGAGCCGACACAGGGAGCGGTGCCAGCAGGGCCACGACCATGGCGCGCACGGCCGGGTCGGCCGTGGCGATCCGGTCGCAGCACAGTGGAGTACCCCGGCGGTACCGCGGCGCACGCTGTGCGGCCACCTCCAGGAGGTGCTCCCAGTTGGCCGCCAGGGCCCGGCGCCGTTCGGGCGAGACCAGTGTCTGCGCCCGCGTGGCCGACAGGGGGTCGTTCTCCGGCGTGTGTCCTGCGGCCAACCGGCGGTCCAGCGAGGAGGCGAGCAGCCGGGCCCCGGCACGGTGCCACGACCGGCACCGTCGGGTGAGGAGGCTGAGCCGGTCGCCCCGGTCTGCGACGAGGAGCAGGGTGGGGGCCGGGGGGCGGGGATCGGACATGCACCCATCGTGCGCTTCGGACCCCGTAGGCGAAAGTGGCATGATCGACATCGAGCGCGACAAGCCTGCCATGTCCACCCTCGATAGCGTCGGCGGGGATGGCTGCCGAGGACGGTCCTGTGCGGGCGATGTCGTTCGGCGCCATCGCCGGCGACTACGACCGGTTCCGTCCCGGACCACCACCGGAGGCCCTCGAGTGGTTGCTCCCCGGCCAACGCCGGGCCGCCGTCGACATCGGCGCGGGGACAGGAGCTCTCACCCGCCTCCTCGTCGGCGATGTGGCCCACGTCGTCGCCGTCGAACCCGACCGGCGGATGGGTGCCGTGCTCGCGGCCCGCGTGCGCGACGCCTCGGTGGTGGCGGCGCGGGCCGAGGCGCTTCCCCTGCGCGACAGATGTGTCGACGCTGTCGTCGGATCATCGATGTGGCACTGGGTCGACGAGGAGCGCGCCGTCTTCGAGGCGGCACGGGTCTTGCGTCCGGGCGGTGTCCTGGGACTTCTCTGGAACGGGCCCGACCGATCGCAACCCTGGCTGGCCGATCTGCTGGCCCGGCTCCGACCGGGGGACCACGGGCCGTCACCGTCAGCCGGGGACGATGCGATCGACCGGCACCGGCAGGTGCACCTGCCTCCGGACGCACCCTTCACCGGAGTCGAGACGCAGACCGTCGATTGGTCGTTGTCGGTGACGCCCGAGGAGCTCGTCGGGCTGGCCGGCACGTACAGCCGGTTCATCATCCTGCCCGAGGTGGAGAAGATGCGACTGCGCCGTGACCTGGCCGCCGTCGTGCGCCAGCACGCTGCCTTGGCCGGACGACGGGAGATCGACCTTCCCATGCGCTGTCTGTGCTGGCGGGCCGTGCGAGCCGGGTAGCCCTCCCCGCCTACCCCGACACCTCGACCTACCCTGACACCTCGACCTACCCCGACACCTCGACCATCAACGGCGGGACGGGGTCGCCGTGCGCATGGGCCGACCTGTCCGACAGGGCGTCGTGGAGATTGGCGATCAGCTCCTCCACCACGTCGTGCTGCACCATCAGGTTCCTCCGCGTCCCGTCACGCACGTCGACGACGAGCCCGGTGTCGCGCAGCAGCTTCACGTGGTTGCTGACGGTGGGCTGAGCCAGCGAGAAGGCGGCGGCGATCTCGGTGACCGTCCGCGGACCGCTGCGGAGCGCGTCGAGGATGGCCAGCCGGGTCGGGTCCGATATCGCCTTGAGCCGTTTCGCCAGGACCTCGGTCCGGGCCCGGGCATCGGCGCCGGTGGTATCGGTCCGGACCCCGACGACGACCACGCCGGGCAGGTCGACGAGGAGACCCTTGTGGGTGAAGTAGGCGGGGACCACGGCAACCTCGCCGTCCGGTCCCAGGGCCGCCACCGCCCGCTCGAGCTCGGCGCCGATGTCACATTCGCTACGGACGACCTCGTGCCAATCCACTCCCTTGGCCTGCAGGTGCTGCCGGGCGGCCACGGCCACGTCGACCGCTCCCCGTCCGGACAGTTCCCACTCGGCCCGCATGGCCTCCCAGACGTCGCGCACGAGGGCCACGTAGCGGCGCCGGCGCTCGGGTGATTCCCGCAGCCGGTCCAGGCGGAGCAGGACGGCGGCGCGATCGTCCGCCGTCTCCGAGAGCAGGACGAGATCCCCGAGGCTCGCGGCCGTTGCCGCGCCCAGTTCGTCCAGCCGGTCGAGCAGGGGTTCGGCGTCGGTCGAGAGAAGCAGGCCACCGTGGTGGGCCAGCACCATGAGCTCCAGGAAACCGCCGCAGCTCATGGCCTCGTCGGGACCCCAGAAGGAGCGCACCCGCTCTTCCAGATCAGGGTGGCTCCCGTAGACCGCATCGAGGACGGCATGGTCCCGGCGCCAGTCCTCCCGCTCCCCCGACGCCAGGGCCCACTCGATCTCGACGGCCACCGAGGCGGAGACGGTGACCCGGGGAACATGGGAGCTGGGAAGGTCGGTGTGGATCAGTGGCATAGTTCAATCACTATATCCATATATTCTTGAAATAGTCAACTAATGCCCCTATACTGACAGCATGACGATGAACCCGGGGCTGACAGAGCAACTGGTCGCCAGCCGGTTGCAGGATCTCGAGCGCGCCGCCCACGGCCATCGGCCGGCGCCGACCGCCGCCGTCGAGTCCTTGGCAACGTCATCGGTGCGCCTGAACCGTGGGGCCCTGGCCCGTCACGTGGGCGTCCTGCTCATCTCCATGGGACGCCGGCTGGCCGATCCCGAGTCGTGGCCGGCCTTCGACGGTCCGCCTCGACCCTGAACCCGGTGCCAGCAGCGGGAGACTCTCAGGCGATCCGTCTCACGAGGTGGTGGCGGGCGAAAGAGCGGGTTCTGCGAGGAGCTCGTTCCACGAGCTGAGGTCATCGGCCGGGCAGGGGCCGAGCGACCGGGCCGGGAGGGGCTTGCCGAAGAGATAGCCCTGGGCGAACTGGCAACCGAGGGCCTGCAGTCTCGTGGCCTGGACAGGCCGCTCGACCCCCTCGGCGATGATCGACAGTCCGAGTGAGTCACCGAGACCCAGGATGGCCCTGACGATGGCGGCGTTCTCCGACCTCTGATCGAGGTCGTCCACGAAACTGCGATCGATCTTGAGGGTCTCCACGGGAAAGCGCTGCAGGTAGCTGAGCGAGGAGTACCCGGTGCCGAAATCGTCGATCTCGACGTGGAGGCCGAGGTCCCGGAGGGACTGGAGGATGGCGACGGCATCGTCCTCGTCGCGCATGAGGGCGCTCTCGGTGATCTCCAGCCACAGCAGGTCGGGAGGCAGACCCGACGCGTCGAGGGCGTCGGCCACCTGGTGGGGAAAGCCGGGCTCGGCCAGCTGGAGGGCCGAGACGTTGACCGAGATGCTCAGAGCCGACGCAGCATCGTCCGTGGTCGCCCGGGCCGAGGCCCATGCCGCGGTCTGCCGGCACGCCTCGTTCAGGATCCAGGCGCCCAAGGCCACGATGAGCCCGCTGTCCTCGGCCAGGGAGATGAACTCGTACGGCAGGAGCAGGCCCCGGCTCGGGTGCTGCCAGCGCACCAGCGCCTCCATGCCCACCAGCGTCTGCGTCTGGAGGTCGACGACGGGTTGGTAGTGGAGCTCGAACTCGTCGCGCTCGAGCGCCCGGTGCAGCTCGTTGGAGGTACGCAGACGACTGACGACGTTGAGCTCGTTGTCGGCCGCGTAGACCTCGATGCGCGAGGGTCCGCGCTCTTTGGCCCGGTACATGGCGACGTCGGCGTTGCGTAGGAGCGCCGCTCCCGACTCGGAACCGTCTCGCGACAGGGCGATACCCACGCTGAGCGAGACGAAGGTCTCGCCGCTCGGGAGGGCCAGGGGCTCACCCATGGCCTGGACGAGCCTCTGGGCCAGGTCGAGCGCGTCACGCTCGTCGTCGACCTCGCCGCACAGGACCGTGAACTCGTCGCCGCCGAACCGGGCCAGCGTGTCACTCGCCCGCATGACACCGCTCAACCGGTCGGCGACGGCGCACAGGATCCGGTCGCCGACGTCGTGGCCGAGGCTGTCGTTGATGAGTTTGAAGCGGTCGAGGTCGAGAAAGATCACCGCCACCTGGTGTCGGCTCCTCGCCGCGCGCCGCAGGGTCATCTCGAGCCGGTCCATGAAGAGTTCCCGGTTGGGCAGGGAGGTGAGCGGATCGTGGATGGCGGCGTAGGCCAGCCGTTCGCGTAGAGCGCGGCGCTCGGTGACGTCTTCGACCTGCGCGATGAGGTAGAGCAGCTTCCCGACGTCGTTCCGCACACACGAGACGCTCACCGAGACCCAGACCTCATGGCCCTCCCGATGGATATACCGCTTCTCGATCTGGTATCCGTCCGCTCCGCTACCCACCAGACGGCGCATCTCGGCCGACGTCGATTCCCGGTCGTCAGGATGGGTGAACTCACACATATCGGCGCCGGCCATCTCGGCCAGGTCGAGGCCGACGATGGTGCCGAGGGCGGGATTGGCTTCGAGGATGCGGCCCTCGACGTCCACCATGGCCATCCCGATGGGGGCGTTGGCGAAGGCGGACTGGAATCGTTCATGGGCCGCCCGCAGAGCATCCTCGGCCTCCTTGCGCGCGCTGATGTCATGGAGGTTGGCCACGATGCCGAGAACGTTGGGATCGGTGAGGTGATCGGTGACCGTGGCCTCGAACCAGTGCCAGCCGCCCGCGGCGTCCTGGAGCCGCATCTCCGTGCGCCAGCCTTCGGCCAGGCCGGCGGCGGTGGCCCTCATCCTGTCGAGATCGTCAGGATGGAGCAGTTCGTCGGCTTGACGGTCGCCGAACTGGTTGGGAGAGATCCCCAGGATCCGATCGAAGGCGGGGCTCACGTAGCTCAAACGTCCTTCGACGTCGACGACGACGATGATGTCCCCGGCGTGCTGGACGAGGGCTCGGAAGCGTCCCTCGCTCGACTCGCGGGCAACGGCGAACCACTCGAGAAGTTTGATGGTGAGCACGGCACCCGCGGCCGCCAGGGCGCCGAGGCCGTCCACCTGCGGCTGACGGACCAGGGTGGGCGCCAGTCCGGCGAAGATGGCCAGCTGTCCCATGGCCACGAAGATGACGGTCCACGCCATGGCCGGCTTGGCCGCCGCCGATCCCGCCGTTCGCATGGTGTCGGCCGCCCCGTAGACGAAGCCGATGACGAGGATGGGCCCCCACCCGATCCCGTAGACGACCACGGCGATGGTGCCCATCTCCACGCCGACGCAGGCCGCCAGTCGCCATCCCGTCGTGGCGTCGGCCCACAAGGCCCCACCGACACAGTTGACAAGGAGGGTGGATCCGACGAGGGCGATGATGGCCCAGTAGGGGATGTTGGCGATGAGTCCCGAGGGCCGCGCCAGGCAGAAGACGGCGACGAGCGGGGGGATGGCGGCGTTGATCGGGTCGAGCAGCCGCGACCGGACGCGGCCGCCGAAACCCACCTGGGCCTGGGGCTGCGACCAGCTCATCCCCTTCTTTCGGCTGGCCCGGGGCGGCTCTTTAAGGGCTGTTCGGCCCGGGTCACCCCCGGAGCCCGCTCTCGCTCCTCCCCTACCATGCAGGCGTGACGTCCGGTTCGGAGGGAGGGACGGAATTCCCGGCCCCGTCCATCGAGGAGATCGAGGATGCCGTCATCGACGGGGACAGTCCTCTGGCCGCGGGAAACGCCATCTCGGCCCTGCGGCACCGCACGTTCCGCATCGTCTTCGTGGGTGCCTTCGCCTCCAACATCGGGACCTGGATGCAGAACGTCGTCCTCGGTGCCTACGCCTACGACCTCACCCACTCCAGCACCTTCGTCGGCGTCGTCATCTTCGCCCAGCTCGGTCCCGCCCTCCTCTTCGCCATGGTCGGGGGCCTCATCGCCGACAAGGTGGACCGCAAGAAGTTCCTGATCGTCGTCTCCGTCGAGCAACTGCTCTTCTCGCTCGTCCTGGCCTGGGTGGTGAGGACACCCTCCCCGTCGCACATCCTGCTCGTCTCGATGGTGGTCATGGTCGGCGTCGGCAGTGCGATGTTCGGCCCGGCCTACTCGGCCATCCTCCCCGCCCTGGTCACGCGCCGGGACCTCCCCGGTGCCATCTCGCTCAACTCGGCTCAGATGAACGCGTCACGCGTCATCGGGCCGGCCATCGGGGGGGTGGCCTACCACCTCGTCGGGCCGGCCTGGGTCTTCGCCGGGAATGCCGCCACCTACCTCTTCGTCGTGGCCGCTCTGATGGTGGTCTCCCTGCCCGTGCTGGCCCCGGCACCGCGACACGCCAGCCGCTGGCGCGAGCTCACGGCCGGGATCACGACCGCCCGGGCCGACCGTGTCGTGGGGCGCTGCCTGGTCACCGTGTTCGTGTTCTCACTGCTGGCGCTGGCCTTCATCGGTCAGATGCCTGTCGTCGCCGCCCACAACCTCGGGATCGAGCCGAAGTCGGCCACCTACGGCCTCCTCTACGCGTGCTTCGGCACCGGTGCCCTCATCGGTGCCATCTCCATCGGCACGGTGTTCGCCCGGAGCTCCAAGCCGACGATCGTCCGGATCTGCCTGATCGGTTACTCCGTGGCGCTCACGGCCTTCGCCCTCCTGCGGGCCGCTCTCCCCGCCTATTTCGTCGTAGCCGTCGTGGGCGCCTTCTACTTCGCCTTCATCACCGCCCTGAACACCGCTCTGCAAACCCGCCTGGGTGACGCTGTCCGCGGGCGCGTGATGGCTCTGTGGATCATGGGATTCGGCGGGACGGTGGCTCTGGGGAACCTCATCGTGGGACCGGTGGTGTCAGCGGTGGGCATCACCGCCGTCCTGATCTTCGGCGCCGGCGTAGCCCTCGTTCTGGCCTGGTACGCCGACGTACGGGTGCCGGGAGAGACGGCCGACGAACTCCGGACGGTGCCGGCCCGGTAGGTCACCGACGTCGCGGTGCGCCTATGTTGGGCACCACAGAAAAACCCCGGCACCCGTCACAGCCTCGGGTCGCCGACAGCACGTGTAGGTGTGCAACCCAAGGAGGGGGACGATGGCCGGCCCGGGCGGTGGACCACTGGGACAATCGTGGCGGCGGTTCCGGCGCCGCGCCGTGGGCACGCAGGTCGCCGTGGTGGTGGTGGCCGTGGTGGTGGTCGTCGCTGTCGTCGTCGCCGTCGCCGGCACCGGCCACGCTTCCAAGCCTCCGCCGACGACCACGGCCGCCGCCCGTGTGACGCCTCCCGACGAAGCCAGTACCAGCAGCGCCGGGGTCACGGCCCACGCCATCAACCTCGTCTTTCCCGTCTCCAACCTGACGGCGCTGTCCTCCAGTCTGGGGTTCGAGGGTGACGTGGAGTACAGCGAGCAGACCAAGGCGATCGAGCTCTTCGTCAAGGCGATCAATGACTCCGGGGGAATCAACGGCCGCACCATCAACCCGATGATCGTCAATTTCGACCCGACCAACGAAGTGGCGATGCGCGCCCTGTGCAAGCAATGGACCGAGGGCGGCGCGTCGGTCTTCGCCGTACTCGACGGTCCCGGCACCTGGAACGGGGACAACCAACTTTGCATCACCCAGGAGGGGCACACCCCGCTCATCAGCCAATGGACGACGGTGACCAACTGGACAGATGAAGGTTCGCCCT
This sequence comes from uncultured Acidimicrobiaceae bacterium, assembly GCA_963848355.1. GTDB lineage: Bacteria > Actinomycetota > Acidimicrobiia > Acidimicrobiales > UBA8190 > CAWKDG01. The sequence goes on from CAWKDG010000002.1 coordinate 199,514, forward strand.
ACCTGTGGTGGACCGGTCCCGACGATGCCGCCATCCTCCAGGCGGTCGTCACCTGGGGACTGGACAGCGGGCGTATCGGCAGACACATCAAGCTGGGCATCATTGCCGGTGACCGGGCCAGCGATCAGTTGGCTCTCGACCAGTACCTGCTGCCCGACCTCAAGCGGGCGGGCATCACCCCGATCGTCGAGACCATCGCCGCCGATCCGTCGGAGTCGGCCGCCACCAACAGCCAGGCTCCTCTCATCGTCCAGCAGTTGCGGGCCGACGGCGTCACGTCGGTGTTCCCGCTCATACCGTTCAACGTGTTCTTCCCCGTCCTCCAGGCCCAGACCCAGCAGGAGTACTTCCCCACCCTTCTGCTGTCCGACTACGAAGACTCGATCGAATCGGCCCTCGGCCTCATCCCGGTCCCCTACGCCAAGGCCCTGAACGGCCAGGACGGGGTGACCACCGAGACGTTGGGCGGGATCGACGACACCAGACCGGAATCGGAAGGCGGCTACGACCCCGGCGTCCGCGCCTGCTGGGACATCTGGCACAAGGCCTACCCCGAGATTCCCCCCGGGAACATGAACGACTTCCTCGAGGAACAGGGTCCGGTCCAGGGCTGGTGCCAGGCCATCCATCTGTTCGCGGCGGCGGCCAAGGCGGCCGGTCCGCACCTCGACCGGCGTACCTTCGTCGAGGCCATGGCCAAGATCTCGAACTTCCCCGGCGGGTACTCCCCCATCCTGAGCTACGGACCGGACAGGTTCTCGGGACCGACGCAGTACAGGGTGGTCAAGCTGCGCGTGAACGTTCCGGCGACGAGCCAGTGCCATACCCCCATGAAGCCGCTGGGCCCCGAGTTGACGTGCTGGGTGGTCCAGCAGAATTGGCAGCCACTGCCCAAAGTCGGATGAGCGACCCCGACGCTCCGTGGTGGAAGACGGCCGTCCTCTATCAGATCTATCCCCGCTCGTTCGCCGACTCGAACGCTGACGGCAACGGCGACATCGGCGGGATCCTCGACCATCTCGACCATCTCGAGTGGTTGGGCGTCGACGGGATCTGGCTGAGTCCGGTTACCGTGTCACCCAACGCCGACTGGGGCTACGACGTGGCCGACTTCTGCGCCGTGCAGCCGGATCTGGGAACGATGGACGAGCTCGATCTGCTCGTGGCCCGGGCCGGCCAGCGGGGAATACGGGTCCTTCTCGACCTCGTTCCGAACCACACCAGCGAACAACACCCGTGGTTCGTGGACTCACGGTCCTCGCTGACGTCGTCCAAGCGCGACTGGTACGTCTGGGCCGATCCCGGTCCTGAGGGCACGCCACCCAACAACTGGGTGAGCAGCTTCGGGGGCCCCGCCTGGACGCTCGATCCCACCACCGGTCAGTACTACCTCCACAACCACCTCTCCGAGCAGCCGGATCTCAACTGGTGGAACGACGACGTCCGCCTCGCCTTCGACGCCATCATGCGCTTCTGGTTGGACCGGGGAGTGGCCGGATTCCGGATCGACGTGTGCAACATCATCATCAAGGACGCCGAGTTCCGCGACAACCCACCGGCGACCGAGGACGATGACTTCGAAGCTCAGCTCTTCGGTCAGCGGCCCGTCTACAACGGGAATCGACCCGAGGTCCACGACGTCATCCGACGCTGGAGACGGCTGACGGACCACTACGACCCCCCGCGGGTTCTCATCGGGGAGACCCCGGTGAAGGTCGATGCCTTGGCCGCCTACTACGGCGATGGCCACGACGAGCTCCACCTGGCCTTCAATTTCCCGTTCATCACCGCCCCTTTCGAGGCTCCCGCCCTGCGACGCATCGTCGAGGGCACCGAGGCCCTGCTGCCCGGCGGTGCCTGGCCGGCGTGGACGGGATCGAACCATGACATGGCGCGTCTGGCCTCGCGGTGGGCGGATGCAGAGGATCCCAAGATCCGCGCCGCGCTGCTCATGCTGCTGTGCCTGCGGGGGACGCCCGTGCTCTACCAGGGGGACGAGATCGGTCTCGCCGACGTTGTGGTCGCCCATGACGACATGCGTGACCCGCTCGGTGTCCGGTACTTTCCCGCCTACGCCGGGCGCGACGCCATGCGCACTCCGATGCCGTGGCATGGCGGACCCGGGAGAGGCTTCACCGAGGCCGGCGTCCGACCCTGGCTCCCGTTGGGCGACACCCAAGGAGACGTCGAAAGCCAACGGTCGGATCCACGATCCACGCTCACCTTCACCCGCGATCTCATCGCCCTGCGCCGGCGCACCCCCGACCTGCAGACGGGTGCCTACCGGTCGCTGGCGGCGCCCGACGGGGCCTGGGCCTGGCGCCGGGGCAACCACGTCTCGGTACTGCTCAATCTGAGCGATGGTGACGTCACCTTCGAAGGGGTGGAGGGTTCTGTCCTCATCGGCACCGATGACCGACGAGGCGGTGAGTCGCTGTCGGGCCCGGTGGGACTGCGGGGGTGGGAAGGCCTGGTCATCGAGACCCCGTAAGGCGGCCCTCTACTCCCTGGCCGGTTGCTCGATCGGGTGGATCGGCATGGCGACGCGGGCGACGACGACATCCGGCCGGCGGCGGAGCTCACTGGCCAGGGCCAGGTCCACCTGGTTGTGGAGCAACCGGTAGCGCAGCCTGTCCGGTATCACGACGGGAATGAGAACGACCACCTGACGGTCGACGTCGGCGCGGAGCTCGTCCACGAGACGGACGATGGGCTGGACGATCGAGGTGTAGTCCGTGTGCAGGACACGCAGCTCGACCCCAGGGTCCCACTGCTCCCATTGGCTCTCGACGCCGGTCCAGGGCACAGCCCCGAGGTCGCCGTCGAACACGACCGTCACGGCCAGGACCTCGTCACCGAGCGAGATGGCCTCGGACAACGCGTGCTCGGTCAGCCTCGATACATTGGTCACCGGCACCACCACGACGGTCCGACTGCGCTCGGGGAGCGGGGGAATGACCCCGATCGCCAGCTCCCGTCCGGCACGGCCGTAGTAGGCCTCGACCCGGTTGAACAGCACGATGAAGAGGGGAATGGCGATCACGACCACCCAGGCACCCTCGACGAACTTGGTCAACAGGAAGACCACTGTGGCGCTGGCCGTGACGACAGCACCGACGCCGTTGATCGTGGCCCGGCGGGCCCAGGCCCGCTCTCTCGTCCGGCGCCAGTGGACCACGAGACCGGCTTGCGACAGCGTGAAGCCGATGAAAACGCCGATGGCGAAGAGGGGGATCATGGTGTTCGTGTTGCCACCCACCGCCACCAGGAGCACGCCGGAGAACAAAGCCAGCGTCCAGACACCGATGCCGAAGACCAACCGGCTGTCGCGCACCCCGAAGAGATGGGGCAGGTAATTGTCCCTCGCCAGCAGGCTGGTGAGGACGGGCAAGCCCCCGAAGGAGGTGTTGGCCGCGAGGGCCAGGACCAAGGTGATGGTGAGCGAGACGATGTAGTACGCCCAGTGCCGTCCCACCGCCTCGCCCATGATCTGGCTCAACGCCGTCTGGTCGGTTCTCGGCTGCACCTCGAACCTCCGGGCCAGAACGGCCAGCCCGAGCAGCATGGTGGCCAGGATGACCCCGAGCAGGAGCTCGGTGCGCTTGGCCCGCGTGACCCGGGGCTCCTTGAAGAGGGGAACGCCGTTGGCGATGGCCTCCACCCCGGTGAGGGCGCTGCACCCGGCGGAGAAGGCCTTCAGGACGAGGAACACCGAGACCGCCACCAGGGCGTGCGTCGGCACCAGCGACGTCCCCGTCGGGGCTGTCCGGAGGCCCAGAGGATGGATCAGACCGACACCGATGATGGTCAGCAGCCCGACGATGAACACGAAGGTGGGGACGAGAAAGGCACGGGCGCTCTCCCCCAGGCCGCGCAGGTTGAGAGCGGTGATGATCAGGAGGATCCCGAGGCACATCTCCACCGTGTAGGGCGCCGTCGACGGAAAGGCGGAGGTGAGGGCACCCACGCCGGCGGCGATGGAGACGGCGACCGTCAGCGTGTAGTCCACGATGAGGGCGGCCCCGGCCAACTTGCTCACGCGGGGACCGAAATTGTCGCGGGTCACGGCGTAGGCACCACCGCCGTGCGGGTAGGCGTCGATCACCTGCCGGTAGGACGTCACCAAGATGACCAGCAGGGCGACGATGGCGATGGTGATGGGCAGGATGAGGTGCAGCGACGAGGCACCGGCCGAGGCCAGGACGATCAGGATGGCCTCGGGCCCGTAGGCGACGGAGGTGAGCGCGTCGAGGGAGAGGGCCGACAGGCCTTCGACGGGGGTGATCTGCTCGCTGGAGGCCTCACGTGACGAGAGGGGCCTCCCGACCAATGCGCGTCCGACGGCGCGGAGCCCGCCTCTTGAACGGATCGGTGGCAGGAACCCGGTACGGCGCACGGCCATGCACTCTATGGTGCTGCAGGACACGCGGAGGAGACACCCGTCACGACGTCAGTAGGCCCGGACGCCACCTGACGCCACGACGTCCACGCGGTGACGGTCGCCGACAGCTGGACGACACGCTTCGGCAGGGGCGGCCCTAGCGATCCACGGCGCGTGCGAGCTGTGCCTTGGACATGGTGGAACGACCCTTGATCCCCCGCCGTCGCGCTTCTTCGTACAGCTGGTCACGGGTCCGCCCACCGGGCCCGCGGCGCGATCGCAGACCGCCGCGCCGACCCGAGGAGATGTCGGCGGTGGAGGTGCGGCTGGATGTCTCGGACTCGCCGGCGCGCGCTCGCTCCTTGTTCACCGTCCGGGCCGCGATCTGCTCGGCCCGGTCCTCGGAGTCACCGCGGTCGAGGAGTCCCTGCTTGATGTGATCGTATTGGCGTTCTCTCTTGGCGCTCCGTACTCCCTCCGGCATTCCTGCCTCCTCGGGTCGATCAGTTCGGCTCTGTGGTCCGTCGGTACCCCGCCGGCGTCGAAATGCAACATCTCCTCCGGTTCGACCATGGGGTAGAACGGGCGGCGTGAACCCGATCCACAAGACCGTCCGTCGGGTCGATGCGTTTCAGCAACGACACACGCTGCCTTCCTTCCTGTTCGGGGTGGTCAAGAAGTTCGGGGACGATTCAGCCGGGAGCCTGGCTGCCCTGATCGCCTACTACGGCTTTCTGTCGTTGTTTCCCCTGTTGCTCGTCCTCACCACCCTTCTGGGGATCTTCTTCGCCCACGATGCCGCTCTGGATCATCGGATCCTTCACTCGGCGGTCGGGCAGTTTCCCATCGTGGGGCCGCAATTGACGGGTCCGAACGGTGTGGGATCCCTACGGTCGGGCAGCACGATCGGCCTGATCGTCGGTTTGCTCGGCCTGGCGTGGGGGTCGTTCGGTGTGAGCCAGGCTGCGCAAAGGGCGATGGCCTTGGTATGGAACATCCCCAAGGTGGCCCGTCCCGGCTTTGTGTCGCGGCTCGGGCGTAGTGTCGCCTTCCTGGTGCTACTGGGACTCGATCTCGTCCTGACGACGTTCCTGGCCGGCCTCGTCACCATCGGCCACGGGCCACTCTGGTTCCAGGTGCCCGCCGGCATCCTCGGCGTGGCGGCCAACGTCGCTCTCTATGCGGCGGGCTTCCGGATCCTCACCCCCAAGACCGTCGGCACCGGCCTCCTGCTTCCCGGGGCCGTCGTCGCCGGCGTCGGATGGACGATCCTCCAGGACGCCGGGACCGCACTGGTGGGCCATGCCCTGCGGCACGCCAGCGAGCTGTACGGCTTTTTCGGAAGCGTCCTCGGGTTGATCTCCTTCCTATACCTGTCGGCTGAATTGGTCGTCTACGCAGCCGAGGTGAACGTCGTTCGAGCGCGACACCTCTATCCCCGCAGTATGGCCCCGCCCCCGTTGACCAGAGCCGACGAAGCCGTCCTGAGTGCGATGGCACAGGAGGGGCAGCGCCGACCCGGAGAGCAGGTGCACGTCGACTTCTCGCCGAGAGACGAGAAGGGTTGACAACCCAGCTCGCACGCCTGCCCGGTCGCAGACGCGTTACTGGTAGGACTCCTCCCGGCGAACGACGTTACCGTTGCCGTCGTCGATGACAGTGCGATGGCGGTGGATCCCACCGGCACCGAAGCTGAAGAACACCAGCGACGCAAGAGCTCCGACGACGCCGACGATCATGAGAATCACGCCAACGGTGTTGAGATTGAACCCGTGCTGATTCGGGTTGGCCGTGATGGCGAAATCGAGAATAGCCCCGACAGCGAAAACCAAGAGGCTGGCGACTAGTCCACTGGCCACGTGACATCCTCCGTTGCATTTTGGCGCGCCCCACCGTGGGGCACCCTTCGTCTACCCGGGTTCGTCGTCGCTGAAACCATGTCGTGTTCTTCACACGTCACAGCTCCGCGTTTGCCGGGCCGGTGGTTGGGTAGAGCAGGTCCGGGTTCCACCACGTCGGCTGATTGACCCAGGTCGACCACAGTGAACGGAGACAAGAAACATGGGCCTCATCCTCTTGGTTCTGCTGCTCGCCCTGCTGTTCAGTGGTATCGGGTTCGCCGTCCACATCTTCTGGTTCATCGCGGCCGTGGTATTCATCGGCTGGCTGATCGGTTTCGGTGTGGCCAGGGGCGAAGGATCGGGCGGGCGGGCGCGCTGGTACCGCTGGTAACCACAAAAGGTCGGAGAGGGAGGAGACACGATGCGAACCGTCTGGAAAGGACTGTCACCGACAAGGCGGGCGAGTGGCTTCATGGCGCCGACGTGCCGGAGCACGTCCGAGCCGTCGCTCACCGGCTCAAGGATTCCGATGCCGTTGACCGGATGACCGAGGTCGGTGGCGGCATCGCATCATCGCCACGGGAGGCTTCCGGCACCCACTCCCGGTGAACATCTGTCGTCAATACGGCGCGTCCGTCGTGGGCGGGCGCTCAGCGCCTATTCGACGCGCGTCACCCCCACCATGGCGATGTCGTCGCCATGGTGCGACGTGTCGGCAACGAGGGCTTCGAGGACACGGTTGCACAGTTCGTCGGGATCGAGTTGACCCTTCGCTGCTCGCACCAGGGTCTCAGCCCCCTCGTGAAAACTCCGGTTCCGGTCTTCGACGAGGCCGTCGGTGAAGAGGAGCAGGGCGGAGTCCCTGGCCAGGGTGCCGCGCCATTCGTGGACGTCCGACCGCGGCGCGCCCAGCGGGCTCGTGGGCTTCACGGTCAGGAAGCGAGCCCGCCCGGGGCTCGACCAGAAGAGGGGGAGGGTGACCGGCCGAGGCGATCCTGAGCTCGCCGGTGGCCGGATCGATACTGGCGATGAGCAGGGTGGCCATGCGCTCCAGTTCGAGATTGTTCCAACCACGGCGGAGCATCTCGATGAAGTGTCGGGGCCCGGTGGCCTGACTGGCCAGGACCCGAGCCGCCGTCCGGACCTTGCCCATGATGGCCGCCGCCGTCATGTCATGGCCGGCCACGTCACCGATGGCGATGGTCGTCTCACCTGATGGGCTGGTGATGACGTCGTAGAAGTCACCCCCGACGTCGTTGTCGGCGGTGGCGGGAATGTACCGCACGGCCAGAGCGAGTCCGGGAACAGTCGGCAGGTGGTCGGGCAGAAGGCTGGCCTGCAGGGTGTGGGCGGCGTGCCGGGCCGAATCGTTGCGATGAGCGGCCGCCACCACCTGGGCGACACACGACGTGAATTCGTCGGCCAGAGCCAGGTCCGAATGTCCGAATCGGCGCCCCGATCCGGCCGAGACGAGGGTGATCGATCCGAGGATCCGGTTGTCGGCGACCAGCGGGAGTGTCATATAGCTCGTGAAACCGAGCCGCTTCAACAGTGCGAAGTGGTGGTCGTCCCGGGAGGTCCGACGGAGAAAATCGTCGCTCATGATCTCGGACCACCGGGCCCGTCCGGTGCGGATCACCTCGATGCTCGGGTGTGCGCCGGAGGGATCGGGCGCATACTTCGCTCCGAGTTCGTCGACCAGCGGCTTCAATGACGGGTCGGAGTGCCGGGCCGCCATGCGGACGACCTGACCCTCCATGGTCAGGGCGTCCACCAGACAGAGATCGGCCAGAACGGGCACCGCCACCGCCGCCAGCCGTTCCAAGGTGTCGCCGTAACCCTCACCCCGGGCGATGATCTCCGCCGCCTGCAAGAGGAACGCCTGGTGCTCGTGACTGGCCAGCGAGCTCATCGAGGGCATGGCGTTGTTCGGCCTCGTATGCGCGCCGTTGCGTCTCGTCCCTGATGTTCCAGACACGTCCGAGGACGTTGGTGCGTCGATCGAGAATGGGCGAAGAGCTGCAGGCGATCATCCGTCCGTCCTTCAGCTCGAAATCGAACGTCGAGCGACTCGGAGGGCCTGTCTTGGCTCACGGCCAGCTGCCGGGACACCGTGTCCGGGTCGGCCACGAGCGCCAGGCAGGGCGCCAGGAGTTCGTTGGCGTCACCGCCGAGGACGACGGAGTCGTCGGGCAACCCCATCAACGCGCAGAAGCGGCGGTTGACAGTCAGGATGCGGTTGCCATTGGAGATGGCGAAGACCCCGGCATCCGATCCCTCGACGACGAACCTCGTCACCTCGACGAGGAATTCCGTGGCTCGGCGGGCCTCTCGCTCGGCGTCGAGGATGCGGGCCTGCTCGAGGGCCAGGGCACACTGACGACCGACGGCGGCCAGGAGTGAGACGTCGGTGTCGTGAAACTGGCGATCGAGGCGCCAGGCGAAGACGGCTACGGCGACGGGTTTGCCGGCGGCCGACAGAGGGACGAACGCCCAGCGCCTGGTGATCGGACGAGCAGCCGGCGAGGTCGGGGTATTCGATGTCACGTTCGCCGCGTGACCCCAACAGGGTGATCGTCCCGGTCCGCACAGTGTCGCAGTGGGGCATGGGGTCGTCCACGGAAGCCGGTTCCCGCAAGCGGACCAGGGTGTCGTCACTGAGCCCCGTCGAGGCCAGATGGGCCAGGGTGGCTCCGGCGCCGTCCAGGGCCATGATCACGGCGGCCGAGGCCCCGACGGCATTGGCCGCTCCCGCCAACGCCACTCGGATCACATCGGCCACGCTGTCGCCCCCCGACAGGGCCTCGGTCACCTGTTCGAGGAGTTCGAGCTGTTCTGCCGCCGATCGGGCGGCGGCTTCGGCGTACCGGAGTTCGGTCGTCTCGGTGATGAGGACGACGACGCCGAGAGGACGATCGGAGGCACCGTCCAGACGGTAGAACGACGAGGTGAACGACCGTTCGGCGGCAGGATCGGCGAAGGTGCCCCAGGTTTCGATGTCGAGGACGGGAACCCCGGATTGCAGGACATCGGTGAGGGCGCGGGCCACGAGGTCGCCGTAGGGCGGGGAGATGACCTCGTCGATGCGCTTGCCGACGGTCTCCGACGCCTCGTGTCCATGGAGGGCGGCCAGGCCTTGGCTGACGAGGAGAAACCTGAGGTCGGTGTCGAACACAGCCACACCGAACGGACCTCGGTCGACGAAGGCGTTGATGGCCGCTACCGCGTTGGGACTCGGCCAGGGTGGATCGGTCCGCGGCTTCCCCGACGACGAGACGTGGTCCTCCACTCGACTCATCGCCGTCGCCTCCCCGCACTGGGTGGTTACACGCAACCGGCGGCCCCGGTGTCCTCCCCGATTTGCCCCCGTTCTTTCGCAGGAATTGTTCAACGTGGACACTGACATGTCAAACGATCTTTACGCGTAAGGGTGGCCACGCACGCCGCTGACCTGGGACGATGGGCCGGCAACGGCCCGGCGCTTTCCGATCGGCCCACGCGATGGAACGATGCGGAGCGGCGTTGTCGACCTCGACGAAGGGCACGGATGTGATCGACCAAGGAGAGTCCGGCCGCGTGGAGCTGTCGATTCCCGGTCAGCCCTTCCTCCTTCAGCTCGTGCGCCTCACCGCCGGTGTGGTGGCAGCACGGGCTGGGCTCGGACTCGACGAAGTGGAGGATCTCCGGCTGGCGGTGGACGAGTTGTGCCTTCCCTTCATGGGTCCGACCGGACATGCCGGTCGGCTGCTGCTCCAATACCGTTGGGACACCGAGGTGATCGAGATCGCGTGCGTCCTGACGGAGGGGGACGAGGGACTGGACAGTGCCGGGTCAGGCGTTCCCGCTCTTCCCGAGCATCAGATCAGGGGGCAGGCCCAGCGGCTCCGTGACGAGCTCTCGTCGCAGATCCTCGACGCTTTGGTGGACGAGCACGGTGAGACGACGATCGACGGGCGAGCGGCGGTCTGGCTCCGGATGCGACACCGACGTGAAGGTGGGTCGTGAGGTCAACTTCGGCGGAAGGACTGCGGATCGGTCGTGTCCAGCTCGAACCAGACGGTCTTTCCGCCCCCGTCGGTGTCGGTACCCCACTCGGTCGACAAAGAGTCGACCAGCGCCAGGCCCCAACCTCCGACCGTGAGCTCCTGCCGGGCTCTGGCCATCGGCGGGCGCGGATCACCGTCGGTGACGGCGATACGCAGGCATGAGCCGTCGAAAGCAAGAGCCAGCTCGAGCGGTGTCTGAGCATGCCGGATCCCGTTGCTGACCAACTCGGTGACGAGAAGGGCGACGGTCTCGTCGAGATCGGACAATCCCCATTCGCTGAGGGCGGATCGTGCGGCACGGCGCGCTTCAGCGGCACTGGAGGCCACGGGGGGTAGTTGGATGCGGCGCTCGATGCTGGAAACCTACCCATTGGGGTCCTCTCCTCACCACGATCGTGGGCCCGCTCGGGTTGGTGGGAGGATGGGAGGTCACCGGCGGCCGGGGTGGTCGGCGGGACCAGGCAGAGGAACGGAGAAGGGGTGGCCGAGGGGGAGTTGAGAGTGACCGTCGAATTGGGTCCAGCCGACGGATGGCCGATCGTGCGGGTGGCCGGGGAGGTCGACATCCAGACGTCACCGGCTCTGGAAGATCAGCTGCGATCCGTTGTCGATCAGGGACATGCGTCCGTTCTCGTCGATCTCGGAGAGGTCACGTTTCTCGACTCCACCGGACTGAGCGCCCTGATCGGTGGCCTGCGACGTTGTCAGGCCGCCGGGGGGAGCTCCGTCTCGTGTCCCCCCGACCGAACGTGCGCAAGGTCCTCGAGATCACGGGGTTGACCGACGCCTTCCACCTGGAAGCGGGGGAAGAGGGCGGACCTGGTTAGTGCGAGCCCCTTCGGGGTATGGGGGGGCCATGAGCAACGATCGCAGCGAAGTCACCGAAGCGACGCGACAGGCCGAAGCCGAGGAGGCGCACATAGCCCACGGCACCCAGCCCGATATTGGCAGCCCCGATGCTGGCAGCCCCGATGCTGGCAGCAAGGAGCCGGCCGATGATTCGCCGGTCGACGAAAGGGTGCGGAGGCACTACCGGGAGATGACCGAGCTCGGGGCCAACGAGCGGGGAGAAGGTCGGGTTCCCTGATCGGGCAGGCCGTTCCCTCGTTGGTCGGGGGAAGGGGCTCTATCATCGGTCCAGAGGAACACCGTTGTTCGCGGGGGCGACGAGACGAAGATGAATCCGACGATGAGGCCGGAAGATCGGGTGGCGTCGGAGCGACGCCAGAAGAGCACGTCGTGAGTTCCTCCGCGCTGATGGAGACGCCGAACGAGGACGGTTTTCGTCATGAGGCCTTCTTCTACGCCGGTGAGCGCGAGTTCGTGGCCGGCGCCACGGGATTCCTCCGGGAAGCGGTGTGGGCCGGCGAGCCGGTTCTCGTGGTCGTGAGTGCCCGGAAGATCGACCTGCTGCGCCGGCAGCTCGAGACCGACGCCGGCAAGGTGCGCTTCGCCGATATGGAGGACGTGGGCACCAACCCAGCCCGGATCATCCCGGCCTGGACCGATTTCGTGTGCGAGCACGAGGGTCGCCCCTTGCGCGGTATCGGAGAGCCGATCTGGGCTGAACGCAGCGCAGAGGAGCTGGTGGAGTGCCAGCGTCACGAGTCCCTCCTCAACGTGGCCTTTGCCGGAGACTTCGATTTCACCTTGCTGTGCCCGTATGACACGACGGCGCTCGACGAGGACGTAGTCGACGAGGCGCGCCGGAGCCATCCGCTCATACGCCGCCGGGGCGTGCAATCGACGAGCGACGACTACGTCGGGACCGAGAGGCTGCAGGGCCCGTTCTCCACTCCCCTGCCCGAGCCACCGGACGGGTGCCTCGACCGTGAGTTTCGGAGCGGATCCTTGGGTGGGCTTCGCTCTCTCGTATGGCGGGAGGCGATGAGTGCGGGACTCGGTGAGGGACGGGCCGCCGATGCCGTGGCCGCGGTGAACGAAGTGGCGTCGAACAGCCTGCGCCACGGTGGCGGTCAAGGCGTGCTGCAGATCTGGCGGACTGCGGACACCTTCGTCTGTCAGGTCTCGGACGCCGGGCGGTTGGAGGAACCTCTCGTCGGGCGGACCCGTCCGAGGGTCGAAGCACGAGGTGGTCGGGGTCTGTGGATGGTGAACCAGTTGTGCGAACTCGTCCAGGTCCGGTCCTTCTCGACAGGGACCACTGTCCGGATGCACCTCCGGCGCTCTCGCCCTGGCTGAGGCCGGAAAAGCACCGCCGCTCTTCCACGTTCTCACCCCGCGCCTCTCACCCGATTTCCCGCCCCAGGGTTCGGGATTCCTTGCTTTGGGCATAGATCCCCAGAGCGGGTGCGTGACAGGCGGACCCTTGGGAACCGAAGGGACAGATCGCCATGGGTGCCACCGACAAGGCTTCGAACAAGATCCAGGACCTGAAGGGCCGGGTCAAGGAGACGACGGGCCGGTTCACGAAGAAGAGGGACCTTGAAACGAAAGGGCAGACCGACCAGGTCAAGGCGGCGGCCAAGGATGTCGGTGAGAAGGTCCGGAAGGCGGGGACGAAGGCCAAACGACTTCTGAATCCGTAGGGGCGCGGACGGACCAGTGAGAGGAGATGGCTCGATGATGACCGGCGACGCGGAATTCGAGGTGACAGCGTCCGAGCGACCCGGTGTCCCGGTGCTGCATTGCCGGGGCGAGATCGATGTCGCGTCGGCGCCGGAACTCCACGCGCTGCTGTCCGACCTCGTCGGGCAGGAACCGCAGACCCTGGTCGTCGACATGAGCGCGGTATCGTTCATCGACTCGAGCGGGTTGGGTGTTCTCGTGAGTGCCGAGAAGGACATGCGGACGACTGGCCACGGGCTTCGTTTGGTGGCACCACGACCACAGATCGAGAGGCTCCTGGAAATGACAGGGCTCAACGAGGTGTTCACCGTCGTGACGAGCATGAGCGACGCGGTGACCGCATGACCAGCCCCATGCCGGCACCCGAGACGGTCGGCACCGACAGCCCGCACCGGGTCGAACTGGCGCTCGAAGCCGATGCCCAGATGCTCTTTCTCGCTCGCATGACGGGCGCCGCCGTGGCCGCCCGCGCCGACTTCGACTTCGAGCAGGTCGAGGACCTGCGATTGGCCATCGACGAGCTGTGCATCCGACTCATGGGTGCCAGGGGCGGGTCGGGGCGGATCACCTTGCTGTTCCAGTGGGATGACGAAGGCATGCTCGACGTGACGGGCACCTTGGTTCCGGAGGGATCTCCTTCGACCAACGGCCACGACGGCCGGCTGTCGGCGGCGGAGCCCTCCGATGAACTGTCGGAAAGGATCCTCGACGCGCTCGTCGACGACCACGGCGACGACACCATCGGCGGCGTGCACAAGGGATGGTTGCGGATGAGGCGCCGGGAACGTAGCGCGTCATGATGTCAACCGAGGCGCGGCCTCGAGAAGAGCTCAGGCTGATGTTCGTGGAATTGGCCCGGACCGGCGATGCCGGCTTGCGCTCAGAGCTCATCGAGGCGCACGTCGCACTGGCCGAGCACCTCGCCCGGCGCTTCGTCTACCGGGGCGAGTCGTACGACGACCTCGTCCAGGTGGCCTCGGTCGCCCTGATCAAGGCGGTGGATCGGTTCGACCCGGACCGGGGCGTGGAGTTCTCGACATTCGCCACCACCACGATCCTGGGTGAACTCAAGCGTCATTTCCGCGACAAGGGATGGGCCATCCGCGCTCCCCGCCGGCTGCAGGAGCTGTATCTCCATCTCAACCAGTCGGTGGCTTCACTGTCCCAGGAGTTGCGGCGTTCGCCGACGATCGCCGAGCTGGCGGCCGATACCGGCGCCACCGAGGAGCAGGTGTTGGAAGCTCTCGAGGCGGGTCAGTCGTATCGTTCGACGTCCCTCGACAGCGCCGGTCCCGACGAGGAAGGACTAGGGTCGCGCCTCGGGGTGGAGGCGGAAGGAATGGGGGTGGCCGAGTGGCGGACCGTTCTCGAACCACACCTGCGGGGCCTGCCCGAGCGCGAGCAGGCGATCCTGAGGCTCCGGTTCGTCGACGGTCTCACCCAGTCGGAGATCGCCACGCAGATCGGACTCAGTCAGATGCACGTGTCGCGGCTGCTCGTCCAGAGCCTGAAGACGTTACGCGAGAGCTTCGGCGATCTCGACGAGGAATCCTGACCTCGGCAAAGTCCTCCCCACCCCGACCGCCCCGTCGGACGACGGCGTCTGCGACGCCGGACAAGGACAAGCTGGAGACCTATCGTCAACGGCGAGACCCCTCCGTCACACCGGAGCCGGTTCCGACCACCGCCGCACGCTCGGGACGTCGCCGTGACCGACGGTCGGTCCGACCGAGACAGTTCGTCATACAGGAGCATCACGCCCGGGCCCTGCACTGGGACTTCCGACTCGAACACGACGATGTTCTCGTGAGCTGGGCGATCCCGAAGGGGCTCCCGGTCGACAAGAAGACCAACCACCTCGCCGTGCAGACCGAGGACCACCCGATGGAGTACGCCACCTTCGAGGGCACCATCCCGAAGGGTGAGTACGGCGGAGGGGAGGTGATCCTCTGGGATACCGGCACCTATGACGAGGTCAAATGGTCCGACCGTGAGGTCATCGTCGTTCTCCACGGCCAGAAGGTCCAAGGGAAGTACGCGCTGTTCGCCACCACTCGCTCTGACGGCAAAGCCGGCGTACGGGGAGGTGACCACCGGCGTGATTGGATGGTGCACCGGATGGACGACGCTGTCACCGGCTACGAGCCTCCTCCGACGGAGATCCGACCGATGCTCGCCACTCTGGGCAGTCTGCCGAAGGACGATGCCGCCTGGGCCTACGAACTCAAATGGGACGGCATTCGCGCCATCGGCCAGAGCGATGGCGGCCGACTACGGATCACATCGAGGAACGGCAACGATCTCAGCACTTCGTTCCCCGAGCTCCGGGCCCTCGGCGAGCACTTCGGCTCCCACCAGGTCGTGATCGACGGCGAGATCGTGGCCTTCGATGACGATGGTCGTCCCCGGTTCCAGAGACTGCAGCCGCGCATCCATGCAGCCGACGCCGCCAAGGCGAAACGGTTGGCGGTGGAGCAGCCAGTGGTCTACGTGATATTCGATCTCCTGTATTTCGACGGTGCATCCCTCATCGACCGGCCCTACATCGAGCGGCGGCGTCGTCTCGAGGCTCTCGGGCTCGACAAGAGCGAGGGAGGATCGTGGACAGTGAGTCCACGTTTCGAGGGTCCCGGTTCCGACCTCCTGCAGGCCAGCAGAGAGCAGGGTCTCGAAGGGATCATGGCCAAACGGCTCGACTCGCCCTACCTCCCGGGGAAGCGGTCCCCGATGTGGACGAAGGTGAAGAACGTTCTCACCCAGGAGGTCGTCATCGGCGGCTGGACTCCGGGCGAGGGGCATCGTCAAGGCCGCTTCGGCTCGCTCCTGCTCGGGATCCCCTCCGAGAAGGGTCTCGAGTACGTCGGCCAGGTCGGAACCGGTTTCACCGACGATGCACTCGACGAGCTGACCGGCACGCTCGCAGCCATCACGTCCGAGGAGAATCCATTCGCCACCGACGTCCCCCGTCAGTACCGCAACGTCGCCACCTGGGTGATACCGAAGCTGGTGGGTGAAGTGAGCTTCGGAGAGTGGACCACCGATGGCAGGATGCGCCACCCGTCGTGGCGCGGCATCAGGGTCGACAAGGAGGCGGGTGAGGTGCGCCGTGAGTCCTGAGTCGGCACGGGTGACGGTGATCGTCGGGGAACGCGAGCTCCAGCTCTCCAACCTGGAGAAACCGCTGTTTCCCTCGGGCTTCACCAAGCGGGACATGCTCGACTACTACGCCCGGATCGCGCCCGTGATGCTGCCGCATCTGACACACCGACCGGTCACGGTGAAGCGTTTTCCCAACGGGATCGAGGCCAAGGGTTTCATCGAGAAGAACGCCCCCCGGCACGCACCGGAGTGGATCAAGACCCTGACCCTCCCCCGCAAGGGGACCGACCGTTGGGGGAAGCAGCTGGAGCAGGACAGTGGCCGGGACACGACCGAGTTCGTCCTCGTGGACGACCTGGCCACGATGATGTGGTTGGTCAACCTGGCATCGGTGGAATTCCACACACCCATGTGGCAGGTCGGAGAGAAGAATCAGCCGCTCGCCCCGGACCTTCTGGTCTTCGACCTCGACCCCGGCCCGCCGGCCGCCTTGGCCGAATGCTGCCGGGTCGCCTTACGCCTGCGGGAGCGGGCCGAGGACGATCAGATCGCCCTTCTGCCGAAGACGAGCGGCTCCAAGGGACTCCAGCTCTACGCCCGCGTGGCCACCAAGAAATGGCCGGCGGAGCGGACGAACTCGTACGCACACGACCTGGCCCGGGAGCTCGAGAAGGACGACGGGGATCTCGTCGTGTCCCGGATGGCCAAGCCCTTGCGGGAAGGCAAGGTCCTCATCGACTGGAGTCAGAACAACACAGCCAAGACGACGGTGTCGCCCTACTCGCTGCGGGCGATCGACGGTCCTTCGGTCTCGACACCGGTCACCTGGGACGAGGTGCAGGAGACGGCCGGCGGCGGCGCCACGCTTCTCGGTTTCACGCCCGGGGACGTCCTGGAGCGGGTCGAGACACTGGGCGACCTGTACGGCTCACTCGAACCGTGACCTACGCGGCCGAGGCATCGGGACCGATCATCGTCTCCGTCGGGGTGCCGGTGGGCGCCGTCCGGAGATGCTTCGGATTGTGGGCGGCGCAGTGCTTGGCGCCGTTGTAGATCGACAACCGCGTCAGGCATCCGGCCGCCGCACACGTCCGACCGGGTCCGAAGGTGCGTGGCGTCTGCCGCGGTGCCCCGACCAGGTCGGCGCTGACCGATTCCGAGAGCTCCGGGCGGTGGGGTTGGGGCATGCGCCATACCTCCTTTGGCCTTCCCGCCTGGTGGGCGGCGGTGCTCTTGCTCTACCCGCTCTCCCCCGTCACGAATCCTGATCTCGGGACCCGGCCTCGACCGGTTCCGCTCTTGGCCGCTACCTTCCGGGCGATGCCGACGACAGAGCTCCTCGGGCTTTCTCTGCGCTGGCCTCTCGTGGGCGCACCCATGGCCGGCGGCCCCTCGACACCGGCCCTGGCCACCGCCGTGAGCAACGCCGGTGGTCTGGGCTTTCTGGCCGCCGGGTACCTGGATGTCGAGGTCGTGGAACAGCAGATCCGGGAGCTCCGGGAGTCGACGGGTGGGCCCTTCGGAATGAACGTCTTCGTTCCCCAGAGCCCGGACGTCGACCAGGAGGCCGTCGACGCCTACCTGAGAAGTCTGCAGACCGACGCCGAGGCTTTCGGGGTCGAGGTCGTCTCATCGTGGGATGACGACGGATGGGCGGCCAAGATCGCGCTGTTGACCCGCCTCCCCGTGCCGATCGTGAGTTTCACCTTCGGGTGCCCGGCCCCGGGGACGGTGCGTCAGCTCCAGGACGTCGGCTCGAGGGTGGTGGTCACGGTGACGACGCCGGACGAGGCGTCGGCGGCGGCGGCGGCCGGCGTGGACGCTGTGGCCGCCCAGGGGAGAGAAGCCGGCGGCCATCAGGGCACGTTCAGCGACGACATGGCTGTCGACGACGGCTGGGAATTGCTGGCGCTGGTGACGGCCATCCGCCGTGCGGTGCCGGTGCCGGTGATCGCCGCCGGCGGGTTGATGACCGGTGCCGATGTGGCCGCTGCCATCGGCGCCGGGGCCTGTGCCGCCCAGCTGGGGACGGCCCTGCTGCGTTGCCCGGAGAGCGGCGCCTCCGGGGTGCACAAATCGGCGCTCACCGATCCGGCCTTCACCGCCACGGCCATCACCCGCGCCTTCAGCGGTCGGCGGGCGCGCGGCCTCGTCAACGACTTCATGCGCTCGCACCCCGACGCCCCGTCGGCCTATCCCCAGATCAACAACGCCACCAGGGCGCTGCGCCGGGAAGCTGTCGCCCGTCACGACCCCCACGCCGTCAACCTCTGGGCCGGCCAGGGATTCCGCCGCGCCCGGGACGAGCCGGCAGCCGAGATCATCAGGACAATCGGTACCGAATGCGAGGCCCTGATCCCGCCGACCGGTGCCTGATGCCCCTCGCCTGCCAACCGTCCCCGGCCCACGGACGTGGGAACTGGTAGACCCGCAGAGCTGGGTGGAGAAGGGCGGCGCCGTGGGCCAGGGGGTGCGATTCGAGGAGGCGTTCCCCGACCTCTACCGCCTGGCCTACCGGGTGTCGTTCCGCGTCCTCGGGGACAGGGGCGACGCCGAGGACGTGGCCCAGGAGGCCCTGGCCCGCGCCCACCTCCGGTGGGCCCGCCTGCGGGAGAAGCCCGAAGGGTGGGTGGTGACGGTCGCCACCAACCTCTCCATCGACCGGCACCGCCGTCGCCGGCGTCTGTCCGAGCTGGTGAACGAGCCTCTGGCCCTTGTCGACATCCATCTGACCGAGCGGATCGACCTGGCCCGCGCCCTGCGCCGGCTTCCGCGACGACAACGCGAAGTGGTGGTGTTGCGCTACCTGGCGGACTGGTCCGAAAGCGACGTGGCGGCGGCACTGGGCGTCTCGGCCGGCGCCGTGAAGTCCCATGCGTCGCGGGGTCTGGCGGCCTTGCGCCACCACCTGGACGCCGGGCGTCCCCAAGGAGGAGAGCATGTTCGAGCATCTGGATGACCCGTCGCCTCTGGCGCCCACGGCGCGGACGTTTCGCGCCGTACTCTCCCGGGCGGCGCGGCTACGACGCCAGCGGCTCGTGTCGGGCTTCGCCCTCGTCGGTGTCGCCACCCTGACGCTGGGCCTGGTGATCGGGCTGAGCGCTCCGCGGGCGCATCCGGCGGGACAGACCACAGCCGCCTTCGACACGCACGTCGGCCCCCTGGCCGTGGGGACCCCTGTCCCCCTGGTCAATCTGGCCAACGTCGTCTTCATCAGCGACACGCGCGGCTTCGGCCTCGCCTTCCACGGAGCCTCCACCGTGCTGGCCGCCACCGACGACAGCGGCCAGACGTGGAAGGTGGTGAACGACTCGCTACCGGCCGACCTCCCCGCTCAGCTCGAGTTCGCCGACACCACCCACGGCTACCTCTGGGGTGGGACACCGTCAGCCCAGGGAACCGTTCCCCTGTGGGTCACGTCCGACGGCGGCCACACCTGGGTACAGGCGCCGGTGGGTCCGGTGGTGTCCGACGTGAGCGCCATCGGCGCCGACGTCTGGGCCGTCGTGGGCACACGCCCGATCAGCTCCCTGCCCTTGGCCGACGCCTATCCGGTCACCGTGGACGTCTCGATGGACAACGGTCTCACGTGGACGCCCACAACGGCCTCCCCACCGGTCTCGGAGGAGCCCGGAATCTCCATCGCCGATCAGGACCTCGAGTTGGCCCGGATCACGCCCGCCCGTGCCTACGTGCTCTCGTTCGCGCCGGGACGGACGCCGAGCGGGATCACAGTGGGGCAGCTCGCGTACACCGCCGACGGCGGACAGTCGTGGCAACAACGCCCCGATCCCTGTCCTCGGTACTTCGACATCGGTCAGGAGATCGCGGCGTCGGGGACCGACGACCTCTGGATGGTGTGCGCGTCACAACCGACGAGCGGGTCGCAGGCCAAGGCCCTCTACCGCTCGAGCGACGGCGGACGGCACTGGACGCTCACCGCCGCCGCCAATGCCCCGGTGCTGAGCGGGAACGTCTCGCTCCCCGCCGCCGGCGGCCTCCCCGTCGGTGGGTACGTGTCGCCCGACTCCCTCGGGCACGAGAACCTGGCCGTGCTCACGCCCGACGCGGCGTGGCTGTTCCCCGATCGTTTCGGCGTGTTCGAGACGACGGACGGAGGTCACGCCTGGTCGCCGGTGTCGGGCCTGGCCCGGGCCGGCCTCGTCGGTGGCGGAAGCGGCAACATCGTCTTCGTCGATGCCCGCCACGGGTGGGTGTGCGAGGTGGGAGCGGGTGTGTGGAGGACGACCGACGGCGTGCACTGGCGGCATCTCGGTTCCTGAGCGGCACCGTGTACTGTGCCGCGATGCCCGCACGACGAGCCCGCGACGACGAGGTCGAGCGCTGGCGCGACCACGGCTGGGTTCTCCTCGAAGGCCTGGTGGGAACGGACGAGATCGACGCCGCCCTCGACGACTTCCACACGGTGTTCCCGACGGCCGAGCAGTACCACGCCGACCCCGAGGGCGAGACGTCGCGCCGCCTCGGCCAGCCACCGGCACCGGGCGATGACTACGTCTGGCCCGATGAAGGCCCCGGCTTCCGCCCCGAGCAGCACCGCTGGCAGGGCCTGTTCCCGTTTCCCGGCCGAGGTGCGCTCAACCGTCTCGTCGTCCACGCCGGAATCGTCGATTTCGCCGAGCGGGCTCTCGGCACCGACGACGTCCGCCTCTACCAGGCCGGGATCTCGGCCAAGTACACCGGCATCATCAACTACGAGCAGCCCATGCACACCGACCGGAACCACTCGTGGCTGCCGGCGGTGTCCGAGGCGCCCTGGTGGCATGTCGAGGGTTTCCTCTATCTGTCGGACGTGGCGGCCACGGGAAACCCGACGCACCTCGTGTCGGTACGCGACGCCGCCGGTCGTCGCACGACCGTGCCTCTGGTCATGCCCGAGCGGGACCCGGAGCTCTACGCCCTCGAGAAGGGCGCGGCCGGAATCCGGGGCTCGTACCTCGCCTACCGTCCCGACGTCTTCCACCGTGCCGTCGAGCTCGCCGAACCCGGTGGTGCGCGGTTCCTGTTGAACGTGAGCTACAAGGTCGCCGGTCAGGACTGGATCGGGTACCACTCCATGCAGTCGCGCTCGACGTCGCCGCACTGGATCCGGTTCGTCGAGAACTCGACCCCGCGCCAGCTGGCGCTCTTCGGATTCCCGCCACCGGGTCATCCGATTTGGAACGCGGCACTCGTCGACGCCACTGCCCGCTTCTACCCGAAGCTCGATCTGACCCCGTGGCGGTCGGCCCTCGCTCCCTGACCCCGTCGGCGACGGTGCCTCCTATCTGGGCGCCGACTAGCTGGGCGCCGACGGCTCGTCCTGCTCTCCCACCACGAGCTGGCTGAGGCGCTCGAGCGTCCGGGTCATGTCCCGGCGGGTCTTGGACGAGTAGATGTTCCCGAGCTTGAGCAGCACCCGCTGACGGTCGGGAGTGATGTCCCAACTCTCCCGCACCAGGGTCCCGCCGTCGGCCGGCTCGAGCTCGTAGCGCCAGATGCGGCCGGCCACCATCCGGGACATGGCCCCCGTCGGTCCCGTCTGCCAGGCGATCCGTCGGTTGGCCTCGAACTCGACCACCCTGTTCACAGTCGAGTAGGGCAGACGGAACATCTTCATCGACATTCCGAACATCGTGCCCAGCGCCAGACGTTGTGGTGCCTCGGGGCTCTTGCCCTGGAGCATTCCCGAGCCGTCGATCACCGCGTGCTGCGTGGCGTCGGCCAGGATGTCGAAGATCCTCTCCGGGGGTGCGGGAATCAGCCGTTCGACCGACAGTACGTAACCCTGCAAGGTCATCTCCTCCTCAGCGTGGACGAGTCATCCTGCCATGCCCGGTGATCACCCCGGCGGCGACGGGTGGACCCAAGGGCGGTCGGATTTCGAGAGAGGCGCCGCGATCACCACGATGGCGCACAACACGGCCAGAGCCACGAGAACGGCGGCCACACGACTGACCTTCACGACGAGCAGCGCACCGACGAGGGCTCCGACGAGCATGGAGAGCGCCGACACGAGCCGCCGACCGGCTCGGGAACCGGGACCCCCGGCCACACGACTGTCGGCCGAGATGCCGGTGATCGTCAGGGTCATGACCGTCGTCGTGAGGTCGGGGACGGCGAGTTTGCGCGCCACCGCGTTCTGGGCGCCCATCGTGAGGCTCAGCACGATGATGAGGACGTAGCGCGCCGCGCCGGCACCGGGGTTGTGGACGAGGCCCACGACGACGGCGGAGGCGGCGACAAGGACCGCCTCGAGGACGGCGACGAGAAGGAGCAGGCGACCACGGTGGCTGCCGTACATGGCGGCCAAGCGCCCGCCGACCAGGGCTCCCACCGAGAAGGCACACAGTGCGGCCACGGAGGCCAGGAGCGAGAAGCCCGCCGCTCCGACCAAAGCGAAGGCGAGGAACACCACGTTCCCCGTCATGTTGGCCACGAAGACGTGTCCGAGAGCGAGGTAGCTGAACGCATCCACGACACCGGTCACGACCGTCAGGGCCACCAGCAGCGGGGCGAGAGGGCCGTGACGGTCGTCCGCGTCCGGCACGAACACCCGCCAGGCGTCGGTGACGAGGCTGTTCACGGCTGGCTCCCCACGACGTGCATCGTTCCACGCCCTCCCCTGGCGCGCCGGGGGATGGATGGCCCGATTCTCAAATCTCGACTAAATCCATATGTTTACCTTGATTACTAGGAAATGACCGCGTACCGTGTGGACATGTTCACACTGGCGACTGCGTGCGGGGGCCGTCGCATGGCCCGATCGGCTCCCGCCGGGCTGACCGAAGCGCGGGTCGACGCCCAGGTCACCGTGCCCGACGGTGACGAGCTCCTGGCCATGGCCCAGGGTCTGACCCCGAGCGCCCGGCACTGGCGGGGGATGGTCAGGCTCACCACTCGCCGGTGGGAGCTGCTGGCGGCATCGGCCACGTTCGAGGCTTGGGTGATCGGGTGGCCGCCCGGCGGGACCATCGCCCTGCACGATCACGGGGACTCGGCCGCCGCCGTTGCCGTAGCCGGCGGCCAGCTCGTCGAGACCACGGTGACCGACGACGGCGACGGCACCGTGTCCACGAGCGCGCGCACGATGACGGCCGGCGCGGGGTGGAGCATGGCCAGCCACCACGTGCACGACGTCGTCAACAACGGGTCGCATCCGGCCGTGAGCGTCCACGTCTACGCACCCCGCCTGACGTCGATGACCCACTACCGGCTCGACGGCGGTGTCCTGCGGACGGACAGGACCGTCCACTACCGCCTGGGTGACATCGTGCCGTGAGGGTCCCGGGCGACGAACAGCCCTGTCTGGTGGCGTTCCACGCCCATCCCGACGACGAGGCCATCTTCACGGGCGGGACCATCGCGCTGGCGGTTGAGGCGGGATGGCGCGTCGTCCTCGTCGTGGCCACATCGGGCGAAGAGGGGGCGAGACCGCGATGGCTCACCGGGGAGCTGGCGACCAGCCGGCGCGCCGAGACCATGGTGTCAGCCCGTCTCCTCGGCGTCGGGCGTGTCGAATTCCTCGGCTACCGCGATTCGGGCGCCGGCCGTCCAGGCATCGGCCGTCCGGGCATCGGGCACCGGGGGGACGGCCCGGCCACCGAGGCTTCGCTCACGCTGGACGCGGCACCCCTTGCCGCCGTCGCCTCGCACCTGCGGCAGATCCTGATCGAGGAACGGGCGTCGGCCCTGACGAGCTATGACCGCATCGGCGTGTACGGACATCGTGACCACATCCGCGTCCACCAGATCGCCGACGCCGCCGTCGTCGGCACGCCCTGCGATCTGGTCGAGGCCACCGTGAGCCGCGTGACGCTGCGTCGCCTGCGCGACGACCTCCTCGAGCGGGGGCTCGACCCCGCGTCGTGGCCCGAGGACCTGGTCGACGCCATCGGCACCGACAATGGTGTCGGCCTCCTCGCCGTGACGGTCGGCCACCACCTTCCCCGGAAACGGGCGGCCATCGCCGCCCACGCCAGCCAGATCGTCGAGGCATCGAGTTTCATGGGTCTGCCACCCGGCGCCTTCCACCGTCTGCTCACGACAGAATGGTTCCATCCCGCCCGGACGGTGGACGGGCGGTTCGCCGACCTCCTCGACGGCTCACTGCGGCGCCCCGCACCCGCCCACGGAACGCACAATTCAGGTGTCACGGGAGACCGACTTTCCATGGTGATCTAGTAATTCCATAGCTTTACTAGTTACACTCGTAGTGTGCTTACAACTACGGAAAGTGACAGAACCCGGGTGGCGATCATCGGCGGCGGCTGCGCCGGCGCCCTGGTGGCGGCCCACCTGATGCGCCAGGACCGTCGTCCCCGCCACATCGTGATCTTCGAGCCGCGTGCCGAGCTCGGCGCCGGAGCCGCCTACTCGACCGACGACGCCCGCCACCTCCTGAACGCACCGGCGGGCGGGATGAGCGCCTTCGAGGACGACCCCTTCCATTTCGTGTCCTGGCTGGCCGCGCAGGACCTCGGGCTCGGAGCAGCTGATTTCGCGCCCCGCCACCTGTACCGCCGGTATCTGCAGGACGTGCTCCACGACGCGGTCCTCCTCGCCGCACGGGGGACGGAGCTGACCTGGGTGCACGAGCTCGTCACCTCCATCCAGGTGGAACAGAGCGTCGGAGAACCGGTGACGACCCTGCGGTACGGCCATGGGCAGCAGTGGCAGACCGACGAGGTCGTCCTCGCCCTCGGGGCACCGGCCCCCGTCGCCCTCGACGCACTCGACGTCTCCCCCACCTTCGGGATGATCCGCGACCCCTGGTGCCCTGGTGCCCTGGACGCCGTCACGGCGCCGGGGGACGTCCTCGTTCTCGGGACCGGGCTCACCATGGTCGACGTCGCCGTCGTCCTGACCGACCGGGACGAGCGGCGGACGGTCCACGCCCGGTCGCGCCACGGACTGCTCCCGGCCGAGCACGCCAGTGACGGCTTCGCCTCGTGGCCCGGATTCGACGTCGGTCGTCCCACCACGGCGCGCCAGGTACTGCATCGCCTGCGCCGGATGACGGCCGAGGCCGAGTCGGCCGGTTGGGATTGGCGCAACGTCATCGCCGCCGCCCGGACGGCCGCCCCCGGTGTGTGGGGAGGCCTCCCCGAGACCGAACGCGATCGCCTCCTGCGTCACCTCGGACGGCGGTGGGAGGTGTCACGGCATCGGATGTCCACACCGGTGGCCACCACCGTCGACGATCTCCGGCGCTGCGGGCGCCTCACCGTCGGTGCCGGGCGGCTCGCCGCCGTGGACAACGACGGCTCCGTCGGCGATCCCCGGCTCCGGGTGACCCTGGCCGGACCCCGGGGGCGGCGCGAGATTCTGACCGTGAGCGCGCTCATCGACTGCACCGGTCCCGGCCCCGACCCGACGGTGGGATCACCCCTCGTCGCCGGTCTCGTGGCCGACGGACTGGCGAGGATCCACCCGTCGGGCATCGGCCTCGACGTCGACGACCACGGTGACCTGCGGACCGGTGCCGGCACCCCGGGGACGATCCACAGCGTCGGATGGTGCCGGCGCGGTGCCGAGTTCGAGGCCACGGCCGTTCCCGAGATCCGTCGCCAGGCCGACCGCCTGGCCCGTCACGTGGCGGAGTCGCTCGCTCACGGCCACCGCGTCCTGGCCGCGGTCTAGCTGATCGTCAGAGCGTCACTTGGATCCCACCACGGCGTCGTAGGCACTGTCGCCTCCGGCGCACAGGTCGACCGACGGGCAGGACAGGGCGGTCACCCAGTGGTGGTCGTCGGCCGTCACCGACTTCCAGGCCGTCGCCCCTCCGGTGGGGTTCTTTGTCGTGACGACGTCACCGTGGTCGTCGCCCGCGGCGCAGAACGTGGCCGTGGCACACGACACGGTGAAGAGGTGGTTCGTTCCGTCGATGTCGGCCTGGCTCCAGGCGCTCTGACCCTCGGTGGGTTCGGTCGAGGTGACGACGCCCCCGCGGTCGTCGACGGCCACGCACAGATGAGCACTGGGACACGACACCGAGTCGAGTGCTGTCGAGTCGATGCCTGTGGTCACCGTCCAGGCGGAGGCCCCACCGGTGGGGTCGGTGGTGGTGAGGACGGCGCCGCGATAGTCGACGGCCGCGCACAGAGTGGCCGACGCGCACGAGACCGAGGCGATGCCACCGGAGTTCACGAAGGGAGCAAAGGACCACTTGGAGGCGTTTCCGGTGGGATCCGTCGAGACAGCGATGTCCCCGTTGCCGTCCACCACCACGCACAGCTTCACGGTGGGACAGGAGACGCCGGTGAGGGTGTAGTGCAGCCCTCCGGTCACGCTGACGACCGTCCACGGTGCTGTCGCGTTCGTCGGTTTCGTCGACGAGACCACCTGACCGAAGTCGTCCACCGCCACGCACAGTTTGACTGACGGGCACGAGACGGCGAGCAGGGGGAGGAACTCACCACCACTGGTGTCGACCAGGTGGACCTTCCATGTCGACGAGCCGCCGGTGGGGTCCTTGGACACCACGACGTCGCCCACGGAATCCGTGGCCACGCACACTTTGGGCGACGGGCACGACATCGCATCGAACGGATGTGTGAGATCGAGATTCGGGGCCGTCGACCACGCCGACGATCCGTCCGTGGGATCGGTGGAGGCGATGACGTTCCCCGCGGCGTCGCCTCCGACGCACAGGACGTCCGACACGCAGTCCAACGCCGTGACCGGAGCCGGGGCCACCGAGGCGGCGGTCCAGGTCCCGGGACCGCTCCCGACGGTCGTCGAGGTGAGGACGTTGCCGCGCACGTCGCCGGCCACGCACACGGGGCCGGCGGTACAGCTCACCGATTCCAGCTGCACTCCCGACCCCGACGATCCGTCCACCTGGGTGACGGACCAGTCGCTGGCCGGCCCGGTGGGGTCGTCCGTCGTCAGCACGTCACCGTTGAGATCGGTCCCCACGCATACGGGGGTCGACAGACACGACATGGACGTCACCGGGTCCACGGCGTCGATGCGTTCGGCCGTCCATGACTGGTCGGCAGGGTCGGTCGAGACGAACACCTGTCCGTCGTCGTCGCCGGCGACGCACAACGTCGACAGCGGGCACGACAGCGAGATGATCGATCTCTGCGTGCTGTCCACGTTCACGCCCGTCCACGAGTCTCCGGTCGGATCTGTCGTCGTGTAGATGTCGCCCCCGGTGGCACCGGCCACGCAGAAGGAGGTGGACAGGCACGTGATGGTCCAGCCGTCCCAACCGACGTCGACCGGCGTCCACGTCCCGCCGCCGGCCGCACCGGGGTTCTGCGACGTGAGCACGTTGCCGCCCTCGTCGACGGCCACGCACAGGCTGGTGGTGGGACAGGACACGTCGTCGATGGGGATGTCTCCGTCGACGTCGACCACAGTCCACGACGACGCTCCGCCGGTGGGGTTCGCCGACGTCAGGACATCACCGTTGTAGGTGACGCCCACGCACAGCGAGGCCGACGGGCACGACATCCCCCCGACCTGGGCGCTGACCCCGTACGGGGGCACGGGAGTGACGGCGGACACCTTCCAGGTGAAAGCCTTGCCGGCGGCAGCCACGGGTTGGACGCTCATCAGGGTCAGAGCCGTCACACCGATGATCGCCGCCGCCGCTGTTGCCCACACTCGCCGACGCAAGGCCACAGCGGCAATCTATCCCCGGATGGCAACGCCGCCTAGCGGGGACGGTCTTGTAGCGCAGATGTTGGGAAGACGGTGTCGGGGAGACGGTGTCGGGGAGACGGTGTCGGGGAGACGGTGTCGGGGGGAGATGGTCGCCGTCACCGGTGCCCGCGGGAGTCGTCGGGGACCAGGGGGTGGCGGTGGAGCCAGCACAGTCCCGAGCGGTGCGTCGTCCAGTTGCGGCAGCGACGTCGGCCCGTCGCTCTCTCGGTGAAGGGGACGTAGACGAAAGCGTGACATTGCTCGCTCACGGATGTTCCTCCTGGGCTCTCTTTCGCAGTCAGCGTGACACGGTGATCTCGTCCAGCATGGGGGGCAGGCCGTTCGTCGCCGCCGTGATGCGGACGGCCACGAAGCGGGCCCGGGTGGCCGGGAAATGCACGACGTCGCTGGTGCCCGTCGTACGCCCCGTGACCGTCGTCACCGTGTGCCACGTGCGGCCGTCGACCGATACGGCCAGCGTGTAGCTGCTGGCGCGCCGGGTGACCACCGGACCGGGAGGCGGTGGCCGGTTCGGTGCCGGAGCTGCGGGCCACGTCTGGCCCCATCGCAGCGTGGCCGTGCTCACCGTCCGGATGCCGGTGGACACGGGGACCGTCAGCGTCGCCGGGACGGTGACCGGCTCCCAATCGGTCGCCGGGCTGCCGTCGACGGCGGCCAGCGCCGGCGCACCCGGCTGGGCCGTCGTCGCCACCGCTCGGGCACAGCGCACGACATCGTCCGTGGCTGAGCGGTCGGGGCGCCGGGTGGCGATGGTGACGCTCTGGCCGGAGCGGATGCGACGGACACGGGCGCCGGCCTCGATGGGCAGGGGGGCGCCGCTCGAGAGGGTGACGGCCGTCGTCCGTGGACCGATGGCTACGGTAAAGCGACGGCCGTGCCACGCCAGGTTCCGCAGCACGATGCCACGCAGCGGGCCGGTGAGGCTCGGGTCGAGGACAACGGCATCGGCGTTCCACCGCAGGCCCGAGTAGCCGTAGAGGAATTCCTGGAGGAAGCCGCCGATCCCCGTCATGAACGTGAAGGCGCCACCACCTCTCGTCTCCGAGAACTGGTCGAAGTCGTCACGGATGAACGGCTCCACGCTGCGCTGCGTGAACACGTAACTGGAACATCCGGGCGTGTGCAACGCCGCGCCGTCGATCGCGGCCACCGAGTCGCTCATCGACGGACCGGCGGGATCGGTGCGGGGCACGTAGTAGTCGAGGTCGGCCTGCTCCACCCCCGGCGGGATCGAGGACGTCCAGGGGTATTCGAGCAGCGTGGCGTCGGCCTGCTTGACGAGCTGGCCGTCGTAGCCGGTGAACTCGGGCTGGACGCCGGACGCCGAGCCGGTGGGCACCACCATGCCCGATGCCACCTGCGCCCACGACGGGGGCACGGGGCGGCCCAGGACGTGCGCCGCCTCGATGGCGTTCTCCAACGTCTCCTTGGCCGCCACGTTCGTGTAGACCTCGCCGTCGACATCGGTGTTCTCCTCGTCGGGACCGGTGACGCCGTCGACGGTGTATGAGTCACCGGCTCCCGGTGTGACGCGTGAGGCCCAGAAGGTGGCGGCGGCGGAGAGGACCGGCCACCCTCGCTCCGCCAGCCACGTCCGGTTGCCGGTGGCCAGGTAGTACTGCCATTGGGCCAGGGCGATGTCGGCGGTGATGTGCTGCTCGTAGAGGCCCTCGCTGAACAACGACGCCGGCGGCGGGATCTGTTCGCTGCCGTCGAAGGCGCTCTCCCACGGGAACCGGGCACCCTGGTAGCCGGTGGCCTCGGCGTGTGTCTCCGCCGCCGCCAGCCTCTCGTACCGATACGCGTTCATGCCCGACGCCAGATCGGGATGCTCGGCCAGGAGGGCCGGGTACATCCACGTCTCGGCGTCCCAGAAGATGTGTCCGTTGTAACTGTTGGCGGACAGCCCGGCCGGCGAGATGCTCCAATCGACGCCGTCGCGCGTGCTCGACCACAGGTAGAACTCGCTGGCGTTGACCTCGGTCGCCAGCGTCGGATCGCCGAGCACGTCGATGCGACCGGACCACAGACGCGCCCAGGCGGCGTCGTTGGCCGCCAGCAGGGCACGGAAACCGGCGGAGGCCGCCGAGGCGGCCTGGGTCTGGGCACCGGCCACCGGATCGCCGGCCGCCTGCGAGGTCACCACGCCGACGTACTTGGTGACGGAGTAGCTCCGGCCGGCGACGACAGGGAACGAGAGCTGCTGGCCCACACTCTGCGCGGTACTCGCATCGGCCGGGACCGTCGTGGCCCTGACGTCGGCTCCGGTGCCCAGTCGGCTGGCGATGGCGGCCGTGATCCTGGTGCCCACCGTCTGCACGCTGACCCAGTCACCGTGATCGGCCGGTGACCAACCCTTGCCGAGCTGCGTGCTCAGGGTGGCCTGCGTTCCGTCGATCACGTCGGTCACCGTGGCCGTGCCGGACCACCGGGGGGTCATCTCGAGCCGGACCACCCCGACGTCAGGACGGGCCCGGTCGGTGAGGACGGCGAAGGACAGGTCGGTCACGTGTCCGTCGGGGGCGGTCCAGCGGGCGGTGGTGGCGATGACGCCGGTGCGCAGGTCGATCGACTGTCGCCAATCGCTCGTCCGTCCGCTCGTCAGGGAGAACGCCTGGCCTCCGTCGGAGAAGGTGAGTGTGGACCACGTCGGGATGTTGGCCCGCTGCTGTATCGCGCCGGGGGGCTGGGCGTAGAAACCGGCGAGCTCTGACTGCGTGGGGACCGCCCCGCCCTCGTACCCCTGACCAACGGGTGGGACCCGGACGCCGAGCTCACCGTTGCCGGTGAAGGTGGGCGCGTACCTCGGTCCGGTGGTGGTGGCGGTGAGGACATAGGAGCCGGTGCCACCGGGCGGGTCACCGATGGTGGCCGTACCCGACGCGGCGGCAGGCGCGACGCCCACCACCGCGGCGGCAGCGGCCAGGGACAGACACAGAACGGCCGTCCCGGCGGTGACGCTCAACGGCAGTCGTCGCATCGTCACCGCAATATAGGCATCGTCGCCCCAATAGAGGGGATGACGATCAGCCCGTATAGCTGTAGACGGTGGTCCCCGTAGTCGCACTGGTGCCCGCCGGGCCGACGACGCGCACCTCGACGGCACCGGTCCCCGAGGGGGACCTGACGGTGATCCTCGTCCCCGGTTTGTTGATCGTGAGGTCGGAGGCGGGCACCGCCGTGCTGCCGAACATGACCTCGGTGGCCCCTTTGAATCCGGTGCCCGTGATCTTGACCTTGGTCCCGCCCCGGGCCGGTCCGTGGGTCGGGCTCAGCTTGGTGACCGACGAGGGCACCGACCAGCCGAAGGTGACGGCGTCACTGGCCCCGTCGGCGTCCCTGGCGCTCACCACGGGGTCGGTGACCCCCGACGTCGTCGGCGTGCCGGTGATCAGACCCGACGACGTGCCGATCGACAACCCCGCCGGCAGCCCGACGGCGCTGTAGGTGAGCGACTGTCCGACCGACGAGTCGGTGGCCTCGATCTGGAGGCTGGTGCCCTGTCCGAGGTCCGTAGACTGGCTCCCGGGATTGGTGACGGTTACCGGATCGGGAGTGGTCCCCGCGGCGCAGAGATCGGCCGGCAGGGTGGCGCCGTTGGGCGAGCCGAGCCCCGACGCCATGTCGTATCCCGTGAGCGACGGATAGCGACCCCCGTGCGACCCCGACTCGTCGTTGTCGCCCACCGTGATGTCGTGGAAGTCGTTCGGATCGGAACCGGCCACGTCGTAGAGCAACGGGTTGGCGAACCCGACGGTGGTCCCGCTGCAAGCGCTCGACGCGTTGGTCAAGGCCACGAGCGCCGCCCATGTCGGGGTGGCGGCGCTCGTGCCCCCCGTCGAGGTCCAGAACCCGTCCCAGTAGATCACGTAGCCCACGGCGTCGGCCGAGACGTCGGGTACCTCGCGGCAGTCTCCGCTCTCCGCCGCGCACGGGGTGCCCGAGGAATCGGCGTTGACGGTCCCCACCCACGGATCGGCGTCGGCCTGATAGGACGGCATGGCCCACAGGCTCGAGATCCCGCCGCCACCGGCGTTGCCGATGCCGTTGTTCCACACCTTCTCCGACGGCGGGGGACCGATGGACGAGAGCATGGTGCCCCCGACACCGGTCACGAAAGGTTGGCTGGCCGGATCGTCGACGGCCAACGCATTGTTCGAGGACTCGAATTGGCGACAGGCCTCCGAGCCGTAGTCGCCCGAAGCGGACAGGAAGGTCTGGCCCTGGGTGGCCATCTCCTCGAAGACGGTGTTCTCGACCGCGGCGGTGCTGCCCTCGTACTGTTCGCACAGGACCCACGAGTCGGAGACGACCTTGGCCACGTCCTGGGAGGCGATGGCGTTCAGGAGGTCGAGGCCGGCGGCACTGGTGTCGGGCGCCCGGTAGACGAGGATACTGACCTGCGGGGCCAGGCTGATCACGTCCTCGATGTCGAGGGCGGCCTCACCTCCGCCCGCACCCTTCTTCGGTCCCCCGTCGATGCTCACGTCGTGGACCGGTGTCGACGTCCCGTAGCAGGACTGGTAGGCGGCGATGTCGGCGGGGAGGTCCGACTCGTACTCGACCAGGGCCACCGTCTGGCCGGCACCCAGATCGCCGACGTCGTAGCTGTCCGACAGTCCGTAGGCGGCGGCCAGTTGCTCGGCCGTGAACCCGCCGCTGTCGATGGCGTCCGTCTCGGCGGCGGAACACGGTTCGGGGCCGGCACCGGCCGGCCGTGGTCCGACGCCGGACGGCGGTGCGGCGGCGACCCCGACGCCGCCGGCCGGTGTCTCGACGTCGAGGTCGTCGAGACCCACGATGCCTTGCACGTAGGGCGCAGCCGACGCCGCCACCAGCGGTGCCGACGTGTTGGCATACGCCACCCGTCCGCCCCGCAGCGCGTACCGGGTGAAGCCGACCGAGAAGGCACGGCCGATCTGGCCGGCGGTTCCCTCCACGGGAATGCTCAGGTGGTTGGCGGAGGTCGTCCCCGGATGCAACCCGGCGGCGACGAGCGCGTCCCTCACCGAGCGCACCGCCGCCGGTGTGGGGCCGAAACGGTGGGCGAACTCCGCCGGCGTGATGTCGTGGCGGTAGAGCGGCGAGCCCGGTGTCGACACGGCCAACGCCTCGGCGGTGAGAGCGGCGGGATCGCGCGGAGCGAGAGCCACGTCGACATGGAGGACGGCGTCGGAGGCGAGCGCCGGTTCGGCCACGGCCCCGGCGGGGACGACCGGTGCCCGGCCCACGCGGGTTGGCGGAGCCTGGGCCACGGCCGTGCCGGTCGTCACGCCGAGGAGTCCCGCGCCCGACACGACCACGACCACTGCCGCGACGAGCTGTCTGCGCCGCATGACGCCCCCCTGGGGTCTGCACCGCTCGGTGGAGCCGGTGCCCGCACCATCTAGGCGTCTCTGCCCGCCACCAGAATCACCAAAATTGACGAAATGACTCAGCTCAGGAATGTGAACAAGAACATCTGTGTCGCGTAGGCGACGAGCCGAGGTGCGTCACCGCCGCCGTCACCGCAGTCCCACAGGGCCATGTCGGCCGAGGCGTAGCCGTCACCGGCGAAGCGGGCCCGGTTGTGGGCCAGGACCCACGACGAGCGGCAGTCGTCGAGAAGATGGACGGTGAGATCGACGCTGGGCGCGAACCAGGACCGGTCGGAACGACCGACCTTTTCGCCGACGGCGCCGGGCATGGTGTCGGCCAGCACGATCAGGGCCAACGGATCGAGTCGGCCGTCGGCGAGCAGCGGTGACTCGTCGAACCGGTACCACATGGCGTGCTCGGCCCGCTCGGGCACATGGTCGTCCCAGGGGGCGTGGCCGATCACCGACCGTCCCTCGACGAGTTGGTCCCAGAACGGCATCGGCGCGAAGGCGGTCGCTCCCGCCGGCGGTGGGTCACGATACGAGCGACATGTCAGCGGGTCCGGCAGCGGGTCGGGAGGACGGAGGTCCGTGAAGTCGAATCCCCGTCGGCGGGCGCCGAAGACGCACGTCGTCAGGTGCCCGCGTTCAGTACCGGGGTTGCGGACCTCGGCGCGCACCTGGGACATCGATCTCCCGACGCGCAGGACCTCGACGTCGATCTCGAGCGCCCCGTGCGCCACCTGGGCGGCGTATGTCGTGTGCAGTGTCCGCGGCGTCTGCTCGTCGTGGGCCAACTCCCTCTCCATGGCCCGCAGGGCGACGGCCGTGATGATGCCCCCCTGGGGCAGGGGTCGGAGGCTCCAACGCTCGTCGAGCTCGGCGGTGTACCGGCGCCCGCCCGCCGCTTCGACGGTCGTCGCCTCGAAGAAGGCGTTCCCCACGACGGGCACGTTGCCGCAGGCCCGCGGTGCCGTCAAGACGACGTCCGGCGGGCCGTCAGGCCGCGTCCGGCAGGGCCGTCAGCTCGCGTGCGGCCGGGCCGTCAGGTTGTAGATGGTGACCCCGTCGACCGTCGTCGCCGTGTAGCTGCTCTCGACCCAGGCGGTGATCTGGCTGGCCGCCGTCGGCGCACTGCCGCCCCCGATCCCGAACGTGGCGCCGCCGACTGCTCCACCGCCGAAGCCGCCGCCGCCGAAGCCGCTCGAGATGAAGTAGTGGATGTCGCCGTCGCGGACGTACGTCTCGAACTGGGCCAGGGTCGGGGCGGGATCGGTGCCGTTGAACCCACCGATGGCCATCACCGGATCATCGGTCGCCAGCTGATAGCCGGCGGCCGAATTCGAATTCACCGTCGCCGCCACCCAGCGGTAGCTCCCCGCCTTGTGCTCGAGGAGTGTCACGAGGCCCTTCCCCGGGGTGCTGGCGTTCAGGAACCCCGACCCGCCACCCACCCCGGCCGCCCCACCGGGGCGCTGCCCGCCCCCGAAGGCGCGCGGCAGTCCGCCGGCCCCGGGACCGAAGCCGCCGCGACCCGGACCACCGGGGCCGAAGCCACCGCGGCCGGCCCCGGGGAATCGGCCGGGGGAACCCGGTGCGCCAAACGACTGCCCGCCGGGGCTGAAGGCGTGCACCCCCCGGCCGAACGACAGTCCTCCGGCGAACCCACCGGGGCCACCGGTGGTGCTGGTCACGGCCGGACCGGCCGACGGGATCGCTCCCGCATGGGGCGTCGCCACCGTGTCGAGGGCGTAGGCGGCGGGGCCGGCCAGCGCCGCGCCCAGTCCGGCCACACCGAGAACGACGGCGAGCCTGGCCCGCAGCGGCGGCGCCACCGCCATCACCACGGCCACCACCAGACCGACGGCCAGCACGACGGGGCGCAACCACGGGAACCAGCTCGGCGACCGGGACAGCAGCACGAAGGACCACACCACCGTGGCGGCCAGGGCCACCGCCAACACCACGCGACCCGACCGGCGACGGCGATGATGCCACAGCGTCACCGTCCCGATCCCGACGAGGGCTCCGACGGCCGGCGCCAGGGCCACGTTGTAATAGGGATGGATGATCCCTTGCGCGTAGCTGAAGGTCAGTCCGGTGACGAGCAGCCATCCCCCCCACAGCAGCATGGCGGCCCGGGTGCGGTCCGTCCGCGGCGCGCGCCGCGTGAAGACCAGGAGGGCGACGAGGAAGATCAGAGCGGCGGGGATCAGCCACGAGATCTGCCCCCCCATGTCGACCTGGAACAGTCGGATCAGCCCCGTCGGTCCCCACCGGGACCCCGACACCGCTCCCCCGCCGACGCTGCCCGTCTCGTTCCCCGACAGCCGGCCCAGTCCGTTGTAGCCGAAGATCAGATTGAGCAGGCTGTTGTTCTGGGACCCGCCGATGTAGGGCCGGTCGGCGGCCGGGGTGAGCTGGACGGCGGCCACCCACCACCCGGCCGAGACCACCAGCGCCACCGCCGCCACACCCAACTGTCGGATCCGGCGTCCGACCGACGTCGGCGCCGCCCACAGGTAGACGACCCCGATGGCGGGCACCACCAGGAAGGCCTGCAGCATCTTGGTGGTGAACCCGAGCCCGACGGCGGCCATGGCCAGGACCAACCACATCGTGCCCGCCTTCTCGAGGGCCCGCACGGTGGCGTAGGCGGCCAGGGTGAGGAGGAGGACGAGCAGGGCGTCGGGGTTGTTGTACCGGAACATCAGCACCGCCACCGGCGTCGAGGCGGCGACGGCGCCGGCCAGGAGGGCGGCGCTCGGCCGGAACCAGCGGCGGACGGTGGCGTAGAGGAGGGCCACGGTGGCCACACCCTCGAGCGCCTCGGGGACGAGGATGCTCCACGAGCTCAGCCCGAAGATCCGGGCGGAGATCTCCATCACCCACAACGCCGCCGGCGGCTTGTCGACGGTGATGAAGTTCGACGAGTCCGACGAACCGAAGAAGAAGGCCTTCCAGCTCTTCGTCCCGGCCTGGACGGCGGCCGAGTAGAACGAGTTGGCCCAGCCCGAGTCGCCGAGGGCCCACAGGTAGGCGACGGCGGTGGCCACCAGGAGCAGGATCAGCGACGGCCGTACCCAGGCGGGATCGTCGGGACGGCCCCGGACGATCCGGGTGAGCACCCCCCGGGGAGGGTGCGCGGCGGGAACCGGGTCAGCGGCCTCGTCGACGGGCCGCTCCACCACCATCGTCATCCTGGGTGCCTTTCCGTCCGGAACATCCAGCTTCGCAGGACCAGGAACCGGACGAGGGCGGCGGCCCCGTTGGCCAGGACGAGGGCGGCGGCCACGAGCCAGCCCGACGTCACCCCGGCCACGTCGATCAGCGCCAGGGCCAGTGAGGTGACGGCCACGCTGGTCGACAGCACCACCATCCCGCCGAGGACGAGGTCGCGTGGCGACGGTCTGCCCCGCCGGGCGAAGGTGTAGCGCCCGTGGCCGGCCGTGTTGGCCGCCGTGCACACGGCCAGCGCCAGCGCGCTGGCACCGAACCGGCCCACGGCACCGGCCAGGGCGAAGAAGAGACCGAGATAGGCGAGCGTGCTGACCACGCCGATCCGGGCGAAGCTGGCCACCGACGCCGGGAGATCGGGGGCGACGACGCCGCTGCGGGCGGCGGCGGCCCCACTGGCGTCGGGGGCGTCGGTCCCTCCGAACCACAGACGGGCCAGGCCGCGCAGGTCGTCGAGTGCCGTGGCGATGATGTCGACCCGGCTGTCGGGGTCGTCCACCCAGTCGACGGGAACCTCGTGGATGCG
Organism: uncultured Acidimicrobiaceae bacterium; assembly: GCA_963848355.1. Taxonomy (GTDB): domain Bacteria; phylum Actinomycetota; class Acidimicrobiia; order Acidimicrobiales; family UBA8190; genus CAWKDG01. The sequence continues at coordinate 236,266 of CAWKDG010000002.1, forward strand.
GAAGCCGTTGCGCTCGGCCAGGACCAGGAACTCGGTGTCGAAGAACCAGGCGTTGTCCTCGACATGGGGGAGCAGTCGCTTGGCCACGTCGGTCCGCGCCGCCTTGAACCCGCACTGGGCATCGGAGAAGCCGTTGCCGAGCACCGTCTTGAGCAGGAGGTTGTAGAGGCGCGAGATCAGCTCGCGCTTCGGTCCCCGCACGACATGGGCGCCGCGGGCCAGGCGCGTCCCGATGGCCACGTCGCTGTGACCGGACAACAGGGGCGCCACCAGAGGGAGCAGCGCGTCGAGCGAGGTGGACAGGTCGACGTCCGTGTAGGCGACGACCTCGGCCAGCGACGTCGACCAGATGGCGCGCAAAGCGCGACCACGACCCTTCCCCATCAGCCGGACGGCCCGGACGCCCTCGAGCTCGGCGGCCAGATCGGCGGCCACGATCGACGTCGCGTCGGTGCTGCCGTTGTCGACCACGGTCACGACGGTGGTGAAGGGGAAGGACGCGTCGAGATACGACCGCAGGCGCCGGACGCTGCCGGCCAGGCCCTCCGCCTCGTTGTAGACGGGGACGACGATCTCGACGCACGGGGAGGACTCGACGCCCGGGGAGGACAGGGGTGCGTCGGTGGGGCGGATCAGCGCTTCCAGCGTCGGCATCAGTGCAGTGTGGGGTGCCCACCTTGGCATGGGCTGGCCGTTTGCTGTGAGGCTCCCCTGAAGAACGGCGGTGCCGGTCAGGGCCGCATGACCTGACCGCCGTCGACGTTGAACACGTGCCCTGTCATCCACCGGGCGTCGTCGGACAACAGGAAGAGGCACATCCCGACGAGGTCGGCCGGTTGACCCTGGCGCTTCAGGGCGAGCGTTCCGACGAGCTGGCGCATGTAGGCCTCGGGGACGACCGAGCGCGCCGCCTCGGTGTCGGTCGGACCGGGGGCGATGGCGTTCACCCGGATGTTCATCCCGCCGAGCTCGTGGGCCAGCTGCTGGGTGAGCGAGTTCACCCCCGCCTTGGCCCACCCGTAGTACCCGGCGTACAGGTAGGCGGCGGTCGACGACTGGTTCACGATGGCCCCCCCGCCGCGCCCGCTCATCGACGGGTAGCAGGCGCGGGTGCAGACGAGGGCCCCGCTCAGGTTCACAGCCAGGAAGCGTTGGAGGTACTCCCAGTCCACCGTCAGGAGCAGGTCGAGCTTCATCCCGCCGAAGATGGCCGCATTGTTCACCAGGAGGTCGATCCCGCCGAAGCGTTCCACCACCGCCGCCGCCATGGCGCCGGCCGACTCGGGGGACGACACGTCGACGCCCGTCGCCATCGCCTGCGCTCCGGTGGCGGCGATGGCCTCGGCCACGGCGGCGGCGTTGTCCTCGTCGATGTCGGCCACCACCACCGCCGCCCCGGCCCGGGCCAGGGCTTCGGCGTAGGCCCGGCCGATGCCGCGACCGGCCCCGGTCACCACGGCGACCTTGCCACCGAAGTCGTAGGTGTTCATGTCGACCCGGCCGACCGCCGGGCGATGACGCGCTCGGCCGCCGCGCTCAGGTCGGTGGCCAGGGGCCAGCCGATGTAGTGGACGAGGTGGACGACGATCTCGCGCACCTGGTCCTCGGTCATCTCGCCGTTGGCCAGGGCGCTCGAGAACTGCACGTCGAGCAGGTCGGTCTTGCCCAGCGCGGCCAGGACGCCGATGGTCAGCAACCGGCGCTCGGGGACGTCGAGTCCGGGCCGGCACCAGACGTCGCCGAAGAGATGGTCGACGGTGTAGGCCACGAAGTCGCCGGGGACGTCGTCGGGATCGACGGTGAAGTTGTACACCTCGCGCATCTTCTCGATACCCCGGGTGCGGTCCGGCTTCGGCGGTCGCCGCTCGGTGCTCATGACGGCTCGGTGCTCATGACGGCTCGGCGATGGACTTGGTCTCGAGGTACTCCTCGAACCCGGCCACCCCCATCTCGCGCCCGAGGCCCGACTGCTTGTAGCCGCCGAAGGGGACGTCGGGGCTGTACCAGATGCCCCCGTTCACCCCCACCGTCCCCGTCCGCAGGCGGGCGGCCACGGCCATGGCCCGGTCCCGGTCCCCCGACCACACCGAACCCGACAGCCCGTAGACCGAGTCGTTGGCCAGGCGCACGGCATCGTCGTCCCCGTCGTGGGGGGTGGCGACGAGGACGGGGCCGAAGATCTCCTCGCGCACCACCCGCGCCTCGTTGCCCAGTCCCACGGCCAGGGTGGGCTCGACGAAGAACCCCTTGGGTCTGTCGGCCGGTCGCCCGCCTCCCACCACGATGCTCCCCCCTTCCTCACGGACGAGGCCGATGTAGCGCTCCACCCGGGTCCGTTGCCGCTCGCTGATCAGCGGACCGCACACGGTACCCGGGTCGAGCGGATCGCCCGCCGCCAAACCTTGGAGCGTGGCCGCCGTCAGGTCGACGGCCTCGTCGTACCGCCGTCGGGGGACGACCAGACGGGTGGTGATGGCACAGCCCTGGCCGGCGTGGGTGCACACCATGAAGGCCGCCGTGGCGCAGGCACCGGCGAGATCGGCGTCGTCGAGGACGACGAAGGCCGATTTTCCGCCGAGCTCGAGGAAGACGCGCTTCACCGTCGCCGCCGCCGCCGCCATGACCGTGCGTCCCGTCTCCGTCGAGCCGGTGAAGCTCACCTGGTCGATGCGCCCGTCGGTGGCCAGCGGGGCGCCGAAGGCGGGCGCCGACGACGTCACCACGTTCACGACGCCGGCGGGGATGTCGGTCTCCTCGGCTATCAGGCGCCCCACGGCGGTGGCGCACCAGGGCGTGTCGGGGGCCGGCTTGAGCACCACCGTGTTCCCGGCCGCCAGGGCGGGGCCGATCTTGGCCAGGTTGATCTGGTGGGGGACGTTCCACGGGGTGATGGCGGCCACCACGCCGGTCGGCTCGCGCCGGACCCAGCGTCGCGCCGGCATGCCCAGAGGCGTGGCGCGTCCCAGGTCGGTCGTCCACGCGTAGCTCTCGGCCAGATCGGCCACCCACCCGAGCGACGCCACCGGCTCGTCGAGTGCCGCCGAACGCGTGAAGAACAGCGGCGAGCCCGTCTCGGCGATGGTCATGACCCGCAGCTCGTCGGCGTGGGCCGTCATGGCGTCGCGCAGCTGGCGCAGGCATCGCACCCGCAGGCCCACGTCGGTGGACCACGACGTGTCGTCGAAGGCCCGGCGCGCCGCGCCGATGGCGTCGTCGAGATCGCCGGCCGTGGCGTCGGCACAGACCCCGAGGACGTCCTCGGTGGCCGGGTTGATCGTCGGGTAGGTGGCCCCGTCGGAGGCGGCGACGAGGCGCCCGTCGATGAGCATCCTCTCCTCGCCGAACGCCGTGGTCACCGCCCACCCCCGACCGTCACATCGGGGGCGATCCCGAACAGGGCGTCGGCCCGTGCGTCGGTCATGGCCGCCAACGGGAGCTCGACACCGAGCGACTGCGCCAGCTCCAGAGCGGCGCCCAGGTCCTTGTGGGCCAGGCCGGCGGCGGTGCGCATGGCCTGGACCAGACCGGCGTCGTCCTCGGACGAGAACGGCGCCACCGTGCGCCGGAACATGAGGGTCGACGCCCCGCCGATACGGGCGTCGCTGGCCTTGATCACCTGGGCCAGCTTGGCCAGCTCGATGCCGGCCGCCTCGGCCAGCACCTGGGCTTCGTAGGCCGCCAGCCACGAGGCGTACTGGACCAGGTTGCGGGCCAGCTTGGCCTGGAGCCCGGCCCCGAGCGGACCCATGCGCACGACGAGGGAACTGAAGGCGTCGAGGACGGGGCGGATCCGCTCGACCACGTCGTCGTCGCCCCCGACCATCGAGATGAGCGCCCCTTCGGCGGCCGAGCTCGGCCCGCCGCTCACTCCGCAGTCGGCCACCGAGACACCGTGGGCGGCGGCCAGCTCGGCCACCCGGGCCACCGTGCGCGGCGAGACGGTGGAGACGATCACCACGGTGGAGCCCGGGCGGGCGCCGCCCAGCGCCCCCGTCGCACCGTCGAGGACGGTGAGGACCTGGTCGTCGGTGACCACGGCCACGACCATCACCTCGACCAGCCGGCCGAGCTCGGCCGGGTCGGAGGCCACCCGGGCGCTGGCGGCGAAGGGGGCCGTCGACTCGGGCCTGATGTCGCAGACGACGAGGTCGACCCCGGCGCGCACGAGCCCGGCGGCCACGCCGCTGCCGATGTCGCCGAGGCCGATCACCCCGACGGTGGGAGTGCTGGCGGTTGCGTCCATCACCATCCTTCTCGCTGGCCTCCGTGCTTGCCGGACAGGTGTCCAGACCGTAGTCTGGGCCCATGACCGACCGCAAAGACTATTCGGGGCCCTTCGATCCCGACTTCCGCTACGAGGATCTCTCCAAAGAGGCGCTCGTCCGGCTGGTCCGTGAGTTCGCCCTCATCGTGCACCTTCTCGACCGCTCCATGTGCGCCGCCATCGCCATGCGCTTCGGCGGCGACGTGATGAAGGAGCTGGCCGTCGAGGAGTGGGCCGGGGCCAGCCCGCTCTACGGCGAACGGATCCGCAAGATCATGGACATCGAAGGCGACGGCGTGTCGGCCATCTTCAAGGTGCTCCAGCTCGACCCCGGCTTCCCCCACCACTACATGGACGTCCACTACGAGGTGGTCGACGAGACCCACGGCTACTTCGAGCTGGCCCACTGCGGAGCCCTCATGGACGCCGAGCCCTTCGGCGACGTGATGGTGACCAACATGTGCCACCACATCGAGGACGGGACCTTCGACGTCACCGCCCAGGCGGTGAACCCGAAGGCGCGCATCAGGCCCGTCCACCGGCCGCCGCGCCGACCGAGCGACCGGTCGCCGCACTGTCGCTGGGAGGTCGTCATCGACGACGACACCGAGACGTTGCCCGTGGCCGACATCACCCGCATCACCGCCGGCACCACGGCGGCGACGTTCACCTTCCCCCCCCTGCGCGACGGCACCCCGCACATCCCCGAGCCCGAGGCCGCCTCGTGACGGACCTGGCCGAGATGGACCGGGCCACCGGCGCCGGGGCGGAGGCGGCGGAGACGACGCGCCGACGCGTGACGACCAAGCAGGCCCAGGTGGTCCAGCGCCTGGTCGACGCGGCGGCCGACGAGGCACGCGAGCGGGGGTACGACGGGATGACGGTGCGCAGCGCCTCGCGGCGCGCCGGGATGGCTCCGGCCACCGCCTACACCTACTTCGCCTCGAAGGACCATCTGCTGGCCGAGGTCCTGTGGCGGCGGTTCCACGCGCTGCCCGCCGTCGTCGCCCCCGCCGGGGCCGATGCCCTCGACCGGGTGACGGGAGCGCTCGGCGCACTGGGCCTGTTCATGGCCGACGATCCCCTCCTGGCGGCGGCCTGTACCACGGCGCTGCTCGGCAGCGGGCCCGACGTACGGGCCCTGCGGGTCCGGTTCGGCAACGAGCTCCACGGCCGGATCGCCGCGGCCCTCGACCCCGGGACCGACCCCGCCATCCTCCTCGGCCTCGACCTGGCCTGCTCGGGCGCCATGCTGTGGGCGGGCATGGGGCACATCCCCTCCGGCGGCGTCCCCACCGCCCTGGCCGACGTGGCCCGCGCGCTGCTCGGAGGCGTCCGATGACGACCGGCACCGATACCGTCGCCCCCCTGCGCTACAGCCCCTACGACTACCAGATCCACGACGACCCCTACCCCACCTACGCCCGCCTGCGCGACGAAGCACCGCTGTACCGCAACGACGATCTCGACTTCTGGGCCCTGTCGCGCCACGAGGACGTCCTGGGCGGTTTCCGGAACCCGACCCAGCTGTCGAACCGGTTCGGCGTCTCCCTCGACCCCGCCGCCTACGGGCCCGACGCCCACCGGGCCATGTCCTTCCTGGCCATGGACCCACCCGACCACACCCGGATGCGCTCGCTCGTCTCCAAGGCCTTCACCCCCCGCCGCGTGGCCGAGCTCGAGGAGGGGGTGAGGACCCTCGCCGTCGAACACGCCGACGCCGCCGTCGCGCGTGGCACCTTCGACTTCGTGGCCGACTTCGCCGGTCTGCTGCCCATGGACGTGATCTCGGAGATGATCGGCGTCCCCCGGGCCGACCGGGCCGAGCTCCGGCGGCTGGCCGATCTGCTCATGCACCGGGTCGAGGGGTTGCACGACGTCCCCCCCGAAGGCGTCGACGCCGCCTTCGCCATGGCCGGGTACTTCGAGGAGATGGTGCGCCGGCGCCGGACGCGGCCCTCCGACGACCTCACCTCGGCCCTGCTCTCGGCCGACCTCGCCGGGGACCGGCTCACCGACGACGAGATCATCTCCTTTCTCTTCCTCATGGTCGTGGCCGGCAACGAGACGACGACCAAGTTGCTGGCCAACGCCTGGTACTGGGGCTGGCGCTTCCCCGGCGAACGGGCCAAGGTCTTCGCCGACCGGGAGCGGATCGTCGACTGGGTGGAGGAGACGTTGCGCTTCGACACCTCGTCGCAGATGCTCCTGCGGGTGACCACGGGCGACGTCGAGCTCCACGGGACCGTCCTCCCCGACGGTGAGCGGGTCCTGCTCCTCGTCGGCTCGGCCAATCGCGACGGCGACGTCTTCGCCGACCCGGACCGTTACGACCTCGACCGCGACACGTCGAAGCTCGTCAGCTTCGGCAGCGGTCGCCACTTCTGCCTCGGCGCCATCCTGGCCCGCCTCGAGGCCCGCGTCGGCCTGCAGGAGCTGCTCGAGCGCGTCGGCGACTACGAGATCGACGCGGCGGGGAGCGAGCGAGTGCACTCGATCAACGTCCGCGGCTTCTCCCACCTCCCGACCACCGTGTCGGCCCGCTGAGTCGGCCTCGGCCACCATGTCGCGTGCCATCGCCCATCCCCGGCGACGCCCCTCCATCGTCACCGGGGCGTCGTCGGGGATCGGTCTGGCCACGGCCCGGGCCCTGGCCGCCCGGGGCCATCCCGTCGTGCTCGGCGCCCGCCGGGTGGAGCGCTGCCGGGAGTTCGCCCTCGAGATGACGAAGGACGGGGGCGAGGCCCACGCCGTCGCCCTCGACCTGGGCGACCGGGAGTCGATCGTGTCGTTCGTGGCCGAGGCCCGTGACGCCGTCGGGGACATCGACGTCCTCGTCTCGGCCGCCGGCCGGAACCTGCCCGACGTCACCCTCGACGCGTCGGCGGGGGCCTTCGCCGATCTCCTGGGGGTGAACCTGGTGGGGGCCCACGAGCTCGTCCGTCTCCTGGCGCCGGCGATGGTCGAGCGGCACCACGGCGACATCGTCTTCGTCACCTCGGAGAACGTGCGCGCCCCGCGTCCCTACAACAAGGCCTACGGGTCCTCGAAGTGGGGTCTCGAGGGCTACGCCCGGACGCTGCAGATGGAGCTCGAGGGCACCGGCGTGCGCGCCTCGATCGTCCAGCCCGGCCAGACGCTGTCGGAGATGGGCTCGGACTGGGACCCCGAGGTCACCACCGAGATCCTGGGCGAGTGGGTCCGCTGGGGCCTGGCCCGCCACAACCACTTCCTCGACACCGGCGCCGTGGCCAACGCCGTGATGACGGCGGTGGAGGCCCCGGTGGGGACGCACCTGACCATGATCGAAGTCCAGCCCGAGGCACCGGTGCGCCGGGAGCAGCCGGGGAGCGGAGGAACACCATGACCACACATGTCGAGCTGCGCGAGCCCCCGCTCGTGTCGGGGGGCGACAGCCAACACGGGCACCTCGAGGAGCTGCGACGCGACCCGATCGGGTTGATGCGCCGCACCCGGTCCGAGTGCGGCGACGTCGGTCAGTTCCGTCTGGCCGACAAGGACGTCGTGCTGGTGACGGGAGCGGAGGCCAACGAGTGGTTCTTCCGCGCTCCCGAGGACGTGCTCGACCAGGCCGAGGCCTACCCGTTCATGACGCCCATCTTCGGCGCCGGGGTCGTCTTCGACGCCCCCCCCGAGCGCCGGCGCGAGATGCTCCACAACCAGTCGCTGCGCGACAAGTTCATGCGCGGCCACGCCTCGACGATCGCCGACGAGGTTGACACGATGGTGGCCGGGTGGTCCGACGCCGGCACCATCGACCTGCTCGACTGGTTCGCCGAGCTGACCATCTACACGTCGTCGGCCTGCCTCATCGGGCCGAAGTTCCGCCGGGAGCTCGACCAGCGCTTCGCCCGGCTGTACCACGACCTCGAGCAGGGCACCGACGCCCTGGCCTACGTCGACCCCTATGCCGACATCGAGACCTTCCGCCGCCGCGACGCGGCGCGCGTGGGTCTGGTCGACCTCGTCCAGGCCATCATGGACCGCCGCCGCCAGGCGCCGGCGGACGGCGACGAGGACCGCGACCTGCTCGACGTCCTGATGTCGATCCACGACGAGGAGGGGGAGCCGAAGTTCTCCACCGACGTGGTGACGGGGATGTTCATCTCGATGATGTTCGCCGGCCACCACACGACGTCGGGGACGGCGGCGTGGACGCTCATCGAGCTCCTGCGCCATGGCGACGTCCTGGCCCGCGTCACCGAGGAGCTCGACGCCCTCTACGCCCACGGCGAGGAGGTCAGCTACCAGGCCCTGCGGGCCATGCCCCAGCTCGAGTCGGCCATCAAGGAGGCGCTGCGCCTGCACCCCCCGTTGATCCTGGTGCTGCGGGTGGCCAAGGAGGAGCTCGAGATCGAAGGGTTCCGCATCGCACCGGGCAAGCTGGTGGGGGCCAGCCTGGCCGTGTCCAACCGGATGCCCGAGGACTTCCCCGACGCCGACGCCTTCGTGCCCGAGCGCTACCTGGAGCCGAGGGCCGAGGACCGGACGAATCCGTGGACGTGGATCCCCTTCGGTGCCGGCCGCCACCGGTGCGTGGGCGCACCGTTCGCCATGATGCAGCTGAAGGCCATCTTCTCCGTGCTCCTGCGGGGCTGGGAGTTCGAGCTGGCCCAGCCGTCGGAGACGTACCGCAACGACCACTCGAAGATGGTCGTCCAGCTCGAGCAGCCCTGCGCCGTGCACTACCGTCGGCGCGCGCCGTGAGGATCGTGGTCGACCGCGACCTGTGCCAGGGTCACGGCGTCTGCGAATCGGAGGCACCCGACGTCTTCTCGGTGTCGAAGAAAGGTGTCCTGACCGTCGTCGACGAGAGCCCCGGCGAGCAGTGGCGGGCGATGGTCGAGCAAGCCGTGGCCTTCTGCCCCACCAAGGCCCTGAGCATCGAGGAGGACTGAGACGTGGCGGCATTCCCCTACGCCGAGTTGAGCGAGATGGTGGACCGGTGGCTGGAGGCCAACCGGCGCGCCCAGGACGCCGGTGACTGGCGGCCGATGGCCGAGCTCTACACCGAGGACGCTACCTACGGCTGGAACATCGGACCGCACGAGGAGTTCATGGCCGTGGGGCGCGGTGAGATCCGCGACATCGCCCTCGGTCTCGAGATGGGCGGGCTCGACGGGTGGACCTACCCGTACCAGAAGGTCCTGATCGACCCCGAGCAGGGCGAGGTGATCGGCCTGTGGAAGCAGATCGCCGACCGGACCCGTCCCGACGGGTCCCCCTACGAGATCGCCGGGATCGGGGGCAGCTGGTTCCGCTACGCGGGGCAGTGGCGGTGGTCGTGGCAGCGTGACTTCTTCGACGTCGGGAACGCCACGTCGCTGTTCATCGAGATGATCAAGGCCGACGCCCTCTCCGACGGGATGAAGCGCCGGATCGACCGCGCCGCGTCGGGCGAGCTGCTCCCCGGGCACTACCGGTTGGGAGAGTCTCCCGCCGGCCTGTGGGACTGACGCTCACGGTTCCCTAACATCGCCACCGACGTCTCCTCACCACGCCGTGGCAGGCTGGTGCGGTGACGACCGGCGCCGACACGATCATCGTGGTCGAGGACGATCACAACATCTCCGACCTGGTGGCCATGTACCTGCGGCGCGAGGGGTTCCGCATCCTGCAGGCCGACGACGCCGAGCACGGGTTGACCTACCTGGCGCGCGAGGATCCCGCCCTCCTGATCGTCGACATCGGGCTCCCCGGTGAGCTCGACGGTCTGGAGCTGTGCCGTCAGGTCCGCAAGACGAGCGAGGTCCCCGTGATCATCCTCACCGCCCGCGACGACGAGATCGACCGCGTGCTCGGCCTGGAACTGGGCGCCGACGACTACGTGACCAAGCCGTTCTCGCCGCGCGAGCTGGTGGCGCGTGTGAAGGCCATCCTCCGCCGCACGGGGGCGTTGGCCAAGACGGAGTCGCTCACGACCGAGATCGGAGCCGTCGTGGTCGACACCGGGCGGCGCGAGGTGACGTGCGCCGGCGACGTCGTCCCCCTCACCACCCGCGAGTTCGACCTCCTGGCCTACCTGGCCGCCCATCTCGGCCTGGCGCTGTCGCGTCGGCAGCTGCTCGACGGGGTGTGGGGCGAGGACTGGTACGGCGACGAGCGGACCGTCGACGTCCACGTGCGCCAGCTGCGCAAGAAGCTGGGCGACGAGCTGCCCCTCACCACCGTCTGGGGCGTGGGCTACCGCCTCGGTTGAGGCGGGCCGACCTCACCCATGCGCCGGCGCCTCACCATCGCCATCCTCGCCGTCGTCACCGGGACGCTCGTGCTGACGACGGCGGGCAGTCTGTACCTCGTCCGGCGGGCCAGCACCTCGACGGCGGGGACGGAGACCACCGAGGAGGCGACGGCCGTGGCCCAGCTGCTGGCGGCCGGATCCCTGGCCGACGAGGTCGGGGTCGGTGCCAAGGTGCACGCGGCCCGGGTGCTGGCGGCGCTGCGGCTCGTCGGGTCCTACGACTTCTTCCGTCCCGTCGGGCTGAGCCCCGCCGGGCAATTCGACTCCGTCCCCGCGCCGCTCACGGCGTCGCTTCTCGACGCCACCGCGCTGGAGGACGACCAGAGCGTGTCGGGGAGCGTCGGGAACGTCGTCTTCGCCGCCGTCCCCGTCACCCTCACCCTGCGCCAGCGCGTCAACCTGGAGGTCCCGCTGCGCGACGACGCCATCCTGCTGGCCGTGCGCAACGTGCAGGATCCCGTCAACGGGTTGCTGTACTTCCTCCTCGTCGCCGGGGGGGCGCTCCTCGTCGCCGCCGTGGTGGCCTCGGGCCTGGCCCGGCGGATCAGCGCACCGCTGGTGCGGGCCGTGGCCACCACGGGGCAGCTGGCCGGCGGAGACCTGAGCGCCCGGGTGCCCGTGAGCGCCCACGACGACCCCGAGATGACGGAGCTGGCCGAGGCCATCAACACCATGGGCGACAGCTTGAGCCGGTCCCAGAACCTCGAGCGCCAGTTCCTCCTGTCGGTGTCGCACGAGCTGCGGACACCGCTCACCTCGATCATCGGCTACGCCGATGCCATCGCCGACGGGACGACCGAGGACACCGCGGCGGCCACCGCCGTGATCGGGTCCGAGGCACGGCGCCTCGGGCGCCTCCTGCAGGACCTGCTCGACCTGGCCCGGCTCGACGCCCAGAAGTTCTCCCTCGACGTGCAGCGGGTGGACTGCGCCGAGGTGGTGAGCCTGACGGCCGCCGGTTTCCGGCCCGAAGCCGAGAACCTCGGGCTCGAGCTCATCACCGCCGTCCCCACCGACGCCGGACTGTGGGTGGACGCCGACCCCGACCGGCTCGGCCAGATCGTGGCCAACCTGACGGAGAACGCCTTCAAGTACGCGGCGACGCGCGTGGTGGTGGGCACCGGGGTGGTCGGCACCTCGATCGCCGTCTGGGTCCTCGACGACGGGCCCGGCATCGCCGCCGAGGACGTCCCCCACGTCTTCGAACGGCACTTCACCTCCGACCGGGTCACGGCCCGACGCCTGGGCTCCGGGCTCGGACTGGCCATCGTGGCCGAGCTGGCGGCGGCCATGAAGGCGGTGGTGACGACGGAGTCCCCCGTCATCGAGGGACACGGGACCCGGATGACGATCTGGCTACGTCCGCCCGGTGTCGCCTGACACTGACAACATCACCCCCACCGACACCGGCAACCACAGCGGACCCGGGTCGTTGGGGGAACAGTGGGGCTCGCTTGTTCAAGTCCGTTCGAGAAGGCGTCGACGCCATGATCACGCTCATGGGCAAGGGGGGGCGCATCATGGAGCTCATGTTGAGACGCCTGTTGCCGCGACAGTTCACGGACTGGAACGGTCGGTACAGGATCGAGGGCGATCCCGACGGAGTCTGGCGTCCGTGTCGCGTGGTGGACGTCTCGACGTTGGGCGCCGGTCTCGAGCTCTACGGGACGTCCCCCGACGAGATTGGTCGAGCAGCGGATCGTCCTGTCCGTCGATCTGCGCGGTGAGGTCAAGCACGCCGGGGCGGCCGACGCCGATGCGATCAGGGTGGGGATCCAGTTCGAGGATCTGAGCGATGCCGAGAGCGCCTACGTCCGGTCCCTGGTGAAGCTCCAGGCGCTGTGCTGAGAAGGCGTCAGGTGGCGCCGCTGCCGGGAGAGGCGGCATCGAGGTGGGCGGTGTCGTTGAACCGGCGCAGGATCCACCGCGGCGGGGTGACGACGAGGACCGAGATCGACGCGTTGTCCGCCCCGGTGAAGGCGAAGGGCTCGGACCCCGTCGCCTGGGCCAGGAGCTCCCCGATGGTGCCGCCGTGGGTGAAGACGGCCACCCGCTCGTCGCGGTGGGCGGCGGCGATCCTCTCGACGGCCTGACGGACGCGCGCGCGAGAAGGCCGCGGCCGGCTCCGCTCCGGGGATCACGTCCCAGCGCTGTTCCTCGGACAGGCGCCGCGCCACGGGCCCCTGCTCGGCCAGCTTGATGCGCAGCAGGCCGCCCTCCCACTCCCCGACGAACACCTCGCGCAGGTCCGGTTCGACCACCGGCGCCAGGCCGAGGGTCCGGGCCAGGCGCTCGGCCGTCTCCGCCGTGCGGCGGAGCGTGGTGACGTAGATGGCGTCGATGCGCTCGTGGGCCAGACGGGCGCAGACCTTCTCCGCCTGCACCCGGCCCTCGGGCGCCAACGCCGGATCGCCCTGACCGTCGAGGAGGACGAACGGACGACCCTCGACGGCCGGTTCGGACGCCCCGTGTCGGACGAGGAGGATCTCGGTGGCCAGGGGCGGGGGCAGGAATTGGTGCTGGCGGAACTCCCGGGGTGACGCCATGTCAGCGGCGGTAGGAGCGGGCCTCGTCGCCGACCAGGGCCACCAGGTTGCCGAGGGAGATGTTGACGTCGACCAGATGGAGCCCCCACGTGGGCCCGAGTGTCTGCGTGACGACGGGCCGCGCGTCGCCCGGGTGGATCGGCGCGCTCACCTGCAGCCAGCTGGCACCGTTCTCGTCGTCGCACTGTCCGGAGTAGAGCTCGGGCTCGGTGACCCACGGCGTCGGGACCTCGGGCGCCTCGGCCGCCTCCGATCCGAGACCGGCCGTGGTCTGCTGCGACGGGAAGTAGGGCGTGAGCGGAGCCGAGCCACCCTGCGGGGACGCGGGGTTGACGCACAGGACCTGCAGTCCCGCCGTGGCCGTCGACGCCCCCGGGGTGAGGGCGCTCACCCCCGAGCCGGGTCGGCCGAAGAGGCTGTCGGCCGGCGGCTGCTGGTCGAACGACGAGTAGGCGATGACGCAACCGGTCTCGAAGGTCGACGTGCAGGCCGGGATGTGCTCGAAGCTGCCCCCCACCGTCTTGCCGATGGGAACGGTGACGTTGCCGCCGAGGATGATGGCCGACACGAGGTGCCGCCGCACGGCCGGATCGCCGTCGACCTTCTGGCGCAAGCAGGGCGATGAGCATCGCCGCCCCCTGGGAATGGCCGATGACCACGACCCCGCGCCCGTCGTTGTCGTGGGCCAGGTAGTCGTCCCAGGCCGCCGCCACACCGTCGTAGGCCTTGGCCTCGTTGGCCGCCGTCAGATCGGCCGGTGTGAGGATGGCACTCAGAGTGAGCTGGGGGTAGAGGGGGGCGAAGACGCGACAGACCTGCGAGAAGCGCGAGGCCTGGGACCGGGCCACCGCCGTCTCGGCCGGGTCGATGGCCAGGTTGGCGTTGGCCCCCGACTGCTCGCTCACCGTCGGATAGACGTAGAAGCAGTCGATGCCGGGGTGGGCGGCGTCCGACGACCGCTCGACCCGGCTCGGGCCCGACGCCGGGACGACGGTGGTGGTGAGGCTCGAGGTGCAGGGGTCGTCCGCCTGCCCCGGTCGGCACAGCCACTCGACGCCGGCGGCGTCGGTGTCGGCGGCGTCGGCACCGTCGGCCACCGCCGTCCTCTGCGCGGCGCTGAGCGACGACGTGGTGGCCGGCGGGCTCGGGGCACCGGTCGTGGTGGTGGACGCCGGTGTCGACGCGCCGCCGCAGGCGCCGAGGACGATCCCGAGCGCGGCGAGGAGAGCGAGGGGGACGGCGGGGACGCGCCTCATGGCTCCTCGGTCGACGGCCTCTCGGTCGACGGCCTCTCGGTCGACGGCCTCTCGGTCGACGGCCTCTCGGTCGGCGAGGTCGTTCGACGGTCAGCCGTGTTGCCAGACACGGCTGGAGATGCTCCGGATCCCGACCAGGGCCGCCTCGTCGAGGGCGGCGAGATCGTCGGCGTCGAGTCGCCAGCCGAGGGCACCGGCGTTCTCCTGCGCCTGGGCCGCGCTCTTGGCCCCCGGGATGGGGACGGCCCCCTTGGCGATGACCCAGTTGAGGGCCACCTGGCTCGGCGTCTTGCCGCCGTGCTTGTCGCCGATCTCGCGCAGCCGGGCCACGACGGCGTCGACCACCTCCATGGGGTGGTTGGAGAAGTTCCGCTTGCCCGGCGGGGGGTGGCCGGTCGAGTACTTCCCCGTGAGGCGGCCCTGGCCGATCGGTGAGTAGGCCAGGGGGACCACCCCGAGCTCGGCGCAGGCGGCGAGCAGTCCACCGGTCTCGGGCACGCGGCGCAATAGGGAGAACTCGATCTGGTTGGTGGCGAGCTTCAGTCCGCGCCGGTCGAGCTCGGCCGCCATGGACCGCGTCTCTTTGACCGAGTAGTTGGAGACGCCCACGGCCTTGACCAGGCCGGCCTCATGCGCGGCGGCCAGCGCGTCGGCCAGAGCGGCGTGGGACCGGAGGCTGATGGGGCCGTGGATCTGGTAGAGCCCGACACCGTCGACGCCCAGGCGGCCGAGCGAGGCCCGCAACGACTTGAGCAGTGCGCCCTTCACGTTGAGCTTCCAGGGCGACGGCATGAACTTGGTGGCGAGCACGACGGACGCGGCCCGGGCCGGGTCCCGCGTGCGCAGGGCGCCGATGATCCGTTCGCTCTCGCCGCCCCCGTAGATCTCGGCCGTGTCGAACAGCGTGACGCCGGCGTCGATGGAGGCGTCCCAGGCCCCCTCGATCGACGCCATGGTGAGCTCGGCGTCGTATCCGCCCATGCCCCACGTGGACCGGTCACCCCACGCCCACGTCCCCACCCCGAGGAGGGGGATCGAGACATCGGTGCCGGCCAGTGTGTAGGAGTCGGGGGTCATCTGCATCTCCTCGGTCAAGCGGCACCGTATCCGGTCACCACCCCCGCAGGTCGACCGCCCAGGTCTCGAGGACGTCGTCCCCGTCGATCACGAACATCCGCTCGTGCTTGGCCACGGTGGGGTCGACGTGGGCCGGCGTCACGCGGATGCGGTCCCCCACCCGGAGGGGCCGGCCCGGGGCGAAGGTCACGTGCTCGTCGGAGCAGAACCAGACCTCCGATCCCTCGATGGTCGGGTTGCCGTGGTCGAGGGCCAGGGCCTTCAGCCCGCAGTCGGCCACGGCCCACCCCGACGAGACCGAGATGACCGTGGCTTCCAGGCGCAGGGCCTGGCGGAACGGCAGTCCGAGACCGGCGTAGGCCGTGTCCATCAGGGCGTACGAACCGGCCTGGATCTCGGTGGCCCAGGTGTTCATGTCGTAGGTTCCCGTGCCGCCGGCGGAGACCAGCTCGCCCCCGACGTCTTCGTGGGCGGCCACCAGCATCTCCATGGCCGGTCCGATCATGGCGACGCGGGTGGCCCGGTCGGCGACGCCGACGATGTGGCCCTCGTAGCCCATGACCCCGCGCACCTCGAGGCCGAGGGCCCGGGCGGCGTCGGCCAGCCGTCCGGCGTCGGCGGGGTCGCACCCGCAGCGGGGCAGGCCGACGTTGACGTCGATGACGACCTCGCCCACCCCTCCGGCGGCGGCGGCGGCGATCGTCTCGGGCGAGTCGACGGCCAGCGTGACGCGGGCCCCGGTCCGCGCGAGGTGGCCCAGTCGCCGGGCGTCGGCCACCTCGTTGGCCAGGAGGAGGTCGTCGCCGAGGCCGGCGCCGGCCATCCCTTCCATCTCGGCGATGGTGGCGCAGGTGAACCCGCCGTGGCCGTGGGCGCGCTGGCGCTCTGCCAGCGCCGTGCACTTGTGGGCCTTCACGTGGGGACGCAGGCGCGAGCCGGGGAGGGCGGCCGCCATCGTGGCCAGGTTCTCCTCGAGCAACGTGGCCTCGACCACGAGCGCCGGCGTCGTCAGGTCGCTGGTTCTCACCGGGTCCGCATCCCGGCGATCACAGTAGATCGGCGCCAGACTGTGGCCATGGACGAAGACAGGGTACGGTGACGCCTCGTGCGCCGAGCTCACGGTGGACGAGAAGGCCTCTCTCACCGCCGGCCAGGACCTGTGGACCATTCCCGGAGTGGCGCGTCTCGGCATCCCCGCCCTCGGTGTCACCGACGGCCCGAACGGGGCGCGGGGGACGACGCTGCCGGGCCCCGAAGCGGAACCGACGACCTGCGTGCCGTGCGGGTCGGCGCTCGGTGCCACGTGGGACCGGGCCGTCGTGGCCGAGGTCGGGACCCTGCTGGCCGCCGAAGCGCGCGCCCGGGGCTGCCAGGTGCTGCTGGCGCCGACGGTGAACATCCCCCGCTCGCCGCTGGCCGGGCGCAACTTCGAGTGCTACTCCGAGGATCCGCTTCTCTCCGGGACGTTGGCGGCCGCCTTCATCGGCGGAGTGCAGTCGCGGGGCGTGGCCACGACGGTGAAGCACTTCGTCGGGAACGACGCCGAGTTCGAGCGCTACACCATGAGCTCGGTGATCGACGAACGCACCCTGCGCGAGATCTATCTGGTCCCCTTCGAGCACGCCGTGCGCCACGGGGGGACGCTCGGCGTGATGACCGGGTACAACCGCCTGAACGGGAGGTGGTGCTCCGAGGACGGCGAGCTCCTCACCGACATCCTGCGGGGGGAATGGGGTTTCGACGGCTTCGTCCTGACCGACTGGTACGGGGTGGCCTCGACGACGGGCTCGAACGCGGCCGGCGTCGACCTGGAGATGCCGGGGCCCGGTCGCGCCTACGGGCCGGCCCTGGCCGACGCCGTGCGCAACGGATCGGTGACCGCCGAGGCGCTCGACGACCAGGTGGCGAGGCTGCTGTCGGTCTACGAGCGCGTGGGGCTGCTCGACGGGGGCGGCGACGGGGAGCTGCCGCCGCGTCCGGCTCCCGCCCGTCGGGCCGACGTCGCCCGTCGCGCCGCGACGGCGTCGATCGTCCTCCTCCAGAACACCGGCATCCTCCCGCTGGCGTCGTCGGTGCGGCCGGATCGCCGTGATCGGCCCCAACGCCGACCGCGCCGTCATCATGGGGGGCGGGTCGGCCGGCGTCGAGCCCGACCACCGGACCACCCCCCTGGAGGCACTGCGGGCCCGGGTCGCAGACGGCGTCACCGTCGTCCACGAACCGGGTGTCGATCTGGCCCGGACGACCCCGGTGCTCGATGTGGTGCTGGAGGTCGACTACTTCGGTGCCCTCGACTGCGGCGGCGACGTCGTGCACCGGGCCGAGCTGCACGCCACCGAGCTCTCCCATCTCGGACCCCCGGTCGGCCGGGCTGGACGGGCCCTTCTCCGTCCGCGCCCGCGGGACGTACCGGCCGTCGGAGACGGGCCGCTACCTCTTCACCTTGACGCACGTCGGGCGGGCGCGGGTGCTCGTGGACGGTGCCGTGCGTCGTCGACGGTTTCGACGAGTCGCTGCCCCGGGGCCCGAGCTTCATGGGCCTCGGTTCCCGGGAACTGACGTCGGAGGTGGAGCTCGAAGGCGGCCGCGACGTCGAGATCGCCGTGGAGTACGACACGCTCGGCGCCCACGGACTGTTCGCCTTCCGGGTGGGGTGCCGGTGGATGGCGCCGGCCGATCTGATCGAGCGGGCCGTCGCCGCCGCCGGCGACGCCGATGTCGTCGTCGTGGTGGTAGGGACGTCCAACGAATGGGAGTCGGAGGGATTCGACCGGGCCTCGCTCGCCCTCCCCGTCGACCAGGACGAGCTCGTCCGCCGGGTGGCGGCGGCCAACAGCGAGACGGTGGTGGTGGTGAACGCCGGGGCCCCGGTGGCGATGCCGTGGGCCGAGGAGGTCGGCGCCGTGCTCCAGGTCTGGTTCGGCGGCCAGGAGATGGCGTCGGCCGTGGCCGACGTGCTGATGGGCGACGACGAACCCGGTGGGCGGCTCCCCGTCAGCTTCCCGGCACGCCTCGAAGACACCCCGGCGTACCCCACCTTCCCCGGCGAGCGCAGCGAGCTGCGCTACGGGGAAGGCCTCCTCGTCGGCTACCGCTGGTACGAGGGGCGCCGGATCGGCGTCACCTTCCCCTTCGGTCACGGGCTGTCGTACACGACGTTCGCCCTGGGCACACCGGTGCTCTCGACCGATGCGGTGGCGCCGGGGGACGAGGTCGTCGTCACCGTGCCCGTCACCAACACCGGAGGGCGGGCCGGCACCGAAGTGGTGCAGTGCTACGTGGCGCCGCCCCCGGGCGAGCTCTTCCGGCCGGCCAAGGAGCTGAAGGCGTTCGCCAAGATCCGGCTCGGGCCGGGCGAGACGGGGACCGTCGCCCTGGTCCTCGACCGGTCGCGCCTTCGCCTACTGGGATCCGGGGACGGAGGCGACGACGGCCCTGCGGGCGCGGATGCCGCTCGGGAACATGATCAACAAGGCGGCCGGTCCCGATCGCCCCGCCGGGTGGCGCATCGACCCCGGTTCCTATGCGCTCCACGTGGGGCGCTCGTCGGCCGACATCGCCTGGACCGTTCCCGTCACCGTGGCGCCGTAGGGGTTCGCACCTCCTTCACCGCGACGGGCGCCGCAACGCCGACGACCGGTCACCGTGCTCACCGGCCGACTGGCACCGCATGCAGAGAAGGGCCCAGGGGACGGCCTGCAGACGCTCCTCGGCGATGGGCTCCCCGCAGGACTCGCAGCGGCCGAAGCGACCCTCGTCGATCAGGTCGAGAGCGCGCCGGATGGCGGCGGCGGTGACGGCCAGGGAGTCGGCCAGTTGGTTGTTCGTCCGGTCCTCGACGACCTGTGCCACGTAGTCGCCCGCCCGCTTGCCGAAGCCGGGGCGCTCGCCGCTCGGCGCCGCCGCCCGCCGGCGCTCGGCCAGCTCGACGTCGACCTGGGCCAGGTGCTCCTCGAGGACCCGTCGGTAATCCGACTCCGATGCCGGCATCGCGCCACCTCAACCGAGGCCGGCGAGCTCTTCGCTCACCTCCCACAGGCGCCGGGCGGCGTCGGCGTCGAGGGCGTCGGCCGACGGCGCCTTGGCCTTGCTGTCGGCGAAATACTCCCCGGTGACCCCCGTGACGTCGTCCGAAGCGGCCAACCAGACGGCCGTCGCCGCCCCCTTCTTCGGCGAGCGGGCGAACGGTCGGCTCACGATGATCCCCAGACGGAGCCAGCCGGTGTCGCCGCTCATGGCGAAACCCGAGGCCACGAACCCGGGGTGGAGCGCGTTCACCGTGACCCCGGTGTCGGCCAGCCGTCGGGCGAGCTCGAAGGTGAAGTAGAGGTTCATCAGCTTGGTGGCGCTGTAGACGAAGGAGCCCCGGTAGGGCCGGGCCACCCACTGGAGATCGTCGAAGTCGAGACCGCCGCGCGCCTGGGTATGGCCCCACGACGACACGACGACGATCCGGGCCGGGGCGCTGGCGCGCAGGCGGTCGAGGAGCAGCTGGCTGAGCAGGAAGTGGCCGAGGTGGTTGGCCTGGAACTGCGTCTCGAAGCCGTCCTCGGTGTCGATCGCGCCGCGACAGCACGCCGCCGGCGTTCAGGTCGAGGACGTGGATCTCGTCGAGGCGGTCGAGCAGATCGGCGGCGCAGGCGCGCACCGAGGCCAGGCGGGACAGATCGAGGGCGACACAGTAGACGTCGTCGTTGCCGCTGGCCCGTCGGATGTCGGAGACGGCGGCCGTCCCCCGGTCGGGGTCACGCGCCGTGATGACCACGCGGGCTCCCAGCCGCGCCAGCGCCTCGGCCGTCGCCTTGCCGATCCCGCTGTTGCCACCGGTGATGACGGCGGTCCGACCGGTCATGTCGCTCAGGTGCGAGGAAGTGCCGGCCACCGGGGACAGGCTAGTGCCGCGACCGCCGATTCCTCGCTTCGCCGGTCGGTCGGAAGTACCCTGGCGCCACTCCGAGACGTGACGAGAGGACGGCCATGCGACGAGCGACGGGCAACGGGCACCGGGTTCGGTGGGTCGTCGGCTCCCTGGCTGCGCTATCACTGCTTCTGGTCGCCTGTGGAGGTGGGAACGGCGCACCGCAGGCGTCGTCGAACGCCGGCACACCCAATCCCAACGGCGTCCTGCGCGTCGGGGTGGACCTGAACGACAGCTTCTCCAACGACTTCGACCCCGGGACCGGTACCAACGACTGCTCGTTCCAGGTCCTGGAGCAGATCTACCAGAGCATCACCTTCGAGCCTTCGGGCCCTCCGGGCAACAACGAGATCGAGCCCGGTCTGGCCCAGAGTTGGACCGATCTCCGGCTCCACGCTGACCCTGCACATCCGGCCCAACGTCGTGTTCTCCGACGGTGAGCCGGTGACAGCCGACGCCATCATGCAGAGCATCGAGCACGTCCGCAAGAGCCCGCTGCGCACCTCTCTCGAGGCCATCGTGAGCATGGACCCCACCAATGCCACCACCCTCGTCCTCCAGCTCAAGCAGCCCCCCACCCCCGGTGACCTGCTGCTGGCCTTCAGCTTCATCGACGGGATGGTCATGGCCCCCAATTCCATCGCCAACGCCTCGACCAGTCCGGTCGGCGCCGGGCCCTTCGTCCTGAAGAGCTACCAGCCGGGGGCCGAGATCGCCCTGGCGGCCAACAAGACGTACTGGGACAAATCGGCCTACAAGCTGGGGGGCGTCGACTTCGTCCAGTTGACCGAGGGCCCCCAGCAGATCGGCGCCCTGATCTCGGGGGCCGTCGACATGATCGAGCTCCAGCCCGGGGACTACAAGACGGCCAAGGCCAATGCGAACATCGGTATCGCCATCACCCCGTCGTACCAGTACATGCTGATGCAGCTGCGTGAGAACTCGCCGCCCTTCAACGTTCCCGCCGTTCGAGCCGCCCTCGAGTACGCCGTCAACCGGGTCGAGCTCAACAAGATCGTGCTCGACGGGCTCGGTCAGCCGGCCTACCAGCCGTTCCCGAGCACGTCACCCGGCTACAACACCACCGTGGGCAACAAGTACTCGTACCAACCGGCCAAGGCCAAGGCCATGCTGGCCCAGGCCGGCTACCCCCACGGCGTGAGCTTCGATCTGGTGTTTCCCGCCGGCGTGACCGAGTACGAGACGGCGGCCGAGATCATGAAGGCCGAGCTCGCTCCGGCCGGCTTCAACGTGTCCATCACCCAGGTCCCCCCGGCCGACATCCTCACCGACGTCTACGAGAACAAAGAGGCCAACGCCGTCCTCATCCAGAACAACTCGAACGGGCCCGACCTGGCCAACAACTTCGAGAGCTCCTACGAGGGCACCGGCTTCGTGTCCCAGGCCCTCGGATCGTTCAACGCGGCGGTGACGACCCTCGTCAAGGCGGCCTCGTTCTCGATCTCGGCCGCCTACCAGGGTCCGTACATGCAGAAGGCGTCGGCCATCGTGATGTCCCAGGGTCTCGAGGTCCCCATCGCCTTCATCCCCGAGATGATCGCTTACAACAAGACCCGGGTCGGAGGGAACGTCGTCGCCCCCATCGGCGTCTGCAAGGTCAACCTGGCGGGCATTTACATCAAGAAATGACCTGAGCCCGTCTTCATGGCGTCCGGTGGGTCGTTACTCTCGTTCGTCGCTCGGCGACTCCTGATCACCATTCCCCTGCTGATCGTCATCTCCCTGGCCGTGTTCAGCCTGGTGCTGCTCCTCCCGGGCGATCCCGCCATCACCCTGGCCGGCGGGGCCCACGCCAGCGCCTCCGAGGTGGCGAAGATCCGGCGGCAGCTCCATCTGAACGAGGGCTTCTTCGCCCAGTACTGGACGTGGCTGAGCAGGGCCGTTCGCGGGAATCTGGGACACTCGCTCTTCTCGCCGGCCAGCGTCCCCAGCTCGAACGTGGCCAACGGGATCCGGATCCGGTTCCCGGTGACACTGAGCATCGCCGCCGGCGGCATGGTGGTGGCCGTGCTGATCGGGTTGCCCGCCGGCATCGTGGCCGGCCTACGACCCCGGTCGTGGGCCGATCGCGTCGTCACGGCCGTGAGCAGCCTGGGCGTGGCCATGCCCGACTTCTGGCTGGCCATGCTGCTCGTGATCCTCCTGGCGATCAAGACGCATCTCCTGCCGTCGTTGGGCTACACACCGTTCGCCACCTCGCCGGCATCGTGGTTCGAGCATCTCCTCATGCCCTGGCTGGCCCTCGGCTTCGGCGGAGCGGCCACCGTGGCCCGCCAGACCCGGGGTTCTCTGATCGACACACTCGACCAGGACTACATGCGCACCGCCCTGGCCAAGGGTCTGTCACCGGTGAGGATCATCGGCAAGCACGCCCTCAAGAACGCCATCAGCCCGGTGGTGACCATCGTGGGCATCCAGTTCGGGTATCTCCTCGGGGGCACCTTCATCATCGAGAACATCTTCTCGTTACCCGGGATCGGTGCCTACATGATCACCGCCATCGGCGACAAGGACCTGCCCGTCGTCCAGGGGGTGGCCCTTCTCACCGCCGTGCTGTTCGTGATCATCAATCTGATCGTCGACATCATCTACGCCTACTTGAACCCCAAGGTCAGACTGGCGTGAGCACGATCCTCCCGCCCGGCAGCGGCGACCCCATCGTCGCCAGCTCGGCGACGGTCGCCGACGTGGACCGGGGATCCGTCGACGACGCCCCCGAACAACACGGCGGCGCTCTGCGGCGGTTCACCCACGACAAGATGGCCATGGGCGGTCTGGTCTTCGTCGTCGGCGTGATCGTCATGGCCATCGCCGCGCCGCTCCTGGCGCCCTACGGGCCCAACACCCAGAATCTCCTGCTCATCAACGCCGGGCCGTCGGGAGCGCACTGGCTGGGGACCGATGATCTCGGCCGCGACGTGCTCTCCCGGCTCATCTTCGGCGCCCGGCCGCCGCTGCGGGCCGCCTTCCAGATCGTGGGCGGCGCCCTCGTCCTCGCCATCCCGCTGGCCCTCGTGGCCGGCTTCGTGCGCGGCTGGGTGGACACGGTGGTCATGCGGGCCATGGACGCGTTGTTCTCCTTCCCCCCGCTCGTCCTGGCCCTGACGGTGGCCGCCCTGCTCGGCCCCAACCTGAACGACGCCTCCATCGCCATCGCCATCGTGTTCGTCCCGAGCTTCGTCCGGCTGATCCGCGGCGAGGTGATAGCGGTCCGGGAGGAGAACTACGTCGAGGCGGCCCGGGCCACCGGTGTGGCCCCGGGCCGGCTGATCCGGACGCACATCCTGCCCAACGTGGCCTCGCCCCTCATCATCCAGACGGCCCTGGCCCTCGGCTACGCCATCCTCATCGACGCCGGCCTGAGCTTCCTGGGCGTGGGCGAACAACCCCCGACGGCGAGCTGGGGCCTCATGCTCACCGAGGCGTACCAGTCGATCTTCCAGGCACCTCTCACCCTCGTCTATCCCGGTGTGGCCATCCTCCTCACCGTCTTGGCCTTCAACCTGGTGGCCGACGGACTGCGCGACGCGCTCGGGCGCGAGCGTTTCGGCGCCAAATCGTCGGCCCGCCCCGCCGGCAGGCGACGGCTCCGGATCCCCGCCCGGGCGGCGCCCGTCGCCGTGGCGGTCCCGGACCCGGGCCCGCACCCCGACGCCCCGTCGACCTCCGATGATCTGCTGACCGTCGAGCACCTGACGGTCGAATTCGCCACCGGGGCCGGGTGGCTTCCCGTGGTGGAGGACGTCGGCTTCGGCGTCAGGCCCGGGCGCACGTTGGGGCTCGTCGGGGAGAGCGGTTCGGGCAAGACCGTCTCGGCCCTGGCCGTCATGGGCCTCCTGCCCCGGCGCGAGAGCCGTGTTCCCGAAGGAGCGGTGCGCTTCGGCGGGGTGGACCTGACCCGGCTGAGCCCCGAGAAGATGCGGAGGATCCGCGGGAACGACATCGCCATGATCTTCCAGGAGCCGATGACGAGCCTCAACCCGGCGTACACCGTCGGCAACCAGATCGCCGAACAGGTCAGGGCCCATCGCCAAGTCGGACGGGCCGAGGCCTGGGCGCACGCCGTCGACATGCTCGACCAGGTGGGGATCCCCGACCCCCGACGCCGGGCGCGCGACTATCCCCACGCCTTCTCGGGCGGGATGCGCCAACGGGTGATGATCGCCATGGCCCTCTCGTGCGAGCCTCAGCTGCTGATCGCCGACGAGCCCACCACGGCGCTCGACGTCACCACGCAGGCGCAGATCCTCGAGCTCCTGGCCTCCCTGCAGCAGCAACGGCAGATGGCCATGATCTTCGTCACCCACGACCTCGGCGTCATCGCCGATATCGCCGACGAGGTCGTCGTCATGTACGCCGGCCAGGTGGCCGAACGGACGGCCGTGGCCGAGCTCTTCGACCGCCCGCAGCACCCCTACAGCGAGGCGCTTCTCGCCTCCATGCCCCAGCTGGCGCCGCCGGGAGGTGCCCTCAGGGTGATCGCCGGGCAGGTGCCGCGTCCCGACGAGATGGTGTCCGGGTGCCGGTTCGGACCACGCTGCGACTACGTCACCGACGCCTGCGGGACGGCGGCGGTGGTGCTCGAACCGGCACCGTCATCGGGCCTCGTGCGCTGCATCCGCCACGGTGAGCTGCAGCTGTCGGGGGTGGGCGGTCTCCCGTCGGCGGCCGGCGCACCAGGCGACGCCGACAGCCCGGCCGCAACCCTGCTCGAGATCACGGCGTTGAAGATGACCTTCCCCGTCCGCACCGGTCCCCTGCGACGGGTCACGGGGGCGGTGAAGGCGGTGGACGGCGTCGACCTCCGGGTTCCGGCGGGGCGCACCCTCGGTCTCGTGGGCGAGAGCGGCTCGGGCAAGTCGACGCTGGCTCGCTTGATCATGCGTCTGATCGACCCCACCGACGGGACGATCGTCCTCGACGGGACCGATGTCACCGGGCTCGGGGGTCGCGAACTTCGTCACCAGCGCCGGTCGATGCAGATCGTCTTCCAGGACCCGTACTCCTCGCTCGACCCCCGGATGCGCGTGAACGACATCGTCGGTGAGCCTCTCGAGATCTACGACGGGCTGACGGGGGCCGCACGCGACGAGCGGGTGGCCGGGCTCCTCGACCAGGTCGGCCTCGGGCGCTACGCCCTGTACCGGCGGCCGCACGAATTCTCCGGCGGCCAACGCCAGCGGATCGCCATCGCCCGGGCGCTGGCGCCCGAACCCCGGCTCGTCGTGTGCGACGAGCCGGTGAGCGCGTTGGACGTGTCCACGCAGTCCCAGGTGATCAACCTCCTCACCGACCTGCAGACGCGGTTGGGACTGACCTTCGTCTTCATCGCCCACGACCTGTCGGTCGTGCGCCACATCAGCGACCGCATCGCCGTGATGTACCTGGGTCGGATCGTCGAGGAGGGCCGGGCCGAAGAGGTCTACCTCCGGCCCCGCCACCCCTACACCGAGGCGCTGCTGTCGGCCATCCCCGTCCCCGACGTGCACCGATCACCGGACAGCCGGCGCATCGTGCTCACGGGCGAGGTGGCCAACCCCCTCGATCCTCCCGGCGGGTGCACGTTCCACCCCCGCTGCCCCTACGCCATGGACATCTGCACGTCGGTCGATCCACCACCGCTCACCACGGCCGTCGGCACCACCGTCCGGTGCCATCTGCACACCAGCGGTCCCGTCCTCGACGGGGCACCGGTGTCGGGACTGACCCCCACCGATCACGACGTGGCCTGATAGACCTCGCTCGATGCTCCGGCCGCCTGGATCTCTGACGTCCCCGTCGGGCAGGAGAACCCTTCTGTATACGTTTGCGTGACGCTTGCGTTGGCCGCCCGCACTTCGTACCAATCACCGTTGTCCGTGATGCAGTCGTCAGTGAGTTCCACACCCGAGGAGTTCGAACCCACGAACCAGAGAGGTTGAGCGTCCGCACGAGTGCCCGCGCCGTTGATGGTGAAGGTCGTGTCGTTGACGTCCACACCCTGGCTGCCGCCGGTGACATCGATGCAGGATTCGTTGCCTTGATAGTGGCATCTCAGCAGCGACTGCGCGCCGCCGTATTGAGGCAGATAGCCGTTGAGCGTATATGCGGTGTCGCTTCCCGTGCCGCCCTTATAGACGTAGACCGGGTACGGAGCGGCGCCACCTTGCTCCATCGTCCACCCGTTGATCACGATGGGGCCATTGGCTCCGGAATCCTCGACGAATCCGTAGGTGGTCAAATTGTCGAATGTGATCGTATTGACGGGGAGGTTGAGCGAGTCGACCTCCATGTCCATGGTCGAGTAGCCGACGTCCGGACCCAACAAGACATTGCTGAATGTGTCCTTATTGACGCCGATCGGGCAGAGCTCGTCCCGTCCTGCATTGTCGGCGTACAGATAGTTGCCCACGGAGTCCTTGGTGTTCGATACGATCCCCGCCGCGCTGTTCAAAGCCCCGGTGAAGTGGAAGCCGTCGCCGAACACGTTGGTGGCAGAGTCGTTGTCAAACGTGCACCAGCCGCAGCCTTCGGTCTCCAATCCGTCCATGTATGGATTCCAATCGCCGGCGCCAATGGGGTACGCGCCGTCCATCGAAATATCCTGCACCGTGTCGTATGCCGGTGCGTCCTCGAGAGTATCGGGGTCGATACAGTCGTAGCAGTCGATCTCCAGGATCGGCGTTTGGTTGCCGATGTTGTTCGTGCCGTCGTTGTACAGGCACCCATCCTCGATCGTCAGCCATTGCGGTCCGTGAATCTTCAGTCCCAGATCCACCTCGTAGCTGTTGGAGGTCGAGCAGTATCCACCGCCTTGCGGGTCGATGCCGTCGGGATTTGTCCAAGCACCCGAGCCATTGCCGAGGTCCCACACGACCGGTGTCGCCTCCGTGTTGCACGTCAGGCTGTAGCACGGCGAGCCGTGCGAGTTCCTCCCGAAGTCGTCGGCGGTGGCACCGGTGTTGAGATCGGCGATGACGCCGTTGATGCAATGCGTCTCATCGACGCTGTTGAGGGGTGTCCCGCCGTCGGCGGCGATGTTCCGGCACCCGGCTGCGGACAACAGAGGTGCGAGCTCATAAGGACCCTGGGCGGTGGAGATGCCCCCTGACTCGTCTCCCGAGGGAACCGGGTTCCCGTTGGGCTCGAGCGCACTCGGCGACGACTCCTCGCTCACCGCGGCCATCCCCGAAGCCGGGTCGGCGGGCGACACCGTGCCCTCATCGACCAGGGTCGTCTGGTAGGCGTCCGAGGCGCTGCACGAGGCGGACTGCCCCGGACCGATCGACGAAGGAGCACAGGTGGCCGACACGGGGGTGGTGGCCGGTTCGTTGTAGTCCACCGTTCCGGAGATCGACGGGGTATTGAGCGTGACGTTCCCGGTGTTCTCCACCGTGTAGCTGTAACTCAACCAAGTCCCGACGATGGCGTAGGAGCCATTATCGGTCGACGTCTCCTGATCACTGGTGACGACGAGTGACGGGTTCCAGACCGCATTCACGGTGAGGGTCGATTGCGCGGAGACGGGGCCGTCCGACGATGACGTGCCGGCGGCCGTGCCCGTGTTGGTGAGGCTGCCGGCGTCGACGTCGGCCTGGCTCGTCGTGTAGGTGGCGGTGCACGTCTCGGACGACGTTCCGTCGTTGATCGGGGCGAGCGAGGAATCGGGGCAGGTCACGGCGGACAGGCCCGGCATCGGATCGGTCACGCCGACGGATGTCAGGGAGTCGTCTCCGGTGTCGACGACGTCGTAGCTGTAGTCGATCTGCGTGCCCGGGTCCTCGTAACTGGTCACGTCGGCCGACTTCGTGATGCCGATGGACGACACCTGCTCGGCGGTCACGGTGACGTCCGTATCGGCGGTGACGGCCGAGCCGACCGCCGGTGTGCCCGTGGCCGTGGCGTCATCGGTGATGCCACCGGCATCGACATCGCCCTGTGTCGTCGTGTAGCTGGCCTCACACGTTTCCTGCTGGCCGGGAGCAAGAGGTTCGGTGGGACAGGCGGCCGAGCCGGCGACGGTGCTACTGGCCCCGACGGTCAGCGCCACTGACCCGGTGTTGTCGAGTTGATAGGTGAACGTGATCGGTGTGCCGGCCGACGAGAAGTTGGGAGTGCTGGCGGCTTCCGACGACGAGAGCGAGGCCGATCCCTGCGCGGCCGCCGGCCGAGATGTTCTGGCGATGGGTACCAGCACCACGGCCAGCAGGGCCACCGCCATGAGAGCAAACCGAGTAATTGGAGTCATCGTCTTACCGGCGACCATTGCCCCCCCTTGGCTGTGTGCTCCGTGTACCAAGCAGCTACGGGCGTTGCGCGATGGTAAGACCGGATGCCCCGCAACTCATTTGCGTTTTACCAAGGCGGGTGTCCAGCGTCAAGGACAACTAGCGCAGGGCCACGTCGTCGAGGTACTCGTCCTTCCAGTGCGTGAAGCGCTCGGCCGGCAGTTGCAGGCAGTGCGTCGGCCGCAGGGTGTCGACGAAGGACCGGTCGTGGCTGACGGCCACGATCGTTCCCGGCCAGCGGCTGAGCATCTCCCCCACGGCCACGGTGGAGGCGGGGTCGAGGTTGTTGGTCGGCTCGTCGAGGACGAGGACGTTGGCCTGGCCGGCGGCCAGCATGGCCAGACCGAGCTTGGCCCGTTCGCCACCCGACAAGGTGGCCGGCATCTGGTCCACGAGCTTCCCCGACAGCCCGAACGACCCGAGAAGGGCCCGGCGTTCGGTGATCGACTTGAGGATGGTGTCGTCGATGTTGTCGAGGGTCGTCCGGGTGGGGTCCACCTGCTCGTGTTCCTGGGCGAAGTAGCCGAGGGACACGTTGACCCCGAGTTCGACCTCTCCGGCCGAGGGCTTCTGCACCCCGGCCAGGCAGCGCAGCAGGCTCGACTTCCCCGCTCCGTTACGACCGATGACGACGACCCGGTCGCCACGCCCGAGGGAGAAGGTGATGCTCCGCAGGACGGGGTCGGGCCCGTAGGCCACGCCCAGACGCTCGGCGGCCAGTGGTGTGGCCGCCGAGCGCCGGGGCTCGGGCAGGGTGAACCGGGTGGTGCGCTCCCGCTTGTCGACCACGGTGCGCGTCGACTCGAGGCGTCCCACCCGGGTGTCGAGGGACCGGGCGATGCGGGCCCGGCGCACGGTGCTCCCCCGCATCGAGTCGGCCAGGGTGGTGAGGCGGGTGATCTCACGACCCTCGAGGGCCGCCGAGCGCTCCCGCTGCGCCTGATCGGCGGCCAGCTGCGCCCGGTAGCTCGTGTACGTCCCCTTGTACTCCCGCAGCGAGGCGTCGGCCAGGTGCAGGACCTTGGTGATGGCCCGGTCGAGGAGCTTGATGTCGTGGCTGATCACGAGGAGCGCGCCGTTGAAGCGCTCGAGCTCGTCCATCAGCCACTTCTTCGCCCCCAGGTCGAGGTGGTTGGTGGGCTCGTCGAGGACCATGGTCTCGGGCTGCTGGAACAGCACCCGGACGAGGTCGAGGCGGCGGCGCTGGCCACCGGAGAGCTCGGCGATGTCCTCGAGGAGCAGGTCCTGGCGCAGACCGAGCCCTTCGGAGAGGCGGGCGATCACACCTTCCACCTCGTAGCCGCCGTTCTCGCGGAACTGCTCCTCGAAATCGGAGAAGCGTTCGATGGCGTCGGCCGTCGGGTTCTCGGCCATGGCCTTCTTGGCCCGGGTGAGGCCGTCGTCGAGGACGTCGAGCCCGCGGGCCGACAGCACATGGGAGAAACCGGTGGGGTCGAGGCCCAACCCCTCGGGCGTGGGGACCTGGGGGAGGAAGCCGACGGTGCCCCGGGTGCGGGCGTTGCCGCTCACCCGGACACCGGGTGCCGGCACGCCGAGGACGGCGGAGACGAGGGTCGACTTGCCGGTGCCGTTGCGTCCGACGAGCCCGACCTTCTCACCGGAACCGACGGTGAACGACGCGTCGCGCAGAAGGACCCGGGAGCCGATCTCGATGGTGAGGGAGGATCCGGCGATCATGGTGGCGGGGCGGTGACGTCCCCGGGAGAAATTATCCGGCGCGCCGCTGCGGCTGGTGCTTCCGGCCGTGCACGGGGGGACGCCGGCGGCGACGCGGGGCGGTGGCCCGGCCCGATCCGCCCACGGTGGCACCGGTGGCGGCGACCGAGGTCCGCCCCACCGGCTTCTGGCGGCGCGACACGGCGGTGCCGCCGGTGGGCAGGGTGGCCAGGTCGGGGCCGACGATGCCGGCCGGGACACCGAGGTCGCGCTGGAGGAGCTTGACGGCCTTGGTCTTGTCCGGGGTCACGAGCGAGACGACGATGCCGGTGGCGCCGGCCCGGGCTGTCCGGCCGGAGCGGTGGACGTAGTCCTTGGCGTCCGCCGGCGGGTCGAAATGGACGACAGCGGCGACGCCGTCGACGTGGATGCCGCGGGCGGCGACGTCGGTGGCGACCAGTGCGCCGGCATGACCGGCGGCGAAGGAGGACAGGGCCCGCTCCCGCTGGGACTGGCTCCGGTCGCCGTGGATGGCCACGGCGCGGATGCCGCGGGCCATGAGCTGGCGGGCGGTGCGGTCGGCCGAGTGCCGCGTCCGGCAGAAGACGATGGTGGGCCCGGACACCGCCGCGATCTGCGCCGTCATCTCGGCGCGGTCGGTCGACTCGACGCGCCAGAAGTAGTGCTCGGTGTGGGCGTCCTCTTCGGCGCTGCCGACGAGCTCGTGGCGAACGGGGTGACGCTGATAGCGACGCACGAGGACGTCGACGGCGCCGTCGAGGGTGGCCGAGAAGAGCAACGTCTGGCGGGTGTCGGGCGTCTGGTCGAGCAGGCGCCGGACCTCGGGGAGAAAGCCCATGTCCGACATGCGGTCGGCCTCGTCGACGACCACGATCTTGACGGCGTCGAGACGGATGTGCCGGCCCTGGATGAGGTCGGCCAGCCGTCCGGGGCAGGCCACGGCGATGTCGACACCGCGTGTGAGCGCCTTGATCTGGCGGTCGTAGCCGACGCCGCCGTAGAAGGTGGCCACGCGCTTGCCCCGGACGTTGGCCAGGGTCGACAGCTCCGACGCCACCTGCGAACAGAGCTCACGCGTCGGCGTCAGCACCAGCACCTGCGGTTGACGGGGCTTGGCCGGGGAGGCGTCGAGACGGGCCACGGCGGCGATGCCGAAGGCCAGGGTCTTGCCCGAGCCCGTGGGCGCCTTGCCGCAGAGGTCGCGGCCGGCCAGGGCGTCGGGGACGGCCACGGCCTGGATGGGGAAGGGCTCGGTGATCGAGCGGCGGGCCAGGGCGGCCACGAGGTCGGACGGGACGCCGAGATCGGCGAAGGTGGGGGGCATGATTGCGCTTTCGTGCGGAGGAGGGATACCTGCCGCGACGACTCGCGTATCAGGACGAATATCAGTTTAGCGGGTAAAACCGCCTTTCCCGCCCATGGCGCCCCGACGAGCCTCGTCTAGACGACGGTGACGAGGGTGCCGTAGGTGAGATAAGGCCAGACGAAGGCGGCCGCCGCGTAGGGCAGCTCCACGCATCCGAGGCTCTGAGGACTGCCGTAGGTGGCACGGGCGATGTAATGGACGGCATCGCTTCCGTGGAAGTACGCCACCCACTGCACGGGATCGGCGTAGGACGCCCCGTCGGGGTCCGTTCCCGTCATGATCTGGGCCCGGAGGCGCTCGTAGACGGGCCATGTCCCCAGCGGCGTGGCCGCCCCGGCACCCCCGGTGTTGGCCGGCGAGACGTCGATGACGGCGCCGTCGTGCCACACGGTCAGCGTCTCGGGGAGGTTCTCATTGGCCAGGGCGTAGGTGTATCCGTCGGGGTTGGCGCCGGCCGACGGATCGGCCGCCGCCGCCTCGAGGGCGGCCGTCTCGGTGGGCGAGATGTTGCCGTCGAGGGGGAGCCCGACGTGGGCTTCGAAGGCGGTGACGGCCCCTCGCGTGACGACGGTGTCCTGACCCGGGATCCACTGTGCCTTCAGGGTCGGTGGATCCGACGACCAGCGCCAGACGAACCCGGCCGGTGTCCACTCGAGCGGGAGATACCCGAGGATGGCGAGCAGCTGTTGTTGGCCGAGGACGCTCGACGCCGGTGCCGTCTGGCTGTAGGCCACCCAGTAGCCCTCCGGGCCGGCCGACATGGCGACGGCCGGAGCTTCGACCGATCCCCCGGTCCCCGAACCGACGAAGGGGGCGTCGCCGAAGGAGAAGATGCCGCCGTCGGAGGCGACGGTCCAGTAGCCGCCGCCGTCGGGCGTGGCCGCCATGCCCACCATGGGCTCGTCGAGAACATGGCCGCCCATCGACCCGTGGAAGACGGCGTCGCCGAAGGAGAAGATGCCGCCGTCGGAGGCGACGCTCCAGTAGCCGCCGCCGTCGGGCGTGGCCGCCATGCCCACCATGGGCTCGTCGAGAACATGGCCGCCCATCGACCCGTGGAAGACGGCGTCGCCGAAGGAGAAGATGCCGCCGTCGGAGGCCACCAGCCAGTAGCCACCGCCGTCGGCGGTGGCGGCCATGCCCACCACCGGGGCGGCCAGGACGTGTCCGCCCATCGACCCGTGGAAGACGGCGTCGCCGAAGGCGAAGATCCCGCCGTCGGAGGCCACCAGCCAGTAGCCGTGCCCGTCATGGGTGGCCGCCATGCCCACGATCGGGGCGGTGAGCGCCGTCCCCACCAGCGATCCGTAGGCGAGGGCGTCACCCTCGGCCGTCACGGCGCCGGCCGAGCTCACCGTCCAGTACCCCCCACCGTCGGGGGTGGAGGCGATGCCGGCGACGGGACCGGCGGGGCGGGCACCGCTGGCCACGGCAGCGGCGGCGCCGAATCCGAGTACGGCGTTCGGTCCGGGCGGCGGTGTCGATGCGCCGGCGGTGGCCGCGTCGGCCCACCCGAACACGCCGACGGCGAGCGCCACCACCGGAACGACGAGAGCGACGCGCACCGCATGGACTGACCGACGCCGGTGGTTCCGGCGCAAAGGTTGACCACTCATCATGTGCTCTCCGCGTCTGTCGGTCGACCGGGGCCTGTGCGCAGTGGACGATAGCCCCGCGCGTCGTCGCCGCAGGCGCGTGGAGCGGACCTTTTTTCGCCGCCATCGTTTTCGGGGCCATCGAGCTCTCGGAGCCGTCGACCGGTCATGGGCCATCGGCGGTGGGCGCCGAACCCGGACCTCAAGGTCTGGTCGAGGGTGAGGTCGGTGCCTGGACCGTCAGCGGTCGTATCGTGTGCAGCCATGACCACGCACGACCGCCCGGTGGCGTTCGTCACCGGAGCAAGCCGGGGGATCGGCCGGTGCGCGGCCATCGCGCTGGCCCGGGCCGGGTGCGACGTCGTGATCAGCGCGCGCACGGTCCATGAAGGTGAGGGGCGGGCCGTCGTGGCCACGGGGTCGGTGACCCTCCCGGGCAGTCTCGACACGACGGCGGACGAGATCACGGCCACCGGAGCGCGCGCCCACGCCGTGGCCATGGACCTCTTGGACCGCGCCTCGGTCGAGCGGGCCGCCGTCGCCGCCACCGGGATCTGGGGTCGTCTCGACATCCTGGTGAACAACGCCATCTATCAGGGCCCGGGGCCGATGGAGCGCGTGGGCGACCTCTCGATCGACGACGCCGAGGCGACGATCCGCGCCGACTACCTCCATGCTCTTCTACTCCTCCAGCGAGTGCTGCCGGCGATGCTCGCCGGCGGCGGCGGATCGGTCATCACCATGAGCTCGGGAACGGCCCACCTCGATCCCCCCGCGCCGGTCGGAAAAGGGGGATGGGGCGTCGCCTACGCCGCGGCCAAGGCGGCGGTGACGCGCATCGTGCCCGTTCTCCACGCGGAACACGCCGGCGACGGGATCCGGGCCTTCAACGTCGACCCCGGTTTCGTCGTGAACGAGAGGATGCGGGCCACCGCCGGCGCGGAGCAGTTCACCGACGCCGGATTCCGCGGCGTGCCCCCGGAGGTTCCCGGTGCCGTCGTCGCCTGGCTGGCCACCCACCCGGCCGCCGACCGCTACGCCGGCACCCTCGTCCACGCCCAGAAGCTGTGTCGCGAGCTCGGACTCGTTCCCGGCTGGCCGGCCCCGGCGGGGCGGTAGACGGAGAGCCGCTCTACTCGTGTGACAGGAGGCTCTACTCGGTGTGACAGGCGGCGGCCGACGTCGGCGGCACGTCGAGAGCGGGATTGCGGGGGAAGAAGCCCACCGGCGCCAAGGAGAAGCCCGTGTACTCCACCGGCATGACGGGCCAGTCCTCGGGCCGGGGGATGTGCGTGACCCCGAACGTGTACCAGAGGACGATGTCCTCGTCGACGATCGAACGGTCGCGCGCCGTCCACAGCGGGAGTCCGTCGCCGCCGCGGTGCTGGTTGGGGTAGTCGCCTCCGGCCCGGCGCTCGTCGGGGGCGAACGGGGTGACCCAGAGATTGCGCGTCGTGAAGGCGGCACGCCGCCCCACGCTCGAGTCCTCGGCGGCCAGAAGGGTCGGGGTCGACCCCGGTACCAGCTTGTAGGCGACCGGTTCACCGAGGCGGTTGACCGAGTCGTTGTTGACCACCTTCCAGCACCGGCTGCGCGCCGGGTCCACCACACGACGGGCCTCCTGCTCGGTCCGCAACAGGGTGGCCACCGATTCGAAGGCGTTGGACCAGGGGTTGTCCGGTCCCGGGGCGACGGGCCGGGCCTCCATCTCGTAGACGGAGTTGGCGGGCCCGTCCACCTCCATGTCGAGACGCATGTTGAAGAGGTGCTGATGGAAGGGGGCGGCGAGCTGGGGCGCCACCATGTTGGCGAAGCGCGGCCGGACACCGGGGGCCACGGCCATGGTGGACAGGATCCCCGTCATCTTGACCTCGAACTGGATGGACCCGTCGAGGTAGAAGTACCAGAAGAAGCCGTACTCGTAGTTGCCCACGGTGGCGATCGAGCTCACGACCAACCGCCGCGAGCGCCGCACCTCGGTTCGCCCCGAACGGGGATCGCTGTGTTTCCACAGGATCCCGTAGTCCTCCTCATGCAGACAGATGGCGTTGGGGATCGTGTAGGGCTTTCCTTGCTCGGTGGTGAACACGGCGTCGAAGTAGTGGATGACTCCGAGGCAGTCGCACCCGAGAGCCAGTGAATTGACCATCCGGCCCAGGCCCCACTCACCGGCGTCGAAGGCGTTCTTCCACCCGTGCATGGGACCGGGATCCCCGTAGGGGACGACCATCTCGCTGACCGCCGCCCGGTAGATGATGCTGCGCACCCGCCCGTCGTCCTCGTATCCGACGTCGTGCAGGACGAGACCCTCGACGGGATCCATGGTCACGCGCAGCGACCAGCGCTGCCACTGCACCAGATTGCCGTCGACGACCCAGCTCGGCCCCTCGGGCTGGGAGATCTCGAGCGGCTTGAGATCGTGGCGCAACGGACCGTTGTCCTCGGGGTAGTAGCTGCCCCTCTCGGGCGGCAGCGGCACCACGCCGGTGTCCAAGATCTCGAGAACCTCGCCCCGGGCCATGTCCACGAAACCGATGACACCCTCCACGGGCCGGGCGTACCCGTTGTCGTCGGGCGTCTCGCGGACATAGCAGAGGCAGCGGCAGATCCGGCGACCCGTTTCGTGGGCGAGGTCGAAAGACCCCGCCGGCCACGGGTCGATCTGCACGCTGTCGAGATCGTCGATGCCGCGCCGGCGCATGGCGGCCTGCCACTCGGGGTTCTCCTTCAGGGCCAAGATGGCGAGCAGCGACTCCTCGAAGAGCAGTCCCGGACGCATCCCTTCCACCTCGACGAACGAGCGCAGCTCACCAGCGGTCACCGACACGACGATCTCGATCACGTCGGCCTCGGGGCCGGCCACGACGACGAGGCGCACCAGTCGGTCGACGGCGTCCCCGGGGGCGAACCCCCGGACGGCGCTCTTGGGCGGCTCCTCCAGACCCACGTAGGCGAAGCGCCAGTCGTCGGACCAGCGGCTGTCCCCGTGGACGACGGCCACGGCCGCCGTGATCTCCTCGGGCGTGAGCGCGGCCAACGGATGACCGGTACTCGTCCCCGTCACAGACACTGTCACCGCAACTCCCCTCGTCCGGCGTCCGGCGTCCCTTATCCCGGGGACCATCTACCATGACGCCCATGTCAGGCCCAAGAGATCGTATTCGTCTCGGCGTCATCGGCGCCGGAAACATCGCCGAGATGAACGTGGCCGGCTACCTCGAGCACGACCGGTGCGATGTCGTCGCCGTCTGCGACACCGACAAGGAGCTGGCCCAGGCGGCGGCGACCTCCTGGGGGGCGCCCCTGGTGTTCACCGATCTCGGCGACCTGCTCGCCGATCCCGACATCGATGCCGTCGAGATCCTCACCCCCACACACCTCCACTACGACCACGTCCTCGCCGCGGTGGCGGCGGGCAAACACGTTTCTTGCCAGAAGCCCCTGTCGAACACCGTGGAACAGTCCTGGGAGATGGCGGCAGCGGCCGAGGCGGCCGGCGTCACCCTCCGCGTGAGCGAGTGCTTCTACCACTACCCCCCGCTCGAGAGGGCCAAGAAGCTGATCGCCGATGGCGCCATCGGCCACCCCACCAACGTCCGCATCAGGACGGTGGTGGGCCAGACCGACTCGGCCTTCCAGGCCGGGCTTCGGGCCGGCGGCTACGTCTGGCGCCTCAACAACCTGAGCCCGGGGGGCCACCTCTTCGATGACATGGTCCACAAGTACGCCATGGCCCTGTGGCTGTTCGACCAGGACATCGTGTCGGTCCAGGCCGTCGTGCGCCGACGCGACCTCTTCTTCGAGCCCCTCGCCGCCATCTTCGAATACGAGGACGAGACGCTGCTCGGCTCCATGGAGGTGAGCTACGCGCCGAAGATGTGGATGCGCAGCGCCTACTACGGGGCCGACGAGTTCCTCGAGGTCCAAGGCGACGAGGGCTTCCTCTGGGTCACCCGCTGCACCGGGGAGATGCTCGACCTGGCGCCCGTCATGGTCTACCGCGGCGACGAGGGCGAGTACTCGATGACCGGCTACAGCAACATGGACGCCGACTGGGGAACGGGCTTCAAGCGCTCGTCGGCCCATTTCATCGACTCTCTCCTGGCCGGCACGCCGGCCGACATGTCGGCGGCGCAGGCGGCCAAGGTCCTCCAGCTGTGCTTCGCCGTCTACCAGGCGGGCAACACCCGCCTGCCGGTGGACCCCCGCACCATCACCGGCTCGGTGACCCCGACCGGCTGGGCCGAGTGGTGAGTCCCGGTGCCGGCGTCCTCAGGGCCACGACCGCCATCGGGTGATCTCGACGGCGATGACCGGTCCCGGTGGGGGCGACGCCCGGTACTGGCGGTACTTCCGGGCCAGGGCGGCGAGGGCGGCAGCACGACGGGGACCCGACGCATGGACGCGGGCGGTGCCGTCGACCCGCACCCACCAGAGGTCGGCCCAGTCCTCGTCGTAGTGGTCGACGAGGACGGCGGCCTCGCCGTGCGCCTCGACGTTGTCGAGGCGGCGCAGCGCCGTCGTCGATTTGGGCTTGGCGTCCACGGCCGTGAAGATCCATCCCCCGTCGAGGGCGAAGCAGCAGGGCACGATGTGGGGTCGGCCTTCGGGCGTCACGGTGGCCAGATGCCCGACCGGCGCATCGGCCACCCGGCGGCGGGCCGTCTCGGCGTCCACACCCAGGGAGGGTAGCCAGTGTCTCTGGACCAGCCATTCTCTATAAATCGGACTTGTTTAATCATCTTTATTGGTTTAGGATGCCCTGATGGTGATCGACGCCCCGGGGCCTGGCCCGGAGTCGCCACCCCTCGGCAACCATCGTCCCGGGAACACCCCCCGCCGGGACGATGGTTGCCACCCCTATCGGCATCCCTCTCGGCCCTCGCCGACCGGCTGAGGCCGCCGGTCACCCCGTGACCTCGACCGACGACCTCCTGGAGTCGGCCCGCCGGCGGATCACCAGGGTGACCCCGGCCGACCTCGACGCCGTGGCCGCCGGCGGTGGGCTGATCGTCGACATCCGCCCCGCCGAGCAGCGCCGGCGCGAGGGCGATCTCGACGGCGCCATCGTGGTGGAGCGCAACGTCCTCGAGTGGCGGCTCGACCCCAGTGGCAGCCATCGCCTTCCCGAAGTCCGGGACCACGACCAGCAGATCGTCGTCGTCTGCTCCGCCGGCTACGCCTCGAGCCTGGCGGCGGCCTCACTCGTCGACCTCGGGTTCACCGGCGCCGGCGACCTCGACGGGGGCTACCTGGCGTGGGCCCGGTGGGTGGGACGCCCGACGCCGCCGGACGCCGATCCCGCCGGTGCCACCGCGCTCTGACTAGCGTCAGCCCGGTCACAGTCGATGCGGACACAGGCGATCGGTTGCCTCAGTCGGTGCACACCGTCCCCGCCGGCGGGAGCGTGCCCGACACCAGATAGGCCTGGTCGATGGCGCGGATGCACGGGCTGTAGAAGTAGGCGACGTGGTTCACCCCTTGCCACGTCACCAGCTCTCCGTGCTGGAGCTCGTGGGCCAGGGCCACCGCCCACGCGTACGGCGTGGCCGGGTCACCCGTCGTCCCCGTGACGAGGATCGGGGGAGCGCCGGGGGCGGAGATCGGCGCCGGTGTCCTCGTGGGCCGGTCGGGCCACACGGCGCACTGCAGCAGCCCCCAGGCGAGAACGGGACCGAAGACGGGTGCCTTCGCCGCCGCCGTCGCCGCCAACGCCGGGTACGTCGACGGATCACGCGACACCGGGTGATCGAGGCAGTTGACGGCGTTGTTGGCGTCTCCCCCGTTGGTCGAGCCGCCGCTGGCGTAACTGGTCGACAGGCTGATCAGGTCGGTCCCGCTCCCGGCCGACGCCTGGGCCAGGGCATCGCCGAGCGACGGCCACGACGAGCGGGAGTACAGGTCGTCGAGGAGCGCGTCGTAGAACTCCCCCGGTCCGGCCGTCGCTCCCCCGGCGCCGGGAAGCGGCTTCGACCCACTGGCGTCGATGAGCGCCAGGAGGGCGGCAGTCGGGTCGCCCGTTGTCGCCCACGGGCACGAGGACGACGACGCGCACCACGTGAAGAAGTCGTCGAGGACACCTTCGAAGCCCTCGGCCTGGTCGATGATCATCTGGCCGGTCCCGAGGGCCGGGTCGATGGCGCCGTCGAGCACCATGGCCCGGACATGGCTCGGGTACAGCTCGGCGTACT
Organism: uncultured Acidimicrobiaceae bacterium; assembly: GCA_963848355.1. Taxonomy (GTDB): domain Bacteria; phylum Actinomycetota; class Acidimicrobiia; order Acidimicrobiales; family UBA8190; genus CAWKDG01. The sequence continues at coordinate 275,727 of CAWKDG010000002.1, forward strand.
CGGCCCCGAGGAGCGTCCCGTACGAGTGACCGATGAAGGTCAGCTTGGCGTCGCCCAGGGCGGCGCGGATCCGGTCCAGATCCTGGGCCGCGTCCACCGTGCCCACGAACGGCAGGATGCGGGCGCTGTACTTCTCGCAGGCCTCGGCGTAGTCCCTGTCCCCCGCCAACAGGGCGCGCTGCGCGGCGGCGGTGGCCGGGACGGGGTCGGGCAGCGGCTCGGCCACCGGCGTCGTCGTGGATGTCGCCGTCGATGTCGGGGTCGTCGTCGGGGTTGTCGACGTGGGTGTCGTCGTGGTCGGTTCGCACTCCACCGGGTCGCTGCGCTCGACCCCGCGCGGGTCGAAGGACACGATGTCGAAGCGGTCGAGCAGCTCCGGGGTGAGGACGCTCAACTCGTTCGGGAGGTCGTCGATCCCCGACGTCCCCGGTCCCCCGGGGTTGATCACGAGGGAGCCGATCCGCTGCGACGGGTCGGCCGCCGGACGGCGCTCGACGGCGATCCTGATCGTCGGGCCGTCGGGCCGGCTGTAGTCGAGGGGCACGCTGACCGATCCGCACTGCAGATCGTCGCCGCACGCCGACCACGCGATCGGCGCCACGGCACCGGTGGGGGCGAGCGTCGACGTCGTCGACGTCGTCGACGTCGACGTCGACGTCGAGGTCGCCTCGGGCTTCGTCGTCGCCGGTGACGACTGACGTCCTGCCGGCGCGCACCCCGACACCACCAGAACCGAGGCCGTGACCACGAGGACCGCCAGCCGACCCGGGCCGTCGTGTCGGGCGCCGAGCTCCACCCCGCCACTGTGCCACCACCGACCGTCCCGCCGACGGCGCGGCCCCAGAGACACGGGGCCGAGGTCGACGGCCGTGTCCGCGCTCGGCATCATGGGACGGTGCCCGAGCTTCCCGAGGTCCAGGCCCTCGTCGAGTTCCTCGACGAGCACATGCGCGGTCGGCGCGTCGACCGCTGCGAGCTCGGGGCCGTCGCCGCTCTCAAGACCTTCGACCCGCCCCTCACCGACCTCGTCGGGCGTCAGGTCGCCTCGTGCACCCGGCGGGGCAAGTTCCTCTGCATCGATCTCGACGGCCTCTGGCTCGTCGTCCACCTGGCCCGGGGGGGCTGGGTGAAATGGTGGGACGCGCTCCCGGCCACGCGCGCCCGCCCCACCCGGAGCCCGATCGCGTTGCGCGTCGGCTTCGCCGCCGACGACTTCGCACCGTCCGCCGGTTTCGACGTCACCGAGATGGGCACCGAGAAGCGTCTCGCCCTCTGGGTCGTCCGCCACCCCGAGGACGTCGGGCCCCTGGCCTCGTTGGGCCCGGATCCCCTCGACCCCGCCTTCGACGCCGCGGCCCTCGGCCGCATCCTGAGCACGGCACCGGGGACCATCAAGACCGCCCTCTCCACCCAGTCCCTTCTGGCCGGCGTGGGCAACGCCTACTCCGACGAGATCCTCCACGCGGCGCGTCTGTCGCCGTTCAAACCGGCGGCCAAGCTGAGCCCGGCCGAGATCGACCGTGTCCACGCCGCTCTCGTCACCATCCTGGGCGACGCCACCGAGCGGGCATCGGGACGATCGGCCAAGGAGCTCAAGGGGGACAAGAAGCGGGCCATGCGCGTCCACGGCCGGACCGGTGAGGCCTGTCCCGTCTGCGGGGACGTCGTCCGCGAGGTCTCCTTCGCCACCAAGTCCCTCCAGTACTGCGCCACCTGTCAGACCGGCGGCAAGCCCCTGGCCGACCGGCGCCTGTCCCGGCTGCTCAAGTAGGCCCCTAGAGTCGGGGCTGACACCGCGTCGAGGAGGACACACCGTGGACGACCAGGAGATCGTGAACCGCATCAACGAGCTGGCCGAACAGGAGCACCGTCTCGAAGAGGCCCACGTCGGCGAAGGCCTGGCCCCCGAGGAGGAGGAGCGGCTCCGCACCATCGAGGTCGCCCTCGACCGGTGCTGGGACCTCCTGCGCCAGCGCCGCGCCCGGCGCCGGGCCGGCCAGGACCCCGACGACGCGCAGGAGCGGTCGGCCCCCGTGGTGGAGGGCTACAGGCAATAGGCTGCGACGTCTCATCCAGACGAGAGCGCGAGGTGGTCGGTGAGCGCGGAGGAATTCAACCTGGGTCAGGTCCACGAGTGGGTGGCCGCCACCGTCCCCGACCGTGAGTGCATCGTCTGGGGCGATCGCCGCTACACCTACGCCGACATCACCGACCGGACCCGGCGCCTGGCGTCGTTCCTCTACCGCCACGGGTTCGGCGCCCACGCCGAGCGGCCCACCCTGGCCGGCCACGAGTCGGGCCAGGACCATCTCGGCCTCTACCTCTACAACGGCAACGAGTACCTCGAGGGCATGCTCGGCGCCTACAAGGCCCGGGTGGCCCCCTTCAACGTCAACTACCGCTACGTCGCCGAGGAGCTGCGCTACCTCCTGAAGGACGCCAAGGCGCGCGGGATCATCTACCACGCCACCTTCGCCCCCGTCCTCGAGAAGATCCTCCCCGAGCTCCTCGATCTGGAGCTCCTCATCCAGGTGGCCGACGAGTCGGGCGAGGCCCTGCTCCCGGGGGCCGTCGACTACGAGGCGGCCCTGGCCTCGGCCCCGCCCGTCCTCCCCCCCGTCCACCTCTCCCCCGACGACCTCTACATCCTCTACACGGGCGGGACGACGGGCATGCCCAAGGGCGTCATCTGGCGCCAGCACGACATCTTCCGCGCCGCCATGGGCGGTCGCACCTACGGGACCTGGGAGCTCGTCGAGAGCTCCGAGCACCTCGTCGGCCGCGTCCTTCCCGGTGAGGGCGTCCGCGTCATGTCCATCCCCCCCCTCATGCACGGGGCCGCCCAGTGGGCCAGCTTCTATTACATGACGATGGGCGCCACCCTCGTCTTCCCCACCAACACCCGCACCATGGACCCCGTCGACATCTGGCGGACGGTCGAGCGCGAGCACATCATCGGCCTCTCCGTCGTCGGTGACGCCATGGCCCGTCCCCTCGTCGAGGAACTCGAGCGGGGGAACTACGACCTCTCGGGCTTCCTGGCCTTCGGCTCGGGCGGGGCCATGCTCAGCGAGGGCATGAAGACGCGGATCCTGGCCCAGCTGCCGTCCATCCTCATCTCCGACGTCGCCGGCGCCTCGGAGACCGGTGCCCAGATGGGCACCAACTCCACCTCCGGTTCCGTCTCCACCGGGCGCTTCGTCCCCGGCCCCGGCGCCACCGTGGTGAGCGAGGACCTCACCCACGAGCTGGCCCCCGGCGACGAGGAGCTGGGCTGGCTGGCCCAGCGGGGCTCGGTCCCCCTCGGCTACCTGGGCGACGCCGAGAAGTCGGCCCGCACCTTCCCCGTCATCGACGGCGTCCGCTTCTCCGTTCCCGGCGACCGGGCCCGCTACCTGTCCGACGGCGAGATCGAACTCCTCGGGCGCGACTCGGTCACCATCAATTCGGGCGGCGAGAAGATCTTCGCCGAGGAGGTCGAGCAGGCCATCATCTCCCACCCGGCCGTGGCCGACGTCGTCGTCGCCGGCCGCCCCTCCGAGCGCTGGGGCCAGGAGGTCGTGGCCATCGTCCAATTGGTCGACGGCGCTTCGGCCTCCCCCGACGAGCTCCTGGCCGAGGCGGGCTCCCACGTGGCCCGGTACAAACTGCCCAAGGCCTTCCTCTTCCTCCCCGTCATCGTCCGCTCCCCGTCGGGCAAGGCCGACTACCGCTGGGCCAAAGAGCGCGCTCTGGAAGCCTGACGGGAGTCCGGCCACCCACCGGCGCGCCACCGATGGAAGACCGCATCACCCCGGGCCTCTTCCTCGAGCTCGGTGACATCGCGCCGGCCGAGTACGCGCGTACGCGTTCTGCGAGCCTCCTGGCCCGGCCCGGCGTCACCCGCGTCTCGTGGTGGGCCACGACGCTGCCGGGGCGCGACGAGCTCCCCATGGCCGTCCCCGACGGCACCCTCCTCGGGGTGGCCGAGACGGACGACTCCTTCGTCGCCCCCGACCCCCTCCCCGGAACCACCGCCCGCCACTTCCGCCGCTACCCCCGCCCCAGCCAGGGGATCCTCACCGGGCGCCCGACGACCGGACTCCTCGTCGTCTGGATCTCGCCCCTCACCGCCGACCGGGCCCAACCGTTGCGGGACTGGGCCGACTTCGTCCACATCAGCACCATCGCGGCGGCGGCCGTGCCCGGGTACACCCAGATCACCCCCTACGAGAACGCGGCTGACGGCGATCCCCGCTACATGCACTTCTACGAGATGGACTCCGACGACCCCGAGGCCACCTTCCAGACCATGGCCGAGCAGCTCCGCGTCCGCCTCGGCGGCTACCGCACGCCCGAGTTCACGCGCTGGGCCGATTGGACGGCGGCCGGGGCCGAGATCATCTACGTCAACACCTTCCGCCTTCTCGGTTCAGCCACTCGTCGCGGTTCGGCCAGCCCACCCGATGACGCGGCCGCCGGCTCCGTCTGACAAGCTCCGGCTCCATGTCCTTCGTCCTCGTCGACACCCCGCGCCCCCACGTCACCCTCATCACCTTGAACCGCCCCGAGCGCATGAACGCCATGGCCTTCGACGTCATGATCCCGTTGCGCGAAGCCCTCGAGAGGGTGAGCCTCGACAACGACACCCGCGTCGTCGTCCTCACCGGCGCCGGCCACGGCTTCTGCTCGGGGGCCGATCAGGAGGACGCCGGCGTCATCCCCCACATCGACGGGCTCACCGTCCCCACCATCGCCCTGCGCGCCATGGAGCTCCTCGACGACGTCATCCGGGCGCTGCGCCGCATGCATCAACCGGTGATCGGTGCCATCAACGGCGCCGCCATCGGGGGTGGCTTCTGTCTCAGCCTGGCCACCGACATCCGGCTGGCCTCCGAGACCGCCTACTTCCGCGCCGCCGGGATCAACAACGGGCTCACCTCGACCGAGCTCGGCCTGAGTTACCTGCTGCCGCGCGCCATCGGGTCGTCGCGCGCCTTCGAGATCATGTTGACCGGTCGCGACGTCGAGGCGACGGAAGCCGACCGCATCGGGCTCGTCTCGCGCGTCGTGGCGCCGGCCGATCTCCTCGACGCCTGCTACGCCATGGCCGACCGCATCGCGTCGTTCTCCCGCCCGGGGATCGAGCTCACCAAGCGCCTCCTGTGGAGCAGCTTCGAAGCGGGCAGCCTCCAGGGCCACATGGACTCCGAGGGCCAGGCCCAGCTCTTCGTCCGCATCACCACCCAGAACTTCGAAGAAGCGATTCGTGCCCGCAAGGAGAAGCGCGCCCCCGAGTTCCGCGACTGACCCCGCGGCGTCGCTGCTACCGGGGCAGGAAGTCGAGCAACAGCGCGTTCACGGTGTCGGGCGCCTCGAGCTGCATCCAGTGGGCCACGCCGTCGACCCTCTCGTAGCGCCACGGACCGGCCACATGGTCGGCCGATCCCGTCATCTGCTTCTCGGTGAGGGCGAAGTCGCCGCTGCCCCACACGCCCATCGTCGGGGCCTGCACGGCCGGGAGCTCCATCGGCGGGCCGATCAGTGCCTCGGGCGGGATGTTGGCCCGGTACCACTTGAGGGCGGGACCGAGCGATCCCGTCCGTTCGAGGTCGGCGATCACGCCGTCGGTGTCGGGGTGGCCGGCCCACGACCGGAAGTTGGCCCAGTCGTCGTTCGACAACCACTGCTCGGCCACGCCCTCGAACTGGAACAGCAGCATGTACCACGACTTCTCCTGCTGGGCGAGGCCGGCGGCCCGGAACGACATCGGGTGGCCCACCGACAGCGCCACCAGGTGGTCGACGCGGTCGGGGAGGAGGGAGCCCATGGCCCAGGCCAGCGCCGCCCCCCAGTCGTGCCCGACGACATGGGCCTTCTGCACCCCGAGGTGGTCGAGGACTCCGAGCACGTCGCCGGCCAGGAACGGGATGGAGTAGGCCTCGACCTCCTTCGGCTGGTCGGAACGGCCGTAGCCGCGCAGGTCGGGGACGATCACCTGGAAGCCGGCGTCGACCAGGGCCGGCACCTGATGACGCCACAGGCGGCCCGAGTCGGGGAAGCCGTGGAGCAGCACCACCGGTCGACCCTCACCCGTCACCTCGAAGGCGATGCCGACACCGTTCACGTCGATCTGCATGGTCCCTCCCTCACACCGACACGCTCACACCGACACGCTCACACCGACAGAACGGCCAGCAGCTCGTCCCTCGTCGGGCCGACCACAGGGGCGTCGCGCCACTGCGATCCCACGTCGAGGACCTTCTCGAAGACACCGGGGCGGTCCAACGCCTCCTGGGGTGTCTCGAGCATGCCCACGCTGCTCAAGAAGGCACGGAAGCAGTCGGGATCCTGACCGGCGGCGAACTGCAGACCCTGGGCTATCTCCCACGCCGCATCGTCGGGCCGGTAGGGCTCCCCCCTCACGGTGGCGTCGATCCCGGCCAGCCGGTGACGGTCGAAGGCCACGGTGGCCCGGTACCACGGCTCCACCGTGGCCGTGGTGGCCTCGTCGAAGGCGCGGGCGAAGCCGGCCGGATCGTCCTTCGTCGTCACCCCCAGCAGGTCGCGCAAAGCCAGCGCGTGCATCGTCGCCATCGTGATGCCCCGGCCCAGTGACGGGTTGGTACAGGCCCACGAATCGCCCACGGCCACGACACCGGTGGCCACGGGCTCGCCCCCGATCACGAAGCGGCGGTGCCGGTCCTCGATCTTGGCCATCACCAGGACGCGCTCCTCGAGCGGTTCGCCTTCCAACCAGTGCGCGGCGAACGGCATGCTCCGCACGGCGGCCGTCCAGACGTCCACCTCGCGCACGGCCCGCATGGCCCGATCGGCGGCGCTGGCGACGATGCCCACCCCCCAGGTCCCGTTGTCGGCGGGCAGGGTGAGGACCGACACGCTCCCGTAGTTCTGCAGCAGGGGTCCCATGATGGCGGGCAAGGTGCCGTCGGCCGACCGGAAGTGGCGCCCGTAATAGACGAAGCCGCTGTCCTCGACCTCCTCGGCCGGCCGTCTCCCCCGGCCGCCGCCAGCCAGTCCGACAAGGGGGACCGGCGGCCGGTGGCGTCGACGACGAGAGTCGGCGGCGATCTCCTCGCCCCCGTCGGTCCGCACACCGGTCACGTGGGGCACCCCGGCTGCCGCCGCCGATCCCGTCGTCACGCCCGACACGGCCACGCCGCGGCGCACGGTCACGCCCGCCGTGGCCTCGGCGCAGGCGGCCACCACCGACTCGACCACTGGACGCCGCGCCGTGAGGACGGCGAAGTCGTCGTCGCCCGGTCGCGGACCCCCGGTGATCTCTGCCGGCACTCCGGCGATGAGGTTCAGGCGCAGCGCTCCCGCCTCGTCCAGAGCGCTCGCCACCCGGGGCAGAGCGCGCTCGATCTCCATCCGGTGGCGCGCCTGGAGGAAATGCAGCAGGCGGAACTGGTTGACGCCCGCGACGCGCCCACGAGTCCCAGGCGTCGGCCGACGCCGGAGGCGGGGCCGCGTCACGTTCGAGAACGACGACCTCGTGACCGTCGTCGGCCAGGAGCATGGCCGCCGTCAGCCCCGCCATCCCGCCGCCGGTGACCACGATGGACGCCATTTCGCACCTCCCACGTCGCTGACGACGTGTCGGGGACCTGACCTCGCGAACCTACCAGCCGCTCTCCGGCGGTCACCGGGGCGGCGACGGGCCCGCCAGCCTCGCCCTCCCCCGGGCGCGTCTGGGATGATCGACCCGTCGTAGCCGCACGACGAGGAGGGGGAACTCATGCGCGTGCCGCTCACCATCGGCGACTTCCTGGAACGGGCCGACCTCGTCTACGGGGACAGGGTGGCGCTGGTGGACGAGCCCCATGCCCACGGCTCCCTGGGTGCGATCACGTACGGCGACATGTACGCCCGGGCCCGGGGCATGGCCGCGGCCCTCGAGGCCATGGACGTCGGCCCCGGCGACCGGGTGGCCCTCGTCAGCCCCAACTCGGGCCGGTTCCTCATCTCCTACTTCGGGGTCAGCGCCTACGGCCGCGTCCTCGTCCCCATCAACTTCCGCCTCAACCCCGACGAGGTCGCCTACATCGTCGAGCACTCCGGGGCCAAGGTCCTCCTCGTCGATCCCGAGCTCGACGAGCCCCTGGCCGCCGTGCGCGCCCCCGTCCGCCTCGTCCTCGACGGCAGCGACGACGCCGAGCTCTTCGCCGCCAGTGGCGGCGTCGGGCGGACCGGCGCCGTGGGCCGGCGACGAGGACGCCACCTGCTCCATCAACTACACGTCGGGCACCACGGCGCGGCCCGAAGGGTGTCGAGCTCACCCACCGCACCTGCTGGCTCAACGCCGCCAGCTTCGGCTGGCACACGACGGTGTCCGACCGCGACGTGCTGCTGCACACCTTGCCCATGTTCCACTGCAACGGCTGGGGCATGCCCTACGCGGTGACGGCCATGGGCGGCCGCCACATCGTCCTGCGCAAGGTGGACGGCGAGGAGATCCTGCGCCGTGTGGAGGCCGAGGGCGTGACGCTGCTGTGCGGTGCGCCCGCCGTCGTGGCCGCCATCCTGGGCGCCGCCGCCGACCGCGTCGCCGCCGGCGACCCGGTGCCCGGACGCGGCGTCGTCCGCATGGTGGTGGCCGGCGCTCCCCCGCCGTCGAAGACGATCGAACGCATCGAGACGGAGCTCGGCTGGGAGTTCATCCAGATCTACGGCCTCACCGAGACGGCGCCCCTGCTGACGGTCAACCGGGCCCCGGGCGAATGGGACGGCCTCGACCCGGCCGAGCGTTCGCTGCGCCTGGCGCGCGCCGGTGTGCCCGCCGTCGGGGTCCGTGTCCGGATCGACGAGGACGGGGAGGTCCTGGCCCGCTCCAACCACGTCTTCGCCGGCTACTGGGACCAGCCCGAGGAGTCGGCGACGGCCCTGGCCGGCGGATGGTTCCACACCGGTGACGGCGGCTACTTGGACGGCGCCTACACGGTGATCTCGGACCGCAAGAAGGACGTCATCATCACCGGCGGCGAGAACGTCTCGTCCATCGAGGTCGAGGACTGCCTCTACCAGCACCCGGCCGTGGCCGAGGTGGCGGTCATCGGCGTCCCCGACGACAAGTGGGGCGAGACGGTGAAGGCGCTCGTCGTGGTGAGCGACGGTGCCGAGCGCGACGGAGGCCGAGCTCATCGCCCACTGCCGCGCCCGCATGGCCCACTTCAAGGCGCCCCACGCTCCGTCGAGATCCGCGACAGCCTCGTGCGCACGGCCACGGGCAAGCTCCAGAAGTACAAGCTGCGCCAGCCCTACTGGGAGGGCCGCCAGCGCGCCGTCAACTGAACCGTCACGGCGCCCGCCACCCCCTCCAGGCGACGGCGACAGGCGGGACGGCGCCCGCAGCCGGGCCAGTAGGGTGCCTCCTGGTGGACGCACGCCACTTCCTCGGGCTCGAGCCGACCGACGACCCGTTGCGCTGGCGACTGCCGGTCACCCCGGCCGTGTCCACCCCCGGGCGCTTCCTCTACGGCGGCTGCGGCCTGGCCGCCGGCATCGTGGCCATGGAGGCGGCGGCGGGGCGGCCGACGGTGTGGGCCACGGCCCAGTACCTGACCTACGCCCCCACCGGCAGCGTCCTCGACTGGGAGGTGGTGCTGGCCGCCGTCGGCCGGGGCACCACCCAGGCGCGGGCCATCGGCCGCCTGGGGGACCAGGAGGTGCTCACCGTCAACGCCGCCCTCGGCCGCCACCGGCTCGAGGTGTCGGGCACGTGGGTGGAGCCGCCGGTCGTCCCCCCGCCCGAGGACTGCCCGATGCAGGAATTCCCCGCCATGTTCGCCGACACCGTGCTCGTCCGGGTCGAGCACCGCGTGGCCCGGGGCCGGCTGTTCAGCGAGCTCGACGGGCGCCCCGGAGAGGCGCGGATCGGCCTTCTGGGCCCGGCTCCCGGGGCACCTCGACCCTTCGGCGGCCACTCTGGCCGTGATCGGCGACTACGTCTCGGGCGGTGTGTCCCAGCCGCTCGGGGTGCGCACCATGGGGCGCAGCCTGGACAACACCCTGCGCGTCGTCCGACCTGGTGCCCACGACATGGGTGCTGTGCGACATCCAGATGCACGCCCTGGCCAACGGCTTCGGCCACGGTCTGGCCCACCTGTGGGCCGAGGACGGCACCCTGCTGGCCACGGCCAGCCAATCGATCAGCGTCCGGCTGTGGACCGAGAACACCACCTTCACCCCGCCGGAGGCGCCCGTCGCCAGCCGTTCCGGTTCGGCCCCGACCGGCTCACCGAGGAGGAGATGATGCGCACACGACGGATCGGAACGCTCGAGGTGTCGGTCATCGGCCTCGGGTGCAACAACTTCGGCGGCCGTATCGACTACGACCGCAGCGCCGAGGTCGTCGGGGCCGCCCTCGACAACGGCATCACCTTCTTCGACACCGCCGACATCTACGGGGGCACCAAGAGCGAGGAGTTCCTCGGCGGCGCCCTCGGGAGTCGACGCCACGAGATTGTGCTGGCCACCAAATTCGGCATGAAGGTCGACGAGGACCGCCACGGGGCCAAGCCCGACTACGTCCATCGTGCCCTGGAGGACAGCCTCCGGCGCCTGGCCACCGACCATGTCGATCTCTACATCCTCCACGCTCCCGACCCCGAGACTCCGATCGCCGACACCCTGGGTGCGCTCGACGACTGCGTCAAGGCGGGCAAGGTGCGCGAGATCGGGTGCTCGAACTTCTCGGCCGCCCAACTGCGCGAGGCGGAAGCGGCCGTCGCCACCGGCGGGGCCCGGTTCGTGAGCGTCCAGAACGAGTACAGCCTCCTCCAACGCGAACCCGAGCGCGAGGTGCTGCCCGAGTGCCGCAAGGAGGGCCTCGCCTTCGTCCCCTACTTCCCGCTGGCCTCGGGGCTCCTCACCGGCAAGTACAAGCGGGGCGAGCCCCCGCCTCCCGGCGGGCGCCTCTCCGGTATGCCGGCCGAGCACTACGCGGCGTTGAACGACCGGCTGGCCATCGCCGAGCGCCTGGGCGCCTTCGCCGAGGCGGAGAAGCACACCCTCCTGGAGCTGGCCTTCTCCTGGCTGCTCGGCCACGACGTGGTGGCGTCGGTCATCGCCGGTGCCACCACCCGCGCCCAGGTGGAGGCCAACGCCGCGGCCGGCGACTGGGTCCTCGACGACGCCCAGATGGCCGACGTCGACGCCCTGGCTCCGCTCCCGGGCGGTCAGAACTAGCGACCGACGGGACTCACACGCCGGGCGTGGCCGCGACCCGCCCGCAGCGCACGGCGTCGACGAGCAGCGCATGATCGCGCTCGGTCTGGTCGGCGTAGGCCACGGCGAACCGGCTGACGGCGTCGTCGAAGACGTCACCACCACCGACGTACCCGGCGATGGCGGCGGCCGGCCCCGAACGGGCGTGGGCGCGCGCCAGCGTCCATCCGCACAGCTCGAGATAGCGGACGAAAGCACCGGCGCCGAGCGCGGCGAGATCGACCGTCCCCTTCATGTCGCGCAACTGGCGCACGTAGTAGTCCCGGCCCCGCCACGAGGCCGAGCCCAGGAAGATGTCGCTCGCCGCCTGCATGATCTTCTGGCCGTCCACCACCCGTCGACCCTCACGGCCCGGTCGCGGCGTCGGCGCGCCGGGCAGCGTCGGGGTCGGTGCGCCGTCGTCGATGGCGCCGAGCGGTTCCGCCAGCACCGAGGCCTCCGCCTCCTTCACCTGCAGGAACAGTGGTTCGCCGACGTCGCTCGTCAGCAAGGCGATATAGCACCGGGTCCCCACGCTGCCCACCCCGACCACCTTGCGGGCGACATCGACGAGGGTGAAGCGGTCGAGCAGGACACGGCGGTCGTCGTCGAGCGACAGACCGTAGCTGCGCATCAAGGGCCGGAAGGTCCCCGCCTCGTCGTACCCGACGTCGTGGGTGACGAGCGGAGGATGGTCGACGATGCGTCGGGCCCCGTCGTCGGCCAACTCCGTGAGCTTGGGCAGCGCCGCCCGCGACGTGTCGCGGCGGGCCTCCGACAGCGCCGGACCGAGGGCCCGCACCGCGGGGTCAGCATCGACCCGGTCGTACCAGATGTCGATGACGCCCATGGCGGCGTACCGCCTCATGTGGCGGCGATAGGAACGCACGGCCGCCCGGGCGGCGTCGACCCCCAGGGCGTCACGGCGCCCGGCGCCGCGGGCCACGACCACGGCGCTGGTGGCCAGGCGCTTCAGGTCCCACTCGAAGGGCCCGGGCAACGTCTCGTCGAAGTCGTTCACGTCGAACAGCAGGATGCGCTCGGGAGAGGCGAAGACCCCGAAGTTGGCCACGTGGGCGTCACCGCACGCCTGGACGGTGATCCCCGACACCGGCGTCGTGGCCAGATCACCGGCCATGACCACGGCGGCGCCCCGCAGGAAGGCGAACGGCGAGGCGAGCATCCGGCCCCACCGCACGGGAACGAGGTCGGCGACCCGGTCCCGGTTCTGCTCGTCCAGGACGGCGATGGGGTCGGGACGACCGGGTGCGGGTTCCCAGTGCCCGTGGCTGGAGCGCGGCACTCGGCCCCGGACCGCCCGTCCGGTACGCCTCTCGTCGTTCCTCGGTCCCCTCGTCATCCGTCTCCCCCCGGGGACCAGTCTCGCCGCGTCGGCGCGCCCACGTTCGCCGCCGGCCGCGCTTTCTCGGCCAAGTCGGCGTTTCCGTCCCGCACGCGACGATCGCCCCGGCCGGAGCCGGGGCGATCGGGTGCTGTGGAGACGTGAGAACGACGACTCAGGCGGTGGCGTCCTCGGCGGTCCGGGCCACAGCCTCCACGTTGAGCTCGATCCGGACCTTCTTGCCCACCATGACGCCGCCGGTCTCGAGGACCTGGTTGTACGTCAGGCCCCACTGCTCGCGGTCGATCTCGGCCGAGGCCGAGAATCCGATGGCCGCCGTGCCCCACGGCGTGGTGTTGGCACCGTCGAACTCGACGTCGAGGACCACGGGCTTGGTCACGCCACTGATGGTCAGGTCGCCCGTGACCTTCCACTGGTCACCGGCCGCCTCGACCGACGTACTCGTGAACTTCCACTGCGGGTGGGTCTCGACGTCGAAGAAGTCGGCGCTGCGCAAATGGGCGTCGCGCTGGTCCTCGCCCGTGCTCACGCTGCCCGCCCCGATGGTGACCTGGACGGACGATTCCTCGGGTACCTCGGCCACGGTGATCGTCCCCTCGACCTCGTCGAAGCGGCCGCGGACCTTGGTGATCATCAGGTGGCGGGCGACGAACTCGACCGACGTGTGCTTGCTATCAATGTCGTAGACACCGGGGGCCGGTATCTCATTTCCCTTGTGCTGCCTGGTGAGGGCTGCTGTGGCGGTGCTCGTGGTCATCGGGGCCTCCTCGGGTCGTTGCGCTCACAATCTTGTCTCTGCAAGCGTTGTACTACGTGATGTTTGTCCTTACAACTAACTCGGCAGGCCGTCTATTCCCCTTGAGCCGGGCCCCGAGGACCGCGGGGGGCCTGCCTTGGATAGCGTGAGCAGGCCGATCAGGGAGGAACCGTGGCTCTCGGAGACAAGGGAAGGGAACGCCGTCAGGCCGCCGAGATGGCGACATGGCAGGCCGAACGGGACCGGGTGCAGGCGTTTTTAGGCCGGGCCGAGTCCTTCACCGGTGCCACCAACGCCGAAGTACCGACCATCCCCCTCCAGCTGGCCGAGGGTGAGCACGCCCTCCTCGTCCTCCCCGGCGTCCAGCTGATCGAACCCCGGCGCCTCCCGGCCCATTTCATGGGGGGCAACAGCGGCTTCAGCTTCCACGTGGCCCGTGCCCCGGGAAGCGGCTCCGCCCCGGGCGGCGAGGATCCCACCCCCATCGACTCCGGCGTCGTCACTGTGACCGACCGGCGTGCCGTCTTCTCGGGCAGCCTCCACACCCGCACGTGGGACTACGCCGCTGTCATCGGCTTCCACTCGAACGACCGCCCGCCCTGGACGGCCATCGCCGTGTCCGATCGTCAGCGGGTCTCGGGCATCCGCTACGACGCCGGCCACGCCGAGGAGTTCCGCTTCGCCCTGGCCCTGGGTCTGGCCCGCGGCCACCAGGCCGTGGCCAGCCTGGTGGACGACCTGCGTCGTCAGCTCGACGAGCTGGACCGGGAGCGACCGGCTCTGCAGAGCCTGCCCGCCATGCCCGTGGCCTCGCCGGTGGCGACGCCCGTCGGAGCTCTGGTGGCCGACGTGGCCGGAGCTCCGTCGGCGGCCGGGGCGTCGGCGGTGGCCGCAGCGGCACTGACCCCGCCCCTCGGATCACCGGTCTCCCCCACGCTGGCCGCGACCCCGATGCCGGCGGTGCCGTCGGCCTCGCCGCCTCCGGGCTGGTACCCCGACCCCTACGGCGCGGCCCGGCTGCGGTGGTGGGACGGACGGGCCTGGACCGGGCACGCCGCACCCTGACGCCACCGAACCAGGCCGCTCCCCGGTCCGGGGAGGCAGACCGGTCCCGGGAGGCGGAGCCTCAGGCGCCGATCCGCTCCGGGAAGGCCTCGACGAGCTCGTGGGCGGGGACGGGTCGTGAGAAGAGGTACCCCTGGGCGAAGTCGCAGTCGAGGCGCTCGAGCTCCTCGAGCTGCCGCTCGGACTCGACCCCTTCGGCGATCACCTGCAGACCGAGAGCGTGGGCCAGATTGATGACGGCGGCGATGATCTCCGATCCTTCGGGTGCGATACCCAACTCGTCGACGAAGGTCTTGTCGATCTTCAAGATGTCGAGCGGGAAGCGCTGGAGGTAACTGAGCGACGAGTACCCGGTGCCGAAGTCGTCTATGGCCAGGGTCACTCCCAACGCCTTCAGCGCACGCAACACGCTGAGGGCGGAGGCGGCGTCGTGCATCAGCGCGCTCTCGGTGATCTCCAGGGTGAGGGAGGACGGCGACAGCCCCGTCTCGGCCAGGATCTGCTCGACGGTGGCCACGATCCGGGGATCGTCGACCTGCCGGGCCGACAGGTTGACCTCCACCGCGCCCTGCAGGCCGCCGTATCTCTTCACCTGCCAGCGGCGGAGCTGGCGGCAGGCCTCCTGCAGGACCCACGCCCCGATGGGGATGATGAGCCCGCTCTCCTCGGCCACCGGGATGAACCGATTGGGGGTCACGAGACCCTGGTCCGGATGATCCCAGCGCAGGAGGGCCTCGACGCCGACGGCCCGGCTCCCCTTGATCTCCACCACCGGCTGGTAGAAGAGTCGAAGCTCACTGCGCTCGAGGGCCCGGTGCAGCGAATGCTCGGTGTTCATGCGATCGAGCACCCGGACGCGCATGGCCTCACCGAACACCTCGACGCTGCCCCCGCCCCGCTGCTTCGCCTGGTACATGGCGGCGTCGGCGTTCGACAGCAGCGCCGTCGCCTCGTAGACGCGGGCCGAGGTACCGGCGATGCCGATGCTGGCCGTGATGAACACCTCGCCGGGACCGGCGGCGATGGGAACGGACAGGGCATCCAGAACCCGTGCCGAGAACGCCTCGGCCTCGGCTTCGGCGCCCTCGCCATCGAAGAGCACCAGGAACTCGTCCCCACCCAGGCGGGCGACGACCTCGGCCGTCCCGCCGGCCGCCACCAGGCGACCGGACACGGCCACCAGCACCTCGTCACCCACCTCGTGGCCCAACGCGTCGTTGATGGCCTTGAAGCGGTCGAGGTCGAGCACGAGCAGTGCCACCGCACCCGGTGACCCCTTGCCCTTGGCCAGCGCGTAGGCCAGACGGTAGGTGAACAGCGTCCGGTTGGGCAGCCCGGTGAGTGAGTCGTAGAGATAAGCGTGGGCCAACGCCTCCTCGGCCGCTTTCTCCTCGTGCCGGTCGTGGAGGAAACCGCCGATGCGGAGATCGGTCCCCGCCCCCATGATGTAGGCCGTCACCGACACCTGCACCTCGTGGCCCTCCCGGTGCAACAAGACCCTTTCGCGTGGTTGCGTGCGTTCGGTGGCGCTCGGCGCCGTCCGGGCCATGGCCATATCGTCGCGAAAGTGGTTGAGGAACCGCTCGGGGACGAGGAACTGCGTCACCGGTCGACCGAGCACCTCGTCGCGCGACCACCCGAAGAGCAGCTCGGCCTGGCGGTTCCACTCGGTCACGACCGAGTGGGCGTCTGTCTCCACGAAGGCGTCACGCGACAGGTCGAGGAGGTGCTGCAGACGACCGTTCGAGATCTCACCCACGCGCTCGTCCACCGTGACTCCCGTCGCCGTCCGTGCCGTCGCCCCCCGGGACCGCTGCCGTGCTGACCACCGTCAGTCCCTGAGGACTCTGGACGTGTGACCGTGTCACAGGGATGTCTCCAATTGCTCGATGGTACGGGCCTGTGTTTCTTGTGGTCAATGAATCAGATGTGAAAATAGTCAAACGAACTCCGTGTGTGACGGATACCGGGGGATTTACCACTCTTCGTGCTTGCGCGGTCGCGCCGAAACTCTCGTGCCGCGGTATCGGGCCCTCGTCCCGCTACCCACCGTCGTCATGACGGCACCGGGGGCCCGGACGGGACCCCGGCTGGTCGGTCGCGCCGCCGCCGCCTACGGTGCCCGGCCATGGTCCGTGTCACCGGCGTGCTGCAGAAGGAGGCCTGGGACCGCGACGTCATGCCCCCTGTCGAGCAGGTGCGCCCGGGGCTGTGGTCCATTCCCGTCCCCATCCCGGCCAATCCCCTGCGCTACGTCCTCGTCTACGCCTTCGAGCTCGACACCGGGGTGGCCATCGTCGACGCCGGGTGGAACACCGAGGACGCCTGGACGGCGCTGACCAACGGGCTCATCGAGGCGGGCGGATCCATCACCGACGTGCGGGCCGTTCTCGTCACCCATATCCACCCCGACCACTACGGACTGGCCGGTCGCGTGCGCGAGGAGTCGGGGGCGTGGATCGGCCTCCATCCCGAAGACGCCGAGATGCTCCAATCCCGGTACATCGACACGGACGACCTCCTGGCCCGCATGAGGCTCTTCCTGGAAGACGCCGGCGTCCCCCCGCTCAAGCTGCCCGATCTCACCATGGCGTCGATGATGATCCGCGACCAGGTGATGATGGCCGAGCCCGACGTCATGTTCGAGGACGGCCGCATCGTCGACGTCCCGGGCTGGGACCTGCGCACGGTATGGACCCCCGGTCACTCTCCCGGTCACGTCTGCTTCTACAGCGACCGCCACAAGCTGTTGTTGTCGGGGGACCACGTCCTGCCGCGTATCACTCCGAACATCGGAGTGCACACGCAACAATTCCCGAACCCCCTGGGCGAGTACCTGGAATCACTGCTGAAGGTCCACACCCTGGACGTGGACGAGGTGCTGCCGGCCCACGAGTACCGATTCGCCGACCTCCAGGGCCGTCTCGACGACATCATCACCCACCACGCCGACCGCCTCACCGAGATCGAGCATCAGCTCGAGGAGCACCCGGGCTCGACGGCCTGGGACCTCTCCGTGGGGCTGACCTGGTCGCGCCCGTGGAACGAGATCGCCGACTACATGCAGAGAGCCGCCGTGGGCGAGACGGTGGCCCACATCGTTCTCCTCGAGAAGCATCAGAGGGTCCGCCGCGAAGGGGAGATGCCGGCCCGGTACTACCTCGACGCCCGCTGAGCCACGCCGGCGGCGAGGGTCCGACGCGCCGGCACCCAGACACTGCTAGACCCTGGCGCATCGAAAGCCGTACCTCGAACGACAGGTCGTAGGTCCGGGGTGTCCGGCAACGCACCTCTGGCGCGACGCATGCCCGGGTTCGACGCCCGGCACGCCACTCGACGCGCCCGCCGCACGTGGGTGGCCGCCGCCCTCGTGGTCGTCCTGGCCCTGGCCGGCATCCTGGTCTTCTTCCTCGGCGGCCACGGGGCGCGCCACGCGACGGCACCTCCCCGACCGACACGATCCGTCCCCGTCACACGGGTGGTCGCCGCGCTCGCCACCTGGCGACTGGGAGCACCGATCAGCCGCGCTGTGGTCGCCGCCGCCACCGGGCCAGGCAGCCACCAGTTGATCATCCTCGGGGGTACGACGACCGGTGGGCTCACGGCGTCGGGTGCCTTCGCCCTCGACGTGACCACGGGAACACTGACCCAGGTCGGCGACCTGATGACGACGCTCGACGACGCCGTCGGGGCGGTCATCGGCGGCCAGGTCGTCGTCTTCGGCGGCACGACGGCGACCCTGTCACAGCCCACTACGTCGGTGCAGGCGCTGTCCGCTGCACAGTCCGCGGGATCGGCGCCGTCGGGGTCAAGCGTGCCCACCAGCACGGCGCTCGGGACCCTGCCGCAGCCTCGGGCGGCGGCCGCCGCCGTGACGGCGGGGGCGACGACGTACATCGTCGGCGGCGCCGACCGGCCCGAGTCCGACATCCTCGCCACCATCGACGGTCGACACTTCAACGTCGTGGCATCGCTCCCGGTGCCCGTGCAGTTCCCGGCCGTCGCCGCCTCCGGGGGCAAGCTCTTCGTCTTCGGCGGCGTCGCCACGAGCGGGGAGGACGCCGATCGTCCGGTGAGCACCATCCAGGTGGTGAACCTGAAGACGCACAAGGTCAGCGCCACCGGCCACCTCCCGGAGCCCCTCACCGGGGCCGCCGCCGTCGTTCTCGGTCGCCATGTCCTCGTGGCCGGCGGCGACACCGCGCCAGCGTCGACGACGGCGTTGTCCTCGGTGTCCACCGTATGGTCCTACGACACGTCCACGGGCACCTGCACCACGGCGGGGCACCTTCCCGTGGCCGTGTCCCACGCCGGCGTGGCCCTCCTCGGGACGACGGCCTGGCTGGTCGGGGGCGAGTCGAACGGCACCCCGGTGTCGGCGGTGCAGAGCTTCGTCACCGCCCCTTCGCGGTCGTGACGGGCCGACCGGCGGGGAGGGCGTCGCCACTCGAGGCGGCACGAACGGTCACGGGTAGCCGGTCGGCTCGGCCCCGCGACGCCGGCCCTGACGTCGCCGACGGTCGACGATCACCCAGGCCACCACGAGCACGGCCACCACGACGGCGGTCCCCCACCCGAAGGCCCTCGTCACCTTGGTGTACTCCAACCCGAGGCCGAAGCCGACGAGCACCCACAAGGTCCCCCAGACGACGGCCCCAGCGGCGCTGAAGGCGGCGAAGCGACGGCGGGGCATGCCACTCATGCCCACCAGTCCCGGGAGCACGGCGCGCACGACGACGACGAAGCGACCGACGAGAACGGCCGGTGCGGCCCGGCGGGCCAGGAGCTTCTGGGCCCGGTCGACACCGGCCTTCCCGGCCAGCGGCCGGTGCGAGAACAGCCAGGGACCGACCATGCGGCCGACGTCGTAACCGACGACGTTGCCGAGCGTGGCCGCCGTCACCACCACCACGATCATGAGGACGACGTTGGCGTGATGCTGACTGGCGATCACCCCTCCGATGATCGAGGCGATCTCACCGGGCACGAAGAAGCCGATGACGATGGCTACCTCGAAGAACACCAGAAGCCCGACGACGACATAGACGACAGGGCCGTGCAGGCGCAGGAGCCAGCTCGTGATGCTGGCGACCATGTCCTATCCGCCCACGGTCACGCCGCGGTCAACGCGACCACGATGTCCAAGACGCGCTGATCCAGGTCCGACGGCGACAGGCGGGACACATCATGAACCTCGTGTACCCCCGTCCCGGCCTCCACAGCCACACGGGCAGGTGGAGGACGACGTACTCCACCAGATCGACCACCGAACGGACACGACACGAGGAGCATTGCAGAATCAGAGTCCCGAACATTCCCGTACCGACGGGGCGCTCCAGATGATCGGCCACGGCGGCCCGACGGCTGCTCCCGTCCGGAGCCTCGGATCCGGGAGGGCGGTTCGAGGGGTGGCCCCTGCGGCCGGCGGTCCCGCGGTCGAAGGCCGACGACCGGGCACCGGGGCGATCGCCCGACGAGCGCGCCGGGGAGCCGACGTCGGAGTACAGCGCGTGCTTGCCGGGGACATCGGCCCCGTCGGGGCTCCGGGGACCCTCTTCCTCGCGTTCGGCCGGTGCCCAGTACAGGGCGCGCTTGCCCAGGGGGTCAGGAGCGTCGGACACCGGTGCGCGACCTTCTGCCGCGGGACGCCTCAGCGGACCGCACGCGGGTCGGCGTCGAGCTGTCGGGCGATGGCACGGTACGCCTGGGCACCCGGCGAGTTGGGCGCATGCTGCAAAATACACAGGCCACTCAGGGGCGCCTCGGCGAAGCGGATCGACTTACGCACAGGGGGATCGAAGACGGGCAGCCCGTAGCGCTCCTTCACATCGTCGAGGACGGCCCTCGCGTGACGGGTCCGCTCGTCGTACATGGTGGCGATGACGCCCCGTACCTGGAGATCGGCGTTGGCGAACATGCGCACGTCGTCGATCGTCTCGAGGAGCTGGCCCACTCCGCGGTGACTGAGGGCCTCGCACTGCAGGGGAATCAGGACCTCCTGCGCCGCTGTCAGTCCGTTGATGGTGAGGACGCCCAGTGACGGCGGGCAGTCGATGAGGACCACGTCGTAGTCGTCCATCACCGGGACGAGGGCACGGGCCAGGACGTGTTCGCGGCCGGTGCGGGTCAGGAGATGGACCTCGGACCCGGCCAGGTCGATGGTTGAGGGAAGGATGTCGATGCCTTCGACCCCGGGAAGGGTCTGCCGGGCGTCGGCCGCCTTCATCTTGCGAACGAACACGTCGTGCAGGGAGCGGTCGAGGGTGTCGGGGTCGATACCGACGGAATAGGTGAGGCATGCCTGGGGATCGAGGTCGATCAACAGGACACGGCGCCCGAGCTCAGCTAGCGAAAAACCCAAAGCGTGGACGGTCGTCGTCTTGGCGACACCCCCCTTCTGGTTGGCTATCGCCACCACGCGTGCCACGTCGCGCAGTCTAAACACGAACGTTCGCCCTAGGTGCCGGTGCCGGCCGTCGCCGATCGCGGCCACAGGCGGGGAATGGGCACGACCGCCAGCCGGCGCGGGCCGTGGCCCCGGGTGGGGAATCCTCCGTTCGCCGGGGGTCGCCACCGGCCGAACCCGGACGAACCGAGTGTCGGGGGACGACCCGCCCCGAGGCAGTGGAGCCCGATCGGGGGGCGGCCTCGTCGGTGAGTGCGGGCACCGGCCACTCCGGTGCCGCCGACCGGCCCGGTCGATCCCCCGACCGGGCGCCCCCCAGGCACGAATTGGGGGGGTCCAGGCACGGTCTCCCGGTCAAGTCCAGGTCGGTTTCAACCGACAAGAGAAGATGAGGTCCCGGAGCAGCCGTACGCGCTCCACGACCAGGACGTTCGCCATCTACGCGGGGTCCAGCCTCATCATGGTGGCCGCTCTCGGGTTCGCTCTGGCGGCCAGCTACCGCACGGAGGCACGGCAGCGCGGCGTGGCCGAAGGGCGATCGGAAGCAATCCTGGTGGCCGAGACGGCCATCGAACCCATCCTCGACGGCCGTCCCCTCGGTGACCACCTGAGCCAGACCGAGACGGCGCAGCTCCACCGTCTGGTGGCCCCGTCGGTGCGTTCGCACAACGTGCTGCGCCTTCGACTCCGGGACCTCTCCGGGAACGTGGTCTTCTCCGACGACGGCTCCGGATTCCGGAACAAGCCCGAGGACGAGGCACTCGATGCCGCCCACGGCGAGATCGTGGCCCGCCTCACCCACCTCAACGGGGACAGCGACGACACGGGGCCCATCGGACCGGCGGCCGTGGAGGTGTACGTCCCGCTGGAAGCCGGCGTGCCGGCGCGGCGCGTCGGCGTCATGGAGGTGTACCTCCCCTACGCACCGATCAACGTCGACGTCACGG
Organism: uncultured Acidimicrobiaceae bacterium; assembly: GCA_963848355.1. Lineage (GTDB taxonomy): Bacteria > Actinomycetota > Acidimicrobiia > Acidimicrobiales > UBA8190 > CAWKDG01. The sequence goes on from CAWKDG010000002.1 coordinate 297,473, forward strand.
CCGGACTCCACGAGCTGTACCGCGACCTATCGATGGGCCTCGTCGCGCTCTACCTGATCCTCTTCGCCCTATCGGTGTCGCTCAGCCGGGGGCTCCGCCAACAGCTGACGCGCAACACGTTCCTGGCCGAGCACGATCTGCTGACCGACCTTCCCAATCGCGCCCTGTTCCACCGCTACGCCAAGGCAGCGGTCACGGCGGCAGTGGACGAGCGCACCCAGACGGCGCTCGGCATCATCGACCTCGACAGGTTCAAGGAGATCAACGACGCCCTCGGTCATCACAACGGCGACGAGCTCCTCACGAAGCTGGCCCGGCGCCTCGCCGCCTTCATCAGGCCCGAGGACGCCGTGGCCCGGTTGGGCGGCGACGAGTTCGGGGTCATCCTGGTCGACGTGGACGACCCCGAGGAGGTCCTCCATCGCCTCCGGGACGTGATCGAAAAGGAGGTCGAGGTCAGTGGCCTCCCCCTGTCGACTGAGTCCAGTATCGGTTATGTGATCGTTCCCGACGACGGGACCGACGTCGACGAACTGCTCCAGCGGGCCGACGTGGCGCTGTACGTGGCCAAGGCGCAGCACGCCGGCGTCGTGCGTTACGCGCCCACCCAAGACCATTACAACTCGGCCAACCTCGGCCTCATCGCCGACCTGCGCCACGCCATCGACGCTGACGAATTGGTCCTGCACTACCAGCCGAAGGTGACGCTGCCGGACGGTCAGATCGACGCCGTCGAGGCCTTGGTCCGCTGGCAGCACCCGGCCCAGGGACTCCTCTACCCCGACCGGTTCGTACCCTTGGCGGAGCAGACCGACCTCATGGAGAAGCTCACGCGCTGGGTCCTGCACCGGGCGTTGACGGACATGAGCTCCCCCGACCCCGAGTTCGCGCGGGTCGCCGTGTCCGTGAATGTCTCGGCCCGCAACATCTGCCATGCCGGATTCGCCACCCAGGTCATCGAGGCACTGCGGGATCACGCCGTCCCCGCCCACCGGCTCATGATCGAGATCACCGAGACGGCGCTGCTCACGGATCCGGGGCGAGCGACGAAGGCGCTCGGAGAGCTGGCCACCCTGGGCGTCGGAGTCAGCATCGACGACTTCGGTATCGGTCAGACGTCGCTCGGATTCCTGTCGTCGCTTCCCGTCCACGAGCTGAAGATCGACAAGGGCTTCGTGACCACCATGACGTCGGATCGTGCGCACGCCGCCATCGTCCGGTCGGTCATCGACCTCGGGCACAACCTCTCGCTGCGGGTGGTGGCGGAGGGAGTCGAGACCGAGGAGGTCCTGGCCGAACTTCGCCGAGCCGATTGTGACATGGCCCAGGGATACCTCTTCGCCCGCCCCATGCCACTGGCCGCCCTACGGCCCTGGCTGGTCGAGGCCACCCGCACCGGCTCGGCGTCGGTGCGCTGAGTCCGCCGTCAGATTCGGGCGCGACGGCACCATCCGCACAGGCGTCGATGCCTTCCTCGAGCTTCAGCCGTAGGAGCCGATGACGGTGCGGCGACGACACGGGTCCACCCTTCCCCTGTATTCCGAGTAGTGGTTTCCGTGACCACTCCCGCGGACGTGCGAGGTCAGAAGTTTCGGACGTGGACTCACGTGGCCCGGACCGCTATCTGGTCTCGGCAAGCCATCCGGCTGTGAGTCCAGATGATCGGTGCCCCAGAATCCCTGATCGTGCCCCCGGCAGGAGTCGAACCCGCAACCTGGTGGGTAGAAACCACCTGCTCTATCCAGTTGAGCTACGGAGGCGGGTCCGTCGGCCTGTCCACCGACAGGCCTTGGGTGTCCCGACATGCCCAGGCTAGCCGTGGGCCGGCGGAGACCAGGTGCGGCGTGTGCCATGCTGGTTGGGCACGGTGGCCGTAGCTCAGTTGGTTAGAGCGCCAGGTTGTGGCCCTGGAGGTCGGGGGTTCAAGTCCCCTCGGTCACCCCAACGATCGTGCGACGGCTCGGGCTCCATCTTCTACACTCGCCGCTGCGCCTCTAGCTCAACGGCAGAGCAACGGACTCTTAATCCGCAGGTTTCGGGTTCGAATCCCGAGGGGCGCACAACGAAGACCAGGTCAACATGGTCGAAGAGCACAATAGGGGTGTCGGCCACATTCCCGATTCAACCCCCGATACGTCTACTGGAAACTTCTGGGCATGTGAAATTCCAGTTCACGCTTGCCCGTTGATCGCCATCATCCGTCACGTAAGCGGGTGATCGGGACTACTACGGCTACTGGGGCTGGAAGGCCGACAAGTCGGCGTCAGGGTATCGATGGCACACGTCGCTCCAGGTGCGGGACGTCCAGTAGCGATGACCGCGGGGTGGAAAACCCACCAACTCCAGCTGCCGAGGTGTGGCTTGCTCGACGAATCGGCACCAAGATTCGCCCAGCCGCTCCGTCAGCCTCATCTTGTCGAACCAGATGTCACTCACGGTGCGATAGCTGGCCTTGAGCGAGAAGCGAGCACCACCCGACGCGCTCATTGCCGTCCCCCGGTGGTACGTGTTCGTCTTGTAGGCCAGCACGGTGCCGGCCGGTCCGGCGGTGCTGACCTCATAGGTGTAGATCTCAGGGTGCTCCTCGCGGGTTATGCGCGGCGGCCACATCGGGAGGTTTCTGGTGTGGTGTTGCGATACCACGTGGGTGGGTCCGAGTTCTTCAGGGACTCCGTAGATGTAGATGAACATCTCGACCTCGGCCAAGCTCGGATCATCCGATGGCACTACGGGAGTGTGGTTCCCGTAATCGCAGTGCAGCTGCTGGTCATAGTCCGTGGCTCCGGTGTACTTCGCCCAGTTGTGCGCCTCGTACAAGCGGATGTCCGCTGTGCCGAGGAGCGCTTCGGCGAGGGCCGCGATCGGTGGACTCAGGCCGAGGAGAGACCATTCGACGCTTGCGTACGGGAACGGGTCTATTCCGGCAAAGGGGCCGCCGCTGAAGCGGGCGTTGCGGGCCGGGTCGGCCCCGGCGTGGTATTCCTCGGCGGTCGGGAACATCAGCTCGAGCTCGGCTTGGGCTGGCGCGAGGTCGTCCTCCCACAGGTATCCGGGAAGGACGGCGTACCCGTGCTCGTGAAAGTGCTCCGTGGCCTGCGCAAGTATCGAAGTCCGGTTACCCACCCGGTCCGACTTTAGCGAGCGGGCTGACACGCAACCAGAGGGAGCTGAGAACGGAGAGGCAGCCATGCCGTGCGGGCGGAGGCGTGATGATGATGCGCAGCAGGCCTACAGCGGACGGGTCGTTGGCGTCAAGTTCTGATCGAGGCATCATCGAGATTGATCCCGATGATGGTGGCCACTCGGCTGAGGTCGACGTCGGCAGCAAGCAGGGTCGCTCGGTGTCGCAGGGCTACCGACGCGATCATGCAGTCGACAATGCCACGGGGTGTGACACCCGCTCGACGGCAGCGACGATAGATGGTCGCGGCGGCGTCGAAGTCAGCTGCGGGGTCGAACTCGAGCAGAGTGAATCGAAGTAGAAGCCGTCGCAGATCGGCTTGACGATCATCGGTGCGGGCGCCGGCGACGACCTCGATGATCACGGGCTCGGTCACGGCCAACGGGCCGTCGACAGCGATCAGGTCCGTCAGCCGGTCATCGACTCGGCTACCTGTGGCTCGGTCGTATTCCACCCAGGCGGAAGTGTCCGCCAGGATCACGAGGACGGTGGTTTGCTGTCAGCGGGGACCTTTCCGATGGCGTGCGCTCCGCGCATGGCAAGGGCTTCTTCCCGTGACATGGGTTGTCCGGCCAAGTGGCGCAATGCCAGATCGACCGCTTCGGTCTTGGTGCGCACGCCGTAGCGCTCCATGATGGCCTGAAGGTAGGTGTCCTCGATTTCGATGTTCGTTCGCACTCGGCTCATACACCTAATATACACGTAGCGTGTAGAGAACGTGTACCCGACGGACGTTCTGCGGGACCGTGGCGGGGCTGGCCAGACCCACGGCAAGGCCCAGATCCCTGTCCAGAGCCCATCGGATATGACGTCGCCTACCCCGTCGATTGTCGCCGTGAACCGCCTCGGTCGATTGTCGCCGTGAACCGCTTAATCCCCCTGCGACACGCGTGGACAACGGACGCAACCCACTATCCAAACCGCCATGTCAGGGAGACGAGCTGGATGAACCGCTAGTTGTTGGACACGGCGCTGGATGCAACCGCCGGTGGACGGACCAGACCCGACTCAGCGGACTCACCGGCGACGGCCTCTTAAACCGCAGGTTTCGTGTTTGAATCCTGAGGGGCGCACCAGATGTGGCCTGGAACCCGCGCTTGGTGGTCCTGGCTTGTGACAGTTTCACCTCCGATTCTGGAAGCGCCCGGCAGGCCACAGGCAGTCAGCACCACTAGTGACCATCGGCACCAAAGGCATGGCGAATGTCGGTGATGACGAGTTCGACCATGGCAAGAGCTGGCATCGACTCGTGCCTTCCTTCCGGCCAGACGCGGCTTTCTGCCTCGATGACAAATCCTTGCGGGATGTCGTCGCCATCGGCAAGCGCCTGAACGACACCTGGCGTCTCCACCACGGCGAGGATGACGTCGACGACCGCGCTGTACTCGTTCTCGCCCCACGTCACCGCATGCCCCTCTCCGCTTCGGTCTGTGGCGTGTCTGATCAACTTGTTCGCCACGCCCTCGACCGACGGCGGATCCACGTCATAAGCGGCGGCGAGTTGGTCGAGATTGGAATCAGCATCATCGGGCACCTGGGAACCGTATCCCGATTCAGGGCCTGCCAGTCGCTCCTTGTCACTGAGAGAGCTGGGGTCGCCCAGAGGCCCAGCTACCCGAACCCGGAGGCGGATCTTTCAGAGTCCAGGTAAGCGCCAGGGAGGATCTTTGCGGTTGGGCCCAGCATGAAAGAGGCACAATTTGTGGCCGTCGGGATCTCTCAGGCGAGCTTCCCGCCAGAGCCAGGGCTGGTCGGTTGGGCGGTGCTCGAACTCGATACCGAGTTGGCACAGTCGTTCGCAATCCCCGTCGACATCGTCGGACTCGAAGTACACGGTCACCTGCTCGGGCACGGGCGCCTGGTCAACACGGTCGACCGAGAACGTGCTGTCGCCTGTGGGGCACTCAAATCGTAGGTAGTGCTCATTCTTGACGATGAGTCTCAATCCGAGCTTCGTGTAGAAGACCTCGGATGCATCGAGGTCCATGGAGCCGACGGTCACTTGATTGAGTCGCACGACGGACAGTCAAGCACCAGCAGCCTTCGTCCTGCAGGGCAATCTTCTGTTCGGTATTACGCGGGCGCCGGTTCGGTGTCGTCAATGCTCGATGGTTCGGCGGGACCAAATGCACGCGATGTGACCACGGAGACCGAGGGACCGCCGAATCGGACCATCGCGACGATCACACCACCAGCCAACGCCACCACTGCACCGGCACGAAACGCAACCGCGGCGCCGTTCGTCGATGCCACCGTGGAGACGACGCCGTGCGCGACGGCAGCCCGGGCGTGACGCAGGGCGAGCGTGGCCAACACGGCCAGGCCGACGGCTCCACCCACTTGCTGGGCAGTTGATTGCACGCCCGCGGCCAAGCTGGCGTCCTGTCCCGAGACTTCGTGCATCGACGCCACGCCGAAGGTGGCGAACAGGATTCCTGACCCAAGGGCCATGACCACCAGTCCTGGAAACGCCTCAGTCCAGTACGAGCCATCGACGGTGATCCGTGAAAGAAGGAAGAGACCGGCCGCCACCAAGACGAAGCCTGCGGACAGTAGGGGCTTGACGCCGAGCTTGGGGACCACCCCACTGGATATGGCAATGCCGAGACCGATCACTACTCCGAACGGAAGGTAGGCCAATCCCGTCCGGATGGCTGACCAGTGTTCGACCTCTTGGAAGTAGAGGGTCAATAGGAAGAACATGGCGAAGAAGGCACTGGCGAAGAAGAGGCTCGTGATGTTGGCGGTCACCCTGGTGCGGTTCTTCAGGAACCCGGCTGGCACCAGTGGTGCACCGGCTCGGCGCTCCTGTAGGACGAAGCAGGCGAGGAGGAATACCCCGGCCGCAAGCGGGACCGCCACGGACACCGAGCCCCAGGCGTGGGTTCCCGCCGCAATGAATCCGTAGACAATGCCCGAGAGCCCGGCCGTTCCGAGAACGGCCCCGGCGACGTCGGGTCGTTGCCCGGCATGCAAGGGATCGACTTCGGCCCGGCTCTCGTGGACCATGCGGGCCACAGCCACCACAGCAATGGCAGCTACCGGCACATTCACGAAGAAGATCCACCGCCACGAACCGGCGGCGATCAGGAGGCCGGAGATGATCGGGCCGAGGGTTCCACCAAGGCCGGCGACGCCGCCGAAGACGCCGATCGCCTGGGCACGTTCCTTGGGCTCGGTAAAGAGCAGAGCAATAAGGCCAAAAGCAGCCGGGCCGGCAATCGCCTCTCCGATGCCCTGGAGGAACCGGCTGGCCACCAGCATGGCCGGATCGACAGCCGCCCCGCTCAACGTGGATGCGACCGCAAAGAGAGAGACGCCCACCAGGAACATCCGCTTGCGCCCCAGCAGGTCGGCCAACCGTCCTCCGAGCAGGATCAATCCGCCTGCGGTCAAGACGTAGCCGTCGACCACCCAAGCCAACCCGGCTCGGCTGAACCCAAGGTCCACTTGAATGTGCGGCAGTGCCACGTTCACGACGGTGATGTCGAGGACGAGGATGAACTGCACGAGGGCAATCACGCCGAGCGCCTTCCAGCGCTGGCGGTCGGGAGCGGCCGACCCGTCGGTGCCGTCGAACGACACGGGGTTTCTATGGGCGTCTGTGCTCATGACCGGAGCGTAATCCTCTATGCGGACAGTTTCTGTCCTAATAATGAGAAACTATGCATCCATGGGCGATACCCCCGGTCGCATGCTCGAACTCCTTTCACTACTCCAGGCACGCCGATCCTGGGGCGGAGAAGAACTCGCGACTCGGCTCGGTGTCACCGAACGCACGGTCCGTCGCGATGTGGAGCGGCTCCGTCACTTGGGCTATCCGGTTGAGGCGGTACCTGGCCGATTGGGCGGTTATCAGCTGAGTCGCGGTGGCCGCCTGCCGCCGCTGCTCTTCAATGACGATGAAGCAGCCGCCATCGTCATTGGTCTGCGAAGCGCCATCGATGGCAGCGTCACCGGCTTGGAGGATGCGGCCGTCTCCGCCCTGGCCAAGCTGGACCTGATTCTTCCGGCTCACGTGGCGGGCCGGGTACGCGCACTGCACGAAAGCACGGCATCGATGCTGTGGAATGGACCAAAGGAACAGGTCGATGCCGGCCACCTCATTCTCCTAGCGCACGCGAGCTCGGCCCAAGAGCGCGCTCGATTCGACTACGTCGACAAGGGCGGCACCCCGACGAGCCGACTCATAGAACCACTTCGACTTGTCCGCAGTGGCTGGCGCTGGTACCTGGTGGCGTGGGATGTGGATAGGGCCGACTGGCGCACCTTCCGGCTCGATCGCATCACCAACCCGGAATCGGTTGGTACTCGGTTCGAGACAAGAAGTCATCCCGATCCGATCGAGATCATGACCGATGGGGCCGCCATGGGGGGGCATCCATTCCGGGCTCGTATCCGTCTTCCTCTGCCGGTGCAGGAGGCGACGAGGGTGGTCCCTCGAACCTTTGCTGTCCTCGAGGACGAGGGAGGATCGACCGTCATCGAACTGGGATCCACCAACGTGGAGCGGATGGTGGGTTACCTGGCCGGTCTGAATCCACCGTGCCAGGTGCTCGATCCTCCGGAGCTACGACACGCTCTACGAGCCCATGCCATCGCGGTCGCCGCCGCCAACAACTGAAGCCTCTTGACCACCGCAAGGCTCGAAGGATTTTCGGTATCACCTTGGTGGGTCAGCGATGTACTGAATGGCCTCGATCAGTGACGACGACGGCTGGAAAACCACCGGAGCCTCCGCCGGTATTTGCGCGTTGCGCGCACCTCGTTCACAGCCAGCGACTTCGAGATCCAGGTCGTACTTGCGGTCGCGAGCATGTCTGACCGGCACTTCGGGGCTACCCGTCTGTCCGCGCCTTGAGGACGGAATTCTGTACGGTCGCCAGCGGGCCTGACGTATCGTGGACGCCATGCGCTTCGCTTTCAAGACCTCGCCGCAAGAGACGACCTGGACCGACATGCTTGCCGTGTGGACCGAGGCCGACGACATCGAGCTGTTCGAGTCGGGCTGGACCTTCGACCACTTCTATCCGATCTTCTCCGACAGCACCGGCCCGTGCATGGAGGGCTGGATCACCCTGACGGCGCTGGCCCAGGCGACGAGGCGCCTACGCATGGGAACCCTGGTGACCGGCATCCACTATCGCCACCCGGCGATCTTGGCCAACATGGCGACCACCCTCGACATCGTGTCCGGGGGCCGACTGGAGCTTGGCATCGGGGCCGGATGGAACGAGGAGGAGTCAGGGGCCTACGGGATCGAGCTGGGCACACCGGGCCAGCGCAGCGACCGCTTCGAGGAGGCCTGTGAGGTGATCGTCGGGCTCCTCACCCAGGAGACGACCACCTTCAAAGGCCGGTACTACCAGCTCAGCGGTGCCCGCAACGAGCCCAAGCCGGTGCAGCGCCCCCACCCGCCGGTCTGCGTGGGAGGCAGTGGAGAGAAGAGGACGCTCCGGACGGCAGCTCGGTTCGCCCAGCACTGGAACTTCGTGGGGGGCACACCGGAGGAGTTCGCCCGCAAGCGCGACATCCTGCATCAGCACTGCGAGGACCTCGGCCGCGACCCGACCGAGATTCTCCTCTCCAGCCATGTCCGATTCGCCGGGGACGCCAAGGCCACCGCCGAACAGGCCGCCGCATTGGCAGAGGTCGGCGTCGAGTTGGGCATTGTCTACCTCCCGCCGCCGCTGGATCCCGGCGTGCTCGAGCCGCTGGCCACCGCCTTGCGTGTGCTGTAAAGACACGACGACGACTGTTCATCCAGACAGAACTCCGGCCCCTGGTCCCGGGGCGTCGGGCAAACGTCTTGCTTCGACCCCGCCCCTCATGGCGCGACACAGATAGGACGCGACAGAGATAGGACGGCGGCCAATCTGTCGTCCTTGCAACAAATGAGGGAGGGTGCCAGGCTTCATTTCTGATAGTCCAGTGGCGGGGCTGACAGACCCGACGTCCAAGCAGGCCTCGACGGTTGGCGAGATCTCCATGTGATCGTGGGGAACGAGCCCGACGGGAGTCGGCGCCCGATGCCCGCCCGCCTAGCCCACGTGGGTCACGAATTCGTCACATGAAGAAGGAGCTATCAAATCAAAGGGGGCAACAAATGTTCGGATCCAGTTATCCACTCCTCAACACCTTTTGGACCATTCTCTACTTCTTCGTATTCTTCCTTTGGTTGATGATCCTCTTCCGAGTTATCGGGGACATCTTTCGAAGCCACGACCTTGGTGGGTGGGGTAAAGCTGGTTGGTTGCTCTTCATCGTTGTTCTCCCGTACCTGGGAGTCTTCGTGTACATCGTGGCGCGCGGCGGGTCGATGCACGAAAGAGACGTCAGAGTGGCCCAAGCACAAGATCAGGCGTTGCGGTCGTGGGTCCAACAGACCGCTGGAAGTATGAGCACCGCTGACGAGCTGACCAAGCTCGCTGACCTCAGGTCCAAAGGCACGATTAGCGACGCCGAGTTCGAACGGGCCAAGGACAAGATCCTCGCCTAAGCCCCTCCGTGGAAGCAGCTCGTTCTCACCTCGCTGCAGCAGATTCTGTAGGAACGGAGACGCCACCATGGCTGCCCAAGAACGGATGGCTCTTTCCGTGGAGGAGCGCGCCGCCAAAGGAAAGGCGGCTCGCTCACACGTCCCCCGCTCGGCTCACGCCCAATGGTCGTCGGCGCAGCGCCAGCTCAATCCGCTCGATCTCCTAGCCGAGCAGGCAAGAACGCGAGTTCCCGATCTGGTTCCAATCCGGTATGGGCGTATGGCGGCGACACCCTTTGGCTACTACCGCGGTGCCGCCTACCCGATGGCTGCGGATCTCTCCACCGCTCCCCGAACGGGTCTGGACGTACAACTCTGCGGTGACTCCCATCTCCTTAACTTCGGAGGTTTCGCCTCTCCGGAACGAGACCTCGTCTTTGACGTGAACGACTTCGACGAGACGAACGCTGGCCCCTTCGAATGGGATGTCAAGCGGCTGGCGGCGAGCCTCGAAATTGCGGCACGGGGGCGAAACGTCGATGATCGGTCTCGAACGAGAATGGTGGCAACCCTTGTGCGTTCGTATCGTGAGACGATCCGAGAGTTCGCCAACATGCGACATCTCGACATCTGGTACTCGCGCCTCGATGCACCGGGCATTGTCGCGCGGTGGGGCAGCCCCGCAGGAGCCGACGCCGTCGAGTTACAGCGGACGGTGGCAAGAGCTCAGACGAAGGACCGGCTGAAAGCAGCGGCCAAACTCACCCATGAAGTCGACGGAGAAGTGCGCATCGTCAGCGATCCTCCGTTGATCGTGCCCGTCGAGGACGTTTACAGCGAACTCGGCACACAGCAGATCGAGGGCATGATCCGCGACGCGCTGCGTTCCTATCGCCGCTCCCTAGCAGGTGAACGGCGCCATCTGCTCGATGCCTACCGCTTTGTGCACCTAGCACGCAAGGTCGTTGGAGTGGGCAGTGTCGGAACTGAGGCGTGGGTTGCGCTCATGCTCGGGCGCGACAAGGACGACCCGCTCTTCTTGCAGATCAAGGAGGCGGAAGCTTCGGTACTCGAACGTTTTCTCGGTAAGAGCGCGTATACGAACCACGGCCAGCGGGTCGTCGAGGGCCAACGGCTCATGCAGGCAGCCACAGACATCTTCCTCGGCTGGTCACGGGTCACCGGACCCGATGGCCTACAGCGGGATTTCTACATGCGCCAGCTGTGGGATTGGAAGGCGTCGGCAGATATCGGCGCAATGTCGGCCGAGCTCCTTACGACCTACGGGCAAATCTGTGGATGGACCTTGGCGAGGGCTCATGCCCGAACCGGCGACGTCATCGCCATCGGATCGTACCTCGGTGCGAGCTACAGCTTCGACCGGGCCATCACCGAATTCGCCGGTTCGTATGCCGATCAGAATGGTCAGGACCATCGCGCCCTCGTCGACGCGATCGCTGCGGGAACCATCGCCGCCCAATCCGACGTATAGGGGCGTCTCATCCAGCTGGATCGGATGTCGTGCATAAGCAGAGTGGCAACGCTCCTCCTCCACCTCTCGGCAGGCCTCAAGGCTGCTGAACTACCGACAGCACGAACCTTTGCGTCTCACACTCTGACCGGTCGGCAGACGAAAGGACGGAGATCCATGTCCACGAGCCGAGGCGCCCGCAAGCGGCGATGGCTCTGCCGAGATCGGCCCTCTCATCGGGATTCTCAGGGTGGCATGGGACGGCAAGTGCCATGCCTTCCTCCTGGATACGGCCGTCGCTTCTGACCGACCGGGTCCATGCCGACTACGAGCGACACCTCAGCGTTCTCTACGCCGCCTGTGGGTTTGCGCCGACAGCTGGTGGCCTGCGACTCATCAGGTGAGCGACACTTGCATTCGGCTCGATACGAACGTATGTTCGATGCCATGGCCCGGGTCCGAGAGCTTGAGAACCTGCGCCGGTCGATCATCATGCTGCCCGCCGGCTCCCAGGCGCTCAGCCGTGAGGACGCCGTGGCGCTGATCGCTGAGCTTCAGGAGACCCTTCGACGTCGCCGGGCGCTCCACGACGCCTTGTGCGAGGTAATGGCCTTAACGGAGGGATGACCGTTCCTCAATATCGACGGCGCAGCCCGGAGACCCCCGCTCCTACCGTGAGGGCATGAGAGCAGTGGCCAGGTGTGTATTGCTCATCGGCGTGGTGAGCGTCTCTCTGCTGGGGGTGTCGGGACCAGCTTCGGCCAAGAACTCACCCGGCTCACCCCGGTGGTGCAGGCACCATCCGCACAGCCAGCTGGCTGCCTGTCGGCGGACCAGTGGTGGTCCCCCTCCGACCGCGAATATCACGGTGTCCCCGAACCCCATCGTCGAGACGGGAGACTCCGATGTCTATGCGGTGACTACGGTTGCTACCGACCCGGTCTACGCCGAACAGACGGTGGAGATCGTCTCGGGTCTGAGTAGTCGCTGTGGGGGGGGCATCACCTGGATCACCAACCAGGGATCGTTCTCCGGTTCTACGGCCAGTGCATCCATCGACGATGACGGCAACGCCACCTTCAGCTTCTTCGGTGCCTCGTGTGCGCCGGGAACGGTTCAGGTGACCGCCGATGTGGAGGCCGGGACTGATCCGACCTACACGACGACGTTCATCATCGTCCCACCGACACCGACGATCTGAGTCCTACGATCCACCCGAAGACACCGTCAGCGTGAACCGCTGGGTGGCGGAATGGGCCGCCGTGCCCTTGCCGAACGTGGCCACGACGGCGATGGAGTAGACACCCGCCTGGGTGGGTGTCCCCGAGATGGTGGCCGTGCCGTCGTGGTTGTTCACGAAGGTGAGGGGCTTCGGCAGCTTGCCCCTCTTCCTGATCGACGGCACCGCCGTTCCCGTCGTGGTCACCGTGAACGACAGAGGGGAGCCCACGGTGGCGTCGACACTGTCGGGACTCGTGATGACCCCCGATTCCGATCCACCCGTCGTGATGCGACCGATCGAGTTGTTGCCGGAGTTGGTGAACCACATGGCTCCGTCGGATCCCGCCGTGATCCCGAGGGGCTCGTCGATGGTCCGGCTGGAGAAGATGGTGATCACCCCGGCCGTGGTGATGCGCCCGATCGATCCCGGGTCGCTCCCTCCGTTGCCGACGTTGGCGAACCACAAGGCCCTGTCCGGACCCACGGCGATGGCGTCGGGACCGTCGACGGAGGTGGCGGTGTGGGCGGTGACCACCCCGGCCGTGGTGATGCGCCCGATCGACCCGTTGTCGTAGTTGGTGAACCACAATGCTCCGTCGGGCCCTGCCGTGATCGCATAGGGACCCTGGATGAGCGGAGACGTGTAGTTGGTGATCACCCCTGCGGTGGTGATCCTCCCGATGGAGTCATTGCCGTAGTTGGTGAACCACAACGCCCCGTCGGCCCCGGCCGTTATGCCGAGGGGCTCGTCGACCGTCGCCGCCGTGTAATTGGTGACCACTCCGGCCGTCGTGATCCGCCCGATCGAGTCCTCGTTGGTGAACCACAGCGCCCCGTCGGGGCCCGTGGTGATCGCCGCCGGACCGATGACGGTCGGATCGGTGTAGTAACTGGTCGCCCCGGCGGCGGTGATCCTGCCGATCACGTTGTTGCCCAGATTGGCGAACCACAGCGCCCCGTCGGGTCCCTGCGCGATCCCCAACGGGATGGAGCTGTTCGGGTCGGTGTGGTGGCTGACCACACCGGCCGTGGTGATGCGCCCGATCGAGTTGAACGTCTGGTTGGTGAACCACAGGGCCCCGTCGGGACCGGCCGTGATCCCGCTCGGCCCGGAGATGCTCGGGTCGGTGTAGTTCCTGACGATCCCCGCCCCGACGGCTCCGCCCGGACCGGGTGTGGTCGTCGTCGTTGCCGCCGTACCGCGGGCGCCGGCGGGGCCCGCCCAGGCGACGCCGATCGCCGTCACCAGGGCCGCCGACAGCACCGCCCGGATGACGGTTCGCGTAGGCGGGGCCGACCTCATCCGGTAATCCTACGCAGAGTGGTGATAGCGCCACTACTGTCACATATGACGAGATCGGTCCCGGGGTAGCGTCGCCGGTGGGACGTCGTGGCTGCGAGCGACGAGGAGGCTCGGCATGAGTGAGCGGCTGCAGGCCCAGAGCGACGACTACGACCCGTTCGAGGCGTTCGACGACGTCATCGGAGGGGACGTCCGCGACCCCTACCCGGACCTGGCCCAGAAGAGGGCGACGACCCCGGTGTTGGAGGGCAGCTTGATGGGCGTCGGAATGATGCCCGAGGGCATTGGCCCCACGCAGTCGTGGACGGCGTTCCGCTTCGAGGACTGCTCGCGGATCCTGCGCAGTGCGAAGTTGTTCAGCTCCTCCGGGTACGACAGCACCATCGGCCTGGTGATGGGCCACATGATCCTCGGGATGGACGATCCCGAGCACCGCCTCCACCGCAATCTCGTCGCCAGTGCCTTCCGGGAGAAGGCGCTGTCGCGATGGGAGGAAGAGCTCATCGGGCCCATCTGCAACGAGCTGATCGACCGGTTCGCCGGACGCGGCCGGGCCGAGCTCGTCCGCCAGCTCACTTTCGAATTCCCCGTCCGGGTCATCGCCCGTCTCCTCGGTCTCCCCGAGGAGGACTTCGCCCAGTTCCAACGGTGGTCGATCGAGTTGATCGGCCTCGGCGCCGACATCGAACGGGGTCTGGCGGCGTCGGAGAGCCTCAAGAACTACTTCGCCGGCGTCGTGGCCGACCGGCGACGGAACCCGCGCCAAGACGTCATCAGTGACCTCGTCACGGCCGACATCGACGGCGAGAAGCTGACCGACGAAGCCATCAATTCCTTCCTGCTGCTCCTTCTGCCCGCCGGGGCCGAGACGACGTACCGCTCGTCGGGCAACCTCCTGTTCCTCCTCCTCACACACCCCGACCAGCTCGCCGCCGTGACCCGGGACCGAGCCCTGCTCGATCAGGCCATCGAGGAAGGACTACGGGTCGAGCCGCCGCTGCTGCTCATCAACCGGACGGCCACGGCCGATGTCGAGCTGAGTGGCGTCACCGTCCCCGCCGGGGCCGACATCACCACGTGCCTCGGCTCGGCCAATCACGACGAGACGCGGTGGGAGGATCCCGACACCTTCGACATCTTCAGGACCCCCCAGCAACACCTGGCCTTCGCCTTCGGACCGCACATGTGTCTGGGGATGCACCTGGCGCGGCTCGAGACGAGGGTCGTCCTCAATGCGGTGCTCGACCGACTGCCCGGCGTGCGCCTCGACCCCGACGGGGACGACCCGCACATCCGCGGCCTGATCTTCCGCTCCCCGACGTCCGTGCCCGTGCTCTTCGACGCGTAGCTGACATTCTCTTCTCTTCTTTTCCTTGGGGGCGTCGTGGCGACGCGTCCGAAGTCCGTGGGCGTCGCTCAGAAGTGCCCGAGGACGGGATGGGGCACGTACGGCTCCTCCAGGCGCGTCATGTCCTCGTCGCTCAGGACGAGTTCTTCGGCCGCCAGCGCGTCCTCCAGGTGACCGGGCTTCGTCGCACCCACGATGGGAGCCGTGACCCCGGGGCGCCGGAGGAGCCAGGCCAGCGCCACCTGGGCGGGAGGGACCCCGTGCCCGGCGGCCACCTCGGCCACGCGCTCGACGACGTCGAAGTCGGTGGGCTGGCTGTAGAGATAGTCGGTGAAGGCGTCGGTGTCGGAGCGGGTCGTCAACTTGGCCCCCTGGCGGGTGCGGTTGCCGGCCAGCACGCCCCGGGCCAACGGGCTCCAGGGGATGATCCCCACACCCTGGTCGAGGCACAGCGGGATCATCTCGCGTTCCTCTTCGCGGTAGACGAGGTTGTAGTGGGGTTGCATGGAGACGAAGCGGGTCCATCCGTGGGCGTCCGCCGTGTGCTGGGCCTTGGCGAACTGCCAGGCGAACATGCTGCTGGCGCCGATGTACCGGGCCTTGCCGGCGCGGACGACGTCGTGCAGGGCACCCATCGTCTCGTCGATCGGGGTGCGGCCGTCCCAACGATGGATCTGGTAGAGGTCGACGTAGTCCATGCCCAGACGGCGCAGGGAGGCGTCGATGCCGGAGAGGATGTGCTTGCGCGACAGCCCGCCGCCGTTCTCGCCCGGCGTCACCGGCATGAAGACCTTGGTGGCGATGACGACTTCGTCGCGGGTGAGCATCTTCCCCACCAGGCGCCCGGTGGCCACCTCGCTGGCGCCGTTGGAGTAGGTGTCGGCCGTGTCGAAGAAGGTGATGCCCCCCTCGACGGCGGCCCGGACGATCGGCTCGGCCGTGTCCTCGTCGAGGACCCAGGGCCTGTCGCTGTCGTTTCCGAAACTCATCATGCCGAGGCAGACCCGCGATACCCGCAGACCGGTCCGGCCCAAATTCACGTACTGCATGAGGCACCTCTGGTCGTCAGCGCACGGGACGTCAGTGTCGGGAGGAAGACCCGCAGGCTATCCAGGCACAGAGACGCCCGAGGACGGCCCCGTTCAAGGGGGGGTGTCGAGAAGCCGATATCCGACCTATGGATCACCTGACAGGGGAGACGGCGCGAGAGGTCGCGCCCGGATTCCCCCGGCGCCTCGGCCGGCGCCTGCTCGATCCGACCATTCTGTCCGTTCCCATCGTGGTCGTCGTCTTCACCCTGTTCCGGTCCAAGCACTTCATCGCCGACCTGCCTATCTGGTCGATCGCCCTGCTCGTGGGCGCCGCCTACTTCCTCACCGTGCTCGAGGCGGCCATGTGGCCCGATCCCACCGTCACCGGTTGGCGCCTGCATTTCCGCATCGGCACCGTCCTGGCCGCCATCACGATCGTCATCTACTCCGTGGGCTGGGGTCCCACGTTGGCGCTCGGCCTCCTGTTCGGCGTGGCCGACTGCATGCGGAACCTCGGCTCCCGGGTGGCCCGTCCGGCCATGATCTTCAGCGTCCTGTTCATCGGCCTCGGCCAGCTGGCCATCGCCACCAAGGTCGTGCCCACCCTCGTCGCCCAACCCTTCGTCCACGGCCTGGCCGTGCTGGCCGCCCTCGGCGTCGTCTTCACCATCAAGATGCTCGAGTGGGTCTTCGCCGCCCGGGAACGGACCGAACGCCGCTTCAAGGCCCTCGTCCAGCACGCCGCCGACATGATCGTCGTCACCGATCTCGAGGGTCGGATCACCTACCTGAGCCCCTCGTTCGAGGACCAGCTCGGCTACGACCCGAGCGAGGCCATCTCGCTGTTCGGGGGCGACCTGATGCACCCGGACGATTTGAAGAGAGTGACCGAGGCTTTCGTGACAGCCCAGGCCGGTACCCGGGACCCGCTGTCGCTCGAACTGCGCATCCGGGCCGCCGACCAGACGTGGCGCTCGTTCGACGTGACGGTCACCAACCTCCTCGACGATCCCGATGTGGCCGGCGTGGTGTCCAACCTGCACGACATCACCGACCGCAAAGCGTCGGAGGTGGCGTTGCGCGACGCCGAGGAGCGGTTCCGCACGTCGTTCGACGAGGCTCCCATCGGCATGATCCTGGTCAGCAGCGGGGGCCGGGTGGTCCAGGCCAACCGCGCTTTCTGCGACATCGTCGGACGCGTCCAGGACGACGTGACGGGAATGTCGGTCGACGAGCTCACCCACCCCGACGACCGGGAGGTCAGCCTGTCGTGGCGGACGCTCCTCCACGCCGGTGACGTGAGCCACTACCAGATCGAGAAGCGGTATCTGCACGCCGACGGTCACGCCGTGTGGACGTCGCTCCACGCCAGCTACGTGAGAGATGCCGACGGCAAACCCCTCTACGCCATCGGCCAGATCGAGGACATCACCGAACGGCGGGCCATGAGCGCGTTGATGGCCCACGCCGCCATCCACGACCCTTTGACCGACCTTCCCAACCGTGTCCTGTTCGCCGACCGCCTCGAGCTGGCCCTGGCCCGGTCGCTGCGCGGCACGCGCCACGTGGCCGTGATGTTCCTCGACCTCGACCACTTCAAGCTGATCAACGACAGCATGGGCCACGAAGGCGGCGACCAGCTGCTGCGGGCCGTGGCCGAGAGGATCCGCGGTTCGGTGCGCCCCGGCGACACCGTGGCCCGTTTCGGCGGCGACGAGTTCACCATCCTGTTCGAGGACGTCACCGACGCCGGCAGCGCCCGGGAGGCGGCCGAACGCACCCTGGCCGACCTGGCGCTGCCCTTCGAGCTCGACGACGGTGAGGTGTTCGTGTCGGCCAGCGTGGGCATCGCCCTGTCCACCAGCGGCCACGACACACCCGCCGTGCTCCTGCGCAATGCCGATGCCGCCATGTACCGGGCCAAGGAGCGCGGGCGCGGCGGGATCGAGCTCTACGACCTGCAGGACGACCCGTGGACCGCCCGTCGCCTACGGACGGGGAACGACCTGCACCGTGCCCTCGAACGCGACGAGTTCGAACTCCACTACCAGCCCTTCGTCGATCTCCACACCATGACGCTGGTCGGGGTCGAGGCGCTCATACGGTGGCGCCACCCCACGCGGGGGCTGCTCCCTCCGAGTGAGTTCATCGACCTGGCCGAGGACACCGGGCTGATCGTCCCCCTCGGCTACTGGGTGATCGGCGAGGCGTGCCGCCAGGCCGTGGCCTGGCAGAATCTGCGCTCGGCCGCCGGGCAGGACCCGTGGCGGTTGATGATGTCGATCAACGTCTCGCCCCGGCAGCTGGTGGAGAGGAATTTCGCCGCCCGCTTGCTCGAGATCGTCGGATGCCTCCGGTGTCGATCGTGACACGATCCTGCTCGAGGTGACCGAGACCACCGTCATGCGCGATCCCGAGCACGCCATCGCCGTCCTCGAAAGCCTGAAGGCTCAGGGGATGCACATCTGCATCGACGACTTCGGCACCGGCTACTCGTCGCTGAGCTATCTCAAACGGCTCCCCGTCGAGACGATCAAGATCGACCGGAGCTTCGTCGACGGGCTGGGCGAGAACCCCGAGGACACGGCCATCGTGCGGGCCGTCATCGGCATGGCCGATTCGTTGCGGCTTCTGTGCGTGGCCGAGGGCGTCGAGACCCGCGACCAGGTCGACGCCCTGCGGGCCCTCGGGTGCCACATCGCCCAGGGGTTTCTCTTCGGCCACCCCCTGTGCGTCGACCGTCTGGCCCCGTTTCCGCGCGACGACCTGAGCTCGTGGGCCGACTCGCAGGTGATCAGCGCATCCTGATCGAGCCGCGGCGGTGATGCCCCAGGTGGCGTGCCAGGAGGCACCCGGCTCCAGGCGCACGAGATCGGTGCCCGAGCGCAGGGCATCGGGGGGACAGGTCATGGGCTCGATGGCGATGGACTGGCGCCGTCTCCCGGCCGGCTCCACGGTGTCGGCCGTATAGGCCATGACGTAGCCGAAACGGTCGTCCATCCAGACGGTGACGCCCCGACCCGTCTCGGTGTCGTCGAGCTCGACACGGGCCAGACCGTGCGTCGTCACGGACCAGGTCGGTGAAGGCGGTGTCGAGCTGCGTAGGCCCGATGCGACGACCCGAGGTGAAGTCGAGCTCGCTGCCGGCCACGATGGTGTCGCCGGTGGGCAGGCCCCGCTCGTCGGTGACCAGGCAGCGCTGTCCCGGCAGGGTGAGGCGGACGGCGTCGACGAGTGGGCGAGCCGAGGGTGAGGTAGGGATGGAAGCCGAGGCCGAACGGGGCCGGAACCTCGTCGGCGTTGGTGACCCCGGCGGTGACGACCAACCCCTCGCGACCGAGCCGGTACTCGAGGACGAACTCGAGGCGCCACGGGAAAGCCGGGCTGGGCGAAGAGCGTGCAGCCGAGGACGACGACGTTCTGGGCCCGCGACCGCAGCCGCCAGGGCAACCAGCGCACCAGCCCGTGGATGGCGTTGCGCCGCTCCGGTTCGTCCCAGGCGGCGCGACCGGTGCGTCCGTCGATCGAGTAGCGGCCGTCGCCCAGTCGGTTGGGCCATGGGGCCAGCACCTGGCCGCGCCCGGCACTGCACATGTCGGTGACGCCGAAGCCGTCGATGACGGGGACACCGTCGACGGTGTACGAGCGCAGGGTGGCGCCGACCTCGGTGACGACGACGCTGCTGGCGTCCGTGGCCGATGTCGTGCTGTTCGCCCGCGGGCGACACCTCCGTCATCGGTGGTGCAGGCATCGGGGGCCTCGAGGCGATCGATGGTGATGGCGTGGGGTGACCCCGACGCGTCACCGGTGACGACGGCGGTGCCGTTGTCCGGAACGGGCACCGGTATGGTAGTTGCCGGAGTCGACACCGGCGCCCTCCATGGGAGGACGCCCGGAGGAACGCCTTGCGCATCCTGGTCACCAACGACGACGGCGTGCGCGCCCCGGGCATCGCCGCCCTGGCCCGGATGGCCGCCGCCACCGGTCACGAGGTCGTGGTGGTGGCCCCCATGGTCGACTACAGCGGCGCCGGCGCCGCCGTCGGTCCCGTCCACTCGCGCGACGGGGTCGACTACGAGACCTACGAGATCGACGGGCTGGACGGCGTCCCCACCTACGGGATCGACGGGCCGCCGGCCCTGGCCGTCATCCTGGCCTGCGTGGGCGGCTTCGGACCCCGACCCGACCTCGTGCTGTCGGGCATCAACCACGGGGTCAACGTCGGGCGGTCGGCCCTGCACTCAGGCACGGTCGGCGCCGCCCTCACCGCCGCCCATTTCGGTCTGCGGTGCCTGGCCGTGTCGATCCGCTGGGGCTCCGATCCCGTGCCCTGGGACACCCCGGCCACTCTGGCCGGCGGCCTGATTCCGGTCCTGGCCGGCGCGCCGGCCGGGGACGACGCTCAACCTGAACGTCCCCAACGTGGCCCTGGCCGACCTGCGGGGGCTGCGCCACGGGCGGTTGTCGCGGGCAGGGACCATCCGGTCCGCCGTCCACGACACCGGCGACGGCCGGGCCCACCCCCACGTCTCGCTGCCACCGGAGCCGTCGGGGACCCTCCGCCTCGATCTGGGCCTGCCCGGGGCACGGCCCGCTGGTCGAGCCCGACACCGACGCCTGGCTCGTGGCCCGGGACTACGCCTCCCTCACCCCGTTGGTCGGGGTCCGCGAGGCCGGGCGCCGAGGCGGACGACACCCTGGGACGGGCCCTCGACGCCCTCTACGCGCCTCCCCGGGGTGGGACCGGGGCCCGCCCCGGAGGAGGCCCCCGAAAGCCAACGGGCCGCCGCCGGCTAGAGCAAAACCCCAGGTCACAACCTGAGTGTCCGGGACGTCCGGAGCCGGCGTCCTCCCGGGCGGCGCCCGTCGCCCGCCGGGGATGGCTTGCGAAGGCGTGCACAAGCGGTAAGGTGTTTGCGACCCGAACCATCGGATGGTGGAGTCCATGCGGTAGCAGCGGAGGCTGCCGACCGGGCCCTGACCGGCCTGCGCCAGTGGACCACCGTGACCGTCTCGTCGGTGACTGGCGCGTCCGCGCGCCGGTGACGAGCTGCTCCCACCCGACCCGGGACCCACCATGACCTCACCTCGCCCACAGCCGCGCTCAGCACGGAGGCAGAAGGAGACGCCCACGGCCTAGCCCAGGGTTGCTCCGTCCGCACCTCGTTCGGACTCTCACATGTCCAGGGCCGCCCGCCCTTCCCGGCGCCGGCTCCGCGAGACGAATGCTCAGACGACGGGCGCCCGCATTCCACAGCCCACCTGGAGCCCTCCGGGGATCCCGTGACTCAAGGGAAGGCACAAGATGCGGAAGCACCGACTCTCCGGCGTTGTCATCGCCGTTCTGATCGGCCTGGGTGTGTTCGCCCACTGGCCGGATACTGCTCACCGAACACCCGGCACCGACCGCGCCGGCATCCAACTGGCATCGGCGGATCTCCCCGCCGGCCGGACCGCCGCGCGCCGCCCCCACCACGGTCGGCCGCTCGCCACCGACCGACGGGGCGCCGCGCCCTGCTCGATCTGCGTGGCCGGCCGGGCCGTGGCCAGCCTGTCGTCGCCGTTCGGGACCCCAGCCCTCGTGTGGGACGTCCGCGTGGCCGAGCTGACCCAGCGGGCCGAGGGCGGTCGCCTGCGCGCCGCCATGGCCCAGAGGCAGGCAGAGGCCAAGGCCTACCTCGACGCCCGCCGTGGCCGCCCGGAGCCGGCCGGCCCCGGTGGTCGCCGCCCGGTCGTCGGTCCGCGCCACCGGCGCCCGTCCCGGCGCCGGCGCCGGCGACGAGGGCCGACCCGTTGGTCGCGCTCCGGCAGTGCGAGTCGGGCGGCAACTACGGCGACGACACCGGCAACGGCTACTACGGCGCCTACCAATTCACCATCGGGCACCTGGAGATCGCTGGGCTTCGGGGGTCTGCCCGTCGCAGGCGCCGCCGGCCGAGCAGGACCAGGCGGCCCAGGAGCTGCAGGCCCGACGGGGGTGGGGCCAGTGGCCCTCGTGCGCGCGCGGCTCGGGCTCTCTGACGACCGCTCACCTGACGGTCTGACCCGGCGTCGCCGCGGCGACTGGCGCCGGCACGCGTGCGACCCCATCGGCGTGCCGGGCCCGTCAGGTCAGAGGGCGCGACGAGCCCGTCGAGCCAGTCGTAGACGACCTGGGCGGCCAGGCGGAGGTTGTTGGCCTGGCAGTGGGCGTCGGCCCCGTCGTCGACGGAGAAGCGGTGGGTGGTCACCGGACCGGAGACCCCGGCGGCGAATTCGTCGGCCTGGCGGAGCACCTCGGGTCCCTTCGCGCTAGCCCGACGAGGGCGAGCGAGGGACACGAGACGGCCGACAGGGCCGACTCGAGGCGATAGGCGCGGAGCTGCGTCTTCCACTCCTGGAGCGAGGCCACCCCGAAGCGGCGGCAGACGGCGGCGATGCCCCAGAGCATCTGGGCCGGCAGCAGGTCCTCGGGGACGCCGGCCACGTCCTCGGGTCGGATGTCGCGGTGCATGCGGAAGACCTCGGGACCGAGGAAGGCCTCGAAGTAGCGGTAGAGGTCGACGAGGGGGCTGTCGGCCACGAGCGCCTGCACCCGGCTGGTCGTGGGCCGCCGGTGCGCGCGGCGAAGTAACCGCCGATGCTCATCCCGGCCAGGGCCACGAAGCCGCCGGCGCGGCGCCGAGACGGGTCCCGACGTCGTCGAGGACGGCGCCGACCGGCGCCTCGTAGTCGGGCCGGTAGGTCATGGTCGGGTTCCGGCGCATGCAGCCGGTCTGACCGGGTCCGTCGAAGAGGACGACCTGCCAGCCGCGGGCGGCGCCGGCCGCCCCCAGCTGGAAGTACATCTCCTCGGCCCCCGAGTCGAAGCCGCCGAAGGCCACCAGGGTGCCCCGAGGTCGGCCGGCGGGGGCCGTCCCCGAGCCGGGGCCGCACCAGGTAGCCGGGGAGGAAGCCGTTCTCGAAGGGGATCGAGAGGGGCTCGACCGGGGGATCGAAGAGGGCGGCGGCCGCCTCGAAGCAGGCCCGGCTGCGACGCCCGCACTCGGCCAGGACGACGGGATCGGCCTCGGCGTAGTACTCGGCCGTGCGGTGGTAGGTCGAGGCCCGCAGGAAGTGGTCGCGGGCGCTCACCGGATGGCCGTCGGCCAGGCAGGCGCGGGCTCGGTCCTCGACCCGGGCGGCCAGGGCGCAGAAGGCCGAGACCCAGCTGCCGGTGTCGCCGTCGGTGATCATCCCCGCCGCCGCCAGGCACTCCCCCACGGTGGAGCCCCCGTAGTCGGCCGTCCCCATGGCCCGCAGGAGCTGGTAGTCGAACTCGAGGTCGCGAAAGCCCGAGACCCGGGTGACGCTCCTCGTGATCTGGCTGCCCTCGAACGCCACCGGAAACCGTGCTCCCCCTGTCGCCAACGACATCGGCGCCGCCCGCGCCGGGCGGGGGTTCCGATCCTACGGTTCCCCGCCGCACTCAGCCGTTAGCGTGGGACGTGCATGCGCGTCGCCGCCATCCAGTGCACCGCCTCGGCCGACCGACCGGGGAACCTGGCCGCCGCCGCCGAGCTGGTGGCGGCGGCAGCCGGGCGACGGGGCCGAGCTGGTGGTGCTCCCCGAGCTCTTCTCCCTCTACGGCAACACGCCGACGCTGCGGGCCGGGGCCGAGCCGATGGACGGCCCCACCGTGCAGTGGGCGGCCGAGGTGGCCGTCCGCCACCGGATCTGGCTGGTGGCCGGGAGCTTCGTCGAGGCGGCGGGGCGGCAGCCGCAACTACAACACCTCGGTCCTCGTCGGGCCCGACGGCACCGTCGCCGCCCGCTACCGCAAGCTCCACCTCTTCGACGTGGACGTCCCCGGGGCCGTGACCCGGGAGTCCGACGCCGTGGCCCCGGGCGACGCCGTGGTGGGGGCGACGGTGACCCTCGACGACGGTCGCCCCCTGCCCATCGGCCTGACCATCTGTTACGACCTCCGCTTCCCCGAGCTCTACCGCCTGCTGTCGTCTGGCCGGCGCCCTGGTGATCGTCGTCCCCTCGGCCTTCGCCGCCGCCACCGGGCGGGCCCACTGGGAGGTCCTGCTGCGGGCCCGGGCCATCGAGAACCAGGTCTTCGTGATCGCCGCCGACCAGGTGGGGTCGCTGTCGGCGTCGTTCACGGCCCACGGTCATTCGATGATCGTCGACCCCTGGGGGACCGTCCTGGCCGAGCGTCCCGACGGCCCCGGCCACGTGGTGGCCGACCTCGATCTGGCCGCCCAGCAGGAGATCCGGTCACTGCTGCCCAGCCTCGCCCACCGGCGGCCGGCGACCTACAGGCCCGGCGAGCTCGACCGGAGCCCAATGACAAGGCGGTCCACTACCCTGGATCATGGTTCCGAGCACGGAGCGGTGAACCGGCCACTCCCGGTACGCCGTGGGGTCCCGATCATCTCGGGTCCGGCCACCGCGGCCACCGGCCGGGCGCCGGCGACGAGCGCCACTCCCGGTCCTCTCCGCGGCAGGAGCGGACGGCCGGGCGGCCACGGCCGTCGACGTGTCGCTGCTGGCCCCGATCGCCACCATCTCGGGACTGTTCGACCGCCGGCCCTTCACCGACGGGTTCTTCGAGGTCGAGGGACTCCGCGTCCACTACGAGGTCTACGGGACGGGGCCGAAGGTCCTCGTGTTCATGCACGGGATCCTCCTCGACAGCCAGATGAACCGCCGGCTGGCCGCCGACCTGGCCTCCACCGGCCACCGGGTCGTCCTGCTCGATCTCCCCGGCCACGGGCGCTCCGACAAGCCCCGCCACGCCTCGGCCCACCGGATCGACTCCTACGCCCACTACGTGGTGGCCCTGCTCGACGAGCTCGGGATCGAGGAGGCCGTGATCGGCGGCGTCTCGCTGGGCGCCAACGTCTCGCTCCAGGTCGCCGCCCAGGCCCCTGACCGGGTCCGCGGGCTGCTGATCGAGATGCCCGTGCTCGAGTGGGCCGTCCCCGGCGCCGCCCTCGTCTTCCTACCGATGCTCCTCGGCGTCCACTACGCCGCGCCCCTGGCCCGGGCCGTGGCCTGGCTGGCCCGCCGGCTGCCGTGCACGAGGATCGGTCCCGTCGACAGCCTGGTGACCACCCTGACGCTCGAGCCGGAGGAGACGACGGCCGTCCTCCACGGGATGCTGGCCGGCCCCATCACCCCGACCTACGAGGAGCGCCACGCCATCACGGCACCGACCCTCGTGATCGGGCACAAGATCGACTTCATTCATCCCTTCACCGACGCCGACCACCTGGCCCGGCAGGTGCCGCGGGCCCGGCTGGTCGAGGCCCGGTCCGTGATCGAGCTGCGCTTCGCCCCCGAGCGCCTGACCACCCATATCGCCGACTTCTTGGACGAGGTCTGGGGTGCGTCGCCGTTCCAGGTCGTCAGCCGCCCCCGCGCCATGCCGTCGGAGGCCTGAGCAGCCTCACGCCGCCCTGTTTACGGCCGCCCTGTTACGGCCGCCCTGTTTACGGCCGCCCTGTTTGACAGCCGCGCTGTTCGATGGCGCGTTTCAGCGGCCGCGTGGAGGGGCCCAGGCATCGGGATCCTCGGTGAGCTTGGCCACCGACCGGGGCAGGCGCCCTTGGACGACGTCCTCGAGGTTGACCCGCTCGAGGACACTGCGGAGGCTGGCCCGGACGGCGATCCAGACGTCTTGGAGATGCTCGGCCGGGCCGTCGTAGCGCGCCGCCTCGGGCCGCAGCCCCCGGACCTCGGCCAGGGGGCCGTCGAGGGCGCGCATGACGTCGGCCACCGAGATCTCGGCCGGCGGGCGGGCCAGGCGGTAGCCACCCTCGGACCCCCGTTGGCTGGCCACGATCCCGGCCCGGCGGAGATCGTTCAAGATGGCGCCGAGGAACTTCGACGGGAGGGCCTGGGCCTCGGCCAGGGCTTCGGCGGTGGTGGGCTCTCCGCGGGCGGTGAGGGCCAGGAGGGCGCGCATGCCGTAGTCGACCTTGGCGGGGATGTGCACGCCCCGATTCTGCCCCGGTGACGACCCTGGCGCGTGCCACCGGCGAGCGCGACGACCTTTGACGGTCCCGGCCGGCGCCTCTAAAGTCCACTTTTCCGGTCGACCCGGTCGAAAGGGAGAGCGGCGTGGCCGACGACGTCTATCCGCCGGCATCGGGGCCTGCTCCATCACCCGAGCCGGTGACGGCCAGCATCCTGGAGGAGAACCCGCCGGCCGAACGGACCCCGGTGGCTGGCGTCCAGGAGGCGTTACGCAGGCGCTGGGCCCGACCCGGGGGCCGTCTCTACGCCGGATTGCGCTGGGGCGGGGCCACCGTCTTCGCCGCCGTGGCCCTCGTGGTGAGCCTCGTCTCCTCGCCGAGCCAGGCCTTCGCCCACTCGGGGCTGTCCCTGCTGTGGACGGGGACGTGGGACCCGACCCGCCGGATCTTCGGGGCCGAGACCTTCATCGTCGGCACCCTCGTGACCACGGCGGTGGCCCTCGTGCTGGCCGTCCCCGTGGGGGTGGCGACGGCGTCGTTCCTGTCCGAGCTCGCCCCCCGGTGGCTGGCGACACCGCTGTCGGTCCTCGTCAGCCTCATCGCGGCGGTGCCGAGCATCGTGGTCGGGCTGTGGGGACTGCTCGTGCTGACCCCGGTCTTCACCCACCAGGTGGAACCGTTCTTCAAGAAGGTCCCGGTGCTCGAGTGGTTCTTCCACGGGGCCCGCCCTCGGCCCGAGCGTGCTGCTGGCCGGGGTGGTATTGGCCGTGATGATCCTGCCCAACGATGGTGGCCCTGTCGCGCACAGCCCTGAACGGGGTGGCCCTGACCGACCGCGAGGCGGCCCGGGCCCTCGGGGGGACGCGCTGGCAGGTGGTACGCCGGGCTGTGGTACCCGGGGCCCGGACGGGGATCGAGGCGGCCGTGATCCTGGCTATGGGCCGGGCCCTCGGCGAGTCGATCGCCGTGGCCATGGTGATCGGCAACGAGTACGTGATCCCCCATTCGTTGCTGGCTCCGGGGGCCACCCTCGGCTCGGCCATCATCAACCTCTTCGGGGGCGTGACGACGGGGCTCGAACGCTCGGCCGTGATCGCGCTGGCCATCATCCTCCCGGCCATCACCGCCCTGGTGAACGCCGGCGGCCAGCTGCTGCTGCGCTCGCGGGTCCGACCGGAGGAGAGCTAGGTGAGCCGCACCGTCGTGCCCGGCGCGCCGGGCGGGAGCGGGGCGCACCTGGACGAGGGGGCCGGGCACCGGCGCCAGGTGATCCGGGCCACCTCGGCTCGCAGCCTGGCCCGCCGTCCGCCTGTCGGGGGGACAGCAGCAGCGGCTCTGTATCGCCCGTGCCCTGGCCATCGAGCCCGAGGTGCTCCTGATGGACGAGCCGTGCTCGGCGCTCGACCCGATCGCTACGGCCAAGATCGAGGAGCTGATCACCCGGCTGTCGATCGACGTGACCATCGGCCTCGTCACCC
The DNA here is from genome assembly GCA_963848355.1 of uncultured Acidimicrobiaceae bacterium. Classification (GTDB taxonomy): domain Bacteria; phylum Actinomycetota; class Acidimicrobiia; order Acidimicrobiales; family UBA8190; genus CAWKDG01. Next base: position 324,931 of record CAWKDG010000002.1, read on the forward strand.
ACAACATGGACCAGGCCACCCGGGTGTCGCAGTACACGGCCTTCTTCCTGCTGGGCGAGGACCGGGCCACCGGCGAGCTCATCGAGTACGGGCCGACCGAGGAGATCGTCGACACCCCGAACGATCCCCGGACCAAGGCCTACGTCTCGGGCAAGGTCGGCTGATATATTGCGAAGAGTGGCCGACTAGCCACCAGTTGCGCCGGTATCGGGGTTTGCCCTCTTGTCAGGGAGGCCCGGGGGGCTGATGCTGACGGGAGGACGACCGACGACGGGAGAACCGACGTGCGGGTGATCGAACGCCAGGACAGCCGGGAGGACGAGCACTTCACCGAGGGCGAACCCGATCTCGAGGCCCCCGAGGAACTGGCCGTCCTCGAGGTCGACGAGGACGCCCTGCTCGAGGAGGACCTCGAGAGCGAGGTCGACCTCGAGGAGGAGGTGGACGAGGACACGCTCGAGAGCAGCCTCGACCATCTCGTGTACGACGACGACGGGGACGACGGCGACGCGGGCGTCGGTGCCGACACGCCCGCCACGTCGGGGCCCCGGGAGACGGTCGTCCTCGACGACCTCGAGGTCGAGGACCTGGAGGACATCGAGGAGAGCCTCGACCGGATCCTCATGGAGAAGCTGGCCGGGGACGAGGATCCCGAGGGCGAGCCCGACGCACCCGTCGTTCTGATCGACGAGGTCGTCGGGGGCGAGGTCCTCACCTGCGGACCGGACGAGTTCGTGTGCCGCGCGTGCTTCCTCGTGCGGAGCACGACGCAGCGGGCCGACGCCGGCACGGCCCTGTGTCGCGACTGCTGCGGCTGACCGGAGGCGACACCCTCCTCCCCCGTCGGCTACAACTCCGGGCGTGACCACACCCGACACGGAACCCAGCGCAGACCGACCGGCCGATCCGGGCCGGGCCGGGCCCCCTCCGGTACCGGAGCGGCGCCGGCGGACGATCGCCATCAGCGGATCGGCGTCGGGCATCGGCGCCGCCGTGCGCGAGCGCCTCGAACGCAGCGGCCTGAAGGTGGTGGGGACCGACGTCCGTGACGCCGAGGTGATCGCCGACCTGTCCACGGTCGACGGCCGTCGCCGGGCCGTGAGCGAGACCACGGAACGGGCCGGGGGGCACCTCGACGGCGTGGTGGCCTGTGCCGGGCTCGGACCCCACGTGAAACCGTTCGAGGCCATCCCGAAGGTCAATTACTTCGGTGCCCTGGCCTACCTCGACGGCCTCCTGCCGGCGCTGGCCGGCGGCGAGGCGCCGGCGGCCGTGGCCATCTCGTCCAACGGGGCCACGTTGACGCCGACACACCAGGCCTTCGTCGACCTCCTGCTGACCGATGACGAGGAGGCGTCGTGCGCCATGGCCGCCACCCTCGACGGCGCCACCGTCTACGGGATGTCGAAGCTGGCCATGACCATCGGCCTGCGCCGGCGGGTGGGGACGTGGGCGGCCGAGGGCGTGCGCCTGAACGCGGTGGCGCCCGGACCGGTCGACACCCCGCTGCTGGCGGCGTCGTTGGCCGACAAGACCCTCGGCCCCCTGGTCGAGGCCCTCCCCGTTCCCGTGGGCCGGCGGGCCAGCCCCAGCGAGATCGCCGGCGCCGTGGGCTTTCTCCTCGACCCCGTGAACGGCTTCGTCCACGGATCCCTGCTCTTCGTGGACGGGGGGAGCGACGCGCTGCTGCGTCCCGACCGCGTCTAGCCGACGATGGTGACGGCGGCCACACCGGTGGCCAGCGTCCTCGTGGTGCCGTCGGACCACCCGTCGAGGACGTCCTGCGAGGCGGTGCCGGTCACCGTGGAGAACGAGGCACCGCCGGTGACGCCGACGCCCTCGAACCCGTTCGTCGGTGTCGTCGTCGTTGTCGTCGTTGTCGTCGTTGTCGTCGTCGTCGGTGCCGCTCGACACGACGGTGGTGGCAGCGCCCGTTGGAAGGCGACGAGCGTTCCCGCCTGATCGAAAACGGCATCGGAGACGGCGAAGGGCAGCAATGTCTGCGTGGTCGTCCGCCCCGTGACCGGATCGACCGAGAGGACCTGGGTGGGAACGGTCTGGCAGGGGGTGACGACGGCTCTGCTCGAGAGCACGACGATGTCGCTCCCCGAGTCGAGGAACTGCGCGTCCGTCCACGGGGCGGTGCCGACGGCGAGCGCCGTCGGCGTGCCGACGAACCGGGGATTGGTCGCCGACACGGGCTGGTCCACATCGAAGAGCTGCACGCCCTCTTCGAAACCGACGAGATGCACGCCGACGCCGGCACCGGGGGGTGTCGTCGGCACGAAGAGTCCGCTCACCGCCAGTTGCGTGTCATCGGTCGACCACGAGAGCCCCTCCGCCAGGAGGGGGCCGTCGGGCGTCGAGTAGAGGGTGTGTCGGACCCCGGTGGCCAGGTCCAAGAGGACGACGGCGGCCGACGACCCTCCCGCAGTGACGAGGTCGAAGGCGAGCTCGGTGCCGTCGCGGCTGGCCGACGGGTAGAGGCCGTCGGTGACGAAGTGGGGAGTCCCGCCGCCGAAGGGGATGCTCTCGATGACCGGGCTCGGCTCCAGATAGCCGACATAGGCGATGCCGTCGGCGGCGGTGATCCCGGACGGTCGTTGCAGGTGCCGGCCGGCGGCGTCGACCGGTGACGGACCGACGAGGGTCCGCACGACGGCGCCGGTGTCGGCCGCCAGCAGCTCGACGGCCCCGTCGGACCTCACCACCAGCAGCTCGCCGGCCCCGCCGGTGACACCGCCGGGGCTGGTGGCGCCCGAGCCACCCCAGGCATGGACGGCGAGGGACAGCGCCGCCGCCGCCGCCACGCAGACGGCCAGGGCGATCGTCACTCCCAGCTTGGCCCGGCGCGGGGCACGGGACACCGTCGTCGCCGTCCCCGGGACCGGTGCCGGGCGGGTGGGGCGGATCTGCGCGGCGGCGGCGTCGAACAGCTGGCGCAACCGGGCTTCGGTGGCACGGTCGGGCTGACGGTCGGGCGGTCGGCTCGATCCGGTCATGGCGCAAGCTCCTCTCTCAGCCGGGCCAGGCCCCGCAGGACGAGGCTGCGCACCGTCGACGGGCGACAGCGCAGGACGGCGGCGATCTCCTCCTCGGGGAGGTCCAGGTAGTAGCGCAGGACCAGGGCCGTCCTCTGGCGCCCGGTGAGCCGGTCGAGGACGTCCCACAGCTCGCCGGGGCTGTCGATGCCGGGATGGGGCAGACCGGGACGGTGCCGGTACTCGAGGCGGCGACGCCGGTGATAGGAACGACAGGCGTTCACGACCGAGACCCGCACGTACGTCGCCGGATCGTCGGGCAGGGGACCGGGGCGCGCCCCGAAGCGCAGGAAGGTGTCCTGGACGAGGTCCTCGGCGGCCGGGAGCGAACCGGTCAGGAAGGCGGCCAGCCGGACGAGGTCGGCCCACGAGCGGCGGAACAGGTCTTCGAGGACCCCGTCGGTGTCACTATCGCTGTCCGGCAACGACACCGGCGCCTCCTGCCCCATACCTGTACCGACGCACAGCTCCCCCCGGACCGTTGCAGTCAGTCGTCGTCGCGGACGACGCGGTTGCGCTTGCGGGTCGACTGGCGGCGCTTGTCCTCCAGGCGACGGATCTTCGATCCCATCGTCGGTTTGGTCGGGACCCGGGGAGGTTCGCGGTGCAGGCCGTCGGCCAGACGGGCGGCCAAGCGGCGCAGGGCCACCTCGCGGTTGCGGGACTGGGAGCGTTCCTCGCCGGCCGACACTCGCACGGTCGGGCCCAACCGTTCGAGGAGACGGGCGCGCTGTCGCGGCCCGAGCGACGGGGACGAGGCCACGTCGAAACGGACCTCGGCGCGGGTGCTCGTCTTGTTGGCGTGCTGGCCTCCGGGACCGCCGCTGGTGGTGAAGCGCCAGACCAGTTCGTCGAGAGGGATGACGACGCCCCGCGTCACCCGGAGCACCTCACGCCGTTCGCTGTCCGGTGCCGGGTCGGTCACGGCCTCCAGGCTACGAGTGCCCCGGGACGCGCTCGTCGATGACCGGGTTCTCGAGGACACCCACCCCTTCGACCTCGATGCGGACGGCGTCGCCGGCCACCAACCACTTCGGGGGGTCGAAGCTCGCCCCCACGCCGGCCGGGGTGCCGGTGGAGACGACGTCACCGGGCTCCAGGGTGAAGACGGTGGAGAGCTCCTCCACCATGTCCCAGCACGAGAAGATCATGTCGTCGGTCGACGAGTCCTGGCGCAGCTCGTCGTTGACCCACGTCCGCAGGCGGAGACGGTGGGGATCGGGGACCTCGTCGGTGGTGACGAGCCACGGGCCCGATCGGTCCGTGGGTGTCGAAGGACTTGCCCATCGTCCACGTCGGTGTCCGCCACTGCCAGTCGCGCACGCTGACGTCGTTCATGACGGTGAAACCGGCCACCACCGAGGCGGCCTCGGCCACCGACACGTGCCGGCAGCGACGGCCGATGACGAAGGCGAGCTCGCCCTCGTAGTCGACCTGGGCCGAGGCCGGCGGGATCTCGATGGCGTCGCCGGGACCGATCACACAGGTGCGCTGCTTGTTGAACCAGACCTGGTGCTCGGGCGCCGGTCGTCCCAACTCGGCCACGTGGGCTCTGTAGTTCATCCCCAGCCCCATCACCTTGGGCGGTCGCGGCACCGGCGCCAGGAGCGCGACCTCGGCGACCGGGTGCCGGCGCGCCGCCGTGGTGGCGGCACCGGCGGCGCGGTCCAGGGCCGACGGGCCGCCGTCGAGCAGGTCGGCCATGTCTCCGGGCAGCCCGACGGCTCCGGTCGGTGAGGTCGACGACGTCGTCACCGACGAGGACGCCGGTGCCGCGTCGGCTCCGTTCTCGGGCCCACTCGGAAACTGACGAGGCGCATGACGACAACGTAGGCCACGCCCACGAAGGCCACGCCCACGAAGGCCACGCCCACGAAGGCCACGGGGTCGAGCAGTAGCCTCGCCCCGGTCCGAGAGGGACGGCGTCCGGGAGGTGGAGCGTGACGGAGAACGATCTGCAGGGAAAGGTGGCCCTGGTGACGGGGTCCTCGAGCGGGATCGGCGCGGCCACGGCGCGGATGCTGGCCGACGCCGGTGCCACCGTCGTCGTCAACTCGTCGTCATCGGTCGACGCCGGCACCGCACTCGCCGCCGAGCTCCCCGGGGCCAGCTACGTGCGGGCCGACATCGCCGACGACGCTCAGGCCGAGGCGTTGGTGGCGGCCACCGTCGACCGCCACGGGCGCCTCGACATCCTGGTCAACAACGCGGGGACGACGGCGGTCATCCCCCACCCCGACCTGACGGCGGCCACCCCCGATGTCTGGCGCCGGATCTTCGGGGTCAACGTGATCGGGACCTGGCAGGTCACCGTGGCCGCCGTGCCCCACCTGAAGACAAGCGGGCGACGGCTGCATCGTGAACGTCTCCTCCCTGGCCGGTCACCGGCCGGTCGGCAGCTCGATCCCCTACGCGGCGTCGAAGGCCGCCCTCAGCCACATGACCGTCCTCCTGGCCAACGTCCTCGGGCCGACGATCCGCGGTCAACGCCGTCGCCCCCGGTCTCGTCGACACGCCATGGACGGCCGACTGGGACGACGTCCGCGCCTTCGTGACGGCCCAGGCGCCGCTCGGCCGGTCGGGCACACCGCAGGACATCGCCGAGGTGGTCCTTTCGCTCGTCCGGGCCCGCTACGTCACCGGCGAGGTGGTCCAGATCGACGGCGGACTGCATCTGCGGTGAAGATGGCGCCCGGGACCGACGGCGCCGACACAGGGAGGATGACGTGGACTTCGATCTCTGGCTGCCGACGGCCAATCCGTTCACCACTCCCGCGCTCCTGACCGCCATCGCCGGCCAGGCCGAGGAGCGCGGGATCCACACCATCTGGGTCGGCGAGCACGTGGTGACCTTCGATCAGTACGCGTCGAGCTATCCCTACTCCGACGACGGTCGCCTGCCTCTTCCGGCGCAGACCGGACTCCTCGAGCCCTTCACCACCCTGGCCTTCCTGGCCGGCCTCACGGCACGCGTCCGGTTGGGCACGGCCATGTGCCTCCTCCCCCAGCGCAACCCCGTCTACACGGCGAAGGAGGTGGCCACCCTCGACTGGCTGTCGGGCGGGCGCGTCGATCTCGGCGTCGGCGTCGGATGGTTGCGCGAGGAGTTCGACGCCCTCGAGGTGCCCTGGGCGCGGCGGGGGGCGCGCACCGACGACTACCTCGCCGTCCTGCGCAGCCTTGTGGTGCGACGATCCGTCGTCGTTCTCGGGCGAGTTCTACACCCTGGCCCCCTGCAACCAGTATCCGAAGCCGGTCCAGACCCCGCATCCCCCGATCCACATCGGCGGCGAGAGCGACGCCGCGCTGCGGCGGACGGCCCGGATGGCCCAGGGGTGGCACACCTTCAACCGACCCCCGGCCGACCTGGCCGCCCCGCTGGCCCGGCTCGACGCCCTCCTCGCCGCCGAGGGCCGGTCGCGCGCCGAGATCACGGTGACGGTCTGTCCCTATTTCCAGGAGCTCAGCCCCGCCACCGTCGAGCAGTACGCGGCGGCCGGTGTCGACGCCGTGGCCGCTCTTCTCTTCGTCACCGATCCGAGCGACGTCCCCGGCGTCTTCGACGCCCTCGCCCCGTCGCTGGACCGGGCCCGCTCCGCCGGCTCGTCGTGACTATCCGCGGTCGCCACGTCACCCCCGAGTAACTTCCTGCCTATCGCTGGAGGCGATTCGACAGGGGGTTTCTGACATGCAGGACCTCGACGACGGCGTCCGGGTGGGGCGCGGCAGGCTCTCGGCCGTCTCGGGTGACGCGGTCACGAAAGTGAAGCCGTTCCTCGACGACGTCCCCGTCGTCCCCGGCCAGCGGCTCCTCGAGGTGGCCACGGCCCTGTCCGACGGCGCCGCCCTCCTGCACGCCCGCCTCCGCCATCTCGACCCCGACGAACGCGACGCCATCCTCGACCTCATGGCCGGCCAGCTGAGCGGGATCGTCACTCTCTGGACCGAACTCGTCCGCGAGATCGTCCCGTCGTCGGCGCCCGAGGTCGGGGGCGACGCCGACATCGGCGTTGTGTCCACCACCGAGGCGGTGGCCGACACCGCGGTCGGGTCGGACTCCGGGGCACTCCCGCGTACGCAGTTCCATCCGAGCGCGCAGGGCCACACCCTCACCCACGTCCGTCGGCCCGGCGAGGTCACCGGTCGTCGGCCAGGGCCCGATCCGGGTCTCGGTCCCCAGCCCGATCCCGGTGTGCGCCTTCTCCCCCGCCGGGGGGCCGAGGCGCTCCCCCGTCCGGCGGAGACCGCGCCCCGGGAGTGGTGGGCCACGCCCCTGCACTCGGTCGGCGTGGACAAGAGCGACGGTGGCCCCGACGGCGCCTACGAGGGCGACCGCCTGACACGTGACGAGTTGACCGGGGTCCTCAACCGCCAGGCCGGCTTCGCCGCCCTCGGGCGGGACCTCGACCGCTGCCGCCGGGCCGGCGAGCGTTTCGTGCTCGGGTACCTCGACGTCGACGGCCTGAAGGAGATCAACCGGACCCAGGGGACCGCGTGGTGGCGACGAGTTGCTGCGGAAGGTGACGGCGGCCCTGCGGGCCACCCTGCGCTCCTACGACGTGATCATGCGCCTCGGCGGGGACGAGTTCCTCTTCTCCCTCCCCGGGGCCGACATGGCCACGGCCGAGCTCCGGGCCAACGAGTTCGGGGTCATCCTGGCCGAGGAGGCGCCCGGCGGGTCGGCCTGCGTCGGCTTCGCCGAGCTCGCGGGGCAACGACACGCTCGACGAGATCATCTCCCGGGCCGAGATCGATCTGGTCGAAGAACCGACGCACCCGCGTCCGTAGTCGATGACCCCGCGCCCGACGGGCGTGGAGGAGACACGGTGACCGTCTCGGTCGACGGCGACGTCGGGATCGTCACCTTGCGCCAGCCGCCGCACAACCTTCTCACCGAACCGATCCTTCGGGCCGTGGCCGACGCCCTCCACGACCTCCGGGGACCAGGCCCGGGCGGCCGTCCTCGCCTCCGAGTGGCCGGTCCTTCTGTGCCGGCGCCAACTTCCGCTCCGACGATGCCCCCGATCCGACCGAGGGGGGCGGCTTCGAGGCCCAGACCCGCGCCTTCTACTCCAGGCGGCCCGGATCTTCGACGCCCCCGTCCCCGTGGTGGCCGCCGTCCATGGTGCCGCCATCGGTGCCGGCTTCGGCCTGGCCCTGGCCTGCGACGTCCGCGTCGTCGGCGCCGGCGGATGGTTCCAGGCCAACTTCGTCCGTCTCGGGATCCATCCCGGTTTCGCCCTCAGTACCGTGCTTCCCGCCGTCGTCGGCCCGGCCCGGGCGGCCGAGATCTTCCTCACCGGCCGCCGCGTTCCCGCCGACGACGCCGTCGCCATCGGCCTGGCCTCGCGGGCCGTGCCCGCCGGGGACGAGACGACGGCCGCCCCGGGATCGCCACGCGAGATCGCCGCCGGCGCCCCCCTGGCCGTCGCCGCCACCCGGGCCACGCTGCGAGCCGGGCTCGGCGCCGCCGTCCGGGCCGCCATGCGCCACGAACTGGCCGAGCAGACGATCCTGGCCGGGACGGCCGACGCCGTCGAAGGGGTCACGGCCGTCCTCGCCGGTCGCCCGCCCCGATTCGTCGGGGCGTAGCTACCCGGTCAGCTCCGGCATCACCCGGGTGGCGAACTCCTCCACCCGGGCCCGCCCCTCGCCGGGCCAGCCGCACACGAGATAGCCGATCCCGACGTCGCGCAGGGCCGCGGCGTTGGCCCTCACCTCGTCCCACGGCTCCGACAGGGACAGCGACGAGGCCCGGACGATGGTGGCCGGGTCGCGCCCGGCGGCCTCGGCCAGCCGGTCGAGGGTGGCCGAGAGCTCCGCCATCTGCGCCGGTGCCCCGTAGGTGTGCCAGACGTCGGCGAAGCGGGCCGCCAGCGGAAGGGTGCGCCGGATCCCCGACCCGCCGATCCAGATCGGCGGGTGCGGCCGCTGGACAGGGGCGGGACGCAAGCGGGCGTTGTCCAGGCTGATCGCGTGCCCGTCGTAGGAGACGACCTCGCCGGTGAACAGGCGGGTGACGATCTCGAGCGCGTCCTCCAAGCGGTCGAAGCGGGCGCCGGTGCCGGGGAAGTCGATGCCGAGCTGGCGGTGCTCGGCGTCGAACCAGGCGGCGCCGAGGGCCAGCTCGAGCCGTCCGTGCGAGGCGTGGTCCACCGTCACCGCCTCGGCGGCCAGCACCGACGGGTGACGGTAGGTCACGCCCGTCACGAGCAGCCCCAGACGGATCCGGGTGGTGGCCGTGGCCAGGGCGGCCAGAGTCGTCATCCCCTCGAAGCAGTTCCCCGGCCCGTCACCGTACATGGGGACGAAGTGGTCGAAGCCCCAGGCTCCGTCGAACCCGAGGTCCTCGACGAAACGGGCCCGGGACACGATCTCGTCGAACTCCTGGCGCTGCTGCGCGATGTCGATCCCGAAACGCATCGGAACGCACCCTACTGTCAGCCTCGCGTCGGTGACGCCCCCCGGTGAGGCCGCCCGGCGGGGTCTCTCAGGCGCCGTAACCGGGATGGGCGACGGCCAACTTGGCCGCCACCGCGGCGCGGACGACGGTGCGGACCTCGTCGGCCCGCCCGTCGAGTTCCCCGGCCCGGATGGCGTCGGCCAACTCGGCGTCGCTCGCCACGCCGAGCCGGGCGAGCAGTCCCGTGTACTCGGCCTGCTGCCGGGGACCGAGGGCGATCTCCCGTCCGACCATGGCCACCACGTTGGCCGCCACCCGGGCGTGGAACCGGGTGCGCCCGTCGGTGGCCGCCATCACCTCCGCCGCCAGGAACTCACGCACGGCGTCGAGCAGCTCGACGGCCGTCGGGGCATCGTGCACGGTCGCCACCACCGGCAACGGGTCATCGGGGGCGCTGTCGGTGGACGCGCTGTCGGAGAACACGGGGCCCGACCCTGCGGCGATCCCGAGGAGCTCGAGGAGATCCCATTCCACCTCGCACACCCGTCGGCCGATGGCGGCCAGCTCCACCGACCGCACCGCCCCCGACACATGGGTGAGGGTCTGGACGATGCAGATGACCCCCCACCGCAGAGTGCCCAGGACTTCCCACCAGTGCAGGGTGTTGCGGTCGACGGGGGTCCCACTGGCTTTCTCGTAGGCGGCGACGAGCTGCTCGATCTCCCCGAAGCCGCCGACGGGCAGGGGCGAGCCGAAGCGCCACGCCTTCACGCACAACCAGCCCAGGTCCTCGAAGGGATCACCCAGATGGGCGAGCTCCCAGTCGAGAACGGCGCGGACGCCGTCGGGGCCGATGATGAGATTGCCGTTGCGGAAGTCGCCGTGGACGACGACCGGGGCCGACCGCGGGGGGCGGTTGTCGCCGAGCCAGCGGAAGGCCAGTTCGAAGGCGGGATGGGGCTCTCCGAGCCGGTCGACGACGGCGCGCAACTGCTCGAGGGGATCACCCCCGGGCAGGCCGGGAACCTCGAGGGGAGGGACCCGGTGGATCGCGGCGAGGATCTCGCCGCAGTCGGCGGCCAGGTGGGCGCGCACGCCGGCCAGGCTCTCGTCACGGAGCAGACGACGGGGGATCGTCTCCCCTTCCACGAATGCCATGACGAGGGATCCGGGGCCGAGGGTGGCCGTGTCGTCGCCGGCCACGACGACCTCGGGTACGGGGACGCCCGCCCGTCGCGCCGCCTGCAGGAGAGCGCCCTCGAGCCGCAGGCCCGGTGACGGGGCCCCCGTCGGGTCGCGGCGCAGGACCAGACGCCGGGGCGGGCCGTCGGGGCCCGTGGCCGTGAAGATCCACGTCTCGCGTGACGCCCCGCCGGGCGCCCGGGTGAGACGGTCGACGGCCACCGGCGCACCGAGGACCGGTCCGAGGACGGCGGCCAGCTGGTCGGACAGATCCCCCTCGGCCACGGCCAGAGGCTACGTCGGGCCACCGGGGCGCCGGGTGGGGACGCCGGTAGGGTGTGCTCCCATCGCCGTCCGCCTGGAACCCCACGACGAGTACATGCACGAGCTGGGCCCCGAGCCCAACTTCAACGAGTCGATGTACTTCAACGTCTACGACCCCGGGACCCGTCTCGGAGGCTTCTTCCGGCTCGGCAACCGGGCCAATGAGGGGACCGGTGAGATGACGGCCTGTCTCTACCTCCCCGACGGGCGGGTCGCCTTCATGTTCCGCCGTCCGGCGGTGACCGACAACTCCGCCTTCGACGCCGCCGGGATGCGCTTCGACGTGGTCGAGCCCTTCACCGAGCTGCGCGTCTCGTACCAGGGTCACGTCGTCCTCCTCGACCGCCCCCTCGAGATGGCCGATCCACGCGCCGCCTTCACCGGGAACCCGCACGGCGACTGTTCGGTGACGCTCACCTATGCGGGACGGTCGGCCATGTTCGGTGGTGAACCCGACCAGCCGTCCGAACGTCCCGGTGAGGAGTTCGCCCGCGGCCACTACGAGCAGCTGGTGGAGGCCTCGGGGACCGTCACCGTCGACGGCGACAGCTGGGCCGTGCACGGTTTCGGTCTGCGCGACCACAGTTGGGGTCCGCGCTACTGGCAGGCGCCGTGGTACTACCGGTGGCTGACGGCGAACTTCGGTGGCGGGTTCGGCTTCATGGGGTCCCGGATCGCCCGGCGCGACAACGAGGGGACGCGCGGTGGGTTCGTCTGGGACGGCGAGACGATGCATCTCTGCACCGACTTCCGCATCCACACGACCTGGGAGGGTGACGACCGGTACCACCGGGCCCTCGAAGCGGACCTCGTCACGCGGGACCGCACGTGGTCGGTGACAGGCCGCGTCATGAACCTCATCCCCCTGCGCAACCGGCGACGCGGCCCCGACGGCGGCGAGATGGTGACCCGGATCTCGGAGGGTCTGACCGTTTGGACCCTCGACGACGGTCGTGTCGGCTACGGGCTGTCGGAGTATCTCGATCAGATCGTCGACGGGCAGCCGGTGGGCGTGGCCGAGTAGCGGCTCGCCGGCACGAGCGGAGCACGCTGTCGCGCCATGGACCGGGCCACGATCGACGTCTACGAGGAACGCGGCGCGCGCTGGGCCGAGCGGCGCACCCCGGTGCGGCGCACCGACGCCCGGGCTTTCGCCGAGCGGGTGGCACCGGGAGACGTCCGGATCGACCTCGGTTGCGGCGCCGGTCGGTACACGGCCGAGCTCGGGCGACCCGTCGTCGGCCTCGACGCCTCTGTGACCATGCTCACGCTCTGCCGGGGCACGGTCCCCGACGCCCTCCTCGTCCGAGGTGACCTCGAGGCCCTGCCCTTCCGCCCGTCGTCTCTCGGTGGTGCGTGGGCCAACATGAGCTATCTCCACGTCCCCCGTCTCCGGCTCCCTCCGGCCCTGGCCGATCTCCACCGGGTGCTGGCGGTGGGGACGCCGGTCGACGTCCAGGTGCTGATCGGCTCCTACGAAGGACGCGCGCTCCCCGACGACGACGTCGGCGGCCGCTTCTTCGCCTCGTGGGAACCGGACGAGCTCGCCGACGTCCTCGTCGGGGCCGGCTTCGACGTCCAACGCCTCGAGGTCGACGGTGACGTGGTGAGGGCGCAGGCCGTGCGGGCCCGGACCCTGGCCGACACCGTCGGGCCCGGTCTGCGGTTGTTGACGGTGGGACTGAACCCGAGCCTCTACGCGGCCGACGCCGGCGTCGGCTACGCCCGGCCCGGCAACCGCTTCTGGCCGGCGCTCATCGCCGCCGGGATCGTGACACGCGACCGCGACGCTCGGCACGCGCTCCACGTCCACGGCGTCGGTATGACCGATCTCGTGAAACGGGCCACCGCCGGGGCCAAGGAGATCGGCGCGGCCGAGTACCGGTCGGGGACGGCGCGCGTCGAACGTCTCGTGCGATGGCTGGCACCGGCGGTGGTGTGCATGGTCGGGCTGTCGGGATGGCGCGCCGCGGTCGACGCCGGCGCCAGGGCCGGTGTCCAACCGCGTCGCTTCGCCGGACGCCCCCTCTACGTGATGCCGTCGACGAGCGGTGCCAACGCGCACGCGCAGCTACCCGAGCTCGTCGCCCACTTCCGCCGTGCACTCGCCGCCGGGACGAGCGACTGACGCACGGGCGACGGCGACCGGCGGCGCCGACCGGTGTCATCGGACGCACCGGAGTCCGCCCGCTTCCGAAGGGCCTGCACTACCCTCGTGCGCGGTGGTCGTGAACTCCGGTGCCGGCATCCGACAGGGTTTCCGCGCCGCCTACGACGACGAGGCGTCAGCCCTCTCGTACGCCCAGCACTTCGATCCCGCCTTCGGGCGCCGGTTCGCCGAACGCGCCCTCGATGCCCTCGTCGTCGTCCGCGGCGCGCGGATCCTCGACGTGGCCTGCGGCACCGGCGTCTTCGGCCGCCTCGCCGCCCACGTCGCCGGGCCCGGCGGTCGGGTGGTCGGGATCGACCCGTCGGGCATCGCTCTGTCCACGGCGCGAAAGACCGATCCGACGAGCATCGTCGACTGGCAGCAGTGGGACGACGACGGTCTCCCGTTCGACGACGGGACCTTCGACGTCGTCGCCTGTCAGCACGCCCTGCACCGTTGTGCCGATCCCCAGAGGATCGTGGCCGAGATGCACCGCGTGCTGGCTCCCGGAGGACGTCTCGGGATCACCACGTGGGGACCGATCGAGGAGAACCCGGCGTTCGCCGCCCAGCTCGACGCCACCGTCAAGGCGGGACTCGACGCCTCCGGTGTCGTCGACGCCCTCCTCGAGGCGTTCGCCTGGCACCGCACCGAGGATCTCGAGCGGCTCGCCCGTCGGGCAGCGTTCGTCGACATCTCGTGCCCGACGCACCGGATGCTCGCCGCCCTGCCCCGGGTGGCCGAATGGGTGCGGGTGTACCCCACCGTCCCGCCGCTGTCGCAGGTCTGGCCGCAGTGCGACCAGAGCGTCCGCCTCCGGTTCCTGGCCCGGGCCACCGAGCTGTTACGGCCCTTCGAGCACGACAGTGTCTTGCGGGTGCAGGCGTCGTCCCGGTTGCTCGTCGCCCGCCGGCCCCGTCGCTGACACCCGCCGCCAAGCGGGCGGCGGGAGGACTCTCACTCTCGTAAGGTCGCTCTCGTGTCCGATTCCGCTGCATCCCTGCGGACGCTCGCCCATCCGGTCCGGCGACGGATCCTGGAGCTGGTGTGGGACACGGAACGGACTTCGACCGAAGTGGCGCAGGGGTGCGGGCTCTCGAAGCCGGCGGCGTCGCAACACCTGAAGGCCCTCTTGCACGCCGATCTCGTGACGGTCCGCATGCGCGGCACCCAGCGTCTGTACCGGGCCCGGCTCGACACGCTGGCCGAGCTCCGGGACCTCCTCGAGGCGTTCTGGGGGGAACGGCTGGGGGCGCTCCCCGACGCCGGCCACGACGTCGACCGCCATTAGGCTGAGCTCGGTGCCGGACGACGATTCTCGAGGCGACGACGGCGGGCGCAGCGACCCGCCCGGTGACCGGCCCACCGCACCCGTCCCCCCGGCACCGGCTCCTCCCGACTCGTTCCCGCCGGCCTACCCGCCCGGTTACCCGCCTCCGCCGGGCGCCGAGCCCACGTACCAGGCTCCCGCCCCCACCGTCCCGCCCGTGTACCCCCCCACCGCCGGCTATCCCCCGACGGCCGGCTATCCCCCGACGGCCGGCTATCCCCCCACCCCCGGGGCCTCCCCGTTCGGACCCCCTCCGGGTCCGCCGTTCCTCGGCGCCCCCGGCCTCTCGAACGGATCCGTCCACGAGCCCGCTTCTGTCCGACCCCGGCGGCGGGCCCGGACGGTCGCCGTCGTCCTGCTCGTCGTGGTGGTGGCCGTCGCCGCGGCGAGTATCGGGGTGGTCCTGTCCGGCGGGCCGGGCACCACGGTGTCGTCGCTTCCACCCGCCACCGCCTCGCCGGGAGTGAGCGAGCTGCTGCACACGTCGGTGGCGGCGGCCCGCAGCGCCGGCTCCTTCCACTATGTCGCCACGTCGACCGTGACCGGGAACCAGGGGTACTCACAGAGGACGGTGGGCGACGCCGGGGCCGACAGCGGCCGCCAGGACATCACCGTCGGGACCCAGAAATTCACCGTACTCGTGGTGGGCACCGCCTGCTACCTGAAGGGCAACGCGCCCGCCCTCGAGGCCAACCTCGGCCTGTCGTCAACGGCGGCGTCGGCCCACATCGGTCAGTGGATCTCGCTGGCCCGCACCGACGCGCCCTACGCCTCGGTCTACGCCGCGGTCACGGCCCCGTCGGCCCTCACCGACAACATCACCATCACCCCGACGAGGCAGCTCCCGATCACGCGACTGGACGGCCACCGGGTGCAGACCATCACCGGCACCATCTCGTCGATCAAGATCGGCGGGCAGACGATCGCGCCGAAGGGGACGGCCACCTTGGCGGTGAGGACGGCCACGCCGCACCTTCCGGTCCGCTACGCCGAACGGGGGACGCAAGGCCGTCAGAAGAGCGTCTCCTCGGTGACCTTCAGCCGGTGGGGCGAAGCGGTGACGATCACGGCGCCGTCGGGAGCCGTGCCCTACGCCTCGCTGGGTGCAGGCACCGGCACGGTGCCGTCGAGCCCGAGCGGGACCGTCCTCACCTGATCGCGCCGGGAGACGCTCAGGCCCGGCGGCGGTACTGGCGGACGGCGAGCGGGACGAAGACGAGGAGTAATCCCACGCACCACAACAGCGCCTGCAGAACGGGAGTGGCGGTGGGGCCGCCGTGCGTCAGCGCCCTGGTGGCGTTCACGATGACCCCGATGGGTTGATGATTGGCGAAGGGCTGGAGCCAGCCGGGCATGGATTTCACGTTCACGAAGGCGGGTGAGGCGAAGACCAGGGGGAAGAGGATGGGGAAGGCCATCACCTGCGCTGTCTCACTGTTGGGAGCGGACAGACCGATCACGGCGAACCCCCAGGACATGGCGTAGGCGAAGAGGAGGATCAGGACGACGCCGGCCAGGAAGGCCAGGACGCCGGCGCCGACACGGAAACCCACGGCGTAGCCGACGCCGGTGATGACGGCCACCACGAAGACGTTGCGCACCAGATCGGCCGTCGTCCGACCGGTCAGGACGGCCGAGCGGGCCATGGGCAGGGCCCGGAATCGCTCGAGAAGTCCCTTCTGGAGGTCCTCGGATAGTCCGACGGCTGTGCTGATCGATCCGAAGGCCACGCTCTGCACGAAGATGCCCGGCATGAGATAGTCCGCGTAATTCGGGTACCCGGGTGGGGGATGGATGGCGCCGCCGAAGACATAGCGGAACAGCAGCACGAACATGATGGGCTGCACCGTGGAGAAGAAGAGGAACTCGGGGATGCGCGTGTAGACGATCAGATTGCGTCGGACCACCGTGAACGTGTCGGCGATGGCCCAGCCGAGGCGACTACCCCCGTCAGAACGAGGCGGTCCGCCCGCCAGCGTCGCCGTGCCGGGCGCCATCTGCGCTGTCGTCGTCATCGTGCACCTCCTGTCGGAGCTCCGGCGCGGCCGAGGCCGCGGCCGCGGCCGCGGCCTCGGCCACTGTCTTCCGGTGGGGCGTCGGGGTCGTCCTCCACCTCGGTCCGTTTGCCCGTCAGAGCCAGGAAGACGTCGTCGAGGCTCGGCTCGCGCAGGACGAACGTCGTGGGCGCGAGAGCATGGGCGTCGAGCATCCGCAGCGCCTCCATGGCCGACTGAGGCCCGTCGTCCACGGGCAACTCGATCGACGATCCGTCGACGGTCGGCGCTTTCGTCCCCACCTTGGCCAGGATCTCGGCCGCAATGGCGGCGGAGGCGGGGTCGGGCAGTCCGACGTCGAGAACGGTGGCCCCCAGATCTGCCTTCAGCTGCGCCGGCGTCCCTTCGGCGATGACGCGGCCGTGGTCCACCACGGCGATCCGACGGGCCAACCGGTCCGCTTCCTCCAGGTACTGGGTCGTGAGCAGGACGGTGGTCCCCCCGTCCACCAGACCCTCGATCATCTCCCACAGGTCGTTGCGACTGCGGAGGTCGAGGCCGGTGGTGGGCTCGTCGAGGAAGAGGACCTCGGGGCGGGCCACCAGGGCGGCGGCCAGGTCGAGTCGACGGCGCATGCCGCCGGAGTACGTCTTGAGTGTCCGGTCGCCGGCGTCGCTCAATCCGAATCGCTCGAGGAGCTCAGTGGCCCGGCGGGCGCAGACGTCGCGGGCCAGGTGGTTCAACCGCCCCACCATGAAAATGTTCTCGCGCCCGGTGAGGTTCTCGTCGACGGCGGCGTACTGGCCGGCCAGGCCGATCAGCGAGCGGACCCGGGCCGCGTCGGAGACGACGTCGTGCCCGAGCACGCGGGCATCGCCTGCGTCGGGGCGCACGATGGTCGTCAGGATGCGCACCGCCGTGGTCTTCCCGGCACCGTTCGGGCCGAGGAGCCCGAAGACGGTGCCCTCCTCGACGGTGAAGCTGACACCGTCGAGGGCGCGCACCGTACCGCCGAAGGTCTTCTCGAGGTTCGTCGCCTCGATGGCGTCGCTCATGCCGTGTGTCCTTTCGTGTGATCGTGCCGGTGACCGTTGGCGTGGACGGCGTCGGGGGCATCGTCGTCAGCCGCGTGGAACCCCGCCCACAGGGCACTGCCACCGAGGGCCCCGGACTCGATGTCGCCGACCACGGTCCGCAGCCACGTCAGCTCGGCCTCGAGCAGCATGGTCTTGTACTCGTACTCGACGCTGAAGAGCCGGGGAACGTGTTCTTCGAGTCGGGCATGCACCGACCGTCGGCCCGTGAGATCCATGTCGAGGCGGTTGACCCGCGCTCGGAGGAGGGCCACGGCCTCCGCCGGCGTCACCACGGGCAGGAAGGAGAGCCCGGCTTCGAACTGCGTGTACTCCTTGACCGGGGTGCTCAGAAGCTCACCCAACCAGTCGAGCAGCTCGTGGACACCGGTGTCGGTGATCCGGTAGACGGTGCGTTCAGGCCGTCGCCCCTCGCGGGTCGTCTCCTGGGTCTCGATGAGGTCACCGCGGTGCAGAGCCTCGACCACGGAGTAGAGAGACCCGTAGTTGAGCTTGACGCTCTCGTCCTTGTGGCGGGCGCGCATCGTCGTGGCCATCTCGTAGGGGTGCATCGGCCGCTCGAAGAGACAGGCGAGGACGGCCAAGGCCAGGGGATTGGAGATCTTGCGACGGGCCATGCCCACGATCCTTACTTCCGAATATCTTTGCCAGAGTATTCGGCCCGGAACAGGTCGTCAAGGCCTCGGCGGTCAAGGCCTCGGCGGTCGAGGGCACGGCGGTCGAGGGCACGGTCGGCGGCCCCCGTCAGTCGCCGGCGCGCCGGTTGAACCGTCGTCGCTCGGCCGGGGCGGCCAGAAGGTCGAGGATGGCCCCGATGGCCTGGTCACGACCGGTGAACTCCGGTATGGGCAGGTGGGTCTGGATCTCGTAGCGGTTGCGCCGACCCTCCTTGCTCTTCAGGAGATAGCCGGCGTCGGTCAGGTCACTGACGATGGCGTAGGTCCGGCGCTCGGAAATAGCCAGGCTCGTCGCGATCTCACGCAGGCGGACCTCCGGATCGCGGGCGATGCACAGCAGTGCCCGCCCGTGATTCGTGAGGAAGCTCCAATGCGGCACAGAAGGCAGTTGGTCACAAACGGAGAAAAAGAGCAAGACATATCTAGAAACTTATTGCTTGTTTCTCCTTTCAGGCGTACGGTGGTCAATACGTCCCGCTGAGTAGCCGTCGACGACGGCCGTCCGTCCCGGGAGTTGTCGAAGGAGTTGGTCATGCTCACGCGCCCCCTGCGCCGTTGGTCCGCCGCCGTCCTGGCGGTCACCACCACCGCCGCCGTCCTGGTCCTCGGGGCCGTCATGGCCGTCCCGGCCGCCTCGGCCGCCCAGCCCCCGATCGGGATGGGGACCGCCGCCCCCTTCGCCGTGCTCGCCGGTCAGACTGTCACCAACACCGGCCCCTCGGTCATCTCCGGGAGCATCGGTCTCGACCCGGGCACGGCCATCACCGGCTTCCCGCCCGGCACGGAGACCAACGGGACCATGTACGCGGCCGACGCCGTGGCCCTGCAGGCCCAGAACGACCTCACCACCGCCTACAACCAGGCGGCGGGCGCCACCCCGGTGACGGTGGAGTCGGCCGACCTCGGGGGCCAGACGCTGGCCCCGGGCGTCTACAAGGGGACGTCGGCTCTCAGTCTGACGGGCACGGTGACGCTGAACGGAGAGAACAACCCCAACTCGGTGTTCATCTTCCAGGCCGGATCCACCCTGACCACCGCCTCGGCCAGCACGGTTCAGCTGATCAACGGGGCCACGTGGTGCAACGTCTGGTGGCAGGTGGGCAGCTCGGCCACCCTGGGAACGACCACCACCTTCGTCGGGACCATCATGGCGCTGACGTCGGACTCGCTGAACACCGGGGCCACCGTGATGGGACGGGTGCTGGCCCGCAACGGCTCGGTGACTCTCGAGACCAATACGATCACCCAGCCGGTGTGCACCGCATCGACCACCACGGCCACCACGGCGGTGCCGGGTGGCGGCGGTGGAGGCAGCGCCGGCAAGACCCCGGCCCACGCCAAAGGCACCGGCAATGGTCTCGGTGGGGGCACCAACGCCGGAGGCCTCGGCGGCGGCGTCGTCCCCACCGGATTCCCGGCCACCGGCCTCGGCGGAGCATCGCGCTCGGACGACCCCGCCCTCGTCGCGCTCGGTGGCGTCGCTCTGGTCGGAGCGGTCCTGGCGCTCGGTCAGGGATTCCGCCGTCGTCGGATCCAGCTCGCCGGCACCCGGTCAGGCACTGACGGTCCGGACGATCTATGACATCGGTGGCTCGGTCCGCGGCTAACGGCCGCGGACCGAGGCGCTGGTGGCTGACGGCGGCGGCATTGACGGTCGTCGCCGCTGGCTGCATCGCCGTGGGACTGTCGGAGCACCGGCACCCGCTGGCCGGTCCGGTGATGGCGCCCCGGACCCTGACCACCGCACCGGTCACCACGGTGACCGTCGTTCCCGTCGTGGCCCGCTCGACGCCTGTCTCGCTCAGGGTTCCCGCCATCGCCCTGTCGGTGCCCCTCTCCACCCTCGGGCTCAATCCCGACGGGTCGGTGCAGGTGCCGACCAACGACATCGAGCCGGGCTGGTTCCGGCTGGGGCCGACCCCCGGCCAGATCGGGTCGGCCGTCATCCTCGGGCACGTCGACACCTACCTCGGCCCCGGCGTCTTCTTCCAGCTGCGCGCTTTGCTCGCCGGCGATCAGGTGCAGGTGAGCCTGGCCGACGGGGTGGTCGCCAACTTCGCCGTCACCGCCGTGATGCAGTACACGAAGGCGCAGTTCCCGGCCCAGGAGGTCTACCAGTCGCACGGCTCGAGCGAGCTCCAACTCGTCACCTGCGGCGGGGCGTTCGATTCCCAGACGGGCCACTACCTGTCCAACATCGTCGTCTACACCTCGTTCGTCTCGGCCACCCAGCCGACGACACCGACTTCCACCACGGCACCGGTGGCGCCCAACGCCCCCGTCCGGATCTGAGGCAGTCCGGACCTGACGCCGCGGAGTCCGACGCCGGCGGAGTCTGACGCCGTCCGGGTCTACGGGGCCAGGGTGACTCGGGCCCGCACCGGGAGATGGTCCGAGCCCCGGACGGCGACGACCTCACCGGGACCCATCGTGGTCACCCCGCCGGTGACGAGAATGTGGTCGAGTTGCGCCACCGGTCGCCATGCCGGCCACGTCGCCCCGCGCACGACACGCGACCAGCCGGGCAGGAGCGCCGACAGGGGCGGACCCCACATGTTCATGTCTCCGACGAGAACCCCGGGGCTGTCGGGCACGGCGATGAGTCGACGCAGAGCCCGCAGTTGGATGACCGACCCGTGGCTCAGGTGCGACAGATGCGTTCCGATCACCCGGAGGAGTCGGCCGTCGACGTCGATCTCGACGACGATGGCCCCGCGCCGGGCCACGTCCCGGCGCAGCTGTCCCAGATCGAGCGTGGCCGTGGACCGCAGGTCCAGGCGTGACAGCACGGCCATCCCCCACGTCCCGCTCTCGACGGCGTCGGTTCTCGTCGGCCGGGACGACGGGGGGCGACCGGGTCGGCCCTCGCCCACCCGCAGTCCCCACGGGCCGCGCTGGACGAGGACCGGTCCCCACGACGACGACGGCACCAGGGGACGGGGGGCCGACGACAGCTGGGCCCGGGTCATGGCCAGCTCCTCGACCCGGTAGCCGAGGGCGTCGCCCACGCGACGGGCCAGGGCCTCACCGGAGTCCGGTGACCACGTCTCCTGGAGGACCAACACGTCGGCGTCGAGCTCCCGGCAGGCGGCCACCACGTCGAAGGGTCGTCCGAGGCCGTCGACGCCGCCATGGACGTTGAAGCTGGCGACCACGACTCCGGACATTCGGGCCGAGGCTAATGGCGCCCCGGGGAGGCCCGGCTCAACCGCCGCCGCCATGTGCCGATACCTGAGGCAATGGCACGACCGCCGCTCGCCGAGCTCCGCCGCGTCCGCACGACGGCGGCACCGGCGCGCTCCGGGGCCGACGGGCCGTAGGACCGGGCACCGTGCACGTCCCCGGGATCGAATTCGGAGATCGGCGAACCGGTCCCGCCCGGGGACTGCGGGGGCTCGCCACCCGCGTGTCGGGTACCCGCGTCCGGCACCGGGCGGGGACGTCGGTCTCCGAGGCGACGGCGTCGGTAGTGGCGGTGACGGCACCCGGCCGGCCCGCGGTGCGGCCCGAGCCGGTGCTGCGCTGGAAGGATCCGAGCCGTGCACCGGACGGGGACTTCCTCGCCTGCGCCATGCCCAACGCGCAGCTCAGGGTCCACGGGATCCCCGAGCGCGGCGACAGCTGGGATGCGGTGTCCTCCTTCTCGTTGTCCTATGACGGCTACGCCTACTGGGACGACGTCTCCGAACTGGCGACGAGGCGGATCCGGGGTTGGACGCGTCATCACACGCTTCCCACCTCGATCGACGAGGTGCGGGCATGCCTCTTCTACGAACAGAGGCGGTGGCACCACTTCGGCGAGGACCCGAACGGTCGGGGGGAACAGTACGTCTGGGCTCTGCTCGACACCCTGCGGAACCTCGTCGCCGCCCGCGGCACCGCCTTCCCCCCGGCGCCGGGGCCGGAGCCGGTGCCGATGCGCCTCGACCCACCGGCGACAGTGTCAGCACCGGCGCCTCGGGCCATCCGGTCGTTCCTGGACGACGATCCCGGCTATCTGGCCTGGGTGGCCGAGCACGGTGACGGGTTCGTGGTGAACGCCGATCGGACGCTGTCGCCGAACTCCCTGGTCCTGCACCGCGCCGCCTGCCCGTGCATCGGGGGTCCGGCCCGTTCGGGGCGGGCGCGGACGGCCAATTACCGCAAGGTCTGCTCGTCCGATCTCGAGGTTCTCGTGGACTGGTGCCGACACGACATCGGGAACGACCCCGGGTGCTGTCACCGGTGCCGGCCCTTGTCGACGACCTGACGCCACCTGAGAGGAGGGTGATACAACTCCTCTCATGACGAGCGCCCACCACGACGATCACGACGGGCTCCCGCTGCCCCCGCCGCATACCGACGAGGTGGCCGACGGCGTCTACGCCTACGTCCAGCCCGACGGCAGCTGGTGGATCAACAACACCGGTTTCGTGGTCGGGGCGTCCGGGGTCCTGTGCATCGACACGTGTGCCACCGAGGTCCGTACCCGGGCGTTCCTCGACGCCGTCGACACGGTGGCCGGTCCCGGACGACGCACCCTCGTGAACACCCATCACCACGGGGACCACACCAACGGCAACTGCCTCCTCCCCTTTGCGGCGATCATCGGCCACGAGCGTTGCCGCCAGAGCATTCTCGACACCGGGATCATGCGCCCCGACGGGGTGTTCGACCCCGTCGATTGGGGGAGCCTCGAGGTGGCCGCCCCCTTCGTGACCTTCGAACATCGACTGAACGTCTACGTCGACGATCTCCTGGTGGAGTTGCACCACTTCGGGACAGCCGCCCACACCACCAACGACATCGTGGCCTGGATCCCCGAACGCCGGGTCCTGTTCACCGGTGACCTCGTCTTCAACGGGGGCACGCCGTTCGTCCTCATGGGGTCGGTGGCCGGCGCCATGATGGTCCTCGACCGGCTCATGGAGTACGACGCCGAGGTCCTCGTCCCCGGTCACGGCCCACCGTGCCGCCCCGACCTGATCGACACGGTCGGCGAGTACCTCCGCTTCGTCCAGGAGACGGCGGCGGCGGCGGCGCCCGCCGGGATCACCCCCCTCGATGCGGCGCGGCAGCTCGACCTCGGGCCCTACGGGTCCCTGACCGATCCTGAGCGGATCGTCGGCAACCTGCACCGCGCCTACGCCGAATGCGCCGGTGCCCGCCCCGGCGATCCGATCGACGTGGCCGCCGCCTTCGTCGACATGATCGCCTACAACGGCGGCCGGCCGTTGCGCTGCTTGGCCTGACCCTCGTCGAGGAGGGAGCGCAGGCGCGCCACCACCTCGGCCAGCGCCGCGACCTGACGCCGGACCTGGCCGGGAGAGATCCCCGGGGCATGGACCCGCAGGTTGCAGGCGTCCGCCCCGGCCCGGGTCATGACGTCGAACAGGGTGTCGGCCACGGCCGCGGCGTCTTCCCCCACCACGAGCTCGTCGCCCGTCCAGTGGGCCTGGGCGCCGCCGGCGGCGTAGCCGCGGTAGACGTCCACCTGTCGTTGCATCTCTTGCGTCGGCGGCGTCCCCGTCCAGACCCGGCGGATGAGGACGCACGCCCCGTGCCCGCCGGCGGCACGGTAGGCGTCGACCAACCGACGGATGCGTTCGGGCGCCGACAACGAGTCGAAGACGATCCCCATCTGGTGACGGGCCGCCCGCCGGACGGCCGCCGTGCTCATCGCCGCGCTGGCCATCGGCACCGGATGGGTTGCGCAACGCGCCACCGCCGGATCAGCGGCCAACCGGCCCGGCCGGCTCCCGCCGAGGGCACCGGCCAGCACGGCCAGCGCGTCGGCGAACCGCTCGGTCAGGTTCTGTTTCGTGAGCCCCATGATCTCGAAGTCGTCGACGAGGGACCCGGCCGCCACCCCCACACCGACGCGCCCGGGATGGCGCGCCGCCAGCCATGCCACCTCCTCGGCCACCAGTGCCGGCGGTCGCAGGGGGAGCAGTAACGGGCACGCCGCCGCCCACCCGGCGGGCATGGCCTCGAGGAGCCACCCCGCCGCCTGGAGGGGGTTCGGCATGTAGCCGGCGAAACCGCCGTGGTGTTCACTCGTCATCACGCCGTCGAAGCCGGCGTCGGCCGCCATCCTCGCCTGGGCGCACATCTCGTCCACGATGGCGACGGCGTCGAGTCCGTCGTGCGGGTAGATCCGCAAGGAGATCGATCGGGCCGACAACGGCGGTCGCACGTCCACGACCCCACTGTGACACGGGGCATCACGAACACGGGGCATCACGAACACGGGGCATCACGAACCCGGGCCATCACGAACACGGGCCATCAGGACCACGGGCCATCACGAACACGGGCCATCAGAGTCCGGTGAAGCGTCCCCCGTCCACCACGATCGTCTGACCCGAGACGTAGCGCGCACCGTCGCCGAGGAGGAAGACGACGACGGGCGCGATGTCCGATTCGGGATCGCCGATACGGCCGGCGGGGACGCCCTGGCGGAGCCGCGCTTCGAGGGTGGGGTTCTCGACATACGCCCTGTCGAGGGCCGGGGTGCGAGCCAGGGGGGAGACGGCGACGACGTTGACACCGAGCGGACCCCATTCGACGGCGAGGCTCTTCACCAGTCCCCGCAGCGCTCCTTTGACCGCCGCGTAGGCGGGAAGGGCGACGCTCCCCTCGATGCCGGCGGGCGAGGTCATCACGATGAAGCGGCCCCGTCGCGCCCGAAGGTACGGGAGTCCCGACCGCGCGCAGTGGAACGCGCCCCGCAGGGAGACGGCGACGTGATCGGACCAGGCGGCATCGTCGAGCTCGTCGATGGTGCCGACCGCGCTGGAGAGGCGGCTGGTGGCGTTGTGGACCACGGCGTCGAGCCCACCGAAGCGCTCGGCCGCCGTCGCCGCCGCCGCTTCGACGTCCCCGGCCACGGTGACGTCGGTCCGGACGAACACCGACCTCCCGCCGCGACCGGCGACCAGGGCGGTCGTCTCGATGGCGTTGTCCCCGGGTCCGGCCACCACCACGTCGGCGCCGGCGTCGGCACAGGCCAGACACAGGGCCCGCCCGATCCCCGCCCCTCCCCCGGTGACGAGGACCACCCGCCCGTCGAGACTGCCGGTCACGGTGTCATCCAGACACCGCCGTCGACGGCGACGGTGACCCCCGTCACGCCCGTCCATCCGGCGGAGAGGAGCGACATGACCACGGGCGCCACCGTGGCGCGCAGATCGGGCGGCGGCGTCAGCGCCGGTGCCGGCTGTCCGGGGCGATCGGGTCCGGCGTCGCCGCCCCCCGGCGCCCCGAGAAGAACGGCGGGGACGGCCACGCACCCGACCGTGATGCCCTCGCACCCCCAGGCGCGCGCCGCCGCCTTGGCCAGCGCCCGCTGACCCTCGGCCACCGTGGCCCAGGGGGCGAAGCCCGACGAGCCGACCAGGGACAGGGTGGGGACGAGCACGACGAGACATCCGCCACGGGTACGCAACCGGCGGTGGGCGCCCTGGAAGCACGCCAACGTGCGTTCCAGCGGGAGTTCCACGTGCCGGTGCCACTGCGCCGGTGCGAGCCCGGCGAAATCCCCCGCCGCCACCGCCGCGCCGGCCGAGACGAGGACGACGGCGTGGAGCGGACCGAGGGCGTCCTCGGCCCGGGCGAGGACGGCGGCGACATCGTCGCCCGACGAGGCGGTGCAGGGGAAGGTCGTCAGTCCATCGCCGGTATCCACGGCACGGGGATCGAGGGCGCCGAGAGCCACCGATGCTCCGAGGTCGCGGAGTCCCAGGCCGAGCAGACGCGCGGCGTCGTGCTCCCCTTGTCCGTCGCCCAGGACGAAGATCACGTCGGCGTCGTCCGCATCAGGGTGCGTCGGGCAGGTTCGTCCAGCCGCGACCGTCGCGGCGCCCGTACCAGCCACTGGCGGCCAGGGTCCCGCCGTCCACGGGGATGACGTGCCCGGTGACGAAGCGCGCCATGGGGCTGGCCAGGAACACGACCACGTCGCCGTAGTCCTCCGGTTGCCCGAAGCGCCCCAGGGGGACCCAGTGGCGGACCATGGCGGGATCCCGGCCCCGCAACATCGACGCCGCCGGCGTCTGCAAGGTGTCGGCCAGATCGGGGGCGATGGCGTTGACACGGACGCCGTCGCGCCCGAGCTCGACAGCCAGGCTGCGGGTGAAGGCGTTGACGGCGGCATTGAGAGCCGAGTAGACGGCGTTGGCCGGGATCCCCCGGAAGGCTTCGACGGTGGACACGTTGACGATGCTTCCCGATCTCCGCTCGACCATCGTCGGCGCCACGGCGCGCGTGCACCGCAGGACGTGCTCGAAGTTCACGGCGTAGAGCGCCGCCCAATCGTCGGGCCCCGTCTTCAGGAACCGTCCGTTCGGACGGTAGTCCCCGACGTTGTTGACGAGAACGTCGATCCGTCCGTCGGCCACGCGCCACGCGGCGGCCACGAGATCTGTCACCGTGTCGTCGTGGCGGATGTCGCCCGGCACGGCCACGGCCGACCCTCCCGCCGCCTCGATCTCGGCCACCGCCGTCGCCAGCAGGACCGGGTCGATGTCGTTGATCACGACCGTGGCCCCGGCGGCCGCCAACCGGCGGCTGGCGCCCCCACCGATGCCCGCCGCGCCGCCGGTCACCACGGCGACCTGGCCTTGGAGGAGCCCCGCCCGTGCTTGTTCGTCTGCGGTCATGCCGGCCATTGTCGTCGGCCGACCGCCCTCGGTGCCCGTCGACGGTGCCCGCCTGTCGCTCGACCGCCCTCGGTGCCCGTCGGCCGACCGCCCTCGGTGCCCGTCGGCCGACCCGGCCCGGTGCCCGGCGGACAGGCATTTCCAGGCTCATCGTGCCCGGAGATGCAGAAAGCGAGCACGTGGGAACGGCCGGCGATAGGCTGCAGGTGGAGCGCAGTTATAAATTCACGCTGGCTGCGCGTCTTTGATGGGTGCCTTTTTGGTCTCCCGCAAGACAATGGAAGCGTGGAGAACAGAACAGAAAGGCAACACCAAATGCCTGAAGGCACCGTGAAGTGGTTCAACGCCACCAAGGGCTTCGGATTCATCACCCCTGACGACGGCTCGCCCGACGTCTTCGCCCACTTCTCCTCGATCGAGGGAAGTGGATACCGCGAACTGATTGAAGGACAGCGGGTCTCGTTCGAGGCCGAGCAGGGACAGAAGGGCATGCAGACCAAGCAGGTCCGCCCCATCTGATTGTCGGGCCGGCGGGTGGTGGTGACATCGTCACCACCACCCGCCGACACCGAGAGGGTCGAGTCGGCACGTTCCCGTCGATTCCCCTCACCGTAGGGAAGGAAGCCATTTCCCCTACGCTGTGACCCGCATGGAGCAGAACCTGCGGACGCGTCGCGAGATCCTGGCCGCCGGGATGGCCGGCGGGATCTCGCTGTTCCTGGCGTCCTGTGGTGGCGCGACGGCCCAGAAGGCGGCGTCGATCAAGCCGGCCGGATCCGATCTCGGAGCCGTCGAGCACGTTGTGTTCCTGATGCACGAGAACCGGTCGTTCGACCACTACTTCGGCACGTACAAGGGCGTGCGGGGATTCGACGACGCCCGCGCCCGCCGAGACGGGCTCTTCGCCCAGGCGTGGCCCGGTGGCGCGGCCTCGCGGCTCCTGCCGTTCCATCTCGACACAGCCACCACCGACGCCGAGTGCACCTTCGACCTCTCCCATGAATGGGACGCCCAGCACCAGTGCTGGAACGGGGGGAAGATGGACCGCTTCGTCGCCGTGCACACGGAGCCACAGTGGGAGGGGCCGGAGAACGGTGTCCTCACCATGGGCTACTACACCCGGCAGGACCTCGGCTTCTACTACTCCCTGGCCGACGCCTTCACCATCTGCGACGGCTACCACTGCTCGGTCATGGGCCCGACGCACCCGAACCGTCTCCACGCCTGGTCGGGGACGCTCGATCCCGCCGGGAAGGCGGGTGGACCGGTTGTGTTCACGAACTCATCGCCGTCGGCCCAGGGCAGCGCCACCTGGTCGACGATGCCCGAGGCACTCGAGGACGCCGGGGTGTCGTGGAAGGTCTACAACGCGCCGGGGTCCATCTACCAACCGACCTCCGGTGTCGCCATGTCCCTCTCCGACAACATCCTGCTCTATTTCAAGCAGTACATGGACCCGTCCTCGGCGCTCTACCAGAAGGCCTTCGGCCCCCTCTTCCCCACCGACTTCGTGAGCGACGTCCAGAACGGCACCTTGCCGCAGGTGTCGTGGATCACACCGCCGAACGGCTACGACGAGCACCCGCCGTCGGCTCCCGCGCTCGGGATGTGGCTCTCCCACAACGTGATCAGCGCGCTGGTGTCCAATCCGAAGGTGTGGTCGAAGACGGTGCTGTTCATCATGTACGACGAGAACGACGGCTTCTTCGACCACGTGGCGCCGCCCACGCCGCCGCCGGGGACCCCCGGCGAGTACCTGACGGCGGATCCCTTGCCGCTGCACGCCTACGGCATCAGGGGACCGATCGGACTGGGCTTCCGCGTCCCGCTTCTCGTCGTCTCCCCCTTCTCCCGGGGCGGCTACGTGTGCTCGGACACCTTCGACCACACCTCGCAGATGCGCTTCCTCGAGACCCGTTTCGGTGTGAGGGCGCCGAACATCTCGGCCTGGCGCAGGAGCGTCACCGGTGACCTCACGACCACGCTGCACGTGTCCACCCCCGACACATCGGTGCCCCCGCTCCCGGCCACCGGCGGGAAGGACGAGCGCGTGGTCACGACGCAGTGCACGGCGGGGCAGCTCTTCGAGGTCGACGTGAGCGACCCGGCGCCCTATCCGCTGCCGACGGACCAGCGGATCCCGTCACAGGAGCCGGGGGCGGCCCGACGGATCACGGTCTGATCGGGGCCACCGCGTCGCCGTCCAACAGGCGGTGCGCCCCGCGCCGCGCATCGGGGCTCGCCCGCCGCTCCAGCTGCGCGACGAGGGGTCCGATCCACGACGGCGGAGGAGCCGACGACCGGTCGCCGTGGCCGGCGTCGCTCCCGGCCAGGGCGATCTCGAGCTCGTTGGCCAACGTGAGGTCGGCGAAGTCACGGAGCTGCGCCTCGGATGGCTCGAAGGTCTCCTCGAGGAAGCGGTCGCGGAAGTGGACCGGCCCCTCCCGGGAGAGCTGGGGATAGAGCAGAGACCGGTCGCAGGAGGCATAGAAGTAGACGGTGTTCTCGACGTCGCAGCCGACCACTGCGGCCAGGACGGTGCGGTCCTCCCAGGGTGCGAGGCAAGGGGCGAAGCCGTCGGTGCCATAGGTGGCGTGGCAGAGCCCGGCCAGGCAGAGCCCCTCCGAGGAGCCCCAGGCTCGGAGGAGGCCCTCGGTGGCGAGCAGGTGATCGTAGAGGGTCCCGTTCAGGTGGGTCATGGTGTCGGCGCCGTGCGACCGGAGAAAGTCCAGGACCCGCTGGCGTGGGACGGTCATCGTCCACCCCCTCGTCCGTCCGGGGCCTGTCGGCTCCCGGCGTCACCCCGATCCTACGGCACCCCCGGCCGCCGGCACAGGGGTCCGGATGAGTTGAGTGGTCGCCGGGACACGGTGGGCACGGGCGTTTACTCTGGTACGGGGCTCGTCGACGATTCGGCGACAAGGGGGAGGGGCACGGGATGCGGGGACGTCGACGGCTTCGGACAGTGACAGCGGTCTTTCCCGTGGTGGCCGTCCTGGCCGTGCTGCCGATGGGCGCCGAGCCGGCCGGGGCCGCCCCTGGCGCGCAGGCTCCCCTGACGGCGTCGGAGGCCCACGCGTTGTCGAAGCACGTGACCGACAAGGTCATCGTGGTCTTCAAGAACCAGCTGACCACCACCCCGGAGACGGCCGGGAACGAGGCGGTGCGCAACGCCGCCGTGGCCGGCATCCAGAGCCCGGTGGTCCACGAGCTGAGCCTGACGAAGGCCCAGAACGTGAAGACCTTCCAGGTCATCAACGCGCTGTCGGCCACCGTCTCCCCCGGCGAGGCGCAGCGCCTGGCGGCCAACCCGGACGTGGCCGAGGTCGTGAAAGACGAGCCCATCCCGGTGGCCGACCCGTCGTCGGGAACGACGGTGGGAGCGGCCGACGTGGCCGGCGGTGCGGCGACCGGCGGGTCGGGAGCCGACACGCTGAAGAAGGCCTGCCTGCCGTCACCCCAGGTGCAGCTCGACCCGGAGGCGATCGAGAACATCCACGCCGCCAGCCAGAGCGGGACGGGGGACACGGCCCAGGCCCTCGGCTACACCGGGGCCGGGGTCAAGGTGGCGTTCATCGCCGACGGCCTGAACATCAACGACCCCGACTTCGTCCGCGCCGAACGGGCAGAAGGTGTTCGTCGACTACCAGGACTTCAGCGGGACGGGGACCAAAGCGCCGACCGACGGGGCCGAGGCGTTCCTCGACGCCAGTTCCATCGCCGCCCAGGGACTGCACACCTACGACGTCTCCAGCTACGGCGCCGGGCTCCCGGCGCCGTGTCTCATCCGCATCCTGGGCGTGGCCCCGGGGGCCAGCCTGGTGGGACTGAACGTGTTCGGGTCGTCCAACCTGGCCTTCAACTCCGTCTTCCTGGAGGCCATCAACTATGCCGTGACCGTCGACCATGTGAACGTGATCAACGAGTCCTTCGGATCGAACCCCTTTCCCGACACGGCCAGTCTCGACCTGACCCGGATGGCCGATGACGCGGCGGTGGCCGCCGGGGTCACCGTGACCGCCTCCACCGGGGACGCCGGCTCGACGAACACCATCGGCTCCCCGGCCACCGACCCCGAGGTGATCTCGGCCGGCGCCACCACCACCTACCGCGCCTACGCCCAGACGGGGATCGGCGGGATCAACCTGAAGGGCGTGAAGGGGTGGCTCGACGACAACATCAGCGGGCTCAGCTCCGGCGGGTTCGCCGAGGACGGGTCCACCGTCGACGTCGTGGCCCCCGGCGACCTCAACTGGGCGCTGTGCTCGCCCAACCTGAAGAAGTACTTCGCCTGCTCGAACTTCGCCGGCCAGCCGGCCGACGTCGAGCTGCAGGGAGGGACGAGCGAGGCCTCACCGCTGACGGCGGGGACGGCGGCGCTGGTCATCCAGGCCTACGCCGAGGCCCACGGCGGGAGCGACCCCAGCCCGGCCGTGGTGAAACAGATCATCACGGGGACGGCCACCGACGTCGACGCCCCCGGTGACCAGCAGGGGGCGGGGCTGATCGACGCCTACGCGGCGGTGCAGGCGGCCGCCTCCTTCCCCACCGCCGGAGCGGGCGGCAAGCCGGAAGGCCACGCCCTGCTGAAGAGCGCCAACCAGCTGAACGCCGTGGGCCAGCCGGGGACGACCGAGACCCTCGGTGAGACGGTGACGAACGACGGGAAGGGAACGGCGACCGTCGGTCTGTCGAGCCGGACGCTCGGGACCCCGACGAGCGTGGCCGACACGCACGTGACGTTGAGCGATGCCACCGGGAACGCTGCCATCGTGCACTTCACGGTGCCGGCCGGCCAGGCCCGTCTGGACGCCTCGGTCGCCTATACGGGGAGCGGCGGCAGCTCCGAGTTCTTCAACGCCGCGCTCAACCTGAGCCTGATCTCCCCGAACCACCAACTGGCCGAGTACAACCTGCCCCAGGGGGCCGGCAATCTGGCCGACGCCCAGGTGGCCGATCCGGCTCCGGGGACGTGGACGGCACTGGTCTTCGGCAGTCCGTCGGCCGAGGGGGGAACGGTCGGGACCTTCCCGTTCGGCGCCAGCGTGGCCCCCTGGGCCCCGTTCGGCACGCTGTCGGCGTCGACGTTGACGCTGGCGCCCGGCGCCTCGGCGCCGGTGTCCCTGAGCGTCCCGACGCCGAGCACGCCGGGCGACGAGGCGGGGTCGATCGTGCTCACCGAGAAGGCGGCCAAGCCCGCCTTCACGGCCGTCACCACCGTGCCCGTGACACTGCGGTCGCTCGTGCCCACGCCCGATCCGTCGTCCACTTTCACGGGCACGCTGACCGGGGGCAACGGTCGGCAGACGGACACGGGCCAGACGGCGTACTACCAGGTCGACATCCCCTCCGGCCTTCCCGCGCTGAACGCCGACATCTCCACCGCGAATGACGGGAACACGTTCATGGCCGAGCTGGTGGACCCGACGACGGGGCAGTCGGCCTCGACCGCCGTCAACTCCGACGTCGTGGCCGCCAGCGGCGGCGGACTGACGACCGACCTCCAGCCCGGGGCCCAGCTGCACGTACTCGATCCCGACCCCGGGGTGTGGACCCTGATCATCGACTTCTACAACCAGGTGTCGGGGACAGCCATCTCGCAACCGTTCACGGTGACCCTCGACACGACACCGGCGTCGGTGACGGCGACGGGCCTGCCCGACTCGGCGGCCACGACGCTGGCGCCGGGCAAGCCGGTCACGGTCGATCTCTCGGTGAAGAACACGGGGAAGGCGGCGGAGTCGTACTTCGTCGACGGGCGCCTCGATCAGAGCGCGGTGGTGAACCTGGCCTCGACGACGGCCGCCACCGTGCCCGTGCCCCTGACGGGGGCACCGCCGACGTTCGTGGTGCCGAGCCACACGACGACGATCACGGCCGACGCCTCGGCATCGGCGGGGATCTTCTTCGACTTCTCCCAGGTCTTCGGTGACCCGGACCTCATCTCCGTCTCGCCGCCTTTCGGGGAGAACCCGACAGGGACGTTCACGTCGTCGGCCGTGGCCGACGGGGCGTGGACGATCACACCGTTCCAGGACGGCCCCGACGGTGCCCACGGCGTTCCGCCGGTCAACACGGCGACGTCGATGACGGCCACGACGGCCCCGTTCGACCCGGCGGTGACCTCGGCCACCGGTGACCTCTGGCTCGAGAGCGTGGACCCCGACACCGCGCTGCATCCCGTCGTCGCCGCTCCCGGGACGACGGTCACCATCGCCGTGACCATCACACCGAGCGGGACGGCGGGGTCGACGGTGACGGGCACCCTGTACCTCGACGACGCCTCGCTCATCGACGGCGCCGTGACCGAGAACGGACTGACCGGGACCTTCCCCCAGGGCAGCGACGTGGCCGCCTTCGACTACGAGTACACCATCGGGTAGACGACCATCGGGGAGACGACCATCGGGGAGACGGGCGTCACGACTCGAGCTCGGCCACGGGGTCGCCCACCGGGTAGGTGACTCCCTCTTCGGCGATCCGCCGCAGGCGACCCCCGGCCGGAGACTCGATCTCGGTGGTGACCTTGTCGGTCTCCATCTCGTAGAGGGGCTGGCCCTTCTCGACCACGGCGCCGTCGGCGGCCAGCCACCGGGCCAGCACGGCCTCGGTCATCTCCATCCCGATCTTGGGCATCCGCAGGAGCATGGACGCGTCAGCCGCCGGTCGAGGTGGCCTGGGCGATGGCAGCGAGCAGCCGCTCCCGGCCCGGCAGGGCCAGGCGCTCGAGACCCCGGGCGTAGGGCAGCGGGACCGGCACCGCCCCCACCCGGAGGACGGGGGCGAGGAGCCGGCCGAACAACGCCTCGGAGACGAGGGCGGCCAGCTCGGCGCCGAACCCCCCGGTCACGACGGCCTCGTGGAAGACCACGCACCGCCGCGTGCGGCGCACCGACTCGAGGACGGCCTCGATGTCGAGGGGGGCGAGGCTGCGGAGGTCGAGGACCTCGACGTCGGGGCCGGAAGGAGCGAGGGACTCGGCGGCGGCCAGCGCCTCGTGGACCTGGCGCCCGTAGGTGAGGACGGTGACGTCGGTGCCCGGGCGGGCGACAGCGGCCACACCGAGGGCCAGGGGGGTGTCGTCGAGGAGGCCCCGTCGGGAGAGGAGCGGGACCTGCTCGATGAAGACGCAGGGGTCGTCGTCGGCCAGGCAGGCGTGGAGGAGACGGCGGGCGTCGGAGGCGGTGGAGGGGACGACGACGTTCAGTCCCGGGACATGGGTGAGCCACCCCTCGAGCATCTGCGAATGCTGGGCGCCGACCTGGAGTCCCCCGCCGACGGCTGTCCGCAGGACCATGGGGACGGCGGTGCGGCCGCCGGACATGTAACGGAGCTTGGCCGCATGGTTGGCCAGCTGGTCGAGGCAGAGGCCGAGGAAGTCCATGAACATGAGCTCGGCCACGGGACGCAGGCCGCCGAGGGCGGCACCGATGGCCGCCCCCACGATGGCCTGCTCCGAGATGGGCGTGTCCCGGACGCGGTCGGCCCCGTACTTGGTGGAGAGGCCACGCGTGACGCCGAAGACGCCGCCGCCGGGGTCGGCGATGTCCTCACCGAGCAGGACGACGCGCGCGTCGGATCCGAGGGCCTCGTCGAGCGCCCGGGTGATGGCGGCGCGGACGCTCACCTCGCCGGTGTCGGCCGGAGTGGGGGCGTCAGCCACCGGTGCTCCGGGCCGCGGCCCCGTTCGCCGCCAGGACGTCGGTCAGGAGTTCGTCGGGCCCGGGCTCGGGGAGGGCGAGCACCTCGTCGAGGGTGTCGGCGACGAGACGGGCGCACTCCTGCTCGATGGCGTCGGCCTCGTCGTCGCGCAGCACCGCCGTCTCGACGAGGCGGCGGCGGAAGCGGCCGACGGGCTCCTCGGTCCAGGCCCGGGCGAGCTCGTCGGGAGGGACGTAGCCCATGCGGTCGCCGAAGACGTGTCCGTAGAGGCGGTAGGTGAGGGCCTCGATCAGGGTGGGCCCGTCGCCGGCGCGGGCCCGGGTCACCGCCTCGGCCACGGCGGCGCGGACGGCCAGAGGATCGTTGCCGTCGACCGTGACCCCGGGCATGGCGTAGGCCGCGGCCCGGTCCGCCACCCGGGCCGTGCGCTGGTGGTCGGAGAACGCCGTGTGCTCGCCGTACCGGTTGTTCTGACAGAGAAAGACGACAGGGAGGCGCCAGACGGCGGCCAGGTTGCACGCTTCGTGGAAGGCGCCGATGTTGGTGGCGCCGTCGCCGAACGAGGCCAGGGCCACGCGGCCGCTCCCCGAACGTTGCGCGGCCCAGGCCAGGCCGCAGGCGATGGGGAGGCCGGAGCCGACGACACCGGTGGTGAGCATGAGACCGGCGTCGGGCCAGACGACGTGCATGGGGCCGCCCTTGCCCTTGCCCGTGCCCGCCCGACGCCCGAGCATCTCGGCCAGGAGCGGTCGCAGCGGGACGCCCTTGGCGATCTGGTCGTGGAGGCCCCGGTAGGTGGTGACCAGATAGTCGTCGGCCCGCAGGGCGGCGCCGAACCCGGCGGCGGCGGCCTCCTGGCCCCGGGGCGAGTAGTAGGCCATGGTCACGGTGCCGGCGCTGATGGCGGCCCGCAGGGCGTCGTCGCAGGCGGTGACGAGGACCATGGTGCGGTAGATCGACCGGCGGGTCTCGTCGTCGGAGGTGGCCACGGTCACGATCTTGTCATCCGCCCGTAAGCTGCGGCGGTGACCATCGTCCTCGTCCACGGCGTCCCCGAGACGGCGGCGGTCTGGGATCCGCTGCGGGCCGTTCTCGGCCGCTCGGACATGGAGGCCTTGACGCTCCCGGGCTTCGGGGTTCCCCGCCCTTCGGGGTTCGGGGCCACCAAGGAGGAGTACGTCGCCTGGCTGGTGGCGGAGCTGGAACGGATCGCGGCCGACGGGCCCGTCGACCTCGTGGGTCACGACTGGGGCGGGGGCTTCGTGGTCCGCGTGGTGAGCACGCGCCCCGACCTCGTGCGCTCGTGGGTCACCGAC
Organism: uncultured Acidimicrobiaceae bacterium; assembly: GCA_963848355.1. GTDB lineage: Bacteria > Actinomycetota > Acidimicrobiia > Acidimicrobiales > UBA8190 > CAWKDG01. The sequence continues at coordinate 360,742 of CAWKDG010000002.1, forward strand.
GCCGGGGCCATCGGGGACCCCGCGTTCGAGTGGCACGACTTCGCCAAGATCTGGCAGACACCGGGCGAGGGAGAGGACTTCTTCGCCCAGCAGCTGGCGACACCGGTCGACGAGCGGGGCGTCGTCTTCGAGGCGTTCGGCGTGCCCGGCGAGCGGGCCCGGATGCTGGCCGGGTGGGCCGACCAGGAGATGGCCGGCTGCATCTTGGACCTCTACCGCTCGGCCGTGGACGTGGGCCGGGAATGGGGTCCCGACTTCCACGACATCCCCGCTCCCGGCCTGGCCCTGCTCCCCACCGAGGACCCGTTCCTGTCGGCCGAGGGTTCGCGCCGGGCGGCACGAGCGGCCGGGGTCGAGGTCGTCGAACTGGCGGGGCTCGGGCACTGGTGGATGCTCCAGCATCCCGGTGGGGGCGCCGCCGCGCTCACCGATTTCTGGGCATCGCTGCGCTGACGACGACGGGCAGGCGTCGGCGGGCCGGTGCTGTGGGGTTCGCCATCCTCGGCGCCGTGGCGTGGGGGGGATGTGGGGGCAGCGCCGCCACCCCGACGTCGGGTGGTGTCCTGACGGACGCCGATCTCCCCGCCTCGATGGGACTGGCCGGGAACCACTCGGCCACCGCCGTGAACCTGGGCAAGGCCTTCGGCCAGGCCTATCCCGGGTGTGCGGGGCACTTCGCCGTCTTCACCGTGGACGGGAGGACCCCGACGCCGGTGTCGTCGGGGACCACGATCTCTCCGGAGGTCTTCTCCGAGGCGGCGCGGTGCCGGAGCTCGGACCAGGCCGCCGTGGTCTTCCGGCACACGGCGGGCGAGGTGGAAGCCAACAACGTCGGCGGGACTCCGGTCACCGGCGTCGGGACGGGGGCCGTCGTCGCCAGCATGGATACGAAGCGGGCGAACGAGTACGCCATCTTCTGGGAGGACGGGACGAGCTTGGGATTCGTCCAGCTCTCGGGTCCCGTCGGGGATCGCGCCATCACCGTCGGCGAGATCGAGGTGCTGGCCCGGCGGCAGATCGCCCGCCGGTAACCCACAATGGAGGGTGATGGGCGAACGCCGCAGTGGTCCCCGCGACCTCACCGTGATCGCCGTGCCCTTCTACTTCGCCAGCATGGCCGTCGAGTACGTGTGGCTCCGCCGCCGCGCCACCCGGCGGGGACCGACGGCCGGGAACTACGAACGGCGCGACACCGTGGCCAGCCTCACCATGGGCGTGGGCAGCCTGGTGGCACCCCTGGTCGTGCCGAAGCTGCTGCGTCCGTTCACCCCCGGACGAGGTCGCTACGGCCGGGCGTTGATCACCGCCGCCCTCGGAGCCGCCGTCGTGACGACGGTGGCCGACATGGTGGCCCGTCGGACCGGCGACGACGACCGCGGCATTGACGGGGACGGCGAGGGGGGCACGGCCCGGGGGGCCCGCCGGGTCGCCGCCGCCGCCGGGGTGGCCGCCGTCGTCACCGGGGGTGTGGCCGTGACGACCACGTGGGCGACGCGGACGTCACCGGAACGACTGTGGCGGCACCGGTTCCTGCCGGCGGCCGGCACCGGACCGTGGGCGCTGGCCCTCGCCATCGTGGGTTGGGACTTCATCTACTACTGGAACCACCGCCTCATGCACGAGAGCCGGTACATGTGGGCCGTCCACGTGGTGCACCACTCGAGCGAGCACTACAACCTGTCGACGGCGCTGCGGCAACCGGTGGCCGATGCGCTCGGGACCTCGGTGCCGTACGGCGCGCTGTGCCTGCTCGGGATCCCACCCGATCTGATCGTGGCGGCGCGTGGTGTGAATCTGCTGTACCAGTTCTGGATCCACACCGAGACGATCGGCCGCATGGGCCCGCCCGAGGCCGTCCTCAACACGCCGTCGCACCACCGCGTCCACCACGGGTCGAACGCCACGTACATCGACCGCAATCACGGCAGCATCCTGATCGTGTGGGACCGGCTCTTCGGGACGTTCGAACCCGAAGCCGAGCGCCCCGTCTACGGGCTGACCAAGAACATCGACACGTTCAACGCCGGTCGCATCGTGACCCACGAGTACGCCGAGATGCTGCGGGACGTGGCCCGGTCGACCGGGTGGGGTGAACGCCTGTCCTACGTCCTCCGCGGTCCCGGCTGGGCCACCCGGCATCGGGCCGAGGTGGCGGCGGGCACCGGAGTGGCCTGACGGCCCGTCACGACGGCGGCGGGACCAACGCGTTGGCCTTCGCCACCTCGCCGAACCAGCGGGCGCTGGGCTTGGGGCGGCGCTCGAAGGTGGTGCGGTCGACGGAGTGGAGACCGAACTTGGGACCGTAGCCGTGGGCCCATTCGAAGTTATCCATCAGGGTCCAGACGAAGTAGCCGCGGACGTCGATCCCGTCGTCGAGGCAGCGCCGGACACCGGCGAGCGCCTCGGCGATGTACCTGATCCGCTCGACGTCGTTCTCGGTGCCGATCCCGTTCTCGGTGACGAGGACGGGGAGCCCGGTGAAGGCGGCCGTCCGCCGCACCGTGTACTCGACGACCTGGGGCCAGAACTCGTAGCCCATCTGCGTCTGGGCCACGGCGGGGTCGTCGGGGGCCTGGCCCTGGGAATCGAAGTGCATCCGCGTGTAGCACTGGACACCGACGAAGTCGTCGCCCCCGGTGCCCCGGAGGAAGGTGTTCTCGAGGACGTCCTCGGCCGCGTCGCGGACGACCTCGCCCCCTTCCTCGGCCTTCAGCTCGGCCATCGAGAGGGTGAGGCCCACGGGAAAGCTCCCCGGGCCCGAACGCAGCGCCTCGACGGCCCGGCGGTGGGCACGGACCATGGCGTCGTTGACGGCCAGGTGGCGGCCGAATTCGTCCTTGGCCCCGGGGGGGAACTGTCCCACGGTGTACCCCATGACGCCGATGACGTTGGGTTCGTTGAGCGTGCAGGCCCAGCCGATGAGGTCCCCCAGATGGGCCGTGGCCCGGGCCACGAACCGTCCGAACCGCTCCGGTGCGTCGGGGGCCTCCCATCCGCCACGGGCGCGGAGCCAGAGAGGAATGGTGAAGTGGTGGAAGGTGACGACGGGAGCGATCCCCAGTTCGAGGCAACGCCCGCAGATGCGCCGGTAGTGGTCGAGCGTGGCGACCGAGAACTCCCCTTCGGCCGGTTCGATGCGGCTCCATTCGAGTGAGAAGCGGTAGGCGCCGAGGCCCATGGCGGCGACGAGATCGACGTCGTCGCTCCACCGGTGCCATGAGTCGCAGGCGTCGCCGCTCACCTCGGTGCAGCCCGAACCCTCGGTGTGTTCCCACTTCCACCAGTCGTTGTTGACGTTCCCCCCTTCGGTCTGATGGGAGGAGGTGGCGGTCCCCCAGAGGAAGCCGGCGGGAAACGTTGGGGGCACTGCATCGGGAGCCATCCCCGCAAGGTAGTGGGCCGGACGTGGACGAGCGTCGGCGGCCCACCCGGGGAGCGCAGATCGAGACTCGCTAGCGTGGAGAGACTTCGACCTCGAGCCCCGGGAGCTGTCGTGCTCGTCCTCTCCAGCGATGACGTCCTCTGGTTCGTGGACCAGGCCCTCGACGCCATGGTGGCCATCGTCGACGAGCTCGGCGACGACGGCGCCAACCGACGTCCGCAGGTGGACGGAGCCGGCCTTCCCGGCGCCAACTCCCCCTACGCCATCCTCACGCACTGCCTGGGGGTGATGGAATTCTGGGGTGGCTCGATGGTCGCCGGTCGCACCATCGAGCGCGATCGTCCCGCCGAGTTCCGGGCCGAGGGCACCGTGGCCGACCTCGTCACCCGGGTGAGAGCGGCCCGCCGCCGGCTGGGCGACGACCTCGCCGCGGCCGAGGACGACGACGATCTCCGTTCGGCCCCCGACGCCGAAGATGTCGGGACGCCCTACGCCACCAAGGGAGGGGTCCTCGTCCACATCCTCGAGGAGCTCTACCAGCACCTCGGACAGCTGGAGCTCACCCGCGACTTCATCCTCGGGTCTCCCGGAGCCGCCTGACGGCCGACCTCAGGACCGGCGGAAGGTCAGTGCTGGCCCAGGTAGAACCGGGTCCCCTGGTCGTCGACGCACTCCGACGTCAGGCCGTACGGGTGGCTCTCGGGGTCGGTGGCCGAACCCCCGGCGGCCCGGACCCGGGCCACGGCGGCGGCGATGTCGTCCACCCGGTACATGGGGAGGACGGTGGTGACCTCGTGGCCTCCGTGCAGGCCGGTCATGGGCACGACGTCGTCCGGTCCCCACCCGTCGTCGACGTGACCGGGACTGAAGTGCCAACCGAGGACGGCCTCGTAGAAAGCGCGCACCGCCACCGAGTCCCCGACCTCCATGGTGATGTACGAGACGTCACCGTGGCGCTGTCCGTTGGCCGGTAGCCGCCCGTCACGGCGGCCCGGTGGCGGTTGGTAGAGGGAGAACGACGTCCCTTCGACGTCGACGCACATGGCGGTGAGTCCGTGAGGCTCCACCGTAGGGTCGTCGGCGCGGCCCCCGGCGACGACGACACGCCGGAGGGCGCCGTCGATGTCGTCGACGACGAAGCAGAGGAAGAGGGTGTTGTGGTCGTGACCGCCGTGGACACCGTGATGGAGCTCGCGGTCGACCACCTGGTGGGTCTGCCCTTCGACGTGGGCCAGATACGACCACCCGAGGACGCAGGAGAAGAAGGTGGTCGCCCGCTCGGCGTCCGGCACCCACAGCGAGACGTAGCCGATGTCACCCTGGCGCACGCTGTCGACGGTAGTCCATGTTCTCCCGGGTGGGACCGAGGATGTCGGGACTTACCGACGGTGTAGTGGCCGAAGCGGAACGGACCAGGACCCATCGGGTGCCCTCCCGAACCAGAGGCGCTGCTTCTTACAGAACTTGGCCTGGTAGAAGGTGCCGTCGGCGGACGTGCCCCGGGGGCACTCCGACGAGACCTGCAGATCCCGGCCGCACTGCGGGCACACCGCGTCGTTATTCAGGCTGGACCCGCGCGATTCCTGGGGGCTGGTCATCGGCCCCGGGTGGCGGACAGGAAGGCGTCGGGATCGATGGGTTCGTATCGTGCCTTGTCGACGCTCGTCCTGCCGGCGTGCGAGAAGCGATTGGGGGAACGGGCGAAGGGGACCTGAGGTGGCCAATCGACCTTGACGGCTCCTGTGTCGGAGTTCCAGGCCGTGACCAGAAGCGTGCGCATCTTGCCACCCAGGTTGGCCACCACAAATTGCTCCGTTACGGGTTTCCAGGGCACGGATCCTCGGCTCTCACGGTCGGTCTCGTTGAGCGCTGTACCCACTGACCCCGTCCGACGATTCTACTCGGATTGCGACGGAGGACCGCCGTAAGGTGCAGGTGGTCACGGATTCGGACGGGATAGGAGCCAAGACGTGGACGGGATCGAAGGCAAGACCACCCTCATCACCGGCGGCGGTAGCGGAATCGGGCTGGGCACGGCCACCCGGTTCGCGTCCGACGGTGCGCACGTGACGATCTGCGGTCGGACAGAGGAGAAATTGGCGCGGGCGTGCGAACAGATCAGGACGGCCGCTGCGTCACAGAGCACCGTCCAGTACGTGGTGGCTGACGTCACGTCGGAGGACGAGGTCCGTGCGGCGGTGGCCCGGTCGACCGAGCCGACAGGCGAGCTCGACATCCTGTTCTGCTGTGCCGGGGGGTCGATGCACGTGGGTCCGATCGCCGAGGCCGATGCCGACGCCGTGCGCGCCACCGTCGAGCTCAATCTCATCGGCACGTTCCTCTGCATCAAGCACGCGGTGCCGTTCATGGAGGACGGCGGCTCGATCATCGGGATGTCGTCGGGGGCCGGCCACTTCCCCCACCGTCACCTGTGGGCTTACGGGATGGCCAAGGCCGGGATCGAGATGCTGGTCCGCTACGCGGCCGAAGAACTGGCCGAGCGCGGGATCAGGGTGAATGCCGTCCAACCGGGCATCATCGACGACGAGCTCATGGAGTTCATCACCGCCGGCGGCCCCCTCTTCGACGACTACATGGCCCAGACCCCGATCAGTCGTCCCGGGACGGTGAAAGACGTGGCCGACGCCGTCCGCTTCCTGGCCGGTCCCGAAGCGGCGTGGATCACCGGCGAGTGCCTGGCCGTCGACGGGGGCCACCACCTGCGCCGAGGCGCCAACTACGGGCTTCTCCTCGAGGACTCCTGAGCAGCGCCGTCGCCGGGTGGTGGCCCGCCCTGTCTTGTGCGCCGGCGGCTCCGCTGCGACGATGAACGGGAGCAAGGAAAGGCACGGCAATGACGATCACCGAGGCTCCGAACATCGAGTTGATGGCCGGGACGTTCTACACCGACGACCCGTACCGTGCCTTCGCCTGGATGCGCCGACACGCGCCCGTGTACTGGGACGAGGCCGGCGAGGTCTGGGGCATCACCCGCTACGCGGACGTCCGTGCCATCGGCCAGGACCCGCAGAACTTCTCCAGTGCCCAGGGGTCGCGTCCGAATACCCCCCTCCCCTACATGATCGACCTGGACGCACCCGAGCACCGTCGCCGGCGCCGGCTGGTGAGCGCCGGTTTCACCCCCGAGGCGGTCAAGCTCCGGCAGCCGCGCGTCCGTCAGGTCTGCGACGAGATCATCGACACCGTGTGCGAGACCGGCTCCTGTGATCTCGTCTCCGCCATCGCCGCCCCGCTCCCCCTGGTCATGATCGCCGACATGCTCGGATTCCCGTCGGACGACTGGTCGAAGCTTCTGGAGTGGTCCGACACCATGCTGATGTCGCAGGGATCGCCGGACCCCGAGGCTTTCGTCCGCGCCGCCGACGCCTTCTCCGAGTGGGACGCCTATGTCCGCCATCAGATCGCCGAGCGCCGAGCGCACGGGACGACCGAGGACCTCCTCGGAGCTCTCGCCCACGGGGATATCGACGGCGATCGCCTCGACGACACCACGCTCGTCTATGAGGCGCTGCTCATCCTCATCGGCGGTGACGAGACGTCGCGCCACGTCATCTCCGGAGGGATGGAAGCTCTCCTGAACCACCCAGGACAACTCCAGGCACTGAAGGACGACCGTGACCTGCTGCCGGGGGCGGTCGAAGAGATGCTGCGATGGGTCACCCCCATCAAGAACATGAACCGCAACGCCACCCGCGACGTCGAGCTCCACGGCCAGACCATCAAGGCCGGCCAGAACGTCCTGTTGCTGTACCCGTCGGCCAACCGCGACGAGACGGTGTTCACCGACCCCGAGGCCTTCGACATCCGACGGGAACCGAACGACCATGTCGCCTTCGGCTTCGGGGCCCATCTGTGCCTCGGCCACCGCCTGGCCCGCGCCGAGATCGCGGGGATGGTCGACCGGCTCCTGGACCGGTTCGACGATCTTGCCCTCGCCACCGACGATCCTCCCGACCTGCGCGTCTCGAACTTCATCGTCGGTCACGAATCGATGCCGGTGCGCTTCACCCCCACGGCGCCAGTGGCCGGCTAGCGGGGGGACGGCCCAGGACGACACACGGTCCGTCCCACCGTGCCGCCGGCACGCGCGGGGGAAGAGAAGATCACGACAGGGGCGCGCCACGCATGGCCACAGAGCAGGAACCGGACGACGAGGGGAAAGAGGACACCGACGGGTTCCGTCGTTCCCTGGCCCAATGGCTGCAGGAGAACATCACGGCCGACGTCGTCGCCGCCGGGCAGGAGGGCTACGACGAGGGGGACAACCTCGAGATCCTGAGGCGATGGAGCCGGACCCTCTTCGACGGCGGTTGGGCGACGGTGTCCTGGCCGGCCGAGTTCGGAGGTCGCGACGCCGGCGTGGAGGAGCAGCTCGCCTATCACGAGGAGATGGCACGGGCCCAGGCTCCCGGTCCGGTGAACGTGATCGGGGTGTCCAACATCGCCCCGGCCATCATGCAGTACGGCACAGCCGAGCAGACGAGCCGCTTCCTCACGCCCATGCTGCGCGGCGACGAGATCTGGTGCCAGGGCATGTCGGAACCGGACGCCGGATCGGACCTGGCCTCGCTGCGGACCTCGGCGGTCCTCGACGGCGACACGTTCGTGGTGAACGGGCAGAAGACATGGAACAGCCTGGGCCGCTACGCCGACTGGTGCCAGCTCTACGTCCGCACCGATCCCGGAGCACCGAAGCACAAAGGGATCAGCTGCCTGTTGGTCGACATGAGGACACCGGGCATCGAGGTCCGACCCCTGCGGACGATGACCGGTGACCTCACGTTCTCCGACATCTTCTTCTCCGACGTCCGCGTCCCCGTCGATGCCCTCCTCGGCCCCCTGAACCAAGGATGGCGGGTGGCCATGTCCACGCTGAGCCACGAGCGCGCCGGGGTGGCCCGGATGCATCTGGGACTGAGCCGGAAGCTCGACCACCTGTTGCGCGACGCCCGTCACCGTCCCTCCCTGCAGGATCCGATCTGCCGCGACCGCGTGGCCGCCCTCTACAGCCAGATCGCCTGCATGCGGTGGACGACGACCCGAGACCTCACCGCCCTGGGCCAGGGCATGGCCCCCACGGCGGCCGGAGGGAGCGGGACCAAGCTGATGTGGGCCCGGGTCGACCAGGAGCTGGCCGACCTTGCCGTCGCCCTCCTGGGGCTCGACGGCCTGAGCGGACCGTGGGCCCGGAACCTGACCTCGTCGCGCCAGGCCTCCATCGCCGGCGGGACGACCGAGATCAACAGGAACATCGTGGCCGAGCACGGTCTGGGCCTCCCCCGCGAGCCTTCGGCCCCCTGACCGCCCGGGCAGGAGACCATCCACCACTTTCCCCTCGATTGAGCGTATGCTTTGAGCAGTTGCTCAAAACTAGGGGACCGATGGCCAGACCGGGTGCGTCGAGCAGGGTGGCAGAGGCGGGTTCGGCCCGGTCAGCCGACACCCGACGGCTCCTCATCGAGGCAGCCATCGAGACGCTCAAGACCGAGGGTTTCGCCGGGGCGAGCGCGCGTGCCATCGCCGTGCGGGCGGGATCGAACCAGGGCCTCGTCTTCTACCACTTCGGTTCGGTGGCCAATCTCCTGTTGGCCGCCCTCGACACCGTGAGTGCCGACCGTCTGGAGTCGTACACCGCCGCCGTCCAGCAGGTGGGGTCGGCCGAGGAGCTCGTCGACGTGGCCGCCGCCATCTTCCGCCAGGATCTCGACGCCGGATACGTCACCGTCCTGGTCGAGATGATCGCCGGCGCGTCGTCGTCGCCCGGGCTCGGACACGAGGTGGCCGTCCGGATCGGACCGTGGTTCGCCTTCGCCGAGAATGCCGTCGAGAGGGTATTCGGCACCACCGCTCTGCGGTCGGTCCTCCCGGCGCGCGACGTGGCTTTCGGCATCGTCGCCCTGTACATCGGGCTCGAGATGCTGAGCCATCTCGACGGCGAACGCGACCGCGCCCTGGCTCTGTTCTCGCATGCCAAACAGCTGGCCGGCCTCGTCGAGGCCCTGACCGGACCGACACCCAAGGAGACGCCATGACGAAGACCGCATTCACGGCCGGACAGCGGAGCCATCGGTCGGACGACACGGGACTCGACGCCGTCACCGGCGCGTTCGGCTATTCGGGGAACGCCATCGCCCGCGGCCTTCTCGACGGCGGACGCCGGGTCCGGACGCTCACGGGGCACCCCGACCGCGCCACCACAGACTCGGTCATCGAGGTCCGTCCCCTCGACTTCGAGGATCAGGTCGCTCTCGTGGCGTCCCTCGAGGGGGTGACCACCCTCTACAACACGTACTGGGTGCGCTTCGCCCACGACCGGATGGACCACGAGTCGGCGGCGGCCAACTCCCGGAGCCTCTTCCACGCGGCGCGGCGGGCCGGAGTGCAGCGGATCGTCCACGTGAGCATCACCAACCCGAGTATCTACTCACCGCTGTCCTACTTCCGGGAGAAGGCCCTCGTCGAGCGGGCCCTGGTCGGAGCCGAGGTGTCGTACGCCATCGTCCGACCGGCCATCCTCTTCGGGGGCGACGGGGTTCTGCTCAACAACATCGCCTGGCTCCTGCGCCATCTCCCCGTCTTCGCCGTCGGTGGGCGCGGGGACTACCGCATCCGGGCCATCCACGTCGACGACCTCGCCCAGCTCTGCATCGACAAAGGCATCGAGCGTCACGACAGCGTGACCGATGCCGTCGGACCGGAGCGACCGACATTCGTCGAGCTGGTCTATTCCATCAGAGAGGTCGTCGGGAGCCGGGCCCGCATCGTCCACGTCCCGGGAGCGACGGTGCCGCTGCTCTCCCATCTTCTCGGGCTGGTGCTGCACGACGTCCTTCTCACCAGGGACGAATACCTGGCCATGGCCGACGGACTGGCCGATACCGACGGCCCCAGCACCGGCTCCACCGCCCTCTCGGCCTGGTTGACCGATCACGGCGCGGACCTCGGCCTGCACTATGCCAACGAGCTCGAGCGCCACTTCGCCGCCACCCGCCCGGCGGCGACGACGGTCCTGTCAGGCGTCGCGTCGCGCTAGCAGGACGCCACCGACGATGAGGGCGGCCGCCGCGTAGGCGCACAGCAGGCCGAAACTGACCCAGGGCGAGAAGGTGGGGACGTCGGTCCGGAAACCCTGCTTCACCGTGGTCATGGTGGCACCGATGTTGTCGGGCAGGTACTTCCCCACGGCGTCCTTGATGGCGGCCGGCAGGGCTTCGACGATCAAGGGGATGACGAAGAAGATGGCGACGAAGGCCGTGATGGCACCGGCGGAGTGCCGGATGATGGTGCCGAGGCCCAGGGCGAAGAGGCCGAGGACGGTCAGGAACAGTCCACCACCCACCACCGCCCGCAGGACGCCGGGCTGACTCAACGTGGCCGTGGGGGTCGAGCCACTGAGGATGGCCTGACCGATGAAGAACGATGCGAACGAGAGGATCTCGCCCAGGACGAAGGCGACGGCGCTGAACACCGCCACCTTGGCCACGAGGACGAGGTTCCGGTGGGGCATGGCGCCGAAGGTGGCCCGGATCGTCCCCGTGCTGTATTCGGCGCTCACCACCAGCACGCCGAGCACGCCGATGGCGAGCTGGCCGAAGAGGAAGCCGGCCAGGCTCAGGCTGGTGGGGTCGAAGGCCAGCCGGTTCCCCGGGTTCGCATGTGCCCACCGGGGCGCTTCGGTCCCGGTGGCCAGGATGCCGATGGCAATGGTCAGGACGGCGGTGGCGACGAGACTCCAGGTGGTGGAGCGGACGCTGCGCAGTTTCGTCCACTCCGAACGCAGGGCACCGGCCAAGGTGTAGCGACCCGGCGGTATGGGCGGCGGGCCGGTGGTCAGCGGACGCGGGGGCGGCGGGGCGGTCACGACCGACACGGGACCCTCACCTCTCCACCGGAGCCAGCCGGTCACCTGTTCGGGAGGCGGGAGTCCGGTCATCAACGTCGGCGGCGTCGTGCACGTGGAACTCGACGCTGTCGCGGGTGAGCTCCATGAAGGCGTCCTCGAGGGACGCCATCTGGGGCGAAAGTTCGTGCAGGGTGACGCCGACCGACGCCGCCAGCTCGCCGATCTCGGCCGCGCACATACCGGTGACGCACATCGCACCGTCGTCGTCGGCGACGTGGGCCCCGGCGTCGGCCAGGGCATCGGTCAACTCGACCACCTTCGCCGTGCGGACGCGGACGAACTGCCGCGAGTTGCAGGCAATGAATTCGGCCACCGGCATCTCGGCGATGAGCCGGCCCCGGCCGATGACGACGAGACGGTCGGCGGTGAGGGCCATCTCGCTCATGAGGTGGCTGGAGACGAACACGGTCCGGCCTTCGGCCGCCAGTCCCCGCAGAAGATGACGCACCCAGCGGATGCCTTCGGGGTCGAGGCCGTTCACCGGTTCGTCGAAGAGGAGAACCCCGGGATCGCCGAGCAGGGCGCCGGCGATACCCAGGCGCTGGCCCATCCCCAGGGAGAATTTTCCCGCTCTCTTGTGGGCGACGGCCGACAGACCGACCTGGTCGAGAACGGCGGTGACCCGCGAGCGGGGAATGCCGTTCGTCTGCGCCAAGGCCCAGAGGTGGTCGAAGGCGCTACGGCCGGGATGGATGGCCCGGGCCTCGAGAAGGGCCCCGACCTCCCGCAGTGGCCAGGGCAGGTCCCGGTAGACGCGCCCGTTCACAGTGACCTGACCGGCGTCGGGACGGTCGAGGCCCATGATCATGCGCATGGTGGTGGACTTCCCCGACCCGTTGGGCCCCAGGAATCCGGTGACCAGGCCGGGCCGGACGTCGAAGGAGAGGTCGCTGACCGCGGTGGTGTCGCCGTAGTGCTTGGTCAGACCCCTCGCCTCGATCAATTGCCAGTCTCCTCTGGGCCGGGCGACGGAGACTGGGCGGAGGGGGACGTCACTCGGTCGACGCACCCGGGCTGCCATCGCTCGCGACCCTGGGCGAGGGCCGACGACACTTTCTACCAATCCCCGGCGCCCGGGGGGTCGCGGGCGACGGAAAGCGCCCACCAGGTGGGGTCAATCGGTGTCCCCGTGGCCGCCTTCGCCGGCCAGGAATCGGTCGCGGAGGACGAATTTCCGGATCTTTCCCGACGCCGTAAGGGGGAAGGACTCGACGAAGACCCAGCGCCGGGGCACCTTGAAGGCGGCCAGGCGTCGGCGCAGGAACCCCTCCAGCACCACGCCGTCGGCGACGGCGCCGGGAACGAGGCGCACGAAGGCGACGGGGGCCTCGCCCCAGCGCCGGTCCGGTACCCCGACCACGGCGGCCTGGGCCACGTCGGGGTGGGCCGACAGGGCGTTCTCGATCTCGACGGGAAAGAGGTTCTCACCCCCGCTCACGATCATCTCCTTGCGGCGGCCCACCATCCGCAGGAAGCCGCCCTCGTCCATCGTCACCAGATCGCCGGTGCGCAACCACCCGTCGGGCGAGAGGGCCTCGGCCGTCTCGGCCGGCAGGTCGTGGTAGCCGGCCATGACGTTCGGCCCCCGCACCTCGAGCTCGCCCACGTCCCCGATGGGCAGGACGTCGTCCGTCCCCGGATCGACGATGCGGGTCTCGACGGCCGGGAGGGGCCGACCGAGGGTCACGGCCTTCTCTTCGTCGGAGTCGTCGAGCTCGGTCTGCGAGATGAATCCTGACGCCTCGGTCTGCCCGAAGACGACGGTGAACTGGACGCCGAGGGCGTTCTCGATATGGCGGATCAGCTCCGTGGGGACCACCGAACCGCCCCCGCTCACGGCGCGCAACGACGTCAGGTCGCGCCGGACCCCGTCGGGATGTTCGATCATGGACAGGAGCATGGTGGGTACCCCGCACGTCAAGGTGGCCCTCTCCGACTCGATCAGCTCGAGCACGAGGCCCGGGTCGAAGGACTCGAGCAGAACGGCAGTGGCCTGCTGCTGGCAGATCTGGAACGACACCACCTGCCCACCGACATGGTGCAGCGGCATGGTGTGCACGTAGACGTCGCCGGTGCGCATGCCGAAACGGACGGCGCCGAACCGTGCCGCATTGGTCATCCCCCGGTGGGTGAGCAGAGCACCCTTGGGGGCGCCGGTGGTCCCCGACGTGTAGATGAGCTGGGCCACGTCGTCGGGGTGCGGGGCGCGGCCGGGCGGGGCCGCCGGGCCGGTGGCGCCATCGTCGGCACCCGGAGCACAGAAGGACTCCCACCCCTCGGCCGTGAGCGGCACCACGGCGCGCAGGGCGGGCAGATCGGACCCGATGGAGGCGAGGGTGGCGGTGAGATCCTGACCCCGGAACTCGGGGACGAGGAAGAGCCCGGAGGCGCCCGACTGCCGCAGGATGTGGCCCACCTCCGCGGCCCGCAGGACCGGGTTCACGGGGACGAGAACCACGGCCGCCATGGCCGCCGCATAGGTGAGGACGAGCGATTCGGGAAGGCTCGGCGCCCACACGGCCACCCGTTCTCCGGGGGCGAAGCGCGCCGCCAGCGCCGCCGCCGCGTCGGTCGCCGCCGCCTCCAGCTCGGCGTAGGTCCACCGCCGGCGGCGCGCCGGGTCGGGCGCGCCCTGGACGAGGGCCGTCACCTCGGGCGCCACCGACGCGGCATGGCGCAGGATCCCGGCCACCGTGGTGTCGAGCACGGCGCCGGCCCCGGGATCGCCGGGGAGGTCGGCCGGCCGGTACGACAGCCGCAGGGGGTCTCGGGCGGACGGCGCGGTCACGCCTCGAGGTAGGCGCCGAGGGTGCGGTGGAAGTGGCGGATGCGGTTCTCCTGGTAGTGGGCCAGGGTCACGTCGGGGACCGAGAGGGCCTGGAGCCCCTGCTGGACGCGCACCAGCGTGGCCGTGTCCTGGTTCAGGATGCGACCGAGGAACCCGAGCTCGGGGGCGTCGGCCCAGCTCTGGCCCTCGGACAGGTGTCGGGTGGGGGCCGGCGCCGGCCGCGGCCGGCCGGCGGGAAGGGGCTCGAGGAGCATGACGTCCATGACCGAGCTCTCGTGGTCGGTGCCGTTCGGACGGAAGCGGTAGGTGAGTGGCGTCGTGTAACCGGCCCAGGGCACGAAGTTGGGGAAGACGAAGTATTCGATGGCGTCGAGCGCCTCGCAGTCGGTCACCGCCGTGTGGTCTTGCCCGGTCTCCTCGTCCAGTCGGCGACGTGTGCGGGCGGCGAGGACGTGGCGGGCCGTGGCCCCGTCGGGGACCGTCCTGTCGGGATCGTCGGCCGTGAGGAACATGGCGTCGACGATGTCCTGCTCGGTGACCTCGTGGTCGACGTGCTCGCTGGCGATACCGACCGGCGTGATCATGCGGTTGACGTGGCGGACACCGGGATAGACGTCGTACTCCGTCTGGGTGTCGCCCGAGGTGGTGAGGAGCTGGGGATGCACGGCCACCGTGTGGTAGCTCTCGATGAAGGCTTCGAGCGCCACCTTCCAGTTGCAGGGCAGGACGCGGACGACGTGCGCCGTGAGATAACGGTCCTCCAGGGGCCACGGGGCGAAGTGCTCGGGCAGGATCTCGAGAAAAGAGTCGAGCGGCTCGGCGCCACCGTCCATGTTCACGAAGACGAAACCGCCCCAGGAGCCGACGCGGGCTTCGGGGAGGCAGAAGGTGTCGGCCTCGACGTGGGGGAAGTCCCACGGGCACGGCATCCCGGCGAAGCTTCCGTCGAGATTCCAGGTGAAGCCGTGGAAGGGGCAACGCAATTGGGTGACGGAACCGGGCTGGGTGCGCAGACGGGTCCCCCGGTGGAGGCAGCTGTTGTGGAAGGCGCGGATCCGGTCCGGCGCGCTGCGGACGATGATGAGCGAGAAACCGGCGACGTCGTAGACGATCGAATCGCCCACTGCAGGGATCTGTTCCTGGCGGCAGGCCATCTGCCACAGGCGCGACCAGACCTTCTCGACCTCGAGATCGTGGACGGCGCGGCTCGTGTAGCGCGCCCGGGGGACGCCGCCGGTTCCGAGATCGTCGTTGGCCGTCGCCCGTAAGGGGCCGGGGACGGGGCGTGTCTCGGCGTCGAGCAACTCCTGGACGATGCGGGCGCCGTGGGGCAGGTCACCTCGGTCCGTCATGGATCGCACGCAGCCGCTTCGCCGGCCCGGAAGCCGAAGACGAGGGCGGGACCGAGAGTCCCCCCGCCGGCCGGGGTGGCTGTCCCGAACGGGTTGGCGGCCACGTTGCCCGCCGCGTAGAGACCGGAGACGGCCGACGCGGCCGACGAGAGCACCCGACCCCGGTCGTCGGTGCGGGGCCCGCCCTTCGTGCCCATGCAGCCCAGGTGGACGGCGAGCGCATAGAAGGGGGCCTCGCTCAAGGGGGCCAACGTGGGGTGGGGTGCCCCCGGGTCACCGATCCAGAGGTCGTAGGGCAACGACCCCCGGCCGAACTCGGGGTCCTCGCCGCGTGCGGCTCCCTCGTTGAAGGTGGACACCGTGGACCGCAGGGTCCGGGGCACCACGCCGATGGCGGCGGCCAGCGCGGCGAGGTCATCGGCGCGGCGCAGCCACGGGGGGTCGGCGTCGTGGGGACCGACCGGACCCACCGGGTACCGGCGCCGGCAGGTGCTGTCGAAGACGAGCCAACAGGCGGCCGGGGCCGACGGCTCGCCATCGGCGGCCAGAAGGCCGATGGCCCGGCCGACGTCGCCGTAGTTCTGGGCCTCGTTCACGAAGCGCCGACCGGTGGGGTCGACCATGATCGCCCCCGGGTAGGCGCGTTCGGAGTGCAGCGGCCGGTAGTAGGCCGCGCCGTCGAACTCCTCGCCGGGCACGTGGACGGCCGGCATCCACCACCCCTCCGTCATGTTGCCCATGGCGGCCCCCACCGACAGCGCCATCCGCAGGCCGTCGCCGTCGCATGCCGGCGTGCCCATGGCCGCCACCGGTGATCCGACGAGGTACCTGGTGGCGAGGCGGGCGTCGTGCTGGAAGCCACCGCAGGCCAGGACCACCCTCCCGTCGATGACATCCCCGCCCACCTGAACTCCGATCACCCGATCCCCTTCCGTGGCCAGTCCCGTCACCCGCGACCGGGTGCGGACCTCGATGCCGGCGTCACGCACTCCGGCCAGGAGAGCACCGACGAGCGCCCGGCCCCGGACCGGGCCCCGGAACACGACACCATCATTGTGGGCGGATGCCGGTCCCGTCGTCGTGGGTTGGTCGGGGGCCCGGTGAACCAGGGCCTCGACGGCGGCAGGCAGGGTGAGGGTCCGCGGCCACAGTGACCGGCCGCCCGGCCGGGCACCGGGGATCTCCCCGTGGTAATCGGGCCAGTGCTCGAGCATCTCCCAATGCAGGGGCGAGCGCCGGGCGATCTCCCGGGCCACACGCCCGGCGTCGGAGGCGAAGGCGACCATCAGACCGGCGTCCACCTCGCCCGTGGCCAACCCGCCGAGATAGCGGCACGCTTCGGAGACGCTGTCGTCGAGACCGGCCCCGCTCATGGCGTCGTTGGCCGGCACCCAGACCACTCCCCCCGACAGGGCCGTCGTCCCACCCACCGTCTCGTCGCGTTCGAGGACGACCACGTCCGATCCGCCGGCGTCGGTGCCGAGTGCGGCGGCCAGGCCCGCCGCCCCCGATCCGACCACGACCACCCGGTGCCGCGTCACCGATCGGGTCGCTCGACCACGCTGTCGACCGGGTCGATGGGGCTCCACAGAGACACTCCCCCGTCGGCCGCCACCACCTGGCCGGTGACCCACCCCAGCCCGAGCACCGAGACGATGGCGTCGGCGACTGCATCGGGGGTGCCCACCCCGCCCAGCGCGGTGCGCTCGGCCACCCGGTCCCGGTATCCGGGGAGGAGGTCGGTCGAGGCGAACATCGGTGTATCGGTCGTCCCCGGAGCCACGGCGTTGACGCGGATGCCGAAGGGCCCGAGCTCGCGGGCGGCCACGCGGACGAGCTCGGCCACGCCCGCCTTGGACACCGCGTAGTGGGACATGGACCGGTCGGCCAGGAACCCCGAGATCGAGGTGACGGCCACCACCGATCCGCCGCGTCCGCCTTCGACCATCGTCCGGGCCACCTCACGCAGACAGAGGAAGGTCCCGCGCAGATTGGTGCCGACGACACGGTCCCATTCGGTCACCTTCATGTCGAGCAGGGCGCTGAAGCCCCCGACGCCGGCGGCGAGGACGGCGACGGTCAAGCCGCCGAGGGCGTCATGGGCCCGGCGGACGGCCGCGACCACGGCCGCCTCGTCGGTGATGTCACAGGTGAGCGACAGATCAGCGTCCGGCGCCGCCTGCCGGTCGAGGACGGCCACCGTCACCCCGGCGGCACGCAGCCGACGGGCGACGGCGAGCCCGATACCGCTCGCACCGCCGGTGACCACTGCCGCACCTTCGAGCTCCATGACCGCTCCCCCGCCCCGAACGCGTCGAACGACCGGTCACGTAATGGCAGCGAGGGCTGTCTACTCCACCAGCGCGGGAGCCATCCCGACGATGGGTTTGACGAGCGGCTTGCCGCCTTCTGATCCCTGGAACGGCGCGTCGAAGGAGAAGAGCCCGCCGTCGGAGGCCACCTCCCAGTAGCCGCCGGTGGCCGGGTCGGCGGCCATGGCCACGATGGGCTTGACGAGAGGCTGACCACCCTCGGATCCCGAGAAGCCGGCGCCGCCGAAGGAGAAGATGCCGCCGTCGGACGCCACCTCCCAGTAGCCGCCCGAGTCGGGGTCGAAGGCCATGCCCACGACCGGCTTGGCCAGCGGCTTGCCACCCTCCGATCCGTCGAAGGGGGCGTTGAAGGCGAAGATGCCACCGTCGGAGGCCACCTCCCAGTAGCCGCCGGTGTCGGGATCGGCGGCGATGCCCACGATGGGCTTGACCAGGGGCTTGCCGCCCTCAGATCCAAAGAAGCCGGCGCCGCCGAAGGAGAAGATCCCACCGTCGGAGGCCACCTCCCAGTAGCCGCCCGAGTCGGGATCGAAGGCCATGCCCACGATGGGTTTAGCCAGCGGCTGGCCGCCCATCGATCCGTCGAAGGGGGCGTTGAAGGCAAAGATGCCACCGTCGGAGGCCACCTCCCAGTAGCCGCCGGTGTCGGGGTCGAAGGCCATGCCCACAATGGGCTTGGCCAGGGGCTTGCCGCCCATCGATCCGTAGAAGGGGGGGCCGAAGGAGAACAGACCTCCGTCGGACGCCACCTCCTGGTAGCCGGCCGGTTGCGGTGACGCTTGACCGGAATAGTCGAGCGCCGCACCCGAGAAGTTGCCGCTCGAGTCCACGACCAGCAGAGCGCAGGTGAGAAGGCCCGAGTTCTCCTGGATCTGCGTGGGCGGACAGGCCGCCGCCGGGTCGGGCGCGCTGAAGGGACTCGGAACGACAAAGGGCGCGTTCACGTCCCCGGAGGCGTTGGCGGTCGCCAGTTGGACGGCATTGGCGTCGATTTCGTTCAAGCCCTGCGCCTCGTCGACGCTCAGCACGAGAGGACTCTCCTCACCCATGGCGACCTGTTCGTTGGGGATGAACCCCGAGCAGATCACGGTGATCGTCGAACCGGCGGTGACGTCGGCCACGGTGTCCTGGGCCCCGTTGAAGGTGCAGGGCTCGAGAGACTGCAAGGGCCGGCTGGCATGGGAGCCGGGGCCGTGCACCTCCCGCGCCGTAAAGGCGCGGCCGGCCTGCACGAGGCTGTGCAGAGACACCGAGCCCGAGCCGTGGGGGGCCGACGAGGCCGACGCGCTGAGGGGAGCGGAGACGGCGGCGACGAGCAGACCGGCGCCGGCCACGATCGGAATCGAAACAAGAGCGCGTCGCAACGGAGCGGTTCTCCGGATCATTTGAGCCTCCCGTCGGGCACCGATCGGACGGCGGCCCCCTGACACGACCACACGCTAGCCAAGGACCTCGCTCCGGGCGAGGGGCAATTTCACGTCAAGGACGGCCGGTTCACGTCAAGGACGGCCGGTTCACGTCAAGGACGGCCGACCCCTGTGTCCACGGGCACGACGGCGTGGTTGTCGGCTCCGCCTGGCCCGAGAGCGCCCTCCGCCGGCTGCTGGGGGACCGACGAGAGTCTGTCGTGGAGCGGGATCTCCTTGAGCATGAGAGCGAAGACGAAGGCGAGTCCGGCCACGGGGACGCCGGCCAGAAAGACGACGTGCAACGAGCGGACGAACGACTCGACGACTCCGGCGCGGACGGCCGGGGGAAGGGCCCGCAGTGCTCTCGGCGTGATGGTGAACGAGGACGACAGGCTGAAATGGGTCCGTCCGTGGACGAGCAACGGCAGCCAGTGCCCGAGGCGCACGGTCAGGATGGTGCCGAACAGGGCGGTGCCGAAGGCGGCGCCGATGTTGCGGAAGAAGCTGATGGCGGAGGTGGCCGATCCGAGGTCGTCGCGGGCGATCGAGTTCTGGACGGCGAGGACGAGGATCTGCATGACCATACCCATCCCGAGACCGAAGACGACCATGTAGCCCGCGGCGGTCAGGTGCGAGGTATGGGGCCCGAGGTGCGACAGCAACCACATCCCCACTGTCATGAGCGCGGTGCCCGCCACCGGGAACGCCTTGTACCTCCCGATGCGGGTGACGATCTGGCCGGACCCGATCGACGTCACCAGCATGCCGGCCATGAGCGGCAACAACAGGACCCCCGACAACGCCGGCGAGACACCGTCGACGAGCTGGAGGTAGATGGGGATGAAGATGATGGCGGCGAACATCCCCGCCGCCACCAGAAGCGTGATGACGAAGGCCACGGCCGGGATGGGGTTGGCGAAGAGGTGGGGCGGGAAGATCGGTTCGGTGGCGCGGCGCTCCCACCAGACGAAGACGGCCACGGCGGCCAGACCGAACACCAGGAGCGCCAGGATGATCGACGATCCCCACGGGTAGGTCTGACCACCCCACAGCGTGACCAGCAACAGCGAGGTGACGGCACCGACGAGGATGGAAGCGCCCGTGTAGTCGATCGAACGGGAGCGACGCGGCAGCGGCAGGCGCAGGACGGCACTCGTGATGACGAGGGCGAGGATCCCCACCGGGATGTTGATGTAGAAGATCCACCGCCAGGTGAGATGGTCGACGAAGAACCCTCCCGCCAGCGGACCGCCGATGCTGGCGAAGGCGAAGACCCCGCCGAAGTAGCCCTGGTAGCGCCCCCGCTCGCGCGGGCTCACGATGTCACCGATGATGGCCATGGCCAGGGCCATCAGTCCGCCGCCGCCGAGTCCCTGCAGCGCACGGAAGGCGATGAGCTGATCCATGTTCCGGGCCAGACCCGAGAGAGCCGAACCGACGAGGAAGATGACGATGGCGATCTGGAAGATCTTCTTGCGCCCGTAGAGGTCGGAGATCTTCCCGTACAGCGGCGTCGACAGGGTGGTGGTGAGGAGGTACGCCGTCACCACCCACGACAGGTGATTGAGGCCGTGGAGGTCGCCCACGATGGTGGGCAGGGCGGTGGCCACGATGGTCTGGTCGAGCGCCGCCAGCAGCATGCCCAGCATGAGCCCGCTGAAGATGATCAGGACCTGCCGGTGTGACAATCCTCCGGACGGGTCGACGGGACTCTCCTCCGCCGGGACCGTCGTTCGTGTCAGGGACATGGTCGTCCCCACGCTAGCGACGACCGTCGCGCTCTTTGAAAACGGACCCCCGGGACCCGGCCCGGCCGATCAGTCCGGGCGCAGTGGTGTCAGCAGGGGACGGGCACGGGAGCGTCGGCCTCGCGCTCGTCGAGGAAGGCCCACCAGGCGTCGGCCGCAGCCGTGGCTGGCCCGACGACGTCGTCGGGACCGTCGGCCAGATCGCTCAGTGCCTCGAGCATCCACGCCCCGTGCACTTCGTCGACCCCGGAGTGGACGTCCCAGAAGCGGGCGCCGTCGGCGTCGAGGCCATAGCGCACGCGCAGGCCCTCGGCCTTGCTGGCGGCGACGGACGGTGCCTGGACCTCGTAGGCGGCGACGGCCGAGAGGGCGGCGACCGGCGATGCGTCGGCCAGCGCCGTATAGAGCTCGACCAGACCACGGGTGGCCGGCGTCATGGCGCTGACAGGGGCGCCGACGGCCCGGGCGAAGGTATCGAACAACTCGAGATGGGGGGCGGGGACGGCGCGCTCGTCCTCGAGGTTGGCCTCGACGAGCTCCCGGGCACGACTCTCGGGGAGGGCGGCGGCGATGCGTTCGAGGACTGCCGGTAGCGCCGCTTCGAAGTGGCGGTACTGGGCGGCGTAGGACGCCAACTCGCTGCGTTCCAGCGTGCCCGCTTCCCAGCGACGGTAGAAGGGATGGGCAAGAAGTCGCCGGGGACTCAGGATGTCGTCGAGGAGCGCGTCGAGTTCGGTCAGCTGCATGCCGGTCATGGTAACCGGCGGCTCGGGTGCCGCCCAGACATGCGGCCGAGCGCCACTGAGGCAGGCGCGATGCCCGCTCAGCGCGCGAGGTGGATGGGGGTTGGCCCCCGATGCCGAAAAAGTCCTCCGTGTCGTCATCCACACCGCTGCGGGCGTCGTACAGCCATTGGCAACGGAGGCGGACAGAGCAGCATCGGCCGCTCCCGACCACCGACAGCGAGGAGCGGGGACATGGCAGAGGTGAGTCGACGGTCGTTCCTGCGGAATTCCGGTCTGGCCGTGGCCGGCGCCGGCGTGATGTCGCAGATGCCCTTCCTGTCGAGCCTCGTCGGCGCCGGCGAAGCCGACGCCCCGGCGGCCGCCGACGCGGCGACGGCCGGAACCGACGAAGGGGCGGCGAGCCTGACCGAGCCGCTCGTGGCCCACGTCCGGGACCTGTCGACCGGCGAGATCGGCATCTTCAACGGCACCCGCGAGGTCGTCTTCCACGACCCCCAACTGGCCGCCCGCCTCTTCCGGGCCGCCCAGTGATCGAACCCACCACCATCCCTCCGACAAAAGAGAGCTGATCCTCATGTCATCGCACCGTGAAGCCCCTGAGATCTCGAAGGACCCCGTGGCCGACAGCGCCGATCTCTACGCCTTCGTCAGTCCCGACAACCCCGACACCGTGACCATCATCGCCAACTACATCCCGCTCGAGTCCCCTGACGGGGGCCCGAACTTCTACGAGTTCGGCACCGACGTCCTCTACGCCATCAACATCGACAACGACGGCGACGGCAAGGCCGACATCACCTACCTTTTCCAGTTCCAGAGCGAGACGACCAATCTCGACACGTTCCTCTACAACACGGGGCCCATCTCGTCGCTCACCGACCCGAACTGGAACCGGCGCCAGACCTACACGGTGACCCGGATCCTCGAGGACGGGAAGATGACCGTGCTCGGCAGCGGCCTGCGCTGTCCGCCCTGCAACATCGGACCCCTCTCCACCCCGAACTACGAGTCCGATCTGGCCAACGCCGCCATCACGAAGGTGAAGGACGGGATCACCGTCTTCGCCGGCCAACGGGCCGAGGGCTTCTACGTGGACCTCGGGTCCATCTTCGATCTCGGCGTCCTGCGGCCCTTCGCCGCCGATCACCTCCTCGGCAACCTGATCACCACGATGGCCGGTGTCAACGCCACCAAGGCGCTGAACGTCCACTCCATCGCCATCCAGGTGCCGATGGACCAGCTCAGCCGCCGTCACGACGTCCCCACCAACCCGGCGGCCAAGGACGCTGTCATCGGGGTGTGGACGTCGGCCTCCCGACAGGCGGCCACGGTCCTCCCCTCGACGGCCACGCCGGCCACCGCCCCCATCTACGCCGGGCCCTACGTCCAGGTCTCGCGACTCGGAAACCCCCTCATCAACGAAGTGATCATCCCCTTGTCGCAGAAGGACTACTGGAATCACCAAGCACCGGCGGACGACGTCCAGTTCGCCCAGTACGTGAGCAATCCCGAGCTGGCGCGGCTGCTGCCGGTGCTCTACCCGGGACCGACGGGCGGGCCCGCCGTCTTCCCCAACCTGGCCGCCTACAACGCCGCCGGCACGCCGAACCGGGCCGACCTCACGGCGATCCTCATGACCGGCATCCCTTCCGGCATCATCCCCGGCTTCCAGAACTTCACGGGGACGGTGCAGGCGGACATGCTGCGGCTCAACCTGGCCATCCCGCCGGCGGTGCCCTCGTCGACGCTGCCGAACAACCTCGGGCTCCTCGGGAAAGACCTCGCCGGGTTCCCGAACGGACGACGCGTCTTCGACGACGTGGTCACCATCGAGATCCAGGCCATCGCCGGAGCCACCCTCGGTCTCGTCGACCCGTCGTTCACGCCCGACGCCGACGCCTTGGGCGTCAACCAGGGTCTCACGAGCGGCGGGACCGACATCACGGCCATGGGGACGGAGAATTATCTGCCCTCGTTCCCGTACCTGGGCGTGCCCCACAGTGGGTACTTCACCCCGGCGAGCTAGCCCGTGTCTTCCCGTACTCGGCCCGGGTCGGTGCAAGGGGAACAGACCGGGCCGAGCACGGGAGCTTGTGTCCTGGTCGACATCGGGGAGGACAACGGTGCCCTCGTGGTCTACGGTTCCGATCTCCTCGCCGGCGAGGAGATCGAGATCCGATCCCACGGGGGAACGTGGGCGGGCGTCCACACCGCCGTGCGCGCCCGTCACGTCGGCGGCCGGGTCCTTCACGCCGGCGTCTTCGGGTCCCTGCCGGCCGGTCGCTACGATCTCCGCGTCCGACCGACCTCACCCGGCGGCGCCACCGATCACGAACACCATGACCTGTCGGCACCGACGACACGCTCGGCACCGGCGATGACGACGGTCGCCGTGAGTCCCGGCGCGGTCACCGAAGCCTCCCTGACCGAGAGCCCCGAGATCCTCTGACCGGGGCGGTTTGTCCCCCGTCGGGCGCACAGCGGAGACTGTCGGACGATGCCGAGACGCTCGGGTCCGATGATCGCCGGACTGGTCCTCACACCGGGTGCGAGCGCCGGTCGTGACCAGTCGTCGCTGGTGGCCATCGACGCCGCCCTCACCCCCACCGGGGTCCGGGTGGACAGGATCGACTTCCCGTACCACCTGGCCGGGCGCCGGGCGCCCGATCGCCCGCCCGTGCTCATCGCCACCGTGGTGGCCGCGGCCGAGTCGCTCGCCGCCGAGCTCGGCCTGGCGACGGCACGCGTCGCCCTGGGGGGCCGCTCCATGGGCGGGCGGATGTGCTCGATGGCCGTGGCCGAGGGATTGCCCAGCCGCGGCGCTCGTCCTCGTCAGCTACCCGCTGCACCCGCCGGGCAAGCCGGACCGTCCGCGGACGGAGCATCTCGGCTCCCTCGACGTCCCCTGCCTCTTCGTCTCGGGGACCCGCGACGCCTTCGGAACTCCCGACGAGCTCGAGGCGGCCACATCGTCGATTCCCGGACCGGTGACCCACGTCTGGATCGACGGGGGCGATCACGGTCTGCGGGGAAAAGACGAGCAGGTGGCGGCGGCCG
Source organism: uncultured Acidimicrobiaceae bacterium (assembly GCA_963848355.1). Lineage (GTDB taxonomy): Bacteria > Actinomycetota > Acidimicrobiia > Acidimicrobiales > UBA8190 > CAWKDG01. The sequence goes on from CAWKDG010000002.1 coordinate 385,481, forward strand.
TGCGATCCTGGGTCGGTACCGTCAGCCGATCTTGAGAAGGTCGATGACGAAGATGAGGGTGGCGTTGGCCGGGATCCCGGAGTTGGGCGGCGCCGTCGGCCCGTAGGCGAGGTCGGGCGGGATGATGAGCTCGCGCCGACCGCCGACCTTCATCCCCACGACACCCTCGTCCCAGCCCTTGATGACCAGACCCCTCCCCAGGACGAACGAGTACGGCATGTTGAAGTCCCACGACGCCTGGAATTGCGTCTCGGTCGAATAGACGACGCCCACGTACTGGACGGTCACCTTGTCGCCCGCCTTGGCCGCCGGCCCGCTGCCGGCGATGAGATCACTCGACTCGAGGACGGTCGGAGGGCGTCCGATGGGAACGGTGACCGTCGGCTTCACCCCCCATGTCCCCGCCGGCGACGGCATCGTGATCGGTTCGATCTTGGTGGACGCCGCCGTCGTGCTCGTCGACGTCGCCGCCTTCGGGCTCGTGGAGCTGCCACAGGCGGTGGTCGCCACTGCCATCGTGGCGGCCAGCACGAGTGCGGAAATCCGTCTGCGACGCATGACCTGGTACCCCCTCCTGTGACAGCCCGCCAAGCTACCCGGTCAGCGGTGTTTCGCGGTGCCACCGCGGTTGCTTGTCACCTGCGGCGGCGGCCAGCAGGGGTGGGGGTCAGGCAGGTGTGAGGAAGCGGGTGTAGCTGTCGAGGACACGACGCATCTCATCGGCGTCGCCCGACGGGATGCGCACAACGACTTCGGTGACCCCGAGCGACGCGTAGTGCTCGAGCTTCCCCTCGTCGGGAATCGTCCCGAAGGGCACGACGTGCAGGGAACGCGGATCACGACCGGCGGCCTCGAAGGCCCGCCTCAACTCGGCCAAAGACGAGGCCACCCCGGCCCCACCGATAGGCATCCAACCGTCGGCGTACTCGGCGACGGCGGCGAAGAGCTTGGGCCCGGCTCCTCCTCCGATGAGTGTCCGAACCCGCGGCCGCTGGATCGGCTTCGGCCACGAGTACGACGGGGGGAGCCTCACCCAGCGTCCCTCGAAGGTGGCCTCGTCCTGGTCCCACAGGGCCTGCATGCACAACACCTTCTCCCGGGCGATGGCGCGCCGGTCGGAGAAGTGCACCCCGTGGTCGGCCGCCTCCCGGCTGTTCCAGCCGTAACCCATGCCCAAGACGAAGCGCCCTCCCGACAGGTGGTCGATGGTGGCGATCTGCTTGGCCAACACGATCGGATCGTGCTGGGCCACCAGAGCGATCCCGGTGCCCAGGAGGATCCGATCGGTCACCGCGGCGGCGGCCGCCAGTGCACTGAACGGGTCGAGGCTGCGCCGGTAGTCCTCGAGACGGACTCCGTCGACCAGCGTCGGCGGTGCACTGCCGACGGGGAGATGGGTGTGCTCGGGCAGGTACAGCGAGTGGTAGCCGCGCTCCTCGGCGGCCACGGCGAAGGCACCGGGAGCCATGGCCAGGTCGGTCAGGAACGCGGTGACGCCAATGTTCATGCCGCGCCTCGCCCGGTGTGGTCCGCTCTACCGGGAACTGTGGGGCGGCGGCGGGCCCGACCACGACGACGGGCTGTCGCTGGCCGGGAAGGACTCCTCGCCGGTCTCGTCGATGAGCTCGTCGTCGGGGTCGGAGCCGATCGGTTCGTCCCCCTGTCGGGGGGCATCGGGTCTGTCGGTCACGTCGACGACCTTATCGTCCGCTACCCACCTGGCGACCCGCCCAGTTCCCGCCAACGCGGGCACGTCACCACGTGGTCGTTCACCAGCCCCGCCGCCTGCATGGTGGCGTAACAGGTCGTCGGGCCCACGAAACGAAAGCCGAGCCGACGCAGGTGCTTGCTCATGGCGGTGGAGACAGGGGTCGTGGCCGGGAGGTCGCTCAACGCCGCCCATGCGTTGTGGACCGTGGCACCGTCGACGAATGACCACAGGGTCTCGCTCAAGGTGTCACCGTCCGCGTGCAGAGACTCGATCACGCGTGCGTTCGACAGGGTCGATTCGATCTTCGCCCGGTTCCGGACGATCCCCGCGTCGGACAGCAGACGATCGACATCCCGCTCGTCGAACCGCGCCACGGCCCCGGGGTCGAATCGGGCGAAGGCGCGTCGGTACCCCTCGCGCTTGGCCAGGATGATGGCCCAGCTCAGGCCGGCCTGCGCCCCTTCGAGGGTCAGCCGCTCGAACAGGTGCGCCTCGTCGCGCACGGGCACGCCCCACTCGAGGTCGTGGTAGGTGCTCATGGCTTCGCTGGCGTCGGCCCACGAGCAGCGTCCACCTCCACTGGTCACGACCTCTTCCCCACATCTTTGTTCTACCGCGCCATTGCGCACCGGTGCCCTTGCGGACCGCGTCGCCGCCGAGTTGGCTGTAGCCATGCGCATCGTCCTCGGATCCGACCATGCCGGCTTTCAGCTCAAGAAGGTGTTGGCCGAGCATCTCGCCGCCGCCGGCCACGACGTGGACGACCTGGGAACCGACTCCGAGGAGCCCGTCGACTACCCGCTCTACTGCGCCCCCGTGGCGCGTGCCGTCGTCGGTGGACACGCCGACATGGGGGTCGTTCTCGGCGGGAGCGGCCAGGGCGAAGCCATCTCGGCCAACAAGGTCCACGGGGCCCGTGCCGCCCTCTGCCACGACGAGACGACGGCCCGACTCGCTCGGAACCACAACAACGCCAACGTCCTGGCCATCGGGGCCCGCTTCGTGGCCCCTGAACTGGCCATGATCATCCTCGACGTGTTCCTCACGGCCACCTTCGAGGGGGGTCGCCACGTCCCGCGCCTGGCCGAGATCGCCGCCATCGAGGCGGAGGAATGCACCTGAGGGTCACCGATGATCTCGTGATGGCGCGATCCGCGCGATCGCGACCGGTTCACGCGATCGTCACCCAGGCGTCTCCCGCCGTTCACGGTGCGCCCGTACCCTGGTCCTGGCCGACGTCCATCGGCCGGTCGGGAGGTGAGTGGTGACCATCGCCGCAGGGTCCGAGGGTGGCGGGCCGGGGACTGCAGGCGGGATCCCCTCGAACGATACGAACGACCCGGGGTCGAGGCCCGACGGCGAGGACGTGGTGCGTCTCGGTGACGAGCACGTCCGTGGCATCGAGACCCTGTGCGTCGGGGAATCTCGATAGGCCCCATCACCATCCTGTTTCGCCACCGGACCGGCGGAGCGCGATCATCGTCGGGTGCGGGTCAGTCGGACATTCGCCTTCCTCGACCTCTCGGGCTTCACGGCTCTGACCGAGTCCGAGGGAGACGAGCGGGCGGTCAGGGTCGTCACCGTCTTCCGGTCGACCTTGCGGGAGATCTGCTCCCGTCGGGCTGTGCGCATCGCCAAGTGGCTCGGCGACGGGGCGATGCTCGTGAGTGTCGAGACCAAACCCCTCGTGGCCGCCACACTGGAGATGAAGTTCGTGGCGGACGCATCGGCCGAACCGACGGCCATCAAATGCGGCATCACCATCGGCCAGGTCATCCTCCTCGAAGGTGACGACTACATCGGTCACGCCGTGAACGTGGCCTCCCGGCTGTGTGACATGGCCGTGGGCAACGAAGTTCTCGCCCTCTCCGAGGTGGAGGCGGCGCTGCCCGCCTGGGGACTGGTCGAGTCGACCGACGAGGTCAGTGTCCGCGGGTTGGAACATCCGTTGAGCATCGTGCGCCTCGGGCTCCACCAACCGGGGCACACGGCCATTCCCGACCCGGTGTGCGGGATCCCCCTGACGGAGGACACCGCCTTCGATCGGCGCCGCGACGCCAACGGCGCCACCTTGTTCTTCTGCTCCGACAGCTGCCTGGAGACGTGGATGGAACGGCCGGCGACCTTCGTCAGCGAGGAGCCGGGGAGCATCCGTGAGGTATGGATGCGCTGATACCCGGCGTCGCCCTCATGACGGCCCGCCGGCGGGCGCGGTGGCCGGTCGCCGCCGAAAGGTGACGGGCATGTGCTTCACCCCGGCATGTTTGTTGGTCCGGAAGCGTCGGACGGGTCCGTCGAGCCGGAAGTCCTCGAATCGCTCCAGCAGCTCCTCGAGCATGATCCTGATCTCGGCGCGGGCCAGGTTGGCGCCCAGGCAGAAATGGCTCCGGTAGCCGAAGGCCAGATGCGGATTGGGCTGGCGCCGGACGTCGAACCGGAAGGGATCGTCGAAGACCCCCTCATCGCGGTTGGCCGACGGCCACCACACGGTGACCTTGTCCCCGGCCCGGATCTCCCGGCCGGCCACCGCCACGTCGCGCGTGGCCGTCCGACGGTTGTACAGGGTGGGACTCGACCACCGCAGGATCTCCTCCACCGCACCGGGAACGAGTGTCCGGTCGGCCTGCAGCAGGGCCCACTGGTCGGGGTTCTCGATCAGGGCGGCCAGTCCCAGGGCGATGGCGTTGCGGGTCGTCTCGCTGCCGGCGGCGACGAGGAGATTGAAGAACATGAGCAGCTCGAGGTCGGACAAGGGCGCCGGCGTCCCGTCCTCCCCCTCGATGGTGGCGCCCGCCACGGTGGCCAGGATGTCGTCGCCACCGTCGATCCGCTTGCGGGCCACCAACGCGGCGCCGTAGGCGGCCATGGCGGCGGAGGCCTCCTGGACGGCCGAGCTCGTCGTCCCGAGCTCCCGGTCGTCGTAGGTCAGGCTGGCTCCCGACCACGCCATGAGATCGTGGCGGTCCTCGTCGGGCACCCCCATCACCATGGCCGTGGCCTGGAGGGGGAGCTCCACGGCCACGTCCATCAGGAAGTCACAGCGGCCCTGGTCGACCACGCCGTCGAGGATGACGGCGGTCCGGTGGCGGAGCTCTCCTTCGAGCAGGGCGAGGGCGCGTGGGGCCACCGCCGGGGTCACCAGACGCCGGATGCGCTGATGGCGGGGGTCGTCCATCATGTTCAGCAGCACACCGGCGGCGAACCCGAAGGGGAGGTCCTCGATCAGGGTGCCGCCGCCGGCGGCGTCGGCCGCCCCCGCCGACGAGAAGGTCGCGGCGTCGGAGACGACGGTGAGAACGTGGGCATGGCTGCTCACCACCCAGAAGCCGACGTCGCCCGGGGTGTGGCTCGTCGGTGGATGCCACCACACCGGGGCCTCGCCGCGCAGGAACGTGAAGACCTCGTCGGGGAACCCCTCCCCGAAGCGGTCGAGGTCGGTGAGGTCGATCTCGTCCAGTCTCATCCGGCGCCCCGCTTCTCAGTCGCGCACGACGAGACGAAAGCCACCGTCGATGCTCTCGAGGTCCCGGAGATACCCGTACCGCTTCTCCCACGTCCCGTCGTCGAGGTCGGAGCGCAGCCGTTGCATCCGGCGCCTCACCAGCTCGTCGTCCAACAGCGCCAGTCCCGACATGCAGGAACGGATCTCGGGGTCCAGGTAGGCCCGAGGCCGGTTCCAGAAGGCCCAGTTGAAGGCGTCGATGCAGTCGGCGGGAACGGGCACCACCTCGATGCGGTCGGCCCCGATCACCTCGGCCACCGTGTCGGGGCCGATGATGTTCGTCGACGGCAGGGCATTCGATTCGGGGACGTAATCCTCGAAGAACCAGAACGTCTTGTGCACGACCGGGTCGAAGGTGAGGACCACCACGCGTCGAGCGACCCGGGCCATCTCGGTCAGGCCGGCGATGACGTCCGTCCAGTGGTGGATGGTCAACACGGCCTGGGCGGCGTCGAAGGCGTCGTCCCCGAAGGGGAGCCGCTCGGCCACCGCCTGCACGGCCGGGGCCGAACCGCGGCGGCGTTGGCCGATCATCACCCCCGACGGTTCCACCGCCACCACCACTCTGTCGGCCGACTCGTAGGAGCCTGTCCCGGCGCCCACGTTGACCACGGCTCTGGCGTCGCCCAGGGCGCGTCCGATCTGCGCGGCCACCCGGGGATCGGGGCGGCGGTGGCGGGCGTAGACCGTCCCGATGCGGTCGTACCCCGGTCCCGACCTCCCGCTGTCAGTCGTGACGGCTCCTCCCCCTCGGTGCGTCGGCCTCTCCCCGTCAGACTAGAACGCGTTCTAGTTTCGGGCAAGGACGCTCGTCTCGCCGGCCCGGCGCCAGGGCTCAGCCGGCGTCGTGCCGTCCCCGGAGGAGCGGACTCGCGGATCGCGCGCCGTCCCCCGGCCGTCCTCCGGCGCCGCCAGGCCATGCCCGACAGGGCCTCGAGGACGATGCGGTTGGCCAGATAGGCCGTGATCTCGGCGTGGTCGTAGGGGGGTGCCACCTCGACCACGTCGAGACCGGCCACGGGAAGCTCCATGGCCAGCCGGCGCACGGCGTCCAGCAGGGCCCGCGCCGACAACCCGCCCGGTTCCGGCGTCCCCGTCCCGGGCGCCGATCCGGGATCGACGACATCGACGTCGACCGAGAGGAACACGGCGTCACAGTCGTCGAGGGCGATAGCAGACGCCTCGGTGAGACACTCGTCCAGGCCCCGTGCCGTCACCTCGGTCATCTCGTAGCTGCGCATCCCCTGCTCGTCCATCCAGGCCAGGGTCTCGGGTTCCGGCCAGTAGCCCCGGAGGCCGATCTGGAGGAAGCGGTCGCCACGGGTGGCACCCGATTCGATCAGTCGCCGCATGGGGGTCCCGTGGCCGAGCAGCGACCCGAATTGCGTGTCACCGGTGTCGGCGTGGGCGTCGAAATGGATCACCGAGACGCGGCCCCAGCCCACCTGTCGGGCCACACCGGTGACGTCGGGCAGCGCGATGGTGTGGTCGCCCCCGAGGACCACCGGCACCGCCCCCGCACCGGCCACCGTCTCCACAGCCCGTTCGAGGTGTTCCAGAGAACCCTCGATGTCACCGGCGGGCATCTCGACGTCGCCCACGTCGACCACGCCCAGCTCGACGAGCGGATCCACGCCCAGAGCCAGGTGGGGACGCCGGCCGTCGTGAGGCAGATAGTCGGTGACGCGGATGGCCTGGGGACCGAAGCGACACCCCGGACGGTGCGACGTCCCTCCGTCGAACGGGGCCCCGATCACCACCGCCGCGGCACCGGCGAAGCTCGCCGGATCGTCGAGGTGCGCCGCCGGCACACCGACGAACGTGACATCGGGTCCGTACATCGGCGGCGGGCTCATGCGTCGCATTCTGTCCGCAAACGCCCCACGGCGGGCGGGCCGGGCGCCGGACACGACATTCGGGCATGCTCAGAAGCGTCCGCGCCCCGTCCACCGAGGTCCCTCCGTGCCGCTCAACGGCGTGATCCAGCGACGAGAGTTCCTCCACCGGGCGGCCGTCGCCGTGGCGGCGACCACGTCGGCCGCCCTCGCCGGTTGCGGCGGCGCGCCGAGCGCCTCCTCCCGTGTCCGCTCCTCCACCACCCGGCCGGCTCCGCCGCCGCCGACGACGGAGGTCCTCGACCCGGCGGCATGGTCGGTGCTGGCCCGGTCCCTCGACGGCACCCTCGTCCTGCCCTCGGCGGCCGCCTACGCCACCGCCAAGCTCGTCTACAACCTGCGCTTCGCCGGCGTCGACCCGGCCGCCGTGGCCTACTGCGCCTCGGCCCCCGACGTCGCCGCGGTGCATCGCCTTCGCCCGGGACCACGGCGTCGCCGCCATGCCCCGCAGCGGAGGACACAGCTACGGCGGCTACTCGACGGGTCCCGGTCTCGTCATCGACGTCTCCCGCCTGAACACCGTCTCCCCCGACCCGGCGCAGATGCAGGCGGTCATCGGGTCCGGCACCCAGCTCGTCGACGTCTACAACCAGCTGTCGAGCGCCGGGATGCTGCTCCCGGCGGGCTCGTGCCCGACCGTAGGGATCGCCGGGCTCACCCTCGGCGGCGGCATCGGCGTCGTCGGACGGAAGTACGGGCTCACGTGTGACAACCTCGTCGCCCTCGACGTCGTCACGGCCGACGGCCGCCTGCTCACCTGCACGGCCGACGACCACGCCGACCTCTTCTGGGCCAGCCGGGGCGGCGGTGGCGGCAACTTCGGGATCGCCACCTCCTTCACCTTCGGGCTCCACCCGCTCCCCGAGCTCGCCCTCTTCACCATCAACTGGCCCTGGGCGGCGGCGGCCGAGGTGCTCGGCGGGTGGCAGGAGTGGATGGCGACGGCCCCCGACGAGCTGTGGTCGAACTGCCAGCTGCAGTCGGCCGGCAGCGACGGATTGAACGTCCGCAGCAACGGTGTCTTCGTCGGGGACGCCGACGCCCTGCCCTCTCTGCTGCAGCCGCTGCTCGCCACGGGGACGCCCACCGACCAGTTCGTCGGTCCCGACTCCTACCTCCACGCCATGCTGGTGGAAGCGGGGTGCGAGGACCTGAGCGTGGGCCAGTGCCACCTGGCGGGGGAGAACGCTGTCGCCACCCTGTCCCGATCCTCCTTCGCGGCGACGTCCGCCTACCTGGTGTCGGCACTGCCCCCCGCCGGCGTCGACGCCGCCGTGCAGGCCGTCCAACTGCTCCACGCAGACGTCCCGCTCTTGGGCGGGGGCCTCGTCTTCGACTCGTACGGGGGTGCGATCAATCGCGTAGCCCCCGATGCCACCGCCTTCGTCCACCGCCGTGCTCGCTGCGGCCTCCAGGCGAGCACGTCGTGGGCGCCGGGAGACCCGCCGTCGACGGTGGAGGCGGCCCAGGCGTGGTTGGCCCACGCCTCCGGTGCCTTGGCACCGTTCGTCAGCGGCGCCGCTTATCAGAACTACATCGACCCCACCCTGACCGACTGGGCCGAGGCCTACTACGGCGCCAACCTCCCCCGGCTCGTCGCCGTCAAACACCGGTACGACCCCGACGACGTCTTCCATTTCGCCCAGTCCATCCCTACGACCCTCTCCTCCTGAACCGGTTCAGGCCACCCCGAGCCCGGTTCAGGCCCCTCCGAGGATCTCGGGTCCGGCCAGCAGGTGACGGCTCACGTCGCCGACCAGGTCGGTGGTGAACCGGCGTTCGGCGAAGCGCCACCCACCGTCGCGGCGTTCGAAGCGGTCCCGGTAGCGGCCGGCGACGATCGGCTGCAGCCCGAGACCGTCGACGGCCTGCAGCACGGTGAAGTACGACCGTGCCTTCGCCGTTCCCGCGCCCTCGTCCACCTCGATGACCACGTTGGTCGTCACGTGCTTGGTGCGGGGCGTCCCGTCGTCGTGCATGCGGATGGTCGAGCGCAACAGCGCCAGGATCTTGTCCCGGCCCCGCAGACCGGCCTCCACCCCGTCGATGCCGATCACGGCATCGGCCAGCAGAGCACCGACCCCGTCGAGGTCGCCGTCGTCGACGAAGGCGGCATAGGAGAAGATCAGGTTCTCGATGGACCGCTCGGCATCAGGCATCGGGGCGACGGTACCCGAGGGCACCGACCGCCGCCCGTCGGGGACCCCGGCGTCACCCGGCGGCGGGATCAGCCGGGGATCTTCATCAGCTCGATCCGCACCCCGTCGGGGTCGGTGCAGTAGACGAAGTCGAGCGGCCTCCCCCGCACTTCGAAGGTGGTGCGGCTCCCGGCGACGACGGTCCCCCCCAGACGCTCGACGGTGGCCGCCACCGCGTCCACGTCGTCCACCCGCACCGACAGATGGGTCAGACCGAGCTGGTTCATGGGTCGACGCACGGGTTCGCCGACCGCGCCCGGCGAGGCGAAGTGCAGCAGCTCGATGGCCACGCCGTCGCGACGGACGAACTGTGAACGCAGGACCACCCCGTCGAGCTCCATGAGCCGGCCGAATTCGTTCCCCACGGCGTGGGACTCGGCGGGGACGAAGTCCAGCGCCTCGCAATAGAAGCGCAGCGACCTCTCCAGGTCCGAGACGCAGATCCCCAGGTGCGAGAACGTCGTTGTCATCGTGGTCTCCTCCATCGTGGGGCCGAGCTTCTCCCCATCCCGGGCACGAGCACCGGGCACACGACCGGCCATACTGTCCGGGTGCAGAGCACCACGTCAGTTCCGGGCGACTTCCCCGGCTCGGGAGACTTCGACTCCGCACGAGCCGACCTGCCCACCCGCTTCCGCGGTCACGCGCAGGTCATGGCCCGCCACGGGCGATCACCACTGTCCATCGCCCTCATGCAGGGAGCGGCCGACGATCTCGAGGCCGGCGGGATCGTGGCCGAGCTCTACCGCGGCGTCCCCCTCCCGGCGGGACAGGCACCGGCCCTGCGTCTCCTGGCCGCCCTCCACCGCCTGGTCCTGGCCGGCCGGGCGCCCGACCTCGCCGCCTACTACCCGAGCGTCGGCGGCGTCGTTCCCCCCGACGGGGTGTGGCCGGTGGCCGAGCGGACGCTGCGGGCCCACGCGGCGGAGCTCCGGGTGGTGCTGCGGCGCGGCGTCCAGACCAACGAACCGGGCCGCTCGGCGGTGTTGTTCGGGGTCCTGCTGTGGATCGCCGATCGCTACCGTCGGCCCATCCGGCTCCTCGAGATCGGCGCCAGCGCCGGGCTCAACCTCCTGGCCGAGAACTTCGCCTATCGCAGCAACGGCATCCTCCTCGGCGATCCCGAGTCGCCCGTCGTCCTCGAAGGGCCGTGGGTCGGCACGCCGGTCCCCGACCCCATCGAGGCGGAGACCCTTCTGACGGTGGTCGAGCGACGCGGCTGTGACGTCTCACCGATCGACGCCACCAGCCCCGACGGGCGACTGGCGTTGCTCTCCTACATCTGGCCCGACGAGCCCAAGCGGCTGTCGCGCATGCGCGCCGCGCTCGAGGTGGCCGAGCGCTTCCCGCCCATCGTGGACGAGGCGCCCGCCGGGACATGGATCCCCCGGGTGCTGGCCGAGCGCCAGAGCTCGACCGTCCAACTCGTCTGGCAGTCGGTCTTCGCCCAGTACCTCACGAACGAGGACCGCGCCGACCTCGCCGCCACCATGGCCGACGCCGGGGCCCGGGCCACCGACGACGTGCCCCTCGTCTGGGCCCGGATGGAGCCGTCGGCCGATCCCCTCCAGGGCTTCCGGGTCACCGTGACGTGCTGGCCCGGAGGCGAGGAGACACTCGTGGCCCGGTCGGGGGACCACGGCCCGCCCGTGCGCTGGACACGGGAATAGAACGCGGCGCCGTCGGACGGCCGCCTACCGCCCGCCGGGCTCGTCCAGCTGTTCCATGAACTCCAGCCTGATCTGTCCCGGGCGCCTCGACGAAGACGATCCGCCGGCGACCGAACGTGCCGCTCACCTCGGCCGGCCCCCACAGCACCGTGTGACCCTCGATCTCGGCGTCGAGGTCGTCGGTGAACAGCGCCGGGTGCAGGAAGCAGTCGTCGGGCAGGTCGACGGCGTCCTCGTACAGGGCGCGGGTGAAGAGGGTGATCATGACCGGTCCGAGAAAGACGTCGGCCCGCTCACCGCCGTGCCACGGCATCCGGTCGCGCACCTCGGCGCCGGCCGCGTCGTAGAAGGCCACGGCGGCATCGAGATCGCCGACCTTCACGGCCAGGTTGGCCAGGCCCGTCACCGTCACCGCGCCACGTCCCGGTTCACGACCGCAGGATCATCCCGGGCCGGGCGTCGAGGCCCTCGGTGGCCGGTTCCCCGTCGACCCGGATGGGGACCCCGTTCACGAGCACGTGCGTCATCCCCACGGGAGCGTCGGCCGTCAGGCGCTCACCGCCGGCCGGGAAGTCGTGGAGCCGGCGCAGGGGGCCCGGCGCCACCGTGTCGGGATCGAAGACGCAGAGGTCGGCGGCCTTGCCCACCTCCACCGTGCCCCGGTCGACCAGGCCGTAGACGGCCGCCGGCTCCCCCGTCAGTTTGTGGACGGCCCGTTCCAGAGGCATCACGTCGCGGTCGCGCACCCACGTCCCCAGCAGGTCGGTGGCGAAGCAGGCGTCGCACAGCTGCGACACGTGGGCCCCCGAGTCGGCCAGTCCGAGCAGGACGTTGTCGCGAGGCAGGAGCCAGGCGATCCCGTCGGCATCGTCGTTGGCCAGCACCGACCAGAAGCGGGCCTCGAGGGTGTCGTCGAGCGAGACGTCGAGCATCACGTCGAGCGGCGTGCACCCCCGTTCGGTGGCCAGCTCGACGACGCTGCGGCCGACGAGATCGGGATGGGCGGCCGACTCGGCCACCGACACCGACGGCCAGTTGAACGGCAACCCCCCTCCCCCGTTCCCGCCCGACAACTCCTCCCACGTCGAGGCCCTCCACGACGGGTCGCGGTAGGCGGCCATCCGGTCCTCGGCGCTCAGGTCCATGAGCCGCGAGAAGCTGGGCCGGCTGTTCAAGGTGAACGGCTCGGCCAGGTTCATCTGGAAGACGAGCGGGCGACACGACACCTGGGGCCAGACCTCGACGCCGCGCGCCCGGGCCTCGTCGTTGTTGTGCACGACCTTCTCGTGGTACGGGTAGCCCTTCACCGTCAACAGGGCCGTCCATGTGACCGGTCGGCCCACCTCCGCCTGCAGCTCCGACACCTCCCGGTGCGAGATGACATCGGCGGGCAGGAGGGCCACCACGCCCTTGCCGGCGGTGCGCACGGGGGCGAGAAGGGCCCGCAACTCGTCGAGGTCCCCCACACGCGACGGCACCGGGCGCCCGCCGTCGCCGTTGTGGGTCGGCGAGGCGCTGGTGGCGAAACCGGCGGCGCCGGCGGCCATCGCCTCGGCCACGACCGCCTGCATCGAGGTCAGCTCCTCGGGCGTGGCCGCCCGCTCGTAGGCGGCTTCGCCCATGACGAAGAGGCGGACGGCGGTGTGGCCCACGTAACAGCCGTAGTTGAGCGCCGTCCCCCGTCGCTCCACGGCCTGGAGGTACTCCGGGAACGACTCGAACTCGTCCCACGGCACTCCCACGGACAACGTGTCGAAGCTCATGTCCTCCACGTGCTGCAGGGTCCGGGCCAGCAGGGCCACGTCCCGGGACCGGATCGGTGCGATCGAGAACCCGCAGTTCCCGGCGATCACCGACGTCACGCCGTGGAACGACGACGGGGTGAGCCAGGGGTCCCAGAACACCTGGGCGTCGTAGTGGGTGTGGATGTCGACGAAGCCGGGCGACACCACCTGGCCCGAGGCGTCGAGCTCCCGGTCGCCGCGCAGGCCCCCCCCACACCCACGATGCGTCCACCGGCCACGGCCACGTCGGCCCGCTGCCGGGGGGCGCCGGTGCCGTCGATGACGGTCCCGCCCCGGATGACGATCTCACCGTCCACGGCCCTCTCCCTTCTCCGTCGCCTTTTTCGGGTCGACCTACGAGGCCGACAGACCGAGCATCTCGGTCACGCCGTGGTCGCGACCGGCGGTGTACCCGCCGTCGACCACCAGGGCGTGGCCGGTGATGAACGAAGCGTCGCTCGACAGCAGGAAGGCGGCGGCGGCGGCGATCTCCTCCGGCTGCCCGAAACGACCGAGCTTGTGCTCCTTGATGATCTCGTGGCGCGGCGTCTCCATCCCCATGATCCCGAAGATGTTCCGCGTCATGGGCGTGTCGATGAAGCCCGGGCACACGGTGTTCACCCGGATCCCCCGACCGGCATAGTCGATGGCCATGTTCTTGGTCAGGATCACCACCCCACCCTTCGACGCGCTGTAGGCGCTGCCGCCGGCGGTCCCCTCGATCCCCTCGATGCTGGCGATGGTCACCACCGCGCCGCGCGCCCCGTCGACCAGGTCCTGCCCGAGCATCTGGGTCAGAGCGTGCTTGGCCACCAGGTACGTCCCGAACAGATTGACGTCCACCACCCGGTGCCACTCGGCCACGTCGACCATGTGCACGGCGCCGCCTCCGGCCACCCCGGCAGCGTTCACGACACCGTCGATGCGACCGAAGAGGCGCACCCCTTCGGTGATCATGGCCGTCACCGAGTCCTCGTCGGACACGTCGACGGTCGTGAACGCCCACCCGTCGGGTTCCCCGTCGGCGCCCGGTCGGTCCGCCCCCGGCGTGATGTCGGCCCCGAGGACACGGGCCCCCTCCTCGAGCAGCCGGGCGGCGGACGCCCGACCGATCCCCGAGGCGGACCCCGTGACAACGATGTTCTTGCCCGTCAACCCCCGCATCCCGATCTCCCTCGCCCCGGCGCCGGTCGGCTGCCGCCGTCGTCCCATGCTCTCGCACGGTGATTCTGACCGGACCGGCCCCCTCGTGCCCATCGCCGTCGCCGCCGGTGCTTGCCTGTCCTTGAACAAAATGATAATAGTTGTGCAATTGTATGAGAAGCCCGACAACGATGGAGGCGGCGAGCGACGCGCCGACGGGAGCGGAGACGGCCGGAACCGGCGAAGCCCCGACCGAACAGCGCATCCTCGACGCGGCCGAGACATGCATGAGCCGACTCGGCCTCCGACGTGTCTCGATGACCGACGTGGCCGTGCAGGCCGGTGTCTCGCGCGGATCGGTGTACTTCCACTTCCGGGACCGGGCCACGCTCGTCGACGCCGTCCTCACCCGGGTGGCCACCCGATTCGTGACGAGCAGCACCGCCGTCGTCCGCAGTCGCGACACCCTGGTCGCGCAGGTCGGCGAGGCGGCCGTGTTCATCCGCCGTCATCTGGGCGACGAGCTTCTCACCCTGCGCCTGCCGGCCGAGGGTGACAGTCTGCTGGCCGCCCTGCTGAGCGCACAGATCGACCGCCTGCTCACACAGTGGATCGAGTTCTGGCTCCCCTTCCTCGACGACGCCGAACGCCGCGGTGAGATCCGGCCCGGCCTCGATCACCGCCGGGCCAGCGAATGGATCGTCCGCATCATGCTGTCCTTCGCCGTGATGCCGTCGGTCACCTTCGACATGGACGACCCCGACGCCGTCCGCACCTTCGTCCACGACCACCTCATCGTCGGCCTGGCCGCCTGAAAGGACTCCCCCATGCGATTCGCCCTCTTCTACGAGATCCCCGTGGCCGAGCCCTGGGACGCCGACTCCGAGCACCGGGCCTACAAGAACACCCTGGCGCAAGCCCTGGCGGGCGAGCGCTTCGGGTGGGACGCCTTCTGGACGGTCGAACACCACTTCCTGTCCGAGTACTCCCACTGCTCCAACCCCGAGATCCTCTACGGCGCCATCGCCGCCCAGACGACCCGCATGCGTCTCGGCTACGGGGTCCGCCTCATGCCTCAGCCCTACAACCACCCGGTGCGGACGGCGGAGTCGGTCGCCGTCCTCGACCTCCTGTCCGACGGGCGCGTCGACTTCGGCACCGGCCGGTCGGCCACCCGCATGGAGCTCGAGGGCTTCGGCATCGACCCGGCCGAGTCGCGGGCCATGTGGCAGGAAGCCATCGGCCACGTCGTCGGGTGCTGGACGAACGACGAGTACGAATTCTCGGGCCGGTTCTGGAACATGCCCAAGCGGAGGGTCATCCCCAAGCCCCTCCAGAAGCCGCACCCCCCCATCTGGGGGGCCACGACCAGCGACGACGGCCACCGCCAGGTCGGCGAGCTCGGTCTCGGGCTGTGCTCGTTCGCCGTCGGCATCTCCCCGGCCGAGATCAAAGCCAAGGTGGACATCTACCGGGCCGCCGTGGAGGGCTGCCGCCAACCGCTCGGCGCCTACGTCAACAACCACGCCGCCACCTTCACGATGGCCCTGTGCGCGCCCGACCGTCAGGAGGCCATCGACGCCGCCCGCCAGTCGTTCGAGTGGTACCCGGCCAAGGGCGCCCGCCAGATCGCCACCCTGACCGACTGGATGGCCGAGCGCCAGCAGGACCTCGGCACCTATTCCTACGCCGCCGACCTCAAGAAGACCGAGGATGCCGGACTGCTCGACATGATCAGCCTGGAGTACCTGATGGAGGCCAACGCCTGCGTGCTCGGGACCCCCGATGAGTGCGTGGCCATGTGCCGGCTCTACGAAGAAGCGGGCATCGACCTGCTCCTATGCCTGGTGAACCCGTACAACGTCCCCCATGCCACGGTGATGCAGACCATCGAGCTCATGGGGACGCAGGTCATCCCCGAGTTCCGCTGAACCGGGATCCGGGCGAGCCCGGGGCCGTTCGTCTTAAATACGAGGTAAACACGAGTATTGCGGGGGGCCAGTGAGAGAGCCAGTGAGAGAGAAGGCGCAGTGATCCTGACCATCGACCCGGACCTGGCCGCGGTGCTGGCGGCCATGCCCATCGACCCCGCCGGCCACCTGGGCGACGAGAACATGATCCAGCTCTTGCGCTCGACACCGGAGATCCTGGCCATGCTGGGCGCCGAGTTGGCCACCGACGACCGGGTGGCGGTGGAGAACACCGAGATCCCGGGGCCCGACGGAGCGGCCGTGCCCGTGCGGATCTACACGCCCAAGACCTCAGGACCGGCCTTGCCCGCCCTCGTCTACTTCCACGGAGGGGCGTTCGTCATCGGCGACCTCTACACCGAGGAGGCCCGGTGCCTGCGGCTGGCCGCCGACGGCGCCTGCGTGGTCGTCTCGGTCGACTACCGCCTGGCTCCGGAGAATCCCTTCCCGGCCGGGGTGGAGGACTGCTACGCCGCCCTCGTCTGGACGGCGACCCAGGCCGGCGACCTCGGGATCGACGTCGACCGGATCGCCGTCGGGGGCTCGAGCGCCGGTGGTGCCCTGGCCGCCGCCGTGGCCCAGATGGCACGCGACCGCGGGGCGGTGCCACTCGCCTTGCAGCTCCTCATCTACCCGGTGATCGACGATCGTATGGAGACGGCGTCGATGAAGGCGTTCACCGCCACCCCGGTATGGACCTCGGGGAGCAACGCCCAGATGTGGGACCACTATCTCGGGGTCCGCCGGGACTACGTCTCCAACTATGCCGCGCCGGGCCGGGCCACGGATCTCTCCGACCTGCCGCCGGCCTACATCATGACGGCCGAGTTCGATCCTCTACGCGATGAAGGCATCGTCTACGCGCAGCGTCTCATGCAGGCGCGTGTCCCGGTCGAGTTGCACTGCTTCGCCGGTGCCTGTCACGGATTCGACCTTCTCGCTCCCGCCGTCGCCCTCTCGCGTCGCGCCGTCGACGAGCAGGTCGGGGCCGTCGTGAGATGCCTCGGAGCGCCTCCCGACTGACAAAGATCGATCCACGACACCAGCAAGGAATCTGGTTCAAGGCCTAACGTCGTCTCACCATTCGATTGGTGATGACAGACATGGAGACACATGGGCGAACGTGAGCCAGTGACCGAGTTAAGTCCATTCAGCAGTCCAAATGCGGTCTCGACAGCCTGGAAGCGGGGGCGTCGGGAACTTCACGACGCCGAGCTCTACTGGTTGTCCACAGTCCGTCCCGATGGACGACCGCACGTCACTCCTCTGCTCGGAGTCTGGTTCGAGGGTGCGCTGTATTTCAGCACCGGTCCCGACGAGCGCAAGGCGAAGAATCTTGCTCAGAATCCGGGCTGCGTGCTGACTACAGGCCGCAATGATCTCGACGGTCTCGACCTTGTCGTCGAGGGCCACGCGGTGACTGTGGCTGACGAGACAGAGCGCCGAACTGTCGCTGACACCTTTGCATCGAAATATGGCGCGCATTTCGCCGCTCCTGACGGCACCTGGGCTGGGCTCGGCGACGCGATTCGGGGAGGCGACGTTCTGTTGTATCGAGTCATTCCCTCGGTCGTGTTCGGTTTCGGCAAAGGCCGTCTTTACAGCCAGACCCGGTGGAGTTTCTCGTAGAGGCGGGTGATGTGAGCGGCTACGACGTTGGCACCGGCATGACCGACAGTGGGCCACCCGGATCTCCTGTCTCGACGACAGGCGTGCATCCGGAAGGGCGCTGAGGTGTCCGCGTGAGGTAGCTCCGCAGCGGAGCCGACCCGCACGGCGCCAGCGAGACCCACACGTCGCTACGGAGTCGATGAGGGGGAAGTGGACTCGCCGCCAATGGGAGCGTGACAGTCGGTCTCCTTCCATTGCCCATCCTGGTATCCATAGGAAACCCAGTTATCGTTCCCGACCACTGACGCAGGGAGGGCATATTGCACCTCGGCATCCCCGGTGGTCGCGGTGACGTCTCGGACCTGAACTCCTGTGATCCTGATGGAAGCGAGCGGGACAGCCAGGGAGTGCGCCATCTCCGCCCGCTCTGCCCTGAGGTAAGCCTCTGCCTCCGTGGGTGCGGCGGCTGGAGCCGAGAGGCACGACGCCCCTTCCATGCTGTGGATGTTCGCGACGGTCCCGGTCAAGAAAGCCTTGGACCAAGCTCTTGCCGCATCCCGTAGGCCGGGGGTGCCCTTCTCCGTTGGCAAGCGAAAGGAAGTGTGCGGAATCGCCCCGCTGCTACAGGCGGCGCAGAGCACTGTGAGACTCCCCACGGCGATCCAACGCCTAACCTTTTTCACCGGCCGATTCTCGCACTAATCAGGTGCACGGTACTCGGGGTTCCCGTCCACCAGGATTCAAATCCTGACGTCGCCCGACGGCGTCCCACAACAGCGTCACCGCCATCTTGGACGACGACGGCAACGCCACCGTGGTGGTAGACGGCACCGAGTACGCCCCCGGCCCGGGCCTGGTGGAGGCCGACCTGGTCGAGGCGCCCTACTACACGGCCACCACGACGTTGAGCGTCGAGCCTCCGAACGTCACCGGTGCCGGGGTGAGCGGCTACCCGACCACCAGCGGCATCGTCACCACCGGTGAGGTGGAAACGGGTGACACCCCGGCCAGCGGTGACTCCGACGTCTACCGCGTCTTCTACGTGGAGACCGACCCCGTCTACGCCGAGCAGCCGGTGGACATCAGCTCCACCCAGCTCCAGGACCGCTGCCTCGGCGGCTACACCTGGACCACCTTCCTCGGTGGCACCACCACCTCGACCGTGGACGACGACGGCAACGCCGTGTTCGTCTTCCTGGGCAGCTCCTGTGGGGCGGGACCGTCCCAGGTGGTGGCCGACGTCGACGCCGGGACGCATCCGACCTACATGACGACCTTCACCGTCGTGGCCCCGACACCGACAATCTGAGGCCTTACCGGTATTCGGGGATCCCGCCCACCCAGATTTCGGCTTGGCCTTGCCCGCCTGCGTCCACGGGGCTAAGCCGAGTTGGATTCACACGCTCATATTCGCGGAGACGTCTCATCCCGGACGGGTCGTGCGGATCGGATCCAGCAAGGCATGACGTTGCGGTGCCGCCGAACGCCCATCCTGGTCCGGGTGATTCCGATCGGCTTGAAGGTGGTTGGGCTGGCACCGTGAGGCCGCACAGAACCGGCAACGTGGAGCTGTTTTGTTACACCGGCGACTCGCTAGGGTGTAACCATCGCTTGGGTGGTGGATACGCGAACCTAGCGATCGTCGCCGAGATCCAGCAGAGGGTCCAGCCAGCGAACACCAGCAGAACGTTGTGGAACGTTCCGTTCTTCGCCTTCAGGGCGGCGAGTGCAAGGAGGATGCCCCACACTAGGAAACAGCCGATGCTGTAGACCCAATAGTTCCGCTGCTTCAACATGTGTCTCGACTCCCTCGTCACTCAAAGTGCCAAGCGTATTCCTACGAGGAGTTCACTCGTGGACGCGATCACCGTCCGATTAGGAGGTGCCCAGGCGTATCTTGGGGACTAGGCGGCTTGAAATAGACCGCGGAACCTGGAAAGGGTGATCCTGCCTGGCGTGGGTCCGAGAGACCAGGGTGGGCGATCCCCCCGCATACCCGGCAGTCTCAGGCGTCCCATCTGTGTCTCCTAGCTGGGTTATCGCGTAGCGTACGAGGCTAGAGCGGGATCGAAACTGAGTGAGTTGGAGGTCATCACATGACCGCTGCCAAGGGTGAGCAGACCGGCTTCGTGTACACAACCTACATTCTGGCGAGCCCCGAGCGCGTGTGGCAGGGCCTCACCGACCCCGACGTGATGAAACGTTACTGGCGGCACCAAAAGGCTGGTCCTAAGGCATTTCTTTCGGACTGGAAGAAGGGCTCCACCTACGACATGACGCACGACGAAGTCGGGCTCGTCGTGAGCGGCCCTGACCAGGTCGTCCTGGAGTCTGATCCCCACCGCCGACTGGCCTACAGCTGGCACACCATCACGCCTGAGTGGGCCGCCGCGGTTGATATGGACGAGGCGACCGCCGCCACCTGGCGAGCCGAGCCCCCATCGAAGGTGGCATTCGACATGGAGGATGTCGGGCACGGCACGACCAAGCTGACGGTCACTCACGATGGCTTCACGCCAGGCAGCGCATTGCTCCCTGCGATCTCCGAGGGGTGGCCCGCCGTCCTGTCGAGTCTGAAGACCCTGCTGGAGACGGGATCGTCGTTGCGTACCGCCTGAAAGAGGCCGTCGCCTGGGTCTGCCCCCGAATCGGGTGACTCGTTGCTTGTCCAGACTTAGGCGACCATCTCAGCGGTGTAGATGGTCTCATATTCGATCGGCGTGAGCTTGCCAAGAGCCCGCTGGCGGCGCCGACGGTTGTAGGTGACTTCGATCCACCGCACGATCGCCAGGTGGAGCTCCTCGCGGGTAGCCCACTGTTTCCTCGAGTTGAGGACGTTCTTCTGCAACAGTGAATAGAAGGACTCCATCGGCGCGTTGTCACCAGCGGCCGCCACCCGACCCATCGACCCCCGCAGTCCGAAATCCCGCAGTGCTCGGACGTAGACGTGTGCGCGAAATTGCGATCCCCTGTCGCTGTGAACGACCGTAGCACCGGGGCCTCGAAGTGCGACGGCGTGATGCAAGGCCCTGACAGCGAGACTGGCAGTCATGCGGCTGTCGGTTGCATAGCCGACGATGCGGTTGGAGAAGACGTCTTTCACCCCGCAGCAATAGAGCTTCCCTTCCCTCGTCTGGTGCTCCGTGATGTCGGTCAGCCATAGCTCGTTCGGACGTGAGGCGCTGAAGTCACGCTCGACGAGGTCGTCATGGACCGGAGGCCCAGGCCGGCGAGAGAGCCCCCGTTTCTTCGAATGGGCGGAGAAAATGCGCTGTTCAGAGCACAGCCGCCACACCCGGTTCTCCGATACCTTGTGCCCGAGGCGCTCGAGCTCATCGGCGATGAAGCGGTAGCCGAACTCGGGATCGTCGTGATTCACGTCGACCGCGGCGTCGGTCAGATAGGCGTTCTCTAAGTCCCGCCGGCTGCAGGGGCGGCGAAGCCACTTGAAGTAGTTCTGCTTGGAAAACTTCAGCACCCGGCAGGTCACCGCCACAGGGACATCCTCGGCGGCAAGGTCGCGGACCAGCGGGTAGATCATTTTGGGGAGCTGCTCTGGCTCAGATAGGCCGCGGCGCGGCGCAGGATGTAGTTCTCCTGCTCGAGGACCTTGATCCGCTTGCGCGACTCACGCAGCTCCTGGCGCTCGGCGGCTGTCACGCCGTCCTGGACGCCGTCTTCGATGTCGGCCTGCTTCACCCAGCGGTGGAGACAGGACTCGGAGATCCCAAAGTCCTTCGCGATCTTCGCCATCGGGATCTCCCGCCGGCGAGCCACGGCCACGACGTCACGGCGGAACTGCTCGGGGAATGCCTTCGGCATCCTGTGCTCCTCTCCTGCGAGGCAATCCTCGCAAGATTAGGAGTCACCCGATTCGGGGGCAGACCCCAAGGTCATCGCCGGATTTGCGGCTTTCAAGAATCATCTCAGCTACCTACCGCACAGCGGGTCGGTATTTCCCGAACTAGGAGAGGAACTCGTCAAATACAAGGTTTCGACCGGGGCACTTCAGTTTCCCGTTGATGTGCCATTGCCAAAGGCACTTGTGAGGAAGTTGGTCACCACTAGGCTGCGCCAGGCCCTCGGGTAGGCCCAATCGGTACGTCCCGCTCCAGTACGGGGTCGGGCCCAACGACGAGGGTCCGCCCAGGTAGCGCATACTCGGGGTTCCGCCTACCCAGATTCCATCCCTGGCCCTGCCGGATGTCGTCCCACGGGTCTGTCGTCAAGCGAGGCTCACGCGCCATAATCGCGAGGTCACGTGATCCTGGACAGTCCGGTCTGGTCGCTGTCAGTGGTGGACAGCGTCGCAGCACCACCAGATGTCATCCCAGTCCGGGTGATCTCGCTCGGGGCCCAGAGGGGTCGGGCTGGCCTTGCCAAGGCGCTCATAACCGGCATCAATATGCGCTACGGCGGTTCGCCGTCGGCGATAGGTGGATTCAACACCGGGCGAGTTCAGCGACAGGAACCAGGGATCATGCCAGGCTGTTCGGGTGATAAGTGAACTTTTGCATGGGGTTCGAGAAGGGCAACTAAAGCGTCGAGATGGCCGCACGGTCGCCTGGAGCGAGTGTGGGTCGAGGGACGGGGTGCCCATGCTGCGAGTACCCGGAACGCCTGGTTGCCGCTACAGCGTGCGTGCCGATCGCAGGCCGTGGGAAGAGCGCGGACTGTGGATGATCACTACCGAAAGACCGGGATTCGGCGCATCCACCCAACTCCCCGGTCGGGGCTTCGCCGAGTCCGCCGACGACTTGGCAGCAATCCTGGACCGGCTTGGGATCGAATCGGTGCGCGTCATCGGGAGCAGCGGAAGTGCCCCGCACCAGTTGGCCTTCGCGGCTCGTCATCCCACGCGGGTGCGGGCAATGACAATTTTGGTCGGGGCAGCCCCGACGACGGAGGACGAAGAGGCCCAGGAGATCGGACTGAACCGGCAGGCGCGCCAGCTGTTTCGGATCGGGGACCTCGCCGGCGTTCGGCAGCTGATGGTTGAGGCACGCGAGGCGCTCCTGGCCAACCCACTCGCCGCCTTCCTGGAGATCATGGACAAGGCCCCTGAGGCCGACCGCGTGGTCATGGCCGACCCTGGTTGGCAGGAGGGCTGGACCGAATCCGTCCGTGAAGCGCTGAATCAGGGGATCGAGGGGTGGTTCGATGAGGCCTCCGCCTTGTCGGGAGACTGGCACGATGTCGAGTTGGCGGCCGTTCAGACATCCCTCACCTGGTGGCACGCCGCCTCCGACGCCAACGCCCCGCTCAGTGCCGCACAACGGCTGCTCGAAAGAGTCCCCCAGGCGCAGCTGCGGCTCTTTGGTGACGACGAGGGTCACATGGCGAGCTACCACCGCGAGGGCGGGATCCTCGACGAGATTCTTGCTCGCGGCTGATACGTCCGACCCGCACATAAGCATCTTGGCCATTACCGGGCGGTCCTTTCCTCCTGATCCTGAGCCCGATAGATTCGAATATTCCGAGCATCCTCGGCAGGTGTGGGCCAGACTGTGCACGGTGGCCGAGGTCCCTGCAACTCAATACGCACGAACCCCCGACGACGTCCATATCGCCTACCAGGTTGTGGGAGACGGACCGCTCGACATCGTCTACGCCAACAGCTTCATGGGCCACGTCGAGGCCTCCTGGGAGTATCCACGGGCAGCCCGCTTTTACGACCTCATGGCGCAGTTCTGCAGGCTGGTGATCTTCGATCGGCGCGGAACCGGCATGTCAGATCCCTTCGTGGGTGACTTCACCATCGACGACCGCACAGCGGACATCAAGGCGGTGATCGACGCCGAGAACCTTGCGGCGCCTGTGTTGCTCGGGTCCTCTGAGGGAGCCACCTCCTGCGCGTACTTCGCGGCCACTCACCCCGGTCGGGTGTCGGCCCTGGTCTTGTTCTCTCCATGGATCGGCGGCCTCAAGAACGATGAGTTTCCGTGGGCGTGGCACCCGGACTTCCTGGAGCTGCTACTGGCGACAGGCGACGCGGCCTGGGCAGATCCCGCTGGGGCATGGGTCGTGACGAACGATCCCAGCTTGGCCAACGATGCGGATGCGCTGGCCTGGTATGCCCGGTACTTTCGCCTGGCGGCCAGCCCCGCGCTGGCCAAGGCGCTGTTCGTTCACAACTCCAAGATCGACGTACGCGACGTGCTCCCCACAATCTCGGTTCCGACTCTGGTCATCCACCGCAAGGACGAAACCTGGGTCAACGTCGAATACGGACGGCTAGTGGCACGTTCCATCCCCGGTGCCAAGCTCCTGGAGATTCCGGGAACGGATCACCATATCTGGGAGCAGAATGCACCTGAAGTCGTCGAGGAGATCGAGGAGTTCCTGACCGGGGTCCGCCGGGGACGCACGAGCCAACGTGCGCTCAAGGCGTTGTTGTTCACCGATATCGTGCGCTCCACAGAGACCGCGTCACAGATGGGCGACGAAAGTTGGCGCCAGCTGCTCGATCGGTACGAATCGAGTGTGGCTCGCCAGATCGCTCGCTTCGATGGTCAGTTCGTCAAGTCCACCGGCGACGGAATGCTGGCATCGTTCGACGGACCCGCCCGAGCGATTCGTTGCGCTCTGGCGATCCGGGAGTCGACACGGGGCTTCGGTCTTGTCGTGCGCATGGGCATCCATACCGGCGAGGTCGAACTCCGGGCCGACGACCTCGGCGGAATCAGCGTCCATATCGCTGCAAGAATCCAGGCATTGGCCGATCCTGGTGAACTTCTAGTTTCCAGGACCGTCACGGACTTGGTAGCTGGTTCAGGCATCGAGTTCGATGAGCGTGGCGAACACGAGCTGAAGGGCGTTCCCGGTACCTGGCAACTCTTCGCCGCCAAGGGCTGACCCGCCCGATATCCATCGCCAACCACAACGGCGCTATGTCAAGATCGGAGTATGGACGATAGGGCCGTAGTGGTGCTCGACCAGGACGGCATTGTGCGGTTCTGGAGCAGCGGGGCCGTAAAGATCCTTCGCCATCAGCCGCAGGAGGCGATTGGCAGGAGCGTGGACTTCATCATCCCGGAGTTCTTCCGGGATCAGCACTGGGCCGCGTTTCGACAAGCGATGATCGCCGGAGTCCTGCACGAGGCTCGCGACCAGTTCGTCGTCCCGGTCCAGGTTTCCGAGGAAGAAGTCATGCCCCTCGTTGCCTCCTTGGCGCTAATCACGGACGCCACTGGACACCCGTGTGGCGCTGTCGCTGTCTTCATGGAGCAGGAGTGATGATCGAGGAGCCGCACTAACCAGAGGGACAAATCGCTCCCAGGCATACCCAACACCCGTCCTGTATGTGCCTAATTCCGAGTGGGGTTTTGGCCAGAGGCCGACCGACGTTTGGGCATCCTGTACTCGGTGTGGCCTCAAGGGATCATCGCAACACCTTCGCTGAATGGCTGAAGCTATGAGCGAACGAGGAGGTGCGGCGATGACATGGAGGCGATTCTGCGAGGCTGAGAGAGCGGAGATCTGGGACGCAATCGAACGGGGAGAGTCGCTCCGGGTGATCGGCCGACGGATGGGCCGTGCTCATGGCTCGATCCGTCAGTTCCTGGTCGACAACGCCGGACGCCGTCCGCGGCCCCCGGGGAGTTCTGACCTGCGCCTCACTCTGGCCGAGCGAGAGGAGATCTCCCGAGGCCTGGCGGCCGGGCAGTCGCTTCGAGCCATCGCCGGCGCCATGGGGCGAGCGCCATCGACGATCTGTCGGGAGGTGAGTGCCAACGGAGGGCGCAGCCACTACCGGGCCCTTCATGCCGAGCGTGACGCACGGCGTCGGGCCCGTCGGCCCAAGGTGGCCAAACTGGCCCGCTGCCGGCGACTTCGCCTGGTGGTCGAGGCCAAGCTGGCCAAGTACTGGTCGCCCGAGGAGATCTCAGCGTGGTTGGCTCTCGCATACCCCGACGACCCGGAGATGCGGGTGAGCCACGAGACCATCTACATGTCGCTATTCGTCCAGGGTCGAGGGGCCCTGCGCCAGGAACTGCACGAGTGTCTGCGGACCGGTCGGGCCCTTCGCCGGCCCAAGGCCCACACCAAGGGTGGCTTCGGCCAAGGGCAGATCACCAACAGGGTGATGATCTCCGAGCGTCCCGCCGAGGTGGAGGACCGGGCCGTGCCCGGTCACTGGGAAGGCGACCTCATCTTCGGCCGGCGGATGACGACCATCGGGACGCTGGTGGAGCGTTCGACGAGGTACGTCATGCTCTTTGCCCTCCCCAATGGACACACTGCCGAAGCCGTTCGCACGGCCATGGCCAAGAAGATCCGATCGCTTCCCACCGAGCTTCGCCGCTCTCTCACCTGGGATCAGGGTCCGGAGATGTCCGAGCACGTGCAGTTCACCATCGACACCGGCATCCAGGTCTACTTCTGCGATCCCAGGTCCCCCTGGCAGCGTGGCAGCAACGAAAACACGAATGGCTTGCTTCGCCAGTATCTACCCAAGACCACCGATCTCTCGATCGTGACGCAGACAGAACTCAACGCCATCGCCCGTTCTCTTAACGGCCGTCCTCGACAAACACTCGGCTGGATGTCACCATCTCAAGCGTTCAACGAGGCTGTTGCGTTGACCGGCTGAGGCCACAGGGGATCCCGAGCACCTACACATCCACCCGGGCCGTCCAGCGGTGTCGGAGCCGGAAGCCTAAGCCTCCCGGGGGGGTTCGACCGGGATCACCACCGCTGAGCGTTCTTCCGGTCGGTCGGCTCGGAGGCAGTCCTTCCACTGCGGATTGCCTCGGAGTGACCCGACGGAGCGTGCGCGCATCCGAGTCCAGGTGATTCGATCGGCTTGAAGGTGGTCGGACTGGCTCCGTTGGGCCGCACAGATCCGGCAATTTGCGAGCTGTTTGCTGGGACCTAGCAGGCGCCATCCAACGATCTCGTATTCTATCGCTCCGTGGCCACGCCCAGCTTCGAACTGATCTGCGAAGTCGAACCTGCCACCCGGCCGGATCTCATGCACGTTCGGCACCAGATCGGAGTGCTGAGCCGGATCGCTTCGGCTTTCCTCATCCCCGACAACCACATCGGTCGAGCGACGGTATCAAGCATCGCCGTGGCCCACGAGGTGGCACAGATGGGAGGTCGTGCCATCGCTTGCCTCAACGCCCGTGACCGCAACATCCTGGGTTTTCGCCGAGATCTCCTTACGGCGGCTGCATACGGCGTCAGCGAGTTCCTCTTCGTCTACGGGGATCGGCCCGAGACTGGTGCCCGTTCGGACGACCTCACTGTGCGGTCGATGTTGGCCGAAGCACGAGGATTCGCGCACGGCGAGGGTGGCGGGGACGGGCGTTTTCGGCTGGGCGTGGCCTCGGGACTCCAGCATCTTCCGGCGTGGAAGGGGGACGCCGACTTCCTCCTCGCCCAGGTCACTTTCTCTCTCGATGATCTGTTGGAGTGGCGCGGGTCCGTCCGATTCGATGGCCCCGTCTTTGCCGGTGTGATGGTGATTGCCAGCTCCCTCATGGCCAGGAAGCTTTCGTCGGAGATCCCTCAGCTCGCGGTACCCGGGCCCATCATCGATCGCATCGAAAAAGACCGCAAGGCTGGCGTCGAGATCGCCTGCGAACTCATCACTGCGATTCGGGACTCAGGCGCATTCGACGGCGTACACTTGATTCCAGTTTCTCGATACCGGGAGATGGCGTCGCTTTTGGAGGGCCACATCTGAGCCCGACCGGGGCCGTCAGAGGGCTAATCGGGGGCATCCTCAACTTGCCGGGACCGGGGGGCCGGGTTCTTGGCCTACGTGCCAGTCAGATAGCGCATGCTTGGGGTTCCCGCCTACCCAGATTCCATCCCTGGCCCTTCCGGACATCGTCCCACGGGTCTGTCGTCAAGCGAGGGTCACGCGCCCATAATCGCGAGGTCGTGTGATCCTGGACAGTCCGGTCTGGTCGCTGTCAGCGGTGGACAGCGTCGTAGCACCAACAGTTTTCCATCCCAGTCGAGGTGATCCCGATCGGCCTGTAGGTCTGAGCCGCCCTGGCTCTCCCAGCGCGCGCAGGACAGCATGTTCGAGCGGCTCACACAGATGCGGGAAACCGAGACGGGGTGGAGCTACCGATCGGCCTGATTCAGCTGAATCACGGCGACGGAAGTAACCGGAATCGGCCTACAGCCGTTGTTCGGAGCTACCCCAACTTCTCAAACACGGCAATCTGCTGAGGACTCTCTGACGTGAACGGTTGACGGCTCCAGCTCTCCCACCGCTCGATTAGCTGAAGACCTGCCAACTTCCCCATTAGGTCGAGTTCCGAAGGCCATAGGAAGCGGTAAGGCGCTGAATGCTGGATCAAGCGCCCGTTGACCTGCATCCAATGATGCGACCACGACACCTGCCCTGCGAGATCATCGAATGTCTCGATACCGACGTGATCCGCTTCGAAGGTGAAGATCCGTCCTATCTCTCCAGGAGGGAGGCGACGGAGCTGGGGAACGACCACCTCGACAACGAAGAACCCACCTTGGTCCAGATGGGCAGCGGCATTGGCAACGATCGACAGCTGCTCGTCTTGCGTGGTCACGGTCGTGATGGCGTTCCACACGATGTAGACGAGCTTGAACGACCCTGGCACCCGAGTGGCCGTCATATCGCCGATGGTCATCGGGATTTGGTCGGCACCGGGCTTGGCGTCCAACTGTTTGGCCATATCCGGGGAAAGCTCGATTCCAGAGACTCTCACTCCCCGATTGCTCAGCGGGAGCGCGACGCGACCGGTTCCAATAGCGAACTCCAGAGCTGGACCTCCTTTGGCGAGTTGCGCGAGAAAGTCGACGCACGGATCAAGCACTGACGGGTCGAACATCGCTGCGGAGGTCGAGTCGTACGCCTCTGCAAGATCTCGACCCCAAATGGTTGCAGGCATGCCTAATCCTGGCGCCGTTCGGGGGCGCCTGCCAACAGCGTCGAGGTCATCGATAATCGGGGATCCCGTGCGACGTTGTATGTCCATCCGGACCGGGCAGTGCGTGCCGTATTCACTATCCAGCTTCGGCGGCTTCCGAGGTCGAACCCAGGCGATAATGCTCTGGGCCCTCTAAACCTTGCGGGCAGTCACGAGCCAGGAAGCACCGCCCAGCACGACACCATCGGGCATGGCGTACGGTTGCAACGCTTCGAGAGTGGCCTCGGTACCGGCCCGCACTGCCTCGGGGTCCTTGCCCTCCACCAGCCGGCGCCCCATCTCGTCAGAGAGCATGAAGGCGACGACACCCTCGGGGTCGCGTCCCATCCTCATCCCTTCCTTGTGCTCTTCGACAGCGACCTCCGACCACCCGGAGGACTCAAGCAGGCCTTTGGTTCGCTGAACGTCCGCCAGGGCGAAGGGTCCGGGGGCGCCAGGTTCGGGCAGCTCGGGGATTCCCACGTGCGCCACCATCGCCATGGCCGGAACCGCGATCCACTCGTTAGCGAACATCTCCTGCCAGCAAACGAAGCACAGGCGGCCGCCTGGACGAGCTGCCCTTGCCAGGTTGGCGAAGGCGCCCTGCGGGTCGTCGAAGAACATGACTCCGAAGCGGCTCATGACAACGTCGAATAGGTGGTCGAAGGATGTGATCTGGGCGTCGCCCTGGACGAAGTCGACGTCGATCCCTTGTTCCACAGCCCGCCGCCGGGCCACTCCCAGCATGGGTGCCGAGAGGTCGACGCCAGTCACCCGCCCGGCCGGCCCTATCGCTCGGGCCGCCTCCAGGCTAAGGGCACCGTTGCCGCACCCGACGTCCAGGACCCGCTCGCCCGGCTTGAGGGCGGCGGCCGCCAGCAGCCGGCGGCCAAAGGGAGCAAGCATGGTGTCAAAATGCTCTGCCTCCGTCACCCAGACATCGGCGGGGCGCCCGTTCCAGTACTCGGCCATGTCGGTGTTCGCCATGATCCATTTCTAGTGCTGGCCGGCACCCGATTCCACCGAATGGCGACGTCTGCCCGCTCACGAACCCGAACTGTAAATGCCGATCCAGACCGTGGCCTGGGCTCAGCGGTGAGGTCGGCCCAGTTAGCGCATGTTCGCGGTTATGCGTGGCCGCATGGCCGGGTCGTCCGACTGTTGGTCCGTCGGTTTGACGAGCCGTATCGGCAAGGCGAACCAGTGCTCGCCGCCTCCCGAAACAGGAACTTGCAGTCGGTCTCTAGCCGACTTCGGCGCCCGATGCGATGGCCTGGTTGAGGTCCTCGATGACGCGTAAGGGGTCGGTCACGTCGTCCCCTTTGAGGGCAGCGACGGTAAGTGTCTGGAGCGCTTCAACCAGCAACCTGGCCGCTGGGTCGGGGTCCTGGCGGGGTATCTCGCCCTTGTCCATGGCGTCGACCAGTCTCTGCCGGATGAAGTGTCCCCCCCACTTCTTGCCTTGGCCGTCGTACATCGCCAGGGTCGGCTCGACAAACCCCTCGCTGAGAAAAGCGCGTTCGGCGCCGAGGTCCTTCAGCGCCGCGAGATATGCTTCCAAACCACGGCGTACGTTGGTGAGAAAGTCCGCCTGGGGATCAACGGCTCGATCAGCTTGGTGGGCGGCGTCACCCCAAAGCTCCTCTTGGAGATCCCGGGCTACGTCGGCCTTGCTGGAGAAGTAATAGTAGAAGGAGCCTCGGCTCGTACCGGCTTGCTCGACGATGTCGTCCACCGCGGCGGCCCGGTATGACCGGGTTGCGAAGACTTCGCCTGCGGCAGTCTTGATCCGGCTGTGGTTATCGGGTTTGGGGGTTCGCCGGCCCATAGGTAAATAATACGACAATCCCCCGAGATAGTTCCGGGCAACCAGACGAATGGCACCTGGGACCGATGCCGCCTCGTCGGCGTCGACCGCAACGCGCCGGTCTCGATCGGGTTGGGCTGAAGACCTGGGTGGCCTCCCATTATCGATCGGCACCAGGTCCGCTTCTCGGGCCACTTCGATTTCGAGCCCTTCGCTCCACGCGTCGGCCATTCGTCGCCGGTGACGCGAAGCATCCCACGACAGACGAGTCGTGGGATTGCGTCGCCGGTGCCGTCAACCTTTGAGCTCCGCGGTGCTTGGGGGCTGACCCGCGGATCCCAAGGGCTGTTCGTCAAGCAATGTGCCCTATTGGTGACACTTTGTCAACCCCTATGGACACGCGCCATCCGTCACCCTCGGATTTGGCCTGCACCCGTCCGCCGAAGGGTCGGCGCAGCGGTCGATTCCCGCACGGCGCTCGGGCGTGACCACCTCGGCATGTGTGTTTTGCGGGTCATTCTTGCGCCTCGGCGGCCAACCGAGAGGCGAGTTGCCGAGACAAGCCAAGTTGTCGCCCCATTGCGCTGATGCTGATCCCCTGCTCGCCGCCCAGCACGAACATCGCCAGGCGGACTCGATGGCGTGCCGCCGAGAACTCGGCGATGGCCTCGGTGACCTGACGAGGTCGGGCCGGACCCTTGATAATAGGGAAGATGTCGTCCAGGGATTCCCCTCGGTTTACCCGCGTCGCCAACTCGACGCTCGACTTCTTGTAGCGGTGAAGCACCTCGAAGAGATCATCGGTTCTGTCGACGAGGGTTGCCATGTCACGTACTAACCGCCTGCTTCCCTTTGTCACTTCTCTCCCTTGCGTTTGTAGCCATCAATGGAACCCCACCAGGGTACGTTTCCAGGACCGCTAAAGGGCACAGCCCGACCGTCAGCACGGCTGCAGTCACGGGGGTGAAATGCGCGTATCCAGGTGTGTGCCGCTTCGCTCGGGTCCGGGCTCGTCGGCGGGAGCAGGCCTAGGGAACGCAGAATCGGGGATACCGTGCCATCTGCCCCTGCCCGAGATCGGTGTCCTGTCCTCCCCACGGCCCGATGGTAATGGCCCTTCAGGCGACGACCGGTACCAGGAACGTGCGAGCGGTTAGTCGGGGCGGATCGATCACCAACTGCAGGAAGATGACGATGTCCTCTCAGGCGTGCAGCGCGTCGTGCCTGAGCGCTTGCCTGAACGTCATGAAGGAGGGCCGCGGCTTTGGGAAGTTGCGCCTCACCAGGGCGAAGCCACCGAAGATTACTATGTCGCTCGCGACAATGGCGCACAGCGCTCCGACCAGAACCCATGCGCCCGTATCGGTAATGAAGACCGAGACGAGGGAGCCAGCCAGGACTACAGCGGCGAGCAATGCGATACGGAACCCCCAGACAGACATTTTCCAGTATGGGCAGCTGCGCAGTGCCGACTCGTTATCCACACCACATATCGTACGGGGCTGAGCTACCTGAGCAACAGGGTCGTTGGTCCTCTCTTCTGCGTCCCGTTCGGGCCGCCCCGAATATGCCGGTATCGGATGAGGTCCCTGGGCGCCTGATGGCACCGGTAATCGGGGCGGTCTCAACCAGTCGACGCAACAGCCTCGGCGAATGCCTCAGATGGTGACAGACCGCCGAGGGTTCGTCTAGGGCGCCCGTTGAGTTCTCGTGCGACAGCGTTGAGCTGTGCCTGGGAATAGCCGACAGTTCACTGTGCTTGGGGAAGTACTGACGCAAGAGGCCGTTGGTGTTCTCGTTCGATCCGCGCTGCCAGGGGCTCTTCGGGTCGCAGAAGTAAATCTGCACGCCGGTGTCCACGGTGAAGCGAACGTGCTCGGCCAGTTCCTTGCCTCGGTCCCAGGTGATCGAGCGCCGCAGCTCGGTGGGGAGGGTGACGATGCGCTTGGCCAGGGCCTTGCGCACCGCCGGCGCGCTCTTGCCGTCGGGGAGCCGGACCAACATGACGTAGCGGGTGGAGCGCTCCACCAAGGTGCCGATGGAGCGTTGGCCCTTGCCCGATATGAGATCGCCCTCCCAGTGCCCGGGCACGGCGCGGTCCTCCACCTGGGCCGGGCGCTCGGAGATCATCACCATGTCGTTGATGATCCCCTTGCCGCTCGGCTGGCGGGCCCCTTCGGGCAACGCAGGGCCCGGCCCTGGCACAGGCTGCGGTACAGCTCCTGGCGCAGCGCCCCTCGGCCCTGGACGAAGAGCGACATGTAGAAGGTCTCGTGGCTCACACGCATCTCCGGGTGCTTCGGATACGCCCTGGGCAACCGGTCGGCGATCTGCTGGGGCGACCAGCGCTTCTCTAGCTTGGCCTCCACCACCCGCCGGAGCCTCGGACAGGCGGCGAGCTTGGCAGTCTTCGGGCGTGGGGCCCCCAGGCGAGCAAGGGTGTGAGCGTCACACGCCCGGTAGGAAAGGCGCCCGCCGTTGGCTGCCACCTCCCTCGAGATCGTCGAGGGTGCCCGGCCCAGACACTGGGCGATGTGGCGAAGAGATTCCCCGCCAGCGATGCCCTGGGAGATCACCTCGCGTTCGACCAACGACAGCCGCGCAGCGGACCACTCGGT
The DNA here is from genome assembly GCA_963848355.1 of uncultured Acidimicrobiaceae bacterium. Taxonomy (GTDB): domain Bacteria; phylum Actinomycetota; class Acidimicrobiia; order Acidimicrobiales; family UBA8190; genus CAWKDG01. Next base: position 418,297 of record CAWKDG010000002.1, read on the forward strand.
CGGAACGAGAGGCCGCACACCTCCCGTCCTGGCGATCAGGTCTCTGACGGCATCTGAAGAACGACCGATCGCCCTGGCGATGGGGCGCATGTACTGGCCGGCTTTATATCGGTCCCAGATCTCAGCTTGTTCAGCCGCTGAGAGCCACACCTCCATGGCGCACCTCCTGTTCGGCGACAGCATCTGCTGTCAGCCGAGGTGGTGCGTGGATCCCTTGAGACCGCCGGGTTCCCGCTCACCCACATCTCAACCGGCTTTGCCAAACGTCGTCCCACGTGACCGCCGCCAAGCGGCGGTCACGCGCACATATTCCGGAGGTCGAGTGATCCCGGACGGTCCGGTCTGGTCGTGGCCAGCGGTGTACGGCGTCGCGTCCTCACAGGACATCCATCCCAGTCCGGGTGTTCTGCGTCCTTCGGATGACCAGAATCTGGTCAATGCGGGCATCCTGGTTCCAGCAAATCCGGGGCCGGTTCATCAGCCAAGTCAGCAGGCCGATTACAGGCGATCCAAGGCGGGTGGTGGTGGCTCGCCATCTCGTCGGAAATCACCCTCGCCGAACGAGAAGGCAACGAACTCGCCTCTTCGTACGTGAGAACATCATGGGCGTGCGTCGACGGGTCATCGGCTTGGCTGCGATCCTTCTCTTGGTGCCGTTGACGGCCTGTAGTGGAGGAGGTGCCACCACAAGCGCCTCGTCCACCACGCAGGCGAAAGGTCGGGCATCAATCCCTGTACAGTCTGGGTTCGATGGGGATGAGAACTTCTGTGCTCAACACCCTCTCAACGGACAGATCGAGTACCGGGTCAGTTCAGGCCGTGCGAGTATGCGGATTGCGGTCGGTGGGCTTCCATCCAATGCCTATGTCGGAATCGATTGGGTGAACAACACGGTCCGCGGTTACCTCGTTGGATCGGTCAGAACGGACAACCGAGGCGATTCCGAACCCAATACAGTCAACCTCCTCCGCCCCGGAGAGACCCGTGGGTACAAGATCATTCTGACTTCGCCTGACAATATCCATGTCGTGGGAAACTTGTGGCCCTGTGGTCCACCTCGAATGGGCACCTTGACGATCGCCAACGATCCAATGGTCACCGTCTCGCCCGATAGTGGCCTTGCAAATGGCCAGACGGTCACGGTTACGGTCAGCGGTTTCGGTGTCGGCAATAAGGTATTTCTGTCCGAGTGTGATCATGCCGAGGACGCAAACAGTCTCGGATGCGGCCAGCAACTTGCGGCACAGCCCTTCGCCATCACAGGTACCGCTCGGTCTGGTTTGACTAACTTTGCAGTGAGCGCACGAGCGGCGGCGAATCCCATCGACACGAGGGTGAGCGCAGCCTGTGCTCAGTTCTGCGTAATCGTAGCGACGCAAGGCGTCAATGGTGCCTGGGCAGTTGCACGTATCGCATTTGGGTCATCTCAGCTTGTGAATCCCAACTCCGACCGGTGAGTTCAGGAAGCAGATGATGTCCGACAGGGCCACTCGTCGACTGGCTTTCTCACTCGGAGGGGGTCACTCTGTAATGGGCGATACCGTGCGAATCGTGCATTTCGAGGGACCATGAAAGAGGCTTCGATCCTGACGGGTCGGATATCGATCTGGCGACGGAGCTAGAGTGCGCGGTACTCGGGGTTCCCGCCTACCCAGATTCCATCGCTGGCCCTGCCGGACGTCGTCCCATGGGTCTGTCGTCAAGCGAGGGTCACGCGCCCATAATCGCGAGGTCGTGTGATCCTGGACAGTCCGGTCTGGTCGCTGTCAGCGGTGGATAGCGTCGCAGCGCCACCGGTTTTCCATCCCGGTCCGGGTGATATCGCCAGGCCCGGCTCGTTCGAAGACAAGCTCACCTCTTGCATCTTTGCCTCCTTCAGTTGGGGCAGGCGATTGGGACTTCGGTCCCTTCCGTAAGGGCATCCGTTCGTCCAAGATGGTTCGGTGAGGAAGCTTCCGAAGGCACTGTCAATCATCATGCTGGGCCTGGCCGTGGCCACCGGCGCTTGCACCAGCTCTCGCACAACGTCGCGGTCGACCACCACCTCCGGCACCACGTTGCCCAACTCGACTGCCCCCGGAGTCACGCCACCGGCGGGTACGACGGTTCCCAGCGGGTTCGAACCCGCGTCGGTGACATTTATCTCGACTACAACGGGTTTCGTCATCGGCATCGACTCGTCGTGTCCGACCATCACCTGCGTTGCCTTGGCTCGAACAACCGACGACGGAACGAGCTGGACCGCGTTGCCCGCCCCACCAGCTGGGTACGTGTCCCACAGCGGGCAATCGTCGCCCACCGTGCCGGTGGTGAGCGAGGTGCGCTTTGCCGACGAGCTGGACGGCTGGATGTACGGTCCGTCCCTCTTCGCGACCCACAACGGCGGGGCCACCTGGCAGCGGGTGAACCTGGGCGGATCAGTCATCTCGCTGGAGACATCGGGTGGCACCGTGGATGCGGTGGTCTCCCCGTGCACCGGCGAGGAGGAATGCACGAGGCCGCTGCAGCTCTACCAGGCCAGTGCTTCCGGTGGCCGCTTCGTGCCGGTTCTTACCGGCCCCTCGGTGAACTCCAGTGCCACCACCGAGGACTTGTTGTCGCTCCATGTCGCCGTGGGCTTCGCAGACCTGAGCGGGACAGACGCGTTGCCCGCAGCAGTCTATGCCACCGAGGACTTGGCTAAGCCGAGCGGCTGGAAGGCCTTCCCAGACCCCTGCGCCGTTGTCCAGGGCGACTTCCTGGTCGAGTTCGTTGCCCCCAACGCCACTAGCCTCTACACCCTGTGCAGCGGCTCCGGAGCGGCCGGTAGCGAGATGAAGTCGGTGGTGAAAACTACCGGCGGGAACAGCCGTGTGGCAGGTACCCCACCGGCGGCCGGTGACACCGAGGCATTGGCGGTGAGTCCGTTGTCCAACACCATGGTGGTGGCGGCCGCCTCGGGAGCCAGCTGGCTGTACCGCTCGATCGACGGAGGGAACAGCTGGACCACCGCCGAGACGTACAACGACGGCGGCATCGGTTTCAATGATCTCGGGTTCACCACTTCCACCCAGGGCGTGGTGATCCACGGCTATCCGAATCCGCCGGATGACTTCGTGAGCACGTTGCTCATGACGACCAACGGCGGTGCCACCTGGGCCATCGTGCCCATCGCCTGAGGGCGGCGAACTCTATACTCACGGTTTCGCCCACCCATCCCTAGACACTGGAACGGGTGGTACCGCCTGGGCTAGACCAATCAACTTCGGGTCGCCACCACCAGGACGTGTCCGCCGTAGGGCTTGATCTCGATCGTGATGGCGGCCTCCATGAGAGTGGCGGCTGCGGCAGCTTCACCTAGTTCGGCCTCCAGCATCTCGCGCTGTTGGAGGACCGCGCCGAAGCCTGCGGCGACCTGTTCCGCCCAGTTCGGGATCTGGTCGTAACGAACGATGTCGAAACCGACTTGTTCAAGACGCGGCCGATAGTCTGGCACTGCATCCTCCCAAAATGGCAGCCCAGCGACGCGTTCCGGGTCAAGCTCAAACGCCACGAATGCGAACCGTCCACCGGGCCGGAGAATCCTGGCAACCTCGGTCAAGGCTTTGGTCTTGTCGGGAACGTATTGGAGGGCATCGACGCTCATTACGGCATCCGCTGACGCTGATTCAAGGCCGGTGTCGGCGAAGGTCCCCTGGCTGAACGTCGCCCGCCCGCCCATCCCAAGGGGAGCGACTCGCTCCGACGCTCGCCTGGCGGCCATCGGCGACAGGTCAATGCCTACAAGGCGAGCACCGGTCTCCTTCGCCGCCCACAGGCCCGGACCGCCTGCCCCACACGCTATGTCCACAAGTAGTTCACCGGTCGTGACAGACAAGCCGTCGGTCAGTGACCGCAATTGCGCCAGAGGAAGAAAGCTGACGTGCGCAAACTCCTCCGGGTAGTCAGGTCCTGTGATGTGTTCCCGCCAGATCTGACGCAATGTCGGACTCTTACCCCATGCCGTGTAGAACGCTTCGTAACCGCTCGCAACGAGATCGGATGGGTCGGTTGACACTTGAGTACCCTACGTCTCGGCCCGGTCTTCCGGCGCCCCCAGGTAGCGCAGATTCGGGGATCCCGATAGGGCTATCCACCCGTGCCCGGTGGGCTGCGCCCGATTCGGATTGCCAGGCCAGATGGCCATCCGCCCGAGATCACCGTCGCTGAGCGATTGCGCGTGGGTCGATTCGGGGTCGAGTTCGTCGCCTTTGGCAGTAACCGCTTGTGTGAACGCATTTGTGCCCGGTCGCCTAACGCTCTTCGGTCTTTGACATTGACCGGGCCGCACGTCGATTTTCCTCTTGGATTTCGCGGTAGACCTCTTCGCGGTGAACGTCGATCGAAGAAGGTGCCTCAATGCCAATCCGTACGACGTCGCCGGATACGGAGACAATACGGACCCTAATGTCGTGCCCAATCATTACGCATTCTCCGGCCCCACGGGCAAGAACTAACACGTCATCGGGCACTCGATGGCCCGCCTCGAACCCTCGGATGCTGTCGGCTTAGTTCCCTGTGCAGGGAATAACGACACCAGGCTGTTATCCATGTTCGCCTCGCATCTCCATGGCTATGACCTTGAACTCCTTGCGCGCTGGTGCAGTACCAGTGACGCGCTCGATTTCGTCCCGGAACATCTCGGAAATTGCCTCGGAGTTTTCCAGTCCACCGTGCCAGAAGGACATCGCGACGATTTCCGGCCGGGTGCTGTCAGAGAGTAGGGCTAGGAATCCCAGGAACTCAGGAAGTTCTGAGAAGCGGGGCAGGACATCGTCATTGATCCGGCGCTCTACCTCGTCCATCTGGTCGGGCTCAGCGAAGAAGCCCACGGATCTGACGCTTACTGCCTGTTCTGTTCCGGTTTTGTCCATCGACTTACCAGGCAACCTTCATTAGCTCCATCGTGCTCAAGATTGCTCGCTCGGTTTCCGAGAGGCCAACGAACTCCAGCCCCGCTCGGACCGAGCCCTCGGCGCCGGGACTCATGTTCCTGACCCTTCCCATCAGACGGAGGGTGACCGAGTCTCCGACCGGGGCGTGAACCTCGATGGTCAGTCGGTGTCCGATGAGATCCCCTGGAACGTCGCCAAGAAGCTCTAGCCCGAGGCCGAGGACCGAGATGTCAATCACCCTGCATTCGTGCGCGGCATCGTCATCGGTGTATGTGCCCAACCAGCCTGAGGTGGCCATTCGAGGAACTCGCCTGCGTCGTCGGTCGTCCATGTTCCCCTCTCATTCCAGGCGCCATTTGCCTCGGCGCCGACGGTCGATCGGGGTCGGTTTTATCAGCTCCACCACAGGACAAAGCCCTGCTCGGTACATCTGCCTAGCGATCGAGGAGTCCCGCCTAGGTGTGCGATGTATCCCTAAGTAGCTTGGCCAAAAGCTCCGCCTGCGAGTGCACGCCGAACTTTCGGTAGATGGCGGTGAGGTGGTTCCGCACCGTACTAGGGCCGAGGTACATGAGGCGCGCGATGTCCGATGCGCTCTTACCCTCGATGAGGTGGATGACGATCTCCGTCTGTCGGGCCGATAGCTCGCTGCCACGGGGAAGGAGCGAGAGAGCGGGCAGGGCTCGCAGTGTATGGGCTGCTCTCGACTCCATCGCGCAGTGAAGAAGCTCGCCGGTGAGTTGACCTCGAAGAGCGGTACCCTCCTCTGCTCGCGATCTAATGACGACGCCGAGCCGTGGCGGTTGGTGCTCGCACATGCGGGCTAGGAGGCACTGCCGGTCGGTCCACGCTGCACCTTGCACTCGCAAGCGCGTGTGAAAGGTGACTGTGAGATGGTCCTGTGAGACACGGCGTGTGGCTTCCAAGAATTCGGCTGCCCCTGAGGGATGGATCAGACCCAGGAGCGGGAATCCTCGGAGGTCCGATCCATTGGAGCCGAGGAGATCAGCATCTGAACTCATGTACTCGATCACCCAGTCGTGGTCCGTCATGGCTAACACCATTGACGACGGATCGAGACCTGAAGAGTACGTCTCCGGTAGGAATATCCAAACCCCGTAAGGCCTCTGGTCGTACTCCACTCTCCTTCCCCAGACCTCCAGGGTTACTTCGTCACCGCTTTTCGTGATGAAAGGCCGGCGAACTACAAAACCGTCGACAATGCGCCGGGCCAAAGCGGTGATTGCCGCCGTCGCCGCTGCCTGCTCATTTTTTGGGATACGGGACGCGACGAATGGCACGCCAACTAGAGCTGTATCTAGCGGCCCGAAGAGTGCAACGACGGCATCATTCTCGGCAATGACCTCGTTCGTCTCAAGATCAGTGAGGACGGCTGGGACGGGCAACTCCTTGAGGGATACGATCAGCTCTTCCAGCCCCTCAGCCACCACAGCGCCACTCCCCGTCGTAGCCGCTCGGCAAAAGGATAGACGTCTAAACCGTCGTACGCGGTCTAGGCGGTCCGTTCCCAAGCATATTCGGGGGTATCGATCACACCTCGGGGTGGCTCTGACCTCTTGGACGACATCCGAAGCACCAGTCCTCGCCCAGGGCCACCTCGCACATAGGTACAACGCCTAGTGATCTCGGATGGTCCGGGTGTTCTCGACCGGGGGGTTCGCCCCTGAAGCGATCCCGGCGGTTCGGTCCCGTCAGAACCCTCGGGGAACCCGAGCAGAATCGGCAATACGACGGGCCTAGTAGTCGGGCCGTCGTCTTCCTCTCGCCTCGCTCTTTACCGACCGTGCGAGTTCGTGCGTCTCCTTACGGTGCCGGTTGCGAAGCTCCTGGAAGTCAGACTTCACGCGGCGCCGGAATTCGTGTACATCACTGTGAAAGTGTTCCCAGGCCGCCTGACGGCTAACGCCAACTGTGCCGCCGATCACCTCCCATGTCGCACCGGCGACGACGGCCTCACCGACAAGCTGCGTCTCCCACGCTGAGAGCAGGCTCACAAGGGCACGTGATGCGGCGAGAGCTGCGAGGGGATCGGGATCTTTAGTCGCCGCCTCCCACGTCGCGGCCATCAACGGCGACACCTTGCGGGCCTGGTCTGTTTGGCCTTGTGTCTCAGACTCTGTCATCCGTCAAGGATACCTTGACATTTCATCGGGTGTCAAGACAATCTTGACAGGTTTCCTCGACCGCAAGTGCAGTTCTCGACCGGGGGGTCCGCCACAACGGCGACGGCAGGTGAGGTAGCGCAGAATCGGGGATCCCAGTCGAGCGGCGGACCCAGTGGGGCACCCGAGTCCGGGTGTTCTGCGCTACGTCGTCTCCTGTCGTGACGGCCCCTTGAGATACCCAGTGTCAGGGAGGTCGAGCGCTCGATCACGTGCCAATATCCGAAGCTAGTCGGCGTTACCGATCGGTCCGGATGGTGGATCGTACGGATCGACTCGTCGTCGTCCAGCCCTCCACGAGAGGTGTAGATGCCGGCCATGGTCATGGCGCCGAGACCGATGCGGGAGACGTCCAGTCCAGGGTGTACAGACACGGGGCCGCTGGTACGAGTGCCATCGCCGGCGATTCACTACCGCCCCTGTCTTCGTCATACTTGGTGTTTGTGGAGTTCCAGGGACCCAGCGAAGCGGGCCATGCCCGAGAAGGAGCCATGCCCCAATGGGCCGTTGAGCAATGGGCCGACTTTCCGGTCGACAAAGACCCTCGTCCCTTGGTCTTCACGGGTCCGATCGCCATTCCTGACAATGGCTTCACGACGGGGCAAGCAAAGGCTGCCTTCCTCCGGGGAGACATCGAGGTGCAAGGGCCGGGGTTTGAGAGCGTGCTCGCCATCCTCGGTAATCCGGGATCAACGGAGCAGCACCCCGGCTCCATTGTGGGTCCCCTGATCCTCACCAATGGGACGAAGGCCGAGACGTCGTTCTCCACCGACAGAGGGACACGTGTCCTGCCGGCGTGGCGCTTCGAGGGTACGGAACTGCTCGGTGTGCTCTGGGTCGTTGATCCCGAGGTTGCCACCAAACGGTGGAAGCCCACTGAACCGCCCAAACATCCGGCGCCAAGTGGCGGCCGGGCTCACCGCTCGCTCCGGTCACGAATCGAAGCCGATGGCCACACCCTGCATGTCGAATTCACGGGAGCCAACCCAGAGTGGGTGAGTTACCCACGGTCGGAGGTCATCGAGTCCGATCACGCCATAGCGGTGATACCCGTCGGGATTGACCACGGACCGCCGGGACCGCGTTTGACCATCGGGTACCGGCGGGAGGTGGTCGTGCAGCTGCGAAGCCGGTTGGGCAATCGGGTCCTCGTCAATCTCGACGCAAGCCCGGTCGTCGTCCAGACCTGATTCCCGGTCCGACCGCCCCGGGCACCTTCACGGAGCTGGAGACGGGTCCCGTCTTCGAGCTCGAAAGGGACAGAGCCAGCCCGATACCCCCGCACGACCGTCTGGTCCGTCCTTAGGCCGAACTACGGCCCCCGTCGATGCTCAGGACAGCGCCCGTTATCGAGCGCGCCTCGTCGCTCATCAGGTAGACCGCGAGCGCGGCGACCTCGGCGGCATTCACGAGATGGCCCAAGGGAACGGCTGGAAGCCCTCGCTCGATGTAACCGGGAATGTTGCTGGTCATGGGCGTTTCGGTCAGGCCCGGCGCAACCACGTTCACGCGGGTCCCTCGGGGCGCCAGTTCCAGAGCCAGAGACCGAACGAGGGCGTGTACTCCTGCCTTCGATGCTGAGTACGCCAAGAGCCCAAGTCCGGGCCGAATAGCGAGTGATGAGCCCGTGGCGAGAAGCACTCCTCCCTGAGGGACGAAGTGCTCGAGAGCGGCTCGGAATGTGAGGAGAACCCCGGTCAGGTTCACCGCCAAGACGCGATTCCATTCATCGAGACCGAGATCCAAGACAGGGGCAGGCGGATACAGAACTCCGGCATTGGCATGAGCGACGGTGAAGACGCCCAACTCGTTCGCCAGTGCCTCGACTGCGCTCGACAGCGCGTCGGCGTCCGACACGTCGGCCGCTCTCGCGGCCGCCCGGGAACCGATGGTATCGATCTCTTGGACCAAGGAATCCAGGGCCGACGGATCGAGGCCGATCGCCGCCACACGTGCACCTTCCCCCGCCGCCCGGAGGGCCGTCTGCCGACCGATTCCGGTTTCAGCTCCGGTGATGAGCACGACTCGTCCAGCAAGCGTGCCGGGCGGTGCGTCAGACACGGTCACCGCCTTCCGTCCTGGCGATGGAAGCGATAGGGGCTGGGCCGTTTGTCTGTGCCCACACGAGAAGGGGAATCATGGCAGAGCCATCTAACCATGGGCTATTCAGCCCGGTGCACCTTCCCGGCGAGCATCCGCTTCATTCGCTATACGAAGCAACTCGTCGACCACCTGGTTGAGAGGCTGGGTGGCGTCGACGTCTATCGCTCCGGCCGGTTTGTCGTCGCTCCGATTCAGCTCGAGCATGAGTTCGATCATCCGGGCGAGGTCCTCGAGGTATCTCTCCTCGGGTCCTAGCTCCCAGTCGTCAGGGGTGCGCTCTTGGAGGCGGCGACGCATGGTGTCATCGTCGATGCGGAGGTTGAAGATCTTGGTGAAATAGGGCAGGAAGTGGTCGAGATTACGGCAGCTCCCGCAAACGAACAACACTTCTGGTTCCGGGCTTGCGAGTTCGCTGACCGCCTCTTGACGGTCCCATACCCAGTTGTCGTGCTGAATGGGCCCTCCCGGGAGGCCGGTGTCGGGGTCGGCATGATAGGCCCAGGCACTGTCGGTGCTGATCGCCTTGTAGCCGCGCCGGATCAACTCGTCGTAAACCGAGGACTTACCGGCACCAGACAAGCCCTCCACTAAATAGTTTCGTTTAGCCATGGCGACCGTCCAGGAATCGCATGATCATTCGGAACTCGGCTGGCTGGTCGCCCAATGTGTCGATCGCGATAACAGCATACGTTTGATCCGCCGAGCCACTCATAGGTACCGGCCCCCGCCGGACTTCGCCGCCCATATCAAGACGATGATCCCGGGTCGTGCGGCGCTGGGGCACGTGGGTCCCCTCGGGGCAACCTTGAGCTGGGGTCCCCCTCTGACGCCGATGTCGCCCTCCGTCTAGCATTTGTTTTACGCGGCCGGCGGGGGTTTGCATGGCGAGCACACAGACTGTGACCGTCCTTTTCACCGACATCGTCGGATCGACGGAACTGTCTGCCCGTCTGGGCCCTGACGACGCCGATCGGGTTCGCCAATCCCATTTCTCCCTCCTGCGTCAAGCCGTGGCGGCAGGGAACGGCACGGAGGTGAAGAACCTCGGCGACGGGATCATGGCCGTCTTCCCGAGCCCTTCGGCCGCAGTCGCCTGTGCGGTGGCCGTGCAGCAGGCCGTCGAACAGGACAACCGCCGGTCGAGCGAGCCACTCGGCGTGCGGGTAGCGATGAGCTGCGGCGAAGCCACGGTCGAGGACGACGACTACTTCGGCGACCCCGTGGTCGAGGCGTCTCGGATCTGTTCGCTGTGCGAGGGGGGTCAGATCCTCGTCACCGAGACGGTGAAGCTCATGGCCGGGAGGCGCTGTCCCCATCCCTTCACCGTATTGGGAGAACGCGAGCTCAAGGGCCTAGCCGATCCGGTGTCGGTGTGCGAGGTGCACTGGGAACCGGCGGCGAGCACCACTGGCATCCCACTGGTCGATCGACTGCAGACCCCGAGTGATTCGTTCTTCAGTTTCGTGGGCCGAGAACGGGAATTAGAAGGTCTCGTCGCGGCTGCGAAGAACGCCATCCATGACGGTCGCACAGTCGCCTTTCTCTGTGGTGAGCCCGGCATCGGAAAGACCTCGCTGTGCCGACGGCTTGCCGCGTCAGCCCACGAGCTTGGTGTTTGTGTGCTCTACGGCCGATCAGACGAAGACCTGAGGGCGAACTACCAGCCCTTCGCCGAGGCACTCGGCCATCTCGTCGTGCACTGCGACGAGGACCTCCTCAGTGAACACGTCGTCGAGCATGGCGGGGCTCTCCTCAGTCTCGTCCCCGCTCTCGCCAAGCGACTTCCAAACATAAAAGCCACCCAGAGCGCCGACCCCGACTCCGAGCGGGTGCGTCTGTTCGCAGCAGTGGTGAACCTGTTGTCGTTGGCCTCCGCCGAGGGTGGTCTCCTGCTCATCATCGACGACATGCACTGGGCGGACAAGGCCAGTCTGCAGCTTCTCCGGCACCTCTGCGCGTCGCACCAGCTACCGAAAGTCATGGTGCTCGGAACCTACCGGGATTCAGAGCTGTCGGCGGGAGATGCATTGTCCGACGCGCTCGCCAGCATCAGCCGAGAGACACCCATCGAGCGATTCGACCTCCTCGGCCTGGAGGACATCGAGATCATCGCCATGATGGAGGCAGTGGCGGGACACACAATGGACCAGGACGGCGTGGACCTGGCGCACGCCGTCAAGCGTGAGACAGAAGGCAACCCCTTCTTCACCACGGAGCTGCTGCGTCACCTGGGAGAGACGGGGCTCGTCTACCAAGACGACACCGGACGGTGGGTGGCGAGCGCCGACCTGTACGAGAAGGGTCTTCCCCAGAGTGTCCGACAGGTGGTGGGACAACGGGTCGACCGCCTCGGAGAGGACGCGCGCAAGGTCCTGTCGCTGGCGGCGGTGATCGGTCGGGACTTCGACATCGAGGTGCTGGCACTTGTCGCCGGTTTGGACGAGAACTCGGTGTTGGACGTCGTCGACCGAAGCGTCCAGGCGGGACTCTTGACCGAGGTCGAGGGGATGCTCGACCGGTTCAGCTTCTCTCACGCCCTGACGCAGCACACCCTGTACGAGGACCTCGGCGCATCGCGCCGGGCCCGCCTCCACAGCAGGATCGCCGACGTTCTGGAGGAGGTCCATGGCGACGCCCTTGACGCCCGGGCCGCCGAGTTGGCCCGGCACTTCGTCGCCGCCACCAAAGCCGTCGACGTCATGAAGGCTCTCACCTACTCCCGCAAGGCCGGGGAGCAGGCCCTCGCCCAGTCCGCCCCGGCCGATGCCTTGGAGTGGTTCGAGCAGGCGCTCGAGCTCTACGGTCAGGTCGATCCCTCCCCCACGCTGCATTGCGATCTCCTCGTCGGGCTCGGTACCGCCCAGCGCTGCAACGGCGACCCCCGGCACCGCCAGACCCTTCTGGATGCGGCCGCCATCGCCCGTGAGCTCGGGGACGCCGGCCGACTGGTGGCGGCAGCCCTGGCCAACAGCCGAGGGGGAGTGAGCAGCGCCGGGCACATCGACGAGGAGCGGCTCAACGTCCTCGACGAGGCCTTGCGGGGGCTGCCTCCCACCGACAGCGTCGAGCGGGCGCTGCTCCTCGGCACCATGACGGCCGAGCTCTCCTACACCGAGCCCGAGCGTCTGGCCCGTGTGGCTTCCGAGGCGCTCGCCGTGGCGCGGCGGGTCGGCGATCCGACCGCTCTCTTGCGCGTCGTGTCGCTCGTCTACCACGGCTACGTCGTCCCCGACAATCTCGAGCAGCGGCTGACCGACTTGGCTGACGCCCTGGCCATCGCCTCGCTGAACGCCGATCCGGCGGTGGCGTTACAGCTCCACAACTCCCTCGCCATCGCCTCTCTCCAGGCGGGGGACGGCGACGGGTTCGACGCCCACGCCGAGCAGTGTCGTCGCATCGCCGAGCGCCTCGACCAGCCCTTTGAACGGTGGACGGCGTCGGTGCTCCTGTGCAACCAGGCGCTCCTGCGGGGCGACGCCAACGCGGCCGAAGCTCACGCCAATACGGCATTGTCGGTGGCCGGCGACGCCGTGCCCGAGGCTCTGACCGCTTTCGGCGTGCAGCTGATCGAGGTCCGCCGGCTCCAAGGCCGGATACAGGAGCTCGGCGGATTCCTCGACATCATCGCCGAGCGGGCCGTGGAGAACCCCGGATTGCCGGTGCTCCAAGTGGTGCTGGCCCGCATGTACTGCGACCTCGGCCGGCCGGAGGAGGCGCGATCGACACAGGCCGAGGAGATCGCGCTCGGCACCTTCCCCTTCCCGCACGACTATGCGTGGTTGCCCGGCCTGTGCAACCTCTCGCACGTGTGCATGGCCCTCACGTGGCGCGAAGCGGCGCGCGTGGTCTACGACGCCATGTACCCGTGGCGCCGTCAGGTGAGTAGCGTGGGCGTGACCTGTGAGGGGCCCGTCGCCACCTGCCTCGGTTCCTTGGCCTCGCTGCTCGGCGACGACGAACGCGCCGAGCAGCACTTCCGCGATGCCCTCGAGGCCTGTGACCGGCTGCGGTCCCCCTACTTCCACCTCCTCACCGTGCTCGCCTACACCGACATGCTCGGCCGACGTCAGCAGCCGGGCGACGGCGACACCAGGGCGATGCTCATCCGGGAGGCTGAATCTGAGGCGGCGCGGCACGACTTGGGGCACCTGCTCTCCCCGACGGGTCCATGAGCCCGCCGTCAACGCGAGAGACCTTCAGGAAAACAGGGTGTCGAGGAAGGAGTTGGTGAAGATCCTGGCACTGTCGTACTTCGCCAGGGTTCTCTCGGCCCAATCAAAGGTGAGGTCGTCGGCCGCGCTGTTGTAGACGTTGTGGACCCAGTCGATCACCGTGGGGTTCTTCCACGGCCCGTCGGCGGTGTAGGCCCAGCCCTTGGACCACTCGGGGCGGAGCCGTCCGGGCCAGCGTTTGTGCCACGTCGTGATCATCCAGTTCTCGAGCTCGGCAAAGAACTGCCATGCCGAGGGGGTCCCCGGAAAGGTGAGGACGTCGAGCCACAGAACGGTGTCGAATGCCGAGTCCTTCCCGTCGATCGAGTGCGTCGCCGCCAGTGCCGGCGGCTGAGCGCCGTTGATCCGGAGGTCCCCCGGACGGTCGATCGTCGTGCAGCGGATCTCGACGGGACCGTTCACCGGGTACATCCCCTGGCCCTGGTAGCGGTCGAGCAACTTCTGAAAGGCACCCTGGAACTCGTTGGCGGCGGCCTGCACGTCCTTGCGCTGGAGGTGGAGGGCGTAGCCGCAGGCGTGCATGCGGAGGGTCGTGTCCTTGAGGTAGATCTCGAGGTCCCGGGCCGTGCCGTTCGCGACGTAGCCGTCCATGTTCCACCACGCGTCCGCAGCCTCGACCGGCGCAGTGAGCAGCACCAGCGAGGGGTGCTGAATCATGTGGTCGCGGGCGGTCTCGCTGGCCTGCTTCGGGATCGAGTTCATCCAGTTGTGGTCGTAATACGGTCCGGCCACCTGGGGATCGATCCGCCGGTCCTGGCGCGTGAGGCACTGCACCCAGGCCAAGGGCTGGTTCGGGAACCAGATCACTTCCACCCGGCCATGGGCGTCGAGCAGGGAGGCGAGGGAATTGGGGGTCGAGGCCGAAGGCGCCATGACGGCGGTCATGACGGGGAAGAGGTTGGTGAGCTGGAGGTAGTAGTTCGGTACGGCGGCCAGTGTCACCTCGGTGAGGAAGGCGCGCCCCAGGTGCACGAGGAAGGCCGACGCCTCCGGGTGTGATCGATCGAACGACTGCTCCGTGTACACGTGCTCGTCCGGGTGAGCGGGATCGGAGACGACGGCCTTGAATGACACGACGAGGTTGCTGAGGCAGCCCATCAGTCCCGGCTCGGCCATCGACCCGGGCACGCTCGTGCCGTGGCCGCCGACAGCGAGGATGCCCCCGAGCGACAGCCCTCCCGGGGTGGGCATGTTCAGGAAGCTGTAGCCGGGCGCGGGGCTCGCCCCGTGGTTGTCGAGGCCTGCGAGGAACGCCGTCGCGTTCTCCAGCGTCGTCCCCGTGCCGAACGTGCCCGCGGCGCCGTTGCCGTATGTCGTCGGCGCCGTGCTCTCCAGTCTGCCGGTGTCGATCAGGAACACGGGAGGAGCCGGCGGCCCGGCCGGAATGATGAGCGGCGACCAGTTGTGCGAGTGCCCCAGCGCTCGCACCTTCCAGGTGCTCTTCTGGGCAATTTCGGTGCAGAGCGCCGCCACCGCGGCGCCGTTGTCGGCCGTGTGGTGCAAAACCTCGTCCACGGTCGTGTACTCGGACCAATCCTGGAAGGTGCGCGGCTTGAACGGAAGACCGGTCGGCGGGTCAGCCGGTGGCGCAGTCGCCTCCAGCGTTTCCGGCGCCGCTGGCACAGGCTCCTCGGGACGCCGGCCGTCCTGTGCCCATCCCTGCACCAACTGGAGGTAGCGGCTCGGGTGCACGGTAGCGGCAGGGGGACGGTCCTCAGTCATGCGAGGTTCCGTCGACGGAGCAAGCGCGCATCACCCACCGCCTCCCGAAAGAGGCCCGCCGAAGCGACCCGGCGGACACATCACCGGGAAAGATAGCAATTCCCTCGACGATCAGTCCGACGGCGGGGGCCCGCACCCCTCCCTATGTCGCCCTGGTTGTCCCTATGTCGCCCTGGTTGCTGACCCGAGATCGATCCGTCGGGTCAGGTCGACGGCGTCGAGCAGGCGGCGGTCGTGGGACACGAGCAGCACGGTCCCGCCGAAGCCGGCCAGCGCCTCCTCGATCTGTTCGACGGCGGGCACGTCCAGGTGGTTGGTGGGTTCGTCGAGGACGAGGAAGTTGACCTGGCGCGCCTGGAACAGGGCCAGCTCCGCCCGCGTGCGCTCTCCCGGCGACAACCGGTCCCTCGTCCGCCCCACGTGCTCGGGACCCAACCCGAACTTGGCCAGGAGGGAGCGGGCCTCGGGAACGGTGAGCCCGGTCCGGGCGATGACCCGGTCGAGGACAGACTGGTCTTCGTCGGAGGCGGCCGGGCGGCGGTCCTGGCCGAGCTCACCGACGACGACGCTCGGGCCCAACCGGGCCGTCCCCGCGGCCAGGGGCAACCGTCCGAGGAGCGCCTCGACGAGCGAGGTCTTGCCCGATCCGTTCGGGCCCACCAGCCCGATCCGTTCGGCCCAACCGATCTCCAGGTCGATCGGACCCATCCGGAACTGGCCACGGGCGATGACGGCGCCCTCGAGGCGCGCCACCACGGCGCCGGCCCGTGGCGCCTGGTCGATGGTGAAACGCAGATCCCAGCCTTCCCACGGCTTGTCGACCACGCCCAACCGCTCGACCGCCCTCTCGGTCTGGCGGGCCCGCGAGGCCAACTTCTCCGTCCGGTTGATCCGGAAGTCACGCTGCGCCTTGTCGTTGTCCCGCGGGTCGCGGCGTTCGCGCCGCACGGCCGAGGTGGCCCACTGGCGTTCCCGACGGGCCCGGTCGAGCAGCTCGCGGCGTTGGGCCTGGTGGACGGCGAAGGTCTCCTCCGCGTGCCGGCGGGCCGTCGAGCGCTCCTCCAGATAGGCGGACCATCCTCCTCCGAAGACGCGGGCGCCATGGTCGTGCTCGTCGATCTCCACCACCGACGTCACGGTGGCGTCGAGGAAGGCGCGGTCGTGCGACACGATCACCATGCCCCCGGCGCGCTCGGCCACGACGGCTTCGAGGCGCTCGAGCCCGTCGAAGTCGAGATCGTTGGTGGGTTCGTCGAGCAGGGTGACGTCGAAGCGCGCCAGCACGATGGCGGCCAGCGCCACCCGCGCCGCCTGTCCGCCCGACACGGTGGCCGTCTCCTGGTCGACGATGCCGGCGGGGAGGCCGAGATCGAGCAACGTGCCGGCGATCCGGGCGTCGATGTCGCCGGCGGACAAACCCTCGTAGCGCTCGAGGGCGACGGCGAAGCGGTCCTCGGCCCCCGGTTCACCACGGCCGAGAGCCTCACCGGCGGCGCCCAGCTCCTCCTCGGCCCGGGCCACTCCCGTCCGCCGGGTCAGGGTGGCTCCCACCGTCTCCCCCGGACGGCGCTCGTGCTCCTGGGCCAGGTAGCCGACGGTGCCGCTCGGCGGGTCGAGGCGCACGGTCCCGGCGTCGGGCTGTTCCAGGCCGGCCAGCAGGCGCAGCAACGTGGACTTGCCCACGCCGTTCGGCCCCACCACGCCGATGCACGACGTCGGCGCGACGGTGAGCGAGACGTCCTTCAGGACGGTGTGGGCACCACGGTCGAACGACAGTCGGGTGGCGACGACGGTGGCGGGTATGCGAGAACGCGCTGGGCACGGACGGCCTCCGGGTAGTGGGGACAAGGACCGCAAGGCGGGCGTTCTCAGCGCACCTCCCCACTCTACCGACGAATCACCACCGCCCATGACGACTCACGGGTGTCTCGTCGCCGGTCCCCCACTCCCGGCCGAGGGCAGACGGCCGACGGCGAATCGCCCGCGGTCACCCCACTCCCGCCCGCCGGTCTCCCCGGTGGCCAGATCGGCGAGCATCTCGCCGAGGAGCGGGGCGAACTTGAAGCCGTGACCCGACGTGCCGGCGCCGACGACGACGTCCCCGACGCGGTCGAGCACGAAGTCTCCGTCGGGGGAATTGTCGTAGACGCACCGCTCGGTGGCGACGGGTTCGGGCACCAGGCCGGGAAGGAGGCGGCGGGCCGAGCGGCGCAGGGCGGCTTCGAGGGCCGGGTCGGGACGCCCGGTGTCGTAGCGGTCGAGATCGTTCGAGGCGACGACGGGGCCGCCACCGTGGAAGGAGACCTTCATGACCCCGCTCGACCGGACCGGGAGTCCGTAGAACCAGGGCCGGCAACGCTCGACGAACACAGGCATGTCGTCGACCGATCCGGCCACGGGGGCCAGATAGGCCACCTGCTCGAGCGTGGGCGTGGGGCGCACGTCGACGCCCACGCCCGACACCAGTGGTCCCGTCCACGGTCCCGCGCACACGACGACGACCGGCGCCCGTAGCTCGTCCTCGTCGCCCTCGTTCTCGACCACGACGCCCACGCCACCCCCCGTGTCGTCGAGTCGTCGCACCCGGGTCTGCTCTCGTATCTCGACCCCGGGCACCCGGCGCAGCGCGTCGAGACACCGGTCGGCGGCGATGACACCGGACTCCGGTTCGAAGACGGCCGCCGTCGGGACCGACAACCCCGGGAACCGCTCGGCCACCTCACCGGCCGCGACCCTCTCGCACGGCGCGCCGGCGGCGACCATGGCGTCGACGAGGATCTCGACGTCGTCACCGAAGGTGACCTGGCCGGTGGTGGTGAGCAGTGTCGTGCGCGCCTCGGCCTCGAGCTGGCGCCACTGTCGCTGTGCCGCCATGGCCAGACGGACGTAACCGGGGTCGTCGTAGCCGAGACGGAAGATCCGGGCCGACCCCTTGGACCCCGACCGACCGTGACCGACCGTGTCCTGTTCGAGGACGACGACCTGGCGTCCGCGACGGGCGAGAGCGCGGGCCGCGCTCAGTCCGAGCACGCCGGCCCCGACGACCACCACCCGGCTGTCGCCGTCCATTCCTCAATCCCAGGTGTAGTCGCGCAACAGGGCCGTGATGCCGGCCACGTAGGGCCGGCTCACGGCCAGGATCCCGTGCTCCTCGACCGACGTGAGGCCCTGGTAGTAGCCGGCCAGAGCCAGGTCCCGGCTCCCGCCCGTCTCGTCCAGGAGCCATCGGAGGTAGGCGGCCGACATCTCGATGTTGTCCGCCGCCGCCCGTGGATCGAGGGCGGGGTCGCCGAGCAACCCCCGGATCGTCTGGGCGGCGGCGGGCTCGATCTGGCACACACCGACCGCCCCCGTCACCGAGACGGCGTCCGCCTGCCATCCCGACTCCCACCAGCACGTCGCCTCCACCAGCGGCGCGGGAACACCGCAGATCGTCGCCCACTCGTCGAACACGGGCACGAGATCGAGGCGGTTCGGTTGGGCGACGAGCTGCGCCGGCAAGACACCGCTGCGCACATCGCTCACCAGGGCCGGCGCCTCCGTCGGTGTCGCCGTCCGCGCCCCGGGGCAGAGCGCGGCGACGGGCGACGGGGACACCGAACGCAGCGCCGCCGTCGTCACGATCCCGGCGCAGACGATCAGCACCGCCGTCATCATCACGCCGGTCCGCCGGGCTCGGCGCTGTCGTCGTTCCCGGACACCCGTCACGACGCCCAGCCTGGTGGCCCCGGAGGCCGGCAGCAAGGACCCCCGGAATTCACACCGGATCCACAGGTCGTCCATGTGGTCCGCACAGCTTCGGGTCGCATCATCGAGACATGACCGACAGCACCGAACGGACACTCGGGTCAAGGGTTCCTCTCTCCCCCGTCGGTCATACCCCGAAAGGGGACATCCCCTGGGGCCAACGGCAGTGGGCACCCCCACCCCCTCGCCGATCGGCCCCGGACGCCGGCCCGGCGGCGGCCGCTTTTCGCCCCGACCGCCGCCGGGCTGAGGCGCCCCTGGCGCCGACGTCGACCGAGGCGGCGCCGTTAGCGCGGCGGGATCGAATACGTCACCTGCGCCTTGGCCACGATGTCATCGTGGCCGTCGGCCCGAACGGTCACGTCCACGACGCCGAGGGTCTTTCCTAACTTCAACACGCGCCCTTCGGCCACCATGTCGACGAGCGCCGGCCTGCGCAGGAAGTCGATGTGCAGGCTCGTCGTCACGGCCAGGGCCACGGGCCCGATCTGCGCCAGGATGGGCAGCCACGCCGCCCCGTCGGCCAGACCCATGAGGGCCGGACCCGACACCGTCCCCCCGGGCCGGCCGTGCGCCTTCGTCACCGGGAGGCGCATCCGCACGCCCCAGTCCCCGCTCTCCTCCACCACCATCGTCGACGGCGCATCGGGAAAGGCCCCGAGGAGGAAGCTCTGCAGCTCGTCGGTGCTCATCGCCGTCATCGTGCGCGAAGCGTATCGACCGGCGGACGGGCGCTCGGGCGACGGCACTAGGGTGGCCCGGGCCGCGGTGGCCGAGGGGGCACGGCGGCGGCGACACCCGAGTCGAACGGAGGGGATCCGCATGCTGTTCCTGCACGAGGTGCACGAGGTGAAGGGCGCCAAGGAGGAGGAGTTCGAGGCCGCCTTCCGCGAAGGCTGGATGCCCACCCTGGCCAAAGGGGACGACGCCCGGCTGCTCTGGTACCTCCACCACGCCCACGGCAGCGGGCCGGCGTACCACATGGTCACCATCACGGCCATCCGCGACGGGGCCGCCTGGGAAGCCCTGGCCCATCGCCTCCAGCGCGGCGACCTCGCCCCGTGGGGCCGGGAGCTCGACGAGCTGCGCCACTCGAACACGGCCAAGATGCTCCTCCCCGTCCCCTGGTCCCCCATGCAGGACATCGACTTCGCCGAAGTCCCCACCGACGGGTCCACCCACGAGCTCTCCATCTACATGGAGGACACCGGCTGGCCCCACGCCGCCGTCGACGACTACATCGACTTCTGGGAGAAGGGGTACTACCGCCCGATGAAGGCGCGCGACGGCACCCTGCTCGACATCCAGGTCGTCTTCCAGACCGCGTTCGGCTCGGGCCGGCGCAAGGAGGCCATCCTCATGCAGAAGATCATGAACGACGACATGCTGCTCCACCTCCTCACCCACGAAGTGCCCGACGCCATGCGCCAACCGGGCCAGTTCATGCACGACGCCCTGTCCTACCGCGACCGCTGGGAATCGAAGCTCCTGCGCACGAGCGCCTGGTCACCGCTGTACTGACCGACCACCGGGATGGAAGGGCCGTCGGCCAAAGCACAGGTCGTTCTCGACATCGTCGACACCATCCCGGCCGGTTCGGTGATGAGCTACGGCGACGTCGCCGCCTGTGCCGGCCTCGGCTCGGCCCGGTTCGTGGGCCACGTCCTGTCCCGTTTCGGCGACGAGGTCCCCTGGCAACGGGTGGTCATGTCCGACGGCTCCTTCGCCCGTCATCTGGCCCACGAACAGTCAGCCCTGCTCCGCTCGGAAGCCACCCCTCTGGCCCCCGACGGCACCCGTGTCGACATGGCCCGGGCCCGGCTGGCCTAGCGCGTCGGCCTTTCCTCGACGGACCCGGTGCCGGCCGTGACCGACGTGCACCTCCGGGACGAGAGCGAAGGCGCCGGCTCGGTGTGCCGTCTCATCCTCGAGACCCTTCCCCACTGGTTCGGGATTCCCGAGTCCGTCGACGACTACGTGGACGTGGCCGACCGGGCGCCGACGGTCATCGCCTCGCTCGACGACAGCGATGTCGGCCTCCTCACCGTCGTCACGCACAGCCCCGACGCCGCCGAGATCTACGTCATGGCCGTGCTGCCCGACCATCATCGTCGCGGCATCGGCCGGTCGATGCTCCATCACGCCGAGAACACTCTGGCCCACGACGGCATCGAATTCCTGCAGGTGAAAACTCTGAGCGCCCGTCGTAGGGACGAGGGATACGAGAAGACACGGGCGTTCTATCGGGCCTGCGGATTCCGGGACCTTCAGGAGTTCCCCGACCTCTGGGGACCACAGCACCCGGCCCTTCAGATGATCAAGGTGGTCGCACCACCATCTCTGCGTCCACGCGATCGGTAGCATTCGGCGCATCCCGCGCGCCACCGGCCCCGAGGAGAGATCAATGCCCGAGCTCACGATCATCGATACCGACGTCCACCGGATCACGGGCACTATCGACGGGGGACGCCTGCTCATCGACCCCGGTTCGTTCGCCGCCACCCTGGGATGGGAGCTCAAACCCGAGGGTCTGTGCCGGGGCGACGTCTGCGTTCCCGTCGCCGATCCCGGTCCCCTCGTCGTGGCCGGTCGTCTCGACCTCGCCACGGTGGCCGCCGCCCTCGGTCGCCCGGTGGTGATCGACGCCGACGCCGGCATCGCCGCCGTGGGGCTCTCGACCGACGAGAGGCGACGCGCCCTCGACGGACTGGAGGCACCCGACTTCCGTCTCCCCGATCTCGACGGGACGGCGCACGGTCTGGACGAGTGGCAGGGCCGGAAGAAGCTCCTCGTCACCTTCGCCAGCTGGTGCGGCTGCCGCTACGACCTCCCCGGCTGGCAGGAGCTCCACGACGAGCTGGCCGACGAGGACTTCACGGTCATCGCCGTCGCCATCGACAACTCACCCGACGACGTCCGTCCCTGGGTGGACGGCATCACCTACCCCGTCCTCGTCGACCAGTTCCATCTCCTCACCGAGCTCTACGCCATCTCCAACGTCCCCACCGTCGTCTGGATCGACGAGGACGACCGGATCGTGCGGCCCAACGGCGTCGCCTTCGGCACCGACCTCTTCCAGGAATTCACCGGCGTCGAGTCCGGTCCCCACATGGACGCCGTCCGGCGCTGGGTCAACGACGACCACGAGCCCCTCTCGCACGACGCGGCGCGCGCGGCGGTGGCCGCCCTGTCCGACGACGAGGTCCTCGCCCGCCTCCACTTCCGGGTGGCGGCCGAGGCACTGCGCCACGGCGACGAGGCGACGGCCCGGCGCCACTTCGAGGCGGCCACGGCGCTGGCCCCCTACGACTTCACCATCCGGCGGGCCGCCATGCCGTTGCTGGGCGACGATCCCTTCGGTCCGACCTTCTTCGCCTTCTGGGAGCAGTGGCAGGAGGCCGGCAGCCCGTACCACGGCCTCTCGGCCACGGCCGCCCTCTCCTGACGCGCCGGGTCCGCCTCGGCGTCAGCCCGGTGTGGGCGCCGCCCCGGGGTCGAGGCCGGCCGCCGTCATGCCCTTCTGGATCTGCTGGGCGGGCTCGTTGGTGTCGAGGTAGTCGCGCCACCGCGTCACCCGTCCGTCGTCGTCCACCTCGATGACGGTCGCCCCTTCCATCTTGATCGGTATGCCCGGTCCGTCGGGACCCTCGGGATGGAAGGTGGCCGTGCCCGTCCACTCGAAGACGGCCCAGTCGTCTCCGCCGCGGATGGTGTCGACCCGCTGCTGCCAGTCCGGGAAGATGCTGTCGGTGTCGTTGGCGACCTTGCGCACATCGGTCGTCCACGGCGTGACCGGGTCGCTGAACAGCCCACCATGGGCGAACAGGGCCTCGAAGGCGTCGGCCCCGTCCGTCTCCTCCATCCGCCGCGCCCACGCCTGCCAGTCCACGGTCCTCCCCCTCGCTCGACGACGGACGAAAGCCTACGTCTCCGGGGGTGTGGCGGCGATGAAGCGGGCGATGACGGCACCGAGCTCGGCGCCCTTGTCCTCCTGGACGAAGTGGCCGGCCCCTTCGATGATGCAGTGCGCCTGGCCCTGCGCACCGGGGACCCGCTCCTGGAACACGCCGTCCCAGCCGGCGCTGGCCTCGTCGCCGTCGGCGTACGCCGTGAGGAAGGGGCGGTCGAAACCTTCGAGCGCGGCCCACGTCGAGCGGTTGACGGCCGCCCCGGGATCGTTGCCGGTCAAAGGGATGAGCGCCGGGAACTGTCGCATCCCGGCCTGATACGACGCGTCGGGAAACGGGGCGTCGTAGGCGGCGAGGACCTCGGCGGGGACGTCGGCGACGGTGACGAACGACACGAAGTCGCTCGCCCGCAGCGTCGGCGCCCGCTGGGTGTAGGCCACGTAGTCGACGAGCGCCTCCTCGAGGACGACGCGACCGTTCCCCACCGAGTGGTTGGCCCACCGCAGGCGACCGTCGAGCGTCGGGTCCGAGGTGTGGAGGATGGTGTTCGACGCCACCACCCGGGCGAAGCGGTCAGGGTCGGCGGCGAGCACGGCCAGGCCGATGGGACCGCCCCAGTCCTGGACCACGAGCGTCAGGCGGCGCAGGTCGAGAGCGGCCACGAAGCGTGTCATCCATTCGACGTGGCGACCGACGGTGTAGTCGAACCGGTCGACGGGCTTGTCGGAGCGCCCGAAACCGATGAGGTCGGGGGCGAGCACCCAGTGACCGGCGGCGGCCAGCGTCTCGATGACGGTCCGGTACAGGTACGACCACGTCGGCTGGCCGTGGAGCAGCAGCACCGGATCGGCGTCCGGTGGCCCGGCCTCGACGTAGTGCATCCGCACCGGGCCCGTGCTCTTCGAGCCGACCTCGACGTAGCACGGTGGATACGGGTACCCGGGGAGGTCGGCGAACCGTTCGGGCGGTGTCCGGACCACGTCCATCGGCCGTCAGTCTCCCTCATCGGGCCAGGTCATCGTCCGTCCGGCCCGGGACGGTGCGCCCAGCCGGGGGCATCGTCCACATGGCTGTGGAAATGACCGGGCAGAGTGAACGCAAGGTGACGCCACGGTGACGGGACGGCCATCGGCATGCGATGGGAAGATGACCTGGGCCCTCGGGCGCCCACGGTCCTGTGCATAAGGTCCCCGGGCCCATCGGCGGACCGAGGGCGACCGACGGTCAGCCCAACGTGCTGATGAGGTGCTGGTAGTCGGCCGAGAACACGGTGAGAATGGCGCCGTTGGCCTGCAGGATCTGGTCGTACTGGGCCACCGTGCTGGCCGTTCCCAGCTCCTCGAAGACCTGCTGGCAATGGTTGGCGTCGGCCACCACCTGGCCCTTGGCGGCGGCGGCCCCCGACGACACCGATGTCGACTCGAGCGTGCTCAGGAACGATCCGAACGCCTGCGACAGGGTGCGGCTGGCCTGGGTCACGCACGGAAACGAACCATTGCAACTCTTGATGGCGGATTCGTAGGTGTTGACGGAGTTGTTGAGCGATGCGTCGGCCACCTGGATGTCGAGGGTGGCTGCGATGTTGGCCAGCGAGTGGTCCCCCAACTGGAGGGCGAGGTTGCCGACGCCGAACACCGATCCGAGGACGATGAAGACGATCAGCAGCGCCCTCGCTCCCCCCGCCGACAGGATCAGTCGCCACCGGGGATCGTCGGCCGTCGACCCGCTCGTCGGATAGGCGTTCCCGCTCGGCGGCAGCGACGATGCCGCCGGTGCCACGGACCATCCGCCTTGTTGGTAGGGCGACGCACCCGCCGGATAGGGAGGAGGCGACACGCCCACCGATCCCGGCGCGCCGGGGGACCACGACGTCGGCGCCGGTGCCGGTGCCGGTGCCGGTGCCGCTTCGCTCAGCTCCACGGCATGGGGATCGAGTTGCCAGAACTTCGTCCACGCCTCGCCCTGCTCCCCGATCGGCCACGTCTGCGGAGGTGCACCGGGATCGGTGGCCGACCAGATCCCGCACATCGTGCGGTCATCGGAGTATCCCCACAGGTAGGCCGGCCCGCCGAAGGTGAACGTCACTCCCGGCACCGTCGGGGGATAGGCCGGGGGGGCGCCGTAGGCCGGGGGGGCGCCGTAGGCCGGGGGGGCGCCGTAGGCCGGGGGGGCGCCGTAGGCCGGGGGGGCGCCGTAGGCCGGGGGGGCGTAGCCGGGGATCGGGCCCTGCTGTCCGAACGTCTCCTTGTCGCCGAAGAGTCCCCACGGCCACTCGGAGGTGATCATGAGAAGGTAGCCGTACGTCCTGGCCTGATAGCGCAGGACGGCGGCGTAGGCCTGGTACAACGACGGCGGCATGCTCCCGGAGAAGAGAACGATCAACCAGGTGACGAAGGCGACGATGGAGAAGGCGCCGCTCTGGACGATGTAGGCGAGGAGGGAGGCGGGGAGGCCGAGGAAGAAGCGGAAGAACACCGCCCATCGGTTGAGGCGGCCCGGTTGGGCGGCGAGCCACACCGGGAAGGCGTCGTCGGGCTCGAGGGTGAACGGCGGGTACTGGTCGGTCATCAGGAATTCATAGGCCGAGACCCGCATCTGCCAGCGCAGGACACCGGGGAGGAACTCCGCCGCGAAACGCGGGAGCCGTCCCATGAAGAGAGCGCCGAACCAACCGATGACCACGACGACCAAGGCGGCGATACCGACGAAGAACAAGACGATGGCCTGCGGAATGACGAGGATGAGCCGGAAGAAGACGGTGAGCCGGCGCTGCGGGGCCGGGCCCGCGAAGGCCAACATGATCGGCGCCGCCGGCTGAGGGTCGTGGGTGGCCAAGAGATCCCCCTTTTCCCGCACCGACTCCCGGGAGGGACCGGCGTGACCGCCAGTGTGCCAGTCCCGGCCGCCGGGAACGGCGATGGCGCCTCAGCCGAGATCGTTCAGCCGGGTGCCGAGAGTCTCGTAGTCCTGGTCGAAGCGGATGAGGAGCCGGGCCAGGTTCGAGCTCTCGATGACGAGCTGATAGCGACCGGCCGAGGACGAGGCCGACAGCTGGGCGAAGTCCTTCTCGGCCCGCCGCCCGTCCGAGACGAGGACGCCGCGCGCCGGCATCGCCGGCGCCGGCATCGACGTCGCCGCCACCCGCGTCACGAAGACCGAGAACGCCTGTGAGACCGTCTGGGCGGCGTCGGTGAGACAGGGAAGCGGCTGGGCGGTACCGGCACAGGACCGGGTCCGGGACTCGTAGCCGATCACGGCGGTGCCGAGCGACTGGTAGGCCGCCTGGAGGCGCGACCCGGCCGCCTCTTCGGTGTGGAGCCGGTCGTAGCGGGCGGCGGCGTTGGCGACGTTGACGCCGACGACCGAGAGGACACCGACGACGAGGACGAAGACGACGAGGTTCTTCGCCCGCGCCGTGAGGACGACCTGCCAGTACGGATCGTGGACGGGCGACGGTGGTGTCGGCTGCCAGTCGGGAACCGTGGCGCTCGTCTCCGGATCGCCGAGAAGGCCCCACGGGTACTGCGACGTCACCATGGTGAGGTAACCGATCAGGCGCGCCTCGTAGCGGACGAAGGCGGCGAAGACCTGATGGAGGTTCGGGGGAAAGCGACCGTGCACGAGGACGATGAGCCACGTGACGACGAGGACGACGCCGGCGATCCCGTAGGTGACGGTGGCCGCCACCACCGCGGCCGGCACGGCCAGGAGGAGGCGGAAGGCGACGGCCCAGCGGTTGAGCGTTCCGGGCTGCGTCGTGAGCCGGACGGGATAGGGGGCGTCGGAGAGGGAGAAGGGCGGGTAGACGTCGGTGAGGAGGAAGAGATAGGCGTAGAGCCGCGTCTGCCAACGCAGCCACCCGGTGAGGAACTCGGCGGCGAAGCGCGGGAGGCGTCCGAGGACGAGGGCCCCGCACCAACCGGCGACGGCGACGACGACGACGGCCGGCACGACGACGAGGAGGGCGAGGAGATGGGGAAGGGCGAGGACCGGGCGCAGCGCCACCGTCGTCCGGCGCTGCCTCGCCGGACCGTCGACGGCGACGAGGACGGGGGCGGCCGACGGTCGGGCGACAGGCATCACGACCACCGGACACCCCCCTCCCCCGACGCGGCTTCGCCGCGGCAGGAGGCGGCGAGACGCACGAGAATCGAATTGCGTGCCCGACCAGTGTGACAGTCGCAGCGCCGCGTCCGCACGGCCCGGACGCCCGTGACGGCGCGTCCGGGCCGGTGACTACGGCGCCAGCGCTCCCGTCGTCGTCACTCCCGTCACTTCAATCACTCAGGCGGCGGCGACGATGTCGGCGGGCGCCGCCGGAGCGGTCCCCACCGCGGCACCGGGTTCGCCCAGCGCGGCGGTGAGGACGTCGCCGATCTCCTCGGCCAGATGGAACGTCATCTGATGGCGGACACCCTCGGGGACGTCCTCGAGGTCCGGCCCGTTGCGGGCCGGGAGGACGACCTCGGTGAGTCCGGCCCGGTGGGCGGCGAGGACCTTCTGCTTCACGCCGCCGATGGGCAGGACCCGTCCCTGGAGAGTGACCTCGCCCGTCATCCCGAGCACCGACTTCACGGGCTGGTCCCGCAAGAGGCTCACGAGCGCGGTTGTCATGGTGACGCCGGCCGAGGGCCCGTCCTTGGGAACAGCACCGGCCGGGACGTGCAGGTGGAAGCGCCGGCCGGTGAAGGCCTCGGGCGCGATCCCCAGCTCGGGCGCGTGGGACCGGACGTAGGAGAGGGCGATCTCGGCCGACTCCTTCATGACGTCGCCCAATTGACCGGTCAGGGTGAGCCCCTCGGTGCCGTCCATCGAGGTGGCCTCGATGAACAGGACGTCGCCACCGGTCCCGGTGACGGCCAGTCCGGTGGCCACGCCGGGGACGGCGGTGCGGTCGGCCGCTTCGAAGAAGAAGCGCGGCCGTCCGAGCCAGGGGCGGACGTCGTCCACCTCGACCGGGGCGGTCACCTCGTGCGAGACCAACTTCGTCGCCACCTTGCGCAGCAACCGTCCGAGCTCGCGCTCCAGGTTCCTGACCCCCGCTTCGCGGGTGTAGTCGGCCGAGATGGACCGGATGGCGTCGTCGGTCACGACGACCTCGTCGGGTCGCAGCCCCGTGCGCTCGAGCTGACGACGCAGGAGGTGGTGACGGGCGATCGAGAGTTTCTCGTCTTCGGTGTAGCCGTCGAGACGGATGACCTCCATCCGGTCCAACAGCGGACCGGGGATGGTCTCCAAGACGTTGGCCGTGGCCAAGAAGAGAACCTTCGACAGATCGAGCTCCACCTCGAGGTAGTGATCGCGGAACGTGTGGTTCTGGGCCGGGTCGAGGACTTCGAGCAGGGCCGAGGAAGGATCACCGCGGTAGTCGGAGCCGAGCTTGTCGACCTCGTCCAAGACGATGACCGGGTTCATGGTCTCCGCCTCACGCAGGGCGCGGACGAGACGGCCGGGCTGGGCACCGACATAGGTCCGACGGTGACCGCGGATCTCGGCCTCGTCACGGACACCACCGAGCGAGACACGCACGAACTTGCGTCCGAGGGCGCGGGCCACCGACTCGCCGAGCGAGGTCTTCCCCACTCCGGGGGGACCGACGAGGGCGAGGATGGCACCGGCACCGCGCCGACCCACCGGGACGAGACCGCGCTCGTGTTGCAGAGCCCGGACGGCCAGGTGCTCGAGGATGCGCTCCTTCACGTCGGTGAGGCCCTCGTGGTCCTCGTCGAGGATCCGGGCGGCGTCGGCCACGTCGAGGTTGTCCTCCGACACCACGCCCCAGGGGATCTCGAGGACGGTGTCGAGCCAGGTGCGGATCCACCCGTTCTCGGGGTTCTGCTCGGTCGTGCGATCGAGTTTGTCGATCTCGCGCAGGATGGCGCTGCGGACGTCGTCGGGAAGGTCGCGTCCCTCGATCTTCGCCCGGTAGTCGTCGACAGTGCCCTCGTCGGGTGTGCCGTCGAGCTCGTTGAGCTCCTTGCGGATGGCTTCGAGCTGACGGCGCAGGAGGAACTCGCGCTGGGTCTTCTCCATCCCTTCCTCGACGTTGGACTTGATCTGGTCGCGCAGCGTCAGGTCGGCGAAGGTGTCGCGGGCCCAGCCGATCACGAGACGCAGCCGGGCCTCGACGTCGACCGTCTCGAGCACCTCCACTTTCTGGGTCAGCGACAGGTCGGGGGAATAGCCGGCCAGGTCGGCCACGAGCGAGGGCTCGGTCACGTCCCGCAGGCGTTCGGCCATGCGGCGCGCCCCCCGGGTGATGAGGATGTTCTCGAGCACGGCCCGGTACTCGCGGGCCAGCTCCGTCGCTTCGGGCGTGACGGGACCCTCGGTCACCGGTTCGACCTGGACCCACAGGGCGGTCCCGGTGCCGGGCACGGCCGTCCCGATGGTGACGCGCTCCGCGCCGCGGACGACCATGGCCCGCGGTCCGCCGGGGAGGTCTCCGACCTCCATGATCTCGGCCACCACGCCGACCGTGGCGTACCGCCCGTCGACGTGGGGGACGAGCACCAGCCGGCCGCCGGCGGGGCCGGCGGCGTCGGCCGCCGCCCGGGCCTCATCGGTCTCGAGGGCAAGGGTGAAGACCATCCCCGGGAGAGCGACCCCTGAGGTCAGGGGGAGCAGGGGAAGGGTCTGGTTCAGTTCAGCCATTGTCATCTCCGTCTTCGAGGCGCCCCTCGACCGCCGGGGTCCACCCTTTTTCTTTGCACATACAACCAATCTCCAGGCACAGGGATTCCCTGCCGTCCCCGCCACACCCCACCGGTACCCTGAGCAGGGTGACGACCCCGCTCCCGGGTTTCCACCCGGCCATCGCCGCCTGGTTCGGCCGCCGCTTCCCCGGCGGTCCCACTCCCCCCCAGGTCGAGGGATGGCCCCTCATCTCGTCCGGGGGCGACACCCTGATCGCCGCCCCCACCGGGTCGGGGAAGACCCTCACCGGATTCCTGGTGGCCATCGACGCCGCCTACCGGGCCCACGACGCCGGGCTCCTGGTGCCGGGGGTGACCCGCCTCGTCTACGTCTCGCCCCTGAAGGCCCTGGCCGTCGACATCCACCAGAACCTCGAGGCCCCGCTGGCCGGGATCGCCGAGGAGGCGGAGCGCCTGGGGCTGGCCGTCCCCCCCATCACCGTGGCCGTCCGCACCGGCGACACCCCGGCCGGGGCGCGCGCGGCGATGGTGAAGGACCCGCCGACGTTCCTGGTGACGACGCCCGAGAGCCTCTACCTCCTCGTCACCGCCGCCCGCAGCCGGGCGGCGCTCGGCCAGGTCGAGACGGTCGTCGTGGACGAGATCCACGCCCTGGCCCGGGACAAGCGCGGATCGCACCTGGCCCTCACCCTCGAGCGCCTCGAGAACCTGCAGAGCGGTCCCCGGCCCCAGCGGATCGGCCTCTCCGCCACCCAGCGCCCCATCGAGCAGACGGCGCGCCTGCTTTCGGGTGTGGGCGACGGCCGCTCGACCGCCATCGTCGACTGCGGCCACGCGCGGCGGCTGGCCGTCTCCATCGAGCTCCCGGGGACCGAGCTCTCGGCGGTGGCCTCCACCGAGCAGTTCGGCGAGATCATCGACCGGATCGCCGAGCACGTCCGGGCGCACCGGACGACCCTCGTCTTCGTGAACACGCGCCGGATGTCCGAGCGCCTGGCCCACCTCCTGGCCGAACGGCTGGGACCGGACCACGTGGCCGCCCACCACGGCAGCCTCTCGAAGGACCGCCGTCACCGGGTCGAGACCCGCCTGCGGGCCGGTGACCTCCGGGCCCTCGTGGCCACGGCGTCGCTCGAGCTCGGGATCGACATCGGCCCCGTCGAGCTCGTCTGCCAGGTCGGCTCGCCGCGCGCCATCGCCACCTTGCTGCAGCGGGTGGGGCGGTCGAACCACACGCGCCTCGGGACTCCCGAGGGGATCCTCTTCCCCCTCACGCGCGACGAGCTCGTCGAGTGCGCCGCGCTCCTGGCGGCGGTGCGCGGCGGTCGCCTCGACGCCACCCATCCGCCCGTGGCCCCTCTCGACATCCTGGCCCAGCAGATCGTGGCCGAGGTGGCGGCGGCCGAGGAGTGGGGCGAGGCCGACCTCCTGGCCCTCGCGCGTCGGGCGGCACCCTACGCCGGGCTCGGCGACGCCGACTACGAGGCCGTCCTGGAGCTGGCCGCCGAGGGGATCACGACGGGCCGGGGGAAGCGGATGGCCTACCTCCACCGCGACCGGGTCAACGCCGTCCTCCGACCGCGACGCGGGGCCCGGCTGGCCGCCCTCACCTCCGGGGGGGCCATCGCCGAGGTGGGCGACTACCGGGTCGTCCTCGACCCCGACGACACCCCGGTGGGGACGGTCAACGAGGACTTCGCCATCGAGTCGATGGTGGGCGACGTCTTCCTCCTCGGGACCCACTCCTGGCGGATCCGCCGCGTGACCCAGGGCGAGGTCCGGGTCACCGACGCCGAGGGGGCGCACCCCACCATCCCCTTCTGGGTGGGCGAGGCCCCGAGCCGGACGGCCGAGCTCTCCGAGGAGGTCTCGGCCCTGCGCCGCGCCGTCGGCGACGCGCTGGCGGCGACACCCGCCCACTCCGGCGAGGGCTCCCCCGCAGGCTCCCCCGGTGTCCCTGGCGACGAGCAGGAGGCGCGGCGCCGGGCGGCGGCGTGGGTGGCCGAGAGCTGCGGGCTCGAGCCCGCCGACGCCCGCCAGCTCGTCGACTACCTGGCCTCCGGCCTGGGCGAGCTCGGGGTGCTCCCGACGGCGCAGGACATCGTCTTCGAGCGTTTCTTCGACGAGGCCGGCGGGATGCAGATGGTCGTGCACGCGCCGCTCGGCGGTCGGATCAACAAGGCCTTCGGACTGGCGCTGCGGAAGAAGTTCTGCGCCACCTTCGACTTCGAGCTGCAGGCGGCGGCCAACGACGACGCCGTCGTGCTCTCCCTCGGGCCCCAGCACAGCTTCCCCCTGGAGAGTGCGCCGCGCCTGCTGCGGTCGGAGACGGCCCGGACCGCACTCGAGCAGGCCGTCCTGGCCTCGCCCATGTTCACCTCGCGGTGGCGCTGGAACCTGAACCGCTCGCTCGCCGTCCTGCGTTTCCGGGGGGGCAAGAAGAACCCCCTGCCCATCCAGCGGATGGAGTCGGACGACCTCATGGCCGCCGTCTTCCCCGCCCTGGCCGCCTGCCAGGAGAACGCCGTGGCCGGTCCCGTCCAGATCCCCGACCACCTCCTCGTGCGGCAGACGCTCGACGACTGCCTCCACGAGGCCATGGACGTCGACGGCCTCGTGGACACGCTGCAGGGTCTCGAGGCGGGCGCCATCCGCGTCCACTTCGTCGAGTCGACCGAGCCGTCGGTGATGGCCCACGAGATCCTCAACGGCAAGCCGTACACGTTCCTCGACGACGCGCCCCTCGAGGAGCGGCGGACCCGGGCCGTGCAGATGCGGCGCGGGCTCCCGCTGCAGTCCGAGGCGCTGGCCGCGCTCGACCCCGACGCCGTCGCCCGCGTCCGGACGGAGGCGGCGCCGGACGTCCGGGGCCCCGAGGAGCTCCACGACCTGCTCCTCTCCCTCGTCGTCCTGCGTCCCGTGGCCGACGACCGCTCCTGGTTCGACGCCCTGGCGGCGAGCGGTCGGGCCACGGCCGTCACCCCGGCCGGTGTCGAGGACGGCGGTCCCGGCGGTCCGACGTTGTGGTCGGCCGTGGAGCGCCGGACGTCGGTCGAGGCCCTCTTCCCGGCGGCCACCTTCCTCCCCGACCATCACCTGCCGGCGCCCCGACCGCAGGACACCGACGTCGACGCCGATGCGGCCGCCGCCGAAACCCTGCGCGGTCATCTCGATGTGACCGGTCCGGTCACCGTGGCCATCCTGGCGGCGCGCACGGCGCTGACCGAGGGTCGGGTCAAGGTGGGCCTGGCCCGCCTCGAGGCCGAGGGGTTCGCCATGCGGGGACGGTTCGACCCCGCACTGGGCGGCGGGGACGAGCAGTGGTGCGCCCGCCGGCTCCTGGCCCGGATCCACGCCTACACACAGCACACCCTGCGTCGCCAGATCGAGCCGGTGACGGCGCAGGATCTCATGCGCTTCCTCCTGCGCTGGCAGCACGTCGCCCCCGGGACGCAGCGCACCGGACGGGCCGGCGTGATGGCCGTCGTCGATCAGCTGCAGGGATTCGAGATCGCCGCCGGCGCCTGGGAGGAGGCGATCCTCCCCGCCCGGGTCGAGAACTACCAACCGCGATGGCTCGAGGACCTCTGCCTGTCCGGTGAGCTCGTCTGGGGACGGCTGGGGCTGCGCGGCGACGCCGAGGACGACGACACGCGCCGGGGATCGGCCACCCCGTCGCGCGCCACTCCGGTGACCTTCGCCGTGCGCCCGGATCTGTCGTGGCTCCTGCAGGCGGCGCGCGGCGGGGCGCTGGCCAGCGAGCCGGCGCACGGTGCCGGACGCGACGTCCTCGACGCCCTGCGCGCCCACGGGGCCATGTTCCACGCGCAGCTGCGCGAGACGACCGGCCGGCTCCCGGTCGAGGTGGAGGAGGGCCTCTGGGACCTGGTGGCCCGGGGGATCGTCACCGCCGACGGGTTCCAGGCCGTGCGCTCGCTCCTCTCGGCCCGCCAGGCGTGGAAGAGGCGCCACCGCCAGGAGCAGCGCAGCCGTCTGGGGGGGCGCCGGGCTCCGACGTGGCGCGAGGGTGGCGAGGGACGGTGGGCCCTCCTGCCCGTCCCCGGGCCCGCCGACGACCCCGACGGTCTGGCCGAGCAGGTGGCGGGCCAGCTTCTGGCCCGGTGGGGCGTGGTCTTCTGGGACCTGATGGCCCGGGAGAACCTGGCCCTTCCCTGGCGCGAGGTGGTGTGGGCCCTGCGACGGCTCGAAGCCCGCGGA
Source organism: uncultured Acidimicrobiaceae bacterium (assembly GCA_963848355.1). Taxonomy (GTDB): domain Bacteria; phylum Actinomycetota; class Acidimicrobiia; order Acidimicrobiales; family UBA8190; genus CAWKDG01. The sequence goes on from CAWKDG010000002.1 coordinate 451,979, forward strand.
CTCGTGCGCGGCGGGCGCTTCGTCACCGGTTTCGCCGGCGAGCAGTACGCCTTGCCGGAAGCCGTCGACGAGCTCCGCGCCGTGCGGCGCGCGGCGCGCGGCGGTGAGACCGTGCACCTGAACGGTTCCGACCCGTTGAACCTCGTCGGGATCATCCTGCCCGGGTCGCGCGTCCCGGCCGTCCGGACGAACCGCGTCACCTACACCGACGGACTGCCGGTGGCCGAGGCCACGACGATGCCGGGTCCGGGGGGGGACTTCCCCGCCGTCGCCGGCGCGCGGTAGCGGGCGTCAGCTCCCGAGCGGGGCCCGGCCGAAGTCGTCCTCCAACCGGACGATGTCGTCCTCGCCGAAGTAGTCCCCGTGCTGGACCTCGATGAAGACGAGGTCGGCCGTTCCGTCGTTCTCGATCCGATGCGCCGTGCTCACCGGGATGTCGAGGGCCATGCCCTCGGTCAACTCACGGGGCGAGCCCTCGACGACGGCGCGACCGTGGCCCTGGACCACGAACCAGTGTTCCGAGCGGCGGGCGTGCCGCTGGTAGCTGAGACGCTTCCCGGGCCGGACGACCATCCGTTTGACCTTGTGTCCCTCGGAGTCGTCGAGGACGGTGAAGCTCCCCCACGGCCGCTCGTCCGTTTCTCCCGTTCCGCCCGTTCCGCCCCTCGACACCTCCTCATCATGCCCGATCCCCGGGCCTGTTCCCGGCATCAAGCTGACCCCTCCGCCTGCCGATACCACTCTCAGTCGCCGACTGATGAACGCTCCGGACGGTCGCGGCCTGAGAGGAGGCGTTTCGATGTTCGGTCGAGGGCGGTGAGCAGGCAGTCCGTCCTGGATCTGACGTTCGACCAGGCTCCTCTGGGTATGGCCCTCGTCGACACCGCCGGCCTCCTCGTGCGGGTCAACGCCGCCGCCGGCGCCATCGTGGGCCGGCACCCCGACCAGCTGGTGGGAACGGCCCTGGGCGCTGTCGTCCACCCCGCCGATCGTGACGCCGTGGCCGGCCGGGTCGACGCCCTGATGGCCGGGGACGCCGTCGGTGTCAGGGCGTCGACCCGCCTCATCCACGGCGACGGGCGCATCGTCTGGGTGTCGGTCCACGCCTCGTGCGTCCGCCAGAGCGACGGGACACCCCTCTACGTGATGACCGAGATCGAGGACATCACCGACCGACGTCGGGACGCGGCGGCGGTGGCCGAGGCGGAGGAACGCTTCCGGACCACCTTCGACATGGCTCCGATCGGGATGATCCTCACCTCGCCCGACGGCGTCCTCCTGCGCGTCAACCCGGCCTACAGCGACATCATCGGTCGCGACGGCGCCCTCCTGGTGGGAACGAACGTCCGCGAGCTGACGCACCCCGACGACCTCGACGACAACCTCACCCATGTGGAGGCGTTGACGGCCGGCGTCATCGAGAGCTTCTCGATCGAGAAGCGCTACCTCCACTCCGACGGTCACCCGGTGTGGACGTCGGTCAGCGCCTCGTGCGTGCGCGGCGCGTCGGGTGAGCCTCTCTATCTCATCGGCCACGTCCAGGACATCACCCAGAGTCGTGAGATGCGCGAGCACCTGGCCCACGCTGCCATCCACGACCCCCTCACCGACCTCCCCAACCGCGACCTCTTCGCCGACCGCCTGGAGATGGCCCTGCGCCGGGGGAAGCGCAGCGGCCACCGCGTGGCCGTGATGTTCCTCGATCTCGACCGGTTCAAGATGGTGAACGACAGTCTCGGTCACGAGGTCGGCGATCGCCTGCTGCAAGCCCTGGCCGAGAGGATGAGCGGTGCCTTGAGAGCCAGTGACACCCTGGCCCGCTTCGGCGGAGACGAGTTCACCGTCCTGTGCGACGAGGTCGCCGACGAGACACACGCGCTCGAGATCGCCGACCGGCTCCGATCGACCATGGGTGAGCCGCTGACCGAGGTGGGCGGCGAGACGTTCGTCTCCTTCAGCATCGGCATCGCCTTGTCGACCGACGCCGACGAATCGGGGTCGACCCTTCTGCGCCAGGCCGATACCGCCATGTACCGGGCCAAGGAGCGGGGGCCGGGGCGCGTGGAGATCTACACCGAAGTCGATCACCGTCTGGCCCACAGTCGCCGGCGCACGTCCAACGAGCTGCGCGACGCCCTCGAGCGCGATGAGCTCACCCTCTGCTATCAGCCCTTCGTCGATCTCCACACGCGGACCATGGTGGGGATGGAGTCACTGGTGCGGTGGCGCCACCCCACGCGGGGCCTGCTCCTCCCCCACGAGTTCATCCCGACGGCCGAGGACAGCGGCCTGATCGTCCCGCTCGGCGCCTGGGCCCTCGGAGAAGCCTGTCGTCAAGCCGCCGCCTGGGCCGTCGGTCGTGAGGCGGCCGGGCTGGACGAGGCGCGCCTCAACATCTCGGTCAATGTGGCGTCGCTGCAACTGGCCGATCCGGGCTTCCCCGATCTGGTCGCCGCCGTCCTCGACACCACCGGGGTCAATCCCGATCGCCTGTGGCTGGAGCTGACCGAGAGCACCCTCATGCGCGACGCCGAAGAGACGGTCAAGGTGCTCCACGCCTTGCGGGAGATCGGTCTGCACTTCGTCATCGACGACTTCGGGACCGGATACTCCTCGCTCACCTATCTGAAACGCTTCCCCGTCGAGACCCTGAAGATCGACTCCAGTTTCGTGCGCGAGGTGGACCTGCGGTCCGAGGACACGGCCATCGTCAGGGCCATCATCGGCCTCGGTGACTCGCTCGGGCTGTCGGTGATCGCCGAGGGGGTCGAGAGATCGGCCCAGGTCCCGATCCTGCAGACTCTCGGGTGCCATCTGGCGCAGGGCTACCTCTTCGGCGCACCTCTGCACGCCGCCGAGCTGGGCGCCTTCCCGACCGACGACCTGAGCGCCTGGAGCAGCCTCCTGGATCCGACCGGGTCCTGAAGGCCGAGGCTCCCGGCCTCCGGTCTCTGTCAGGCGGGCGGCTCCACGTGGGGGATGCCGTCCGTGACGTCCACCTGACGGATGAACAGCAGGCGCGGGTGGGGGTAACCGACGGCCCCGGGCAACCACGCCTGAAAGGCCATCTGGAGCCGTCCCTGCTTGTCGGTGAACACCATCGCCCCGCCGGGGCCCTCGAGGTTCGCCTGCGATCCGAACAGCGGTCCCGACATCGGCTTGGTACAGGGGCCGAGGGCCCCGGCACAGCGCGCCACGCCGATGGCGTAGTCGGCGCTGTCCCAATTGTTTCCCGAGTAGAAGAGGAAGTAGCTCCCGTCGGCCTGCACCATCGACGGCCCCTCCACCACCGATCCCTCCCACGGCTGGCTGGGACGGAGCAGCGCCGTGGGCCCCGCCCCCAGCAACGCCGTCCCCCGGGGGTTCAAGTCCTGGGCCCAGATGGTGGCCGGTTGCCCGCGGGCCCCGTTCGACTTCCACACGAGGGAGAGCTGGCCGGCGGCGTCGACGAAGGGAGAGGGATCGATCGAGCCGCCGAGATCGGGCTGGCACTCGAGCGGTGCGCTCGTCGTGTCCGTGAACGGCCCCTGCGGCTTCTTGGCCGTGGCCACCGAAATGCACTGGACCCGGTTCCCGGCCGTCGCCGCCGTGTAATAGAGGAGCCACGAGTGCTTCACATGGATCACGGCCGGGGCCCAGGTGGCCCCCGGTGCGGCCCACGACGCCAGGGTGGGCAGCGCGTCCCCCGCCTTCTGCCAGTTCACGAGGTCGGACGACTCCATGATCTGGATGTTCCCTGCCGTCGAGTTGGTGCCGTAGGCGTAGTAGGTGCCCTTGGCCACGACGATGTCGGGATCGGCGAAGTCGAACGGATAGACGGGTCCGCCCGCCGTGGTGTCGATCATGTTCTCGCAGGCGGCGGCCACCGACGACAGGTCGGCGACGGCCAGAGCCTGCTTCCCGGCCTGGAGGGCGGCCACCGATCGGTCCACGCCGCTCGTACAGGAGTGGACGGCGACGAGCTGGACGTCGCTCGATTCGATCCCCCTCTGGGACTGCGCCAACAGCTGTTTGGCCGAGGTGAGCTCGGCCGTCACCTCGGTCAGGCTCCTCTGGGTGGCGACGCGCCCGTCGTCGGCCTGTTGCACGGACCGCGCCGTCGACGACAGCAAGGCGGTGGTCCGACGCACGAGGGACATCGTCGTCGCCGCCTGGCTCTGGGCCCGGTGCAGCCGCGCCTGCACCGCGACGTCGTCGACGACCACGGCGACGAGAAGGCCGCAGGCGGCGGCGATGACGGCGGCCCCGACGAGCCGGCGGCGACGGGGCGACGTCATCGCTACGCCGACTCGTTCAGGGCCGAGCACGACGACGACGAGGCGCGCAACGAGGCCAGGCCCCCGGCCGTCTGTCCCACCGAGATCTGGTTGAGGGCCTGCTCGACGCCACTCAGGCAGCTGTCGAGCTCCCCCACGTCGACGCCCTGGCTGTGGATGCCGGCCTCGTCGCGCGCCAGGCTCTTCTGAGTCACCGACAGCGTGAACTGCGCGTCGTCGAAGGCCCGGGTGACGACGGCGCGGCGGGCGCGGGCGCCGGCCAGCCGTTGCTCGGCCCGGGCCAGGTCGGTGCGCAACCGGGCCAGTTGGTGGCCGGCCGAGGTCACCGAGACGTCGGCTGTCCCGATCTCGGTCCGCGCCCGCAGGTCACTGACCAGCACGAGGCTTCCCGCGACGAGGACGACCACGCCGACGACGGCGGTCACGAGGCGCCGGCGCGACGGGGATCGGAGCAGCCCTCTCCCGGCGTCCGGGGCGCGAGCCCCGCGTCCCGCCGGGGAGGTCACTGCCGTGATCATAGGCGTCGTTCGGGCGGACACGAACGGGCCGTTCCGCCGGCGTGTTCCCCCACGCCAGTGTACCGTCGGTGCCCCGTTCCATACTCCGCGTGACCGTGTTTGTGGAGGGTGCGGCCGAGGCTCGGAGCGTGGGGCCCGGTGCACGGATGGGCCGCAGGGTGTAGTTGTGGGACATGCCCGTCGTGAGCGCCGGCCTCCTCGTCCACCGGACGACCGTTGCCGATGTCCTCGAGGTGCTCCTCGTCCATCCCGGCGGCCCGTTGTGGAGCAAGCGGGACGACGGGGCCTGGTCGATCCCCAAGGGCGTGGTCGAGGGGGACAGCGATCCGGCGGCGACGGCCGACCGCGAGTTCGCCGAGGAGCTCGGGTCGCCGCCACCGAGCGGGCCCCGGATCGACCTGGGGGAGATCACGCAACGCGGCGGCAAGCGCGTCCGCGCCTGGGCGGTGGCCGGTGACCTCGACGTCACCACGGTCCGGAGCAACACCTTCGAGATGGAGTGGCCCCGGGGATCGGGGAGAGTCCAGTCGTTCCCCGAGATCGACCGGGCGGCGTGGTGCACGGTGCCCGCCGCCCGCCACAAGCTCATCGAGGCCCAGGGCGCCTTCCTCGACCGGCTCGCCCTGGCTCTCGACGGTCACTCTCCCGCCGGGTGACGGCCCTGCGTCAGGTGGCGGCAGCGCGTCAGGTGGCGGCTGTGCGTCAGGTGGCGGCTGCCACGGCGGCAGCGAACAGGATGTCGACGCCCCGAGGGTCTCCCATCAAGGCATCGGCCATCCGGTTCATCACATAGGTCACGACCAGTCGGTCGTCGAGATCGATGACGACGATGGAGCCTCCCCATCCACCCCAGAAACAGGCGTGCGACCCGATGGGGATCATGTCCGAGCGCAGTCCGTAGCCGAGCCCGAGACGGAAACCCGGCCCGAGCACGAGGTCGGTCCCGTTCGCCTGCTCCTCGAAGATGGCCTCGCATCCCTTGGCCGAGAGCAGGCGCACGCCGGCGACCTCCCCGCCACAGGCCACGGCGGACTGGACGAGAGCCACCGATCGGGCGTTGCCGTGGCCGTTGGCCGCCGGGATCTCGGCGCGACGCCAGGACGCCTTCCACGGTTCGGCTCCCGTCATGCGGGGATTGAGAAGGGTCCGGGCCGCGATGGAGGACGACTCGGACGGCTCGGGCAGGTCCGGCGGGATCACGCGGGCGACGCGCGTGTCGTCCTCGGCCGGGAGGCCGATGTGGAAGTCGGCGCCCAGCGGTCCGGCCACCTCGGTGGCGAAGAACGACCCCAGGGTGACGCCGGTGATCCGCCGGACGACCTCGCCCACCAGATACCCCTGCGTCAGGGCGTGGTATCCCGACTGCGTCCCCGGCTCCCACCACGGCTCCTGGGCGGCGAGCAATGACGTCATCTTGTCCCAGTCGGGGAGATCGTCGGAGGTGACCGGTTCCGACCATCCCGAGAGTCCGGCGGTGTGGCCGAGAAGGTGGCGGACCTCGACGCCCGCCTTTCCCCCGGCGGCGAACTCCGGCCAGTAGCGGGCGACGGGAGCCGAGAACTCGAGCTCACCGCGATCGGCCAGGATCAGTGCGCACAACGCCGCCATCGTCTTGGTGATCGACCAGACGTTGGTGATGGTGTCGCGTTGCCACGGCGACGAACGCTGCTCGTCGACATGGCCACCCCAGATGTCGACCACCGGCGCGCCGTCGACGAAGATCGACACCGAGGCGCCGACATCGAGTCCGCGGTCGAGGTTGGTGGCCAACGCCTCCCGCACACCGACGAACCGCTCCTCGCACACCCCGGAGATCTCGGCCACGTCTCCCCTCCTGCCCACCGCCTCGATGACGGCCCGACCGGTCCACGCTACCGGCGCGGCGCGGCACTGTGTCCCCTCCGGAGAACGGACAGAATGCAGCCATGCCGCCTGTTCCGTCCGTGCCGTCCGAGCCGTCTGAGCCGTCCGTGCCGTCCGATGACGCTCTCACCGTCCTGGCCGCTCTGCGCCTGGAGGCCCTCGCCATCGGGGGCGACGTGGTGCGCACCGGAATGGGCCACGTGAAGGCGGGCGCCACCGCCACCCGATTGGCCGGCACGCTCCCGCCGGGACGTCCCCTGGCCATCGTGGGAATCGCCGGAGGTCTCGAGACTTCGCTCGAGCCCGGTCAGATCGTGGTGGCCGACGCCCTCCACGCACCCGACGGTGCCGATCCCATCGCCCTGCCGGAGGCCGAGGCCGTGGCCGTGGCGCTACGCGACCACGGGCGCGACGTCCGCGTCGGCGCCGTGGCCTGTTCGACGGCGATCGTGCACGGGGCGGCCCGCTCGGCGCTGGCCCGCGGCGGAGCGTTGGCCGTGGAGATGGAATCGGTGTGGCTCGCCCGCGTGCTCGCCGATCACCCGCTGGTGGTCGTGCGCGCCGTGGGCGACACCGAGCGGCACGGGTTCGTGCTCGGAAACCTGAAGGCCCTGGTCGCTCTGCGCCACCTTCGTCCCGCCCTCGATCGCTGGGCTCGCGCCGTCAGATGACCGATCAGCCGTGTGAGCGATCACCCGTGTGACTGATCAGATGTGTGATCGACCAGCTGCGCGCCACGCGCTGGGTGCGGGTGCGATCGTGAAATTCACCTCCGCCCCCGAGATGTACTGGTAGTAGGTGGCGAACGAGTACGTGCCCGGGGGGACGCGCTGCGGCGGTTGCGATCCCGTCCCCGAACCTTGGTCCCAGATGGCGACGGTGTGATAGGAGCGGCCCGGGTTCAGCCGGTGTTGATAGAGGATCTCGAAGCAGGCACCGGGCTGGTCGTCGACCCAACAGCGGTCCCACACCTCGTCACCCTGGGCGTTGAACACGATCAGGCTCGGGGAGAACCCGGGGTCGAGACCCAGCCACACACTGCACGGTGTCGGTGAGACGTTGGTGATGGTCGACTTCATCTTCACCAGCTGCCCCGGCGTGTAAGCCTTGCGGTTGGTGGTGGCGGCCACCGTGACGGCCGACGCCGCGCACAGGGGGGGCTTCGTGCCCGATGTCGCCGCACCGGCCGGGGACGCCGCCACCGTGGCCGAGATCGCCGTCACGGCGCCGAGCGTGAGCGCCGCCATGGCCCCGAGGCAGAGACGGTGGACTGCTGTCCGCCGGTTCCGGAAACGGATCATCCCGCCCTCCTTCCACCCGCCGCGTCAGCCCTGGTGGGACCAGCGTGGACCGGGAACGAGGCGCCGTCAAGGAGGATCCGGGGATCCGGCCGGGTCCTACCGGTCGCCGAAGGTCGTGTCCGCGGGATCCTCCAGCGTGAGCTGGAACTCGGGGTCGAGCGCCCGGTGACCCTCGGTGCCGCGACTCACGGCCGTCCCGACGGCGATGAACTCGACGGCATGCGTGAGCATCGAATTCACCGGCCGTTCCTGGAGCTGCACCTCCACGACGCCGTCGGCGTGCAGCTCCTGCGCTTCGCGCTCCATCATCTCCATGGCCTTCTCGCGCGCCGAGTACAACGCCGTCGTCTGATCGCTCAGCTCCACGTTGTCGCGGGCCAGTCCGAGCGACTGGGCCGCGGACCGTGCCGCGAACCCGACGACGGAGACCCCGATGGCGATGCCCATCGGGTGATAGCCGGCGCGCACGAGCAGATGGAAGTCCCGGGCCGACAACGTGGTGGCGAAGGGGTGGGAACCGGATGCCTTTCCCGTGCCGTGGACGGCGGTCCCGAGCATGGTGCACGTGAGGAGGTTGGCGCGCTCGCGCTCGAGCTCGAACTTCATGGCCACCACCCCGTCGGCCCGCCGGGACCGGAGCTCCTCCAGGATCCCGGCGCGGGCGTTGTCGATGGCAGTGGCGATGGCGCGCCCCCACATCGCCCCTTCGGTGGCCGCCGTCGTGAATTGGGGATTCCAACTGGCCGTCCCCGCCCCGGAGACGATGTCGACGGGGCGGTAGCCGATCTCCTCCAGGAGGACGAGCTCACCGACGGTCAGATCGGACAGGAACGTGTGCTGGTCGCCGGGCGCGAACGGCTGGCGCAGGGCGGCCAGGGCGGTGGCGATCCCCGGAGCCGTCGGCGACGTGGCGCTCACGGTCGCAGGGGGAGGACGGGGCGGGGGGTGAGGGGCGGCGCCTCCGTGCTGTACCGGCGCACGGCGGTGCCCACGGCGATCGTCAGCTGGTCCCAGCTCTCGCCGTAGCGGTGGACCCGCCGATCGGTCCACTCGGTGTTGACCACACCCTCACCCGAGCGATGAGCAGCGGCCGCCAGCGACGACCGGGCTCGGGTCCGGGCCACGGCGATGGCCGACGGGATCTGCCGGTTGACGCCGGGGACGGTGAAGTCACCACGGGCCTGGCAATTGGGTTGGACATACACGCTGCCGACACCCACGGCGAGCCCGGTGGGAACGTAGCCGAGGGCGATGAGGCGCTCGAAGTGCTGGCCCGTGGCGTTGGTCAGGAAGGGGGAAGGCAACGGAGGTGTCCCCGGGTGCACCACCGCCGTGCCCCGGGCGAAGAAGGTGGCGGTCCCCGGCGAGCCGACGAGGTTCTCGAAGAAGAGATCGACGCCCACCACCCCGTGGGCGCCGATCTCGGTCGCCTCGGCGTCGAGGCGTTCGATGGCCAAGCCGTAACCCTCGGCCAGTGATGCCGCCAGCACAGCGTCCTCGATGCTGAAGCCGTAGTGCTCCGGGGCGCCGACGCCGCCGCGGAATCCCATGGTGCCTCCGAGCCCGTAGGTGTGGGCACACGGATAGGTCTCGGAATAGCCGCCGCCCCGCCCGAAAGACTGGCCGGACAGGCCGCCCCACTGCCCGTAGAGCTGTCCCCCGGCGGCCGCCAATTGCATGACCGCCGTTCCCATGACGAAGCCGGCGGGCACCATCCCCACCCTCCGCACGGCGGCCGCCTCGGCCACCGAGAGGTCGCTCGTCCAGGTCGCTCGTTCCCTTTTTTCGGGCCGGAAGCTGCCGACGTCGGGGGCCGGTCCACCGCCACCGCCGGCGCCGTCGATGGCGCCGACCATCACCGGTCCATGGTGATGACCGGCACCGGGGGTGGCACGACGTGGTCGTCGCTCAGCGAGCGCACGCCTGTCCCGATGGCCAGGAACTCGATGGTGTGGCTCCCCCACATGTGGGACTTCTCGATCAGCTGCACCCCGACGATCCCCGCCGCCTGGAGGCGGGTGGCCTCCTCCTCCATGCGCGTCATGGCCCGCTCGCGCGCGTCATAGAGGGCCTGGGTGAAGTTGGGCAGCTCCGTCGCCCTCCCGGCCGATCCCATCGTGCCGAGCAGCGTCCGGTGGGCGACGTGATAGACGCACGTCCCGAGAACGAGACCGAGCGGTGCGTATCCGGCGTGGAGCAGGGTCCAGAAGTCCTGACCGGACAGATCGGAGGTGAAGGGCTTGCCCTCGGCGTTGCGCCACGACGATCCGTCCTTCGCCTTCACGGCCGTACCGACGGCGATGAACTCGGCCGTGGACTTCCCCCACTCGTAGTAGTTGACGTCCAGACGCACGCCCACGATGCCGTCGGCACCGAGCACGTCGGCCTCTTCCTCCATGCGCGTCATCGCCAGCTCCCGGGCCGTGTACATGGCCTGCGTGAGCTTGTCGAGCTCGGTCGACTGGCTCCACCGGCGCGTCTGCAGCCCGATCTGATAGATCGAGCTCCCCATGACGAGGCCGAGGGGGGTGAACCCGGCTTCCTCGACGAGGAGGAACTCGTTCACCGTCAGGTCCGATGTGAACAGGCGTCGGCCGCCGGAGATCTCGGTCTCCTTCAGCCGACGCAGGGCGTCCTCGGGCAGTTGCTGCTGGGGAATGTCGGTCACGATCCCGCCTCTCTGCGTTACGACAGCAGTCCGTGGAGCGCGCTCCACGTCTGCTGCGACCGCTTCGCCTCGGCGGCGAGCGCGGACACGAGCTCTTCGATCCACTCGGGCATCGGGACCTGTCTGGTGGACAGCGCGATCCCACGGACCCGGCGCACCACCGTGCAGGCGATGGCGTTGTGCTCGCGGGTGGCGACGAGGACGACGCCCTCCCCGGCGTTGCTCAGATCCATCTCGACCCCGGTGACCGGGCGATCACGCTTGAGCAGACCGCCCGACCGTTTGACCGTGACCCGGTCGCCCAGGGCGTCCGACATCTTCGCCACCAGGACCTTGAAGAAGGTCTCGGTGTCCGAGGCGTCGGCACGGATGGAGGCGGCCACCATGTCGAAGTCGGGCGGAGAATCGGCCAGGGAGTCGGGTCGGGGCTCGAGGGCCCCGGCGCCTGATTGCGTCTCGACGTCGTCGTCCAAAAGGGACCTCCCTCCCCACACCGGAGGTCTACGCCTCTGCGATGCCTCCTCGAGCCTTCGAGTGTACTGAGCAGGGCCCACAGCGACCGGCGCCCTGGTAGACAGGCACCGATGGATGTCTACGAAGCTCTCTACACCTGTCGTGCCATGCGCAGGGTGCGGCCCGACCCGGTTCCCCTGGACGTCCAGGCCCGTATCCTCGACGCCGCCATCAGGGCACCCACGGGCGGGAACGCACAGACCTGGCACTTCCTGCTGGTGGACGGTCCCGCCGTCAAGGCCCAACTCGGACCTCTCTACCGCGACAGCATGGATCAGCTGTGGAAGACCGTCTACGCCCCCCGGATCGTCGCCGCGGCGGCCGATCCCGACCACCCTGACAGCGTGCAGTTCGAGAGCGTGCGCCGCTCGGCCCAGCACCTCGCCGATCACTTCGAGGACGTCCCGCTCTTCCTGTTCGGCTTCGCCCAGCACGACCCGTCGGGGGGATCGATCTACCCCGCCGTGTGGAGCGCGCAGCTGGCGGCCCGAGCCGAGGGGGTCGGGAGTGCGCTCACCGTGGTGCTGAGCGTCTTCCACGGTCCCGAGGCCTACGACATCCTCGGTGTCCCACCCGACGAGGGATGGATCATGGCCTGCTGCGTGTCCTTCGGTTATCCGCAGGGCCGGTGGGGTGTCGCCCCCCGGCGTCCCGTACACGAGGTGTCGTCCCGGAACCGGTGGGGCTCGCCCGTGGGCTTCGAGATCGACCGGCCCCTGTGGTCCCCCGCCGGGCGCGTGCCGGAGGAATAGGAATCGGCCGGGGAATAGTGACGGGCCGGAGGTCGTTGCCACTGACATGACGGTTCGAGCGGAATGGCACGGCGTCGTGTTGGCCACCAGCGACGATACGGTCGTCGTCGAGGGCAACCACTACTTCCCCCACGACAGTGTGGACTGGTCGCACTTCAGTCCCACCGAGACGCATACGACGTGCCCCTGGAAGGGCGAGGCGAGCTACTACGACGTCCTCGCCGACGGGGAGACCAACAAAGACGCCGCCTGGTACTACCCCGAACCCAAAGAGGCGGCACACGAGATCAAGGACCGCGTGGCTTTCTGGAAGGGCGTGTCGGTCACCGCAGCCTGACCCCTCGATCGTCGCCCGCCCTGCGCTACGTTCCGGGCGATGCCGAAGCCCGTCGAGCGGTCCTGGATCGTGGCGCTGCCGAAGGCGGAGGTCCACCTCCATCTCGAGGGCTGCATCGAGTCCCCTGTCGTCGACACCGCCGCACGACGTCACGGGGTGCCTCCCTTCGCCGGGCCCGGGACCGAGCGTGCCACTGAGGGCGCGCCCTCGGGACCGATCACGAGCCTGCCCCAGCTGCTGTCCTACCTGGACTGGTCCTGTGGCCTGATCGACCGGTCGGACGATCTGGCTGCCATCGCCTACGGAGCGGCCCGCCGGGCAACGGCGAGCGGCGTCGGGCACGTCGATGTGATCGTCAATCCCACGCACTGGCCCCACTGGCAGGGACGCCTCGGCGCCATGATCGACGCCCTCGACGGCGGCTTCGGGGCGGCCGAGACCGACGGCCTGGCCACGGCGGTGCTCTGCCTCAGTGTCAAGAGGACCCAGACGCGGTCCGAGGCCCTTGCTCTCGTCGACTGGATCCTCGACCGCCGCCATCCCCGGGTGGCGGCACTGTCCATCGACGGCGACGAGAGCAGCGGCTCCCACAACACCCGGTTCGCCGACGCCTTCGCCCGGGCGGGCCGGGCCGGATTGCGACGGTGTGCCCACGCCGGCGAGTCGAGCGGACCCGACGGCGTCCGCGAAGCCGTCGACGTCCTCGGGGCGGAGCGGATCGACCACGGCATCCGGGCCCTGGCCGACCCGAGCCTGGTGGCCGAGCTGGCCCGCCGGTCGATCCCGCTCGACATCTGCCCCACCTCGAACGTCGTGCTCGGGATCGTCCCCGACCTGGCCCGCCATCCGGTGGACGACCTGCGTCGTGAGGGCGTGCCGTTCTCGCTCAACACCGACGATCCCGTTCTCTTCGGTGCCGAGGTGGCCGGCGAGTACGCCCTGTGCGCGCAGGCCTTCTCCTGGGGCCGACCCGAGCTTGTGGCCGTCGCCCGGACGTCCATCGAGTCCTGCTTCGCCGACGCCGACCGCCGACGACAGCTGCTCCGGGAGCTCGACGCATTCGTCGACACGCCGGGCGGTGACTGAGATTCCTGGCATGAGTGTTCGGCGGCTGAACCCGCTTGACGTGGGGACCGGCGCCGAACATCGTGAGGGCCGACACGAGCCGAGGGAGGACGAGTGACGGCATCGGTAGAGGTCCCGCCGGACGAGGCACTGCCCGAGGCGGACAAGGCGTTCCACGTCGAGCAGCACGGCATCGACTACATCCCCCTCGGGGAACGGTGGGCGAAACCTCGCGACCTCTTCGGCATGTGGGCGGGGGCCAGCGTCCAGATCGAGTACTTCGTCTACGGCGCCATCCTGATGACGTTCGGCTTCACCTTCGCCCAGGCCGTGTCGTTGATCGTCATCGGCAACATCTCCTATGTCCTGCTCGGGGTGTGCAGCCTGCAGGGTCCCGATGCGGGTACGACCGTGTTCGCCATCAACCGAGCCAGCTACGGCCCGAACGGATCGCGCCTCATCTCGTTCTTCAACTGGATCACCCAGATCGGGTTCGAGACCGAGGGCCTCATTCTCATCGTCGGCGCCCTGCTGGTTCTCACCATCAAGGCCGGGTTCGATCCCGGCACCCCGGCCAAGGTCGTCTTCATCCTGGTGGCGGTGGCCGTCCAGATCGTCCTGCCCTTCCTCGGGCACGCCACCATCGTGAAGACGCTGCGCCTGCTCATCATCCCCTTCGCCGTGCTCTTCGCCGTGCTCCTGGGATTCAGCGCCGGACACGCCCACCTGAACGCCGTGGCCCACGGGGCGGGGTGGCAGACCTACATGGCCGGCCTGGCCTTCACCATCACCCTGAGCGGGCTCGGATGGGCCGAATGCGGGAACGACTACTCCCGCTACCTGGCCCCGGACGCCTCGAAGAAGGCCATCGTCGGATGGGTCTTCCTGGGCACGGCGGTCCCCGAGATCCTGGTCATGACCCTCGGCGCCGTCGTGGGCACCTTCCTCACCTCGATCGGGAGCTCGGTAGGAACCTCGGTCTTCCTGCCCTTCGCCCACCAGAGCGTCATCCCACCCTGGTTCGTAGTGGTCTTCCTCCTCTTCGCCATGGTCCAGCTCTTCGCCGTCAACAGCCTCGACCTCTACTCCTCCGGCGTCACCCTGCAAGCGCTGGGTGTCCATGTCCGGCGCTACCAGGCCGTGGTCATCGACAGCGCCATCTGTCTCGGGGTCACCATCTACGCCATCTTCGACTCCTCCTTCAGCACGTACCTGAGGGACTTCGTCGACGTCGTCATCATCTGGATCGCCCCGTGGGTGGCCATCTACCTGGTGGACTGGGGCCTGCGGAGATGGCGCTACGTCCCGAGCGAACTCCAGCGGGTCGACCGCGGCAGCCTCTACTGGAGCAGAGGCGGGGTGCACTGGCCCGCCATCATCGCCCAGGTCGTGGGGATGGTGGCGTCGATGACGGCGCTGTACCCGACCTTCTCCGTTCCCAGCTGGATGAACCCGATCACCGTGCACACCGGCGGCGCCGACTTCAGCGTCTTCACCGGCATCGCCGCCGGGGGGATCGTCTACGCCGCCCTGGCCTGGAACAGCGTGCGCCGCCAGGCCGAGCGCCAGGACGCCATTCTGACCGGGGCCGGGTCCGGGGCCACCGGCTCGACGTGACGGCACCACGCCGGCGCGGTCGTCACCGCCCGCGACGGGGGCCGTGGGAGTGGCGGGGTGGCGGCCCTTACTTTTCGGTGGTCGCGCTGGCCGGGAGGACGTCGCGGTCGCTGCTCCCGTCCCAGTCCTCGACGATCCCCCCACCCGGCTCGCGACGGAACACGGGAATGCCACCGAGAGCGTGGACCAGGGCCGCATCGTCGCCCAGGGCGGCCCGCCAGGTGGACGCCTCGGTCAACATGGCGCCGATCACGACGGGTTCGGCCCCGACACGGCGCAGGATGTTGAGGGCGGCGCACACCGATGCACCGGTGGAGATGACGTCGTCGACCACCGCCACCCGACGCCCGGCCACGACCGAGACCCGGGCCCGGTCGAACAACAGCCTCTGGGGGGCTCCGGTGGTGATGGACGTGACGGGTTCCGAGATGGCGTCCTGCAGGTGGATCTTGGGCGTCTTCTGCAGGATGAGGTAGTCGTCGAGCCCCAGTGCCCGGGTCACCTCGATGGCCAGCGGAATACCCATGGTGGCCACCGACACCACCACGTCGGCGCCGTAGGGAGCGAGGAGCTCGGCCAGCTCGGTGCCCGCCTGCTCGGCGAAGCGCACTCCGTGGTCCACGGTGATGAGCAGGGCGATGGCCAGGTCGTCGGCGATCGGCACCAGCGGGAGGTCGACCTCCTGAGCGCCTATCCGCGTCCTGTACCTACCCACCGCATCGACCACGGGAAAGACTCTGACCGCCTCCGTCCCCCACCGCAAGTACGGTGACGCCCTTCGACGTTGGGCCCGGCGTCGGTCTCGACCCGGCCACGATGCGGACGTTCCTCGGCGTCGCCCTCGACGAAGCCCGTCTCGGTCACGACGAGGGTGGCATCCCCATCGGTGCCGCTCTGTTCCACCGCGACGGCACCCTGCTCGGCCAGGGGCACAATCGGAGGGTCCAGGACGACGACGCCTCCTGCCACGCCGAGACGGCGGCCTTCCGCAATGCCGGGCGACGGCGCCACTACCGGGACTGCGTGATGGTCACCACACTGTCCCCGTGCTGGTACTGCAGCGGCCTCGTCCGACAGTTCCAGATCGGGGCCGTGGTCATCGGTGAATCACGCAACTTCAGGGGCGGCAACGACTGGCTCGCCGGTCTGGGCATCCCCGTCATCGATCTCGACGATGGGGCCTGCATCGATCTTCTGGCCGGCTTCATCGCCGCCCAGCCCGATCTGTGGGACGAGGACATCGGCCGGTAACGCCGGGTCACCCGGGCCGGATCAACCGGACCGGGTCAATCGGGTGGCCCGAAGAGGCGGTCACCGGCGTCGCCCAGCCCGGGCACGATGAACCCGTGGTCGTCGAGCTTCGCGTCCACGGCCACACAGGCGACGTCGACGTCGCGATGTCTCGTCCGGAAGAACGTGAGTCCCGGAACCGAGGCGATGAGACACAGGACGGTCAGCGTCGATGCGCCGCGCTCCTTGACCATGTCGCACACCTGGGCCAGGGAGCCACCGGTGGCCAGCATGGGGTCGCAGACCACCACCCGGCGACCGGCGAGGTCCTTGGGGAGCCGGTTGAGGTAGACCTCGGCCTGCAACGTCGCCTCGTTCCGGCGCAGGCCCACGTGGGCCACCTCCGAAGCCGGGAGTGCCGCCTGGACGGCCGGAACCATGCCGAGACCGGCCCGCAGGACGGGGACGACCAGGACCGTCTCCTCCACCCGGGGACACCACACGCCGGACGCCACCGGCGTGTCGATGCACCGGTCGACGGTGACGAGCTCCCGTAGGGCTTCGTAGGCCACGAAGGTCGACAGATCGGCCACCAGCTGCCGGAAGGTGGGGCTGTCGGTGGTGACGTCGCGCAGTCCCGACAGGCGGTGGACAGCCAGAGGGTGGTCGACGACCACGGTGGCGCCGACAGTGGGTGCCGTGCCCGCCCCGGCAACGACCGCTTCGGACCGGAGCTCAGTCACCGGTGGATCCGTCGGGCAGGTAGACGCAGATGTCGCGCAGATTCCGGTAGCGCTGGTCGACGTCGAGGCCGTAACCGATGACGAAGTCGGGCGGGATGGTGAACCCGACATAGCGCAGGTCGACGTCACGGAGCTGGAGCCCCGACTTCACCAGCAGGGCGCACACCTCCAAGGTGGCCGGCCGGTGGGCCCACAGGTAGCGCTGAAGGTACGACAACGTGATCCCGCTGTCGACGATGTCCTCGATCACGAGAACGTCGCGTCCCACCAGATCGGTGTCCACGTCCTTCATGATCCGCACGACCCCGCTCGACGTGGTGTCCGCCCCGTAGGAGGCGATCGCCATGAGGTCGATCTCCACCGGAAGACGGATGGCTCGTGCCAGGTCGGCCATGAAGATGAAAGCGCCCTTCAATACGCCGACGAGAAGGGGCGGGCGTTCCCGGTAGTCAGCGGTGATCTGGGCCCCGAGCTCGGTCACACGCCGGCCCAGCTCGTCCTGGCTGACGACGACACGGCCGACGTGCCCGTCGCCATCCCAGTAGCTGACGTCGGAGCCGGCGCCGGTGCGCAGCACGGTCGTCAGGAGCGCCGTCGAGGTCGGTCCACCCCGGTACCGGACCGGTACCCGCGTCCGTCACTCCTCAGTCGATCCTGGCGGGCGGCGGCGCGTCGCATCTCGCGGCTCGGGGCCTCGTCCGGACTGGCCAGGAGAGCCGTCTCCAAGGCCTCGACCCGTTTCTTCGGGGGCAGGCGCGACAGCATCTGGTCCAGACGGGTCAGCTCCGGCGGCAGAGCGCGCTTCTTGGCCTTGGACTTCTCCATGAAGCGCAGGAGGCGGCGGACGTAGAAGTGGCGGAGGAATCCGACCCGCATGATGCTGCGGAAGACCGCCGTCCTGATCCGACGCTTCTTGGCCTCCCCTTCCGGCGCAGATTTGTCTTTAGCCATGTCCCATTCTGTACCCCAGGCGGTCGGACCGGCGCACGCCGGCGCTCCCGGTCAGCCCACCCGTCCGCTCCCGTGGTCCCCCGGCAGCAGGCCGAGGGCGCCGAGAGAGCGTCGCAGGCCCTGCGCCGACTCGAAATGCACGGTGGACATGCCGAGTGCGGCTGCCGGCTCGAGATTCCCGACGTTGTCGTCGATGAACAGTGTGGCCCGGGCATCCAACCCGAACCGCTCGAGGAGGAGCTCGAAGATCTCACGATCAGGCTTCGCCATTCCCTCCAGGCCTGAGATCACGAGGCCGTCGAACAGTGTGAAGAACGGGTACCTCTCGAAGCGCAGAGGAAATGTCTCCGCCTCCATGTTGCTGAGGGCGTAACAAGCCGCTCCGGCGTCGGTCAGGTCCGTCAGGATCGTGACGGTGTCGTCGAGGGCACCGGCCACCATCTCCTCGCTACGCGTCGTCCAGGCCCAGATCTCGTCGGCGCGCTGGGGATGGGCGTCGGCCAGGCGGGCACACGAATCGGCTGTGCTCTCGCCGCGGTCGTGCCGGTCGTGCCACTCGGGAGTGCAGATGTCGGCAAGGAACCGCTCCATGACATCGTCGTCGTCGAACACCTTGCGGTACAGATGACGCGGATTCCAGTCGAGGAGCACGCCGCCGATATCGAAGACGACGGCATCGATGGCCGAGCGCGGCTGCGCACTCACGGTCGTCTCATCCCCGGACGGCACCCGAGTGGAGGTCGAGAAGGGCGGCGCTCGGACCCGGTGTCAGTCGACCGGAAGCTGGCTGAGCAGCAGGGTCTTGGTGTTCTCGTACGTCTCGAAGTCGATCACGCCGGCGTCGAACTGCCGATGGACCTTCTCGACCTCGTCGAGGAGCTCTTGGGCGCTGGGCTCGTTACCCGTGGGCGCGACCGGAGCCGAGGCCTCGTCCTGCTCGGGCGTCGTCGCCTTGCTCTGGCGGCGGTCCCGCTTGGCTGCGGCCTTCTCCTGCTTGTCGCGATCTCGTTGCAGCTTGTTGAAACTCGTTCTCTGTGTCGCCATGGTTCTCCCTGCCGGCCGGAGCCGGCTCGCTCATCAGTCTCATGACCACCGCACGAGCGGTGTCCGTCCGAAGGGACGCCCGGGTCTCCGGGCGACGCCGTCCGGAGACGGTGACCGACCTCAGTCCTGCACTTCGTCGTCTGCCGCGACGTCGCCGGCACCCGCTTCGTCGCCCACGGCGACCAGAGTCTCCGAGCTCTCGGGTGCGAGTGCCACCGGCTCGTCTGTTGCCGGAGGGATCGCCGCGTCTGCTGTGCTCGCCCCGTCGGCGCCCTCCGCCGACGACGGCGCCGACGACGGCGCCGTGGGCCGATCCGAGGGGCGGCCCGGGCCACCCCGCCCGCGTCGACCGGCCGACTTGTCGCCGGCCAGGGTCCGCACGGCGTAGGGGAGAAGCGCCAGCTCCCTGGCGTTCTTGATGGCCAGGGCGACATCGCTCTGGTGCTGCGAGCACGTCCCCGTGTTGGCTCGGGACTTGATCTTTCCCCGATCGCTCATGAAACGGCGGAGAAGGTTCATGTCCTTGTAGTCGACATAGGCGATGTGCTCGGTACAGAAGATGCAGACCTTGGGACGACCGCGCCTCACCCGGCCTTTGGGGTCACTGGCCTTGGTCCGACCTCGGTCTTTTCGGGACGACGGGGGCACGTCGCGTTCCTCCTCGGCTCCGCGCGACAGTAAGGCCAAAAGTCTCCTGCGGAGACCAGCACGACAGGGCCCGCGCGGCAAAGAGCCCGTGCTGTGACACAGCGTACCGTGCCCGGCGGAGGGTCTGGCCACCGGGCCCGGCTCCGGGGTCGCCGGGTGCCCCAGGGCGCCCGACATCCCCTGTGACCTCGGATGATACCGCCGGCTCGAAGGGTTCTCCCTCCGGACGCCCCGGGACGCTCCGGGCGGCTCGCCACCCCTCGCCGCCCGGCGTCACCACCGGGTGGTGGCATGCTGACCGCCGGTCGACGCGGGGAAGGGAGCGGCCCAATGGCCAAGGCGACAGAGTTCGGCGGTCGGATCGGACGTGACTGGCGGGATTCGGAGCCATGGTGGCCCCCCGAACCGACTCCCCCGAAAGACGCGCCGAACGTGGTCCTTGTCGTCATGGACGACGTCGGGTTCGCCCAATTGGGCTGTTACGGCTCCGATATCGCCACCCCGACGATCGATCGCCTGGCGGCCGGCGGGATCCGTCTGGCCAATTTCCGCACCACGGCATTGTGCTCGCCGACCCGGGCCTGTCTCCTGACCGGGCGGAACCACCATCGCAGCGGCATGGGACGCGTCGCCGACCTCGCCTCCGGCTGGCCCGGCTACTGGGGGAAGCCGCCCAGGGAGAACGGCTACCTGTCGGAGATCCTGCGGTCGAACGGCTACGCCACCTACGCCGTCGGGAAGTGGCATCTCACCCCCGAGGACGAGACGCACGTGGCGGCCTCACGGGACACGTGGCCTCTTTCCCGTGGTTTCGACCGCTGGTACGGCTTTCACGGGGGCGAGACGCACCAATTCGTGCCCGCCCTCTTCCACGACAGCCACGCCGTCCGCCCGGCGCGTTCGATCGAGGACGGCTACCACCTGAGCGCCGACCTGGCCGATCGGGCCATCGAATTCCTCGGCGACCTCCGGGCCGTCGATACCGAGCAGCCGTTCTTCCTCTACTTCTGCACGGGGGCCTGTCATTCGCCCCACCAGGCGCCTCGCCCCTGGATCGAGCGCTACCGGGGACAATTCGACGACGGCTGGGACGCCTGGCGGGAAAGGACCTACGCCCGCCAGCTGGAGCTGGGGGTGATCCCGCCCGGCACCCGCCTCTCCCCCCGCCCACCGTGGGTCCGTCCGTGGGACGAGCTCGGGGACACCGAACGGACGGTGGCCACCCGCTTCATGGAGTGCTTCGCCGGATTCCTGTCGTACACCGACGAACAGATCGGTCGTCTCGTCTCGTTCCTCGAGGACATCGGTGACCTCGACAACACCCTTCTGATGCTGGTGTCGGACAACGGCGCCAGTGCCGAAGGGGGATCCGACGGCTCCATCAACGACGTCCGATTGCACAATCTCGATCCGGCCAGCACGGCCGAGATGTTCTCGCGGCTGGACGAGATCGGTGGACCTCTCACGCACAACAACTACCCATGGGGTTGGACCATGGCGGGGAACACGCCCTTCAAGCGCTGGAAGCGGGAGGTGCACCAGGGAGGTGTCGCCGACCCCTGCATCGTCTCCTGGCCGGCGAGGCTGTCGGACAGTGCCGGCGGGATCCGCCACCAGTTCGTCCACGCCGTCGACGTGCTCCCGACCGTGCTGGAGCTGGTGGGGATCGACGCGCCCGACGAGATCGAGTACGTGCCCCAGACCCACATCGACGGCGTCGGCTTCGGGTACCTCCTCGGACGCGACGCGGCGTCGGCCCCGGAACAACACCTGACGCAGCACTTCGAGATGCTCAGCTCACGGGCCATTTACCACCGGGGGTGGAAGGCGGTCACGTACCATCCCGTCGGGCCCATCTACGACGACGGTCTCAATCCCAACGCGCCGTTCGACGAGGACGTCTGGGAGCTCTACCACGTGGCGGAGGACCTCTCCGAGACGCACGACCTGGCCGCCGAGCACCCCGAACGGGTGGCCGAGATGGTCGAGCTGTGGTGGCACGAGGCGGAACGCAACCAGGTACTGCCGCTGGACAACCGGGTGTTGTGGGTCCTCACCAACCCGAAGCCGCACCGTCGCCGCGAACGCACCGCCTTCCGCTACTTCCCCGGTGGGGCCCAGGTACCCGAACCGGTGGCCGTCAACGTGCGTAACCGCTCCCACGCCATCACGGTGAAGGTGGACGTCCCTCCCGGTGTCGTCGCCGCCGGGGTGCTCCTGGCCCTCGGCTCGGCCCTCGGGGGCTGGTCGCTGCACCTCCTGGACGGTCATCTCCGTTATGTCCACAACCTCTATGGCAAGGAACGTCACGTGCTCGAAGCCGAGGCCGTCGTCGGCCCCGGACCCCACACGCTGCGCTTCACGTTCGAGAAGGACGAGCGGCGCGGAGGAGCCGGAACCCTCCTGGTCGACGACGTGGTCGTGGCCGAGGGGGTCATCCGTCGCTTCACGCCGTCGGGGTTCAACGGCGTGGGAGTGGGACTCACGTGCGGCTACGAGTGGGGGCCGGCCGTCGGCGACGGTTATGTCGCACCCTTCGTCTTCAACGGGACCATCACCCACGCCGTGGTGGAGGCCACCGGGCCCGTCGTGCGCGACCCTCTGGCCGAGCTGGCGGCGATCATGTCGGAGCAGTAGGGGCTCCGCTACCGTTTCCGTCAGGACCGACAGCCGCCACTGCCGGCTGCCACATCAACGACACAGGAGATCGCGATCATGGACATCCGGTCGATCGAGGACATGGCCCCGGTCATCGAGCACAACGGCACCACCCCGGTGTGGTGGCTGGTCCCGCCCCAGGAGATGCGGGCCGCCACCGAGGGCGGCTTCCTCGAACTGGTCAGCGAGTGGGAGATCGCCGGCGGTGGAGCGGTCGATGCCCACTCCCACCCGACGCACGAGTTCTACTACATCATCTCGGGCCACGGCATCATGAAGATCGCCGACGAAGAGCGCGAAGTGCATGCCGGCGATCTCGTCTACACCCCGCCCGACACCACCCACAGCATCTGGCCGGCCAGCGAGCATGCACCGCTGCGTGGTCTGGCCTTCGCCATCGGCACCCCCGGCTCGGGGAAGGTCGACTACAGCTGAGTCTGAGCCGGCCCGTGGGTCTGAGCCGGCCCCGTCGAGAGGCGACACCGGTAGCGGATCTCGTCGACGGAGACGCCCCAGACCTCCTCTGTCCGTCGGCCACCGTCGGGCTGCCAGCCGTCACTACGGTAGAAGCGCTCGGCCCGGACGTTTCCCACGAGGACCCACAGCAGCGCGTCGCTGAAACCGTGTCGGCTGAGGCGCGCCCGGGCGTCGGTCATCAGGCGACGGCCGACACCGAGGTCCCAGTGGTCCGGATCGACGTAGAGGGCGAAGAGCTCGCCCGCGCCGTCGGAGTCGTCGGAGCGTGCCGGTCCTGTGGTGGCGAACCCGCAGATGACACCGTCGTCGACAGCCACGACGGTCGTCGGCGCGTCCGGGTCGGCGACCCCGAAGGTGTATCGGGCCATGCGGTCCTCGGGACGCAGGGCGTCGAGATAGTCGTCAGGGAGCAGGCCCCGGTAGGCCGCCTGCCATGAGCGGACGTGCACCGCGGCCACCCCGGCGGCGTCGTCGGGCCGGGCTTCGCGCACGCTCGTCATCGAGACATTGTCGCGTGGCCACTTCTCCCGCCACTTTCTCCCCCCGGGGCGACCGGGACGTACTCAGGCGTACGTGCGTACCAGGGCGAGAACGTCGTCGGCGTCGGGGCCCGCGCCCCGCAGGGACGTGGCCGACGCGGCGACGCGACGGGCGGCCACCGCACACAGCTCGGCGGCCGGCCCGCTGATCGTGGTGGCGGCCGGCTCGTCGGGGACGAAGTCCCACGCTTCGCCGTGCGGCGCCACCAATCGGAACGCCACGGGCCCGGCCATCGTGCGACCGGCCGAGGAGAAGGCATAGGGCAGCGTCCGCCAGGCCAGCCGGGCGATCAGCCGCAGCCGGTCGGTGAGCGGCAGCTCGACACCGAGGGCACCGGCGACATCGCCGGTGTGGATCCACGTCTCGGCCAGCCGGGTCGTGACGAGGGTCCGCGCCGACAGCTCGCCCGCTACCCAGGTGACCCGGGTGGAGAGGTCCATGTCGGTGACCACCTCGAGCAACCGGGACGCTCCCGACGACCACCGCTCCAGCAGTACGGCCTGCGGGAGACCCCGCTCACGTTCGACCATGCGGGCGACACCGTCGTCGACGGAGCCGGCCGGACCGACGTCCTTCGTCAACCCGGCCACGGTTTCGGCGAAGCGACCCGTGACACTGGCGACGGCCATCTCGTTCGACTGGGCCAGGTGGAGGACGACGGCGGCGACGTCCCATCCCTCGCAGCGGGTGGGGGCGCGCCAACCTTCGTCAGGCAGGTCGACCAGCAGGCCCGACAACTCCGCCTGCTGGTCGGCCAGCGCCGCGACGACATCGTCCATGACACCAGAGCGTAGGCCGCTCGCCGGCGCGCCCGCACTCCTCTGGCGCACTCAGCGGGCGCACTCAGAGGTACATCAGCGATCCCGGCGTGGTGAGGAGCTCGCCCGTCTCGAGCCACGTCTTCAGGCCGGAGAGGATCATGGGCCACCCGCCGTAGAGCTGCTCGTTGGCGTTCTCGCGCAGCTGGTCGTGGGTGACGACCAATTTGCACGAGTCGCCGACGGGCTCGATCTCCCACGTGATCCTCGAGGTACCTTCGCTCTTCACGTCCTCGCCCCACAACGCCACCATGGTCTGGACGAGACGGCGCGGGGGGTCGACCTCCAGGTTCTCCCCTTCCCCGAGGAGCCCGGGGTTGCCGGGGCCGCTCATCTCGAAGCGCGAACCGGCCGTCCAGTCCGATGTGATCCGGGCGCCGAATTGGTACTTGCTTCTGGTCTCGCCGTCGGTGATCGCCTCCCAGAGGCGCTCCGGCGTGGTGCGGATGTAGATCTCGAACACCTTCTCCATGGGAACTCTCCTGTTCGTTGTTCGGGCCCGTTCGTTGTTCGGGGCGTGCGGGTCAGGGCAAGGCGGAGGGGTCGTTCAGTGGCTCGCCTGTCTCGAGCAAGGTCTTCAGACCGGAGAGGACCCAGTTCCAGCCACCGCCGGCACCGGTGTCCTCCATGGCCCCGGCTACCAACAGGGCCAGCTTCGGCGCCCCGTCGAGCTCGTGGATGACCGTCAGCCTGGTGACGCCGTCCTTGGCCTCGGTGATCTCGTAGGTCAAACGGGTGAACCCTTCCGCCGCCGCCTCCGGGTCCATGACCATGCGCCAGGTCTGGACGAGCCGCCGGGGCGGGTCGCACTCGATGACCTCGCCGTCGACGGCCACGTCGCCGGCGCCCATCGCCCGCATCCCCTCGTTGGTGAGCGCCCGGAACGCACCTCCCGGGCGCAAGTCGTACTCGGCGTCACCGCCGTAGCCGTAGCGACGCGTCCACTCGGGCCTGGTGATGGCGTCCCAGATCGCCTGCGGAGCGGCCCTGATGTACACCCGGTACACCTGCGTGGTCACGTTCGTCGCGGTGGTCGTCATGCCATCTCCTCCAGTTGCGCTTTCAGGTCGACGAGCGCCGACACGTGGCGCTCGGTGTACTTGTCGATCCACCGGTCGTGGATCAACCGGATCGGCACCGGGTTCAGGAAGTGCAGCTTCTCCCGACCCGACCGGCGCGTGACGACGAGTCCTGCCTCTTCGAGGAGGCGCAGGTGCTTCATGACACCGAAGCGCGTCATCTCGAGCTCCGACTCGAGCTCGGTGAGCGTGCGCCCGTCGCGCTCGAAGAGCCGGTCGAGCAGGAACCGACGCGTCGGATCGGCCAGCGCTCTGAACACCCGGTCGTCCTCGGCCACAGCGACAGAATAGGTGACCATATAGTCACATGTCAAGGCCGCGGCGACACTCGCCTCGGTACGCTGCAGATGATGGATCTCGGCCCGGTGGGAGTGTGGTGGAGCGGTACGTGGCGCCCCGGTGACGACTCCTCGGTGGACGTGGCCGCCGAGTTGGAGGATCTCGGGTATACGGCTCTGTGGTCCTCGGGCGGGTTCGAACCCGGTCTGGCGACGCGGTTCGGGCGCCTGCTGGCGACCACCACACGGGTATTGGTGGCGAGCGGCATCGTGAGCATCTGGGTGACGCCTCCCGACGACATGTCCCGCAGTGTGGCCGAGCTCGATGCCCGGTACCCGGGGCGCTTCGTTCTCGGCCTCGGTGCCAGCCACGCACCCGTCGTCGCCGACTACAACCGCCCCTTCTCGCACATGGTGGAGTACCTCGACGGTCTGGACGCAGCCGGCGTGGTGACGAAGGACCGCCGGATGCTGGCCGCTCTCGGGCCGCGCATGCTGGAGCTGGCCGGGCGCCGATCGGCGGGAGCGCACCCGTATTTCGTTCCCGTCGAGCACACCGCCCGAGCTCGTCAGATCCTCGGGGAAGGTCCGATTCTCGCTCCCGAGATGACCGTGGTCCTCGAACGGGACGCCGCTGAGGCGCGGGCGGTGGCCCGGACCTTCACCGCCGGCTACCTGACGCTGCCCAACTACAGCAACAACCTCCGCACCCTCGGGTTCGACGAGCAGGATGTCGCCGGCGGGGGAAGTGACCGTCTCGTCGACGCCGTCGTGGCGTGGGGGGACGCCGCCACCGTGGCCGGGCGGGTGCAGGCCCACCTGGACGCTGGTGCCGACCACATCTGCGTCCAGGTCGTCTCCGCCGGACACGAGGCGTTCCCCCTGGCCGAGTACCGCGAGCTGGCGTCGGCTCTGCCGGGCCGTGGGGGTCGTTGACAGAGCTCCGATGCCGGACGTACGATCCGATAGATCGGACACAATGTCCGATTGATCGGAGGACTCGTCCGGATGAGCGGAAGCGACATCGATTTCGGCGACATCGAT
This sequence comes from uncultured Acidimicrobiaceae bacterium, assembly GCA_963848355.1. Classification (GTDB taxonomy): domain Bacteria; phylum Actinomycetota; class Acidimicrobiia; order Acidimicrobiales; family UBA8190; genus CAWKDG01. The sequence goes on from CAWKDG010000002.1 coordinate 478,400, forward strand.
CTGACCGACTCGAAGGCCTTCGTGTCCCGGGTCCCGCACGAGTGGTTTACGTTCCTCCGCAAGAACGCCCCCGTCTGGTGGCACGAAGAGGCCGACGGGCCCGGGTTCTGGGCCGTGACCGGGTACGAGGACTGCAACACCGTGAACCGTGACTACGCGCTCTTCTCCTCACACGCCAAAGGCACGTTCCTGTGGGACATGGACGAGGAGCAGTTGGTCCAGCAGCAGCTCGTGATGCTGAACATGGATCCGCCCATCCACACCCGCTATCGGCGCCTGGTGAACAAGGGCTTCACCCCCCGAGTGGTCAACCAGCTCCATGACCGCATCCATGCCGCCGCCGACGCCATCATCGACGACGTCATCGAACAGGGCCACGCCGACTTCGTGACCCAGATCTCGGCCGAGCTTCCCCTGGTGGTCATTGCCGAGCTGCTGGGCGTGCCCAACGAGGACCGGCACAGGATGTTCGACTGGTCGAACCAGATGATCGGGAACGAGGACCCCGAGTACCAGGACGCCGAGGACATCGCCCAGGTCGCCTCCATGGAGCTCTACGCCTACGCGTCGCAGCTCTTCGCCACCAAGCGGATCGATCCGCAAGAGGACCTGATGAGCGTGCTGACCGGGGTGGAGATCGAGGGCGAGAAGCTCTCCGACTTCGAGCTGGAGCTGTTCTTCCTCCTCCTGACGGTGGCCGGCAACGAGACGACCCGCAACCTGATCTCCGGGGCCATGGTGGCGTTCTTCGACAATCCCGATCAGTGGGAGCTGTTGCGCAAGGACCGGTCGCTGCTCCCGTCGGCCATCGAGGAGATGCTGCGCTACGTGACACCGGTGATGAACTTCCGGCGTCAGTCCACGTCCGACACCGAGCTCAGCGGGCAGGCCATCAAGGCCGACGAGAAGGTGGTCTTCTTCCATGTCTCGGCCAACAGGGACGAGACCGTGTTCGGGGACCCCCAGCGCTTCGACATCACCCGCCATCCCAATCCGCACATCGCCTTCGGGGGCGGGGGGCCTCACTTCTGCCTCGGTGCCAACCTGGCCCGGATGGAAATCCGGGTCATGTTCGAGCACCTCCTCGATCGCGTCCCCGACATCCACCTCGACGGCCAGGTCGAGCGGCTGCAATCCTCGTTCATCAACGGGGTGAAGCACATCCCGGTCGCCTTCGCCCCCGGTCCCCGCGTGGGTACCTGAGATGGCCCGCCAGACCTCGGAGGACCTGAGGGAGGTCATCAGGGACTTCCGCCGTGATCAGGTCATCGACGTGGCCCGACGCCTCTTCGGCGCCCGGGGCACCACCGAGGTGTCGATGGACGAGATCGCCTCCGAAGCCGGCGTGGCCCGATCGACGATCTACGTGTACTTCGCCAACCGCGACGAGCTGTTGCGCGCCTGCCTGACCCGCATGCACGACCACCTCGTGAAGGCCGTCAGCGAGATGTGGGACCTCGAGGACTCCCCCATCGACCGGCTGCGCGTCCTGATCCTCGGGCTCTTCGAGCAGCTGGACGAGAACCCTGCCTTCGTCCGGCTGGCACTGGCCGCTTTCGAGACGATCACCCCGAGCGGCGCCGTCATCGGGTCCGAGCTCTCCATGATCGGGCTCGACATGGTGGGGCGGATCAGGGAGCTCTTCGAACAAGGCGTGGCCGTCGGAGCCTTCCGGCCCAGGGATCCGGACCGGGCCATCGCGTTGGTCGGACAACAGATCTACGGGGCGATGTCGGTCCGGGCCGCCGACCCCCTGCCACGGCCGCGGGACGAGGCCGCTTCCGAGATCTGCGACTTCCTGCTGCGGGGCCTCACCCGGTAGGTCGCCGTCGGCGGCGGGGGCGAGACGTCACCGCACCGGCTCGGATTCCACCCCGAAGCGTTCCTGGTAGGCGAGACACCGTGCGCGCAGGGCGCCGGCGTCGAGCCCGGTATCGGCGAAGCGGTAGCGGTCGCCACCTCCGTCACCGGGGTTGCCGGCCAGGAACGTCCGCATCCGTCTCTCGGCCTCGGGGGTGAGCTCCCGACCGAGCGCACCGTAGAGCCGTCGGATGGTGGCGAGAGGGTCGGCGCAGAACGCGGCGAACTGGACGTCGACGACCTGGCCGGGCGGAAAGGTGTGGCGGTCGCGGGCCGCCATGCTCCGGTCCAGTCCGACGAGGATGTCGTCGGCGTAGCCGTCGGCGACCTCGGGGATCGAGATCTCGTCGCTGGCCAACCCGCGCAGGTGGGCGGCCAGGGCGCTCACCGAGGCGATGACCTTGAGCGGATCACGGTGCGTCTGGACGACGACGGCGTCGGGGTACTCGGCCGCCAGGGCGTCGAGATGCCAGAGGTGGGCGGGGGACTTGAGGAGCCACTGCGCGGTCGGGAGCCGCGACTGCAGATGCTGGAGGTAGCGGCGGTGCCAGCGGTAGGCGGAGGCCATGTCCGCCTCGTGGAGCAGCCAGTGGTTGTAGGTCGGCAACCGGTACTGCGTCTGGAACATCATGCTGCGGAAGTCGCCGGCGGTGATGCGGACGCACTCCTGGGCCAGATGCGCACCGAGAGGGTGGAACCTCGTGAACCCGGGGAGGAGGGTGTCGACCATGTCGAGCGTCGCCTGGACCTCGGCGATGCGGGGATCGGTCCCGTAGGTCTCCGCTTCCGGTGGCGGGACGGGCAGATCCACCTCCCAGGTGAGAGGGGCGCGCAGGGCCGGGTCCTGGGCGAGGAGGTCGAAGAGGATGGTGGTACCCGTGCGGGGTTGTCCGACGATGACGATGGGCCGCTCGACGAGGCCGTCGGCCACCTCGGGGTGGTCACGCCGCCACGCGGTGATGGCCAGGCGGGTGGCCAGATAGTTGACGACCTCGGTGGCGGCGATCTCGACGCCGATCTCGTGGAGTCGGGCTTCGTGGCGGAGACCGTCGAGCAGGAGGTCGAGGCCCTCCTGCCATCCGGGCTCGCCGAAGTCCTCCTCCCCGGTGCGGGCCATGGCCTGCTCCACCAGTGAGCTGCCATCGAATCGGTCGGTGTCCATCAGCGCGGACTATAGGGTCGGACGCGATGCAGACCACGACCGGGGCGAGTCATCCCTTGCGCGACCCGCGGGTGGTGGGCGGCATCGAGGAGGCGGTGACGTCGCACCTTGGTCGACAGTGGCGCTCGGAGATGTTCACCGACCTCGACGATCTGGCCTCGCATCCCTGCGGGATCCTGCGCGGGCCGGGCCTGTCGGTGTTCGCCAAACTCAACACCGAGAGAAGCGGACCGGCCATGTTCGACGCCGAGCTTCAGGGACTCGCCCTCTTGTCGCGGCTCGCCGGCGTCGCCACCCCCGCTGTCGTCGGGACCGGCATGGTCCGGGTCTCCCCTGGCGTCGTCTTCGTCGTGGAGGCCCTCGCCGGTCGTGGCCGTGGTGAGAGGACCCCCGAGGACTGGTGCTCGATCGGGACCACCCTCGCCGCCGTGCACGCCGTGCAGGGGGAACAGTTCGGCCTGGAGGCCTTCGACGGTTTCTACGGTCCACTCCCCCAGGACAACCGACCCACGGGCGGCGGCTGGGCCGAGTTCTACGCCGAGCGCCGCCTCCGTCCACGCCTGCGCGACGCCGTCGACGCCGGGTACCTGCCCGCCGAGTTGGCAGCCCGGGTCGAGGGAGTGCTCGGGCGACTGGAACACCTGTGCGGCCCCGATCCCCTGCCCACCTTGTTGCACGGTGACGCGCAGCAGAACAATTTCGTCAGCACCGACACCGGAGCGGTGATCGTCGACGCGGCACCGTATTTCGGGCATCCCGAGATGGACCTGGCCCTCGTCGACTACTTCGAGCCGGCATCCGATGCACTGTTCGACGGATACCGGGCGGACCGGACCATCGACGACGGCTTCACCGAACGCCGCGATCTGTGGCGCTTGCACGCGTACCTCGCCGGCATCGCCGTGGCCGGCGACAGTGCCTTCGGACGTCTTTTCCTGGCCCGGCTGGCGGCGGCGCTCGATACCTACCGGTAGTCGACGAGAACGGCGGAATCAGATCGAGTCATCCATTCCCCTGATCACGGCGTCGAGCAGTCCGGGGAATTTCTCGTCGAGCTCGGCGCGGCGGAGGGTGGCCAGCTTGCGCTGACCCTCGTGGCGGGTCCGGATGAGCCCCGCGTCACGCAGGACCGACAGGTGGTGCGAGGTCGTCGATTTGGCCATGCCGAAACCGGCCCGCTCACCGAGCACGGCACACGCCAGTTCGGTGCCGCCGTCCAACGCCGCCACCATCCGCAGGCGGGAGGGGTCCGCCAAGGCGTGCATCACCGACGCCAGGTCGAGCTCGTCTGCCTGGAGCTCGGTTCGTTCACGCACTGTCCACCTCCTCTGCCGGTCTGGCGGATTCCAACTGAGTCTCTCCGGTGCCGGGAATACCTGCCCGGACTTCTTCGTTCGATAGTTCTATAAACGTCGAACTATCTCGCCGGATTCCCAGCCGGTGAAAGGTGCGAACCATGACGCTCACCGCAGTCCCCCCCGGCTCCCACCCAGAGCCCCAGCCCAGCGGCACCGACCTACGACCCCCGCCGCTGGAAGGCGCTCCCGATCGTCCTTTCGGCCACCTTCATGTCGCTCTTCGACATCTTCGTGGTCAACGTGGCCGCTCCCAGTATCCAGCACGATCTCCATGCGTCCTCGTCCATCCTCGAGATGGTCGTGGCTGGATACTCGTTCAGCTACGCCGCCGGCCTCGTTACCGGTGCCCGCCTGGGTGACCTGGTCGGGCGCCGCCGGATGTTCGCCATCGGGCTCGGCATCTTCGCCGTCGCCTCCCTGGTCGCCGGCATCTCGCCCGACAGCGTGGTCCTGGTGGCCGCCCGGCTGGCCCAGGGCTTCGGCGCCGCCGCCATGATCCCGCAGGTCCTCGCCCTCCTGACGGCCAACTTCTCGCCCGAGGAACGCCCGAGGGTGTTCTCGCTCTTCGGCGTGACGGTCGGCCTGGGGACGGTGGCGGGCCAGATCCTTGGCGGCGTCCTCCTCCACCTCGACATCCTCGGCTGGGGCTGGCGGCCGATCTTCCTCGTGAACGTCCCCATCGGCATCGCCGCCATCATCCTCGCCCGCCGGCTCATCCCCGAGTCCCGGCCCGACAAGGCCGACCGCCTCGACCCGCTCGGCGTCGTGCTCCTCACGGCCGGCGTGGGCGCCATCACCGCCCCACTCGTCCTCGGGCAGGCCGAGCACTGGCCACTGTGGACCTGGATCTCCTTCGGAGCCGGCTCCGCCCTGATCGCCGCGTTCGTGTGGTGGGAGAGTCGCCTCGGTGCCCGCGGCGGCCACCCACTGCTCCCTCTAAGCCTCTTCGAGCACCGGGCCTTCAACAGCGGGCTGCTGGTGAACCTGGGCTTCTTCAGCTTCTTCGGCAGCGTGCTGCTCACCCTCACGCTCTTCCTGCAAGAGGGACTGCACTACTCACCGATGCGCGCTGGTCTCACCTTCGCCCCCCTCGGCGTGGCCTTCGCCCTCTCGTCGCTCAAGGGCCGCAGCCTGCACGCCCGGTACGGCAGGGACATCATCTCGGTCGGCGCGGCGACGGCACTGCTCGGCGTGATCGGCCTGGCCGTCGTGGTGACGGTCTCGGGCCTGTCCGCCAACTCGCTCGAGCTCTCTCCGGTGCTCGCCATGATCGGCATCGGCAACGGCCTGGTCATCCCCCTCATCGTCCAGGGGGTGCTGCAGAGCGTGCCCTCGCACCGCACCGGGGCGGCATCGGGCATGCTGACGACGACGCAGCAGTTCTCCATGACGCTCGGCATCGCCGCCGTAGGGACGCTCTTCTTCGCCCGTGAGGCGAGCGCCGGCATCGTCTCCGCCCTGCAGTTCGGGCTCTACGCCGACATCGCCCTGGTGGCCTTCGCCCTCGTCATGACCCTGTTTCTCCCCCGCACCGCCACGACCCGTCCTGCCGCCGCACTAGCCCGGGTCGAATCCCGGCTGGTCACCTCGCCGGGTACGACAACGCCCTTTCGGCAGGCGGAGGAACTCGACAAGGTCGGCTAGGTCCGTTGGCGACATCTCCAGCAATCACGCTGGCGAAGACCCAGTGAAAGGAGAGGCGTTCGGTAGCCGGAGCGAGGCGCCTAGGTTGAGAATATGGGCTTGGACTGGGAACAGACAAACATTGACGCACGAGATCCGGCTGCTCTGGGACGTTGGTGGCAGGAGGCACTCGGATGGGTTGTCGTGAATGACGATCCGGAAGAGTTTGAGATTCGACCAGCGCCAGACCGATTCCCTGGGTTGCTCTTCGGCGCCGTCCCCGAGCCCAAGACGCTTAAGAACCGACTCCACCTCGACTTCCGACCTGACGACAGGGACAGAGAGGTTGAGCGGATGCTCGCACTTGGAGCTACCCGGGCGGATGTCAGTCAGGGCGAGGAGTCATGGGTTGTTCTGGCTGATCCAGAGGGCAACGAGTTCTGCATACTCAGCTCCCGCCGTCGGAGCTGACAGTGCTTAGTGCCTGATCTGCAACCCCTCCGGTTATCAGTTCCGACGGTCCACTGCCCGAGCAGATCGAGGGCTCTGGTCACCCTTGGCCGGATCGCGAGAGGAAGAGTGCTGCCCGAGGCTCCCTCTGGCGCGCATTACCGAGAGTCATCGGGCGCTACTTCACGCTACGAGCAGCCGCTGGTCGTCCCGCAGCTCGAGCACACGTAGCAGGAGCCGGCCCTCTGCATGACCATCCCGCACTGGTAACAGATCGGGGCGTCACGCTGCTGCTCCCGGGCGATGAGCGACGGCTCCCGGCCCGCGGGCGACGGAGCTCGCTTCGCCGCGCTGCGGGCATCTGCGTCGCCACCGGTGGACGGCACCGAGCCGAACCCGGCCTCCTCCTCCCGGAGGTCCTGCACCGGTGTGGCCGCCTCCGCCACCCCGGGCAGGGTCGGCTGCATCCGCTCGGCCGTGGAGAGTACGCCGAGCTCTTCGCGCTCCTCACGGGTCAGGTAGTCGACGGCCAACCGCCGGAAGATGTAGTCGACCAGGCTGGTGGCGATGCGGAGGTCGGGGTCGTCGGTGATGCCGGCCGGCTCGAACCGCATGCTCGTGTACTTGCGGACGTAGGTGGCCAGCGGCACCCCGTGCTGGAGGCCGAGGCTGACCGAGATCGAGAAGGCGTCCATGATCCCGGCCAGGGTGGAGCCCTGCTTCGAGACCTTCATGAAGACCTCGCCGGGACGACCGTCGTCGTACTGGCCGACCGTCACGTAGCCCTCGCAGTCGGCCACCCGGAAGGCGAAGGTGGACGAGGCGCGCCGTCGCGGGAGACGCTCGCGCACCGCCCCGACGACCACCGTGTCGTGGTCCCGCTCCTGCTCGTGGAGCAGGGCGGCCTCGAGCTCGGCGATGCGGGCCGTGACGGCACGGTCACGGGCTTCCGCCTCCGAGCCAGCGGGAGCGTCGTCCGCACTCTCGTCGACCTTGGTGGTGGACAGCGGTTGTCCGACCTTACAGTTGTCGCGGTAGATGGCAATGGCCTTGATCCCCAAACGCCAGGCGTCGATGTGGAGCTGCTCGACCTCTTCAACCGTGATGCTCTCAGGAACATTCGCGGTTTTTGAAATCGCGCCAGAGATGAAGGGCTGAACAGCTCCCATCATCCGAATGTGACCGAGATAGTGGATGGTGTTGTCGCCCATGGAGCATGCGAAGACAGGGAGATGCTCGGGTGCGACGTGAGGGGCACCGACGATCGACATGTTCTCGTTGATGTAGGCGACGATGTCCTCGACTTGTTCGGGTGAGTAACCGAGGCGGGCCAGTGCCCGAGGGACGGTGTGATTCACGATCGACATGGTCCCGCCACCGACGAGCTTCTTGGTCTTGACGAGACCGAGATCGGGCTCGACGCCAGTGGTGTCGCAGTCCATGAGGAGACCGATGGTCCCTGTCGGAGCGAGGACGGACGCCTGCGAGTTGCGGACGCCGTGACGCTCGCCGAGCTCGACGGCGTTGTCCCACGCTTCTTGAGCGGCCGAGAGGAGCTCGGGGGGGACCTGCTCCTCGTCGATCTTGGCCACCTCGGCTCGGTGCATACGGAGGACGTTCAGCATGGCGTCGCTGTCGCCGTGATAGCCGGCGAAGGGGCCCATCCGAGACGCCGTGCGGGCCGAGGTGGCATAGGCGTGGCCCGTCATGAGCGCCGTGATGGAGGCCGCCCAGGCCCGACCCTCGTCGGAGTCGTAGGGCAGTCCCTGGGCCATGAGGAGGGCACCGATGTTGGCGTAGCCGAGGCCGAGCTGGCGGTAACGACGCGAGTTCTCGGCGATCTTCTCCGTCGGGTAGTCGGCGTTGCCGACCAGGATCTCCTGGGCGGTGAAGACCACCTCGACCGTCGCCGCAAAGCCGTCGGTGTCGAAGGTCCCGTCCTCAGCCAGGTACTTGAGCAGATTGATGGAGGCCAGATTGCAGGCGGAGTTGTCGAGGTGCATGTACTCGCTGCAGTTCCGCACGACGATTCCGTCGACGACGTATGAGTGGTTCCTCGGTTCGGACAGGTTGTAGGTGAGCTCGACGCCGTCGTCGGTGCGCTCCACCATCCGTGCGGTCCGACGGACGTTGTAGAAACCCTTCGGTCGCTCGAGGACGGCCTGGCGCAGGAGCGCCTCCTTGCGGCTCAGGGAGAACCCGATGTGCTGGGCGAAACCGACCATCGAACCCGAGGTGATGCGGAGATCGTACATCGCACCGTGCCCGTAGTTCCGTTTCGTTCCGTCCTTGGCAGTGTAGCTGAACGAACCGACCTCTCCCTCTTCCGACGCGGCGCGGGTCTTGTACACCCGACTGGAGACACCGAACGTGGTGAGAAGCTTCTGGACACCGCGCAGGAGATCGGGCGACGCCGATCCGAGACCGACGTACGACCCCTTGTCGCGGTTCACCACCACACAACCGTCGGCGTCGAAGAGGCCCTGGAGGAACGACGCCACGGCCGGGGCCGGAGCTTGCTCGATCGACCAGGGGACAGACTTCTGCGGGCCGACGACCGACCGGATGCCGAGAGCCTCCAGGAATCCCTTGAAGGGCCGGCGCGACAGACGCAGTTGGGCTGTGCCGTTGGCCTGCTCCGACACCTTGATGGGACGGTCACCGTTGATCCACTCGACCAGCTCGGCGTGGCGGGGAAGAACCTCGGTGCGATCTTCGGCACTGCCGTAGATCGTGCTGGTCGTGGAACCCGACGTGTTGCCGTCACCGATGAGCCACCCGAGGTAGTGGGCGAACTCCGCCGTCCACTCGTCGGGGAGGCGCAGGAAATCACTGTGATCCCCCTTCTGGCGGTAGCTGTCCGGATCCGACGACACCGGAAGGGCAGGGTCGGCGTTGACGGCCGGCGCCGGCAGATCGAGGACCTTGACGTCATCGTCGGTGGCCAGGTCCTTGGCTTCGACGAAGCCGCGGTTGGCGGTGAAGATCTTGTGGCCGGGGGTGCAGCGCAGCTCCATGCCGTTGTCGAAGCGGAGGCGCACGATGTCGTTGAACCCGGTGATCATGAACGCCTCGGGAGAGGTCAGCTCGACCCGCTCGGCGGGGGCATCGGGGCTGGTGGCGTCGTGGGTATAGACACCGAAGGCCTCGCCCCGGTTGGCCCGGTCGAAGAGCTCGGAGAACCGGATCATGCCCTTGTCGGTGTGGACGAGAGCACTACCCGGGAAACACGGGTTGCTTCCGTTGATGCGGCCCGCATTGGGAGCGGTGTGCCAGCGGTTGATGGTCGTGTCGAACTGCATGCCGGGATCGGCGCACTCCCAGGTGGCCTTGGCCAGCTGGCGGTAGAGGTCGCGGGCCCGCACGGTCCGGACCGGGGTGCGGTCCTGTCGACCCACCAGGTTCCACTCGGCGTCGTCGAGGACGGCCTGCATGAACTCGTCGGTCACCCGGACCGAGTTGTTGGCGTTCTGGTACTGGATGGAGAAGGCGTCGGAGCCGTCGAGGTCCATGTTGAAGCCGGCGTCGCGCAGCACGCGCGCCTTCTTCTCCTCGAGCGCCTTGCACCAGATGAAGTCTTCGATGTCGGGATGGTCGACGTCGAGGATCACCATCTTCGCCGCCCGCCGTGTCTTACCCCCGGACTTGATCGTCCCGGCCGAGGCATCGGCACCGCGCATGAATGAGACCGGACCCGACGCCGTGCCACCGCCGTGGAGGTTCTCGACCGAAGCCCGGATGCGCGACAAGTTGACCCCGGCGCCCGAGCCACCCTTGAAGATGACCCCTTCCTCCCGATACCAGTTGAGGATGGAGTCCATCGAATCGTCGACGGCCAGGATGAAACAGTTGTGCACCCGCAGGTTGGCGCTGAGGTACTCACCGCTCTCGGTCTGGATGTCGTACACATCGGTCTCGCCGATGGATTCGATCCGATCGATCTCGAGGCGCTTCGTCGGACGGTGGAAGAGACCGTCCGAGCGCAGAATGCTGCGCTCGAGCTTCTCGGCCTTGACGGGGTCGATGAAGCCGATCTCCTCGGCGAAAGCGATGCGATCGCCCAGTGTCCTGATCGAAAGACTCCAGCAACCTTTTCTGTCGGGGCGTTTGTCGCTCTTGAATCCGATACGCGAGAAGATCCCGAAGCGAGCCAGCAATGCTTGGGCACCTCGAACGATTCCCTCAGAGATCATGTCGAAGGACACAGCCGCGCTGTTCTCTCTGACCGTGACGTAGCCCTCGGCCTGGAAGATGCTTCTGAGATAAGCAGCGACGACCGGGAGGGGCGCCGTGAACAGCGTTTTGGGAACGGTCATGTCGATCCCACGCTGCAGCAGGTCCCACTTCTCGACGAACGGCGCCAGTTCGGTTCCATAGAGTCGGGTGCGTCTGCAATCCAGTGTCTCGTTCTGGGTCGAAACCTTGCGCTCGTGGCGGTGGACGTCAGGGAAGACCGTGTCGAGAGCTCCTTGCACCCATGCGAGCTCTGCATCGGTGACACTCATCGCTTCGATCGTCAATGACCTGTTGGTTCCGGTCGCGTATTGACCCACGAAACCGTCGGACTGGAGCCAACCTGCGAGCGCGGCCTCGGCGATCTCCTCAGAGAGAATCTCCCTTTCGCCAAAGGATTCGTTACGGCACCACACAAGCTTGTCGCCGGGGCGGAGGTCACCGGCGGGGACGAAGCGGCCGTAGTCAGCGTCGCTCGCCCTCCAGACGAGGTGGTCGGCGGTGACGTCGAGGGCGTGACCGGCCTTCGTGTGGACGCGGAGAACCGGCTTCTGACCGTTGTGCTTGACAGCCACGATGCGGGTGACCCCGTGGGCGTCGAGCACCTTGGCGCCGACAGCGTTCTCCTCGACCAGACGACCGATGGGGACGAGACCGCCGGGGGTGTTGACCAGCGCGTCGTAGGGCTGGCACGCAGACGCCTGCTGCGGAACGCCCTGGACGCCGATGTTGAACCAGACGGGCGAGTTGAAGGCGGCCTTCTGGTGGACGATGACGTGCTTGAGCTCGTCGGAGAAGGCCCGGGCCTCGTCGGTGTCCTCGAAGTAGCCGTCCTTCACGCCCCAGTCGGTGACGGTGTCGACCACCCGGTCGATCACCTGACGCAGCGACGTCTCGCGCTCCTCGGTCCCCGGGGTGCCGCGGAAGTACTTCTGGGCCAGGATGTTGGTGGCGTTCAGGGACCAGGTGGTGGGGACCTCGACCCCGAGCTGCTCGAAGGCCACGGAGCCGTCCCGGTAGTCGGTGATCCTCGAGTCGCGCCGCTCCCAGACGACCTCGTCGTAGGGATGGACCCCCTCGGTGGTGAAGTGCCGCTTGATGCCGATGGCGGTCCGCTGCGGAGCAATTGCCATGAATCTGTCCACCTTCCTTTGTTCCAGCGTAGGCCGCAGGAACTCCCCTTCAACCACAAGATGTTGTGGTCGCCCCGACCTTCACCCACGAGATGCGGTGGCTATTACAACACTGTAGTTACGAGGGTGTCAACGCCAGCGGTCCCGTGTCGGCCCTGGTGGCCACCCATTCGCGAAAGTTCCCATTCGTGCGTCGGATCACGTGTGGTGGACCGGAAAGGGCCCTGTGGAGGCCTGCGGCCCCTCCCCGGTAACGTCGCCCGCCGTGGCCTGCGTGATCGCCATCGATGCCGGGACCACGGGGGTGCGGGCCCTGGCCGTCGACGAGGGGGGCCGGGTGGTCGACGTCTCCTACCGGGAGATCACCCAGTTCTTCCCCCGCCCCGGGTGGGTCGAGCACGACGCCGCCGAGATCTGGGACGCGGTCGCCGTCACCGTGGCCGAGGTGGCCCGGCGCCGCCAGGAGGCCGGGCAGGCGGTGGCCGCCATCGGGATCACGAACCAGCGCGAGACGGTGGTGGCCTGGGACCGGTCGACGGGGCGGCCCCTGCACCGGGCCATCGTCTGGCAGGACCGGCGGACCGCGGCGCGCTGCGACGAGCTGCGCGCCGCCGGCCACCTGCCCGTCGTCCGCGAGAAGACCGGGCTCGTCCTCGACCCCTACTTCTCGGCCACGAAGATGTCGTGGCTCCTCACCGACGGGGGCGTGACCGACTCCCCCACCCTGGTCCTCGGGACGGTGGACGCCTGGCTGATCTGGAACCTGACGGGCGGGGCGGACGGCGGAGCCGTCGTCACCGACGCCACCAACGCCAGTCGGACCCAGCTCTTCGACATCCGGGCCCGGGAGTGGTCGGGTGAGCTCGGTGAGATCTTCGGGGTCCCCCTCGGCGCCCTCCCGTCGGTCCACCCGTCGTGCGGGCGTTTCGGGGTGGTCGCCGGCGAGCTGGCCGGGAGCGACTCGGCCCTGGCCGGCGTGCCCGTGAGCGGGGTGGCCGGCGATCAGCAGGCGGCGCTCTTCGGGCAGGCCTGCTTCTCCCCCGGGATGGCCAAGGCCACCTATGGGACCGGCAGCTTCGTCCTGGCCAACGTCGGTGAGGCGTGCCCGCCGCCTTCCGAGGGACTCCTCACCACGGTGGCGTGGGACCTGGGCGGGCACGGCGGCTCGTCACCGGTGGCCTACGCGCTCGAGGGGGCCGTCTTCGTCACCGGCGCCGCCGTCCAGTGGCTGCGCGACGGGCTCGGGCTCATCGGGGAGTCGGCCGAGATCGGACCTCTGGCCGCCCAGGTCGAGTCGACCGACGGCGTCTCTCTCGTGCCCGCCTTCACCGGGCTCGGGAGCCCGTGGTGGGACCCGTACGCACGCGGGACGATCACCGGACTCACCCGGGGCACGGGCGCCGCCCATCTGGCCCGGGCGGTCGTCGAGGCCATGGCCTTCCAGGTCCGCGACGTCGTCGACGCCATGATCGGGGCGGGAGGGGTGGTCTCGGCCCTGCGCGTCGACGGGGGGGCGTCGGTGATGGACCTCCTCCTGCAGCTCCAGGCCGACCAGATCCGCGTCCCCGTCGAACGGCCGGCGACGACCGAGACCACCGCCCTCGGCGCCGCCTGGTTGGCGGGGTTGGCCGAAGGCGTCTGGGGTTCGCTCGACGAGCTCGGCGCCCGGTGGGCCCTCGAGCGGTCGTTCACCCCCGTCGCCTCGGGTGTCGCCGCCGACGCCGCCTACGCCGGCTGGCGCCGGGCCGTGGAACGGTCGCTCGGCTGGGCTCAGGCCTGATCGGCCGGTGCGGCCACCATGGCCGGGTCGGCCAGGGCGTTGGACATGAGGTCGGAGGCCAGCCGGGCCACCATCTCGACCACCTCGTCGTGCTGCTGCGGCGACCAACCCCCGAGGAGCTCCTCGAGGCCCCGCCGACGCGCCGCGGCGAGCCGGTCGAGGGCGGCACGCCCGGCGACGGACACGAAGAACGTCGGCTCGTCGCCTCCCCTGATCTCGAGCAGGCCCAGGCGGACCAGCTCGTCGCCCAGCCGGGCCACGGCCGGGGCCGGGACATGGAGATGGTCGGCCAGCTCCGCCGCCGTCCGGCCCTCGTGGCCGTCGACCCGGAGCAGCAGCCAGCAGGCGGCCGGTGTCGTCGTGAGGGCGGCCTCGGTGGCCAACCAGCGGTAGATCTCCTCCCGGTTCTCGCGCCGGGCCAGGACCGAGAGGGCCCGGGCGATCTCGTCGCGGGAGTTGGCCGTGTGGGGGATGGCCGTCGGGGTCAGGGTGTCGGCCGGATCGGGGACTCGGGTGGTCCGGCGCAGCGGCACCTCGGGGAGTGACCAGGTGATCACGAAGGCCAGGAGAGCCACGGGCACGACGGAGAGGAAGACGGTCTTCAGGGAATCGGCGTAGCCGGTGACGAGGACGTGCCGGACCATCGGGGGCAGAGCCTTCAGCTGGGCCGGGCTCACTCCCCCGGTGGCCGACAGGCCGGACGGTATCGGGACGTTCCCGACGGCGCGGCGGATGTTGCCGACGAGGGTGTTGGAGAAGATGGCCCCGCAGATAGCCACCCCGAAGGACGCCCCGATGGAACGGAAGAAGGTCACCCCCGAGGTGGCCGTCCCCAGATCCTTGTAGTCGACGGCGTTCTGGACGGCGATGACGAGCACCTGGAGAACCATCCCGATGCCGAGACCGAGAACCACCATGTCGAGCGACCGGACCAGCGATCCGGTGGCGGCGTCGATGCGCGACAGGAGGAACAACCCCACCGTCATGAGGGCGGTCCCCACGATGGGGAACACCTTGTAGTGGCCCCACCGGCTGATGATCTGGCCCGACCCCACCGAGGTGACGAGGAGGCCGGCCATGAGCGGAGTCAGCCAGAGCCCCGAGATGGTGGGGCTCAGGCCCTTCACCACCTGCATATAGAGCGGGAGGAAGATGATGGCCCCGAACATGGCGAAACCCACCACGAAGCCGATGGCCGAGGTGGTGGCGAAGGTCCGGTTGCGGAGCAGGGGCAGGGGGATGATCGGTTCCGCCGCCCGTCGTTCCGCGGCCAGGAAGCCGACGACAAAGACGACCGAGGCCACACCCATGAGGATGATCGGGGCGGAGAGCCACCGGTAGGTGTTCCCTCCCAGACTGGTGAGCAGGATCAGGCAGGTGGCCGCCGCCGCGATCAGGGCGGTACCGGCGTAGTCGATGACGTGGTGGACGCGGGCGGCCGACTTCGGCAGGACGGCGGAGGTCACGAGGAGGGCGACGACGGCGATGGGAACGTTGACGTAGAAGATCCAGTGCCAGGAGAGCTTGTCCACGAAGAAGCCGCCGATGAGCGGACCGAGGACGCTCGAGACACCGAAGACGGCTCCGAAGACGCCTTGGTAACGGCCCCGCTCGCGGGGGGAGACGACGTCGCCGACCGAGGCCATGGCCCCGACGATGAGACCGCCGCCACCGAGACCCTGGACGGCCCGGAAGAGGATCAGCTCGAGCATGTCCCGTGACAGTCCGGCCAGGGCCGAACCGATGATGAAGATGACGATGGCGGCCTGGAAGAGGATCTTCCGGCCGTACTGGTCACCGAGCTTCCCCCACAGCGGGGTGGTCGCCGTCGACGACAACAGATACGCGGTCACCACCCACGTCAGGTGGGAGAGACCGTGGAGATCGCTGGCGATGGTGGGAAGGGCGGTGGCGACGATCGACTGGTCGAGGGCGGCCAGGAACATCCCCAGGAGGAGGCCGACCATGACCAACCGGATCTGGGCCTTCGACAGCGAGAGCGGGGTCCCCGGTGAGAGATCTCCGACCCGGGCCTCACTCACCGACATGGCCGAACACTACCGGCGCGACCCCGGTCGGGTCGGGGGCCCGATGCCCCTTTCGGCGATGATCTCCGTACGATGACTCGGTCCGGGGACGTCGCCCGCGGACGGAAGGACGCTCTCTGCTGTGCTCCTGCTCTACCTGATCGGCTTCGTGGGCGGCCTCGTCGTGGGAATCTCACCGTGCATCTTGCCCGTGCTTCCCGTCATCCTCGTGGCCGGCGCCACCACACCCGTCGCCAGACGCGTGGCCGAAGCGAGTGGGGCGCCTTCTCCCTCAGCGACGGCCACTGCCACCGCGGCGGCGGTCGTGGGGTCGAGGAACCGTCGCTCCTACGCGGTGATCGCCGGGATCGTCCTGAGCTTCAGCCTCGTCACCCTGGCCGGCTCGGCGCTTCTGAGCGCCGTCGGACTGCCGCAGGACTTCCTCCGTGATGCCGGCCTGGTCATCCTCGGTGCCGTGGCCGTCGGGCTCTTGGTGCCCGCTCTGGGTGAGATGCTCGAGCGCCCCTTCGCCCGATTCGGGCGCCACCAACCGACGGGGGGCTCCAGTGGCTTCGTCCTCGGCCTCGGCCTCGGCGTGCTCTTCACCCCGTGCGCCGGACCGATCCTGAGCGCCATCACGACGGTCGGCGCCACACACCGGGTCGGCTTCACCAGTGTGATCCTGACGCTGGTCTTCGCCTGCGGTGCCGCCGTCCCCCTCCTCGCCTTCGCGCTGGCGGGTGAACGGCTAGGCGTCCACCTTCGGGCGCACGCCGTCCTCGTGCGCCAGATCGGCGGCGCCGTTTTGGCGGTGATGACTCTCGTCCTCGCCTTCAGCTGGGCCGACGGTCTCCAGACGGCGCTCCCCGGTTACACGAGCGCCTTGCAACGGACCATCGAGGGCGGCTCCTACGCCAAGAAGCAACTGGAAGCGCTCGAAGGTACCTCGGCCGGGAAGCTGACCAGCTGCACGCCGGGGACGACTCTCGTGCGCTGTGGGCAGGCACCCGCCTTCAAGGGCATCACCAAGTGGCTCAATACGCCCGGGGACAAGCCGATCACGTTGAAATCACTGCGGGGAAAGGTCGTCCTCGTCGACTTCTGGACATACTCGTGCATCAACTGCCAGCGGTCGCTCCCCCACGTCGAAGCCTGGTACAGCCGCTATCACGCTGATGGACTCGAGGTCGTGGGCGTGCACACGCCGGAGTTCGCCTTCGAGCACGTCGTCTCGAACATCGTTTCTGCCGCCCACCAGCTCGGGGTGAGGTACCCCATCGCCGTGGACAACAACTACGCGACGTGGGACGCCTATTCCAATATGTACTGGCCGGCCGAGTACCTCATCGATGCCACCGGGCAGGTCCGACACGTCGAATTCGGCGAAGGCGACTACGGAGCCACTGAATCACTCATCCGCGATCTTCTGGTGGCGGCCAATCCCAAGGTGCAGCTCCCGCCTCGGACCGGGGTGCCCGACAAGACACCGGTCACCCAGCTGACTCCGGAGTCCTACCTCGGGTACAAGTACCAGTTGGCCAACCTGGCCAACTCATCGATCACCCCCGACCGCCCGGCGACGTACTCCTTCCCGGGGTCGATCCCCCTCGACGACTTCGCCCTGGCGGGGACATGGACGTCGGGGCCCGAGGACCTGACAGCGGGGACAGGGGCGAAGATCGAGCTGTCCTTCATGGCCGACGACGTCTATCTGGTCCTCGGTGGGTCGGGCACTCTCGACGTGTCGGTGAACGGCCGGCACACGAAGACGATCACGGTGGGCGGGACGCCGCGCCTCTACACCCTCGTCGACGGCGCGTACCAGACGTCCACCCTCACCATCGCGGCGTCATCGGGCATCCAGGCCTACGACTTCACCTTCGGGTAGTCCGCACCTCACTGACGGCGCCGCACGCCTCTCGTCTCAGGCGGCCGACGAGTCCGCCGGGGACGGCGACGGCACCTGTGGTCCGACGTCGGCCGTCGGGCCCGATTGGACCTCGGCCACGTCGCTGCCGCCGACGACGCCGTGACGCTTGGCGTAACGGTCGACGTAGACCTGATCGGTCAGGCGGCGGATCTCGAACATGAGCTCATCGGTCACGGAGCGCAGGGCCAGCGGATCGGTAGCCGACGCGTCCTCGAAGCGCGACACGTCGAGAGGAGGACCGAAACGGATCGTGACCGACCGGAACGGACGCATCATCTTGGAGCCCCTCGGCTGGACGTCGGTGGTCCCGACGAGGCCGACGGGGATCACGGTGACACCGCAGCCGATGGCCAACCGGGCCACGCCGGTGTGGCCACGGTAGAGCCGTCCGTCGGGCGAGCGGGTCCCCTCGGGATAGATCCCGAGGATCCCTCCGCCGGTCAGGACCTCCTTGGCCGTGGCCAGGGCGCGTTCCGAGGCGCTGCCCCCTTCGCGCCGCATGGGGATCTGGCCGACGGCGCGGAAGAACCACGCCGTCTTCCACGAGTCGAAGTACTCGGCCTTGGCCACGAAGGTGACGCGCCGAGGCACGACGAGGGGCATGAACAACGAGTCGCAGAAGGCCACGTGGTTCGGCGCCAGGATCACCGGCCCGCGCTGCGGGACATGTGTCGAGACCCTCGACCTCGATCCGCCACAGGAGCCGGAAGATAGGGCTGAGCAGGGACTTCACGACCCAGTAGGCCACGGGCCCAACGGTAGCGCGCCGGGCACGGCGATGACGCGGTGGCGGCCACGCCGGCGCCGGGTTCATTGACCTCGACGCCGGGCCACCCGTAGCGTCGTCGCCGTGGCACGCCGGCTGACCGCACGAGGGGAGAGGCGGCGCCAGCAGCTCACCGACTTCGCCGCCCAGCAGTTCGCCTCGCAGGGCTACCACCCGACGTCGGTGACCGACATCGTCGACGGCCTCGGGGTGGGCAAGGGCGTCTTCTATTGGTACTTCTCCTCCAAGGAGGAACTCTTCCGCCAGATCCTGTCCGACGCCCAGCGCGATCTGCGCCGGGCGCAACGCCAGGCCGTGGCCGACGAACCCGACCCCGTCCGGCGCATCGAAGCGGGCATCGGCGCCTCGGTGGCCTGGCTCGACGACAACCGCCATCTCTTCGTCCTTCTCGAGTTCGCCCGGACCGAGGAGCGCTTCGCCCCCCTCATCCGTCAGGGCGAGGAGCAGGCGGTGGCCGACGCTCTGCCCCACGTGAAGGCCGGGATCGCCGCCGGCATGATCCGGCGCGACGACCCGCTCGTGCTCACTCACGCCATCACCGGCGTGACGGCGTACCTGGCCCGGGTTCTCGTGCTCGAGCAGGGCCGGCCGGCCGACGAGGCGGCCCGCTCGGCCGCCTCGTTCTGCCTCGAGGGGATCCTCTCCCCCGCCGCCGCCCAGCGCCGGATCGGGCGGGCGGCCGGATAGCGGACGGCCGGCGGCGCGTCGGGCGCTCCGCCCGGAGGGCGGTCGCCGGTGCCACACTGACGGACGTGGCCGAGACGCAGACCTTCCCCATCCTCTACGGCGCCCTCCGCCCGCTGCTGGTCGCCCTCGCGATGGGTCCCGGGCTCTCCGGAGTGGAGCTGACCGACAGCGAGATGCACGTCCGGATGGGGTGGGCCTTCCGGGCCCGGATACCGCGGACGGCCATCACCGGTGGCCGCCTGGTCTCGGGCCGGGTGGGCGGGATCGGTGTCCACGGCTGGCGGGGACGCTGGCTCGTGAACGGATCGATGGACAAGATCGTGGGTATCGACATCGATCCCGCCGCCCGCGCCGTCGCCGTCGGAGTTCCGGTGCGTCTGCGTTACCTGGCGCTCAGCATGGAGAATCCCGACGCCTTCCTCGCCGCGCTGAAGAGCTGACGCCGGCGCGCTACTGCAGCTTGGTCAAGGTCCGTCGGAGGTTGCGGACGGCCTGACCGACGCGCTGCTCGTTCTCGATCAGGGCGAAGCGGACGTGGCCGTCACCGCCGGGCCCGAAACCGACCCCGGGCGAGGTGGCCACCTCGGCCTCGGAGACCAGGAACGACGAGAACTCGAGGGATCCCATCTCGCGGTAGGGCTCGGGGATCGGGGCCCAGACGAACATCGTCCCCTTGGGCGGGGTGAGGTGCCATCCGATGCGGTTCAGTCCGTCGCACAGCGCGTCACGCCGGGCCTGGTACGTCTCGTTCACCCACTTCGGATAGTCGGGCGCCTCGTTCATGGCCACGATGGCGGCGATCTGGATGGGTTGGAAGGTGCCGTAGTCGAGGTAGGTCTTGAGCTTGGTCAGGGCCTGGACGATGTCGCGGTTGCCGACGAGGAAACCGACGCGCCAGCCGGCCATGGAGAACGACTTCGTCATCGTGTAGAGCTCGACGGCGACGTCCTTGGCCCCCGGCACCTGCAGGATCGACGGCGGGTCGTACCCGTCGAAGCCGAGATCGGCGTAGGCGAAGTCGTGGACGAGGACGATCTCGTGCTCGCGGGCGAACGCCACCAGGCGCTCCATGAACGAGAGGTCCACGCAGGCGGTGGTGGGGTTGTGGGGGAACGACAGCACGATGACGCGGGGCTTGGGCCATGACTCTTCCCAGGCGTGCATCAACCCGTCGAAGAAATCGTCGCCGGGATCGGGGTCACTGATGCCGTCGGTGGCCGTCGACGGACCGTGCAGGGGGACCTGCCGTACGTCGGCCCCGGCGAAGAGCGGGCCCCAGATGTGGATCGGGTACGACGGCGAGGGCACGAGGGCGGTGTCACCGGGGCCGACGAGGACCCACATGAGATGGGAGAAACCCTCCTTGGCCCCGATGGTGGAGACGACCTCGGTCTCGGGATCGAGCTCGACCCCGAACTTCCGGAGGTACAGCGCCGAGATGGCCTGGCGCACCTTGGGGATGCCGCGGCTGGCCGAGTACCGGTGGTTGCGGGGGTTGTGGGCGGCCTCGGCCAACTTCTCCACGGCGATGGCCGGAGAGGGAAGATCGGGGTTGCCGAAGCCGAGGTCGATGACGTCACGACCGGCTCGACGGGCCTCGAGCTTCAGCGCGTCGATCTGCGCGAAGACGTACGGGGGCAGTCCGTTGATCCGGCGGAATTCCATGCAGAATGGTACCGCCCCCGCCGCGCCGGCCTTCGCCCTGCGAGACGATTCAGGCGTGGCGCAGCATGTGCGCCACCTCGGCCACCGCGTCCAGGGACTCGGGCCACGCGCAGACGGCCCACGTCGCTCCCGCCTCGGCCAGCTCGGACAGCTCCAGCGCGATCTGGGGGACGTCGCCGGCCACGGGGCCGCCCCAGGTGACCTCGCAGCGCCCGGTGAGTGCGGCGATGGCCGACGGCTGGCCGCCCCACAGGTTGACGGCCGCCCCCGGACCGAGATCGACGGCCAGCTCGGTGGTCGACACCGACCCGCCACCCACCCACACGGGGACCCCGAGGTCGAGCACGGCCCGGGCGCAGCGGGCCAGGGCCAGCCGGCGTTCGTCGGGCGGGCCCGGCGGGATGCCGTAGGCCTCGTTCTCGGCCGCGCTCTTGCGGTCGCCGGTGCCGAGCCCGGCGATGAGGCGACCGGGCGCCATGTGCGCCAACGACGCCAGCTCGGCCACCAGCACGGCGTCAGGGACCAGACCGATCCGGGCCACGAGCGGTCCGACGCTGATCCGTGTCGTCACCGAGGCCACGGCACCGAGCATGGGGAAGGCGGACAGGGCGGGGCGGTCGCGCTGGCCCATGGGCCAGAGATGGTCGAAGACGAAGACCCCGTCGAGGCCGAGCGCCTCGGCCCGGCGGGCCGCGTCGAGGGCGACGGTGGCGTCGTCGCGAAACGTCGGCAGCGTCACCCCCACCCGCACCGGTCCGCCTTCCCGCCCTGGTCAGTCCGGGCGTCCGGACAGGGCCCGGTGGTCCTGGCGGGCCAGCACCCCGGCCCCGACGGCGCCGGCCCTCTCGCCCAGCGCGGCCACACAGATCATCACCTCGGGACGTCCGAGTCGCCCCTCCACCAGATCGTCGAAGGCCGCCCGGACGGGCTCGATCACCAGGTCGAGGGCGTCGACCAGTCCGCCGCCGAGGACGAACACCGACGGGGTCGAGGATGTTGGCCAGGTTGGCGAGCCCGAGCGCCAGCCACCAGCCGAGCTCCTCGAGCACGGCCTGCGCCCCGGCGTCGCCGGCGGCCGCCGCCGTGGTGACGTCCTCGGCCCGCACGGCCTCGGGATCGCCGCCGGCCCGGCGCAGGACCTCGACGAGCCGTCCGGCGTGCGCCGCCTCCCGGGCCAGCCGTCCGAGCCCGCTCCCCGAGGCGAAACGCTCCCAGCACCCCCGCTTCCCGCACGGGCAGGCGGGCCCCGACGGGTCCACCACCATGTGGCCGATCTCCCCGGCGAAGCCCAGCGCCCCCCGGGCCACCCGGCCGTTCACGACGAGGCCGCCGCCGATCCCCGTTCCGAGCGTCACCACCACGGCGTCGGTGGCGCCGGCGGCGGCGCCGTAGATCCACTCCCCCATCACGGCACAGGTGGCGTCGTTGTCCACCACGACCCGGCGGCTCCCGAGACGCTCCGTCAGCCGGCCCCGCACGTCGAGGCCCTCGCCCCCGGGCAGGTTGGGGGCGAAGCGCAGCATCCCGGCGTCGTCGACCATCCCGGGCACGCCCACCCCCACGGCCGACACTCCGTCGGACGGCACGTCGGCGTCGGCCTCGGCGTCGAGGGCGTCGAGCAACCTCTCGGCCACCCGAGCCACGGTCTCGATGACGGCGTCCCCCCCGGGACCGCCCGGGCTCCCGGGGGGCGCGAGCCGCGGCGTGGACGCCTTGGCCTCGGCCAGGACGGCGCCGGCGCCGTCCACCACCAGGCCCAGGATCTTCGTCCCGCCCACGTCGATCCCGATGGTCACCGGACCCGTCACGCCGCCCCGCCGTCGATCCGGCCCGGGGCCGCCGCTCACGTGGTCAGCGAGGATTCGACGCGCGCCTTGAGCTCTTCGAGAGCGGTGTGCATGATCCGGCTCTGGGCCCGTCGCTTGATGAAGCCCGGCAGGGGGACCCGCAACTCGACCTCGAGGGTGTACGTCACCTCGGTGGAGCTGTCGTCGGCCCGTTCGAAGCTGTAGCTCCCGTCGAGCTTGGAGGTGAGGTCCCCGGCCGTCTGCTTCCACGACAGCTTCGTGGGGGCCGCCGAGTAGTCGTAGGACAAGGTGTAGCTCGTGCTCCGGCCGAAGGCGCCGGCCCGGAAGGTGGCCTCGGCGGGCCGACCCTCGTCGTCACGACTCTGGACCGAGACGTCCTTGATGTCGGCCGCCCACTCGGTATAGCGCTCGATGTCGCTCACCACGGCGAAGCACTGCTCCGGCGGCGCGGCGACGACCATGCGTTCGGTGGCTAATTCCGCCACTGTCCCTCACTCCCTTGTCGCGCCCCGGCGCTGCTCCCCGAGGCGGCCGGCCGGCGGCAGTCAGCCTTCCATGTCCTGCAAGGCACGGGCCAGCCTACGTGCGAGAACGTCATACCCGAAGGACTCCTCGACCCGCTCCCGGGCGGCCCGGCCCATCCGCCGACGCCGGTCGTCGTCGCCGAGCAGCTCCCGCAGCGCGTGGGCCACGGCACCGGGGTCGTGGGGATCGGCCACCACGAGGCCCGTCTCCCCGTCCACCACCGCCTCGTCGGCACCCCCGGAGCGCCCGGCCACCTGGGCCACTCCCGCCGCCGCCGCCTCGAGGAAGACGATCCCGAACCCCTCCTGCTCGAGATCGAGCCACCGGTTGCGGCAGGCCATGGCGAACACGTCGGCCGCCCCGTAGAGCCGGGGCAGATCGTCGTCGTCGACCCGGCCGAGGAAGCGCACCGGAGCCCCCGACGACCGGACGAGGCGGCGCAGTCGCGTCCCGTCACGGCCTTCACCGGCGATGGCCACCGTGAGGCCGGGGAAGGAGGATGCCAGCGCGCCGGCGGCGGCGATGAGAACATCCATGCCCTTGCGCGGCACCAGTCGGCTGATGCTCACGACCAGTGGGCCCCCCGGCGGCAGTCCCCAGGCGGCCCGGGCCTTCGCCTTCTCCTCCTCCGAGAGCGGACGGAACCGGTCGAGGTCCACGCCGGGGGGGACCTCGACCACGGGCGCGGTCAGGGAGGGCGCCGCCCGTCGGGCCTCGGCGGCCGGATAGCGACCGGCACAGACGACGAGTGTGGCCCGGCGCAGGACGGCGGCCAGCGTCTGGCGGGCCACGGGCACTCGACCGGGCACCGCCACCTCGGCGCCGTGGAGGACCACGGCGTAGGGCCGACCGACGGCGGGCCCGGCGAGGCCGAGGGGCAGGGCGGGGTCGATGACCACCAGGGTGGCGCCGGTCTCCTCGGCCAGCGACCGGATCCGCCGCACATGACCGGGGACGGGCAGGAGCACAGGTGCGGCGACGCGCTCGATCCGGAAGCCGGCATCCGCCTGTTGGCGGTCGAAGACCTCGGCGTCGGGATGCGACGAGGCGGTGAGCACGGTGAACGACGACGGATCGAGCCGGCGCCAGAGCTCCCACAGATAAGCCTGGATCCCCCCCACCTTGGGAGGGAAGTCGTTGGTTACGAGCAGGTGGGTCATCGGCCGACCCGGGGGGCGCGCACGCCCCATGCTCGCACGACCGCCGAGGTCAGCAGGCGGCCCAGTCCACCGCCGCTCCGGGGTGGCGCAGCTCGGGGACGAGACCGGCGCGCCCGAGCATGCGGATGGCCCGGGCCTCGGCCACGTCGACGACCACGGCGTCGTCGGCCTCGCGACCGAGCACGAACGTCACCAGGCAGTCGGCGCAGGCGTCGGTGTGCTGGAGCTCACAGTCGTCGCAGCTGATCGAGATCGTGGGTCTCACCGGTGTCGTCACGTCACCCTCCCTGGGTCCGATCGTCTCTCGTCACCACCACAGTGACAGGAGGGTGTGTCAGTGCAAGGAGGATCTGTCAGTCGCTGCCGGCCCCGGTCCCGCTCAGGACCTCGACGCTGCGCCCGTGCCCGCACCACCGGCACTGCACCTCGACGACCTCCTCGGAGAGGACCTCTTCCTCCTCCACCGACAGTGACCCACCCACGCTGTAGTGATGGAAGGCCCGGGTACGACGGTCGGTCAGGACGTCGAATCGGGTGAGGTTGCCACAGGCGGTGCAGCGGTAACGGGTGGCGGGCACGCGGCCACGCTATCCGCGTCACCGAACACCCTCGTACGTACTCTCTCCTGATGGCCTTCGCCACCGCGTCGCCCGACGACCTGTGCCTTCCCCTCTATGACGTCACCTTCTGCGTCATCGACGTCGAGACGACCGGAGGCGGGCCCGAGACGTGCTCCCTCACCGAAGTGGCGGCGGCCAAATTCCGGGGCGGGGAATGTCTGGGGACGTTCGCCACCCTGGTCGACCCCTGCGACAGCATCCCCCCGTTCATCACCGCCCTCACCGGCATCAGCGACGACATGGTGCGCAACGCCCCTTCTGTGCCCGGTGTGCTCCCCGCCTTCGTCGAGTTCGTCCGCGGCGCCGTGCTCGTCGGACACAACGTCGCCTTCGACCTGGCCTTCCTCAATGCCGCCCTCGAGACCAACGAGCGACCCCCGCTCGACAACCTCATCGTCGACACCCTGGCTCTGGCCCGCCGCCTGGTCGACGCCGACGTTCCCAACTGCCGCCTGGCCACCCTCGCCTCGGGATTGGCGCTCGAGCACCGTCCCGCCCACCGGGCCCTCGACGACGTCATGGCCACCGCCGACCTCCTGCACCGTCTCATCGAGGACGCCACCGGTTTCGGCGTCTTCCAGCTCGGCCAGCTCGTGGAGCTTCCCCAGTTCGTCCCGACCGTCGTCCGCAATCCGTCACGCCGACTGCGCACATTCCTGTGACACGTGGATCAGCGACTGGAGCACCCGCAGGGCGCTCCCGTCGTCGATGGCGGCGCCGGCCCGTTCGATCCCGCCGGCCAGGTCGTCGGCCAACCCGGCCACCACCAGGCCGGCGGCGGCATTGAAGACGACGATGTCGCGGTGCGGGCCCTTCCCCCCGGCCAGGACCTCGCCGACGATGACGGCGTTGGTGGCGGCGTCGGAACCCCGGAGGTCCTCGAGACCCACCCGGGCCAGTCCGAAATCGGCGGCGTCGACCGTGGATCGTCGCAGCCGGGCGGATACGGACGCCGGAGCGCCGGCGTCGTCGCCGGTGTCGAGCAGCTCGACCACGGTCGTCGGTCCCGTCGTCGACAGCTCGTCGAGGTTGTCGGCGCCGTGGACCACCATGGCCCGGCGGCTGCCGTTCAGGGCCAGGACTCCGATCATCTTGTCGACCATGGCCGGGTCGCTCACTCCCACGACCTGAAAGCGCGCCCGGGCCGGGTTGGCCAGCGGGCCCAGGAAATTGAAGACGGTGGGCACACCGAGCTCGCGACGCACGGGGACGGCGAATCGCATGGCCGGGTGGAACCGGGGGGCGAAACAGAAACCCATGCCCGCCTCGTCGATGCAGCGCTTCACCCCGTCGGGCCCGAGGTCGATGACCACGCCCAGGGCCTCGAGGACATCGGCGGAACCGGCGATCGAGGTGGCGGCACGGCCGCCGTGCTTGCACACCCGGGCGCCCGCCCCGGCGGCGACGAAGGCGGCGATGGTCGAGACGTTGATCGAAGAGCTGCGGTCGCCACCGGTCCCGCACGTGTCGAGCAGGTCGCCCGACACCCCGAGGGGTTCGGCATGATCGAGCATGGCGTGCACGAAGCCGGACATCTCGTCGACGGTCTCGCCCTTCATGCGCAGAGCGGTGACGAGGGCGGCGATCTGAGCCGGTGTGGCGTGGCCGCGCAGCACCTCACCGAAGACCGTCTGCGCGTCGTCGCTCGAGAGATCCTCCCGCCCGAGAAGACGTCCGAGAACCCCCGGCCACCGGCCGAGGGCGTCGAAGCCGGTCTCGTCGGTCAGTCCCACCACAGGTCCCGGTCGAGCACACCACGGGCGATCAGACCCAACTGGACCTGACTCGTCCCCTCGACGATGGTGAGCTGCTTGGCGTCGCGGTACCACTGCTCGGTGGGGTGGTCCTCCATGTAACCGGCGGCGCCGAGAAGCTGCAGAGCCAGGCCCGACGCCCGCACGGCCAACTCGGTGGCGTGGTACTTGGCCACCGACAGGTACGGGACCCACTCCTTCGAGAACCGGCCCTTGTCGGCCAACCACGCGGCGCGGTAGGTGAACAGACGGGCCGCCTCGATGTCCACGGCGCACTTGGCGATCTCCCACTGCACGCCCTGGAAGTCGGCGATCGTCTGGTTGAAGGCGGTCCGCTGCTGGACGTACTCGGTGGCGTACATCAACGCGCCCTCGGCCAGGCCGATCCCGCGGGCGGCCACCACCGGCCGCATCGAGTTGAGCCCGAGCATGGCGAGACGGAAACCGCCGATCTCCCCGATGACGTTGTCGGCGGGGACGTGGACGTCGTTCAGGACGAGCTCGCCGGTGTCGACGCCGCGGACCCCCATCTTGTGGTCGATCCGTCCCACCTCGACACCGGACCAGGTCCGTTCGACGATGAAGGCGGTCACCGAGTCGTGGGCGCGGCTGGTGGGGTCCGACGTCTTGGCGAAGACGGTGTACCAGTCGGCCTCCCGGACCCCCGACATCCAGCACTTGGTGCCGTTCAGGACCCATCCTCCGGGCGAGGCGGGGTCGGGGGTGGCCCGGGTGCGCATCCCCATCACGTCACTCCCCGCCTGCGGTTCGGACAACCCGAAGGCGGCGCGCTGCGAGCCGTCGGCGATGCCGGGGAGGTAGCGCTGCCTCTGCTCCGGCGATCCGGCGATCATCACCGGCCCGGTCGGCAGCCGGGTGAGGAGCAACATCAGCGCGGCGGTGTTCGAGTACTTGGCCACCTCCTCGATGGCCAGGCTGAGACCGAAGATGCCGGCGCCCGAACCGCCGACGTCCTCGGGGAGACACAGGCCGAGGAGTCCGGCGTCGCGAAACAGGGCGAAGACGTCGTCGGGGTAGTCGCCGCTGCCGTCGATGGCCCGGGCCCGTGGCTTTATCTTGTCCTGGGCCAGGCCGACGGACCGAGGCCTGCAGCTCGGAGAGCTCCGGCGACAGCTCGAAATCCATGGCCGGGAGGCTAGTGCCCGGGTCAGGTGACGCCGGACTCGACAACGGAGCGGGCGCCGCCCAGATGGGTCCGGCAGTGGCGGGCGGCCACCGACGCCAGCTGCTCGGTCGTCACCGCCATCCCGTCGCCGGGGCCGAAGGGAACCGACATCGCCAACTCCTCGGCGCTCAATCCGCCGATGCGCTCCCGGAGCGCGGCGCCGTGGCGCCGCAACTCCTCGGCCGTGTCGGCCCGCGTCACGCCGGCGAAGGCGCGGGCGTGACGGGCGTTGTCGGCGTCGATCTCCGACGCCGTCTTGGTGATCGCATCGCCCCGGCGGGCCCGATCGAGCCAGTCGAGCATCTGCCGATGCCCGACGGCGATGTGGTGCACGACCACGCCGACGGGCCAGTCCTCGCCCGGCACCATCGACGTCCACCGCTCGTCGGGGCAGCCCTCGACGAAGGCGATGCACCTCGTCGTTGGCCTCCTCGAATTCCCCGGCCAGGCGTTCGGCCTCGGCGTTCACGGACCGTCCGGCGCCCGGAACCACGGCCACGGTCACCTCGATCTCCACGGCCCCGCCGCGCGGCAGGGCGGCCACGCCGATGGCCGACCGGGTGTGACGGCCGGCGTCGCCGAAGATGGCGTGGAGGACGCGGCTGGCCCCGTCGATCACCGCCGGTTGCTCGTGGAAGTCGGGCGTCGAGGCCACGAACCCGGTCACGGTGAGGACGCGCTCGACACGGTCCAGACTTCCGAGGGCCTGCTCGAGCACGGCCAGCGCGTTCAGAGCGCACACCTCGGCCGCGATGGCGCCCGCGTCGACGCCGACATCGGCACCCAACGTCCCCGTGCAGGTCAGCTCTCCGGCGATCCGGGGAAGCTGACCTGACGTCCGGGCCACGTTGTCATGCACGACGACGGCGTCGAGCGGATCGTGGGGCGGATGCGGACCGTGGAGGGTCAGTCCGAGTTCGTCCAGACGGGCGGCGATACGACCGGGCATGGCGCGGATCGTACGCGTCCCCGATCGACCTCAGAACGAGCAGCCGACCTCAGAACGACAAGCTGACCTCAGGCCGACTTGCGCCGCTGCCGGTGGATGCGACGACGCTCCCGCTCCGTGGTGCCGCCCCAGACGCCCTCGCGCTCGCGGTGGGCCAGGGCGTGCTCGAGGCAGGCCTGGCGTACCGGGCACTCGGCGCAGATCGCCTTGGCCTCCCACGCGTCGTCCTCATCGGACGCCGGGTAGAAGACGTCGGGGTCGATGCCCTGGCAAGCGGCAAGCTTGCGCCAGCTGGCGGTCGAAGGGGCGGTCATCAGGGTCACTTCCTCAAGCACTCTGTGCGGTCGTCGTCTCTCGTTTGGTGTTCATTTCCGCTCTCCCGCCCGTGAGCAGGGACAATAGTCCCCTGGGACGGGAAAACAGCGGAACGGACAGTATTGCGCACGAATGCCACCCGTGTAAAGAACTGCCTCGGTGCCCACCCTGGTGAGCGGCTCAGGCACGACTCGTCGGCCCGTGGGACGCCGTTTTCGGTCCCGGAGAGAACGGAGGATGTCGCGAGGGGTGACGTAGGCCTCACTCCGCCAGATCGGTGGCCAGCTCACGGCGCGTCTCGTCGCTCGAGCGTCGTCTCGTGGCGGTAGTCCTCGTGCGCCACGGCGAGGACGACGGGTCCGTCGGCGAACCGCCCCACCTGCGACGGCGTGAGGGCGAAACGGACGTAGTGCACCGAGGCCGTCATGGTCGGTCGGGTGAGGGCTTGTTCGTGCGCCGCCTCGGGCAGACCGGGGGCGACGTCGGCGTCGCCCCCAGCGCCGATCCGCAGCTCGACCGACCGCTCGACACCCACCAGCTTCGGAAGCCATTCCCGCAACGAGGCCTCGTCGGTGAGCTCGATGAACATCGTGGCCGACAGCTCCCCCGGCGTCGGGAGGAGCACGTTGTAGATGTCGAGCTCGCCCTGGACCTGCGCGTCGGTCACCATGCGCTCGGCCCGGGCCATCTCCTGCACCTGGAAACGGACCGTCTCTCGGTTCTCGAACACGAACGACACGAACGGACCGACCGCCACCCGCCGCCGTTTCTTCAGCTCGATGATCCGGCGCCGGTACGCGTCTCGGCCGCGCTCGTATGTCCGGAGGTCGTCGATGTCGTCGACGACGAGAGGTTGATTCACCATCGGGTGGATCTCCTCGGTGAGCCCGGACCGGTCCGAACAGTTCGGACCGGTCCGGACGCCCGCCGCGGTGCATGCGCTCGTCGGTGTCCGTCAGGAGACGGACTTGAGTCCCTCGGTGAAGCGACCGGCGTGGCTCTTCTCGGCCCGGGCCAGTGTCTCCAACCATTCGGCGACTTCCTCGAACCCCTCGTCGCGCGCCGTCTTGGAAAAGCCCGGGTACATCTCGGTGTACTCGTAGGTCTCCCCCTCGATGGCCGAGGCCAGGTTCTCCTGCGTCGATCCCACGGGCACGCCCGTCACCGGGTCACCGGTCTCGCGCAGGAAATCGAAGTGGCCGAAGGCATGCCCTGTCTCGCCCTCCGCCACCGAGCGGAACAGCGCGGCGACGTCGGGGTAACCCTCGATGTCGGCCTTCTGGGCGAAGTAGAGGTAACGGCGGTTCGCCTGGCTTTCGCCGGCGAACGCCTCCTTCAAGTTGCTCTCGGTCTTTGATCCTTTCAATGCGGGCACAATTCTTCCTTCCATCGGTCGTGGGCCTGATGATCATCGGTGCGGTACGGGCTGGTGCTCTTCTCTCACGTCACGAGGGACTCCTCCGTCGGCGACAGGGTTTCGGCGCGGTCGTCCCGGCGGCATTGCGCGCACCAGCCGCGGAACACCACCTCGGCCTCGCTCACCTCGAAACCCTCGTCGGCTCCCGGCGGCACGCTGATCCCGGTGAAATCGACGTGCAGGTCCCGGACCTTCCCGCACGACCGGCACACGAGATGATGGTGCAGCCGTTCGACGTTGGGGTCGAACCTCGTGGTTCCGGTACCCAGATCGAGGGCGGCGATCTCACCGAGGGCGGCCAGCTCGTTCAGGGTCTGGTACACGGTCTTCAACGAGATCGTCTCCACCTCACTGCGGGCCACGGCGTGGACCGACTCGGCGGTGGGATGGGTCTCGTCGCCCTGCAGGACGCGGAAGATGCACTGCCGTTGCGCCGTGACCTTGCGCCCGCGGGCCCGGAACAACCGCGTCAGCTCCTCGGGTGATCTCATGACACGCGGGAACGTATCACCAATGATTGTTTCTTGACAATCGTTGTCGATGAGAGCCCTCGGCGTGCCTCCGGGGGCCGACCGGAGCCGGGCACCGCTGTGGCAGGCTGGCCCGATGCCGCCGACCCATCCGGCTCCCCGTCGACCGGCCGCCGAGGCGGAGAGGGGAGGTGGTGGCGGACGCCCGGGACGGTTCGACCGGTCGGAGGCGCTGCGCCGCATGCGGGCCGAGCACTTCGACGTCCTCGTCATCGGGGGAGGCATCACCGGCGCCGGGGTCGCCCTCGACGCCGCCGCCCGGGGCCTGCGGACGGCCCTCGTGGAACGGCACGACTTCGCCTCGGGCACATCGTCGAAGTCGTCCAAGATGATCCACGGCGGGCTCCGCTACCTCCAGCAGCGCGATTTCCGCCTCGTCTACGAAGCCCTGCACGAGCGCCAGAGACTTCTCGACAACGCCCCCCACCTGGTCACACCGCTGCCCTTCCTCATCCCCCTCTTCGGGCGCGACGGCGTGGTCAACAAGGGCGTGGCCCGTACGTACGCCATCGCCCTGTGGCTCTACGACGCCACCGGCGGCTGGCGAATCGGCAAACGCCACCGCCGCATCGACCGGGCCGAGACCCTGGCCCACCTCCCCACCCTGCGCACCGACCGGCTGGTCGCCGGCTTCCTCTACTACGACGCCCGGGCCGACGACGCCCGCCTGACACTGGCCGTGGCCCGCACCGCCGCCCTCGACCACGGTGCCGTCGTGGCCAACTACGCCGAGGTCACCCGCCTGCGTCACGACGCTTCCGGCGCCGTCACCGGCGCCCGGATCCGTCCCGTGGCCCCCGGCGACGGGGACCCCGATACCGGGCACGGCGAATTCGAGGTCGAGGCGACGGTCGTGGTGAACGCCACCGGCGTCTGGGCCGACGACGTCCGGGCGTTGGACGAAGGGACCCATCCCCACTCGCTGCGGCCGGCCAAGGGCATCCACCTCACCGTGCCCCGGTCCAAGCTCCCGGCCGACATCGCCGCGGTCATCCCCGTCCCGAAGGACCGGCGGTCGATCTTCGTGGTCCCCTGGGCCGACGGTGACGACGTCTACCTGGGAACGACCGACACGGCCTGGGACGGCCCGCTCGATGATCCCGCCTGCCTCCCCGCCGATGTCGACTACGTCCTCGACGCGGCCAACGGTGCCACCACGGGGCACCTCTCGCGCCACGACATCACCGGGGTCTGGGCCGGCCTGCGTCCGCTGTTGGCCCCCGGAGACGGGCACCACGTGAGTGAACGCACGGCCGACCTCTCCCGACGCCACACCGTCCGGGAGTCGCCCCACGGCCTCGTCACCGTGACGGGAGGGAAGCTCACCACCTACCGCCTGATGGCCGAGGACACCGTCGATGTCGTCGTCCGTCGGCTGGGGTCGGCCGCCCCGGCGGGGGCCAAGAGGTCCCCCACCCGGCGCCTCGGGATCATCGGAGCGGCCGGTCTGGCCGCCTTTCGTCGCCCGGGAGCGGCGGCCGACGCCGGACTGGACGAAGCCACCTTCGCCGCCCTCGTCGCCCGCCACGGGAGCGAGACCACGGCCGTCCTGGCCCTGGCCGACGGTCGACCGGAGTTGCTCGAACCGCTCGTGCCCGGGCTCCCCCACCTGCGCGTCGAGGCCGTCTGGGCCGTGCGCCACGAGATGGCCGTCACCGTCGACGACGTTCTCTCCCGGCGCACGCGCGCCACACTCCGACACGCCGAGGCGGCGGCCACGGCGGCGGCAGCCGTGGCCGACCTCCTGGCCCCCGAGTGGTCCCGCGACCCCCGTGACACCCGGCTCGAGGCGGCCGCCTTCTCGGCCGAGATCCACCGGACCCTGGCCCGCGCCGGGTTACCGGTCGGTGGCCCCCACACCGGGAGATCGGCCGATGTCGCCCCGGCCCTCGGGCGCGACGAGCCGTCGTCGTGAGATCGTTCGGGTCGTGAGCGCCCCCGTTCCCGGCGACCTGTCGGCCCCCACCCCTGTCACACCGGTCGACGCGGCGCCGTCGGAGGTCACCGAACGCCTGGGCGGTCCACGCGTCGGGGTCGACGACGCCCTGCTGGTGCGGCTACGCGGCGCCTGCGCCGAGGTCACGGTGGACGACACGGCGCGCATGGAGGCGGGGCGCGACTGGTGGCCCCTGGCCATCCGCTGGGCCACCCGCGGCGCCGTGCCGGCCCGGCCGGCGGCGGTGGCACGGCCGGCGACCGGCCACGAGGTGGCCGCCGTCCTCGCCGCCTGTCACGAGGCGCGGGTCCCGGTCACGGCCATGGCCGGACGTTCGGGCGTGTGCGGATCGAGCGTCCCCGCCTTCGGTGGAGTCGCCCTCGACATGTGCGCCGTGCGCGGGATCGTCGACATCGATACCACCTCGCTCCTGACCGAGGTGCTCCCCGGTACCTTCGGCCCCGATCTCGAAGCCGGCCTCCGTCCCGAGGGCGTCACCCTCGGGCACTGGCCCCAGTCGATGGACCTCTCGACGGTGGGCGGTTGGCTGGCCTGTCGCGGTGCCGGTCAGTACTCGACCGCGGTACGGCAAGATCGAGGACATGGTGGTCGGGTTGGACGTGGCCCTGGCCGACGGCCGCCTCATCCGCACCGGCGGCACCGGTCCGCGGGCGGCCACCGGTCCCGACCTCACCCAGATGTTCGTCGGCTCCGAAGGTGTCCTCGGCATCATCACCGGCGCCATCCTCCGCCTCCATCCCCGGCCGTCGGCCGAGAGGCGCCGCGCCTACGGGTTCGCCTCCTTCGAGGAAGGGTTGGAGGTGTGCCGGCTCATCCTCCGCCGCGGGGCCACGCCGGCCGTCCTCCGCCTCTACGACCACACCGAGAGCGCCCGCAACTTCGACGTCCCCGACCACTGCGTCCTCGTCGTCCTCGACGAAGCTGATCCCGGCCTTCTCGACGCCACCGTGGCGGTGGTCGACGCCGAATGCGCGGCCGGCGCCGGCGCGCCGCTCGACGAGGCACTGGTGCAGCGGTGGCTGTCGCACCGCAACGACGTCTCGGCCCTCGCCCCCCTCTACCGCGCCGGCATCGTCGTCGACACCATCGAGATCTCGGCCCGGTGGGCGGCGCTGCCCCGCATCTACGACGACTGCGTCGGCGCCCTCCAGGGGATCGACGGCACCCTGGCCGCCTCCGCCCACCAGAGCCACGCCTACGGCGACGGCGCCTGCCTGTACTTCACCTTCGCCGGCCGGGCCCCTGACGACAGTGGTGCCACTGGTGTCGACAGCGCCGGCGACACGGCCACGGCCGACGCCTGGGCCGAGCACTACTACCGGACGGCGTGGACGGCGGTCATGGACACGGTCATGGCGCACGGCGGCGCCATCAGCCACCATCACGGCATCGGGATCAACCGCTCGCCCTTCATGGCCCCGGCCCTCGGGGCAACGCTCGACGTGCTGGCCGCCGTCAAAGAGGCCCTCGATCCCCGGGGCATCCTCAACCCGGGCAAGCTCGGCCTCCCGTCGCCGTTCGGAGAGCTCGGCTGGCCGTGAGCGGGTCGTCGTGAGCATCCTCGTCATCGACGTCGGGACGTCGGGGGTCCGAGCCGCCACCGTCGACGGTGACGGGGCCGTCGGCAACGTCCACTACATCGAGGTCCTCCCCACGTCGCCGGCCCCGGCCTTCGTCGAGTTCGACGCCGCCGCCATGGCCGCCGCGGTTCTCGAGGTGGCTCGTGCCGCTCTCGACGCCTCCGGACCGGTCGGGGGCGTCGGCATCGCCAACCAGCGGGCCTCCACCGTCGTCTGGGACCGGTCGACCGGCGTCCCCGTCGGACCCGGGATCGGTTGGCAGGACCTGCGGACGGTCGGGACCTGCCTGGCCCTGCAGGCCCAGGGGATCCGGGTGGCGCCCAACGAATCGGCCACCAAGCTGGCCATGCTCCTCGATCTGGCCGACCCCGACCGCCAGCCGCGACCTCTGCTTCGGCACCGTCGACACCTGGGTGGCGTGGACCCTGTCGAACGGTGCTCTGCACGTGACCGACGCCAGCAACGCCGGGGTCACCGGGCTGTGGGGCGACGCGGCGGCGTGGAACGACACGATTCTCGACGCCTTGCGCATCCCCCGCGGCGTCCTGCCCACGGTGGTCGACTCGAGCGGCGTCGTCGGTCCGGCCAGCGCGCTCCCCGGTGCGCCTCCCATCGCCGGGATCGCCGGGGACCAGCAGGCGTCGCTCGTGGGCCAGGGCTGCACCCGCCCGGGGTTGGCCAAGGTGACGTTCGGCACCGGCGGCATGCTCGACTGCTGCGTCGGCGCCGAGCGCCCCGCCTTCGCCCGGCGCGGCGGCGCCGGGACGTTCCCCATCGCCGCCTGGCAACGCCAGGGCCGCATCACCTGGGGCGTCGAGGCCATCATGTTGTCCGCCGGGACCTGCGTCGAGTGGCTGCGCGACGACCTCGGCATCATCACCACGGCGGCGGAGTCCGACGAGGTGGCCGGCCGCTGCACCGAGACCGGCGACGTCTGGTTCGTCCCCGCCCTCCTCGGGATGGGCACCCCGGTGTGGGACTTCGGCGCCCGCGGCACCTTCGTCGGTATCACCCGGGGCACCGGGCGACCCGGAACTGGTCCGAGCCGTTCTCGAAGGGGTCGCCCATCGCGGCGCCGATCTCCTGGAGGCGGCGGAGTCCGACACCGGCCTCGCCATCCCCACGCTGCGCGTCGACGGCGGGATGTCGGCCAACGCCACCTTCATCGGGGCCGTGGCCGACGCCACGGGCCGTCCCATCGAGGTCTCGCCTGTCCTCGAGGCCACCACCCTCGGCGCCGCCTACCTGGCCGGCATGGCGCTGGGCGTCTGGGCCGACGAGGACGAGGTGGCGGCGTCGTGGACTCCGCAGCGCGTGGTCGAGCCCCGCACCGGCGACGCCCGGCGCGCCGACACCCGCGCCCGGTGGCTGGCGGCGCGCGACCGGTCGCTCCGGACCATCCCCGAGCTGTCGTCGCTCGATTTCTGAACGCCGGACGACAGAGCGCCCGACAAACCACCGCCGGCCGCGCTCAGCCCGCCGGTGCCTCGCCCGTCGTCGAGTCGTCGGCCCCGGGGGCGAAGGGCCACTCCTCGAAGACGGCACAGCGCCCACCGGTGGAGAACTGGAGCACCCACAGGTCACGCCATCTCCCGACGGCGGGGTCGTCGTAGTCGACCGACACGCGCACGACGGCCGTCCGGCCCTCGACGGCCACGACCTCGCTCGTCATCGTGAAGCCCTCGTCGGGACCGGCGCGCTCGTGCTCCCACAACCGGGCCAGATCGTCGAGGCCCTTCACGGGCTCCTCCCACGGTGAGGTGCGGTACGTCACCTCGGGCGAGAACACCACGCCCAACTGGTCGGTACCCGGCGACCGCCATGCCCGCTCGTAGGCCTCGATCCAGCGGATCACGTCGGTCCTGTCCATCAGGTCATCGTGCCATCATCCGTCGACGTCGCGGAGCACGGCCATCGCCGCGTTGCGCCCGTTGACGGCGATCACGCTCCCCCCGGATGCGTGGCGGCACCGCACAGGTAGACACCTTCCAGGGGCAGGCGGGGCCCGAAGCGCCGGTCCCACAGCTGTTCGGCCAGGCAGTCGCCCTGGAAGATGTGACCCCCGGTGAGAC
Organism: uncultured Acidimicrobiaceae bacterium; assembly: GCA_963848355.1. Classification (GTDB taxonomy): domain Bacteria; phylum Actinomycetota; class Acidimicrobiia; order Acidimicrobiales; family UBA8190; genus CAWKDG01. The sequence goes on from CAWKDG010000002.1 coordinate 514,968, forward strand.
CCATCCGCTCCTCGATGTCGGGGGGACCGAGCACCTGCCTGTGCTCGATCAGATCGGACACCCCCGGTGCGAACCGCTCCACCTCGGCGATCGCCGCGTCGGCGATCGCCTGGCGGCGGCTCTCCCAGTCCCCCTGGGCCAGCTGGTAGGGGACGTACTGGGCGAACACGCTCATGGCATGGCGTCCCGGCGGCGCCACCGAGGGGTCGTAGGCCGTGTGGAAGTACAGCTCGCACCACGCCGGTGCCGGCTCACCGCGCCGGCTCGTCTCGTAGGCCGCCTGGGTGGCGTCGATCCCGGTGCTGATCGTCACCATGGCGCGGTGCGGCTCCGTCTCGGGCCCGGCGGCCCGAAAACGCGGGCAGCCCGGTCAGGGCGCAATTGATCTTCAGCACCGGGCTGTCGATGCGCCAGCCGCGCCACCCGCCGGCGCAGCGTCTCCGGACCCTGGTCCTCGCACAACGCCAGCGTCCGTCTCGGGTCGGCGTTCGAGACCACGACCGGGGCCCGGATCATCTCGCCGCCCTCGAGCCGCACCCCGTCGCCGGGGACGATGGCGGCCACCGTCACCCCGGTGGCGAGCACGGCGCCGGCGTCGGCGGCGGCATCGGCCAGGGCGAACGAGATCCGGCCCATCCCGCCCTGGACGTAGCCCCAGGCCCCGGGCTCGCCCTCCAGGGTCCCGCTCGAGTGCATCAGGTGGACGGCGGCCGTCCCGGCGTCGCGCGGCCCGGCGTAGGTCCCGATGATCCCCTGCCCGTGCAGGGCGGTCCGTAGACGCTCGTCGCGCACGTGCCGCTCGACCACGTCGGCGATCGAAGCCTCGAACACGACCTCCATCGCCTCGGGGTCGTGGCCCAACAGCTCCTCCAGCGCGGGCCGGTCCGGTGCGTCGCCCACCCACGTGTCGCGTCCCGGTCCCCGCAGTTCTCGGCGGATCCGGCCGAACAGCGCCTCGTAGGCGGCGAACCCCTCTTCGTCGCCGGGAGCCAGGGCGGCCACGGCGGCGGCGGAGCGCTCCGGGTCGTTCCACAGCGCGATCGACGTCCCGTCCTCGAACGGGCACCACAGATGGGGGTCCACGATGTGGACCCGGTAGCCGCGGTCGCGCAGGCCGAGCTCGTCGACCACCAGCGGATGGAGCAGTCCCACCAGATAGGCGCAGGGGCTCACGATCCAGTCGGGATCACCGAACGGTTGCTCCGACGTGCAGGCCCCGCCGAGCCGGTCCCGGCGCTCGAGGACAAGAACGCGCTTGCCGGCGCGCGCCAGGTAGGCGGCGGCGGTGAGCCCGTTGTGGCCCCCGCCCACCACGACGACGTCCCACGGCCGCGACGCCAGCTCTGCCACCGGCGCCGGCAGGCCCACCTGCCCGAGGACGTCGCGCACAGCCATGGCGCGTGTCTAGCGCACCGGCGGCAGAGGCTCCGGGAAGAAGCGATGGTGGTCCCGGCCGGTGACCTCGTAGATGGCGGTCCCGCGGCGACCGTCGTCGGTCTCGACCGCCATCAGATGCTGTCCGCCCCCATAGAACGGCCGGTACGGCGCGCACCACCGGCCCGACCCGCGCACGACCACCTCCCGGCCGCCCTCCAGGGTGAACACGACCGTGCCCGACAGTCCGTCGACGGCGGCGCCGTCGGCGCCGTAGTCGACGGCGTCACCGGCGGCGTCGACCCAGCGCAGATCGTGGCGGAAGTCGACGACGGGGACCGGTGGCGCCCCGTCGGCCGGGGCCCAGCACCCGTCGGTGAAGATCCGGGCGCCGTTGGCCAGCTCCCAGTGCCAGACGCCGAGCATCCCGTCGGGCAGCTGGACGGCGAACCAGGTCCAGCAGGGAATGCGCCCGTGGTCCCGCACCCCCCACGAGTGGTCACGCTGGCCGAGCCATCCCGTCACCGGTCCGCCGCGTCCGCCCTTGTCGTACGAGCCCGCGAACGTCCCCGACTGGATCATGTGACTCTGGTCCCACAGCAGCGCCCCCTGGTCGTCGAGCAGCCTCCCCCGACGCAGCCCGTACGGCGCCGTTCTGGCCGTGAACGTCAGGTCGGCGTCGAAGCCGTCGGCGTCGTCGACGACGACATGCACACGACGGAATGGCTCCTCGATCACGACCGACACCGGTCCCACCTGCGACGTGTGGGGATCACCGTCGGCCGGCCGCTGGTAGAAGCCGAACAACAGCTCACCGCCGACGCGGCCCAGTACCAGGGCGTCGAGGGTGTGGCGTGCCGGGTACGTGGCCATGGCGATGGCGATCACGTCGCTGTCGACATCGGGGCCGTGAGCCACCACGAAGTAGCTCTCCCGCCAGTGCTGGTGCTCGATGGCGACCACCGACAACGGCTCGGGGATCTGGTGGACGAAGTACTCGTCGTTGGCGGTCAGAGACGGCATGCTCGCTCCTCAGTCGATGTCGATCAGGTCGTGGGAACCCAGGTCGACGATCTGGGCGGCGTGGCGCCGGGCCATGGTGAGGAACATCTCGTCGCCGCGCGCCGTGCGCTCGACCATCATCGACGCCCCCACCGCCATCAGGTAGCCGGCATAGGCGTAGCGGCGGTAGTCGGTGAAGCAGTCGTCGAACGAGTATCCGTCAACCCCGCCGGCCACCAGCGCGCCGTGGTACTCCCGGACCAGTCGCTCCTCGTGCCGACGGCGCTCCTCCACCGACGGACCGGCCCCGAGGAAGTAGGACACGTCGGCCGCGCCGGGCCCGAGCACCACGGTCTGCCAGTCGACGACGGCCAGTGGCGGGCCGCCGGCGCCGCTCCCGAACATGAGGTTGTCGAGGCGGTAGTCGGCGTGCTGGACCGTCCACGGGCGCCGGTGCCGACGCAGGTACGTGCCGATGTCCGGCATCAGTCCGCGACCGACGTCGAGGACCGACTCGTCGAGGACGTCGCCGTAGCGGGCAGCGAACCCGTCGAACAGCACCGGCAGCAGGGCCGCACCGACGTCGTCGCTCTCGGCCGTCCGCCGGTTGAGCCAGTCGAGCGTCTCCAGGCTGGCATCACCCCAGCGCGGGGCGTGCAGTGCGGCCAGCTCGGTCAGGGCCAGGGCCGCCTCGTCGACCGTGCACCCCTCCACCTGGTCACCGACACAGGCGGGCGCCAGGTCCTCGAGGACGAGCACGAACTCGGCCGTGGCCGGGTCGACGTCGGCGTGGTAGCAGCGCGGCGTGCGCACCCCCACCGTCGGCGCCACCTGCTGGTAGAAGCGCACCTCGACCTCGGAGGTGCGCATGGCCAGAGCGGTGGAACGACTGGTGACGTCGGCGGCGGTGAACTTCCCCACCACACTCGGCGGGCCGGCGGCGACGTCGGTGTCGTAGTGCGGCGACAACCGCACGCTGTCGGCCATCTGCCCGGTGCCGACCACCTCGCAGTCGAAGCCCACCACGGCGCCGTCGGCGAGAACACCGGCGCGGCGCAGGACATCGGTCAACCACGGCGCCGTCACCTGCTCGGGACGCCAGACACCGGTGCGTGGCCCTCCCGGCGCTCCGGCCACGGAGCCCACCCCCTCGATCACGGCATCACCTCGGACGCGACGCTACCCAGGGCCTGGTGGGGACACGTCATTGCTGGTCATGGCGGGCGTCCTCCCGTTCAGTTCCCCCCTGACCGTGCCGATAACGTCTGGGTGATGGAGCCCACCCGGATCGGTGAACAGGGGGGCACACCGACCCTGGGCGAGCGGACCACTGCCGCCGACATCGAGCGGCCCACCGCACCGACGCTGGCCACGGCGGTGCGCCACCGTGGCCCCGACCGCGTGACACCGGACCTCGACGCTGCCATCGCTCTGGGGCGGCAGCTCGTCTCCAACCTGAGCCACGTCCTCCTGGGCACGCCGGGAGCGCTGACGGCGGCCGCCATCGCCGCGCTGTCGGGCGGCCACCTGCTCATCGAGGACGTCCCCGGTGTGGGCAAGACCGTGCTCGCCCACGCGCTGGCCCTGTCCCTCGGAGCGGATCTCTCGCGCGTCCAGGGGCACCCTGACCTCCTCCCGTCCGACATCACCGGCGTCTCGGTCTTCTCCCCCGACGCCGGGACGTGGGAGTTCCGTCCCGGGCCGGTGTTCGCCCACGTCGTCCTCGTCGACGAGCTCAATCGCACACCACCGCGCACACAGGCCGCCCTCCTCGAGACCATGGAGGAGCAACAGGTCTCCGTCGACGGCGAGTCGTACCCGTTGCCCCACCCCCATCTGGTGATCGCCACCCAGAACCCGCTCTCGCAGCTCGGGACCTATCCTCTCGTCGAGAGCCAGCTCGACCGGTTCGCTCTGGCCACGGCCATCGGGTATCCCGATGCCGACACCGAGACCCAGCTCGTCCTCCACCACGGCGGGAAGTTCGCTCTGAGCGCCCTCGGACCTGTCTGCACGCCGGCCGGGTGGCTCGAGGCCCAGCGCGCCACCGAGACGGTGGCCGTGGCTCCCGCCCTGGCCGAGTACGCCGTGGCCCTGTGCCGGGCCAGTCGCAGCGCCGCCGGCGTGCGCCTCGGCGCCAGTCCGCGCGCGGCGATCTGGCTCATCCGCTCGGCCCAGGCCCACGCCGTCCTGTCGGCCCGGACCTACGTCACGCCCGACGACGTGAAGGCGGTGGCCACCGCCTGCCTGGCCCACCGCCTGATGACCGACGAAGGCGTCGAGCGCGGCGTGGCCGTCGTCCGCGGGCTCCTCGAATCGACACCCGCCCCTCGCCCGTGACGCCGGTGTCGGGGCGGGACCGGGCCCGGCGGCGAAGCCCCCGCTCCCGGAGCTTCGTCCGACCGCTGCGGCCCTTCGTCCCCATCAGCAGTTGTCTCCTCGTCGTCCTCGGCTGGGGCGTGGTGGCCCACAACAGCGGGGCCGGATGGGTCCAGGCCCTCGGCGACGTGGTGGCCGGGACGCTCCTGCTCGGCACCCTCGGCCCGGCCTTCGTCCTGGCCCGGGCCCGGCTGCGCGTCACCACCGTCCCCCATGACGCCACCGCCGGCCTGCCCTGCCCGATCGGCGTCTCCTGCTCCTCGCGGGTCCGTGTCACCCCTGTCCACCCGTCGGGACCCGCCTGCTTCGTCGGGCCCGCCGACGACCCCGGGGGCACCGACCACGGCACCGGCCACGGCACCGGCCACGGCGCGCCCGGTCGCATCCGGGGCGACGAGCTCACCCTGCTCCCCCGTCGGCGCGCCGTCGTGTCGTCGATCTCCGTCGATGTGGCCACGGCCGCACCCTTCGGGCTGATGTGGTGGACCCGGCGCCTGCGCCTGGAGCTCCCGGCCGAGCTGCACATCGGTCCGAAGATCGGACCCCCCGTGGTCCTCCCGCGCCAGGAGGACGACCACTCCGGCAACAGCGCCCACCGGTCACCGCGTGACATCGGCGAGCCCCGGGGGGTCCGCCCCTACCGTCCGGGTGACAGCCGGCGGTGGGTCCACTGGCCGGCCACGGCCCACAGCGGCGAGCTGATGGTCCGCGAGATGGAGGGCCCGACGGTGGAACCGGTCGTGGTCGTCGTCACCCTGCCGTCGGACGAGGAGGCCGCGGAGTCGGTCGCCGAGCGGGCGTTCGGCACCTTGGTGGCGCTGTTCGACCGTGGGACGGCGGTGATCCTCAGCACGACCGAGGTGGCCGGCCGCCGCACCGGTGCCGTCGCCGACCGCCGCTCGGCGGGACGGCGACTCGCCCGTGCCGTCCCCCCCGGAGCCGGGACCGGAGGCGACGCCGACCCCGGGGTGGCGGTGACGGTGGGCGCCGGCGTCGGCACCCCCGAGGACGCGGGCCGGCCGTGAGCCTGCTCGGCGCCATCAAGCGGGCCAACCGGCCCGGACCGCCCGAGAACTCGGCCGGGTTACGGCTCGCCTGCGCCGGTGCGGTCGTCACCGGCATCGCCGCCTGCCGGGCCGAGGGCGAGCTGTCGTGGGCCGTGGCGGCGACGTCGATGGCGCTCGTCTCCGTGGGCATGTACTTCTCGTACCGCACGCGGGCGCAGCCGATCGGATGGCTCAAGCCGCTGCTGGCCCTGGCCGCGCTGGCCGCCTTCTTCTGGTTCTTCCGGCAGCTCACGGGTCAGGAGCTCTACGACGTGAGCACCGTCGAGGACCCCCTCGCCCTGCTCTTCGTCTGGATCCAGGTGGCCCACGCCTTCGACGTCCCCGCCCGCCGGGACCTGGCCTTCTCGCTGGCCGGTTCGGCCAGCCTGATGGCGGTGGCCGCCGCCCAGGCCGTCGATCTCGGTTTCGGCGTCTACGCCCTCGTCTGGATCGCCTTCGGCCTGTGGGGACTGGTCCGGATGTGGGGATCGGCCAGCGACGGCGGTCGCATCCGGGGACGGGCCCTCTTCGCCACGGTCGTCGCCGTGGCCGTCCTGGCCGCCGCCGTGCTCACCGTCCTCCCCGCCCCCGAAGTGGCGGGCCGCATCGATTTCCCGGCCAATTCGGCTGGAGGGGCGGGACTCCCGGTCGCCGGCGGGCTCACGGGCGACGCCGGGCGGGCCACGGAGCCGGCCCGGGCCGGCACCGCCTCGGGGGCGACGCGCGTCGGGGGATTCCTCGGCTTCGCCACCCACCTCGACACCGCTCTGCGCGGTTCGCTCGGCAGCACCGTGGTCATGCGGGTGCGCGCCCAGCGTCCCTCGTACTGGATCGGCGAGACCTTCGACATCTGGGACGGCCAGAGCTGGAAGGTACCGTCTCGGAACTCGCCCGTCGCCCTCTTCTCGGGGTCCCCGTTCCCCGTGCCCCCGGCCGTCGACTCCCCGCAGGTGGTCGATCTGCCGCCGAGCCAGAGCGACCTCCAGACCTTCTACATGGCCCAGTCCAGCCCCAACCTGATCTTCCATGCCGACGATGCCGTCGACGTCTGGTTCCCGGCGCGCGACATCTATCTCTCGGGTAACGACACCATCGTGTCGCCCATCGCCCTCGGTCCCGGGGCCATCTACACCGTCCGGTCCGACGTGGACACACCGACGACGGCACAGCTCGAGGCGGTCACCGGTTCGCCGGCGTCGACGGAGACGGCCGCCCAGCGCAAGACGCTCGACATCGATCTGCAGCTTCCCCATCCCTACCCGCGCGTCCGCGCTTTGGCCGAGAGGATCACGGCCACGAAGACCACGACCGACGCCAAGGTCCAGGCCCTCATCTCGTGGATCGGCGCGCACACCCACTACTCGACCGACATCCCTCCCCTCCCGCCCGGCGCCGACACCGTCGACGAGTTCCTCTTCGGCAACCGCACCGGCTTCTGCGAGCAGATCTCCACGGCCATGGCCGTCATGCTGCGGTCGATCGGCATCCCCGCCCGTGAAGCCGTCGGGTACGTTCCCGGCTCGTACAACCCGATCACCGACCTCTACGAGGTGCAGGGCAAGGACGCCCATGCGTGGGTGCAGGTCTGGTTCCCCCACTACGGCTGGCAGAGCTTCGACCCCACCGCCGTCGTGCCCCTGGCCAACCCCTCACCCGGAGCCACCCTCGTCCACGACACCGCCCGTGCCCTGCGGCGGCTCCCCCTCGTCCCCCTCGGCATCGTCCTCGTCCTGGCCGTGGCGGCCGTCCTCGTGATCCGCTGGCGTCGTCGGCGCCCGGCCACGTGGGCCCTGGCCGTGGCCCGCCGCATGGAGCGTGCCGGCGGGCGGGCGGGACGCCCCCGGCGACCCGGTGAGACGATCACCGAGTACGCGTCGATCCTCGACGCCATGGCCGGCGACTCCTCAGGGACGTGGAGCGCCCTGGCCTGGTTGGTCGAGGCCAGCGCCTACGGACAGACCGAGCCGTCCCCCGACGAGCGCCGGCGGGCCGAACGCGTCAGTCGCCGCCGTCCCGATCGACACCGGTCACGCGCCGACGACGCCTCGGCCCTGGTGGGGGCCACGGCGGTCAGGCCGACAGATGTCCCCGCGCCTCGTCGAGGCCCACCTGCGCCTCCACCAGGGGACGGAGGCTCATCAACTGGCGGGGCCGGCTGAACCCGAGCGCGGCGGTCACCCTCCCCTGGCGTGCGTAGAGGGCGACGAAGCGACGCTCCTCGATGGACCCGTCGACCACGACGACCTCGTCGTCGGGATGGGGATGGCCGATCACCTGGATCTTCGTCTCGTACTGATCGGACCAGAAATAGGGCACCGGCGAGTAGGTGGGCGCGTGGCCACGCCCGGCCAGGAGGCTGCGGGCGCCGGCCACCCCCTGCTCCGCCGCGTTCGTCCAGTGCTCGATGCGGATCTCGGCGCCGAGCCGTTCGTCGAACCAGTGGGCCAGGTCGCCGGCGACGACGATGTCGTCCGCCGCGTGCAGGGTGGCGTCGGCCTTGACCCCGTTGTCGATCTCGAGGCCGGAGTCCTCCAGCCACTGTGTCGTGGGGCTCACCCCCACCCCGACGACGACCACGTCAGCCGGGATCACCGCACCGTCGACGAGGGCCACGCCGTTCACCCGCTCACCGGGCGGCGACTCCTCCGTGGTGAGGCCCGACACCCCCACACCGGCGCGCACGTCGACACCGTGGTCGGTGTGCAGTGCCGCACACACGGCACCCATGTCGTCGCCGAGGACACGCGCCAACGGCACCGGCAGCGCCTCGACCACGGTGACCTCGACCCCGAGGCCGTGGCAGGTGGCGGCCACCTCGGATCCGATGAACCCGGCCCCGACGACGACGAGCCGCCGCCTTTCCCCCGACACGTCGGCCCCGAGGGCGAAGCAGTCCTCGAGCGTCCGCAGGGTGTGCACGCCCGACAGGCCCGCCGTCCCGGCCAGGGTCCGGGGGTGGGCACCGCTGGCCACGACACAGCCGTCGAACTCCACGCGGGCCCCGTCATCGAGATCGATCGAGTGGCCGGCGACGTCGAGCGCGGTGGCCGTGTGCCCGAGCCGGAGATCGAGGCCGAGAGCGGCGATCTTCTCCGGATCGCGCAGACGGACGCGGTCCAGTCCCCATGTCCCGGCCAGCAGCTGCTTCGACAGCGGCGGACGGTCATACGGTTCGTGGGTCTCCGCCCCGATCAGGACGATCCGGCCGTCGTAGCCCTCGGCGCGCAACGTCTCGGCCGCGCGCAGTCCGGCCAGGGAAGCGCCGACCACGGCGATCGTCGAGTGCGTGTCGAACACCATGAGCGCACCGCACACTAATGGCCGGTGTCACCTCGGGCGGCGACGACCGGAACGACGAAGCACACAACCGGCACGGCGCGTCCAGCTCGCGCCGGACGCGCCGTGCCAGGGTGAGAGGTCCCAGGACGTGAGGGTAAGGGGCGCCCTAGCTGGCGGCGATACCCTCTATGGGTGAAGCCAGCCCGGTGACGGCGCCGATCTCGAACAGAGTCCCGTCGGCCTTGACGTGGAATTCGTCCAGGGTCCCCGCCCCGCCGTTCTCCACGTACAGGAAGTGTCCGTTGGGGGTGGCCACTGAGTCGGTCGTGCCGGCGTCGGTCGACGCCGCCACGCCGACGAGCACTGGGGATCCACTGCCGTTCACCTGGAAGGCGCTCAGTGTGGCGCTGCCGGCATTGGATCCGTAGAAGAAGCCGTTGTCGGTCGAACGACTCAGGATGAAGGACGTCGACGCCTTCACCGCCCTCGTCGAGCTGTATCACATGCCGATGGTCCGACTGGCTCTGACCTTCGTTCCCAATCGCTCCGTGGCCGAAGAGGTCGTCCAGGACACCTGGCTGGGCGTCATCAACGGGATCGAACACTTCGAAGAACGGTCGTCTCTCAAGACGTGGATGTTTTCACATCCTGGTCAATCGGGCCCGCAAGACGGGCGCGCGCGAACGACGGACGGTGGCCGTCGACGACATCGCCGCCACGGAGCGCTTCTCGCCGGACGGCTCATGGAGCCGACCCCCGCAGGAATGGACTGACGACGTCGTCGATCGCCTCTTCGCCGGCGCCGTGGCCAAGAGGCTGCAGATCGCCATCGAGGAGCTCCCCCCGGCGCAGTGTCAGGTCGTAACGCTGCGGGACGTCGAGAGACTGTCTGCCCGGGAGGTGTGCGACATTCTCAGCATCACGGAAGCCAACCAGAGGGTCCTGCTCCATCGTGCCCGCAGCCGGCTCCGTCACACCATCGAGCTCGAGATCGAAGGGGTGTGACCGTGCGGCTCCTGAACCGTGACCTCGTCTGTCGCCAAGCGGTGGCATTGGTCACCGACTACCTCGACGGCGCCCTCTCACGGCGTCAGCGGCGCCGCTTCGAAGGCCACCTCCGTAACTGCCCCAACTGCAGCCGGTACCTCGCGCAGATCCGCCTCACCATCGACACCGTCGGGCACGTCGAGCCCGACGAACTCGATCCCGAGGTCAAGAACGAGCTGATCGACCTCTATCGGCGTTTCCTCGAAGAGTAACGCCGCCAGGGAACCGTCCTAAGCGCCGAACATCGTCATCCACTGTTCGGGCGTCCGCAGACGGAAGACGTAATTGTTCCGGCGGATCTCGCCGAGACCGGCGAAGGGCTCGGGCGCGTACAGGTGGCCCGGGTAGAGCACGGTGTCGTCGCCGAACCGGGCCAGGCGGGTGGTGAGCGACTCGTACATCTGCTCGGGGTCGCCCCCCGGGAGGTCGGTCCGGCCGCAGCCGTCGAGAAACAGCGTGTCGCCCGACACCAGCCGCCCATCGACGGCGAAGCACTGGCTCCCGGGCGTGTGCCCTGGGGTATGGACGAGCTCGATGTCCACGGTCCCCACCGTCACGACATCAGCGCTGTCGTGCTCGATCAGATCCTTCTCGCCCACTCCGGTGGTCCGCATCACCCACGGGCTCTCGGCCCGCTGGACGTGCACGGGTACCTGGACCTGCTCCAGCAGGGTGGTGATCCCCTCGATCGGATACCCCATCAGATCTCCGCCCACGTGGTCGGGATGGAAATGGGAGGCGAGGACCCCGACGCAGCGCATGGAGTCGGTGGCCAACAGATCGAGGAGCCCGCCCACGTCGTAGGCGGGGTCGACCACCACCGCCTCACCGGTGCCGCGGTCGCCGATGAGGTAGCAGAAATTCACCATCTGGCCGGCCACCGGGTCGCCGACGGCGAAGTCGCGACCGGACAGGAGCTGGCGGAAGTAGAGACGATCGTCGGCGGGCATCCCCCGATCGTAGAGGCCCTACCGGTAGGTCTTGCGCGTGAACACGGCATGGGGTCCGACCACACGGTCGAGAAAGACCAGGCCGTCGAGGTGGTCGATCTCGTGGAGGACGGCACGGGCCTCGAAGGCGTCGACGCTCAAGGTCAGGCGTTCGCCGTCGACATCCAGACCGGTCACGGTCAGCTCGGTGGCGCGGGCCACGTCCCCGGTCAGGTCGGGCACGCTCATGCACCCTTCGCGGGCGCTGACCGGGTCCCGGGCGCCCACCACCACGGGATCGAAGAGGACGAACGTCCCGTGGCACGAGACGGCCTTCTTGTGGCCGGTCACGTCCACGACGAAGGCGCGTCGCGACACCCCGATCTGGGGCGCCGCCAGCCCCACGCACGCCGCTGAGGCGCGCATGGTGTCCACGAGGTCCCGGGCCAGGGTCCGGGCATCGGCGTCGATGCCTCCGACCGGAGCCGCCGTCGCCATCAGAACGGGGTGCGGCAGGGTCAGGACGGCGCGGACGCTCATCGTCGGCGCGGACTCAGAGGAGATCGACCTCGTCCCGGTGCACCGAGCAGTGGACCCCCAACGACGCCGCCGCCTCCCGGATGCGGTCAGCGGCGGCGGCGCCGGCGGCGCCGGCCGGGAGGGTGACCGACAATGTCATGACGTAGACGGGCGCCTCGGCCCCACCCACGAGATGGGTCGACAGATCGACGACGTTCCCCCCGGCGCCGGCCAGGGCGCCGGTCACAGTGCGGACGATCCCCATCCGGTCGGCACCGTGCACGGCGATGGTCCACGGCTCGGACTCTGTTCCCACCGTCTCGGGCGGTCCCGGTACGTCGGCCAGGGAACGGACGGCCACGACCAGCTCGAAGGGCCCGGCCACCTCACCGAGGGCGTCCTCGGCGGCGGCGGCGGTGAGTCCGTCGGGGGCGGACACGACCAGGAGGACGGCGAAATGACCCTGGAGGTTCGTCATCGTCGAGTCTTCGAGGTTGCACCCGAGATCGGCGAGGACCCCGCTCACGGCGGCGACGATGCCGGGTCGGTCGGCGCCGAGCGCGCTGAGCCAGAGCCGTCCCATCCGCGAACGTTACGTCACGGGTGCGATCCGGCGGGTGAGCGTTGGCGGGCGGCCGCGGCCGAGCGTCCGAAGACGACGGCCAGGAGCGTCAGTCCTCCGGCGAACTCCCACTCGTTGAAGAACGAGAGCCTGTCGCAGATGTCGAAGACGGCGACGACGGTGGCCGACCCCAGGAAGAACCCGTAGGTGTCGCGCGGCAGCCGCCAGAGCGCCAGCACGAAGACCACGACGATGGCCGTCGCCGGGAACCACGTGCCGGGATGGATTCCGTGGAGGACGAGAAGCGTGTTCAGAGACATCGAGTCCCGCCGAAAGGGAAAATGGAGATTGATGGTGATGACGCCCGCCACGAAAGCATGGATGTTCGCCACCACCCAGGGGAGAATGAAGGCGGCGGCGGCGCCTACCGATAGGGCCGTGCGACGCCACCCGAAGTCCTTCCAGATCGCCGCGAAGGGGATGAGCATCCAGTTGTAGGGCTTGCATGTGAGCATCACGGCGAACGCCAGCACAGCCCAGCCGCGTCGGCCACGGATGACGGCGTATCCGGTGAGGCACAGGAAGAGCAACGACAGCGGGTCAGGCCATGACTGCTCCAGTCCGAAGAGAAATCTCGGGTAAAGAAGGAACAATCCGGCGACCACAGCGTCGTCTGACCCTTTGCTGAGCCGGATCAAGGTGACAGCCGTCAGGACCAACGCCGCCAGAAGGCCGTACCGGACATCTCCGAACAGCGCGTGAAAGGGCCACAGGAGCACGGCGGCCCCGGGCAGATAGGTGAACCGGTTCGACACCCCCCCGGGAGAACCGCTCGTCCACCGGAGGGCGTAGATGTTGTGAGCACGGGACAGGCCATGGGCGGCGGCCTGCAGCATGTACCAGGTGTCGATCGTGGGTTTCGGGCTCGACACCAGAATGGTCACGCCTGCCGCCGTCATGACGGCCACCACGGCGTAGGCCAGGTATCGACCGCTTCGCCACCGGAATATCACACCGGCCGCCAACAAGAGCCCGGCGACGATCGTCAGCGTTCGGCTGGCAAGGAGCGCCGAACTCAACCCGTAGATCCCGGCGGGAAGGACGCTGGTGGCGACGACGACCGTCGTCACCGCCAGCGTGATGCCGACCATGGCGGAGTGCCCGGGTCGTACAGAGCAACCCTTGATCAAGGTGACGACGAGGAGGAGGACCCCGACCACCAGAAAGACGAGGCTCGGCCCCGTGTACACGCCGTTGTCGAGAGCAGCTCCGATACCGATGGCCGACCATGCCGTCAGCAGGGTGAGGTTGGCGTCGAGCGGTCCCCGGACCAGGCGCCTCTTGGTTCCGGGCGCGGCCGTGTCCGGACGGTCTTCGAGAGGCGCGCCCTGCTGCTCGTCACCGACAGCGCGGACCATCGCCGAAAGCGTAGGGACGACCGGCACGCCGCCGCGGGATACCGCTGACGGCGGCACTACATTCACCGGGATGAGTTCGACCGTACCCGTCCGCCAGGGCCTGTTCACCGACGGCGATCCTCCCCGCCTGCTCGGCGGCCGGTGCCGCGCCTGCGGACATCACCACTTCCCGCGCCACGACGTCTGTCCCTACTGCGCCTCCGATGACACCGAGGGGGCCGAGCTGTCAGCCGGCGGCCGCCTGTGGGCGTGGACGGCCGTCACCCATCCACCTCCGGGCTACCGGGGGGACACACCCTACGGCTTCGGCGTGGTCGAGCTTCCCGAAGGGATCCGGATCGTCACCCGGCTGACCGAACCGGACCCCCACCGCCTCCGGGCCGACCAGCCCATGCACCTCGTGGCGGAGCCACTGCACACGGACGACGAGGGCCACACCGTCATCACCTACGCCTTCGCCCCCGACGAACCGGCATCACGATGACGACCGTCGATATCGCCGGCATCGGCCTCCACCCGTTCGGGCGCTTCGACGGGGTGACGGTGACCGACATGGGGGCGGCGGCCGTCGGTCATGCGCTGGCCGAGGCCGGCGTGGGCCGGGGTGGGTTCCAGGCCGCCTTCTGCGGGACCGCCTACGGCGGGGTGGCCACCGGCCACAAGGTGCTCGGCGCCCTCGGGATGACGGGGATGCCCATCGTGGACGTGGAGGCAGGGTGCGCCAGCGGCGCCGCCGCCCTCATGCTCGGCAGCGCGGCGATACGGGCGGGGCAGTACGACACGGTGGTCGTCTTCGGAGTGGAGAAGATGCCCCGGGGCATCATCCGCTCCTCCTTCTTCGACCCCTGGCAGGAGGAGGCGGGATTCGCCGCCACCCCGGCGTACTTCGCTCTGCGGGCCCAGCGCTTCATGCGCGACATCGGGCGTGACCAAGGACCACCTGGCCGCCGTGGTGGTGAAGAACCGGCGCCACGGTGTCCACAATCCCGACGCCATGTACCGGTCCGAGGTCGACGCCGACGCCGTTCTCTCCTCGCGGGTGGTCTGCGAACCGTTGCACCTGTGGATGCTGTGCTCCCCCAACGAAGGGGCGGCCGCCGTGGTGCTCAGGCGACGCGACACGACGGCCGTAGACACGACGGGACGGGTCGAGGTGGCCGCCGCCGTGCTGCGGTCGCATCTTCCCGGGGCCGTGCTGAGCGAGTCGACGCCGATGGCCGGCCTCACCGACGACAGCCTCCCGACCCCCTCCACCCTGGCCGCCGACGACGCCTACGAGGCGGCGGGCCTCGGTCCGCGCGACCTCGATGTCGTCGAGTGCCAGGACACCGACGCCGCCCGCGAGCTGATGTCGTACGAGGAGCTCGGTCTGTGCCCGGCCGGAGGGGCGGCGGAGATGCTCGAGGCCGGTGTCTCCTCGGTGGGCGGCCGCCTGCCCGTGAACCCGAGCGGCGGCCTTCTGTCCAAGGGAGAGCCCCTGGGGGCGTCGGCGCTGGGCCAGGTGGTGGAGCTCGTCCGCCAGCTCAGAGGAGAGGCCGGCGACCGCCAGGTCCACGGGGCGCGGGTGGGGCTGGCCCACACCGTCGGGCGGGGCGCCAACGCCGGTGTGGTCGTCCTGCGACGTTCCTGACCCGACCGGCGTCGCATCACCGAGCGCCCACTCGGATCTACAGTGGCCCGAGGTGCCGCGGGGGTGTCGCACCGGAGGGGGATCCGCATGAGCCAGTTCACGGTGGCGGGCATGTTCCGCGCCAACGTGGCCGACATCGGCGACCAACCGATGTTCCGAGTCGGCGGGACCACCGTGACATGGTCCGACCATCATCGCCGTGCCTCGTCCGTGGCCCAGGCGCTCTTGGGCGAAGGGGTCACCCCCGGCGACCGGGTGGCGTTCCTCGACCGCAACGGCCTGGCCTACTTCGAGGTTCTGTTCGGCGGGGCCATGGCCGGAGCCGTGAACGTCGCCGTCAATTGGCGCCTGTCCCCGCCCGAGATGGCGGCCGTGATCGACGACTCCCGGGCCACCGTCCTCGTCGTCCATCCCGAGTTCGTGCCCTGCCTGGCCCACATGGACAGTGCCCTACCCCACGTGACGAGGATCGTCGTCCTCGGTGATGCCAAGGCCGACGCCGACGTCGGTGGCGCCTCGGATCTGGCCCGGCGCGTGGGCTACGACGAGTGGCTGGGCGCCTGCGAACCGGTCGACCCCGGTCATGTCGGCGAGCCCGACGACGTGTCGATGCAGCTGTACACGTCGGGCACCACCGGACTCCCCAAGGGCGTGATGCTCGCCAATCGCAACATCGCCACCATGATGGAGCTGGCCGGCGCCGACGCCTTCGGCATCGACGAGTCCACGGTGAGCCTCGTGGCCATGCCCCTGTTCCACATCGGTGGCTCGGGGTGGGCTCTCACCGCCATGTCGCGGGGAGGGACGTCGGTGATCCTGCGCGACATGGACCCGGCCGAACTGCTCCGTCTGGTCGAGCGCGAACGGATCACCCACGCCTTTCTGGTCCCGGCCGTGCTCATGTTGCTCCTGGCCACTCCGGGGATCGAAAAGGCCGACCTGTCGAGCCTCGACACCATCTTCTACGGGGCGTCACCCATCGCCGAGGACGTCCTCGTCCGGTGCATGAGCGTCATCGGATGCCGCTTCTCCCAGGTCTACGGCATGACCGAGACGTCCGGGGCCATCGTCCGCCTCGACCACGAGGACCACGACCCCGACGGCGAGCGCCGCCATCTCCTGCGGGCAGCGGGAAAGGCACTGCCCACGGTCGAGATCCGCATCGTCGACCCCGACACCGGAGCCGACGTCCCCACCGACCACGTGGGCGAGGTCTGGACCCGGTCGGCCTACAACATGCTCGGCTACTGGGAGAAGCCCGAAGAGACGGCCAGCACCATCGTGGCCGACGGCTGGTTACGCACCGGGGACGCCGGGTACCTCGACGACGAGGGCTACCTCTTCCTCCACGACCGGATCAAGGACATGGTCGTCTCGGGCGGGGAGAACATCTACCCGGCCGAGGTGGAGAACGTCCTCCTGGGCATCGCCGGCATGGCCGACGCCGCCGTCATCGGCGTGCCCGACGACTCCTGGGGTGAGACGGTGAAGGCCGTGGTCGTCCGGACACCGGGGTCGGACATCAGCGCCGACGAGATCATCGCCTTCTGTCGGGACCGGTTGGCCCACTACAAATGCCCGACCTCGGTCGACTTCGCCGACGTCCTCCCCCGCAACCCTTCGGGAAAGATCCTGAAACGGGAGCTGCGCGAGCCGTACTGGGTGGGGCGGACCCGTCGCGTGCACTAAGCGGTTCGAGCACTCTGTTCCACCGTCCGGGCCAGGATGCCCAAGGTGGCCCGGAGCGCTCCTTCCGACAGGACCGGGAAGATCCCGGCCTCCTTCACCCTGGGGTCGATGGCCGACCAGTCGTAGTAGGAGGTCACCAGCGTGCCGTCCTCGGTGGGCTCGAGCCGGTAGCCGTAGACGTGGCCGACCGACGGACGGGTCTCGCCGGCGACCGTCCAGGCGATCTCGCGGTCGGGGACGAAGGCGGAGATGGTGACGATCACGTCGTAGCGACCCATGGGGCGGTCGTTGAGCGCCTCGCGGTCCATGTGCACGACGAAGCTGTCGCCGACGGCGGTGACGGGATCGCCCGTGGCATCCATCAGCATGCCGGAGCTGTCGATCGTCACATGTCCACGGGGATCGCACAACAGCCGGAAGATCGTCGACGGATCGGCGGCGATCGTCCGCTGGACGTCGAACCGCTCGGTCATCATCCCCTCATGATGCCCGGCCACTCAGAAGAGGGCCTGATCGTCGCCGTCCTCGTCGTCCGCCAGCCCCACGGGGCCACCGACCTCGTCGAGATCACCGGCGTCGTCCTCGTCGATTCCGACGTCGACGCCGCGGTTGACCGCCTCCAGGCGGGGGACGAGCTCCTCGACCTGGGCCCGGGTCTTGCGCACGCGCCGGTCGAGCTCGTCGACGATGGCCGTGGCCCGCTCGAGCCGGACGACGAGCTGGTCGACGTCGACCTCCCGCTGCTCGAAGAACCCGACGATGGCATCGAGCTCCCGGCTCGCCTCGGTGTAGCTGAGCTCGGTCACCGGGATCGCCGCGTCGCCCGATTCAGGCGTTGTCATCGATGCTCCTCTCGACCCGCCGCAGCGGCGGCATCAGCCGTGCCGAGCGTGGTCACGTCGATCTGTCGCACATCGGACACGGCGGCACCATCGGCGAAGCGGGTGACGAGCACCGAACCCGATCGCCAATGAGCGCCACCGACCGCACGATACGGCCGTCTTCACCCAACGTCAGCGTGTAACCCCGCTCCAGCTGCCGGTCGACGTCGTAGGCGGCCAGAAGTCGCCGCCACGATTCCACCCTCTCGGCCTGATGGGCCACGGCGCTCGTGGGCACAAGGACCGAGGCGGGCGGCCCGCTGGTCCACCGCCATCGCGGCCATGTCGAGCTGCCGTCGGGCCTGGGCGGCGATCCGTCGCGCCCGGGTGTCGAGACGTTCGGCGTGGCGGTGCAGCTGGTGCCGGGTGGCCTGACCGAGGCGAGCCCGGGCCGCCCCGTCGCGCTCGACGGCGCCCTCCAGCACCTCGGTGGCCCTCCGTGCCACCAGCCGGGCCGTGGCGGCCACCGACTCCCACCAGTCCCCGGCCCGCCGGACCAGCTCCTGGCCGCACTCGGTGGGAGTGACGAAGGCACGACCGGCCACGATGTCGGCCACCGACTGGTCCCCGGTGTGACCGATCCCCGTCCAGACCGGCACCGGACAGAGGGCGATGGCCCGAGCCACAGGCTCGGAATCGAACGCCACCAGGTCGGCCTTGGACCCGCCGCCGCGGACGAGCACCACCAGATCACAGGCGGCGTCGGCCAGCGAGGCGATGCCGCGGGCCAGGGCGGCGGGGGCGGCGGCCCCCTGCACCTGGGCGGCCACGACCACGACGGTGAAGGCCAGACCCCGATCCCTGCAGTTGGCCGAGGAAATCGTTGAACCCCTCGGTCCCGGGACTGGCCACCAGTCCGATCTTCAAGGCCAGATCGGGCAGCGCCAGCGAGCCGTTGCGACGGAGGAGGCCCTCGGCTTCGAGCGCCTTCAGCAGGGCGGCTCTCCGGGCCGCCAGCCGACCCAGGAGGGCGTCGACGTCCACATCGACGGCGATGAAATTGACCTGGGCGCGGGGGGCGTAGAACTCGACCCGACCCCGGAGGGTCACCACGGTCCCGACCTCGAGGACGATCCCCTGCTGGGCCAGGGCCGCCTTCATGGGCGCCCAGGTCCTCTGCCAGCAGTTGATCTTCAGCACCTTGGCGTCTCGCCCGCGTGGGCGCCTCCGGGTCGACCAGATCGATATAGCAGTGGCCGGTGCGATCGGTGATGCTCTGGACCTCTCCCCGCACCCAGACCAGCTGCCCCCGCGGGAAAGCCCTGGTGATGGCCGCCTGCACCTGGTCGAGCAGAGCGCCGATGGACAGGACGTCGGGTCGGTCGGGAGGAAGGAGCTGAGCGGTCCCGGACTCCATGGTTCGACACCCTATCGAGCAGGTGATCGGTGACCGGTGCGCCGAAGATCGTCGGGGAAGCGCCCCACGACCTGGCACACTGGAGGGTGACGGTGAGCCGGCCGGGTGGCCGCGGCACGGGCCTGCATCACGCAGGGACCGTGTCGAGGAAGGTCGGGGCTCCATAGGGCAGGGTGCTGGCTAACGGCCAGTCGGGGCGACCCGAAGGACAGTGCAACAGAGAGCAGACTGCCGATGGCGGGCTCCGGCCCGCACAGGCGAGGGTGAAACGGTGCGGTAAGAGCGCACCAGCGCCCGGGGTGACCCGGGCGGCTCGGTAAACCCCACCCGGAGCAAGGCCAAACGTGGGACATGGGCGGCCCGCCCGCCTCCGCACAGGGGGCAGTCCCCAGGTAGGCCGCTTAGATGGATGGCCACCACGCCCCTCGGGGCGGACAGAACCCCGCCTACAGGCCGGCTCACCGTCATTATGCCTCTGACCAGGGCTTTTATCCCAGCGACTCCTCCCCAGACCGCGGCCAGACCGCGGGACCGAGAACCGAGTCGACCGCTTCGCGGGTCCGGTCCTCGGAATCGGGCCACAAATGCGCGTAGGTGTCGAGGGTCTCCGAGGCACTGGCGTGACCCAGCCGGGCCTGGACCGTCTTCACCGATTCGCCGTGTCGGATGAAGAGGCTGGCGTAGTAGTGCCGCAGCTCGTGGAACCTCGTCCCGGGCCGGAGACGGGCCTGGCCACTGCCGGACGCCAGACGCGCTCGGAGAAGCGATTGCGCCGCAACGGTTCGCCCGCTTCGGTGCTGAAGACGGTGCCGAGCACCCCGGTGTCGAATTCAGCCAGGTGAGCGGCCACGGCGTCGACGACCGTCAACGGCAGCGGCACCTGACGGACACTGGCCGGCGTCTTCGGCGGAGCGAGGTACGGAGCTCGACCCTGCAACGTGATGAGCTGCTGCTCCACGACCAGCTGGCGACGCAACAGGTCGAGACGAGGCACGGTCAGTCCGAAGACCTCGCCCTGGCGCAAACCGGTGCCGGCAGCCAGGATCACGAGAGCCCGGTAACGGTCGTCGACGGCGGCGGTCAGTGCGGCGATTTCTTCAGTGGTCAGGGGCTGAATGCGGATCCTTTCGATCTTGGGAAGCTTGACCCCCCGGCAGGGCGACACGGCGATGACGCGGTCCTCAACGGCAGCACGAAACACGGCGGCCAGATAGCGGTAGATCACTTCGACGGTGCCCGGAGCCAGCCGGGACGTCAGGTCCCGCACCCAGGCCTGCACCTCGCTCGGCCGGATCGTTCCGATCGGACGATCGCCGAAGGCGGGCAGGACGTGGTTGTCGAAGTTCGATCGGACCTGGGCCGCCGTGGTGGGGCGATGCACCTGAATGCTCAGCCATCGCTCGGCCACCTCGTGAAACAACTCCCGGCCGGCACCCGGATCGACGTATGTGCCACGGACGAGATCACCGCGGACATTGTCGAGCCAACGCTCGGCGTCCGCCTTCCGGTCGAACACAACAGCCTTCTCCCGGCCGTTCGCCTCCCGCCACCGCGCGTGCCATCGACCGTTGCGCTTTTGGATGTGCGCCACCGCTTCTGCCTCCTACGCGTTCTGCGTCACGTAGGCACAATCATTCTTCGCCGGTGCGACGTTGGAAACTCGGCCTGTACCTTCTGCTGTTCGAGCCAGAGGACGAGATCATCGGGGACGAAGCGCACGAAGCGACCGACCTTGACGTACGGGATCCGGCGCTCGAACACCATGCGCCGCACATGCCTCGTCGTGGTGGACAACAGCGCCGCCACATCGTCGATGTCGAGAAGCTCAGACAAACCACCTCCGAATCGGGAGGACGAACGACCTGCCGCCAACGTGGGCTGCCGCCCCGCCTGCGGCGGCTTGGCCTCAGGTGAACTCGTCATCGTCATGCTCCGACTCACGGGCGAGACGCCGGGCATAGGCGGCGGCCTCCCGGGACTGCTCGGCACAGGCGGCCTCCCCCCGGTTGGCCCAGCCGATGCCCACGGCCATCCAGGTGGCTTCGTAGAAGGCACCCGGGGATTCGTCGTGGCGGGCCCGATGGGCTTCACGCCAGGCCACTCGAGCGCCTCTTAGGGATCCGAAGGTGGTCGAGTAGCGCCTCGACTTGGACAGGAAGTGGCCCCCGTAGCCGAGGACGTGGGCGTAGCGACGGAGGTGCAGATGCTCGAGAGCGTCTCGTCGGAGCCGAGGTACCCAGGCCCGGGTGGCCAGCCGACGTTCGTGGGCCGGCAACCGGCGTCCGGCCAGGTCCTCGGCGCTGTGGATCCGTCGATCGAGGGCCCCGGACGATTCCGAGGACTTGGTGGCGTACTTGGCCACGTAGGCGGCCAGCCGCCGGGGCCGGGCCTCGCCACGCTCGAGGACCGAGGTGTCGACCTGATCTCCCCATTCCAAGGCCCGTCCTGCGACCGACACGGAGACGGCCCGGGCGGCGGCGCCGCAGGCCGAGGCCAGAAGCTCGGCGGCCACGTCGGGAACCTCGCCGTCGACGGTGTCGAGGCGGACGATCACGTGCAGGTGCACGGCGCCCCGACGTTGGAACTCGGCCACCCGCACGTAGGACACGCGGAACCTCTCCCGGCACGCAGCCTGGGTCAGGCCCATCGCCGGGCCAAATAGCGGGGGATGTAGATCGAGGTGCGTCGCCACAGTTCGGGGGCCAGCGGCGTTGTGCAGCACGGCCCCGTCGTAGTCGTAGCAGTCGGGGCACAACGGAGTCCCGACGGCCTGATCCCCGTTCGTGATGGCGAACGAAACAGGCCAGAGGGCGGCCGTGCCGACAGCGCCGCTTGGAGGGCCCGGGCCGGCACGGAGCTCCAGAGCGGGCTCGGTGGACAGGTCCGAAGCTGGGAGCCGTCAGCGTGAGCAGGACGGCCGGATGGTGCGGCCACGGCGGCGTCCATCCCCTTCCCCCTTCAAGGCCCGCTCGCACCAGATGACGGGCGTCGGAGCGGTAGACGGCAGCGCACGTGGGACAGCGGGTCTCCCGCCGGTTGCCGCACGGTTTGAGCACCACGCCGTCGGGCAGAGTGGCGCTCGAGAAGACGACATGTCTGCTTCCGTCGGAGGGATCGACAGCCACCCGACGTCCTTCGAGGCGGACGGGGTGGCGACACCACCCGCAGTTATCTCCCTGGCGCAGAAACTCCTCGATCTCGCCGGCCGCGCACCGCCGGAGGAGGGCGTCCATGACGTGTGGATCTGCGTCCATGCCCGCCACCCTGCCGTACGGATGTGTCGTTTTCAACGCAGCAGAGACGATGTTTTCCCAGGTCCCCAACGGTGCCGGACTGCAGCGGACGACAACTCACTGCAGCGGACGTCAGCGGACGTCAGAATTTTTCTTGAGATTTTTTCCGATCTCGGCAATTCGGGTTCGGCGGGCCCTGCGGACCTTCGGCCCGCGAGGCCCGCACCCTGGGCCAGGGAACTCGTACCGAGCGACACGACGCCCCCCGCAGGAGGCGGAAGGACACGATCAGACGATGACCCCAGCTCCCGGGACCGGGCGATGCGGGACGGAGTTGTGAGGAGTCTCTCTACTGGGTCGAGCATACCTGCATTGCCTTGTACGACTAGGCCGTGTACAATGCGCCTATGACTCGAGTCGTGACGGCAAAGGTTTCTGATCGTGGACAGACGAGCCTTCCTGCTGAACTCCGGCACCGTTGGGGCATTTCGGAAGGTGGCGCCGTCGCCTTCATTGACCTGGGGGACGCCGCTCTGATCCTGCCGGGTGGCGTGGAAACGGCAAAGGCCGAGGTTCGACGACTTCTGGCGGCCGGCGCCTACGCGGAAGGTCTTGCCGCAATCGACGACCCCGACCTTGCCGTCTAGGCCGCTCCTCCTCGACGACCGAGTCCTTGTTGCGCTCTTGGTCGGCGAAAGACTCCCGATCACCAGGGGCGCTGCGCGTTTCACGACGACCTACTTCTACTTCCGAGCGTGCCGTGCCGTGGTGGCAGGGACCGGGGGGCGCCTGTCAGGGCCGTTCGAGCGTCTGGATCTGGATCGACGAGCCTTGGCGCTGGACAACATGATGGCCCTTCCCGACGATGTCGGTTTACCGGACCCGAGGCACATCGTGCCGGTGATGGTCGATGTGCAGCGCCGCTATCCCACCCTGAACGTACTTAACACCGAAGCCGCGGCCGCAGCGCTGTTGTTGGGAGCGAAAATGCTGCTCAGTCCAGCAACCGCCGGAGGCCAGCTTGAAGCCGTGCTTCGGACCGAGAACATCCCGTTCCAGACGGTTGACCTCCGGTAGATCGATGCTTTAACCCAATGGCACAGCAGACATGCTGAACGTTCAAAATATCCATTCAACATTTGCAACGTCCACCAAAGGACCGACGGGAACCCGCATCACCAATCAAGATGGACGGATATCGTCCAGCTACCGTCGAGTTGACGGACTGCTCTCCCGAGGCAAACCACGCATACGCGCGGGAAGAGCGATACCGACCAGATTGACCCCCTCACATTTCACCTGACAGCGATGATAGAACTATCTGGACGGAACCGTTCGAGGCCATCATCGAACCATCCGGTACTGGGTGTGGCCTCAAGGGATCATCGCAACACCTTCGCTGAATGGCTGAAGCTATGAGCGAACGAGGAGGTGCGGCGATGACATGGAGGCGATTCTGCGAGGCTGAGAGAGCGGAGATCTGGGACGCAATCGAACGGGGAGAGTCGCTCCGGGTGATCGGCCGACGGATGGGCCGTGCTCATGGCTCGATCCGTCAGTTCCTGGTCGACAACGCCGGACGCCGTCCGCGGCCCCCGGGGAGTTCTGACCTGCGCCTCACTCTGGCCGAGCGAGAGGAGATCTCCCGAGGCCTGGCGGCCGGGCAGTCGCTTCGAGCCATCGCCGGCGCCATGGGGCGAGCGCCATCGACGATCTGTCGGGAGGTGAGTGCCAACGGAGGGCGCAGCCACTACCGGGCCCTTCATGCCGAGCGTGACGCACGGCGTCGGGCCCGTCGGCCCAAGGTGGCCAAACTGGCCCGCTGCCGGCGACTTCGCCTGGTGGTCGAGGCCAAGCTGGCCAAGTACTGGTCGCCCGAGGAGATCTCAGCGTGGTTGGCTCTCGCATACCCCGACGACCCGGAGATGCGGGTGAGCCACGAGACCATCTACATGTCGCTATTCGTCCAGGGTCGAGGGGCCCTGCGCCAGGAACTGCACGAGTGTCTGCGGACCGGTCGGGCCCTTCGCCGGCCCAAGGCCCACACCAAGGGTGGCTTCGGCCAAGGGCAGATCACCAACAGGGTGATGATCTCCGAGCGTCCCGCCGAGGTGGAGGACCGGGCCGTGCCCGGTCACTGGGAAGGCGACCTCATCTTCGGCCGGCGGATGACGACCATCGGGACGCTGGTGGAGCGTTCGACGAGGTACGTCATGCTCTTTGCCCTCCCCAATGGACACACTGCCGAAGCCGTTCGCACGGCCATGGCCAAGAAGATCCGATCGCTTCCCACCGAGCTTCGCCGCTCTCTCACCTGGGATCAGGGTCCGGAGATGTCCGAGCACGTGCAGTTCACCATCGACACCGGCATCCAGGTCTACTTCTGCGATCCCAGGTCCCCCTGGCAGCGTGGCAGCAACGAAAACACGAATGGCTTGCTTCGCCAGTATCTACCCAAGACCACCGATCTCTCGATCGTGACGCAGACAGAACTCAACGCCATCGCCCGTTCTCTTAACGGCCGTCCTCGACAAACACTCGGCTGGATGTCACCATCTCAAGCGTTCAACGAGGCTGTTGCGTTGACCGGCTGAGGCCACAGGTGTTTCCGATCGGTCCAATCCACCGGACCTGCCCCTGGAGAGGGTGATATGGCTACCTTCAAGGACGTGGTGCGCGACCCCGCCGGGTATCCTGTGGTCCCCACGTTCCGTGCGGTAGGCGAAAAGATCCAGGACAGGGGTAGAAGATATGACATGAGCCAGGTCCCACCCTTAGTCCAGAGTGCAAGCAACCGCGCTCTCCAGGCGGGTTTTGAGTACTCGTGTGATGACAAGGTGGGGCACCTGCTGTCGGTCCTCGCCGCATCGGTACCGGCCGATGGTCGCATCTTGGAACTGGGCACCGGTGCCGGTGTGGGAACAGCCTGGATTGTCAGCGGACTCAATGGTCGCTCGGACGTGGAGGTTCTCACGATCGAGGTGGAGCCACACATCGCCACCAACGCTCAACACACACAATGGCCCGCCTGCGTCCGATTCGTCATCGGGGATGCGGTGGAGAAGTTGCCCTCGCTTGGGCGATTCGATCTGGTCTTTGCCGACGCGCAGGGTGGCAAATGGGAGCGACTTGATCTGACGATCGGGACCTTGCGAAAAGGTGGATTTCTTCTCGTCGACGACATGACGCCCACGCTTGCATGGGAAGCGGAGCAGGCAGAGAAGCAATCGCAGGTTCGAGATGAGTTACACCGGCACCCCGACCTCATTGCCTGCGACATCGACTGGGCAACGGGGTTGATTCTCTGCGTGCGTCGGCATTGACCGAGACCCACCGGGATGGGCCGCTCCGATCGGGTCCAAGGCATAATGCTGCGAACGAAGAGGGACTAGGAGGGCAGCATGAACTACGCCGCGCTGATCGAAGTTGACAACGGCCGAGAAGACGCCGAGAAGGGGCGCAAGGGACTACGAGACGAGCTGCTTCCTGCGCTGATGGGCATGCCAGGCTTTGTCAGCACGCTCTTGCTCACTGCGTACGAGTGCGGGCGAGGAGTAGCGGTCGTCGTATTCGATTCAAGGGAGGCCGCTCAAGAACTTGCTTCGAGCTTCGCGGAAGGTCAGGAGATTCGCGAAGGGGTATTGGTCACTCGAAAGGACGTCTTGGAAGTATCGGCCTCCTCCGGCTAGACCGATCGAGAAGTGCCGTTCCCGATCGTCGTACTGGGACGCGGCTGCGAGAGCGGGGGGCGACCGGTACTCGGGGATCCCGCCCGACCCAAGATCCAGCTTGGCCCGGCCGAACGTTGTGCACGGTACTGCCGCTGCGCCGGGTTACTCGCTCATAATCACGCGGTCGTGTGCTCCCGGACAAGAGCGGTCATATGGCCGACGGTCGTGGATGCCCGCGCAAGACAGCTGGACTTCCATCCGGCTCCGGGTGATCCCGCCTGGGTGGCAGCCCAAGGGACTGGGCGGCGAGGCCGACCTGGATATCCCTCATATCGCACGGGGCGGCGATACTGAGGGCTATGGAATCAAACCCGCAAAGGGACGCACCCTATTACCGAGACGACCTCGCGCTCGTCCACCATCGGGGCTTCGGATTCCACGCTGACGCGTGCGCACCGGGGATCCTCAGGCTCCTCGAGCCCGTGCGACAACGTAATGGACTGGTTGTCGAGATTGGCTGTGGGAGCGGGCTGCTCACCACCTATCTCGTCGATGCCGGACTCCGGGTGGTTGCAACTGACGCCTCGGATTCGATGCTCAACCTCGCCCGAACCCATGTTTCCGGAACGGTTGGGATCCGACGCGTGACCCTACCGGACGATCCCATCCCCCCCGCCGACGCCATCGTCGGTGTCGGCCACGCATTGAACTATCTGGACGACGAAGCGCATGTAGAACAGGCCATTGTCGCCATGGCCACGGCCCTCCGGCCGGGCGGCATCCTGGCCATTGACCTATGTGATCTGGAGTGGGGAGACCTCCGTGTCAACCAACCGCCGAAGGTCTGGCGGACCGAGGACTGGGCACTGATGACGGAGGTCTCGGTGCCCGAACCGAACCGCTTCGTGCGGATCATGACCACCTTCGTCCGACAGGAAGACGGGACATGGCGACGAGATGACGAACGCCACGACAACGTTCTGATCGACACCTCCAAAGTTCCAGAGTTGCTCGCACTTCACGGGGTCGAGGCGTCCGTGTCCAGGTCGTTTGGACACGAGGAGATGCTAGCGGGCCTCGTTGCAGTCGTAGGGCGCAAGTCTCACTAGGCCGAAAATCGAAGCTACCTATGTCCGAATGTCGACCGTGGGTGGGCGAGAACGGCAAGGGCGAAAGGGCGACCGATACTCGGGGATCCCGATCAGTCCTGTCGGTCGTCGGCCCGGCTCGAAAATGAAGTGCTTGTCGTTCTGACATGAAGTTACCTACCCCGCACGGTATCGACGACGGGGCGGCTAGAGAGGAGCACTGGAAGGACCTACGAAAAGGAGTCCGCCCTATTCCCAAGCTGAGCCCTGTGAGTAAGACGGCAAGGTTTCACGAAATCCGCTCAGAAATCCACTTCGCCAGCGTGGCGATCGCCTCATCGTCGAGGGATCGAGCCGCCAGATGGATGATGACGTCGGCCGTAACCTCACCGTCCTCATCGCCCGGAGGTGGCCCCCATACGTGACCGTTGCGTCCGCAGAATTCAATCGTGGCAAGCAGGGCAACCCTCTTGTTGCCGTCGAGGAGAGGATGGTTCTTCACCAGATGCGCGCACAGCACCGCCGCCTTAGTGGGAAGGTCCGGGTAGAACTCTTCGCCGGCGAAACTAGCGGCTGGAGCGTGCAGAGCGGAGTCGGCCAGTGCGAGCTTGGTGTGCAGAGCGATCTGTTCCGCCGACAAGCCGAGGACCGCTTCGGCGATGATGAGGAAGTCTGCGAGATCGAGGTATCGGATGCTCACTCGGCAAGGCGTTCCAGCGCGCGGCGGTTCTGCTCGATGGCTTCCCGCAAGCGACTTTGGAACGCCTTGTCGGCGCGACGTTGAGCTACCCGCTCCGTGATGGCTTCACGGATTTCCTCGGCCACCGAGAGCCCGTCGACTTGGGCGACGGCCTCGAGGTCCTCGGCCTGGTCCTCGTGCAGCCGGACCGTATAAGCGCGCTTGCTCATCACCTCATTATAGCTGCATCAAGATGCATCGCATCAAGATGCAGAAGACGCTCCACGGAGCGCAGCTGCGTCACCTCGAACCCACCCATCTCCTCGACGACATCGGTGAGCCGAGCGCCTGGGGCGACATCCGTTCGTCCGCACATTCCAGACCTCTCCAGACCGCGGCCAGACCGCGGGACATCGGTTTCGGAGGGTCTCGAGCGGTCACCGGCGGACAACAAACTCCCTGTTCACGGCCTATTTCGGTCGAAACACCGAGGTCACGATTTCG
Organism: uncultured Acidimicrobiaceae bacterium; assembly: GCA_963848355.1. GTDB lineage: Bacteria > Actinomycetota > Acidimicrobiia > Acidimicrobiales > UBA8190 > CAWKDG01. The sequence continues at coordinate 543,255 of CAWKDG010000002.1, forward strand.
TGCGTGCCTTTCCCCCGCCTACAGGCCGGCTCACCGTCATGAGGCCTGTGACGAGGGCTTGTATCCCGACGCCCTTATGGCTCCAATGAGAGATATCGACGTCGCGAAACTAGGCAAACACTCACGAAATCCGCTCAGCAATCCACCCGGCCAACGTGGTGATCGCATCATCGTCCAGGGACCCACCAAATGCGCACACAGCACCGCCGCTTTAGTGGGAAAGTCGGGATAGAACTCTTCGCCAGTGAAACTAGCGGCGGGAGCGTGCAGGGCCGAGTCAGCCTGGGCGAGCTTCGTCTGCAGGACAATCTGGTCGGCCGGCGAGCCGAGCACTGCCTCAGCGATGATGAGGAAGTCTGCGAGATCGAGGTAATGGACGCTCACTCGGCAAGACGTTCCAGTGCGCGGCGGTTCTGCTCGATGGCTTCCCGCAAGCGACTTTGGAACGCCTTGTCGGCGCGACGTTGAGCTACCCGCTCCGTGATGGCTTCACGGATTTCCTCGGCAACCGACAGCCCATCGACTTGGGCGACGGCCTCGAGGTCCTCTGCCTGATCCTCGTGCAGCCGGACCGTATAAGCGCGCTTGCTCATCACGTCATTATAGCTGCATCAAGATGCATCGCATCAAGATGCAGGAACGCTCCACGGGCGCCAACGGCTTCATCTCGGACCCGCTCAGCTCCTCGTTGACATCGGTTTCGGTGAGCTCGAGGTCACCCGCTGACAACGAAATCCCTGCTTCAAGGCGTAGTTTTTTCGAAAATACCGGCGCCACGATCTCGTGCGTGCCAGTTCTCCGCCTGCAAGCCGGCTGACCGTCAAACTCTGACGACACCCCCAGCCGTCCGGGGCGCAAACGAAGAGTTCTGGACGTCGGCGGCACGTCGCAGGGCCGGCCGAGGGTGGTCGGTCAGCAGGAAAAGTCGTTCCAGACTTTGACTTTCCCCTTGACCAAGTAACCCGTGGCGAACTGACTACCTGCATTGAACAGGCTGACCACGTATTCACCAGACGCGTAGGTGCCCGAAAGTGACCAACCGTCACCTTCGCCTTTTTTCCATTTCTCCGTCACCGTGTTACCGCCAGCCCGGTAGGTGCCGGCATCGCCGAACTGATCAGCCTTCCACTTGCCGGCCATCGCAATTGCCTGTATCTCGCAGCCACCATTGTTCATTTCGAGCGTCCACTTATCGTACGGCTTGATATGTCGAACCGAGGCTGTGGCTCCGGCCGGTCCGGACATTCCCAGAGTCGCGATGATCATGAGGCCCGTTGCGAGCAACGCTGTCCGTCGTAACATCCCGCCACCCACGTTCAGCCTGGAGCGGTGGCGCAACTCGCATGCATCGGAGTGCGGTTGGTCTGCTCGGAGCCCATCGTCGGCGTCGCTACGGTCCCGAGTACTGGGGTGCCGGTCAGCTTGAGATTGTTCGTCTCCCCGGTAAAGCCTTCCTTCACGCACTCTGGGGCCGCCAGGCTGCTACTGGAAAGAGCCGTCTGCGCCTCGAACGTCGTCTTCTTGCCGAATTTCGCCTGGCCTCCCCCTGCATCACCGAAGACGTCGAACTCGGTGGTGTTCCAGCTCTTGGCCAGGTCGAGCACGCTGTCAGAGTTGTCGACGCTGCTGGCCTGGGAACCGTTCGACAACTCCACCTCGTCGGTGCTGCTCAGATTGGCGAATCCCGACAGCTTCGCAGTGGCGAGTTCTGCGGCCGTGAGGTTGCCGCCGGCGAACGAGCTGGCCGGGCTGTTGGTATAGCAGTCACTCTCATACGTGAACCAGTGCGACGGACACTTTGCGCTGTAGCCAATCAGCCAATATTGCATGAACACCGTGTTCGAGTGCGTGTCGTAGACGAATTGCTGCCACGCCAGACATTTGGCCGGATTGCTACTTCCTGAACAGGCCGGCGACCCGGAAAAGAACTGAGTGTTCAGCTGGAGAGAGAAGGTATTTGCGAGATTCGGCCCGCTGTCGTCGTACTGGCCCTTCTCGGTGATACCCGGGCTCACGTCGGCGAATGATCCTGTTGCCTTTGTAATCGGACCGGTCACCACAGCCGAGTAGTCGTTGCCGTTACCAACAGGTTTCACGGCGAGCGGCGTATTTGGCGCCGATAGGTTCCCCGCCGGTTCCATGGGGACCTCCGGCGCGACCTTGCACCGGGTGGCCTGCCATGCGAGCGCGGGATAGGAGGCGGTGAAACACCCTTCCCCCGGCAAGGGGAGGTTGGCGATCGCCTCCTGCCACGTCGCCGCCGACGGGCCGTTGGGCCCATTGGCTCCGAAGGCTGACTCGCTCGCCACGATCGACGTCCCCGCCACGACCATCGCTCCCGCCATGACGAACGTCCCGAACCGCCAAGACCTCTTCATCGCCCGCCTCCCGTTGGTCCTGACCGGTTGCAGCCGCCCCCGACGATGGATCCAATGATCCCGACAAATCGTATCGTCTGGAACGGTCTCAGGTCGCGAACCGGGAAGAGGACGAGTGGGTCAGAAGAACCTGCCCACCCGTTCCAGACAGCAGCGCTGGTGACGGAGGGGAATGCCCCTGCGGAGCTATCGCACGACACGCTTTCTGGATCTGGAGGCATGGGACTTGGATCTGGGGGTGTGAGCGCTCGTGAGCGGCTGTGCGGATGTTCCACTGGGCGAGGAGATGGCAGCGGAAGTGGCATCGAGCCTTCCTGGCCACCAGGCGACGAACCATCCGTTACCGGTGGTGGCCTGGACGTGCTCGCCGTCGCTGAGCACGAGGGTTACGCCCGTGACACCCTCGTCGACCTGTCCATCGACGAGGGAATAGGCACCCTGGCTGGTAGAAGCCAAATGAGCGAGGGTCACATGACTGATACTTCCCGAGCCACCACGACCGAGGACGGACGAACTGCCAACCGAGTCCACCCCTCTCCTGTGCCCCGAGATGTTCGCACCTCCCGAGACTGACATGAAGCGTCCACCCGCGGTGGTTTGCGAGACGACGGTGACCGACGGTCCCGTTAGGCAGGTCGCACCTCTACTTCCGTTCTGAAAGACCACGAGGGTGAACGGTCCTCGTACGTCGGTGGCCACTGCGCTCCATCCACTTCCTGAGGTCACACCCGACGATGTCGGCGGTGCATCGGCGAGCTGCGCCAGGCAGGTGGAATCAGCACTGGACGTTTGCTCGATGGAAGCCGCCTTCGGGGTCGGGCTCCAGCCTGCGAACGCAGCTTGGGACCCAGCAAGCACGAGTGTCAGAGACGCACCGAGCGTCACGGCAAGCCCCGGAACACCGATCTTGACCAGCCGGGTCCTGGTTCGACGACGGGACCGCCGTCGTTCCAGGTCGGTCTCGACGGCGTCTCGAAGTTCGACTCGATAGCGCTGTAGATCAGGATGGAGGGTGTTCATGGTTGTGGACCTCCTAAGGCCAATTGCAGACGACGGATCGAACGTGACACCCGAAGGCGAGCAGCCACCGGTGTGCAGTTGAGTCGGCGCGCGATCTCCCGGTAGGGGCGGTCCTCGACGAGGCGCAGCACCAAGAGTTGGCGTTCGCTCTCGGGGAGGTTGGCGAAGGCGCAAAGCACCGCAGAGGGAAACGACAGGCGCTCGTCAACGGCCTCGTACCCGTGTTCCTCTACCACCGTGATGGGGAGTCCCAGGCGGGCTCGGGCCGAAGACTCGACCTGGCGCTTGCGCACCGAGGACCGCAGGACATTTTGAGCGATACCGAGCAACCACGGCAGGGCTGACCCGTTGACCTGGTCTGTGAATCGTCCCCGGCTACGCCAGGCCTGGGCGAACACCTCAGCCGTCAGGTCTGCGGCGTAGTCCCCCACCCTGGAGGTGGCCCAGGCGAACACCTTGTGAGCGTGCCGGTCGTAGACGGCCGAGAAGGCGTCGGGATCTTCCAGGCGCAGGAGGTCAGCGTCAGACAAGTCCTCAGGGAATGACCTCACACCCTATAGATCACCGCTCGGAAGAAAGTGTGTCACGTCATCAGGATCGAGACCACTTTTCTTCCGTCCTCGATCACGCTTTCGACGGCTCGATGGCGATGAGCTCTTCGAGAAGACGTTCCCATGGGACCGATGACCATCCAGATTTCTCAGCGGCCGATTGCGCGAACTTGATGGCATCATCGACCCACGTGAGCTCCACATCCGTGATCGTTCGGCCGGGCGTGAAAATTCCGAACTCGACGGCCCAGTCGGTGTCATGAATCTCGTGGACGACGGCCTTCAGTTCGGTGACAAGGTGCGTGAGGTGGGAGTGCTCCGGCTGACCCGCCAATTCAACCGCCCACTCGGCGCATCGAAAACACCGGTGAAAATCACCTCGCGATGTCGTCTTTGCTATCTCGGCATCGTGGGAGGTCAGCTTCTGGTACTCGGCGTCGGGAAGCACCTTCTCGAGCGCGTCGTCGATGTACCGGAGCATCTCCGAGGGTGTCTTTGCGCTGGTCTTTGATGTGCCTGTCACACTCTCACCTTACCCGCAGTCGATCCTGGGCACCCAGAGACGGTGGCCGGCATCCGACGACACGACATCTCTCGTCGGATGCCGAAGCACGCGAGCGCGGGCAGACTGAGTGGATGAGGATCGACCCTGACCCTGGTGCCTCCGAACTCGACTTGCTCGAGCAGTATCTCGACTACCAGCGGGAGACGGTGCTGCTGAAGACCGACGGACTGACGAAGGAGCAGCTGGCGCAGAGACTTCCCCCGTCTGAGCTCACGCTGGCAGGACTCCTCTATCACCTGGCTCTGGTCGACGAGAACTGGATGGAGGTTCGGTTCGGCGGCCTTCCGGAACGGGAGCCCTGGATCGGGATCGACTGGGACGTCGACCCCAACTGGGAATTCCGTACCGCGTCAACACTCGAGCCGGAGCAGTTGCGCAACCGCTATCGCGAAGCTTGCGAGCGGAGCCGACACGTGGTCTCCGCAGCGTCCGGCCCCGACCAACTGTCGGTCGGGACATTGCATGACGGGAGGCACTTCACGCTGCGGTGGGTCCTGCTCCACCTCATCGAGGAGACCGCCCGACACGCTGGTCAGGCCGACCTGCTGCGCGAAGCGATCGACGGAGCGGTCGGCGAGTAGCTGATGTGCCTACTCGGTCATCAGTGAACCGGCGCGTCTCAGGGGTTGCGGTCCGTGTTCACGATCAGGAGGCTGCAGGGGCACTGATGCGACACCTTGTTGGGAACACTTCCGAGCACGAAACGCTTCACTCCCGCCATGCCCCGGTTCCCGACGATGATGAGGTCGGCGTCCACGGCCACGGCCGTGCTGATGATGGCATCGGCCGGATCACGCTCGGGGTTGTGCATCTCGATTGTCACCCCTTGCCGTTCGGCCTCGGCCAACAGCGAAGATCGCACCTCATCAGCGTGGTCGCGCAAGCTGTCACGCAGCGCTTCCGCCGCTCCGGGCGCGTCCGGGAATCCCGTCATGGCCGCCGAGTGAACCGAATGAACGGCATGCACCTTGGCCCCCGTCATCTTGGCTAGGGCAAAGGCTTCATTGACGGCGACCGCGGCACGGTCTGAGCCGTCGGTGCCAACCACAATCTCCTTGTACATGGGTTCCCTCCCCGGCGCCCGGGCCAGGACGCCGGAGGCGCAGCATCCTCGGTGCCAAGCTACGCGCACCGGTCCGGCGCTTCAACCGGCCCACTCAGGCGACAGCACCTCTCAGGCGTCTCAGGTCTCGTCCTCGAGCGTCAGATGGTCGACTTCTTCTAGGATCTCCATCGACTCCATGACCGCCCCGGGGAATTCGAGCGGACTCATCCTCTCCCAGAAGGCGGTGAGTTGGGCCGTGCTCCGCCAGCGGGCGATCCCGATCAGGCACCCATCGTCGCCCGTGGCCCGCAGCAGTGTGCTGCCCATGGCCCCCGGTTGCGTCGAGCGGATGCGGAGAGTCCCCTCGTGCCACCAGGTGGCGAAGTCGGCCTTGCGAGGAGAGTCGATACGCCAGCGGTAGATGACGCGGATCATCGAGGCCGACTATATGTGCCGCTCGTCCGGACCCCGCGGAGCACTCCTCATCGTCAGCGGTGCAGCCATGGGAAGATCAGATCTGATCAGGTTCGACCAGAGGGACCAAGGGGAGGGATCGTGGCGAAAGTGATCTTGATCACGGGTGCCTCGGCCGGCATCGGTCGTGCTTGTGCCGACAGGCTGCACGAAAGCGGGTGGACCGTGGTCGGAGCGAGTCGACGAGGGTCGTCCTCGGGACATTGGACTCCGATGGTGATGGACGTCGACAGCGACGAGTCGGTGCGTCAAGGTGTGGCGTCGATCCTCGGGGAGCACTCTCGCCTGGACGCCGTCGTCGCTTGCGCCGGGTGGGGACTCGCCGGTCCTGTGGAGCTGACTCCGCTCTCCGCGGCCAAGGATCAGCTGGAGACCAATTTCTGGGGGGCGGTCCGTGTCGTCCAGGAGGCCCTGCCCGTCATGCGCCGCCAGGGAGGCGGGCACGTCGTCCTCATCAGCTCGATCGGCGGGGTGATCGGCATCCCGTTCCAGGCCTTCTACAGCGCCAGCAAGTTCGCCATGGAGGGTTACGGGGAGGCTCTCGCCTACGAGGTGGCACCTTTCGGCATCCAGGTGACGCTCGTCGAACCAGGAAATGTCAGAACCGACTTCACGAGCAGTCGACGCGATGTGGAGCTCCCCGACGGGGAAGACACGTACTCGGCCGCCGTGGCCAAGGCCGTCGGGCTGATGGAGAAGGACGAAGCGAACGGCGTCGAGCCACTCGATGTCGCCGTCACCGTCGAGCGGATCCTCCGTGCGTCTCGGCCCCGGCGGCGGGTGTCCGTGGGCAAGTTCGGTGAACGGATCGGCCTGCCGGCCAAGCGGTTGTTGCCGTTCCGCTTCTTCGAGTGGGGGGCCAAGAGCAGTCTGGGTGTCTGAGCGGGACCGTTTCGGCGCATCGGCGAAGGCGTCACGTCACGAGGCCAACGGCGCCGACAGGTAACGGGCCAGGAAGGCCAGCGAAGGAGGCTCCTGCGCCCGGAAGAACGGTCCCGTATGGCAACCGGCGGACATATCCACCACGGCGGTGGGGGGCAACCTCCTGACCAGGGCGACGATACCCGGATGGAACGGGTCGCTCAGCCCTGAGGCCACGCGTACGGGGATGTGAGCCAGACCCCGGGTGTGGGTGACGGCGTCATTGGCGGCAAAATCGGACGCCGAGGTGTACGCCCCGGGGTTGGCTCCTTCGGCTTCGGCGTAACTCGTCCACACGGCCGGGGAAATGGCGGCCACGGCGGCGAAGACGTGAGGGTGCTTCTCCGCCATGAGAAGAGCTCCGTAACCCCCCATCGAGATTCCCATGATCCCGATCGACTGCGGATATCGGCCCAGGCCCCGTTGCTGGCACATGGGGATCAGCTCGTCGATCACCATTCCCATGGGGTCGTCTCCGGGATGCGCGTGCCAGTATCCACCGCCACCATCGGCCGCCACCATGGCCATGGGAGGAAGGGAGCGGCCATCGACATGGAGGGCGAGAGCCTGCGGGAGCGACAACCCTGCCAACGCGTCGGTGTGATTGGCGCCGAAGCCGTGGAGCATGATCACGAGCGGCAGGGCACTTCCCGGCGCATGGCCGGGCGGGTAGGCGATGGTGTACCCGACGGTGCACCGACGGGCCCGGGAATAGAACCGTCCGGAGACTCCCGGTCCGGGAGACGAGAACACCGCCGTCGGAACAGGGACGGAACACGCCCCCTCGAGGTTGAGGAGGACCTGGCGCCCCGGGAGCACCCCGTCCGCCACGAGACTCTCTCCCACCGCTCCGGCACCGAGGACGGTGGCGGTGGCACCAAGACCCCACACCAGCAGGCGTCGTCGGGTGAAGCGACTCTCGATGTCTCCGTCTGACGGCGCCCGGCGATCCACGGGTGGAGACTATATCGTCTACCGATATACCGTCAACCGTATTAGGAGGGACCGCTCTCCTCGCGCACGACACGGGCGACCTGGCGCAGACGTCGAGCGAGGCGGATCCTCGAGTCGGCGCTCTGCGGCCAGTAGAAAAGAGCGAGGTCGTCCTCTGACACGAGGTCCGCGGCCTTCAGCTCATGGAACAGGCCCCTCAGCCGCCGGCTGAACTTGTTCACGAACCGAGCGGACTGATCGGCCGCCGAAAGCTCGGGAGACTCGGAATCGAGGAGATCACCCTCGGGGTCTCGATTCTCGAACAGGAAGATGCTTCCGGCGGCGAAGTCGGCCCGGTCGGCGAGAAGACGGCGGCGATGCGCGACCGTGTTCTCCTTGCCTCCCGCCCGCGAGAGAAGCGGGCGTTTTTCCTGTTCGCGCTTGGTAATTGCCACAGACCCAGCCTAAGAGGCACACCGACGACTTTGTGCACGGTGTCGTTCAATTCCGGGGTTTCAGACGTCGGACACGCGATCATTGTGGGGTCGTTGTGAATGGGCGCCTGTGGCACGTCGCAAATCTGCGGCGCGACACCCGGACGCGGCGGCTGACGGCTCAGATGGGAGACACGGTGGAACCACGCAACGGGGTGCAGACGGTCGAGCGGGTGGAGTCACCCGATGACCGCGATCCGGGCGCGGACACCCCGCGGGCTCCCGACGGTGTCACTGCGCGTCGCGAACACCGGGGTGCTCTGCCGGTGGGAATCATCGGCGTGGCCGCCGGCTGCCTGGTGGCATGGCGGTCCGCTCTGCACAACGGCGTGTTCGACGACACCTTCTGGCACTGGGCCACGGGCAACTGGATGCTCGACCATCATCGGGTCCTGACCCACGACATCTACTCGTACACCGTCTACGGGCACTCCTGGATCACGCCCGAATGGGGATACGGCGTCCTGCTGGCCGAATCGGTACGCCTCGTCGGCCCGGTGGCCTTCTGGCTCCTGTCGGCCGGACTGGCATCGCTCACGGTGATCGCCGTCGCCATCCGGAGCCGCCTGCTCGGCTCCGGATGGACCTGGACGGGCCTGCTCTGTGTGGAGACCGGTGTGGCCGTCACCCTTTCCCTGGACGACCGCCCGCAGATGGTGAGTTACCTCTTCCTCGCCCTTCTCCTCCTCATCTTGTCGTTGGCCCGGCGCCGTCGGGGCTGGTTGTACGCCGTGCCCCCTCTCTTCGTTCTGTGGGCCAACATGCACGGCAGCTTCCTCCTCGGGCTCGGAGTCCTCGCCCTGGAGGCCGTCACCGCCGTGATCCGCATCCGTCTCGGCCGGGTGACGGTTTCCGATCCCCTGGGAGCGAAGCCGGCGCTGGCCACCCTGGGCGCCGCCGTGGTCGCCACTCTCGTCAATCCGTTCGGGCCCCGGGTCTACGACAGTGCGCTGGGGGTGACCTTCAACTCGAGCATCAGGCAACTGATCGAAGAATGGCAATCGCCCGACTTCCACAACCTGGCCATCCTCGCCGTGGTGATCCTGCCTGTGGCCGTCACCGTGGCCTTTCTCGCCTTCACGCGAGACGACGTCCCCGCCCTGGAGTTGGTGCTGGCCGGCTTCCTGCTCGTCTCCACCCTGCAGGCGGTTCGTTTCCTGCCGTACTTCGCCATCGCCTGGTGCGCCTTGGCGGCACGCTGCTCTCCGCTGCCAGAGGAGCGTGTCCGGCCGACACTGCTCGTGTGGCCCGTGCTGGCTGTGCTGGCGGTGTCACTCCTCCAAGGACCGTGGTACCCGGCCGGCACGCCGGCGGCGAGTGTTCCCGTCAAAGCGGTGCGCTACCTCGAGCACCGTCAGGGCCGGGTGTTCTCGACGTACCTGTGGAACGACTACCTGGACTATGTCGGGATCCCCGAGTTCGTCGACGGACGGACCGAGCTGTACACATCCGGACCGGTTCTCCGGCAGTACCTGGCCGTCGACGATCTGAGCAGCGCGCCCGACCCGATCCTGCGCTCGTACCACGTCGAGTACGTCCTGTGGCCCACTGGCACCGCCCTGTCCTTCTACCTGCGGGAGGATCCCCGATGGCTGGTGGTGTGGAAGTCCTCGCAGGCCACGGTCTTTCGTTACGTGGGAGGTGACGCGTCAACGGCTCAGCCCGTAAGCACGAGCTGAGCCGTTGAAGTTGTGGGGACTACCGGTTTCGACAACACCGATCGAGGTTCATGTGGGCCCCGATCGCCTACCCTGAGCCAGGATCAGCTGGGAGGTGCGTTGACGCTGTTGGCGACGTTGTTCAGCGTGTTGTTGACGGATCCACCCAGGAAGTGCAGGGCCACCAACGCCACGACGGCAATCAGAGCGAGGAGCAGCGCGTACTCGACGAGACTGGCGCCGAACTGATCCCTCTTGGTCCACATGTTGCGGATCGGGTCGACCATCCGCGTCACGAGCGAGACGATATTCACGTTTCCCCCCTTGGTTCACCTTGAACGCTGAGTTCACTATCCGCGAATCCGCCTGCCTCTTCCATAGGCCCCCAGGCCCAATCTTGGGCCTGTCCAGGCAAAACATAGGTCCTGGGACCTAGTCGATCTGGATGAGGCCCATGCGCACAGCCTTGAGGACGGCCTGCGCCCGGTCGTGGGAATCGAGCTTCTGGTAGATCGACGACAGGTGGTTCTTCACCGTCTTGGCGCTGATGTACAGCCGCCGACCCACCTCAGGGATCGAGGCGCCGGTGGCCACCAGTCGCAAGACCTCCTCCTCCCGCTTGCTGATGAGCGGACGAGATCCCGTGGGCAGCCTTGTCATCAGGGCCACCCGATCGCTGTCGGGGGTCACCGGAGTGGCCGAGGAGGACAGCACCAGAGCGCCCGGGGCGGCCGCCACGACGTCCCCCAAGGCACTCACGATCTCGGCCGTGGTGCTGTCTTTGACGAGGTAGCCGACAGCTCCCGCGGCGAGTGCCGACGAGACGGCCGTTTCGTCCGACAACATGGAGAGGGCAACGACCTTGGTCGCGGGCACGAGGCTACGGATGCGCTTGGTGGCGGCGACACCCGAAAGTACCGGAAGCGACAGATCCATGAGGACGATGTCGGGTCGCAGCCTCTCGGTCAGCTCGACCGCCTCCTCGCCGTCGGCCGCCTCCCCGACGACCTCGTAGCCGGCGTGCTCCAGGGCCCAGTGCAGGCCCTCACGGACCATGGCGTGGTCGTCGGCGATCAGGACCCGGGTCATGAGGCCACCTTCATTCGCATCCGCACGACCGTGCCCCGATCGGGTCCGGACGTGATGTCGAGTTGGGCACCGACGGAATCGGCGCGTTCCCGCATACCGAGAAGGCCGTAGCTCGAGGCCCCGGCCGCCTTCCCCGCCGACATCCCGACCCCGTTGTCGGCGACCTCGAGAAGGGCTCCGTCGGCGTTGCACAGCCACAGGACCGATACGTTCGAGGCGTGGGCGTGCCGCTCGGCGTTCATGACCGCCTCCTGCGCCACCCGCCAGAATTCCCGTTCCACGGACAGCGGCAGGCGTGTGTCGGCGTCGGCCGTCAGCGTCACGGCCAGCCGGTTGCGCCGATTGACCCGGTCGAGGAACGAACGCAGGACGTTGTCGACACCCTGCGTCTCCGATACGTCGCTGCGCAGGTCGACGAGAGCGTCCCGCAGTTCCTCGACCAGGTTACGGACATCGCTCCGGAGGGCGATCAGGTCGGCCTGCACGGCGCGGCCGTGATTGAGCTCGACCAGGCGGTCGATCTCGAATCCCAGGTACACGACGGACTGACCGATGTGGTCGTGGAGCTCGCGGGCCAGGCGGGACCGCTCCTGCTCTACTCCCAGGCCGTGGATGCGTTCGAGCCACCGGGCGTTGTCGAGAGCCAGCGCCGCGGCGCGGGCCAGGTCGCCGATGCGCCGTTGGTCGGCAACGGTGACATGGTGCGAGCCCTGCCATTCCACGGCCAACATGCCGACGAGCTCATCGCGCGCCCGGAGCGGACAATAGAGACCCCAGCGGGACCGGAAACTCAGCCCCTGCTCGAGGGCCTCGAGGGCGATCGGCTCGGTGCCCAGTGAGGCGGTGGCCAGGGCCTTGGGCAGGTCCATGGACGCCTCCGACCCGGTCACACGCACCCCCTTGCCGGCCACGAGGTGCCAATAGCCGGTGACGGGATCCCGCAGGACCACGGCACTGGTGTCGGGCGAGAACATCTCCTCCAACCGTTCCAGCGCCCATCGGGCGGCACCGTCGAGGTCGAGAGGCGTCGGCTCGCGCGCTGTGGCCCGGTGCAGATCGAGCAGCAGGTCGTTCACCTCCGACAGGTGTTCGGCATGGGCGGTGAGACCCTCCCGGGTCTGCCCGGTGTCGTCGATGACGATGCGGCTGAAGCCCCCCACCACCCCTACCAGGACCACCTCGATGGCGAATTGGAAGCTCGAGCCGGCCACGCCCCGGTACTGGACGAGGATCACGCTCGGCAGCACCACGGCCAGTCCGGCGAGAACCGACAACCAGGACACGATCCGGATCCCGCCGGCGAAACCGGTGATCGCTGTGGCCACGACCAGACAGACCAGGAACGGGGAGCGCCCGAAACCCGTGGCTTCGATGACGGCCACGCTCAAGGCCACCTCGAGGAACAGAGCGGCCGATGTCTTCCAACCCGTCTGGTCGTAGCGGATGGGCCAGAGGGTCCGCCACAGCGTGTAGAGCGCCAGCACGATGCCGACGAGGATCACATGCCGCCCGGTCTTCTCGATCACACCAAGAGCGACCGCTAACGAGAGCGTTCCCCAGCGCAGAGCCACGAGCAGCGGTGCGAACCGGGCCACCACCTCGGGCGTGGCAGGCAGGGGCCGCCGCCATTCGGGCCAGGCTCGCCACGCCCGGGCCCGGCGAATCCACGCGCCGTCGGGGAGTGGCACGAACCGCTGCACTCTGATCCTCCCGGCTCTCGCACCCGGGCCCTGTGCCCGGCGTCGTCACCTCGATGAGTGGAGAATCGTCACGCGCGCGGTCGCCCTTGAGGGGTGCCCGTGTGATGGCACCTCTCAGGAGGACAATTTCTTCGCAATTCCCCCCTGATGGAGGGAGTACCGTTCCCTGACCTCCACCTTGTCGGGGTCGCCACGACGGCGCTGACCAGCGAGTTCTAACGCTCAGTGGCCGCCGAAGGCGTGGAAGATGTTGATGAAGGCGGGGCCGGCGGTGATGACAAAGAGGGCGGGCATGATGCAGAACACCATGGGGAAGAGCATCTTCACCGGCGCCTTCTGAGCCTCCTCCTGAGCCAGTTGATGCCGCCGGATACGCATGTCGGCAGCCTGGGCCCGCAGGATCGAACCGATGGACACTCCGAACACGTCCGCCTGCTTCAGCGCCAGGACGAAGGAGCGGACCTCGCGCACGTCGGTGCGGGTATCCAGCGCCGTCAGGGCGTCGGCCCTGCTCGAGCCGGCCCGCATCTCACCGAGCATCCGGGCGAACTCCTCGGACAAGGGTCCCGGCACCATCGTGACGGCCCGGGCCAGGGCCTGCTCGAAGCCGAGACCCGCCTCCACGCTGATGACGAGGAGATCGAGGACGTCGGGCAGCTTCTTGCGGATCGTCAGTTGGCGATCCTCGATGACACGGTTGAGCCAGGCATCGGGTCCGACGACCCCGGCGAGGGTGAGCAAGACGAAGATGGCGATCAGATCGACGCCGCGCACCGATGTGTACTTCCACGCCACGTACCACATGATGGGAACGGCCACCACGGAGAGGACGTGGAAGACAAGGAACCGGTCTGCTTCCTCGGGCTGACCTCGGCCGGCGGTCACGAGCTTCTTCTGCACCTTCTCGACGTAGGAATCGGGAAGCGCGGCTCGAGCCAATCCGGCGATGAATACCGCTGTGGGTTCGAGGACACGTGCAGACAACGGCTCCCTGAGCTCAGCATCGCGCGTGTCGGCAGGAGCCTCATAGTCGGCCAGGCGGGCGCGCGCGGCGCGGACGCTGATCCGCTCGTCGGCCTTGAGGACGACGGCGTAGGCCAGAAGGCTGACGGTGACGAAGACGGCGGCGACGGTCAACGGGAGCATGTCAGATCTCGATCTTCACGATTGACCGCATCCACAACATGCCGGCTACGGCGAGCCCGATGCAACCGTAGAACATGACCTGGCCGAAACCAGTATGGAGAAGGGGATCCAGGTAACTCCTATTCGTGCCATAGATGAAGACCCCGATGGCGACGGGAAGCAACGAGATCACGATGGCACCGATCCGACCTTCTGCCGTCAAGGTGTGAGCTTCTTGGCGCAGACGGCTGCGGGCATTCATGGTGTCGGCGACGATGTCGAGCAGTTCCGACAGGTTTCCCCCGACCTCGCGCTGAATACCGATGGCCGACACGACCCATTCGAAATCCTCGCTCTTCACCCGCTGGGCCACCTCGTCGAGGGCGCTCGCCAGCGGACGCCCGAGGCGAGCCTCGGCGACGACGTGGCGCATCTCCTTGCCCATGGGATCCGGTAGCTGCACCGCCACCGTGTCCAGACCCTGCATGATGGAAAAGCCCGAGCGCAGGGTCGCTCCGAGGAGTTGCAGCATGTCAGGGAGCTGGGCCACGAAGGCGCGCGTGCGTCGCACGGCCAAGACGCCGACCACCACCCACGGGAGAATGGCCAGAGCGGCGAGCACGCCCGCTCCCAAGAAGAAGTTGCCCAGGAGGAACACGATCAGGCCGCCCAGGATGGCCACCACCAGATAGAGGAACAGCGCCTCGGCCGGACGGAATGGCAGATCGGCCTGGTCGAGCTTGGATTCGACAACGGCCAACAGACCGCGACGGGCGGCCGCCTCGGCCACAGCATCGATGGCTCGTTGCAGCAGTGGCGACCGCACGAACTCGTGGTCGCCGATCCCACCGGGAGCCGTCGCGGTCGAATCCCTCGAGTACCCCACGGTGTAGGGGGCGAGCGTCTGTTCGAGCGCCGGTTTCCTCCTCCACGTCGCCACCGAGATGACACCCCAGGCCAAGAGCCCGGCGGCCGGGAGGACGAGGACGGCGATGAGGACGATCATCGGTGGCCGACGGCACGTGCGAACGTGTCGGCCTCGAAGAGTTCGGCGTCGAGGGGCTGTCCCGCGTCCTGGAGCTTCTCCGCAAATTGCGGCCGGATGCCCATGGACTTGAGCGAGCCCCGGTAGAGGCCGTCGGCGTCCATACCGGCCGAGAAGTCGAACATGAAGAGGTCCTGCATGATGATCACGTCCCCCTCCATGTGCTGGACCTCGGACACATGAGTCACGCGTCGACTTCCGTCCCGCAGCCGCGTCAGGTGGACGACCAGATCGATGGCAGAGGACATCTGCTCGCGGATCACCCTGATGGGCAGGTCGAAGCCGGACATCAGTGTCATGGTCTCGACGCGCGACAGAGTGTCCCGGGGGCCGTTCGAGTGGATGGTGGTCAGAGATCCCTCGTGCCCCGTGTTCATGGCCTGCAGCATGTCGAGGGCCTCTCCGCCACGACACTCACCCACGATGATCCGGTCCGGACGCATGCGCAGTGCGTTGCGCACCAGGTCGCGGATGGTCACCTCGCCTTTTCCTTCGATATTGGCCGGACGCGATTCCAGGGACACGACGTGCTCCTGGCGCAGCTGCAGCTCCTTGGAGTCTTCGATCGTGACGATCCGTTCGTCGTCGGGGATCAATGAGGACAGGACGTTCAGGAACGTCGTCTTCCCGGCGTCCGTCCCACCGGACACCACGACGTTCAAGCGTCCGACCACACAGGCTTCGATGAATCGGGCGAATGTCGATGTGAAGGTGCCGTTGGTGACCAGGTCCTCGACCAGCAGCGGATCCTTGGCGAACTTCCTGACGGTCAGGAAAGGACCGCCGATGGCCAGCGGATGGATCACGGCGTTGATCCGTGAACCGTCGGGGAGACGGGCGTCGACCATGGGCGACGACTCGTCGACCCGGCGGCTGACCTCGCCGACGATCTTGTCGATGACGCGACGCAGGTGGGTCTCGTCGATGAAGCTTGTCGGTGTCCGCTCGATCTTGCCACCGCGCTCCACGTAGACGCGGTCGGGCCCGTTGACCATGACCTCGGACACGTTCGGATCCTCCAGATACCTCTGGATGGGTCCGTACCCGAGGATGTCGTTGGCGATGTCCTCGCCCAGACGGGCCTTGTCGGCCAGAGACAGTGGCGTCGCCTCCTCGGAGAGCGCCGCCTGCAACTGGGCGTTGACCCTCGGGCGGAGGTCCTTGGCCGTCAGGCGACCCTGGGACAGTTCAGGACCGAGCTCCTCGATGAGTCGCTGGTGCACCCGGATATGGACCTCTTCCAGGGCGCGCGCCCGCGCTTCCTCCGAGTTCAACACGCCCGCCACTCGCAGATGATCGGACAGCGACATCGTGCACCCCTACTTGGCTTGTTGAGACGTTGCCGTGGCCGTGGCCGGTACCATCAGTCCCGTGGCGAGTTCGTCGATGCTTCTGGCGAATTTCGACCTCGGCGAGCTGATGACCACGGGCACACCGCGGTTGACCGACTCGGCGACGAGGATGTCACTGGGAAGGGCGGCGTCCACCTTGAGCTGAACGGCCCGTTCGGCATCTGCCTCGCTCAGCCCCACCCGGGTGTTGGCCCGGTTCAGGACGAACTTGACCGACGAAAAGGGGATGTCGAGCGCCCGCATGGTCTGCATCCCTACTCGGGCGCTCTTCAGACTCATCACGTCCAGTCCGGCGAGGACGAGGATGTCGTCAGCTGCCTCCAGGGCGGCCAGCGTGATCTCGGCGAAGTTGGCCGACGTGTCGACCACGATGTAGGCAGCCCGCTCACGGAGGACGTTGATGACCCGCGCCAGGTCGGCGCGCCCGATCCGGTCCGCCGAGCTCGGCTCGGTCGGTGCCGCCAGGATGCGAAGACCGCTCGGCTCGTGCCGCAGCAGCAGGTTCTCGAGCATCGTCCCGTCGAGGCGATCGCCAGCGGCGGCCGCTTCGGCGATGGTGTGGACAGGGGCCAGTTGGAGCATGAGGGCCACGTCGCCGAATTGGAGGTCGGCGTCGACCAGGACGACGGGCTGGATCGTCTTCTTGGCCAGGGCCACGGCCAGGTTGATGGCCACGACCGACTTGCCCGTCCCCCCCTTGGAGCAGAAGACCGAAATGACGCGACCCTGGCTACCGGGAGCGGCCGGAGCGGTCGGGGGCGGCGGAGCGACCGTCGCCGGTCGGCGCACCTTGACCCGGGCGGCGGCGCGGGCCACCGAATCGAGGAGCTCGCTGTCGTCGGCGGTGACGGCCACGACATCGTCGACCCCGGCGCGCAGTGCTCCCTGGAGGACCTCGGCCGTCAGCTCATAGACGACCATCACGGCGCCGCAGCCGGGCCGGAAGCCGATCAGCCCCGAGACCTGAGAAATGACCTCGTCAGGCTTGTCGGTGGGTCCGAAGACGACCACGCCCGGTTTCGACGGATCGGCCTCGTCGGAGAAGGCCGACAGATTCTCGTAACCGACGACGTTGCCGCCGATCTCGAGCATGCGCTCGGTGAGGACGAAACGGACCACCTCGTCCGGATCGACGACGCTGATCGCCACCTGCTCGCCCTTCGATGGCTTCGTCTTGGTCGGGGCTTCCTTCATCGTCTTGGTCGGGGCTTCCTTCATCGTGTCTACTCTCCGGTCAGAGTGCACTGGTGATGTTCTCCTGGTTCACCGAAGGTATCGAGGATGGAGGCGTATTCGGTGGGACCAGGGTCATGTAGAGACCCAGACCGTCCTGCTCGGCCAGCGCGATCTTCTCGGCATCGGTGGGCGATACCGAGAAGGTGTAGAGGCCGCTCGTGTTCACCGGCACGGTCGTCGCCGTCGAGCCGGTCGCCGTCGGGCTATTGGCGTTCTGCCCGATCGCGATGATCTGGACGTTCTGCAGCAGAACCGTCTCAGCGCCGTTCAACGTGATCATCAGGTCGACCTTGTCCCCCACTTCGGGAAAGTCGGCCACCCCGTGAACAGGGTCGACCGACGCCGTCACGGCGACGTGGCCGGCGGTGAGGGCCTGCGAGAAGCTGCTGGATGCGGAGGACGCACTAGCGAACATCGAAGAGACGAGGACCTGCCCGACGCCGAAGGAGGCCACGGCCTGCTTGTCCTCGATGCTCGAGAGCTTGATCACGGCTGATGTCGGGCGGAACTCCCGGGGGATCTTCTTGTGCGCGATGTACCCGTCGCTGATGGCAGCACTCCCGTCCAGCGTGGCCGGAACGGGCTTCACAACGACGTAGGCCTCGACGAGCTTGGCGTTGTGATACGCCCTCTGCTGAGCGTTGTTCAGAAAGACGTAGCTCAAAACCGACGCGGCCACTCCCACGGCTACCGCGACGGCAACCACGAGCGTCCGTTTGGGTGTCATCAATGCCCCCCTCTGTGCCCGGAGCCGAGGCTGACCAGCAGCGTGTTCTTCGGCACCGATCGATCCCACCGCGGTCGATGGCTAGCCCAAGTGTGCGTGACCACGCAGCCCTTGACAATGACTCCAGGGCCAAATGAGTCGCAGGGCCTACCCGACGATCCCGATCGGGCTCATCAGCCCTCAAGACGAGGCCACATATGTGTCGATAGTCCTATTGCCCGCAACCCGGCGGGGTTCTGATACTGGGACTGGGGCAGTGGGAGTAGCCACGCGCCACCCCTCGTACCGGGACGGGAGTGCGACAGTGTCGAGAGGTGAGGAAGGCGAGATGACGGCTGCGACGAAAGTGCGGCGCCGGGCGGGCGTCGGCTGGCGCGGCCGGATCCGTGCCCGGTTCGTCCCGGACGGGTCAGAGCGCGGTGCCGTGCTCGTCGAGGCGGCGTTCGTCTTCCCGGTCTTCATCCTCCTGCTTTTCGGCATGATCGAATTCGGCTTCGTCTTCAAAGACAGCCTGACGCTGTCGTCGATGGTCCAGGCGGGGGTCCGGGCGGGGGCGGAAGCAGGGCAACGCGCAGAGCCCAGTGCCGACTACGAGATCCTGAGCGCCCTCGAGGCGGCCGACGGCTCGCTCGGATCCACCATCATTACGTGATCATCTTCCGGGCCGACGGGACCGAAGGCACACTGCCGCCCAATTGCAACATCACGAATGGGTGCGTCAAGGACGAGTGCAACGTGTACCCGGCGAGCTTCTTCCGACACCTCTCCACCGCCACCGAGCCCGCCACTAGGATTCGCGTTGCGGACACGAATTCGCGGTCACCCCCACCGCCCCCGTGGGAATTGGGGGACCCGCGGTGCGTGGGACGAAGTGCCGTGGCCGCCATCGGAGCGCAGTGAGTCCGGAGACGGCGGCGGCGGTCCCGATTACCTCGGCGTCTATATCAGCGCCAGTCCACACCAACATCACCGGATTCTTCCCCTCGGTGACCCTGAGTGACACCGCCATCATGCGCCTCGAACCGCAGGCATCCAGACTCATCCATAGGACCTCGGACGACAGGTGGTGCAGGACGCCCCGGTGCCGGACCGAGGGCACGGATGGTCGCGATCGAGGGGTTCGTCCTCGTCTTCTTCGCCCTCGCCATCGTGACTCTCCTCGGTATCGCCGCCCTGGTGGTCGATATCGGCAACTGGTACCTCCAGTCCGACAGGATCCAGCGTGCAGCCGATTCCGCCGCTTTGGCCGGCGTGGTCTACATGCCGGGACGTCGGCCAAGGCGACGTCGTGGCCAAGTCCATCGCCGCCAGCAACGGGTACACCAGCAACGTCAACGTCGGCGAAGTGTACCAGAATGGCGTGCCATCCGCAGCCGACGAACTCCAGGTCACCATTACCGATTCCGACATTCCCACCTTCTTCGCCAAGGTCTTCGGCCTCGACTCGATCAAGGAGACCGAGACGTCGATCGCCGAGTTCCAACAGCCCATGCCCCTCGGCAGCGCCGAGAATTCGTTCGGAACCGGCAATCTGCCCTGGCTCGGCCCCCGATGCAACCTCCGAGAGCCAGGCCAACGACTGGCTGGCCATCAGTGGGTACTGCACGGCCCGGGAGAACGGTGACGAGTTCTCCTCTTATTACGACGGCAACGACGCCTCCGGCGGGACCATCTGTCCCGGTGATGCCACTCCTATGCCATCGACCACGTTCACGAACGTCGACTACAACCCGAACGGCTACGTCTACGACATCTATACCCTCCGAGCACCACCGACCCGAACAGCACCGGCCAGGCGGTGACGGTCGAGATCTACGACCCCTCCTACAACGCCCCCATCACCACGACGAATTGCTCCGTGACCACGCCCGGCAGCGCCGCCGGGGACAACTCGGACATGCCCTGCGGGGTCACCGCATCGGTGACCACCAATTGGCTGTGTACGGACCGGGCACAGGTATCTACGACCCGAGTGTCGATCCGATCCTCGGCTCCCACCGGAGCGTCGCGGTCGACTCCGGGGGTGTTCGGCAGCGGCGACACGACGTGCGAGAGCGCCTGGTGTGCCCTGTACGTCATCCCGGCCGGCGCACAGCCCGGGAACTACCACCTCAATTTGTGGACCCTGGCGGGCGAGCCTGACAGCGCCGCCACCAACGCCTTCGCCCTACGGGCCCAGGTGAACGGCCCGACTGCCGTGTGCCAGTTCACCTGCACCAGCGTGGACGTCGTCAATCCGGCCACCAACCCGTTCCAGCCCTGCTCGACGATCGCCGAAGGGACCTTCCCCGCCGATCCCCAATGTCCGGAGCTGCACGGGGACAAGTACATGGGCATCTACGTAGACTCCGGCGCCGGGGGACCCGGGTGTGACCCCGGGCCCCGGCAAGAACAATCGCCGGGAAACGGCTGACCGATGAGGCGATGGACAAGACCTGTGCCAGCTTCTATCTGGCCCAGGTGGCTCCCAGCTACGCCGGCAAGACGATGACCATCACCCTCTTCGACCCCGGAGAAGGCGCCACCGCCATCCAGATCCTCCAACCGGACGGTACGGCGGCCAGGTTCACCTACCAGACCGATGACAGCAACGCCGAAGACGGTTGCCCAACATCGTGGCGCCCAACGGTTGTGCCCCGTACGTCAGCAGCGACAACAATACCGATCCCCCGGGTCCCAACGATCCCGTCACCTGCATCTGTGATCCGGTAACCAAGGTCCCTAACTTGGCCGGACGGACCAGTGCGTCAAAGTACAACGACCGCTATCTGGAGATCCAGGTCCCCATCACCAGCGACTTGGCCGTGCTCGAGGCCAACGGGGGCTGGTACAAGGTGCAGTACGTCTTCGCCAGCGCATCTGTCTCCGACCGAACGACATGGTCGGTCACCATCGGTGGTAACCCCATCCACCTCATCGGTTAGAAGCGACACAACATGCCACAGCAGCGATGGTATAGGCGATGGACCACATGGCAACCGGCCGCACGCACGGCATGGATCGTCGTGGCCATCGTCGGTACCTTTTCGGTCTTGCTGATCAGCGTGGCCCTCGTGTCGTCGGGAACGTCGTCACCCACTCTCGCCATAGGCTCCGGTCTTTCGCAGATCGGGTCGGGGACGGTGCCTTCGACGTCCACAACGGAGCCTGTCCAGTCCCAAGTTGGGCCGGGCACGGGCTCGTCGGGCACGGGTACGTCGGGATCCGGGACGTCGGGATCCGGGACGTCGGGATCCGGGACGTCGGGATCCGGGACGTCGGGATCCGGGACGTCGGGCACGGGCACATCGGGCACGGGGACGTCGGGCTCGGGCACGTCAGGCTCTGGCTCGTCGGGGTCCGGGACGTCAGGCTCCGGTACATCGGGCACGGGGACGTCGAGCTCGGGCACGTCAGGCTCTGGCACAGGAACGGGGGCCGCCACCAATCAAGCGGTAGGAATGTCGAACGCCCCGGCGGGGGAAGATGCGGCCATTGAAGCTGGCGTCTCCAATCCACCCGGGCCCGTTACCAGCGGTCGTGCTCGCCAAGTCGGACCCCACCTACGCGATCGTCCAGTACGGGGGCAATCCGACAACGCTCGCCTTGCTCCACCAGAGCGCATTGGGATGGGCCACACTGGCCCGGGGCTCGCCCCAACTGCCATGTGTGAACGGCTTGCCCGTCGGTGTCGAATTGGACCTACAGGGATGGATGCAAGCTTGCGGGTGACCCTCTCGCCCTACGGCTGACCCGTGGCGACGGACGGTCGACCAACACCGACCGCAGCCAACTCCACGTCCCCCAGGCGATGAGCAGGTCGCGGGTCAGGAAGACGAGGGTGAGGCTGCCGTCAAAGGCGTGCGTCGGCACGAGGCCGAAACCGCTGCCGGACACCTCGTAGGGGAAGACGACGATGTTGGCCAGGGCGGCCAGCAGCCACTGGGGCCTGAACCGGTAGAGGGCCCACAGCGGCATCAGCCATATGACGTACTGGGCCGACAGCACCTTGGAACCGAGCACGGCCAGGGTGAGGGTGGCCAGGCAGGCGGCCTCGAACGGGAGCCGGCTCCCGGAACTGGGCCCACCAGATCCACAGGCACCCGACCACGGCCAGGAGCTCGACGACGACGGCGATCGGGCGGGGCGATGCCGTTCACGACGTTGATGCTGTGGAAGCTGTTGACCAGCGTCGAGCCGTGCCAGTCGAACAGGCATGGACAAGCCGGCGGGAATGCTCCCGATCTCGGCCGGCCGCCGCAGGTAGTAGTGCAGCGACGTTCAGGGCGGCCCGTGGTCGAGACAGGGCGGGGATCCCGGCCAGGACCACCACCGACCGGCCATCCAGGCCAGACGCCGACCGGGATCACGCCCGCTGCTGTCGCCACTCGGCGATCAGTAGCGCGGGCCAGAAGACGGCCGGGAAGAGCTTGAGGACGAAACCGATGCAGCTCCACGTCCATGCCGCCGACCATCGTTCCTGACGGGCGGCCCGGACGGACCAGAAGGCGGCGGCGACGGCGAAGATGTCGTAGCGGCCGGTCACCAGGATCACCGCTCCCACGGCCAGGTAGACGATGAGCCGGCGGGCCGCTTCGGTGTCCATGCCGGCGAACCCCGGAGCCCTCGTAGCTCGTCACGAGCAGGACCAGCACGATCCCGGCCACGACGGCGAAGGCCCACGGGTAGGAGAACGGCAGGAGCAGCGGGAGCATGAAGACGGCCAGCGCCGGGGCCGGATATTCGAGCGGGAGCCGGTGCAGCAACGGCGTGTCGAGGGCGGCGTGGGCGTAGCGTGGCGTACTCGGCGACGTCGAAGGGGTGCAGGAACACGCAGGAGACGATCGTCGCCAGCAGCCACAGCACCAGCGCGGGCACGATCACGGGCCGCCACTGACGGCGGACCGACTCGGGCGAGCGCCAGGGTGCGGATCTTGAACGCTTCGGCCCTTCACCGCCACGTGCGTCGCCTTCCCCATCGCCGGCGGACACGGGGACGGGGACCGACGGACCCGTCGGGTCGCCCTGCCACGCAGACCGTATCCCGCCGGTCCCCCGACCTCGTGTCTTTCCCGGGTCGCGTGAGGCCCGGAGGTAAGAGTCGACCGGCGCGACGGCGATATGGAGAAGGTGGCCCAGAAACTGATGCCGGTGGCCGCGCCGGAGACCCGGCGAGGGACGATCGCCGCGCCGTGACCCTGGGTCCGACCGGCGCTCCTCGGAGCGGGCGGTACGGTTCTCCTGGCCCTGGCCAGCGACCTGCCCGGTTCCCCCTACGGTCCCCATGCGGCGCGGCCTGTGGCCGCTCGCCATCTCGGGGCGGGCGCCGGGATGGGAGGGGCCCACGCGTCCCGACCTGGGCCCGGGTGGCCGACCAGGCCCCGGGCGTGGCCCCCGGCCACCTGCTCGCGACTCTGGTCGTGGTGGCCGGCGTGCTCCTCCTCGGCCTGGCCTGGGGCCTACTCTGGCGCCGCCACCCGGGCCTGTCCGCACCTCGCCCGGCGCCGGCTCTGGCTGGGTGGCTCGCGGCGTGGGTGGCCCCCCTGCTCCTGGCCGCCCCCTTCGCCAGCCAGGACGTCTGGACCTACGGCGCCGAGGGCAAGATGGTCCTCGACGGGTTCGGCGGTTACCGGCCCGCCTCGCTGCTCGGACACTCCGTCTGGACACTCGGGGTGGACGCCCAGTGGGCGGCGCGCCCCTCGCTCTACGGACCGGGGGCGCTCGACCTCTCGGCTCTCTTCGTGAAGATCTCCGGTGGCCGTCCGTGGGTGGCGGCCGAGTGCTGGCGGCTGACCGCCGTCATCGGGCTTCTCCTGTGCGCGTGGGGTGTCCGGCGCATCGTCTCGCTCCGAGGGGGAAACGCCACCACGGCCGACCTGGCGCGTGGCCAACCCGGCGGTGCTCGATCATCCTCGTGGGCGGGATCCACAACGACGCCCTCATGCTCGGGCTCGACCGTGGCCGGCATGGCGGTGGCCATGTCGGGAGCACCGTTGTGCGGGATCCTCCTCTGCGCCCTCGGCGTGGCAGTGAAACCCAACGCCCTCCTCGCCGTGGGCGCACTGGCCTGGTGGGCCTTCGGGAAGCCGGTGGCGCCAGCGGACCAAGGGGGCCTGGCCGCCACGGCCGCCGTCGTCGCCGTGCTCGTGGTGTGTGGGCTCGGCGTCGGGCGGGGGATTCGGATGGTTCGACGCGCTCGTCTCCGACAGCGCCGTGCCCGGGCCGTGGTCCCTCGGCGCCCGCTTCCTCGGCGCCGAGACGGGCTGGCCGGTGGCCGGCCATCGAGATGGCGGGGCTGGCCTGGCCGTGCTCCTGGTCCTGGCGATGCGACGGTCGCGGCGGATGGGTCGTCGGACTCGGCTGGGGACTGGCGGCGCTTGGCCTGACCAACGCCCGACCGCCGAACCCTGGTACCTGGCCTGGGCCGTCGTCCTCCTCGCCTGCGGCGGCCTGGCCCGGCGCGCCGAGCGGGTCGGGGTCGTCGATCCTCGCGGCCATGATGATCGGGAGCGTGCTCCCCGCCGGGCCTCTTCTGGTGGTTCTCCGGCGTGGTCGTCCTCGGGTGGCTCGGAGAGCGTCATCCGTCAGCGATGCGGACGCGGCCGGCACCGCCGCGTCGACGAGCACGAGGAGATGTCGTCGACGTCAGGCCGTCCGTTTCAGTATGACGACGGGGATCTGGCGCGTCGTGGCCTTCTCGTAGTCGGCGAACCCGGGATAGTCCTTCTTCTGGGCCTCCCAGATCTCCGTCCGCTCGTCGCCCGTGGCCACCCGGGCCACGACGGGCACCGTCTCGGTCCCGATCTCGATCGTCGCCTCGGGATGGGCCACGAGGTTGTGGTACCAGTCCGGGTTCGTCGGCGCCCCGGCCTTGGAGGCGAAGACGGCCATGTCGTCACCGACGACGCGGTACATCATCGGGTTCACCCGTTCCTTGCCCGACTTGGCGCCGGTGCTGTGCAGAAGGAGCATCGGTGCCCCTTCGAACTGTCCACCGAGTTTGCCCCCGTTGGCCCGGAACTCCTCGATGATCGTCGTGTTGAAGTCGTTCATTTCTGTCATGCCCGTCACTTTCGCGCGCCCGCTCCCTCGTCGCCAGGGAGTGGGGTATAGAAACGGAGCCGTGTCCGGACGCGTCGAAGGTGGGCCGGCGGTCGAGGCCCTGTCGGGGGCGCTGGCGCGCGTGACGGACCTCGTTCCCTACCTCACGGCGGTGATCGACCCGCCCGGGTCGGTCCTGCCGGCGAACGCCGGCGCGCCCGGTCGACCGCTCCCCGGCCGACGGGCAGTGGGTCCCCGCCCACGCCCTCATCGACGACCCCGCGTGGCTGGGCCGGATCATCCGTTCGACGGGATCGGGCATCGGGACCGACGACCCCGTCGTCGCCGCCTCCGTCTTCGTCCAGGGCTACTCCTACCGGGTTCTCACCCTCACCGTCGCCTGCTTCACCGCCGCCGGCGTCGTCCCCGACGCCTCGGCGGCCCACTGGCCATCGGATGGGAGCGGAGCTGGCCGTCGCGTGTGGCCTTCGTCGCCCCGCCGTCCTCATCCCGACGGCCCGACACCGTGCCTCCTCACCGATGCCGACACCATCACCGACGCCCTCCGATTCGTCGTCGACACAACCATCGAGGCCCATCTCCGCCCTCTCCTCGCCGCCGTCCGCACCGGCATCGGCGTGGCCGTCGGGCGAACGCCTGCTGTGGGGGAACGTGGCCGCCTCGGCCGCCACCGCCTTCCGCACCATGCAGGGGTGTCTCGGGCGACGACGTCGAACCGATCGGCGAGCGGTTCTTCACCCTGGCACCGCCGGAGATGAGGGGCCTCGGCTCTTTCCTCGTCGTCGAGAACGACGGACGACGGGGCTGGTTCTGGGAACGGACGAGCTGCTGTCTCTTCGACCGTCTCCCCGGCGGCGTCCGCTGCGCCGACTGCAGCCTCACGCCGGCGACGGAGCGTCGTGCGGCGTACCGGGAGTCGCTCGCCCCGTCCTGAGGGACGACACCCGACGGGTAGCTTGGCCCGATGCCCGGACCCGAGGCCCGCCCGGCCGACCGCTCCTCGCGCGACGGCGAGCCGATGGTGACGGCGCGCGGCCTGGTCAAGCGCTTCGAGGACTTCGTGGCCGTCGACGGGGTCGATTTCGAGATCGCCCGGGGCGAGTCCTACGGACTCCTCGGCCCGAACGGCGCCGGCAAGACGTCGACCATGCGGATGATCTCGTGCATGTCGCCGGTCTCGGGCGGGACCTTACGCGTCCTCGGCCTGGACCCGGCCACCGACGGGGCCCGCATCCGCTCCCGGATCGGTCTCGTCCCCCAGGAGGACACGCTCGACCTCGAGCTCACCGTCCTCGACAACCTCATGATCTACGGACGCTATTTCGACCTCCCCAAGAAGGTCATCCGTGAGCGGGCCGAGAGCCTGCTCGAGTTCTCCCAGCTCTCCGAACGCGCCCACGACAAGGTCGAACCCCTTTCGGGAGGGATGAAGCGCCGCCTCACCATCGCCCGGGCGCTCGTCTCCGAGCCGGAGCTCCTCATCCTCGACGAGCCGACGACCGGCCTCGACCCCCAGGCGCGCCATCTGTTGTGGGACCGCCTCTACCGCCTCAAGCTCCAGGGCGTCACCCTCGTCATCACCACCCACTACATGGACGAGGCCGAGCAGCTCTGCGACCGCCTCGCCGTCATGGACCGGGGCCGGTTCGCGGCCGAGGACACCCCGGCGGCCCTCATCGCCGCCCATTCGACGCGCGAGGTGGTCGAGCTGCGGTTCCCGCCCGACTCCTCCGACGACGTGGCCAAGCAGCTGGACGGGGTGGTCGAGCGCCTCGAGGTCCTGCCCGACCGCCTCCTGCTCTACACCGACGACGGGGACGGCACTCTGGCCGAGGTCCACACGCGGGGTCTGCACCCCGACGCCACCCTCGTCCGCCGCTCCACCCTGGAGGACGTCTTCCTCCGGTTGACGGGCCGGACCCTGGTCGAATGACTGTGCGCTTCGAATGACCGTGCGCTTCGAATGACCGTGCGCTTCGAATGACCGTGCGCTCCGCCACGCCCCGGTTCGCCACGCCCCGTTTCGCCACGCCGCTGTGGGCCCGCGCCCTCGGCTACTGGGCCTACCAGTACAAGACGACGTGGCGCGGCTCGGTCACCACGAGCTTCCTCTTCCCCGTCCTCTATCTCTCGGCCATGGGGGTCGGACTCGGATCCCTCGTCGACCGTCACGCCCACCTCGTCGGCGGGGTGACCTACATCGACTTCCTGGCGCCGGGACTCATGGCGGGGACGGCCATGCAGATCGGCGGCAACGAAGCCATGTACCCGGTGATGGGTGCCATCAAGTGGGTCCGGACCTACTTCGCCATGCTGGCCACGCCGCTCGGGGCCATCGACGTCCTCATCGGTCACCTGGCCTGGATCGCCCTGCGCCTGCTCGGGGTGACGGCGATCTACCTGGGGATCATGGCCCTCTTCGGCACCGTCCACTCCGCCTTCGCCATCCTCGCCGTCCCCGCCGGCGTCCTCACCGGGATGGCCTTCGCCGCCCCCATCGCCGCCTTCGCCGCCACCCAGACCAACGACGTCGCCTTCGCCGCTCTCTACCGTTTCGGCCTCGTCCCCCTCTTCCTCTTCTCGGGGACCTTCTTCCCCGTCACCCAGCTGCCCGGTTGGCTGCAGGTCGTGGCCGAGGCCACGCCGCTCTACCACGGGGTGGCCTTGTGCCGGGCCCTCACCCTGGGTCAGCTGGCGCTCGGGCCCGACCTCGCCCACGCCGCCTATCTGGCCGCCCTGACCGTGCTCGGCTTCGTCCTGGCCGGCCGCAGCTTCCGCCACCGGCTCGTCACGTGACCGGGAACGTGCCCGCGGACGTGAACGGATCGGGCTCCCTCGCGCTGCGGATCACGCCCTCGTTCCTGGTGGGCGGCCGCCGGTCCCGGCGGATCGTCGAGCGCAACATCCTCGTCTACCGCCGCCAGTGGATCTTCTTCGTCTCCGGCTTCTTCGAGCCGTTCTTCTATCTCCTCTCCATCGGGGTCGGCCTGAACCACCTCGTCGGCCCCCTCGCCCTCGGCGGCCACACCGTGGCCTACACCGCCTACGTGGCCCCCGGCCTCCTGGCCTCGTCGGCCATGAACGGCGCCGTCTTCGACTCCACCTTCAACATCTTCTTCAAGCTCCAGATCGCCAAGACCTACGACGCCATGCTCTCCACGCCGCTCGCCCCCACCGACATCGCCCTGGGCGAGCTCTCGTGGGCGCTGCTGCGCGGCTCGATCTACTCGGCCGCCTTCCTCCTGGCCATGACCGGCTTCGGCTACGTCCTCACCCCGTGGGCGGCGCTCTGTTTCCCCGCCGCGCTGCTCATGAGCTTCGCCTTCGCCGCCACGGGGATGGCGGCCACGTCGTTCATGCGGAGCTGGCAGGACTTCGACAAGGTCTCTCTCGCCATCATCCCGCTGTTCCTCTTCTCCGCCACCTTCTACCCGTTGTCGGTCTACCCGGCCTGGCTCCAGGTCGTCGTCCGGTGCACCCCGCTCTACCAGGGGGTGGCCATCGTCCGCGGCCTCGACGCCGGGCTGTTCTCGTGGTCGCTTCTCGGCCACGCCGCCTATCTGGCCGTCATGGGTGTCGTCGGCCTCGCCGTCACCGGCCGGCGGCTGGCCACCCTGCTGCTGCCGTAGTGGAACGGCTGCAGCCACCGCACCGGATCGCCGTCGTCGGGGACGTCGACGGCCACGCCTGGATGCTGCGGCGGTGCCTCCAGGACAGCGGGTGCGACACCGCCACCGGCACCGTCCCCGACGACCTCGTCATCGTCCAGGTCGGTGATCTCGTCCACACCGGACCCGACAGCGCCGGCGTGGTGGCCCTCGTCGACCGGATCATGACGACGTCGCCCGACCAGTGGATCCAGCTCGTCGGCAATCACGAGGCCCAGGAAGGTCTGGGCGGTCCCGAGTTCTGGCACGAGACACTGGCCGGGGCGTTGCGGGCCGACCTGCGCCGGTGGGTGGACAGCGGACGGGCCCGGCTGGCCGTGGCCCTCGACACCGTCGAGTTCGGTCCCGTCCTCGTCACCCACGCCGGCCTGACCCGGCAGAAGTGGGTGGCCATCGGCCGGCCCGACGACCCGGCGGTGGCGGCGGCGACACTGAACGACGAGCTCGCCGCCGATCCCGTCCTCGCCTTCGCCGCCGGGGAGCTGCTCGGGATCAAGCCGCGGCTCCCGGTCGGCGTGGCCTGGGCCTCGCCGCGCGAGCTGCTGCAGTCGTGGGACATGGAGCAGCTCCCGTTCAGCCAGGTCCACGGGCACGCCAGCCCGCGGCGATGGACGAGCGGGACCTGGGCCACGGGACTCCCCCGCCGTACGACGGCGCTGGCGTCGACCGACGAACGCAAGCGCCACAGCGACTTCGCCTGGCCCGGGGGCGAGCACATCCTGTGCGTCGATCCCGACTTCGGGGCCGACGACGCCGCGGTCCCCCTCGTCCCGCTGATCCTCAACGGCGAGGTCCTGACCTGATCCCGGCCGTCCGGCCCGCCGAGCGGCACTGCTGTGTGAGCCGAACGGCCGGGTGTGTTAGCCGAACGGCCGGGCTAGCTGCGCCGCGCCTTCACCGCCTGCTCGACGCGGGCGCCGTAGTCGGGGTCGGCCGCCCGGAAGTGGGCGATCGAGCGCTCGATGATGTCGTCCTTCGAGACCTGCGCGAGGCCGTCGGCGATGGCGTCGACCAGACGCTGCTTCGAGTCCTCGGGGATCATCCGGTACATCACGCCGGCCTGGGAGAAATCGTCCTGGTCGCGGTCGTCCCACGGGTAACGTCCCCGAGGTGCCGCCGGCCTCGAGCCCGGCGTAGAGGGGCCGGTTCGACTGGACGGGCCCGTCGAAGGAGTTGGGCTCGTAGTTCTTGGCCCGCCCGGCGTTGTCGTCGAAGCGCATGGCGCCGTCGCGGCCGTAGTTGGCGACGGCGGCGGCGTGGGGGGCGTTGACGGGGAGCTGGGTGTGGTTGATCCCGAGCCGGTAGCGGTGGGCGTCGCCGTAGGCGAAGAGGCGGCCCTGGAGCATCTTGTCGGGACTGGGCCCGATGCCGGGGACGAAGTTGCCCGGATCGAACGCCGCCTGCTCGACCTCGGCGAAGTAGTTGTCGGCGTTGCCGTCGAGCGTCATCCGGCCCACCTCGATGAGGGGGTAGTCGCCGTGGGGCCAGACCTTGGTGAGGTCGAACGGGTTGATCCGGTAGGTCGCCGCGTCGGCCTCGGGCATGATCTGGACCTTCAGCGTCCACGACGGGAGGTCCCCCGTCTCGATGGCGGTGACGAGGTCGTGCTGGTGCGACTCGGGGTTGAGTCCCGGCCAGGTCGGCCGCCTCGGCACCGGTGAGGAAGCGGATGCCCTGGTCGGTCTTGAAGTGGTACTTCACCCAGAACGCGTCGCCCCTCGGCGTTGACCCACTGGTAGGTGTGCGATCCGTAGCCGTTCATGTGCCGGTAGGAGGCGGGGATGCCGCGGTCGCCGAAGAGCCAGGTGAACATGTGGGTGGCCTCGGGCGAGAGGGAGAAGAAGTCCCAGACGTTGTCCGGCTCCTGACGGTTGGTGAAGGGGTCGGGCTTCTGCGAGTGGATGAAGTCGGGGAACTTGAGGGGGTCGCGGATGAAGAAGATCGGGGTGTTGTTGCCGGCGAGGTCGTAGTTCCCGTCCTCGGTGTAGAACTTCACGGCGAAGCCCCGCGGGTCGCGGACGGCCTCGGGCGCGCCCTTGCTGCCGGCCACCGTCGAGAAGCGGACGAAGGTCTCGGTGCGCTTGCCGACGGCCGACAGAAAGCGGGCCGAGGTGAAGGCGGTGACGTCGGCCGTGACCTCGAAGGTGCCGTAGGCGCCCGAGCCGCGGGCGTGGACGATCCGCTCGGGGATCCGCTCGCGGTTGAAGCGGGCCAGCTTCTCGATGAGGTGCTGGTCCTGCAGGAGCACGGGGCCCGACAGCGCCGGCCGTCTGCGAGCGCTGGTTGTCGGCCACGGGGGCGCCCGACTCGGTGGTGAGGATCGTCTTGGGGGTCATCCCTCTACTCTCGTCCCGTCCTCCTCATAAGTCCAAGAGAATGAACTGATGTAAACGATAAGATGTGGTTATGGAGCGGCCCAGCCTGCAGCAGCTCGTCTACCTGGTGGCGGTGGACGACCACCGCCACTTCGGCAAGGCGGCCGAGGCCTGTTTCGTGAGCCAGCCGGCCCTGAGCGCCCAGATCCGGGAGCTCGAGCGCCGCCTCGGGGTCACCCTCTTCGAGCGGGGGAACCGCAAGGTCCTGCCCACGGCGGTGGGGACGGCGGTGATCGACCGGGCCCGGGGGGTGCTGCGGGACATGGACGAGCTCGTGGCCGCCGCCCACCTCGACCCGGCCGGGCTGCGGGGCCCCCTGGCCCTGGGGGTGATCCCGACGATGGCGCCGTATCTCCTGCCCGGGCTCCTCCCCGTGCTCACCGCCGCCCACCGCCACGTCGAGCTGCACCTGCACGAGCTGAAGACGGCCGAGATCCTCCGGCTGCTCCGCGACGGCGGGCTCGATCTCGGGTCTGCTGGCCCTGCCTGTGGCCGGGGACGATCTGGTCGCAGGTGGCCCTGGCCGAGGACCCTTTCGTCCTCGCCCTCCCCGAGGGCCACCCGCTGGCCGGGGCCGAGCCGGTGGACCTCTGCGCGTGGTGGCCGAGCTCCCGGTGATCCTGCTGGAGGAGGGCCACTGCCTGCGGGACCAGGCCCTGTCGGTGTGCCGGATGGTGGGCACCGAGGCGGCCGAGATGCAGGCGACGGGGATGCCGACGCTGTGCCAGATGGTGGCCACGGGGCTGGGGCGTGACCCTCCTGCCGGCCAGCGCCGTGGCCCTCGAGGCCCGGGCCGGGACGGGGCTCACGACCCGGCCGTTCGCCGCTCCGGTCCCGACCCGGACCGTCGGTCTGGTCTGGCGCCGGACCAGTCCGAACGGCACCCTCTACCGCGAGCTCGGCCTCCTCCTGGCCGACGTCCTGGCCGGGCCGGCGGTCACGGGGCCGGCGGGCACGAAGCCGGAGCCGGCCCGGCGCACGGGCGCGGCTGCACGGGGGGCACTGTCCGCGTAGGGTCCTCCTCAGAAGGACGAAAGGAGAACGACCGATGAGCACCACTTCGGGGATGAACGCGGCCAGGGCCGGAACCGTCGACGTGGGCGGTGATCTCACCGTCAACCGCCTCGGCTACGGCGCCATGCGGATCACGGGGAACGGGATCTGGGGCGAGCCGCCCGACCGCGACGAGGCCAAGGCCGTCCTGCGGCGGGCCGTCGAGCTCGGGGTCAACTTCATCGACACGGCCGACGCCTACGGGCCCGACGTGAGCGAGACGCTGATCGCCGAGGCGCTGCACCCCTATCCCGACGATCTCGTCATCGCCACCAAGGGCGGCCTGACCCGGTCGGGGCCCAACCAGTGGGAGGCCGACGGCCGTCCCGAGTACCTGCGCCGGGCGTGCGAGGGGAGCCTGGCCCGGCTGAAGATCGACGAGATCCCCCTCTACCAATTCCACCGGCCCGACCCGTTGGTCCCCATGGAGGAGTCGATCGGCGCCATCGTGGCGTTGAAGGACGAAGGGAAGATCCGTCACATCGGGGTGTGCAACGTGACCGAGACCGAGCTGCACCGGGCCCAGCGCCTGACGCCGGTGGTGTCGGTGCAGAACCGGTACAACGTGGCCGACCGGACGTCGGAGTCGATGGTCGACCTGTGCGAGCAGGAGCGGCTGGTCTTCCTGCCGTGGGCGCCGATCCTCGACATCGAGAACGACGGGGCGGCCGCCGATGATCGCCAAGGCGCACGAGTGCACGCCGCGCCAGGTGGTGCTGGCCTGGATGCTGGCGCGCTCGTCCGCCATCGTCCCCATCCCGGGAACGGGGTCGGTGGCCCATCTCGAGGAGAACATCGGCGCCGCCGGCATCGTCCTCGACGGCCACGAGATCGAGGCGCTCACCGCCGCCGGCCGGGCCTGAGGGGGACGGGACCATCTCCATCTCGAGCCGGCATCCGACCAACGCCGCCAAACCGGGGCCCGGGCCCGACCGGCCCCCGGCACCGGCGCCGCCGCCGCCGCCGAAGTGGCGGTCGTGGCTGCTGCTGGCCGGGGTCGTCATCACCCTGCTGCTGTTGTTCGGCCCCTCGGTCAAGACGACGCCGACGAAGAGCCTCGAACTACACGCAGTTCGTGAGCCGAGGTGAAGGCGCACAAGATCAAGACCGCCTCCATCAACCCGACCGGAGGCGTGACGGGGACGCTCAAGGGCGGCGAGGACTACACCAGCCAGATCCCCACCGCGCTGACCGACACCCAACTGGCCCCGGTGCTGAAGGCGGACGGGGTCACCATCACCGGGGTGGCGTCGTCGTCCACCGTGCTCGAGACTCATCGAGACCTTCCTCCCGCTGCTGATCTTCATCGGGATCTTCGTCTGGATCGGCCGGAGCACCGCGCCGCCAGCTCCAGGGCGGGATCATGGGGATCGGCGGGTCCAAGGCCAAGCTCTACGACGAGGACCGGCCGGTGACCCGGTTCGCCGACGTGGCCGGCTACGAGGGGGCCAAGCGGGAAGTGGCGGAGGTCGTCGACTTCTTGAAGCGACCCGAGCGCTATACGAAGGCTGGGGCGGTCGGGCCCCGCGGGGTGCTCATGGTGGGGCCGCCGGGCAGTGGCAAGACGCTGATGGCACGGGCTGTGGCCGGGGAGGCGGAGGTCCCCTTCCTGGCCCTCACCGGATCGAGCTTCGTGGAGATGTTCGTCGGCGTCGGGGCCAAGCGCGTCCGCGACCTCTTCGCCGACGCCCGCAAGCGGGCCCCGTCGATCGTCTTCATCGACGAGATCGACGCCATCGGCCAGCGCCGGGGCGGGTCGATCGTCTCCAACGACGAGCGGGAGCAGACCCTCAATCAGCTGTTGTCCGAGATGGACGGCTTCGACCCTTCCACGGGGGTCGTGATCATGGCCGCCACCAACCGGCCCGAGGTCCTCGACCCCGCCCTGCTGCGGCCGGGGCGCTTCGACCGGCAGGTCGAGATCCCGTTGCCCAACCAGGCCGAGCGGACCGCCATCCTGGCCGTCCACGCCCGGGACAAGACGTTGGCCCCGGACGTCGACTTCGACGCCGTGTCACGGGCCACGCCGGGGTTCTCGGGGGCCGACCTGGCCAACCTCCTGAACGAGGCGGCCATCGTGGCCGTCCGCCACGACCGGGACGTGATCAGCGCCCACGACCTCGACGAGGCCCGCGACCGGATCCTGCTCGGCCGGCGCGACGCGTCCAACGCGCTGCTGCCCGACGAGAAGCGCTCGGTGGCCGTCCACGAGGCCGGCCACGCCCTGGTGGCCCTCCTCTCCGAGCACGCCGACCCCGTGTCGAAGATCACCATCCTGCCCGCCGGGCGAGCCCTGGGTGTGACCGAACAGCTCCCGGCCGACGAGAAGCACCTCTATTCCGAGAGCTACCTGCTGGCCTCGTTGGACGTCCGGCTGGGCGGGCGGGCCTCGGAGATCCTGGTGCTCGGGGAGGCGTCCACGGGGGCGTCGAACGACCTGGCCGGGGCCACGGCGCTCGCCATCCACATGGTCCGGGACTGGGGCCTGTCGCCCCGGCTGGGACCGGTCGGCTTCGGCTCCGACGGCCCCGGCTATCTCGACGGCCAGCAGCAGTTCCAGAGCCGCCAGTACTCCGAAGGCACCCAAGAGGTCATCGACCAGGAGGTCAGCCGGCTCCTCGGTGAGGCCGAGGAACGGGCCACGACCCTCCTCACCGGACACCGGGCCGCCCTCGACGCCGTCATCGGACTGCTCCTCGAACGCGAGACGATCGACGGCGACGAACTGCGGACCGTGGTGGCGTCGGCCTCGGCCCCGGCCGGCGCGTCGGCGTCGGCGTCGGCGTCGGCGCCCAACGGCTCGACCGATGGCGCCACGGGGCCCGGTGCCGATCGGCCGGCGGTACCCAGCCACTGACTCACCTCGAGCGATGTGTCTCGCTCGACCACTGCAGGTCCCTGGCCATGACGGCGATGCCTGCGTCAACGTCGTCGGCCCCGTCGATGCCGGCAAAGAGAGCCTGACGGAGCGAGCGAGCTCGAGAGACCTGCCATGCGGCCCGCCACCGTCGCCACGGCGTGGCTGATGCATCTCGGAGGACGAGCTCGGCTCGCGCCAGGCGGGTCGCCGCCTTAGCCGCTTCGTCGCAACGGAACTCCCGGGCGTGCACCGGGCAGAAGACACCATCCGACGACCGACGGTGACACCACTCTCCGGTTTCGGGGTGGAAGGCCAGACAGCGGTTCCAGGAGTGCGCGTGCATGACTCCATTCAACGACGGGCGAACGGGGTCTCCTAGCTGGTTTACGGTGTGTTCACGAGCACGTGAACGCATTCACGCCGTGTTCACCTTTCCGTCACACGTCTCGGTCACACGTCTCGGTCACACGTCTCGGTCACACGTCTCGGTCACACGTCTCGGTCACACGTCCACGGCGTCATCGATGGCGATCCGGCTCAGGACACGTTGGAACCGCGTCTCGATGTCGTCTCGGTCGTTGGCGTCGGGCACGGCTTCCTGGGCGCTCTGGAAGATCATCTCGGCCTGACGGGCCAGGATACGGGTTTGTTCGGGGGAAGTGGTCTGCTCCATGATGCTGGACAAGGCGTCCATCATGCGGATGATGACGGCCGGCATACCCCGTGCCGCCTGGCGAATCTTGTCGAAGGCGCGGTTGACCATGCGCTCATAGGAGGGGTCGGACTCGATCAACCGGATGCGACCGAAGCGATCCCGGTAGACCCCCTCCTCGAGGGTCCGGCCCGAGACCCGGCTCAGACCGGCAGCGAGCCAATCGATGCACGTGAGGGCGGTGAACGTGTCGTTCACGGCCGGGGACAGTGCACGAATGGCGATCTCGACGAGCTGATCGATGGCGAAGACGGGATCCTGCATGAGCGTCCGGTGGGGTCCCGTCACGTGCGCTTTGGCCAGGGCCAGCGCCACCTGACCGGCCGCGCCTCCGGGCCAGACGGTGGCGAGGGGGCGCCCGGCCACGATGAAGTGTCCGGGCCGATGGTCCAGGCGAATGACGGCGTCGGTACGGACGGCGATGTCGATCAACTGGGCATACCCGACGAATTGCAGGTAGCCGCTCGTGTCGGAGGGGACGGCACCACCTCTGTCTTCGATGAGTTGGAGCAGTTCGTCGACGGACTTTCCTCCGCCGAGCGAGGACGCCGTCGGCGGACGGGAGCCCTCCGCCGGGAACTCGACGTCAATGGCGTGCATGAGGTCACGGGCGATACCGGCGATCACCTCCGGAAGCTGGATCGACTTGGCGATGTGATGGATGAAGTAGATGAGAACGGCCAAGTCGACGAAGAGAAGGGCCTCGGCCACGGTGATCGACAGTCGGGGCACGAAAGGGCCCAGATCGGTATGGGGAGCACTCGAGATCGAACCCAGGGCCAGCACCGAGAAGGCGAAGGTTCCCACGAAGACACCCAGGGTGACCTGATTGCCGACGTCTCTGACAAAGTTCCGCATCATGCGAGGACCGAACTGTTGTGACGCCAGCGTCAACGCCAGAATGGTGATGGAAAAGACCACGCCCACGACCGTGAGGACGGCGGCGGCGATGGCGATGAGAACCTGGCGGCCGGCGTCAGCGCTTCCAGCCTGAATCCAGAAAGGCAGCCCGAGGTTCCGGTGATAGACCTCCCAGTCGATTTCGAACGTCACCGCGAACAGCAGGCCGGCGGCGACGACGAATATCGTCGGGACCATCCAGAAGGTGGTGCGGAGGGCTTCCCACCGCCAGCTGGGCAGCTTGCCCTGGGCGTACCGAACTCGGTCTCCGTCGGGCTGCTCGTTCCGAGGCTCGCTTTCGATCATCGAGACGCTATCCGGCAACGTTCGACACGCGAGTGGTGTCCTGTCGATACGGGCGAAACGATGCTGTCCGAGACGATGCAGGCATGGGCGCGACCTCCTGGTCGCCGACCAGTCTTCCCGGCACACCCTTCGTGGCAAGACTAGACGGCCTCCCCCACGTGCTCAGCCGGTTCGACGGTCAGCAGCGGTCCCCGAGCCACGGCCGGTGGCCGTCGAGGTCGTAGAGGGCGATGGCCACGGAATCCTGATCGGCCTTGGACGCCAGGTTCGGCGGCACGCCGACCAGACCGGGAAGACCGGCGGCCTCGGCGGCGAGGTTCCACGTCTGCTGGCTGAACTGGAAGGCGCCCATGTAGAGCCCGTTGGGCGAGACCGCCGCGTAGTTGCCCCCCGACTCGACCTGGACCACGCACTGCAGATACGGGGGCAGGGTCGGATCGGCGCCCGCGCCCGACCCCGGGGGGGCCACCGCCGTCGCCGTCGCTGTCGCCGCCGCCTGGGCCGCGGTCTGGCGCGCCGCGGCCACCGCGGCGGCGGCGGCGGCGCGGGCAGCCGCCTGGGACGCGATCACCGACGCCAGCTGTCCCGTCACCCGGGCCTGCTCCGACTCCATCTGGTTCTCGGTGTTGTCGGCCTCGGTCAGGTCGACCGCCTGTTGCGTCTGCGCCGTCCGGTCGGCGCTCTGCGCCGACTGCAACGCGACCTCGTGGGCCTGAAGGGTGCGTTCGGCGGTATGGAGCTGGTCCAGGGCCGTGTCGATGTTCCCCGCCGAGAGCGACATGTACTCGTCGGCCAGCTCCACTCTCTGCATGTCACCGGTGAAGACGGCGTCGGAACCGGACAACGCGTTGCCGGCGTCCATGTACGAGAGGACGGCCAGGTTGCGTACGAGGCGCGTCTGGACGTCGATCCTCCGCTTGTCCTGACCGATCCGCTGGTCGACACGCTGGACCATCCGGGCATCAGTGGCGACTCGTTGCGTCATGACCGAGTACTGCTGTTGATCGGCGCCGATCTGCAGCTGTTCCTGGATCAGGGCCTGCGAGATCTGGCGCGCCTGCGCCTTCAGATCGGTGACCTGATCCGCCGCCGCCGGTCGGGCAACGAGAACCACCGTCACGAAGACGGTGGCGATGAGGGACGCAAGGAGAACGGCCACGACGGCCAACGGACCGGGGACTGTTGCGCGTGACCCTGCCGTCGGGGCGAACCGGGCGCGAGACACAATGGGTTGCCAAGCTAGCCGCCGGCGCGATTTCTGACAAGGCGTCGGGACACGGGCGTTCCTCGCCGTGCCTCCGGTCTCAGGTGTCGAGGGCGAGGCAGCCGCGCACGGCTGCCTCCGCCGCCAGACGGGCCGCCCGGGTGGTGTCCCGGCTCAGGCGCTCGAGCTTGACCGCCAACTCGGGTTCGGCGGCGAGGAGGCGGGCGATGGCTTCCATGTCGCCCGAACCGTCGGGGTTGGTGGCATCGACGATCCTCTGGTCGAGCAGGCCGTCGAAGAACCGGTCGCCGATGCAGCGGTAGACGGACCACGCGCAACCCCGGGCCTCGCACACCTCGGCCACGGCGGACGACTCCATGTCCACCCCGAGGCAGCCCTGTTCCCGGAAACGCCGGCTCAGCTCGTGGTCGAGTGTGGCCCCCTCGGTGGTCATGAGCGTGCCGGCGCGCGGCGCGTCGCCGGGCGGCGAATGACGATAGGTGGCACCGGTGGCGTACTCGACGATGGTCTCGGGATTGACGAGGGTGCCGACGTCGAGATCGGGATCGAGACCGCCGCAGATGCCGGCGATCATCACGTGGTCGACGGGCACGTGGTCGGGCACCGTCTCGTCGAAGAGACGGGACGTGGCCACGCGGGTCAGCGGAGGCCCCATGCCGATGTGGATGGCGGTGACGTCGGAGTGGCCGACACGGCCCGTCCATGGCGCGTCCTGCGCATCGCTCGTGGGACTGAGCCCGAAGGCGGTCACGATGGCGTGCATCTCGAGCGGCATGGGCGCCAGGACGACGACGTGGCGGGCGGTGGGGTCAGCGGGCATGGCCCCAGCTTGCCCGTTACGCCGGCTCCGTGCCGAGGACGAGGGTCATGAAGGTGCTGTTCGGACTGGGGCCGTAGTCGGCGAACGGTCCGCAGCGCTCGAATCCGGCACGGGCGTAGAGCAATCGCGCCGGGGCGAAGGCGGACATCGACCCTGTCTCGAGGCTCACCCGGTGTAGCCCCCGCTGCCGGGCCACACCCACGAGATGGTCGAGCATGGCGCGCCCGATCCCGCGACGGCGCGCGGCGGTGGCCGTGTGCATGGACTTCACCTCGCCATGAACGGCGTCGTGCTGCTTGAGCGCACCCACGGCGAGAAGCTCACCGTGGAGGCGGAAGGAGAAGAACGTCACCGTCGGGTGGAGGAGACCGTCGACGTCGAGGGCGTGGACGTCCTCGGGTGGGCTGTGGCGGTTGGCGAAGGCCAGGTGGTGCCCGAGCAGCGCCAGTACGTCCGGTGCGCGCGGGTCGTCGACGGCGATCTCGCCTTCGGGGACGGGGCTGTCCACGTGTCCGGTCGACGTCGCCCGGCGGGGGGTTCGGGTCCTTACGAGGCGCCGAGTGACGCTTCGATGGCGTCGGTGAGGACGTCGAGCCCTTCGACGAGCAGCTCCTCGCCGATCACCAGGGGCGGGAGCAGGCGCAGGACGTTGCCGAAGGTGCCGCAGGTGAGGACGACGACACCGGCGGCGTGACAGGCCCGGGCGATCGATCCCGTGGTCTCGGGGTCTGGCGTCGTCGTTCCCGGGTGCACGAGCTCGATGGCGCACATCGCGCCCCGACCGCGGACGTCGCCGATGGCGCGGTGGGCGTGCTGGAGGGACCGCAACCGCTCGAGGACGATGACACCGATACGCCGGGCGGCGGTGACCAGGTCACGGTCGCGCATGAGGGCGATGGCGGCCAGGGCCGAACTGCAAGCCACGGGATTGCCCCCGTAGGTGCCGCCCAGGCCACCGACGTGGACGGCGTTCATGATGTCGGCGCGTCCCGTGACGGCGGCCAGGGGCAGGCCGGCGGCGATGCCCTTGGCCGTCGTCACCAGGTCGGGGACGACTCCGTGGTGATCGCAGGCGAACCAGTCCCCCGTCCGGCAGAACCCGGTCTGGATCTCGTCGGCCACGAAGAGGACGCCGTGCGACGCGCACCACGACGCCACCGCTTCGAGGAATCCGGGGGCGGGCACGACGAAGCCGCCTTCTCCCTGGATGGGCTCGATCAGCACGCAGGCGACGTTTCCGGC
Source organism: uncultured Acidimicrobiaceae bacterium (assembly GCA_963848355.1). Classification (GTDB taxonomy): domain Bacteria; phylum Actinomycetota; class Acidimicrobiia; order Acidimicrobiales; family UBA8190; genus CAWKDG01. The sequence continues at coordinate 583,770 of CAWKDG010000002.1, forward strand.
ACCCACCTGGGTCTCGATCAGCGCCGTGGCCCGGTCGGCCGCGTCCTGGCCCGTCATGGCCTCGGGGTCGCGGAACGGGTACGACACCGGCACCCGGTAGACCTCGGGCGCGAAAGGACCGAAGCCGTGCTTGTAGGGCATCTCCTTCGCCGTCAGGGCCATGGTCAGATTGGTCCGGCCGTGGTAGGCGTGGTCGAAGACGACGACGGCCTGACGGCCGGTGGCGTGGCGGGCGATCTTGACGGCGTTCTCGACCGCCTCCGCCCCCGAGTTGAACAGCGCCGACACCTTGGCCCCGTCGCCCGGTGTGAGGGCGTTGAGCTCCTCGCACACTCCTATGTAGCCCTCGTAGGGCGTGACCATGAAGCAGGTATGGCTGAAGCGACCCACCTGGGCCCGCACGGCCTCGACGACGGAGCCGGCGGCGTGGCCGACACCGGTGACGGCGATCCCCGAACCCAGGTCGATGAGGGAGTTCCCGTCGACGTCGACGAGGATGGCGCCGGAGCCCGACTCGATGTACACGGGGAAGGCCGTACTCACACCCTGGGCGACGGCCTCGGCCCGGCGCGCCGTGCAGGGCGCGCGACCGGGGACCGGGGACTCGGTGACGAGCCTGCGCTCCTGAGCGATGGTGCGGGGAGCGTCGGTCTGGGTCACGGGCCTCTCACATTACTCGCCGGGCGTGGTCAACTGCAGAGGTGGAACTGCGGTTTCTCTACGTCGGATCGGACGACACCGATCGGGATCTGGCCGCGTGGTTGGCCATGCCGGGCGCCCGCCTGCGCTGGCGCTTCCAGGCCTTCGGAGCTGACGTCGCCGCCGTGGACCTGGGCGGCACGCCCCTCGTCCTGCTGGCCGACCACCGCCCGGCCGGTTCGGTCCTCCCCATCTACGCCGTCGCCGACCTCGACGACGCCACCGATGCCATGGTGGCGGGCGGATGGACGGTCCAGGTCGGTCCGCTGGCGACACCCGAGGGCCCGGCCACCGTTCTCGGCGACGCCGGCGGCGTCACCGTGGCGCTGCTCCGGGTCGACCGTCCCGGGGCCATGGACGACGCCTACGACGACGACGCCAACGGCCACGCCCGTGCGCGCCCCGTAGGCGCCGGATGTCACTCGTCGCCGGCGGGGACGACGAGGACGGGCACAGCGGAGCGGTGCAGCAGCTTGTGCGGCACCGATCCGAGGATGGCCCCCACGATGGGGCGCTCACCGCGTCCCCCCGACCACGATGACCCGGGCCTGGCGCTCGAGGGCCGCCTCGAGAAGGGACTCGACGGGGCGCATGGCCACCACCAGGACCTCGGCGTGCACGCCGGCGTCGATCTTCTTGGCCGTCGGCCAGGGCCGTCGGCCACCATGTCCTCGCCGATCTTCTCGAGCTTGGCCTTGTAGTCGGCCGTCTCGCCCCCCATGGGATTGGGCTCGTAGCCGAAGACGATGCTCAGAGGGGCGTCGAAGGCGCGGGCCACACTGACGGCGACGGCCAGGGCCGCCTTCGACCCGTCGGAGCCGTCGTAGCCGAGGACGATGTCGCCGGCCATCAGTCGTGCACCGGGGTGACGCCGGGCGTGAGCGGCGGCGCCGGTGAGTCGATTGTCTCGGCCGTCTCGCGGTCACGCTCGAAGAACGACTTGTTGCGGATCTTCCAGATCATCATGAGTGGCCATCCGATGACGAGAAGACCGATGCCGAGGACGAGGGGTGGGCCGAGGCCCTTCTTCACGTAGAAGTGTTGATGGAGGAACGTGAAGTTGAAGTGGATGAAAGGGAACCAGGCCTGTGTACCGGAGGCCGAATTCACCGGGTCCGAGTAGTAGAAGATGGCGATCACGAAGAGGACGGTGAGGATGGCGGCCCCGAGGAACGGGGCCAGCCCGATGAAGATGAAGTTCTTGAAGCTCTTGAGCAGGTGCTTGCGGTAGTAGAAGACGCAGGCGAAGCCCGTCATCCCGTAGTAGAAGGCGATGCCGAATCCGAGGGCCTCGATGGAGTTGGCCAGGATGTCGCCGGGGCTCAGGAGGTCGAGCGCCACGTACCAGACGACGGAGATGGCGCCGAACATGAGGGTGGAGAACCCGGGCGACAGGTACTTCGGGTGGATGTCGGCGAATTTCCTGGGGAAGGCCTTGTGCACGGCCATGGACAGCGAGGAGCGCGCCGCCGGCAGGATGGTGGTCTGCGTCGACGAGGAAGCCGACGTGAGCACACAGATGATCAGGAGCTTGTTCCATGGTGATCCGAAGACGGCCGTGCCCAGGGCGTTGAGGACGTCGCCGATGTTGTTGCCGTTGGTGAGGAAATTGACTCCGTGGACGGACTGGGCGGCGGCCGATACGACGACGTAGATGAGCAACAGCACGAGGGTCGACCACAGGGCGGCACGACCGGGTGTGCGCCTGGTGTCCTTCGCTTCCTCGTTCACGGTCACCGCCGTGTCCCATCCCCAGTAGATGAAGACGGCCAGGAGCATCCCGGCCGTGAGGGCGCCGATGGGGTGGACGTCGAAGGGATTCAGCCAACTGATGGTCGGCCGGATGCTGTGGGCCGGATGTCCGCCGTACACCTTGGCCAGGGCCACGATGGAGAAGACGAAGAGGATGACGATCTCGGCGCCGAGCAGGGCCACCTGCGTGCGGGCCGAGAGTTCGATCCCGATGTAGCAGATGGCCGTCATGATGATGAGCCAGACCACACCGACGAAGGTGACCCAGAAGCCCGAACTGTCGGCGGCAATTCCGTGGGCGCCGAACAGGGAGAACGTGTAGACACCGGCGATCGAGGCCAGGTTGGGCATGACGACCAGGTCGGTGACGAGGATGCCCCAGCCGGCCAGCCACCCGGTCCTCGGTCCGATGGCCCGGGTCACCCAGGTGAAGGTGGTCCCGCAGTCGGGATCGGCCCGGTTCAGGTAGTAGTAGGCGGCGGCGATGAACAGCATGGGCACGAAGGCCAGGAGCATCACGGCGGGCGACTGCACCCCGACGTAGGCGGCCACGAATCCGAGTGTCGCCGCCAGGCTGTAGGCCGGGGCCGTCGACGCCACCCCGATGACGAGGCTCGAGATCATCCCGAGCGCCCCGACCTTGAGGCCCTTCCCGGCGGACTCCTCGGGGACCGAGGACACGCCGACATTGTCCGTCGTGATGGTCATCGACCCTTGCTCCCCTCGACGCCTCCGCCCGCGTTGCGAGCATATTCGCAGAAGATTTTCCGCCTGACAAGCAACTTCGTTGGCTTGATCGGGTCATGACCACCGATTCGGTTGCGAAGGCGCGGTCGGGCGGTCAGGATGGCTTGGGTATCGCGGGGTCGAAGGAGGAGCCATGACGACCGTCGCCGGCGTCGACGTGACGCTCGGAAACTTCATCGGAGGGGCGTTCCGCCCCGGCGGGGGTCAGGCCCACGCGGTGATCGATCCGGCCACGACCGAGGTCATGGCCGAGGTGCCCGCCGCTACTCCGACCGACATCGATGCTGCCGTGGCTGCCGCCAACGGGGCCTTCGCCGGCTGGGCGGGAACGTCGCCGGCCGAGCGCAGCGCCGCCCTCCTGGCCATCGCCCAGGTGATCGAGGACAACGCCGACGACCTGAGCACGCTCGAATCGCACAACGTCGGCAAGCCCATCAGCGCCATGCCCGAGGAGATCGGCTTCGCCGTCGACAACCTCCGCTTCTTCGCCGGTGGGGCCCGTCTCCTGGAGGGACGCGCCGCCGGTGAGTACCTCACCGGATACACCTCGATGCTGCGACGCGACCCCGTGGGCGTGGTGGCGTCGATCGCGCCGTGGAACTACCCCCTCATGATGGCCGTGTGGAAGTTCGGTCCCGCTCTGGCCGCCGGATGCCCCGTGGTGTTGAAGCCCAGTGAGCTGACCCCGCTATCCACGCTCAAGCTGGCCGAGCTGCTCGCTCCGATCCTGCCCGAGGGGGTCTTCAACGTCGTGGCCGGAGCCGGAGACGTCGGTGCCGCTCTCGTCGAGCACCCCGGCATCGACATGGTGTCGCTCACCGGGTCGGTGCCGACGGGTCGGGCCATCGCCGAGGCGGCCAGCCGGACCTTGAAGCGCGTCCACCTCGAGCTCGGGGGCAAGGCACCGGTCATCGTCTTCGACGACGCCGACCTCGACGCCGTGGTCGAGGGCGTGAAGCTGGCCGGCTTCGTGAACGCCGGACAGGACTGCACCGCCGCCTGCCGCGTCATCGCCGGGCCCACCATCCACGACAGTGTGGTCGACGCCCTCACCGGCGCGGCCCGCAGCATCCCCGTGGGGGACCCCGGTGACGAAGCCACCGAGCTCGGGCCCCTCGTGTCGTCGCGTCAGCGTGAACGGGTTGTCGGCTTCGTGGACCGGGCCGTGGCCAGCGGGGCCAAGGTGGCGACGGGCGGTCACGCCATCGACCGGGCCGGCTGGTACTACGAACCGTCGGTCATCTACGGCGTCGGCCAGGCCGACGAGATCGTGCAACGCGAGGTCTTCGGGCCCGTCGTGTCCGTCCAGCGGATGACCTCGGAGGACGAGGCCCTCGCCATGGCCAACGGCGTCGACTACGGGCTGGCCGCCAGCGTGTGGACGACCGACATCGGCAAGGCCATGCGGGCCGGTGCGCTGCTGCGTTTCGGCACCGTCTGGATCAACGACCACATCCCCCTCGTCTCCGAGATGCCGCACGGAGGTTTCAAGCAATCGGGATACGGCAAGGACATGTCGATGTACGCCATCGAGGCCTACACCGAGCCGAAGCACGTCATGGTCAAGTGGTGAGGAAGAAGGACGAATCGATGGCACCGACAGACACAGGTTCCGACGCCGACACCGAACGGCTCACGGCCCGGGCCCGTGAACTCTTCGCCATCGAGATGGCCACGCTGGGCGAACAGACGACGGCGTCGCGGGCGCTGTTCGAGCGGGCCCGGGCGACGATGCCGCTGGGGGTGGCGTCCTCCTTCCAGGCCGCCGACCCCTACCCCATCTATCTGTCCCACGGCCGCGGGGCCGAGGTCTGGGACGTCGACGGTCGGGCGTACTTCGACTTCCACAACGGCTTCGGGGCCATGGCCGTGGGCCATGCCCACCCCAAGGTGGTGGAGGCCATCGACCGGGCGGCGCGGACCGGTACCCATTTCGCCGTGACCACCGAGGCCACGGTGGCGCTGGCCGAGGAGCTGTGCCGGCGCTTCCGCCTCGAACGGGTCCGCTTCACCAACTCGGGGACCGAATCCACCATGGACGCCATCCGCGTGGCGCGGGCGGCGACGGGGAAGGACGTGATCTGCAAGATCGAAGGCTCCTACCACGGCCATCACGACTCGGTGATGTTCTCCGTCACTCCGGGACTCGACCTCGTGGCCACCACCGCCGAGGGCGCCCGTACCGACCACCTCCCGGCGTCGAAGGGCATCCCCACCCAGATGGGAGAGTGGACGCTCGCCATCCCCTTCAACGACCTCCCCGCGGTGGAGAGGTTGTTCGCCGAACGCCAGGACCTGGCCTGCTTCATCATCGAACCCGTCATGATGAACATCGGGATCGTCCTCCCCCGCCCCGGTTATCTGGAGGGCCTGCGGGAGTTGTGCACCAGGCACGGTGTCGTCCTCATCTTCGACGAGGTCAAGTGCGGGGCCACCATCGCCGCCGGCGGCGCTATCGAACGCTTCGGTGTCCAACCCGACTTGGCCTGCTTCGCCAAGTCCATCGCCGGGGGCACGCCCGGTGGAGCATTCGGAGGTCGGGCCGAGCTCATGGACGGCATCGGCCACGGTGTCGCCCAACAGGGGACGTTCAACGGCAATCCCCTGGTGGCGGCGGCGGGGCTGGCCGCTCTCACCGAGGTGCTCACCCCCGACGCCTACGAACACTTCAAGAGGATCGGGTCGCGTCCTGGCCGACGGCTGTCAGCGGGCCATCACCGCCTCCCACATCCCCGCCCACGTCGTCGACCTCGGATGCAAGGGCTGTGTCTCGTACCGCACCGAACCGTTGGTCGACTACCGCAGCTTCCTCGAGACGAACGCCGACCTGTTCAACGCCTCGTGGGCATGGGCCGTGAACCGCGGCATCTTCATGACGCCGGGCAACGAGGAGCAGTGGACCCTCTCGGCCCAGCACGACGACAGCCACATCGACCGCTACGTCGACGTGTTCAGCGAATTCTGCGCCACCGTCGCCGGTTGAGTGGACGATCGTCGCCGACGGCGCCCCGGTGACACCACCGACGGGCGGCGACCCTCACCGCCCGAGAGCATCACGAGCCTGATACCACCATCCGGCGACGGGCAGGAGCCACGGCACGTGGGCCGGTGGGGGCACGATGGGCCAGCGGCGCTCGGCGAAGGCGGGCAGCTCCCCGTCGCCGCACAGCCAGCGCCCGACGGCCCGACCGAAATGGGTGGACAGCGCCACCCCGGTGCCGCAGTACCCCATGGCGTAGACGACACCGGTCTCGGGATGGCGACCCACATGGGGAAGGCGGTCGAAGGTGAGCCCCACCAGTCCCCCCCAGGCGCGCGCCACCCGCACGCCCGCCAACTGGGGGTGGGTGGCCTGCAGGGCGCCGTAGAGGCGGTCGCGGGCCTGCTCCACCGTGGTGGGGGCGAACGAGGTCCGTCCTCCGAAGAGGACCCGGGTGCCGTCGGGCGCCAGACGCCAGTAGTTGAGGAAGTTCTTGGTGTCGAAGAACATGCGCCCCGCGGGGCTGACCGACGCGGCCAGATCGGCAGCGAGCGGCTCGGTGGCGATCATGAAGCTGCCGATCCCGAGGATGCGTCGACCGAGCCACGGCACCGGTCGGCGTCGCGTGGTGCCGTCGGTGGCGACGATCACCTCCCCGGCTCGGATCGTCCCCCGCGACGTCTCGAGGCGGAACCCCGCTCCCTGGCGCTCGATCTTCGTGGCCTCGGCGTGCCCGTGCAGCTCCGCTCCGGCGGAGAGGGCGGCGCGAGCGAGGCCCTCCACCAGTTTGGCCGGGTGCACGGAACCGCTGCGCGTGACGCGGAGACCGCCGGCGAACCGGGTGGAGCCGACCTCGGCCCCGAGGTCGTCGGGCCCCACGAACCGGGCGTCCTCGCCGATCGAGTCGTAGGCATGCGCCACCGATCGCAGGTGCGCCACGTGCCGGGGATGGTCCGCCAGCTCGAGATGGCCGCTGCGGCGCCAGTCACAGTCGATGCCCAGCTCGGTGACGAGCGTCTCGACCCCTTCGAAGGCGGCCACCGTGTCGTCCCACATGGCGCGACCCCGGGGCATGGCCAGCATGGTGGCCAGATCGTGCTTGCCGCCGGGATGGACCATGCCTCCGTTGCGGGCACTCGCCCCGCGGCCGATGTCATGGCTGTCGACCACGACGACGTGGCGGTGGTGGCGGGCCAGCTCCCAAGCCGCCGCCAACCCGGTGAAGCCGGCGCCGACCACAGCCACATCGGCGTCGCCCAGCAACGGTGTATCCGACGACGGGGGCGCGTCGACCCCACCCCACCAGTAGGGGGTCGATTCGTAGTCCGAGGTGAGCGGGGCCGTGGTCGTGACCTCAAGGTTCGCACGTCCACGGACGGGCGGGCACGACGATGACGGCCGACGACCCGGTGGTGCTCGACGAGATCGACCGGCGCATCATCGAGCAGCTGCAGAAGGACGGGCGGAAGCCCTACACGCAGATGGCTCCCGCCGTCGGGCTCTCCGAAGCAGCCGTCCGTCAGCGGGTGCAGCGACTCATCGACGGCGGGGTGATGCAGATCGTCGCCGTCACCGATCCTCGTGTCCTCGGTTTCAGCCGTCAGGCCATGATCGGCCTGAAGGTCGAAGGGGACATGAGACGCGTGGCCGAAGCAGTGGCTGAGCTGCACGAGGTCGAGTACGTGGTGCTCACGGCCGGGGCCCTCGACATGCTCGTCGAGGTGGTCGTCGAGGACGACGAGGGCCTCCTCGAACTGCTCAACGACAAGATCCGCAAGATCCAAGGGGTACAGACGACCGAGACCTACATCTACCTACGGATCCACAAGGAGACGTACCAGTGGGGTGCCGCACCGGCGGCGCGGCCGCCGAAACCGGGGACACGCCGCTGAACCGAGCCGAGCGGAGGTCTACGGCGCAGGCGAGCCGGTAGGACCGAAGCGCGACCCGCCGGGAGCACCGATGGCCGGTGCCAAGGTGGTCGTGGTGGTGCCGAAGCGCGACCCGCCGGGAGCACCGATGGCCGGTGCCATGGTGGTCGTGGTGGCCGCCACCACGGGGGCGGGGGTGGAGACAGCCTGCGGAGCGGGGACAGGGGTCGCCGGAAACGTCGTCGCCGGAGCCGTGGGGGTCGGTGTCGTGGTCGCAGCTGTCGTCGCCGCTGTCACCGGTCGGGGGGCCGGCGGCTTCGACGCGGACGGGGCGTGTGCCGGGGATCGGCTGCCGAGAGCGGCCACGGTTCCCCCGGCACCGCCGAGCACGACGACGACGGCGACGGTGGCGACCACGATCCTCTTCCTCATGGAGGCGATGGTATGCCGCGCCTATCAACCCAAGGTCAACGAGGTGGCAACGTGCGCCGGAGTTCAAGTTCGGTGCCCCCCGTCACAGTCTCGCCACCGTCTGTACACTCGGCCCACATGGACCTCGAGGCGATCGAAGCCATCCGACAGCTGAAGTACCGCTACTTCCGGCTGCTCGATACCAAGCGCTTCGTCGAGCTCGGTCAGCTGCTGACCGATGACGCCACCACGTCCTACCAGTCCGGTGAGCTCTCGTACCAGGGTCGCGACGCCATCGTGGCATTTCTCGAGGAGTCGCTCGGCAGCAGCGACATCGTCACCATGCACAACGGACACCACCCCGAGATCGAGCTGACCGGTCCCACCACGGCGACCGGGGTCTGGTATCTCGAGGACAGGGTGGTGGTCCGGGCCATGGACTTCGAAATCGTCGGGACGCTTCTCTACGACGACCGGTACGTGAAGGTCGACGGGGAGTGGAAGATCGAGCACACCGGGTACGAGCGCATCTTCGAGGAGCACCGCCGCTTCTCGGACGGACAGCTGCATTCGTTCCACGCTCGGTTCGACGCCACCTGAGCTCACCCCCCGGGTCATACTGGGCAGATGCGGCGGGTGGGGCGAGGTGCCCTGGTGCTCGGAGCGGCAGTGCTCGGTGGCATCACCGCGCTGGTGCTCACGCTCTACGTCATTCTCCTCAGCGGCCAAGGCCATATCCTGTTGGGAGCGTGCACAACCTCCGTCAGCACGGCCCCCGGTGTGTCTTATACCAATACGCAAGTCTGCACCCCGCCCAGTCCCTGGGAATGGCTGTTCCCCTGCGCCGCTGCTGTTGGTGCGACTGGCGGTGGCATCTGGACGTCCCTCTTCCTGCGGCACCGGATTCGCCCGCTCGACAGGGCCGCTCCGCCTCTTGCCCCGACGATCTTCCGCTGAGGTATGTCTCCATCTGCCCGGTATGACCATTACTCGGTGTGACTCACAGCGAAGAGCCTCCCAAGCGGCGATGTGAACGGCCACTCGGGTAGGCGACTTCTCCATCGCCGATGCTCACCTACGTGGTCTCGGAAAGTTTCACGGCAAGGACAGTTGGCCTTGCCCTCGGCGTTGTATCTTCTCACGATGCGTGTTCTTGTCCTGGGTGCAGGGTTCGGTGGCCTGGAGCTCACGACGTCGTTGTCAGAGCAGTTCGGTGACCGGGCTGACGTCGTGTTGATCGATCAGAGCGAGGACTTCGTCTTCGGTTTCTCGAAACTGGACGTCATGTTCGGCCGGACACCGGCGGCGTCCGTCCGCCATCCCTACCGCGACGTGGTCAAGCCCGGGGTGCGCTTCGTCCAGGCGACGGTGACCGCCATTGACCCAGCGGCCAAACGAGTCGAAACCGATGCCGGTGCGTTCGAAGCCGATGTTCTCGTCGTTGCCCTCGGCGCCGACCTCGATCCGCAGGCGACGCCGGGACTGCTCGAGTGGGGCCACGACTTCTACACCGAGGACGCGGCGTTCGCCTTGCGAGAAGTGATCGAGCGCTTCGCCGGTGGACGGGTGGTTGTCGGTGTCATGTCGACACCCTTCAAGTGTCCTCCTGCTCCGAGCGAGACGGCGCTCCTGATGCACGACTATCTGATGCGGCGCGGGGTGCGGGAGAGCTCGGAGATCTCTCTGGTCATGCCTCTACCGGTCCCGATCCCGCCATCCCCGGCGGCGTCCGAAGCGTTGCTCGCGGCCTTTGGTGAGCGGGGAATCGGTTGGTACCCGAACCGGTTGGTGAAGGAGCTGGCCGAGGGGGTGGCGGTGTTGGCCGACGACACCGAGATGCCCTTCGACCTTTTCCTCGGTGTGCCCGCCCACCACGCGCCTCACGTCGTGGTCGACTCAGGGATGACGGTCGACGGCTGGATCCCGGTCGACCCGCTGACCTTGGAGACCGCTCATCCGCAGGTGTTCGCGGTGGGCGACGTGACGAGCGTCGGAACGCCCAAAGCGGGAGTGTTCTCCGAACGCCAGGCCTCCGTCGCCGCCGATCGCATCGCCGCCGTCATCCGGGGTGAACCCGGGTCGGCCGAGTACGACGGGCGCGGCATGTGCTACCTCGAATTCGGCAACGACGAGGTCGCCCGGGTCAACGTCACGTTCGCCGCCGGGCACGCGCCGTCGGGGACTTACGAGGCACCCTCCACCGCTCTGGCCACGGACAAGGGAGAGTTCGGATCCAGCCGCATCCAGCGGTGGTTCGGTCGAGAATGGACGGCCGTGTGAGCAGCCCGCGAGTGCCCGGCGGGGTGGTGCACAAGCTTCCCGCAGACCTGCGCAAGGCACTGATCGCCAACCCCACGGCATTCACTGCCTGGAAGGACATCACGCCCCTGGCCCGCAACGAGTTCATCTGCTGGGTCGAGGATGCCAAGCAGGAGGTAACTCGGAAACGCCGCATTCGCCGGACCCAGGAGGAGCTGGAGGAAGGCCAGCGCCGGCCCTGCTGCTGGCCAGGGTGCAAGCACCGCGAACGCACCGGCAGTTAGCAGTCAGATAGCAGTCGACAGGACCTCAGGGCACGAGCACGACCTTGCCGGCGATCGAGCGATCGAGGAGGCCCGCCATCACCGTCGCCGCCTCGGCCAGCGGTCGCTCGTGGGGCACGGTGGGGTGGAGACGGCCGTTCTCCACCAGTTCCACCAGCTCTCCGAGCATCTCCCGGTTGTCTCCCGGGTCCCCCATGGCCCACGCCCCCCAATCGACCCCGATCACGGTGCGGTTGTTGAGCAGGACCTGGTTGAGCGGAATGGTGGCGATCGGTCCCGAGGCGAAGCCGATGACACAGAAGCGGCCGAACTTCCGCATGGCCCGCAGCGCCGGCTCGCTGTGGCGCCCGCCCACCGTGTCGATGACGACATCGACGCCGCCGTCGGAGAGCGCCCGGGCCCTCGCCTTCAGGTCCTCACCCTCGTAGGCGATGGTGGCGGCGGCGCCCATGGACCGAGCCGCCTCCAGCTTCTCGGTGGTGGAGGCCGCCGCGATCACCCGGGCCCCGAGGGCGACGGCCACGTCGACCGCCGCCAGTCCGATGCCACCACCGGCACCGAGGACGAGCACCCACTCGCCCTCGTGCATCGAGGTCCGCCGCGTCATCGTGAACCACGCCGTGCTGTAGCTCTGGATGAAGGCCGCCGCCTGACCGAACCCCAGATCGGAGGGGATGGGCTCGAGCGACGCATCGTGGACGAGCACCTGCTCGGCGAAGGCGCCGAACCCGGTCATGGCCATGACGCGGGCGCCGACGCCGACGCGGCTGACGTCGTCACCCACGGCGGACACGACGCCGGCGAGCTCGCCCCCCGGGACGTACGGGGTGGCCGGCTTCATCTGGTAGCGGCCCTGGCACAACAGGCCGTCGACATAGTTGACCCCCATGGCCCGTACGTCGACCACGACCTGGCCCGGTCCCGGCACGGGGGTGGGACGCTCCTCGATCACGATATGGTCGAGGGGACCGAGCTCCCGGCACACGACGGCACGCACGGTTGGCGACACTACGACACGACCCAGGCTGGGGACGAAGGAGGCGGCGCCACCGGCTTCCGAACACGGACCTCACGCCGCATACCGGGAGGCCAGCGCCTACCATTCCCGGGGTGCCGAGCCCCGAGGTGTCGAGTTCCGAGAGGTCGAGCTCCGAGGCGTCGAGCCCCGGCGGCACCGGGGCCGGGGACCTGCGCCGGACCGCGGTCGCCGTCCTGATCGACCCCGGCCTCGAGTCCCTCGTCGAGATGGTCCTGGCCTCGCCCGCTCCCGACGTCTACGAGGCCCGGAGTGTCGACGGCTTCGTTCGCTTCCGTCGCCGGGCCACGGCCGACGGATGGGCCTTCGAGGTCGACGCCGTCGAGGGTCGCGATCCTCTCGGGGACCAGGACCCCACACGCTTCGCCTCGCTCGACACCGAGCTGGCCGCCCGCTTCCCCGACCGGCGCGCCAACAGTTATCCCTACGCCTGGGAGCACGTGGCCCAGATCTTCGATCATCCCTGTGCGCCCGATCTGTGTGTCCTGCACACCGCCTCCCACCACCAGCAGGAGCACCGCGGCGAGCACGGGTCGCTCGGCGTGGTCCAGGCCCGGGCCCCGTTCATCCTGGCCGGGGCCGGAGTCGAGCGTCTGGGGATGGTCGACCGCCACTGCCGGTTGATCGACGTGGCCCCGACCGTCCTGGCCCTGCTCGGCATGGAGCCCGGGCCCGGGGTGCGTCCGGGGCCGGCGGGATCCGACGGCACGGGGCGCGCCGACGCCTACCTGGCCCGCCAGGACGGCGACGCTCTCGTCGATCTGATCGACCGGTCGGCACCGCCGCCGGACCATGTCGTGGCCGTCCTCTTCGACGGGTGCAACCCCAACCGCCTCTACGACATGGCGGCGAGCGGCGACGCACCCCACGTGGCCCGCCTGATCGCCGAGGGGACGGCGTTCCGGTACGGGGCCATGGCGTCATTGCCCACGGTGACGCTGGCCAACCACACGAGTCTCCTCACCGGCTGCCACCCCGGGCACCACGGCGTCCTCCACAACGCCTGGTTCGACCGGTCTCTCGGGCACCAGGTGGTGACCGAGTCCCCCGCCACCTGGCAGGAGGCCATGCAGTGGCTGGCGACGGGGGTGGAGACGATCCACCTGGCCGTCAAGCGCCGGCGTCCCCACGCCGTGACGGTGTCGGTGAACGAGCCCGCCGATGTCGGTGCCGACTACTCGACCTTCGAACTGTTCCGTCAGGGAAGGACGGGAGAGCTCCTCCCCGATCTCTCCGTGCTCCCTCCGTTCACCACCGAACGCTTCGCCGAATCGAGCGAGGACTACCGGTGGGCGACGTTCGCCGATTCGGTGGCCCTACGACAGGCCACCGCCATCTGGAGCGGGACACACCTGGGTGTCGACTACCCGACGCCCGTCTTTACCTGGGTGAGCTTCTCGCTCACCGATTCCGCCTTCCACGAGGGCGGGCCCCACTCCGAGGTGGCCGCGGCGGCGGTGCGCGACACCGACGCACGATTGGGCGAGCTCATGGCCGCCGTCGAGGCGGCCGGGGTGTTCGACCGCACCGCCTTCTGTCTGGTGGCGGACCACGGCATGGAGCTGAACGACCCCGAGGTCAACGGCGACTGGGGCGATGCGCTGCGGGCCGCCGGCATCACCTTCCGCGACGAGGCCTCGGGCTTCCTCTATCTCGACGTCCCCTAGTCCCGGCCCGCTCGCCGCAGCGGTACCTACCCCGACCCCGGAGGTCTGGCATGAAGGTCCTACGCACTCCCGACGAGAGGTTCGCCGGTCTTGCCGGCTACGACTTCTCCCCGCACTACGTCGAGGTCCCGTCGGGCGACGGCGACGGACGGCTCCGGGTCCATTACATCGACGAAGGCCCCGCCGACGGGGCGGAGACGGTGCTGCTGCTCCACGGCGAGCCGTCATGGAGCTACCTGTACCGGAAGATGATCCCCCCGCTGACGGCGGCGGGCTTCCGGACCGTCGCCCCCGATCTCGTCGGTTTCGGACGTTCGGACAAGCCGGCGCAGCGGGGGGACTACAGCTACGCCCGGCATGTGGAGTGGCTCCGTGCCGCGCTGTTCGACGAGCTCGCTCTGTCGGGGGTGACCCTCGTGGGCCAGGACTGGGGCGGTCTGATCGGCCTGAGACTGGTGGCCGAGCATCCCGACCGTGTGCGCCGGGTCGTGGCCGCCAACACCGGCCTACCCACGGGCGACATGGACATGGGCGAAGCCTTCCTGGCCTGGCAACGCTTCTCCCAGGAGACGCCCGAGCTCCCGGTGGGCCGGATCGTGGCCGGCGGATGCACCTCGTCGCCGTCGGACGACGTGGTCGCCGCCTACGACGCCCCGTTCCCCGACGAGACCTTCAAGGAGGGCGCCCGCCAATTCCCCGTGCTCGTGCCCACCCGACCCGACGACCCGGCCGCTGACGCCAACCGGCGCGCCTGGGAGATGCTGAAGACCTTCGACAAGCCGTTCCTCTGCGCCTTCAGCGACGCCGACCCCATCACCGCGGGGCCGACGCCCTGTTCCTCGCCGTCGTACCGGGGACCCGGGGTCAGAAACACCCCACCATCACCGGTGCCGGCCATTTCCTCCAGGAGGACAGCGGGCCGGCCTTGGCCGACGCCGTCATCGACTTCGTGCGCCAAAATCCGGTCGACTGACGCCGGTCAGCCTGCAGAGGTGTCGTTGAAGGACCGGAGAACGGGCCCGTCGACGCCCCACCCCACACGCGAGAGCGACGCCGTCGACAGGTGGAGCCTCCACGCCAGGTCGTCACCGGCGCCGAGCGCCCAGGCCACGGCCGCCTTGATGGGCGACACATGGCTGACGACCACGACGTCTCCGCCGGCCCGGGCCCCCGAACCGGGGCGGGCGAAGAGCTCCTCGCAGGCGCTGCGCACCCGCACCCCGACCTCGGCCAGGGTCTCACCCCCCGGGGGACGGAAGAACGGATCGGAGCGCCAGCGGCCCCAGACCTCGGCGGGGACGGCACTGACGGGCTCACCTTCGAGCTCGCCGTAGTCGACCTCGGTCCAGCGCTCGTCCACCTCGATGGGGAGGCCCAGCGCGAGCGCCTCGGCCGTCTCCCGGGCCCGTCCGAGCGGGCTGCTGATCAGTCTGCCGGCCCCGGCGAGCAGCGGGGAGAGGAGCGCCACCTGGGACCGGCCGTGCTCGGTGAGCGGCGACGGCGCCCGGCCCGACAGCCGCCCCTCGGCGTTGGCCGCCGACTGGCCGTGACGAACCAGGACGAGCACGGCGACGCCGTCACCTGACCAGGATGCGACCGCACTGGTCGCAGGTGATCACTTCGTCGGGCGGAGCCTTGCGGATGCGATCGACCTCCATGGCCGGAAGGGCGAGATGGCACCCGCTGCACGACCCCCCCACCAGTCGGGCCGCTCCCGTCCCCGCCGACGTGGTGCGCAGGCGCTCGTAGCGGGTCAGGAGATCGGCGGGCACGGTGGCGGCCGCGGCCAGACGGGCCTCGCCCTGCGCGGCGATATCGGCGTCGATCTTCGCCACGGCCTCGGCGATGGCCTCCCGGAGGCGGTCGCGGTCCTGGCGCAGCGCCGCTCGCTCGGTCTCGGCCGTCGCCAGCTCGCCGTCGAGGGGCTCCAGGGCCTCCATGATCTCGATTTCACGGTCCTCGAGCTCGGAGATGTGTCGCTTCAGGTGTTTGACTTCGTCGTCCATGGCCTGGAGGTCGCGGGCGGCCGACACCTGGCCGCCGTACATCCGCCGCTCCAGCTCCGTCCGGCGCGCCCGCGACACCTCGATCTGTTCCTCCAGGGCCGCCTGGCGCACGCCGAGCTCGTCGCGACCGGCCTGGACCTCGGCCGCCCGGCTCTCGAGCCCGGCCAGGCGGCCCTCGACCCCGGCCAGCTCCGACTGTTCGGGCAGGGAGGACCGACGGTGGCGCAGTTGGTCGACGGCGGTGTCGTGGTCCTGGACCTCGAGCAGGCGCTCGAAGACGGAGCGGGGGGCGGGGGCGTCGTCGCCGGTGTCGTGCGCCTCGTCCTCCGTCACCGGCCCTCCCTGCCGTCGTCCGCACTCCGATCATGGCCCGTCCCCGACCCGTCGCCCTCGCGGCCGGGTCCGGAGGACACCTCGGGCTGGCGTCCGGGCCACCTCGAGCGCTCCGACCAGCGCGGCGTCGGCCACGGCCAGGGCCTCGTCCCAGGCGTACCACCGGGCTTCGGGACTCTCGTCCGGCGGCGGGCTCGGATCCTCGTCCGGCGCCAACAGGAAGTACCGGAGGTCGAGATGGGTGTGGCCCTTGGCCGCATCGTGGACGTCGAGGTGGATGAGGCGCGGACCGTCGGCGGGATGGTGGAGAACCAGCCCGGTCTCCTCCTCGGATTCGCGGCAGGGCGGCGTCCCAGGGGGACTCGTGCGGGTCGATGTGACCGCCGGGTTGCATCCATCGGTGGAGGCGCTTGTGCAGATGCAGGACCGTTCCCCGCCGGCCGACGACGACGGCCGATCCGGTCACGTGGACGGGGTCGGCCTCCTCGTCGAAGGGCCGGGGCAGGCTGTCGAGGGAGTCGAGGATCCGGGTCCGGGCGTCGGCCTCCCGGTCGTCGGCCGACCGTGTGTCCACGCACCGCCGCCCGCACCGTCTCGACGAGACCGGGCGGCCAGCGGCGTTCCTCTCGCTGCTGGCCGGCGCCTGGCGACACGCGTGCATCCCTAGCACACGGCGACGGGTCGCCACCCGACCTCCGACGGTCCCGGACTCCGCCGGGGTCCGACCGGTCCCGGCGTCGGTGGGTCGGCTCCCCGGAAACGCCCCCGTCGCACCCGGGAGAAAAGTCGGGGCGACGCGACGGGAGTTGACGCAGAGAGTGGCTAAAATGCACAGTTCAGCCGATGCAGTCATACCGCCGACGCGACGACAGCGCGGCAACGGGGGGCAAGTACAGCGATGGGCCAGTTCTCAGAAGCATTCGACCGATTCGTCGCGGCCGATCCCCTGGAGCTCCTCGAGGTCACCACCCGGCCCCGCAGCGGCCGGACCGGTGAGGACGACAAGAGTGCACGAAAGGCCGCCCCCGGACGCAGTCAACCGGGCATGAGCGCTGACTCGCTCAGTCGGATCCTGAAGACCGCCGAAGGTTCCGTGGTGGCGGCCGGCAGCTCCGACGCCGCCATCACCAAGCTGGCCCGGGAGCTGGTGCGCGATCCCAAGGACGGGGTCCGGGCGCTCAAGCGGTGGGGCCGCAAGGCGAAGAAGAACCCGCACAAGGCCATGGGGGCGCTGGCCACATTCGGCGAGGTGCTGAAACGGGCCGTCGCCCTGCTGCGGTGCATTCCCCAGAAGTTCGGGAACATCATCGAGGCGTTCAAGGATGCCGCCGCCGCGGTGGCCGTCGCCCTCAAGGCGTCGAGCTTCTCCCTCACCTTCGATCTGCCCCGGACCATCTCGCTCGGCTTCTCCTGGACGTCCTGAGACCGGAACCCCTGGGACCAGAGCCTTGAGGTATCGGGGGGTCAGGGCGCGGCGCCGTCGAGCTCGTAGTGCAGGCCGACCGCCCGTTCGATGATGCCGTTGCTCCACCCGTCCCACCCTCGTCGTTCGGCGTCGGCCAGAGGTGAGGCACCGTCGCGGTACGCGTCGACGGCGGCGAGGTCGCCGAATCCCTGCTCCCACAGATGGGTCCAACGGGGGCGCCCGGTGATCGGGGTGACGCCGTCGAACCATGCCGGCCCCAGCGTGTTGGCGCCGACGACGGACAGGATCATCCGATCGTCGTCCGCCGGCGCGTCACCGAGGGTGCGGGCCAGCCGATCGATCTCCGCCGGAGAGGCGCGACGGTCGAGACGCAGGAGGACCAGCCGGCGCACGCCACCGGCCATGGCGAAGGCGGGGCCGTCGCAGTGGTAGCCGACCAACCCGGCGCCGAGGTCGTTGTCGACCACCACCCGTTCGGGGGAGTCGTTCAGGAGAGAGCGATCGAGGACGTCGGCGTGATACGGGTGGACCATGTACCGCTGGTACGCCTCCGGTGAGGCGAAGGCGTGCTCCCAGACGAGTTGGGCGGGCGCATCCGAGAGGTTCCATCCCACCCGGGAGTGCAGAACCTCGGGGATGAACTCCCCGCACCGCCGGCACGCGGTGGCCAGGGCCCGGACGCGATCGGCGGCGGCGCCGGCGGCCACGGAATAGATCTCAAAACGCCGGAGCACGAAAAGCTCCTCCCCCGGTCCTCCCGAGCGGTGGCGGTGTGGGACACCGGCCGATCATGGTGGTGAGAAGGCGACGCGATAGTAGAAACGACGCGTACCCCCTGTCCGCAGACCGGCGACGCGATCGGCGTACTCGTACCAGCGCGGGTCGAGGACGAGATTCCTGCGGATGACGTTCCAGTGGGCGTGGTCGTCGAAGGCCCAGACGATCTGGACATCCACGGGCGCGTCGATCTCGGTCGACGTCGTGGCGCACGACACGAAGGAGGCCCCCGCATCGGTCATGACGGGCACGCCCAGATGCTCGACGGCGTCGAGGTACGGAGCCAGACAGTGGGGCTCGACCTCGATGGTGTCGATGACGTAGGCCATGCTCTTCTCCGCCGTTGCTCCCCCGCCGTGGGAGCACGAGCGCTCACGGTAACAGCAGCATGAGGGCGACGCCCGGACCGACAGACCATCCCGGCCCCCGCCGACCAGCACCCCTGCACTGCGGCGAATTATGTCCGAAAGCGGACCATCGAGAGCAGGAGCGCATCCTATGACCACGACGTCGTCCTCTTTTGTACGCGCCTCGCGTTGGGCCGGCGTCCTCGTCGGCCTCGTGCTGCTCGGAACGGTCCTCGCCGCGTGCGGCAGCTCGAACAATTCGGCGACGACGACAACCACTTCCGCCTCGGCGACGAGCAGCGCCACGACGAGCCCGTCGACGTCGGGCTCCTCGTCGTTGAGCAAGCTCGAATCCCTGTCCTCGACGATCCAAGGAGCAGAGAAGGCGACGTTCAAGTCCGTCTACACGATCACCAACGCGGGGATGACCCAGACGGTGACCATCGAGCAGAGCCCACCGAAGTCCCTCTTCATCACGAAGGGCGGCAGCGTGATCGACACGGGCACCGCCACGTATTTCTGCTCGACCACCTCCACCCCGGAGACCTGCATCTCCGAGGGGTCGTCGAACCCCCTGGCGTCGCTTGTCGCCATCTTCAGCCCGGCGACCGTACTGGCCGGTCTGAGGGAGGCGCAGGCCGAGGCCGGCGCCCATGCCGCCGGGTACAGCCTGTCGTTCTCGTCCGGGTCCTACGCCGGCCAGAGCACGACGTGCGCCAACATCAGTGGCGCCGGACATACGGCCAAGTACTGCGTCACGAAGCAGGGCATCCTCGCCTACGTCAGTTCCAACAGCGGCGGCTCCTTCGCCCTCACGAGCTACTCCTCCTCCCCGCCGGCCAGCGACTTCGCCCTTCCGGCGGGCGCCACGGTGGAGACCATCCCGACGGGGGTTCCCGGTACCCCCTGATCGTCGGGGACGCAACTGACGGGGTCAGGCCCCGTGATCGCCGGAAAGCTCGGGCCACGCCAGCACGGGCCCATGGGCCGTGACGGTCACGTCGGTGCCGGGGGCCAGCGCCAGACCACCGTCGGTGCGGGCCACGATCTCCCCGAGGCCTGACGACGGGTCGGGCACCACCCGCATGACCGTGTCATGCCCGTGGAACTGTGACTCGAGGACGCGGGCGGCCAGGCCGCCGGCGTCGTGGCCGGGCCGGATCTCGACCTGCTCGGGCCGCACCATGACGACAGCCGGGGTCAGGTGGCCCACGCGGGCCGACCCCGAGCGCAGCGGGTGCGTGCCGAGAGGCGTCGACGCCACGTCGTTCTCCACCGAGCCGTTGATGAGATTGGCGTCGCCCAGGAACTCGGCCATGGCCGCGTCCACCGGGTGCTCGTACAGCTCTTGGGGCGTGCCGGTCTGACCGATGCGACCGTCACGGATGACGGCGACGACGTCGGCCATGGAGAGAGCCTCGTCCTGATCGTGGGTGACCAACACGGCGGTGGTCCCGGCCTCCCGCAGAACTCGGCGCACGTCGGCTCGGACACTGGCCCGCAGTCCGGCGTCGAGCGAGGAGAACGGTTCGTCGAGGAGCACCACTTCCGGTTCGATGGCCAGCGCGCGCGCCAGCGCCACCCGTTGTTGCTGACCCCCCGACAGCTGGTGGGGATAGTGGTCGACCATGTCCCCGAGCCCCACCATGTCGGCCAGTCGTGCGATCCGCCCGTCGCCGCGTTCGTGGCGCGACAGGCCGAAGGCGATGTTCTTGTCCACCGTCAGATGAGGGAACAGGGCGCCCTCCTGCGGGACGTAGCCGATGCCACGCTCCTCCGGTGGGAGGTAGTGGCGCCCGTCCTCCACCACCCGGTCGCCCAGGGTGATGACGCCACGATCGGAACGCTCGAACCCGGCCAGCACCCGGAGCAACGTCGTCTTGCCGCTGCCCGAGGGCCCCAGGATGGCCGTGAGCGAACCTTCGGGGACGATGAGCTCGATCCCCCTCAGAACCGACTGGCTCCCGAAGGCCTTGTGGAGATCGGTGGCGGCCAGTCGGGTCATGTCGCAGCGGTGGCCTTGGTGGGAAGCCGGTTGAACCACCGGCCGAGGAGGTAGCTGGGGATCACGGCGATGACCACCATCAGTGTCGCGTACGGTGCGGCCGCCGCGTACGACTGGGCCGTCGTGAACGCCCAGAACTGGGTGGCCAGGGTCTGGGCCCCGGTGGGGATGAGGATCAGGGTCGAGGTCAGCTCCGTGACCGCTGACAGGAAGACCAGACAGAAGGCGGCGGCCAGCCCCGGCGTGACCAGGCGGAGGGTGACGCGCCACAGGACCGTCCACGGGCGGCACCCGAGAGCCCGGGCCATCTCTTCGAGCCCCGTCGGCGCCTGGGCCACCGACGCCCGCACCGCCACCAGGGCCAGCGGGAAGAACAGGATGGCGTAGGCCAGGACGAGCAGGGGACTGCGCTGGTACAGCGAGGGGGCGTAGTGCTCGGAGAAGTAGACGATGGACAGGGCGATGACGATCCCGGGAAGGGCCAGGACGAGGAAGGTGCTGCGCTCGAGCATCATCGTGGTCCGGCCCGGGTGGCGCACCGACAGCAGCGCCACCGGCAGCGCCGCCACCGTGGCCAGCGCGGCGGCGGCGGCGCTGTAGCCGGCACTGTGCCATGCCGCCGATGACAGCGAGGCGGCGGCGGGAAGCGACGTCCGGCCGCCCTGGAAGAGCCAGTAGACGAGGGCTCCGACGGGAACGCCGAGGGCCAGGAGGGCGAGGAGGGTGAAACCGGCGAGGACGGGCACGGTGACCCGACCCAGGCGGTGCGGAGGACGGACCCGGGCCACCTGGGGACCCGACCGGCTCGTGCGGGCCCGACCCCGGGCGAAGCCGTCAGCCGTGAGCAGCACGAGACCGAGCAGGACCAGGACGAGGGCCAGGCCGCAAGCGGCGGCGGGATCGAAGCCGTCGTTGAATTCGGTGAAGATCTCGGTCGTGAACGTCTGGAAGCGGAGGATCTCGAACGCCCCGTACTCGGCCAGCAGTGCCAACGACACCAGCAGGCAACCACCGAGCACGGCCGAGCGCGCCTGCGCCAGCGTGACCCGGAGAAAGGTCCGCGTGCGGCCGAGGCCGAGACTGCGGGCCACCTCCTCCTGACCGGGGTCGGCGCCACGGAAACTGGCGGCGACGGGCAGATAGACGAGCGGATAGACGGCGAGGGTCATGACGAGCGTGGCACCGATGAAACCGTGCAGCGACGGGTCGATCGACACCCAGCCGAAGCTCACGACGAAGTCAGGGATGGCCACGGGAATGACGACGAGCACGGCCCACACCCGTCGCCCGGGGAGATCGGTCATCTCGACGAACCAGGCCGCCGCCGTGCCGATCACCGCCGAGGCCAGCGTGACCACCACGCACAGCCGGACGGTGTTCCACAACAGCATCGCCGTCAGTTGCCGGAACAGCAGCATCGACAAGTGGGACCAACCCACCTGGTGCGCCTGCAGGAGAAGGAACACGAGAGGGAGGATCAACACACCGGCGACGAGGGCACTGACGAGGACCAGGGTCCGCGGGTACCGGCGGTGCACCGCCGGTACCGTCGGCGTCGGTGGGGCGTGGGTCGCCGTCGGAACGGTCATGACCGGGAGGACCGCATGCCGACTAGGCCCGCCGGCCCCAGGCCGAGATCATGGGGGGCTGAGACAGGTCGAGGAGACCGGCGTCGACATGGGCGAGATGACGGCCGAGCTCCTCGGCCGTGGCCACCCCGTGGGCCATGAGGTCGTTGGCGATCAGGGCCATCGTCGCCCTCTCGAGTTGGGCACACGCAGGAAGAGCCACGGGGAAGTAGGCGTCGGCCGCCACGTCGACGAGACCGGCGTCACGCAGCAGGCGGGGGAGCTTGCGCCCGTAGGCCAGATCGACGCCACGCTCGGCCAACAACGCCCGGAATCCGGTCCGCAGGGTGTTGGCCAGTTCGTCGGCCGGGCCCACGGGGTCCAGCGAGCTCAACGGCTGCAACGCCGGATCGGCATCCTCGACGAGGAGCCAGCCGCCGGGACGAAGCGCTGCGACCATCGACCGGAGGGCGGCATCGCGGTCTTGCAGGTGGACGAGGACGAGGCGGGCATGGACGAGGTCGAACGTCTCCGACGGGGCGGCCTCGCCGGCCACGTCGTGGCGCCGCACTTCGACGACATCACCGGCCGCCTCCTGCGCCCACGACACGTCGATGTCGGTGGCCAGGACCCGACCACCGGGACCCACGCGGGAGGACAGCCACCGCACCACGGAGACCCCGCCGGCACCGACTTCCCAGCAGTGCCATCCGGCGTCGATGCCGAGATCGTCGATGTGTCGGAAGGTGGACAGGTCGAAGAGGGTGGAGAGCGCCGCGAAGCGGTCTCCGGCGGCGTCAGCCTGATTGTCCAGAAGGTAGCCCTCATCGCCCACGACTGGCGCCTTTCGAGAACACGGTACGGATGAATCAGAGGAGCTGAACTTTCTGGAGAAGGGCGATCGCCGCCGACCCGTCACCCAGTTGGGCGATGCCGATCGGGTTGGGCTGCAGGGTGTCGAAGGGCCGAAGACCCTGTGCCGTCGTCACTCCCGATCCCAACGGGTACTCGTAGCTCTGGCTGTGGGCGATGATCTCCTGACCCTGTTTGCTCACGATGAAAGCGAGAAAACGCTGGGCCTCCGGCTTGTGCTTGCTCGACGCCAGAACGGCGGCGCCGGACACGTCGATGACGTAGCCGGGATCATAGGGCGCAAAGTAGGCGATGGCCGAGTGCATGTTGGCGGCGCCGACCGCGTAACGCTCCCGGTACCAGTAGTAATGGTTGATGATCCCGATGGCGGCCTGGCCCTGGTTGACCATGGAGGTGATCGTCTCGTTGTCGGGATAGATGTGGTCTCCGGCGTTGATCTTGACCGCCTGAAGCCATGCCAGGGCGGCCGCTTTGCCGTGGGTCTTCACGATCGAGGTGACGATGGGCTGAAAATCGGTCTCACCCGCCGCCAATGCCAGTTTCCCCCGCCACTTGGGGTCCGCCAATTGCATGACAGAGGTGGGGAGCTGATCCGGCTTCACGAGGTCGGTGTTGTAGATGAGGACACTCACCCGGGCGGTCACGCCGACCCAGTCCCCCTTCGGTGAGTTGTACTTGGTCGGGACGTGCGCCAGCGTGGACGGGTCGACGGCGGTCAGCAGTCCCCGCTCCTGGAGGTACTCGAGGGCGGGGGAATTCTCGGTGTAGATCACATCGGCCGGAGACCGCGCCCCTTCCTGGACGATCTGGTTGGCGAAGACGTCCTCGTCGTTGCTGCGGACGTTCACGTGGATCCCCGTCTGCTTCTCGAAAGCGGTGACGAGCGAGGCGGTGGTCTGGACGTGTTGGCCGTTGTACAGCGTGATCGACGGCGCCGAGGACGCCGGTCCCCCACCGCAGGCCGAGAGGATCAGGGCCGGGAGCAAGCGACGGCCACAGCCACGACGGTCCTTGTGCCGGTCGCTGCCCTCATGACTCTCCTCGTCTGCCGGCCGTCGTCCGCCTGGGGACGGTCCGGCACCGCTGTGGGCACGAATATTAGGGTGCCCGAATACTTTTCGTCAACCTCCCCACTACATCAAGATAAGGGAAGGATGAAAAGGAGGTACGGGTGACCGACCATATCCACGGAGACGCTCGGTAGGATGGGCGCCGTGACGGACGGCTTCCACCCCCCGGTCGAGGAGTACCTCGAGACGATCCATTCGTTGACCGAGGAAGGAACGCCGGTCATCCAGGCGCGGATCGCCCAGCGGTTGGGACGGACGGCACCGTCGGTGTCGGAGATGCTCGAGCGGCTGACCGACGACGGGTACGTCAGCCGCAGCGGACGCGTCATCGTGTTGACCGAGCGCGGTCGCACGTTGGCCGACAGCGTGATCCGCAAGCATCGTCTGGCCGAGCGGCTGCTCGTCGACATCATCGGGCTCCCGTGGCACAAGGCCCATCTCGAGGCCGGGCGCTGGGAGCATGTGATCTCCGACGAGGTCGAGACCCATCTGGTGGCGTTGCTCGGCAATCCGAGCACCTGCCCGCACGGCAATCCCATTCCGGGAGCCGACCTCGTCGACGATCCCGCGCCCCAGGTGAGCCTGGCCGATGTCGAACCAGGGGGGACGGTACGGCTCGAGAGGATCACCGAGGAGGTCGAGCTGGACATGGCCTCCCTCGAATACCTCGGGGAGCACGGGTGCATCCCCGGTCGTTCGGCGTTCGTGCGATCGCGGGCACCGGACGGGACCGTCACCTTGGAGATCGACGGCGGCACCGTGGCGCTCGGGCCGGGGATCACCCAGCAGATGTTCGTCGCCGCTGTCTGAGTTTGGGGACTCTCTTCTGAACCAGTAATTCTATAGATTTAGTTGTATTTTGGTGGCCGCCCGACTACTCTGCCGTGAGTGGCGACGCTCCTCATTCCCCCGACGATGGCAGGGGTGGTACGCCAGCCAGCAGGCGGGCGCTGTCCCGGATAGTCCCCCTCCGGGACGGCGGCCTGCGCGGCGGAAGCCGGATGGGGCTCGGGGGCGGTGGCCGACTCGGACCCGCCGGCGGACTCCCCCGCCGGCGGACTCCCCCGCCGGCGCGATCAACCGTCCAGTGCCTGAGCCAGGTCGGCCACGAGATCGTCCACGTTCTCGATCCCGACGGACAGACGGACGAGTCGGGGATCGACGGCCAGCGGCGAGTGGGCCAGGACGGCGTGCGTCATCCGTCCCGGGTGTTCGATGAGCGACTCGACGGCTCCCAATGACTCGGCCAGGGTGAAGACACGCGTGCGGGTGACCATCGCCAGGGCCTCGTCTTCCCCTCCGGCATGCAGGAACGAGACGATCCCGCCGAACCCCCGCATCTGCTGCTTGGCCGTGCCATGGCGGGGATGCGAGACGAGGCCGGGGTAGTAGGTCGTCTCCACCAGCTCGTGGGAGTCCAGGAAGTCGGCCACCGCTTGCGCGTTGGTGCAATGACGCTCCATACGGAGGGCGAGGGTTTTCACTCCCCGTTGGATCAGGTAGCAGTCCCACGGACCGGGCACAGCGCCGGCGGCGTTCTGCAGGAAGGCGACCCGGTCGGCGACGTCGGCGTCGTCCAGGGCCACGAGGCCCCCGACGGCGTCCGAGTGGCCGCCGAGGTATTTCGTCGTCGAGTGCACGACGACGTCGGCACCGAGCGCCAACGGGTTCTGCAGATAGGGGGTGGCGAAGGTGTTGTCCACGACCAAGGTGGCTCCCCGGGCGTGCGCGTACGCGGCGGTCGCCTCGATATCGACGATCGACAGCGACGGGTTGCTCGGGGTCTCGACCCACACCAGTCGGGTGTCGTCGCGCCAGATGGCATCGAGGCTGGCCCGGTCTCCGATGTCGGTGGTGGAGTAGTGGATGCCGGCCGGCTTGTGGACGCTGTCGACCAGCCGGAAGGTTCCTCCATAGGCGTCGAGGGGGAGAATGACGTGATCGCCCGGTCGCAGCAGAGCGCGCAAAACCGCATCTTCGGCGGCCAGACCGCTGGCGAACGCGTAAGCCACACGGGAATCCTCCAAGGAGGCCATCTGCTCCTCCAGAGAGGACCGCGTCGGGTTCCCCGATCGGGCGTATTCGTATCGCTGTTCGCCCCCCACCGTGCGCTGGCGATACGTGGTCGCCACGTGGACAGCGGGCACCACCGACCCGGTGACGGGGTCAGGGTCCTGACCGGCGTGGATGGCGCGGGTCTCGAAACGGTGGCTCTGCGAGGAGGTGTCCATGGTCGTCCTACCCGTCGCGTCTAGGGGGCCGAGCGTCCGACAAGGGCGCCGAGGACATCCGACCGCGTCAGGATGCCCACCGGGTGTCCGGCGTCGAACACGAGAACGGCGCCGAACTTCTCCATGCGCGACACGGCCATCTCCACCGGTTCACCCACGCCGATGGTGGGGAGGGGTGGTCCGATGACCTCGCTCACCGGCCGTGTCAGGAGGTCGTGATCCTGGAACGCGGCTTCGAGGAGATCGCGATCCTGCACGGAACCGAGAACCTCGGCGGCCACCACCGGCGGCTCGACCTTGAGCACCGGGACCTGCGACACCCCGAACTCGCGCAGGATGGCGATGACGTCTCGGACGGAGTCATCGGGATGAACGTGAATGAGAGGTGGGAGATCGCCACCTTTGTTGGCGATCACCTCGCCCACCGATTGACCGCCGGAGCGCAGAAAACCGAAGTCGGCCATCCAGCCGTCGTTGTACAGCTTCGACAGGTAGCCGCGCCCGGAATCAGGAATGAGAACGACAACGACGTCGTCGGGTCCCAGCGGCCGTGACACCTGGAGGGCGGCCCACACGGCCGTCCCCGTCGACCCGCCCACCAGGATCCCTTCTTCGCGCGTGCAC
The DNA here is from genome assembly GCA_963848355.1 of uncultured Acidimicrobiaceae bacterium. Taxonomy (GTDB): domain Bacteria; phylum Actinomycetota; class Acidimicrobiia; order Acidimicrobiales; family UBA8190; genus CAWKDG01. The sequence goes on from CAWKDG010000002.1 coordinate 610,736, forward strand.
GCGCCGAGCGGTGAGAAACGAGTCCCGGTCGCTGACCATGACGACGGAGTCCACGACGCTCTGATCATAGGTGTCGGGCCAGAAGTCCTCTCCGATCCCTTCCACCAGATAGGGGCGTCCGCTCCCGCCGGAGTACACCGACCCCTCAGGGTCGGCGCCGACGATCTGAACGCCCGGGTTCTGGCCCTTCAGGAACCGCCCGACGCCTGTGATCGTTCCCCCGGTGCCGATACCAGCCACGAAATGCGTGACGCGCCCCGCCGTCTGGCGCCATATCTCAGGCCCCGTCGTGACCTCATGAGCACGAGGATTGTCGGGATTCCCGTATTGATTGGGCTTGAAGGCTCCGGGTATCTCGGTGGCCAGCCGATCGGAGACCGAATAGTAGGAATCGCGGTGATCGGGCGCCACCGTCGTGGGACAGACCACCACCTCGGCTCCGTAGGCGCGTAGTAAGTCGATCTTCTCCGGGGCGATCTTGTCGGGCATGACGAACACGCAGTGGTAGCCCTTGCGGGCGGCCACGATGGCGAGGCCGACACCGGTATTGCCTGAGGTCGGTTCTACGATCGTGCCGCCGGCATGGAGGAGCCCGGCCTTCTCAGCGGCCTCGATCATGGCGAGGGCCGGGCGATCCTTCACGCTGCCGCCCGGATTGAGGAACTCCAACTTGGCCAGCAGATGGCACGACAGATCGCGACCGACGCGGTCGAGCCGGACCAGAGGTGTGTCACCGACGAGGTCGAGCAGGGAGTGGGACACCTCCATCGGTGGTCCCGAGTCCGTCAACGGAAGCAACCGCACACCGGTCGGTACCACGCCGCCGGCATGATCGGCATAGAACGTGACGGGCAGACCGGCCGAATGAAGTCCGACGGCCGCCGCCAGCGCCGTCGGAGACCCGTCGGGCCCGACGACACCGACGTCCCTCGGGATACGGGAGCGGACCTCGGCCACGGTGGTCGGGCCGAGTGCCTTCTCAGGCATGCGAACGACATGGCGAGCGCGCTCGATGAGCTGGTCAGGTACATCGTCGGTTCCCACGACGACCAGCACGTCCATGGTCCGAGCCTAAATCATCTGGTAGCAAACGATGGTCGATCGGCGCGCTTTTCGCTGGCGCACCAGTGGCTCATTCGGGGGTTCCGTCAGGGTTGCAATGAAAGACCAGACGGCACCGTCACGCTGTCGGAGGACAGAGGCCGGCGGTCACCGTGACCGCCACCCGAGACGGGCGGTCGACGGGCGCGACCAAGAGATGGGCCGCCCCCGGTGCCGATATGACTCTGCCCCCCGTGACGGCGGCGCACCATCCGCGGGGGTAGTGGACGCTCTGGGCGATGAAGATCGTCGTCGGCGCTCTCGTGTACTTCGGGACATAAGTCATGTGGAAGCTGCCGCTCTGAGGGTTGAAATTCACGGACGTCGGAGTGCCGGCGATCGCCTGCGGATACGTGCGGGAGAGCGCGCCGACGATCGGTGAGTAGGCGCCGGATGCGGTCACCAGGGCCTCGGATGTGCTCCCCGTCGGGTCCTTGTAGTACTTCCAGGAGTAATAGCTCCAGCCGACGCCGATCGTGTCCGCTTCCTTGGTGAGCGCCGCCACCAGAGCCGAGTTGGTGGTGGCGCCGAATTCACTCATGAACCACGCTGGGCCCCCCGGTTGTCGCTTCGACGAGAGCGGGGCACGCTCCTTCTCGTTGTTCAGGATCGACGTCAGTTCGTGCCTCTCGCACGCGCTCAGGTTGATCGGATTGCCCGTGACGAGAGAACGCTGAGGGCAGTAGACGTGAAAGTTGTACACGAGGTGGGGAAAGCTCATCGGCAGAAAGAGGGCAGAAAAGCCGTGGTCCGTGTATATGTCCGGCTCGATGAAGATCAGATGGTGAGGATCGGCCGCTTCGATCGTGCTGATGAGTCCAGAGGACGGGTCCGTCGCCGGGCATGACACCTTTCTCTCCGTCCCTGGCATGGTCGGCGGGTGGGCCGTCCCCGTGTAGAAGCACTCCAGTGCGGTGGCGAACGCCGCCCGCTGAGTCTGCGTGACCTCGACCGAGAAGGGCTCGTTGTAGGGGTCGTAGCCGAGGATCCACGGGTTGTTGCTGAAGTAGCGAGCGACCGTGCTCCAGACCAGGTCGAACTGCCCCTGGAGGTTGCCGACCACGTCGTTGGCCCAGAAATGTTGCTCGGCGATATCGAGTGTCGGGTTTCTATAGTTCTGCGACCACCGCCCGCCGACGGGGACGATGGGCTTGCCATCAGTGCAGACCGCCCAGTTGGGTGCCCCCTCCCCGAGAAAGAGGTGGCTGTACACGTCCTGGTGCATGTCGAGGAGTGTGTAGACGCCGTCTCGACCGAGAAGGTCGACCGTCTTGGCGACATTGGCCAGGTAGCGGCGAGCGACCGAGGCCTTGAACTCGTGCGGATTTCCCGGTGACCCGGGGCTGCAGATGGACGGAGAGTTCGGTGATCCGGATCCCGGTTCGAGGCCCTCCCATTCGATGCCCAGGCGAACGACATTGAAGCCCAGCTTGGCGATCCGGGCGGCGTCGGCGGGACCGAAATTCCAGGGATGCCCCGGATCGGGATACAGCTCGAAGGGGGCCCGCTTGTAGACGGCATCGACCCCATGGAGCGTGACCACCCGTCCCTGGTGGTCGAAGAGATCGGGTCCGCCGGGGGACGAGAGCAGTCCCCTGACCTGGTCCTCCGTCGGCAGGCCCGAAGACTCGGCGGCAGGTCGGGCGCTGTACTGATAGGCGACCACCGGTCCGTGTCGCCACCCGGTGCGGATCGTTCGGGCCCTCGCCGGCACAGAAGGCCGTCTCGCCGAGGCCGGCACCGGTGTCGCCACCACGAGCGCGGCGCAGGACGAGAGGACGAGAGCCAAGGCCACCGTCGGGCCCATCCTCCACCGGGACCAGCGGCGGGACACGACCAGGGCCAGCTGGCGGCGGCGTGGCACCTTATGAATTCGCCTCATCCAGAGGAACGGGTCACGGCCGCTCCTTCGACGCCTCCGACACTTCGCCAAGGCGATGGTAACCGCCACCGGTCGTCTTGTGACGTCACCCTTGCCCTGTGCTCCGCTCGGCTCCGGGGCACGGGCCGATAGGTTGCTAATCTCAGCGAAAACCTGGCTGCGGAGCATCCTCTTGACTTCCAACTCATGGGTCATCGTCGGCCTCGACAACGGCGGCACGTCCAACAGTGCGACGGTTCTGAATGACTCGGGCCGCTTCCTGGTGGACAGGCTGGTCGAGAGCCCGAGCCGGGTCCGGGAGGGACCGGAGGTGGCGGTCGGTGCGCTCGTCGAGGCTCTCGACGACGTGCTCGTCCTCACCAACGTAGCCAGAGACTCGGTACGCGCCGTCGGTCTGGGAACGCCGGGTCCGGCCAGCGCCGACGGCGTGATCTCCTCGAGAGGGGCGACCAATTTCTCGGAGGCAGCTTGGCACGGCTTCGATTTTCGCGGCGTGTTGGAGCGTCATCTCGGTGTACCCGTCATCTACAACAACGACGGTAACGCCGCCGCCTTCTACGCGCACCACGCACACTTCGGACGCGCCGCCGCACTGCACTCTTCGGTCTCGGCAATCGTGGGGACAGGACTTGGGGGCGGGGTCGTCGAGGCCGGGCGTGTGATCCGCGGTGCGGCGGGAATGGCCGGCGAGCTCGGCCACGTCCACATCCCGATGGAGGGTCTTCTGGCCGAAGGGCAACCCGTTCCGCAATGCCAGTGCGGCTTCGTCGCCGACGCCGAGAGCGTGGCCTCTCTGACAGGGATCGAGAGGAATCTGCTTCCCTATTGGCTGACGCGCTTCCCCGACCACGAGCTCGCCACAGCGGGATCGATGGGCCAAGCGGCAAAACGCGTCCGTGCCCTGGCAGACGCCGAAGATCCGCTGGCCCTCGCCATCTTCGCCCAGCAGGCGATGGCGCTGGGTCGACTTTTTACGATTGCCAGCAACTTCATCGATGCGAGCGCCTACTTCGTTGGTGGAGGAGTCGTTGAGGCTTCCCCCAAGTTCAGGGAATGGTTCGTCGAACGCGTCCGCATGAATACGTCGCTGCGCCAGGAGCAGCTCGAGTCGGCCACCTTCGCCGTGATTCCCGATCTCGACATGGCCGGTGCTCGAGGCGCCGCCCTGGCGGCCTTCGACTCATTCGGACGGCGTTGATCCTCATCGAGATCTGACAAAGTCATCGCTCATCGAGCGACCCGCTCACGCTCTATCTCGAGCAATGTCCCTGGACCTCAGCGGCCGAGGGACCTTTCGGATCTCGAGACGTCGGCCGCCTCCGTCCTGCGCACTGATTTTTCCTCGTCGTGGTAAAGGCTACGCACCGACATGTCGATCACCCAGGAAATTCGTCCTGCCAAGGAGCGGGGGATGAGCGACTTCTCACAAGGACCGGGTTGGTGGATCGCCTCGGACGGAAAGTGGTATCCGCCCCATCTGCATCCGTCGTTTCAACCCACCCCATACTGGACACCTGATTGGCCTCCGTCCGGATCAACGCACATGCCGATCACGGCTCATTCTGGCTCCAAACACCGGACCGCCTGGGTGGTCGGATCCTTCGTGGGCATCGTCGCCGTCCTCGTTGCCATCGGGATCGGAATCGGACTGAACATCGGCTCCGCGCCGGGGCACGGGGGTGTCTTGACCGCGGACGAGGGAACGGTGGTCTTCTCTGACAACTTTCACAATCCCTATTCTGGGTGGCAGTCCGCCCCTGACTCTGGTGCGACATTCACGTACGAGAACGACACCTATGTGATCGTCCCCACGGGCAACCTCCACTGGTTCGCCTTCGCCCCCTACCAGGAGCCCGTTCAACAGATGAGTGCGGCAGTGACAGCCACCGAGAGCGCGTCATCGCCTGTCGGTGCTGGGTTCGGAGTGATGTGCCTTCGTGGCGCTGGGAGTTCGCAGGTGAGATTGAGCGGGAACGACGGCCAATGGTTCATGAAAGCGAGTTCGTCGCCCTGAACGACGGCCAATGGTTCATCGAAGAGAATACCGGCGTACCCAGCCCCACTCGAGTGCCGAAAGTCCTGAAGCAGGGCGTCTCGCCTGCTGCCCTGAGGGCGGCAACGACGGTCGAAGGGGTGTGCGAGAGCCAAGCTAATGACCGAACCACCTCTCTCGACATGTTCGTCAACGGGACCGATGTGGCTGACGTCAATGCAGTCACGCCACTACCGGGGACGGGTTGGCTCTCGGCCATCGTGGCAGACAGCCGTAAGACAGCGCCATCGAGAGTCTCCGCTACCGATTTCGTCGAGCGTTCCCTGGCTCAGTGAGGCATCGCCTTCTCAGGCGTCTCTGGTCATCATGCGCCAGGCCCCGAGGACCGACCAGACCACTAGCCAGGCGACAATCACACAAACGGCCACGGTGATCGTTTCCGGCACGAGGGCCGGATTCCCCCCGCCACCCCCCGGTCCCCCGCCACCGCCACCGAGCACGGGGAGCCCGCCCGGCGTGAGGTGAGCCGTGGCCACGCCGACCACTGCACGCTGCAGGTTCAACAGGTGGGGAATCCGCGCCCTGGAGAGGATCGGTGTCAGGACGACCTCGAGGACGATCATCAGAATCACTGCAACCGTTCGCTGCCCGATCAGCGATCCCAGACCCAACCCCACGATGAATCCGATGGCCGCTTCCAATTCGAGCCAGAGCCCGCTCTTGATCATCAGCGAGCCCGACGGATACAGGAACTGTCGGGCATAGGCGGAATAGTCCATCCGGGCGATCAGCCTGGCCGCCTCCCGGATCTGGGCCGGAGAATCTGTCGTGGGGGCAGGCGATCCCGGAGACTGCTGGACGTTGGCGGGGCCACCACCGGAGCCGGGGCCGCACGGGACGCTGTTGACTACCGGGCCGATCGTCGAGCCGTCGAAAGACTTCGGGCCGATGTTGAAGCCAAAGTTGCAGATGACTTCGTCGGCGTGACCGGCGGCCCAGTTCTCGAGACCGGAGCGCGACAGGCCGACGGGGACGTTCACGTTGTTGAAGGAGAGCCGGGTGGGCGCGGCGAAGACGCACACAGCGCAGACGACGGTGAAGCCCACCGCCACCAGAGGAACGATGATGGCAAGGCCGGCAGGGATGCGCGCCACGTAGAGCGCCAAGCGCGACCGGCCCGTCACCACCAGGTGCCGGAACATCCCTTCGGTGAGGTCCGCGGAACCCGCCGTCGCACCCAGGGTGGCGGCCACGATGAAGCCAAAGATATAGAGGACACCGGACACAAGTGCGGTGTAGATGTCATAGCCCCCGGCCGGCCCATACGTCTTCGGCGCGAAGGCGTGGAGCAGCAGTCGAATCACCATGAAGACCGTGGGGATCCCCACAGTCACCAGGGCCAGAGCGATCATGAGGCCGCGCCGCTTGCGCAGCTCCATGATCCGGGTGGTGATCATCGATCCGGTGGGAATCCACAGACCCCGGTGGTCGGGTGGCGTCGAAACGAGGGGAACCGGCGCCGGCGCATTCACATTGGTCACGGTCGTCATTCTCCGGCTCCCAGCCTGCTCGTGACGGAAAGGAACCATGATTCGAGGGACGCCTGGATCTGCTGGAGCCGGTACACCGAGATCCCTCCCTCGACCAGGATGCGGTTGATCTCGGCGATGACGTCGCGCTCCGTTCCGGCCGGCAGGCCGATCCCGAGACCGGCCTCGCCCACCTGGATCTGGGCTCCGAGCGTGGTGGCATCGAGGAGTGCTCGGGCCCGATCGGGTTCGGTGCACTCGACCTGGAGAGCGAGTGCCGCTCCAGCCAACAATTCAGAGATCGGGCCCTGCCGGATGATCTGTCCCCGGTCCACGATGGCCACGGCATCGCAGGTGCGCTCCACCTCGTCGAGGAGGTGCGACGACAGCACCACCGTGCGGCCCTCGGCCACGAGCGACAGGATCATGTCGCGCATCTCGTGCATCCCGGCGGGATCGAGCCCGTTCATCGGCTCGTCCAGAATCAGCAGCTGGGGGTCGCCGAGGAGACAGGCGGCCACTCCGAGGCGCTGGCGCATGCCCATGGAATATTTGGCCACCTTGTCATCGGCTCGGTGCCGTATTCCCACCCGCTCGAGGGCCGGTTCGATACGATCCCGGGCCGCCGGTTCGCGGGCGGCGGCCAGGACCTGGAGGTTCTGGCGCCCTGTCAGATGGCTGTGGAAGCGGGGCTCATCGACGATCGCTCCCACCCGGGCGAGCGCCGTCGCCCGGTATCTCGGGACCGGGTGGCCCAGAAGCGACATGGTGCCGGAGTCGGCCTGCGTCAGGCCCAAGAGCACCCGGATGAGAGTGGTCTTGCCCGCCCCGTTGGGGCCCAGGTAGCCGAAGGCGCATCCCCGAGGGACGAGGAGCTCGACTCCGTTCACAGCGATGTTCTCCCCGAAGCGCTTGGTGAGGCCATGGGTCTCCACCGCCCACTGGCCGGCTCCGGCCGGCTCGTCGGAAAGAGCGGGCATGGTGGAACTCGTCATCGGCAATGAGGGCTCCTTTCCTGGTCGCGCCGGATGGCAGCCGTATCGGCGTCGCCCGGCCGTCTTGTCGAGCCAGCCTCCGGGAGGCGTTTTGCTGACCCTTTCAAGACGACGGCGGGTCTCTTGCAGAGCAAGATAGCAGACGGTATCTTGTCGTACATGGCAACGACGGAGGGCCGGAGGAGCCAACTGCTACGGGGAGTGCTCGACCTCTGCCTTCTCGCCGTGATGGGAGAAGGGCCCACGTATGGCTACGAGATGACCAAGCGGCTCCGGGCTCGTGGTCTCTCGATCGTCGGCGAAGGGTCCATCTACCCTCTCCTGGGCAGGCTCGAGCGCGACGGTCTGGTCGAAACCCGTCGGGCCGCCAGCAACGGGGGTCCGCCCCGGAAGTACTACAGCCTCTCGCCCGAGGGCGAGCGGGCGTTGGAAGTCGGTGTCGGCGAATGGCAGGCGACGCGTGACGCCGTTGACGGCGCCCTCGGTCTGGTCAAAGCGGAGGTACGGCCGTGAATGAGTTCGTGGACGAGTGCCGCCGGGAGTGGCGGCGGCTCGGAGTGCCAGATCCGGTGGCCAACGAGATGGCCGCCGACATTGCCGCTGACCTCCAAGAGGCCGAGGCCGACGGAGGTACGCCGGAAGACGTGCTCGGCAACAGCGCCTTCGACCCTCGACGATTCGCGGCGGCGTGGGCCACTGCTCGAGGAGTGACAGGTCACACAATTCTCGATCGTCCGCATCGCTGGCCGGCACCTTGGGCAATCGTCGTCACCGTCCTTCTCGGTGCGCTGATCATCGGCGCAGGCTTGGCTCTCTCGGTCGGCTCCAGCAGTAGGGCTATCGGCATCGCCTCCCGTCGGATCGTGGCCGGTCCTGGACCGCTCCGGTTCTTCGGTCCCGGTCCAGGACGGATAGTGGGCTCCAGTCGATTCGTCCTGCCGGTTGTCGGGACGAACATCCACCCCTTTGCCTGGCTCGTTTTCGTCGTCGCCTTCATCGGCCTCGGGATCGTTCTCATCCTCGTCTGGTCGCCCTGGTCCCACGCGCGCCGATGCCGCCGCCTCATTGACTCGTTGAAGCGCTAGGACGGGTTTACGGCGAAGTAGGCGAAGACACGGACGGCAGCCGCCTGTGTGATCAGCCATTGCGTGGGTGCACTGTCATAGCCCGTGACATGGACCACCCCGTCGGCGTGGTTCATATGATCGAACAGATACGTGGCGTAGGACTGCAGGGCGAGGCGATACCGTGCGTTTGGGGCGACCCTGTCGAGATTCATGAGGTAGTCAAAGAACACTGCGTTGAACGGGACAGTCTGATCGCCAAAGCCGTGCGTGCGGAAGAACGACAGTGCTCTCTGCGCGAGTTGCACGGCGGAGTGCAGAAACTCGGGACGACCGGTGGCTGAATAGAGCGCCACCCACGCACCGATGGCCAAACCCTGGTTGTATGACCAGACCTTGGCAGCCACAGTTCCCGATGGCGAGATGTGATCGGCGAGCAATCCGCTCGGAAGCCCGAGCGTACTGACGAGCCATCGCATGTCTCGCTCGGCCCAGACACGATAGGAGGAGATGCTCGTCTCTTGGTAGAGCTCGGCGTCGAGCAGTGCGGCTCCTCCGGTGGTCACAGCATTGCGATCCCGGCCAAATCTCGGATCCTCCCAATACTGGCCTCCGGGATGTGGAAGGGTGCCATCCGTTGACCAGCCAGTCTCGATGTAGCGAGCATCGGCCTCCGCCATCTGCAGATACCTTGCGGTGTGCGTCTCCCGGTACGCTGCAATCAGATCGAGGGAGACGAAGAGATTGTCGTCGTATTTTCGAACACCGCCTCCGACAAAGAACCACCAGGGGCCGGGGTAGTACCCACCAGCCGGATCTTCGTAGTCGGCCAGTACGGCCATACGGGATGCAACGCTATGGCGGATCTCGACAGGTATTCCTGGGATCGGCGCGACTGCTAACAATCCCGCAAGGGCCTGCGATTCGGGCCAGGCCGTGGCGGCCGGTCCGATATACAGGCCCTTGAAGGACCCTCCAGCGCCACCAAAGCACGTCACCAGAGCTTGATACGACCTGACTGCGGCAGTCACCGCAGTGCGACTCGTCAGCACACCATGGGTGGACTCCGGGACTGACCTGCATTGATCAGGAATCGTGCCGTAAGGCGTGCTGAATTCGACCGCAGTCAACACTGTAAAAACAAGCGCGACACCGAGGCTGATGACCGCCATTACCCGAATGATGGAAGAAGACAGGGGCCAAGACGTGGTCAAGCCGCCCCCTCTCTGGCTATCGGCAGCCCTACGTCAAGTCTGGGATCCAGTTGCCGTGAGCCAGTATCAAGGCATCAACCATTTCGGTGATCTGATCGAGGTCGAGCTCGGCCGCGGTGTGAGGATCGAGCATCGCCGCTTGGTACACGTAGTCGAGCCGCCCGGTCAGTGCCGCTTCGACCGTCAGTTCCTGGACGTTGACGTTGGTCCTGATGAGGGCGGCGACCTGTGGGGGCAGGGTACCGATCCGGGTGGGCTGCACGCCGTTGCCGTCCACGAGACACGGAACCTCGACCGTGCAACCACTGGGGAGGTCATCGATCAACCCCTCGTTGGCGACGTTGCCGTAGATCACACGTGACCGCCCCGTCTCGATGCTGCGAATGATGGTTGCCGCATACTCAAAGCTCGGGCTTACCTCGATGATGCCGTCGCCCTCGAGACGCTCGCGCTCGGCCTCCCAGTGCGTTATCTGGGCAACGCAGCGTCTCGGATACTCATCGAGGGGGATGTTGAAGCGTTCGACGAGGTCGGGCCGGCCGCGCTTGATGAACCACGGAACGTACTCGGCGAAGTGCTCACTTGACTCGGTCACGAAATAGCCGAGGCGACGCAGCACGTCATAGCGCACGCGGTTGTCGTCGGGTACCGGACCCGACTCGGCGAGAGCTCGTAGGCGGGGGTAGAGATCCTCGCCGTCCCGCTCGAACCGGAGGTAAAAGGCCATGTGGTTGATCCCCGCGGCGAGATAGTCGATCTCTCCGTAGGCGATGCCGAGGTCTTGGGAGAGCTCGAATGCGGTGCCTTGCACACTGTGACACAGACCCACTGTGCGGACCCGGCTCCTTCGGTTGATAGCTCGGCAGTTCATTGCCATGGGATTCGAGTAGTTGAGGAACCACACGTCGGGGCACAGCTCCTCCATGTCTGCGCACATTGAAAGAAGCACTGGGATCGTGCGCAGGCCTCGCATGATGCCGCCGATACCGAGCGTATCGCCGATCGTCTGGCGGAGGCCGAAGCGCTTGGGTATCTCGAAGTCTGTGACGGTGCAGGGTTCGTAGCCACCAACCTGGATCATGTTGATCGCGTAGTCGGCGCCGTCCAATGCGGCACGTCGGTCGGTCGTCGCGGTGACCTTGGCGGGAGCATCGAGTGCGTCGCAGACCTTGTGAGCCACGAGCTCCGAGGTCTTCAAGCGTGCCGCGTCGATGTCATGCAAGACGATCTCGGATCCGGCCAGTTCCTTGTAGCCGAGGATGTCACCGAGCAGGTTGCGGGCGAACACAGTGCTGCCGGCACCGAGGAACACCATCTTGGGCATCGGCAGGAGACTACAGCCCGCGCCGTCCTGTGTCCGGCCCCGTTTCGCCATGAAGACGGCGGTACTCCATTCCACCCACAGGGTCCGACGAGACGCTCTGCGTCCAGGTATGACACCGTGCGATAGTGGTCCTGTCGAGGTCTTCGGCCCAGGGAGTCACATGAACAGTGCTGGCGGCTTGGCTTCTGTGCGTCGGTTCTGGCGACGGTTTCATCGCCGCTCGCCACTCCTTCAGATCACGGTCGTGGCCGTGGCTCTGGCAGTCATCGGTGGTGGCGTCTACGCCGTCGAGTCGGGTCCGTCCTCGTCACCTCCGCGAGCTGCAGTCACGACACCGCGTACGGGCGGACCGAGCTCGGTCACGACGGCGAGCACCTCGTCCAGGGGGGTCACAAAATCGAGCATCAATGTGGTCTTCCCTGTGGTGGCCCTCAACTCGTTGGCTGGGCAGGAGGGATTCGCCCAGGACGCCGAATTCGGAGAGCAGACGAAAGCCATCAGGCTCTTCGTCAAGCGCATCAACGACACCGGCGGGATCAATGGCCGAAGGATCAATCCGATCATCGTCAACTTCGACCCGACCAACGAGGCTTCGATGCGGGCACTGTGCAAGGAATGGACCGAGGGGTCCCCGGCCGCCTTCGCCGTGTTGGACGGCCTCGGGGACTGGACGGGGGACAACGAGCTCTGCATCACCCAAGAGGGCCACACCCCCTTCGTCGGCGCGTGGACGACGGTCACCAATTGGACCGATCTGGGTTCCCCCTATCTGTGGTGGACGGGACCCGACCAAGCCGTCATCCTTCATGGGGTGGTGGACTGGGGACTCAGTGCCGGTTTGATCGGCCGGGGAATCAAGGTGGGGATCATCGCCGGCAACCGAGCCTCGGACCAACTGGCTCTGGACGATCTCCTTGTCGACCTGCGCAATGTCGGCATCACGCCGGTCGTGAGGAGCATCGACGCCTACCCTGATGACACGGCCACCACCGACGCGGAGTCCCCCCTGGCCATCCAACAGCTCCGCAGCGCCGGAGTCACGTCGATCATCCCCTTGGTCCCTATCAACGTCTTGTTCCCGGTGCTCCAGGCCGAGACCGCCCAGAAGTACTTCCCCAAGCTCCTCTTGAGCGACTACGAGGGCAGTATCGAGTCGACACTCGGTCTATTGCCGCTCTACGGCAAGGCCCTCAACGGCCAGGAGGGGTTGACCGCCGAGACCCTCGGCGGCATTGACAGTCCCCGTCCGCAGAGCCAGGGCGGCTACGACCCTGGCCTCCGGCGCTGTTGGGTGCTGTGGCACAAGACGTATCCAGAAATCCCCCCGGGCAACATGAACGACCTCATCGAGGAGCAGGGGCCGATCGCAGGCTGGTGCCAAGTCATCGCTCTATTCGCCACCGCGGCTAAGAGCGCAGGCCGTGATCTCGACCGGCGCACCTTCGTCACCGCCATGTCGAAGATCACCGACTTCCCCGGCACCTGGTCCACGGACCTCAGTTATGGCCCAGACAAGCGGTACGGCCCAACGCAGTACCAGGTGGTCAAACTACGGATCAACTCGCCGCCGTTGCCTCTGTGCAAGACGACCCCGGGCCGACCTCCCGCCGGGACCTGCTGGGTTTCTGTCCGACCCTTCACACCACTGCCCGCCGGCTGATCGGTTCTCGAGGATCGCGCCCCCGCCACGTGTCAGCCGTCATAGAACCCGAGCGGATGGAGGCCGACGAGTGTCCGCTGTCTCGGTGTCCGGGCACGGGCCAACGCTTCGTCCGAGAGATGGTTGACCAGGGATGTCGGCCGGATTCGTTGGGCAATATCCCGCCGCCCGTAGTGACACTGGATGAACATCCGGCCCGGATCCTCGTTGCCCGGTGGCATTCGTCTGTGCCAGAGGTCCGACGCAAAGAGGGCAACGTCACCGGCTCCGGCGACGATGGAAACGGCGCGACGGCCGTCCCACTCAAGGGCGTCGTCGGCAGCTCTGTCCATGGGTGGTGCTTGTCCCGAGGTGTGACTTCCGGGAATCACCCCCGTCGGGCCAGCCTCGATCGGGCAGTCCCACAGGTAGAGGTGGGTGGCGATGGCAAAAATGGGATAGGGGATCCGGGCATCCCAAGGCACATCGGAATCACGGGGTACGTGCGGTCCGCCGTCGATGTGCCAGAAGCGTCCGAGATGGTCGTTGTTGCCCGATGGCTGCCACCAGGCCGTGTTGGCGATGATGTGGCAGTCCTCCCCCAAAAGAGGCTCAACGACCTCGAGGATGCGCGGATGGCCGAGGGCGCGCTGGACGAGGCCGCTCCGGTTGAGCATCTCGTAGCGAAACGGAGCCGCCTGCTCGGGGAGGTCTCCTCGTTCATCGGGCGGGAACTCGTCAAAGACCCGTTCGACCTCGGTACGGAGAGCGGTGACCTCATCTCCCGCGAACACGTTATCGAGGAGTACATATCCGTCGGACTGGAGGCTCTCCACCGATGTTGGAATGGGGCCAGCTCGGAGAGTCAGGAATCCAGAAGAGGACCGAGTGAGCATCTCATCGATTCTGCCGCCAACGCCGCGTGAGGACAACCGAGTCCCGGACGCCCTTCGCCGCCCCATTGTGCGCCACTGCCTACCCGGTCGGTCACCCCGGCTTTTCGGTGGCGAGGAATGCGTCGAGCACCGCGTACGTCGCGGCGGGTTGTTCCACCTGAGGGAGACGGCCGGCGTCAGAGACGTTGGTGAAGCGGGCGCCGGGGATGGCGTCGGTCATGGCTCGGCCGTAGGCGGGAGTCACGATGCAGAAGAGTGAGGTAGGCGCCGGCCAGTTCGACGATGGTCCCGATCCGGTCGGGGCGGTCGGTGCCGTACCAGCCGGGATGGGTCGACGTCAGAACGCGCATGGTGTCGGACAGATGAGCGGCGATGCCAGCAACGGTGGCCGGGCCGCCGCCACCGTGCAGCACAGCTCTGGCCGTCCGTTCCCCGCCTCGTCCACGACGATGGGCAGTCCGGGTCCAATTGCACGGTGCGGATCTCAGCCATGGCTACCGGTCCATGGAGTGGATCTTCTCGGCCTTGATCGTCAGGATCACCCGAACCTGATCGCGCCCGCCGTACCACTGGTATGGGCCACCGGTGTACCGCTGCGCCAACAGCTCGATGTGTTCCGCCCCTCCTTCGGTGGTGATGTTCGTGACATGCCCACGGACGGCGAAATAGCGCGAGGGGTCGGCTGCATCGGAGATGGCGACCGACACTCGGGGATCTCGCCCGATGTTGCGCATCTTCTGATGCGTCTGCACCGTGTTGATGACCACGTGCTCACCATCTGTGTCGACCCAGGTCTGTGTTGTCTGCGGCGAGCCGTCGGGCATCAAAGTGGTGATGAAGCATGCGTTCCGGCCTCGGATTAACTCGACAAGGCGGCCTGGGAGATCCACGGCCACGATGTTAATTCAGAGAGCGGAATGCTCTCTGACGAAGCGGGTCGATGCAGACGCCTTGCTATTGCCTTGGCTGCTCAGGCCGCAATGGGCGCGTCTACCTGTGGGGATAGACCCTCCGATGACGTCTGCTTCAGCGAAACGTCTCGCCGTTCAGCCCGGGCCGGCTGGCGACCGGTCATTCAGGTAGCGAGTGGCGGTCAGGTACCCAGCGAGGCGAAGACGCCCGAAAACGCCCGCGATCTGGACCGGGCCCGCGCAGGCTCGGCCTGACGGACCTCTTCGTAAGGAAAGATGTCGGGCAGCACACTTTGGTCGGAACACCGCCGTATCCGGCATCCTTCGTAGAGGATCTCGGCCACCTCGAAGCCCCGGCACCAGGTCCCCAGGTACCGGCCCCGGACCTCCACCCGCATCCCGACCTCGGCGCCGTGCTCTTCCCAGGTCATGATCGTGCTGATGCTGTCGGCCACTGTGGCTCCTTCATTTCACTCGGGGGGACGAGTTGGATGGGCTGGGTTGGTCCGCTCCATCCGGTTGACAAGACCTACTGTAAGCCTACTAATCCTATGGAATAAATAGTGAAATTACCTCCTTCCGCCCACTGGCCCAGGCGCCTCTTTTTGGTCGCTCAGTAGGATCATCACTACTCACAGCGACTGGGGCGACCCCCATCCGTGACCTGGCGCAGGCGATGGCCACAGGAACAGAGGTCCTCTGCGTGGGAGCCCTGGTCCACGTCTCACGCCGCTCTGTCATAACCGCGACATATGGTCGCCTGGTGGAAGACGCATCCGCTTCGCCAGAACCGACGGCGCTGCGGGCCGAGGCCGAGAAACACCTCCGCGCCCTCGCCGGCCACGAGGCGAAGCTCCGGGACGACCAGTGGGAAGCCATCGAGGCCCTCGTCGTCGGCCATCGACGAGCGCTCGTCGTCCAGCGCACCGGCTGGGGAAAGTCGGCCGTCTACTTCATCGCGACCGCCCTGCTCCGTCCGGCCGGTGCCGGGCCGACGGTCATCGTGTCGCCTCTGTTGGCACTGATGCGGAACCAGATCGCAGCGGCGGAACGGGCCGGGATCCGCGCCGCCACCATCAACTCGACCAATAGCGACGACTGGAACGAGATCTACGGTCGGGTCCGCCGGGGCGAGGTCGACGTCCTGCTCCTTTCCCCGGAACGTCTGAACAATCCCGAGTTCCGCGATGCTGTGCTCCCGGCCCTGGCCCGGTCCTGTGGCCTGCTGGTCGTCGACGAGGTGCATTGCATCTCCGACTGGGGTCACGACTTCCGGCCCGACTACCGGCGCCTGCGGACGCTCCTTCCCGAGCTACCCGCCGGAACACCGGTCCTCGCCACCACGGCTACGGCCAACGCCCGGGTGGTGGACGACGTGGCCGAGGTCCTGGGTCTCGGCCACCGCCGGGCCGACGTCCTCGTGCAGCGCGGCTCGCTGGACCGCCAGAGCCTGCGCCTCGGAGTCCTCCAACTGGTCGACCATGCCCACCGGCTGGCCTGGCTGGTCGACCACCTGGCCGACTGGACCGGCTCCGGGATCATCTACACCCTCACCGTGGCCGCCTCCCAGGACGTGGCCGACCATCTGCGCCGGGCCGGCCACGATGTTCTGGCCTACTCGGGCCAGGCCGCGCCCGAGGAACGCCTTGAGGCGGAACAGGCGCTCCTCGAGAACCGCATCAAGGCCCTGGTAGCCACCTCGGCCTTGGGCATGGGATTCGACAAACCCGACCTCGAGTTCGTCGTCCACCTCGGAGCGCCCCAGTCCCCCATCGCCTACTACCAACAGGTCGGACGAGCCGGTCGAGCCACCGACCGGGCCGACGTCATCCTCATGCCCGGGGACGACGACGAAGCCATCTGGAAATACTTCGAATCGATGGCTTTCCCCGCGAGGCCAAGGTGCGCCATGTCCTCGCCGCCCTCAGCGAAGCGGAGGGGCCCGTCACCACGCCAGCCCTGGAAACCACTGTCGACCTCCGCCGCAGCCGTTTGGAAGCCATGCTCAAGGTGCTCGATGTGGACGGCGCCGTCCGAAGGGTCAGAGGAGGTTGGCTGACCACCGGGTCGTCCTGGGTTTACGATGCCGATCGCTACGACCGGGTGGCCGAGGTGAGGCGCCAAGAGCAGCAGGCCATGCGTCACTACATCGCCACCACGGAGTGTCGGCTCGAGTTCCTGCGGCGGCAGCTCGACGACCCGGCGGCCGGCCCGTGCGGACGGTGCGACAACTGCACCCACCATCCGATCGGCCGGGAGACGGCCGAAACGTCGGTCGCCTCGGCCCGTCGGACCCTGTTGCAGGCGGGCCTGACATTGGAGCCGAAGAAGCTGTGGCCGACCAACATGGAGGCCTTCGGGATCGAGGTCCGGGGTCGGATCGACGCCACTGAAGGCGCCGAGCCGGGCCGCGCCCTGGCCCGGTTGACCGGTGTCGGTCTGGGCGCCACGCTGCGGACATTGCTGGCCGACGAAGGCTCCGATGGTGAGCTCACCGAGGAATTGTTCGATGCAGTGGTTGGGGTCATGGCCCGGTGGAAAGAGGAATGGCCCGAGCGCCCGGCGGCCGTGGTGAGCATCGGATCGAACCGCCGTCCGAAACTGATCACCAGCCTTGCCCGTCGGATCGCCGCCATCGGCCATCTCCCCTACCTGGGCGAAGTCGTCCACGACGGGCCGTCCGCCGGCACCACCTCCAACAGTGCCCATAGGTTCCGCTCGGTCTGGAGCACCTACACCCTGGCCCCCGAGACCGAAGCGTCACTGTCGGACTACGGGGGGAAGGCCATCCTCCTGGTGGACGACTGCCTCGACACGGGCTGGACGATGACCGTCGTGGCGCGCCAGTTGCGTCAGCAGGGTGCCGGTCGCGTCTACCCGCTCGTATTGGCCGTCACCTTCTGACGACCGTCACCTTCTGACGACCGTCACCTTCTGACGACCGTGACCTTCCGACGAGCGGTGCGGCGCGGCTTGGGATCTAACGCCAGTCTCGGACAGCCCGTCCGAGGACCCAGCTGACCTCGGTCGTGAGAAGAGGTGCGAGCGACGCCGCTGTGGCCTCGTCGGCGTTGACCCGATCAGTTGCGTGAAAGCAATCCCAGAAACGAACAAGTCCGTCCACGCCGTCGACCTCGAACATTCTGGCCGCCAGCCGCTGCCACCGATACTGGAACCAGACGTAGTTCAACGGGCTCATCGAATCGTCAGAACCCGTGTAGTGGGCTTGGAGCTCCTCGAGCGTGCTGTACCCCTCGGCGCGCATCCGAGAGGCAAGCTTTCGACTTCCCGCACCCACGGTTGAGAGCGTCTCGAGCGTCGGGAGGCTCGCCGGCCGCTGGGTGGCGACGAATGCGTGCAAGGCCAGGTTGGCGAAGATCTCACTGAGCCAGAAGGTCGGAAGCCTCAGATCTCCGAGCACCTCGAATGCGTGACCGAGCTCATGGATAGTGACGAGGTCGAAGAACGGCTGCAAGTCCAACCCGCCTGTGCCGTCCGGGTATGTTGCGAGCAACTTCGCATACCCGCGGGGCGACGCGTCGCGGAGGTCCTGCGCAATCTCGACCCAGAAGTTTCCGCCTCCGGCCGGCATCACCACGATTCCGGGACGAATCTCTCCGGCATCATCTCTGAAGAACGGCAGCCCGTATGGAAGGTGACCGGACCAGTCCGCTTCGTCGGCCACGATGACGGCGATGTCCGGCTCAACTGCGGCGAACAGACGACTGAAGTAGACATAGGCGGCAGCGGCGACATCGGCCGCGACTCGCGCTCGCACCAGGCCGCCGTCGCTGTAGCGCACCTCGAACGGATAGCCCGCTAGCTCCGAGAGCTCCGATCCCACCGACATGAAGGGAGCGTAGCTCCCACCCGAATGCAGACAATCCGAGGCGCGGCGCTCGCGAGACATTCGGCAGATGTCTGCACGATTTTCGAAAAGCTGGTCCAGGAGAATCAGCGCCAGCAGCCGACTAACGCTTTTAGTTGCGTGCCCGTCCGGGTTGGGAGAAAGTGAAGTCCACCTCCAGGACATCAGATGCGAAAGGAAGCAGGCTCATGCCCTCAATAGCTGACTCTGGCTCCCCCATCGATAACCGTCACCTTCTGTTGGTCGGTGCCGGGCCGGGTCTGGGAATGGCCGTAGCTCGTCGTTTCGCCGACGGCGGCTATCGAGTAACCCTTGTGGCTCGCGGCAAGGACGGACTCGGCGATCTCGCTGACGGGCTGGCTGACACCGGGGCCCGGATCGACACGATGGCGGCGGATGCCAGCGACCCTGAAGGACTGAGAGCTCGGATGGCTGAGCTCTACAACGAGCAGGGGGCGCCCGGGCTCATCATCTATAACGCAGTCATGGGAGCTCCGGACAAGCTCCTGAGCTCGAGCGTCGAGCACCTGCAGACGGCCTATGCGGTTGACGTCATCGGCGCCATCGTCGTGACGCAGGTCGCCGCTCCAGTCATGCGGGCGGCCGGCGCCGGCACCATCATCGTGACCGGTGGCGGTTTCGCAGATAATCCGATCCCCGCCCTCGCCACCGTTTCCCTCGGCAAGGCGGCGCTCCGATCCGCAGCCACCATGCTGGGAGCCGATCTGGAGCCGGATGGCATCCGCGTGGCGACACTGACGATCCTCGGGCAGATCGTTGCGGGCACCGCCTTCGACCCCGAGAACATCGCCAAGCGCTATTGGGAGGTCGTCCATTCCGACGGCCCCTGGCAGCCGGAGTTTCGCTTTACCGGCGAATAGCGGCTGTGGCGTCTATATGTTCCTGAGGTTTCGTACCGTCTCGTCGGTATTCCGGTCGGCATTCGAGAACCCCGTCCTTCGCAGAGTCGGTTTCGCCTACGCACTGTTTGGGGCAGCTGAGTTCGGTATATGGATAACCCTGTTGGTCTTTGCCTACGGTCATGGCGGACCGAATGCAAGCTTGTTGATGGTGTTGGTTCAGCTCATTCCGTGCGTCGCCCTCGGGCCTTTCCTGGGTGCTCTTGCCGATCGTCGACGTCCGAGCCGCGTGCTGTGTGTCGGCTACGGCCTGCAGGCGATCTCGATGGGAGCCGTGGCCGTGGCCATCGGTCTCGGTGCTCCCGCCCTTGTGGCGTTTGCCCTGGCACCGCTCACCTCGCTCAGCTTCACGGTGACACGACCACCACAAGCGGCTCTCCTTCCCGCGATCGTTCGAACTCCTGAAGAGCTGACGGCAGCCAACGTGATGACAGGCTGGACGGACGCAGCCGCCGCCCTTGTCGGCCCTGGAGTGGTCGGCGTCCTCCTCACATGGCGGGGGCCAGGGCTGGCGGTTGCGGCAATGGCGGGCATGACTGTCATCTCCACATTTCTGGTGCTGGGCGTGGCGGGGCCCGCTGCCGCCATTTCGACCGTCGTTTCGGAGGACGCAGAGATCGGTGGAGAAGGTGGTCGCTCTGCCGGCGGCCTGATGACACGAGTCAGGCAAGTTCTGACCTCCATGAGAACAGGTGCGCGCTCCAACGTGTTGGTGACCGTACGCAACCCGCAGATCAGGGTTCTCCTGCTGCTGCACACCTTCTATTTCGTGATCATCGGTGCCCTTGACCTGCTCTGCGTAATTCTCGCGGTGAACTACCTCCACATGGGGTCGGGCGGCCCGGGATTCCTGAACTCCGCACTGGGTGGAGGAGCACTGCTGGCCGGATTCGTGACGGCTTTTCTCGTGGGTCGACGCCATCTGGCAAGAACTCTCACCATCACTCTTTCGATTGCGGTGGCCGCCCTCGCGTTGATCGCCACTATCCCCAGGGTGGCACCCACCATCCTTCTTATCGGCACTGTGGGTTTGGCGGGCGCCGTCTTCGATATCACCGGTCGCACCCTCCTGCAGCGTTCGGCTCCTCCGAATGCCATCGCCGGGTTGTTCTCGATCTTGGAAGCCCTCATGGACTCCGGTCTTGTCCTGGGTGCCGTCCTGGTTCGTGTGGCGATCGCAGTCGGTGGTCTGAAGGCCGCACTGTTCGCACCCGCCATCATGGCCCTGATCCTCGTTCCCGGGGTCTGGCGCCAGCTCAGGAAGATTGACTCCTCTGCGACAGTGCCTCAGGTCGAGATCCAACTGTTGCGATCGATCTCCATCTTCGCCGCTCTTCCGGCGCCGTCGCTTGAAGGTGTTGCGCGGGACCTCGAGCCGCTCAAAGTGTCGCAAGGAACGGTCGTGGTCAAGGAAGGCGATCCCGGAGATTCCTACTACGCCGTTGCCGAAGGCGAGCTGGCTATTTCACGAAAAGGTCAGTTCCTGCAGATGGTCTCCCGAGGTGACGGTTTCGGTGAGATAGCGCTGGTCCGTGACGTTCCTCGACAAGCAACGGTGACCGCGGCCACGGATGCCTCGCTGTACACGCTGCACAAGGAACCGTTCGTCCTGGCCGTTACGGGCCATGCGACGACGATATCGGCGGTGGGGGCACAAATTGCCAGGCATCTCGGAGATGACAAGGCGAACTGATTGCCACACCGACGTTTCTAGTAAGCCCGTCAAGGCGAGGTTTGTCGGACCTCTCCTCAATGCCGAGGTTCGAAGGCTCCACCAACGCCATTGGCCGGCTCCTGGTACGTGGTGAGGCAAGCCAACGTGAAAAAGGGACAGTGAAGCAATGGAGCGAGTGGGACACAGGTACCGGAGCCACTGTCGCCCAGGTACCGGAGCCGGGTAGGTGCGGCGTCGGGTGCCCTCACATACCAGAGCTAAGGACTGTCGGCGAACGATCGATGAGTGAGCGCTCTCAAGGCGGCGACATGCGCTGCCACGTCGGCCGATCCGGCCAGCGCGCGCTGTGCCACGAATCCTAGGGTTATCGACGTCAACAGCTCTGCTACCCCTTCTGGGTCAGCCGAAGTGTCAAATGTCCCGGCCGCCTGCCACCGCCTCACGACATCTAGGAACAATCTGCGCAGACCGGAGTAGGAGGCTCTGGTGGCCGCCTTGAGCTCGGGATCGCTCTGGGAGTGACTCCAACCGTGGAGCGAAACGAGCAGGCGGTCGATGTCGCCCTTTTGCCGACCGAATTCCATGGCGGCGCACAACACCTGGTCGACAAACTCGGGGAGCGGCGGTGGCTCAGGATTGGTAAGGACCGGCCTCAGATCCTCGGCCATTGCCGCCGTCCCTTCGGCCACAACGGCGCTGATGATTTGGTCCTTGCCCCTGAAGTAGCCGTATACGGCACCGGTCGACAGACCGGAGCGGGCGATGATCATCTCCATCGACACGGCTTCGAGGCCGTGCTCCTGGAGACAGGCGCGTGCCGCTTCGAGGACTTGCATCCGTCGGGCCTCCCGCCGCTCGTCCGTGATGCGGGGCATGTCGCCACGGTACCACAAACAGAATGAATGTTCCCTCTTGACGGAGGAGGTGATGTCTGTTACAAAACGAATATTCCCTCGTTATAGGAGGAAGCCATGCGCACCCACGTCCGAACTGGTGGCCAGCAGGTGAATCTCTCCATGGTTACCGCCGTCGTCTGCATCGCACTCGGGGCGGTCTCGGCGGCGATGGCGTCATTGAACGTCGCGATCCCCGACCTGGTCCGTAGCACCCATGCCAGCCAGACCCAGCTCGAGTGGATCATCGACGCCTACCTGCTGATCTTCTCGGTTCTGCTGCTCCCGGCCGGAGCACTCGGCGACCGCTACGGCCGCCGCAAGGCACTCATCGGAGGCCTAATCGTCTTCGGTGTCGCATCCGCGGCGGCGATGGCGGTGTCCTCTGCCAACGACCTCATCCTTCTGCGCGGTCTGATCGGGCTTGGCGCCGCCTTCGTGATGCCGGCCACGTTGTCGACCATCACCGGCACCTACCCTCCTGCCGAGCGTACGAAGGCGGTCGGGGTCTGGGCGGCCGTTGCGGGTGGGAGCGCCATCTTGGGGCTGCTCTGTTGCGGAGTCCTGCTCCACTGGTTCTCCTGGCGGGCCGCCTTCGCTGTCAACGTCGTCCTCGCCGTCATAGCCCTGGTCGGCGCCGTTCTCTTGGTCCCCGAGTCATCTCAGCCAGACGCTCCGGCGCTCGACAAGGGAGGCGCTCTGTTCGCCACGGTCGGGCTCGTGGCCCTGGTCTTCAGCATCATCGAGGCTCCCGACGCCGGCTGGCTGAGCGCCCGCACCCTCGGCGGAACGGCAGCCGGCCTGGCTGCTCTAGCGGGGTTCGTGCTCTTCGAGCACCGCCAGGATCACCCTCTCTTGGACCCGCGCCTCTTCTGCGACCGCAAGCTGTCCGCTGGCAGCCTCTCGATCTGTATCCAGTTCTTCGCCTTCTTTGGGTTCACCTTCGTGTCCCTGCAATACCTCGAGGGTGTCCGTGGCTACAGCGCGCTCGTCGCCGCCCTTGCCGTGCTTCCACTATCAGCAACGATGATGCCGGCAGCCAGGCTCACGTCCGGGTTGGCATCGCGATTCGGCGCCCGCACCGTCTGCGTCACCGGGCTCGTTCTCGTCGCCGCCGGGCTCGTGATCATCTCGCGGGTTGGAACGGACACCTCGTACTTGCTGATGTTGGCTGGTCTCGTCCCGCTCGGAATAGGCATGGGCGCGGCTATGACGCCCGCCACGGCAGGCATCACCGAGGCACTTCCCCAGGCACAGCAGGGAGTGGGGTCCGCGCTAAACGATCTCTCACGGGAGGTCGGCGGCGCACTCGGTACGGCCGTCATCGGGAGCGTCGTCACTGCGGTATACCGCTCCAGCCTGCACCTGCCCGGAGCACCGGCTCCGCTCGTCAACCAGGCGCGGGCCTCATTCGCCGTCGCCATCCACGCCGGTGGGGCGACTGGCTTCCACGCCCGGGACGCCTTTGTGAACGGTATCCACACCGGGCTTCTCTATGCCGCGGCCGCGGCGATCCTCGCCGCACTCAGCGTCGCCACCCTACTCAAGAGCGAGGCCACGACCCACCATCTCGCCGGCGAGGACGAGCAGCGCCAGCTCGAATACGTCGCGGAGCCGACGGCTCACCCCCTTGCTGCGTGTCCGTCGCCTCAATCGATCGGTCCGACGCCTATTACCAGCGATGAAGCGGCTCCCGCCCGGCACATTTCTCCCGTCATGAACACCTCCAGGAGGTTGACACGATGACCCCGCAAGACGACGTCTCTGCATCGACGCCGCGGCCTGGCCCTATCGAATTCGATCCTCTGGCTGCACTCGACCGTCTCCTATCCGACGTCGAACTTTCCCGAGCCAAGGCCGGGGCCGTCGTGTCCTTCACTGGAGAAGACCCCATTCTGCCGGCGGCACACCGTCTCGGTGCCTGCATCGCCATCCCCATCATGGCCGGTGCCGTTGCCGCCGTTGCCTTTCACCGCCAGCGGCGTGGGCCTGTTCAACACCTCGATCTGGACTTGCGCCAAGCCGTGCACACCATCAACCCGGGCGCCTTCTGGCATCCGACGCTGAACGGAGAGCCGGCGCCCCACCCGTTGGTCGTGGACAATCCGTTCCTCATCATGCCCTACCGCACGGCGGACGGCCGTTGGGTCATGGCGTCAGGTGTCTACCCACACATGGTCGCCCAATGGTGCCGGTTCTTGGACGTGCCTCCCGATCCCGTCAAGGTCGCAGAAGCCATTGCCAGGTGGGACCCCTTCGAACTGGAGGAGAGGGCGAACTCCATCGGCCTACCGGTCTGCGTCGTACGCACCCCGGCCGATTGGCTGGCCCACGAACAAGGAGCGGTCCTGGCCAACCAACCCGTCATCGGCCTGGAGCGTATCGGCGATGCTCCACCCCGAAACTTCGCAGCGGTCGACCGACCGTTCGACGGTATCCGCGTGCTGTCATTCACCCACGCCGTTGCAGGTCCGACCGTCGGCCGGACCCTGGCTGAGCACGGAGCCGACGTGCTGTGCGCCACCCGACCCAACGACTACGAGCACGAGTTCATCTACGCCGAAGCTAACGTTGGTTCTCGCAGTGCCTTTATCGACCTCGACAGCGCCGTCGGCCAGGAGCGAGCTGCCATTTTGTTGGCCAGTGCCGACATCGTGGTCAACAACCACCGCAGCGGATCGCTGGAGCATCGGGGCCTCGAGCCTAGAGAGCTGGCGGTCCGCTACCCGGGACTCGTATACGTGTCGGTCACCTGCTACGGGTCGACCGGGCCATGGGCACAGCGTGGAGGATTCGACATGAACGGTTCGGCCGCCTCGGGGCTCATGACGGTCGAGGGAACCGAGTATGAGCCCAAGCTTCCCGTCACCGCGCTGATCAATGACTACATCACCGGCTACATGGGTGCCATCGGAGCCACCGCCGCCTTGGTTAAGCGCGCCACCGAAGGCGGCTCGTGGCACGTCACCGTCAACCTGACGAGGACGGCGATGTGGTGCGGGACGCTCGGTTTCGTCGACCCTGACCTTGCAGGCTGTGACGACGAGCACAGCCTTCGCGAGCCACTCCCCTACGACGCTCCGAGCCCGCTCGGTGACGTCCACATGCTCGCACCGCCCGTGCACTTTTCGCAGACCAAACCCAGATGGCCCGAACCGATCCTGGTCCCCCGAGGATCGAGTCACGCCGAGTGGCGGAACTGACCGCGCTCAGCTGTGCCAGACGCAACAGCCGAGGCAAGCAGAACGTCACGAGAGCTGCTTTCCGGCTGGTCGCCGAGTCGCTTTAGAGCGATTGCCGCCCGGCGGGATGGTGACACACTTCGACACTTTTCGGGCCGGGGCGGCCCTGGGCTGCTCCGCAGCGCCGGCCTGCGGAGCATGTCATACGGACGAGTGTCAGTCGGACCTTAACGAAGGATTTCGACGAGGAGAACCCATGCATTGAGCGAGGCCGCGACGAATGTCAACACGGTGCCGGCAAGGATCCAGTACAACCCACCCGCTGAGCCGGCGAGCAGACTGCAGCCTCCTCCCACGAAGGCAAGTGCGGGGAGTAAGAGGATCGGTAGGTTCCCGAGCGTCCAGCTGAGTGGATCTCCCTGACTCCGTTTCCCCACCGAAACCCAGATGGCCTGAGTCGCAACGACGGCACCGGTCGTCAAGATCTCCAGGCCGAGACTTCGATTCGACTGACCGGGGGCCAGGCCGAAACTGCACACCACTAAGACGCTCAGCAAGGTTCCGAGGGTCCCGGCCGCCCTTCCGGGCAAGTGGCGGTGCTTGAGAATGTGCTCGAGGTTGATTGAGATGGTTACGAAGAGCAGCCCAAGAAGAGCAGCCGAAGCCCCCACTGCGGCAACGAAGAACTCATGCCAATCGGCCGGCGCGTATCCACTCACGCCCCCAGTTTGTCATTCTGATCGGAACCACTGGCTGGCGACCACGAATGGTTCAAGTCAGGCCTCAAGTTGCGCCTGAAAGGACGTAACTCATCGAGTGGGCGCTGAGGTGCATGAGGTGGGCGCTGAGGTGGGGGTCCTGGAACGGTATTCGAACCTCCCTGACCAGGGAGAACGGATTAAGAGGCTCCTCCAAACGACCGCGTCTGACCAGCCAACGGCCAAACTGAGAACCAAACAGGCCCAACACCGACTCGGGCCAGACCAGATAGCTCAGCTGGTGGCCAGCTACCAAGACGGGACCACAATCAGGGAACTTGCGGTTATCCATCATGTTCATCGCCATACCGTGTCGATCATCTTGGAACGTCAGGCTATTCCCCGCCGTCAGCTTGGCGTCCCTCCGGCTCTATTCAGTGAAGTTGTTGAGGCATATGTCGCCGGTCAGTCGTTAGCGGCGATTGGTAACCGACTCTCGGTCAGCCCATCATCTCAACGGCGGTGGCCCTCTCAATGCTCAACAACAAGAAGTTGCAATGGTCTTACAGCAGTTTGC
This sequence comes from uncultured Acidimicrobiaceae bacterium, assembly GCA_963848355.1. GTDB lineage: Bacteria > Actinomycetota > Acidimicrobiia > Acidimicrobiales > UBA8190 > CAWKDG01. The sequence continues at coordinate 637,097 of CAWKDG010000002.1, forward strand.
CTCGACGACTGCAAATCCGAGCGACCCCCAAGGGGATGGCTCGCTTCGCCAAGCTGAGCCAACTCGGCCGCTGGCAGGAGCAGAGTGATTCGTCGATCGCCAATGCCTTGCGCGTGCATGCCGGTGGGGCCCTGCCTGTCGTACCTCAACGTGCCGATCCTCTGGACCAGGGGTTGGTAGTGAGCGTGGATCTCGCGCTGCTCGACTTGTCGTTGTAACGTCTAATCGATGACCCGAGGTACTGTAGTCTTTTGGCACTCGCTCGACGGCTGGGGGGGGATCGAGACTCCTGGTCGACCCGGGACAGGATTCGTCCACTTTTCCGACATTCGGGGCATTGGCCTTCACGAACTAAGAGTGGGGGACGTCGTCGAGTTCGAGTGGCTGGACGACTCTGGGCAGGATGGGTGCCAATGGCGAGTTGCCTGGGTGCAGCAGCTCACACGTCCGACCGGTTAGGTCGCTGAACGGTCGCTCAACGAACAAATCGTGGTGCCCGACATCGGCTCTGCAAGAACCGTCCCGGGAGCTGGCCTCGGGGCCGAGACTGTTCGCGAATTCACGGAGCCTGGCCGGAGTGCCACCGACATCGCTCACCGCCCCGCCTTCCAGGAGATGATGGCCTGGATCAAAGCCAACCGCGATGAGGTCGACTTTCTCGTCGTTTACCAGTTCAACCGCATCTTCCGAAACACCATCGACGCCGCCATCACCAAGAGGGAACTTTCCAAGTACAGCGTCCGCATCGTGTCGGCCGTCATGGATCTGGGCGATGGTCCGGAGAGCGCCATGGTGGAGATGATCCTGCACGCCGTCGACGAATACCGCTCCACCGCCGACGGAGCGGATATAGCCTTCAAGATGGGTGCCAAGGCGCGTAACGGTGGGACTCTCGGGAGGGCACGGTTGGGCTACCTCAACGCCCGCGACCTGTCAGAGGGCCGCAACATCGGTATCGTCACCCTTGACCCGGAGCGAGCCCCGCTCGTTCGGATTGCCTTCGAGCTCTACGCCACCGGTGACTACAGTCTTGAGTCGCTCCAAGTGGAGTTGACTGATCGGGGATTTCGGACGCGCCCAGGACGCTTTCCGGCCGGACCGATCTCGATATCGAAACTGGCCGCCCTGCTGCGCGACCCGTACTACATCGGCTATGTCACCTACAAAGGTGAGCTCATCACGGGTCGCCACGAAGCCTTGATTGATACGGAACTCTTCGACCGGGTGCAGGACGTGCTCGACCAGCGGGCAGGGCGTGGACAGCGTCAACGCCGACACACTCATTACCTCAAGGGCATGTTGTGGTGTGGCAGATGTCACGATCAAGAGGCCTTTGAGTCTCGAATGATTCTCAACTGGGCCAATGGCCGAGGTGGCCAGTATCTCTACTTCTTTTGCCGGCGTCGACAGCAACACCTGTGCGCAGTTCCCTATACCGACGGAGATGCGATTGAGGGCGCGATCATCGATCTCTACTCCACTGTCCGATTCCCTCCAGATCTGGCTGAGATTCTTAGGACCCGGATCAGAGAAACGATGGACGAGGAGGAGACAGCTCGCCGGCTGCTTCGCAAACAGCTGACGACAGAGCTTGCTCGTCTCGATCGGCACGAAGAACATTTGCTCGACCTCGCCGCCGATGGCGAACTGGCAACGACCAAGGTCAAGCGCCGCCTGGCCACGATCCAGCGGCAGCGCGACACGATCGGGCAACGGCTCGACGCTGGCGAAAAGCGATTGGAAATCGGAGCCCGGTTGCTTGAGAACGCTTTGAAGTTGCTTGATGATCCTCAGGCGTTTTATCGGCAACTCTCACCGGAACAGCGGAGACTCATGAATGAAACTCTGTTCACGAAACTCTATGTCCACCAGGACGAGATCAGTGACGTTGTATTTCGACCGCCATTTGATGAACTCCTTGGTGCCCGCGACGTAACGCGGGACGCCCCCCGGAGGGCGTCAAGAGCACCTGCATTGGCCGCGGCGGGCGTAAGGGCGGTGGAGGGATTGGAATGGCCCCTGGCCAACATTTTTGTTGGCGGGGGTTCGAATAAGGCACTCATGGTGGGCGCTGAGGGACTCGAACCCCCGACCTGCTGGTTGTAAGCCAGCTGCTCTAACCAACTGAGCTAAGCGCCCGACGCCAACGACGCAACGAGCCTAATGGTGCGGGTTCCAGCCAACGAGACGAATGAAGGTCATTTTCCTGCCTTCTATCGCCAACACCTGTCGCACCAGGATCGAAATCGGGATGCGGCACAGGCTACGAGTTGCCCAGATGCCAGCCCCCACAGAACTCGCACAGGTAGGGGGACAAGTCGACCCCGTGTTCCAGGCGGGCCTGCAAGCACGCCCGATTGGCGTCGGGTTCGGAGCGATAGCGGGTCTTCGCCTCGCCGTCCGCCCGCCAATGTGACATGCGGGTACGACGCGGTTGCTCGACTCGACGAACACGACGCCGACTGGCCACGATCCCTACCCGTCCCTCACCGGTGAGGCCCGCTGCAACTCGGACATCAGCGCCGGTGTGGCGGCGGCGGCCACCGCTCGGCGAGCGGAGAACTCGGCCGTGACGAGCTCACGTCCTTCCAGATCGGCCACGGCGGCGCCCGCCTCGGTGCACAGGAGCATGGCGCCCAGGTAGTCCCACGGTGCCAGATGGGCGCGTCCACCCACGGAGAAGACATCGAGCGTGCCTTCGGCGACGGCACACATCTCGAGGGCCGCTGAGCCGAGAGCCCGGAATTGCGCCCAGCCGAGATGCCGTGGCGGGTATCCGCTCAGGGCGACGACGGCGCGACGCATCTCCGTGCACCCCGACGGGGCGATGCGGGTGGTGTCCCGCCATGCGCCTCCCTCACGCACGGCGTGATAGCGCACGCCGGTGGCCAGATTGGCCACGACGGCGACCCGGGGACCGACACTGTCGAGAACGCAGACGCTCGTCGCGTACCAGGGGATCCCCCGCGAGGCGTTCGTCGAGCCGTCGACCGGGTCCACCACGGCGATGAACTGCGAGTCCGGGCGATGAAGTCCGCTCTCCTCGGAGAGGACCCCGAGTCCGGCGTCGTCGAGAACCTCGAGCACGGCACGATCGGCGGCCAGGTCGATGGCGTACTGACCCGGGCGGTCCCCCGCCGCCGTCCAGTCCCCGACACCCTCCAGCGCTTCCGGCACGACGTCGGCGACCCGGTGGCAGATGGCCAGCAGCGATCCGTCGTCCACCCCCCGACCCTATCGGCCGGCCAGAATCGCCGGTCGGACCTGGGTCCTCACCCGGTAGGCTTCTCCGACTGTGGCCGTCATCGACGTCGCCGGGTACGTGGCCGACCTGAAAGACCATTCGGTGGACCACGGCTTCCATGTCCATGACGAACGGCACTTCGTCGAGACCTACTCCTTGCGTCAGGTGTGGGAGGTCGATCTCCACCCCGAGGAGGGCTGCGGGGGACCGCTCGACCTCCACCTGGCGCTCGAGGTCGATCCCCGCACGTTGCTGTCCTTCGAGGACGCCGTGATCGATCTGCCCGAGGACGTGGAGCCCCCGGACGAGTTCCACTTCCCGCTCACCTTCACGTGGGGCCTTCCCCCCCTCCCCCACGGCCCCGACCTCCTGCGCCTCGCCATCGACCTGGCCGGGGTGGGCGGCATCGATCTGCCGCTCGAGGTGTCGGCCATCGACTCGTTCGCCTCGGCCACCGACGCTCCCGACCGTCGACTGTCCATCCTGGCGCGCTACCCCGTCTCCCTGGCCCGCATCCTCGGCGGCGAAGAACTGCTGTGCGAGGTGTTCGACCGTTCCCTGGCCGTCAGCCGGTTCCTGCTCGACGCCGCCCCCGGGTGGCTCGACGGATGACGGTCCGTGGGTCCGCTCGATGGGAGTTCCCTCGTGCGGACCCACCCGGCATCAGACGAGTCCTCGTCGGCTGTTCGGCTCTGGGTCTGACTCTCGGACTCTCGGTCGGACTGACCGGTTGCGCCAATGGCGACGCTCTCGGCCTCGTCCGTCAGGCGTGCCACCACGTCAAGCTCTCCCTGGCGCTCTACCGGGAGTCGGAGCGGGAGACGAACGCCACGGTGGCCGCCGACGATCGCGCCCAGGCCCAGGACGAGCTCCAGGCGGCATCTCCCTTGGCGGCCCAGGCGGCCGGTCAGGCGCCCCAGTGGCAGGCGCTCATGGCCACCTTGGCCGAGACCTCACGCCTGCCCGAGGCCGACGTCGTCCCCGCGTTGCAGCTGCAGTGTGCTGTCGCCCAGAACGGCGGGGCCACGGTCCCGACCCTGCCCGCCAGACGCCACGACCCTGCCCGGCCCTCCCGGCACGTCGCCCGGAGGATGACGCCAACGGTGACCCGGGTCCGGGCCCATGCCCGGCAGAGCGGGAATGGGCCCGGAGCGGGACTCAGACCTGGGGTGAGAACCCCGCCGGCAGGTTGATCGACTTCTTCTCGAGGAAGAGCTCGAGGCCGTCGGGACCGAACTCCCGGCCGATACCCGACTCCTTGTAGCCCCCGAAGGGCGTGGAGAAGTCGACGGGGATCGGGGTGTTCAGCATGTACGTGCCCGTCCGCACTCCACGGGCCACCTTGAGGCCACGAGCGGGATCCCCGGTCCACACCGACCCGCATAGCCCGTAGTGGGAGTCGTTGGCGATGCCGACGGCATCGTCGTCGCCACCGTCGTAGGGGATCACGGCGAGGACGGGTCCGAAGATCTCCTCCTGGGCGATCCGCATCGAGTTGTCCACGTCGACGAAGACGGTGGGCTCGACGAACCAGCCCTTGTCCATGGCCCGACGGGACGACCCCCGCCGAGGGCGATCTTGGCCCCCTCGTCCTGACCGATCTTGAAGTAGCCCTCCACCCGGTCCCGCTGGCGCTCGGCCACCAGCGGGCCGACCTCGACGGTCGGGTCGAGGGGATCGCCGACCTTCATGGCCGCCACCTTCTCGACCACGGCGTCGACGACCTCCTGGTAGCGGTCACGGGGGGCGAGGATCCGGGTCTGGGCGATGCAGGCCTCACCGTTGTTCATGATGGCGTTGGGCAGGAGCATGGGCAGCGCCTCGGCCAGGTCGACGTCGTCGAGCAGGATGGCGGCCGACTTCCCGCCCAGCTCGAGGCTGAATCGCTTGAGCTGGCCGCCGCAGATGGCGCCGATCTTCTTGCCGGCGACGGTCGAGCCGGTGAACGAGACCTTGTCGAGGCCGGGGTGGCTGACGAGGTGCTCGCCCACCTCGCGGCCGGCGGGCACGACGCTGAGCACCCCGGGGCAGGCCGGCCTCTTCGAAGAGCTCGGCCAGGCGCAGGGCGTCGAGAGGGGTCTCGGGAGCGGGCTTGAACACCACCGTGCACCCGGCCACGAGCGACGGGCCGAGCTTGGCGGCGGCGATGAACAGCGGCACGTTCCAGGGGCTGATGGCCCCGACCACGCCCACCGGCTCCTTGGCCACGAGCACCTCGCCCATCAGACCCTGACGGATCTCGTCGAAGGGGAAGGTGGAGGCCAGGCCGACGTAGTAGTCGAAGATCATGGTGGGGGCGAAGACCTGCGCCATCGCTCCCCACGCCACCGGCGAACCCATCTCGGTGGTGATCAGCTCGGCCATGGGCTGCATCTCGGCCTTCAGGGCGTCGGACACCTTCGTGAGGATGGCGGCCCGCTCGACGGGGGTCATCCGGGGCCAGGGGCCCTCGTCGAAGGCGGTCCGGGCGGCGGCGACGGCCCGGTCGATGTCGGCGTTGGTGGCGTCAGGGACCCGTCCCATGACTTCTTCGGTGGTGGGGTTGATCACGTCGATCGTCCCCGTCCCCGCCGGGGATACCCACTCGCCGCCGATGAACAATCGGTCGTAAGACTTCACGGCCCCTCCTCCGAGTAGAACTCGTTTCGATTTTCTCCGATGTTAGTCCTGGAGGAGGACCGGGGACCGACGCGGGCCGACCGGCTCAGCCCGGTGGCTGGCGGGGGACCGACTGCTGGCGCAGGCGCTCGGCCAGCCACGAGACGCTGTCGCCGGTGCCCATGGCCGCCTGCCACCCGTCGAGGACCTGCTCCATGCGGGCCCGGTCGGGGATCCACCCCACCACGGCCACCGTCAGCGGCGCTCGGTGGGCACCGATGGCTCGTAGACATCGCCGAAGGGATCCACGCTCATGGGGGCGTTGGGCTCACGCATGACGTAGAGCTCGCCGGTGTCGGCCACCCAGGACAGCTCGTAGCGGGCGCCGTCGGCATCGTGCCAGTCGGTGCCGATCTCGACTTCCTCCGAGCGGCGACGGCGTTCGTCGGCCTCGTAGAACTCCTCGATGTCCATGCACCACTCCCGTCCGTGGGGCCGGCAGGGATCGAACCTGCGACCCAGGGATTATGAGTCCCCTGCTCTGACCACTGAGCTACGGCCCTCACCGGGCGGCTCGGCGCGTCGTGGGCGACAGGCCCGGTTGCTACGGCGCGCCGGACCGGGCCCTGCTCCGGGGGAGAGACTCGAACTCTCAACCTAGCGGTTAACAGCCGCTTGCTCTGCCGATTGAGCTACCCCGGACCACGTCGCCACCGGCCCGCGAAGATAGCAGCGCGCGCGACGAGCCGGGATGGAGCGGGGGCTCAGGCCTCGTCGAGAAAGTCCCGCAGGGGCTGGGCCGAGTTGGGATGGCGCAGCTTGGCGAGGGTCTTGGCCTCGATCTGCCGATCGCTCACGGGTGACGCCGAAGGCCTTGCCCACCTCCTCGAGGGTCCGCACCCGGCCGTCCTCGAGACCGAAGCGAGCTCCATGACCTCGCGCTCGCGGCGGGCAGCCCCGCCAGAGCGTCGCGCACGGCCTCGTGCAACATCGACCGGGTGGCGGCGTCGTCGGGAACTCGGCCCCCTGGCCCTCGATCAGGTCCGAGAGGCTGAAGTCCTCCTCGTCGCCCATGGGCTGCTCGAGCGACACCGTGTCCTGGTTGATGCGCTGGATCTCGCGCACCCGCTCGATGGGGAACTCGACTCGGCTGGCGATCTCCTCCACTGTAGGCTCGCGGCCGAGCTCCTGCAGGAGCTGGCGCTGCACCCGCACGACCTTGTTGATCGTCTCCACCATGTGCACGGGGATTCGGATCGTCCGGCCCTGATCGGCCAGTGCCCGGGTGATGGCCTGCCGGATCCACCACGTCGCGTAGGTCGAGAACTTGAAGCCCTTCGTGTAGTCGAACTTCTCCACGGCCCGCATGAGGCCGAGGTTGCCCTCCTGGATGAGATCGAGGAAGGCCAACCCCCGGTTGCGGTAGCGCTTGGCGATCGACACCACCAGACGGAGGTTGGCCTCGATGAACGCCTCCTTGGCCTGCTGACCTTGACGCACCTGGCGCGCACCCGGGTGCGCTCCTCGGGGGCCAACCGAGCTGCCCCCTCGGGGGCGGCCACCACCTCGGCCGCCTCGGTCCCGGCCTCGATCCGCTTGGCCAGCTCCACCTCGAGCTCGCCCGTGAGCAGGGGGACCTTCCCGATCTCCTTCAGATAGGTGTGGACCGGGTCTGCGGCCGTTCCGCCGCCGTGGTCGGGCGAGGAGTAGGAACTGACGCGGCCCCGACCGGGACGCGGCCGCCGCCGTCGATCAACCTCGTCCGCCGGCTCACGCTTGAAGGCCTTGCGCTTGAGCCTCTGGGAGCGGCCCCGCCCCTTCCGCCCCGCTCTCGTCCTCTTCGACGACGACGACGAGGCCCGCATCGGCGGGGAGGTCCGTCAGGTCGAC
>CAWKDG010000003.1:0-68345 GCA_963848355.1 uncultured Acidimicrobiaceae bacterium
TTCTGCGCTCCGAACTGATCGCGCATGATCCGGGCCCACAGACGTCGCGCCGCACGGAACTTCGCTACCTCTTCGAGCAGTGTGGTCCGAGCCACGAAGAAGAAAGACAGGCGTGGGGCGAAATCATCCACGGCCAGACCAGCGTTGATGGCACAACGCACGTATTCGATGGCATTGGCCAACGTGAAGGCGATTTCCTGCACGGGCGTGGCTCCGGCCTCAGCCAGGTGGTAACCGGAAATCGAGATGGTGTTCCATCGCGGCAACTCGGCATGACAATACGAGAAGATGTCGGTGGCGAACCGCAGCGATGGCCTCGGCGGGAAAATGTACGTCCCCCGGGCGATGTACTCCTTGAGGACGTCGTTCTGGACGGTTCCGGCCAACTTTCGGGTATCGATCCCCTGCTCCTCGGCCACAATCTGGTACAAGAGGAGCAGCATCGCCGCCGGGGCGTTGATCGTCATCGACGTCGAGACCTGGTCGAGGGGAATGCCGGCGAACAGCACCCGCATGTCGTCCAGGGAATCGATGGCGACGCCCACCCGTCCCACCTCTCCGCATGCGAGTGGATGGTCCGAGTCGTAGCCCATTTGGGTGGGGAGGTCGAAAGCCACCGACAAACCAGTCTGGCCGGCGGCGATCAATTCTCGGTAGCGCTGACTCGACTCAGCGGCGGTACCGAATCCGGCATACTCACGAATCGTCCACGGGTGGCCGCGGTACATCGTCGGATATACGCCGCGGGTAAAAGGGAACTCGCCCGGAGCGCCCAGGCTGCGAGCGGGGTCGTAACCCGGCAGGTTGTCTGGTCCGTAGACGACTTCGAAAGGGAATCCCGACTCGGACCGGTCACCGGTCATAACCCGACCTCCTTCTCTCCATCGCCCCGCTGGAGCCTAAAAGCCCTTCCCGCCTTCTCATGACCCTGGTACTAGACATCGTGAAGGGCCGCCTCGAGGATCCCGAGTCCTTCCTCGAGCAACTCGTCGGAGATGACGAGGGGTGGCAGCAACCGGAGGACGTTCCCGTATGTCCCGGCAGTGAGGACGAGTAGCCCCTGATCGTGACACGCCTTTGCCACACGCTGGGTGGCCGCCGCATCGGGTTGCTTGCCGTCTGTCCCCACCAACTCAATGGCGATCATGGCGCCACGACCGCGGACCTGTCCGACCGGACCTTGCGTGGAGACCAGTTTCTCAAGCCGCGGCAAGGTGACCTCGCCGATGCACCGCGCTCTCTCCAGCAGACCCTCGGACTCGATGATTTCGAAGACGGCGAGTGCCGCGGCGCACGCAATCGGATTGCCTCCGAAGGTCCCCCCCAGACCACCTTGGTGAACCGCCTCCATGAGCTCGGCCCGGCCGGTCACACCCCCGAGGGGCAGACCACCGCCGAGGCTCTTGGCTGTCGTCACGAGATCGGGGACGACGTGCTCATGTTCGCAGGCGAACCAGGTACCGGTCCGGCCCATGCCGGACTGGACCTCATCGGCGATGAGGAGAACGCCGTGCTGGCCACACCATTCGGCCAGGCCGGCCAGCCAGCCGGGCTCAGGGACCACGAACCCACCTTCACCGGCGATGGGCTCGACCACCACCCCGGCGATCGAATCGGCACCGACCGTCGTCTCCAAGAGTGAGATGACCTCATCGAGTCGCCCCATACCGCGGAAGGGATACGAGTATGGCGCTCGATAGATCTCCGGCGCAAAGGGACCGAAGCCGCGCTTGTACGGCATCGCCTTCCCGGTCAGGCTCATGGTCAGGAGAGTGCGCCCGTGGAATCCATGGTCGAAGGCGACAATGGCACTGCGGCCCGTCGCGTAACGAGCCACTTTCACGGCATTCTCCACCGCCTCCGCCCCGGAGTTGACGAGAAACGAGCGCTTCTCGTGGTCCCCGGGGGTGAGTGCGTTCAACCGTTCGCAGACCTCGACGTAACTCTCGTAGGGAGTCACCTGAAAGCAGGTATGCGTGAACAGCTCCGCTTGTCGTTCGATCGCGGCTACGACGGCCGGAGCGCAGTTGCCTACGTTCGTCACGGAGATCCCCGATCCGAAGTCGATCAGACGGTTACCGTCGACATCCTCGATGAAGCCAGGTCCAGCGCGCGCCACGAAGACCGGCAGCGTGACTCCTACGCCGCGTGGCACCGCCGCCTCTCTACGGGCCAGAAGGGCCTGGGAGGCGGGACCAGGGATCTTGGTGGCAAGCCGGCGACCCAGAGGCAGCGAAGTGAGATGGTTCGGCATAGTCGTTCCTCCGACTGGATCATTCCGACAGGGTCATTCCAACTGCCAACGTGACCTCCACCACTGACCATCTTCAGCTTCGGGGAACCCAGAAACGATGACTAGTGCCATAAGTCCCCTCCGAGGCCACCCGGGTGACGGTGTGTGCGCCAGTTCGGAAAGAGGGCGGAGCGTTGATCGGGACCTTTGGCCCTATTGGCGCCACGCACCGGCACGAAAGGATGGGTGCATGGTTTCGCGAACCACGTCGGAAGTCACCACCGCGAAGGTCGAGGAGCACCTCGATGCCCTCCTCGCGAAGGTTGAGGTCAAGAACCCTGGGGAGCCAGAGTTCCATCAGGCCGTCAAAGAGGTCGCCATCTCGTTACGGCCCGTGCTCGCCCGGTACCCCCGGTACATCGAGGAGAAGATCCTCGAGCGGTTGGTCGAACCCGATCGAGTCATCAGTTTCGGCGTCAACTGGGTGGACGACAACGGAGAGGTACAGGTGAACAGGGGCTTTCGCGTCCAAATGAGCAGCTCCATCGGTCCCTACAAGGGCGGTCTTCGCTTCCACCCTTCGGTCTACCCCGGTCTCTTGAAATTTCTCGGCTTCGAGCAGACGTTCAAGAACTCGTTGACGACTCTCCCGATGGGAGGGGCCAAAGGAGGTTCGGACTTCGACCCCAAAGGACGCAGTGAGTCGGAGATCCGGCGATTCTGCCAATCCTTCATGACGGAGCTCTACCCCTACATCGGGGAGTTCACCGATATTCCCGCAGGCGACATCGGCGTGGGTTCCCGTGAGATCGGTTATCTGTTCGGCCAGTACAAACGGATCGCCAAGCGTTTCGTGGGGGCGATAACGGGTAAAGGAATCAACTGGGGTGGGTCCCAGATCCGCCAGGAGGCCACCGGATACGGGGCCGTATACTTCGCGCAGGAAATGCTGACCACACGCGGTGAGGACCTCGAGGGCAAGACCTGTCTTGTTTCTGGCAGTGGAAACGTCGCCCAGTTCACCGTCGAAAAGCTCATCCAACTCGGCGGGCACGTCGTGACCCTCTCGGACTCCGACGGCTTCATCCACGATCCTGACGGCATCGACGACGGAAAGCTCGATTGGGTCAAGCAGCTGAAGAACGAGCGCAGGGGACGGATTCGCGAGTACGAGGAGAAGTTCCCGGGTGCGACCTATTACGCCGCCAAGGGCAATGGGGAGAACCCCCTGTGGGACGTCCCCGCCGATTGCGCCTTCCCCAGCGCCACCCAGAACGAGATCAGCGCCAAGGACGCGAACAACCTCATTAGGAACGGGATCACCCTCGTGGTCGAGGGGGCGAACATGCCGACCGTGCCCGAGGGTATCGATAGCTTCATCGCTGCCGGCGTGCTCTACGCGCCCGGCAAGGCGGCAAATGCCGGGGGAGTGGCGGTGTCGGGCCTGGAGATGGCACAGGACATGCAACTCTCCCAGTGGACACGAGCGGAGGTCGATGGGCGACTCCGGTCGATCATGAAACGCATCCATGACACTGTCCGAGAGACGGCCGAAGAATACGGGCAGCCGGGGAACTATTCGGTGGGCGCCAACATCGCCGGCTTCGTCAAGGTTGCGGACGCCATGCTCGACGAGAGTCCCATCTGACTCGTCGGCAGGCGAAACAGCACATCCGATACCGCGGGCCCTGGCGCAACTCACCAGCTGGGGCCGAGAGCAGGGGTGTCCGGGTCATGACGGCGCTGGTCTGAAATCGGTCCGGCGAAGAGAGTCGCCGGGCTGCGCCCTGGTGCCAGCTCCGCTGAATGCGGTGACCGAGGCGGCTGAGTGCTGGACTCCAGGACCTCCGGGCGGCCGTGACTTCTGGCCCTACTACCCGGACCTCAGACCGTTCTAGCCTGCGGTCATGGAGATGGGCGACGCCACCGTGATCGATGTTCGAGGGTTGGACACCTTGATCGCCATCCTGGGTGAGCGGGGCTTCGACACGAAAGGCCCGGTTGTCCGGGACGGCGCGATCATGCCCGGATCGGTGGCCGGCGTCGCCGACCTGCCGGTCGGCCAACGCGACGAGCAGGCTCCGGGTCGTTACCGCCTTGAACAGTCCGGCGACGACACTGTGTTCGCATGGGCCGTCGGCCCGGGCTCGTGGAAAGCCGAACTCTTCCCTCCTACGCAGGAGTTGTGGCGGGCCACGGTGGACGCTGACGATGTGACGTTTACGGAACCCGATCTTCGATCAGCGCCCATGGCCATCATCGGCGCCCGACCCTGTGAACTGGCCGCGCTCGACGTTCTCGATCGGGTACTGAAGGACGGCGGCGCACCCGACCGGCGCTACGCGGCACGTCGAGACGGGGCCTTCGTCGTCGTCGCCGAGTGTGGCACACCGGCCGCCACTTGCTTCTGCACTTCGATGGAGACGGGGCCCGGAGCGGAGTCCGGGTTCGACCTGGCCTTGACCGAGCTCGATGACGGTGACGGACATCGATTCGTGGTCCGTGTCGGTACGGACCGCGGCGCCGAGGTGCTCTCACAGCTGTCCACCGCACCGGCCACAGCGCTGGACCTCGAGGCTCGCCGCCAGACGCTCTCGGCGGCGGCCGACACCATGACGCGGACGCTCCAGGTCGAAGGTCTGGCGGCCCTTTTGGCCCGCAACCTCGACCACCCCCGATGGGACGAGGTGGCGGACCGGTGCCTCTCCTGCGGTAACTGCACCCTCGTGTGTCCGACCTGTTTCTGTAGTGACGTGCGTGACACGACGACCCTTAGCGGTGAGGTTCACCGCCAGCGCTCATGGGCTTCGTGCTTCGATCTCGACCACTCTTACCTTCACGGCGGGCCGGTAAGGGCCTCGACATCCTCGCGCTACCGCCAATGGCTCACCCACAAGCTCTCGACCTGGTGGGACCAGTTCGGCACCTCGGGTTGCGTCGGGTGCGGACGGTGCATCGCCTGGTGCCCGGTGGGCATCGATCTCACCGAGGAGGCGGCCGCCATCAGAAGCAATGACGGGGCCGTTCGCACCGGCACTTCACCCGGGGGGCGAGTCCCATGACGAAGGCGCTGGCCGAACTGGTGGCCGCCCACCCCCTCCTGGCCGGGTTGCCCGGGGACGCCGTGGCCAGCGTGGCCGCCTGCGCCCAGAACATTGCCTTCGATCCGGGTGCTTTGATCCTGGCGGAGGGTGACTCGGCTGACACCCTGTACCTGGTACGCCGTGGTCATGTCGCCATCGAGGTGCACGCGCCGGGGCGGGGCCCGATCGTGATCGAGACGGTGGGACCCGGTGCCGCCGTCGGGTGGAGCTGGCTCGTTCCCCCCTACCGGTGGCATTTCGACGCCCGTGCCGCCGACGCAGTAGGGGTGATCGCCGTCGACGGAGCGTGCCTCCGTCAAAAGGGCGAGGCCGACCCCGCCCTGGGATACGCCCTCATGAAGCGGGTGGCCAGCGTGCTCCTCGACCGCCTGCAGATGACCCGCCTGCGCCTGCTCGACCTGTACGGAGCCGACGGTGCTCGCTGACCCGCATCTGACGATGTCGTCCGGCCTCGTGACCGGGGGTGACAACGGGCCGAGGGTGATGACGCCTGTCCCCTACCGAGTCGTCGACCGCCGACAGGAGACGGACGACGTGACCACGCTCTGCCTGGACCCGCTGGGCAACGCCCCAATGGCCTTCCGGCCCGGTCAGTTCAACATGCTGACAGCATTCGGAGTCGGCGAAGCCGCCATCTCCGTGAGTAGTGCTCCGCGCTCGTCCGGTCCTCTCGAGCACACCGTGCGCGACGTCGGGCCCGTGACCCACTCCTTGTGTGCGTCCCGCATCGGCGACCTGGTCGGAGTGCGGGGTCCGTTCGGTACCGACTGGGGAATCGGGAGAGCGGACCCGTCCGTCGACTCCATCGATGCCCTCCCTCGGGGAGCCAGCGCCGCCAGCAGTGCCCTACCGGGTGACGTCGTCGTGGTTGCCGGGGGAATAGGCCTCGCCCCGCTACGCGGCGCGGTCCACGAGCTGGTGGCCCTTGGCCGTGAGGGAGGTGGACGGGTGTTCGTGATCGTCGGGGCCCGAGAGCCCTCCCAGATCGTCTTCGGCGACGATCTCGACATGTGGGCCCGGGCCGGTGCGGAGGTGGCCGTCACGGTCGACGTCCCGACCCAGGGGTGGACGGGCCACGTCGGTCTGGTGACATCCCTCTTGGACGACACCGGATTCGACCCGGTGGCGGCGACCGCCCTCGTCTGCGGACCCGAAATCATGATGCGTTTCACGGCTCGAGCCTTGATCGACCGGGGCGTCGTCCCGGCGCGCATCCGGGTCTCGATGGAACGAAACATGCAGTGTGGCGTGGCCTGGTGCGGACACTGCCAACTCGGCCCCTTCCTGTTGTGTCGCGACGGCCCAGTCCTTCCCTATGCCGGAATCGTGTCCCATCTGTTCACAGAGCGCGAACGATGAATGCGACGATGAAGCACGACGACCGACCCACCCTGGCCGTGTGGAAATTCGCATCTTGTGACGGCTGCCAGCTGAGCCTGCTCGACTGCGAGGAGGAGCTGCTGACCCTGGCCGGCGCCGTCCGCGTCGCCCATTTCACCGAGATGTCACGGGCAACCGTCTCCGGACCGTACGACCTGTCACTCGTGGAGGGATCGATCACGACACGGGCTGACGTCCGCCGCATCAGGGAGGTCAGAGACAGCTCACGCCGGCTGATCACGATCGGAGCCTGCGCCACCGCCGGCGGGATCCAGGGCTTGCGGAATTTCGCCGCTTCGGGTGAATACGCGCGAACGGTCTATGCCCACCCCGACTACATCGATTCGCTCGACACCTCGACTCCGATCTCGGCCCACGTCGACGTCGACTTCGAGCTCCACGGCTGCCCGATCGATCGACACCAGCTTCTCGAGGTGATCATGGCCTCGCTGGTCGGCCGTCGGCCGGTCATTCCCGGCCATTCGGTGTGCCAGGAATGCAAGGCCCGCCGCACCGTCTGCCTGCTCGTCAGCGGGAGCACGCCCTGCCTGGGTCCCGTGACCAGGACCGGCTGCGGCGCCCTGTGTCCCGCCGTCGGCCGGGGATGCTTCGGCTGCTTCGGCCCCAGCGATACGGCGAACACGGCATCCCTGGCGGCAACATTGCGCAGTCGGGGCACGCCAGCGATCGCCCTGGCTCGCCTGTTCCGCACCTTCAACGCCGGTGCCCCGCCATTCCTCGACGAGTCGGTGGCACAGGGGGGTCGCGTTCCGGTCGCCCTCGGGGACACGGGCAGCGGAACGAAAGGCGAGGAACGGCGGTGAGCCACGGGACGGGCTCGACCCGCTCGATCAGTGTCGAAGGCCTGGCGCGGGTCGAGGGGGAGGGTTCCCTACGGGTGGCCGTACATGACGGCCTCGTTACCGACGTCGCCCTCGAGATCTTCGAGCCGCCCCGGTACTTCGAGGCCCTCCTGGTCGGCCGACACCTCTCCGAGGCTCCCGATATCACGGCCCGCATCTGCGGGATCTGCCCCGTCGCCTACCAGCTGAGCGCCTGTGCAGCGATGGAGGACGCCTGCGGCACAACCGTCGACCAGCGAATCGGCCACCTGCGACGGCTCCTCTACTGCGGGGAGTGGATCCAGAGCCATGCCCTTCACATCTACCTGCTCCACGCGCCCGACTTCCTCGGATGCTCCGACGCCGTGGAGCTCGCTGAGCATGACCGTCCGGCCGTCGAGAGGGGCCTCCAGATCAAGCGGACGGGCAACCTCGTCATGGAGACAGTAGGTGGACGAGCGGTGCACCCGGTCAACGTCCGCGTCGGTGGCTTCTACCGGGCCCCCGACCCCGAAGCGATCGCGGCCCTGACCACACCGCTTCGTCAGGCACGTGACGCGGCGCTGGCCACGGTGGAATGGGTGGCGGGCTTCGACTTTCCCGACGTCGCAGGCGACTACCGCTTCGTGGCGCTGCGCGACACGGGAGGCTACGCCGTGGAACGCGGCCGGCCAGCGTCGTCGGAAGGGCTGGACGTGAGCCCGGCCGAACTGGCCGACCTCGTCGTCGAGGAACACGTGGCCCGCTCCACTGCCCTGCACGCCCGTCTCGGGGGCCGCGATCCGTACCTCACCGGTCCCCTGGCTCGCTACGCCCTCAACTCCGCCAGCCTGACTCCTCTCGCCGCCGAGGCGGCGGCGCGGGCCGGGTTGGGCCCGGCCTGCACCAACCCGTTCCGCAGCATCGTGGTGCGGGCCGTCGAGCTGGTGTTCGCCTGTGAGGAGGCCCTCAGACTGGTCGAGTCCTATGCGCCACCTGATCCTCCCGCCGCGGTCGTGATTCCCAAGGGGGGAACCGGCACCGGTGCCACCGAGGCACCTCGGGGTCTGCTCTTGCATCAGTACGACATCGATGCGACAGGGACGATCCAAAGGGCCCGCATCGTGCCGCCGACGTCGCAAAATCAGCTCACCATCGAGGCGGATCTCCGTCGGGTGGTCCAGGGCGGGCTGGCGTTGAGTGACGACGAGCTCCAGTGGCGTTGCGAACAGTCGGTGAGAAATCACGACCCGTGTATCTCCTGCGCCGCCCACTTCCTGGACATCACTGTGGTGTCCTCATGAGCGACGGCGGGAACCGGCCAGTCGACGAGGGGCCTGGGGACCGGCCCCGACTACGCGTCGTTGTGGCCGGTCTGGGAAACGAGTACCGACGTGACGACGGGGCAGGGCCCGTAGTAGCGGCGCGAACGGTTGTTCACGCTCCGATGACCCGTGATATCGGTCCCATCGCCGAACCGCTCGATCTGCTGGGACGGTGGGACGGAGCGGACCTGGCCATCGTGGTCGACGCCCTGCGCTCCGGATCCGACCCCGGCGCTGTCCGGGTCGTCGAGCTGACCGAAGACAGCGCCAGGACCTGTTCGACGAGCACCCACGGGATAGGTCTGTTCGGGGTTCTCCGTCTGGCCCGCGCCATCGATCAAGCGCCCACCCGCGTGGTCGTCGTCGGTGTGGAGGGGGTCGATTTCGGCAACGGGAAGGGCCTCAGCCCTGCGGTCGACGCCGCCATCCCCGAGGCCGTCGGAATCATCGTCGATCTGATCAAGGAGGTTGACGTATGTGCATGAGTCGCCTGCACCGGGTCCTGCGGACGACCGGAGGTGAGGCCGTGGACGTCGAGGACGTCGACGGACAAGTCCACCGTGTTTCGCTCCTCGCCCTCGACGGCCCCGATCCAGCGCCCGGCGAGTGGCTCGTCGTCCACAGCGGCTATGCCTTCGACCGAGTCGACGCGACCGAGGCAGAAGCCGTCGCAGCAGAACTGCGGGCGGCGAGGGGAATCGACGCGGCAACAGTCGACCACGGAGCCCGGCCGTGACCGCGGGCACCGCTTCTGGCCGAGGACGAGTCCACGGCTACCGCATGGACAACCGAGGCCGATCGTCGAACGGCCTCCCAGGTGTGGCCGTGGCCGGCCTTACGGCCCTCATCAGCGGGCTGTCCGTCTTCGTCAATAGCTACGGTGTGCACTCCATTGCCACACCGTCGGTCTACACGACGGCCAAGAACCTGGTCGCTACGTTGGTCCTCGCCATCGGGGCACTGGTGGCCTGGAGAACGAGTCGTCGGGGTGGTGGCTCAGCCGCCAGCCGGTTCGTCACGGTGACGTCAGCCCCTGGAACTCCCCCAGCGACCCCTCGGAACTGGCGTACCTGGGGGCCGGCCCGCTGGTTGGGGCTCACCTATGTGGGGGTCGTGGGCGGAGGAATCGCCTTCGTCCTGTTCTTCGACGGCCTGGCCGACACCACAGCCACGCCGGCGGCCTTCTGGCGCGACACATTGGTCCTCTGGGTCGCCGTCCTGGCCATTCCCCTGCTGCGCGAACGTCTGACCTGGTGGAACGGAGCCGCCATCGCTGTGCTCATCACCGGGGAGGTCTCCATGGCAGGCGGGGTCGGCCATCTGGCGGCCGACCGGGGGGAACTGCTCGTCGTGGTGGCCACCGTGATGTGGGCGGTCGAGGTGATCGTGGCGAAAGCCTTGTTGCGGGACGTCGCCGCCGGTGCCATGGCCCTGGTACGGATGGGAGTCGGGGCACTCACCCTCCTCGTCTATCTGGCCGCCACCGGCACGCTGCATGTCCTTGTGTCCCTGGGCGCCGATCAGGTCGGCTGGGCCCTGCTTACCGGGTTCCTCCTGGCGGCCTACGTCGGCACCTGGATGACGGCGTTGGGACGGGCACGGGCCATCGACGTCACGTCGGTGCTCGTGGGCAGTGCCTTGGTCACAGCCCTGCTCCAGGCCGTGGCGGGTACGGCCTCACTGGCCCCCCAGGCACTGGGCATCCTTCTCGTGTTCGGGGGGGCAGGGACGGTGCTTTGGGCAAGCCGCCGACCGGTCGCCCCCCGGGGCGGAGCAGCCGCCGGATGAGACAGCCCCTACCCCTGAACGGCTCCCACGAATCACGAACAGCGCCACCGCAGTCGGCATCATCCGGACGCTTCCTCCCCGGACCGGTTCTCTTCGCCCGCTACGCGTATCCGCCCAACGCTCTCGGCTACTGCGGTCCCGATGACCCCGCCGCCCTTCTCGGGATGACGTCGGAGGGCACCGACCTCGCCGGCCTGAGTCAGGCCGCGACCAGGTTCGAGGGGGCGTGGCCTTACCTGCAACTCATCGCGGCGTGCAACGGCATCGCCGATCCCCTCGACTCCCGTGTCGTCGAGGCCTACTGGACTGGCAACGCATTGGTCACACGGGTTCCCCCGGCTGCCCTGGCAGTGTCACTTGGTTACCGCTTCGAACGCCGGGCCGGGCGGCGCTTCGGCTCCCTCGTCTCCGCCGTACCCGGAGGTCTCGTGCAGCACAGCTTTCACGTCTTCGCCGTCTATCCGTGGCTCGGACTCCTACGGGCAGGCCGGGAGGGACCGCCACTCGAGATCCTTGACCGTTGCCGAATCCGTTGGGGACGCGTCGAGACCGTAAGCGACGACCTACTCACCGTCCGCAGCCGGCGGCTGGGCTTCGACGGTTCGCTCCTGGTCCTCGGGGATGAGCAGGTGGAGCAGGTCCGACGTGGCATCGACGGAACGTCCTTCACCGTCGCTCTGAAACCCGGCGACATGGTCTCTCTGCACTGGGACTGGCTCTGCGACCGGCTTTCCCCGTTGGCATTCGGTTGGCTTCGATATTGCACGATGCGGAACCTCGTCGCCGTCAACTCCCAAGCCCAACCAGGCCCAGCCGTGGTGAGCCAAGCCTGATCGACGACGCGAGTCGAGGGACTTCCTCTGCTCCCAAATCTGGCCCGGGCGGCATGCCGTTGTCGTCAACGGCGTCGGGCGATGGAACGATATGCACAGCCGAGTGAGTGTTGGACACACTGGTTTGGCGCTCGACGGCCGTGTAGTGCGCCTCTATCCACAACAGAAGCAGAGCCAACAAAGGTACGGCGACCACCACGACCCATGCCCCCTGGACAAATTCTGTCACCGGCGGTGAGTAGTACCGATCCGGATGCCAACGCGCCGAGGGCGTTGACCACCATGCTTTTGCGGACGCCACACGAGCGAGGGACGATCCGAGCAGCACTCGTCGGTGCAGTCGATGAGTCCCTCCATTGCACTTACGGTACCTTCGCCTGAGAAGATGCGATAGCAACCGAACCGGACAACACCACCGTGAGGAGTGTCCCGTCCCTCGCTAGCCGTCGTGGTCGGGGCAAGCCTCCCGGGTGATGGCTCTTCATTCCGGCTCTGACTCGGCGACGACGGCATCGCCTCCAACCGCCTCATTTGTGACTTTCGGCCCTTCCGGCGGGACGGCCGGGAACCACATCATGAACGAAACGACTCGAACAGGGATCGATGAAATGTCGACGACTCAAAACCGGACCTGGGAGCATGCTCTCGTCGCCGAGTGCGAGGCCTTTCTCTCCGGTCACCTTGCGTTGTGCCTGGGCCAACAGAAACGCCTGGTCCCGGCATGGGCCTGGCTGAACGCCCTCGCCCACGGCAGCGAGGACGACATCGCCGCCCTGGCCGCGGCCAGACCTGAGCCACCAGGTGCGAACTCCTGGGCCGCGCCGCTGTGGCATCAGGCCCTGGCCTTCCTCGCTCATGAGCTCATGTACCAGGTGGCCCGGCAAGGCCGCCCGCTAGCGGAACTCCAGCGCTCGACCCTGGTTCCCCTCGAGCTCGAGCTGGCCCGGCGAAGCGTGCCGACGTCGACGAAACCTGGCGAGCTCGTGGCAAGCGTGCTGAGGGCCCTTGCTGAACACCCGACCAGTCGACGCCGGTGATGCCGGCCGGCACTCGGCATCGTCAACCTGATTCGTACTGGAGCATTGAGAGCTCGTGGTAGGACCGCTTTGGCAAACGGCAGGAGACGAAAGTCGGCAGCCGGGCGACCTCTTCCACCGGCGCACAGAGGGCCTCGGTCAGGCGCGAGGACGGTCGGGACTCCAGCCCTCTATGACCCGGGATGAGGCGGACCGTGCCGCCGAACCAGGGCCATTCGACCCTTCCGAAATCCTTCATTCCCAGACCACACTGGACGGGTGACCGGGACCGCCCAGTTCGGATCGAGCCCGGACGAGGCTCGCCTCCTGGCCGAAATAGGCGACCTCGTAAGGGAGTTGCATCCCACGGCGCCGACCGTTCGCGTCGACCCCGAAAGCCGGCTGGACGCCGACCTGGGCCTGGACAGCCTGGCCGTGGTGGAACTCCGTTCTCGACTGGAGGAGGACTTCGGCGTCACCCTCGCAGATCAGGTGCTCGATACCCCCACCCCCAGGGGATGGCTGCAGGCGGTGCGCGCCGCTCCTGGCCACCGTCCAACGACGCCACCCACGCCGCCGGTGCGCCCGACGGCGGCGGCGACCGAGGCCGGCGCCGCCGCCTGGCCGGCGGATGAGGACACCCTCCTCGACGTCCTGGCGTGGCACGCGGACCGTCACCCCGAGCGCATCCACCTCCGTCTGCTGTACTCCTCCGAGGACGAGTCGGCTACCGAGACGCTCACCTACGGCTCGTTGTCCACCGAGGCGATGAACCTGGCCGGCGGGCTTCAGGAACGCGGGCTGCGACCCGGCGAAACGGTGGCGCTCATGCTCCCGACCGCCGCCGACTACTTCGTCTCCTTCCTGGGAGTCCTGATGGCGGGCGGGATCCCGGTCCCGATCTACCCGCCGGCCCGCCGGGCAGGGCTCGAGGACCACCTCCGTCGCCAGGTGCACATCCTCGACAACGGCGCGGTCACCATGCTGGTGACGGTCCCCGAAGCTCGTTTCGTCGCTCGGTTGGTGCGTCAGCAGGTCCCGTCGTTGCGCGCCGTGCTCTCGGTAGACGACTTACGCAGAGCGATCGCGTCCCCGCCCCCTCGTCCTGCCGTCCGGACCGACGACACCGCACTCATCCAGTACACCTCCGGCAGCACCGGCAGCCCCAAAGGGGTAGTCCTGGCCCACCGGCACGTGCTGGCCAACATCCGGGCCATGGGCGAAGCCATGGCGGCCACTCCGGCCGATGTGGTGGTGAGCTGGTTGCCGCTCTACCACGACATGGGGTTGATCGGCTCGTGGTTGGCCAGCCTCTACTTCGGGTTCGAGCTGGTGGTGATGCCCCCGACGGCGTTCCTCTCTCGTCCCGTTCGATGGCTCCAGGCCGTGAGCGCCTACAGGGGCACGCTGAGCCCGTCGCCCAACTTCGGCTACGAGCTGTGTTTGCGCCACGTCTCTGACGAGGAATTGTCCACCCTCGACCTGTCCTCCTGGCGGATGGCGCTCAACGGTGCCGAGCCGGTTAGTCCCGAGACGATCCGGCGGTTCACCGAACGCTTCGGCCCTTGCGGCTTTCGGCCTGAAGTCATGGCCCCCGTCTACGGGCTGGCCGAGGCGGCCGTCGGTCTGACCTTCCCGCCGCTCGGCCGGGGGCCGATAGTCGACGCCGTCGACCGCCAGGTCCTGATCCGATGGGGTCGGGCCGAACCCACCACCTCGGACGACGTCACTTCGTTGCGCTTCGTTTCCTGCGGACGTCCCCTTCCCGGCTACAAGGTTCGGGTGATCGACGCAACGGGCAAGGAACTGGCCGAGCGCCACGAGGGGCACGTCGAGTTCACCGGTCCTTCGGCCACGCCGGGCTACTTTCGAAACGAGGAGGAGACGCGGTCGCTCCGCCGGGCGGGCTGGGTCGTCACCGGCGATCTCGGCTACATGGCAGGCGGTGATCTCTACTTGACGGGCCGGTCCAAGGACATCATCATCCGGGCCGGCCGGAATCTGCACCCCGAGGAGCTCGAGATCGCCCTAGGTGACGTGCCGGGAGTGCGCAAGGGTTGCGTGGCGGTCTTCGCCTCCACCGATGCCGCCCTCGCCACCGAACGCCTCGTGGTGCTGGCCGAGACCCGGCTTGACGACGCCGACGCCTTGACCGAACTGCGCCGTCGGATCACGGGCTTGACCGTCGATCTCCTGGGGACGCCTCCCGACGATGTCGTACTGGCCCCGCCGGGAACCGTCCTCAAGACCTCGAGTGGCAAAATACGGCGCGCTGGGTGTCGGCAGCTCTACGAGTCAGGGAACATCGGGCAGCGGGCGAGCCCGGCCCGGTGGCAGATCGCCCGCTTCGCTTTGCGCAGTGCCGCCCCCCAGACCCGCCGAGGGGCCCAGGCCACGGTCGGCATTCTCTACGCCGCTTACACCTGGGCCATCACGATCCTGGTGGGCGTGCCCGTGTGGCTTCTCGTCGCCGTCATGCCCACGCTGAGCCTGCGTTGGGTCGTACTCCGGGCCGCGGGACGGGTCATGTGTCGCCTGTGCGGAATCCCGCTGACGGTCACAGGCGCCGTGCCCGAATCGGGTCCGTTCGTGGTGGTGGCCAACCACGCCAGCTTCATCGACAGCCTGGTCCTCGTGCTGTGTCTGCCCACACCCGTCGTTCTCGTGGCCGGTGGCGAGCTGGCCACTCAACACTTAGCGGGCCCGTTCCTTCGGCGACTGGGCTGCGAGTTCGTCGACCAGGACAATCCGCAGCAACGACGCCGCGACGCCGCCCGGATCTCCGACGCTCTGAAGGCGGGGCGCAGCGTCGGCTTCTTCCCCGAGGGGTCGCTCGATCGGGCAGCCGGGTTGCGGTCGTTCCGTTTGGGCGCCTTTGCCGCGTCGAGCGACAGCGGTGCCCCCGTCGTGCCCGTGGGCATCCGCGGCAGTCGTGACGTCGTCCGCCCGGGCGGGCGCTTCCCGCGACGGGGGGGAGTCCAGGTCGCCATCGGTGCCCCGATCCCGCCGTCGGGCCCGGGGTGGTCGGCCACCCTGGAGCTGCGCGATCGGGCCCGGGACGCCGTCTTGGCCTTGTCGGGAGAGCCTGAACTGGAATAACCACTGCTCGGGAACGAGGCTGGATGTCCCGCCGCCGACACGGAAGGGACACAACAAGTCCCACGAGTCAGTGGGCGAAGAGGTGCCACCCGGCGTAGGTCCACGCCACCACCAGAAGGGCGTTGGCCACCGGTGGCCCCGAGATCAGCCGGACGAACTCCTCGGCGTCGGCCAGACGACCCCGGGACCGCCGGGCGGCGACCTCCACAAGTACGCAGGCGACCATCAGGCCGACCCAGAAGGCCACGCCCACGGCCCGACTCGGCGGGAGCAGCAGCGCCAAGACGGTCGCCCGGTGCCCGCCAACCACCGCGGCACCGGACAATGCTCCCGGCGATGCGCCATGAGCGGTCTTGCCTGAGGTCCACCCGACAGGCGCCCTCGCTCGCGCTGCACCGTAGCCCAGCCCGACCAGGATCCATCCGAGCAGCAGGGCAGCATTGAAAGGTCGGAACGCCTGTGCCAGCGCGCTGACCGTCAGGTGCGGCTGGTGCGGACCAGTGTCGATGCCGAGCAGCTCCCAGACCAGTACCACGAGGGTAAGGGCCAGCCACGGCAACAGGCCGACGATCGCTCGGCCGCCGCCCTCCTGGCCCGGCCGTGGCCAGCTCGTGCGGTCCGGTGTCAGATGCAAGCCGGGGCGGCCACCGCGCCGGCCCCGCCACAGCATGACGTCGATAACAACCACGCCGACAAGCGAGGCGGACCACGTGGCCAGTGCGGGAGTCGAGGAGTGGTGGAAACCACTCGCCCAACCGCACCACGCACACAGCGCCGAAGCGAAGACGATGGCGGGGACCACCCGACGGGCAGACACGCCCGACATCGTCGCATCGTGAAGGGGGCCTCCGCTGCGCCTCATCCCGACAGGTGCCGCTGCGGCGGGGACGGCACGAAGGTTCTCCGGATGTGGGGACCGTCCGAGATGTGACCTTCGGCCCTTCGCACGGGCGGTGGCCGTCCTCCTGACGAACGACGGCTACAAGCGTGTGAGCCGCCATACCGCCGGGGGACAGGTCAGGCGGCGCGACGCACCCAGGACAACCTCGATCCTCTGGCCGCCCACGTGGACATGGAGGACGCCGATGCGAGTCCCGCGCCGGTAACAGCTTCCAAACGATCCGATAGCGGCTCGTGGCGGCGAGCAATGACGTCGCCGATCCCTTCGACCGCTGAGTTGGTCGAGGTGTGCTGGAGCAGGGCGAAGGCCGCTTGCCGCCGATCGGAACGGAGACTCAGGTCCCTTGATCCCGCACGATGAGCACCGGGCAGTGGGCGTGGGTGGACAGGAACTCGCTCACCGAACCGAGGAGCATTCCTGCAAATTCCCCGCGGCCTCGACTGCCGACGACGATCAGCGAAGCGGTCTTCGACTGTTCGGTGAGCACAGGGGCGGGATGACCCTCCAAGACCAAGGTGCCGATGTCGATGCCCGGGTCGGGTCCCAGGACCTCCGTGAGGCAATCCTCGATGATCGCCTCGGCTGATGGCCATCCGTAGCTCGTGCCGGAGCGCCAGGAGCTCACGACGAGAAGCGGGACATGCGAGAGTTCGGCCTGACGCGCCGCCCAGGCGAGCGCCGCCTTCGAAGACGGCGAGCCGTCGACCCCGACGACGATGGGCGGCGTGGAGTCGACGATGTCCCTGTCCGTCGTGGTCATATGGTTGCCCCTCCTGTCCGCCTCAGCCGGCGGCGCGCAAAGCGCCAGGTGCATCGTGACCCGCTCGTCTGTCGGTGCATAGGGCCGATGGTCCCTAGGGCCTTCGTTTTGCGGCCGTCGATGACGGGCATCGGCGACGGGTCGCGCTTCCCGCATGGGACAACCGCCGAGATGCGAGGGCACTGGCGCTGAGGTTGTGGGCACCGTAGGGTGCAAGAAGTGGAGAAGAGGGTGGCATGACGGAGACGACAACTTTCACTATCGGGGCCCAGGCGAGATGCAAGGACGGGGTCTGTGGCGATGTAATTCGTGTCGTCGTTGATCCGATCACTCGGACAGTGACTCACCTCGTGGTTGAACCGAAGCACCGCATAGCACTCGGTCGACTCGTCCCTCTGACGCTGGTCGACACCGCGACGGACGAGATCCGACTCCGTTGCACTCTGGCGCAATTCAAGAAGCTCGATTGGGCCGAGGAGACACAGTTCTTGTCGGGGATCGGCGGCTACCCGGGCTATAACCCCGGTCAGGTACTGACGTGGCCCTACTACGGCCTGGGCGGGGGTGGGGGTCTCGGTATGGGAAACATACCGCAGCCCGTCATCATTACCAAGGTCCCCCTGGGCGAGGTCGCCGTCCGTCGCGGCGAACAAGTCCATGCCACGGATGGAGTCATAGGGCGAGTCCAAGGATTGGTCGTCACCCCGGAGGATCACCACGTCACTCACGTGCTGCTTCAAGAGGGACACCTTTGGGGCCGCAAGGAGGTGGCAATTCCAATCAGCGCCGTGACCGGGGTGGACAACGGTATTCGGCTCAGTCTCACCAAGCAGGAGGTGCAGGACCTACCGACCGTCGATGTCGATCACGTGAACGATTAGAGGTGCAGCCGGCCTAGGCACACTGGTCGGCGATCAAGTTCGCTGCCCTTTTCGACGGGGAAGGTCGCCTCCGATATGGTGGAAACCAAGTGACCGAGGTTTCTCGCCCGCGGGGTGCCGACAGGAGCAACGGTTTACTTTCAAGGGAAACGCACGGTGTGACGGTACAGAGCCGGCTCACTGCCCGAGATGGCAGCGACGACCATTACAAGTGGGTCGTCCTGTCCAACACCACGCTCGGCTCGCTGATGGCCATGATCGACACTTCGATCATGCTGATCGCTCTGCCCGACATCTTCCGGGGCATTCGACTCAATCCGCTGGCTCCCGGCAACAGCTTCTATCTGCTGTGGATGATCCTGAGCTTCATGGTCGTCACGAGTGTGCTCGTAGTGAGCCTGGGACGTCTCGGCGACATGTACGGCCGGGTTCGCATGTACAACCTCGGCTTTGCCGTATATACGTTCTTCTCCCTGGTGCTGGCCGTGACATGGATGAGCGGCACGGCGGCGGCGCTGTGGTTGGTCATCATGCGGGTCTTCCAGGGGGTGGGGGCCGCGCTCCTCATCGCCAACTCCGCCGCCATTATCACCGATGCCTTTCCGGAGGACGAACGGGGCATGGCCCTCGGCATCAATCAGGTGGCCGGCATCAGCGGCTCATTCATCGGACTCGTCCTCGGCGGGGTGCTCGCCCCGATCCAGTGGAGACTGATCTTCTTGGTCTCGGTTCCGATCGGCCTCTTCGGCACGGTGTGGGCCTACACGAAGCTCCGCGAGGTTCCCCCTCAAGGCCACGCGCGCCTCGATTGGCCGGGGAACTTAGCCTTCGCCTTGGGCCTTGTCGGGATCCTGGTCGGCGTCACCTACGGCATCCAGCCTTACGGCCATTCCACCATGGGCTGGAAGAGCCCCTTCGTGCTCGGCTGCCTCGGTGTCGGAGTCTCGCTGTTGGCGGTCTTCGCCCTCATCGAACGCCGGGTTGCCGATCCCATGTTCCGCATACCGCTGTTCAGGATCCGTGCCTTTACTGCCGGATGCCTCTCCTCCTTGCTCGCCGGCATCGGGCGGGGCGGGCTCATGTTCATGTTGATCATCTGGCTCCAGGGCATCTGGCTGCCGCTGCACGGCTACAGCTTCAGCCGGACGCCGCTATGGGCGGGCATCTACATGTTGCCGCTCACCGCCGGATTCCTCCTAGCCGGGCCACTCTCGGGCTTCCTTTCCGACCGCTACGGCTCCCGACCGTTCGCGTCGGGGGGGATGATTGTCGCAGCCGGCTCTTTCCTCCTCCTCGAGCTGTTGCCGGTCAACTTCTCCTATGCGGTGTTCGGGCCTATCCTGCTCATGAACGGCCTGGCCATGGGCGCCTTTGCCGCACCTAACCGCGCTGGGGTGATGAACAGCCTGCCCGAACATCACCGCGGCGTGGGCTCGGGGATGAACGCGACTTTCCAGAATGCGGCTCAGGTGCTCTCGGTCGGGATCTTCTTCACCCTTGTGATCGTGGGTCTCTCGGCCAGACTGCCAACCACACTTTTTCATGGACTCGTTGCCCATGGTGTTCCGTCTTCGGCGGCGTCCAAAGCGGCCCACCTGCCACCGGTCTCCACCCTCTTCGGTGCCTTCTTGGGCTATAACCCCATCAAACATCTGCTCGGAACCTCGATACTGGCTCAGTTGCCTAAAGGGCAAGCGGCGTTGCTGACAGGGCGGAGCTTCTTCCCCTCCCTCATCTCAGGACCTTTCGCCGATGGATTGCACGCCGCGTTCGACTTCGCCATCGGCGCCTGCCTGGTGGCCGCCGGTATGTCGTGGCTACGAGGCGGGAAGTACCACTACTCGGACGACGACGGTGCAGCTGAACCGACCAAGCCGACGGGCGCCGGCGGCGCACCCCTCGATCAATAGTGGCGAGCAGGACCTCGGAGCGAAAGGACGTCCCGGACCGAGGGCGCGACGCGAAAGCGCCCGTCCCACAGACTTCCGGGGATCGGGCGCCTTGCTTCGTTTGTACTCCGAGAACGGACACTCTGAGGAAATGGCACCTCTAGGAGCCTTCTTGCTCCTTGCCGTTGCAACGCTCAAACTGCGAGTCGCTTTCCTTTGACGAGGGCCTACCGGGATTTCTCCCGTACAATCCTCCGTCATCCGTTCTCAGGTCGAGCCACCCTGACTACATCGCATGAGTGCCTCCTTCCGGATCCTCACGGATCCTTCAATATTCATCATGGGCCGAAAGCCTCTGTTCTGCTAGAGGCGAAAGTCCCGATACTCTGAACGCCTCGTGGTCGACCCGGCGCTGTGACGAAATTCGTCGTCCGACCGATCACACCGCAAGTCGATCGCTCGACGGCACGATCCCAGATAGCCGATGCGATCTGCTCGGCCCGGTTGCCGGTGGCGACACCTGAGGGACGTTCGACCCTTCCCGCGGGCGCCTCCAAGTCGCAATATGAGTGGAGGACACGGCCAGCAAGGATGGTTCAAGATGTGGACAACTCGAAGTCGGACTTGGGAACGCGTCCTCGTCGCCGAGTGCGAGGCGTTCCTCTCCGGGCATTCTGCGCAGTACTTTGATCAGCACAATCGCCCAGTCCCTGCGTGGGCCTGGCTGAACCTCTTGGCTCATGGCACGGACGACGAGATTGCGGCGCTGGCATCCGGTGGACCGCAGCCAGCTCTTCCTGCCTCTGAGACCACCGCGGTGTGGTTCCAGGCCGTCTCCCTCCTGGGCCAGGAGCTCATGATTCAAGCGACCAGGCGGGGGCGCTCGCTCGCTGAGCTCCAGCGGTGGACACTTGTCCCGCTCGAGCTTGAACTGGCGGGACCACGGGCACCCTCTTCGGTGAAGCCGGCCGCTCTCGTCACGAGCGTGCTGAGCGCCCTGGTGGAACACCCCACCATCCGATGGCAATGAGGTCGATCGCTCAGTACAGGGTTCGTCCTCGGCGTTGCTTGATGTGCCCGGCCGACAGCTGCGCGCCCTGTGTGCGCACCACCGCTGGGGGTTGAGCGCAGACTTCCTGGCGTCCCCGAGACGGTTTGATCACGAGTCGTCGCCCCAACTGTGCAGCGGGCGCAACAACGCCGTCTTCTTTCGTTGATGCCCCGACATCCGGCGAAGGATGTCATCGAGACCGACGATGGCGGCGTTGACATAGGGACCTTTGTTGAGCATGACGCACTCCGCTCGCTGCGCCATGGCCGCATCGGTGACCTCGGCCCGTGAGGGTTGGCCGGTCCGGGCAAGTTGGTCGAGGACTTCGGTGGCCCAGATCACCGGGAGATGGGCGGCCTCGCACAACCAGAGAATCTCCTCCTGGACCTCGGCGAGACGTTCGTAGCCTGCTTCGACGGCAAGATCCCCCCTGGCGATCATGACCCCGACGAGGGGGGAGCGCATAGCGTGAAGGAGAATCTCCGGAAGCGAGGCGAAGGCGGTCGTGGTTTCGATCTTCAGGATGATCCCGACGTGCTCAGCATGGACTTTTGCGAGATGGTCGTGCACCACGTCGACGTCGCCTTCGTGACGCAGGAACGACAGCCCCACCATGTCGGCGTAGGCGGCAGCGACCTCGAGCAGTGGAAGGTCGGCATCCGTCACCACATCGATGGTGAGATCGGTATCAGGCAGGTTAATCCCCTTCTCGGCCCGGAGCCGCGAACCGCGAGGCGACGCCGTGAGGATGCGGACCCGGATCCCGTCGACCGTGACGCTTTCGATCACCCCGGTGATCCTGCCGTCGTCAAGGATGACCCGCTGGCCGACCTGGGCGGTCTCGAAGGCCTCTGGGAGAGTGCAACCGATCCGAGCCTCCCCGGGCAGCCCGTGACGCCAGGGAACGGCCGGCTCCAGGTCGTTGGTCAACAGCAGCGGGTCTCCGACGCAAAGCACGTGATACTGAGGGACAGGCGCCAAGGTTCCTACCCTGGTCGACTCGTCGTGGCAGCAGAGCACCGTCCCGGTTTCGATGTACGTGGTGTCCCAGACCTCGAGGACCAGCCTGCCCGGGACCGCCTCGATGACCCCCAGCTGGCGCCGCGAGCCTCGCGTATCGACCATGTCGACAACATCCCCTGGCTGGCGGCGCTCGATCCACGAAACGTCCACGGGCAACGACCCGGCACCGCCTTCAGGCGACGAACGGGTAACGAGGGTGACCAGAGCGGGAGTGATCGGCAGACCTCGCTGGTCCCGTTCCGGGCGTAGCTTGACGACCTGCGGTCCCTCGACAAGCTCTCCTGTCCGTAGTTTTGGTCCTGGCAGATCCATCGAAACTTTGCAGGGACGCCCGATCTCAATGGAGGCCTTGCGCACGTTGCGTGCCATTCTCTCCCATTGATGAGGACCGTCATGGGCGCCGTTGATACGGGCGACGTCCATTCCTGAGATGACCAAATAGCGCACCAGCAGGTAGTCGTCCGCCGCCTCGCTCGGAAGGGTGACCATGATTCGTGGCACCCGTCCGGGTGGGCGGGGACCGAAGAGGGCGTCGGTGTTGCGGTCCAGGGCTTCGCGTCCTTCCTCAAAACTCAGCGTGGCCGGATCGAATTCGGGGCGCTTACCGAAGAGTGCTGCCCGGACGCTCTCGACAGTGGCGAGCACATGCGGCTCGCAGCGCCCCAACGATGACAGACCTCGCTCCCCCAGTCTGCGCTGCAGCAAGCGGACGTCACCGTGTCGGAGGGCGAGGTAGTGGATGAGGTTGACCGCGTCGCCCCGGTGCTCGGCATGAACAGCGGCGATGTCTCCGTGGTGGATCTCCTCGAGATGTCGCATGGAAACCTCGAGCGCCGCCAGATCAGCGTCAATCGATTCCCGGTCGCGATCCATAGATCATGACGCTACGAAGATTCGTGTCCCGACGATAGGGTCAAAGGACCTTCGCTGCCGGCGCTCGGCAAAGAGATTGATGCTCCATCTGGTCTTTCGTCTTCAGGACCTTTGGCCCTACAACACCTTTCTCGGGTGACCATACGATCCGAGCGTGGCAAAGCGGCTGGCGGACGTGATCGGGACCATCCCGACGATTGGCACCGTGGTCGCATGTGTGGTCGTGATGGCATGCGCGCCGTCGTCGGTAGCATCGGCTCAGGTCCCGCAACCGGCTTTCTACACGTACCAAGCTCCGGGAGGCGCCGTCACCGCTGGAAAGAAGGTCATCGCCCTCACCTTCGACGACGGCCCGGGACCTTATACGCCGCAGGTCCTATCGGTCCTCGAGCGCTACCACGTGCCGGCCACTTTCTTCGAGATCGGCGAGAATATCGCCGAGTACCCTCAGTACACGCAGATGCTTGCCGCCGCTGGTTATCCGGTCGAGGACCACACCTGGACACACCCCGATTTGACCACCATTCCCGAGTCGGAGTTCCCGTACGAGATCGACCAGACCCAGAACGAGATCCGCTCGCTCACGGGCCAGACGCCGACGTGCGTACGGCCACCATACGATTCCTGGAACACCACCGTGCTCGACCAGATCGCTCAACGTGGGCTGTCCACGATGAGCTATTCGATCGACCCGAGGGACTGGAGCCTTCCTGGCACACAGGCCATCGTCGACAGCGTGGTGGAGGCGGCGTTTCCAGGTGCGGTGGTCGACATGCACGATGGTGGAGGTCCCCGATATGAAACCGTGGACGCCCTACCGCAGATCATCGGCGATCTGGAGAACGAGGGCTATACCTTCGTCTCGGTGTGCAATGGGATGACGGAGCCCGAGGAGAGCTCGGCGTTCAGCTTCGGAAGGGCGCCATCGCCGGGCCAGTCGGTCACCTCCGACACACCGTTGGTCGGAGCGGCCCTCGACGGTCTGAGCGACGGATACTGGATGACTGCCGCCGACGGCGGGGTGTTCAGCTTCGGCGACGCCGG
Source organism: uncultured Acidimicrobiaceae bacterium (assembly GCA_963848355.1). Classification (GTDB taxonomy): domain Bacteria; phylum Actinomycetota; class Acidimicrobiia; order Acidimicrobiales; family UBA8190; genus CAWKDG01. Next base: position 24,022 of record CAWKDG010000003.1, read on the forward strand.
GTTCCACGGGTCGATGGGGGGCAAGACCCTCGACGCCCCCGTGGTGGGCATGGCCTCCACCGCCGACGGCAACGGCTACTGGTTGGTCTCCGCCGACGGCGGGGTGTTCAGCTTCGGCGACGCCGGGTTCCACGGGTCGATGGGGGGCAAGACCCTCGACGCCCCCGTGGTGGGCATGGCCTCCACCGCCGACGGCAACGGCTACTGGTTGGTCTCCGCCGACGGCGGGGTGTTCAGCTTCGGCGACGCCGGGTTCCACGGGTCGATGGGGGGCAAGACCCTCGACGCCCCCGTGGTGGGCATGGCCTCCACCGCCGACGGCAACGGCTACTGGTTGGTCTCCGCCGACGGCGGGGTGTTCAGCTTCGGCGACGCCGGGTTCCACGGGTCGATGGGGGGCAAGACCCTCGACGCCCCCGTGGTGGGCATGGCCTCCACCGCCGACGGCAACGGCTACTGGTTGGTCTCCGCCGACGGCGGGGTGTTCAGCTTCGGCGACGCCGGGTTCTTAGGATCGCGGGGTGGCTCAAGCACGGAGGACCATTTCTTTGCGATCTGTGCCGGCGTCGGGGGCGGGGGCTATCTCCTGGCCGGCGATCAACCCGGTTAGTCCAAGCGAGGACCGCGGTCGTGCAACGCCGACCCTTCCGATTCGGAATCCCGGCGCGGTGACTCCAAGTAGAGCCGCCCCGGGAGTGGTGTCAGGCCGTGTCGGGCCAGGTGGGCGGATGGTTCTCGGTTCCCAAGGGGGATGGGGTCCGGCGCATCTCGACGATCTGTGCTTCGACCAGTCGAGGACTCCGTTCACCGCTTTCGACCGTTGTTCCACCAGTCCCAGCTCCACGGGCATCTGCGGGGCCGCCCTCGCATCGGTGGACATGACCCTCCACAGGGAAGGTGGCTGAAGGCGCCGGAGGGACCCGATCAGACGTCGCCTCAGCGGATGCGTCGGATGAGTCGGTCCACCACACTCGTCTACCGCGTCGGCCATGTTGCGTAACGATCACTTAGCACCTGGTCGAGCTGATTCCTTCGATCTCAGTGCTGTGAAGTATCTGTTGCATCACAGTCAGTGGTCGAAACCGAGCGAGTGGACCTTCAGTCGTCGCCGGTTCGTGCCGATCCTCCCGTATGTGCCGTGCGCTCGTCGTGGGAGCTGGTACTGCCGTTCGCTCTGGCGAGTTGCTCGTGTTTGAAACGGCGTCGTCTTCACTCAAATCGGGTGCAGCAAGGAATACCTGCCAAGGAGAATGACAATGGGAGATGTCCGACTCTCACGGGAAGAGAAGGTGCGAGCCGCAGAACTCGGCGCCGCGATTGTGGAAATCAACGGTGATATCCGAAACGCCTCCGCGCTGGACACCAAGACCAACCTGCTGCATAAGCGTCAGGAGATGCAAGCGGAGCTTGACTCGATCCTGCCGCTCGCGGCGGAGCCTTTGCATCGCCTACTGACTCAACGCTCGGTTTGAGCGATCGGCAGGCCCAGCAGGAGCTGAGAGCGGATCAGCCAAGCGTTCTCGACAGGAACTGAGAGATCGTTTGGCTGAGCTGAGCAGAGTTCGGTTCATCCGTGACCGCACGGCTAGCGGCGCCTTGGCGTAGACGGAGGCGTAATTTCATCAGCTCGTTCCTGTTCTTCCTACGCCGATCGATGTAAGACAGAACTGTGAACCACGATCGTGAAAGAGCCGATGTTGTCGCCGCGACCAGGGGCGGAGACGCCTCGCCGGGTATGGGTGACCGGGTTGGAGCGACCATCCAATTGTGGCGAGCCCCGAATCGAATTTGGCCCGCGTTTCCGACCCTGGTTATGGTCCGGGCCGCATCCCGGCTCGGACGGGGCCGGCGCCGGAGCCCGGCGATCGGTGATGGTGGTGTTCTCAGCGTGTTCCTCGACGGCTCCAAGGTCGGCGCCATCTCGCCCAACCAGATCAAGGTGTACCAGGTCTCACCGGGGGAACACTCCTTGAGTCTGCACTTCCTCGGGGGCCTGCGGCGATCGAGGAAACTCCATGTTTCTCTGGCCGAGGGCGAGAGAAAGCAGTTTTTCTGCTTGCTGAACACGTTCCGCGTGGCCCTCCATCCGGCCCTCCACTCCCAACGATGTTGCTGCAATGGAACGCCTGCACTCTGCACCTGATGACGGCTCGGATCCCGCCGCAGGCGATTTCGGATAGCGGATGATGCCTGAGGGTATCGCTCGGCACGGGAAGCCTGGCTAACTGTCCCCATGGTGCGTGTGGATTCGTGTGGAGATGGGGGAATTTGGGGTTCCGGGCGACCCGGGGTGACCGTGCGAATCGGGTGACCGACGCGAAGGCCCGGTCGTGCTACCGGCACCGACATGAACCGACGACCACCCTGAATCGCGACTCGTTCCGGGTTGGGGAGTTCAACTTCAAGGCGAACCTGACGGCGGTCCGGTCGCTCGGAGACCGTCACCCCTACTCCGGTGGCACGTTCATCCTCCAGCCACAGCACTTCGCTGATCGGCACCTGCACCGATTCGGTCCTAGCTATCGCCTACATCGGGCCTGTCCGGGCCGGATACTCGTTTGAGCCGCTGACCGGGAGTTTTAGGTCGCCGACCAGAGGTTTCCCACTAAACGGTACGACCGCATTGTCGGACCCGGGTGGCCGGACGGGTCCGCGACCCGCCTCGTTGCTCATCGTCCCTGGTTGGACCACCAGATGAGGTTTGGGCGCTTACGAGCCCATGATGCCCGGGCGCCATCTGGTACCATACTGCGTATGGTCGATGATCCGGTATCGCGATGAGTGTCCGCCACGCAATCCTCGCCCTGTTGAGCGAAGGCCCGAAGTACGGCCTCCAGCTCCAGAAGGAGTTCGAGTCGAGCACGGGTGAGGTGTGGCCGCTCAATATCGGACAGGTGTACACGACGCTCCAGCGCCTCGAACGCGATGGACTCGTCGAATCGGACGAATCCGAAAACCAAGGTCCGCAAAAGGGCTTTCAGATCACCCAGGCCGGATCGACGGAGCTCTCGTCGTGGCTGAACACTCCGCCGGACATGACCTCGCCGCCGCGCGATGAACTCGTGATCAAGGTGTTGTCAGCGCTCCGCGTACCCGATGTCTCGGTCCACGACGTCATCCAGGTTCATCGTCGCTATCTCGTCGAGCTGATGCAGCAGTGGACGCGTCTGAAGGAGGATGAGGAGGACTTCGATCTCACCTTCGCGCTCGCCGTCGACGCGGAACTTTTCCGGTTGGACTCGGTCGTGCGATGGCTCGACACGGCGGATGGCCGCCTGAAGCGCGCTGCCTCCGAGCCGTCGGTAGCGTCAACGAGGCCACGACTGGCACGGCGACTGGTCGTCCGCCAGTGAGCTTCCTCGAATTGCGACAGGTCTCCAAGTCTTACGGAGAGGGCGCGGCCGAGGTGCATGCGATCCAAGACGTCGATCTTGCCGTCGAGTGCGGGACGCTCGTTGCGGTCATGGGTCCGAGTGGCTCGGGCAAATCGACCCTGCTCACGATTGCCGGCAGTCTCGAGGAGCCAACCAGGGGCGAGGTGGTTATCGACGGCTCGTCGCTCGAGGCGATGTCGCGCAACGACAAGGCGCGCCTTCGGCGTCGCACGATTGGCTACGTCTTCCAAGAGTTCAACCTCTTGGCTGGTCTGACTGCGGTGGAAAACGTCGCCCTGCCCCTCGAGCTGGACGGGCTGGCCGGGAAGAAGGCTCACGCGGCCGGAATGGCTGCGCTCGAAGAGTTGGGCCTCGCTGATCGGGCGACGCACTACCCCGACGAGCTGTCCGGCGGTGAGCGCCAGCGTGTCTCGATCGCCCGAGCCGTCGTGGGGGAGCGCCGTCTCCTCCTCGCCGACGAGCCGTCGGGCGCGCTCGACTCCACAAACGGCGAAGCTGTGATGCGCATGATCCTCAACGCCTGCAAGGAGGGTGTCGCCGCCGTCGTCGTCACCCACGACGCCCAGCTTGCCTCCTGGGCCGACCGTGTCGTCTTCCTCCGTGACGGTCGTGTCGTCGATCAGACGGTACTGCCACCGAGCCCGGAGGCTCTGCTCGAGGAGAGCAGTCGGTCCGGACCACGGCGGTAATCGCTCGCCTCGCTGGAGCACCTCTGCCGTCATAGCTCAGCCTTGACAAGGTGGTCCATCTCTGTAGGATACTCAGTATGGTTATTTGTCTCCTACTAATCGAGTTGCCGCTGATGCGGCGAAGGATGGCCTGCCCCCGATGAGCCTGCTCGAACTCCACCAGATTTCGAAGTCCTACGGCGACGGCCAGACCGTGGTGCGTGCTCTCGACGAGATTGATCTTTCGGTCGAAGCGGGCCAACTCGTGGCCGTGATGGGACCGAGCGGTTCGGGGAAGTCGACGCTTCTCACGATCGCTGGCAGCCTCGAGGAGCCGACCAGCGGGGAGGTACTCATCGATGGCGCGTCACTGCGGGCGATGTCGCGCAACGACAAGGCCCGTCTCCGACGCCGCACGATCGGCTTCGTCTTCCAGGATTTCAACCTCCTCCCGGGACTCACCGCCGCGGAGAACGTCGCACTGCCGCTCGAGCTTGACGGTGTCTCGACCCGCAAAGCACATCAGGCCGGCCTGGGGGCACTCGAACAGCTCGGTCTGGCCGATCGCGCCGAGCACTACCCCGACCAGCTCTCGGGCGGTGAGCGCCAACGTGTTGCCATCGCTCGCTCCGTGGTCGGTGAGCGCAAGCTCCTCCTCGCCGACGAGCCATCGGGTGCGCTCGACTCCACCAATGGCGAGGCGGTGATGCGGATGATCTTCGACGCCTGCAAGCGCGGCGTGGCGGCGGTGGTGGTCACCCACGACGCCCACCTCGCCTCGTGGGCCGACCGGGTGATAATCCTCCGTGACGGGCGATCGGTCGACCACGTTGCACCCGACCTTCCCGATTCGTCCCTCACAACGCCCCGCGCCTAGCGCCGCCACACGTACGATTCCGAAGGAGCCTCGATGACCACCGCCGTCCTCGCACCCCTCGCTGACACCCGCCTTGCCGATGGCGGCGCGCCGGCCCGTCGTGCCGTCGTACGCTGGGCATGGCGTCTTTTTCGGCGCGAGTGGCGTCAGCAGTTCCTGATCCTCGCCCTCATCACGGTCGCCGTCGGGGCGACGATCGTCGGCTCAGCCGTCGCCACGAACAACCCGCCGCCGAAGAACTCAGGCTTCGGTTCGGCGCAGGACTCCGTGTTCTTCACGACAAACAACGCGCATACGGCGAGCGTGGTGGCCAATCTGGAGCACCGCTTCGGCCGCGTCGAGCTTATCGAGAACGAGACGCAGTCGATCCCGGGATCGATCAACACCTATCAGCTCCGTGGGCAAGACCCGAGCGGACCTTTCAGCGGTCCGATGCTGGCGCTGGTCTCTGGGCGCTTCCCGTCGGGCGCCGACCAGGTCGCCGTGACCAACGGCGTTGCGTCGGCGTTCCACTTGAGAATGGGAACCCTCTGGCATGTGGGCGGCGTTGAGCGCCAAGTGGTGGGCATCGTGGAGAACCCGCAGAGCCTTCTTGACGAGTTCGCGCTCGTCGCTCCCGGACAGCTGAAGAATCCCACGGGGATCACCGCGTTGTTCGACGCGCCGGGCGTCCCGTTGAGGTCGATCGGCAACAACGCGCAAACCCCCGCCTCGGTCGCGCAGTCGAACCCGATTAATCCCGAGACGATCTCCCTCGTCGCATTGGTCCTCGGCATGCTGCTCATCGCCCTCGTCTCGATCGGTGGCTTCACCGTCCTTGCGCAACGCCGCCTTCGCTCAATCGGGATGCTCGAGTCGACTGGCGCAACGGACCGCCATGTCCGGCTCATTGTCAGCGCGAACGGCACGGTCGTCGGCATCGCCGGCGCGATCCTCGGCTTCGTGCTCGGGCTCGTCATCTGGCTGGCCTACCGCCCGAGCCTCGAACAGAGTTCGCACCACCTCATAGGGGTGCTCGCGCTCTCGTGGCCCGTGGTGATCGCCGCGATGGTGCTCGCTGTGATCGCAGCCTACTTCGCGGCGTCACGTCCGGCGCGGGCGATCACCAAAGTGCCGATCGTCCAGGCGTTGTCGGGCCGACCGGCGCCCCCCCGTCAGATACACCGGTCCGCGGTCCCCGGCATCGTTTTTCTGATGGCCGCCTTCTTGCTTCTGGGGTACTCCGGTGGCACGAATCACGGCAACGGGAGCGGTGGTACGCCGGAACTCCTGTTCGGGATCGTCCTCCTCATCCCCGGGCTGATCCTGCTTGCTCCGTTCTTCCTCTCCTTGGCGGCGCGGCTCGGTCGCCGTGCGCCGATCGCGACCCGTATCGCGCTGCGTGATCTGGCCCGGTATCGGGCGCGCTCGGGCTCGGCCCTGGCGGCGATCAGCCTCGGCGTCCTCGTGGCGGTGATCGTCATGCTCGCCGCCGCCGCCCGGTATGGCAACGTCCTCGACTACGCGGGCCCGAATCTCGCATCCAACCAGCTCGCCCTCCACGCCAATGGGCCGCCACCAGCGGGGACGGAGGTCATGACGCCCAACGGCAAGGTCCACGTCCAAAAAGCGATCTCGAGCGCAACGGCAGCGGCCCTGCGGCAGCTGCCAACCCACGCCGCGGCGATCGCAAAAGGGCTTGGCGCACAGCTGATCGCGCTCGAAACTCCCAACGCCAACCTCAACGCTACCCAGGGCGGCCGGAACTGGGACGGAGCGATCTACGTGGCGACTCCGCAGCTGCTGCGCGCGTTCGGGATCACGGCGTCCGATATCGATCCGAACGCCGACGTCTTGAGCTCGCGCCCGGGTCTCTCGGGAGTCTCCACGATGACCTTCACCTACGGATCGAACAACGGCAGCTCCCCTCAGAATCCCGGGCCCCGTCCGGGCCCGTCGCCGTCAGCGGGCTGCAGTGCGGCGACGGACTGCCTCGCCAATCCCGTCATCCAGGAGGTCGGAGCTCTTCCGTCGGGCACCTCCGCGCCGAACACGGTGATCACCGAGCACGCGATGCGCGAGTTCCACATCCAGGCGACCACAAACGACTGGCTGGTTCAGGGCACCCAACCCTTCAGCGCTACCCAGATCAGCAGCGCGGAGGCCGCCGCGTCGACGACGCTGCTCTCGGTTGAATCGAAGAACGACCAGCCGACCTCGTCCGCCGTCATCAACTGGGCAACGATCTTCGGCATTCTCATCGCCCTTGGTGTGCTCGGGATGTCGGTCGGGCTCGTCCGGAGCGAGACGGCGAGCGACCTCCGGACACTGGCGGCGACGGGCGCGTCAAGCTATACGCGGCGCACCCTGACTGCCGTGACGGCTGGCGCACTCGGCTTTCTTGGTGCCCTCCTCGGGGTGGTGGGTGGTTACGTAGGCATGCTCGGGTGGCTGAGGAGCAACTCGCTGAACGGTGGGATCGCCGCGCTCGGGAACATTCCGGTGGCAGATCTCCTCCTCATTCTTCTCGGCATGCCGGTCTTCGCGGCGGCCGTCGGTTGGGTGTTTGCCGGTCGCGAACCGGCGGCAATGGCGCACCAGGCGATCGAGTGAGACAGCCAGTTGACCGTCAGCGGCGAACGACACCGCACGTTGACCAGCTTTCCCGGCCCGTCTTTAGGCTGTAATGACAGTGGACTTTCTGATAGCTCCTGAGGCTGAAACCTCGCAAATTCCCATCGCTACGGCCAGTACGGCAAAGACCAGTGTTCCAAAGGCATCGATGACATGGCTTCCGGGTTTCAGCGCCACGAAAAAGGCTGTCGCAGCGCACCAAGCTAATGATCGGTGCGGAAGGCGGCCGGCGACGAGATCGAGCATGAAGAACACGACACTGCCCGCCAACAAGTAATAGGGGAAAATCACGGATTCGAAGACGAGGCGACTTGCCACACATGCGAGTGTCAAACCAACATAGGTCTCCGGCCGGCTCACAAGGTCCCCCAGTCTGCGTCTCGCCCAGAGGCATGCCGCCAAGGCAAAGGCAACCGGTGCATCGCGGGCAATGGCTGATGCCAGATTGCCCGTGACGCCCAAAAGGCTCAAGACGGTAGATCCCCCCGTGGCTCCGCCCGCGCTGAATCCACTGACATTGTCAAGGGTCGCAGCCGGATTTACGATCAGGAACGGGAGGATCCCGAGGCTGAAGATTGCTGCCGCCGAGATCAGAAGGTGAAATCGAGATCGGGTCTCTGGCACAGCGACAAGGGCGGGAATCAACATCAGAATGGCGAACTGCTTGGTGAGGAATGCTGCTCCAAAGAGCACCCCCGCAAGCACGAATCTCCGCCTGAATGTCAGGGCCAGACCACCGGCTGCGAGTCCGAGGCTGACGATGTCCTGAGGGTGGAACAGCTGGACGATCGCGCTGCTGGCAGCCGGCAGAAACGCTAGAAATATGAGCAGTGCTGCCTGACGTCCGATCATCTTGCAACCTGCAGCTCGAAGAAGACCCAGGCAGCCAAGGGCGAGAATAAGCCATGCGATCACGCCTAAAACGCCTTGGGATCGATACCACGGCGGCAGCGGGGGTCCGAGGTGCCCATCAGCCATTCGATGCGGTGACCCGCATTCACCCACGTCCGTTGCGAAAGAAGGGTCATGGCGGTAATGCGGATCGCTCCGAAGTGCAATTGCCCGCCCACTGGTGGTACACCAAACGGGGGAGCCCACGGACGATCGGAAAGCAGCGACGAACGGTGAAGTCAACAAGGCGTAGCCCGGAGGATTGGGCAAGGCGGTATTGGACGCCGCCGCCTGCAGCGCGCCAGACGACAGATCGGAGGTGACCGTAGTGAGGGGGACCGTGTCACCGCTTGATGGCGGACCCTGGCGGATCGTTATGATCCCGGCATACAAAATGGCTGCCAAGAGCATGAGCAGCCACACGAACGTCCGGCGCCCACGAGCCGGCGGTGCTCCATCCTCATTCGTCGGCCTGGGAGTCGCCGTGCTTCGTCTCATTTCTTTCCACCAAGACTCGTGTCCGACGGCGCCACGATAGCCAGCTACGCCAGGAGCAGCGGGTATGGCGTCCTCATGTCGGACTATTGTCTCGGGGGGCGTGAAGAACCAGGTCTCGGGGGGTGTGGTGGGCTCGAACGCTGCCCAGTCGGCTCTCGGCAGATTTTGTCGTGACTCGCGTCGCGGCAATGGCCGTGCCCGATGACACCTATGGGTTCTTCACGCGCCATGGCGACGCCGCCAGACAACCCTGAGCGAGAGGCTGAACCCTTCGGCATAGGTTCGGTAGCGATGATTGCCTCCATCGTCGTCGGCATGATCGTGGCCGCTGTCTACCTCCAGGGAGCGTTTTATCCAGGAGATGCCTTCGGGGTGGCTGTGCTGTCGGTGATTCTGGCAACGGCTGCCTTAACAAGGAGTAAGGATCGATTCGGACTTGCCGTGACCGTGACTGTTGGAGGCCTAGCCCTCTGGTGGCTCATTCGTGCTGTCATGGAAAGGACCCCTTCCGCCTTTTTCCCTCTCGGAGCGGCGGTGCTCGGGTTCTTGGCTTCGTTCTTGGTTATCCGCAGTGTCGATCTGCAGAAGCGGGCCCCTGTCGCCACCGCGGTGACCTTCATCGGAGCCATCGCCGCCGGGGCGGGGCTGGCGGGCGTGATAGAGAGGTGGTCCGCTCTTGCCGCGAACACTGACGGTACATGGCGGGTGTCGACCACTCTGACTTATCCCGCTGGTGCTGCTGCTCTTTTCATCATCGCTCTTCTCGTCGCCATGGCGCTCGAATCCCGCCCCCGGCTGGTGCGCGCCGCGGTGTGTTTGTGCGTAGCCGGAATTATTGGCACCCAGAGTCATTGGGACCTCTTAGCGCTGGCTTGCGGTGCCCTGGTCGTTCCGATAAGGCGATGGATCGCCGCCCTCTGGCCTCTCGCCCTCGGCACGGTGGCTGGGCTCGCTGTCGTGGCCGCGGGGACAGGTGTGTGGCCGGGCTGGGCATCAGCCCTGGCCATTGTCGCCTGCGTCTTGGCGTCGACCCTTTCCACATCCCATTGGCGTCCGCTGGGCCACCGTGTTTTCGCCACGACGGGATTGGTCATAGTCGCAGGATTCATGGCCGTGCTATCGGTGCACCCTCCGATTGGTACCACACCGACCCAGACAAGGGGTCAGAGCCAGACCGTGGCTTGGGCTGCTTCTGCCTCAGCGTGGCGCTCGTCGGTTCTGACCGGCGTGGGCCAGGCTCCGATCTACAGCACACATAGCCCGGTCGTCGACTATCCCGGTCTGGTCCCCAATAGCTATCTCACCATTGTTACGGATGGCGGTCTCCTCGGTGGGCTCCTTTTACTGGCCGCCGGCGCCGCCGTAGCGGCGACGATGAGACGACGAGACCTGCTCTCGACCTGCGCCGTCGCCGCCACAGTGGCCTTCGCCGTGGCCGGAAACGTCGATTTCGACTGGCAACTTCCGGCTCTCGCCCTTGTCGGCGGATGCGTGGCGGGTTTGGCCTCGGGGTCACCCGACCCAAAGAGACGCCGAGCGCCGGCGGGAGTCGACCATGTCCGAGTCCCACGCTTTGGGGTGGGGACAGCCTGGGCCCTGATGGTTACGTGCGTCCTCACGGCGCAGATCTGTGTTGGTTTCACACAGGAGGCGAGCGGCGCTTCCCGACCGGCAAATGTGTCACCCCCGTCGACACCGACGCCAGCAGCACCCGCCCGGTTCATCTTGAGAGGACCGGACTCAACGGACCCCTTCATGCTCAAAATCGATGGCCTCTACTACCTCTATGCGAGTCAGGGAACGAGTTCCATGAACACTCCTCTCAGGGTCGGACGGCTACCGGGTCAATGGGGCAAACCCATCGATGTGCTCCCGCACCTTCCGAGCTGGGCGAAAGCCGGAGCGACCTGGGCGCCAGATGTGCAAAAGGTCAAAGGAGGTTGGGCCCTCTACTTCACGGCTTTACTCGCCTCGGCGAACCCATCGATTCACTGCATCGGCTCGGCGTTTTCGCAGTCGCCGGAAGGTCCGTTCATCCCCGTTTGGCGCCCGTTCATCTGCCAGCTTGACCACCGAGGCTCGATTGACCCTCGCACCTTTGTCTATACGGGAAGCAAACTTGTCATGTTATGGAAGTCAGATGACAATGCCAACCCGTCAGTGCCCGGTCCGGATCAGAATGGAAAGACAGGGATCTATGCGCAGGATCTCAGCCCGGATGGCCGGACACTTCTCGGCCATCCGGTCAGAATCTTCACTCCCTCTCAGGCGTGGGAGGGGACGATCGTGGAGGCGCCCGACATGATTGAGGAGTGGAGAACCTATTGGCTGTTCTTTTCTGGCAATTGGTACGACTCGGCGTCGTACGGGATAGGAGTGGCGGCGTGTCAGAGTCCCTTCGGTCCGTGCCAGGACCCCGACCCTAAGCCCTTCCTTGGCTCCAATCTCCAGGGCTTGGGCCCCGGGGAGTCCTCTCTCTTCCAGAGCGGTCCCAACATTTACCTGCTTTACGACCCGTTCAGAGCCAACGACCCCGGACCCGTCATTGCCCGACCGGTCGCGATGGCCAGACTCGGCTTCCGCTCGACAGGGCCGTACCTCGCGGCATGGTAGGGCCAGATCTGGTGCTGAGAGACGATAAACGGAGTAGCTTCAGTTCGGACGTTGATTAGGCCTGGCGGAAGTGGGGGCGGGTATGAACCGTTGGCACCAGCGAATGCGTCTGGGAATCATTGCGGTTGCAAGCTTCATCCTCTTGGTCACGGTGCTGCCTCAGGTGGCGTCGAGCATCGGCCTCGATTCGCTCGGGGCCCGGCTGGCTAACTCTGGCTCATGCAGCGGGAGCTCCGGATCCTCCGTGAGCGGTTCGTCCAGCTCGTGTCCTCCGGGCAAGGGAACGGTGGGCGGAACGCTCACCGTCACCGGCGCGCCCAAGGGTTTCATGCCCCCATACTCAGGCGCTGGCGCTTGCCCCGCTTCGGACCCAGCCCTGCAGCTGTGTGCCGAACCCGTCTACGCGCTCGCCAGCGAGGGCAAATACACGCTTTCGCTGACTGCCGGTTCATGGCGAATCGACGGCTTCTACGAGCTTGCCGCGTTCGGTGGTGCTTTCCTCGGGACTACTCGAACCGTGACCGTCTCCGCCGGGACGAGCATCACCGAGAACTTGACCGTTCCCTATCACCGACCAGCAGTGTTCAAGGGCACCGTCAAAGTTACCGGTGTACCAACTGGGGTTCCGATACAAAGCGTGTCTGTTACTCTCTGTCCGTCCTACGCCCCCTATGTTGGCGTTAATCAGCCGATAGTGTGCGTAAACCGGTACGGCTCCGCCCGCCTCTCCGCGAACTCCGGGTCCGTGAAGGTTGACTCACTGCCGCCAGGGCCGTGGATCGCCTACCCTGGTTATTGCAGCGAGTTTGGCTGCGCCACCAACACCAAGGCGGGTAAGTCGGTGACCTTCGTCTCGGGTAAGACGACAACAGTCGCTCTTACCACGCCCTTCCTCACTCCGGATCAGGGCCTCTTGACCGGTACCGTGACGGTGACGGGCGCTCCTAGCGGGTTCTCCGACCCTGTCGGCGTGATCGCCTGTCAAGTCGGGAATAGCAACGATTGTCAGGACCAACCGGTAGTAAACGGGAGCACTTACTCGCTGCTCCTCTCATCGGGAGAGTGGGACGTGACCGGTTTGTATCTCGCCGCCCCGTTCTACAACGCCATCGTCGGCCCCACCATGGTCGTTGCAGTTCCTGGAGGAAAGATCACCAAGATCGACCTCTCGGTGCCCTATCAGGTGCTGGGAACAGCCACAGGGTCCATCATCGTAAGTGGCGTCCCGCCAGGAGTGAGAATCCAGAACTACACAGTCCTTGCTTGTCCCGCCTCGACTCCATGGACGGGCGGAGAGCCCTCGTTGCAGTGTGTCAGTGAGTATTCGGGTCCTGGCGGATATGGTTTCGGACCTGCCGATGCCAAGCGACTGAGCAAGGTTTTGCATCCGGCATCTGCCGTCATAAGCCGCGTCCGGGTGGCTCCCTACAACAACTACGAAGTCTCGACTCTCACATCCGGATCATGGATCCTCTATCCCGGCTACGAAACCGTGTTTACGACATTCGTGAACCCGTCGGGTACCACGGTGAATGTGGTGAGCGGCAAGACGATCAGGACCCGCCTAGATATCGACTACCAGCCCCCGTCGGTGGGCGCCATAGTCGGCACGGTGAACGTGGTCGGTGCGCCGGCCGATGATTTTGAATCGGGGGTACAGGCTTGCACCGCTCCTCCGACACAGTCGTCGTGTCAGGATCAGCAGGACGTATACAACGAAGCAAGTGGACATTATGAGTTACCGCTTTCGCCTGGAACCTGGTGGGTTTCTGGCTTCGTCTACGTCTTCGGCCCGACGAGTGAAACTGAATCGATGACAAAGGCCCGTCAGGTCACCGTAAGTGCTGGGCAGAGAATCCGGGAGAACTTCACCGTCACAGTTTCGAGTTCGTAACTGGCGTGTCGGTGCCGATTATTTGTCGACCAGCTGCTCTCGGGTCGCCAAGTACACGTTGCGGAAGCTGGCGAGCGCCATCGCGTCGGCCTGACTGGGACCGACACCCCATGAAGCTCGACTCCCCCCGCCTCCGATGCCGTCAGCTTGGAGGCACCAGGGCGCCGTTGACCGAGGTCCAGCCCGATGGGAGTGAGGTCGGCGTGCCCTTGAACCCACCGGACACGACACCCGTGAGGTTCGCGCCGGCGAGGTTCGCTCCCTCCAACTCGGTGTTGGAGAGGTTGACGCCGTCGAAGTCGGCGCCGGCGAACAGCGCGCCGGCGAGGTTCGCGCCACTGAGGTCGGCGTCGGTTGCTGTTGGCGCGATGAAGGACGTGTTCCGGAGGTCGGCGTCGGAGAAGTTGGCGTGGGTCAGCTCGGTGGTGAGGAAATCTGCGCCGGACATGTCGGCGTTTACCAGATCAGCAGAGGAGAGGTCGGTGCTGATGAGTTCGGCACCGGAGAGGTTGGCACCGGAGAGGTTGGCACCGGCCAGATCGGTCATGGAATAGTCCACGCCGGCCAGGTCGGCGCCGGCCAGGTCGGCGCCGGAGAGATTGGCGCCGGGCCCTGCCAGGTACCCGTCGACGAGGCTGAACTCCAAGGGGAACTGGGCCGGCGTTGTCGTGATGCGGCCCGAGGTCACACCCGTCATCGTGGCACCGGTGAGGTCGGCGTTCGTGAGGTCAGTGCCGGTGAGGTCAGCATCGGTGAGGTTGGCACCGGACAGGTCGACGCCGTCCAGATCGACGCCGGCCAGGTCGACGCCGGCCAGGTCGACGCCCGGCCCCGCCAGGTATCCGTCGACGACGCTGAACCCAAAAGGGAACCGGGCCGGCACCGTCGCGATGCTTCCGGAGGTCACTCCCGTCATGGTGGCACCGGTGAGGTCGGCGTTCGTGAGCTGAGTGTGTTGGAGACTCGAGTTGTAGAGGTTTGCATACGCCAGATCAGCGCCGGTGAGCATGGCTCGGGTGAGCGTGCTGCCGGAAAGATCGACACCGACGAGGTCTGCGTGCGCCAGGTTCGCTCCGGACAGCTTGGCCCCCTTCAGGTCAGCGCCCTCGATGTCGACATGCTGGAGATCCGCACCGCTGAGGTCGGCGCCGTCCAGGTCAGCTCCTGGGTAGAGCAGGTGGCCATCGACACGCACGCCGGGAACGATTGCCGGACTGGATGGGGAAGACTTGCTCCGGTCCGCGGCAACCTGGGCGACCACCGTGAAGGTGTACCGAGTTCCATTGGCGAGTCCGCGGACGGTGCAGGTGGTCGGACCCGTAGTGGTGCAGTGGCGCCTCCCCGGATGAGAGGTCACTCGGTACCGGTCGACCCCCCCGCTGCTGCTCGATGCCGGGGCCTTCCAGGAGACGGTCGCTCTGCGGTTACCGGCAACGGCCTGCACCGCCCTGGGGGTGCTCGGGGGCGAAGCGGGGGCCGCGTCGGCCGATGATGTACCGCCCAGCATCGCCACGGCCGAGATCAGGGTCGCCACGATCACGGAGCCGACCGCGTGTCTGTAGCCCATGGCGCTGGACCCCCTTTCCTCGTGACGACCCGCCCTGCTGCCGCCCGCCGGTGACCGGCAGGGGGCGCATAAGAGTACAGTCACGAGAAATCCTACGCGGGGCGGAGGGGCGGCTTGAGGCGGAGCGTCCGAACACCAACCAAGGGAACTCGCCTGGCTCTCGCCGGGGCGCGGGCGGTCGCGACGGCGATGCTGGCGGCCACGACCGCCTCGGTGGGTCTGGTTGCGATCTCCGGCCAAGCCGGTGCAGCGGTCCACTACGTGACCGACCCCGCATCGTTGGTCAACCCGTTCGTCGGCACCGCCAGCGGTTCCGGGTCTATGCCCAATCCTTTCGTGGGAGCCGAAACCGGCGGCAACACCTTCCCCGGAGCAGACGTGCCCTTCGGGATGGTCCAATGGAGCCCCGATACCCCGACCCGGCTGGAGACCGGCGGGTACGACTATGAGGACACGTCGATCATCGGGTACAGCTTGACCCACTTCTCCGGCACCGGTGGCCCGATAGAATGTGATGTTCCAATCCTTCCGGTGGTGGGAACCGCGCCGGCAGACCCGGCCAGCGCCACCGAGCCCCTGCACCACGATGACGAAGCCGCTTCGCCCGGCTACTACAGCCTGGTGGCGGGTGGGGTGAGAACACAGCTCACCACGACCACCCGCACGGGCATGGCCATCTTCACCTTTCCCAGCACTTCACCAGACGGCACGCTCCTCTTCAAGGTCTCGGACAGCGCGAGTACCGTGACGGCCAGCGTTTTCCACGTTGACAGCAGCACCGAGGTCGACGGTTCGGTGACGACCAGCACATACAAGGTCTACTTCGACATGGTCTTCAGCCGGTCGTTCACCTCGTCAGGGAGTTGGAGCACCAACGGCCAGGGTGGGGACGTGACCTTTGACACCGCAACGGATCCTGTCGTGCTAGCCAAGGTCGGTATTTCCTACGTGAGCACAGCCGACGCCGTGCTCAACCGGCGCGTCGAGAATCCCGGCTGGAATTTCCAGTCGGTCAGGGAGGCCGCCCAGCGGACGTGGAGTTCACTCCTGGGACGAGTGCAAATTGCCGGTGGCAGCAAAGCCCAACAAGCGACCTTCTATACCGCCCTGTATCACTCGTTGCTCCAGCCCAACGTGTTCAACGACGTGAACGGCGAGTACATGGGATATGACGGAAAGGTCCAGAAGATCGATCCGGACCAGAAGGCCGAATATGCGAACCTCTCGGAATGGGATATCTCCCGGAGTGAGGTTCAACTCCTCTCCCTCCTGGTGCCGAACAGGATGGACGACATGATCAAGTCCATGCTGAACGACGACACACAGACCGGTCACCTCCCCAAGTGGCCGGCGGACGACTCCGAGGGTTATGCGATGGTGGGAGACCCGGCAGACGACGTCATCGCTGACGCATACGCATTCGGGGCCCGACATTTCAACGTTCAGCAGGCGCTGGAGGACATGGAGAGACAAGCCGACTTTCCGAGCACCTTCCGTCCTGGCCTCGATTACTACGAGCGCGATGGATATCTCCCGATAAACGGGAAGTACGGGTGTTGTGATTCCAACGCGCCGGTGTCGACGCAGGAGCAGTACAACGTCGACGACAACTCCATTGCCGAGCTGGCCAGCGAGTTGGGAGAGAATGAAGTTGCCAAGAAATTCGCGACCCGCGCCCAGAATTGGCAGAACGTCTTCGATCCTGCAAGCGGCTTCATGGAACCGAAGATTCTCAACGGTGCATTCGAGCCGGGGTTCGGTCCCGAGCTGGGGTTCGGTCCCAACGCTCTCGATGGCTTCACCGAGACCGACTCATTCGTGTCGACGACCATGATCCCCTTCGACGTCAAGGGCCTCGTTGATGCCGAAGGTGGAGACCAGGCCTGGATCGCGCTCCTCAACGGCCTGACCTCGAGCGTCGTGGCCGACGGTACCAATCAGGTCCAGATGGGCGACGAGCCCTCGTTCGGCGTCCCTTGGGAATACGACTACGTCGGCGTTCCCTTCAAGGCCCAAGAGGTCGTACGGGAGATCCAGGACCAGGACTACATCGACAGCCCCACCGGTCTGGCCGGGAACGACGACCTCGGAGAGATGAGCTCGTGGTACGTGTGGTCCGCTCTCGGCGCGTACCCGGAGAATCCCGGGTCGTCCGAGGTCGTACTCGGGAGCCCGCTCTTCAAGGACATCGTCTTCCATCTGGGTGATGGCGGGACCATCACCGAGAATGCCCCCGACGCTGCTGACAATGCACCGTACGTACAGAGTCTGACCGTCAACGGGACGAGCTGGACCCGGACCTACCTCAGTTCCAGCGTCTTCACCAAGGGCGGGACATTGGACTGGACGCTCGCCACCTGGCCCAGCACCACGTGGGGCGCTGCAACCAAGGATGCACCACCGTCGAGCACCGAAGGGTTGCTTCCTGCGCTCGGCTACGTGTCCAACAACGATGGCGAGAGTGTCGTGGATCCCGGATCGAGCGTGAACATCTCGCTAGGCGTCCAGAGCATGTCCAAGGCTTCCCAGCACATCAGCTGGAGCGCGAAGTCGGAATCCCGCTCCAGGATCGCCGTGGAGCCGGCTGCCGGAGCCCTGACAGTCAAGAACGAGTCCAAGTCCGCGGAGCCGATCCATCTACACGTCCCGGCGACCACGCCGCCAGGGACGTACACGGTGACCTTCGCCATTCACGCGGCCAACGGCACCGCTCTTCCGGACGTCGTCACCGAGGTTGAGGTTCGTTGAGCCCATGGCCTTCCGTCTCGCTCCCAGAAGGATCGGTCTGCTCGGCGTGCTCCGGAGTCGCTCCTCGCACGCCCACAGAAGCGTTCTCGGCCGGACTCAGGACCTCACCTCGGCAAGGTGATTCTTTTCGTCCAAGGGGTCCGCTCTAGTCGCCGGGGCTGCGTGTCTGTCCAGCCAGTTTCCGTTGAATCCGCCTGAGATCCGCCCTGTTGCAGAGCGGTCAACTACGACGTCGGCCATGAGGAGGCCACAAACATCGATCGACGTGAAGGCGTGATCAGCACCCGACAGCGTCCTTCAAGACGCCACACACTTGCGCCAGCCGTTTCGGCGATAACGAGGAAACATGCCTCCGCAATACAGATCTCGGGAGAGTATGGATGTTGTCAAAGTTCACGACGCAGTCACTCGGAACGCCATCAGCAGCGACGCTGAGCTCCAACTCAGATACCAGGTGGCGTCTGGTCCGCGTGAGCGCTGCCACTACGACCGAGTCGATCCGGTCGGCGACCGGGTCTCGAGTCAGGACCAACACCAGCCGATCGCCCCCAGGTGCCGCCGCGAACCAGATTTCACCCCGTTGCCCAGTCCGACCAGTCCTCGGCTGGGCCCCAGTCCGCAACCTCAGCAAACGATTTTTCGTCGGCCGTTAGAGGTGACTGATCCCAAATCTGGGCGTCCTCCTCACTCATCAGTGTCGCCTAGCTGGGTTATCGCGTAGGGCACGAGGGTAGAGCAGGACCAAGTCTGAGCGCGTTGGAGATTATTGCATGACCGCTGCCAAGGGTGAGCAAACCGCCTTCGTATACACGATCTACATCCTGGCGAGCCCCGAGCGCGTGTGGCAGGGCCTCACCGACCCCGGCTTGATGAAACATTACTGGCGGCACCAAAAGGCTGGTCCGAAAGCATTCCTTTCGGACTGGAAGAAGGGCTCCACCTACGACATGACGCACGACGATGTTGGGCTCGTCGTGAGTGGCTCTGACCAGGTCGTCCTGGAGTCTGATCCCCATCGCCGACTGGCCTACAGCTGGCACACCATCACGCCTGAGTGGGCCGCCGCGGTCGACATGGACGAGGCGACCGCCGCCACCTGGCGGGCCGAGCCCCGATCGAAGGTGGCATTCGACATGGAGGATGTCGGGCACGGCACGACCAAGCTGACGGTCACTCACGATGGCTTCGCGCCAGGCAGCGCAGTGCTCCCTGCGATCTCCGAGGGGTGGCCCGCAGTCCTGTCGAGTCTGAAGACCCTGCTGGAGACGGGATCGTCGTTGCGTACCGCCTGAAAGGGGCCGTCGCCGCGACGTACGAAGGCTGAGGCCATTGCTGACCGGATAGCGCACGAATCGCGGATTTATCGACCCCGACCGAGAAGTGCCGGAGTCGGTCGGGGTGTGAATCGACGGCCTCGCACGGTATTCGGTTGAGCCCGCAGGGGGTACCGATCACCCCTCAGGGTGCCTCGGATCTCCTGGACATCATCCGACGAGCCTGGCCTCGATCAGGGCGACATCGCACATATTCCCAACGCCGACTGATCTCGGATGGTCCGGTTGGATCGCAACCGGAGCGGGGCTGTTTCACGGGGTCACCGCAGGGGCATCCTGGTCCGGGTGATCCAGATCGGCCTGAGGTTGGTCGGACTGCCCCCGTCAGGGCACACAGAACAGGCATTGCCGGGCGGTCCTTTCCTCCTGGTCCTGAGCCCCGTTAAGTTCGAATATTCGGAGCATCCTCGGCAGGTGTGGGCCAGACTGTGCACGGTGGCCGATATCCCTGTAACTCAATACGCACGAACCCCCGACGACGTCCATATCGCCTACCAGGTTGTGGGAGACGGACCGCTCGACATCGTCTACGCCAACAGCTTCATGGGTCACGTCGAGGCTTCCTGGGAGTATCCACGGGCAGCCCGCTTCTACGACCTCATGGCGCAGTTCTGCAGGCTGGTGCTCTTCGATCGGCGCGGAACCGGCATGTCAGATCCCTTCGTGGGCGACTTCACCATCGACGACCGCACAGCGGACATCAAGGCGGTGATCGACGCCGAGAGCCTTGCGGCGCCTGTGTTGCTCGGGTCCTCTGAGGGAGCCACCTCCTGCGCGTACTTCGCGGCCACACACCCCGGTCGGGTGTCGGCCCTGGTCTTGTTCTCTCCATGGATCGGCGGCCTCAAGAACGACGAGTTTCCGTGGGCGTGGCACCCGGACTTCCTGGAGCTGCTACTGGCGACAGGCGACGCGGCCTGGGCAGATCCCACTGGGGCATGGGTCGTGACGAACGATCCCAGCTTGGCCGACGATGCGGATGCGCTGGCCTGGTATGCCCGGTACTTTCGCCTGGCGGCCAGCCCCGCGCTGGCCAAGGCGCTGTTCGTTCACAACTCCAAGATCGACGTACGCGACGTGCTCCCCACAATCTCGGTTCCGACTCTGGTCATCCACCGCAAGGACGAAACCTGGGTCAACGTCGAATACGGACGGCTAGTGGCACGTTCCATCCCCGGTGCCAAGCTCCTGGAGATTCCGGGAACGGATCACCACATCTGGGAGCAGAATGCACCTGAAGTCGTCGAGGAGATCGAGGAGTTCCTGACCGGGGTCCGCCGGGGACGCACGAGCCAACGTGCGCTCAAGGCGTTGTTGTTCACCGATCTGGTGCGCTCCACAGAGACAGCGTCACAGATGGGCGACGAAAGTTGGCGTCAGCTGCTCGATCGGTACGAATCGAGTGTGGCTCGCCAGATCGCTCGCTTCGATGGTCAGTTCGTCAAGTCCACCGGTGACGGAATGCTGGCATCGTTCGACGGACCCGCCCGAGCGATTCGTTGCGCTCTGGCGATCCGGGAGTCGACACGGGGCTTCGGTCTTGTCGTGCGCATGGGCATCCATACCGGCGAGGTCGAACTCCGGGCCGACGACCTCGGCGGAATCAGCGTCCATATCGCTGCAAGAATTCAGGCATTGGCCGATCCTGGTGAACTTCTAGTTTCCAGGACCGTCACGGACTTGGTAGCTGGTTCAGGCATCGAGTTCGATGAGCGTGGCGAACACGAGCTGAAGGGCGTTCCCGGTACCTGGCAACTCTTCGCCGCCAAGGGCTGACCCGCCCGATATCCATCGCCAACCACAACGGCGATATGTCAAGATCGGAGTATGGACGATAGGGCCGTAGTGGTGCTCGACCAGGACGGCATTGTGCGGTTCTGGAGCGGCGGGGCTGTAAAGATCCTTCGCCATCAGCCGCAGGAGGCGATTGGCAGGAGCGTGGACTTCATCATCCCGGAGTACTTCCGGGATCAGCACTGGGCCGCGTTTCGACAAGCGATGATCGCCGGAGTCCTGCACGAGGCTCGCGACCAGTTCGTCGTCCCGGTCCAGGTTTCCGAGGAAGAAGTCATGCCCCTCGTTGCTTCCTTGGCGCTAATCACGGACGCCGCTGGACACCCGTGTGGCGCGGTCGCTGTCTTCATGGAGCAGGAGTGATGATCGAGGAGCCGCACTAACCACAGGGATGAATCGCTCCCGGGCACACGCAACACCCATCCCGTATGTGCCCAATTCCGAGTGGGGTCATGGCCAAGGCCGACCGATGTTTGGGCATCCTGTACTCGGGGATTGCGCGTAACGTGTCATCCCTCGGTCCCGGGTCAGGTTGGGCCAGAGTCGGTTGACCTGGCCAACGAGCGACCCGCCCGGGATCGGCGTCGCTGAGCGATTCGACGTCGCTGAGCAATATAGAGCGGCCCCGATCACCCACAGAGTGCGAGGAGGTAGCGCAGAACCGGCAGTTCCGGGTGGGTTCCTGACGATTTGGGGCAAGAGATGACGTTATTTCCGATCGGTCCGGCGGACCAGACCACTACTTACTCCAAATCTGCCGAGGGGCGAAGGGCGGATCCCTGAATCGGGAGTTCATTGCTCACTGCGGAAGGACCGGGAGCTGCCGGCGTCGCCGTTTCCGGAGCGTCTGTAGCCAGGAGGATCACTCGCTCGCCGACGCTTAGTACAGCATCAGATCGGGGGGTAACGATTTCGCGCCCTTCGCTGATGGCGACCACCACACATCCCGTAGGCCAGGGGACGTCTTCGATGCGACGCCCCAGTTGTGGGGATTGAGACCCAATGGCGATCTCAATAACTTCGTAGCCCTGCAGGGGATTCCTAGGCTCATGGATGTGAGACTCAGCTTCGGCAAACTCGGCCGCCATCGTGCCTTTCTCCGCATCGCTCGCCGACCCACTGAGGCTCTGGGCAATGGCTCGGATGATGTCTCGGCGAGTCACCCAGCCGATGAGATGATGGCGGTCTGGCGATAGGACCGGCAGGCCCACCAGTCCGTAGAGATCGAGTTGTCTGAGCGCCTGCTCTAGGGTCTCGTCTCCCAACAGAATCTGGGGCTGGCGGGTCACGACCACCGCTCCCACCAGTGCTTCCCATTGCTTTCGGTCGATGGGGCCGGGTTGCGCTTCAGTCGGCGCATGCGCGACGAGTACCGTTTGCTCCCCCTGGGCAAGCGGCTGCATGACATCGGCCACGGTGAGCGTCTGCAGGACGCCCGTGGTCCGGGGTCGCTCGATGTCGATGCCACGCCGCAGGAGCTTCGTCGTGTAGATGTTGCCGTAGGTGAGCCTCTTCGAGACGGCGGCGGCGATGCCGGCGGCCAGCATCACGGGAAGCACCAGTGTGAAGTTGCCGGTCATCTCCACCACACTGGCGATGGCCGTGAGTGGGGCCTGGGCAGCGGCGGCGAAGACCCCACCCATGGCCACGACGGCATAGATGGCCGGCGATCCGACAACCGACCCAAACAGGTGATGGGCCGTCACCCCGAAGACCATGCCTCCCGCTGCCCCGGTGAACAGCGACGGGGCGAATACCCCACCGGAGCCGCCGATGGAGAGGGTGAGGCTGGAGGCCACGATCTTGCCCACCATGAGAATGAGGACGAACCACAGGACATAGTGACCGGCGATCACCTGGTTCATCACGGGATAGCCCACCCCGTACATCTGGGGGAGGGCGAGCAGGAGCGCCCCCAGTGCCACGCCACCGACCGCCGGCTTGGCCCACTCCGGCCGACCCTTCCACAGCTTCTCGGCCACATCCTCGAGTCGATACAGAAAGGCCTTGAATCCCACGCCGATGAGGCCGGCCAGGAGCCCGAGGAGGCCTATGAGCAGATAACTCGAATCGTGGCCGATCGACAGATCGTGTGGTATCTGTCCGAAGAAGGGCGCCGAACCGAAGAAGGCGCGACTGACGAGATCGGCGGTGACGGCTGATAGCGCGGTGGCGCACAGCGCCTCGAGCGAGAATTCGCGCAGGATGATTTCGAACCCGAAGAAGAGCCCGGTGAGCGGGGCGTTGAAGGTGGCGGCGATTCCACCGGCCGCCCCACAGGCCACGAGAATCCGTAGCCGGAACTCGGACATCTTGACCAACTGTCCGAGCGATGAGGCGAAGGCCGATCCGACCTGGACGATGGGCCCCTCGCGGCCCACCGATCCGCCGGTGCCAATGCAGAGGGCGGAGGCCAACGCCTTCACGATGGTCACCTGGGGACGGATCCGCCCGCCATTCTCCGCCACCGCCAGCATCACTTCGGGCACACCATGGCCCCGGGCCTCCCGGGCGAAACGCTGAATCAACGGACCGTAAAGCACTCCTCCGATGATCGGGATCAGGAGGAAGAAACCGATCCCCAACCACGGGAGGTGCGAGCTGGCGATCCTTCCCTGTTGACCGAACTGCTCACGCCCCGTGGCCAGCCAGGTGAAGGCGAAGATCAACCAGCGAAACCCGACGGCACCGAAGCCCGCTCCCACCCCGACCACGAGGGCCATCACCACAAGCCCGAGGCGCGAGCCCCGGAGCCACGTCACAACGAGTCCCAAGGAGAGATGAAGGGACCGATGGACCCGGGCTATCCAGGACCTGTCGGCAGCCTTAGCGGTCACGGACCCAAATCGGCCTGTGCGTCATGACGACCCGCTGATCCGATGCCATCTTGCGATTCGTCCTGTCGCTCACCTCCCCAGACACCCAGAGTGTCGGTAAGGCCCTCCAAAGACGAAGACCGCCGAATCCACGCAAGCGAGCGAAGCCGAGGGATTCACAGCTCCCAGCTGCGTTGCCAGTCGCCTTCGGGGACCTCGCCGGCGGCACGGCCGAAGGTTGTGAAGGCCAAGACGAGGGCGTCGCGCTCGGCCGGATCCACCGCCTCGAGGATGCGCTCGATCTCGGCCCGGCGGGACCGGGTGACACGTTCGACCAGGCGACGGCCGGCGGCACTCAGGTCCAACAGCACCACGCGTCGATCGATGACGTCGCGCCGGCGAGTGATGAGATGTTTGCGCACCAGCCGGTCGCACATGCGGGTGGCCGTCGACGGATCGACTCCCAGGGCTTGAGCGAGGTCGACCGGCCGCTGTGCTCCTCGGGATCCGAGGACAACCAGCGCCCGGTATTGGGGCAGAGAGACCACCGATTCGTGCTCAGCCAGGGATCGGGCTGCCACGGCCACCAGGACCCGACTAGCGGTCAGGACGGCATCGGCCAACCGGTCGGTCTGGGTGCCGGGGGAGGTCCGTTGGCGGGTAGCGGTAGCCATACAGCCATTGTAGCTATACAATGAACGGCGTGTCTCAACCCAGATCGACTCGGGTCGTCCTGACTGCTCCGGACACCGGCGTCGGTGCCCTGGGTCCCCCTTCAGGTTGGGCCGCCTCCCGACCTGAGGGGGGACTGGGCCAAGGGTGCTGAGTGCGATGGTCCTGGTGGCGCCGACGTTTCACTCCGATGGCGTATCGGCTGAGCTGCGGCGCCGGGAGGACGGGTGCGAGGTGCGCTTCATACGCCCTCGTGGATGCCACTCTGAGTACTTCTCCAGAGACACCGTTCGTGGCGACATCGGCGCCCGCGCCGTCAAGAACGAGGGCAACGTCGTCCGGTATGTCGAGTCGTGTCTGCGGGCAGCGGGCTACGGGGGCATCAGCCGTCGACCCACTGTGGTGAACGCCGAAATTGCTGCCGTCTGGGATCTCATGCCATCCAGGGCCGCGTAGTTCGGAAGCGATCGAAAGTCGCCTCGTGTGTCAATTCCGGAGCAGGTAATGCCGACCACTCCATCTGAGCCTGCCCGCACCGCCTCCATCCGCTTGACCGTCACGGGTATGCACTGCAGCTCGTGTCCCGCCTTGATCGAGGAAGCCATCGCTGACCACGCGGGTGTTGCTTTCGTCTCCGCTGACCTCCACGCAGCCGAAGCCCACGTTGTGTTCGACCCGTCCATCGTCTCCATTGATGACCTTTGTGCCGTGATTGCTGATGCCGGTTACCGCGCCACTGTTCATGAGGATCCGTCGTGTCCGTAACGGAGACGACCACATCACCGTCGCTCACGGCGCCTCACCAAGAAGACACATCTCTGGTCACAACCGAGTTGACGCTCGGAGGCATGCACTGCAGCGCCTGCGCCACCCGGATCGAGCGGGCGCTCAATCGTATACCCGCGGTGGCCAGTGCCTCGGTGAATCTGGCGACGACGCAGGCCTTCGTCGCCTATGACCAGTCAGCGACCACCGCCGATCAGCTCTGCCGGACGGTTGCTGATATCGGCTATTCGGCTGAGGTGGTTGATGCCACGGAACGCTCGGCCCGGCGCGAACACGACGACCACTGGGTTCTCCGTGGGCTTATCTGCTGGCCGCTGGCGGCTGGCGCGCTAGCTGTCTCTCTCTTCGCCCCCCAGACCGCAGGTCCGGGTTGGGTGGTGCTGATCCTGGCCGTCACGGTCGAATTCGCCGGCGGTTGGCCCTTCATTCACTCCGCGGCGCGCCTCTTGCGCCACGGGGGGACGAGCATGGACACCCTCATCGCCTTGGGCACCCTGGCAGCGGTGTCGGTGAACGCCGTCGAGGTTATCGCCCTGGGCGGCCGTCATATTCATATCGGCACTGGCAGTGGTGCCTTTGCCGCGCGCCTGCATTTCGCCATGGCGCCGGTCATCGTGACCATATTCGTGACCGCTCGGGCCGCCGAGTCCGGAGCCCGGCGCCGGGCTGCCGACACTATGCACTCGCTTCTCCTTCTACGTCCCCCGACGGCCCGCGTCATCGTTGGTCCCGACGACGAGGTCGGCGAGCTCGTTCCTCCCGAGAGCGTGCCGGTCGGCGCCCTCGTCCGGGTACGCCCGAATGACGCGATACCCCTAGACGGGAGCATCGTGCGGGGATGGTCGTCCGTCGACGAGTCCATGCTCACCGGCGAACCGTTGCCGGTCGACCGGGGACCCGGGGACGAGGTCACGGGGGGGACCCGCAACGGCATCGGGGCACTGGTGGTGCGTGTCGCGGTCGTGGCGTCGGAGTCGGTACTCGCCCATCTGCAACGACTCGTGGAGGAGTCCCAGCGGGACAAGGCGCCGCTGCAACGTTTGGCCGACCGGGTCAGTAGGGTGTTCGTCACGGCGGTGCTGCTGTTCGCCGCCAGCACCTTCATGCTCTGGTGGTTCGTGGCCAACGATCACGACGTTGCCGTCCTGAGCGGTCTGTCGGTGCTGCTCGTGGCCTGTCCCTGTGCCATGGGCCTGGCCGCACCCATGGCCATGATGGTCGGATGCGGGCGGGCGGCGGCATTGGGAATCTTCGTTCGCAACGGCGATGCGCTCGAACGGTTGTCCCGGGTGGACACCGTCGTCTTCGACAAGACAGGAACCCTCACCGAGCATCATGCCGTCGTCACCGAGGTCATCACTGTGGCCGGCATGCGACGGGACGAGGTGCTCGGCGCCGCTGCCGCTGTCGAGATCGAGAGCGACCATCCCATCGCTCTGGCCATCAGAGCAGCCTGCGAGTTGCCCTCTCATGCTGAGGACGTGCGAGTTATCCCCGGCGTCGGCGTGGAAGGGCTGATCGGTGATCAACTCGTCCGGGTGGGCCGATTCGATCCCCGTCGCCTATCGGTATCACTGTCGAGCAAAGTATCGGAGCGTTGGGCACGAGGCGAGACCGTCGTCCTGGTGGAACGTGGAGGCGATGTCATGGGGGCCATCGCCGTGGCCACGCCGCTCCGCCCTGAGGCGGCGCTCAGTGTCCGGCGACTGCACGAGATGAACATCAGAACGGCCATTCTCAGTGGGGACAGCCTGCCAGCTGTGCAAGTGGTCGGTGCCGAGCTCGGTATCGACGAACTCGAAGCGGGCCTGAGCCCTGGGGACAAGGTCGCTGCCCTACGCTCCCTGCGCCAGGGGGCACACCGCGTCGTCATGGTCGGTGATGGAGTAAACGACGCTCCCTCGCTGGCCATAGCCGATGTTGGATGTGCCATTGGCAGCGGATCCGATGCCGCCCTGGCCAACAGTGACATTGCCCTCCTCGGAAACGACCTCTATGGCGTCCCGGCGGCAGTGAGCCTGGCCCGGGCCACCTATGCGGTCATTCTGCAGAACTTCGGCTGGGCCATCGGCTACAACGTCGCCGCGTTACCCCTGGCCGCCGCCGGGCTCATCGATCCGCTCGTGGCCGCCGCCGCCATGGGCCTCTCAAGCCTCCTGGTTGTCGGTAACAGCCTTCGCATTGCTCGTCTGGGCCGATCAGGACTTGCCGGAGTACGGGCCCCGCGCATATTGCGTGGGGCCAAAGGAATTGTGCTCTCCATCGTCTTACCCGTCGTGCTCTTTGCGTCGGCCACGGTGATCAGTCAGATCTTGTCGCCTGCTCGGGGTCAATCGCTTCTCCCGCAGCTGCCGACGATCACGACCGTGAACCTGCCTCGAGAGGGCGATGCCGAGGTCTACCTCAATCCCAGTACGCCGGGGATCAACGAGCTTCACGTCTACTTCTATCCGACATCCGCAGATACACGAATCAGCGCGGTACGCGTGACTGCCGAGCAGAAGGGGGAAACGCCGCAATTGCTGCGCGAGCTGCGAGCCAGCCCCATTCATTACATCAACTACGTTGTTCTAAGTCGCGGGAGCTGGGACTTCCATGTGACGGCCCATGTGGGCGATCAGGAGGAATCCTTTAGCGTTCAGCGGATAATTTCCTGATGGTCTTGTCCCCGCGACCGCCGGTAGCGCGAGAACCGCTCAGCCCGGAAAGTTTCTAGTATGTCGAAGGCTATTCGCCTTCAATATCTCACCTCCGACGCTCAGGCCGCATTTGTTGACGATGCGCGTTCTCGTCATCCTGAGGTCGACCCGAACGGCCCTGCGTTTGAGACCAGTGTCTCTGATTGGCATGTGGGTTGGGGTTGTGGGAGATGCAGATGGAGCTTTCCCTTAGAAGACGTGCTTGTGGCAGACGATGAGCCTGAGTGCCCGCACTGTGGTGAAACAGGGTGGTTCCATGTCATTCCCCGGACGTGAGGGCGAGGTTCTTGGCGAAACTCCAGTACGGCGGGCAACGTTGATCCTTTCGGGTACACCGAGGCTCGCCTGATCGAAAACGGGGAGGAGCGATGCCAGGATCAATGCGCAAGAGAGGCGACAGCTGGGAGTTGAGGGTCTACGCCGGGACCGATCCCGAAACTGGCAGAGACGCCACTGGAGGAGCGCCACGACGAGGGGCACTCGCCGCGCTGCGCAGCGAACGCTCGTCGAGTTCGCAGCCCGCGTTGACTATCCACTGAACCTCCCCTCCACCAGGTGATGCTCAGAAGACCCTCACCTGGCCGGAATGAGGGTCATCCGCCGTGATGGGCAAGCGATGGGCAGATGATGGGCAAGCGAAAAACGAAGGCTGTCCAAATGTGTGTCTGACCTGCCGTTCTTTCGAGCGGACGACGGGATTCGAACCCGCGACCCTCACCTTGGCAAGTCTCCCGGACGACTCGCTCGACCAGGGCTCGAATGATGATTCCCCAGGTCAAACGCAGTCTGAGTGACCGCCGGAGACCGCCCGTGACCCCTCGATGTCGATTCAATCGCGCACGAATCGCGCACGGAACCGGCGGCGATTGTCAGGACGGACCGTCCGAAGGCCGTCACAGGGCCTCGGTAGCGTCCCCGGCATGAGGGTCGACTCGGGAGCCAGAGCATGCCGAGGCTGAGCGAGTTCTACGGGATCGTGATCACCATGTACTGGCGGGACCATGCGCCGCCCCACTACCACGCCTCCTACGGAGATCATGAGGCGCTCATCGTCATCGAAGATGCAAGCGTCTACGCCGGTTCCCTCCCCCGCCGGGCAATCCGATTGGTCCGGGAATGGCACGGCCTGCACCAGGACGAACTCGTCGTCGCCTGGGAACGGGCGTGGACGCGAGTCGAACCAGGTACAATTGAGGCACTGCCATGAAGAAGATCCAACAGATACCCCACGTGATTTCGGTTGTGGTTGTGCCCCCTTACGGGCTGCGACTGGCTTTCGACGACGGCGTGGAGCGTGTAGTCAACCTGGCCGGTGAC
The DNA here is from genome assembly GCA_963848355.1 of uncultured Acidimicrobiaceae bacterium. Lineage (GTDB taxonomy): Bacteria > Actinomycetota > Acidimicrobiia > Acidimicrobiales > UBA8190 > CAWKDG01. The sequence continues at coordinate 53,204 of CAWKDG010000003.1, forward strand.
CTGTGGGGACCCATGTTCGAGCCCCTGAAGGACCTCGACTACTTTGCCAAGGTCACTGTCGTCAATGGCACCGTCGCCTGGCCGAACGGGTTGGACCTCGACCCGCTGGTCCTCCACGGGGACTTCGAGCCAGCGCCTCGCCCGCAACACGCTTGAACCAGATCTCAGAGCCGACCTATGGCTCGGATCGGGATCGCATTCGGTCGGATAGTCACGATGAATGGCGTAGGGGTTCACGTCGGAGAGCCGACGTCCCCGATCTCCGACTGGCGGCTCATGCGGTGGCCGGGTGATACCCGGTCTTGAGCGATCCAGGAGGCAAAGAACGGGCCACGACGGTTTGACTCGTGCATGATGGAGAGATGGAGATCGCCCCGGAGGACCTACGGGTTGACGTGATGAGGATGATGGGTGGCGGCCCGTGCGGCGTTCGGATCACGCACATCCCCAGTGGCACGGTGGTGGGAGTTGACGATCAACCCAGCACTGAGGAAAACCGGGAGCGAGCGCTCTTCCTGCTGCGTGAGCAGCTTGGCGCCGTCTAACCGTCACGAGGGGAAGCGGGTGCGGACCCTGTAACACAGCACCCCCTAAATACATACCTTACGAATGATCAGCACGATTTCCCTCGGCACTACGTTGGACCCTCTGGAGCGCTTCGTCCCGGCCAGACAACGGGTCGAGGCCTGATAGGTGACAGGGCCCTGGTGCCCGGGCCGTCGGGCCGAAGGCCCGTAAGGCCCTTGCGGCCATGAGCGGATGATTCCAAGAAAATAATCGGACCTGATTTTTTGTGACCGTACGAGACCGTTACTGACCATTGGTGACCAGGCCGGTCCATGCGCAACCGGTGTGACCCGTGTCTTCCTTCTCCGAGCATCACACCCGGTTGACACTGTGGCGGTCATGAAGACCCACGCAACCGTGAGTGGTGGATTCGTCTCGCCGATCATGAGGGGCGCGTCGTTGGCATCACCTCCAGGCGCCAAGCCGCCGCAGGCGGCACGGCAGCACGACGATCGACCTTGCGGATATGCCCTAGCCTCGTCGAAAGAGGTCACCGGTTCGACTCGGATGGTTGAGCGTGAGGAGTGATGGCGAAGCGATTCGGATCAGTACGGACGCTACCCTCCGGTCGCCACCAGGCCAGCTACTGGCACGAAGGCCGCCGCCATGTCGGTCCCGACACCTTCAGGACCAAGAGCGATGCCTGGGCCTATCTGAGCGGGATCGAGACCTCGATCAGGCGGGGCGGCTGGGTTGATCCACTGGCCGGTGCGGTGACTCTGCGGGTCTATGCGTCAGCCTGGCTGACTGATCGGCCCAACCTGCGCCCCCGTACGGTCGACAAGTACCGCTACCTCCTCGAGCACAACATCCTTCCTCTGCTCGGCGACAAGACCATGACCGATCTCTCCCCCGCCGCCGTGCGGACCTGGCACGCCCGGCTCTCAGCCGATCGCCCCACGACTGGTGCCGCCGCCTACCGGCTGCTGAGTTCGATCTGCCGGACCGCCATCGCCGACGAGTTGATCGCCCGCAATCCATGTCAGGTCCGTGGCGGCGGCAGCGAGCACTCTCCGGAGCGACCCCTGGTGTCCATCGCCGAGGTCGAGGCCCTGGCCGAGGCCATGCCCGAGCGTCTCCGGGCACTCGTGCTCCTGGCATCGTGGTGTGGCCTACGGCGAGGAGAGGTCCTCGGGCTCCAGCGTGGGGACGTCGACGTGGCCCGGGGCACCGTGCACATCGAGCGGGCCGTCGTCCACATGCTCGACGGCACCATGACCATCGGGCCTCCCAAGTCCGAGGCCGGGACACGGACGGTGCACTATCCGTCGAACATCGCTCCCGCCATCGAGGGGCATCTGATCCGTCACGTGGGGGACGGTCCGAACTCTTGGCTGTTCGCCGGCACCACGGGCAACCCCTTGGCCGTGAAGACGCTCCAGCGGGCGTGGAACGGGGCCCGAGACATCCATCGGACGTCCAGACGTCCGGTTGCACGACCTGCGCCACGCCGGAGCCACCTGGGCGGCCGTCTCCGGGGCCACCACCAAGGAGCTCATGTCTCGGCTGGGGCATGCCACCCCCGTGGCTGCTCTGCGCTACCAGCACGCCACCGCCGAGCGGGATAGGGCCCTCGCCGTCGCCCTGGCGGAGCTGGCCGCCTCGGCCAAGGTGGTCCCCATCGACGAACACCGTCGGCGCCGGACCGACCGCGCTTCCCGAACGGGGTCGACAGAGTCGATCGCGCACGAATCGCGCACGCCCCTTCGGAGCACTTCGGCGGGCCAACCCGGAAACGGGCCTTTACCAGGAGATTCTTTGGAGCGGACGACGGGATTCGAACCCGCGACCCTCACCTTGGCAATAAACAAGCCAACGATGTGCGCTCAACTCCTCTACCTGCACTTTTGCAAATTGCCGCAGCACGATCGACGTTTTCGACTGACCACAACAGACCGCTATTGACCGTAGTTGCCCGTGTTGCGTGCGTTTTTTGTGCAGCGCGAACCACGGATTCCTGTACCACGTGTACCACGTTGACGGGTTCGGGTCGAAATTCGCGGTTCTTGGCCTCGCGATGTAGCCGTGGCACCCGCCAGCCTCGGGCAGACCATCGAGATCCTCGAAACGGGGACCGGTCGACGCCCGGGAAGGATCGGATTGCTCGGCGTGCTCCGGAGTCGCTCCTCGCACGCCCATAGGAACGATCCTCGGCCTGACTCAGGACATCGATTCTGAAACGACGGCCTTCAGGAGCTTTCGGGGATCAATCCTGTACCACATGCACAACATCAGTAGGGCTGGCGACGTGCGAGAGAGAGGTCCGAAGTCCATTTAGTTGGCGCCCAGCGCCCACGGGTTCGGGTACGTGTCCTGATTCGTGAAACCATCCGGCCCGGTTGTCGTCTCGGTCAGCTGAGTGAAATGCCCATCGACAGGGTCAGATAATGTTATCGATGCGGGATAGGGGGTTTCGGGACCGGTCGCGCAGTCCGGGTTACAGCTCAGGTCCTCCCAGGTACCCTGACCGGATGCGCCTGTCGTCGTCCAGGAGGACCAAGTCAAGTTCGTGATGATGTTTGTGGAGTCGTTGCTGAAGTCGATGGTGCTGGGCTTGATACCGTCGAACGTCTCCCCTGGGGAGGAAATCTCCAACACAGGAATACCCGGCGGTGCTGCGGTGGCAAGGGTACACCCCGCCTCGGGGGAGTCCGCAACGCCGTGCGAGAGGTCGAGGGCGATGCTTTCTGGAACACCGAGCTCGACCATTTGGCAGGCCGCGTCGGAGCCACCCATCTGTCCGAATTCGACCCAGGCGCCACCTTGGACCGTGAACACCGTGAAGCCATCGGTCGTTCCCACGTTTGGCCGGCTAATAAGCGCTACCGCCCAACCGTCGTCGCAGGTCACGTCGTAGGCGCCGGGGTCGTTGCCATTGGCGCCAAAGCCGGCGTAGCTAGGATCGTCCGGGTTGAAGTGTTCCTTCGCAACTGCGGCCTGGAACAGAAGCGGAGCTTGGCAACTGGCGGTGGCGGTTCGGCTCACCGTGAGCACGTGAACTCCTCCCGTCTTCCAACCAACAATGCTCTCCAGCGTCAAGAACCCCGTCTGAACGATGTCCTCGAACACAGCGGCAACCGCGCCGGCCACGGCGGCCACCACACCGGGCGCTCCGAGGTCCACGACTGCCTCGGCGCAGGTGAACCCGAGAGTTGCCAGACTCTTGAGCGCTTCGGCCGTCAACGAGACAGTGGGAAGCGCAGCCGCTATCTGCGCGGCGCACGTTCCTCTTCCAATGGCAGCCAGATTCGATTTAGTCGCGGCAGAGCCAACGTCCGACTCGATAACGGTGAGTACCTGGATGGCCGAGTAGATTATCCCGGTCAGGTAAGAGACGGTGTCCAAGGAGGTCGTCACGCTGGACTTCTGGCCCGCAGGGAGCGGCAAGGTCACGTCGGCCTCGCTCCCACCCGGGATTACCTTGCCGACCAGACGACCATTACTGGCGGACAACAACGCTTGATCGATGTCGCCGAAGACGTCATCGGGCGGAACGAGAGCTATTGGTGAGCTGCCCGCATCTAGGTCAGTAGGAAACGCTAGCGTACTTACGACCTTCAGCGTCACCGCCGTGCTGCCATCATCCTGTCCGCAGAACTGAAGTGTGCCGTCATTTGGGGAGACGGTCACCTCCACGTCCGCGCCGTTACATGTCGGCGCCTTGCCCGTCAGCTTGACGACGCTGAAGATTGAGTCGACAGCGGCCTTCACGACAGCTTCGAGACCCGATTTGACGAAACGAAGCACTCCCCAGATCGACGACAAGAGCCCGGTTGTCTCTACGGAGCCTCCTGCTTCCCAGCCGTCAAGCATCTCGTGGGGTCCACTTGCGTCTGCAGTGAGGGCAGGCCGAGCGAGGTGCGCGCTGACGGTGTGGGAGGTGGGATCGTAGTTGCTGGCGACGGCAGTCCAGCCATCGTCCGCTGGGTTGTAGGTGGCAAGGAACGGGGTTGTGCCAGGGCTCTGAGCGGCCGAGACAGTCACCGATATGGTCGCCCCCATCACGCCGAGAGGACCTGTAACCGTGATCCGCTCTGGGGTGTCGAGTAGTTGGAGCGGATTAGACACAGGACCAGCCGAGGTCTGCACGCTCCTCGCGATGCCAACTTTGGCAGGAGCCGCGGTCACCGTCGAATGCTCTGATGCGGAAATTGAGATCGTGGTGCTGTCACTGACCTTGTAAGTCCGGACGCCAGTGGCAGGTGAAGAGCAACTCGAAATCACGGTCGCGGCCATAGCGAAGGTAACAATGGTCGCTGCTCGTCTAATGCCGTTGCGATGCGACCCGCGCTGGCCACCTCCATGACGGGCGTCGTCCAGGGATCTCCTCAGCTTCACATTGCGACCATCCGTTACGGAGTTTACAGAACCGATGGGCAGTGTGCGCACGTACTCGACGCCCGAGGGAAAGCTCAGCCAAGCGTTCCGAAAACTGCGCGTCGTCGACGAGCACGCAGCCAGGAGTGCGCCGACACCGAGCACGGTAACGTGGACTCGCGACGTGACACTTCATGCCTCTGGAATCTAGATCACTGCTGGCTCTGGCTCCTGCCCGCCACCTACGGGAGGATGACCCCCGAGCAGGAAGAGTCCGCCTGTGGCCGCCTCGTTGGGCTGTTCGTCGAGCTCAACCAACGCCGGACATTAGGGCGCACAGAGGTCTCCTCAGCTACTCCGGAGAGGAGCTATCGTTGGCTACGACCCAAACGACTCAAACCGGCCCGGTTCGCCGCGCTCGCGGCCGGAGCCTGCAGCTTGGGCCCGTCTCTACGTGCGCCGAAATGATACAACTGACGTCGTGACCTTGACATCTGGCGAAACCGTTCTGGCCGAGGGCGAGCTCTATGTCCTGGTCGAGGCGGCAGACGCCTATCAGATATGGCTGGCCTCGGACTACCCGACGCAGCGCCGCAAGCGCACGCCCGACGATGAGTTCGTGCACAACGAGATTGGTTTTAAGGCGGCGAGGCGAGCGTTTGCCCTCCTCGAGCCCGGCGCCGCCGAGACAGAAGGCGATCCGTGGGTTGAAGATGAGAGATCATCGCTGGGATCTAAAGAGTCGGCATCGACGAAGTGCGCTGGCTGCGCCGCAGACCTCGGGCCCGAGCAAACGTTTTGTGCCGTTTGCGGCATGCCTGTGCGGATCATTCGGCGGCAGGTGATGGTGACGACGCGCTTCGAACTGGCTGGCTATCACATTGTGAAGGAACTCGGCGTCGTGACTGGCACCACGGTACGAGCTAGGAATCTCGGCTCGAAGCTCATCGCCGGGGTGACTCAGAACTTTGGCGGTGAGCTCGGCGGCTACACGAGACTCCTCGCGGACGCCCGACAGGAGGCGTTTGAGCGCATGTGCTCCGAGGCCAGCGATGCGGGGGCTAACGCCATCGTATCGGCCAGCTTCAATACCGGCGAGCTCTTTGAGATTCGCTGTCGAGCTTCTCGCCTTCGGCACGGCAGTGGTTGTTGAGCCACTTGAGGTGGGCCCGCAAACGGTATCGCGAGCGATCCGGTCAGACCAGACTTACAGAGACTCGTAGGCGTTTTCGAGGTGTCTCGGCGAACAACGGATGCCGGCCTCAGATGACGTTTGAGAAGGCGCCCTCGACGAGGTTCTTCGCGTTGCTCAAAACATTCCCGGCGCGGGTAGGGGCTGTTGAGGCAAGGTCGTCGACATGTCAGGCACTCGTCACCGGATGCCTTTCTGGCCCGCCAAGCGGAGTCACTAGCCGACCAGGAGATCTTTGAGGTCACGGTGGGCCACGTGAATGTGGGCCAGAGTGCCCTGGAGTCGTACTACCGGTCGCATCTGACCCAGGTGGCCCAGGAGTGCCTGAACGTGATCAGCCTGTCGAGAATCCGGCGATCGACATTTTGGACCTCTTTACCCCACATTGGGCATCGGCGGCGGCAGCAACGGGGACCTTAGTGAGCCGGTGACGGAACGGACGATGGTCACCGGTCATCCACCTCCGTAGGTGCACGTTTGAGTGGCACACGGGCCGGTACCGTTGGTGACTGTGTGATTGATTATGGCGATTACGAGGCCCAGGGTGAGAATCACAGCGATAATCACTGCGACCCATCGACCGTGTGGGTGCCGAGAACCCATCCAACGAGGTCAGGCGACGAGCCGGTACTCGTGGATGAGTCCGCCGAGGATTGCCGTTGGTCGCAGGCCCGTCATGCCCGGATCGTGGATTGGAACCGGCGTAACACCCAGGGACTGTGGAGCCTGCTGATCCAGAGCGCGGTGGGGTGACTGTTGTAGTGAGAGATGTATTCGGCCAGGATCTGTTCGAGATGGCGGCTTCCGAAAATGAGCATCCGGTCGAGGCACTCTCGGCGCACGGTACCCACGAACCGTTCGGCGAACGCATTCGCTCGAGGGGCCCGCACCGGTGTCTTGATGATGCGGATGCCCTCGGAGCGGAACACCTCGTCGAAGCTGTTGGTGAACTTCGTGTCTCGGTCCCGGATGAGGAACCTGGCTGCTCGGCTGCTTTCGGCCAGGACGAAAGACAGGTTGCGAGCCTGCTGGGTGACCCACTCCCCCACCGGGTTGGCAGTGACGCCCGAGAGGTGGATCCTCCGAGTGTCGATCTCGATGAAGAACAGCACGTAGAGACGGCGGAGAAGCACCGTGTCGACGGTGAAAAAGTCGCAGGCCAGCATGGTTGTCGCCTGGGCCTTCAGGAACTCCGACCAGGTCGGACCCGATCGCCTGGGTGCCGGCTCGACTCCGTGCCGACGCAGGATGGCCCACACGGTCGACGGCGCCAACCGGACTCCGGCGGCAGCCAGCTCCCCGTGAATCCGCCGGTATCCCCAGGTGGGGTTCTCCCGGGCTAGGCGAAGAACTAAGGAGACGGTGCCAGTGGGCAGCGCCGGTCGCCCAGGCCGTCGGTGGGCGTAGGTCCACTTCCGTCGGACCAGATCCCGATGCCATCGGAGCAGGGTGTCGGGTTCGACGAAGAAGCGCTTCTGACGAGCCGCCGAGAGCACTCGGCTCAGCCCGGCGAGCACGGCCCGGTCGGGCCAACGAAGAGCGGGCCGTGTCACCTGGCGCCGCAAGACAGCAAGCTCGTGGCGCAGTACGACGACCTCGATGGCCAGGTCCTCTTGCCTCCTCCTCGACGGCCGGATCAGCTGGAGGACACGAACGAAGGCCAGGTACAGGAAGGAGAGCGCCACGCTCTCATCTTTGCTCTCGAGGAAAGGTTGTCGAAAGTCCAGGTGAGCGACCCGGACGGCATTCTCGGCACCCACAGCATCGGTCATTGCCGAAAGCCAACCCGGACCCGAGTCAGACCGGCATCTCGGTGCCCTCGTGCAGATTGAGGACAGGAGCTCGTTCGGCTCCCTATCTATAATCGCGATATCACCATGCCAAGGTGCCGCGATCTGCATTTTGGTGCCCTACAATACGTGAGCCAGATTTCCCAACGGGCGCGCTCACCACAGCGATATCATTTACCTCAATGTCTCCTCGTCTTGAACTTAAGGATCTCCGACCGTGGGAGTCCCTAACGAGCAATCAACTTGGACTCATGTCGGAATCCCGACAGAGCTTACGACGGCAGTACGCAGTTCTGCCTACGGATCAGAGTCACATAGATGAATCTGGAATCCAGTTGTCTCTCGACTTGGCCGCTCTTGAGCGTGAGCTGGGGGAGCTAACTAACGCTCGTCGACTACAGCGGGAGGCTGCCGTGACTCTGAGAAATAGATTCGGGAACGAGGATCCTTTAACTAGGATGGCGTTCTTCGAGCTAGCCGTTACGCTCTACTTCATGGGAAGCCTCCAAGAGTCGGGGGCTCTGCTAGACGATTTGCACAACTTCTTTGGTAGGACTCTCGGATACAATCACCCACAGACTCTTCGAGTCGTTGTCGCGTTGTCAGCAATACGCTTTGCTAGCTGCGACTTCTCACAGGCAAGGCAATTCGACGAAGACGTACTCGCTTTGCGTCGGGAAAGCGAGGGGGATCGACATCCCAATACTCTTCTTTCAATGCGCGGGCTCGCCTTATCATTGGCAAACCTAGGCAGTGGGCACCAAGCAATATCACTCCTCGAAGCCGTACTTGAGGCATATAGACGTGACCTTGACACAGAACATGTCGACACAGCGCAAGTCGAAGTGGAACTCGCTGCGTGTTTGTTGGATTCGGACTCTGCAAAGGCTGGTCCTCTCGTAGAACATGCGATGACTGTATTCCATAACGAAGTTGGAAGCGGTCACCCCTTGGCCCTCGGGGCCAACATCCTACAGTCACTTTTATCAGTGACATCAGGAGATCGAAGCGTGTTCGACCAACTTGACCGCTCGTCCCTACCTCGAGTGCGGAGCCGCTTCGGCATTTGCCATCCCCTTGTTGTCGGCACCGTGCGGTACCTTACATTGTTTCACATCGCACATGGAGAACTTCAAGAAGCACTTGAAGTGAACGAACAGTTGCTCCGTGATCTTTACGTCAGTTCCCGGGATGATATTGAAGTCCTCGCCACAATACAGGCGCAAGCGGATCTGCTTTCACAATTGGGTAGGGCCTTCGAGGCTGTCGAGATCCAGCGACACCTAGTGAATAGAATGAAGGACCGCCTCGGGCTGGATAACCTCGACACCCTCGTTGCTGAAGCAATGCTTGGACAAAGACTTATTGCGATGGGACAAGTTCTTGAGGCTCGAGACGTCTTATCAAACGCTGCCGAAAATCTCCGACGCACTCATGGTCCGAATAGACCGGAAACCATCATGGTCGAGACGGAACTTGCCCTATTGTCGAACAGGCTTGGCGATCTCGACTTTGCTCTTTCGACCATTGAGCGTTCTATGACTAGTGTTAACGGCACCCTCCGAGAGTCAGACATTATTGCTATTCGATCAACGTGGGTATATGCGGAGATCTTGGTTTCGGCCGGTCAGATACACCCTGCGCGTAGGATCGCAGACAAAGCCCTCGACGTTGCCACACGGTCACTGGGTGCCGGAAATCCGCTTACTCTGGAACTCCTTAATTTGATAACGAGAATCGCATGAGCGACCTAGAACATTACTCTCCGTTAGGAACGTTCATTTGAGGTGATGCATGTACCGAAGGTCATGAATATGGATTCGATTCAAGTCATACCCACAACGCCAAAGACAGGGGGTTTTGCAGTGGGCGGCGATATTTCGATACAAGTAATGTTAGCCCAGGCAGTACTCGTGGAGAACAATAAGCTTCACATACTTGGAGGCGGCTGCGATTCCTTTAAAGTGGGACAAGCGCAAGCTGTAGCAGTGCTTGCCACCGTTCCTTGGAATCAGGCGAACCGGCGCTTTCATTGGGAACTAGCGTTGCTCGATGCTGACGGAAGGAACGTAGTTAGTAAGATGGGCGGTGTCTTGAGAGACGTAAGAATTTCGGATCAATTTTCGGTTAGTCCAGTTACGGACGTCCCGCCTGGGAGCCCGATCAAGCTTGCATTCGAAGTGTCCATAGGCCCAAGTCCTCTACCCGCTGGTCGGTACGTCTGGCGGTTCTCATTGGATGGTGTCGAGAAAGAGGAATGGAGCCTTCCTTTCTCATTCACCAATCAGGAGATCGATCGGTGATCTTCTGGAGTCTCTAGCTACCGTCGTGGCGGGAACCGAGCGGCAGTAGCCGTGGCTCACTCCATCGTCGTCTCCGCCTGGTGGATCCTCACCACCGGAAGACCCTATGAAGACCTCGGGGCCGATTGGTTCTCTCGGGAAGCGAATCCTCAAGCCGAGACTCGTCGATTGGTCCGACGCCTGGAGGCCCTCGGGCATCGCGTTCTCGTCGATCCTGCTGCCTAACACTGCAGGGGCCATTTGCGCCAGGGGATCATTTCACCCCAGCAGGTCGCGCTCCATGGTCAGGCGCTTCACCTCCCGGCGCAGCCTGGCCATCTCCTCACGGTCCTCGGTGGTGGACCCCTCCCGCTCACCCCGGTCGATGCGCTCCTGACGGACCCAGTTGGCCAGTGTCTGGCTCACGATCCCGAGCTCCCGGGCTACGTCGGCCACGGTGCGTTGCTGGTCAATGACCAGGGCCGCTGCGTCCCGGCGGAACTCCTTCGGGTACCTGCCTCGCCGTATGACCGGCGTCGGCTTCTCTTCGGTCACTGTTGGCATGACTACCTCCTATTCGAGGTGTCCGGCCAACGGGGGGATGCTCACGGGCAACGCCGCTCCTTTCAACGCCGCTGACCACGTGACCCTCTTGGAGCTGGCCCTGGCCCAGTTGCCGGTGACGTCCGACGGAGAAGACCCCGAAGGTGGCGTGGCCATGCTGGTGCGGACCGACTCGGCCGGGGCCAGCCACGCCTTCGTCGAGGCCCTGCGGGAGAGGGGCATCGTGTTCTCCCTGGGCTTCCGGGTGAGCGAGGACGTCCGACTCGCTATCAGTGACCTGCCCGCATCGGCCTGGATGGAGGCCATGGACGCCGACATGGAGCCGAGAGACGAAGCCCAGGTGGCCGAGCTCACCGAAGGCGTCGACCTCTCGGCCTGGCCTCCAGGCACCCGCATGATCCTGCGGCGGGAGTTGCCCCACCCCGGCGCCACCTTCAACCTCTTCGATCCGAACGGTTACAGACACCAGGTGTTCATCTGCGACTCGGCCGACCCCGACATCGCCTACCTGGAAGCCCGACACCGGGGACATGCCCGGGTGGAAGACCGCATCCGCTGCGCCAAGGACACGGGACTGAGAAACCTCCCCTTCCCCGCCTTCGAGAACAACGCCTGCTGGGTGGAGCTGGTGCTCATGGCCCAGGACTTGATCGCCTTCACCCAGGGTCTCGTCTCGAGCACCGTCGCCCGGCGGCGACTTGAGTCAACGGCCCAGATCTTGGACGGGCCGATACGCATCACGGTGGGAAGTGAAGGTCCTCCACGGTTTGGGTCCGCACGACCCTTACACCCCCTCCGCACGATCGGAACGGCTGGAACGAGATGACTTTGGAGGGGGTTCGATTCTGAAGAATCACAGGGAGCTGGCATGACGTTCCTGCATGCAGCGGGTCTCCACATTGACGCCCCCTTTGTGGCCGGACCGCTTAGGGCGCCGGTCGACGAGATTGGGGCACAATCAGGAGGGCTGGATAGAGCCTCGTACGCACGGCTCCTGACCAAGCGGTCGATCTGGTCGTCTTGAACGGTGACTCTTCGACGACGACCGGCAGGACGTTGGGACCGGCCTCCTCGGCCAGGTAGCTCGGCTCCATGAAGGTTCTATTCCGGTCGTGGTGGTGGCATGCAACCATGATGCCGCAAACAAAACCAGTCGCCACCTCACGATGTCCCGAACATCACCACCTTTTCCGACGCCAAACCGCAGCGTGACGATCTTTCGTTGCACCACCTCCAACGAGCCCCCTCGGGTGAAGCGCTGAATCGCCGCAGGCTCTCGCCGGGACGCGTATCGTCCCGTCCGTGGGGCACGCCAAACGAATGATGGAAGAGGCGGAAACCAGGATGTTCTGGCCTTCCGGCGACGTCGTATGTCGGGAGCACGTTCTGGATCAGTTCCTCCTGGATCAGCTTCAGGACGTCCAGAGCGACTCGGCCTGTGTACTCTGCGGTCAGCTCCCGACAAGCTATGTCGACTCCGACATCGTCCAGGATCTCGTTGTGGCAGTGATCAAGGAGTACCGACGGCGGGCGATCGACGAACTGTTCCTCGACCCAGAGACCGAAAGCGGCTACGCGCTCCCCAACGAACACATCGAGAATACGTCAGATGTAGTGAACAATCTCTTTGCGGACGCACTCGACGACCTTCTTCTGGAATACGTCGGCGGCAACCTAGTGTCCCGAGTTGCTGATTCGCTCGCAATATCGTGCGATTGAAGCGAGGATCTGATCGGCGGTTTTGACCCAGACGTAGGGCCGGGGGTCGTCGTTCCACAGGACGATCCAGTCGCGGATGTCACGCTCGAGGTTCTGCACGTTGGTGTGGGCACCTCGCTTGATCTTCTTGGTGGTCAACTCGCCGAACCAACGTTCGACCATGTTCAACCACGACCCGGATGTCGGTGTGAAGTGAAGATGGAACCGGCGGTGGCGCAACAACCACCTCTGAATGTCAGGGGTCTTGTGGGTGGCGTAGTTGTCGAGAATGAGATGGACCTCGAGGTTCTCGGGAACCTCTTCGTCGATACGCACCAGGAACTTCTTGAACTCGACGGCTCGGTGGCGCCGGTGCAGCGAGCCGATGACCTTGCCGGTGGCCATGTCGAGGGCTGCGAACAGCGATGTGGTGCCGTGGCGGATGTAATCGTGGCTGCGTCGTTCGGGAGTGCCGGGCATCATGGGCAAGATCGGTCGGAAGCGGGCCAGGGCCTGGATCTGGGACTTCTCGTCCACGCACAGCACCACGGCCCGTTCGGGGGGATCGAGATAGAGGCCCACGATGTCTTTGACTTTGTCCACGAACAGCGGGTCGGTGGACAGTTTGAAGCTCTCGGCCCGATGGGGCTGTAGTCCGAAGGCCCGCCAGATCAAGCTGATCGACGTTTGGCTCATGCCCATGGCTTCGGCCATCGACCGTGTGGACCAATGGGTGGCGTCGCCCGGCTTCTCTTCCAGGGTCTTCACGATCACGGCCTCGACTTTGTCGTCTGTGACGGTGCGCGCTGCTCCAGGCCGGGGTTCGTCGAATAACCCGTCGAGGCGCTTCTCCACGAACCGCCGGCGCCACTTGCCCACGGTGGTGTTGTTGATCCGCAGGTCGGCGGCCACCGCCTGGTTGGTGGCACCTGTGGCACAGGCCAGGACGATCCGAGCCCGCAGAGCCAGTGCCTGCGCGCTCTTGCGTCGCCTGGTCAGGCGTTCGAGGACTTCACGCTCCTCGTCGCTCAGCACCAGCTCCGTCTTCGGTCGTCCCCTTGGCGGCATCGTCGTCTCCCATCGTTGCTGACAACGACGGGAACGCGCCGATCGAGACGAAAATTCCGGGTTGACCGATATTTCTTACGAATCAACAACTCGGGGGACTAGACGACGAATACTGGTTCACGCCCGGAGTGTTGTGGCTGGAAGGTGTCGAGTTGTACGTCCACAGTTGGACCGATTTCCGTTCGCTGCTGCGCTCGGCAGACATCCAGCTGGATCGGTTACTTGCGGGCGAACTCGATTCTGCTGGATGGACACAAGAGGTGGCGGACGGGATCTGCCCCAGTCAGGTCTTGCCGAGGCTCTGGGAGCTCATGGCGGAGCTAGACGTCGTGAGGGCGATTCCGACCTCCATGGTCTGGTTGAGGGCCGTCCACGTACCGGCTGAAGAAGCGATCAGCGCAACGCGCATTGGAACAGCGCCATCAGGCTATTCGTCCGAAAATCGCATGAACCAAGCACGCAAACCGATGTTCTACGGTGCTACAGATAGTCCGACTGCAGCGAGAGAAATTGGCCCAGCTCGTGCGGGGGAGCGGACGATCATTGGAGAATGGGAACTGACGCAACCGGCGCAGGTTCTTGATCTAGTCAGCAGTCATGAGCTCCCGGACTTCTACGACGTGGAAAAGGCGTGGTTACGGTGGCGACTCCTGTTTCTTGCCGATTTTGCTGACGACGTTAGCCAGCCGATCGGTGCACATCAGCTCGCCGACTACCGAGCCACTCAGATCTTCATGGACTACCTGCGATCTCGCGTTTCTGGCATCGATGGAATCATGTACCGTTCATCCCAAACAGGAGAGCTATGTTGCGTTCTTGAGGTTGATAACGCACACTGTGTCGATGCTGACACGTCCCTCGGGGCCGATGATGGACAGCGTCGTCTGAGGCTCGTTAACTGGTACAGATTCGATGAATCCTGAGGGATCGCGCCGATACTCCTTTCCGACCGGAGCGCAACGCTTGGCATTGAAAGTTGATCTTTCTGATCGCCTCGCCCGCACGATTGAGGTCCGGCACTCCTGCCTCATTGGATCTGCCCCGAACTCCGTCTAAGAGAATGGGCCACGATTCACGCGACGCTCCAAGTCATGCCGGGAAGACGGGTCTACACAGACTCTTGGTCGGCGCAAATCGTCCCGGCCTCCGAGCTGCTACGAAAGGCTCTCCATATACGCACCGCCGTCTTCCGAACGAACCGATCCGTGAACGAGGAATCGGCAACGGTCACGGCCGCGACCAACGTTGGGCCTACCCGTGCGAGCGGTGGGCCCAGTTCGATTACTGGCCCAGGTCACATACAAGAACTCCGTCGAGCGGGTCATGGCAACGTAGAGGAGTCGCCGCTCCTCTGCCTCGTCGGCCTCCGGATGAGGAATGATCCCGTCTTCAACTCCCACCACGATCGCGGCTCGAACGGTAAGTCCCTTGGAGGCCCCCATCGTCATAAGTCGAACCGAACCCGCTGCACGCCCAGACCTGAGGTCTTTGCCGATCGGCTGGAGCTGACCGAGGAAACGTCCGAGTCCCTCACCGCGGTCGGTGAATCCATCCAATTCGATCAAAAGATCCTTGAAACGCACTTCGCAGCCACCAAGTCCGTCCGCTTTGCCGGCGAGCCACGTGCCCCATCCCGCGACCCCCAGGTCAGCTCCTTCGATCTG
>CAWKDG010000004.1:0-29012 GCA_963848355.1 uncultured Acidimicrobiaceae bacterium
TCGAATCCATTGTGCCGCCGCACCTGCTGGGGTACCTCGGTGGGGCACTCCTGGTGTTGGCCGCGGTATTCGGTCCTCCCCTCGTCGCCATGACGAGGCGGCGCAGGCGGGCAGCGGCGGACTCCTCGCCAGGTCGGGAATTGGTGACATGAGCGCGAGGACGACCAGGGTGGGCGCGCGGATCGCGGCGTGCGCGGCCATGGTGCTGGCATCGACGGGCTTGGCGATCGTGGCGCTGTCGACGCCCACTGGGGCCAAGCCCCCGAAGCCCGCGATCGCCTTGGTGAAGACGGCTTCCATCTCGACCTTCGTGGGACCGGGCACCGCTGTCACCTACAGCTACGCGGTGACCGACTCCGGCAACACGACGCTCACGTCGGTGGGCGTGACCGATCCCATGCCGGGTCTGTCGGCCATCAGTTGTCCGACCACCACCCTGGCGCCGGAGACGTCGGAGACGTGCACGGCCACCTACACGACCACCCAGGCCGACGTGGACCAGGGCTTCATCACCAACACGGGCACGGCCAGTGGGTCATACAAGACCACTGTCGTGACAGCCACCTCCTCGGTGACGCTGCTGGCGGTCCTGGCCCCTTCCACCTGTACGTCCGACAAGGCGGAGGGGTGCATCGCCACGATTCCGTGCAGTACCGGAACGTGCCCGACCGTCGACGTCGGTCCGAACACCGACCTGCGCGACGGTCAGAACGTGTCCATCAAGGTGACCGACTTTCCTTCGACGGACAGCTTCCGGGTCGCCCTGTGCTCGGGCATCACCTCGGCCACCGACCCCTCCTGTCTGGCGGGGGCGTGGGAGAGCGGGACCTACAACCCGATCAGCATCCCCGTGGCCGACAACGCGACGCAGGACAACCTCACGACGGCGACGTATCCCGTGTTCTTCGATCCCACAGGTCAGGAGAACAGCCTGATACCGGCACTCGACATCCTCCAGAACAACAACGAGCCCGGCTTCTACTGCGACAACACTGTCGACCCGTGCGACATCGTCGTGACCGATGAGACCGGACAGGGGCCGATCGTCGGGTTCGGCCCTCCCGTGTCCGCCACGAACAGCGTGATCATCCCATTGACCTTCAGGGCGCTGGAGTCGGGTTGCCCGGCCAATACACCCATCCTCAACACCGATTCATCGACAAGCGTCGAGCAGTTGATACCGACCGTCGTGGACAGTACGTGCAACCAGCCCAACGGCGTGGTCGCACTCAACACCACCGACGACACGGCGTCGGCGGTTGCGGATTTCGCCTCCGGCGGATCAGCGGTGTCCTTCGTCGACAATCCCATGGATCCGACCCAGATGACGCCGCTCCAGGGAGAGGCGTACGCCTTGATACCGGTGGCTGTGTCGGCGAGCACGGTGTCCTTCCTGGCTGGCGACATCCTCAACGGCCTATCCGTCCCGGTTTCGACATACAACCTCACCCCCAACATGGTGGCGGGTCTGATCAACTCTGCCTACGAATCACCCGAGGGGGACCCGTCGTACACCTTCCCGGGAGGGGTGCAAACCGACAACTTCGCCGATTCGGACAATCTCACGTCAGCGCTCGCCGCCTCTGGTGTGACCTGCGCGCAGCTCTACAACTGCCCGACATCCAATCAACTCAATTGGCTGGCCGACAACCTGGACGCGTTCGACCTCGTGAATCCATTGTCGGCCGACTCCGTGTTGAAGGATGGCGTGACTCCCCAGTCGTTCGGCGCCTTCATGTCCGATGTCCCGAGTGGGGCGAGCTACGAGACCACCGACTGGTTGTGCCACGCCCCGAACCCGGCCCTGAACGTGACCGTGTTCGAGCCCGACCAGCAATCAGGTAATCCCGACGCCACCCAGGTCACCGTGAACGATCCGAACTCGGCGCCGTCGACATTCACCACGGTTCCCCAGTCCTCTGTGTGGCCACCCACCGGCGACGCGCATGCCCCATGGGTCTTTCCCACCTGTGCAGGTATCTCGGACTTCCCGTCGATTTCGGGTACTTCGAGCCAGTTCTCCGCCGCCCAGTCCCCGGCGCTCCAGGCATTCAAGATGCGCGGCTATGCGTACGGGGGCGGAGAGCTCCCCCTGCCCCAGAACGGATCGGACCCGCTGGCGGCCTTCGGGATCATGGACTCATCGGAGGCTTCGTTCTGGGGCCTGGGCGAGGCGAGCCTCGAGAACGCGAGCGGAAACTTCGAAGCCCCCACCACGTCGAGCGTGGAGGCCGGACTGGAAGCAGCACAACCGTGCGTCGCGGTCTCGCCGACCTGTCCCGCCAACACGTACCAGTTCAACTGGTCCGATCCCGACCCAACGGCATACCCGATGCCGGACATCACCTACGCCATCGTGCCCACTGCGGGCGTGTCGGCGGCCACGACCACGGCCATCTCGAACCTGGTGACCAACATGATCAACTTCTCGACCTCGGGAACGCTGCCCTCCGGGTACTACCCGATGCCGACCGGCATGGCCACGGCCGCCCTGGCCGCTCTGCACACCGCCCTCTACGCATCACCCGCTTCGTCGGCCGACAATGCTCGCTCGTCGTCCCTCTCGAATGTGTACACGATTCCCGCAAGCAACGCTCCCACCGCTTCTTCCTCGTCGACGATCTCGACGCTTTCGCCGAACCCGCCGACGACCGCCGCCACCCAGTTGACGACGAAGGGCGCTCCGTCGAGCCCAGTGGCCAAGGCTCCGAAAGGCAGATCGCGCTCTCCGGTGATTCCCGTTGACCTGAGCGTGATCATCCTGGGCACGGCCAGTCGGCTCCTCCTGCCGTCTGCCCTCGTCGTGGCGCTCCTCTGCTTCGTCGGTGGATTCTTGATCCTACGGCGCGCCCGATCCAACCGGACGCGCGCAGTTGCGGGGGAGGTCTCATGACGACCACAGACGTCACAGACGAGCGGGATCCTCTCTCCGGTGCCGACTCCTGGCCCATGCTGCGAAGCGTCGCTGGCGATGAGAATGGGCACTCGGAAGAGGATGACGACGTCGTCGGCCATGGGGTTCACCGAGGGGTTCATCGAAAGGCGTCGGGCTCGGCGTCGGCGATTGTCCACGTCGGGGTGGCGCTGGTCACAGTCGCTGCGCTGTTGGCCGCCTTCTTCGCCTACGTCTTCTTGTTCAGCGGTGTCACGGCCAGTAGGAACCAGCAACGGCTCACGGCATCGCTCATCGGCCATCCCCTGACGGTGACCAGTCTGGTCGAAGGGCACCCCCCGTCCGAAGGCAGTGCGATCGCCGTGCTCGATATCCCCGCCCTCGAGCTGCACCAGGTCGTGGTCGAGGGCACGAGCGCGGCAGATCTCATGAAAGGTCCTGGTCTCATGCCTGGGACCGTGCTACCCGGCACACCGGGCAATGCGGTCATCGCCGGTCGGCGGGTCACCTTCGGCGCGCCGTTCCGTTCGGTCGACACACTCAGGCGCGGTCAGAAGATCAAGGTGGTCGACGGGGCCGGCACGTTCACCTATGTGGTCAGCCACGTGAGGACGGTCCCGTCCGGACATCGGGACGTGGTCGGACCGACCGCCACGAACCGGCTCACGCTGATCACCGCCGACGCAGGCCTCCTCACCAGCGGCCGACTGGTCGTCGTGGCGCAGCTCAAAGGAGCGCCTGCGAGGGTCGACGCGGTGACGGGTCGGATCCCCCCGAAGACGGCCCTGGCCCTCAACGGCGACCCGGCGGCCGGGTGGCTCACCCCCGTCTGGATGCTGATCACTGTGGGTGTTGTCGTCGCTGCCGCAGCGGCGGCGCGACGTTGGGGCCAAGCGTGGCTCGTCTACCTCTTCGTTGCCCCGATCGTGCTTATGTGCGGGCTCTTTGCCTGCCAGGCTCTGGCACGCGCCCTCCCCGCCACGTTCTGAGCAGCCCGCCACTGAGTCCTCGCCGACTCGGTCGGCACTGCCGGACGCCGTGGGCTTCGTTCCCGCACGGCGCCTACTCAGAGTGGCGCGCCATTCCGGTTTCGTCTGTTCCGGCATTAAGGGGGTGCCGTCAGGCGTAAACGGGGGAGCATCTTGGTCGGCAGTCGCCTCCCACCACACCTTGTGGCCGTGCAACTACAAATGTCTGTCAAGCAAACCCGCACGTCACCAAGAGTTCATCCAAAGCCCGTGCATTCGTGACGTTCAGATTACCTGGCTTCTTTAGGTTGCCATGGGGGGACGGATGGGCCCCTGCGACCATTCACCAATCATAAGGAGAAACATGTTGCGAACTTTGTTCACGCGCCGAACGGGCCGCGCTTTGTGCGCGGTTTCGATCGGTGTCGCGACCATGGGAGCCACAGTGGCGGCAACGTCCTCTGCGGCGTTTGCTGCCGCACCGGCGCCCAAGCTCACGTCGGCGTCGCCTAACCAGGTCACCACCGCAGGTGGTCAGACGGTGACCCTCACGGGCACGACCCTCAAGAAGAGCGGCTACACCACCAGGGTGAACTTCGGTCCCAGCACTGGCATTACCCCCCAGGCTGGTTACACCGCTACGTCGGTGAAATTCACCGTCCCCGCGGAGGGCACGGCCGCTGTTGAGTCCGTCACCGTGGTGCTGAAGAAGGGGACGCACTCGTACACCTCGAATGCCGAGAGTGTCACCGACGTGGGTCCCGACTGGCTTCCCCCGGCATCGCTGATCATCGGCTCGGGGTCGGCGACGACCTACGACGTCATGGATCACCTGGGCGACCTCTTCGAGGAGTCCCCGGGCTGTGACCTCACCAACACGAACGACAACCAGTACGACCTGCAGTGCAGCAACCAGCTCGGTACGACCAGCCCCGGCGACACGTACGGTGAAGCAGGTGGTCAGGCTGGTCTTCCTGTGGGCAACGAGAACCCGATCGACGACTACTACGCCAATGCTCCGGCCACCGGTTCCGGAAACGGCCGTAGCCAGGCGACCAATGCTGCCCCTGCCGGCGACCCGACAAACCCGCTGCTCGGTGGTCCCGACGGCATCGCCGCGTTCAACGTCAGCTTCGCACGGTCGTCGTCGTACTCCTCCAACGCGGAGCTGAACTACGTGGGCTACGCAACGGACGGCGTGTCCTGGGTCTCCGAGGCCTGCATCGAAGCGGCAACTGGGGCTTGTGCCAATAACCACATCGGAATGGCCAACCAGACCTTCCCGACCGGCGCCACCCCGCATTGGGACGTGACGGATATTTCGGTGAACAACCTGAAGGCGATCTGGGCCGACACGTTCAACTGCAACCTGGACGGCACGTCCGGCGTTGACGGGACGAACGTGACGATGGACTGGCGTTGCCTGGAGCTTGCTCAGGGCGTCCAGACTCCGGCCTCGCTTACTTCAAACGGTGAAGGTTTTGGCGGGCCTGCGGAGCCGATCGACTGCTACACCACGCAGACGGCTTCGGGCACCTACAGCACCTGGAAGTCCTTCCTCGGATTCGGCCAGCCTCCGGCTTGCGCCAGCAGCGAACTTGGTGACGGGTCCGCCGATACGCAATCCGCGGCGGATCATCAGAACCTGACCGAGAACCAGATGGGCGTCATCGACTCGAACCAGGGGACGGCGTCGCCTGGCCACCCGAACGATGCGCAGTGGGCCATCTACTTCTTCTCGTACGGCAAGTTCACCCAGACGTGCCAGCAGGTCGCGGGGAACACCCAGGTGATCAACCCGCCGGGGTCGACGGGTGCCCAGATTCAGGGCACGTGCATCGGCCAGAACACCTCACCCCCCGACGTCACGCAGTTCGGATCGATCGGCGGTATCTACGCTGACGCCAAGACGATCCAGGGCAACGGTGACTTGACCGGTGTGACGTTCCTGGACCCGCGTGTTGTACAACGCTTACCCGAACACAGCGGCCCCCAACCCGGCGAGCGCCGCGACGCTCAACTTCGTCGGAGCTGGCGGCTTCCTGTGCAACCCGGATACGAAGACGGAGACCGATTACAACTCCGGTATCACCTACCGGACTGAGATCGAGAACGCCATCATCGGAGACGGGTTCTTCCCGCTGGACGTCAGCCAGACCACGTTCCTGCAGCCCTCATTGACGGGCTCCACGGTGCCGTCAGCTGCACAGACGGCGGCCTACTACCCGGCTGACTCCAACCAGGCCGGAGGCGTACAGGGATACTGCGACCCGCGTAACTAACGGCTAGTCAGTACCTGTAGTACCAGTACGGAAGCGCCCTCGAGGCGCCATCGAGAGGGGGTCCGGCTTCGGCCGGGCCCCCTCTTTCCGTTTCTCGGACGGTGTCGCTCGGCGTCTGAACTGAAGAATCCGAGGCACATCCGTGTCTGTCGTCAAGCCGTGCGGAAAGAGGAAAGGAATGCTCGCGCTGTATTCGCACTGGCCGTGACCGCAAGAACGATGAAGACCGTCTTGCCCTGGGCAATCAGGAGCGTTCCTTCCGACGTCGTCGGGTCTGTCGCTCCTTGGCGCTTATAGACGGATGACGTCTCGGGACCGACGAACTCGACACCCGATTTTCTGTCAATCGTCACACGCCGGACACCACGTTGGTCAGCGAAGTAAGCAACGTACTCCGTTGCGCTGATGGCGGAGGCTAGGACAAAGACGCCGACCGCATAGGTTGGCGGGGGAGGTGTGGGTGATGCATTGGCGAAGATGTGCGCGTCGTTGCTGACGGCGTATGCGTACACCTTGCTTCCCAGTGGCAGGGATTCGAGAATCGCCTTCGTATCTGCTTCACTCGTCGGCGTCGAGGGGAAGGCAATAGAGAACCGGTGGCCTGGAGGCCCGTAGACGGCCCCATTGGCCGTGCCGGAGCTACACCCCGCCAGGACGAGACCGGCCAGGGTGACGACCGCAGCGAAGCGTAGTGACCTCACGTTCCCCCCTTGTGGGACGAAGCACCAGGCTAAAACCCTTGGTCATGACAGTCCGTGATGGCGGTGAAATGTGGATAGGTGGCCGGTTAGCGTCGCCTTGCGTCCGTGGAGCCGCTCAGTAGCGCTTGGTCGACGGCTGCCACCTGACGCGGGATCCGGTCGAGCTCATCACTGGGGCTGGATTCACGATCATGCACATCGAGCAGCGTTACGCCACGGGTCCGAGACCCTGGACGTGGTTCAGTGCCGGGACAGCGGTGAGGCCGGGATGAGGGTCCGGCGACAGGTCGCTGACCGGGGTGGATCGTCGTTCTAGGCCGTGACACGCGGGGGGTCGGCGACGGCCGTTCCGGTGGCGTGAAGGCGTTCGAACACCAGGCGGACGGCCATCGACCCCTCGCCGATGGCCGTCGCACAGCGCTTGACCGACCCACTGCGGACGTCGCCGACGCAGAAGATGCCGGGACGGCTGGTCTCGAGAAAGAGCGGCGCCCGGCCGTCGGCATCGGGATCTGGCTCGGGGACCTCGGTGCCGGTGAGGAGGAACCCGTGAGTGTCGGTGGCCAACTGCCCGTCGAGCCACTGGGTGGCGGGCTGGGCGCCGATGAAGACGAACAACCCCCGCGCCGCCAGCGTCTCCTTCTCCGACCGGGCGTTGTCGACGAGCTCGATGCTCTCGAGCCGGTCCTCCCCGATCAGTCTGGTCACCTCGGTGTGGGGCAGAACCTTGATGTGGGGAATGCGGTCGATCTGGTCGATCAGGTAGCGCGACATCGAGGTCTCGAGCGACGGACCGCGGATGGCGATGTACACCTGGGAGCAGGTCGAGCCCAGGTACAGAGCGGCCTGGCCGGCCGAGTTCCCGCCGCCGACGATGACGACGGGGCCGTCACCGCAGGCCATCGCCTCCATCTGGGTGGCGGCGTAGTAGACGCCGACCCCTTCGAAGTCGGACAGGCGGTCGAGGGGGAGGCGGTTGTACCGGGCGCCGGTGGCGATGATGACCGAGCGGGCGCTGATCACCTCGCCGCTTTCGAACGTCACGTGATGGATGTCGCTGTCGGAGGCCAGAGACACAGCCCTCGACGCGAGCATGATGCAGACCCCGAACTTCTGCGCCTGCAGCGCGGCGCGCGCGGCCAGCTCCTCCCCGGAGAGGCCGGCGGGAAAGCCCAGGTAGTTCTCGATCCGCGACGACATCCCGGCCTGGCCCCCGAGAGCGGTGTCCTCCGCCAGGGTCGTGGCCATCCCCTCGGAGGCGCCGTAGACCGAGGCCGCCAGTCCGGCGGGTCCCCCGCCCAGGACCAGCAGATCGCAGACATCGGTCAGGCCGTGATCGCTGGCCCCGGAGAGGCCGAGCGCATCGAGCAGAGCGCGGCTTCCCGGATTGCGGAGCAACGGGCCACCGGGAACGATGACGATGGGAAGGTCCTCGACGGGCACGTCGAGCTCGCGCAGCATCGTCTCGGCCTCCGGTGAGGACTCGAGGTCCAGCCACTTCGAGGGAAGCCGGTTCCGGGCCAGCACTTCGAGGAGCCGTCGGGTGTCGGGGTGGAAGCGGGAGCCGATCAGGGTGAGGCCGGACCCGATGTGCGTCAGGATCGAGTGCCTCAACAGGAAGGCCCTGAGGATGAGCTCGCTCAGGTCGAGCTCCTGGGCCATGACGATCCGCAACTTCTCGGGGTTGACCCGCAGGACCCGGCCCGGCGTCATCGCCGCTGCCGTGAGGTACACGTGCTGGCCGGTGAGCAGACCGATCTCTCCGAGGAACTGCGAGGGACCGTAGGTGGCGAGGACGGTCTGATCGGGCCGGCCGTAGTTCTCGATGATCTCCGCCTGACCGCTGAGAAGGACGATCAGGTCGTAGGTCTCGTCGCCTTCGGCGAAGAGCACCTCCCCGGGGGCCACATCCGACTCGCTGCCGTAGGTGCGCAGGACGGCGATCTGGGCCGCGTCGAGGACGGGGGAGCGCCCGGCCTGGAAGTGGGTGAGGGCGGCAACCGAAGGATCCGGCATGTGGAGGGAGGATACCGGGACGGGGCCGACCTTCGCTCCCCGACCACCCCCGTCATCCGGCATGCTGGGGCCGTGCGACAGCGTCTCAGCCTGGTCACCCTCGGCGTCACGGACATCGGACGGTCCCGGGCCTTCTACGAAGCCCTCGGCTGGCGCGGTGTCGGCGGGTCGGGCGACGAGCCGGTGTTCTTCCAGGCCGGCGACATGGTCGTGGCGCTATGGGACCGGGCCCTGCTGGCGGCCGACACCTGCGTCGAGGACAACGGCGGCTGGGGAGGGATCACCCTCGCCCACAACGTGGGCTCGCGCCAGGAGGTCGATGACGTCACGGCGGTAGCACGAGCGGCCGGCGCCACCGTGGCCCGGGAGCCGGCGGAGACCTTCTGGGGCGGCTACACGTCGATCGTCTTCGATCCCGACGGACACCCCTGGGAGTTCGCCCACAATCCGGGGTGGCAGCTGACCGAAGACGGAGGCGTGCGGCTCGCGTAGCGGCGCCGCCGGCGAAGGCACGGGACCGATCCCGGCGTGTCAGGATGCCGGTCGATGTTCGATCCCGTCGTCGATCATTACGACCGTGCCCGACCGAGTTACCCGGCCGAGATCTACGACGCGCTGGAAGCGGACATGGGTGGGCTCCGCGGCACCCTCGTCCTCGATGTGGGTGCGGGGACCGGCATCGCGTCGCGCCAGCTGCTCGAACGGGGCGCGAAGGTCGTCGCCGTCGACATCGGCGAGCAGATGCTGCGGCGCGCAAGGTCCGCGTCACCGAGGCCGTCGTGTGTCGTGAGCGACGGCAACGTCCTTCCCTTCGGCTCCGGAGTGGCCCAGCTCGTCTGTTTCGCTCAGGCCTGGCACTGGTTCGATGCCCCGCGGGCGGCGTCAGAGGTGGCGCGGGTCCTCGGCACAGGTGGCTGGTGGGCGGCCTGGTGGAGTCACCCGCGTTCGGACGGTGAGGCGTGGTTCGACCGCTACCAGGATCTGATGGAGGCGACCTGTCCGGGTTATCCGCGTGGCCAACGCGACACCGGCAACCACGCCTGGCCCGACGAGCCGATCGCGGCCACCGGTCTGTTCGCCGAGGGACACCGCGTCGTGGTCCCGTGGGTGCGCGACGTGAGCTCTCGCCGGTGGATCGTGGAGGAGAGGAGCAAGTCGTACGTGGACGCTCTCGCCGTCGAGACTCGGGAGCAACTCCTCAGGGAGGTGGGCGGGATCATCGACGCGAACTTTCCCGACGGCCACATGGTGATCAGGTACACCACCCATATGTGGATCGCCAGTGTCAGCGCCGGGGAGCCCCGCTCCGGGTGATCCCCTGTCAGGGGTTGTAGACCTCGTACCGACGGGGTCCGACCTGGACGAGAAGGGGCCCCGTCGCGGCGCAGGTGGTGCCGGGACCGCCGTTGTCCACGCCGTAGACGGAATACGCCGCCGGTGTCGTGAGGATCTGGTTGAACGGCGGGCCGTCCCCGTCCGACAGACCACGGGTCACCGCACTGCTGGGCGTGTACGAATCGCCGCACCACCACACCTTGGCCGGCGGCCCGGTCAGTGCGAGCGACCCGTATTGGACGATGTTGACGGCTTCGATCCACAGGAGCCCCGCGCCCCCGACGGCGAGGAGGAGTGCGAGGCCGAGACGCCGGGAGAGGCGGCCGAACCACAGTGACAGGGCCGTCCCCGTCGTGGCCACGACCACGACGGGCCAACTCGCTCCCAGCCGCGCCACCGAGACGAGCACGATGCAGGACACCACGGTGACGCCGAGTCCGACGAGAAGGCGGGGCTCACGATGGCGTGCCCCGGCGAGGCCCGCCGGACGATGCGGCTTTTCTGTGACGGGGACCACCGGCTCAGGGTAACGCCCGGCGCCGGAATCGATCGAGCGAACGCAGATGCCGCCGCCGTCGGATCCACTACCCTTGGAGCGGCGCCGGATGCTTCGTCGGACCGTGGTCGGGGCAGTCCCCGAATCGGCCCGACGGGGGAGATGGTCACCCGGAGAGGTGCGAGAGCGGCCGAATCGGACTCACTGCTAATGAGTTGACCTGGGAAACTGGGTCCGAGGGTTCAAATCCCTCCCTCTCCGCGGAATGTCGTCGTGGCGTCCCGCCGGGGCGTCCGGGACGACCCCGGTAGATTGTCGTGGTGCCCGAGACCTACTGGTTGGAGACCCTGGGCTGTCCGAAGAACCAGGTCGACTCGGACAAGTTGGTGGGCACGCTGGTGGCCGACGGCTACGAAGCGGCCCGGACGCCGGAGGACGCCGACCTCGTGGTGGTGAACACCTGTGCCTTCATCGAGGCGGCTCGCCAGGAGTCCGTCGACACCATTCTCGAGATGGCCGAGGCCCGCCGGTCCGGATCAAGGCTCGTCGTCACCGGGTGCCTGGCGGAACGCTACGGCACCGAGCTGGCCGACGCCCTGCCCGAGGTGGACCTCGTCGCCGGCTTCGGAGTACCGGTCACCCTGCGCCGGCGCAACGCCTTCGACCTCCTCAATCTCCCGCGACCGGTCGCCTCCGCACCATGGGCCTATATAAAGGTGGCCGAGGGGTGCGACCGCCGGTGCGGGTTCTGCGCCATCCCGTCGTTCCGCGGACTCCAGCGGTCCCGACCCGCCGAGTCCCTTCTCGAGGAGGTCGCCGCCCTGGGTGACGAGGTGCGCGAGGTCGTCCTCGTCGCCCAGGACCTCGCCTCGTGGGGGCTCGACCGGAGCGCTCCGGACCGTGTCTCCCGGGTACGGGGCACCTCCCGGCCCATCGTCGGGCTGATCAGGGCGGTGGCAGACCGGGTGGAGCGGGTACGTCTGCTCTATCTGTACCCATCGGCTCTTGACGACGAACTCGTCGACACCATCGTGGGCACCGGCGTGCCCTACTTCGATCTCTCGCTCCAACACGTCTCGCGTCCTCTGGTCGAGCGGATGCGGCGGTGGGGTGAGGGGGAGCGCTTTCTCGACCGGATCGCCCGTATCCGGTCGGCCGCCCCCGATGCCGCGTTGCGGTCGTCGTTCATCCTGGGCTACCCCGGTGAGACCGAGGAGGACCACGACGCGCTCCTCGCCTTCCTGGCCGAGGCGCAACTCGACTGGGCCGGTTTCTTCACCTTCTCCGAGGAGCCCGGGACCTACGCCGCCGGCCTCGGCGACGGGGTCCCGCCCGAGCTGGCCCTCGAGCGGCTGCGCGAGTGTTCCGAGATCCAGGACCGGATCACAGCCGAGCGCCGCTCGGCACTGGTGGGCGAGACGATGCGTGTCCTCGTCGATGCCCCCGGGGCGGGACGTTCGCACCGCGAGGCCCCCGAGATCGACGGCATCGTGCACGTTCCGACGACCCTGGAACCCGGTCGTCTCGTCGACGTCGTCCCCACCGGCGCCGCCGGACCCGATCTGTGGGCCGAGGTGGCGGGAACGGTCGGGCCGTGACCGATCCGGGCGCCGCCCCGGTCGTCGCCTCGACGGCCGACGGGTCGTCGCCGCCGCCGGTCACGCCGATCGGCGAACGGGTGAAGCAATTCACCTTCGGCCCGTCGGCTCTCGTGACCCCGGCCAACGGGATCACCCTGGCCCGTCTGCTGGCCACGCCGGTGGTGGTGGTCATGGTGGCCATGCACGGCGCCGGCTGGGTGCCGTTCGCCGTGGCCTTCACCATCGGGGCCACCGACGGGATCGACGGATGGCTGGCGCGGCGGCAGGGTACGACCCGGTCGGGCGCTTTCCTCGATCCCCTGGCCGACAAGGCCGTGGTCCTGAGCCTGTTGTTCGTCCTGGCCGCCAAGGGTGAGTTCTCCTGGCTGCCCGTCTCCCTCATCGCCGCCCGTGAAGTGGGGATGAGCGCCTACCGGGCCGTGGCCGGCCGACGGGGGATCTCCATCCCGGCGCGGACGTCGGCCAAGGTGAAGACCCTCGTCCAGGGCATCGCCATCCTCCTGGCCCTGGCCCCGACGGTGGTCCCGCACCGGACCGTCCTGACCGTGGCCGTGTGGGTGGCGGTGGCCCTCACGGTGGCGACGGGCGCGCAGTACCTGCTGGACGGCCGGCGGGCCGGGCAGTCCCAGGGGGCCGCCTGATGCGGATAGAGATCGTGGCCGTCGGCACGGAATTGCTGCTCGGCCAGATCGCCGACACCAACTCGGCCTGGCTCGGGGAGCAGCTGGCCCTGGGCGGGGTCGACTCGCACTTCCATCAGGCGGTGGGGGACAACCAGGAGCGGATCGTCCTCGCCCTGCGCACGGCGCTGGCGCGCAGCGACGGGGTGGTGGTGTGCGGGGGACTCGGCCCGACCCATGATGACATCACCAGGGACGCCATCGCCGAGGTGATGAACGTGGCCCTGGTCCGGGATGCGGCCATCGTCGAGAAGATCGCTCAGATGTTCTCCTCGCGCGGTCGGGACATGCCCGAGAGCAACGGCCGGCAGGCCGACGTCCCCGTCGGCGCCACGCCGATCGTCCAGGTCATGGGGACGGCCCCCGGGCTGATCTGCCCGGTCGGCCACAAGGTCGTCTACGCCGTTCCCGGCGTCCCCTACGAGATGATGGAGATGTTCACCCGTGCCGTGCTTCCCGACCTGCGCCGGCGGATGGCCGAGCAGGGTGACGTGTCGGTGATCGTGAGCCGGGTGGTGCGGACGTGGGGGAACAGCGAGTCGGGCCTGGCCGAGCTCCTCGCCCCCCGTATCGCCGCGCTCGACGCCGGTGGCGGGAACCCGACCATCGCCTTCCTGGCCTCGGGGATGGAAGGGATCAAGGTGCGGATCACGGCCAAGGCGGCCGACACCGCGACGGCCGAGGCCCTCGTGCGGGCCGAGGCCGAACACGTCCGGGCGCTCGTCGGCGAGGCCGTCTTCGGGTTCGACGACGACACCATGGAGTCGGTGGTGGGCACCGCACTGAGAGAACGCGGCCTCACACTCGGCCTGGCCGAGTCACTGACCGGCGGGCTGGTGGCGTCGCGACTGGTGGCCGTGCCCGGTGCCAGCGACTGGTTCCGGGGGTCGGTCGTCTCCTACGCCAGCGACGTGAAGTACAACGTCCTCGGCGTCCCCGAGGGGCCGGTGGTGACGGCCGAGGCGGCCCGGGCCATGGCCGACGGCGCCCGCCGCGTCCTCGGGGCCGATGTGGGACTGGCCCTCACCGGAGTGGCCGGTCCCGACGGCCAGGAGGGTCAGGTGCCGGGGACGGTCATCGTCGGACTGGCCCGGGACGGGATGGCGACCGAGTCGCTCGAGGCCCACCTGCCCGGGGATCGCGACCGGGTGCGGCAGTACGCCACCATCACCGCCCTCGACCTCCTGCGCCGTCGCCTGATCCACGACGCCGACGGCTAGTGGCCGGGTGACGACGCCGGTTCCCAGGGCGTGATCCACGGGCTGGGCGCCCACTCTTCGGCGGCGGCCATAAGCGGACCGGCGGTCGCCCCGTCGAGGGCTTCCCGGATGATGTCGGCGTGGCCGGCGTGCCGGGCCGTCTCCTCGACGAGGTGCAGGAGGACCCACCGCACCGACGCCTCGTCGGGGAACCACGGCACACCCTTGGCCAGCGGCACGGCCTGCCCGATGTCGCCGACCTCGGCGATGACGCTCTCCGTGCGGACGGCCACCTCCCCGTAGAGGGCGAGAAGACCGTCCAGGGTCTCGTCCGGCTGCATCTGGAACCCGGCCAGGTAGGCGACGTAGTCGGTCGCGTCCGACGAGTCGGACTGGAGAACCCGGTCGATCCAGCTGCTCTCGGCCTCCGTCACGTGCTTGACCAGTCCACCGATGCTCAGCGTGCTGGCTGTGGTGGTCGTCCGCGCCTGGTCATCGGTGAGCCCGTAGGCCGCGTTCCGCAGAGCGGCGCGCTGCTGGGCCAGGAAGGCGAGGAGCGCCTGGCGCTCGTCGGTGACGAAGGGGACGTTCATGGGCATGGGTGGATCTCCTGTTCGTCGAGGCCGTACGCCATCCATTGTGCCCACCGGGCTCTCGGAGATCTACGCAGGTTTCGCTCCGTGTTGATCGGGCGGTGGAATCCTGTTGATCCGGCTGTGGAACCCTGAACCGGGTGACCTCCACCGTCCTTCTGGCCACGAACACGGTGGCGGCCGTCTTCTGGCTGCTGGTCGGGGTCACCGTCATCGTTCTCACCTTCGTCACCTGGGCGAAGATCATCTCCAAGGCCGGCCGCTCCAGCTGGTGGATCCTGCTCCCCATCTCCGCCGTGGTCCTCTGGATCATGAGCCAGATGCTCGGCGTGGACTCCTTGACGGGTCTGATCCGGTCGCCCTTCGGATTCAACGCGGCCGAATACGACGCCGCCAATGTCCTGCACAAGATCGCCCTCGCCCTCGTCATCGCCTCGTGGATCCTGTTCGTCCTCTTCGGCTTCTCCGACTGGCCCGCACTGCACGGGTTTCGTCCTAGGGCCCACCCGTCCGCCGGGGACGAGGGGGCCCCGCTGCCGCCGTCGCCGGACCCGACCTCGCCGTCGCCGGACCCGACCTCGCCGCCGCCACCCAGGGCTCAGAACCCGGGCTGGTACCAGGTCGGTGCGACCAACAACGACCAGGGCTTCTGGGACGGCCAGGACTGGACGGCGCGCCGGCGATGGGAAGGTGCCGGTTGGACCGACGTTCCCTTCGCTCGTTCCGATCCCGGCCCGTAAGACCGGCGGCACCTCCCCGCGGGGCGCCACCACCGTCGACGGTCGTCAACCGGCGGCGATGAGCCGCGCGTAGAGCGCCCGGGTCTCCTCGTCGAAGGCGACGAGGCGGACGAGTGCGAGATCGACCCGAGCTGACGACACGGTGGCGACGGCCAACTCCGCGGCCAAGTCAGGCGGGTAGCCGTAGACGCCCTTCGAGATGGCCGGGAAGGCGATCGACCGCGCCCCCAGTTCGTCGGCCAGCGCCAGGGAGCGCCGGTAGCAGGAGGCCAGGAGCTCGGCCTCGCCCGACCGCCCTCCGGCCCAGACGGCGCCGACGGTGTGGATGGCACCGTGGACACCCCCGCCCCCGGCCAGGCGCGCGTTGGCGGCGTTCACGACGGCGTCCACAGAAGGCAGGTATCCGTAAACGTGCTAGCTGTGCTCCATGACCAGCACAAACGTACAGACCAGGGTTCTGGTGGCTGCCAGGCTCAGCCGGGTGGGTGAGAAGGGAATCAGCCGCATCGAGCGAGATGACCAGGCAGCGCAGAAGCGGGCAGGCGGACGATCCAATATCAATTCCTAGGTGGCCTACGCCTTTAGCTGTGATGTCTTCGAGCTTCACGCGCCCAACTGGCGCAACCCTCGAGCCAATTGGCTGAGAAATCTAGGGTTCCGGCTCCTGAAGACACGGAGGGACGACCGCTATTGACGAGTTATGTGAGCGCTATCACCTCCACCATTCGGATGTCAGGAGCACCGGCGAGCAGATCCGGCGCGACACGCCCAAGCGCCTTTGGGATCTCGCCGTCTAGGTGTGCCTGTCGTGCCTCTTCTGTCTCAAAGGTGTCGAAAATGCCGTAACTGGTGTCGTGGATCTTGAACGCATACCAGGTCACCGTGCCGCTCTCGGAGGCAGCGATGGCCCGGCCCTCCTCCAGGAAGGCACGCAATTCCTCACCCCTGCCAGGTTGCGCTTCAAGTAGTGCGAGCAGTCCGAATTGGACCGTCATGGGAGCCTCTCTTTCGTCGAATGGGTGATGGTGGTCTTCACAAGCTCAGCGCTTTGAGCGCTGCGATGATGCGGCTGACTCCGGGTGGAGTAAGAGTGCGACCGCCGTTGCGCATCGCAGCTGGGTCAAGGGAGCGAAGTTGTGCCGTCCACGTTGATCACTGTGTGGTCCAGTGCCGGTTGGAGTTGTGCGGGGGCCGGGAGCGGTCATGCCCCCGGCCCCCGCGATGAGGAAGCTGCTGACTAGAACCCGGTGGTGACGATGCCGGCAGGGGTGGCGCCGGTAGGAAGCGAAACGGGCGAGCTTGGAAGCTCCGTGAGGTTTCCACCGTTCACGGCGAAGGCAGCCACGGCGTCGACTCTGCTTTCGTCCACGTACAGCGTCCGACCGTCGTTGCTCAGACGGGCGTCAACAGCGCCGACACCCCCGCTGTTGCTGACCGGCGTGCTGCCGAGGAGCGTGAGGGACCCATTGGGTGAGATGGCGTAGCGGGAGATCTCACCTGACCCGGTGTTCACCGTGAACAGGAACTGGCCGTTGTGGGTGATTTCGATCCAACACGGCGCCGTCTGGTCGTCGGCGAAGGGACTAGAGCCAATCGACGTCAGTGAACCGTTGAATCCGACGTTGAAGGCGGAGATGGTTCCCGTGCCAGTCGTCCCCCCGTTGTGAGCATTGGAGACGAACAGCTGCTGGGGGTTCGTCGGCCGGAACTCGCTGCCGAAGGGTCCGAGCCCCTGTGCGGGGGAGGGAGACCCGGGAGCGGCGGTCAGGAGCCCGCTTCGGCCAACGACGAAGCTGTCGATCAAGGATGTGCCCACTCGGGTGCCCACCAGGCTGGTCCCGGTCGAGTTGAACAGCACATCGCCAGGCTGGGACCCGTTGGGCAGGGACACGGTCGAGTTGGCCAGCGGCTGGAGCTGTCCGAAGAAGTTCAGCGTGTACCCGGTGTAATTGGGACTCACGGCGCCGGCATTGGCGACGTAGACAAGGTTGTTATGTACCGCGATGCTGACCGGTGTCGGTCCGTCGGAGGAAACCACGCCATTGGGCACCAGGGTGAGATTGCCGTCGAAGCCGATTTTCAGAACCGACACCTGGTTACTGCCCGCGTCCACCGCCAGCAGGAACTGACCGTCACTGCTGACCTGGATCGCACCCTGGGAAGCCAGTCCGGCACCCGTACCGGCGCCACCTGCCGTGAACGGTGAGTCCGGCAGCGGTGTCAGAGATCCATCCAAGTGGCGATCAAATCCGCTGATGGTGTTGGTACCGGTGGTGTTGTCGTCGAGGTAGACGTGTCCAACCACTGGATTGAAACTGCCTGGAAAGTAGCCGGCGATGGGAGCGGCATTGGCTGCGCCGGCACTCGCGCCCAGAGTGCCAATGATACCGACACCACTGAGTGTCGCGGCGCCGAGGGCAAGGCGCGCTGCTCTTTTTATGTGCTTTCGCATCTGTTCTTATCCTCCATGGGTTGTGAGGGGTACGAGCTACCCACCACAAGTACTGTCTCCGATCGGTGGAAAGCGTTACATCGAAGACGGATGAGTCGTGTGTCGGACCACGCAACTCCGTGGCCATCTCAGACAATTCTGTCCTAAGAGTCTCCACTACTCGACCAAATGTGGATCGAACCACCGACGCGCTTCGCCCGCCTGACTACTCGTGTTATCGGCGTCACTCGGTGGAGCGAAAGAAGTGGGTCTTGGGGCGATCGAGTTGGTGTCCGTCGACGAAGATATCGACCTTCTCGTTGTAAAAGGCGACGAGGCCGGTGATGGGTAGCAGTTGACGGGTTGGGAAGTCATAGGACCATGCCAGGTCGGGCTGAATGCTGTCGCCGACGCGGATAGACCAGTACCCGCCGGTGGTTCCCTTGTAAGGGCACTCGGTGACGGTCTCGGTGGGAAGCAGGATGTCGAAGTTGACCTCCGTCCGATTGAGGTAGTACCGGGTCGGAAGACCGGTTTCAAAGACCATGACCGGCGACGAGGACTCGCCCAGTACCATGCCTTCAAGCTCGATGCGGACCTCGCGTGTTGAACGTAGGGCGTCCACGCGGACATATGGATTGCGGGGATGGACGAAGACCTGCTCGTCCTCTTCGAACCAGGCGTCGAGCGCAGCCCAATCGAATCGCACGGTGCCGCTCAGCCGGTCGACGGAGGAGTCTCGCAGGACCTTGGCCGCGTGGGGACGATGGACGTCGCCGACCCGCAACCCGTGCAGTTCCACCTGGCCCCGAGAACTGTGCTGGGTGTCGCCCTCCACTATTAGTCGCTCGGCGTTTACGTCGCCAAGGGGTATGTAGTACTGCGGGTAGTTCGACCACTCCCACACGTACAACGCCCGGGTCGTATCAAGGATCATCTCATCGGCAAGAAAGGCGCGGAGCCGCCTCGGCACCGGCTCTACGTGATTGACCTGAGCGATCATGCCCGGATAGTCGTTCATCCTGGTTTCCTTTCCTGACTCGGTCCGCTAGGGAACTGACACGGCAATCGGACACACCACAAGCTGGGCAGCGGCCACGTAGACGGCCTTTGTCACCTGGGTCCAATCACACCGAATCGGACCGCCACCTTCGGTACACGGCGATGAGTTCGTGCTGCATTTCAGGGGTCAAGTCCTCCGGCTCGAGCCGACCGGTGAGTTCGATCGTCGCCCTCATCTGCTCGAGGTATTCGGTGCAGTCCGGGCACGCTGCTATGTGCGCCTCGAATCGACGGCGACCAGAGCGCGAACAGAAGTCCTTCGATGTAATCGGTGACCAGTTCGACCGCTTCCCGGCATACGGAGTCTCGACGTCGTAGGAGTCTCATCGGGCCTTTCCATATTCGCCTTCGAGCTCCTGACGCAGTCGGCAGCGGCCCCTGTGCAACAGGACACGCTGATTGCTTTCGGAGATATCCAGCAACTCACACACTTCCTTGCTGGTTAGGCCCTCCACGTCGCGTAGCGTTACAACCTGGCGCTGGAAAGTGGGCAGTTCCTCCAGAACCGATCGGATCCTCTTGGACAGACCCTCGGCGCTCAATCGATCCAAGACATCCTGAGTCCAGTGTTGTGGCGGTTCCAGCCAGTGGCCAGAACTATCGAAACGCCCGGACTCTACCCCCTGCCCTTGGGTGCTCACGGGGACGGTACGGCGCTCACGTACACCGGTCGATCGCGCCCGATTCACCAGGATATGTAGCAACCACGTCTTGAGTGACGAACGGCCTTCGAACCGATTGATACCTCGGATAACTCCCAGCCACGTGTCCTGGACAATCTCCTCAGCAACGGCACGATCGGGCACGAGGGAGCAGGCGAAGCGAAGCATGGAGTCGTTGTGGCGCCCGACCAGGGTGACAAAGGCCCGCTCGTTGCCTGCCCGTAAGCCGTTCAGGAGCTCGACATCTGGGTCGCTCGTGCCCACGGTCGCAGCGATCTCTGCGTCCGTTCCGACCGGTTTGGCCCGCATCAATTGCTGGCGGAATGCTCGCGCAAGTAGCGGACGAGGCCGACCACGTCACCGGGTACGAGTCGGCCGATGGCACCACTGGAGTACACACTCACCACGACCCGACCGGTCGGGTCGAGCACAAATCCCGTCGATTGGAGGTAGAGCGGGCTGTCGTTGACGAACGCACCGGTTGCTGTCGCAACGGCCCCGGCGTCGACGCTGTGCCCAATAGGAAACTCGAGACCGTGCTTGGCGACCAAGGCTTTGGTGGAGACCGCGTCGTCAACCGAAAGGGCGACGACACGGGCGTCCACACCCAGAAGACTCTCCTGGGCGCGTTGGAAGGCGCTCAGCTGGGCATTGCAGTACGGGCACCAAGAACCTCGGTAGAACAGAACCACGCCGAAGTGGCCGGCAAGGGAGCCCGGTAGCTGGAGATCCTCTCCCCCCACTGTCGGCACGGTGATGGTGGGGAACATATCGCCGGGATGAAGCAGAGTCATGGGGTCTCCTAATAGGTGGGTAGCGTTGGATGGGTCCGGTGGTCGGTCAGGTCTGGAGATCCGAGGCATCCCAGATCGCTCCGGTCACGTCGCTGGACAGGTGAGGCAGGAGCGACCGTGCCGACTGTTCCGGGGTGATCATGGAGCCCTCCGCGTACGAGCGAGTGAACCAGGCGTGCAGTTCGGCTCCTATCCGCTGCGGCTCTTGGCCCCGGATCCACCTCTGCATGGCGGTGTCGACCGAGCCGGGTCTGAAGGCGTTGACGGTGACGCCGCTACCGGCCAGCTCGGTGGCCAGGTTGATCGAGTGCGCCTCCAGGGCTGCTTTGCTGGCGGCATAGGCATTCATACCGGTCATAGCGCCGGGATGGGCGGCGATAGCGCTCGACACGTTGACGATGCGTCCCCAGCCCTGGTTGAGCATGGCGGGCAGCAGCGCGAAGCTGAGGACGGCGGCAGCGACGACGTTGACGGCCATGGCGGTTGCCCACTGTTTGGGGTCGACCGCTACGCTCGGCCCGATAGGCCAGACGACGGCGGCGTTGTTGACGAGCACGTCGACCTCCCCGAGCTCGTTGCTGGCGCGAATCACTGTGGTGACCTCGCTCATATCGCCCAGGTCTGCAGGGACGACGAGCGCAGTGGCTCCGAGCTCGGTCACCCGAACGGCGGTCTCCTCGAGCTCGTCGCGTGATCGTGCCACCAGGGCAACTGACATGCCGGCCCCCGCTAGCTGGAGAGCGATCGCCTGGCCGATGCCTCGTCCGGCACCGGTCACGAGCGCGGTCCTGCCGTCAAGCGACGTGGTCATGCTCCATTGGTGGCGCAGACAGGTCCCGGTCTTACCTCCGCTCAAGCAAAAAGCTCAGACGTCCTAAGCGAGCCCTGTGCATGTAACGGGGGTGACGGTGCACCGGGCCCGCCGCCTCCCTAGGATGCTCGTCATGGTGACAAGGGATCGGGCCGCCAGCGGCACGGATGCCGTCGGAGCGCCGACGCTCGATCCCGACTCCGCACAATGGTTGCGCGCGCTCGCTGGCACCGATGCCGAGAGGGATGCCGCCCTGGTCCGGCTCCACGACCTACTGCTCCGGATCGCACACAGCGAGGTGCGACGGCGCAGCGGGCGCCTGCGGATGGCCGGGCCCGAGCTTGACGATGTGGCCCATCAGGCCGCGGCCGACGCCCTGGTGGCCATTACGGCCAAGGTCGAACAGTTCCGCGGTGAGAGCCGTTTCACCACCTGGGCCTACAAATTCGTCATCTTCGAGGTATCGGCCAAGATCGGTCGGCACTTCTGGCGCAAGGCGACCGTGCCCATGGAGGCCGAGGACTGGGACCGGCTCCCGGACCGGTTCGGCCTGGATCCCGGCTCGGAGTCGGAGTGGCGAGACCTGGTGGCGGCCCTGCATCGAGCGGTGGATGAGGTGCTGACCGACCGACAGCGTCGGATCTTCGTCGCCATCGTGCTCAACGGCGTCCCCCTCGACACTCTAGTCGCCGAGCTCGATTCGAATCGAAACGCCATTTACAAGACAATGTTCGATGCCAGACGTAAGTTACGAGCCGAACTTGCCGCTAACGGCTTTGTCGATGCCGAGACCGCGAGGTGACCGTGAGCGACCCGTCAGCGCTTGACCGCTTCCTGGAGACCGATCCGCAGGACGTGGGATGCGAGGAGGCCATGGAGCTGCTGCACGTCTACGTCGAGGCCGTGGCCGCCGATCCAGCTGCGGCAGAGCGGTATCCCGGGATCACCGTACACCTGCAAGCCTGCGGTCCGTGCTCGGAGGATTTCGAAGGTCTACTGGCTGCCATCGCCGACTAGCGATCGGCAGCGCGTCGGTTACAGTCTCCGGCGCAACGGAGCTCGTTCGATTCCGCCCTTGTCGCGACGGGTCGCCCGAACCTTTGGAGGAGGGAGGGCTACGCCGCCAGGTCACGACTTTGTCGCGAGGATTCGTTGATAAATCCTCAAGGTGTCTGAGTCGAAGGCGACGAGCAAGACTTTCTGGACGTCCGTATCCGAAGATCTCAAGGTAGTGACTGCCACCTCGGCGGCTTGCTCACGCGGGTAGCCGAATATCCCGGTCGAGATGGCCGGGAACGCTACGGACTGGGCATCGAGGTCGTCGGCAACCTGGAGCGATCGACGGTAGCAAGACGCCAACACCTGAACTTCTCCACTCCGGCCTTCCTGCCAGACTGGCCCCACCGTGTGAATGACCCAGCGGGCGGGTAGGCGAAAGCCGGGAGTCGCCTTCGCATCTCCTGGTTCGCATCCGCCGAGAGCGGCACAGGCGTTGGTCAGTTCAGCCTCTCCGGCGGCTTTATGTATGGCTCCATCAACACCACCGCCCATGACCAACGCCGTGTTGGCGGCATTGACGACGACGTCCACCTGTTGCGCCGTGATGTCGCCGAGGACGGCTTCGATGGAGAGAGGGCTCATGCCGTCAATCCAGTGTAGAGACGCCCATGTCACCTTGAAAGACCCGCTGCTTGATCAGACGGTTCGTAAGGCGTCGGTGGGAGACAACCGGGCCGCCCTCAGAGCCGGAAGGAGACCAGCGACGGCGCCGATCACGATGGCAGCCCCGAAGCCTCCGATCCAGGCCACCGGTGGCACGTCGATCGCCCATCGTTTGGTCGACGCGTAGATCACCGTGGCCAGCGCCCCCCCGCCCACGCCGACCGCACCACCGAGCAGGCTCAGGAGGATCGCCTCGGACAGGAACTGGGCGCGGATGTTTGCCTTGGTGGCGCCGAGCGCCCGGCGCAGGCCGATTTCGCTGCGGCGCTCGAGCACCGAGATCACCATGATGTTGGCCACCCCGACCGCCCCGACCAGCAGGGCGACGGCTCCGAGGCCGAGGAAGAGATCGTTGAATGCGCCCTTGGCGTCGGCTTGGGCGGTGAGCACGTCCGAGGGCCGGCTCACGTCCACGTTTCCCGGGTTCTGAGGGTTCGCCGTGCCGGCGAGCACGGAGTCCACGGCGGTGACCTCGTTGTCCGCCGTGCGCACGTACACCGTGCTCGGGTGTCCGTCGAAACCGAGGTACGACTCGGCGGCCGGGAACCCGACGAGGATCGAGCTGTCGATCTCTGGTGTGAGCACCGCCGGGTTGAGGATGCCGACGACGTAGAACCACATGTTGCCGACCCAGATGCGCTCTCCAGGCATGATGTGATCGATGCCGAGACGCTGCGCTGCCGCTGCCCCGAGCACGCACACGGGCTCGTGAGCGGTCGCCGCGTTCAGATAGACGCCGGCGTAGAGCGAACTGCCCACCGCATCGGGGAGACCGAGGCTCGATGCGTCCACGCTCAGCGCGTTCGTGTTCACGGCCGGGATGAGCGGGGTCCGGTATGCCGTCGCCGTGGTGGCACCGGTGTACTGCGTCTGGGTGACCGGGCCGATGCGGGCGATCATGGCGGGCGCCACCTTGGGCAGTTCCGCCGTCCCACCGAAGAGGGTCTGGCCGTTGGTGACCTCGAGCAGGTTGGTGCCCAGCTGGGAGATCTCCGCCAAGAGGCCCGCCTGCGACGAGGCGGACAGTCCGAGGACGGCCACGATGGCGGCCACGCCGATGGCAATACCGATGGCAGAGAGGGCGGCGCGCAGGCGCCGCGTCCGTAGGCCGACACTCGCCACGCGCATCATGTCACGGGCGGTCAGCTTGACCGGGTTGATCTCCACCGGAGCCCGCGTCCTCATGGCTCGACCGTCTCGCGATGACGCGACGTGTCGCCGGTGATGCGGCCATCGAGCATCTCGACCCGACGGGGGAGGCGGGCCGCCAGGTCCTTGTCGTGGGTGATCACGACGATGGTGGCGCCCCCCGCGTTGAGCGTCTCCAGCAACGTCAAGATGGCGACACCGGTGGCGCTGTCGAGGTTCCCTGTCGGTTCGTCGGCCAGCACGATGGCGGGCTCGCCCACCAGAGCCCGTGCGATGGCCACGCGCTGGCGCTCGCCACCGGAGAGCTGGGTGGGCTTGGCACCCGCCCGCGACCTCAGCCCCACCCGGTCGAGCGCTTCCAGGGCGGAGCGGCGGCGCTCGGCGGAGGGGACTCCGGCGTAGAAGAGCCCGTCGGCCACGTTCTCCAGAGCCGTCGCGTGCTCGGCCAAGAAGAACTGCTGAAAGACGAAACCGATTCTCCGGGCCCGCAGCGCGGCGAGCTCGCGATCGGAGAGGAGCGCCACATCGAAGCCGGTGACCCGTACCGTACCGCTCGTCGGGCGGTCGAGCGTCCCCATCATGTGCAGCAGGGTCGACTTCCCGGATCCCGACGGACCGACGATCGCCACGAGCTCGCCCGCGTCGACGGCGAAGGTGACGCCCGCCAGCGCCGTGACCGGGGGCTCACCGGGGTACTCCTTGACGACGTTGTGCAACTCCAGGACGGCGGCTGCCGTACCGACCGTTCCCATCACGACCGCTCACCGAAGGGCCTCACGAGCCGGGGATCACGATGCGCTGCCCCGGGGCGACGCCCGGGCCGGAGACCTGCACGACTCCGGCGGCGTCGTCGAAGAGGCCGAGCGTCACCGGCTCGAAGGAATGCACACCTTTCGCTGAGACCACCTCGAGCCCATAGCCACCGCCGGCCAGGGCGAGCAGGGCGTCGACCGGTACGACCAGCGCGTCGTTGGCCGAGCCCGTCGTGATCGACACCTGCACGGGCGCCTGGTCGAGATTGCCGGTGGCAGACGGGTCGTCGGGGGTGACGAGCACGGTGATGGTCGGGCTCGACCCGCTGTCGCCGTTGCCCGAGGGTGTCGTGGCCACGGTGCCCACGGAGGTCACCGTGCCCGGCGTCGTCTGCCCGTCGGGGAGGGTGATCGTCACCTTGTCCCCGGTGGCCATCTCGCCCTGCTGGTCGGCGTCGAGGTCGATGGTCACCACCCGCCCGGTCGACGTCCCGGTCAGGATCTCCGATCCCGGCTGGGCCGCTCCCCCGACCACGGTGTCGGTACCGAACCCGGTAACGCGCACCGCGGTGGGCATGAACACCACCTGGCCCAGCGTCAACGTGCCGTTCTGGGTCACCCCGAGGGCCGCCTGCAATTTCTGCACTCCGACCTTGGT
Source organism: uncultured Acidimicrobiaceae bacterium (assembly GCA_963848355.1). GTDB lineage: Bacteria > Actinomycetota > Acidimicrobiia > Acidimicrobiales > UBA8190 > CAWKDG01. The sequence continues at coordinate 25,546 of CAWKDG010000004.1, forward strand.
CCACGAAGTGAAGTCGCTCGCATCCGACCCGACCTCCGCGCTGGTGAGGTAACCCATGGCCACGAGGTCGTAGTTGAGCTCTTCGACGTCCGGGCCGCTCACCGCGCTCGCAGTCGCCCCCTCTGAAAGAGAGCGGTACGCAGGGGTGCCACCATAGAGAAGGACCACCGGGGAACCGTTGGTGTCGTAGAGAACCTGCCCTTGCGAGATCAGCTGGCCTATCGAGGGGAGCGAGGTGACCGTTCCCTGGCCCTGGTTGATCACCGTGTAGGTGCCCGAGTAGCCGAGGGTGGCCGACACCTCGGTTTGCGAGGTGATGTCCTCGTGGCTCACGGTGGTGACGGAGGTCGGGTCGGCGTTGTCGGCCACGCCGCCGACACGGCCGCTCGAGCCCGAGAAAGGCCGGACCTCCGCGATGACCGCCACGGTAACCAGCACGACGACCAGGCTGACGATGACGACGGCGCGTCGGCGGCGGTTCGGGTGTCCGCCGCTACGATTCAGAGGGTCGTCCTGCGGCTGACGCAGGACGACCGTCTGCGGCTCGGTCGTCGCCGGCATCAGCTCCCACCCCCGGTCGACAGGACGGCCCCGGAGCCACCGCTCCCCTTGGAGGGCAGCGTGGGCGCGTTGGGCATGCACACCTTCTGTGCCCGTTGGAAGGCCGGGTCGTTGGGGTTGAGGTCACTGCCCGGCGAGCCATGGAGCGATATCGAGATGCGGCCACCCGGGCCACTTTGCGGGTCGGGGAAGTCCGTGATCCCGTGGTCCCGCATGCACTGCGCCATCTTGAGCGCGTTCTGGAGTGCCTGGGCCTGCTGGGCTGGGGACGGCTTCGGCATCTTCGACTGACAGGCGTTCTGCGCCTTCTGGAAGGCCGGGTTGTTCGGGCTGAGGTCGCTGTCCGGTCCGCCGCCGATTTGGATCTGGCCCTGGGCGTTGGGGTCCGGGAAGTCCCCCACGCCGTGGGCCCGCATGCACTGGGAAAAGGCGAGCGCCTGCGTGGCGTTTCCGCCAGCGAGGCTGATGCCCGTCCGGCTGTCGCTCGTGGAGCCGTTCGTGCCCGGGTCCTCGGAGGACGACTGACCGTTCGGCGGCCCGGTGGTGGCCACGTCGCCGGCGCTGGCCACGCCGGGCGAGGAGCCACCCGAGCAGGCGGCCGCGGCCAACCCGAGAAGGAGCAGAGCACCCGTGACCGCCATCAGCCGGGGCAGGCGTGGAAAGTGGTCGATGTCCATGGTGATGCCTCGCTCGTTCTCGGTCGCGCTGGGTCTCTCAGGGGAGTTGTACAGGAGAGGCGGTTTCGAAAACGTTGCGCCCTGGCTTCAGGGGAAACTCACAGGTTGGCCACAGCTCACCCCCGTCCTCCGGGCGGCAAGGTGAAACCTCTTTGAAACCTTCGATAGTGCATCCTGGACGTCGAGGCGGGTCTTGCGGTGAGGCCATCGGTCCGGGCCCTGGAGGCAGGAGAAGGAGCGAAAGGTGCGGGTGCTGGTCATCGAAGACGATGCGGTGCTGGCCGAGACGGTCGGCGTCGGGCTCCGACGCGCGGAGATGACCGTCGACATCGCCTTCGACGGCGCCACCGGCCTCGACCGGGCCCTGCAGACCGACTACGACGTCATCGTGCTGGACCGCGACCTTCCCCTCGTGCATGGCGACGAGGTGTGCCGGCGCCTGGTGGACGCCGGTCGCAGGAGCCGGGTGCTGATGCTGACGGCGGCGGGGGCGATGGACGACCTCGTCGACGGCCTCGAGCTCGGCGCTGACGACTACCTGCCGAAGCCCTTCCACTTCCCTGTGCTGGTGGCCCGCATCGGCGCCCTCTACCGGCGGGCCCAGCCGGCGATCCCCCCCGTGCTCCGGCACGACGACATCGAGCTCGACCGGGCCCAGCACCGGGTGACGCGCCGGGGCCGGCCCCTCGACCTCTCGCCCAAGGAGTTCGGGGTGCTCGAGCTCTTGCTGTCCTCCGTCGGCCGGACCATCTCCGCCGAGGAGCTGCTCGAACGTGTCTGGGAGGAGTCGACGGATCCCTTCACCCACGCGGTGAAGGTGACGATGAGCCGACTGCGGACGAAGCTGGGAGAGCCACGCGTCATCGAGACCGTCCCCCGCTCCGGATATCGGATCTGAAAATGGCAGGACCAGCACGCCGACGGCTGAGCCACCTGTTCAAGGGTGTTCACATACCCAGACGCACGGTCCGGCTCCGCCTCACGCTCCTCTACGGCGGCCTCTTCCTCGCCTCGAGCGCCGTGCTCCTCGCCATCACCTACGTGGTCGTCCGTAACCTCACCGGGGGCTCGTACGTGAGAATCTCCAACCGCGGCCTCACCATTGCGGGTGTCGAGGTCGCCGGTGGGCCCCCCCCGGGTACCCCGGGAGCGGCGGCCTTCGTACGCGGCTCGGGCCAGGTCACCCACGTTGCCGCCGGGTCCGGCGCCGGCCCTCTCACGCGGACGCCGAAGGAGCTCGCCGCCCAGGCGCGCGAACTCCAGCGAGTTGCCGTCCTCTACCACGATTCCGAGCTCCATCACCTTCTGGTGACCTACGGGGTCGCCCTCGGCGTCATGGCCGTCGTCTCCGTCGGGTTGGGTTGGCTGGTGGCCGGACGGATCCTGCGACCGTTGCGCACCATCACGGCCACGACGCGAGCCATCGGCGTCACCGACCTCCACCAACGGTTGGCCTTGAGCGGACCCGACGACGAGTTGCAGGAGCTCGGTGACACCGTGGACGAGCTGCTCGAACGGCTTGAGACCTCCTTCGCCTCACAGAAGCAATTCGTCGCCAATGCATCGCACGAACTGCGCACGCCACTCGCCCGCCAACGCACACTGGGTCAGGTGGCACTTTCCGATCCCGATGCCTCCGTCGAATCTCTGCGCGACGCTCATGAGAGGATCCTCGCCTCCGGGGAAGAGCAGGAGCAGCTGATCGACACGCTTCTCACGTTGTCGCGGGTGCAAGGTGGCGCGCTGAAGAGCAAGCCCTTCGAGCTCGCATCGTTGGTGGGAGAGCTTCTCCAGGCACGCGAGCCCGAGGCGACGGCCCGAGGCGTGCGCATCCAGAGGGTCTTGGAGCCAGTCCTCCTGCAGGGCGACCTGCGCCTGATCGAACGCCTGGCGGCGAACCTGATCGACAACGCCCTACGACACAACGTCACCGGCGGAGGCGTCACAGTCAAGACCGGAACACGAGCGGGGTCGCCTTGTCTCTGGATCATGAACGACGGGCCTCTCGTACGGACCGAGGATATCGAGCGACTGTACGAGCCGTTCGAGCGGCTGGATGGACAGCGCCCGAGCAGCGGTGTCGGGTTCGGGCTGGGGTTATGCATCGTCAAGGCCGTTGCTTCGGCGCATGGCGCCACCCTGGACACCCAGGCACGCCCAACCGGTGGACTTCGGGTGGAGGCTCGCTTCCGACCCACCGTTCCGGGGAACTGACTGGACCTATGCGGA
>CAWKDG010000005.1:0-9792 GCA_963848355.1 uncultured Acidimicrobiaceae bacterium
AGCTCAGGGTGCGGTTACCCCATGGTAGGGTGCCTTATGCGCGTGGTTGCCTACACCCGTATCAGCGAGGACCCAGAGGGGTTGGCCTTGGGTGTCCGCCGTCAGGAGGAGGATTGCCGGGCGCTCGCGCAACGCCGGGGTTGGGAGGTCGCTGGCGTACGGCAGGACAACGACGTGAGCGCCTTCAACACCAAGGTCATACGACCCGAGTTCGAGGCGCTGCTGGAGGACCTACGTCAGGGCGCCGTCGACGGGGTGGTCGTATACGACCTTGATCGGTTTGCACGTCAACCGGCAGACCTCGAACGGGCAATCCGTATCTTCGAGATGCGGCCCGATCTGGTCTTCGCGACGGTGCAGCAGGACTTTGACCTCTCAAGTGCCGATGGCCTCACCATGGCGCGAGTAATGATCGCCTTCGCCAACAAGGCTTCGATGGACACCTCCCGACGAACCAAGCGTAAGCACTTGGAGTTGGCGCAGGGCGGCGTACCAGTCGGGTCTCGTCGTCCGTTCGGCTACGACGACGACCGAGTGACGGTTAGAGAACCAGAAGCCGAGTTGATACGTCAGGCAGCAGCCGATGTGCTTGCGGGCATCGGCACTCACGCGATCGCACGTCGCTGGAATGCTCAGGGGGTCAAGACGCCATATGGGAACATTTGGCGTCAGTCACCCTTGAAGCGAATGCTTGTATCACCTCGTCTCCCGGGATATCGGGTCTACCACGGGGAAATTGCCCACGATTCGGAGGGCAATCCGATAATGGCTCAACGTGCTCCGCTCTTGAACTTGGAGACGTGGGAAGCCATGTGCGCTGTTCTGCAAGATCCAGTGAAAAACAGTAAGTCCGTCCACCCAGGAGGTCGAAAAAATCTTCTGGCAGGGCTCGTACGTTGCGGTTTGTGCTCCGTCCCCATGCAGTCCGACCGGAATGCACGGGAGAGAATCCACATCTATGTCTGCAAGCAACCGACTTCCAACGGCGGCTGTGGCAAGGTCATGGTGTCGGGGCCACGGGTGGACGAGCTCATCACCGAGCTTGTGTTGCGCTACCTATCAGACCAGGAAGTCCAACAAGTGGCCGAACCATGGCCGGGGGAAGATGCACTCCTCGATGTCACCGCCCGAATCGCAGAACTGATGAGCGCCTATACCAAGAGCGAACTGACCGGCGCGGTGGTGTTTCCTGCCGTGGGATCGTTGGAAGGCCAGGCGACGACCCTGCGAGACGAGAAGGGAGCGTGGCTGCGCAAGCAGGCGTCGGTAATGAGTCGTCCGACGAACGTGGAGGCGACTTGGCCGACCTTGGAGACGGATCGTCGTCGTGCGGTCATCGAATCCGTGATCCAGACCGTGATCATCAAGCCTGCGCAGAAGAAGGGGGGACGCTTCTCCCCTGACCGCGTTGAGGTGGCCTGGCGCTGATTATCCGGGCGATCTTTGCCCAACGTTGGTCGGTGAGCGTAGGAGCTGTCGAGAGCTGCCGCTCGATCCACTGCCCAATCCTCTTCTGCCGTATGGCGAGTCTCTCCTGACTTGCGGGCTTTGCGTTGGATTTGAGTTGATGCCCCGCCTTGCCGGTGGATTCGATCCGGGGACGCGAAATGAGAACGACCGAATCGGCATTGGTATTCCGGGCCAACTCCGGAGGTCCCAGTTCCCCAGGGGCAAAGACACAGAGCGATTCGGACTGTGTCAACGCAGTATCTCCGAGAGAGCCTGGGCTCGGTCCTGGCTGAGGTAACTGATCATCGGACCTCCATGAGGCGACATCACCGCGACCTGTCGCTGTGTCGTCCCCATGTTCCGAATGGGCGTCACCCGCAGCGTCACCCACCTCGTGATTCCGGTGGCGGGGAGTCGGTGGACGCGGATGTCGCCTTCAAATGGAATGTCACCCGCTCACCGCCTGAACGTCACCTCTGAACTGTCCTGGCGTGAATGCAGCGTCACCCTCGGGCTTGAAACGTCACCCTCTGTCCACCAGCGGGGACGGACCTCGTGATTCGGACATTTGGAGGGCCGCACACGGTATGCAGCACACCGTGTGCAGTTCTGTTATGGTGGCGAGCATGCGGCTCACGAGGCGGGGGGGAATCTGCCAACCAACACGTCAGCTGAAAGGGAGCGGTCATGACCGACACGACGAGGCGCACCCCCGGCATTCGTCGACCGGGCGAGTCGGGAATTCAGGAGCCTGGTGGGGAATCGTGGGAGCAGCGCCACGTTCGAGTGACGTTCTGGCTCGAACGCACTCTCCGAGAGGAGGTCCGGGAGGCGGCCAAGGCCCGTGCCTTGAGCCTCACGCAGTTCATCGCCCAGGCGCTGCGGCGGGCCGTCGACCAGACGAGAGCCGAAGTAGAGCCGTCGGAGCTGCGGTCTTCATCGCCTTCGACTCGAAGTTGCCGCCGCCGAACGTCACCCTGGGCACGCTTTCGCACCGCCTGCACCGGATCGCGTTCGACCGGGCGGTCCCGGCGGCGGACGTCGAGATTGTGCCGCTGAGCTGGGAGGGTGACGTTCGGAGCTGACGTCAGCCTCTCAGCCTAGGGAGCTCCGAGGGAGCGGTGCGGCGATCGGGGTGATTCTCTCGGCGCTCGACGTTGCTCGAGCGGACCCGATCCGCCGGCGGCGACCCCGAAATGACGTCCCTTCTTTATCGGAGGGTGACGTTCAGGGTGACGTCGGCTCCTCATCATCCCCTCTAAGGACGCGTCTCGACGTGGGGCTGACGGCGCCCACCGGCGGGACCCGCTGACGAGAGGAGAGGAAGGGTGACACCGAAAATGGCCCCGGCCCTGGCCATTCTGCGGAGGACGGTGACTGGGGTGGCGGCCGTAGCGGTAGCGAGTGGCCACGGCAGGGTGCTCTTCGGGATCCTCCACTCCCCGCACCCATCAGAACATCCCCGGCTCGACGAGCACGACCGCCGCGCCGACCGGCACGTCCACCACCACGTCGGCGCCGGTGAACGCCGCACAGACGGCTGTTCTCGATGCATGGGAGTCCGCTGAGCAGACGCTCTACGGCTACCTGCAGGGGCCTTGGCAACAGGACCGGGCCGACCTGGTGGCGGGCGAGACGAGCGCCGACTTGTGGCCCAAGCTCGCCGACTATTTCACCGGCATTGCCCTCCAGTCGGAGGACGAGTTCCTCGTCGGGGTGAAGCAGGGTCAGCTGAACGGCCCCACGACATACAACCTCGGCCATCCGGCCGTCTCGTCCCTCACCGCGACCACTGCGGTCGTCACGGGCTGCATCTACGACTCAGGTACGACCACCGCCGCCGGCAAACCAGGCCCCGCAGATCTCGACGGCGGGCGGAGCGGGGCTACAGCGGTAGCTGGAATCTCCAGCTGGTCAGCGGTTCGTGGAAGGTGACCACCTTCAAGACTTCGTCGGTGTCGAAGTGCTGAAGCGTCGATCGGGCGTCGAGCTAGCAGCGCCCTGGTCCTCACCTCGGTGACTCTTGCGTGGCGGCACTGGACTCGCGTCTGCCGGTACGGGTACCGGTGGCGGGACAGGTGGCTGCACGGACTCGGGCACCACCGTGACATGTGGCTCAGGAGTCGGTGGTAATCCGGGATCGACTACCGGGGGCGGTGGGTCGGATTCGGGTGGTGGCGGGGGAAGCACCCAGCCGAAATGCCCCGACTACGTCCCGTACTCGGTCGAGTTCCCCGGTGCCAGTGGCGGCCCTCCGCCCGCCGGCGCCGTCCAGCCCGGTGCCTGGTACGTGGATCTCTGTGTCCAGGGGAGCACCCAGGGCATGGGGACCGGGGTGCAGTGGTTCGGCGACGGGCAGGTTCCCGGCGCCGCACCACCGGACCCGGCAACGGCGGGCGCCAAGGCGGCGAGCGAACTCCAGCTCCCGGCTCCGTCGCCGGCGCTCAGCCCGTCGGTGACCGGATACGTGAACCTGGCCGAGTGGTTGGGTGTGGCGCCGTCGATCTGGCACTCCGTCACGACCTCGGCGGAGGCGTGCAACGCCGGAGGGTGTGTGACCGCCGCAGCCACCGCCACTCCGGCCTACGTCACCTGGACCACCGGTGACGGGTCGACCGTGACTTGTGACGGTCCCGGTACCGCCTACAACCCGGCCTTGAGCGCCGAAGCACAGTCGACGAACTGCTCGCACATCTACACGACGACCTCGGCGGGCCAAGCGAGCGCCGACGGCAACCCGAACGACGCCGCCTTCACGGTCACCGCCACGGTGACGTGGACGGTGGCCTGGGCGGGACCGAACGGCTCGGCCGGTGTGTTGCCCAGCCTGACGACCGTCGGAACCTCCTCGTTGCGCGTCGCCCAGATCGAGTCCGTCAACAACTGAGAACGGGAGCTCCCATGACCACAGTGACAGCGCCAACCCGGTCGGCCTTCTCCTCCCCGCCCATCACCGAGACCCGGGGCGGGCTGCGGCTGTCGGCCGGCACCACCCAGCGCCGTCCCTGGCAGGTCGGCCTCGGGATCGCCCTGGTGCTCGTGTGCGCGGCCATCGCCGGGGCGGTGTTCCAGTCGTCGGCCAAGCGGGTGTCGGTCGTGATCGCCACCAAGACGCTGCCGGCCGGCACCGTCCTCACCCCGAGCGATCTGGGGACGGCCTCCATCCCCGCCTCGGGGAACATCACGGCCATGTCGGCCACCGGGTCGTCGGTCCTCGTCGGCCAGCAGCTCGACACCCCCGTCTACGCCGGCCAGGTCATGGTCAAACAGATGCTGTCGGTCGGGCCTCAACTGGCCAGCGGCGACCAGGTGGTGGGCATGCTCATGAAGGGCGACCAGATGCCGTCGGTGCCCCTGGTGGCCGGTGACACCGTCCAGGTTATCGCCGTCCCCCAGCCCGGTCAGGGCTCGACCGTGGGGGGAGCGATCGGCTCGACGCTCGTGGCCTCGGCCACCGTCTTCGCCGTGGGACCGGCCCCCATCGACCAGAGCCAGTACCAGGCGTCGGTGTCACTGGAGGTCCCCGGGGCCGACGCCTCCACCGTCACCTCCTACGCGGCGGCCGACCAGATCGGCCTGGCCCTCATCTCCGAGGGGGGCCGGTGACCGTCGTCGCCCTCGCCTCGGTCAAGGGATCGCCCGGCGTCACCACGGCGGCCACGGCCCTGGCCGCCGCCTGGCCGGCCGGGCGCCAGGTCCTCCTCGTCGAGGCCGACCCCTTCGGCGGCGACCTGGCCGCCCGCTACGGCTCGACCGTGACCGGTGGCCTGGCGTCGCTCTTCGCCGCCGCTCGGCGCACCCTCACCCCCGACGCCGTGTGGGCGCATGTGCAGCGGCTCCCCGGTGGCCTTCCCGTCCTGTTCGGTCTGACCGGGGTCCGCCAGGCCGTGGCCAACGAGAAGGCCTGGCCGCCGGTGGCGCAGGCCCTGGCCGGGCTCGACGCCGACGTCGTCGTCGACGCCGGCCGCCTGCTCCCCGGGTTCGCCGGCGGGGTCGGGGCTGTCCTCGAGGTGGCCGATGTCCTGGTGGTCCTGAGCGAGGCCACGCTCGAGTCGATCGTCCACCTCCGCGACGCCCTCCCGGGCATCCTCGCCCAGATGGGCGGGCGCCGGCTCCTCGTCGTCCCCACTGGCTCGGACGGCTATCCGGCGGCCGACATCGCCCGGACGCTGGAGGTCACCGTGGGCCCGGCCCTGCCCGACGACCCGGCGGCAGCGGCGGCGCTGGGCAACCGGCGCAGCGTCAAGAGGCTCGAGCGCACCCGGCTCCTGCGGTGGGCCGCCGCCCTGGTCGCCGAGCTGGGTGTTGACGCGGTGCCGTCGACCGCGCCGGCCGCCACCGACGCCGTGCGGGGGGAGCTGCCGCCGGGGGTGGCCTTCGACGAGCCGCTCCCGTCCATCGACGAGCTCATGGCCCGACCGCCCGAGCTGTCCTCGGCCGAGCGGTCGCCGGTGGGAGCGGGATCGAAGTGGGAGGCACGCCCGTGAACGACAGCGAACGCCGGGAGCTGGAGCTGTACGCGGCCGAGCACGTGGCCGACGGGATCGTCCGCTACGGCGTGGCCGGCATGAGCGAAGGCGAGCGCCGCTCGTTCGTGGAGAAGCTGGCCCGCGAGGCCATCGACGAGGCGGCCCGCACCATGGTCGACGGGGCCGTGCCCACCCCGACGGCCGAGGAGGAGGAGCAGATCGTGCGCCGGCTGGTGGCCACCCAGCTGGGCCTGGGACGGCTGCAGCTTCTGCTCGACGAGGACGACATCGAGAACATCAACATCAACGGCTGCGACACCGTGTGGGTGAAGCGGGCCGACGGCATCAAGGAACAGGTCGAGCCGGTGGCCGACTCCGACGAGGACCTGGTCGAACTGGTCCAGCGCGCCGCCCGGGCCCATCACACCGGCGGCGAGCGCCGTATCGACAGCGCCAAGCCCATCGTCGACCTCCACCTGGCCGGAGGCCACCGGCTATCGGCCATGATCGAGGTGTCGGACCGCCCGTGCGTGTCCATCCGGCGCCACCGTCTGGTCGACGCCACCCTCTCGGACCTGGCCGACTCGCTCACCGACGACTTGGTCCGGTTCCTGCGGGCGGCGGTGCGGGCCCGGCTGAACATGATCGTCTCCGGCGGCACCGACGCCGGCAAGACGACCCTGTTGCGAGCCCTGGCGGCCGAGGCCGACCCGGCCGACCGCATCATCACCATCGAGCTGTCCTACGAGCTCGGGCTGCACGAACTGGGCCACCGCCATCCCGACTGCGTGGCGTGGGAGACCCGGGAGGCCAACACCGAAGGCCAGGGGGCGGTGTCCATGGACTACCTCGTCCAGCGGGCCAACCGCCACGACGCCGACCGGGTCATCGTGGGCGAGGTCCTGGGCGACGAGATCGTCCCCATGCTGAACGCCATGACGGCGGGCAAGGCCGGCTCGATGTGCACCATCCACGCCGACTCGACCCAAGGCACGTTCTCCAAGATCAAGACCTACGCCAGCCAGTCGCCCAAGCACCTGACCGACAACGCCGCCGCCCAGCTCACGGCCCAGGCCCTCGACCTCGTCGTCTTCGTGCGCAAGCGGCCCGACGCCTCGGGCCTGGCCCGGCGCTACGTGTCGTCGGTGCGGGTGGTGGAGGACGCCGACGGCCCCCACGTCATCTCCACCGAGATCTTCGCCGAGCCGGCCGGCGGCGGCCCGGCCGTCCACCACCTGGGCATGCCCCCGGGCCTGCGGGACCGGTTGAGCGACTTCGGTTACGACGCCCCCCTCCAGGTCTACGGCCGATGACCCCGGTCGTCGTTCTCATCGGGGCCGGTATCGGCGCCGGGCTGGCCCTGATCGTCGGCGGCCTGTGGTCGACCGCTTCGCCGGTGCGACGGGTGTCGATGATGAAGCGTCTCGACCCCGCCAACCGCCAGGCGGCGCTCTGTGCCGTCGTTCTCGCCCTGATCGTCGGGCTCATCACCCACTGGCCGGTGGGCGCCGCCATCGGCGGTGCCGTGGGCTGGACGCTGCGCTCCGCCCTCCAACCGAACACCTCCAACCGGGTGGTGGGGCGCCTGGAGGCCCTGGCCACCTGGATCGAGGCGCTGCGCGACAGCGTGGCCGCCCACCGGGGGCTCCTGGCCGCCATCGAGTCGACCGTGGCCGGCGCACCGGCGGCGGTGAAGCCCAACGTCGTGCGTCTGGTGGCCCGCATCAAGAGCGGCGTGCCCCTCGACCAGGCGCTCCACGCCTTCGCCCTGGAGCTCGGCGACGCCGCGGTCGACGAGGCCATCGCCCCGCTCATCTTGGCCAGCCGCTTCGGCGGATCGGATCTCCAGAGCCTGCTCGCCACCGCGGCGGCCAACACCCGCGACCAGATAGCGGTGTGGCAGCGCACCGAGGTGGCCCGGGCCCGACCCCGGCGCGACATGCGCCTGGTCATGGCCGTCACGCTCGTGTTCACCCTCGGAGTCCTCCTCGTCGGCCACGGCTACTTCCGGCCCTTCGACAGCCCCGGCGGGCAGCTGGCCCTGCTCTGCGTGGCGGGGCTCTTCGCCGCCGGCTTCTGGTCCATGAACCGGCTGTCGCGTCCCGCCCCCATGCCCCGCCTCTTCGACAGCGAGGCCACCTCCGGCAGAGAGGGGACGTAGATGGTCCTCGTCATCGTGGCCGGGCTCGGTCTCGGTACCGGGCTCGGCGTTGTGTTGTGGGGCCTGTTCCCGCCGCCGCTCACCCTGCGGGCCGCCCTCGGCCGCCTCACCGGCGAGCACACGCCGGCCGCGGCCGACGTCCTCACCCACGGGGTGGGCGGGGCCCGGCGCCTGTGCGGGCAGGTGGTGACGACCAACGTGGCCAAGGTGCCGCGCCTGGCCGACATCGTCCTGCCCGACCTGGCCATCACCGGCACGGCCACCGAGACCTTCGCCGTGAAGGTCGTCGGCTACGCCACCGGGCTGGCGCTGCGTGGGCCCGGCCCTGTGGGCCGCCTCGGGGGCTGTCCGGGTCCACGTCGGCATCGAGATCCCGGCCGTGGCCACCCTCGTGCTCGGCATCACCGGCGTGGTCACCCCGTTCGTCGACCTCCACAAGGCCGCCGAACGGCGCCGGCGCGCCTTCTGCCACTCGCTCTCGACCTACGCCTCGCTCGTCTCCATGGCCATGGCCGGCGCCATGGGGTGGTCGAGCGCCCTCGAGGTGGCGGCCGGCGTCTCGTCCACCGACTGGGCCATGGCCGAGATCGCCCAGTCGCTGCTGTGGGCCCAGGCCTACCGCAAACAGCCGTGGGAAGGCCTCGACCGCCTGGCCACCCGCTTCGCCCTGCCCGACCTGGCCGACCTGGCCCGGGCCATGGCCCAGGCCGGCGACGGGGCCCGTATCCGCGACACCTTGGAGGCCAAGGCCCGGTCGCTGCGTCTCAAGGAGACGGCCGCCCTGGAGGACACCGCCCAGGCCACCACCCAGCGGATGCTCCTGCCCGGCGTGCTCCTCATGGCCGGCTACGGCGTCCTCGTCTTCTACCCGGCCTTGGCCGCCTTCACCGGCGCCCACATCTGACCTCCCCGACACGACAACCCGAAAGGAAGCCCCATGCCCACACGGACTCGCATCAACCAGCTGGCGGTCACGCTCGAGGAGAAGGCCCGGTCGGCCGCCGAACGGGTGGTGGCGGTGCTCAGCTTCGTGCGCGCCTACGCCGTGGCCCGGCTCACGCCCCTCGTGGGCGACGAGTGCGGCGAGATCGCCTCGTGGGTCGTCGTCACCGCCCTGGTGGTGGCGGCCGCCATCGTCATCGTCGGCATCATCACCACCAAGCTGACGACGACGGCCAAGGACATCCAGACCCCGTGACGCCATCGGTCCGGGCGCCCCGGCGCCCGCGACGGCTCGGTGCCTACCGGTCGGACCGGCGAGGGCCGACGAGACGGGGAGAAGAAGGGTTGGCCGAGTTCGTCGTCTGCCTCTTCGCCTTCTTCCTCCTCGTCATCGCCGGCGTCCAGTTCGCCCTGTGGTCCCACGCCAGCCACCTGGCCCGGGCGGCGGCCGAGCAGGGGAGCCAGGTCGCCTCCGGCTACGGCTCCACCGAGAGCGCCGGCACCCAGGCCGCCTACCAGTTCATCGCCACCACCGGCCCGGGCACGCTCACCGCCCCGGTGGTGAAGACCACCACCGTGACGGGCGACGTGGCCCGGGTCACGGTCACCGGACGGACCCAGGCCCTCATCCCCTGGCTCGACCTCCCCGTGTCGGCCACCAGTAACGCCCCCATCCAGGAGTACCGCACGAGTGGCTGACCGACATCAGGCGGAGGACGCGGAGAAGAGGGCCAGGCCATCGCCGAGCTGGTGATCGTGGCCCCCGTCCTC
>CAWKDG010000006.1:0-93513 GCA_963848355.1 uncultured Acidimicrobiaceae bacterium
GATTACGACTCGTTCGCGAATCGTCGCGGCGATCCGGAGATGACGAAGACGGGCGGGGAGTGGCGGATAGGCTCTCACCAGGGACTTCCGAGTGGGCGCAGAGGGACTCGAACCCCCGACCTCAGCCGTGTGAAAGCGATCCCATGAGGCGTCAGGCACGACGCAGGGCGGTGTTACACGGTGTCCGTAGGCTGGCAGGCGGCGCCAGAAGGCGTCCGACGGCGGTGGTTGGTGACCGTTGTAGGACATCCATTAGGACAAGCTCCCCCGCTGATTGGGGGACCAGGAGGCATTATGAGAGCCACCGACCCATTTCTGTCCGAGGAATTCGAAGAGCTTCGTGCGACGCAGCGGCGATGTCTCAGAGAGATCCCTTCGGCGTTTCTGATGGTCCCGGTCCCCCAGCTCGTGGAAGCGATCGAGGAGGGCGACCGTAGCTTCGTGGAGTCAGAGCTGCGCCGCCTGGCTGATGTCGAGCTCGCCGGCCTCCACGACCTCTTGGCGTCGGTGGCACGAATTGAGGTTTCCCTGCTCGTCGAGAAGGTCTTGCGTGCCGTCCCGCTTCGGCCCCCGCCCGATTCATTCGTCGGGCTACGGCAAACGGCCGGCCGCGAGGCCATGACGGCGATTCCTGTCCAGATCGACCCAGAGGTCCAGCACGGCCTCGTGCGTCTTGTGGCGCTATTGACCTGGGCGGACGATCTGGCCGAAGACGGCTACACCGACGTCAGGATCCAGCGTCCTCCCGCTTGACCGACTGCTCAGGCGCTGGCCATCTCACGTTCGCGTCGGGCGACCTCCCGCTCGAGGCGCATGTCCCTCGTCATCACCCGTGGTGCCCGGGCCGGCGTCGCTCCGCGCAGCCGACGGCGCTCCTTCGTGCTTGTCCCACCCCACCACCCGATGAGCTCGGTGTCGGCCATGGCATAGGCCAGACACTCCTCCTGGACCTCGCAGCCGGCGCAGAGCTCGCGAGCTCGTCGGGTGCTCACGCCGCGGTCGGGAAAGAACGTCTCGGTGGGTTCGTCCCGGCAGGCGGCGGCCGCCATCCACTGTGGCCGGTGCACGAGGTCCTCGAGGCCGACCGCCGCGGCGTGGCCGGCATTGGCCAGCGGGACCATGAGGAACCGGACGAACTCGGGAGTCAGTGTGTCCGTCACCGTCACCGTCGATGACGGTACGGCGACGCTGTCAGCGAGGCGCGGATGGTGGTGGTGAGTCCTCGTCGAATGTCAGACTTTGCACCGCCCGCCGGGCCCTGCGAGTGAGCGTCCGAGACAGAGGCAGGACCGGGGCGAGCTCGACAGTCTCGTCGGTCTCGTCGTCCGCCATCGCGTCGGGGATGTCAGGCCTGGCGTCCCGGTCCAGCCGGCTGATCTTGCGACGGGCCATGACTTTCCCCTTCGACGGTGTCGCTCCATTCTCCCACCGACAGACCCGCCACGGCGCTCCCGGTCACGTCGGAACTCGCCGAGGGAGCTCCTCGAGGGCCGCAGGCGGCGGTGTCGTCGAGGCCCTCACGACGAGCTCTCGATCGACACGACGGGCCCTGGCCCGGGCCCGCCTGAGCTTGAGAGCCGAACTGACGACGTCCTTCCGACGTCCCCTGCCGGCCTCTCGGAGTATCCGGAGCCCTGCGGTGTACGTCGAGTCGAGTGGCACCTCGAGCTCGTCGAGCAGAGCGGCGACGGCGAGCGTCGCCGGCGAAGGGTCGACATCGACATCGGCGGCGGCCGACGGCAGGGCGATGCCGGCTCGGGCACGCCTGAACTTGACAGCCGCACCGACGGCGGCGCTTCCGCGCCCCCTGCCGGCGTCTCGGAGTATCCGGGCAGCGGCTTTCCCCGACGCGTCGAGAGGCACCTTGAGCTCGTCGAGGACGGCGGCGACGTCGAGCGTTCCCGGTGGCGAAGAGAGGTCGGTGTCGGCGATGCGTTCCCGGGCCGGCGTCTCGTGCGCCGGCGGGGTCGCCAGGCCTTCGATGGAGAGCGCGGCCACGGCCGGGGCCGCCTTCTCCATGTCGCACGCCGCATAGATGGCCGTGGTCGCCGGCGACGCGTGGCCCATCAGCTCCTGGGTGAGCCGGAGATCCCGGGTCGTCCGGTAGATGTTGGTGGCGAAGCTGTGGCGCAGGCAGTGGGCGGTCTTGGCGATGCCGATGCTGTGGAGGTAACGGTTCACCATCTGACTGACGTTCCACGGGTGGATGAGCTGCCCGTCGTCCGGGTAGCACCCGACGTGGTCACCGCCACGGTTCACGCCAGGACGCCAGATCCGGAACACCGGACCCGACGCCGGCATCGGCAACACCTCCAGGACCTTGAGCACCTCCCTGTGGAGAGCGACGTCACGCTCCTTCGAGCCCTTGCCCTTGCGGACGTGCAGGATCCCGTGCTGGGCCTCGACGTCCTCGGCACACAGCCCGGCGATCTCTTGGCAGCGCAGACCCTCGAAGGCCGCCAGGAGCAGGAAGGCACGGAGGCGACGGTACGCGTAGGCCTGACCGAAGTGTGCCGAGTCCAGCGCGTCGAGCGAGCTCGGCGTCGGAGAACGGCCGAGGGAGCTGTCGGGGACGCTTCGGGGCCACGATGTCGTCGGTCGGGTTGTCGCCGATGAAGGCCTGGGCGACGCACCACCGGAAGAACACCCGGTAGTGGTTCACATAGTTCCGGCGGGTGACGGCGCCGATCCCCAGATTGTCGAGGTAGCCCTGGATGTCCTCGGCGGTGGCCTCGAGCACCGAGCGAGGGGCGAGGCCGGCCATCAGCCACCTCACCGCGCCTCGGCGGTTCTCCAACGTGGCCGAGGACAGGCCCCGGCGCTCCATGTCGAGGCGATGACCGGCGAGCAGCTCCTCGTCGGTCGGCCGATCACGGACGGCCTCACGGCGCCCCGCCTCCTCGAGGAGCTCGCCCATGAGCTCGAGGACCCGACGACGGCCCGGGCTGTCGGTGTCGGCGAGTAGCCCGGCCAGACCGTCGGCGTAGGCGGCGTCAGCGGTGGACGTCAATCTGAGACCCCTTCTGCCGCCAGGGCCGCCCGGACGGCCGCTCCCCCCGGCTCCTCGCCTATCGCAGCCTGGACGAGCACCTCGAGCGCATAGAGCTCGTCCCTCAGAAAGCGCGCCGGGCTCGTCTCGGAGAGGCCGTCCGAGAGGGCGCGTCGTTGCTCCTCGCTCGCGCCCAGCTCTTCCAACTTCACGTTGGCGGCGGCGAAGTGTTCGTCTTCGGCGATGAGCAGCCGGGCGGCCCGGACCAGAGTCGGCCTCAGGGCACGCTGGACGCCGAGCAGCTCCACGGCCAGCTCCTCGAGCTCGGTGGCGAGCTGCTCGGGACAGGTGATGGCCTCGAGCAGCTCGCGTTGGGCGGGGGTGTGGGTGGTGGCAGTGGGCATCGGACCTCCTGGGTTGGTTGTCACGTGACCACTATCGCACTACCGTGGTCACGTGACAACTACCGTCCGACCGGTGCCCCACCACCTCGTCGGAACGGCGGAGATCGCACGGATGTTGGCCGTCAGCCGGCAGTACGTCGACCGCCTCAGCCGGGAGGATTCCACGTTCCCGAAGCCGGAGGCCGAGCTCGCCAGCGGGCGGGTGTGGACTCGCAAGGCCATCGTGGCCTGGGCCAAGGCGGCCGGTCGCGATATTCCCGAGGAATAGCGACCCTCAGCCTGGGGGGCCGAGCTCCTCGATCTTGGCCAGGAGCGATGCGATCCGGGCATCGGGCGAACCCTCCTCGGCCTCCGTCCATGGGACCAGGGCGGCCGTGGAGGCAATGAATGCAAGAGCATCGACGAGGGCGGCGACGTAGGCCAGACCGTCGCCGAAGGTCAGCTCCCGGAGGCGACCGACCGCGGCCTCGAGCTCTGCCTTGAAGGCGGCGGGGACGACCAGGACCCGGGCGGACACAAGACTGCGGGCGGTGGCCATCGCCTCGTGGGCGAGCTCGGCCGGCACGTCGATGTCGATCGGATCGTCCATCAAACGGGCGCCGTTCGGAGCATCCACCCGATCTCCGAAGTGATCTGGTGCTGGTCGGCGTTGGTGTTGAAATTGTCTGGTCATGTTGATCGTCGACCCCCCAGCCGTCTTCTGTGACCCTGAGCCTGCCATCACCGCCGGGGCCGAGCGGCCGCCGTCGTGGCGGCGGCCGCTGCCACCATGTTGTTCGGCACCACCACGCCCGACGTCGACGGGATGAACCACTCGGGTCCGTTCTCGCCGACGATGTAGGCGGTGCCGGCCTGAGCCGGGCCGCCGCCGGCAAGGAGCCCGCCGAGGGTGAGCACGCTGTGGGCGGTGTTGCCGACCTTCGAGGCCAGGTTCCCCACCGTGCCGAGGCCCTTGGTGATGGCCGAGATCCCGTCACCGATGGCGTCGAAGATGGGCTTGATCGCCGACCACACGGCGGCGACAACGGCCTTGATGTCGTTCCACACGTCGTGCCAGTGGGTGCCGAGGAAGATCAGGCCGGCCAGCATGGGGGCGGCGGGCCCGAGGGCCAGCGCGAAGTCGTCCAAGTGGGACTTCACGAAGTGGAAGGCATCGGTGACGACGTCTTGGATGGCGTCCCAGACCTGGTGCCAGTGGGTGGCGAGCAAAGCGATGGCGAGACCGAGCCCGATGAGCACGGCGCCGATCCCCGTCGACCCGATGGCGGCGTCGGTGGCGGCCGCCGAGCTCTCGGCCGAGGTGGCCATGGCGTCCTCGGCCACTTCGGTGGTGCCCGCCGTCTGGACGATCTTCAGAGCAAAATCGCCGAGGCCGGTCACCATCGTCTTGAGACTCGAGGCGAAGGCGGTGGCCTTGCCGTAGACGAAGACGCCGATGGCCGCCCCGAGCACGGTGGCGATGACGGCTCCGAGGGCCTCGGCCACGACCTTGTTCTTTATCATCCACTCGGCGAATTTCCCGAAGTCAGCGATGGCCGTGTGCACGACGGGGAGGAGCTCCTGCCCGATCTCGATGGCGACCGAATCGAGCGTGGCTTTGGCCTGCTGCTCCTGGAACGCAAGGTCACCCTGGACCTTGGTGAAGCCCTGGACCTTGGTGCTGGCGTCGGCCAGCCGAGATCCGATGTTCGTGACATTGGCGGCGAAGTCCTTGGCGTGCGATCCCGTCAGCATGAGGGCCGTGGAGAAGCCGGTCGCGCCGCCGGTGATGGCCTTCAGGGCGGTAACACCGGCCACGGAGCCCGCGGGGAAGGTCTGGCCCACGTGCTTCTCGATGACCTCGAGCGCCCCCGCCAGCCCGATGGACGGGTTGGCAATCATGTCCTTGAGCTGTTGTGCCGTGAGACCGACGGATTGCATGGCCTTGGCCGCCGTCGCGGACGGAGCCGACAGGGCCAGCAGGGTGTTGCTGAGATGCTGGGAGGCCAGGCGGGCCGACAGACCGGTGTCGGTCATGGTGGCCATGGCACCGGTGACGGTCTGGAAATTGATGCCGAGCGCCGAAGCCTGCGGCATCACCTTGCCGAGAGACTGCCCGAGCGCCTCCATCGTCGTCTTGCCGGAAGCGACCGTCTCGACGAGAGCCGAGGTCACCTCGGCGGCGTTCGAGGCCTTCAGGTGGTAGTCGGTGAGCGCGGTGGTGACGGCGTCGGCCACCGTGGACATCTGGGCGTTGCCGACGGAGGCGCCCTCGGCCGACGCCCTCAGGACGTCGAGACCCTGGGCACCGTGATAGCCCGCGGACTCGATGAGGTACATGCCCGCCGCGAGCTTCTCCGGGGCCTGGCCCACGGCACCGGCCATGCCCAGGATGCCCTTCGACACGAGCCCGATGTTCTTCTGCGCCTCGCCGGCGCCCGTGACGAGAGTCGTCATCGAGCTCTGCCAGCTGGTCGCCATGTGGATCGACTCGACGCCGATCCCTACCGTCGCGGCACCGAAGGCGAGAAGTGAGGCGCCGCCGACGGCGGACATCACCGTCTTGAACTTGTCGCCGCTCGAGCCCGCGTCGGACAGATCCTGCTTGAGCTTCTTGACCGCGGGCCCGACGAACGGCAGGGCCTCGAGCTTCTCGGACAGCTTCGAGAAGCTACCGCTGGCCGCTCCGGCGCCCTCCTCCGAGGCGGCGGCCATGTTCGCCGCGGTCTCGTCGGCGGCGGCGTCCGCCTCGCCCAGCGCCGCTTTCAGCTGAGCGGAGTCACCGGTGATCAGGACGCTGACGTTGCGCGTCGCCATGCGTCAGACCTCCGGGATCAGTGACACTTGGCGAACGCCGCCCGGGCCTCGGCCTCGTTCTTGAACATGCCGGCGAAGAAGCAGCTGTCGACCGAGCACGACGCCGTCATCAGCTTGTGTCCGGGCCTGGGCGGGTTGATCGTGAGCGAGTGGGCGCTCGACGCGCTCGTGCGTCTCTCAGGCTGGCCGAGCGCGCGGCCGGGATGGCGATCTCGCCCACGATCGGTCAGCCTGAGTGACGGACGCGATTCCCGAGGAATACCGGCCGCGGCAAGGCGAGCCTCGGCCCGGGCGAGTGACCAGTGCGCCACCGCGGCCGATTACCCGGCGCGACCGGCCAGTCGACGCCGCTGCCGGCTCGTCGGTGACTTCCTCGGTCCCGATGGGGACCCATCCGCAGCGTGCGAGGGCCTCGACGACGTCGTCCCGGTGCCGGTGCGCCTGGCGCTCCTTGCGCGTCAGGCCGGTGGTCGGGTCCATGGCGCCGTCCTCGTTCTCGGCCCGGCCGATCTCCTGGAGAGCGGCGCCGTGTTCCTTCAGGAGGGCGTGGGCTGTCTGCAGGACCCGGAGCTGGTGCACCTTGCCCTGGGTGTAGTCGTCGGCCTTCCAGGTCACCTCACCTTCGGTGAAGCCGGCCGTCGCCATGGCATTGCGGACCTGGGACCGGTAGCGAGTCACTTCGTCGTCGAATGCCTCACCGATGGCGAGCTTGTTCTGGTGACCATCGGAGCCATCGGAGCCGACGAGCATCCCTACCGAGGCCCGGGGGGCCTTGACGTCGAGCATTCCCATTGTGGCGGGTCCTTTCGGTTGGTCGGATCAGTAGCCCGACGGCGCGCTGAGGCCGGTGCCGGAGATCACCGAAATGGCCGTCGGGAAGAGGTTGGGGATCCACGCGGCGTAGTGCCGGAGGCGGAAGCGCACGCCGAGGGTGGCCGACAGCACCTCGGTGAAGGTGTCGACGTGGGGCTCGCCTTCGAAGAGCAGCGTGTCGCTCGGCCGCATGACCACGACGACGTCCTCGCCGGTGCCGCCACCGGTCGTGTCGTCCGTCGGGATCTGCGACTCGAGGAAGACCGGCATGTTGAGCAGCGGGCCGAGCGGCACGGTGTCACCGAGGCCTTCGCCGGTGATGGCCGAACGTGTCGGGCCGGCGCCGGGCAGGAACAGCGGCCGGCCGGCGGCGTCCGAGCCTCCTGCCGTCCACCACCACCGCCGCGGATGCATGAAGACGGCCTCCGGCGGCCGGTACCGGTTGTCGCCGATGGCCGAGGCGGCCTGGGATACCGGGACCCACATCCCGACCGGTGTCGGCGAGCCACTGGTGTACGAGATCGAATTGGTCCCAGAGACCTGCAGGACGCCGAGCCAGCTCTTGCCGTTGACGGTGGTCCCGTTCATCAGTGCTGCCTCGAGGGCGGCGCCGTAGGACTGCAGGAGGGCGTCGGCGGCGATGATGTCGAGGCCCGGGCTCGCCGGCGACTGCTCGAGCAGCTGCAGGGACATGTCGGCATGGCCGGCGATGGTGAGGACCGGCGACGTGCACTGTGCGTCGGCTAGGTCGGTCTCGGTGACGCTCCCGCCGTCGGTGAGGTCCGGGCTCGCCCCGGGCGACGTCGTCAGCCGGGGGATGTTGATCGACGAGGCCTGCTTCGGAAGCGGGACGTTCGTGGCCAGGTTGCCGAGCGGGCGGCCGGGCAGCGGTGCGTTCTGCCACCGGTCGATGAGGTACAGCGGCAGCGTCAGGTAGCCCCCGGTGCCGTCCACGGTGTTCGGGTTGGTGCGCTGTTCGGACGCGGGCCCGGGCCCGACCCGTCGAAAACCTGGGAGCCGCCGAAGCTGTCGATGAAGGTCCGGGCCCGGGTCTCGGCGGCGGCCCGGCGCGGAGCGAGCTCGACGTCGGTCTCGATGATGTGTCTCTTCAGGCGCTCGAGGGCCTTTTCTTCGCCTCGCTTGGCCTGGTAGAGATCGCGAAACATCTGAGGACCCTCGGGGCCGTAGTAGGTGAGCGGCTCCGACCGGACGTGAATGTTCTCGATGCCGGCGCCCCGGAGCCGGTCGATTGGACTGGGCCCGGACGGCAGCGCATCTCTCCACTTCGCCAGCCGAGCGTCGAGGACCTCGGCTTCGTCGATGAGATCTTCGAGCCGGCGCTCCTCCTCGAGGGTCAGATGCCGCCTCTCGGAGACGGCGGCGAGGCCGTCCGCTGCCTTGGTCACGTTCGCACGTTGAATCAGGAGGCGATCGACGATGCGCCGGGTAGCCGGTGATGCCTTCACTGTCTCGCCTCCCGTGCTCGCTGGATCTCCTCGACGGCCGCCTCGTCGAAGAACCACCCCTCGGGTGTCCGGCACCGGCCGAGGGAAAGGGACCTCGCCCAGTACCGGACACCCGCACCCGTGATGCCCAACATCAGGCCCACTTCGTTCGGTGTCAGCGAACCACGTGGGTGGTCGAGCCCACTTCCGTCGACGAAAGTGGGCTGGTCAGCGACGTCGGCCGCGACGTAAGCGGCGTAAGCGTGGAGCAGGCGCCGGCGCTCCTTGAGTGCGAACTCGGCGGCCGCATCGAGCTCGGGGGTCACGTCCGCGCCACCGTTGAGGCGCGGCCAGTGCTTGCGGGTGAACTCGAGGGCCATGGCGACCGTCTCGACGAGGTCGGGCGGCACGACCATGGCGCTGAGCCAGTAGAGGCGCGGGCCGCCGCCGGACGATTCCCGGGGAATATTCATGGGCCGTCCGGGTCCCCTGCGAGGAACTCCTCGGCCTGGGCCACCGCCCGACGACCGGCGACCTCGACCATGGCCTCGCTGATGAGCTCCTCGAGCTCGTCGCGGTCAGCATCCGACATCTCGGCGAGATCCACGAGACGCCCGAAGAGGGCCACGAAACGGTCACCGAGAGGCTCGACGGCATCGGTAGCCGTTACGCGGGCTCCTCCGGACCGGACGGGCGGCGGCTGAAGACGCACCGGGCATGGCCTGGGTGGCCGTCGCGGCCAAGGGCCCACCGGCTCCCAGGGGCGATCGGGAGCTCGCAGCGAGAGCACAGGACGACGCCGATGGCGATGACCGGGGCCCACCGCTTCCGGAGGGCCTGGTGCTCAGCGCCGTAGCCGCGATCGGTAGTCCCGCCCGGCCGGGCGGTTCCGCGGGGGCCACGAGGGCCGAATGGGCGCGGTTGGCGCCGGCGACAGTCGCGACAGGTCCGCTCACCCGTCGGAAGCGAGGTGCTCCCGCCCCAAAGAAGCCGGCCACACCCGCCGGCACAGGGCGTGTCAGCACGTCGAGCCACGTCTGACCTTCCCGATTGTGAGCTCAGGAGAGAGAAAATCGATGACTGCGAGGGTCATCGACGTTCGACTTCGGAAGATTGCACTACCCCCCCGGGTATCCGGCCCGGGCTGGCCCAGCGCCACCGCGTGTCCCCCATGGGCGACACGCCGGTCGTGCCGGGCTCGTCTGGCCAACCGGCGCCGGCGGCGGCCGAACGGATCCGCCGAGAAATCGCAGGCCGGGCGCATTGCCAATTGGCTCGGGCGTCACGAGAATCTCCAGTCGGCGCAGCTCGAAATCCTCTGCCACGAGGCGATCACCACGGTGTCCCAGGACGTCACCGACACGGTTGAGTTCATCGACGTCACGGTGATTCCGGATCTGGGCTGCCACCGGTTCGTCCCAATTGGGAGACACGAGGCACGTCATCGCGCGCCACCTGGTGCGACGCGCTGGAAGATCGCCGGTGTCGACGCCGACTGCCCTGGCTTCGTCGTCGTCGCCGACCAGCCTGTCGAGCTCTTCCTCGAACTCGATGGGTGTGAGGCTCACTCGGTTGCGAGCAAGGCTCTCGGCGGCGGCCAGGCGGTGAGCGCGGTCCTGGCCACCGGTGCTCGGTTCGAGCTCCTCGGCGATCTGTTCGGATGTGGCGCCGTTCCAGTTCGCAGCGACCGCGTCACCGTGCCGGCGTCGGACGTCGGCCTCGACTACAGCGAGCCACTTCTCGAGACTGACAATCGGCTCGTCGTCCACCGCGTCGCTGATCTAGCCGGCGTCGAGCGAGGATCTTGATCGCCGCTGTGATTCGGTCTTCATCTTCGTCCGAAGAAGATTCCCCTGATGGTTCTACTGATGGTTCGGCTGACCTGGTGTCAGGGGTATCCCTGACACTGTGTCCCGGGGTCAACCTGACGCTGTGTCATCCCTGACGCTGTGTCATCCCTGACACTGTGTCCGGGGTCATGGACGATCGTGTAGCGGTTGGTCCGCTGTCTCTTGTTGCTGGCTTTTCCGAGGCTTCCGGCGTCGGCTTGTACCTCGATCGAGCGCTGCTTCCTTGAGCTCGAGGAGGAGACGTCGAACCGATCGCTCTGGGATCCGTGTCTTCGCCGCGATCCGCCGTACCGACGGCCAGCACGACCAAGTCTCGTCATCGGCGTGGTCCGCCAAGGCGAGCAACACCAGCCGCCTGGCACCTTTGACCGTGGAGTGATCCCAACCCAGGTCATGACGGCCACACTCACGGCACCGCCTCGATTCCGCCGGAATAGGCCAGGTGCTCGGCGAGCCAGCAGAGCACGCCGGTGTCCGACATCACACCGGGGCTCGAGCCCGCGGCGGTGGCCATGGCTGTACTCGAGAGCTTCGACGAGCTCGGCATCGGTGGCCACGCGGACAATCGCTCCCGGCGGTGGCCATGGGCGGCCGGCTGGCAGAGCTGGGCGACGCGTGCCGTTGTCGCCGAACACCCGGCTGCTACGATCTCCGCTCGGCGTTGTGCTTTGTCGGTCGGTCGGGACCTGCCCGGGTCCGGCCAGCATCCTCGTCTGGGTGGCGATCTCGCGACGCGAGCTCGCCATGCAGGTACCTCTGGAGCTTCGGCACCGAGACCCGCCACTTGCTCCAAGAACTTGATCGACGGCGGGAACTGACCGGTCCGCACGAGCTTGTAGAGCGTATGGGTGGATCCCGATGCGGTGTGCCGCCTCGGGCACGGTGATCAGGTCTTCAACGACAGGACATGGGTCCTCGGGCATGACAGGTCTCCGCACCGACCCGGAGGCGGCACAATGGCCATGTCCGTCGGCGTCGTCGGGACCGAGCCCACGTCGTCTTCGTCAGCGATGACCGTACAGCCATGGTGTATCACTGTGGCGGATGGTCCTGACCCTTCGGTGTCAACGTTGTGAACGTAACGGCCGGCAGGGGCACGGCAGTCATTGCCGTCGCCACATCCCAAGGCCTCGGTGGCCTCGACGTCGAGCGTCGAGCTTCGATAGGCTCAAACCCGCGCCGCCGATAGAGATGGGGACGTCTGGACGTTCGGCGACAAGGTTCCCAAGCACGCTCGCGTATCAGCCTGGGGCGGTCGCGAACAGCGAATCGACGGCCCGAATGGACGCCGTCCTAGGTGCGCTGGGCATGTCCCGACCACCGCGCCGGCACGCTCGTCCGGGTCCTCGACGATCGCCGATTCAGCGTCGTGTGCCCGAAGGGTCATCGACACCAGCTCACACGGCACGAAGTAGTCAGGAGAGCCGAAGCCGAACACGGAAAGGGGAACAAATGGACATTGACATCCGCCTGAGGGCGGACCCTCAGATCAGAGAACGGATCGAGTACTTCACGACCCTGGCCGTCGGTCAGGCCAACGACGGTTCGCAGATGGTCGCCTGCGCCCGTTTCCTCGTCGGAGCGGGCCTCGTCGAGACCAAAGGCGAGATGCTCGTGAAGCGGATCGTGGACAGGGTGACGAAGATCGCCAACAACAGGAAAGCCAGCTGGCCGTGGCCGAGGCTGGCGACCTGGGAGAGGCTCTGAGCCTGCTACGCGGAGCGTGACGCGGTCAGGGCGCGGCCGAGGATGCCGGCCGCCGCCCGGTCGCGCTCGGGCAATGCGTGGGCGTACCGATCGAGCGTCATCGTGGCCTGGGCGTGGCCGTGGCGCTCGGCGACCGTCCGGACGTCGACGCCGGCGGCGATCAGCGTGGTGACCGAGAAGTGCCGTAGGTCGTGGAACCGGAACGGCCAGCGATCGGCGGCGGTAGGCGCTCGACCTTCGACCTTCCGGCGCTTGGCCGCTTGGCTTCTCCATGGCCCGGCAGAGGCCGGCGAACCGGTGCGTCAAGGTGTCGGGACCAGCCGGACGGCCGCCGTTGGCGTTGTAGCGAAAGCACGTAGGGGTCGTCACGAGCGGCGACTCCGCCTCGCGCGGCCAGATCGACCATGTCGGCCCAGCGCGCCGGAGCACCTCGACGCCGACAGGTCGAGCGCCAGGTCGCGGGCCGGTGGGTCTTCGTCGGCCCTCGTGCTGCTCGCCGTCGGCGACGGTCAGGCTCCGGGCGATTCGGCACCCGTCCCTTCGCCAGGTCGACGTCGGACCACCGAAGGGCGACGAGCTCGCCTCGACGGGCCCCGGTGAGCGCCGCTAGGGCGATGGCGGTCGGCGAGCACCGGGTCCTCGGCCTCGGCCGCCTTAAGGAGCTTCGAGAGCTGCTCCGGCGTCGGGACGAGCATCTCCTTCTTGCCGGCGACGGCGGGGTGGCCCGCTCGGTCGGCGCCCGCTCGATCCATCCCCACTTGACGGCCTGGCGCAGGCGGCCGAGAGGATCGAGTGGAGCTTGTGCACGGTCGTCGGCGACAGTCCCTCGTCGAGCCATTGGCGGTAGGCGCGTCGAGCGTGTCGGGGCGGAGATCCTTCAGCTTGACCCCGCCGAGCACCGGTCGAATTCGATGGTCGATCTTCGCCGGTTCTCGTACAGCGTCCGGGGGCGCTGGCGGTCGCGCCGACCTCGAGCCAGCGGTCGAGGAGCTGGCCGACGGTCGCGGTGGTGGCGTCGACCTTGCCCCGGCGGGCTTCCGTCACGAACGCGGCCAGCTCTTCGCCGCTGGCGCTCGGTGCCGACGAACGTCTTCGAGACCTGCCGCGGCTTCCCGGTCACCGGGTCGGCGCCGGCGAAGGCCCGGAGTTGCCATCGGCCTGAGCCGGGAGGCCGTTCACGCATGGTTCCTGGTCGGTCCCGCCATGCGCGCCATAGGACAATTAGGACAGAGTCGGAGGATAGTTGGATCGCTCACGAGGAGTCGATCTGACCTGGGCCTTTCGGTGGGCGCAGAGGGACTCGAACCCCCGACCTCAGCCGTGTGAAGGCTGCGCTCTAACCAGCTGAGCTATGCGCCCGCGATGCTCTCCCGACGATCGGCTACGGGAATCGCCTCCAGGATTATGTCACGACCGGCATCCGGTCCCGATCCGAAAACGGCACCGCGTCACTCACGTCCCGACCGGAGCGACCTCGTCGAAACCGAGGGCGGCTTCCAGCGCGGCGGCCGATCGGATGACCACCAGGTCGGCGTGTTGAGGACCCACGAGTTGGAGCCCCACCGGAAGACCTTCTCTGCTCAGGCCGGCGCACACCGTCGCTGCCGGCGAGCGGGTCATGTTGAAGGGGTAGGTGAAACGGACCCAGTTGGCGTCCACCACGCCGTTGATCATCCCCGCCGCATCGAGGGCGCGCGGAGGTGGCACGGCAGCGCAGGTGGGGGTGACGAGCAGGCGAACGTCGTGGAAGAGGTCCACCAGCCTCGTGTTGAGACGGTGGCATGCATCCTCGGCCCGGACCACGTCGAGCACAGTGAGATGCTCGGCCGCCCAGTCCATCGAGGCGGCAAGGAGGGGGTCGATCCGTTGCCACATGTCGGTGCCGCGGTAGGGAGCGAGGGTCCGCAGGTTGTAGGCCGTGGCCAGCGTGAGCCAGTCCCTCACCGGATCCTCGTCGAAGACGACTTCGACCTCCACCACTTCGACGCCGAGCGACTCGAGCTTGGAGACGGCACGCACGCAGACGTCGCGCACCTCGTCGTCGAGCGGTGCGTAGCCGAGCGTCGGTGACCACGCCACCCGCACCGGCATCTGGGCATCGTCCAGAGCGGCGGGCCACGATGCCTCCGGACGCGGTAACGAACGCAGATCGCTCGGATCGGGGCCGACGACGACGTCGAGGGCGGCGACCACGTCGGCCAGACGGCGCGCCATGGGCCCTTTCGTCGACAGGTGCTGCCAGTCGGGGGGCTCGACACCACCGGACGGCACACGGCCGAGCGACGGCTTCATACCGCTCAGGCCGCAACAGGCCGACGGGATCCGGATCGACCCGCCTCCGTCGGACCCGGTGGCGAGGGGGACCATGCCGGCGGCGATGGCGGCGGCGCTCCCGCCCGAGGATCCGCCGGGGCTGTGATCGAGGTTCCACGGGTTGCGCGTGGGCCCGAAGACGGTGTTGTCGGTGTCCCCCTTCCACCCGAGCTCCGGCGTGTTCGTCTTCCCGATCACGACGCACCCCGCCGCCTTGAGCCGTGCCACCAGGGACGAGTCCTCGGTGGCGGCGGCGCCGCCGGCGAAGACGGGTGACCCGTGCGATGTGACGAAGCCGGCCGCGTCCTCCAGGTCCTTTACGCCGATGGGGATACCGGCCAGTGGCCCCGGGTCGCGACCGGCGGCGACAATGTCGTCGATCTGTGACGCCGCCTCCAGCGCCGTCGTGTCGTCCACCGCCACGAAGGCGTTCACCGTGGCGTTGAGGGCGTCGACGCGCTCGAGGGCGTGCGTCACGAGCTCCCGGGCCCCCGTCCGGCCGGACCGGACGTCGGCGGCCAGAGCGGTGACGGACGTTCGACGGAAGTCCATGGGCCCAGGCGTAGCACGGTTCCGTCCCCGGTGTCACCGACCGTCGGGTCGACAGGGCGAGAACAGAGGCGGCAACCTGGAGACGATGGCCTCCCCCACCGCATCGCCCACGGACGGCGCCACCACTGTCGTGCTCGACCACGTCGCCGTGGCCGTCGAACGATGGAGCGACGCCTGGCCGCGCTACGTCGATCAGCTCGGCGGGCGGTGGCACTCCGGTGGCGTCAACAGCGGCTTCAGCCCGGCCCAGTTGGCGTACGCCAACGGAGCCAAGGTCGAGGTCCTCCAACCGTGGGAACCCGAAGCGAATCCGTTCCTCCGTCGCTTCCTCGACCACAGCGGGCCCGGGCCCCATCACCTCACGTTCAAGGTTCCGGACATCGAGGCGGTGCTCCGGCGCGTGCGGCGAGCGGGCTTCGATCCGGTCGGAGTGCGGTTGGACGATCCCCAGTGGAGAGAAGCCTTCCTCCATCCCCGCCAGGCCACCGGTGTCGTCGTCCAGGTGGCCCAAGCCGAATTCGAATGGATCTCACCGGCCCCCGAGGGTTTCCCCACCACACCGTCGGCGCCGTCGGCCGCGTTGCGCCACGTCGCCCATGCCGTGCGCGACCTCGACACCGCCCTCGGGCTGTTCCACGTCCTGCTCGGAGGAACCGTCACGGCGCGCGCCGTCGCCGCCGAGGGCGAATGGGAATACGTGGACCTCACCTGGCCGGGGCCACTCGCGCTCCGTCTGGTGAGCCCCACCCCGATCGCCGACGCCACGTCGTCACTACGGACGTGGCTGGGGGATCGACCGGGCCGCGTCCATCACCTCGCCTTCGACCTGCCGCCGACAGCGCCGGAGGCGGACACGTCCGCCGTCGGCCCCGCCGATGACCTGTCGGGCGGGCCGGGGGTCGAAACACCGGGCGTGATACCGGGAACGGGTCCGGTGCAGGTGGTGGCCCCGGCCGACAACCTCGGGACGGGGCTCGTCCTGCGGGCGACCGGCGGCGTCGGATCACGCTGACCGCCGCCGGCGGTCGACGTCGGTCACGACCCGAGGTGGGGCCGTCGCACCGGAGCCTCCACCGGTGCTGACTACGCTGGCGGACGTGAGCGAGAACGGGGACAGCCAGAGCAACGGCGCCGCTCCGGGAGACGGTGGCGTTCCCCGGCTCACCGTCGGCCAGCGCATCCTGGCCGCTCTCCCCAACCTGCAACGCCCGCCCACGACCTCCCCGGGTCCCTCACCGAGAGGTCCGGCGTCGAAGCCCGCGTCCCGGGCGACGGGCGACGACGCCGGCGCGGTGGTCACCCCGGACGAGGTGCTCGAGCCGGGAGCGGCTCCGTCGTCGGCCGGCGGCCGGATCCGCGACGCCTTCCTGAAGCCGCCGGCGCCGCGCCCGCCGCGGGGGACGCCGTCGGGGATGTCCAAGGAGGAGTTGACCCAGATCATCAAGAAGATCGACGACCGCGAACAGGTGCTCGCCTACGCCACGGCCGGCCTGGGCGTGATCGTCGGTGTCGTCCTCACGATCGCCGCCGTGCACTTCGACCCGCCCCTGCACGCCAAGAACCACGAGAGCACGGGATTCATCATCTTCTTCGAGGGCGGTGCCCGCGTGCTGCTGTCGGCCATCGTCCTGCTCGCCACGTGGAATCGCCGTCGATCCTTCGTGGCCTTCGCCCTTCTCTTCCTCGGCACGTCGATGGGCTTCCCCTTCGCCCTCCCCTTCTGGGCCCTCGGCGTCTGGATGATCTTCCGGGTGCTCAGGTGGCAGAAGGAGCTGGCCACGCTCACCGGGAGCTCGCAACGGACCCGGACCGCACCCGCCGCCCGCGGCCGCGACGCCGCCGAGGCGCGGCGCCGGGCCCGGGCCGACCGCATGAGTGCGCGCGCCACGGGCGGGCGGCGGGCCAAGAAGCAACCGGAGCCCACAGGGCCATCGAAGAACAAGCGCTACACGCCCCCCAATCAGATACGCCCGCGACCGCCGGGCGCCTGAGCGAGATCCGGCGACGACGTCAGCGGTCTGTCGTCGCCTGACGTCAGGCGGCGTGATGCCCACGGGACGCGTCGTCCACCAACAGCGCCGAGCGCAGCAGGCTGAGGATCTCCTGGCGCCGCCGCACGAGCGAACGGGCCGACGGTTCTTCGCCGAGGGCGCGTAGTACCTCGACCTCGGTGACCATGCCGATCACGGTGGAGTAGATGGCCAGCAGGAGCAGGCGCGGCTCGTGGCGGCGCATGGCGCCGGCGTCCATCTCCGCTTCGAGGAAGGCGGACGCCCGACCGACGAGAGGATCGAGGGCCAGCGTCAGACGCGTCGCCGCCGGGGGGCCCAGTCGACCCACCTCGCGCACCAGGCCGAGCAACTCGGGACGTCGGGCCGCCAACCGGAAGACCGAACGGACGACGGCTTCGATGCGGGCCCAGCCACCCCCGGCCCGGGCCAGCGACGCCTCGAGGGCCTCGGCCAGCTCGTCGGCCGACCGGTCGATCAACGCCTCGAGGAGGACGTCCTTGGAGGAGAACCAGTACAGGATGGACTGCTTGCGCATCCCGAGGCCGTCGGCCAGCGCGTCGAGGGAGGTCGCCTCGTAGCCTCGGGACCCGAAGGAGACGAGAGCGGCGTCGAGGATCCGGTCCGCCGTCGCTCCTGCCCGTCTCCCACCGTCCATCTACCATATGGTAGACAGAGATGGTGCCCGAGGTGCGTACCCCTCCGTCGGAATCGTTGTCGGTGACGGCCGCCCTGGCCGGGACCCGCATCCTGGTCACCGGGGCCACGGGGTTCCTCGGGACCGCCGTGGTGGAGCGCCTTCTGCGCTCGGTCCCCGACTGCGAGGTGGTCGTCCTCGTGCGGCCCACCCGCCGCCTTTCGGCGGTGGAGCGCACGGCACGCGAGATCGTGCGCAACGACTGCTTCGACCGCCTGCGGGCGGAGTGGGGCGACGAGTTCGCCGACCGGGTGCGGCGTCGCCTCGTCTCCGTGTCGGGCGACGTGGGCCGCGACGGGCTCGGCCTCGACGACGAGGGGAGGCGGGTCCTGGCGGCGTGCGACATCGTCATCCACTCCGCCGCCACCGTCTCGTTCGACGCTCCCCTCGACACCGCCGTGGAGGTCAACCTGCTGGGGCCGTCACGCGTCGCCGCCGCCATCGGGTCCGTGGTCGGGGCCCGGCTCGAGGCGTACCCCGGCCGGGGGCCCACCCACCTCGTCACCGTGTCGACCGCCTATGTGGCCGGCACCCACCAGGGCGAGGCCACCGAGACCCTGTTCACCGAGGCCGTGAGCTCGGGGGCGAGGGCACGGACCCACACCACGGTGACCACCGATGTCGACATCGCCGCCGAGATCGACTCGGCGCGACGGTTGCGCGCCGACCTCGAGGCCGAATCGCGCCGTCCCGGCCCGCTCGGTCGTTTCACGAAGGCGGCACGCGCCGAGCTGGGGGCGGCGGGGACCCACGTCCTGGCCGAACGGGCCGAGAAGCTGCGCGAAGACTGGGTCCGCAAGCAGCTGGTCGACGCCGGTCGGGCCCGGGCCCAGGCCCTCGGATGGCCCGATGCCTACGCCTTCACCAAGGCCCTGGGCGAGCGTGCCCTCGTCGCCTCCCACGGCGAGACCCCCATCACCGTGGTGCGGCCCTCGATCATCGAATCGGCCCTGGCCGAACCCCGGCCCGGCTGGATCCGCGGCTTCCGGATGGCCGAGCCGATCATCGTGTCGTACGCCCGGGGGTTGCTGAAGGAGTTCCCCGGGATCCCCGAAGGGGTCGTCGACGTCGTCCCCGTCGATCTGGTGGTGGCCGCCATCGTGGCCGTGGCCGCCGCCGGACCCGACCCCGCCGGCGCCAGCGTCTACCAGGTGGCATCGAGCGTCCGGAACCCGCTGCGCTACGGACAGCTGGTCGACCTCGTCCAGTCGTGGTTCACCGAGCACCCCCTGTACGACACCGACGGCCAACCGATCGTCGTCCCCGAGTGGTCGTTCCCCGGACGCGGACGCGTCCAGCGCCAGCTGCGCCGGGCCACGACCGCCTTCGGTGTGGCCGAGCGCATCCTGGCCGTCCTTCCCGTCCGGGGGGAGCGCGCCGACCTGGCCGCCCGCCTCGAGGACCAGCACACGCAGGCCGAACGGGCCCTCGGGTACGTCGAGCTGTACGGCGCCTACACCGAGACCGAAGCGCACTTCCGCGTCGACCGCCTGCTGGCCCTGTGGGACCGTCTGGCGCCGGACGAGCGGGAGATCTTCTGCTTCGACCCGGCCGTCATCGCCTGGCCCCACTACGTCCACGACGTCCACCTCCCGTCCGTGGTCGAGCACGCCCGGGTGCGGTCGACGCCGGCCAAGTCGACCATGGTCAGCCGAACCGACCGGGCCCAGAGGGCGATCCTGTCCCCCGATCGGCATCTGGCCGCCTTCGACCTCGAGAACACGCTGATCGCCTCCAACGTCGTCGAGTCCTATGCCTGGTTGGCCAGCCGCCATCTCCCCGCCGGTGAGCGCGTCACCTTCACCGCCCGCCTGCTGCGCGAGGCACCGGCGCTGCTCGCCCTCGACCGCCGCGACCGCGGTGATTTCCTGCGCAGCTTCTACCGCCGCTACAAAGGCGCCTCGGCCCAGATGCTGCGTGACGACTCGTGGGACCTCTTCCACCAGATGCTCCTCACCAAGTCGTTCCCGGCCGGGTTCGCCCGGGTCCGGGCCCACCGCGCCCTCGGGCACCGCACCGTGCTCATCACCGGTGCCCTCGACTTCGTGGTCGAGCCGCTGCGGCCGCTGTTCGACGAGGTGGTGTGCGCCTCTCTCGGGGTCGACGACGCCGGACGGTTCACCGGGAGGCTCGACAATCGCCCCCCCACGGGCGAGGCGCGCGCCCTCGTCCTGGCCCGCTACGCGGCCGACACCGGCCTCGACCT
This sequence comes from uncultured Acidimicrobiaceae bacterium, assembly GCA_963848355.1. GTDB lineage: Bacteria > Actinomycetota > Acidimicrobiia > Acidimicrobiales > UBA8190 > CAWKDG01. The sequence continues at coordinate 19,782 of CAWKDG010000006.1, forward strand.
CGGGGAGTCGGTGGCCTACGCCGACTCGACGTCGGACCTGCCTCTGCTCGAGTGCGTCGGGTTCCCCGTGGCCGTGAACCCCGAGGCGCGGCTGGCCGCTGTGGCCCGGCGCCGGGGATGGCACGTGGAGCACTGGGACAAGGCGGGCGGGGGCGGGGGCCGCCCGGTGCTGCCCATGGGTCCGCTCGACCACGGCGTGTCGCGCTGGTGGACGCGCGTGGAAGGCGCGCTCGACACCCTGACGGCCGGGGCGGGCGAACGGTGAAGGCTCTCCTGATCGAGCGCAGCCTGCCCCGCTTCGCCGCCGCCCGCCTCGTCTCGTCGATCGGCGGGACGGGGACGAGCGCGGCGGTCGGACCGCTGCGACTCACCGACCTCGAGGCCCCCGAGCTCCCCGCGCCCGGCTGGCACCGGGTGCGGCCGCTGCTGGCGGGGATCTGCGGGTCGGACCTGGCCACGTTGGACGGGCGCAGCTCGCGCTACTTCGAGGACATCGTGAGCTTCCCCTTCGTGCCCGGCCACGAGATCGTGGGGGTGGTCGAGGGAGCCGACGGCGACGGGCCGCTGGCGCCGGGGACCCGTGTGGTGGTGGAGCCCGTCCTCGGATGCGTGGCCCGCGGCATCGATCCACCGTGCCCGGCCTGCGCCGAGCGTCGGGTGGGCGGGTGCGAGCGCGTCGCCTTCGGCCACATCGCCCCCGGCCTGCAGATCGGCTTCTGCACCGACACCGGCGGCGGCTGGTCGCACGCCGGGCTCGTGGCCCACGGGACGCAACTCCATCCCGTTCCCGACGCGCTGAGCGACGACGACGCCGTGATGGTCGAGCCGACGGCCTGCGCCGTGCACGCCGCGCTGGCCGCCGCCGTCGAGCCGGGGGACACCGTCGCCGTTCTCGGTGGTGGCACCGTCGGGCTCACCACGACGGCGGCGCTGCGCCAACTGGCCACGCCCGGGGCACTGCTGGTGGGGGCGAAGTACGAGCATCAGCGCGATCTGGCCGGCGAGCTCGGGGCCGATCTGGCCGTGACCCCGGCCCAGCTGTCGCGCGCCGTGCGGCGCCGGTCGCGCTCGCTCACCACGTCGGGACATCTGACCGGCGGGGCCGACGTCGTCGTCGACTGTGTCGGCAGTGCCGAGTCGCTGTCCCAGGCGCTGGCCATGGTGCGCCCGCGGGGGCGGGTCGTCCTCGTGGGGATGCCGGGCCGGACGACCCTCGACCTGGCCTCGCTGTGGCACCGGGAGGTGACGCTGGCCGGCGCCTACGCCTACGGGTCCGAGCGGTCGGGCGGGGCGGTGCGACGCACATTCGACATCGCCATGGAAGTCGTCGCCGCCGCCCGTCTCGGTCGCCTGGTGTCGGCCCGCTACCCCCTGGAGCGTTTCGAGGAAGCGGTGGCCCACGCCGGCGGAGCCGGCAAGCGCGGAGCGGTGAAGGTCGTCTTCGAGATGCACCCACGCCGTCGGAAAGGACTGGCCTCATGAGCCCTCGACCGGGATTCGTCCTCGAGGTCGACCGATCCACCCCGCCCACCTTGTTCTGGCACGGCGAGGGCTTCCACCTCGAGACGCTGCCGACAGGCAGTCGGGTGCTGTACCCGCCCGAACCGCTCGACCCGCTCGCCGATCCGGTCGGCACCATCCGCCACGCCCTGCTCCACCCGCACGGCGACGCCGAGCCGCTGCCGGCGCTGCTGCGGCCGGGGATGCGGCTCACGATCGCCTTCGACGACGTGTCGCTGCCGTTGCCCCCGATGCGCAGTCCCGACGCCCGCCAGCTGGTGATCGAGCAGGTCCTCGACCTGGCCGCCGAGGCGGGGGTCGACGACGTCGTCCTCGTCTGTGCGCTGGCCCTGCACCGCCGCCTGACCGAGGCCGAACTGCGCCACGTGGTGGGCGACCGCGTCTACGACGCCTTCGCACCGCACGGTCTGCTGCAGCAGCACGACGCCGAGGACCCGGACAACTTGATCCACCTGGGCCTCACCGACCACGGCGAGGACGTCGAGATCAACAAGCGGGCGGCCACGTCGGATCTGCTGGTCTACGTGAACATCAACCTGGTGGCCATGGACGGCGGTCACAAGTCGGTGGCCACGGGCCTGGCCAGCTACCGCAGTCTCCGCCACCACCACAACGCCAAGACGATGCAGCAGAGTCGCTCCTTCATGGACCAGCACCGCTCGGAGCTGCACTCGTCGAACTGGCGGATGGGGCGGCTGATCGCCGACGCCGGGGTGAAGGTCTTCCAGATCGAGACCAATCTGAACACCGACACCTTCCCCCCCCAGCTGCGGTTCCTCGAGCGCCGCGAATGGGAGTGGTCGACCGCGCGACCGCGCCGCCTTCATGACGACATCGGCGGCCCTGGCCCGCACACCCGACCGCCTGGCCCGACAGATCTTCCACTCCGTGCGCTCGCCCTACCGGATCACGAGCGTCCAGGCCGGCGAGGTCGAGGCGGTGCACGCCCGGACCACGGAGAACGTCTACGCCCAGCAACTGGTGGCCGTGGAGGGCCAGACCGACATCCTCACCCTCGGACTCCCCTTCATCTGCCCCTACAACGTGAACTCGATCATGAACCCGATCCTCGTGGCCTGCCTGGGGCTCGGCTACTTCTTCAACATGTACCGGGGCCGGCCACTCGTCCGCGAGGGCGGGGTGGTGATCATGAGCCATCCGACCCCGTGGTCCTTCCATCCCGGACACCATCCGAGCTACATCGACTTCTTCGAACAGGTCCTGGCCGAGACGACCGACCCGGCCGAGGTGGGGAAGTACGAGGAGGCCTACGCCACCGACCCGTGGTACGTCCACCTCTACCGCACCGGGAACGCCTACCACGGCGTCCATCCGTTCTACATGTGGTACTGGTGCGCGCACGCGCTCGAGCACCTGGGCGGCGTGATCATCGTGGGCGGGGACCGCGCCGCGGTCAGGCGTCTCGGTTTCACCCCGGCCTCCTCCATGGCCGACGCGCTGGAGATGGCCGGTGACATCGTCGGGCGCGATCCGTCGCTCACCCATCTGCACTCTCCGCCGCTGCTCATGGCGGACGTGTCGTGAGGGCGCGCACAGGGGCCCGATTCCCGAGGTCCCCGTTCCCCTGGTCGTCGCCCCACTGGCCCGACGGTGTCGAGCGCGACGCCCCCGAACGGAAGCTCGGTGTCGACTACGACACCGAGTGGGCGCGCCGCTATCCGGCCCGCCTGTTGCGGGCCGTGCTGCTCGACAACGTGACCCGACCCCTGGCCCACGCCATCGCCGCCCCCGAGGTGCGGGGGGCCGAGATGCTCGAGCTGGTCGAGACCCCGGCCATCTTCGTGGCCAACCATGCCAGCCACCTCGACACCGGTCTCCTGCTCTCCATCTTGCCCCGGCGCTTCCGGCACAAGGCGGTGGTGGTCGGCGCCGCCGACTACTTCTTCGACCGGCGCTGGAAGGCGCATCTGTTCGCCCTCGGGCTCGGAGCCATCCCCATCGAGCGCCACAAGGTGAACCGCAAGTCGGCCGATACCGCCGCCACCCTGCTCGAGGAGGGATGGAACCTGATCATCTTCCCCGAGGGCGGTCGCTCCCCCGACGGCTGGTTCCAGGAGTTCCGCGGCGGAGCCGCCTACCTGGCCCGGCGCACGGGCCGCCCCGTCGTCCCCGTCCACATCGAGGGCACCTGGCGGATCCTGCCCAAGAACGGCGGGCGACTGCGCCGCCACCAGACCCGGATCACGTTCGGAACCCAGCTCTCCCCGGCCGAGGGCGAGGACGCCCGCCGATTCGGGACGCGCATCGAGACGACGCTCGCCACCATGGCCGACGAAGGACGGACCGACTGGTGGACGGCCCGGCGACGCGCGGCGGCGGGCACGACGCCGTCGCCGCGCGGACCCGAGGCGGCGCCGTGGCGCCGGGCGTGGGCGCTCGGACCCGATCCCCGCGACACCGGTGACGGCGACGACGGCCGGTGGGCCGTCAATCGGTGATGGCGGCGTAGGCGCCGCTCAGGACCGGCGTACCCCGACCAATCGCCGCCAGGCGGCGGCGGCCCGCGCCGCTCCCCCGCTCCCACCGGTGACGGCGGCCAGACGCTCGTCGTGCAGGGCCAGCTCCTCGGCGTCGTCGAGAGGTTCCGGTACCGCACCGGTGGCCAGGGCCAGGAGCATGTCGGCCAAACTCGGATTGCGGGCCAGGACGGGACCGTGCATGGTAGGTCCCGATGACCCGACCGGCCCGCGCCCCGTCGGTGCCCGAGCCGTCGCCGTTGCCGACGCCGGCAGAGGACGTGCGCCAGCGGGCGCGCCGAGGCGCCGAGCGTCGTGACCCCGGCGTGGTTCTCGAACCCGGTGAGGCGATCGAGACGGACCCCGGCCGGCGACGGTGCCACGACGTCCCCGACGGCGACGGCGACGGGCTCGGCCACGAGCTCACCCACGCAGCGCCGGCCCGGGCCCCTCGCCGTGTCGACGTCGAGCAGGCCCACCCCGGCATGAGGACGACCGTCGGGACCGGGGAACGACGAGCCCAGGATCTGGTACCCGGCGCAGACGGCCAGGACGGTGGCGCCTCCGGCCACGGCCGCCGCCAGGACGCCGTCGGCCAGTCGCTCGGCCGCCTGGATCTGCGGTCCGTCCTCTCCGCCCCCGATGCAGTAGAGATCGGCGCCCCCGCGGCAGCGGTGCGTCCGACGGGGCCAGGACGAGCTCGACGGGGATGCCGCGCCAGGCGGCGCGGGCGGCCAGCACCAAGCCGTTGCCGCCGTCGCCGTAGGTGCCGAGAAGGTCGGGGATAGATCACCACCACCCGCAGAGCCGACGGGCCGTGGTCGCAACGGCGCCATCCGTCGTCGCCGGCGTCGGCACCGGTCGCGCCGGCACCACCGGGGGCACGCCGTCGGCGCCGTGGCCGCCGCGGCCCTCGGCCGGCGGCGGGCCCGGCCACGGAGGCGGCGCAGGTCCTGGAAGGCGGTGTAGTTCCCCACGTACTCGACCCGCCCGGCACCCGACGCGCCCAGAGCGCGTCGAGCTGGTGGGGCACGGTGAGGTGGGCCACGCCGGCGTAGCGCAGCCGCACGGCCAGGTCGCGGCGACGGTCGCCGGTGGCCACCACCAGTCGGCCGGCCAGGCGCTCGAAGGCGACGTCCCACAGCCAGGACGGGTCATGGCCGTCGGCGATCCGGGCGTTGATCCCGATCACGACCGGATCGGTGCCCCCGTCGAGCAGGTCGAGGAGCTCCGCCCACCCCGCCGGGTTCTTGGCCAGCAGCAGCCGGGCCGTCACGCCGGCGTGGGTCACCGTGGCGAAACGCCCTTCGACGTCGGTGACCGACGCCATGGCGTCGAGGGCGTCGGCCTCGTCCACACCGAGGACACCGGCGGCCACGGCGGCCACGGCCGCGTTGGCCCGGTTGGCCCGGCTCGGCAGTGACAGGTCGAGCGCGAGGCGGCGCCCGTCGGCCGTCACGAGCTCGTCGCCGCGAGGCGGGCGTCGGGATGGGGACGGGTGAAGCCGCAGACGCACGACCATCCGTCGACGGCGGCACCGGGACGGGGAAGACGATCTGCCCGTCGCAGGCCGGGCAGCCGACGGCGTCGCCCCGCCACAGGAGGCCGGCCGCCACCCAGATCACCTTGGGGGCGGCGCCCCGCCGCCCACACCACCAGCGGGTCGTCGGCGTTGGCCACCACCGTGGTCTCGAGACCCGACCAAGGCCTGGCGCCAGCGGTTGGCCACCATCCGGACCTCGCTCACCCGGTCGAGCTGATCGCGCGACAGGTTGAGCAGGGCCACCACCCGGGGCGCCACCGCCGCCGCCACCGGCGCCGAGATAGCCCTCGTCGACCTCGAGGACGGCCGGCGCCCCCGGTGGCGACGCGGCCAGGGCCACGGCCAGTCCCGGAGGCAGGTTGGCGCCCGCCGACGAGGTGGCCACCCGGCGCGGCACCGCCGAGGGCGGCGGCCAGGAGGTGGGTGGTCGTCGTCTTGCCGTTGGTCCCGCTCACCAGGGCCACCCGGCGGTCGGCGGCCAGACGCGCCGAGAAGGTCGGGAGCGAGAAAGAGCCCGACCCGACCGCCGATGACCGATCCGCCGCCGCACCCCAGCCGCCGCGACGCGGCGCTCACCGCCACCGCCGCCCGTCCGGCCCAGCGCGGCCCGGGCGGGCGGGCGGGACGCGCCGCGGCGAGACCCCGCCTGCCCCGGGCGGCGGACTCACGTAGGGCGGTGTCCGGGCGGGAACGTCCGGGCCAACTCCTCGTCGGTGGGACGGCCGACCCACGCGGCCTCCTCCGGGAGCAGCGCCACGATGGCGTCCATGACCGCGGCGCTGTCGGCCACGGCGTCCTCGAGGCCGAGCCGCACCGGGGGGCCGACCCGCACTCGGATGAGCGGTGGGTCGGTGAAGGTCGTCATGATGGGGACCCGGGCCGACCGGGGCCAGACGCGTTCGGTCCCCCACAGTCCGATGGGCACGACGGGGACACCGGTCATGGCGGCCAGACGGGCCGTTCCCGTCTTGGCCCGCAGCACCGGATCGAAGAAGGCCTCACCCCGGGGGATGGTGCCCTGGGGCAGGATGACGACGAGCTCGCCTGCTTCCAGGGCGCGCTGGGCGTCACGCAGCGGTTGGTCCGATCCGCTGCCCCGGTCCACGCTGATCCCGCCCAGGGCCCGGGCGATCTGCCCGACCACGGGCGCGTCGAAGAGTTCGCGCTTGGCCAGGAAGCGGACGGGACGGCCCAGGCGGGCGGCGATGATGGCCAGGGCGACGACGTCGAAGTAGCTGCGGTGGTTGGAGGCGAGCAGGGCCGGCCCGCGCACGGGGATGTTCTCGATCCCGGCGATGTCGAAACGGGCGTAGGGGAAGGCCTCGGGCCGGACGAAGGGGCGCAGCAGGTGGTAGGGCTCGAGCCCGACCATCTTGGGTACCCCCGGTGGGCGGTCCCAGTGCTCGATGGGCCAGCGGTGCACGGTGGCGAGGGCCCGCAACCGGCGGTCGGGGTTCACGGCGTGGGGATGGCCGACGGCCCGCAGCAGCGGCATGTCGAAGACGCTGTCCGAGTAGGCGTGGCTCTTGGCCAGATCGACCCCCGACGCCGTGGCCCACCGCCGGACGGCGGCCAGCTTCCCCGTGGCCCAGGCGAAGTCCCCGTCGATCCCCCCCGTGTAGCGGCCGTCGCGGCTGGCGTAGCGGGTGCCGACGACGTCGTCGAAGCCGGCCAGCTCGGCGAACGGGGCCACCAGGTCGATCGGCGACGTGGTGGCCAGCACCAGCAGCCGGCCGGCGGCCCGGTGTGCGGCCAGGACGGCCGGCGCGTAGGGCTGGACCAGGTCGGCCAACTGGGGCGGCGGCGCGCGCACCGGCCCGGCGGACGGCGTCGACGTCCCAGCCGCTCGTGAAACGCGGGGCGGCGCGCACCATGGCCATGAAGGCCAGGCTCTCGCCCTGGAGGTCGTAGAGCCGGTAGAAGAGGCTCTCGCCGGGGAGCGACGGCCGCCCGTCGAACAGGCCCTCGGCCCGCATGGCTGCACCGAGGACGAGCCCGCTGGCCCCGCGCAGGAGCGTCCGGTCGAGGTCGACGAAGACGGCCTCACCGTGAGGGCCGTCCCCGGTATCCCCGACCTGCGGCCCGGGCCCGGCCGCCTCACGACGTCCTTCTTTGAGCGACGGCGTCCGTGACGTCGGCGACGTGCGATCGGTCACCATGGCCCAGACGTTACCGCCGGGGCCACCGCCCAACGCCGGAAGAGCGTGTCACCGAGAACCGCGCCCTGACGCGGCGAAGGGACCGGACGGGGGAAAGATCCGATCCCTTCGCACCGACTCGACAGGGATGGCGGGGGGGGTGTCCAGCCCTGGGGTCCGAGGAACATTTTGCGCCTTCGCGCACAATCAGTCAAACAGCTAATACAGATTTATGGTATCTCTATAAGAGATGGAACTCAGGCACCTGCGAGCCCTGGTCGCGGTCTCGGAGCACGGCTCGTTCTCCAGCGCCGCCGACGCGCTCGGGACGGTCCAGTCGAACATCTCGGCCCATGTGGCCCGGCTCGAGAAGGAGCTCGGGACGGCCCTGGTGGACCGTTCCGCCGGTCGGCTCACGGCCGAGGGTGAGGTGGTCGCCGCCCGTGCCTACCGCATCCTCGGCGAGATCGATGCCGTCGCCGCCGATCTGGGGGCGCTGCGGGAAGAGGTGGGGGGGACGGTCCGGATCGGCATGATCGGGACCACCGCCCGCTGGATCACGCCCGTGCTCCTGGCCGACCTCTCGGCCAAGCACCCCGACCTGCGCCTGGTGGTGGCCGACGGGATCACCTCCAGTCTGGAACCGCAGCTGGCCGCCGGCCGGTTCGACATGGCCATCCTCACCCTCCCCGTGCCCGGGCGTGATCTCACCTTCGAGTCGCTCTTCGAGGAGGACCTCGTTCTCGTGGTCCCCGTCGACGACGATCCGCTGGTCGGAATCACCCGCATCGCCTTGTCCGAGCTCTCCCGATTCGAACTGCTGCTCCCCGCCCCCGGGACCGCCTTCCGGGCCGAGATCGACGCGGCCGTCCGACCCGCCGGCATCCCGCTGCATCCCCGGGCCGAGCTCGACGGGGTCCGCCTCCTGGCCTCGCTGACCTTCGAGGGCTACGGACCGGCCGTCCTCCCCGCCACCGCCGTCCCCCCGCACCTGCGTCCCCGCTTCCGGTCGGTCGGCATCGACGACCTCCCGCCGCGCCACGTCGTGCTGGCCCAGCGCACCCGGGGCATGCCGTCGGTCGGGGCGCGGGCGGTGATCCATGCGCTGCGCACCCTCCTGGCCGACCCGGGCCGCCTGCCCGACGGCGTCCGTGTCGTCCTGCCGGCGGCGACCACCCGCACGGAGGGCTCACTGCGCGTCGTGGGGATGCCGAACGGCTGACAGGCCTGGTGTGCCGCTGTGCAGACACCGAGGGCACCTCGTCTCGGCCGGCGCGCTGGCCGGTGGGGCCGCCGGGCGTCGGCTCTCGGGACAGCGGGAGCCGTCGGCGTGTCCCTCGCGGCCTGCTCGAGCACCCCGGCCACGCCGAGCGCGTCGGGGCCGTACGACGCCGTCCCCGCCACCCCGACCAGCCACCAGGACACCGCCTTCGCCACCAACGGGCCGTACAAGCCGGGGGTGGCCTTCGAGACGACGCCCGAAGTTGACACCGTCGTCCTCTCCTACCCCGTCGACCCGTCGGTCACCGTCGGGAAACCGGCCTTCGCGTCCATCGCCACCGACGGCTGTTCGCCCCCCGACATCTCGCCGCCCACGGCGTGGCCCCTGATCGACCAGGTGGTCACGGCCCAGCTGCGCTACGGCCTCGGGATCGACACCACCCCCGTGGGACTCGGTTCCGGTCTCGATCTCGCTTTCGACGGGGTGACCGCTTCGGTGAGGGCCAGCCCCGCGTCATAGGGGCGGCGGGCGGGGCTCGCGCCACATGAGCCAGAGGGTGGGCCCGCCGCCGCGGGTGTGGATCTGGCCGGTGACCGCGAAGCCGTGGCGCGGATAGAAGGAGAGATTGTTCTCCTTGGAGGATTCGAGATAGGCGGGGACCCCGTCGCTGTCGAGGCGGTCGAGCACGACGCGGAGAAGGGCCGAACCCACTCCCTGGCCCTGGCGGTCGGGATCGGTCCCGAGGGTGCCGAGGTACCAGTGCACCTGCCGGGGACGGGCCCGCTCGTAGGCGGCGAGAAGGCGCAGGACGTCGGGGGTCTTGCGTCCCCAGATCGACAGGTAGGGAACGACGGGCGCGATCCTCACCAGGTCCATCACGCCGGGGCGGGGCATGGTCGGCGGTGCCCACAGGGCGGCGCCGGCGCGGTCGGGCGTCGTCCAGACCTCACCGTGACGGAGGTAGGTGTGCCGCAATTGAAGGGAGAAGAAGCGCATGAGTCCGGCGGCCCGGAGGCGGTCGCCGAACAGGTAGCACGACAACGGGTCGTCGTCGAAGGCGCGCGCCAGGGCCGACGACAGGGCGCCCACGTCGGCCGGCGCCGCCTGCACGACTTCGCTCGCCGTGTCTCGCACGTCAGTTGACCGAGGGGTGCGGGGGGTAGGCGGCGAGAAGGGCCAGTTTGCCGCCCTGGCGTTGGAGGACGTCGTGCCACAGCGCGTCGGCCTCGGGGGTGAAGACGTCGGCCACGACGGCGTCGAGGACGATCCACGCGCCCTCGGCCAACTCGTCCTCCAGCTGATCGGGAGACCATCCGGAGTAGCCGGCGAACATACGCACACCGGCCACCGGCACCGGCTGCTCGTCGGGCGCCACCGCCAGATCGACGGTGCCGACACCGTCGAGGACGAGACGCCACACGGAGTCGTCGACGTCGACCACCTCGGTGCGCGCCAACCCGATGACCGCGTCGGGTGAGACGGGCCCGCCGCGGAAGACGACTCCGGGAGGCGCGGCCAGGGCCTGGTCGCGCCAGACATCGAGGATCTCGTCGACGGGCAGTCCCGTGGGCCGGTTGAGCACCACGCCGAGGGCCCCGTCGGGTCCGTGATCGAGCAGCAGGACCACCGAGCGCTCGAAGTTCGGGTCGCCCAGACGGGGTGACGCGACCAGGAGGCGGCCGATGAGACCGTCGGCGTCGTCGCCCTGGTCGGGCCTAGTTTCCGGTTCGTCTCCCGGCACCCCCTGATCATGCCCGCGCCGGGCCCCGGTGGTGCTCATCCCCCGACCGCGGGGGCGAAGTCCTAGGGCGCCGCCAGCACCTCGACGGCCAGGGCCCGCCCGGCCAGATCGACCTTGGCGTTGTCCTCGGCGTAACGCAGGCCCTGGACGTTGTACAAGGTGACGGGGGCATCACCGAGCGGGAACGGTCCCCAGTGCCAGGTCCCGCGGTGGAGGACGAAGCGATCGAGCGGGCGCAGGAGAAAAGCACGGACCGTCTCGAGGTCACCGGGGTCGGCGAAGGTGACATCGGCGGGGGCGACGGCGATCACGGCGGCCACGTCCAGGACGAGCAGCGCCTGGGTGTGGGTGTCGTGACGGTAGAGGCCGTCACAGAGCAATCCGTGTGCGGTCCGGTCGATCTCCTGGGGCGCGTGCGAGATGACGTTCAGGTGGACGTCGCTCCACGCGAAGACCAGCCGGTGGTCGCCGTCGGCGGGATCGGTGTCGGCCACGGGAAGCCAGCCGAAAGGGGCCCACCCGGCGGCGGTGAGCGGTTGCGCTTCGATGCTCCTGGCGATGTCGGCCACGGCCCCGATCCCCCTTGATCTACGCTGACGTCGCCGTCAGTCTAAGGAGGCTGTCAGGTCCCGGGCGAGGAGGCAACACCATGGATGTCCGCAGCATCGAGGACGCCGAACCGGTCGTCGAGCACAACGGCACCGTCCCGGTGTGGTGGCTCGTGAACGCCCGTGAGATGAAGGAGATCACCGACGGCGGCTACCTCGAACTGGTGAACGAATTCGAGGTGCCCGGGGGCGGGCAGGTGTTCCCCCATTCGCACCCGACTCACGAGTTCTACTACGTGATGACCGGCCGCGGCATCATGACGATCGAGGACGAGGAACGACCGGTGGCCCAGGGCGACCTGGTGCACATCCCACCCGACAAGGTCCACAGCCTGCGACCGGTGAGCGACCACGCTCCCATCCACTGCTTCTGTTTCGCCGTGGGCGTGAAGGATGCGGGGCCGATCGACTACACGACCCATTGATGGCAGGTACGTGGCCCGCGTCCTCGTCACCCGCATCTTGCCCGACGGTGGTCTCGATCCTCTCGTGGCGCGCGGCCACGACGTCGTGCAACGCGGTGACGACAGCGCGTACACCCATGACGAGCTCGTCGCCGCGGTGGCCGACGTCGACGCCGTCGTCTGCCTCCTGACCGACCGGATCGACGAGGCCGTCCTCGCCGCCGGGGCCGCCGGTCGCCTGCAGGTGGTGGCCAACGTGGCCGTGGGCTACGACAACATCGATGTCGTCGCCGCCCACAAGGAGGGAGTGCAGGTCTGCAACACGCCCGGCGTGCTCGACGAGACCACGGCCGACCTTGCCTTCCTCCTCATCCTGGCCGCCTCCCGCCTGGGGTGGGATGCCGAGCACGATCTGCGCGCCGGGGTCTGGGAGGGCTGGGGCATCACACAGTATCTGGGCCACGATGTCCATGGTGCCGTGCTCGGCCTCGTCGGCTACGGCCGGATCGGCGCCGCCGTGGCCCGGCGCGCCGGTGGCTTCGGGATGCGCGTCCTGCACCACACACGCGGCGACACCGGACTCCCCGGTTACGTGTCCTCCCTCGACGCCCTCTTGGCCGAGGCCGATGTCGTGAGCCTCCACGTCCCGCTGAACGACTCCACCCGCCACCTCATCGGCCGACCGCGAGCTGGCGCTCATGAACCGCCACGCCGTGCTCGTGAACACGGCGCGGGGACCGGTGGTCGACGAGGAGGCACTGGCCGACGCCCTCCACGAGGGGACCATCTTCGCCGCCGGGCTCGACGTCTACGAGCGCGAGCCGTTGGTCCACCCCCGCCTTCTCGGCGCCCCCCGGACGGTGCTGCTCCCCCACATCGGCAGTGCCACGCAGGCCACGCGGGCCAAGATGGCGCAGATGGCCTGTGACGGCGTCTGTGCCGTGCTCGACGGCGGGCGGCCACCGAACCTCGTCAGCTGACGTCGACGGGCGACGGGTCGAGGTTCAGGAGGTCCACGGTGGTGGAACCGTCGGTGAGGGCGGCGAACAGCCCCTCCTCTTTCTCCTGGCGGGCCCGACCGGCGGCCAGCACCTCGTCGAGGGTGGCCCCGGGGATCACCGTCACCCCGTCGGCGTCGCCCACCACCCAGTCGCCCTGATGGACCTCGACCCCGCCCACGGTGGCCGGGGCGCCGACCGATCCCGGTGCCTGCTTGGCCGCCCCGCGCAGCGCCACGGTGGTCGAGAACACGGCGAAGCCGTGCCCTTCGAGGGCGGAGACGTCGCGGACGCCGCCGTCGATGATGAGACCGGCCAGGCCGCGAGCCTGGGCGCCGGTGGTGAGGACCTCACCCCAATAGCCGAACTCCTCCTCGTCGCCGACGTCGACCACCAGCGCGTGGCCCGACGGCGCCGTGGTCACGGCCACGTGGATGGCCAGGTTGTCCCCGGGCGTACAGCGCACCGGGTAGGCCGGGGCGCTGATCGTCGCCCCTCTCCACACGGCCCGGATGCGGGGACGCATGGGTCGGCCCCCGCTCTCGCCCAAGGTGGCGGCGCCGAGGACGAGCAGGGCGGCGGCGTGGTGCGAGGACGGGGCTCCGTTGGCGGTCATGGTCGAGAGCGTAGAACGCCACCGGCACCGGCCTGCTGGCGGCGCTGGCGGCGGGCCCGGGCCGCCTGGCGCCAGGTCACCGGCAGCGCACCGAGACTGATGGCCTCGTCCCGAAGGCGGTCGGTCACGTCGTAATGGTCACGCAAGGGGTCGTGGGGATGGCCCTGGAACCAGGCGCGGCGCATCCCGAGGTCGGCCGCGAAGCGGTGGAGCTCCTCGGTGGTGTCGGCGGTCAGATGGGACCAGCGCGCCGTGACCGGTCCCACCGTGGCCGGCTGACGCCAGTCGTCGACGTAGACGGCCACGGCGCCGACCGTCAACCGGGCCCGACCATGGCGGCTGTCACCGAGGCCATGGCGGCCAACTGCTCCAGGTAGTGCTGGCGCGAGCGGTGGCGGAAGCGGAGGCTCAGTCCGGTGGCGCCGAGCTCGGCGTAGGACCGCACGGTGGCGGCCGCGCCCTCGGGGTCCCCCGCCGGGTCGAGCGCCGGTTCAGGGGCGAGGACGAGGTCGAAGCGGCCTCCGCCCTCGGCCCGCGCCGTCGGCACCGGCGTGGCCGCCAGCATGGCCTGCAGCTGCGCGTGCGACAGTCCGAAGGGGATCCAGCCGTCGCCCAGCTCGAGGGCACGGCGCAGCGATCGGCGCGTGCGCCCGCCCACCCAGATGGCCAGGGGGCGATCCATCCCACTGGGCTCGACGAAGACGTCCGAGTACCGGTAGTGGGTACCCGCGTAGGTGGGACTGCGACGGCCGAACGAGGCCCTGATGGCGCGCAGGGCGTCGTCGGCCCGGGCCCCGCGGCCCTCGAAGTCGACGCCGAGAAGATCGAACTCGGCCTCGAGCGAGCCCACGCCCACCCCCAGGATCACGCGCCCCCGACTGGCCACGTCGAGGGTCCCGTAGCGCTTCACGATCTCGAGAGGGTGGTGATAGCCGAGGACGACCACGTGCGAGAGCAGCCCGATCCGGATGGTCGAGGCGGCCACGTAGCTCAGGGTGACGAGGGGATCCCAGTACCGCCCGCCGCGCACCGAGGCGACCGCCTCGGGGATGGCGATGTGCTCGGGGCACGAGATCCAGCCGTAGCCGAGCTTCTCGGCTTCACGGGCGACGGCGACGACGTCGGCGATGGTGCCGTCGCGCTCCCAGGCGGGCGCCTCGAAGCGCGGGTTGAGGTTCACGATGGGGGTGACGATGCCGAGCTGCACGGGACGAGCGTACCGACCGCGTTTCAGGCCAGGAGGACGACGGCAGCCGTCACGCCCACGAGGATGATCACCACACGCAGGAGAGTGGCGGGGATGCGCCGGCCGAGGAGGCCGCCGACCTGACCGCCGACCACCGAGCCCGCCGCCACCAAACCGGCCGCTTCCCAGGCGATGTGCGTGGCGATGACGAAGACCACGGCCGAGACGCCGTTTGTCAGCAGGGCCAGGACGTTCTTGGCCGCGTTCAGACGTTGGAGGTGGTCGTCCAGGAAGATGCCGAGCAGCGACATCAGGATCACCCCCTGGGCGGCACCGAAGTACCCGCCGTAGACACCGGTGGCAAAGACGCCGAGGAAGAGCCCGACGCCGCCGTGGACCGGAGAGTCGGCGCGCGCCGACCGTCGGCGGGCCAGGCGCGGTTGTATGGCCACCAGGACACAGGCGACGAGGATGAGTGCGGGGACGATGTGGCGAAAGACGCTGCCGGGGAGGGAGAGCAGGAGCACCGCCCCCGTGATCCCGCCCGTGACCGACGCCGCCCCCAGGACGCTCAACCGCGGCCGTTGGCCCTCGAGTTCCCGGCGATAGGCGACGGCGCCGCTCAACGACCCCGGCACCAGTCCCACGGTGTTGCTCACGTTGGCCACGATGGGGGAGAACCCGAAGGCCAGCAGGGTGGGGAACGTGATCAGGGATCCCGATCCGACGATGGTGTTGATGGTCCCCGCCACGAGCCCCACGCCCACGATGGCCAGGGCTTCGAGCGCGGACATGGGCAGGGTCTACCGGTAATGCCGGCCCCGCTCAAGACTAAAGGCTCGCCTGCCGCCCGGGAGGACCTGGCCGGAGGGCTCGGACTACAATGGAATGCGACCTGGGTCCGGGGGCAGGCCGGGTGGAGGGGGCTGGCGTGTTTCGAGGACAGCGGCGGGGCACGTCGTCGCCACGACGACAGTGGAGGCGGAGCATCCCCCTCATCGCGGTCGTTGTCGCTGCCGTCGGTCTCGGTGTCGGCGCCCCCACAGCGGCCACGGCCAGGGCCGCGTCGCACCGCGCACAACCCGAGGTGGCCGTCACCCATCCGGCCCTGAGCTCCCGAGCCCAGACCTCGTGCGTGCCGGAACCGGGAAAGACCTGTCCGGAGACGAACCTGGCGTGGTCCGGCTACGTGGCCACCCCCGTCAGTCACGACTTCACCTCGGTCAGCGCCAGCTGGGTCGAGCCCTCGATCACCTGCGCGCCGCATTCGGATGCCTGGACTCTGTTCTGGGTCGGACTCGACGGTTGGGAGCCCTCGGTGTCCCAGAGGACGGTCGAACAGGGCGGCACGTCGGCGCAATGCGTCGACGGCGTCCCTCGGTACCAAGCATGGTGGGAGATGTATCCGACCAACGACATCGCCACGGAGATTCCGATCGCCGTGGGCGACCACATCAGCACCAGCGTCGTGTTCTCCTCCATCGCTCAGACCTACACCGTGACGGTGGACGACTCCACCACCGGGCAGACCGTGGTCGTCGTCTGTTCGACGGACGGTGCCGCCACGAACCCCAACACGTACATGATCACGATCGACGGCGTGCCCACCACGACGGAGCCCACGTCCTTCGTCACAGCGGAGGATCCGAACGCCGTCCTGTGCGCTCCCGTCGACCCCTGCCAGAATTCCTCGGCCGAATGGGTGGTCGAAGCCCCCGGCAACAGCAACGGTTCGCTGTACCCCCTGGCCCACTTCAAGTCCGTGGTCTTCACGCAGGCCACCGCCACCGATACGGCCGGTGACCGCGGTTCCATCAACGAATGGATCTGGCAACATACGGCCGTCGACCTGACGAACATGGCCGGGAAGTACATGGCCAGCGCCGACGCGCTCAGGAATGGTGGAACGAAGTTCCGGGACGTCAGAGATTCCGGGCAGAACTGAGCGGCGACGTCAGACGGATATCGACGCCTCGCACTCGTCGATCAGCTTCCGGGGATGTCGCCCGTCGACGTACCCGATGAACGGTGGATGGATGTTGTAGCCCAGCAGCTCTTGCAGCCGCTCGGGCAGGCCGGCAGCCGCCGGCGGCGGCACCACGAGGACGTGGTTCTCGACCGGACGGAGCCAAGACACGGCGTAGTGAAGGACGACACCGAGACGGTCTGCGTCGCTGCGGTTCGCCCCACCCCCGTGCCAGACGCTCCCCGTATAGATCAGCGCCGTCGTGGTGGGAAGCTCCACGGTGACGGTCTCGGTGTCAGGCCCGGGGCGCTCGTCGGTCCAGCGATGGCTGCCGGGGACGATCCGGGTGGCCCCGTTGGCGGCGGTGAAGTCCTGGAGAGGCCACATCACGTTCACGACGACTTCGGGGTGGGGGCGCGGCATCGGGTAGATGGCGTCGTCGGGATGCAGCGGTTGCGCCGTCTCCCCGGGTCCGATGGCGATACCCGTCGGTGCACTCAGCTGGTAGTGGCCGAGGACGCGGTCGAGAACGCCCAGGACGACGTCGTGGACAGCCAGGGCGTCGAGGGATCGCGTTTTTCCGAACAGCCCATAGACACGGCGGGTGCGGTGGCCCTCGAAATCGTCGCGGCCGCGCGGGGTGTTCTCGACGATGGCCTCGAGTTCGGAGCGCGCCCAGGCCACCTGGTCGGGTTGGATGGCTCCGGGGATGAGGGCATAGCCGTCGTCAGCCAGCTGGCTCACGACGTCCTCGACCATCACCTCTCCTTTCCGCTCTGGCGTACCTCGGTGATCATCGTCTTGAAGGCGGATTCACCCATCGTCTCCCACATGGTGCGGGCCGGCGGCGGCATGTGCTCGAGCATGGCGTCACACTGCGCCGGGGTGAAGTTCTCGCGGATGAGCCCGAGAATGAGCCACACCTTGTCCCCGGTGAAGTTGGCCATGCCGTGACCGGGGAGGGCACCCCATTCCTCCAGGGAGAGATGCTCGCCGGCGAGTGGGAGGATGCCGGCCTCCTCCTCATCGAGGTGCACGGCCAGGGCGTCGCCTAGGCCGGCCAGGGCGACGGCGGTGTCGACGCCACTCGCATCACCTCGGTCCGACCACGTCGAGAGCACGTCCTTCGTCTCGCGGAGCTGCGCCATGACGTCGGTGTGCTGCGTGGCCATACGCGTGACGAGCGCCCGGCTCTGCGGCGCCCGTTCCATGAGCAGAGGAAAGACCAGCATCTCCTCCCCCTCGTGGTGGACCTCCAGGAAGGCGAGGATATTGGCGTAGTAGTCGGCGATGAGGGCGCGCCGGACGTCGTCACCACGGGCGCTGGCGACGAACGCCGGGCCCGAGGCCAACGACGTACGGAAGACCTGGTGGACGGCGACCATGTCATTCGTGTCCGGTTGTGGGACACCGCTGTCGTTCATCGTTCCTCCCGTTCCGGCGGCGGCAGATGACCTCCATTGTGGCCCCGAGATTGCTCCCGTGCTCTCGGGACCGGCGCCGGCAGTGCTCGGTCGTCCAGGACCTGATCTGGCGCCCGATAGATCGTCACCCGATATATGCTGGGCCGATGGGCAAAGCCAGGCGCTCGACGACCCCGACAGAGGACGCAGGAATCCCGTCGGGGGGGCTCGGCACCTTCGGTCGCTATGCCGGCCCGGCCACCCTGATCCTGTCCAGCCTGGCCGAGGGGGAGAAGCACGGCTACGCCCTGACCAAGGACATCGAGACGTTCGCCGGCGTTCGCCTGGCGCCGGGCACGTTGTACGAAGCCCTGAGCCGCCTCGAGGGCCAGGGACTCATCGAAGCATTGGCCAGTCAGGACCGACGGAGGCCCTACCGGCTGACGGCCATGGGGGCGACGGCTCTGCGGGCACACCTCGCCGCCCAGCGCCGGGTGGCGGACGTCGGACTGCGCCGCCTGTCCGGAAGCTGGGGCACGGCATGACCGTCCTCCCCGACGACATCGGACACCGTGCCGCCCGGCTGCTGCGCTGGTATCCGAAGAGCTGGCGGGTCCGCTACGGCGACGAGTTCGCCGCGCTGTTGGCCGCTGATCTGGTGGAGCGACCGCATTCGTGGCGTCGGACGGTCGACGTGGCCCGGAGCGGAGGGGTGGCACGACTGACGAGCCTCGGTCTCACCTCCCATGCCCTCGAACCCTCCGATCAGGTCCGGGCCAGCCTGGCCTCTCTCGGGTGCGCCCTGGCGGTGTTCGTCACGCTCGGAGCGGCCATGTGGTCGCAGCTGACGATCGGTTGGCAGTGGGCCCGTCCCGATGCCATGGGGACGAGGGCGGCCATGGTGGTGATGTCCGGCGCCATGCTCCTCTTCGTCGTGTTGGCGTTGCTGGCCGCCGTCCCGGTGGCAACCGCTGTGCTCGGCCAGATCGTCCGACGGCGCAGGTACGGGCTCGTCCGCCCCGCCCTCGTGTTCCTCGTGTGCACGGCGCTCCTCGTCGTCGGGCGCCCGGCACTTCGGGAACGGGTGGCCCGGAACGGGCGGTCATCCCTGGGCCCAGCAGGGTCTCGTCCCCGGCGGTGTCGCCGCTTTCCTGTGGGCGTCGACCCTCTCCATCTCATCGTACTGGGCCCACCCCGGCGCGCTGCTCGGCTTTCCTGCGTCCGAGGTGGCGTGGATGGTGGTCAGCCCCCTGGCCATGGTGGGCGCCGTCGCCGGGGCGACGACGACCGTCCGGCGGCTGGACGCGTCCCCGCGGCTCCTTCGCTATGAGGGGCGCCTCGGACGCGTCGCCGGCGTCGCCATGGGCGTGTTCCTCGTCGGCTCGTGCTGCTGGATCGTCGACGGAGGAGCCGGGCCGCGCAATCTCTTCCACGCCGGCGCCATCGACGTGGTCGGGCTGGCCGTGATGGTGGCGGCCGCACTGGTGGCGTGCCACGCCCTGGACCGGGCGCACGATGCCGGCCTGAACCGGTTGGCCCGCTGAGCAACGGCGTCCTCGGCGGGCACGGCTCAGTAGGGTTCGTCCGGCCGCCGAGGTTCGCCACTCACGGCATCGGTGGACATTGAACCCCGGCCAGGCTCATCAGTGCGCAGAACGTGGACCGGGCCACCTTCCACGTCGAATCGACCACCAGGGCGTCACCGGTGCGTCGCTCGGGTGAGACACCCTCCAGCGAAACGGTGAACGACACGGCGGCGTGCGTCTCGTCGATGAACTCGATCCCATCGACGGCCACGGCGTCGTCCTTGCGCCGGAGAGCGGCGTGGCGGACATGGGCTTCCTTCAGGCACGGACCGAGGAGCTCCCCGCCCTCGACGCTCGGGACCGTCCTCCTGTCGTCGCTGAGGACGAGAACGTGACCGAAGGCGGCGGTGATCTCCGTGCGCGCCGCGTCCTCGTCGTCGGGGACCCGGCCGGTGATGCCCACGGGCGGCGGAACCGTCACCCGCCTCGTCTTCGTCGTGGGAGGCGAACCGGGTGCTCAATTCCTCGACACAGCGCTCGCAGACGTAGGCGCCACCGCGCCCGGAGACGAGCTGACCGGATTCCGGAGGACGGCGCCCGCAGAAGGAGCATGCGACGGTGCTTCCGACCGACTGTGTGACTCGTGGCCCGGCGCTTGGTTCCCCGACAAGAGCCGGACCACCTGTTGGCGAACCGTAGCCAACTCCACGCCCGAGCCGATCAGCACCTGGGCGGCGACGCCCTCACCCTCGCGCACGAGGCCGAGCAGGATGTGCTCGGTCCCGATGTAGGTGTGGCCCAGTTGGAGTGCCTCGCGCAAGGACAGCTCGAGAACCTTCTTGGCGCGGGGGGTGAACGGCGGCGCACCGGTTTCGGAGGTGGCCCCCGCACCGATCATTTCTTCCACTCTTCGTCGGACGTCCTCCAAGGAGATCCCGAGCTCTTCGAGGGCCTGGGCGGCCACACCCTCACCCTCGTGGATCAGGCCGAGCAGAATGTGCTCGGTCCCGATGAACCCGTGGTGCAGGAGGCGCGCCTCCTCCTGGGCCAGGACGAGGACTCGACGGGCACGATCGGTGAATCGCTCGAACACGACCCCAGGATCCCACGTCGATGGCGGCCACCATGGCCGCTCGATCTCGGCCGCGAGGAATACCGACGGACGGTCCCCCGGTCCATCCCAGCCCCGGACTAGCGTCACCAGGGCGCTCACGGGCGTAAGGCCGGTCAGTGCCGACTACCCGTTATCACGATTGCCCTGCCACGAAGGCCGTTCTTTTGTGATCGCCCAGACGATCCGTGAGCGGGTACCTGCCGGTACGGGATGGGCTGTGACCATACCCCCGAGAGTGCCAAGGGGTCTTCTGCTCGGTCGCGGCCGGGCGTGCCATCGCGGTGACCCGCCAGTAGTGACGGCGGTCGCGCTGCGCTTACCCTGGAGTAGTAGTCACATTTGACGATGATGGGGGGTTACTCATGCCCTACGCTGTGACCACCACATCCGTCCGCGCACGTGCCTTTGCGGTCGCGGAGAACCGTAAGGGGGATATATACATGCTTCGTTCTCGTTTCGTCCGGGCCATGTTGGTGCCGGCCCTGGCCGTGCCCGCCTTGGGCCTCAGCTTGGCATTCGCCACACCGGCGTTCGCGGCAGCGACGACGTGCACAGGTCTGTCCGGACCTGACACCGGTCCGGTCGTCGTCACTGGCTGCAACGACCCCCACAACACGGGCGGCGGCGGTACGTTCGCCGGTCTCTCCTCGCCGGTGACGATCAACTGGACCTCCGGTGGTGACAACACCTTCACCTTCTCGTACAAGATCGTGACGAAGAAGGTCAAGTGCCCCGCCGGCGACACCGAGGTCACGCTGACAGGCAAGATCACCGGCCACTCGGGAGTCGGCAGTTCGGTCAAGGGGAAGATCAAGGCCACCATCTGTATCGACTCCGATGGGAACCTCAGTCTCCTTCACGGTACGAAGTTCACGTTCTGAGCCGAACTTCAGCCGGGCGGACGAACGCCTGACCCGGTCGCTTGACAAGAGACTCGTTGTAACCAGAAGACCCCGCCCTCACGAGGGCGGGGTCTTTTGCGTCACCCTCTCGACGTGTCAGGGGTGGGCGCCGAGTACACGACATCGGCTCCGACCACTATGACCTGCACCGGCAATATCTCCTGCACGGGAACAGGCAAGGTGAGCGTCAGCCCGGCGTTCACCAACCAGCGCCTCGGCCATCATCTTCAAGCTCACCGACACCGCCAGCCAATGCCAGCGGCTGAGGACCGGATCCGGTCTCTCTCCCCGGTATCCGATAAACGTCCCTATCCCGCCGGGAAGTCCGTGACACTCTTGCCGTCGAGGTTGGCCACCCACACATGGGTTCCGTCGAAGGCCATGGCGTAGGGAGCGTTGAGCCCGTAGGAGCCGCCCGACAACGTCTGCAACCAAGCACCGGTGGTGGCGTCGAATTCGGTGACCGACGCGCTACCGTTGTCTGCCACCCAGACGTGGCTTCCATCGAACACCACGCCACCGGGTTCATCGAATCCGTAGGAGCCACCCGACAACGTCTGCAGCCAAGCACCAGTGGTGGCGTCGATCTCGGTCACGGAGTCGGCGTCGTAGTTACCCACCCACAGGTCGGTTCCATCGAAAGCGATACCATCAGGATCGTCGAACCCGTAGGAACCGCCCGACAACGTCCGCACCCAGGCACCGGTGCTGGCGTCCAGCTCGGTGACTGACTTTCCGCCGTTGTTGGTCACCCAGACATGCGTTCCATCGAAGGCGACGCCACCGGGTTCATCGAAAGCATACGAGCCGCCCGACAACGTCTGCACCACGGCACCGGTGCCGGCGTCGATCTCGGTCACCGTATTGTTTCCGTAGTTGGCCACCCACAGGTGAGTTCCGTCGTAGGCGATAGCGTCGGGAGCGCTGAAGCCATGGGAGAGAGTCTGCATCCAGGCGCCGGTATTGGCGTTGATCTCGGTCACCGTATCGCCGGCGTTGCCCACCCAGATGTGACTACCATCGAAGGCCATGGCAAAGGGACCTTTGAACCGGTACGGGCGCCCCGACAATGTCTGCACCCAGGCCCCAGTGGCAGCGTTCATCTCCGTTACCGAGTTGCCGGCGTAGTTGGCCACCCACATGTGCGTTCCATCGAACGCCACGGCATAGGGTTCATCGAATCCGTAGGGGCCGCCGCCGTAGGCTCCGCCATACCAGTTGAGGGTGGCCACCCGAGAGAGATCGCTCTGTTGGCCACTTTGATTCCAGTCAAGACTGGTATAGCCCTCTGGACAATGAGCGGTCACGGCATTATCGATGACCGTCAAATCGTGATTCGTGCCGCCACTCTCGTAGCAGCCGTGGATGACCCCACTGCTGTCAGGAATCGAGGCCCAGCCGATCCCCCCGACGGCGACGGCGGTGACCACGGCCGTTACCGCGGCTAAGACGAAGCGCGATCTGGCCAATACTCTTGCGGTCTTGATGGTGGACATCCTCCGGCCTCCTGAGGCCCGCGCGGAGCGAAGGTGTCGATCCACCAACCTGCCCCCCGCAGGTGGGGAATATTCTAGTCCCATCGGACCCGACGTTCCGACGACGCTGCGACCTCAGTCAGTCGTGCCCCGTCATCCGGCGCCGTAACTCGAGATAGACGGCGGTGCCGACGATGGCCTCCAGCTCCGCACCCAGCGAATCGATCACCGGACGGTCGCCGACATAGGCCAACGGACCTTCGGTGCAGCACCACGCCATTGTCTGGCCCTCTGTACCCCAGTCCCGGCGCGTCCAGCGGCGCACCGTCGCCACCTCGGAATCATCGTCACCTTCTTCCCAGTCCACCCTTATAGGCAGCTGCCAGCACACCGACGGCTTCCATTCCCTAGGCGGCTCCCCCGCTTCGACGGCGGCCAGGTGGAGCGCGCACCCGGCACCCCCGGTAAAGCCAGGCCGGTTCAAGAAGATGCATGCTCCATCGACAACGCGGGTGTGGGTGCGGGTGCCGTCGCCGAAGATGCCACCCTGGCGTGCCTCCTCGTGGCGCTCGAACAGGGCAGGGGCCAAAGTGGCCGCCAGAGCGGCGATCATGCGGGCTTCGTCCTCATCGCCCAAATCAGCACCGATGGAACAGCATCCGAGGCCGAGGTGCTCCGCCGGCTCGGGACCGATGCCCTGGCAGCCGCGTCCCCAGAGGCAGACCCACGTCGAGGACAGGAAATCACGGTCAAAACGCCAGCGAGTGCCACCACCGTTGATTTCTTCCATGTCCTCATCCACGAAGCAATGTCCTTCCGTCCCCCCGCTACGAACCCGCTCACACGTCAACACTTTGGTCGTTATCCTACGGATTTCTTCCTCGCCCAAACAAACAGATGTCGGGTGCACGGTCATCGCTTCGTATCGCTCCATTCGGGTCAACACTCCTCACGTCGTCGTCCCGAAATGGGTGTCACGATGGTAACGTCGAGCATGTCTTGGGTGGGCCGTGCTCCCAGGGAGCTCATGGCGGGGGACGAATCGGGGACGGCTCCGGAAGACCGAAAGTTCCGACCGGACGTGCAGGGACTTCGAGCGGTCGCCGTGCTTCTCGTGGTTCTCTACCACAGCGGCGCAACCTTCTTCAGCGGCGGCTACGTCGGTGTCGACGTTTTCTTCGTCATCTCCGGGTTTGTCATCACGGGAGTGCTGCTACGTGAACGGGCATCCTCCGGTCGGACATCGATTCTCGCGTTCTACGGTCGTCGGTGTCGACGGATCATCCCGGCGGCCACGCTCGTCATCATCGTCGCCGTCGCCGGGTCGTATGCATTTCTCGGGGATCTGTCGGGCGCCCAGGCAGCGATCGACGGTCGATGGGCAGCGATCTTTCTGGCGAACTTTCACTTTGCCGCAGAGGGAACGAACTACCTCGCCTCGCAGCAGTTGCCATCGCCGCTTCAGAATTTCTGGACTCTGTCGGTCGAAGAGCAGTTTTACCTCGTCTATCCGACACTGTTCCTGATCATCGCTGCGCTACGCACCCGCATATCCATGCGGGCACGGCTTGCGATCGTCCTCGCCGTCGTCATCGTCGCCTCGTTCGCTCTCTCGGTCTCGCAAACATCGTCGAACCCCACTGTCGCCTACTTCTCCCCTTTCACCCGCGCCTGGGAGCTGGCACTCGGCGCCCTCGTGGCGGTGGGGACCTCATGGCTTCTGCGGCTTCCCGCGCACATTGCTGCCGCCATGACATGGCTGGGCCTCGGGGCGATCCTCGCTGCCGCCGTCATCTTCAACAGTGTGACGGCCTACCCTGGTTCGCTGGTGGCGATCCCCGTCGTGGGCGCCGCTTTCATCATCGCCGGTGGAGTGGTTGCTCCTCGCCACGGCGTGGAGGCATTGCTCCGACTCGCTCCTTTCGCATGGCTGGGAAACCTGTCGTACTCGCTTTATCTCTGGCACTGGCCCATTCTCATCATCGTCGCCGAACATGAGCAGAAGACCAGCTTGTCGTTCGTCCAGAACATTCCATGGCTCATCCTCGCCCTCGTCGCTTCGGTCGCTTCGTACGCGCTCGTCGAGAATCCCATCCGACATGCCACTTTCCCGACCCGTTACCGATGGGCCAGCGTCGCTGGCGGGGTGGGACTGATTGCGCTGACGCTGACGTTGGTGATCGCGGTGTTTCCCAGCGAGTCAGCGCCGGCCAGTCCGGGCGCGACAGACAGAGTCGCCGCTGGGACCAATGCGGAGGTGGCCAGACTGGTGGCGGCGTCCACCGAGATTCAACGACTGCCAGCCCACCTCACACCGTCTTTGCAAGCGGCCTCACAGGACTTCGGGGCCCCCCCGGGGCTTTGTACGCCCGCGGTCGGGGCTGCATCTGTCCCCAGCTGTTCGTTCGGTGACCCAAACGGACGCCACACTATGGTTCTCTACGGTGACTCACACGCCCTGATGTGGTTCACGGCCATGGACGACATCGCCATCCAGGCACATTGGCGATTGGTCATCCTGGGGAAGGGTTACTGCATGGCCAACAAGTACCCGGCGGCCGCAACCGCATACCCTCTGCTCCGCAAGTGCAGTCACTGGCAGGAGTTTGCCACTCAGCGCATCAAGCAGCTCGACCCAGACCTCGTTGTCGTCACTCAGGAGTACCAGAACAGTATCGACAAGGTGCCGTATACGCCGGCGCAATGGCAGCAGGGTCTCGAGACAACCCTCAACGAGATCGAGGGACCGCATACCAAGTTCGTCGTGCTCGGAAACATCCCTCAAGCTGACCCGGATCCTCCAAACTGCCTGGCCGAACACCCCGACCAGGTCCAGCTTTGTTCTGGTCCGCTGCCCAACCAGATCTATAACGAGGCTGAGAAGCGGGCCGTGACAGCCGAGGGCGGACGCTACATCTCAGTGACCCCTTGGTTCTGCTCCCAGCGCTGTAGTGCGGTCGTCGGACGGTTCCAGTTGTATGTGAACCAGCTACACGTGACGGCGTCCTACTCGCTCTTCTTGCGACATGTACTGGCCGAGAAGCTTGACCTCTCCCGGTACCAATGAGACCCCGTCGGGCAGGGATACCAGCGAGATCGGTGTAACAGGGTCCTTTCGACCGTCCTCCGACTGATCCCTTGCGCGGGGGTCATCATTTCCCGTCGGGGGTCACTGTTTGTCGAAGTATTGATCCCCCGTTGGACGGGAGAAGATTCAGCTCTGGCACCTTTTATGGATCGAGGCAGAGAACCAGGCCCAGCCGAGCCTTAGGCAGGACGGGCCCATCAGACGATCCCTCCGCCAGAAGGAGAAGGACATGACTACTGGAATTGCGGTCACCCCGCAGCGGCTCCTGGAGATTTCGGCGCAGATGAGTACCGGCGCTGCTGACGTCCAGGCGATCCTGTCCCGGTTGTCGGCAAACGTCGCACCGGTCCGGTCGGAATGGGTGGGTGCCGCCCAGGCCCAGTTCAACGCCCTCTGGGACCAGCTGCAGAAGGACGCCAACGGTCTGCACTCGGTGCTCACCGGCATCGCCAAGCTCACCGAGAACGCCGCCACGGCGTACGAGGCGGCTGAACTGAGCATCGCTAAAGCCTTCGACGAGTTCCGCGTCGAGCAGGATATGGTCCATGCCGTCGCCGGTGTCTTTGACGAGCTCGTCGCGCCAAACGGAGAAGGACATGCCTAGTGGAATCGTTGTAACCCCACAGCGGCTGCGGGAAGTCTCGGCGCAGATGAGTACCGGTGCCGCTGACGTCAAGGCGATCCTGTCCCGGCTGTCGGGCAACGTCGCACCGGTCCGGTCGGAATGGGTGGGCTCCGCTCAAACCCAGTTCAACGCCCTCTGGGACCAACTGCAGAAGGACGCCAACGGTCTGCACTCGGTGCTCACCGGCATCGCCAAGCTCACCGAGAACGCCGCCACGGCGTACGAGGCGGCTGAACTGAGCATCGCCAAAGCCTTCGATGAGTTTCGCATCGAGCCCGAAGGGGTCCACGTTGTCAGCGGCGCTTGTAACGCCGCTGACGCCGTAGCGGAGATCATCCTCAACACCGAGAGCACACCGAGCCCCGTTCTCGCTGAGGTCGTCGAGGACATTGAGATCATCGATGACACTGACGATCAGCGACGAAACTGAGATAGTCGATGCACACTGACGGCATGGCTGACGAGTCCGTGGATCCGGATAAAGCGAGTCCTCGGCTGCCGTGGACGCGGTTCATGACGAAGGCCGCTCACTCCACCCAGAATGGCGAGCACACGATCAGCCCACGAGTCCGCGAACGGCGGTTCAAGGCCTCGGACCCGGCTCTCAAGTCTGGGACCAGGCTCTGCCGACTCTGCTTCACCGTCGTGATCCTCGAGCCGCAGTACATCGAGCGGACTGCGACCCACGTCTACGTGTGCTGTCCGCATTGCGGGCGTTCGTTCCCGGTCCGTCAGAGCGACGTCGAACAGTATCTGCTCGGTCAGACGCCGCCGTCCTCGTAGGGCAGGACCGGTTCGCTTCGCTACGCCGCCCGCTGCCAGACCGACGTGTTCTTCGTACTGGCGCTCGTGAAGGGTTCGCGGGGTTGTCCGAGAAGGGGCGAACGTCCGGTGGGCCCCGCCCCTTCTGAGGCACCCCGGGGGCTGAACCAGGGCCGCCCCTGCTTCAAGTCAGGACCCCAGAACCCCTCTCACGTGCGAAGCGTCCTGATAGCTGACGATCGGGACGACCGTCGGGTTGCTGGCTGGTAGCGCTCGTCATGGACGTTCGGAGAGCAGCCTCCGGTAGATGTCTTCGACCTCGTGCGCTGCCGATGTCACATCGAACATAGCGCTCCGTTCGAGGACGGCCTTGCCGAGCTCTTCACGGACGGTGGGATTCCGTACGAGCCGTTCCAACGCGATCGCCAGCAAGTCGGCGCGTCCGGGAGGAACGAGCAAGGCGTCGACCCCGTCGGTAAAGAGATTGGGGATCTCACCTACGGCGCTCAGAACGAGCGGCAAGCCGGCGCTCGTCGCCTCCATGACGGCTACGGGCAGGCCTTCGTGGCGGGACGGGAGCGTGAACACATCGGCGGCGGTCATGAGCCGTAGGACATCGGCGCGCGGGCCCAGGAACCGGAACCGGTCACCAAGGCCGAGGTCGCCATGGATTCGATTCAACTCGTCGGCGAGGGGGCCGTAACCGACCGAGACGAACGAGACAGGTGCGCCGCCCGCCAGGAGTATTCGAGCTGCCTCGAGGAGGATGTCGTATCCCTTCTCAGGACGGAGGTTGGCGACGGCGAGGACGAGCACGTCGCCATCTCGGACTCCCAGCTCATCGCGCACTTCTCGACGTATCCTTTCCTTGTCGATACGCATCTCTGCCGACCGCGAGACGTCCACTCCGTGGATGATCACCTGCGCGCGCCGTCGGAGGGCCTTCGGGAGTCCTTGGCGTGAGGCCTCGGAAACTGTTACCAGCGCATCGTCGAGGCCGATGGTCGCTCTATTGAGAATCCGGACAGGGACTTCCATCTCGCCCCAAGTGCAGTGCTGCGTATATACGAGCTTTGGTCGGAGGTCCTTGGGTAGGCTCTGTACGACCAAGCGGCCCAGGGACGCCGCGTAGGGCAAATGAAAGTGGATCAAGTCATAGTGACGATCGACGAGCAGCCGTCTGAGGGCTGCGGTCCATTTGAGATCCCAGTCACCGCGTGCTCCAAGCGCGTGCACCGGAGTACCCGTCGATCGCATTTCGTCGGCCAGGCGGTGCCGTTCACTGAGTACGAACGCTGCTTCGTAATCGAACGACGTGCGATCTCCCCGAGCTGCCATATCGACGAGGAGTCGTTCCGCACCCCCGTAGTCAAGGCACTTGATGAGGAGTAGAACGCGAGCCGGCCGCCCTGTCGTGGCGCCCGGTCGCGATTGCCCGTGTTCGTCGGGGGTGCTCATTGATTGATCGACGCGATGACGCTTCGTTTTCCACTGGGAAGCCGGGGCAACTCGTCGAGATATTCCACGTCGACCGGAATATCTCCCATCCTCTCTCTGATGTTGCCCAGGAATGTCGAGAGATCCTCCTTCTCAAATCTCTCCCGGTCGGCGACCATCTCGATACGTAAACGTCCATCTTGCAGGCGGCAGCGAAACGCGATCACCCAATGCAGGTGCTTCACGCAATCACCGATCTGGGCTGCGAAGATCTTTCCGCGGCCTGGGATCTCGAGAAAGTCAGATTCGCGGCCTTCGATGGAAGCGGCCAACGGGGTATCCCACCCGCACGGACATCGAAGCTCCTGCGAAAGAGTAAGGCGATCCCCGATCCGATAGCGGATCAGCGGCGTCTGCTTCATGTAGAAGCTCGTCACGAGCACTTCACCATTACTGGTCGGTTGATCATCGGCACCGATGACTTCGAACACACCGCTCGTCACATCGATATGAAGCCGACCTTGTTGACACTCCATGATGAATGGAGCACCTTCTGATGATGCGTACTGGTTGCGAACAGGACAATTGAACACCCGTTCCATAACGTCGCGCTGGCTTGTCGTGAGGGTCTCGCTGGTCGTAAAGATCGCCTGGAGATCGAGGGGTCCAGCTGCTCCTGTCATTTCAATAAAGCGCGCTAGCTCACCGATGGCCGAAGGGAAGCCGCTGAGGAACCGCGGCCTGAATTTCACGAGATCCTCTACGTAGTAGGGCAGAGCGCTCGGAGCCATATGGAAGGTGCTGTAATACCGAATGCGCTCGAAGAAGTTGTTCCGCCAGAACCGCTGCGCGGAGACGTCGTTGGCACCGATCAGATGACGGCCCGAGAACCACGCGATGCGATCTCGACCGAGCTTGTAGCCATGCATCGCCCACATGGCCTCTTGTCGAGCGAACCGCTCTCCATCACTGTCTGCCGAGCTGAAAACGACCAACGACTTTCCCGTCGTTCCACCCGTGTAACACTTACGCAGCTTGCCACTTCCACGGATGACGATGTCCTCGATATGCGCCCTGAGCTCCTCTTTTTCCAGAATCGGAAGGTCCGCGAGCTCCCTCGATGAGACCTGAGCGTATTTGGCCGCGTAGTACCGTGATCGTGTCGATGCGTGAGAGATGATCTCGTGGGTTCGATTCGTCTGGATCTCGAGGAGATCTCCCCTCGGTAGCTCCCGCATCGTATTCCAACTGATCGCCGATTCTCGGAACTCCCTACCTCGACGTCGCCTGAACAGCGTCGCTCCGACGACCGTGACGATGACGTCCTTGAAGACCGCGGGAGCGTGATCCATGAGACGTTGTTTCACGTCGGTCGTCAAGATCTGAAACCAAGACCGTAGTGACGACAAGCGTGTCATCATGCTCATCCCGGAAGCACCGACGCGTGCCATGAACGCCGCGCCAATCGGCTCGGAGCCCAGCGCTCACCCATTGTCGGCCACTTCTGAGGATCGCTCGATAGCTCCGATCCATCCCTTTGGGGGTCGGAAGGGCCTTGCTAACACCGACGGGATCGCCCCGATATCGGACAAGGTCTTCTCGGCCCACGTGACGCTGCAGGTAGTCCAGTTACGAAGCGGGAGATCAATGGACGGGTCCATGGCATGAGAGAGCAAGGGGATGCGATCTGGCTCATATCCCATCAATCGGGCGCATGCGACATCGGCGGCAACCGGATCATCGCTGAAGATGACCGTCCCTGCCAGCACCGGTGACGGTCTCAAGGGCCCTTCGCCCTCACCGGCGACTATGCCGTCTACGAGAACGATGTGCGATCTTTGGGGCGTATCGGCAATGGATCCATCAGGACGCGCGAACCTGAGGATCCGCGCGACATCGAGTGCCATACGCCACGCCGTATCGTTTCCGGCCCAGGCGCCGCCCATAATTCCGTGCGGTCCGATCCGAGCGAGGCGAAAAGCTGACTTCCCTACGATTCTCGTGGCGTTGCCGAACCGCGTTTGTGGTGCAGCATACGATCGATCCGAGATCTCGGACGCGAGCGACCGAAGTGGGTTCCCCAGAGGATGCTCGTCACCGCGGCCATGCCGATTGTCGTGGCGGTAGTGCGCAAGACATTCCTTTCGGGTAACCGTTCCGATGGTTCCCTTGAGCGCGCACGTGATGCCCACCTTCTCGTGAGTCTTCAGCTTTGGGACACTGATGATCACATCAGATTCGAGCACATCACGGTGAATCGTATAGACATGCCTCCCCTTCGAGTGAAACGACAACGTCACGCCTGGGGCGTAGTCACCCACGCGGAAATCGACGCTGGTCTTCCGCAGGTAGAGCTCGTCGAGGAAGCTCAGTGCACCCAAGTCCACCTCTACGGTAGGCACAGCCCTCGAGTCACTCTCTAGGAGCGCACCGTACTTGCTCCACACTGTGGCGACGCTGCGAAGGTCCATGGGCTGGATTGGTGCGGGGAGGGGAGTCGAGTCTTCCGACCGGGTACTCGTGAAGCCGGCCTCGCGGGCGACCGCGGCATAGTCACACGCTTGCAGCGGCGCCGAACCCACAGTGACCAGTCGGCTGTCACCTGCCGCCTCGATGGTGTGTTCCAGAAGGGATTTGACGACCGACCCGTTCGTGCACTTCGCCAGAAAACGCGGGATCGTCTCACCTCGATCGATCCGACGATGCATCACCAGGTTGGGGAGAACAAAGACGCGCTTACCGGGGGTTATCCATTTACTCAGTAGTGGGCGCCCAGATCCACCCGCGGAACCGCCGAGCCGCAAGGCCCGCCCGACCATATCGTCGACATCCGAGCCGTCGCCGTTCAGGAAGCCGGCTGACGCCGCCGAGTCTCCGCTCGCCGCCTCCGGGTAGCGCACGGCGGGGTTGCTCACGATCGACACGCGTACCGCTTCGCTTGTCGATTCGTCGTCCGATCCCACCAGCAAGCCTCTTTCAATATGGATTGTGCCAGAGGCCGTGGGGGGGCCTACGTGACGCGCCGTGGTCACAAGCACAGCGGTGAAGAATGCCCCCGGAGCCCCTACGCTCGCCACCCGTCAGAGCATCCCGGGGAAACTTCCTTCCGGAATGAGATCAAGCCAGGCCTCCAGCTAGGCGCCGGACGCCGATGGTGAGCATGCCCAGATTCGCTGTTTCGCCTGCTCCTTCCTGGCCTGAGGAGGTCGCGCCGTACCAACCAAGACACATGAATGTTACCAGCTGTCGGCGTTCTCGCAGTCCCAAGGTGTGATACCGCGGAGCAGATCGGAAGCCCCACCTGTGTCAACACAAGTCGGCTCACGGTCGCCCGGGCGACCTCGTACCGACGATCGCTTCAACGGGAACCCGATTGCTCCCGGCAGTGGCCGGCGAAGCCAGCCGGGCTTTCAACTCTCTATCGACCGGGCTCAGCCCATCAGGCCGAAGGCACCTCCAGCAGCTGTCAAGAGAACGAGGGTCGCTGAAGGAGCGAGGGCAGCTGTGGCACTCGACACCATGGCCGACACCATGAATGTCTGCTTCTTACTATTCGTTGCCAAGTAGCCGAGTGTCAGGACTCCTGGCTCAGACCCCCCCTTGAACCAGACGGTGGGCCACTCCGACGGGTGGAGTCCGAGGCTTCCATTGTTCACTGCGAAGATGGACTTGATCGGCGACAACTTGGATTGATGAGAGAGCTGTTGCAATCCGACGAAGGCGCGGCAGATGTCGGCGGGAGATCCGAACCATTCGATCTTGTCGATGTCGCGCGGTTCCGTCGACCCTTGGATCTCGCTGAGTGGGAGTGGATCCACAACCGTATTCAGGTACGCCTGCCGTTTGCTTGGTGCCCGAGCCAGGTATCCATTCGCCAGGGTGGGAAAGTTCACATAGTGCAACAGAAACATTTGGCGCGTGCTCAAGAAGGGGGAATCGAGCCGCGGATCGTGTGTCCATTGTCGGACCTGGGACTCCAAGGAGGACTGCCCGACCAGGTTGATCAACATGTCGGCCGCGGTGTTGTCGCTGATTGAGATCATTTTGGCCGCCGTCTCCCGCACCGACACCCTCGTACCGGCGGGGACGAACTGAAGCGATGCCGAACCCACGGGATTACCGAGGCTCCTCAACTGGTTTTGAACCGTAAGCTCTTGACCCCAGGTGATGTGTCCTGCGGCGATTTGATCAGCCAACGCCCCAAGCACAAAGAGCTTGAACTCTGATGCCAAGGGGCGTGGGGTCGATGATGCCATCTGGTGGATCGTCTGACAGGACCCGTTGGCCACTCGTGCAGCAAGAAAGCTGACACTGGGAGCAAGTGCAGCCAGGGTGTGGTCGATCTGAGACCAGCTCGTCGCCAGAACCGGTGCGAGCTTCAACGCATCGATAAGACCCGATCCGTCTACCGAGAGTGTGACCTTGAACCTCAGACCGGGAGATGGTTCGACACCCTGCACGTGCTCGGTGCCGAAATTGGCGATCACCACGAGATCGCTCGGTTCCGACGACTGCACCCCGACCAGCTTTCCCGGGCCTGAGAGCTCCGCTAGGGCCGCATTGATCTTGGCCGCACTGACCTTGCCTAGAAACAACGAGTCGAAGTGGTAAACAATCTCCTGGTGAGACAAAGGGACGTCAGCGACTGCGTTCAAGAACCACGTGAGCTCTATCCCTGCTGGACTGTTTGGAAGGGTC
This sequence comes from uncultured Acidimicrobiaceae bacterium, assembly GCA_963848355.1. Taxonomy (GTDB): domain Bacteria; phylum Actinomycetota; class Acidimicrobiia; order Acidimicrobiales; family UBA8190; genus CAWKDG01. The sequence goes on from CAWKDG010000006.1 coordinate 53,232, forward strand.
TTGGACGTGAAGTCAGTGGTGCTGGTTGACGGTGCGCGTGCGACGGCACGCGATCCAGAACTGGACCCGCCACAGGAAGACAGGATGAGTGCGGTCGAGACTGCTCCGCATGCGGCGGCCCAACGCAACCGCTTCCGGCGAACCATTCAGCCATCTTCCCCCAAAGACACGCTGGCGTGCCGGGAGGCCGACCACACCTGAGCCGATTGCAGCTGCCTAGCCGGTCAAGAGGCGCATCCTGTGGGTGTTGGCGCCGCTATTAGGGCAGGACCGCCCAGACGAGCTGGATATGATCGACCTCGCCGGGAACAAGCGTGATGTTCTGCGGCTGGCTGCACTGATTACCGGACGTCTTGGGTCCACAGCCGATCACTGTGTAGCTGCCGGGCGAAAGCTTGATGTGGAAGTTTCCTGACTTGCCGACATGTTTTTCGAGAACGAGAGGATGGGAATCAAACTCAACCTCGACTGTTCCGGCCGTCGGCTCGAAGGCACCGGGGCCAACGTCGACGCCCAGTTCTCCGACGATTGCCGATTGCTTTCCGGCAGTGGTGCTCGCGTGAGCCGGAACAGCCTGTAGTCCGACAGCTGCGACACTGCTGACTGATAGCGCCATGGCAAATTTGAGTGAACGGGACATGATTCCCCTTTCCGTTTCGACCTTGAAGATATTCACGAAGGACGACGCTGCTTGTTGGCGTGATGCGACCGTTTTGCAGATGTTCCTATGGAGGTTCAAGAGCTCATGGAGCGCGAGTACGACTCCATTGCGATGCGGTCTGCCGACGAACCACCGATCGCTACAACGGTTCGTCACCCGATTCCGTTACAGGATTTCATTCCCGAGGGTACGCAACGCCCGGCATCAGGGCGGACGCGTTGACGTCCTGGCTCCCGCACTGACCAGGTCCCTGACGACAACCAGAGGGTGGGGCGGCATGAACAATGAGACGGACGATTGGCATCACGGATGCTTCTGTCCATGCCGCCCCAATACAGTCGGCCTCCTCTAGGGCACGTACGCCCAGATAAGCTGGATGTGATCGACTTCGCCAGATGCAAGGGTGATGTTCTGCGGTTGGCTGCATTGATTTCCCGATGGACCACAGCCAATCACCGTATAACTGCCCGGCGAAAGCTTGATATGGAAGTTGCCTGATCTTCCGACGTGCTTCTCGAGGACGAGAGGATGGGAATTGAACTCAACATCGACTGTTCCGGCCGTCGGGTGGAACCCACCGGGGTATGCGCCCCCTTCGTAGCCCAGTTGACCGACGATGGCCGACTGTTGTCCAGCCGTGGTGCTTGCGTGTGCCGGAGCGGCCTCAAGTCCGACCACCGCGACGCTGCTGGCGGATAGGGCCAGGGCGAGCTTGAACAAACGGGACATGATTCTCCTTTTGGTTTCGATTTTGACCACACGAAGCTCGTTTTCAGGTGTACTCCCCTGCCGCGACTACGACGACTTTGCGACGCAGTCCCGTCATCAACCACCAATTGCTACAACGGCCAGTGACAACGTTCCGTTACAAGGTTTCAGGGCAGAGGGTTACGCCACGGTCCGCGCCGGCACCTGCCGTGCAGGCCAGTCTGAGGTTCCCTAGTTTCTGGGACACCATGTGTCAGCAATTCTGGGACAACCCTTCTGAGGTGGTCCCATGGATCTGGCCAAGTACTGCGTGGCAGGTCAGGAGCCACTTCAACGTCAGCGCACGTCAGCCCACGGTAACCGGGACCAATCGCCGAATGGCTCCCAACTTGGCTCCCCGGCGTCCGTCGAGCCATCAGCGATGCCGGGCCATCTCGGACGCCGAAGTCCCTCCAAGTGGGGCCCGGACTGCTCCCGGCAACGGAGGTCGACCTGGGTGGCGTCTGGACGTCCCATAACGGGCCGCCCCTTCCTCGCCGGATGCTTGGTCCACATTGGCAACTCCGAGACCAGACCTCACACCCGGAGGTAGTCCCGGACCCTCGTTCATCAAACGTGACGATATGCATGTCGTGCCTAGCGGAACACGATGGATGGATGAAACTCCCCGGTCATTCTCTCCGTTTCGTGGCCATGGCTGTCATGATCAGCCTGCCTCTGTTCGGCATGTCAGGCGTTGCCTAGGCCAAGACCCATCCGGCCAAGGGCTGCCACAAGACCCATACCTGCAAGAGCGGTGGTGGGTCGGGCACCGGTGGCGGGAGCGGCACCACGCCTCTCATCACCGTCCAGGGTCGATCCGAACCCGCTCATGGAGACCGGGCAGTCCGTCGTCGAGGCCATCGTCCAGGTGGAGACAAGTCCGTCGCTGGCCGGAGATCCGGTGGACTTCTCGTCAGCCCAGTTCGAGAACACCTGCGGTACCTCGTTCTTCATCTCGTACGCAACTGAAGGGGCCAGTATCACCGCGCCGCTCGATAATGAAGGCAATGTCACGGTCGTGCTTGTAGGTGTGGATTGCGCACCCGGCTCGAGCATCGTGGAAGCCTCTCTCGTCAGTGCCCCGTACTACACGGCTACGGAGACGCTTCAGGTGATTCCTCCGACGGTCACCGCGCCCGGGCTAACCGGATACCCGAACCCCGAGGTCGAGACGGGTGACGGCTCGCAGCTGGCCACTCCGTTTTTTCACACTCCGGTACCTGACGAATCCATGGTCTTCGCCGTGTTCTATGTCGAGACCGATCCCGTCTACGCCGAGCAGCCGGTGGAGATCGACTCAACCCAACTCGATGACAGTTGTGGCACGGACTGGGAATGGTTCAACACCACCAATCCATTGCCAGTTGTTAGCGGTGCCGGCTCCAGCTCACATCAGGAAGCCTCGTCCACACTGGACGACGACGGTAACGCCGTCTTCGTCTTCGCGGGCATCTCCTGTGCCGCCGGGACGTCGACGGTCGTCGCCGACGTTGACGCTGGGACGCACCCGACCTATACGACCACGTTCACGGTCCTGCCGCCTCAGCCGACGATCTGAGGATTCAAATTTGGTGGGCCGTACAGGACTCGAACCTGTGACCCCTTGCGCGTCATGGGACGTCGCGATGTTAAGCGACGTGACTACATGACAACTGGCGCCTGGTCAATGCCGGTGCGATGTCTATGCACGTCAGTCAATGTGAACCCGAGGAAGTTGGCGAATGGCTCCCTACTTGGCTCCCCTGTGGTGCCCCAATCGGTCGTCCGCGAGCTATCCAGGGCGGGTGTTCGAGTCGACCTATGACCCTGACATCCGCCACCCGAGCGTAGAAATCCAGATACGGCTAGCGTCGCGGGTGGGCCTTCTTCGAGAAGATGGTCAACGCCCCGGGGCGGGGGGTTACGATGCGACGTATTTCGGTGTTGGTGGTCACTGGCGGGTGGTGGCATCTGAGGCGCGGTCGCTTGAGTCGATTGAACCGTGGTAGCCGAGCGGCCCTAGCTGCGTCTCTGGTGTTCGGGGGTTCGCTCATCGCCGTGGCAGGGACCGCCACGCCGGTCTCGGCGGCCCCGCCAACCACCTGGACGCAGCAGTCCCCGGCCACGAGCCCACCGGCGCGCTCCGCCGCGTCGATGGCCTACGACGCCGGCACCGGCCAGCTCGTGCTCTTCGGTGGTGCCGGCGACGCTGGCGCCCTGAGCGACACCTGGACTTGGGACGGCACCACCTGGACGCAGCAGTCCCCGGCCACGAGCCCACCCGCCCGCTCCGCCGCGTCGATGGCCTACGACGCCGGCACCGGCCAGCTCGTGCTCTTCGGTGGTGCCGGCGACGCTGGCGCCCTGAGCGACACCTGGACTTGGGACGGCACCACCTGGACGCAGCAGTCCCCGGCCACGAGCCCACCGGCGCGCTCCGCCGCGTCGATGGCCTACGACGCCGGCACCGGCCAGCTCGTGCTCTTCGGTGGTGCCGGCGACGCTGGCGCCCTGAGCGACACCTGGACTTGGGACGGCACCACCTGGACGCAGCAGTCCCCGGCCACGAGCCCACCGGCGCGCTCCGCCGCGTCGATGGCCTACGACGCCGGCACCGGCCAGCTCGTGCTCTTCGGTGGTGCCGGCGACGCTGGCGCCCTGAGCGACACCTGGACTTGGGACGGCACCACCTGGACGCAGCAGTCCCCGGCCACGAGCCCACCGGCGCGCTCCGCCGCGTCGATGGCCTACGACGCCGGCACCGGCCAGCTCGTGCTCTTCGGTGGTGCCGGCGACGCTGGCGCCCTGAGCGACACCTGGACTTGGGACGGCACCACCTGGACGCAGCAGTCCCCGGCCACGAGCCCACCCGCCCGCTCCGCCGCGTCGATGGCCTACGACGCCGGCACCGGCCAGCTCGTGCTCTTCGGTGGTGACGGCGACGCTGGCGCCCTGAGCGACACCTGGACCTTCGGTACGCCGGGAACGGTGCCCAACTGGTTCGCACCGCCGGCCACGAACGCGCCGGGCGGCGAAGGCGCCTCGATGGCCTACGACCCCGGCACCGGCCAGCTGGTGCTCTTCGGCGGCGGCGACGGAGACCCCTACGGCAGTGGCGTCCTCGGTAACACCTGGACCTACAACGGCACCACCTGGACGGAGCAGTCCCCGGCCACGAGCCCACCCGCCCGCGCGTACGGGTCGATGGCTTACGATGCCGCCACCGGCCAGCTGGTGCTTTTCGGCGGCACCAGCGCCGTCAACTACCCCTCGAGCGATCTCGCGGACACCTGGACTTGGGACGGCATCACCTGGACGCAGCAGTCCCCGGCCACGAGCCCATCCGCCCGCGCCTACGGGTCGATGGCCTATGACGCAGGTACCGGCCAGCTGGTGCTCTTCGGCGGATACACGAACAGCGGTTTCTCAAATGACACCTGGACTTGGGACGGCACCACCTGGACGCAACTGTCCCCGGCCACGAGCCCACCCGTGCGCGCCTACGGGTCGATGGCCTATGACGCAGGTACCGGCCAGCTGGTGCTCTTCGGCGGCATACACGCCTTCATCAACTACCTGAGCGACACCTGGACATGGGACGGCACCACCTGGACGCAGCTGTTCCCGGCCACGAGCCCCCCCGCCCGCAATGCCGCCTCAATGGCGTATGACGCCAGTACCGGGGAACTGGTGCTCTTCGGCGGTTACTACGAAACCGACGGCGGCGAAAGCTACCTGGGTGATACCTGGAGCTGGAACGGGAGCAACTGGATGCAGCCGTCCCCGGTCACGAGCCCCTCCGGGCGCGACGGTGCCTCGATGGCCTTCGACCCTGGTACCGGCCAAATGGTGCTCGTCGACGGTGGCAGCAAAAACGCCGTCTTGGGTGACACCTGGACCTATATCCCTCAGATTCCGCAGTCGCTCTCGTTCACCTCGACGGCCCCGTCCGATGCCGTCGTGGGAGGACCCACCTACACGGTGACCACCACCTCCGGAGGAGGATCGGGAAACGCGGTGACTGTCACCATCGACGTGTCCTCGACATCAGTGTGCTCGCTGTCGGGATCCACCGTGAGCTTCACCGGGACCGGCACCTGCACGATCGACGGCAACCAGGCCGGCAACGGCACGTACTCTCCCGCTCCCCAGGCGCAGCAGTCCTTCTCGGTGGGCTACAACCCGGCCTACGCACCCACCCTCAAGTCTTTCAAGCCCGCCAACGGGAAGGTGGGCAAGAAGGTCACGATCAAAGGCACACATCTGGCGGGAGAGACGCAGGTGAGCTTCAACGGCACGCCGGCCACGGTCATCAGGAAGGACACGGCCACCGAGATCATCACCAAGGTCCCCGCCGGAGCCACCACGGGCAAGATCAGTGTCACCACCACGCGGGGAGGAACGGCCACGAGCACCACGAATTTCACGGTGACGTGACGGACCTCGTGTATCGGAGATTGCTGTTCGCCACGTCCAACCGGGTACCGCGTCGAGACGAATCACCAGTACGGGGTCGAGCGTCCCCTTCTGACGCATGGGCTATTCGTCCGGCCCGTCATGGTGCATCCTCGTGGATCCCCGGGCTGGATTTTCAGCTCTGAACAACCCCTGGACAGACCGAACCTTAGGACGCGGGCCTGCCCCAGTTTCGGTTTGAACTGGTCGGTGGCTCCCCACTTGACTCCTCGGAGCACGGCACACGCGAAGTCAGGAAAGGACACCATCATGACGCCAGTGACATTCAGGTCGGACACGAGTATGGCTATCGACCAAATCGACGACAGCACAACGATTTCGAGCGCGTTCGAGTGCTTGAGAGGGTGAGGGGCAAGTGGCACGTCGAATGGCTTGGGTCTGCCCCAGGTTCGGTTGACTCCTAACCTTGCGAGGAACACCTCGCTGGAAGGGAGTGGAGGGTGCCGAAAGCATTCCCCGAGCAGTTCCGGCGTGATGTCGTGGCCATGGCCCGCCGGCGAGAGCATTCGATGGCAAAGATCGCCCAGGACTTTGGCATCTCGGAGTCCTGTCTGCACCGTTGGGTGAAGCAGGCCGACGTCGAGGAGGGCGTGCAGGACGGTGTGACGTCAGGCGAACGGGCCGAGCTGCGTGAGTTGCGCAAGCGCAACAAGACCCTCGAGCAGGAGAACTACATCCTGCGCCGGGCGGCTGCCTATCTGAGCCAGGGCACGTCCCCAAAATGAGATACCCGCTGGTCCGTGACCTTGCCGCCGAAGGCGTTGCTGTGGCGGTGACCTGCCGGGTGCTCGGTTTCTCCAAGCAGGGCTACTTCAAGTGGCGGCGCCGGCCGGTGTGTCCACGCGACCTCGAGAACGCCTATCTGACCAACGCCGCCGTCGACGTGAACCACGACGATCCGGCCTTCGGCTATCGCTTTATCGCTGACGAGCTCGGGCGTCTCGGGCATCGAGCCTCGGAGAACCGGGTGTGGCGCCTGTGCTCTGAGCAGCGACTGTGGTCGGCCCACGCCCGCAAACGGGGACTGAGCCGCCGCCCCGGCCCGCCGGTGCACGACGACCTCGTCGAGCGGGACTTCACCGCCGATGCCCCGAACGAACTGTGGCTCACCGACATCACCGAGCACCGCACCCTGGAAGGGAAGCTCTATTGCTGTGTCGTGAAAGACGTCTTCTCCAACCGCATCGTGGGCTATGCCACCGACTCCCGCATGACCGCCCAGCTCGCTGTCAGGGCCTTGCACCATGCCGTCGCACTTCGGGGACCGGGCGCCACCGTGGTCCACAGCGACCGGGGATCTCAGTCAGTTCCGGTCTCACGCCTACGTGCGGGCGTTGGCCCGCTTCGGATTGCGGGGCTCGATGGGCCGGGTGGCCGCTTGTGCCGACAATGCCGCCATGGAGTCCTTCTACTCGCTGCTGCAGAAGAACGTCCTCGACTCGAAGTCCTGGGCGACCCGGGACGAACTGCACCTGGCGATCGTCCACTGGATCGAGCGCACCTATCACCGCCGGCGCCGTCAGAGGGGGCTCGGGAAGCTCACGCCAATCGAATATGAGACCATCTACAGCGTCGCCTAAACGTTGATACGCAACGAGTCAACCGATTTGGGGGCAGACCCGAGGACCGATCCCGTCATCCCAGGGAGCTTTGAACCATCTAGGAACGGTGCGAAGCTCCCATGCAGCTATCTCAAGTTCGACTGAAGCTGTCGGAATCAACCTCATGTCAGCGGACTCTGACCCTGTCCTCCTTAACCTGGACCAGTTTTCCTCGTCACAACAAGCCATGGAGGTGATCGAGCGACATCGAGGCTTCGATGACGTGGTGAAGCCAGTACTGACTGCGGCCGTCGAATCCATGCCTGGAATGACCATGCTCTTCGCGTTCTGTCAAAGCGCAATAACGAGAGCAAGGGGCCTGTACGAAGGTGTCGTACGCGAGATTCGATCGTCCAACCATCCTGCCGTCTTCGTGCTCATGCGTCAGCTTGCTGAAACGATCGCCGTCGCTAGATATGTCGCCGACAAACCCTCATATGTCCAAGCGCTATTGCGGCCCGAGAAAGAGTGGAAGGCCGGTGAGCCGAAGCGCAAAAGCATTCAGGCCCTCGTTAGTTACATGGATAGACACTACTCGACGCAGTTCAAGGAACTATATGAGGAGCTGTCCGAGCTGACCCACTTTGGCTCAAAGGCTGTCTGGACATCCCACGCAATCGTGGACGACGAGGAGCGGAAGACGATGTGGAGCAGTCGGCCCGTTTGGCAAGATCAGCGGACGCTTTACATCGCGTGCGCTCAGCTCCTCGAGTTAGGTGCTGAGATGGAGCTAGCGCTTGTCGCCTTGGCTGAAACGGTCAAGACTGAGACGGCCGATGAAACAACGAAGGTCGGAGACTTCTTCGATCCACTTGCCGCTGAATGGCCGCTCGGAGATAACCAAGATGCAACTGGGTGGAGAAAGGGTGCGAAAGGTTTCTCGTCTTGACGTCGTTCGGCACTCTTGGGTCCGCGTAGTGCACCAGGGTCAGCTTCCGAAGACCGATCGCGGCGCCGCACCGAATGGCTCCCTACTTGGCTCCCAAGGGCCGATTCGACCGGCTCGTGCGGGTTGTCACGAGCTTGTTTTCCCAGGTCAAATTCGGTGGGCCGTACAGGACTCGAACCTGTGACCCCTTCCGCGTCATGGGACGTCCGAACGTCACTCGACGTAAGTGGATGACACTCCGTGGCAGGTCAGGAGTCCTAGCGGTGTCAATGCGTGTCAGCCCACGGTAGCCCGGGCCAATCCCCGAATGGCTCCCTACTTGGCTCCCCGGCGTCTATCGAGCCAGCGGCGACACCGGGCGATCTCGGACCCACGATCCTCCAGCGGAACCGACTGCTCTCGGCAATAGTGGTCGGCCTGGTACCGTCCTAGACGTCCGATAACGAATTCCGTAGGGCAGTTCTAGATGAGAGGATTTGTGTCGGTGACCCTCCGACTGTCATTGCAAGGAACCTCGATACTCCTATTGGCTACCGTGGTTGCATCTTGTAGTCCAGCCCCAACAGGGACGGCCAGCTCTCGGACGACAACGACGACTTCGACCCAGCCGTCAACAACAACGACTACGCAATCGCTTCGATCGGTATCTTGGCCAAGCGTGACCGTTCCGGCGGCAGTGTGCCCCGGCTTATCGCAAGTAGTGAAGCTGACCCCATTGACGATGACCGCGACCAGCGGAACAATCGGCTCGGCGACGATTCCGGCTCCTGCTGGGCACCAATTCGGAACTCCCGACGACCTCATTCAGGAATACAAAACATTTTACGGATCACTTGGACCTGGCGAAAATATCGCTGCCCTCCTTGTGTGGTGCTCCAACACGGGTGGCACCGCCGATGGTCAGATCGAGAACTCGCTGGTTATTTATTCATGGGTCTCAGGACAGCTGACCGCCCTCTCGACCCTCACTCCGCAGCAACAATCGGAGGACGGATCCCATGCTCCCTACTTCGACGGATTGGCTGGGGGCATCACCATCTCGAAGGGGTCCATCACAACCAAGGAGTTGTTCTCGGGCCGACAGGACGCCGTTTGTTGTCCTAGTGGTCGTGCAACCACCCTTTGGACATTCAACGGCCACTCATTCTCGCCTACTACAACAGTTCAGGTTCAGCCGGAGGGAAGTTAAGCCCCGTCGAGATGAGGCGGTCCTGACGGTCGTCTCGGGCAAACAGGCGACCGTTCCAGTGACCGACATTCGGCGATCGCGTGCGCTCGTTCACTGGGCGCTCGGAATACTGAACGCCAACGGTCTGACATCCTCTAGATATCCCACGGTTCCAACTGTCAAGCAACTTCGGCAAGGGGAGCCGTCCGGTGGGCCCAGGCGATGGTCTCGTCGTAGCCCGTGTGGCTCTCGAGGCAGCCGTGGAGGATGCCGACCAGTCGGTTCCCGAGGGCCCGGAGAGCGGCGTGATGGGTGTCACCTGCCGCTCGTCGGGTGTCGTATAGGGCCCGGGCGCCAGGTGAGGCGGTGAGGGCAGCGAAGGCCCACAGGTAGATGGCATCACCCAGACGGTGATTCCGGGCGAAGCGGGCCAGCACCACCCGCTTGGTCCCCGACGCCCGGGTGATAGGTGACGTGCCGGCGCAGTTCTTGCGAGACTTGGGGGTGCCATAGCGGTTCGGCTCATCACCGAACTCGCCCAGCACCCGGGCGCCGAGGATGGTCCCCAGTCCTGGCAGGGATCGGACCACCTCGGCATCCGGGTGCTGTTCAAAACCCGCTTCGAGCTCCCCGGCCAGGGTGGCGATCTGGGCCACCATGGTGGCGATCACGGCCACACTGGCGGTCACCGACGCCCCCATGGCGCTCGACACCGCCGCCGGTGCGGCGAGCTGCTCAGCCCGCAGAGCCTCTTGGATCTCGGCCGCCCTGTCGTCGATCCGGCGCTGACGGCCGCCTCGGCGCAAGGCGGCGGCGATCTTCGACTGTGACATGGTCCGGCCCAGCTCGGGGGTCGGCGCTAGGCGAAGCACTTCGAGCGCATCGCCGCTGGCCAGGTCGTCAAAGGCGACCAGAGCGGCCGGATAGAACTCCCGCAGCGTCGAGCGCAGCAGGTTCGTCTGGCGCTTCCTCGACCACACCATCGTCTGATGGGCCCGGGCCAGCACCTTCACCACCTGCACCGTCTCGGAGTCGGCGGCCACGGGTCGGTGGTTGTGGCGGTCGGTGCGGACCATGTCGGCCAGCACTTTGGCGTCCCCAGGATCGGACTTGGCCCCCGAAGTCGAGTGTCGGTCCCGGTAACGCGACGTCGACATCGGGTTGACGGCGAACACCTCGTAGCCGGCGGCCACCAGCGCCGTCACGAACAGGCCCCGGTCGGTCTCGATCCCGATGACCACCTCACCGGGTTCCTCGACGTGGTCACCGACCAGGTCATGGAACCGGGCGATGCCCTCCACTCCTTCGGGAAGACGGCCGCCACCGAGGCGTTTGCCGTCCTCGTCCTCCACGTACACGTCGTGGTGGGCCTCGGCCCAGTCCACCCCTACGAAGATCATCTGGGTCCCTCTCCTCGTCCGACCGGCATCAACACGAGCCCGAGGACCCCAGCAGCTTCCTAATGGACAGTGCTCGAGGCACGACATCCCACCAGCCGTCACGGGAACCTCACCAACCACCAGGGGCACGATCTAGAGGTAGGGCTCAAGGCCCTGGCCAAAGCAGTGCTCACCTGATGGCGGCTCGGCAACCAGCCTCACTCAGTCATGAAGTGAGGAGGTCGACCCCCATTAGGTCGACTCACAGCCGACGGAAGCATCGCCGGTCGAATGGCTCCCTAAGGGTGAATTCGACCGCCTCCGCGAACCGTCACGAGCCCGTTTCCCAGGTCGAATTTGGTGGGCCGTACAGGACTCGAACCTGTGACCCCTTGCGCGTCATTTCAGTAGTGCTCGTGAGGCCTCGCGAGGGTGGTGAGGTCTGAGCAGGTGAGGGGTGGTGCCGGTCCCCGTCCCGTGAGGTCTGGTGAGGCCTCGCGAGGGCGACGCGGTAGAGGTTCGTTGACACGACGTTGACACGCCGCTGGGCCTCACCGTTGTTACCGGTTGGTACTCTCCACTCCCCGAGTAAGCCATTCCACCTGGTTGGCACCAATAAGGACACGCGTACTCGTCACCCCCCCTTGTGTCACCGGAATAGACGAAGCTAAGCCGTCGTCATGACTAACAGACCAACACACCGCATCGACCCGTCTTCCGACGACGTGAGCAGTCGTCTCGGACACGCGAGCGTCGAGGATACGACCGACACCTACCTCAACGAAGAGGGCAGGCCAGCCACTCTGCGGGTCACCGAGCAAGGTGAGGTTGAGTTCATCCCGTTCCTGAACGAACATGACGACCCCCCCGACCGGGTGAGGTTGGTCGGAGGACCCAGGTCCGGCACCGTGTTCTACTTCCACCAGGGCACGCAGTACGACGAGGCCACGGCGTTGACCCTGATGTCGGCGGAGGCGTGGGAGCAGACGCCTATCTCCGACGCCCGGGAGGTGGCGTTGGACGATCTCGTCCTGGGCACCCCAGCGACGCCACCGCACTGGCTGGACGACGACCCCGTCTGACGACGCAACTACCGCCCGCCGACCGCTGGTGACCCCATGAGCGACGACAACCCGGACAGGTGGTGGGCAGCCTCCTCCCACGCCTTCGCACTTCCGAGCCACAAGCTGGCCTGCTCAGGTGCCTTCACGGCCCTGGCCCGGTCGCGCACCGCCCGACGGGTGAACAGCTCGACCAACGCCCACACGGCGTCGACGGCGGGCGGTGGGGTGACGTTGGTGCCGGTTTCGTTGAGGGCCAGCCGCCGCATGGGGTTGCGTTGCGTCACCCATCCCCCCCCGTTAGCTCGAGGACGGCCGAGCCGACGGCCACTGCGCCAGCTTCGCCGGGCGGCACGCATCTAGGAGCCCATGGACGAGGCCCTGCTTCTCGGGAGCGAACGGACTCGACAACTGCCCGTCGGCCTCCCTCCGGGTCAGCGTGGCCCTCACCAGGGCGCGGTGCCCAAGCTCACATTCATCGCCCGCCCAGGCGGCCAGCGAGGTGAGGGCGTGGACTCGCCCTGGGCGTAACGACGCCGCGTAAGTCGTCCATTGTCTGGCCGCGTCCTTGGCGACGACGGCGGGGTGGCGGGTGGTTACGTTGACAAACCGTCCGTCGGTCACTGTCAGCAGCCCGATGGGCATGGCGGTCACGCCCAGACCGGCCACGTCCCAAACGGAGTTAGTCGCCTCAATAACGGGCATACCCTTCTCCGTGATCAGTTGAAAGCTCAATGGGGTGTCGACCATCTTGGCTTTGGTAGGGCTACCGGATGTCAGCGGAGCAAAGGTCTCGATGCCCCAGAGTCCAAGTCGAAAGCTGTAGCGATAGAGCAGGACCACCGGCGGGGATGAGGGGCTGAAGCGCGCGATGCACAAGGTTGGGTGGGTCGTCAAAGTCGATGCAAGCGAGCGTCCGCCAAAGATGTGAACGATCTCGCCGTTGTTGAGGTCACCGGAGAACTCGATGCTCCCGTCCGCTTCGATCTGCAATGTGGCGTCATCGAGGAGAACTCCTCCGCCCCCCGTGGTAACCGCGTCGAGGGTTGCAATCGTCCCGTCCAAAGAATCGACCAGATGGACACGGACGGCGGGCGTCGGAGGACCCCCAGGGTTGCTCCGATTTACCGGGAGTTGAGGAGCTACACATCGAAAGTCATGGCGCACTCCCGATTGCTGGGCATTCGATCCCGACTGCGCCGTCGATGCAAAAGCGTCGGTGGAGACCATAAGGGTCGACGCGAGAAGAGCCCCGAGACCAAGAAGGCGCGCCACCGCACCCCCAACTCTGTACAAAAAGCGCTGCGACACGGATGCTACGTTGCCAGATCATCGGCCGGTCGACCAACAATGGCACGTCTGCCACTCCAGCAACAGCCGTTTCGTGGCCGTCCCACGTGTAGAACCGCGGACCGACCACCAGGTGATGCGGTCCCTTGTCGGGGGTCGGGGTCATGCACCACCACGTCAGCTCGTTTCACGGCTTCACCTTTCGTCGGCCATCTGGGTCTGGCAGTCGGGGGTGGCGGCCATGTGGGCGTTGAGGGCCTGCCACTCGAGCGGGCCCGGGGACGTGAGGATCAGCCGACGGCACGCAGGACACCGCAACGCCGTGGCCGACCCGACCGTGCGGCGCTCGATCTCCACCACATCGGCGCTCACGTCGCCGCCCATGACAGTGGGCCGTGGTTGCCGAGGGCGTGACGGCATCCCGGTGAAGCGGCATGGTGGCGGTTGACCGTGTCGGCCTCCACCTGGGGGGGCACGACGGACCACAGGTTTTGGCATGACGGGCAGCGCCAGGTGGTTTTGGGCGCGGTCGGGCGGCCAGTCCGCAGTCGACGAGGTCAGTCAAGGGTATGCGCCAGGTCCGGTCGCTGAGTTGGTGAGCGCCGGGGAAGGCACCCGCTCTTCTTTTGCTCGTGATGGTGGACCTGGTGATGTTGCAGGCTTCGGCGGCTTGAGCGATGGTCAGGTCAGCGGGCATGGTCAACCCTCCCGTTGCAGTCGCGGACGTGAGCGGCCAACACCGACGACACCGTCTCGTCGGGGTCTACGACTTCCAAGTGCCCGCACCCAGGACAACGGGCCAACGCCGGCACGGCGGCGCTTAGTCCGTCCTGGTGGCCACGGCGCTCGGCGTTGCGCGTCCTTCGGGCTCGGGCGCTGTGTGCCTTCCATGTGGTCACGACGATGCCAACCCCGCCTGCAGTTTGATCTGACGGGCGATGGTGTCGCGCACCTCTTCGGTGTGCGGGTTCACACCGAGGGCATACAACGAACCCTCGATCACGGCCACCAAAATGCGCACTCGCTCCTCATCGAGCTTCACGACCCGGTCAGCGATGCCAAGCCGTGCGATGTTGGTGAGCGTCTTTTCCGCCGTGCGCAGGGCGGCCACGTAGGCGGTGATCTGGGGGGCGACGTGACTGCCATAGGCGCTCGTTGCATCGGTGGCCACCGACCGGAGCTCGCCCACGACCGACCGCAACGCATCGACGAGCTCGAGGGCGTCGGCCGCCACCTGCAACAGCTCGGCCAGGGGGTCGTCGATCTGCCGACGGGGACGGTCGAGGTCGAGCAGGCCGCCGTCAGGCATCACACGCCACCGGGTCGTCGGCGTCGTCGTCGTCCTCGTTCACAGTGTCAACGAGGTCGGCGGCGTCGTATTCGGCGGCCAACTCCGTCTCCAGAAATGAGCGACGGCGCTCGGCGTAACTCAGGGCGTCGAGGAGGTCGGCCTCGATACGGGCGAGGGCCATCGGGACCGGCAACGCTCGCAGGTCGTCGATGTCCCGCTCGGTCAACCCGAAGTCACGCAGGCGGTCACCCCGCCTCGGGTTGAGGATGACGGTCCGCCGTCCCCGTCGTGGCACGTCACACCACCACTACTTCGCCGGACACCCGCACCCGCACGGCGTCCAGCTGGTGCTCCAGTAGCGAGAGATACTCCGGGTCATCGGACACGGGCCGGACCCGTAGGTAGTGGTCTCGGGGCCGCTCGACGTAGTTCGGTGTCAGGGGGTAGTTCGATCCATGACACCGGCCGTCGGGGTCGAAGATAAGCGGGCTCGACTCCCACAACGACGACGGCAACGACTCGAGGCGTTCCCGGACGCACCGCATGATGGCCCGCTTCGCGTGGGCGCTCAACGCCTGCGCCCCGTCGTCGGGGTGGGGGATGGCCGCCGGCGGCGGTGATCCGGCCCGCCACACCCGGCCGTCGTCGTGGGCGTACCAGTGACACACCTCGGTGGCGTCGTCCAGCGACATCCGGTGTGCGTCTTCGGCGCTGGCTTTGTTGGAGTAGCCACCCCGGTCAAAACGGAGCCCACCGGTGGACTCCGGGACGAGGTCAACGAAAATGCAACGGCCTCGGTCGACTTCACGGCCGACACTGAGCCATGCCGTGTCGAGGGCCTGCTCGGCGGCGAGGAAACGACCGTCGGCCAGGTAGGCCAACCGCACGGCGTCGGTCCCGGCATAACCCAACCTTTTTAGCTTGAGGTCGTTGGTTATCTCCTGGACGACACCGAGGTGTAAGCGGCGAAACCCGGCCGGGGCGGTGACGGTGGCCGTCTCGGCGTTGACGGCGTCGAGCACCGGGAGGAGGTCGGTGGCGTTGATGAGGAATGACCGCCCGACCGTCTGGTGGTTGTCGGGGTGGTCTTCCGGGAGCGGGTCACGCTCGCGCTGACCGCCAGAGATGTGGACCGACGACGGGGCTTCGTTGGTCAGCGGCATCGGCGTCGGTCCTCTTCGATCTGGCGGCGCTGCTCGGCCACGAGGCGGTAGCCCCGGGCCCGACTGGCGGCGACGGTGGCCCGTGCCCGACCGTCGAGGAGGCGCTCGTGGAGCGTGTCGGCGTCATCACCGCTGATCCACTTCCGGACCTCGCCTTCGTGGCACCGACGGTCCAGTGTGGCGATGGTCTGGCTCAGCGTCGGCATTTTCACGACCACCGAGATTCAAAAAGTCGCGAGCGAGTGCCGGACGTGGCCGGGGCGGCGTGTCGTCCACCGACCGGGGTCCGGGTCCCTGCCACCGGCACGGCGGCGTGACGGCGGCCAGCGGTGGCGGACGACGCTCCACGACGAGATGCGGCGGCGTGGATCTGCTCCAAGCGGCCACGGGCCATCGCTACCGATGTCGACCCGCTCCCCGGACGACGCCACGGCGTCTCGCCCATCCGGCCGCCGCTGCTCAAGTAGGACTCAGCCAGATCAGCGGCCGTCTCGGCGCGGGCCGTGTCGTTGGCATCCGACGACGACATAAGAGTGGCGTTGTCCCGGCAGGCCTTGGCGTTGGTTCTGGCGGCCGTGGCCAGCTGGTGGGCGGCCAGATGATCGCCGGACTGGCGGGCCAACCGCGCACCTTGAAGCGATGCTTCGGCGGCGTCGGCGTGTGCCTTGGTGGTGGTGCTCATTTTTTCCTCGTTTCGGGGGTGCTGACGCTGGCCAGGACGGACGGTGGCGGCGGAGCGGCCAGCACGTGGTGTGACCTCCGCCCGTCCTGGGCCAGAACTTGGGCCACCGGGACGACGGGTGGCATTCGATAGGCGGCCGCCTTGGCCGGCTGACCGGTGCGGACGAAGGCGTCGGCCACGGCGTGTCGTGCGGCCACGCGAGTTTCGGGGGCGACGTGGCCGAAACCTTCCGCCCACCGGGCCACGGCGGTGGCGGTGATGTAGTTGACCTGCTCGTCGCTCATGGGGTGGGCGACGCGGATGGCACCGGCCAAGTCGTGAAGGAACGACATCAGCTCGACCTGGTGCGCCAGCGTGGCCACGTCCAGGGCGAGCACGTCGAGGTGGACGGGGTCATGCCGCACCGCTGTCCCTCCACAACTCCGACTCGTCCATCTGGAGGTGCTCGGCTACACGACGGCGCAGCTGGGGCCATGGGGAGACGTGGCCGTTCAAGATCCTGCCCAACGTGTTTGGGTTCACGTGGACGGCGGCGGCCAGGACGGTGATCGGCTCCCGTCGCATGGCCAGCACGGCCTTGGCTGGGTGCGGTTCCGGTCGTGTCGTCGTCGTGTCAGTGACCATGAGGACCAGAGTCACTCCAGTCGACCCGTCGTTTCGGGGATACCTGTAGCTACATCCCCGACGGAAAACGAAGCGTTCATCGGGGGACGGGGGGACAAGCAACCGCTCTCTCCGCCGCGTGAATGGACTGACCCCCGTACGACCCATGGAGCACCCCGACTCAATGGGACTCAGAGCGACGACCGTCGTAGCCTGGACGACGTGACCCGGAACCCATGGCTGGCCCTGACCATCGTCGGTGCCCTGGCGTTCCTCGGTGGCGGGTTCACTGTGGCGCTGGTGGTCTTCGTCCTGGTGCCGGTATGGGCCGTCCTCACGTTGGCTCGATGGTCGGTGCGTCAGCGTGGGTAGCCAAAGCGCGTCGTTTGTGGTGACATCGCGTTGACACGACGCGCTGACCAGGGACGCAGACGGCCGCACTGACCGCAGCGACAAGTGGTTGATCGGGTCACTACGCCCCCAACCAACCAAGGAAGGCGGGCTATAAGGTTCCGCCCCGCCCGCCTTGGTTGTCGGGGCGGCGGCGAAACAACCTGGCCGGACAACACGGGCGGTCGACCGCCCTAGTTGTTTCCCCAGCGTGCGGCGCATTATGAGTCCTCCACGTCGCAACCAGGGCGGTTGTTGTCCGCCCGTGTTGTCGTCAGACCCCACAGTGGGCGCTTCTTTTCGATGCCCGCCTCGGACCGACAGACGAGGTTGTGACGCACGATGTCGTCAGCGATGAGGTCGTCGAGGGCCTGCGTAAATGCTTCACGACTACCGCCGACGATGACTTTGAGCGCCGTCTTTGTGTGTGTCCATGGTTGGTCCGCCAGGGCGTCCAGGATGGCCAGACGGGACCGTGCGGTTGCCTCGGTGCGTCTGTCGGTGCTGGCAACTCCTGACGCCGTACGAAGGTCCCAGGTGATGTCTCCGACGTGGGTGCCGGTGTCCTCATCGAACCGACCCACATCAAGGTCGAGGTCCCAGGTGCGACCGCCCCATTGCCGGGAGCCGACCTCGAGGGTGAGCCAGAAACGCCCACCGGCGACATCGGGGTCTTGTCGGTGGGCGACCAGTAGCCACGTGTCCGCCCATTCGCCCGAGCCGGCCATGGTGATGCGCTTCAGCGACATACCCGACCCGGTCTGATTCATGTGGTTGACCACGAGGAGGCTGGCATCCGCCGCCATGCACGGCCCCGACAGCTGGTTGAGCAACGCCCCTTCCTGGTGGAGGTCAGATGCCCGGGTGGCCGTGCCGTGGAAGGTGTAGAGGGGGTCGAGCAGGACAAGGCCAGGTTTGATGTCGGCCAGGTCCCGCTGCAACGACTCCCGGAACACCAGGGACCCGATGGGGGCGGTGTCGAAGCTGGCCACCATGTCGAGGTCAGCGGGATCGACTCCCATGGCGCGGGCAATGCGTCGGGTGCGTCGGGTCCACGGTGCTCGGCCGCCCTCTCCGACGTAGGTCAGCACCGGCACGGCCTTCGGTGGGGTGAACCGGCCGAAGATGGGAACGCCGGCGGCCAGCCCGACGGCGATGAACCCCGCCAGATGCGATTTCAAGGTCTTCATCTCCCCCGCCACCTGGCCGTAGGTGGGTGCGGCGAGCAGGCCACGGGCGAGCCATGTGAAGTCGTCCGGCTCGGCCATCAACTCCCCCATGGTCCAGCGCCGAAACAGGGTCGGCTCGAGCTCGTCGGTCACGATGCCAACCTCGTCACAAGCTCGACGGCGTCAGCGATGGGCCGGCCGTCCAGTAGAGCCCGCTCGGCGTCGCACACGGCCACCAGGGCGGCTCTCCGGTCAGCTGCGTGGCGCACATCGTCGGACCAACGCCCAACGGCGGCCGGTGTCGGCCACGACGGCATCCGCACCACCATCTCGGCTAGACGAAGCGGTGACTCGTCGGTGGCGACGGCGATGCCGACGACCCGGCGCAGCAGCTCGCCCTCGATAGCGCACCCGTCTGCGATCAGGTGTCGTCCGAGGAGCGCCCCCTCGTCGCACCCGGTCAGGTCGACGGGGGTGTCAGGGTGAAGCGCTATCGCCGCGGCGATGACCCTGCGCAGCCGGGGGTCGTAGACGGTGCTGAGGTCGATGGCGTCGGCCACCAGTCGCGCACCAGCCGCCGACGACACCGCCGCGCCGGTCAGGTCCCGCTCGGACTCGTCCGCGACCCACACCGGGGCGATCACGGCTCCCCCACCGTCTCGACGGTGAAGCCGGTGATGCCGAGCGCCGTGAGCGTCGGCACCGTCGGCCACACGCAGCGATGCCCGACCCAGATGGCAGGGACGACCCCGGTGCCATCGTGCTCGGTCTTCCGCACCTGCCACGTGCTGACCCGCAGAAGCTCGGCGTACTCGTCGGCGGTGAGGGCGGGGGGCATCACGTCGCCGGACGCCAGCCGGACGACAACGCGGGTCACTTCGTCCTGGCCTCCTGGTAGGACCGCACCCAGCGACCGAGCCGGACGGCCGGCTCACCTCGGGGCACCCGGTCACCGTGCTCCCAGCGCGCCCAGGCCGGTCCGCTTACCCCCACGACAGCGCCGCTCTCCTCCTGGGTCAGCTTGCGGTCCAGCCGCATCGCCCGCAGTAGGCCGGATTCGGCGGCCTCTCGGGCGACGGTGAGGAGGTCGGCGGTGGCGCGGGGAGTCGTGGGCATGACGGAGACCGTATGGGGGTTTGACGCCGCCCTACCGCATTTCTCCTACCGCTTGCTCTGCGCTAGCGGTAGGATGATTGACAGTCTCCTACCGCCCCACTACCGTCTCGGTCGTGGCCGCCCCAGACTTGCGACGAGCGGCGAGGACAATGGACGCCGGTACCGCCTATGTGGTCCACCTTCCGGGCTTCCTGCTCCCTCGGACCTTCTCGGTCACCTGGGACGACGGCAAGGCCCCCGTGGTGAGCATGGATGTCATCGTGGACCAACAAGGACGGCCGCACTGCAAGCAGGTCACCGTGAGGGGCCAGTGGGAGCAGGACGTGAGCGGGACCGACTTCAGAGACTTGAGGGTCAACGCGTTCCTTGACGACGCCGTCGCCTATGCCGTGATGAGGGAGGACAAGCCCGGTCGGCTGCAACTCTTCAAGTCAGCCGAGGACTTCCGCGCCTTCCGGGAGAAGTACCGACGGAGCCGTCCACAAGCACGGTGGCGACTCACCTCGGACCATCTCAAAGAAGTCGCTCGCATCTACCACGCTGCCGGTGGCGCGAAGGGAAGAGGTGTGCTCGCCGTTGCAGAGGCTTTCGACACACCTCGCGGGACCGTGAACCACTGGGTCGAGAAGGCGAAACTGGAAGGGTACGTGGACGAGATCGAGAAGTCGACAACCAAGACACGAAGGGGCGGACGATGAAGGGCAGCACTCGAAAGCGCGGGTCGACGTGGACTTGCTATTGGTCGACGACCACGGCAAGCACGGGCGACCGCAAACAACACAGCAAGGGCGGCTTCCGCACCAAGAAGGATGCCCAGGACCATCTGACCTCGGTGCTGCCCAAGGTGAAGGACGGCACCTTCGTGGCACCGCAGCGCATGACGCTGGGGAACTACCTCACCGAGGAGTGGTTGCCGTCGAAGCGAAGTGAGAACCACCGCTCCACCACCATGGCGCAGTACGAGGTCGTGGCTCTCAAGTGGATCGTCCCCCACATCGGTGGCCTTCAGCTTTCGGCCATCACGGCCAAGGACGTGGAGGGGCTGACCAACACGCTCAAGGCTCAAGGGGGACGGCTGCAAAAGAACGGCCTACGGCGCGGACTCGGTGAACGTAGCGTCCGGCGCGCTCAGGTCGTTCTCAAGATGGCCCTCGCCCACGCCGTCAAAAATGGCTACCTCGCGCGCAACCCCGCCGCCACCCTCAAGTTGCCGAAGGTCAACCGACGGGAAATGAAATGGTGGACTGACGAGGAGTCCGAGAACTTCGTGAGGTACGTGACGCACGTGAAGACCGACGACCTGCGCGCCGCGTGGCAACTCTTCCTCGGCTTGGCGATGAGGCGGGGGGAAGTGGCGGGCTTGCGCTGGTCGGACCTTGACATCGAGGACACCACCGCGAAGCCCCAACTTCGCATCGTCCACACGCGGGTGGTGGGCGGCGACAACAAGGCCATCTCCTCAACGGCGAAGACCGACGCGGGCGAGCGTCACCTCGACTTGGACCCTGGACTCGTCGTGGCCCTGCGGGCACACCGGACTCGTCAGCGTGAAGAGAAGATGGCGAACCGACCAGTGTGGACAGATACCGGGTACGTCTTCGTCCGACCGGACGGACTGCCCTTTCACCCCGACCACTTTTCGGCTCGGTTCGATAAGCTCATCGCGCAGGCGAACAGGGACGGCATAACCCTGCCGCGCATCCGGCTGCATGACACTCGCCACTCCGCCCTCACCGGGATGGTCAACGACGGCGTGCCTTTGAAGGTGGTCGCAGAAATCGCGGGGCACCGAGACGGCGGCTTCACTATGAGCACTTACGTGCACGCCACGGCCAACATGGGGGCCACGGCCATCGCCAACAGAAGCGCCAAGCTGGGACTTGGCGACTAACTGGCCTGCTGTGCCCTTCTACCACTGTTCCAAGTCGCAACACCCCGTCGGGTTCGTGCTGACGGGGAACCCCGACAGTCCGTGGGTCGGGGTGGTCCAGGACTACGACGCGTCGCGAACCTACGTCTTTGAGGGCGACGGCGACCCGACGACGCTCCGGGACAGTGCCCCGTTCACCAACGGCGCGAAGTACATCTACGAAGTGCAACCGTGCGGCGTGCGCCGCTTCGACGGTCGGGGCGGTCGGTGGACTTCGTGGTCGTACGACTCAGCCACCATCACAAGGCTGGTCTGGGCGATGGGCGACTAGCCGCCGAGTCTCAGATACTCCGCAATAGCCTCCGAAGCGGGATCGACCTCTTCAGCGATGTGAGGGTCGACCAGGAGGTGACCGTCATAGCGGGCCCATTCCAACGTCTCATGCGCTTCCCGCGCTGCGACGGTGATCGCTAGTCGGTACGCCATCGACTCCGCCGTGGCGTTGTCCGCCCCGTTCTGGTCGAACCAGAGGGCCGCCCGCAGCGGGACACCCTTCCGGGAAGGGTGGCGGGCGTCGAGGCTGTGATGGCCCTCCTTCTGCATCCAGACCTCCCACCGCGGGTTGGGGGTCTGGCCCTGGAAGACCTGCTGTGCGGCCGTCTCCTCGGGCGTGGTGACGAACACGCCTTCCCATCCGCGGATGGAGAACCGCTCGGCTAACGCGTAGAGCTGCATCTCGAAAAGCTCACGGCCCACGTCCACGATCACTCCCCCTTTGTGTCGTGCCGTCCGAGAAGTCGGCGGGTGCGGTCGGCCAGCTGCCGCTGGCTCCGCTCACGCACCCACTCCGGTGTGGGTCGGTCGATGGCCCGCACGTAGACGGCTCCGTACAGGACGGTGGTCCGCACCCTCCACCCGACGAGCCGGCCCGCCATGCGGGCCGCCGCCCGCCACTCGTCCACGTCCTCGATGTCAGCCACCATGGCTTGCGCGTAGGTCTGGGTCTTGAGGTCGTCAGCGATCACGCGGGCGAGGCGGTGGCGGCGGGCGGCGGTCAGGTCGTCCCCCGGCTCTCCGATAAGCAACGAAGACCCTCCGTTGACAAATGGTTGACAAGGTCGGCTGAAGAACAAAAGGTGAGAGCGTTGCGCCGCTCTCACCTGGACTTTTTGGTGGGCCGTACAGGACTCGAACCTGTGACCCCTTGCGCGTCATGCAAGTGCGCTACCAACTGCGCCAACGGCCCCCTACCCGCATTCACCGTATCACCGGCCCTGTCCGGCGACGACTGATCGACGGGACCCTGCCAATGGGTCCTCTTCCCCGTTCGCCCTGGTCGTGGCACGATTGAGCCCGACCGCAGGGACCGACCCGGGAGGACCGAAATGGACACGTCTGACTCAGTCAGTGCCGCCTCTGACGCCCGGACCTCGACGAAGCCTCCCTCGAGGCCCACGCCGAGCGCGTGCGGACCGACGGCTGGACGGTCGTGGAGAACGCCATCGCGCCCGATCTGATCGACGAGCTGAACGAGGATCTTCTTCGCCTCGAGCGGGCTCTTGGCATCGTGCCCGCCGACAATCTCTTCGAAGGCCTCCGGACGACACGGATCTACAACCTCCTGGTCCACGGCCCGCTCTACGCGCGGATCCCCATCCATCCCAACGTCCTCCCCATCGTCGAGAAGGTCCTCGATCCGGGACTCCTCATCTCGTCGCTCTCCTCCATCGCCATCGGAGCCGACGAGTCGGCCCAACTCATCCACGCCGATGATCAGGTCATCCCTCTCCCGAAACCCCATCCACCCTTCATCTGCAACACCATGTGGGCCATCACCGACTTCACCGAGGAAAACGGAGCCACCCGCTTGTGCCCGGGGACGCACACAGCGGACCACTCCCCCGATCCCCTGGAGCACTACGACTCCGTCCCGGCCGAGATGCCGAAAGGCAGTGTGCTCGTCTGGGTGGGCAGCCTGTGGCACGGCGGTGGAGCCAACCGAACCGACCGACGGCGGGTCGGGGTAGCGATGAATTACTGCGCCGGGTATCTCCGCCAGCAGGAGAACCAACAGCTCGGTATCCCCACGGAGACCGTGAGACGCTTCCCCCGCCGCCTGCAAGAGCTCGTCGGGTACTCGATCTACAACGGCCTCATCGGGCACATCGACAAGCAGCACCCGGGCAAACTGCTGCTGGGCGCCGACGAGGACGCCTTTCTCCTATGGGACTACGCCAAGGTCGATCCGACCTGACGGAGCCCCTCGCGGGGGCACCGCCAGAACTGCTCAGGGGAGGCGGCGGGCGGAATCGAACCGCCGTACGGGGCTTTGCAGGCCCCTGCCTAAACCACTCGGCCACGCCGCCGCAGAGGGTCGAGCCTAGCGAATCCCGCTCCCCTTCCCGCCGTGGGCCGCGCCGTCCGGGGCAGATCGCCGATGGCCTAGATCGGCATCCCGGGCACCGAGACGCACGGGCCAGGGTTCCGCGAGTGGTTGAATCAGGCTATGCGGATCGCCCTCATCGCCCCTCCCTGGACACCGATCCCACCCCCGCTCTACGGGGGGATCGAATTGGTCGTCGACCAGATGGCGCGAGGACTGCTCGCCGCCGGTCATGACGTCACCCTCTTCGCCACCGGCGACTCCACCTGTCCTGTGCCGAAGCGATGGACCCTCGAGCACGCCGAAGGAATGCGCATCGGCATGGCCGTTCCGGAGTTGCGCCACGTGATCCACGCCTACGCCGCTGTCGGCGACCACGATGTCGTCCACGACCACACCGTGATGGGACCCTTCTACTCCGAGCGCTTCCCGGACCTGCCGGTGGTCACCACCATCCACGGGCCGTTCAATGACGAGCTCACAGACCTCTATTCGGCGTTGGGCCCACGCGTCCCCATCATCGCCATCTCCCATGCACAGCAGCGCGCCGCGCCCGACGTCCCCATCACCAGGGTCATCCATCACGGTCTGGACGCCTCGGCGTTTCCTATGGGCGACGGCGGCGGCGACGCCGACGGTAACTACGTCGTCTTCCTCGGGCGCATGTCGGCTGATAAGGGAGCCCACCGCGCCATCGAGGTGGCCAGAGCCGCTGGCTTCCGGGTGCTCCTGGCCGCCAAGATGCGCGAACCCTGGGAGCGCTCCTACTACGACCGTCAGGTGGCGCCGCTCCTCGGCCCCGATGCCGTCTATCTGGGCGAGGTGCCCCACGAACGCAAGGTCGAGCTCTTGACCAACGCCAGCGCCCTCCTGTTCCCCATCCGCTGGAACGAGCCCTTCGGGATGGTGATGCTCGAAGCGATGGCCTGCGGGACGCCCGTTCTCGCCTTCCCCGAGGGGGCTGCGCCCGAGGTGGTCGACGACGGCACGACCGGCTTTCTCTGTGACGACGACGCCGCCATGGTCACGGCGCTCGGGCGACTCGACGAATTGCGCCGTGAAGACTGCCGGGCCGCCGTGGAGGGCTACTTCTCGACCGAGCGCATGGTGGCCGAGCACGTAGAGCTTTACGAGACGCTGGCCAAGCGCTGAGCGGGCGCGGCCAGAGGTCGCCGGCGGTCGACGGTCGCCGAGGACGTTCAGTGGTTGCGGCGGCTGAAGAGGTGGACGATCCGGATGATCACGGCCACCACCACCACGAGGACCGCCAGCTTGAAGGCGAAGAGGATGACGCCGGCCACGGCCTTCAGAACCCAGAGCACGACGAGCACGCCACCGACCACGGCAGCCGTGACGAGCACGGCGTCGAGGACTCCGACTCCCGATCCTCTCTTCTTCTCCACCTCGTTCATGAGTTCCTCCGTGCCGACCGAGACGGTGATCCGTCGTCGGCGCCAACCCAAGGCTACGCCCGACCCACCCCCACCGGTACGCGAGACCGGTGGTACCGTCGCCCGTGTCTCTCCGCGCGTTGCGTCAGGAGCTTCTCGAGCGAACCGACCTGCACGGCGACGCCTTCTGCCATGCCCTGTCCCAGGCCACCGACGGCTGGCTGGCCGGACTCCTCGACCATGCCACCGGGGGAGACCTCAACGGGCTCGCTCTGATGGCGGTCGGTGGCTACGGCCGGGGTGAGCTCTGCCCCGGCTCCGACCTCGACGTCGTCCTCGTCCATGAGCGACGCCGGGACGTCGGTGCCATGGCCGACGCCGTCTGGTACCCGGTGTGGGACGAGGGCGTGCGCCTCGACCACTCGGTCCGCCGACCGGCCGAGGTCCTCGAGGTTGCCGCCGAGGACCTCCGGGCCCAGCTCGGCCTGCTCGACGGCCGCCTGGTGGCCGGAGACGCCTCCGTCGTCTCGCCTCTGTTGGCCCGAGCCCTCGACCTGTGGCGGTCGCGAGCCGGGCACTGGCTCCCCGTCCTCGCCGAACAGGTCGACGAGCGCCATCGCACCCAGGGTGATGTCGCCTTTCTCCTCGAACCCGATCTGAAGGAGTCCCACGGCGGTCTGCGGGACATCCACGTCGTCGTGGCCGCCGCCCCCGCCGTGCCCGCCGTGGCCGACGAGGTGGACCTCTCGAGCCTCGACGGACCTCGCCAGGTGCTCACCGCCGCGCACGTCGAGCTGCACCGGAACACGGGCCGGGCCACTGACCGCCTTCTGCTCCAGGAACAGGATCAGGTCGCCGCCGCCCTCGACTACGTCGATGCCGACGATCTCATGGGCGCCATCTCCGAAGCGGGACGCACCGTTGCCTGGGTGGCCGACGACGTCTGGCGCCGCCGCGCCCTGTGGACGACGTCGCGCGGCGGTCGGCGCCTTCGCCGGCCCGGGCGCCGGGGCAGCGGCCAGGGCCGGCCCGCAGTGGACCCGCGCAGCGTCGAGCCGGGGGTGGCTCTGGCCGGTGACAGCGACGTTCCTCACGATGGCCAGACGGTGGTCCTCGGTCCCGACGCCGCTGTCGATACCGACGTCGGTCTTCCCCTTCGGGTCGCGGCGGTGGCCGCCGAAAGGCAGCTGCCCATCGCCCGTGCCACCCTCGACATCCTCGCCGAGCACTCCCCTCCGCCGCCGACCCCGTGGCCCGACGACGTCCGGGACGCCCTCGTCCGAGTTCTCGCCGCCGGGGCGCCCGCTATCACCGCCCTCGAAGCCCTCGATCAGCGGGGCCTTCTCACCCGCCTGATCCCCGAGTGGGCGGCCGTGCGCAACCGCCCCCAGCGCAACGCCTTCCATCGCTTCACCGTGGACCGCCACCTCCTCGAGGCGGCAGCGGAAGCGGCATCCCTGTCTCGGAGCGTGAGCCGGCCCGACCTGCTCCTCGTCGGCGCTCTCCTCCACGACATCGGGAAGGGCTTTCCCGGGGACCACACTGACGTCGGAGTCGAGCTCGTCGGAGACATGGGCCGTCGTCTCGGGTTCGGCCCCGACGACGTCGACGTCCTCGTCAGCCTCGTCCGCAACCATCTGCTGCTCTCCGAACTGGCCACCCGGCGGGACCTCGACGACCCGGCGACGGTCGACGCCGTGGTCCGCGCCGTCGGGGACCGCACCCGGCTCGAGCTCCTCGCCGCCCTCACCGAGGCCGACAGCCGTGCCACCGGTCCGGCGGCCTGGGGATCGTGGAAAGCGGGCCTCGTCGCCGACCTGGTCCGCCGAAGTGATGCCGCGCCTGGCCGGCGGGGACAGACAGGTGCGGGCCTCTCTCGTCACCGACCGCCACCGCGGCTTCATGGACCAGGTCCAGAAGCTCGGACGATCGATCGTGGCGGCCAACGGGCCGACGGTCACGGTGGTCGCCAAGGACCGGTCCGGCCTCCTGGCCGCCGTCGCCGGCGTCTTCGCCCTCCACGGTCTGAACGTCCGTTCCGCCGATGTCACCGGCGAAGGGGACTTCGCCGTCGAGTTGTTCGACGTCGAGCCCTCCCGACACCGGTGGCCGGACTGGGAGCTCGTCGCCGACGAGATCGACGCCGCCCTCCGCGGCACCCTTCCCCTCGACGAGCGACTGGCCAAGCAGGCCCACGCCTATGCCGACGAGCGTCGCCCGTCCTCGCCCCGACCCATCGCCACGGAGGTCACGGTGATCGACGACGCCTCCGAGACGTCGACGGTGATCGAGATCCGCGCCCCGACTCGGTGGGTCTCCTCTATCGCATCACCTCCGCCCTGTTCGCCCTCGACCTCGACGTGGTGGCGGCCCGGGTCACGACCAACGGCTCCGAGGTGGTCGACGCCTTCTACGTCGGTGACCGCTCGAGCGGGGGGAAGATCACCGACCCCTCGCGGATCGCCGCCATCGAGGACGGGGCCCGCGACGCCATCACGACCGACGCCCGGAGCCGGTAACGCTGCTCCTCTCCTCCTTCCTGAGTGCGGAAAATTCCCCTGAATTTCCTGCCACCCTGACCGGTGCCGTTACAGGGCGCTGATACCATCACCCCCGGAGGAGTTGCCCGAGGAGTTGATCGACCAGATGGCGGACGTACCTCGACACCGCAGGCGCGACTCCCGGCACGCCGGGATCATCGTGGCCGTCATCGTCGCCGCGTGTCTGCTCGTCGGAGCGTCGACCGCTCTCCTGGTCTCGAGGGTCAGGCCCAGCACGGCCGGCGCCACGACCGCCCACAGCAAGGTCCACCTCGCCGTGATGTCGACCGACCCGGCACCGGGCGCCACCAGCGTGGCCCTCGACGCCGCCGTGAGCGTCCACTTCACCACCACCCTGTCGGCCGACAGCCCGACGCCCACCCTCAGCCCGACGGTGCCTGGCACCTGGGTCCGCAGCGGACCCGACACGTTCGCCTTCGAGGCCACCGGAACTCTCCCCATCGGAACGTCGATGACCGTCACCGTCCCCGCCGGTCCGACCGGTATCGAGGGGGCACGCGGCCAACGGCTGACCGAGCCGCTGCACCTCGGCTTCACCACCGCCGCCATGTCGACGCTGCGCCTGCAGCAGCTCCTGGCGCAGCTCGGATTCCTCCCCGTCTCCTTCACGCCGGCCAACCCGGCTCCGGTGGCAGCCAACGCGATGGCCGTGGCCCAGCTCGGGACGTTCTCGTGGCGATGGAGCACCCTGCCGGGCGCCTTCATGGCCCTGTGGTCACCGGGTGAGAACAACGTCGTCACCCAGGGAGCGATCATGACGTTCGAGAGCCAGCACGGCCTCACCACCGACGGCCTGGCCGGACCCAAGGTGTGGAACGCGCTCCTCGCCGCCGCCAGCGCGGGCCAGACCAACTCCTACGGGCACTACGACTTCGTGGAGGTCTCGACCGAGATCCCCGAGCAGGCCGTCGTGTGGCGTGACGGTCAGGTCGCCTACACGACGCTGGCCAACACCGGCATCGAAGCGGCACCCACCGAGGAGGGGACGTGGCCGGTCTACGCCCGCTACACCTCGACGACCATGAGCGGAACCAACCCCGACGGCAGCCACTACGACGATCCCGGCGTGCCGTGGGTGAGCTATTTCCACGGAGGCGACGCCCTCCACGGCTTCATCCGCGCCTCCTACGGGCGCCCCCAGAGTCTCGGCTGCGTCGAGATGCCGCCCGCCCACGCCGCCGTCGTCTTCCCGTACACCCCGATCGGGACCCTCGTCACCATCGCCTGAGGGCCGAGGGACAGTCGGGGCTTTCTCTCAGACGCCGTGGCGGGCCCAGAACTGCGCCCCCGTGGCGATCAGCTGCACGGCGATGGCGGCCAGCAGGAGGCCGACGATCCGTGACACCAGCTCGATCCCGTTGTCGCGTAACAGCCGGCTGAGGACACCGGAGAAGCGCAACGCCAGGTAGAGGATCACGAGGACGGCGGCCAGGGCGCCGAGGACGGTGAACACCTCGCCCACCCCCTGGGCCCGCCGCACGTAGACCATGGTGGCGGCGATGGCCCCTGGACCGGCCAGCAGGGGGGTCCCGAGCGGGACGAAGGCGACGTTGGCCGTCCCCGGCAGTCGGCCCTGGCCCGGCGCCGGGGGATGCAGCAGCTCGAGGGCGGCCGCGCCCAGGATCAACCCTCCGGCCACCTCCAGGGCGGCCACCGAAATCCCCAGGAGATGGAGGACCTCCTGCCCGAACAAGGCGAAGCTGTAGACCACGGAGGCGGCCACGGCGGTGGCCTGGAGGCTGGCCCGGTGTTGTTGCGCCGGCCGCTGGTCGCGGGTGAGCGACAGGAACACGGGCACGTTCCCCACCGGGTCCATCACCACCAGAATGGTCACGAAGGCCGACCAGAAGAGCATCATCGGGACCTCCTCACGCGTCGGCGGCGGGTGGTGCCGGCGGGGCCGAGGGGAAGCACGGGGCGCGTCGCTCGCGCACGGCGGCGAGACCCTCGCGGGCGTCGGGGCCCAGGAACCCGAGCATCTCGAGGGCCACCGACTCCCCGAAGACGGGGAGCGCCTGGCGCAGCCACTGGTTCATGACCCGTTTCGTCCACTGCACGGCGGTGCTGCTCCCGGCGGCCAGGCGGCCGGCGACGGCCAGCGCCTCCGACAGGACCTCGTCGTCCGCCACGCAGCGCGTCACCAGCCCGATCCGTTCGGCCTCGGGACCGTCGACGAAATCGGCTGTCAGGAGGTAGTACTTGGCCTTGGCCATCCCGCACAGCAGAGGCCACAGCAGCGCCGCGTGATCTCCGGCGGCCACGCCCAGCCGTGCATGGCCGTCGGACAGCCGGGCCGAGCGTCCGACGATGCTCACGTCGGCGAGGAGGGCGACAGCCAGTCCCGCCCCCACGGCCACACCGTTGATGGCCGACACCACCGGCTTGTGGGCGTCGAGCATCTTCTCCACCACGGCGCTGGCGTCGCGCCACTGCGCCAGTAAGGCGTCGTAGTCGGTGAGCATCTCCTCGATCATCTCGAGGTCTCCCCCGGCGCTGAAAGCGCGGCCCGCCCCCGTCACCACCGAGCCACGCGGGCATCGCCATCGGCGTCGATCACGGCCCATACGTCGGCCATCTCGCGGTGCATCCGGACGTTGGCGGCGTTCATGACCTCGGGTCGGTCCAACGTGATCAGGACGACCCCGTCGGTCGCGACGATCGAAAGGGAGGTGCTCGAACTCCCCGTAGTCCCGCAGCGCCATCGCCACACCCTACGATGCGACCCATGAGCCGGCAGTCGGTGCGTGCCCCGGTCCCGGGGGGGACGCTCGTCGGGTGGAGCGAGGGCTCGGGCCCACCCGTCCTTCTCCTCCACGGCGGTCCGGGCCTCTCCTACGAGTATCTCGACAGCCTCGCCACCGAGCTCGGCACCGCCTACCACCTCGCCGCCTTCCAGCAACGGGGCCTGCCGCCGTCGACCACCGACGGTCCCTTCACCGTCGCCGGCGCCGTCGACGACGTCGTCGCCTTCCTCGACGCCCTCGGCTGGGAGCGTGCCTTCGTGGTCGGCCACTCCTGGGGAGGCCACCTCCTGCTCCACCTGGCCCTCGCTCTCCCCGAGCGTCTCCTCGGCGCCCTGGCCCTCGACCCCCTCGGCGGCGTCGGCGACGGCGGGGCGGCCGCCTTCGGCGAGGAGATGGCGGGCCGCACCCCCGAGGAGGGCCGACGACGCGGCCGTCGAGCTCGACGAAAGGGCCACCGCCGGCGAAGGGACGGCCGACGATCTCATCGACAGCCTCCGCATCTTCTGGCCCGCCTACTTCGCCTCCCCCGCTGCCGCCCCCGAGATGCCCGACATCCGTTCGTCCGTCGAGGCCTACTCGGGGATCTGGGAATCCCTCACCGAGGAGCTCCCGCACCTCGCGGCGGCGCTGCCGACGGTCACTGTCCCCTTCGCCTTCGTCGCCGGCGCCGGCAGTCCCATGCCCGTCGATCAGGCGGCCGGGCCCACCGCCGCGCTCATTCCCGGCGCCTGGCTCGACACCGTCGAGGGCGCCGGTCACTTCCCGTGGTACGAACGACCCGGTCGGGTCCGCGCCGCGCTCGACCGCCTGGTGGACCAGTCGGCAGCTTCGGGAGGTCCTTCCGGCGACCGGTAGCCTCGGCGCCCGTGGACAGCCCGGCCATCGTCACCGAGGACATCGCCCGCCGGTTCGGCGACTACTGGGCCGTCGACGGCGTCGACCTCACCATCTCCGCCGGTGAGATCTACGGATTCCTGGGGCCGAACGGCGCCGGCAAGTCGACCCTCGTCCGCATGCTCTGCACCCTCCTGCGCCCCTCCCGGGGCCGTGGGTTCGTCGCCGGGCACGACGTGGCCCGCCATCCCGAGCTCGTCCGCCTCCAGATCGGCGTCGCCCTCCAGGACGCCGCCCTCGACGACCGCCAGACCGGCCGGGAGCTCCTCGACCTCCAGGCCCGCCTCTACGGACTCCGGCGCGACGAACGCCTGGCCCGCGTGGCCCAGGTCCTCACGCTGGTCGACATCGGCACCGCCATCGACCGCCAGATCCACACCTACTCCGGGGGCATGAAGCGCCGCCTCGACCTGGCCGCCGCCTTGATCCACGACCCCCAGATCCTCTTCCTCGACGAACCGACCACGGGCCTCGACCCCGAGAGCCGCGCCGCGGTGTGGACCGAGGTCCGCGCCCTGCAGCGACAACGGGGGACGACCATCTTCCTCACCACCCAGTACCTGGAGGAGGCCGACGAGCTGGCCGACCGGGTGGGGATCATCTCGGGCGGCCACCTCGTGGCCGAGGGCACCCCCGAGGCCTTGAAGCGCACGGTCGGGACCGACGTCATCGTGGCCACCGTCCCCGACGTCCCCTCGACCGCCCTCGATGCCGTTCGGGCGCTCGCCGGGGTGGAGGACGTCGTCTGCCGGCACGACGAGCTCATGGTCCACGCCGACGACGGCGCCGCCGCCATGAGCCCCGTGGCCCTGGCCCTCCACGGATCAGGGGCGACGGTGAAGAGCCTGACCCTGCGCACCCCCACCCTCGACGACGTCTTCCTCCAACTCACCGGCTCGCATCTCCAGGGCGACGCCACCGCTTCGGCACCGGCCGGGACATCGACCGGTCCGCCATCGACCGGAGGTTCCTCGTGACCGACGTCGCCACCGTCCGCTGCCCCCGTCGCCGTCCAGGCCCGGCCGGCCGGGTTCCTCGTCGATCTGATCTCGGTGGCCCAGCGCGCCGTCCGTCAGATCCCCCGCGAGCCGGCGTCGGTCGTCCCCGCCCTCATCGTCCCCATCTTCTTCTACGTCCTCAACATCGGCGCCCTCTCCAAGGTCACCGGGGCCGCCGCCCACATCGACTTCAAGTCCTTCGAGCTCCCCGTGGCCGTCGTCTTCGCCGTCACCGGCGTCTCGCGCGCCTCGTCACTCGTCACCGACATCCAGAACGGCTACTTCGACCGGTTGACGATCACCCCCGTCCGACGTCTCCCCCTGCTCCTCGGCCTCATGATGGCCGACCTCGCCCTCGTCATGGCCCTGGCCGTCCCCGTCCTCCTCGTCGGCCTCGGCCTGGGCGTGCATTTCCGCACCGGGGTCCCGGGCATGGTGCTCTTCGTCGTCCTCTCGGGGATCTGGGGCCTCGTCTTCACCGGGCTCCCCTACGCCATCGCCCTCAAGACGGGCAACCCGGGAGCGGTCAACGCCAGCTTCGTCCTCTTCTTCCCCATCACCTTCCTGTCCACCACCTTCGTCCCCAAGGCGGCGCTCGAAGGATGGCTGCGCACCGTCGCCACCTACAACCCGATGACCTACATCCTCTTCGGGCTCCGGGCCCTCGTCTCGGAGCCGTGGAGCGTCGCCACCGCCACCGCCGTCGGCGATGCCGTCCTGGCCGTCGGGGCCTTCGGGCTGGTCTCGATCTCCCTGGCCCTCCTGGCCCTGCGGGGACGGGTTCGGCGCCCCTGAGCCGCCTCGGCACGGAGCCGCCGACCCTCCTTCACGGCGGCCGAGTCCCCTCACCCCCCCACCCCTCCCAAAAGTTGGTCAACCAAATTTCACAAATCGTGTGGTATTAGCCACTATCTGCGTCTATCTTGGAATGGAGAAGCCCGTACCTCAGACGCGGGCACGGTCCGGGCGGGGAGGGTCCATGACGCAGACGACGGCCGCCGGTCAGGAAGCCGAGGCAGTCCTCGTCGGCTCCCTCGGCTCCTTCGCCCTGCCTGACGTCCTGGCCCTGGCCGCCTCCTCGGGAGCCTGCGGCCGGCTGGCCGTCACCGCCCCCGGCGTCGACGGCCACCTCTGGATGGAGGACGGCGAGCTCACCGGCTTCCTGGCCGGCGACGCCTCCACCCTGACCGAGGCCGTCTTCGACCTGGCCCTCGTCACCGACGGCTGGTTCTCCTTCTTCCCCGGCGGCGAGGCACCTGCGGCCACCGGCCGCTGCGCGGTGGCCGACGTCCTGGCCGAGGTCGAACCGCAGGTGGCCGAATGGCACGGACTGCTGCGCCGGATCTCCCTCGACGGCCTCGTCCACCTCTCCCCCACGGCCCCCGGTGCCGAGGTCCAGATCCGGGCCGACCAGTGGCACCTCCTCACCACCATCTCCCCCACCGGCAGCCGCGTCCGCGACGTCCTCGACGCCATGGGCTCGGAATACGTCGTCGCGCTGCGCCTCGTCTGCGAGCTCCTCGACTGCGGTCTCATCGAGACGGTCGGTCCCCCGTCGGCCCCCGGTCCCGCCACCATGGCCGCCTCGGCCGCGGCCACGGCCGCCACCGCCTTCCCCGGTGCCTTCTGGGTCCCGCCGCGCTCCGACAACCCTCCCGGTCAGGCGCAGCCCGCCGCCACCAACGGCCAACCCGTCCCCCCCTCGGAGGTCGAGGTGCTCCCGCCGCCGGCCTCGGGCGACCCGTGGGTCCCCCCGCCCCTCGGCCACGAGCCCGTCGCCTCCCAGAACGGCTGGTCGAGCTGACCCACGCCGACGGCGGCGGCCGCCGGCCTCACCCGAGAACGCGCCTGCGGAACCCCCGCATCCCCAGCCACCCGAGCCCGGTCCCGATCACCACGAGCACACCCAGGCTCACCGGCCAGGGCATGTGCTGCAAATTCGGTGTGATCGCCCCCCGCAGTCCCTCGCTCACGTAGACGAGCGGGTTGATCAGGATCAGGATCTGCAACCACCTGATCGGGTGCAGTGCCGCCCACGGGTAGTAGATGCACCCGAGGAAGGTGATCGGGATCACGATCAGGGAGAAGATCAGCGGCACCTGACGGGGGTTCCATCCCGTTCCGATGGCGAGCCCGAGCGCTCCGGCCGACAGGCAGGCCACCACGATCTCGGCCACCAGCAACGCCGGGTTCACGTGCGGATGCACGTTGCTGTTCGGGAAGTACAGCACCATCGGGAACACCAGCACGGCGGCCAACGCGCTCTGCATGGCTCCGAAGAGGATCTTCTCGAAGGCCACCATGCTCGTCGGCAGCGGCGCCATCACCCGGTCCTCGATCTCGCGCGTCTGGGCGAACTCGTTCACGAGCGGCAGCCCCACGGCCTGGATCCCCTGGAACATGATGGCCACCGCCACCAGTCCCGGCAGCAGCACCGTCCCGAAGCTGGCCACCCCGGGCCCGTGGATCCCGGCGCCGATGTTCGGGAACACGTAGAGGAAGACGAAGACGAACAGGAACGGCTGGATCACCGTCCGCAACAGGAACGGCGTCAGGCTCCGGCTGAGCACCCGCGTGTCCCGGACGAGCAGGCCCCAGAAGGCGGCCCGGTAGCTGACCCGGGGCGTTCTCGTCACGTCCGGGGTCTCGATCACACGCAAGGTCTCAGTCACGTAGCGCCCGTCCCGTCAGCTGGATGAACACAGTCTCCAGGGTCGGCTCGGTCAGGGCCAGGTCGACGAGACCGAAGCGCATGGCCGTCTCGACCACCCCGGGCATCGGACCCTCGCGCTCGGCCAGGTACACGAGCACCTCCCCCTCGACGACCTCGGTCCTGTCCACTCCCTCGAGCACCGACAGCGCCACCACGGCGGCGTCGCGGTCGCCGTCGAGGCTGAGCCGGACCACGGTCTCCACCCCCACCTGGCGCTTCAGCTGCTCCGGGGACCCCATCACGAGGATCTCACCGTGGTCGATGATCGCCAGCCGGTCACACAGCTGGTCGGCCTCCTCCATGTAGTGGGTGGTCAAGATCACCGTCGTCCCCTCGTCGTGCAGCGCCCCCAGCACCTCCCACAGGGCGATCCGGCTCTGCGGGTCGAGCCCCGATGTCGGCTCGTCGAGGAACAGCACCACCGGTCGATGGGCGATCGAGCGGGCCACCTGCAGCCGTTGGGCCATCCCCCCCGAGAGCGCCATCACGTTGGCGTCGGCCCGGTCGGCCAGGCGGAACGTCTCCAGCAGCTCGCCGGCGCGCGCCTTGGCGGCGGCGTGGCTCATCCCGAAGTACCGGCAGTGGTACTTCAGGTTCTCGAATACCGTGCAACTGCGGTCCAGGGTGTTGAACTGCGTCACCACGCCGATCCGGCTGCGCGCCGCCGGGGGATGCGCCTGGACGTCGATGCCGTCGACGCTGACCCGCCCGGCGGTGGGCACCACCCGGGTCGTGCACATCCCGACCGTCGTCGTCTTCCCCGCCCCGTTCGGGCCGAGCAACCCGAAGATCTCGCCCCGGGCCACCTCGAGGTCGATGCTCTTCACGGCATCCACCGGCGGCGGCCCGGCGTAGTGCTTACTCAGCTTCTCCACCACCACGGCGGGCCCGGTGTCGGCCATCTCCCTACGTCCCCGCCAACCGGGCCACCACCGGGGCGAGGGCCTCCCAGGCGTCGCTCTCCACCGAGAAGTACGAGATCCCGTACTCGGCGCGCCGCCACTCGAGCTCCTCGGCCATCTCGTCGAGCGTCCCGATGAGGGCCAGGGGGATGTGCAGGGCGTCGGTGGGGTCGATCCCGAGAGCGGGGGCCATGGCGTCGACCACCGACTGCCGGTCGTCGGTCACCAGCACAAAGCCGATCAGGGTGTTCAGCTCGATCTCGTCGAAGCGGTCCCCGGCCGCCTCTCGCACCCAGGCGATCTTCTGCCTGGTGGCGTCGGGGGTGGCATTCGACGCCGCCTCCGGTCCCGCCGTCCCCGCCTTCAGGTTCACGTTGATGCTCACGATCTCGGCCAGGCGACCGGCGATCCCGAGAACCCGGTGCCCGCCGCCGCCGATCACGATCGGGGGCCGGGGCTTCTGCGCCGGACGCGGTGTCCCCGTGTGCGCGTTCACCGTGTAGTGCTTTCCCGAGAAGGAGAACGCACCATCGGTCTCGAGCAGTCCCGTGATGATCGCCACGCCCTCCTCGAAACGGTCCACCCGCACGGCCGGGGGGTCGTAGGCGATCCCCGACTCGTCGTAGTCGCTGCGCATCCACCCCGCTCCGAGCCCGAGCTCCAGGCGTCCGTCGGACAACAGGTCCAGTGTGGCGGCCTCCTTGGCCAGGATCAGCGGGTGCCGGTAGTCGTTGTCGAAGACGAGGGCCCCCACCTTCAGCGTTCTCGTGGCGGCGGCCGCCGCCATCAGCGCCGGCACCGGGGCCAGCTGGTCGCCGAAGTGGTCGGGCATGAGCAGCGTCGAGAACCCGAGGTCCTCGACCTTGCGGGCCTGGTCGGCCCAGGACCGGCCCGTCGCCTCGGGGCCGGTCGACAACTGGGCGGCGAAACGGAACCGTCGGGGGTGCGCCATCGGCCTTGATTAGCACAGCCAGCCGACCGGACACCCGGCGCGGGCGGGGCCGCTCGTGGCACACCGCGCTCCATCCGGCCTACATTCCGGCCATGGACGACCCTCCGGCGCCGGGGCCGCCGGCGTGGCTCCCGGCCTCGGTCGGCTCGGCCTACCGCCACGGCCGCGCCACCGACGCCGACCTCCTCTCGGGCCAGGCCTGGCGCGATCTCCTCGACGCCCTCGGCCGCGCCGGCTCGGTCATCTCCTCGGACCGGGCCCCGGCGACGCCGGTCGACCAGGCGTCGGGCTACCGCCACCTCCTCGTCCTGCTGGCCCTGGCCATCGACGAGGCCCTGCGGCCGTCGGACCCCTACGACCCCCACTTCACCCCGGCCAACGTCGACAACGTCCTCAAGTGGGGCATGGACTGCCCCGACGCCGCCTACACCGGCGCGGCGGTCCGCCCCGACGCCACCTACCGCATCCGCGGCCGCCGGTCGACGGTCCGCTACCTCGGCTTCCAGGTCATGTCGGGCATCGAGAACGTCGGCAACATCGTGGCCGACGACCTCGACCTCGGCCCCGACGGCAGCTTCGAGATCGTCCTCGCCGCCGATCCCCAGCCGGGCAATTGGATGGCCCTCACCGCACACTCGTCCTCGGTCGTCGTCCGTCAGTTCTTCTACGACTGGGACACCGAGGAGCCGGCGGAGCTCTCCATCGACTGTCTCGACGCCCCGCCGCACCGCCCCGTCGACGGCGAGGTCCTCTCGGCTGCCGGGGTGGCCCGCCAGCTCGAGGCCCTCGGCGGCTTCGTGGAGGCGAGCATCGCCTTCTGGCTCGACGTCGAGGAAGGCGGGCGGGCCCAGGGGGTCAACGTCTTCCGTGAGCCGGCGGCCCGCACCGACATCGGGGGGGCGGCCGAGAACGTCACCGTCTGGGGCTCGTGGGCGCTCGGTGACGACGAGGCTCTCCTCGTCGAGGTCACCCCGCCCGACGCCCTCTACTGGAGCATCTCCCTCGGCAACCACTGGTGGGAGACCATCGACTACGCCAACCACCAGTCGAGCCTGAACGGCCACCAGGCCGTCCTCGACGACGACGGCGCCTTCCGGGCCGTCGTGGCCGGCCGCGATCCGGGCGTGGCCAACTGGCTCGACACCGCCGTTGAGGGAAAACAACGATGCGTTCCTAATCTCTTCAATGTTGACCCGGAATGACGCCGCGCCTTTTGGAACGTTGACGCTCCGCGCCAAGCATGGCGACGCCTTCGCGATTAATTTATCGTTCCGGGGCGCTTAGTCGTGGCGATTGGCCGTCGCAACTCGCGAGAGGCGTCTCGTCCTTCAATTCGACGCCGGTCAGGTTCCGGCGACGCGCTTCGTACATAGATAGAAAAGCCGTTGCGCGGCTTCCGAATAGGACATTCCCCGCGAGCGAATATGGACCGGCGATGTCCAGTTCGGCATCATCCGGCCGAGCGCGGGGCGCGAAGGTGAGATAGACGCCGAGACTGTCGGGAGAGGAAAGACCGGGGCGTTCGCCGATCAGCACGGCGACAAACTTAGCGCCGGGGATTTCGCCTATTTCGTGCCGCCCAACGCGACGCGGCCCTGTTCGACAACGACGACGGGCGCGAGCTTCCATGAACTCTGTTGAAACGCCGGCAGCGCTTCGTCCAGCAAAGCGATCGCGTGGGAGGAGACGGCGCGCGCCGAAAGGCCATCGGCGACAACGAGAACAATGTCGTAGTCGCCAGCCAAAGGCGCGAGACGCTCGTGCGACGCTTCATCGAGTTCGCGGCCAAGATCGGGGCGCAGCAGATAAGTTCGACGATCCGGCGCGGCGCTGGCGAGGCGAAGGATTTCGAGACCGCGCGACCGCAACGCCTCGATGAGCGTCTCGACGTCGAGGCGCTCATGCACGGCGTCGCGGGCTTCGGCGTGATCGAGTTGAAATTGCAGATTGGCATGTGTCCGCGAGCGCCAGGCCGGCGCGCGGCAGAAAAACGCGAGCTGGCGTCGCGGCGCGCAAACTCGCCAGTGGGTCAAGGGTCTCCGGGAGATTCTCGGTCATCGTTCACGCCTTTGCGAGCAGCGGCAGGACGGCGGCGGGCAGCGCCTGGGGTTTTGGCGAACCGCGCTCGTCCATCGCGCCCATGCTCTCAAGCCATTGCGCGAATTCCAGCATCCGCGCCAGTCCCAACATGCGGCGAACCGCGAGCACGTCATGATAGGACGTGCTCTGGTAATTGAGCATGATGTCATCCGC
This sequence comes from uncultured Acidimicrobiaceae bacterium, assembly GCA_963848355.1. GTDB lineage: Bacteria > Actinomycetota > Acidimicrobiia > Acidimicrobiales > UBA8190 > CAWKDG01. The sequence continues at coordinate 92,561 of CAWKDG010000006.1, forward strand.
GCCGGGAACGCCCATGACATAATTGACGCCGGCGACGGCGAGCAAAGTCAAGAGATCGTCAATGTCCTTTTATGATCGGCCTCGGCGTGATTGGTGTAACAGGCGTCGCAATCCCATCGGCAGGCCCAGCAGCTTGCCGCAAAAATGATCCTCGAGGCCGGCTCTGATGATCTGCTTGCCATCGAAGAGATATTCCGGGCCGATGAAGCCGACGACGGTATTGACCAGCAACGGCTTGAACAGCCACGGTTCGCCATAGGCGCGGGCTTCCAGCGTCTGCTGATCGCAGCCGTAATTCGCGCCCGCCGACAGCGCGCTGCCCTGGCCGGTTTCGAAATACATCACGTTGTCGCCGATGGTTCCACGCCGTAGCGCCAACGCCGCTTCATTGGCTTCACGCAACAGAGCGAGATCGACGCCAAAGGCGCGATTGGCGCTTTGCGTTCCGGCGATCGATTGGAACACGAGGTCGACCGGCGCGCCGCGACGCATCAGTTGAAGCGTCGTCGTCACGTGAGCCAGCACGCAGAACTGCGTCGGTATGTCCAGCGTCTCGCGCAATTCATCGATAAGCCGCAAAAGCTCGTGGCATCGTTGCGGATCGTCGAGGCCGGATTGATCCCGATCACCGCGTCGCCATTGCCGAGCAGCAGGCCATCGAATCGCGCTCGCGAGAATGCCCTTGGGATCGTCGGTCGGATGGTTCGGCTGAATGCGCGAGGACAGCCGGCCCGGGGAGCCCCAAGGTGTCGCGAAACCGCGTCACCACGCGGCGGCTCGCGGCGATCGCCATCAGATCCTGGTTGCGCGAAATCTTGGCGACGGCGGCGACCATTTCCGGCGTCAGCCCGGCGCCAAGGCGGCGAGCGTTTCGTCGGTCGCGGCGTCCGAGAGCAGCCAGTCTCGCAATTCACCGACCGTGAAGCTGGCGACGGACGCGAAGGCCGCCGCGT
>CAWKDG010000007.1:0-132074 GCA_963848355.1 uncultured Acidimicrobiaceae bacterium
ATGAACCGTGATGAGCTCGAGGGCGTCACCAGCCATGAAATGAGCCACATCAAGAATCACGACATTCGGCTCTTGCTCATCGTGGGCACCTTGATTGGCATGGCGGCACTGCTGGGAAGCCTCCTGTGGCGGGGTGCCTTCTGGGGCAGTGTTCTGGGCGGAGGCGACGAGGGCGACAACGGGGAAGGTCAACTAATTCTCGTGGTCGTCGCGGCTGGGGCGTTGTTGGCCGTCATCGGATTCGTCGTCGGCCCGCTCATTCGACTCGCTCTCTCACGCCGTCGAGAGTCGTTGGCGGATGTCAGCGGTGTGGAGGTCACCCGCAATCCGGAGGGGCTGCTGAGTGCGCTGAGGAAGCTGCAGCAGAACGACATACCGTTCAAAAAGATGAACCACGCCACTGCCGCAATGTGCATCGACGACCCCTTGCAGCACCACGAGAAGTGGTATCACCGTCTCTATGACACTCATCCTCCCATCGAGGAGAGGATCGCCGCCTTGGAGAAAATCGCCTCGGGTGCCTCGGTCTGATCGACCAGTCCTGCGGATGGGTCAGGCCCCTCTCGTTGGCCAGAGGCCCAGCGGTGTGATGGGTGAGGTCCGACCCAGGCATGCGGTGTACCCGGTGGCTCAGTGGGACCCTCGGTGAGGCAACGATTCGAAAGGGCTTGGAATGCCTAGGCCGAGGTCTGGGTTCGCAGCACTTCTCGGAGTTGGCGCCGCGATTCGATGTTCAATTTTCGGTAGACCTTCCTGAGGTGGTAGTCGATCGTTGCCGAGGAGAGAAACAGCGTGGCCGCGATCTCCGAATTGGTGAGTCCTTCGGAGGCTAGCGAGGCGATTCGGCGTTCTTGAGGAGTGAGTTCCGCCGTTGTCGACCGCCCGAGGACGGACTCGTTCTCCGGTGGCCAGAAGCTCTGCCTCAGCCCGCCTGGCGAACCCTTTGGCTCCCATCATGACGAAGAAGTCGTGCGCTGGACGTAGTTGCTCGCGGGCATCAACCCGCCAGTTCTCCCGACGAAGCCACTCTCCGTAGAGAAGTCGGGCATGAGCGAGATCCCGCGTGACCAGCGTTTCGCTGAGATGAGCCAGTGCCGACTTGTACATCTGTTCGGCTTCGGGACCAACGCACAGAAGGGCTCGGGATTGAGCCGCCAGTCCCAATGCCCAGTGGGTACTGATGCCGTCGACGGTACTGGGGACCCACTTGGGCCTGCCGACCTTGATCAGCATCCTCCCCCGCGCCTTCGCTTTGGCGATCCGGGTGAACCGCAAGGATTGCGTGGATCGGTCTCGGTTCTCAGCAGGCACGGCGTGAGAGGTTCGGCCAGGTCACTGCCTTGACAGCGAATTTGTGGTTTGCACGGGCCCGAGCCACGGGACCAGACCAGGGTGTACACGGGTGCGACGTAAGCCCCGAAGCTTCAATATTGCTGGTGTGGAGGCATCGCAACCGCTGTCCGTGGCGCTCTGGATACGGCGGGTAGTGGTGACGAAGGACGTGGTGGCCTGTTCTCGGCATCGACAGAAGGCAGGTTTGCGGCTCGTGTGCCGTCGCAAGAGCGGTGTATGTCAGCCCTAAGAGCGAACAATGGCATTTGCGCCGATGTTCTACCAAAGGAGGGGATCGATGGGTGAGGAGACCTCGGTGGTTCATGCGACGCACCTCGCGCTGAGCGACGGAGACGGAATGGGAGTATTGAGCGACTGCATGACGGCGCTGCTGAACAATGCCCTCGGCTGCTACTCGATGGCGTTGATCGCAGCGGAGCGTGCACACCGGCACGCCAAGGAGCTCGGCATCGAAACATTGGTCCTCCCCGAGCTGGTCGAGGCCGCCAGCCGCTGCGGGCAGACCGAGCGCGCCTGGCTGGCCCTCCAAGAGCTCTCCGAGACGACGCGGGGTAGTGTTGCCGACTGGGGGCTTAGTATGGAAACCCGGTCGCGGGCGCTCTTGAACGAAGGTGCCATCGCTGAGTCTTGTTATCAAGAGGCGATCGAGCGTCTCGGGCGCACGAGTGTGGAAATTGAATTGGGGCGCGCCCATCTGCTGTACGGCGAGTGGCTACGTCGCGCAAACCGCCGCACCGATGCCCGCGTACAGTTGCGTTCAGCGCTCGAGATATTTTCCTCGCTGGGTTCCCAGGCCTTCGCAGAGCGCGCCCGTCGTGAGCTGTTGGCGACAGGCGAGACGGTACGCAAGCGGCGCGATGAGGCGCGCTTGGAGCTGACATCCCAGGAGACCGAGATCGCTCGCCTCGCTGGGTCGGGGTACACGAATGCCGAGATCGGCACTGAGCTGTTCATCAGCTCACGCACGGTCGAATGGCACTTGCGCAAGGTATACATAAAGCTCGGCGTCTGTTCTCGCAGGCAGCTGAGGAGAGCTTTTGGACCCCCCCAGGCAGGTGCAATGGCTTTGTCTTCATAGGCCGGGGTCGGAACTGCCTCGCCCGGCTACGTCCTCGAGGTCTAGGGCTCGGGCTGTTCGAGACAGCCCTTCGACGGTCCGACGTGTGTAGCGGAGCCACGATCGCGGTATAGCCGACATTGTGGACCTCAGACCGAGACGAGAGCGCGGTGCCGAAGCTCGTTGACCGATACGAGATGCTGGCGCTGGAGCCCGCCAAGGGAAGGAAGGACGATGCTGAGCGCCTTGACCGACAGGCCGTCGATGCTGGATCGTCGTTCGGCGCAGGGCGGGATCTCCGGGAGCGGGTCGGCACAGCGGTCGAGAGCGGACTGATGAGCGTCGACAGCCACCTGATGAAAGGGCTGACGAAACCCTTGTACGGCGGATGGTGGTAGGTCCATGATTGAGTCAGCGGAGGAATTCGTGCGGCTACGGACGAGCACAGATCCCGCAGATTACCAGCGGACCGTGGACGAGGAGCTCTGCCAGGACATCATCGAGCGCTTTCCCCATATGCGCTCATGGGTCGCCGCCAATAAGCAGCTTCCGATGTCGATCCTCCGCGTGCTGGCCATCGACCCCGATCAGAGAGTGCGAAGCATTGTGTGCGTAAAGACGAATCTGAACCCCGCGCTCATCGAGATCCTGTCACGGGACTCTTCGGAGTCAGTCCGCACCGGTATCGCCCGACGGTCGAACACGCCCGTCGAGATCATCCTCAAGTTGGTGAAGGATGAAAGCGGCGAGGTACGCGAAGCGGCGATCCAGGCGCTCGCCAAGCGGAAGGGTGACATTGGCTGATGCAAGACGGGCCGGTACGTACGCGATCAAGACGCCCACAATTGTGACGTCGGGTCTCAGCTCCGTTTGCTGTCTCCCGCTCGGGTGGGTAATGCGCTCTGAAGCCCTCTGCGTGAGGTGATACCAAGCTTTTATGAAGACTTTGCGTAGGTGCCATTCGACTGTTCGTGCGCTATGAACAGCTGGGCGCTGTAGGGTGCCACTTCAGAATCGATGTCCTGAGTCCGGCTGACGATCGTCACAATGGTCGTGCGAACCCGACCGCAGAACACGCTGAGCAAGCCAATCTTTCCCGGGGCGCGATCGATTCCCGCTTCAAGCAACTCCGATGGCTTGATCGAGGCTGGCGGGCGCCCTGATCGCCGCGGTCTACGCCGCTCTTCGGTAGTACTCGGGAATCAGGCCACCCAAGAGATCGGACGTTTGACCGAGTCGTCGATGGTGAACGGCGGGACTTCGTTCGTTCCCTTCGGCGCCACAAGGCTGAGGCCGCTATACGGTCGCTTGCAGTTGTAGTGTTCGACGTACGTCTTCAACACCGAGCGGAGATGCCGTTTGCCCAGGAGGAGCACCCGATCGAGGCTCGGTGCGGACCGTTCAGATGAACCGTTCGGCATAGGCGTTGCCTTCGGTGCCCACCACGGTGTGCGCAGGATCTCGATTCCCTCGGCGCGGAACACCTGATTGAATACCGGACAGAATCACTCGTCGGGGTCATGTACCAGGTATCGGCTCGGTCCGTCGCGGCGTTCATGACGCCTCGGTTAGTTTCCGGGCGATTTACACGAACCAAGCGGCATTGGGGGCGCCGTCGGTCACACCACCGATGAGGACTCTTCCTCGTTCAGGTCGATGAAGAAGAGGACGTGAAGAGCCTTCAAACCTTCAAACGAACTGACTCGGCGGTGAAGAGTTCGCGGGAAATGATCGACGAGGTACGAATGAACTGACGCCGGGCCTCACCCTGTGGAGGAGGTCGACTCCTCTCGGCCAGGATTCGTCGAATGGTCGCAGTCGAGATCTCGGTACCGACCTTCTTGAGCTCTCCCTTCAGGCGGCAGTAGCCCAGCTCGGGTTCTCGCTGGCCCCCCGCCTGATGAGACATCGCAGATGGTCAGGGATCCGCCCTCGCGGCACGACCCGATGACGGTAGTCCATTCGGAGCGGGCCAGTTCACGATGCCAGCGTTGGGTCGTGTCTGGTGTGACGAGGGACGACACACGATCCCGCACTGGCCTTAGGCGCTGGAGGATCGAGAGCACCCATCGCTCCTGCTCGCACCATGGTATACCCGGGTTGAATCCCTAGTCCCTGGTGGTTACGATCGGGCATGGCGGTTCAGGGTCCTCGTTTCCACGGCCGGACCACAGAGCGGCACAAATTGAGCCGGTCGCTGGATCAGGTCCGAACTGGCGAGAGCGTGGCTCTGGTCTTGCGCGGTGAGCCTGGGATAGGTAAGACGGCCCTGCTGGATCACTGCGCCGGGCAGGCTTCGGGCTTTCAGATTGCCCGGATCGCGGGGATGCAGTCCGAGATGGAGTTGCCATTCGCGGGACTGCATCAACTCTGCGCACCGATGCTCGACCGGCTCGATGCTCTTCCGGATCCCCAGCAGGACGCGCTCCGAGTGGCATTCGGCCTAACGACGGGCCGGGCACCCGACCGCTTCCTCGTAGCCCTTGCGGCGCTTGGCTTGTTGGCTGAATTCGCGCAGAAGCATCCGTTGCTGTGCATCGTCGATGACGCCCAATGGCTTGATTCCGCGTCCGGCCAGGTCTTCGGGTTTGTGGCGCGACGGCTCGTTGCCGAGTCGGTACTTATGCTTTTTGGTATCAGAGAGCCCAGTGAGGAACGCCACCTCGTAGGGTTGCCGGAGCTGATTCTGCACGGCCTCGCCAACGACGACGCTCAGGCTCTGCTTGCAGCAGCCGTCCCCGGACGGGTCGATCCCCGTGTTCGGGATCGAGTCATTGCCGAAACACGGGGAAATCCCCTGGCATTGTTGGAACTGCCCAAAGGCATGACCGCGGCCGAACTGTCGGGTGGTTTCCCAGTTCCCCACTCGAGGGATCTTCCCGGTCAGCTTGAGGAGCACTTTCTCAGGCGTCTCGAGACGCTACCTGAGGCCACCCAGCACCTGGTCCTGCTGGCAGCTGCCGATCCGACCGGAGATGTCGCTCTGCTCTGGCGTGCGGCGGAGACGCTCGGAGTCGGACGAGAAGCGGTCGTCGCCGACACCGAACAACTCGTCGAAATCGGGGCGCAGGTGCAGTTTCGCCATCCCCTGGTTCGCTCGGCGATCTATTCGGGAGCGTCCTCGGAGGAGCGCCGGGAAGTGCACCTGGCCTTGGTCGCGGCGATGGACCCGCAGACCGACCCCGACCGTCGTGCCTGGCATCGTGGACTGGCGACAGCGGGACCCGACGAGGAGGTGGCGTCCGAGCTTGAGCGCTCAGCCGCCCGTGCTCAGGCACGCGGTGGTCTGGCTGCGGCATCAGCGTTCCTGGAGCGTTCGGTGGCGTTGACAGAAGATTCCCAAAAGCGAGCTGAGCGGGCCCTTGCGGCCGCCCAAGCCCAGATCCAGGCCGGAGCGTTCGACGGGGCGGCCAGACTGCTGGCCACCGCGGAGTCGGATGCACAGACCGAATTCCAGCGCGCCCGGATCGATCTGCTGCGCGGACGGATCGCCTCGACGGCCGGCACAGACACGGAGGCGTGCGCCCAACTCCTGAAGGCGGCCAGGCGGCTTGAGCCGTTAGACGTCGGCCTGGCGCGAGAGACCTATCTCGAGGCGTTGGCCGCCGCTATGTACGCTGCTCATCTCGAGAGGAGCGGCCAGCTGCGCGAGGTGGCGTTGGCAGCGCGGGCCGCTTCAGTATCGTCCGACCCATCGCGCCTATCAGACCTACTATTGGAGGGCTTCTCGCTGCTCGTCACGGAAGGACTCGCGGCAGCGACACCAACCCTGCAAGAGGCAGTCCGGGCGTCCTCAGGCGAAGAACTCTCGGTTGAAAGGGGTCTCCAGTGGGGGGCGATGGCCGTGACTGCTGCGGCCATACTTTGGGATTTCGAGAGTATGGCCCAAGTAGTGCTTCGTCAGACGGAATTCGCCCGTCGCAGCGGCGCCCTAGCGTCGCTGTGTATTGCGCTCACGGGAAGTGTTTACGTTACGGCTTGGTGCGGCGACTTGGCAACGGCCGCTACGCTGGCGACCGAGCAGGATGCCCTAACTGAAGCGACCGGCATCCGCCAGGCACCTGTTGGCGCTGTCTTGCACGCGGCCCTTAGAGGAGATGAGCATCACAGTTCTACAATCATCGAGGCCGCGATTGATCTCGCCAACGCCCGGGGTGAGGGTATGGCTGCCACCGATGGGCACTGGGCGGCTGCCATCCTCTCGAACGGCCGGTCTTGTTACGAAGAGGCCCTTCCGCGGTCCATGCGGGCCACCGAAGCGCCAGCGCTCCATTTTGTTGCTTGGGCGCTCCCCGAGTTAATCGAGGCGGCCGTTCGTACGGGCAACGACGCACTAGCCGTCGATGCTTTTGAGCGATTCGCTGATCGCACCAAAGCAACCCAGGGCAACTGGGCTCGGGGCATATATCCGCGTTGTCAAGCGCTGGTCAGCAATGGAGAGACAGCGGAGGAACATTACCGCACGGCCGTCGAATGTCTCAGCCGAACTGCGCTTCGGCCTGAGCACGCTCGTTCGCACCTGCTCTACGGAGAGTGGCTGCGCCGCCAGAACCGCCGCGCCGATGCGCGAGCTCAACTCAGATGTGCCCACGACATGTTCAATGGAATGGGCATGCTCGCGTTCGCCGAACGTGCCCGCCACGAGTTGCGGGCGACAGGCGAAACGGTACGCAAGCGCCAAGAGGACACGCGCAATGATCTCACGCCCCAAGAGGAACACATAGCTCGTCTCGCTGCCGAGGGACGAACCAATCCGGAGATCGGTGCCCAGCTGTTCATCAGCGCCCGGACCGTCGAGTGGCACCTTCGCAAGGTGTTCACGAAGCTGGGCATCACCTCGCGAAGGGGGCTACGTGACGCGTTGCCCGAACGAGCAGGAACCGGCGGCCGGATCTGAGTTGCTCCACCTAGGCCTGGGGGCCACCTCACTTGTCTTCCAGGGCCAGACCTGTGGGTGCCGAAATGCCGTCCAGGCCGCTCAACCGGACTTTCGCTGAGCGTTCCCGAGGGCAAGGTTGAGGTGTGGCCGTTTCCTTCCTGTGCCTGGCGTTCGTTCGGGTGCTCCAGGTATCCGTCTCCATAGAGTGCCAACCGTCCAACGGCCCCGGGCCGGTCGATCGGCCCCCGGCCCGGCTCCGACGCAGACAAGGCCCCGTCGATGTGGTGCACGTGGTACAAGAATCTTTGCTTCGCGCTGCACAGAAAACGCACGCAACACGGTCAACTACGGTCAATAGCGGTCTGTCGCGGTCAACCGAAAACGCCGACCACGCTGCATCAAGTTGCAAAGGCGCAGGTAGGGAAGTCGGGCTTCGTCATTGCGCGTTTCTTTGCCAAGGTGAGGGTCGCGGGTTCGAATCCCGTCGTCCGCTCCAGAGAAAGTCCAGGTCGCGGCGTTGCGAGGGGCCGAAATCGGCTTCTTGTGCTTCTGGAAGCGCGGCGTGCCACTTTTTGCACCACATTTTCTTGTGTGAAATTCCGGTTCATGCTTTCCACTGTGGCTCCGGCACCCGTTTGACACTTTCCTGACGCGGCTCCGGTACCTGGGCGACAGTGGCTCCGGTACCTGTTTGACACTCGCTCCATTGCCTCACCGTCCGTTTTCACCTTGGCTTGACCGCACCCGAACCCAGGAGGCGGTCATGGCGCTGGTGGACCTTTCGATGCTTGAGCAGCGCTAACTCGCCGTGCGGGAGATGCTCGACACCGGAGCCACGGTCACCGATGTGGCCTCTCGCCACGGGGTGGACAGGCGCACCCTCCACCGGTGGCTCGTGCGCTATGCCAACGAGGGGGTCGGGGCCTTGGCCGAGAAAAGCTCCAAGCCCGACCGCTGTCCACACCAGCTGGCGCCCGTCATCGAGGCCCGGATCGTCTCGATGCGGACCGTGCATCCAGCCTGGGGGCCACGGACGATCCTGACCAAGCTGCGCAAGGAGTTCGACGACGTACCGTCGCGCTCGGCCGTCTATCGGTGCCTGGTGCACCAGAAGCTGATCCTCACCGGGTGGCGAGGGTTGGGACTCTAGACCGCCCCACGAAGCCGGATAAGTGTCGGATCCCAGTCAGCATTCATCGTTTTCGCGCTTCTGCTGTCCTCTGCAATTCGACCCGCCATGGACATGACTCGATCTGTAAGGCTCTCGTAGACGCGCCACTCTGGCAGGCAGGTGTTACTCGAAACTCGTCCACCAACGATCAACCAAATCATTCGAAGACGACTCATGGTCTGACGGTCAGCCGGGCTCGGGTCGGCGGTACCGGGATGCGTGTGGAATACGCCGATCACTCCTTCACCTGGCGGCGTGTGCTGTTCTGCAAGATCGTACTCCTGGGGACTTATCACGAACTGATCTCCTGAGGTACTGAGGTTATGGAGAAAATGCAGTTCCGCCACACGATAAGAATACGAACCAGTTCCTTGTGCTCGCCCGATTATCAAACCGCACACTTCATTAGAGAATGGTATGGATAGTTCAGCGACCTCAGTTAGCAAACCATGATCTATGACGAACTCACAACGAGGTATGACCCTGTTTCGATTCCCAAGCGAAGTTGGCACCTGAGTCCGCTGACACTGGCGAATGCCAGCAGGCCGCGAGGCCCTAGTCGACAAGGGGCTGCCGTTTAGATCCACCGTACATGCGGTCCTCATAGGAAGCAAAGGAATATACAGGCGATAATGCCGATTATTATTACTCCACCACCTTGGGCAGCGGCATTCCCTGCTTCGTTTCCACTGGAACAGGCTCCCTCAACTACCGGAAGTCCGTGCTCTTCGAGAATGCGCTGCGCCTCTTGAATGCGCGACACTCGTTCTTTGGCCTTGCGCAGAGCGCCATCAAATGTGCCGTCGGCACCAAGAATCCGAAGAGGGTTGCCCTTGCGCATCTCAATCTCTGCGACAACTGCTCCGATGAGGTCGTCGGGAATACCCATGGAGCGAAACTCATCTTTTACCATATGGAAGATCGGATTAACGGATGGCTCACTGAGCAGAATCGCCACGTTCTGCTCGAAGAGTTCCAACACTGAATTCGAACGCAAAAGTTCGCCATAGTCGTTCATGGCATCGAGGGCGAGTTGGTAGCTCACAATTGAATCGCGCCCGCGCTTGACGACCACTTCTTCCATGCGGTCGGGAATCTTCCCACTACGGGCCTTTACAAGTTGTGCGTATTGACGGTAAACGACGTATTGAACGTAATTTGCGAACGCTAGATACGCCGTATCGAGAAGCGCCTTTTCTTCGGCCTTATCGATATTCTCGCGAGCTCGACGTACGGCGGGCTCACTGGCAATACCCTTAATGGCCTCGGCTATACGGGGCGGAGCCGCGGCCCACTGAAGAGAATCCAACATGGGCTAAGTGCTCCCTTCTGTGAGGTAAACGTAACGTTGATAAGCGGACGGTGGTTAGAAATGAATCGCGCGTGAAAGTTAACATCGGCACGATGGAGACGCAAGGCGTTCTTGCTTCGTCTATGAATTAATGTGATCGCGCGCGGAGGACAGGTGTTCTCTCGGAGTCTCCTGGCAGTGGCAATGGTTGACAGTCGCGTCGCACAGGAAGCTTGAGTTGGACACTCGTTCTCGCAAGGGCGAAAGGCTAGACGAGTGGCCACGTGAGCTGAAGAAGGATCAGGGAACTCGGGGACCCGCCGACGAGCCAGCCTATGAGGGCAAGCCACAGCGATGCGCTGGTGGTTGCGGTGGATGGATTCGGAGATTAGATCGTATGTGTGTCGTCTCGAGACGAGAAGACAATCGCGGGCGAGTCGTGGAACCCGTCTGAGGAGCAGAGATCATCAGAGACCGGGTTCAGATATTGTCCCAAACCGACGGCGGGATGGGGATCAGACCGTTCGGCACCAGCGTTGCTACCGAGACGTGCGGCCAGACAAGACCGTTGAAATTCAACATCACCATCTGGGAGTATTGGATCTGTGTGAAGGTCAGTGTGATCTCGATTGGCTTGGGGATCAAAACCGGTGGGTTCACATGGAATGTCGGAACGGGCCGTTGAGGATCAGGGGACTCGACTGGAATCTTGAGCGGAGGCTGGCCAGGCTTGAAGGGAGGCACCACAAGAGTGTGCTCGACTGTCTCGATCCGGAATGTGGCCGACATCTCCACAGTCTGCGCGTTGGGAGTCGTGGCGGCTGCGTTGCCGAGCAGGAAGGCGATGTTGTCAGTACCACCACCGAAGAGCGGGCTTGCCGGATCCGTGGAGATTGAGATGGTGGTGGTTGAGGCGAATTTCTGTCCGGCGATGGCATTCACCAGGACGGAATTGGGGTCATCCAGCATGGCCTGTGTGATCGTCCCCGCAGCGAGATATGAGGTCAAGTCCTGGGGGATCCGCCAAGTGTTCTTGGTCGTAGCCGTTTGACTCGGGAATGGCGCTGCACCCACTGGGGTGATGCTCACGGAGGGAATGGTCGGTCCGGTGTTCGCGATCGTCCAGGTTCCCTGTGCGTCGATTGTAGTTCCGTGAGGAATCGAGGCCATTCGAACGAGTGTCGCGCCTTCTGCGGGATCGGTTGTTGGTTCGACACTCATCCACAGTCCCGGCTCAACGTGGATCCCTATGGGATCCGTCGGCGTGGTCACGTCTGTTATCGACTGCAGATATGGAACGCCGTTGAGGAAGATATCGGGCTGCACCTCGCCGCGGTTTGGAACCGAACCAAGAGGTGGCGAGAAGGAGAGAACTTCCGATGTCAGATTGAGCTCGAGGACGTTATCGTTCGGGCCGATGGGGGGAGTGGGCAGCGGGGTTGGGGAACCGAGGTTTGGTCGGAAGATCGTGTTGAATCCGTTACCAGTGAATACACCGTTGAAGGCTGTCAAGGGCCCCAAATTCGGGGGCGGGGCGAGTGGGATCTGGTGAGGTCCGAGGCCGGACACTTCCCCGAATAGAAAGTCCTTGGGTCGTGAAAGTGTTGACTCGACGTTTATCTCGACCATTGCTCAGCCCTCCGTCGTCAAGCAAATTGTGTGACAAGGCGGCTGCATAACGCATCGGGCTCTTATTGCATGGTGCGAGCGTTACCAACCCGACGGACCTACCGTCCCAGCTTCTGCGTAATGATGCATCCGATAAACCCCCGTGTCAATCGGCTGGCGCAAAGAGCCAAATAGCAAGTACAGTGACACCGGATTATCAATAAGATATTCTTTAAGATATTCTTTGTGTGTCAGTTTTGACTCTCCGGGAAGGATGAAGGCCTTGACCGACGTCGCCACCCCTACCTCCTCCAATCTCCGTCCATCCCCACAGGCCAGTCCGATACCTAAGGGTTCTACGGATGTGAGTTGGCGGATGGTTCTTGTGATTGCCATCGCCATGGGTGGAATCGTCTCGGTTGCCCTGCCGATCGTGTTTCATTATCCGAAAGCGTCAGACGCGACTAGTGTCCTAGGCGAGGTGCTGCCCATATTCACTGCTCTCTTGGGCGCGGCTTTGGGAACCGGAGTGGGTAATGCAACTGGTGCCGCAGGGAAGAAAGCCGTCGAGGGTCAGCTGTCACAGACAAAACAGGCGCTTCGTTCAGTTAACTCCGAACTTCCTGAGCTAACCACTCACGTTGGCAATGTCTTCTCACAACTGAGGAACGGCCTTCAGAGCCCCGCTGGCCAAGCGCGATTCTTTGCTGTCGGAGTGGCCGGCGGAGAACCAACTGCCGAGGTCGATATCGAGAGCATGGACAGAGTAACCGCTTCGCTTGCTCGTATTCAGGCATTGGTCGATGTGGCCAACACCCTGGAGTAGAGAACGCCGTGGAAGGCCTGGCTGCGAAAGGGAAGTAGTCCTGTTTTGTCGCGGTTATGGCGCACCCTGTGTTGCACAAGCAACAGTTACGGGTACGCCGACATGGCGCTATTGTCATGTGATCGCTAGGAAGGGGACATCGAATGGCTCGGATAGAAGAAGTCAAGGTCAAGCTGATTGATGATTTTGATGGCAAAGAGGCGGCAGAGACCGTGAGGTTCTCGCTCGACGGGCGGACGTATGAGATTGATTTGACGAAAGGAAATGCCAGCGAGCTGCGTCGCACCCTCCGGCCGTATATCGATCGCGCTCGGGTTGCCCGTGGCACTACTGGTAGTAGCCGTGCTCGGAAGGCGGGGTCAGCACGACGTGCATCGCGACACTCCGAGGGTTATGACCGGAATGAAGTACGCGCTTGGGCCAAGGCCCAACGGTTCAAGGTTGCACCTCGTGGACGAATCGCGAATGACATCGTCGAAAAGTGGCGACAGGCGAGCGGCAATTGAGATAGTGCCGGTTTCTTCTCGATCGGACCGGAGTGGCGCTCAAGAGGGAAGGCTCCGCAGTGCATACGGCCCTCGTCCCGAGAAGCGTCATCGTGGAGCCTGAGGCCACCCCGAGGGCCGACTGAACCCAATATTCACGAAGCGTCATGTGCGCACGTAGTCCGGCTCTGATGGTTGAGCGCCCGCTGCCAACGACCGGTTCGAATTCTGAATTCCGCTCATCATCGGGCAGTTAGGCTTTCCTGCGCGTCGCAGAGTGGCACGCTGTTCCATAACGACGGTATGAGGTCGTTCGCACCTGCGTCAGGGCTACTCGCGCTTCGCCGGCCGTGAACTCCTCCCCGCGCCACGGCGGCGAGGGCGGTCCCCTCACGGGGAAGAGCACCGCTGTGCGCACTGGAGACGGTCCCTGTGCGCCTCCAGGGCCGACACGCGTCTCCTTGCCCCCCGGACGCCTCCCGGCTGGCCCGTACCGCCTCTCGCGGCCGCCACCCAGTGGTCGAGGCGGCATCCTCAAGGCCACCTTGGAGAGAAATACCTGGTGAGGAGCGTGATTTTGTGCGATGAGAAAGGTTTGACCTTCTCCCGGAGATGTAAGGCCGTGTGGCGAGAGCCACGACTTCGTTCTGTCTTCTGAAGAGAAGCAGGTGGAGGCCACCTCGCGAACGCCAGTGTCCATAGGGGGTGATGCTGTTCTAGCGAGCACCGGGTTCACCTTGACCTCGGCAACTAGCGGCGTCGGGGCTACGGGCAGAGGAAAGCAGGATCGCACAAGAAGTAAGTCCACAGGGCGGCGCCACGCGATGCGTGGTGGACAACAGCATCTTCGGATTCCGGAAAGGATCAATGATGCAAATTATGCGGCGGGCGGGGCGGAAGATCACCATTGAACTTATCGACGATTTAGATGGATCAGTTGCTGGCGAGACGGTCAATTTCGAACTCGATGGGAAGAGCTATGAGATTGATCTGTCACCGGAGAACGCGAAGGAATTCCGCCGAACTCTCGGACAGTACGTCGATCGAGCTGAGATCGACGACCTTGACGACGGGATAGAGGGCCGAGAGGGCGAGTTCTCGGATTATTGATCTCGACACGCATGTGGACCATGCCCAAAAGTCAGTTCGTGGGACGCTTTGGGAACGTCAGGGCGCTCGAGCATGGCCGAGGGGTATTCCACTTGTGTGTCGAGGATGCGCGTGCCGCCGCCGCCATCACAGCTGGCAGAACCTCGTTTGGAATCAAAAGAGGCGTGAGCGCAACGTCACGGGCACGAACAATGGCGAGTTCAGCTCAGCAGTGTGTCAATCTCGTTGTCTTCGCATCGGCTAGTTGTGATTTCTGTTCGGAGCTGGCGGAGCTCACCCGAATAGGAGCGGAGGGTGTCGGCAACCGGTGTCCAGAGTCCAGTCGCTGCGTCACCTGACGCAACAGCTGTTCTGACTGACCACAGGGCCGAAGCGATCCCCACGGGGAATGGGATTTCGTTTGCCGTGTCTCTCCTGGGAAGCTTTACCCTCGCACGCGGTGACCTGGAATGTCCGTTACCCCAGGCGTGCGAGCGCCTTGTCGCTCTGCTTGCGATTCGGACATGTCGTTTACGAAGGGCGGCAATCGCCGGCACTTTGTGGCCTGATTCTGACGACCGCCGAGCCAGCGCCTCCTTGCGATCCGCCCTGACCCGCCTGCGCGGTGTCGGCTGTGCCATCATCGAGTCAAGGTCAGGTGCGCTGCGGCTGGGTGGTGACGTACGCATAGACGTCGTGGAAGCTCGGGAACTGGCCCGAAGGGTGATTGAGGGCAATATGCGTCAGGGAGACATGGTTCGGACAAGCATCACCGTCCTATCGTCTGACTTGCTCCCTGGTTGGTACGACGACTGGGTGATCGTCGAGGCTGAGGATTGGCACCAAACGCGGCTCCACGCGTTGGAGTCGCTATCGGCGGCATTCACCGAAAGTGGCCAATGCGCCCATGCGGTTGCGGCCGCGATGGCGGCGATAAAAGGGGACCCGTGGCGTGAAAGTGCTCGTTTAGCGCTCGTCAAGGCCCATCTCGCCGAGAATAACAAGTCCGAAGCCATTCGTGAGTTCGAGCGCTACCGGCGCCTGCTTCATGACGAGATGGATCTCACACCGTCGATGGACTTCGCCACACTAATTGAGTCTTTCGGTTCGGCCACTAACGTGAGGTCGGACCGGCCCACCGGGGTCGAAAGACGTCGAGCGTCCACGATCTGATCGTCGAGTCCTTCTGTGGCATGAGAGTCCTGGACCCGTTCGATACCTGCATCAGGAACGACGGTGTGAAGGTGATTCTCGGGTACACGGTCGGCACGAGGTGATGTGGTCGCCTGATGCCGCTTGAGGAGGTTTCGTCGGTCGCCGGTGGCGCTCAGACTGCCCGCGGACGATGAACAGCCGGTCGATGATTCGCGTGCCTCGTCATTTGGTCGGGAGCCCAGGTGGTGCCCCTTCGTTGAGAATTCCGGAAAGGTTCTACCCATACCCGGAGATGTAGCAGGCGAAGGTGAGTGATGGCCCCGCTAGCAGGAGACGGAACCGTTGGCCTACTGAGACGCGATGGCGCCAGGACATGCGTATCCAAATGACGCACGGTCAGAGGGCCGCGGTGGCCCAAAGCGGCTAATGGTGGAGAGCGGGACGGACTGGTTGATGCAATACGACGAAGGGCGTGCAAGTACCCAGCTGTTCGACCAGGAAACCCCGGCGAGCGATTCCTGGGAACGATCGAGCGTTCGAGCTCAGAGGATCAGCCTCCCAGCCGACCTGCCTGCATGGCGGCTTTGCGTTCTTGGAGGATTCATCCTCACACGGAGCGAGGCGTGTGTGAATCTGCCTCGAGGATCAGAACGACTCCTCGCCTTCCTGGCGCTGCAACAACACACCACGCGGCGCGCAACGGTGTCAGGAACGTTGTGGCGAGGGTCCGATGAACGTCATGCGCTCGCCGCACTGCGTTCCGCTCTGGCGCGTCTCCATGGGATCCCGCTCGTGGAATCACGACCCCAAACGCTCCGGTTGCGCGACGGACTGGCAGTCGACATCGTCGAAGCCCGAGCCCTCGCGCACCGCCTCGTCGACGACGAGGCCCGATGCTCGGACATTGCCCTCACGAGCATTAGTTGTCTGGCGCCTAGCCTCCTTCCTGGCTGGAACGACGCCTGGCTGACGATCGAGGCGGAGGATTGGCGTCAACTTCGGCTGCACGCCCTCGAGGCGTTGTCAGCCGCCTTCCTGCGTGTTGAGCGAAGCTCCGACGCGGTGACGGCGGCAGTTGCCGCCGTCGAGGGAGATCCGCTCCGTGAGAGTGCCCGCTTCGCACTGGTCAAGGCGTATCTGGGCCAGAATAACTATTGGGAGGCGGTGCGAGAGTGTCGGCACTTCCGGGACTTGCTTCTTGACGAGCTGGGCGTGACGCCGTCGGTGGGATTTGCTCGTTTGGAGGAAAGGGTAAGGGACTAACGGTACCGCCCCGTTCTCGTCGGAGTTCTGAGTGGGATGGCGATCCCACCAGTCTTGTCATCCTTCGGGTCAGCAAGGACCCCCGCTGTGCCGACGGCCTTCGCATTTACGTCCGGCTGGTTAACGACGTATCACGAGGTCTTGAGACGTCGCGTGTGGTGAGCGATATCGACGGAGCCCTCGAGGTTATGCGGGCCTGGCTGACCCGCCTTTCGACCCGGGACGGCATCGACCAGTCATAGCTGGCCTTTGGTGACGCCGCCGTCACAGTTTCGTCACGTCTTGAGTGCGAGGGTCCCAGATGGCGGGACGACATCTCTGACCGATCAGGGAATGTCACTGAGACCGCCGCTGAACAGAGAAATCGTCCAACTAGGCCGAGTGAGGTGTTGAACAATGTTGCTTCGGCAGTTGATTCTCCGTCGCCATCTCATAGTGCGACTGGGAGCATCGTCTTTCGTGATGGCACTGTGTCTTGCTGCCGTGGTGGGAGTGGGGCAGAGCTCAGGGGAACCGCTGCCTACTACGACTACGACAACGACCACATCCCCCGCGTCCTCAACAGTGTTTTCAGGTACGGGTTACACCGGTCATCCCATTGGACTCCCCAGCGGGCCCGTTGCCACGGTGAGCGATTGCCCTTCGGATCCGACGTGGTCGTCCCCTCTGCCTCAGGGCGTGACGGCGTCACCACCATTCTTGGGCACAGCGAGTTCGGGGAGTCTGACTGTGACCAGCGGTGGCAACTCAGTCACCTACTCCGATGCCGGTCTGTGCGAGTACACCCTGACAGTCCCGGGAACGCCTGATCCGACAGTGACCTATTCCGGTGGCCAGGCATATTACGAGGCCGTTAACACACAATTTAGCCTCGGTGCGGTCAATGGCAGCGGCCAGCGGTGTTCCACGAATGCTGAACTTGGCAACTTCGGCGTGGCCTATGCCAAACAGGAGCTTGTGTCGGGGTACTGCAACACTGATAGCTCGGGTATTTGGGGATACGCCCGAATCACGAACGGAAGCTCGCAGAGTGGTTCTCCTGCGTACACCGAGCCGAACTTCGACGACTGGTACCAAAGCACCGTATCGGGTAGTGCGTTCTACGCCACCTTTCAGATCTGCCTCCAGAACCCGGCCGGGCAGCAGAATGACTATTCCTGCACTTACGACTACTACGGGCCATATTACTAGTTCAGACCCGCACCCCCAGCCTAATTGGTAAAGACCGACGGCACCGGGCCAGACCAGAGTTTCCACCGACGCATTGACGGTTGGCAGGCGGTCGTGGGCAGGGAGCCCATGACCGCGTGCCGCAAAGCGATCCCGGTTCACGAGTGATCCCTCACGTCGGAGGTCGCCATCCGCCGACCTGGGTGCGCGCCACTTGCGAGGAGCCGAATCATCTGTCGGAGCCAGGGTCAGCGGCCCGCCTCGGCGTTCGCCCCGTCCTGGCGGAACTTTCGAGGTGTCTCAGGGAAGGCATCGGGGGCGGAAAGAGGTGCTGAAAGGGGAGTGAACGAGGCGAAATTGGTCCACCGAGCGGAATTGGTCGGCGTGGTCCTTCAGCCACTGATCGATTGTCCCCAAATATCTGATTCTTCCTGGAAAGATTGAGGTTGAAGCTGGAGATGTATCAGTGGAGATCAGACGAGGGGATCTATCAGGGATCAGATGCCAGGCCAAAAGGATCCCTCGCTCCCGGAGCGAAAGCAGAGTCAGTTTCGAGGCTTCTATGAAGCTCAATATTCAGGTGTCTACGCTTTCGCACTGCGACGCGTCTACGGCTCCAAGGAAGATGCGTCGGACATAACGGCAGAGATATTCATGACGGCATGGCGCCGTCTCGACGACATGCCCGCGCCCCCCGCGGATCGACTGTGGGTGTTCGGAGTGGCGCGTCGAGTCGTCTATCGCCACATGCGTAGTTCGACGCGACGTTCCCGATTGGCCGAGCGCTTGGGGTCAGAGGCAATCGTGGCGAGAAATAAGCCTGATGGCGCGGAAGCAGCGGTGAGCGACCGCCTGCGTGTTCAAGCTGCCATCACACGTCTCGGTCGCTCCGATCGCGATGTCTTGAGCCTCGTGTTTTGGGAGCACCTCACCCATGAGGAAGCAGCGAAAGTACTGGGCTGTTCCAGCAATGCCGTGGCCCTGAGGCTTCTCAAAGCAAAGGCGCGTCTTGGATCGATCTTGCAGGCGGATCAAGACGAGGCCGACGACGAGCGTGGAAGAGAAAAGGGAAATGCGGATCAAGAAGGACGTGCGTAATGAATCTCGATGATCTGGACACGATGATCATGGATGCCGACCCGGCGCTGGACCTGGAAATACCGTCAGGTGTGTCGCTGGGCGCTCAACGGTCTTATGTGCAAATGACCTCTCTACCGCCCAGAGTCGGTGGCGACAGGAGGCCGTTCGTTTTGGCGACGAGCGTCGTCGGTGCTGTGGCAGCCGCACTGATTATCCTCATCGTTACCCTTGTTGCCATACCAAGCGGACAACAGTCGGCCGCCGCCGCCGTGCTTCTGCAAGCCGCTACAAAGGCTGGGGAGCAACGTATCAACCTAACGGCCGGCCAGTATCTGTATTCGGAGACCCGGGCTCTCTATCGGGTGATCGTCTACGTTCCGAGTGCCAGCGGGACACTCGTTGAGGGCCCAAGGGCACAATTTATCGAGACCAACCGAGTATGGATCAACGCCCGAGACAACGGTCGGGTCCTGCGGGCACAGGGTCCCCTCCGTTTCCCCTCGGCGAGAGATCGAGCTGAGTGGGATGCGAGTCCTGCTGGTCAGCGTGTCTATCAGTCACTCCCCACTGGCTCTTTGGCACAGGGCCAGACTCGACCCCGGCAGTCACTTGTCAATCTCTCTGACCTGCCAACCGAACCGAGTCGTCTTGAGTCAGTCCTGCGGAATGACGAGTTTCATACCAACGTCGATGACATACCACAAAGCCCTGATGCGGTGTTCGAGCGGTCAGCCATTCTACTCCTTGGGCCAGATCTCGGCATGTCTCCAGCCTTGGCATCGGCGCTGTTCCATGTGCTGGCCAATCAGCGCGGAGCCCGGCTCGTTGGTGACGTCACAGCTCACAGTGGACGGCGAGGTATCGGCGTGACGCTGGTGACTGGGGAAACCGGGAACGTGAGTGAGGTGGTCGTCAATCTGAAGACAGGATCCTTGCTTGAGGCGTCCTTCGCCACGCCAGCGTCGACCGTGAGTCCGAGTCCAGGAAGAGGGTGTATGAGTCCGAACGACGAGCCACCCAGTTGCCCCGGGAAGACAACCTTCGCCACACTGGCGCCGATATGGACAGACCTCGTGTCATCGGGAATTGTTCCGTCGGACACAGCGACGCCACCGCGTTCCTGACGTCGATCTTCCGCATCAGAGGGCGCACACGGAAGGCGGGCACGGGATCGCAGATCTGTCCGATTCCGATGGGGTGGTCTGGCCAGCTTGTCGGAATGGAAAAGTACTCTAACGCTGGGCGAGTTCGGAATGGACTGTCTCGAGTTCGAGGATGACGAAGATAAAGCCATGGCACAGACTGTGATTGTTCGGCTGACTGATGATATCGCAATGGTGAAGCTGATGAGACCGTCAGCTTCGCTGTTGGTGGAATGAGCTACGAAATCGATCTTAGTAGTAAGAACGCTGAAAGATTGCGAGAAGCCTTCGCTGCGTTCATCGAAAAGGCGAGAAAGTCGGCCCGTGAGGGCCACGATTCAAAGGTTCGAGCCGGCACAACCTCGGGACGGAAAAGCTCCAAGACGCTGTTTTCCGGTCTTGAAGTCGCCGAGAAAAAACAATTTCGGGCATGGGCTAAAATGCCCACGGCCCGACGTGTCAGTGACGCGAAGGTCCAAGACTGGATTTGATGCTGGACGCCCTTGAACCCGGCGAGCTCGGGTTCGAGGCAGACTTGGAGAGATATGGCGATTCGGATCACGAGGATCGACGACATAGACGGCAGTGATGGCGCCGAGGCAATTGTCTTCGAACTCGACCACAACAAGTACGAGATTGATCTGTTTGTTAGAAACAAACTCCGCTTCTTGAGGGCCGTCGGGCCATTCGTAGATCGAGCCCGCCTTATGGAAGAAGTTGAAGATCCTTCGCCGACGACGAGAGCCGTGCGGCGTTCTTCACCCGATTACATCAGTACCTCCTTGAATGATGACGGCGGTGGACTCGACTTGATCGAGATGGCACGGCAAGTTGAGGGCTAGGAGCGCGCGAATTTAATCGATTGGGCGCACTTGTCATTAGCGCAGTATGCAGTGAGCCATCATTAGAGCTATGATTAATGTCAGGTCCACATTACTTGGATGAGGTAAGCGAATACTAATCGCTCGAGCAATTCGACGTGGTGTAATGAATCCCATGACTTATTTAAATCGGTATGTAATCACTGATGGTCCGGTTCCATCTCTCCAAGCTCGATGAGTGGTGACGCTGAAACTCGATGTCCTCTGGGGCATCGATTGGTCAGCTCTCCACGGACGCCAGATCGAGATCGTGCCTGCGTGTTGTTTTGCCCGACTTGCAATAGCTCTTATCGCAAACAACCCGATGGACCGTTCGTAGCTGAAACGTCCGCCTCGGACTCGGTCGATTCCTAGCCCTGATACGAGCAGACGCGGCCCGCCATACTGGATTCGCGCCACGATCGGCAGGGAGCGAAGTCGGGCGCCACCAGCGGGGGACATCATTGACAGAACCTTGTCTGATCAGCGAATATCGGGCGGGTCGAGCTCTCATACGCGGCGCGAGGACCACACCCGGGCTCGGCACTTAGCGCGCCGGGCCAGATGGGTATATAGGCCTTCAGGTGGCTCACCTTTCCGTGCGGGCTCGGGAGTGTCTCTGCGCTACATCCCGACCGGACCACCCGCAGGCAAATGGAAGGACCGATCCGAACATCGAGGCTTGTGGACGCGAGAAAATGATGCTCAAATCATGCGCGGCACAATGATCGCCGGAGCAATAGCCAGCTGGCCCGACCCGAACCAATGGGTGAATGGGCTCGACCGCATGGAGTGAAGAGGAGTCCACGATGCTCGTTTGTCGTTCCCACGTCGTCAAGCGCACCGTCAGCCGCTTATTCTTGGTCCTGACGCTAGGAGTGGGGGTCGTCGCTCTGTCGGCACTTTCGGCCGCCTCACCGGCGAGCGCGGTCTCGTGTTCGGCGGCCGGGTCGACTGGTCTCACGGCGGCGCTCGTCGCCACACCGGGGACAATCAACACCAATGTCGTGGCGACGGGCTGTGACGTTGGCATCTTCGTGGATGTGAACGGCGTCACCATCGAGAACAACACCGTCAGCGGGGCCAACAATGAGGGCATCCTGGCCGAAGACGTAACGAGCCTGACGATCAACGACGTTACCGTCGAGGACAATAATGTGAGCCCCAATTCCCAGATCCCCGATGCCCACGCCGTGGCGCTCGACGGAGTATCCAACGCCGTGATCACCGGCAACACGATCGAGAACAACAACAGCGGCGGGATAGGGATCGCCGACAACGGGCCGGTCGATCCGGGGGCGCCGAATGCGGGGCCGGGATCAGCGGTCACCGCCTCGAACAACACGATCAGCGGCAACACCTTCACGGGCAACACGGGAGGGTGTGCGATCATCGTCGAAGCTTGGGACCCCGGTGGAGGCGTCACTGGCACGACGGTCCAGAACAACACCGTCACCGGCGCCGTCGGTCAGTTCGGTCCCCACGGACCGGTCATCGGCCAGATCGTGGTGGCCGACGACGCGGCGGGAGCGAGCGTCTCTGGTACGACGATTGAGGGAAACACCGTCTCGCAGAGTTTCGTGTCGGGCATCACGCTCCACGCCAACGCGCCCCATGACGTCATTTCGAACACGTCGATCGAGAACAACACCCTGAGCGAGAACAACTGGGGTTTCGCCAATGGGGCACCCTCGACCGATGCCATCGCTCTGATCACGGCTCCCTTCCCCCCCTCCCTGGCGGCGTCGATCACGGGGACGACGATCACCGGCAACACCATCACCGATCAGGTGGTGGCCATCTGGAACCAGGGCGCCACCGGAACCACCATCGGGGCCAACGCCATCACCCTGCCCGCCGGGGGGACGGCCGTCTTCAACGTGCCAACGGCCGGAGGAGGGTACTGGCTGAGCGGCGCCGACGGGGGTGTCTTTGCCTTCGGTGACGCTTCGTACTACGGGTCGGTTCCCGGTCTCGGTGTCCACCCCCAGCAGCCGATCGTCGCTGTCGCCCCCAGTCGTGACCGGGGTGGATACTGGGAGGTGGGCGCCGATGGCGGGGTGTTCGGTTTCGGCGACGCCTATTACCACGGGTCGGTCCCGGGCCTGGGGGTGCACGTGAACAATATCGTGGGCATCGCCCCCACCCCCCCACCGACCAGGGCGCCACGAACGGTCTCGGCTATTGGTTGGTCGGGTCCGACGGTGGGGTCTTCGCCTTCGGCGACGCCAAGTATTACGGCTCAGTGCCTGGTCTCGGAGTCCACGTCAACAACATCAAGGGGATCGTGGCTACCCCTGACGGCCTCGGTTACTGGCTGGTCGGGTCCGACGGTGGGGTCTTCGCCTTCGGCGACGCCAAGTTTTACGGCTCAGTGCCTGGTCTCGGGGTCCACGTCAACAACATCAAGGGGATCGTGCCCACCTCCACCGGCAACGGTTACTGGTTGGTCGGGTCCGACGGTGGGGTCTTCGCCTTCGGTGACGCCTCCTACAACGGGTCACTTCCCGGCCTCGGGGTCCACGTGAACAACGTTGTGGGGATCACAGCCACTCCCGACGGTCTCGGCTATTGGCTGGTCGGGTCCGACGGCGGGGTGTTCGCCCTGGGAGACGCCGCTTTCGACGGATCGCTCCCCGGCCTCGGCGCCAAGGTCAACAACATCATCGGCACAGCGAGCACGTAACAAGGGTGATAGGAGGCCAGGACAGCAGGCTTTCCTCAGCTCATCTCCTCGTCTTCGACCATGACGCCTCCCACGTCTTTCGTACGGACACCAGGTGAGAACTTCGAAGGGCTGCCCGACTGACCCTACAAACCTCGCTATACCGAGATCGACGGACTACGGGTGCACTACATCGACGAAGGGCCGCCCGAGTCGGATGTCTTCCTTCTGACCCACGGGGAACCCAGTTGGTCGTACCTGTACCGACACTGGGTGCCCAGGTTGGTCGACTCCGGCTACCGGGTGATCGCCCACGACCACATCTGGGTCCACAACAGGGCCGATCTCAAGCGGACTCAACGGAAACTGGGTGGACAGAATCGCAGCCCAGGCGACTGGGGCGAACCCGAAGGACGAAAAGAATCACGTTGCCAAGGTGAGGGTCGCGGGTACGAATCCCGTCGTCCGCTCCACATGAGGTAGACCCCAAATGGTGGACCACTCTTTAGGACAAAGTGGCCTGCTGGCTGGGATTTGAGTGCACGTCTTCGAATTCGTTCGGGGTGAGATAGCCGAGCGAGCTGTGCCGCCGAGCCGGATTGTAGAAGGTCTCGATGTACTCGGCCATGGCCAGGCCGAGTTCCATCTTGGTTCGCCACTTCTGCCGGTTCAGCAGTTCGATCTGCATCGAGCCCCAGAACGACTCCATGGGGGCGTTGTCATAGCAGTCGCCGACGGTCCCCATCGAGCTCAAGAGCCCCAGGCGACGGACGTTCTCGGTGAAGACCCACGACGTGTATTGGGTGAGTTCAATCGATCGTCGCAACACCTCGACTCCGGAGGTGGCAGATGGCGACAATGCGAGAGCGGCAGCGGGAGGTCCAGCTTTATCGAGGGCAGATCACATCGCCAGGTCGGCTTCCGTGGCCTGGCGCCAAGATCGGGTCACATTCTGGGCGGCGATCCGTCGCGGCCTAAAGACCGAGGAGGCCGGCGTGGAGGCGGGGGTCTCATCCCCCGTTGCCTACCGGTGGTTCCGTCACGCTGGCGGTGTGAATCCCTGCCTTCCTCAGACAGTGACGGGCCGCTACTAGTCGTTCTCGGAGCGTGAGGACATCGCCATCTGGCGTGCAACCTCCCGACGGAAGCCTGGTCTCGTAACTCCTCATTGGTCGACCCTCGGCGCACCCTTCAGGTATTGCCGTGTTTGCCTACGCCTGGCCCATCGACGTCATGGAACACCCAGGTGAGTGCTTCGCAGACCGCATGGTGACCGGCCGGATCGAACGCATGGCCCATTCCGGGAATGACCACGACATGTCGCGTCTGGTCGTTGGTCACGGTGAGGCTCAACGAGGATCGCAGGGGGATGAGTCGGTCGCGTCGTCCGTGGACGACGGCCAGTCGAGACGTGACCCGCTCGGCGAGTGATTGGGGAGGTTCGGGCGCATTCCATTCGTGATGGATGCGGACGCCCGAGCGTCGGGCGGCGAAACGTCTCCCCGGTGCCGTCCTAGCCAGCGCGATAGTCAACAAGGCCCGAAACCTCAAGGGAAGGCGCCACTCGGCGGGACTCGACACAACCACCACGCCGCTGAGGTGGGGATCAGAGACCGCGTGCTGCAGGGCAGCACTGGCTCCCATTGACGCGCCGACGAGAGCCACATGGGTGTTTCTGGCGCGACTCCAGCGGACGGCGGCGGCAACGTCGTGACGTTCGAGATCACCGAGCGTGGAGACTCCGGTAGAGTCGCCATGCCCGCGTGCGTCGTAGGCGATGACGTCAAAGCCACGACGATGGATGTCCTCGGCCAGAGCGACGACGTGGGGATGATCCTTGCTGGCCGACATGCCGTGGACGAGGACGACGACGGCAGTGGCGTTGCCGTCAGTCAGCCACGTCCGCGTGGCCAGGTCAACGCCGTCGCTCGTGCGTAGGCGCGGGTGCCTGCTCGACTCGACGGACATGGCGCTCCCTT
This sequence comes from uncultured Acidimicrobiaceae bacterium, assembly GCA_963848355.1. Lineage (GTDB taxonomy): Bacteria > Actinomycetota > Acidimicrobiia > Acidimicrobiales > UBA8190 > CAWKDG01. The sequence continues at coordinate 25,074 of CAWKDG010000007.1, forward strand.
CACGATCCATGAAGAGGCGTCGGGCCTGCACGTGGCGACGGACCTACGCAGCCGACCTGCCCAAACGGGGCGTCTCCTGGATTGAAGCCTAGTGGGCTGCCTACCTCCGACGATCAGTCTCCGTTTCGGCTGGTTCGATCGACGGTGTCTCCTCGGGGTGAAAACAGGTCGGTCGCTCTCGAAGACCGCCTGGGCTCACATGGGTCGACCGTGGTGGAAGCGTGGCCGGCCGTTGAGCTGCGATACTAAATGTCTCTCTTAGGAAAGGCTCCCGATGATCGTTGCCATCGCCGGGGCTTCTGGTTTTGTGGGACGGGCCCTCACGACCCACCTGCACCGCGGTGGGCACAACGTGATCGCCCTCGGTCGTTTCGTGGGCTCCGTCTCGACAGACGTAAGGGCGATCGCTGTCGACGTTGGCGATGAAAGCGCTACCGCCAACGCCCTCGTCGGTGTCGAGGCCGCCTACTACCTCGTCCATTCGATGGCCGCCGGTGGTGGGTTCCGCGAGGTCGACCTCCGACTGGCCACCGCCTTCGGTCGTGCGGCGGCGCAGGCCGGCGTCGGCCGGATCATCTATGTCGGAGCGCTCGGCGACGCCCCGAGCTCCGCACACCTGGCAAGCAGGCACGAGGTGGGTTCGGCCCTCGCCGCCGCCGGCGTCGCTGTAATCGAGCTCCGGGCTGCGGTCGTGTTCGGGTCGGGCAGCATTTCGTTCGAAATGCTCCGTTACCTGACCGAACGACTGCCGGCCATGGTCTGCCCCCGGTGGGTCCGCACTCGGATCCAGCCCGTCGCGCTCGTCGACTTGCTTGCCTATCTGGAGCAGTCGCTCCACGTCGCCCCCGGCATCTACGAGATCGGTGGCGCTGACGTAACGACATACCGCGAGATGATCGCTGCATACGCCCGCGTCCGGGGGCTACGTCGCCGCCTTGTCATGGACATCCCGTGGCTCACTCCGCACCTTTCGTCGTATTGGGTCGACCTCGTGACTCCCGTTGATCGCTCGGTTAGCCATGCGTTGATCGAGAGTCTCGTCACCGAAGTGGTGGTGGTCGACCCCGAACCGACGAGACAGGCGTTCTCGGTCACGCCGCTGGGGGTCGAGGACGCGCTTGCCGCCGCTCTCGACGTCCAGGACGAGGAAGTGGCTGGCTCGCTGTTCGCTCGCCGTAACGGCCTGGTCGACGGGGTCTACTCAGCGGTAGTCGACGTCAATGTACCACCAGGAACGGAAGAAGTGGTCGTTCGCGATCTGGAAACGATCGGCGGGCGGCTCGGCTGGTACGGCGCTGTGCCCGGGTGGATTGCACGCCTTGCCCTTGGACGCCTCGTAGGGGAACGCCTTCGACGACACCGGCCCACGGCCGTAGTGCCGGGAGAACTCGTCGACTGGTGGCGCATCGTCCGGGTGGGATCGGGCGAGTTGGTGCTACGGAGCGTCGGATGGTTTCCAGGTGACGCTTGGCTGGGGTACCGCGCCGGTCAAGGTGCCCTTCACCAGGTAGCCGCGTTCCGTCCCCTTGGCGTACCGGGATTTCTTTACTGGAAGCTGCTCGAGCCGGTACACCGAATGGCGTTTGACCGAATGGCCCGCCATCGCGTTCCCCGTGCGTCCGGGCACCTTTGAAGGTGTGGGCCCGGTCCTTATCGGCCGAGAAGGTCGTTAGGGTTCACGAGCTTGCAAAGACCTAAGGAGAGGCATCCACAGCCGATGCAGCCGCTGGGGCGGTCTCGGAAGTGTTGCAATCCGATGATCCGCTGATCGAGGGTGTATCAGCGCTTTGCCACCCTCGATGGTGCCTCGGAAGGCCGGGCAAAGGTGATCCGGGGGGGCAGTTTCACCGAGTCGTTCCCTTGGTTCGGATTCGACCTCGCCCACCACGACGAGCTGTTCGAGGAGAAGCTCAATCTCTTCGTGGAACTCATGACGGAGGGGGAAGTCACATGGTCGGGATCCACACGAGCCTCCCTTGAGGGTCAGCGAATCTTCCCGACAACCGAGTCGGGTTCACTCGATGCCTGGATCGGAGTGGCCGAGGAATCGGAGCTCCTCGCAGGTTGACATCTCACACTCTCGAACGACACTCGCTCGCTTTCTCCCAGTGCAGCGCCCGGTTCGAGCAAGCAGGTCCGACGCGCATGCGGCTTCGATACACTCCGTTTCGCCGACAGATTGGACGGTATGGCGATGGAGACCTGGGAACTGCTGGCCCGCGAGTGCATTAGGGACACAATCGCGAGATACAACTCGAACGGCGACGCCGCGAGGTGGGACGAACTTGAGGCGCTGTTTGCTTCCGATGCGGTCATGGACATCGATGGCCAGATCTATGAAGGACGTCCCGCGATCATGGCCATGTTTCGAGCCGTCCAAGTGTTCTCCGTCAAGGATGGCACGGGGTCCGGTACGGAAGCGCCGTACACCACAATTGCCGAATGGCTGGCTCGGGGAAACAAGCCTTTCGTGCGTCACTTCACCGCTACGACGCAGATCGATGTCCTAAGCGAGGCGAGTGCCACGGCTCGTTCCTACTATTTCGTCCTCACCATCCACGGCTTGGATCATTGGGGAAGGTATATCGACGATTTCACCCTGATGGATGGCCGGTGGGTGATCGCGCGACGTCAGCACCGACTGGACGCCGCCATCGAGGGGGGACGAGCAGCGGGGGGGCACAACGCACATTTGCGTACTGTGAGGACCCTTTGAGGGATGAAGGACCTACGACCAGCGGCCCGACGACGGACTCGCTGTTTGAACCTCAGCACGCGGCGTGGTGGTCATCGACCATAACCCCAGAACCGGTGAAGCGAGCCGGGGGAACCTCCGACACGTTGGACGACAACGCTCATCACAATGATCGCTTGTTCTGGAGAGAAAATGTCACGGCCGCCGATCGGACCTTGGATGATTTCGAGCTTGGTCTTGGATGAGGATCCCACTAGTGTCCGGACGTGGATCGGAGTGGTGCTTCGAAGCGGCATAGCGTTCAAAACCAGGATCAGATCCGACCGGGCCGGTGCTGCACGCTAAAGCTCGTGGCAACGACTGGGGCGGCGGTAGCTGTTGTGGTGCTATCCATTGCAACAGCCGGTTTTGCAGAACAGGCCGGCGCCTCGACGTCAGGCCACGTCGCCGAGCCATCACCGGCGAGCGTGACGTACTCGGTTGGGCCGATCAGTGATGTCAGCACCGGCTGTCCTGGCACCGGAGACATCTCGGAGGCGGTGGATCCGACCCGCGAATACGTATATCAGGAGTTCGAGGGATGCGACCACGATTACGGTATCGGCTTTGCTCGTTCCATTGACGGCGGCGACAGTTACACACGGCCCATGGCGCTCCCCGATTCAGGTGGTGGATGGGATCCCTGGCTAGCCGTCGCTCCCGACGGCACCCTGTACGCCGGGTTCATGAATACGAACGACGACCGCACCTATCCGGTCATTGATGTCTCCCACGACTACGGCCTCACGTTCCAAATCGAACAGTCGCTGAGGCCAGCACATAGCCATAACTGGGGCGATGCCGATTACCTTGCGGTCGGATCGAACGGCACGTTGTATGTGGCGTGGGGCTACGGTCCGTCTAACTCGGAGGTGAAGTCCAAGTGCAGCCCAACTGGGAGTTGCTGGGCCACCAATGGCGACCTCAACGTGGTCGTCCAGAGCTCGACGAACGACGCGCAGACGTTCACGCCGATGTCGGTCGTCAACTCGGGCTACCCCGACGGCGGTGCCGATCAAGGGGACGTGACTGTCGCACCCGACGGGGCGATCGATGTCCTCTTCCAAGGCTATGCGGTCGTGAACAGACGCACCCTCGAGCTCGCCCATGGACACGAGTACTTCAGCACATCAGCCGACGGGGGCAAGACGTGGTCGGCGCCCATCGAGGTCGGCGCCAGCGCCGGCCAAATGGCGATCAACGAGTGGTGGAACGACTTGTCGATCGCCACCGATTCCTCCGGCGATCTATATGCGTCGTGGGACACCCAGGGGAAGATCGAGAGCCAGAAGACGGACATCGGCTGGGTGTCGTTCTCCAACGACGGCGGCAAGGAATGGTCCGCGCCAGTGCAAGCGACGCCGGATCAGAAGGACGTACCTCACATCATGGAGGTCGCCGGTGCCCGGTCGGGCGAAGCCTATGTGGCTTGGTTGAGCAGCAGCGACCCACGGGGCTACGCCCTCTACCTGCGGACGTTTTCGGTCGGCGCCGACGACGGCGCTGGAGGATGGCTGTCAGATGCCGTGAGGATCTCGCGGAAGTTCGGTAACCCGAATGACTTCCCCGGCGACACCTTCGGGATCGCGACTTTCTCACTCAAAGCATTGGTAATCAGCTGGGGTAGCGCGATCCCAGGTTCGGCTGGCAATAGCTCGGTATTCGCAGCGCCTGTCAGAGTGCTTGCCAAGGTGAGGGTGGCGGGTTCGAAGGACGTCGTCCGTTCACGCAATAGGTCAAGGGACCTCCGCCCCCTAGCTCGTGCGCCGAGCCACAGAATCTGACCCGCAGCTGTTTCGAATCGATTTCCCATTGCAACGGGACGGCCGTCGAGTCCTGGCGGACAAGTCCGGGGATGGGTCCACGAGCAGACGATGCCCGGCGAGCACGATCGGCTGGCGTCCGCGCCTTCCCTCCGGCGCGCCGCCGGCGAGCCGTGCGATGCTGGAGCATGGCCATTCGTATCGTGGGAGCTGTGATCGGCGCGGCCATCGTAATGGCCACCGGCTGGAGTGTGGTCGGCACCGTGGTGGTGCCTCGTCGGATCCGTAGCCGCATTACACGGATGGTGTTCGAGGTCAACCGCACCGTGTTCCATTTTGTCGCCGAGATGAGCGGCTCCTACGAACGCCGGGATCGGGTCCTGGCCATCCAGGCACCCGCACAGCTCATTCTCCAGATCGTGGCGTGGCTGGCGCTATACGAGCTCGGGTTCGGTCTCCTCATATGGCCCTTCGACGGCGACGCCGGCCTGGCCGGCGCTATGGAACAGGCCGGCTCGGCGCTCTGCACGTTGGGCTACCTCTCTCCCCGCGTGAGCGGGGTGGCGGCTATCGATGCGCTTGCTGCGTTGGCCGGCCTCGGAACGGTAGCGCTCCAGATCGGCTACCTCCCGACCTTGTACGGCGCCTTCAACCGCCGCGAGGCGCTCATCACGATGCTCGACTCGCGAGCCGGAGTGCCGTCATGGGGTCCGGAACTGCTCGCCCGCACCCACTACGGCCTCGGCAGCGGCGTATCCGCGGTGGCCGAACTACCTGCACTGTTCGAAACATGGGAACAGTGGTCGGCGGACGTGTCCGAGAGCCACACCACGTATCTTCCCCTGGTCTGGTTCCGCTCTCCACGCCCGCTATCGTCGTGGGTGACGTCGCAGCTGGCTGTGCTGGATGCCGCTGCGCTGTACTTGGCGTTGTTGCCCGATGCATCGGGGCTCATGCAAGCCCGTCTGTGCCTGCGAGGGGGTTTTACGTGCCTCGGCAACATCGCTCGGGCGCTGCGGATCCCGATTCCGGAGGACGCCGATCCCAACGACGGCATTGCGCTTTCCTACGACGACTTCGTCGGGGCAGCGGAACGCCTGCGCCGTGTGGACTTTCCGCTCGAACGCCCTCTCCAAGAGGCGTGGCTCGATTTCCTGGGTTGGCGCGTCAATTACGAAGCCGCTGCCTACGCTCTGGCGTGGGCTGTCGACGCCCCTCCAGCACTGTGGTCGGGCCCGCGACGACACGAGATCGAGACGATCGCGCCGCTGCGGCCGCCGACCCTGCGCGCCGGGGAGCCGCCTCTCAACCCACCATGACGTTCGCACCGGCCTGTGAGTTCCGAGCTTTCCACACAGCGTGATCACGAAATCTCCGCGGACAAGACCTCTGCTGCGTCCGGTCGACCACATCCCCCGGACCGGAGGGCGAAGCCCGGGCCGGAGAACGTGGATTGACGAGTTGGACTAACCGAGGAATTTGAGAAGGGCGTCGTTCACTTCGTCGGGGTGGGTCCAGCCGACGTTGTGTGGTCCGCCCTCGATTTCGATGAACTCGATGTCTTTGACCAGCCCAGGGAGGCGTCGCCCCGTGGCGTCGATGGGCAGGATGCGGTCTTCGGTCCCCTGGACCACGAGCAGGGGCACGTCGATCTTGGGTAGGTCGGCGCGGAAGTCGGTCAGCCAGGTCGACACGCACGCCAGGGTGGCGTACGCGGACGAACCGGCGGCAACCTGAAAGCTGTTGTTCCACGCTTCGTCGCTGATGCGGGTGCCGCCGAGCTTGTCGACGTTGTAGAAGTTGTCGAAGAAGAACTTGAACCAAGCGTAACGGTCCTTTTTGATTGTCTCCTTGAAGCCGTCGAAGACGCTCTGCGGAACTCCGAGCGGGTTGTCGTCGGTCTGCAGCAGGAACGGTGGGATCGGCCCGAACAGCGCCGCCTTTGACACCCGTTTTGAGCCGTAGGTGCCGAGGTAGCGGGTGACCTCGCCCGTTCCCATCGAGAAGCCGGCCAGGACCATGTCTCGCAGGTCGAGCTTGTCGACCAATGTCTTGAGGTCGGCGGCAAAGGTGTCGTAGTCGTAGCCCGTGGTGGGTTGGCTCGAGTGTCCGAACCCTCGCCGGTCGTAGGTGATGACACGCTTCCCAGCATCGAGCAGTACGGGGACCTGCTTCTCCCAGGAGTGGCCGTCGAGGGGGTAGCCGTGGATCAGTACCACGGGTTGCCCGGAGCCGTGGTCCTCGTAGTACACCTCGACCGAGCCTGAGTTTTCTTTACCAACGGTGACGTAAGGCATGGCAGCCTCTCCTCTCGGTGGTCAGAATCATGGTTCCATAGTGCACCCGTCGCTACGGTCGTGAAAGTGTGAATTTGGGACGAGGACGAGACTCCCAAAAGCGGCCTGTGGCCAGGGCAGATACGGTCTGTCCCGCCGGCTCGCAACGACGATTTCGCTCCCATTCCGGGAAGCCTTCGGTGCGGCGCCATCCCCGTGCTCGGACGATTGCCCGCTCGTGTCTTCGGTGCTCGACACGCCGGCACCTCCTGTGTCTTCTGCCCGAAAGTGAAGGAGAGCTACGACGTACACTCACCGACCGGTAGGCAGAACGACGCCGATGGGGGGCGAATGCGGTTGCGATGCAGGGGGCCGTCACGACTCCACCAAGAGCTCTTGCCAGTTGGCGGGGACTCGCCCAGCTGGCCCAGGTACGGGTTGGTCGAGGGGATGATGCTGCGGAGGCGCCAGGCGGGGCCCTCGCGTGTAAGCGTGGGTGCGGTAGTTCCAAAACCAGTCTTCGCCTGGCTCGAAGCTGCGGATGACAGGGTGACCTGACGAGTTCGCATGGGCGGTGGCGTGCTGGCTGGGCGAGTTGTCGCAACATCCAATATGGCCGCACTCCGCACACCTTCGTAGGTGCAGCCACCAACCCCCAGACTCGAGACACTCCACACAACCTGTCCCGCTCGGTGGAACCTCTGGATCGAAGGAACCCGTCATATCTGGACCTCCCGCTACGTATTTGTCGACGGTACGGGAAAAGCTAACCTCCTGGATCCAGCATAAGGTTGTCCCCGGATAGCTCCAACTGGTCGGACACGGTTCCGAACGCTGTTTGTCCCTGGTCACGCTGCGCCGGAAGGACCACCGCCCCATGATCCGCCTGATTGCTGCGATGGACACGGCCAGGGGAATCGCCACCGACAAGGGCATCCCATGGAGGTTGCCGGGCGATGCTGCCTACTTCGAGAACCAGACCACGACCGGGCTCATCGTCATGGGAAGGGCCACGTACAATGAGTTCTCAACCCCGCTGCACGGTCGGGACAACTACGTACTGACCCACGATCGGAATCGTCTGCGGTCCGGCTTTCAACCGATCGCCACTCTCGCTGACGTGATGAAGAGGCATCTCAACCAGGATGTGTGGGTCATCGGAGGTGCTTTCGTATATGCAGAGACGATCCACCAGGCCGACGAGCTTTTCATCACTCAGGTTCTCGAGGATTTTCATTGCACGAAATTCTTTCCCGCTTATCGCACCGCATTCACCAGGTTCGAACAGAGCAAAGACCAGGCGGAGAGCGGCATTCACTACCGATTCGAGAAATGGCGCCGGACCATCGAACCAGGGTCCGGACTCTGACCGCAGCAGCCGTCGTGGCGGCTTCACGTGGGGCGGGAGCCAATGGATCATGACGCTGGGGCAGCCAATACGCGGGGCGGTCCAAACCAACCTGCCAGGCGAGAGCGCACATTGAGACGGGGTGCCTAGAGATAGACGTGACGAGGTCCTCGTCTACGGCGACGGCCGGTAGGTCAGCAGGACGTTACCGGAATCGAACTGCCGGAAGCGCAGCAGCGTCAGCGAGATTCGGTCCCTGAGGTCCTCGAACAGTGACCGGCCGGAGCCGAGCAGGATCGGGCACACCATGACACGGAGCTCGTCGAGGACGCCCGCGGCGGCGAAATGGGCGGTGAGGTGGGCGCTGCCGAGAACGAGCAGCTCGCCGCCGGTGGCGGTTTTGACGGCCTCTATCCGCTCGACTGCCTCGCCAGCGATGATGGTGGTATTGGACCAGCCTGCGTGTTCGAACGCTGTCGAGAAGACGACCTTGGGTTTTGTGTTCATCCGGGAAGTGATAGCCGGGTCGTTCGCTCGTGCCTGGTCGGTCGGCCAGTAGGCGGCCATATGCTCGTAGGTTGCCTGGCCGAAGCCGAGTGTGTCGGCGTCGTCGAGCTGGCGCACGGCGAAGTCGTTGAACTCCACGTCGGGGATCAGCCAGTCGAACTCGCCGTTCGGGCCTTCGTAGAAGCCGTCGAGGCTGGTGACGATGAAGGCAGCCAAGGTTCTCATGGGTTGTTCCTCCTCGCAGTGCCTCGATCGCAATCACCGTGCATCGAGATCGGGAGCTGCTGAACGTTCTTCCTCATGAAGCGGGTGTCTGGAAGATGGCGCCCAGTGAGTCCAGAAGGGACCGGGTTCCTCTCTTCCCTCTGGGCCACCGTATCGTGGCCGTCGAGGAGCGCACACTGGCCGCGCCGGATTCGGTTGCCGTCGGGGGTCCGGGGCGACGGTTCATGTCCGTGGCTCAAGTCGGAAACCAACGCGAGAAGCGAACGCGGACACTGGCCCCCGTCGATTCGACGTGGTCTTCGTCGTCGACGAGCCCAACGAGGTCGCTGCGAGCGGAGGTCGACCGGTTATCCCCGGTTGGTCGCCGCCGTCGCCGTTGCTAGGCTGGGGAGGCCAAAAAGGTGTGACCAATACTCACGGAGGTGGAAAGGTGCGGCATGGTCTTCGGCGCAGCCACCCTGGGTCCCGATGAGAGGGATCCTGAGCTACGCCGCCTATATCCCCTATGGCCGGCTCGAGCGCAAGGAAATCGCCTCTGTCTTCGGCGGAGCTCCCCGGCGGGGACAGCGGACCGTGGCTTCGTTCGACGAGGACACCACCACCATGGGCTTCGAGGCTGCCCGTCTGGCGCTCAGGTCTGTGGGTGGGGCGACGCCTGACGCCCTGTGGTTCGCGACCGCTGAGCCCGCTTATGCCGAGAAGACCAACGCCACGGCGGTCCACGCCGCCCTTCGCCTCGACCCCACGATAGCGGTCATGGACGTGAACGGTGCCGTGCGGTCCGGGGTCGGAGCCTTTCTCACCGCTGCGCGTGGGGTCGACGAGGTGCTTGTCGCCGTGGCGGGCATGAGGGACGGCCTGCCGACGAGCGCCGATGAAGCTGAGGGGGGCGACGGTGGAGCCGCTTTGCTCGTGGGCAACGAGAGCGACGGCCCTGTGATCGCCGAATACCTCGGAAGTGCGTCAGAGACCGAGGAGTTCGTCGATCGCTGGCGGACGCCGGGCTCCCCGCGACCGCGGCGATGGGAGGAGCGATTCGGTGAGACGGTGTATGTACCCATGGCCGAGCGCGCCTGGAATGCCGCACTCAAGACATGTGAGCTGAGCCCTGACCAGGTCGACGTCGTCGTGGTCACCGGTACCCACTCGCGAGCGGTGCGAGCGGCGGCAGGCAAGCTCGGCGCCAAATCCGTGGCTGACAACCTCGATGCCGTCGTCGGCAACACCGGAGCGGCGCATTTTGGCGTCGTGCTCGCCGACGTGCTCGACAGGGCCGCACCCGACACGACTGTGGCGGTGATGGTCCTGGCTGACGGCGTCGATATCCTCCTCTTCCGGACGACTGACGCCATTGCATCATTTTCCCCAGCCAAGTCGGTCGCGGCACAAATCGCGCGGAACGCTCTGGTCCCCTACGGCAAGTTCTTGACATGGCGGAACATGGTCGATATTGAGCCCCCCAACCGGCCGACCCCCAACCGGCCGTCATCATCAGCGGCGGCTCGCTCGACGGACTGGAAATTCGGATTCGTTGGTTCTCGCGATCGGCAAACAGGCATCGTCCACCTGCCGCCTCAACGGGTCGGGATCTACAGCGGCACGACGGACGACATGGAAAAGGTGCCGGAGTCCGAGACGTTGGCGACGGTCATGACTTTCACAGTCGACCGGCTCATCTACTCGGAGAGCCCGCCGGTGATCTTCGCAGTGCTCGATTTCGACGGCGGCGGACGTTTCCCTTGTCAGCTGACCGATTGCGACGTCGACGACGTCAAAGTGGGCACGCGGGTGGAGATGACCTTCCGCCGGCTGTTTACCGCCGATGGGATCCACAATTACTTCTGGAAGGCCCGTCCGATCGAAGCAGAGGAGTCACCGTGAGCTCGAACGGTATTAAAGACCGCGTCGCCATTGTCGGCATGTCGTGCACACCGTTCCGGGAGCACTTCGATCGTGGCCGAGATGATCTCTTGATCGACGCGGCCGACGAGGTGCTGGCATCGATCGGCGTCTCGAAGCAGGATATCGATGCCTACTGGATGGGCATGGCGATTTCAGGCAGCTCTGGGATTGTGCTTGCCTCGGCGCTCAAGCTTCAGGGGAAGCCGGTGACCCGCGTCGAGAACTACTGTGCCACTGGGTCAGAGGCGCTGCGTCAAGCCGCCTATGCTGTGGCGAGCGGTGCCTACGACATCGCAATGGCGATCGGCTGCGACAAGTTCAAGGACACGGGGTTCGCCGGTACCAATGCCAGCCTTCCGCCCAACGACGGCACGGCTCGGACCTTGACGGCGGCGGCGATGTATTCGATGATCCTGCCGGCGTATGCCAAGAAGTACGGGGTCGACCCTGCTGAACTGCGGCTGGCGGCGGCCAAGATCGCTGAGAAGAACCATCGAAACGGTGCGCGCAACCCGCGGGCGCAGTTTCGCAAGGAAACGTCGGCGGAGGACATCTGCAAGATGGCCGCCGTTGCCGGCGAGCTCTCTGTATTCGATTGTGCTGGCGTGGCCGACGGGGCCGCCGCCGCCATTGTTGTTCGATCCGAAGACGCCCATCGCTATACGGACAAGCCTTTGTTCATCAAAGGCATGTCGGTTGTTGCCGGCGACGGCTCGGGTCTTGTCGACCCGAACTACGATTTCACGACATTCCCTGAGGTGGTTCTTTCCGCCGAAGACGCGTACCGGCAGGCCGGTGTCGACGATCCGCGCTCCCAGGTGGCTATGGCAGAAGTTCACGACTGTTTTACACCGACGGAGCTCGTGCTCATGGAGGACCTCTCCTTCGCCGAGCGGGGTACGGCGTGGAAGGAGGTGCTCGCCGGAACGTTCGCGCTCGACGGGAGCCTGCCCGTCAACACTGACGGCGGCCTGAAGAGCTTCGGGCACCCAGTAGGCGCCTCGGGTTTGCGCATGCACTACGAGTGCTGGCTCCAGTTGCGAGGCGAAGCGCCCGACGACCGGCGTATCGCCAACGACCGCAATCTCGCCGTCGTGCACAATCTCGGGGGTTACCCGGGAGAGATGGTCTCGTTCGTATCGGTCGTGGGTACCGAGCTGGGCTGACCGTACGTGCCAGATTGCGTAGACCCGTAGCAGGGCCGCTTCCCCGTTGGCCAGGGTGGTAGCGCCATTCGCCACGGCGCTCGATCACTCTCGGCTGAGCCCACCAATGCGGACGTGTGGGAAGTACGTGAGACTATCTCCGACCAGGGCCTGGGCGTCCTCCGACAGGAGACCACTAGCTCGACGGGTTCGCCGACGACCGCCTCAACCCGAACGGCCGCGTTGGTCGCCATCGCTGGCCCACGGCATGGGTGGCTAGTCGAGCGATGCCGGGTCCACACCCACACCGCCCCGGGCGCTGCTCGCGTAGGCAGCCAGGGCGAATCGCAGCACATCGACCGCCTCGGCACCGCTCCACAGCATGGGCCCATCGCCCGTGTGGAGCCAGCGGAGCCAGTGGCGCCCGGAATCGCGGAAACTGCTGGCCCAGTCGTCGTCGAGTGCGTGGTACGAGCGCATCTCTCCATCGGCGTAAACCTCGAGGCTCGGCTGCTGGATACCTCGACCCGTGCACCGGTTCACCCGGGCGTAGCCGCGCCGCCCAGTCACCTCCCAACGTTCGTCGTTGGTGTAGTAGTCGGATCGCAGGTACATGTCGATCGCCAAAGTGATGTCCCACACCCCGCGCACCCCGTCGTCGTGCTCCCACACGATCGTGCTGGGAGCGTCCATCTCGACGCCGGGGACAACCTCCGTGGCCCCCACCCAGGCTCGCACCTGACGGACGGGGCCGAAGAGCCAGATGGCCGTGGCCAGCTTGTGCCAACCGTCGTCGAACACGAGGATGCCGCGGCCCGACTGCATCTGCTGAAACTGCCACTCGTAACTGCTCATCGGGACGTCCCAGCCCCCGCGTCCGCTACCCACCATCTTCATGTGGTACCCGCTGATATCGCCCAACGCGCCGGAGGCGACGACTTCCTTTAGCCTCACCAGTGGCTCGTAGAAGATGTAGTTCTCCATGACCCTCAACAGCCGATCATTGGCAGCAGCGGCGGCGAGCATCTTCCCGGCGTCAGACAGGTCGTTGCACATCGGCTTCTGCAGGTTGACGTGCCACCCGTGGTCGAGGAGTTCGATCACTCCTTCTGTGTGCAGCGGTATCGGGAGCAACGCCTCGACGGCGTCTACCTCCACATCGCTGGCCGCCAGCTCGGCCACCGAGGGGAAGGTTCGCACACCGGGCCAGTCCGCCTGGCGTTGGGTGCGGCGTTCCTCGCTCGGGTCTACCAGGGCCACCACCTCGACGTCGGGATTGTCGACATAGGCGCGCATATTCAGGTCGTAGATACGACCGAGCCCCACGAAGGCGGCTCGAACGGGCCGGGTATAGGGCGTGAAGCTCACCTCAGTCCCGTCTCCTGTTGCAGTTCGACAGTGTTGCCCGCCGGGTCGCGGATCCAGATCTGCACCGTACCGGCGCCTTGCACGGCTCGGACGTACTCGATGCCGCGTTCCTCGAGTTCGGCCACAGCTCCGTCGAGATCCTCGACGGTTACACAGAAGTGGTGGCCGGTGGGGTCGATGGGGTTACCTGTCGGAGGCGCCCCCACGAGATGGAGGTCTTGGTCGCCCACGACGTGCCAGTGTCCGGGTACGCCGGGGATCTCGGGTCGCGGTTTGTCCCCGAGGCCGAGAACCTCCCCATAGAAGGCGACCATCTCATCGAGCGGGCTGCCATTGGCGTTCACCGATACGTGTTGGAAACGTGTCACCTTCATGCAAACTCCTCACATTCGACTGCGGGCCGCGTCCAGGGAGCGGTCTCCGCCCTCACCTCTCGGCCCTCGACTGACCACTCGGGAACCGCGATAGTGCAATAGCCCCATCAGGGAGTGTGCATGATTCCTATCATGTTGCCGTCACCGTCCTTGACGGAGGCAATGAGCTTGCCCGGTCCGACGTCATCTGGCCGCCGTCGGGGCCGGGGTCGAGGTCGAGGTCGATGATCCGGTCGGCGGGGGCCATGACCACCCGGTGGTGCTCGATCACGATGGCCGATCTGCCGGAGTCGACGAGCCGGTCGAGCGCCCCGAGCAGCCGCTCGACGTCGGCCAGGTGGAGGCCGGCGGTTGGCTCGTCGAGGACGGAGACGCTGCCCTTCTCGGCCATGCGTATGGCCAGGGTGAGCCGCTGGCGCTCGCCACCGGACGGCGTCGTGAGTGGGGGCCTGTCCAGGCCATGGCTGCGATCGGCGGGCAGCTCAGCGCAGCTCTTGGATCCGGATCAGGTTGCCAGCGGGATCCCGGAAGGCGCAGTCGCGAAGACCGTATGGCTGTTCGATCGGCTCCTGGACGACCTCGGCACCGTTCGCCTGTAGCCGCTCGAAGGTGCCGTCGAGGTCCTTCGTCGCCAGGAGGATCCAGCCGTAGGTGCCTTTGGCCATCATCTCGGCGATGGTGCGGCGCTCGTCGTCGGTGATTCCGGGGTCGACAGCGGGCGGCGCCAGGAGGATGGACGTGCTCGGCTGGTCTGACGGGCCGACCGTGATCCAGCGCATGGTTCCGGATCCGACGTCGGTGCGGACTTCGAAGCCGAGGCTGTCGCGGTAGAAGGCCAAGGAGGCGTCCGGGTCGGTGTGGGGGAGGGCACTGGCATGAATGGTGATGTCCATGTCGGTCACGCTAACTGCGGCGGGCTGGCCGCCGCTTCTCGATTCCTGATCGGTCTCGTTACCTGTTTCGCCACGCACGGCGGCATCTCCGCCGTCGCGCGTGCCGCCTGGCGCCGGTAGACGCTGGGCGGCATGCCCACCAGTTCCGTGAAGCGGGTGCTGAAGGTGCCCAGCGACGAGCAGCCGACGGCAAAACACACCTCGGTGACGCCGAGGTCGCCACGACGCAACAGAGCCATCGCGCGCTCGATGCGCCGTGTCATCAGATATGAGTACGGTGGCTCGCCGTAGGCGAGACGGAACGCTCGGCTGAGGTGTCCGGCCGACATGTGCGCGCCTCGGGCGAGCGCCTCGACGTCCAGAGGCTGCGCGTACTCCCGATCGATGCGGTCGCGGACGCGGAGCCACGTGAGGTCACGCAGGTGCTGGGCCGGGGCGGGTGCGGCGGACACCGGGAGATCGTAGGTCGCGTCAGTCCTACGCTCCAAAGTGCCTGGATGGGTGACAGCCGCGCCACGACCCGTAGTAGTGGGCTCCCCAAAAGGGGGATCCAAACCGAATTCGGTGGCTATTGGTCGGACGAAGACAGAGGATCTGGTCGACGGCCCGCCGCACGTTCGAGGCGCGCGGGCGGAGGTACGCCTGGTGCCGACATGGCGATGCACGACTCGGCCACCTCACATTCGACGACTGGCTGGTCGACGGTGTCCACTGACGCAGATAAGAGCCCACCCGCGACGGGCTTTCCGGTATCGACTCGGCCTGCCGACGCTCCACTCCCCATACAATGCCGCCATGCGAGCACAGGGCTCTGGCTTGGCGGCGCTGCGTGTCGCTCGTGGATGTGTGAGCCTGACGTCGTGAAGGGGGTTCAAGGTCCATGTCGATGATCGACTACGACGCCAAGCCTGTTACTCCCCAGGTTTTGCTGGTCGGGAACCGGGCATCCTCCGTCGGGTACAACATCCGCGACTTTCTCAGCCGTAATGGTGTTCCCTATGAGTGGGTTGACGTGGACGACACCGCGCGGGTCGAAGCGTTGGTGCCCGCAGCCGAGAGGGGAGTGGACCGTTTGCCTGTCTGCGTCCTCCCCAACGGAGTCCGGCTCGCTCCGGCCACCCTCGAGGGTGTCGCGGCGGGGCTGGGCATGGTGTCCGCTCCGTCGCTGTCGGAGTACGACCTCACGATTGTGGGTGCCGGTCCAGCCGGGCTGGCAGCCTCCGTGTACGCCGCATCTGAGGGCTTGCGCGCCCTGGCCATCGAAGCTGTGGCGCCCGGCGGTCAGGCTGGGACCACCTCCATGATCGAGAACTATCTCGGATTCCCCCAAGGAATCAGCGGAAGTGAATTGGCGACGCGGGCCACTGCACAGGCGAAGAGATTCGGGGCCGAGGTTCTTCTCGCTCGGCGGCTCGTCGACATCACCAGGGACGGCCCCGGTTATGTCGCCCAACTTTCCGACGGCGCAGCTGTGCGGTCACGGGCCATGGTCGTAGCGAGCGGTGTCGACTGGCGTCGTCTCGAGGTTCCGGGCATCGATGAACTCCTGGGCTCAGGTGTCTATTACGGTGCCGGCCCGAGCGAGGCGGTCACCTGCAGCGGGTGCCGAGTCGCCATAATCGGAGGAGGTAATTCGGCTGGCCAGGCGGTGATCCGCTTCTCGCGCTATGCCGCGCAGGTGACCTTGCTCGTCCGGGGTCGTTCGCTCGAGGCATCGATGTCCCAGTACCTGATCAAGCAGGTGAAGGAACTGGGTAACGTCGAGGTTCGGACGAACTCGGAAGTAATCAGTCTCGAATCGGATACCCACCTACGAGCACTGGTGGTCTCGTCAGGAGGCGTCGATGCTCGATTGCCCGTCGATTCGCTCTTTGTGTGCATCGGAGGGGTGCCGCGCACCCAAGGAGCGGCCAATGTGGGAGTTGCTCTCGACGATGCTGGATACGTCCGCACCGGGGCCGAACTGAGCTCATCAGTTCGCCCGCTTGACCAGTGGCCGCTGTCTCGTCAACCCTTACCGCTCGAAACGAGTCTGCCAGGGCTTTTCGCCGCTGGCGATGTCCGCAGTGGGTCGATCAAGCGTTGCGCGGCTGCCATAGGGGAGGGTTCCATGGTGGTTGCGTTGGTCCACCAGCGCCTTGCTGAAGTCGGTGGTGAGTGACGTGGATGGTTCACCGTCCATGGGGCCCGTCGGGGACCCGTCAGGGGCAGGACCCAGCAAGGAGGCAGTGGCGACGTTCTCGCGCGTGGCTCCAAGAGATCAGATCGGCACTGTAGCGAGCGCGCTCGAACACAACGGAATCACGTGCAGCGTGGTCGACTCCGCCGAAGAGGCGAGAGACGCCGTGCGGTCCATTCTCCCTGTCGGGGCCGAGGTCTACAACAACACCTCCCGTACACTTGAGGTAACCGGCGTCGCCGAGGACATCGAGCGATCCGGACAGTATCAACCGCTTCGCCCCCGTCTCTACCAGATGGATCGCGAAATGCAGGTTCGAGAGATGCGGCAGCTGTCCGCTTCGCCCGATTGGGTGGTCGGGAGCGTCCACGCCCTCACCGAGGAGGGTTCACTCCTTATCGCGTCCGCGAGCGGGAGCCAGCTCGGTCCGATCGTTTCCGGTGCGGGTCACGTGGTTCTCGTCGTCGGTGCGCAGAAGATCGTGCCCGATTTCGACACAGGACTGCGACGCATCTACGCGTACTGCCTGCCCCTCGAGGATCAACGGGCCCGGCAGGCCTACGGCGTGCCCAGTGGGGTGAACAATGTCCTCGTCATCAACAAGGCGATCCCCTCCGGCCGGATTACCGTCATCCTGGTGACTGAGCCGCTCGGGTTCTGATCTCAGCACCAGAGGCGGGGGCCTCGACCTTCGAGCGCGACGACGTTACGGTGGGGCAGCGTGAGCGGCGCCACACCTTCCTTCGAACTGGAACAAGACCTCCCGCGACCACTGGGATTCGTCCTCGGTGGGGGCGGGAGCCTTGGTGCCGTCCAGGTCGGGATGCTCGAGGCCTTGACGGAACGCGGAGTTACCCCGGACCTGGTCATCGGCACGTCGGTCGGGTCGCTCAACGGCGCCGTCATCGCACTCAATCCGAACGGTGCCGCGAATCGCTTGTCCCATGCATGGGCACGGATCACTCGCCACCAGGTCTTCCCCGGGGGGCTGCTCGCGCAGGCGCGCACACTACAACGGACGAAGACCCACCTCTTCCCCAACACGGGTCTCGCCGCCGTCATCGCCGAGTTCATCGGTTCCACGACCACGTTCGAGGACCTCTCCCTCCCCTTCGCCGCCGTGACCATGGACGTCGCCACTGCTAGCCCATATGTCATAAGGGAGGGAGCGCTCCAGCCGGCTCTGCTCGCCAGTGCCGCGATCCCCGGTATCTTTCCGCCCTTCGACCTTGATGGACGACGCTTTTACGATGGCGGTGTTGTCGCCAACGTTCCGCTCCAGCAAGCCTTGGCGATGGGCGCCCGCTCCCTTGTCGTCCTCGACTGCACATTCCCGGGTCACGTCCTACCTCCACCGGAGTCCCTAGCAGAAACGGTGTTGTTTACTGCGATGGTCACGATGCGCACCCAGTCCATCCTGGAAGCGCCGCTCGTCGCTGCGCACATCCCGGTTGTCTACCTACCAGGGCCCGCCGCCTGTCGGTGCTCACCCTTCAACTTCGACTCCACTGCGATCCTCATCGAGGAGGCATATGACGCAGCTCTTCCCTTTCTCCAAGAGCTGCATGTCGACGGCCCCGGCCTCTACGGGTCGCCAGCCGGACAGTGACCCTTCCCGGCGCACAGGGGTGCAATGTGGCCCTGGCTGAGTTTTCGACGTCCTCACGAGCGAGCGGCCGTGCAAGCCGGCCTTCGGGGGCCGGCATGGCCTCCCGGCCGGGACCGCGTCAGGGGATGGCCGGCAGTGCGAGCTCCAGGGCGGCCGGAACCGGCGCCTGCCGGGCGGTGGGACAGGAGTCGCCACCGGTCGGAGACGAGAATCCGTTCGGGCGCCGTCAGGCTGGCCCAGACCGTGCTGCGAGTCCGGTCGCAGAGATGGAAACGGGTAACATCAATGCCGTGTCCACCAAGCGGAACGACGTTTTCGGGTGT
Source organism: uncultured Acidimicrobiaceae bacterium (assembly GCA_963848355.1). Taxonomy (GTDB): domain Bacteria; phylum Actinomycetota; class Acidimicrobiia; order Acidimicrobiales; family UBA8190; genus CAWKDG01. The sequence continues at coordinate 43,720 of CAWKDG010000007.1, forward strand.
GCCTCTGCCCACGACAACCGAGTTCCGCCGCCGCCGGGCACGCCTGGGCTCTAACCGTGGGAGCGTGACATGGCACTACCGAAGATCATCAGCGTGGACGACCACGTCGTCGAGCCCGCGCACGTCTGGCAGACCTGGCTGCCCGAGAAGTACCGGGAGCGGGGCCCCCGCGTCGAACGCAAGAAATGGGGAAGCTTCACCCATCTGTCGGGGGCCAAGTACGACATGGTCGAGGACGCCAACGGGGACTGGGGCGATGCCTGGTACTACGACGACGAGCTGATCTACGTGCAGAAGAAGTTCGTGGCCATCCCCCAGGCGTCCACCACGGTCGACGAGCACGGCGCCATCGTCTTCGACCGGACGCAGATGACGATGACGGCGACCACCTACGACGAGATGCGCAAGGGCTGCTGGGATCGCGACGAGCGAGTCAAGGACCTGACCCTCAACTACACCGACGGATCACTTCCCTTCCCCACCTTTCCCCGCTTCTGCGGCCAGACGTTCTACGAAGGCAAGGACAAGGAGCTGGGACTGGCGTGCGTGAAGGCCAACAACGACTGGATGGTGGAAGAGTGGTGCGAGCCCTCGGGCGGCGTGAACATCCCGCTCTGCATCATCCCTCTGTGGGATGCCGGGCTGGCCGCCGAGGAGACCCGGCGCAATGCCGAACGGGGAGTCCGTGCCATCGCCTTTAGCGAGATGCCGACCCGCCTCAAGCTGCCGAGCATCAACACCGACTACTGGGACCCGCTCTGGGAGGTGTGCAACGACTACGGCGTCACGGTGTGCATGCATGTTGGATCGAGTAGCTCGAACCCGGTGGCCTCGCCCGACTCGAACAAGGCTGTGGGGGTCACCCTGGGGTTCAACAACGCCATCGCCTCGCTGGCCGACTGGCTCTTCTCCGGCAACCTCCTGCGGTATCCGAAGCTGAAGTTGGCGTACTCCGAGGGCCAGATCGGTTGGATCCCGTACGTGCTCGAGCGGGCTGACACGGTGTGGGAGATGCACGATGCGTGGACCCATGCCAAGGAGAAGATCCCGGTTCTGCCTTCGACTCAGTACTACGGCCGGATCTTCGGGTGCTTCACCGCTGACCGCCACGGCCTTCGCTCCCTGGAAGAAGTGGGGGAGGACAACATCTGTTTCGAGACGGACTACCCGCACACCGACACCACGTGGCCCCACTCGGAGGCCTACATCGAGAAACTGTGCGCGGATCTCGATGAGGGTGTGGCCTACAAGATTCTGCGAGGGAACGCCATCAAGATGCTGGACCTCGATCGCGTGTAGGGAGTCTGCGCCTCATCGGCCTCGGACCCGGGGATGCTGCGCTGGGGATCCTGGAGCTGGTCCCAGGTGGACGGCTCTTCAGTCCCGTCGCACTGGAAGGGACGGTGCGACCGTAATCGCCTCCGACGGGGTGACGCACGGCACGGCTCGGTCAGATGTCGTATGTCTGTCCGGCGGTGCGGTGAATGGTGAGCACGGCCACCAACGCGCCGAGCAGGAGAAGTGCCCCGGAGATCGCGAGGGCCAGGTGAAGGCCCGAGCCGAACGCGTCGTAGGCCGCGTTCACGACCTTGGTAGCGATCTTGGCGATGACGGCGTTCTTGGAGTGTTCCGCCTTGTTGGCGGCGCCACCACTGCCGATTCCGCCACCGGTCACGGCGTGGAGGACAAGGCTCTGGAAGCTCGGGGGGATGCCGATGGCTTTCAGCCGCGCCCCCAGTTGTCCTGTGAGCTTGGCGTCCACGATTGCTCCCAGGATCGCCACTCCGAAGACCGCCCCCATCTCCCGGCTCGTGTTGGTGGCCGACGCCGCCATGCCCGAGCGTTCGGGGGGCACCACCGTGAGAGGGGTGGACGTCACCGGGACCAGGGCCATGCCGAAACCGATGCCGGCAATGGGTAGCACCCACCCGAGGGTGGCGAAATCAGTATGGGGTCCGAGGACGTGGTTCGTGAGGAGGATGCCCACTCCGGCGAGCACGCAGCCGACGGTCATCGGGATCCTGGGGCCGATGCGGGCCACCCAGAGCCCGGTCAGGGCCGACGCGATGATGAGAGCAGCGGCCATGGGGATGAAATCGAGAGCGGTCTGATAGGCCGAGGCGTTGCCCACCTCTTGCACGTAGAGAGCGGTGAAGAAGAAGATCGAGAAAGTGCCGAAGTAAGCGGCGAAGGCGACGAAGTTGGAGCCGGCGAACGGCGGGCGACGGAACAGCGAGAGATCGAGAGTCGGATCGTGTACCTTGCGTTCGACGACGACGAAGATCACCGCTGCCAGGGCGGACAGTGCGAAGAGAGCCACGATCCACCAGGTGCGGTAGCCGGACTGCTCCCCTTGGATCACGGCGAAGGAGGCGCTCGCCAGGGCCACAGCGCCGAGCACGATGCCGGCAACGTCGATCCGTCGACCTCCTCGGTCCGACGTTTCGGGCACGAAGGCGAGCGCCATGGCGAAAGCGACGGCTCCCACGGCCAGGTTGAACCAGAAGATGGCCCGCCAGCTCGAGATGCCCACCAGGACACCTCCGATGACAGGACCGAGGGCGAGAGCCAAGCCCGACACCGCCGCCCATATCCCGAGCGCGTCGGCCCGTGTGCTCTTGTCCGGGTAGACGTGGCGAATGATCGACAGGGTCCCCGGCTCGGACGCCGCCGCACCCAAGCCCATCACGATCCGGCCGGCGATCAGCCAATCGACGTTGGAGGCGAGAGCGGCGACGACCGATCCGGCACAGAAGACGGCCACCCCGCCCAACATGATCTTCTTGCGCCCCAGGAGATCTCCCAACGTTCCACCAGCCAGCATGAAGGCGGCGAAGGTGAGTGCGTAGCCGTTCACCACCCACTGCAGTGAGGCGACGCCGGCGTGGAGGTTGCTTTGGACGTTGGCCAGGCCGACACTGACGATCGTGTTGTCCAGGAAGGTGAGGAAAAGGACGCCGCAGAGGGTGGCCAGGGCCACGGACTGGGCACGGGATCCGAGGCCACCCTGCTTGACCTCAAGTCCAGGGACGGCACCGGTGCCGTCGGCCTCGACGCCGTTCACGGCCACGGTGGCGTCATGGACGACCTTGTCGTGACAGACCTCGACCGGGCTCTCATGCGATCGGTGTCGACGAAGCAACGGCCGGTTGCTCGAGATGGGCGGCGGGCGGGGCGTAGCTCGGAACGAAATCACGCTGGCGGATCAACGAGAACGCTCCGACCGATCCTATGGCCGCGATCACGACGCCGATGATCATCAGGTGGTCGAGGGTGCTGGCAAAACCGACCCGGTAGGCATGGAGAAGGGTGGCTCTGGCCGACGCTGAAGGTATCGAGGCCGCAACCTGACGTACCCCACCCCCGGCTAGGGCACCGTTCAGGGCCGTCCCCCCGCGGTTCAACACGTCCTGGCCGATGGCACTGGTTCGGAGGGCCACCGCCGTGGCGTGCTGGATCTGGCTCTGGAACACCGCCCCCAAGGCGGCGATCCCGGTGGCGATACCGACTTGGCGGAAGGTGTTGTTGGCTCCCGACGCCATCCCGCTGTGCTCGGGCGGTACGACACTCACGGCCGCCGATGCCAGCACGGGGTTCACCATCCCGATGCCGAAGCCGGTGACGATGAACCCCGGCACGAGGACGGTCCAACCCGATGCTGTATGGATCATGGACATCAGCAACATTCCGACGGCGACCAACAGCAGACCGGCGCCGAGGAGGTAGCGCGACTGGATACGGACGCTCAGCTTCCCCGCCATGGGTGCCACGATGAAAGCGAGCAAGGTAATGGGGAGAAAGCGGATGCCGGCGGCGAAAGGCCCGTAGCCGAGGCCATCCTGGAGGAAGAGCGTGAGGTACAAGAACATGGCGAAGATCGACGAGGAGAGGGTGATGGCCACCAATGACGCGCCGACCATGGCCGGTCGGCGAAAAAGCTTCAAGTCGAGCATCGGGTCGCTCTGGCGCCATTCGGCGACGACGAACACGACCAGCAAGACGACGGAGCCGATCAGTCCGGCGACGATCTGGGTGCTGCCCCAGCCGTCATCGTTGCCTCGGACCAGAGCCAGGACGAGCAAGAAGAGGGCCACGGAGAACGAGACGAACCCGATCCAGTCGATGCGCCGTTCGTTGTGCTCCTTGGAGGCCGCCACACGGGTCAAGGTGATCACGACGGCGGCGACACCAACAGGCACGTTGACGAAGAAGATCCAGCGCCAGCCGAACCCGCTCGTGATGGCTCCGCCGATGAGTGGTCCGACGGCGACGGCACCACCGATCACCCCGCCATAGACGCCAAAGGCGGTTCCTCGCTCCTTGCCTTGGAAGGCGGCGGCGATCAGCGCCAGCGAAGTGGCGAACATCACAGCCCCACCGACCCCCTGGGCGCCTCGGGCCAGGTTCAACATGAGAGAGGACGTCGACAGCCCGCACAGGAGCGACGACCCCGTAAAGACGCCCAGTCCGATGGCAAAGACGCCACGGCGGCCGAACATGTCGCCTACCACTCCAGCCGTGAGCATGAAGGCGGCCAGGGTCAGCGAGTAGGCGTCGATCACCCATTGAAGATCACTGAAACTGGCGTGTAACGACCGCTGGATATCGGGGAGGGCGACGTTGACTACCGTGATGTCGAGGAGAAGCATGAAGGTGGCCGTACACACGGCGATGAGAGTCCACCATTTCCGCTCGAGTGCTGGCATGTCCCGGGCCTCCTAGATAGCGTGCCTAGGCGTATCGTATTGGATGTGATCCGTCGCAGAGTGCGCTCGACCAGATCCAAGGGATCGCACTCAGCCCGCTGGTGACACCAAGCTGTTGGTGCGGGCCACGGTGCCGAACCATGACGCGCTGGGCTTGGGATGCCGGATGAATGTCTCGCGATCGACGCTGTGGAGCCCGAACCTGGGCGCAAAGCCGTTGGACCATTCGAAATTGTCGAGCAGGCTCCAGACAAAGTATCCGCGTATGTCCACACCGTCATCGAGCGCGCGTCGCACACCGCGCAAGACTTCGGCGAGAAAGACGATGCGTTCGGCGTCGTCGTCGGTGGCGATCCCACTCTCTGTCAGGAGCACCGGTAGGCTGGTTATGGCCGCCGCTCTTCTGGCGCAGTGCTCGACGCCTTGCGGCCAGTACTCGTATCCCATTTGGGTGGTGGGCACGCCCGGCTCGTTGGGAGCCTGGCCCTCCGGACCGAAGTGCACGCGCGAGTAGCACTGGACCCCGATGAAGTCGTCGCCCGCGGTGGCCCGCATGAATCTGTCTTCGAGGATTTCGCGGGCGGCATCGAGCACCGCTTCCCCGCCCGGATCGGCCACCATCTCGTCCATGGACAACGTGAGGCCGATGGGGAAGTCTCCCGGTCCCGACCGCAAGGCATCGACCGCCCGACGATGCGCTTGGACGATGACGTCGTTCACCGCCAGGTGGCGAACGAAATCGTCCTTTACTCCGGGTGGGGAGGACCCGAGCGCGTAGCCCATGACGCCGATGAGATTGAGTTCGTTGATCGTGCAGGCCGAACCGAGGAGGTCACCGAGATGGGCTCCGGCCCTGGTGACGAATCGGGCGAAGGTGTCGGGCGCGTCTGCCGCCTCCCACCCACCCCGCGCCGTCAGCCAGGTCGGGGTCGTGAAGTGATGGAAGGTCACCACAGGGGCGATATCGCGCTCTCGACACGCGGCACAGACCCGGCGGTAGTACTCGAGCGCGGCAAGGGAGAACTCGCCTTCGGCAGGCTCGATCCGACTCCATTCGAGCGAGAAACGGTACGCTCCGAGTCCCATGTCGGCAACGAGCTCGACGTCCTCTCGCCAGCGATGCAATGAATCGCACGCGTCCCCGCTCGACTCGGCACAACCGGAATTCGGGTTGTGTTCCCACGCCCACCAGTCGTTGTTGACGTTGCCGCCCTCGATCTGATGGGCGGCCGTCGCCGTGCCCCACAGAAAGCCGTCGGGGAAACTGAACTCCGATGTCGCCGCGTCCGCTTTGTCCACGACCGGTCACTGTATCTCGTGAGCATGTCGGAGAGGACCGGGTGACGACCTTGGATTCATGGGTGACGCGTCTCGTCCACGGCGAGCCGGGTGCCTCCGGTGACGGCGACCTCCCGAGATCGAGAGGACACACGCGCACTGCCTGCCGTCGGAGGCCCCCGGCTCGATACCCGGCTACCATCGACCGCCAGTGCCGTCGGAGGGTCGGCCCCAGCGTCATCACCCTCCGTGGCGTGAGAACGGGTGGGTGGAGCGATGGCAAACGCACCGACGCCTCCAGAAGTCGCCGAGGCCCTGGGCCAAGACCTCACTCCTCGCGTGGCGTTCGATGTCGGCGGCCTGGCCATCGTGGGAGCGAACCAGGCCGCGTCCGAGCTCTTTCGGATGCCCCCCGACTCGTGGCGGGGCCTCCAGGGGCCCGATCTTCTCGTCCCCGAGGAGAGGCCGAATGGTGAGGCGGCGTTACGGTTGGTCGCATCACGAGCGATAGAGGGATACCGTGCCGTTCGGCGTTTCCGGCGGGCCGACGGCACCGAATTCAAGGGGACGGTCTGGGCGCGGTCGGATCCCGAAAGCGGCAGATTCGTCCTGGCCACCATCGAGCCCGAGGACGCTGGTGTTCCGTGGGACGCCACCGAAGGCGGCAGCGTCACGATCGCGGGCGTCCTGACTGATCACGACTGGATCGTCGAGCTCGTCAGTAGTGATATCGACAAGATCCTCGGGCTGCGTCCTGTGGAGTTCAGAGGTTCGTCACTCTTGGGCATGCTCCAACCGGCGGAGGTACCGACCTTCATCCTCGCGGTGAGCCGGGTTGCCGCCGATGGTGGCGGAGCCACTCTACGGACACACCTGCGCGGTGCTGGAGGTCGTTACGTCGAGACGATCGGCATGGTCGTCACCATGTGCCAACACTCGCCACCGCGTCTCGGTCTGGCCCTCGCACCCCCTTCCACTCGTGCCCTCGGCGCCCCTTCGACCTTCGGCCGTGAGATCACGGTGCGGGGAGGCGAGGTGCTTGGAGGAATGGACCAGTTCCGGCGGCAGCCGTCATGCCAGAATTTCTCCACGAGGCAATGGGAGATTCTCACGCGGCTGGTCCGGGGGGAGCGGACAGAGGACATCGCCAAGGCCCTCTATCTGAGTCCCAGTACCGTGCGGAACCACCTGACCGCGATCTACAAGAAGGTCGGCGTTCACTCGCAGGTGGAACTCGTGACAAAGCTTCTCAGAGGGGAGCAATGAGGGGCGAGCCCGTGATATTTGTCTAGGCAGAACAGGACATTTGTCTAGGTGGCCCTGCCCTCCCGGTTGGCTATTCTCGGCTTGCTGTGCCATTGACGACAGAAATCTCCGCTGTCTTCCATGACGGACACGTATCGTGAAGGCTCGCTCGGTCATCTTCTTTGTGCTGCCGGACCAGATGCCCGATGTGGAGCGCCGGATACAGGAAGAGGTGTTGCCGCGCTTCGTGCAATTCCCGGAGTTCCTGGGATTCGTGGCCCTTCAATCCGACGGAAGCCGACCGGAGGTGACGGCCATGTCCTTCTGGAGCGATGGACTGGAAGGATCGGAGGCGATCTCCGAGGAGTTCCGAGACGACATCGAGCGTGTGACAGGAGCGGCGCTGGCGCGCCGGGAGTTCACGATCGTCAAATTGATGATACGAGACTCGACCGGAGAGATCTGTCTCAACCTGCCGACGAATGACGTCGACGCGGAACTTCGATGTCCCCACCGGCATCGTCTGGTGGACGGACCCTCTGAGGCCAGCGGACGGTCGGCCAGCGTGATGTTCTGCCCGACGTGCGACGCCAGGTACAGGCGAGAGCCCGACGGGACCTTCACCCGAGTTTCCGACCGACCGAGGCACTAAGGCAGATCGACCATGTGGAGCGGGCTCAGCTTCCGAGGATTCCCTCTTCCAGCCACTGACGGTGGCTCGCATCTCTCCAAGGCGACGTGGAGCTCTTCGAGTAGTGGTTCCGCGAGATGTAGATGCCGAATCTGATCAACCAGACCGTCTCGGGGTAGGCGGCGATTCTCTCCATCCCGCCCACACCGATGCCGAAGTACTTGTGGCCGGCGAACGAGACCGCCGCCACCAGTGAGAGAGTGCTGAAGAACAACATGTAACCGCGTAGTCCCTCGGGAAGCGGGAGAGCCAGCCCCAGGACCAGAATACCCACGTTTCCCAGGCCGATCGCCAAGGCTGCACCTGTGACGTGCATGGTGTTGACGGTGTTCTCCGGGAAGATGCCAACGAACATCGTGCCGATTCCGGCAACGGCCAGGCAGGTGAATCCGACGAGCGCCGCCCTCTGTTCCAGCCGTCGACGTTCCGTAAATTCCTGATAGATCAGCGTCGATCCGACCACCATGACGATGCCCAGCAGAATGAAAGATATGTTCATCCATTCGTGACGCGGCGAGCAGACGTAGGACCCACGGTACTGACCACAGACGGTATTTCCCAGGTCGCTGATCGTATTGTGTATGACGCTGTACGGTCTTTTCCACACCCACCCCACGGCGACCTGCGCCAGGAAGTACAAGACGCTCAGGATCCAGATCATCGGCCCGAAGAATGGGTATTGGTCGCTGAAGCTCTTTACTCGTCCGGCAGCATGCCTGATCGAGAGTGCACTCATCGAATCCTCCCCACGCGGGATCGTCATGATCCCTGCGTACCGTCGCCGCGGAGACTATTCCTTGGTCCGTCTCCCGCGTGGGCGTATCGATGCGAAATCGAAGAGAGAGGTCGTTATTTCTTGTCGACCTTCTTCATGGCACCGTAGCCACGCTCGATGGCCGCCGTGATAATGGCCTCGAAGTCCTTGTCGGTCAGGATGCGTGGGGTTCCCATGGAGGACGCCCGCCAGTACAACTCGGCCAGCCATTCGAGTAGCTCGAGGCGTTCGACGGCCTGATCCATGGTGGCGCCGTAGGCGATAGAACCGTGGTTCTGCATCATGGCGGCGTTGCGCCCTTTGAGTGCTTCGATGACGTTCTCGGCCAGTTCCTGAGAGCCGAAGGTCGCATAGGGTGCCGTCCGGGGTGCCCCCCCCAATCCCAGGCAGCTGTAGTGCAGTGCCGGTAACTCGTCGTGACAGCACGACAGGGCGGTGGAGGCCATGGCATGGGCGTGCGTGATGGCGAGGGCATTGGTGGCCGCGTAGATTCCGGTGTGGAGTGGTACCTCTGACGTCGGGGCGAGATCGCCGTCGACGACGTCACCGGCGAGATCGATCACCGTGATCATCTCCGCCGTGACCGTGCCCAGGTCGGACCCCGTCGGGGTGACCGCGATCAGATCTCCCTGACGGGCGGAGATGTTGCCCGCGGTGCCGATGACGAGCCCTTTCTCAGCCAGATGGCGGCTGGCGCCCGCAACGGCTTCTCGTTCGGCTGCTAGGAGCAGATCTTTCATTCAACGATCCTTTCCGGATGGTCGCCTCTTTCCGGCGCCCCCGGCACGCTAGATCCACTCGGACCGACCGTGCACCTTTGCCAGTGGACGCGAGGGGGTCGTGCGGACGAGCCGTTGCCACCCCGGGCCCAGACTCGGTATCTTTCGGACTCCTACCTGAGAAGAGTGACGATTGGCCGCCTTCGATATCGACGCCTTCCTGGCGCAACCTCTGACGGCGCGAGTGGCGACGAACGGTCCCACTGTTCGACCCACCTGGTACCTCTGGGAAGACCAGTCGTTCTGGATCCTCTCAGGCCCATGGGCCAAGCTCCTCGCCCGAGTGGGGGCGGACCCGATCCTTGCCATCACTGTGGATCGCTGCGACATCTCCACGGGATTGGTCCGGCAGGTGATCGCCCGAGGACGTGCCGAGATCCTGCCCTTCGACGTGGCGCGAGGACACCGCAAACTCGCTCGCTACCTCGGTCCTGACGACGCTCTGTGGGACGCCCGCTTCCGTGCCTATCTCCACGACGATCCGACCGAGAGCGGGACGGTGTGGATCCGGTTGCATCCCACGTCACTCCGGGCGATTGATCTGAGCTACCAGGTGTCGAGCGCTGATCACTGAGAGGGGAAGCGGTTAGGCGCCTTGATTGCCCCTGGGCAGTGCGGTGGCCTCAGCCAGGACGTCATCGGCGAAACGGCGCAGACCGTCGATGGTCTGGCGCCCACTGGACCATGGTCGGACCAGGGCACGCCCCACCCCGGCGTCGGCGGCGCGCCGCAGCGCGTCCAGATCAGCGGGGACGCCCATGGTGATCTCCACCGTCCCGGGTCGCCCGGCCTCGGCGCGCAGCTCCGCCAGAAGAGCGACGGCGGCCGGGATCTGCTCGACGGTGTGGTTCATGGGGATCCACCCGTCGCCGACGAGGGCAGCGCGGCGCAGGGCAGCCGCCCCGTCGCCCCCGATGTGCATCGGGGGCCACGGAGACTGGAGCGGCTTGGGCTCGAACATGACGGGGCCGAAATCGAAGACCTGGCCGTGGTGCTCGATGACGGGCTCGCTCCACAATCGTTGGCAGACGGAGATGGCTTCGTCGACACGCCGCCCCCGGGTGGCGAAGTCGAGACCGACTGACTCCCATTCGGCTTCGAGCCAGCTGGCTCCGACCCCGAATTCGGCCCGGCCGCCGGACACGATGTCGAGCGTGGTGACAGCCCGGGCCACGACGAAGGGGTGCCGAAGGCCGATGTTGTAGACATGCGTCCCGAACCGGATCCGGTCTGTCCGTCCGGCCAGGTACGAGAGATAGGCGAAGGGCTCGAAGACGGGGACGTCGGAGGGGATCGGGGGATGGTCGGCGCCAGCGTAGGGACTGCCGTCGGCCGCCACCGGCAGAACGAGATGCTCGGGCATCCAGACCGACTCGTATCCGAGTACGTCGGCTTCGCAGGTGATCTCGGTCCACCTCTCGGGGCGGACGGTGCCGAGGGCGATGCCGATCTTCATCGCTCCGGCCCGTCGAGTCGTCTCAAGGTCATGGGCGCCGAGCGTACCGTTACCGCCGACCCGGACGGCACGCCCGCCCGGACGCCCCGTCGTCAGGAGCCGGCGACGGGTCCGAGAAGGTCACAGAGCGGGCCGAGCAACGCCTTCACGAATCCCTCGTCGCAGTACAGCCGTTCACCGACGAGGAGCCCGAGCTCCTGGTCGACGGGCATCATCGACACGACGTGGTAGGCCGCCACCTGGTCGACGTCCTGGTGTACGCCGATCACGTACTCCTGGACCGCCGCCACTTCGTTGGACCACTCGTTGAGTAGCTCGTAGCTCGCCACCAGCGGCACGAACCTCGGGTACTGGTGGCGATAGAAGTGCTCGATGTTCGCCCACCCCGACAGTGATCGGGCCAGAGGGTAGAACTCGTACCGGGGCTCCGGGACGAGTGTGGCGAGCACCCGGTCCACCTCGAACCCGGCCTCGGCGGCGGCGTGTTCGTGGCACAGGGCCAGCACGAGGTGACGATCCATGGGCGACGACCTCCGATCGGCCCGGTGCACCGGATGGTACTCAGTCGACCTCGATGGACCCGGCGTGGCTCCCGGAGCCGACCTCGACGACCGTCCGTCCCACCGATCGACGCTGCTCGTGCTCGTCGAGGGCCCGACCGGCACCTTCCATGGTCACCCGCCGGCCGACGAACGGCCGGATCTTCCCCGCGGCGGCCAGCCGCAGCAGATCGGCGTGGACCTCGTCGGCGACGTCCCTCCCGAATGGATTGAAGCCGAACCGACGCATGCCCGGGTCGACCGACTCGACCCAGGCCAGCATCACGCCGACGATGTCGATGTTCCCGATACAGGCCATCCGGAGTGGTCGTCCGGTCATGCCGTTGTCGTCGTCGTCGGCGAATCCCACCGCCAGGTACCGGCCACCGCGCGCCGTGCACTGCCATGAGCGCGCCACGAAATCGCCGCCGGCCAGGTCATAGACGACATCGGCGCCGACGTCAGCGGTCGCCGCCAGGACGCCTTCGACAAAGTCCTCAGTGGCGTGGTCGATGACGACATCGGCTCCGAGTGAGGCACACAGTGCCCTCTTCTCCGGACCACCGGCGACGGCGATGACCCGGGCGCCCACGGCCTTGCCCAGCTGGATGCCGGCGGTGCCCAGGCCACTGGCGGCCGAGTGCACCACCACAGTCTCACCGGCTTGGAGCCGTCCCCTTCGGAACAGGGCGAGATGGGAGGCCTGAAAGGTCAAGACGAAAGCGGTGGCCTCGGCGTCGTCGAAGCTCTCGGGAGCGTCGAAGACCGAGACGGCGTCGGCCAGTGCGTACTCGGCGATACCGCCGAGCGCCGTCTTGGTGATGGCCACCACCCGCTTGCCCAACCACGACTCTGCGCCCGACCCCGCCTTGTCGACCACCCCGCAGACGTCCATTCCCAACGTGAACGGCGGGGGAGTCGGCACCGAGACCAGCTTTCCCCGGCAGCGGTCGATGTCGTTGAAATTCAGAGAGGCAGCTCCCACCCTCACGCGCACCTCGCCCGGTCCCGGTTCGGGACGTTCGATGGTGCGGACGGCCAGGACCTCTCCCGGTTGACCGTGGCTCGTCACCTGCAGGGCTTTCATGGCCGTCACGTGCCGTCCCCCTTGCGTCGTCACATCCGTCTTATGGTAGTCACACGCCTACTCTGCGTAGGTTAAGGTCGGACGCCCGGTTCGACCATCGGGGCCACAGAGCCGAGAGGCGCAGGTGCACGAGGAAGAAATCCAGGCTGCTGACGTGGTCCGCACCACGGAAGATTCCACGGCTCCCACTCTCCCCGTGGGCGCGGACATCTGCGTCCGCAGTCGGTACCTGGGGCAGTGGAGCAGCGGATTCGAGGTGGCGGCCGTCTTGGACGACGGCTGCCGCATTCGGCGGCTCTCGGACGGTCACGCTTTCCCCGACGTGTTCCCGTTCGAGGACGTTCGTGCGGAGCGGCGCCACCAACCCACCCGCGGGATCGGGTCGTCGTACCTCGACCGCCGGGATTGACGGCGCCGGGCCCTGCGGGTCTAGCGCGTCGACACCTCGACGAGTGTCCCGGATCGGGGCCGCTTCATGCGGGAGGCCGCCCGCCCCAGCCGCGTGATGAACTGCAGCAGGCGACGGCGAGCCGCCTCGGCCGACGCTGTGAGACCCTGCCGGCCGGCGACGTCCCAGTGACCGAGCACGACCGGGCGGAGGATGGCGTCATGGTGCACGCTCAGGTCGTAGATCCCCGCGGCGGCAATGGCCCGGGCGTGCTCGCTGAAGTCCGGTATGCCGGTACCGGGCATCTCGAACGACAGCACCTGCCGCTTGATGGCCTCGATCATCCCCGAAGGATCGATGTCCAGTGCCGCCGACACCAGGTCCCGATAGAAGAGGTAGTGGAGGTTCTCGTCTGCGGCCACCCGCTTCATGACGGCGTAGCCCTCGCCGTCGGGGAGCGCCTTGCCCGTGTTGTAGTGGGCGATCCTGGTGGCCAGCTCCTGGAGGGCGAGATAGGCGAAGGCGTCGGCGATGCTCGTGGGTTGCGGCGACACGCCGCCGGTGACTTGCGTCATCCGGGCCCGCTCGAGAGTCACGGGGTCGACGTAGCCGCTCATGATCAGGTAGTCGCGCAGGACGATCGAGTGCCGGCCCTCCTCGGCCGTCCACCGGCGGGTCCAGTATCCCCAGGCACCGTCCCGGCCGAAGAGATTGTCGATCGAGGCGAAGTAGTACGGCAGGTTGTCCTCGGTCAGTACGTTGACGAACAAGGCGCTGGCCACTCCGTCGGGCAGGTCACCGGCCGCCCCCGTGGTCGCTGGTGTCGGGACCGGTCGCCATTCGACCAGGTCGTGGGGAAACCACTCCTTGGCCATGCCCAGATGGCGGTCGACCAGACGCTCTGCGGTTGGCTGGAGCTCGGCGAGCATCGTCGCGTCATCCATGTTTCGACCCCTCTCCGCCCCCGGTTGTCACCGTCCGCATGACCTGCATGCACCCGTGCCGTAGTTGGCGCCCGGTGGAGCGAGACGGTCGCTCCCAGCACGATATCGCAGCCTCCAGCGGGATCGTGTAAACGAGGCGTTAAAAGAGCCATCATCACGCCAGCTCGATCCTTCGTTGGCGCCCCGCCGACACGGGGAGTGGCCGCATCGGTGGCTCGTGTGCTCCGGGCCTCCGGGCCCGGGCAACGGTTATGGTGAGCTGATAGGGCCTTGTGAGCACCAACGGCATGGGCGCCGAGCCCGATCGACCGGGTGATGTCGGCGCGCCATGGTGGAGCGGTGAACCAAAGCGTTCGGCGCGTGACGGCTGCCCTCGTCGCGCTCATTCTCCTGGCGTTGGTGGCCTGCGATCTGTGGATCGGCGAGTTCCGGCTCTGGTGGGATCGACATTCGCTGACGTGCTCCGTCATTTCCAATCTTCTCGTCCTGGCCGTGGCCGCGCTGATCGTCGATGACGTCGTCGCCCGTCGGCAGCGCCGCCAGCGAGCGGTCTCGGTGGCTGTCCAGGGATTGATCGTCTACGCCCAGGCTCGTCGATCGTATGACGCGATCAGGGCCGTTGATCCGGCCTCACCCGGTGCCGCCGCTGACGAATTGCGCACCTTGGCCAGCATGCTGTTGACAGCGTCGCCCAGCCTGTTCGACGATCCTGTCGCCCGGCGATTTCTGGAGCAGGTCGAGCGGTTCTCCGTGTCGATGTTGCGAACTGTCCATACCGCGCCGGGCGCTCCCGCGAAGGGCGACGGCCATGACCGGCTGGCATCGGAGATGTCGGAGTTGCACGCGGCGGTCGATCCGCTGTTGGCCAGGATCCCCGTCAAGGATCGAGCCCTGCTCGAGGGGACATCCCCCTCGTGACGCTGGACGGGGCAGGGAGCCGCTAATAGGATTGACTGTATGGTCATTCAATCTGCTTCCGACCGGGCCCCCCTCGACCCCGCCGCCCTGGAGGCCTCGTTGCGACCGTTCGGACGGAGCCGCATGCTGCCGCGCCCCGCCTATGTCGACCCCGACGTCTTTGCCTGGGAGCAGCGCCATTTCTTCGACGGTGGGTGGATGTGCGTCGGTCGCAGTGAGGATCTGGCCTCCGTCGGGGACCAGCGGGCCGAGTCCCTGGGCCACGCCGGGGTGCTTCTCACCCGGGCCCCTGACGGGGTCCTGCGGGCGTTCGCCAATGTCTGCAGCCACCGCGGCCACGAGCTCTTGCCCTGCGGCGTCTCGGCCCACCATGGCCGGGTGATCTGCCCGTACCACTCGTGGTCGTACACGTTGGAGGGAGACGTCTGGACCGCCCCCGGTTTCAACGAGCTGGCCGACTTCGATCCGTCGGAGCACGGGCTCACCGAGCTCCCGGCGGTCGAATGGCACGGGTTGGTCTTCGTCGACGGATCGGGACAGGCGCCGCCGCTGCGCCAATCGCTCGGCACCCTCGAGGACATCGTGGCGCCCTACGAGCCGGAGCGCCTCCGCGTGGGCGGAAGCCACGAGTACGTGGTGGCCGCCAACTGGAAGATCCTGACGGAGAACTACCACGAGTGTTACCACTGCGGAATGATCCATCCCGAGTTCTGCGAGGTCAGCCCACCGAAGAGTGGTGACAATTATCACCTCGAAGGAGCTTGGGTGGGGGGCACCATGGACCTCCGCGAGGGAATGGACACGATGTCGCTGGACGGGAGAAGTGGTGGAGTCATGCTGCGAGGCCTCGATGAGCAGGCCCTGCGCACGGTGATCTATGTGAACATTTTCCCCAATATCCTCATCAGTCTCCACCCTGACTACGTGATGACCCATCGCCTGACTCCCCTGGCCGTGGACTCCACCCGGATCGAGTGCACCTGGGCGTTCGCCCCCGAGGCACTGGAGATGCCCGACTTCGATCCCTCCTACGCCATGAACCTCTGGGACATCACCAACCAACAGGATTGGAATGCGTGCGCCTCGGTGCAGAGGGGCCTCTCGTCGGTGCACGCACGGCCCGGGCCGATGGCCGGAGCCGAGGACGCCGTGTACCAATTCGTGACCATGGTGGCCCGGGGCTACCAGGGTCATCCCGTGCGCAATACCGGTACCCCGGTATCGGCCAGCTGAAATCGGCGTCAGACGAACATTCCCGGACCGCGCTTCACCATCTGGTCGGCGATGATGGCCCTCTGGACCTCGCTCGTACCTTCCCAGATACGCTCCACCCGGAGTTCCCGGAAGAAGCGCTCGGCCACATTCTCACGCATGTAGCCCCGGCCGCCGAAGATCTGGACGCAACGATCGGCGACACGTCCGGCCATCTCCGAGGCGTAGAGCTTCGCCATCGAGCACTGGGTGTGTTGTGTCTTCAGATCGACGCCGGCATCGATGCCTCTGGCTGTCTCGTACACGAGCGACCGGGCGGCGAAGAGCTCGGTCAAGCTGTCGGCCAGCATGGCCTGGACTGCTCCGAACCCGGCGATCGCTTGTCCGTTGACGATCCGTTCCTTGGCGAATGCGGTCGTGTCCTCGATCAGCCGTTCCGCCCCACCCAGACACCGTGACGCCACCATGATGCGCTCGAATCGGAACCATTCGTAGGCAAAGGTCATGCCGTCGCCCTCGCGACCCACCATCTGGGAGGTGGGTACCCGGACCGATTCGAAGGCCACGATGGGATGGTGATGGCTGACGGTGTGGGTATACGCAGGGGTGCGCACCACGCGGACGCCCTCGGTCGGCAGGTCCACGATGAACATGGCGTGTTCCCCGGCGTGTGCTCCGCTGACCAGCTTGGCCTGGAAGAAGGCGTACGAGCTCGAGTTGTACGAGGTCACGTGCCACTTGACACCGTCGAGGATGTACTCCTCGTTGTCGCGGCGAGCGGTGGCGACGATGGCATCGACGTCTGACCCCGCCCCCTCCTCGGTGATGGCGTAACACTCCTCCTTTTCGGCGCGGATGGCCGGCAGCACGTAGCGCTCGATCTGATCGGGTGTCGCCACCGGTGGGAGCCAGGACGGCGGAGTGCCGAGAACCCAACCCAGAGCGTTGGTGGCCCGACCACCCTGCTCCTGGACGAGAACCTGTTGGAGCATCGAATAGCCCCCTCCCCCGAGCTCCTTGGGCATGTTGGTGGCGTGGAGACCGAGGGCGAGAGCTCGGGCCCGGACGTCCGCCTCCGTCCCACGCGACAGCTCGCCGTTGTTGCTCTCGGCCTCCTCCTCGAAGGGGATGAGTGTGTCGACGAATGAGCGGGCGCGCGCCTGGACCTCGAGGTCGGCGGGCGTGAGGTTGTACATGGGGAGGGGCCTCCTCTGACCTTGACTGAAGGTTCAGTTTATGCGAGGGTCGGGTCCGTGGAAAGCGGTCGGGTCTTGGGAGGTTCCACCGCCGACGCACTGGTGGTGGGCGGCGGGACCGTGGGTGCCTGGTGTGCGTACTTCCTCCGCCGCAGTGGCGTCGGCCGCGTGGTTCTCGTCGAAGGGTCGACCCTGGGGCAGGGCGCCAGCAGCCGAGCGGCCGGCATCGTGCGCAGCCAAGGGGGCACGCCGACGGCGGTCCGCCTCGCCGAATGGAGCCGAGCTTTCTATCTCGCCCAACGAGACGAGATGGGAATCGATTCGGGCTTCGTCCGTCAGGGTTATTTTCTCCCCGCTTTCACCGACGCCGACGTGGAGACGGCGCGCCAACGGATGGCCATGCAGGAGAGCCTCGGCCTGTCCGTTCGTTGGGTGGACACCGACGAGGCCGACAGTCTCAATCCCACCATGCGGGCCGGATCGACCAGGGGTGGGACGTTCTGCCACGAGGACGGCTACATACACCCGCCGCGCAATGTGCTCGCCTACACGCTGGCCCTGGCCGTGTCCGGCGTGGAGGTCTTCGAGAACGTCACCTTTGACGCACTGGTGACGGCGCACGGTCGGGCGGTCGGCGTCGACACGAGTGCCGGTCGTGTGACGACGCCAATGGTGGTGTTGACCGGTGGGCCCCAGCTGGCCGCCGTGGGGCGCCGGGCCGGGTGTGCCATCCCCGCTGGTGGTGTGCGTCATCAGGTCGCCGTCAGCGAGCCGCATCCAGCATTCGATCCTGCCCGAGTCCCGATGGTGTTCGACGTGGCCGCCGGGCTGTATTGGCGTCCCGAGGAAGGCGGACTGCTCTACGGCATGAGCAATCCGGACGAGGTGCCCGGCGAGGCCAGGGAGATCGACTGGACCTATCTGGACAAGATGCGGGCCCGACTGGCCGATCTGGTCCCCGTGACCCGGTCTCTGGGTGTCCAAAGGGTCTGGGCTGCCACCATCGACTACACGCCGGACCATCTTCCGATCCTCGGCCCTGTCCTCGACGGCCAGGGACCCGTCGGGGGTACCACGATCGCCTCCGCCGGTGGCCACGGGATGATGTGGGGTCCCGGTGTGGCCCGCGCCGCCGCCGACCTGGCCCTCACCGGGTCGAGCCCGGTGGTCGACACGGGACCGCTCGGCCTCGACCGCTTCGACGACGACGGACGCAGTCGGCTCGAACCTGATCCCGTCGCTCTTCCGTTCCCGGAAAGGACATCAATCACATGACCGGCGACACCCTGCCCATCACCCCGTTCCTCCGCCACGCCGACACGATCACCGACCTCGAGGACTGGGGGGCCCTCAAGGAGGCCACCGGTGAGGAGATGACGACGGCCGGATTGACGTTGTGGAGCGATGGCGACCAGGAGATCGGGATCTGGGAGTGCACGCCCGGGCCGTCGCGCTGGCTACTCGAGACCCACGAGTTCGTTCACGTCGTCGGCGGGCGGATGACCGTCACCGTCGATGGGGGAGAGCCGGTCGAACTGGCCACCGGAGACGCGGCGGTGTTCCCCAAGGGATGGAGCGGCACGTGGGAGATCGCCGAGACGCTCCGCAAACTCTACGTGATCTTCTGAGCGGCCCGCCCCGAGGCGTCGGTCCCCGCCCCCTCCGGTGCCGCCGGCGGTGTGCGGGTGAGGACGAGCGCATCGAGCGCCGAGCAACCCGTCGGGCCGCAACGCAAGGGGTTGACATCCAGCGCCTCGAGAACATCACCGAGTTCCGTGGCCAGGTGGGAGAGGGCGACGATGGCCCGCGCCGCCGCCTCCCGATCGACCGGTGCGCCACCGCGTACCCCGTCGAGCAGCGACGACACCTCCAGCGAGGCGAGCATGGCACGAGCGCGGGTCTGGTCGATCGGGGGCAGGCGCACGACCCGGTCGGCCATGATCTCCACCAGCACCCCTCCGGCGCCGACGACCACCAGCGGCCCGAGGTGGTGGTCGTGGACGATGCCGAGGGCGAGTTCCACGCCGTCCGGGGCGGTGGCGGCCACCAGCACCCGGGGACCCAGTCGACCCGACAGCCGGGCGTAGGCGGAGATGAGGGCATCGGCGCTGTCGATGCCGAGGACGACACCGCCCACATCGGACTTGTGGGCGACCGTGGGCTCGTCGGTCTTCAGCACGACCGGATATCCGAACGCATCGGCTGCCGTCACCGCGTCGGCCGATGTCGCCACCGATCGGGCACCGACCACGGGGAGGTCGTAGTCGGCCAGCAGATCGAGGGCCTCGGCCCCGCTGAGGGGGCCCGCCGTCAGGCGGTGGCGCCACCGCCGCTGCCGGTGGACGTCGACGGCGACTCTCGACGGCGCTCTCCCGGGGTCCATGGGCGTGTGACCCAGGAGATGCCGGAGAGCCAGGAGCCCGCTGCGGGTCCCCTCGAGGACCGGCACTCCTCCGGCTCTGATGCGCGTGGCCGTCGCCTCGTCGATGGCGCTCCCCAGATTGGACAGGACCACGACCGGCTTGGTCGTCGACCGGGCCACGTCGAGGACGGCCACCGGGTAGGCCTCGTCACCGTCGTACTCGGCGACCAGATCCACGGCCAGGGCCACGGCGCTGACCGCTTCGTCATCGGCCATGGCCTTCAACGACGCGCCGACCAGGCCCTCGGTGTCGGACCCCGTACCCCAGACGTCGAGGGGGTTGCTGGGAACGAGACCAGGGTCGAGCACGTCGGCCAGTCGCCGCCGTGTGTCCTCACCGATGGAGGCGAAGCGGAGACCGACCGATGCGGCCACGTCCACCACCAGGGCGCGCTCGGCTCCTGAATCATGGACGGAGGCGATGCCTCCCGGCCCCCGAGTCGGTCCGGCGCGCCGACCGGCCGCAAACAGCTCGAGAGTGTCGGCCATCTCGTCGAGGTCGCTCACCCGGATGACGCCGTAGGCGTCGAACAGCGCCTCCCAGGCGCCGTCGTCCCCGGCCAGGGCACCGGAATGGGCCGCCACCATGGCCCGTCCGGCATGTGATCCCCCGACGGTGAGGGCCACGACGGCGACATCCTGGCGTGCGGCTCGGTCGAGCGCAGCGCGCATGAGATCGGGCTCCCGCATGGTCTCCAACAGCAGGCCGACGACGCCGGTCTGTTCGAGGTCGAGCGCGTAGTCGAGGTAGGACGCCGTGGTGGTGACCAGCTCCTGGCCACTGGAGACGGCCACGGTGAACCCCAGGTGTCGGCGTGTCCGCAGCATGGCGGAGAAGACGGATCCTGAGTGGGTGATGAAGGCGACCGGTCCGCTCGGCAGGGGGTCCCGTTCGACGTAGCCGATGGACCGTAGGCCCCTGGTCACGTTGACGAATCCCATGCAACCGCCTCCACAGACGGCCATGCCCGCCGAGCGGGCGATACCGGCGACGCGGTCACGCAGGTCCGTGCTTCCCGGATGGTCGGGATCGAAGAGGCTGCCGAAGATCACCGCCGAACGGTCACCGCGCTGCGCCGCCCGGCCCATCTCGGCCTCGACCGCGGCATCGGGTACGCCGAGGAGAACGAGGTCCACCGGACCCTCGACATCGTCGAGAGTGGCGAGGCAACGCCTCCCGCCGATCGTGTCGTAGCGGGGGTTCACCAACGAGATCTCTATGTCGGCCGCGCTACGCGACACCTCTGACACCAGGCGTTCGCCGAAGCTTCCCGGTCGTTCGCTGGCACCGACGATGGCGACCCTTCGGGCCTCCAGCATGGCCCGCACCGACGGCGGCACGGCGCCCCCGTCACCCTCGTCCGACGCAGTCACCCCCTCGAAGCGGAGCGACCGCGCAGTCGGGCCGCCAGGCCGCTCTTCGAGCGCTCGTCGGCCAGGGCCGCCCGGGCCGCCTGCCACCCGGGGATACCACAGACCCCACCACCGGCGTGGGTGGCCGACCCCCCGTTGTAAAGACCCTTGATCGGCGTGCGATAGTCGGCGTAGCCGGGTGCCGGGCGCATGTGGAACAGCTGCTCCAGCGAGAGCTCGCCGTGGAAGATGTTCCCACCGATGAGACCGTATTCGTGCTCCATCTCATAGGGGCCCACGACGTCACGGTGCAGGATCGAGGCCTTGAAGTTGGGGGCGACATCGTTGTAGCAGTCGATCATCCGATCGGCGTAGGCCTCGAGATCCTCGAGGTGGGGCGTGTCGCTCCACGTCTCGGGGACCCATTGCGTGAAGAGCGACATGATGTGAGTGCCGTCGGGACACAGCGTCTTGTCGAAGGTGGTGGGGATGACCCCGTCACTGAACGGTCGTGCTGCCGCCCGACCTTCCCGTGCGTCCTGGAAGGCCCGCTCCATGTACTCGATCGAGGGCGCCATCTCCACCGACCCCGTGTGATGCTCGGCCAACTCCACCCCCGGGTCAGCCGTGAAGTCGGGGAGCTCGGACAGCGCCAGATTGATCTTCACGACTCCGCTCCGGGTCTTCCAGTGTTCGATGTCCTTCACGAAGTCGTCGGGGAGCTCCCTGCTGGCGATGTGGTCCAGGAACGCCGTCTGGGGATGCAGCGTCGTGACGACGACGGGGGCGAGAATCTCCTCGCCGCTCTCCAGAGCCACGCCCCGGACCCGGCCGTTGGAGATGAGCGTCCGTGCCACCCTGGCGTCGGTGCGGATCTCGGCCCCGAAATGGCGTGCCGACCGCTCGATGGCGGCGGCCACTGCCCCCATCCCACCCTCGGGAAAGCCCCAATTGCCCAGGTGGCCGTCCCCGATGTCACCGATCGAGTGGTGCGCCATGACGTAGGCGGTCCCGGGCTCGCACGGTCCGGCCCAGGTACCGATGACCCCGTTGACGGCGATGGGCGCCTTCACCTGCCACGACTCGAACCAGTCATCGAGCAGGTCGGCGATGCTCATCGTCATGAGCCTGGTCACGTCGGCGACGGTCCGCACGTTGAGCCCACGTTGGCGCCAGGCCAAGCGCAGAGTGTTCTTGAGGTCGGCCGGCCGGCGCGAGCCGATGTTGGGGGGGACGGTGAGGAGCAGCGGACCGAGGACGTCGGCGAGCCCGGAGATCCATGCATCCCACAGCGGCATCGCCTCGGCGTCCTTCTTGGACCACTTGGCGATCTCCTCGTAGTTGCGCTTGGCGTCATCGGCGAAGATCTTGATCGAGCCGCCCTCGGGGAAGGCCTGGTAGTAGGGCCCCATGGGATAGACCTTGTAGCCGAATCGCTCGAGCTCGAGTTCGCGCATGATGGTCGGCGGCAAGAGGCTCATGACATAGGAGAGCCGGGTCACCTTGAACTCGGGAGCGTCGGGCCACGGGGACTCGGTGGTGGACGCCCCACCCGTCTTGTAGCGGCCCTCGAGCACGAGGGTCCGTGCGCCGGAGCGGGCCAGGTAGGCGCCCGACACCAGACCGTTGTGTCCGCCGCCCACCACGATTGTGTCGTACGCCGGGGTCATGGGGTCCTCTTTTCGTGCCGCGGGGACGGGCCCCGTCCTGTTTGACTGATCGTTCAGTCTAGGCGCTGGTACCGTAGCGGACAAGGTGCTCCGGGGCGCGACCGGCCCCGGCGGGCCGACGGTGGCGGACAGACCCGGAAAGGTGACTATGGCGAGTGACGAAGCGGTCGGCGCCGACGTGACCGTGTCCGCCGACCGGCGGCGCGACCACATGCTCCGGGCTGCCCTCGAGGTGATTGCCGAGAGGGGATTCCCCGAGACCCGGATCGCCGATGTGGCCGAGCGCGCCGGGACCAGCCCGGCGCTGGTGATCTACTACTTCAAGACCAAAGACAGTCTGCTGACCGAGGCCATGCGCTACGCCGAGGACTCCTGGTACGACCTCGGTGCCCGTCGTATGGAGGTCATCGACACCGCGGCCAGGCGGCTCGAGGAGATCGTGGCCATGACGTGCCTGCCGCAGGCCGATGCTGAGCTTCCCGACTCGTGGATCCTCTGGCTCGACCTCTGGGCCCAGTCCGTGCGGCACCCCGAGGTGGCGCGGGTGCGCGAGGAATTCGACGCCCACTGGCGTGAGACCATCGCCGGCGTGGTGCGCGATGGACAGGAGTCGGGAGAGTTCGGCGAGATCGATGCCGCCGAGTTCTCGGTCACCCTGTCGGCCCTCCTCGACGGATTCGCCATCCAAATCGCCTTGGACGATCCCGTCGTCGAGCCGGTACGGGCGTTCGAGGCCAGCATGAGATTCGCGGCGCAGTCGTTGGGCTTCCCGTGGAAGCCGACGAAAGGGAAGCGCTCCGGTCCACCGGCCAGGAATCCACCGGCCAAGAAGTCGAAGAGATGACGGGTGACCGAGCCGAGGGGCGCACTGGTGCCGCCGATGGCGGCTACGTAGACTGAGGACCGGTTCACACGGTGCACGCATTCGCCCCAACCGGTCGGCATTGTCTCCCGTCGCCATCGGGTCGGGCATGACCACGGGAGCGGGAGGGGAGATGGCCGGTGGCGAGGTCAAGATCGTCTCCCTGACCAAGCGGTTCGACGAGGTCGAAGCCGTCGCCGGCATCGATCTCCACATCTCCCGCGGTGAGTTCTTCTCGATCCTGGGACCCTCGGGGTGCGGAAAGACCACGACCCTGCGCCTGGTGGCGGGATTCGAACAACCGACCAGCGGTGCCATCCTTCTCGACGGCGTCGATGTGGCGAACACGCCGCCGCACAAGCGCAAAGTCAATACCGTCTTCCAGAGCTACGCCCTCTTCCCCTTCCTCACCGTGTCCGAAAACGTGGGTTTCGGCCTCCGATACCAGAGGCTCAGTAAGACGGAGGTCACCGAGCGTGTCGGTGCCGCCCTCGAACTGGTGCAGCTGCTCGGATACGAAAAGCGCCGCCCCGGGCAACTGTCGGGAGGCCAACAACAACGGGTGGCCCTCGCTCGTGCCCTCGTGCTCAATCCCGCCGTGCTCCTGCTCGACGAACCGCTCGGTGCGCTCGACGCCAAGCTGCGCCGCACCCTCCAGATGGAGCTGAAGTCGTTGCAGGAAGCGGTGGGTATCACCTTCCTCTATGTCACCCACGACCAGGAAGAGGCGCTCACCATGTCGGACCGCCTGGCCGTGATGGAAGCGGGGAAGGTGGCCCAGGTGGGCACGCCCGTGGAGGTGTACGACGAGCCGGCCGACGCCTATGTCGCCGACTTCCTGGGCGTCTCCAACCTCATGGAGGCCCAAGCCGGCGGCGATGGCGGCGCCGGGGTCTGTCAGGTCCGTCTGGGGGAGTTCGAACTGTCGGCCGAACAGGGCATGACCGAGTGCACCGGCGCCGTGAAGGTGGCCATCCGTCCCGAGCGGGTCCAGATCGAGCCCTATGACGCACACGGGGCCAACCGCATCCCCGCCATGGTGGAGCGCCTCGTCTTTCTCGGGTCGTCCACCCAGATCATTCTGCGCTTGGCCCACGGAGACCAGATCCAGGCCCTCGTGCAGAACCAGGGTGGACCGCCCACCTGTCAACAGGGAACGGCCGTCCAGGCCCATCTGCCGGCCGACGCACTGCGAGTGCTCAGGGCGACCCCCGCGGCCGTCGACGCCTCGGTGGCCGTCCCGACGGCGCCACCGGTGGGCGTCGCCTCACCACCGGTGTTCTGAGCTCGCCGCTCACATCCCGGCGATGCTGGTCATGGCGTCGTGCCGGCTGCTCCCGCGCTCACCGCGCGTCATCCACCGGTAGGCGACGAGCCCGGCGGTGACGACGACGAAGGAGAACAACAGCATCATGGTGGCCAAGGCGTTCAGAGCCGGCCCACCGTTGCCCCCGTGTGTGTTGGCATAGATGATGACCGACATCGGTTGGGTGTTCGCCGTCGATGACAGGAGGTCGACGACGACGAAGTCGTCCACGACGCTGGCGAACACGAGAACGGCGCTGGCGAAGATGGCGGGCATCAACATAGGAACGAGAACCCGTCGGATCGCCTGGAGGCGCGACGCGCCGAGATCAGCCGCCGCCTCTTCGTAGGAGCTGCCGATCGAGACCAGGCGAGCGAGCACGATGATGGCCGGCCAGGAGAAGTTCCACGTCACCAGCCCGAGGACCTCCGCCACCGTGCCCAGGTGGATGAAGGTGAACAGCTGGGTGAAGAGGAAGAACATGGCCACGCCGAAGATCAACTCGGGAATGACGTAGGAGAAGACCATGACGAAGTTGAAACTGGTCGAGGTCCGTGTGTGCCACCGATGGATGCCGATGGCGAAGGCCACTCCGATCGGGACGGCGATCACCGTCGTGTAGACCGCCAGCCGGAGGGTCTGTTCGACCGCACTGCGCAACATCGGGTTGTGAAAGATGGAGTTGACGGGGTCGCCCCAGTACCACCGGACGGAGAATCCCTGCCACGCGCTCTGCGACTTGCCGTTGTTGAAGGAGAACAGGACGGCGATGGCGATGGGGGCCAGCGACCAGATCAGATAGAGCCACGTGAAGCCCTCGAGGATCCACGGGCGTCGCCAGGGGTTGCGCCAAGGGGGCCGCCACCGCCGCCGGTCGGGCCGCGGTGGCGGAGCGCCGGGCGGGGGACCGTCGTCGACGGCATCGGCCTCGATGGGGCGCATGACCTCCGGAGCCGAGGGGGTGGTCACCGACATCAGACGGCCTCCCTCGACGCCTTGCGCGTCTGGAAGACGTAGTACAGCATCGGCGCCAGGAGGAAGACCAGCAGCAACAACGAGAGAGCGGCGCCCTGGGATTCCTGACTGGCGGTGTTGAGCTGACTGTCGATGACGTTCCCGATCATCGAGGTCGCCTCCGATCCGGAGAGCATCTGGTTGGTGAAGTAGTCGCCGACCATGGGCAGCACCGTGATCAGCATCCCCGTCAGGATCGTCTGGCGGCTCAAGGGGAGGGTGATCCGGACGAAGGTCCGGATCCGGTTGAGACCCAGATCCCTCCCGGCTTCGATCAGCCTTTGGTCGATGCGGTCGAGCCCGGCGTAGAGGACGAGGATCAGGTACGGGATGTAGCCGTAGACCAGGCCGAGGATGACGGTGACGGACTTTCCACCGAGCCAGTTGACGGGCTGACTGATCAGGTGGACGTCCACCAGGGCCCGGTTGATGTACCCGTCGGTCTGCAGGAGGTCGATCCACGCCAGCATCCGCATCATGTAGCTGATCCAGAACGGGGCGATCAGAAGGGCCAGGAACAACACCTTGCGCCGCCCGGCGAACCGGGTGACGAAGTAGGCGGCGGGATAGGCGATGAGCAGGGACAGGACCGATGCGATGGCGACGTAGACGAGAGTGCGGACGAAGATCGGGCCGACGAAGGCCGACTGCCCGACGAAGTCGTGGTAGACGGCGGTGAAATTGGCCGCCGTCCAGTGGAGCGGGTCCCACACCGGCTCCGGCGACTCGAAGATCTCATTCAGCTTCCCCCCGGCGATGGCCAGGACGGCGTAGAAGGGGACGATGAAGAGGACGGCCAGCCAGATGATCCCGGGCATGGCGAAGGCGGCCCACACCCATCGGTTCCGGTCCCGGTCGTCCCACATGCGCCTGCGGTCCCCCCGGGCCATCGTCAGGTGCCTCTCAGACGCCGCCGCTGACTCGGAGCCAGTCCTGGTTCCACTGGGCGTCGACGGCCGGTGCGAGCTCCAGTTCTCTCAGACCGTTGTCGAAGTAGGAGGGGAGGACGACGGTCGAGGTCAGGCTGGGCGGCAAGATCCCGTCAGCCACGAGAGCCTGGGGTGTGACCCCGTTGATCGGCTGCATGTACCCGTTGTAGCTGATGTTCTCGAGCACGTTGGGCAGGTCCATCATGTAGTTGAGGAAGAGGTGGGCGAGCACGGGATTGCTCCCCCCCGACAACACGGTCAAGGTGTCGTTGCCCACCGGGCCCTTGCCGTCGGTGGGGAACCAGTACCCGACGACATCGACCGGCGTGCCCTTGGGCATGTAACCGGCGGCCGCCGCCATGTCACCGGACCACGCGTGGTGGATCCAGATCTGACCGCTGGGCACGTTCGAATAGTCGTTGTTGTCGATGTGGAGATTGACCAGCCTGTCCAATTCCAGAAGGGAGTTGGTGGCCTCCTGCAACTGCGTCGTGCTGGTCGTGTTGAGGTCGAAGAGCCCGTTCTTCAGCAGCCCGAGCGACATGCTCTCGCGGTAGTCGTCCAAGATGGCGACCTTGCCCTTGTACTTGGCCTGCCAGGGCATGGCCCAGGCGTTGGCCATGGTGTACGGGTTCTCGTCGACATGGTCCTTCCGCCAGGCGATCCCCGTGGTGTAGATCGTGTAGGGAACCGTGTACTGCCAGCTCTGGTCGTAGAAGGGATTGGTGTACTGGGGCCAGGCCTGGGAGATGTTCGGGATGTAGCTGTGGTTGAGCGGGCGGATGATCTTGGCGCCGATCAGCTGTCCGAGGACATCGACGGTCGGGACGAATACGTCAAAGTCGAACTGACCACTGCGCAACTTGGCGATCGCCTCCGTCATCGTGTTGAACGTGGTCAGCTCCACCTTGCACTTGTACTTCTTGCCGAAGGCGTCGAGATCCTTCTGGTTGATGTAGGCGACCCAGTTGTAGATCTTGAGGGTGGCGTTGCGCTCCGGTTGGAGACCGTCGGCGATGGCCGTGTTCGAGGCATAGAGCGGCCAGGTGACCGGGTGATCGGGCCGGGGAAGGGCCAACGGGGCGAGGGGTGCGGTGGTGGACGCCGGTGCCGCCCCGCTCTTACCGCATGCTGCCAGGCCCGCCCCGAGACCGGTGGCGGCCGCGGCGGCGAGGAAGGTACGTCTCGACAGAGGGTGTGAGCGGCGGGATCCGTCTTCCGACCAGCCTTCGCGTGGGTGAAACGTCAAGCCGATCACCTCCGTTCCCTGTCGCCGAGCGCTGCCGCGCCCGGGTTGACTGATTGTTCAGGTGATTCAAGCACCACGTCCGCGTGGCCGCAAGGACGAATGTCGGCTCGTCACGCCGCGAGCATGGTGGCCAGTCGGTCGAAGTTGGTGAGGAAGCGATCGATATCGCCGTCGTCGTGCTGGGTCGAGATCAACCATTGCTCCGTCTTCCCCCAGGGGGGGAGGAACACCCCTCCGTTGTGTTGGATCAGCCAGTGCGCATGGTTGAACCGATCGTCGAGCGAGAGGAAGCCTCGATAGTCGGTCACGGGGTCGGAACGGAAGATGACGCACCCCTTGGCACCCACGGCCACCACATGGGCCTCGAGACCGTGCTCGCCGATAATGCGCTCGAGGTTCGTGACCGCCCGGGTCCTGAGGCCGTCGATCCGTGCGTAGGCCGACGGTATGGCCACCTCCGTGAGCATGGCCCGGGTCGCCGCCATGGCCAGAGGATTGCCGTTGAACGTGCCCACCATCTCGTAGCCCCCGTTGGCCACGTGCCCCATGACCTCGGCCGACCCGCCGATGGCAGCCGAGACGATGCCGCCACCGATGGCCTTGGCCAGGCAGACGATGTCGGGAGTGACTCCGACCAGACCGCTGGCGCCCGCCGGACCGGCCGTCAGTCCCGTCTTCACCTCGTCGAAGGTGAGCAGTGCCCCGTGGGCGTGCAGGAGGTCCTTCAACGCGGCCAGATACCCGGGTGCCGGGGGGATGATGCCGGCGTTCATCATGATGGGCTCGATGATCATCCCCGCCACCTGACCGGGGTGGGCCGCGAGCACTCGTTCGACCGCGCTCACGTCGTTGAAGCCCACCACGATCGTCAGATCCCGGATGGCCGCCGGAATCCCGGTACTGCCCGACACGCCGAACGGGCCGTCGGCGGGCCCTGCTTCGTCGGCCTCGGGGGCCACCGAGACCTGCACCGAGTCGTGGTGCCCGTGATAGCAACCCTCGACCTTGATGAGCAGGTCCCGTCCCGTGATGGCCCGCATGAGGTGGACGGCGTCCATGGTCGACTCGGTCCCCGAGTTGTTGAACCGCCACAGGGGCAGGCCGAAGCGGCGGGTCAGCTCCTCGGCCACCTCGACGGCGCATTCCGTCGGTTGGGCGAAATGGGTACCGCGACCGACCTGCCGGCGCACGGCCTCGACGATGGCGGGGTGGGCGTGGCCGGCCAGACCGGCCCCGTATCCACCGTGGAGGTCGACGTACTCGTGCCCGTCGACGTCGAAGATCTTCGAGCCGGCGCCGTGGCTCAGCCACACCGCCTGCGGGTTGGTGATCTGCCAGCTCGAGGTCACCCCGCCGGCCAGGGAGCCCAGCGCCCGTCGACTGAGCTCGGCCGAGCCGGGCTGGCGGTCGACGAAGATCCGCTCCTCGCGGGTGATGATGTCGTCGAGTCGAGCCGAGACGAGGGGGATGGTCGAGAGTTCTGCGGCCACTTGTTGACTCCGATGAGTTGGGCGCCACCGAAAAGATTGACTGACTGTTCAGTCTATAAAATCGGAGGGACGGCCGCAAGGAGCGGCGTCAGGTCATCGTGGCCAGGATCTCGTCGACCATGGCCACCGTGGTGCCGGGATGGAGGAAGGCGAAACGGGCCATGGTCTCGCCTTCCCACGCCGTGGGCGTGACGAAGCCCACCTGGGCGGCGAGCAGGTCGCGCGACCAGCGGTGGTAGTCCGGTGCCTCCCAGCCGGGGCGGCGGAAGAGCACGATCGAGAGGCCGGGCCCCCGCACGAGCTCGAGATGGTCGGCGGCGTCGATTCGGGCCGCCGCTTGTGTGGCCATGGCCAGGGCGGCCTCGACGGCCGTCCGGTAGGCATCGAGGCCGTGCACGGCCAGCGAGAACCACAGGGCCAGGCCGCGGGCGCGGCGCGTGAGGTGGTAGGCGTAGTCGCTCGGGTTCCAGCCCGGTTCGACGTGGAAGACGTCGAGATAGCTCGCTTGCTGGGTGTGCACGGCCTTGGCCAGCTCCGGATCCCGGTAGAGGAGGGCGGCGCAGTCGAAGGGGGCGAAGAGCCATTTGTGCGGGTCGACGACGAACGAGTCGGCGCGCTCGACGCCGCTGAAGAGGTGCCGGACGCCGGGAGCGAGCAGAGCGGCCCCCCCGTAGGCGCCGTCGACGTGGAACCAGAGGTCGTGCTGGGCCGCCACCTCGGCGATACCGGCGAGATCGTCCACGATGCCGGCGTTGGTGGTTCCGGCAGTCGCCGCCACGGCCACGACGTCGGCCCCGTCGCTCTCCAGCGCGTGGCGAAGGGTGTCTCCGGTCAAGCGGTGGTCCGTCGTGGGGACGACGAACTCGGCCATGTCGAGGAGGTGCAGAGCGTTGCGGACCGAGGAGTGCGTCTGATCGCTGACGGCCACCCGGAGCCGTCGGCCGCTTTCTCCGAGGCGACGACGAGCGGTGTCGCGGGCCACGGCCAGTGCCGAGAGGTTGGCTGCCGATCCTCCGGACACGAACACCCCGCCCGCCTGCGGCGGGAGCCCGGCGAGGTCGGCCAACACGCGTAGCGCCTGGTTCTCGGCCGCCACCGCGCCAGCCGCTTCCAACCACGACGAGCCCTGCAGCGACGAGCACGACACGATCATGTCGAAGAGCATCGAGGCCCGGGTGGGAGCAGCGGGGATGAAGGCGAGGAACCTCGGGCTGTCGCACGAGATGACCGCCGGGGCCAGGTGGTCGGCGAAGATCTGCAGGACGTGTTCGGGGTCGTTTCCCTCGGCTCGCATGAGTCCGGCGAGGACAGTGTCGAGAGCCTCCTTCTCGCCCGAGAAGTCCAGCGTCACCGGATCGAACGACAACCGCTCCCGGCAGTAGTCGAAGATCAATTCCCCCATCCGCTCGTCGTACTTGAACATCGGGTCATCCATCGCAGTGCGTCACCCTGCTTTCCCCAGTCGGGACCGGCGGGCCCGGGCTGGATCGTAGAGCGCGCCGGGGACGGTCAGAGCGCCGTCGCCCGACGGTTCACGCCCTCGGACAGGAGCCATACTGGCGATGTGTGGCGACGACCCTCCTCAGCTGTCGTCCTCGTCGTCGTCCTTCTCGTCGGGGGCACTCTCG
Organism: uncultured Acidimicrobiaceae bacterium; assembly: GCA_963848355.1. Classification (GTDB taxonomy): domain Bacteria; phylum Actinomycetota; class Acidimicrobiia; order Acidimicrobiales; family UBA8190; genus CAWKDG01. Next base: position 74,857 of record CAWKDG010000007.1, read on the forward strand.
TCGCTCGGCTCCTCGGCTACAAGGTGGGCGGCCGTGTCGTCGTCCGTTGCCGCCAGGGGCACCTCTTCACCACGATCTGGATTCCCGGGGTGAAGCTCACGGCACTGGACCTCGGCGTGGCCCGGCTGCAGCGTTGTCCGGTCGGGAAGCACTGGACCCTCGTCACCCCCGTGCGGGACCGGGACCTCACCGACGAGGAGAGGCGCGCGGCCTCGGAACACCACGACGTGTGGATCCCCTGACGCCGCCTGTCCCGGCGCTCACCGCCGGCCCAGGGAGTCGGCCACGGTACGTAAATGGGCCCGGAAGTCGGGATGGGCGATCTCCACCAACGCCCGCGCCCGCTCCCGGACGGTGAGACCAGAGAGCTCAGCCGCCCCGAACTCGGTGACGACGACTCCGGTGTGATGACGTGGGGTGGAGACGACGGACCCCTCGGGTAACAGGGGGACGATGCGCGAGCGGACCGCCCCCCCCGTCGTCACCGTGGAGGGGAGGCATATGAGGGACCGGGAGTCGACATGGAGCTCAGCTCCGGCCACGAAGTCCTCGTGACCTCCCACCCCGGAGACTTGCTTTCCATCGATGTTGTCCGCCACCACCTGACCGTACAGATCGACGCACAGCGCCCCGTTGATGGACACCAGCTTGCGGTTGCGTCCTATGACGGTGGGATCGTTCACGATATCGACGGGGAGGAAGGCCACCTCGGCATTGCCGTCGAGCCAGCGATAGAGGTCGGCCGTGCCCAGGGCGAACGTGGTGACCGACACACCGTCGAAGACGCCCTTCCTCGCGTTGGTGACCTTGCCCGCCTCGTGCAGCCGCATCAGTCCGGTGGTGAACATCTCGGAGTGCACGCCGTAGTCACCGCCGGCACCGTCGGCCAACGTGGTGGCCACCATGTTCGGGACGGCGCCGATGCCGATCTGCAGGGTGCTGCCGTCGTGCACGAACGGCAGCACACGTCCGGCGATGGCCTTGTCCTCGGCCGCAGGCGCCGGGTCCTCCAGGGCATACGGGGCACCGTCCGCCTCCACGAGCACGTCGATGATCTCCACGGGCAGCGTGTTGTCGAAACGCGGGGGGAGGCTCCGTGTCCGCGGCAGGTGGGGATTGACCTCCACCAGGAGCACCCGGTCGGGGTCGGTACCGGCCTGCATCAGCTCGTCGCGCGTCGCCCCCAGGTGCAGGGAGAGGTTGACCCGGCCGTGGGCGTCGGGCGGTGCCGCCTGGGCCGTCATGATCCGGGGAGCGAAACGGGCCAGGATGGGCGCGAATTGACGAAAGCCGCCGGGCACGAGCTCGATGTCATGGCCCTCGGCCAACAGGATGCGCTCGGCCGGCCCGAAGAACCCGCTGCGGTAGGACACGCCCCGCTTGGTCAGAACGGTGTAGTAACCGAGCAGCAGCGCCCCCCCGAGCACCAGGTCCTCCCAGTCGTCGCGTTCTCCCAAGGCCGTGAGGAACGCGTCCGGATTGCCCGGTCCGAGCCCGAAGCCGATCGTGTCTCGCCGTCGAACGAGGGCGGCGGCCTCCTGCGGTGAGCACGTCACGGTCATCGAGGGAGATTCTGCCTGCTCCGGCTTCGTCCCGCACTGTGGTCCGAGCGGTGACGGCAACGAGCAAAATCGCGTCGGGACAGGTCTTCGAACCAGGGGCTCGTGAGGTAAAGTCGTCGATGGCGCGCAACGCACTCGTGAGCGTGGTGATTCCCACCCATAACCGTGCCGAGGAGATTCCGGAGACGGTCCGGTCTGTCCTCTCGCAGACGGAGCGAAACGTCGAGGTTGTCGTGGTCGACGACGCGTCCACCGACGATACGCCGGTGGTCATGGAACACCTGGTGGCCGACAACCCTCGCGTCCGGTTCGCACGCAACGCCTCGTCGCTGGGCCCCGGAGGCGCGCGTAACCGTGGCATCCAACTCGCCGAAGGCGACCTGTTGGCGTTCTGCGACGACGACGATCGCCTCCTGCCGGGGGCGCTCGCCACCATGGTGGAGTTTCTCGACCAGCACGCAGAGTGCGGTGCAATCTCAGCCTGGCATGAGGTGTTCCAGGTAGCGTCGAACCGCGCCGTCGTCTACCGCGGCCCGCTCTCCTACCGAGCGGAGGACTTGCTCTGGTCCAACGTCGTCGCCATCCCGTTCCTCATGGTCCGCCGATCCGCCTTCGCCCAGGATCCCCTCTACGACGCCGATCCCCAATTGCGGGGCGCGGAGGATTGGGACCTCTGCATCCGCTGCGCCCAAGAGCGACCCATGCGCACGGTGCCATCAGTCCTCTACCAATTCCGCCAACACGGGGGCCAGCGCGTCACGACAGGGATGGCCGGGCACCAGCGCAGTCGTCGTGCACTGCTCGCCAAGCACCAGGACGACATGACATCGGCCTGCCGCTTGTACCACGAAGCCATTCTCCTGTTGCAAGACGGCGAGAGGTCCGCGGTGCTCCGCCGCCTCGTCTCCGAGTGCGCGGACAACGCCCGAGACAGCACCTTCGTGACCACGATGATCCTGGCGTCGACCGTCGCCAGTCGCGTCGGTATTCGCTTCCGGGACCCGGGGCTCCCCTCCCGGGTCCTGTGCGAGATCCTCAGCCGTCGATCCGGAACGACCCGTTGCGTGGACGCGCCCTGAACGTCCGACGCCAGGCCCTTCCCTACGACCTGGCGTCGAGGACGGCGACGAGCCTCTTCGGGGCAACCGTCCGGTAGGCGTCCTCGCAGATCGTCTCCACCTCGTCCCAGTCCACCCGGCCGTCGAGACGCAGACCCAGCCATCCCCGACCACCGACGTAGGGCGGTCGGAAGAAACGCTTCGGGGCTCCGGCGACGAGAACCTCCTGGGCGCCCACCGGTGCCGCACACCACAGGTGCGGGAAGTGGTGGTCGTGATGACCCTGGGGCCAGAGCATCACGAATTGTTTCCCGACGTAGAAGGCCGGCGCGCCGTGGCTGAGCTTCTCCGCTACCTCGGGCAGCGCCAGGCAGATGGCCCGCACCCGGTCTTCGGTGTCGGGCCCGCCCATGACCCGAAAGGGTAGGCCCGGCCAGGGAGGATCGTCTTCCCCTTGATAACGAACAGGTGTTATGTTCCCGACGTGGGCCGGATCGCCGGGACGACGGCAGACGAGACACGGTCCCGCCTGATCGAGGCGGCGTCCCGCTCGTTCGCCCAACACGGCTACGACGGAACCCGGATCGCCGAGATCGCCGGCGACGCCGGTCTGAGCAGCGGCGCCATCTACGCCCACTACGGATCGAAGGCGGAATTGCTCCTGGCCTCCCTCCAGGCCCGCAGCAGGGGCGAGATCGCCGGCCTCGTCCGCGCCGACATGGAAGCGGACCTCGTGTCCACCATCGTCGCCCTGGGGTCGAAGCTCGACGTCCCCGATGCCGGCGACTCGGGCCTTCTCATCGAAGCGATCGTGGCGTCCCGGCGCGACACCGAACTCCGGTCTCTCCTGGCCGATGGCATGCAAGGACGTGAACGGTTCCTGGCCGAACTCATCGCCGTCTCCCAGAGCGCGGGGGACACCGCCGGGGGCTTCTCCGCCGAGGTGGCGGCGCGGTTCTTACTGATGGTCCGCCTCGGGGCGAAACTGCTGGGTCTGCTCCAACTCCCGCCGATGGACGAGGACGACTGGAAGACGTTCATCGATCGCCTGGTCGACGTCATCCGTCCCGCGTCGCCATGACCCTGTTTCCGAACCGCATGTCCGCTACCGCACAGGAGGGAATCCCCATGAGACGAATGAACCTGCCGAGATGTCTCCTGGCGGCGATCGCCCTGGCATCGGTGGCCGTCGCCGCGTCGAGCGCAGTGAGCGCGGCCGGTACGCCGGCCAAGCCCCTCGGCGTCACCTGGATGAAGAGCTTCGCCGCTCCCGGCACGCCGGCCAAGTACGACAAGGTCGGTGTCATCAAGGTCGGCCCGAGCAGCGCCAAGAACGTCCTCGTGCTCGAGCCCGGAACCTCGGCCGGATCGGCCTATTTCGTCCCCCTGGCCAAATGGATCGTCTCGAAGACGAAGAACTGGCAGGTGTGGTCCGTCGAACGCCGGGAGAACCTCCTCGAGGACCAGTCGGAGCTCAACCTCTTCAAAGAGGGCAAGGCCTCGCCCACCCAGCTGTACGACTACTACCTCGGATACCTGAAGGACCCGAGCATCACGCCCCACTACCAGGTCATCGCCAACGCCGGCGTCGAGTTCGCCAAGCAGTGGGGGATGAACGTCGCCGTCCAGGACCTCCACACCGTGATCACGGCGGCCCGGAAGCTCGGCGGGAAGGTCGTGCTCGGCGGCCACTCGCTGGGCGGTGCCGTGGTCACCGCCTACGCCACGTGGGACTTCAGAGGCCGGGCCGGCGCCGATGCGTTGGCCGGCCTCGTCTACATCGACGGTGGCAGCTCTCCGGCACCGGAGCCGGCCTCGACGGCGACCACGACCCTGCAGGGGCTCGACTCGTCCAAGGCCTCACCCTGGCTGGCCTTCGGAGGGATCAACGCCCCCTATGCCGGCCTCTTCAACGCCACCGGATCGGCGGCCGCCCTCCTCGACCCGAACGGCCCGTCGCTCGGTCAGTCCTCGGGGCTGTTGCCCACCGACATCGTCCCGTCGGTCCCCGTCACCAACGCCGGCCAGTACGGGTATGCGCTCAACTACGCCACCTCGCCCATGAGTCTGCTGGCGGCGCAGGGGCACCTCGGCACCGGCCTGACGGCGACCGGACCGGTCCACGGCTGGAACGGCGCCGGCGCCCTCACCCCGATCTCGCGCTTCGCCACCATGTTCTCGGGCTATCCGATGACCAACGTCGACGGCACCGAGTGGTACTTCCCCATCCGCCTCACCGACGATTCGGCGGCGGTGGACAACGGGAACGCCAATCCCGCTCAGAAGGTCCTCGACGTCGACGCCACCATGGGCCACCACCTCCCCAAGAACCTGCGGATCTACGCCTTCGGTGCCCGCCTCGGGGGGGCGGGGGTGCTCCAGGACGCGCGCGACCTGGCCACGCAGTCCCACATTCCGCTCCGCAATCTGACCCTGGTCAACCGCCAGAGCACCTACTCGCACAACGACCCCGCCGGGGCCTACCCCAACAACGTCTTCTTCGCCCACCTGGTGCCGTTCCTGGGGAAGATCAGCTCGTAGTCGGGTTCAACCGCCCCGGAGCTTCTCGGTCATCACCATCAGCTCGTCGCCGTAGTTCTCCAGCTTCACCGGGCCGATCCCGCTGATCCCCAGCAGGCCGGCCTCCTGGGTGGGCAGAAGGGCGGCGATGAGCCACAGGGTCTTGTCGTCGAAGACGACGTAGGCCGGCTTGCCCGCGGCCCGCTCGTAGCGCCACGTCCGCAGTTGCTCGAACGCCTCGGTGAAGCGGGGGTGGACGAGAACGACCGGTCGATCCCGAACGGTGACGGCCGTGCCGAACCTGACGGTGGTGGAGGCCGGTCCGCCGCCGATGAGGGACCGGGCGCCGTCCGCCGTCAGTTCGACGATCTCGTGATCGTGGCCGTGGTGGGTGAAGTGCGCTCCCACCGAGGCGAGCAGCACCTCAGATCCCGGCGCCCCCTGACCCGGAGTCTTCCGGGCGCGGGTCTCCCGGGCTCGGGGCGTCGCCGCCACCGACCTCTCGGGCCGGGTGGCGGGGACGCCGGGTGCGTCGAGCTCGGTCAGGAACGGCGAGGGAGGCGACCCGGGGACGATCGACGCGCTCGACCGGCAACGGGTCAGGGCGACGTGGAAGATCCGTCTCTCCTCCTCGACGTCCTCGGAGAGGCGGTGGGGCAACAGGCCGGCGGTGGCGTGGTGCACCACGACGTGGGGCCACTCCCGCCCCTTCACGGCGTGGATCGACGCCAACGTCACCCCGCCGGCCTGGCCCGGGGCGCTCAGCTGCTCGGACAGCCACCCGGGGAAGCGGCTCGGGTCGGGTTCGAGCTCGGCCAGCTCGGCCAGGGCATCGAGGTCGTCACCGTGGGCCGAGCCCGTCCCGTGGCTCCACTGATCGAGCGCTGTCGCACTGGCGTCGAGTCCGCCATCACCGATCTGCGACCGGAGCACGGCCAACACCTCGACGGTGGTCGCCCGCCCGGCCGCCCGGCGCACGCGGGCGAGATCGTCCGACAGGTCGCGCACCTTGCCCGCCTCCCGTTCGCTGCCCTTGCCCTCGAGCCACTCCGCGAGCGCCGTCAGGTCCTCGACCGAGCCCTTCCTGCTCACGAGGTCGAGGAGCGACGCGCTCATACCCCGTTTGGGGCGCCGGGCCACCTCGCGCAGAACGGGACCGGGCAGCGCCTGGGACGGAGCCGTCGCCACCTCCAGCCACGCCAGCGCCGCCCTGACGCCGCCGCGCTGGAGGAACCGTTGACTCACCCCTCCCTCGACGTCGACCCCGAGGTTGCGCAGGAGGACCTGGACGGGGGCGAGCGACGCGTTGACCCGGGCCAGGACGGCCACCTCGGCGGGCCTCGCCCCGGCGTCGAGGAGGCTCCGGACCCGGTCGGCGGTCCGGGTGGCGGGGCCGTCGTCTCCGGTCACGATCGTCAGGTCCTCGGTGCCGGTCGTCGGGCCGCTCGTCGTCGGGCCGCTCGTCGTCGGGCCGCTCGTCGTCGGGCCGCTCGTCGTCGGCGTGGCTCGGATCACCTTGGCCACCCGGAACGCGTTGCGCGTCAACAGGTTCGAGGCGGCGGTCACCACCGCCGCGGGGCAGCGGTAATTGACCTCGAGCGACTCGAGGGCTGCGCCCGGGAACCAGCGGTCGAACTCGACGAGCCACCGCGGGGTGGCTCCGGCGTAGCCGTAGATGGTCTGGTCGTCGTCACCCACGGCGAACACGGCACCGGCGGGCCCGGTGAGGAGCCTGATGAGCAGGAGGTGGGCCGGCGTGAGGTCCTGGAACTCGTCCACCAACAGGACCCGGGCGAAGCGCTGCATCCGTTGCCGGAAGGGTGCATCGGCCAGCAGCCGCTCGATGGCGCCCGTCACCTGTTCGTCGAAGTCGACGACCCCCCTCCCGGCCAGCCCCGCCCGGTAGGTGCGGGCCACCCGCCCGAGATCGGAGACGTCGGGCATCTCGTCCTCGACGGTGGCCGGGTCGGCGAGTCCGAGCCGCACCCGCCCGAGGGCCTCGATCCACGGGGCCACGGGGTCCGTCTCGGCCCGCTTCGGGAACGTGATCAGGTCACCGAGGAGCCGGCGGACCTCGGTCTCCTCGATCGTCGAGGTCCGCCCGCACAACCGCAGCCCGAGCGCGTTCAGCGTCCGTATCCGGACGTCCCCGACGTCGCCGAGACGTGCGCGCATCTCACCCGCCGCCCGCACGTTGTAGGCCACCAGGGCGATGGCGTCAGCCGGCAGTCGCCACCGCTCGAGCAACAGCCGTGCCCGCTCCGTGAGCACCCTCGTCTTCCCCGAACCGGCCGGGGCGATGATCCGGGCCCCGGCGCCGGGCGTGGCCACGGCCCCCAGTTGATCCGGCGCCAGCGCCACGCCGACGGGGTCGTTGGCGCCCAGGGGCTCGAGTGTCCCGTGCTCGAGCGAGATCCGGTGGACAACGGCGGTGCCCACCCGCCCGGACAGTGCGGCGTCGAGCGGCCCGCCGTCGCACAAGGCGGGCGTCCCGTCGGGCAGCACGACGTCGGCGCCGCCCTCGGCCGGAGCGGCCCCGAGGCGGCACGCCACGTCGGCCCAGCGCCATCGACCCGGTCGGCGACCGCCCCGGGCGTCCACGGCATTGGCCCAGACGGCGTGGTGGAGCCGTTCGCCCACCAGGTCGAGGTCGACGTCCCATTCCCAGGGTTGGAGGCCCGTCACCGCCTCGGCCGGCGGCACGTCGGGGTCATCGAGCCCGAGCCCCGGCGCGAGCTCGATGACGACCGGACGCCGCTCCCGCCAGGCCGCCCCGAGCGCGTCCGCCGTCTCCCGGTCGACGCCGGCCACCGGTACCCGCGCGCACGACCGCCACGGGTCGGGGGTGGCCTCACCGGATCCGACCACCACGGATCGGCCGAGCGCGGTCGGGTCGGGCATCCCCTGATCTTGGCTCACCGCTGTGTCGATCCCCCCGGGATCGGCGTCATCAGGCGCGTGCCGGCCATGACGAGCGCCGAGCCCAGTGCGTGACGGATGGACGGGAGCGGACCCCGTCGTCTGGGCGCGACGGACCGTGGAAGGTCCGCGGAGCTTTCTCGGAACCGCTGGCGGTGGAGAAGCTCGGCGTGACGTTCGCGTGCCAGTGCTTCGGTCAAACAGGGATGCATCGTGACTCCTTGGTCGTGAGAACGGGTGGTCGGGAACAGGTTGGTCAGGGGAACCGGTTGGTCATGGGGAACCGGTTGGGAAACGGGCCCATGGCACCGAAATGGTGGGAATGGTGGTGCGCTCGGGCGCGCCAGGAACGCCGGACACCGACGTGGTGGAGGCAGGGACGGCCGACCGCCGCCGTCTAACTCAACGCGAAGACGTCAGGTCGAGTCAGGTCCACACGGCGAGCGGGGCAGTGCCCGTCGTCATTCGCTTTTCGGGTTCGATTGTCAACGTGGCACCTCCTTCACCGGTCGCCAGAACTGCGTTCATCGGGACAGCCTTTACACGATAGTGAATTCCGCGCTGCGTTACCAGACATTTCCGTCGGTGGGTGGCCGACGGTTCCCCGGCGGTGAGAGGACGTCGTCGATCGGCTGCGTTAGCCTGACAGCCGGGTCACGGAGAGGAGATCGGAGCGTGACGGACGGTGTCGGGGACCGCCTGACCACGGATGCCGGACTGCGCGCCCGGGCCCGGAAGGTCATCCCCGGCGGGCTCTACGGCCACCAGAACGTGGCCTCTCTGCCCCGGGGCTATCCCCAGTTCATGAGTCGGGGTCTCGGCGCCCACGTCTGGGACGTCGACGGGAACGAGTACATCGATCTGATGTGCAGCTACGGGCCCGTCCTCCTCGGGCACCGCCACCCCCGCGTCGACGCCGCCGCCGCTCGCCAGGCGGCCGAGGGCGATTGCCAGAACGGTCCGTCGCCCCGGATCGTCGAACTGGCCGAGGCCATGACGGCCACCGTGGACCACGCCGACTGGGCCATCTTCTCGAAGAACGGGACCGACGCCACCACGCAGTGCGTCACCATCGCCCGGGCCGCCACCGGGAAGAGGAAGATCCTCGTCGCCCGGGACGCCTACCACGGCGCCGCTCCCTGGTGCACGCCCGGCCCGAGCGGCGTCCTGCCCGAGGACCGGGCCCATCTGGTCGACTTCCGGTACAACGACATCGCCTCGGTGGAGGCGGCCATGAGCGGCGCCGGCGACGACGTGGCCGGGATCGTCGTGAGCCCGATCCGCCACGACATCGGCGTCGACCTGGAGCTGCCGGCTCCGGCGTTCGCCGCCGCCCTCCGCTCCCTGTGCGACCGGGCGGGGGCGGTGCTCATCCTCGACGACGTCCGGTGCGGGCTACGACTCCACCACGGCAGCAGCTGGGAGCCGCTCGGGGTGGCGCCCGACCTGAGTGCGTGGAGCAAGGCCATCGCCAACGGCTACTCCCTGGGGGCCGTCCTCGGACGGGACTCGCTCGCCGACGCGGCGCGGTCGATCTTCACGACCGGCTCGTTCTGGTTCGCCGCTGTCTCGATGGCGGCCTCACTGGCCACGCTCGCGGTCCTCGAGGAGGAGGACACCGTCGGGCGCACGGTGAAGACGGGGACCCTCTTGCGTGCCGGGTTGTCGGAGCAGGCGTCGGCCCGGGGGATCGACGTCCGCCTGTCGGGACCGGTCCAGATGCCGTTCATGACCTTCGCCGGCGACGACGACTTCGCCCTGGCCGACCTCTTCGCCCGCCACGCCATCCTCGGAGGGGTCTATCTGCACCCGCGGCACAACTGGTTCGTCTCCGGGGCCATGGACGAGGCCGACGTGGACGCCGTCCTCCGGGTCACCGACGGTGCCTTCGACCACGTGGTGGCGGCCCGGTCCTGAGAACGCCCTCGGCGTTCATGAGGTGTTCACGACGCCGAAACGCCCACGTGACAGGGCGCTGCGAGGGTGCGTCGCATGAGTTATCAAGCCGAGTACATATGGATCGACGGCACCGAACCCTCGCCGTTGCTCAGGAGCAAGACACGGATCGTGGCCGACGGGGAGGAGCCGGGCATCTGGGGCTTCGACGGATCGAGCACCAACCAGGCGTCCGGGGACGATTCGGACTGCGTCCTGCAGCCCGTCTTCAGCTGCCCCGACCCGCTGCGGGGCCCCGACGACAAGCTCGTGATGTGCGAGGTCCTCCTCACCGACTTCACGCCCCACCTCTCCAACACGCGGGCCGCCTGCGCGGCGGCGGCCGCGAAGTACGCCGACCAGGAACCGTGGTTCGGAATCGAACAGGAGTACACCTTCCTCGAGGACGGTCGGCCCATGGGATGGCCGGCGCAGGGCTTCCCCGCCCCCCAGGGTCCCTACTACTGCGGCGTCGGGGGCGACAAGATGCCCGGTCGTGCCATCGTCGAGAGGCATACGGTCGCCTGCATGAAGGCGGGGCTCGCCATCGAAGGCACCAACGCCGAGGTGATGATGGGCCAGTGGGAGTTCCAGATCGGCGTCCTGCCGCCGCCGTTGGTCGGTGACCAGCTCTGGGTGGCGCGCTGGCTGCTCTTCCGGATCGCCGAGGACTTCGGGGTCTTCGCCACCCTCGAGCCCAAGCCTGTTCTCGGCGACTGGAACGGGGCGGGCGCCCATACCAACTTCTCCACCAAGGCCATGCGCGAGGCAGGCGGATGGGACGCGATCATCGCCGGGTGCGAGGCCCTCGGGAAGAACGTGGACGAGCACGTGGCCAACTACGGCGTCGGGATCACCGACAGGTTGACCGGTGCCCACGAGACGGCTCACTGGTCCGAGTTCAGCTACGGCACCTCCGACCGCGGCGCGTCGGTGCGGATCCCCTGGGGCACGGCCAAGGAAAAGAAGGGATGGCTCGAGGACCGGCGGCCGAACGCCAACATGGATCCCTACGTCGTGAGCCGTCTCATGGTCACGACGGTGTGCGGGGACGCGGCCGCCGATCTCGACTGAACGCCGGGGCATCGCCGCTCCGGGTCACCGGTGCTGGCGCCATCCCCGTTCGAAGGGCAGCCGCCAGGTGCGCGGGGCGATCAGGTCGTTGATCTGCGACGGGCCCCACGAACCGACGCGGTAGAGATGCACCTCCGGCGGTGCCTCGAGCAGCGGGTGGGAGACCTCCCACAGCCGCTCGATGCCTTCGGCGTTGGTGAACAGGGTCTGGTCACCGCACATGGCGTCGTGGATCAACCGTTCGTAGGCCTCGAGAACGTCGCCGGCGTGGTCGGTCTCGTGCAGGGCGAACTGGAGGCTCAACTTGTCGAGCTTCATCCCCGGGCCCGGCTGCTTGCCGTAGAAGGAGAGTGACAGACGGGAGGAGTCGGCCAGGTCGAAGGTCAGGTGGTCCGGTCCCTGGGCCCCCACCCCCGATCCCGAGGGGAACATCGACTTGGGCGGCTCACGGAAGGCGATGGAGACGATGCGCGCTCCCTCCGCCATCTGCTTGCCGGTACGGAGGAAGAAGGGAACACCGGCCCAGCGCCAGTTGTCGATCTCGCAGCGAAGGGCCACGAACGTCTCGGTGTCGGAGTCGTCCGCCACCCCTCCGCTCCAGCGGTAGCCCTCGTACTGGCCGCGGACGACCTGGGCCGGATCGATCGGGCACATCGAGCGGAAGACCTTGTTCTTCTCCTCGTTGATGGCCCGGGGTTCGAGGGCGGTGGGAGGCTCCATGGCCACGAAGGCCAGGATCTGGAAGAGGTGGGTGACGACCATGTCCCGGAAGGCCCCGGTCTCCTCGTAGAAGGCGGCGCGCGATCCCACCGACAGCGTCTCGGGAACGTCGATCTGGATGTGGTCGATGTGCTCGCGGTTCCAGATCGGCTCGAAGAGACCGTTGGCGAACCGGAAGGCCAGGATGTTCTGGGCCGCCTCCTTGCCCAGGAAGTGGTCGATCCGGAAGACCTGATCGTCGTCGAAGACCTCCGAGACCACCGCGTTCAGCCGTCGGGCCGTCGACAGGTCGGTGCCGAACGGCTTCTCCATGATGATCCGGGACCTGTCGGTCAGCCTCGCCTCGGCCAGCGTCTCGACCACGGCGTCGGCGGCGTGGGGCGGGATGCTCAGGTAGTGCAGCCGCCGGGGCTCGCCGCCCAGGGCCGCCTCCGAGTACTCCACCGTCTTGGCCAGACCGATGTGCCCGGCGGAGCCGGGCACATAGCAGATGCGCTCACGGAATCGGTCCCAGTGCTCGTCGGTGACCTCGCCCCGGGCGAACTCGTCGCAGGCGGCGCGGGACAGAGCGTGGTACTGGTAGTCGTCGAGCTCCTCCAGCGACGTGGCCACGATCCGGCACTCCGGGAGCAGACCGGCCCGCGAGAGATGGAACAGACCGGGCAGGAGCTTGCGTCGGGCCAGGTCGCCGGTGGCTCCGAACAGGACGATCACGTGCGGCGGCACCGGCGGGTGGTCGTGGTTGGCCGCGGTCACGCCGGTGTGCTGTCGTGTCGGCACGCTGCCATCGGTCGGTCCCATTTTCTCCCTGCTCAGGTCCGTCAAGGTAGGGGTACTGCGTTTCCACGAGATTTCGCCTGTAAGTGCATCGTGTGAACGCGCCCCGAGCTTGAACGAAATGAGCCGTTCCGGCGGGGTCGGCGACTGGCCCCGTCCCGTGACCGAGCCTCACCGATCCCACTCTCAGTGATCGGGAGCCGGGACCGGGGACGGTGGCGGTCCCGGGGAACTCACCGGGGGTCGGACCGGTCGAGATTCCAGTGGAGGGCGATCGAGGTGATCCATTGGCCGTCGTGAGCCGGGGAGCAGGCCGAACCGGCTGATCATCCGCTGCCCGCCTTCGTGGTCCCGGTACAGCAGGTCGACGGTCACGTCCGTGCCTTTCGGCGACGGCGTCTCGGGCGGCGGCGAACATGGGGTCCTGCGGATCCCGGAACGCGCCCTGCCAGAATCCGAGATCGCCGGGCGGGATGTAGAGGTCGCGCGTCAGGCGCCGAAAGGTCTCGGGTTCGTGGTGGACGCGGTCGGTCTGCCGACCGACCTGGAAGTCCCAGCGGTCGAGGACGGCCAGACCGTTGCCGACGTTCCTGAGGGCGATGGCCAGATAGACGGCGTCGTCGGTGGCCTCGGCCACGGCCCGTCCGCCGGGGACCTGGACCCAGTGATCGTCCACGAATCCGACCTTCTCGGGTGGATCCTCCAGCCGCGACGGGACGAGGACAGGACGGATGCCGGCCAGGAGCGCCCGCTCGGTGACCCGGGCGGACCGGTTGGAGGCGCGGACGGCGACGAAGGTGGCGGCGGCCAGAACAAGGGTGCCCGCCGCCGTGGCCAGCGAGGCGCCGATGGCCCAGTTGTCCATCAGCCGATTCTACGGATCGCCGCCCCCGGAGCCACTCCCGGTGGTGGGTACACTTCGCAAACGTGGACACGAATCCCGTCGTCGATCGTCGCGTCCTCGTCCGGTACCGGGTGATGGCGTACACCACGGCCGTCCTTCTCATCGTGCTCGTCTTCGTGGCCATCCCCCTGCAGTTCGCCGCCGGCGTAGCCCATCGTGGCCAAGGTGGTGGGGACGATCCACGGCTATCTCTATCTCGTCTATCTCGGTGTCGCGTTCGACCTGACTCGGAAGTTCCGCGTCCCGCTCGGTTGGATGCTCCTCGTCCTCCTGGCCGGGACGGTGCCCTTCTGTGCCTTCGTGGCCGAGCGGAAACTGACCAAGCTCTACGACCGCACGGTGGCCGCCACCCCGGAGCCCGGTGTCGTCGGCGCCGGCGACCAGACCGGGCGGTGACCGCGCAGACCGAGCGCCGGCCCGCGGCCCGCTGGACGAGCCGACGGGCGCTGATCGCGCACGCAGTTCTCCTCGTCTGGGTACCGGGCTGCGTGATCGCGTGTTGGTGGCAGGTCACGGTGGCGTTGTCGGGGGATTCGCTCGGTTGGGTCTATTCGGTCATGTGGCCCTCCTTCGCCGGGTTCGGCATCGTCCTGTGGTGGAACCTCGTCCACGATGATCCCGACACCGTCGGTGCCCGCGGCCTGCGACGTCTGCGTGAGGAGGCGGAGACGACGCAGGCCCACGAGGAGCAGGTGGTGACCGAGGACGCCATCTCCCGGGCCGAAGCCGAGGACGCCGAGCTGGCCGCCTACAACGCCTATCTGGCCGACCTCCGACACGGGCCCGACACCAAGACGTGGCGGCGTCGTTGATATGACGGCGGAGGTCGGGCCGTCCTCCCTACAGGGTCGAGGGTAAGACGCTCGTCACGGCCACGAAGAGAAGGGCCAGACCGGCGATCCAGATGGGTCCCAGGATGAGAACCGTGAGGAGCCGGCGGCCACGCGACGGTCGGCGGTACGCCAGTCCGAGGAGCACGAGGAGAGCTCCGATCAGGACGGCCAGGGGAGCGTCGTGCCAATTCCACGACGATGTCTGCGTATCGGACAACGGCCCCGGCGGGGGACCGGCCGGCGGCGGGGGCGTCGTCGTCGAGTTGCTCGACGGTTGCTCGAGCATGGCCACCACGACGAGACGTTGGGCGGCGGAGTACTTCGGGTTGCTCGTGCTCAGGGTCAGACGGTCGTCGCCGGCGTCGTCCAGGATCGCCGTGTCCGAGGGGGCGACGAGCGTGGGTGTCCGGGAGACGACGTAGGTCAACTCCTCGCCCCTGGTGGTGGTGATGACGACCGATTCACCGGGGTGCAACTCGTTGAGCCGGCCGAACGGCGCGCCGAACGTCGTCCGGTGCCCGGCTATGGCCACGTTCCCCGCTTGTCCCGGGACGGCCGTCCCCCGGTAGTGGCCGGGACCCTTCTCGAGATCCGCGCCGGACGTCCCTTGCACGACGTACTGGCTGAGGCCGATGGCGGGGATCGTGATCTGGGCGATGACCGACCCGGCGGCGGGACCCACCACCCTCGTGGTGCCGGCGATGAGTCCGAACGGGCGGTCGTCAGCCGGCGTCGAGCCCGTGTCCTTGTGGAATTGGCCGGCCAGTTGGGTCTGGTTGTGGTGCTGGAGAAGCGCCGTGCCCCAGAGCTGCCATGCGGCGAAGAGGATCACGACGGCACCGATGTTGCGCACCCAGACGAACCCCACGGAGAGCCGGCGCCGGCGCCGGTCCTTTTTCGTGCCGCCGGTGCTGTCGGACGGCCCCGCTGCGTCCGGAAGGTCGTCCGGCTCGCTCGTTGCTGCTGAGACCGTCGGTGCCGGAATCGGAATCGGAACGGGAATCGGAGCCGCGTGCCGCGGGGGTGGGGGAGGCGCGGGTGCTGGCGGTGAGGGGGCGGGCGGGGAGGGCGGAGGGGGAGCGGCCGGAGGCGGTGGTGGGGGAGGGGCGTTGTGCGGAGGCGGGACCAGGGAAGGCGTCGGGGCCCCGGTGGCGACCGGGGGAGGATTGTCGAGCAGGGAGCCGGTGCCGGTCACCGAGGCCCTGTCGACCAGCTCCGGAGTTCCCGAGATGGTCTGGGCCACCCGGTTGGCGGCGAGCACCATGCGGCCCGCGGCGCGCTCGGGCGAGTCCACCCCGTCGGCTGACGACCAGATGGCCTGCCAGTCGATCGGGGGATCGGCGAACCCCGGATCGCGCACCCGACCGGCCACGACCGCTTCGGCCACGAGCTGTTCGACGAAGCGCCGGGCGAGATCGGCCGAGCGCACCGCTGACGGGCTGGCCGGCCCGGAGGCGGTCAGCTGCCCGTGGGAGCCGGCCCCGTCGGAACCCGGGTCGGCCGGGTCCGCGCCGCCTGCCGTATCAGCGTCCACTTATTCCACTGTAGGTGTCGCCTCTCGTTCGGACGGGTACCGTCGGCCGGCCGTCGTGGCCCGATCCGTTCCGCCGCTGTGATCACACACCGTGGCGCACGAGGTCGCCTCCTCGATGCGGGGCGGCGTCGGGTCGGTCAGCCGAGCGTGCGGGCGAGGGCCAGGTCGGCCACGGTGAACGTCGTCAAGGTGACCTGGACGTGGTCGTCCAGGGACTGCCAGAAACCGTCCACCAGGTCAGCCGACGCTTCCTGAGGCCCGGAGGAAGTCGGACGGACCGGCAATCGAGCGGTGCTGACCGCGGGCGGGGGGGAGCGTCGTCGGCACCGGCGGCCGCCGCGATCACGGCGCTCAGCGGGATCGCCTGGGGCGACCGGGCGAGCCGGAAACCGCCGTGCCAACCGGGGCGGGACTCCAGGATCTCGGCCGATCGGAGGTTCCACAGGACGCCTGCCAGCATCTTCGTGCTCAAGCCGTAGTGCTCCGCCACCTCCTTGGCCGTGAGGTAGACGCCCTCTTGCTGGGAGAGCAGCAGGACCGATCTGAGCGCGTAGTCCACACGCTCGGTCACGCGCAGTGGGGCGGTCACCCACCGCCTTGTCACCTCAGGACCTCCGGCCCTGGCAGGAGCGCCGCATCACTCTATGCTACTATGTCTATCAACTCGATAGGAGAAAAGGAGGGGGTATCACTCTCCGTATCGAAATTGGGGGTTGATACGCCCGGACGTCGCTCTGTACAGTGCCGGAGAGCGAAGTCGACTAAATCACTTGACTTTCTAGGAAATATCAGGTCACGGTGACCGCGAAAGGGAGCCCGCGATGAAGGCAGTATCGAAACTGATTTCACCCCGAGTCGTCGCCTGCCTCGCGCTGGCGAGCGGCATGC
This sequence comes from uncultured Acidimicrobiaceae bacterium, assembly GCA_963848355.1. Classification (GTDB taxonomy): domain Bacteria; phylum Actinomycetota; class Acidimicrobiia; order Acidimicrobiales; family UBA8190; genus CAWKDG01. The sequence continues at coordinate 91,581 of CAWKDG010000007.1, forward strand.
TCGGCGTGACCAGCCTCGTCTCGGCCGGAGGGACCGCCCAGGCGGACCCGGCATGGACCAGTTCGTTGGTCGGGGTGGGCTCCGACGTGACGCAGGACCTCTGGGCTGCCTACACCGGAGCCTCACCGGCCCCCGACCTGGGGGCGGCCAACACGACCTTCTTCGCGCCCCTCAACGCCGGTTCGGCCAACAACTTCCTGACGGTGTCGTCGTACGACGCCAACCCTCCGGGTGAGCCGACGACGACGGCGGGCTGCATCATCACCAAGGCGGGAGGAAACGCCTGGGACCGCCCCAACAGCAGCACCGAAGGGATCAACGCCCTCTACGACTCCGTCACCGGGAACACCTGGGAAGGCTCGCCGACGTGCACCGGAACGCCGGAGAGCATCACCGGCCAGCTCCAGTTCGCCCGGTCGGCCCGAGGCGTGAAGACGGCGGGAACCACGCTGACCTTCATCCCCTACGCCCGTGACGGCCTCGGGATCGCTGTCTACACGCCCACGACGGGCAGTCCGTTGGCCAACCTGACCGAGAGTGAGCTGGCCGCGCTGTACTCCACCGACAACGGCCAGGAGACCATCAACGGAGTGACCGTGTACGCCTGCACGACCATCGCCGGATCCACGCCGAACAGCAACCTGGCCACGGCCCTCGGGATCAGCACCACTACCGAGGACAACGCCGCCGCCGACGCCGACTCGGCCAATGTCACCGGCGGTCTGTGCCCCTCCGTCGTCCAGAACAGTGGCAACGCCTTCTACTCGGCGGTCTCCGGACTCACGAGCGGATTCGGCGCCGTCATCCCGATCTCGGCCAGTCAATGGGAGTCGCAGTCCAACGACGTGGCCCTTGACCGCAGTGCCACGGCCCGGGCCAACGGGGTCGACCTGGCCGACATCACCAACGCCAGCAGCGTCAACCTGGGGAAGCCCTACATCCCGGGCACGATCGGCAGTGGCCCCGACGCCGGCCAGACGGGAGAGGTGCCCAACACGACCTACTACCAGGACAGTGTCTGGGGATACAACCTCTACACGGTGGTGCCCACTCGGACGCTCTCGGGTATCAACTTCAGCGCTCCGTTGAACGCCCTGTTCGTGGGCACCAGCTCGGCGCAGTGCTCATCGGCGGCCCAGTCCACCGCCCACGACTTCGGCTTCGACAGCCTGACATCCGGCGAAGGGACGTGCGGATCCACCACGGCCACGGGCAACGGCTGAGTCCGGCCCGGAACTGAACACATCGGAGAGTCGGGACAACTCGATGCATTTAGCGAAAGGCACGATCATGAAGATCCGTACGTCCGTACGTGATGCCGGTGTGGCAGTGGCCCTGGGGGCGGCGATCGCCCTCTGGGCCCTGCCGGCCAGCACGGCCTCGGCCTCCACGCTCGACGGGACCGCCACCATCACCAATCCGGTGACCAGTGCGGCCCTGAGCTCAGGAGGTTCGGAGACGGTGTTCACGGTGGTTCTGACTCCGGCTCCGGCCGACTGCTCAGGAGACACCGCCACTGACGGGTACCACGTGTACAGCTACCTGCTGCCGGAAGCGACGTCCATCACGTCGAACGACTTCTCGAGCGGGTCGCCGTCCGAGGGCCTCGGCCTGGTCGACGGGAACGGGTACTACGGGCCGGCCAACACCGCTCCCAACACGGGCCAGGTCATCAGCATCCCCAGTGACTTCGAATGGGCGGACCTGCTCAATCTGGGCGAGACCGCCTCGGAGCTCGATGGCGGGAGCAGTTCCGTCTGGAACGCGGGCATCGCCTGTGCCAACTCGAGTGGTGCGGTGACGGATTACTGGAACGAACAGGTCACCTTCACGGCCAACGGCAGCGACCCCCACGGGTTCGTCTGGTCGGCGGGTCCCGGTGCGGAGACGCCGGAAGTGCCGTGGGCGGCCACGCTGCCGGCGGCCGGTGTGGTCGTTCTCGGAGGAGGACTGTGGTTCTCGCGGCGCCGGTCGAGGAGAAAGGCTCTCCTTGCGCACCACGCAGCTGGGTAAGTCACACCATTCTCACAAGGTTGTCGGCGCAGTGGACGGGGCCCGTCGTGGGCCCCGTCCACTGGTCGTGAAGCACTGAGTCGGGGGACACGTGCGAAGAGGAACGGTGAGCTTGTTGCTCATGGTCACCGCCGGGTGGTGGCTGTCGATCCTCGCGCCCGGTGTCGCCAGCGCCGCCACGGCGGGGTCGGCACTGATCACCAAACCGAGCCAGACCACTCCCCTCGACTCGGGAGGATCGACCACCCAGTACGGTCTCGCGCTCCCTGACAACGCCAGTTGCTCGGGAGACACGGCTCACGATCAGTACCACGTCTTCACGTTCATGTTCCCGAAGGATCTGTCACCGACAGCCGTCAGCTTCAAGACCGGGGTGCCGGAGGGATTCGGAACCGGCGGCAGGTTGGGCTTCTTCTCCGACGGTCAGTACGTGGGGGCGCTCAACACCGCTCCGGACACGGGCCAGGTGGTGGGGCTTCCGCAGGCCTACACCTGGACCCGGCTCACTCCGAAGTACCTCTTCAGCAGGGGCGAGACCACGGCCACGTACGAGGGAGGGATCGCCTGCGCCAACAAGGACGGCGTCGTCACCAACTACTGGGACACCGAGATCGTCTTCACGGCCAGCAAGACCGACCCTGGCGGTTACAGCTGGTACGTGCCGAAGTCGTCACAGGGCGCCGTCACGCCCGGCCACTCCTTCCCGGTCGGGATCGTGCTCCTTGTCGTGGCCGTCGCTCTGGCGGTCATCGCCGTGGTGATGAGCCGTTACCGGAGTAGGGATACGCACGATGTCACTCGTTGAGTCGCCCGTCCTGCGTCCGGCCTACGCCTGGCACCGTTCCAACCTGGCCGAGTGGAGCGCGCTCGAACAGAAGACACAGATGCGGTGCAAGATCGTGGCCCTGGTCGCCCTGGTCTGCTTGGCGTACCACTACTCGCTGCTGTCGTTGTTGCAGACCATCGGACTCGATACCCCCCTCGCCTATGTCGGTCTGGTGCCGTTGATCGCCGCGGGTCTGGCATGGGTGAACAGAAAGCCACGCCGTTCGGAGCCGGCCATCCACGATCGCCAGCTCGACTACATCATCGGCTTGACCCTGGTGGCGACGGCGGTCGTCGCCGCCGTCGTGCTCCCGGCCCGGATGGGGGACATGTACTGGGTCAACCGCGTCGACCTGCTGTTCCTGCCCGTGTTCGTGGCCGGGGCGACGGTCCTGCTCTTCGGGGTCCGCGTGGCCTGGCGTCAAAAGGTGGCTCTCGGGTACCTGTTCCTCGGATGGCCCTGGATCTACTCCACCGTCCTGCTCGGAACACTGGGGGGATTCACCTCCTTCACCTTGAAGGGGCTGAATGCGACACTGCGGGTCTTCCACGTCGCCCAGGCGGTCCCCAGCAGCGCCGGTCTCTACCAGGTCGTCCACGACGGACGTGTCTTCCCCATCAGCGTGGTCACGGCCTGCTCGGGAGTGGACGGGATGGTCGGGTTCTTCCTGATCGGAGCGGCACTGGCGGCCATCGTGAGCGGGTCCTTCGTCCGGAAAGTGCTGTGGTTGGCCACCGGTCTCGTCCTGTTGTGGATCACGAACCTGCTCCGGTTGCTCCTCATCTTCTGGACGGGGGAGAAGGCGGGGGAGCGCGTCGCCCTAGGCATCCTGCACCCCGTCGCCGGACTGATCATGTTCTGTGTGGGCGTCGCCCTGATGGCCCTGCTGATGCGACCGTTCGGGCTCAATCGGGTGGTGGCGGAGGCGGCGCCCAAGGCGAACGCCAAGGCGACAGTGAACGCCGCCCCCCGGGTCTTCGCCGCCCTGGGCGTCCTGCTCGTGTCGGCGGTGGCCCTGTCCGTGAACGACTCCAGCCTGCGGTCCTACGACCTCGTGGCCGGCGCGACAGGGGAACCCAAGATCGGGTCGTTCCTGGCCGATCCGGCCGACCCGGTGGGATGGACGGCGTCGTTCGAGAACGAATACACGATCAACAAGCCGCTCTTCGGCGAGGACTCACGCTGGTTCCGGTACCTGTACGCGCCCACGCCGAACTCCCTCACGGATCTGCACAGCACGTTGCCGGTCACGGCGGACGTCATCGACGCCGGCAGCCTGAGCGGGTTCAACGCCTACGGCGTCACCGCCTGCTATTCCTTCCACGGCTACACCTTGCGAGACGTCTCCACCGTCGATCTCGGTGACGGCGTCAAGGGCCAGGCTCTGTCGTACTCGGGCGGGTCGTCCAATCAGAACTGGTCCATCGTCTACTGGATCGTGCCGGTGGCGACGGGGAGCGGAACACGATTCGAACGTGTCATCCTCTACCTGCAGAACACGCCGGCGGGCACCGTCTCGATGTCTCCCCACACCCCCGGTGAGGTGCAGCTGACGGCGGCCGTGAAGAGTGCCGATCCCGAGCAGAGACGTCTGCTGACCAATCAGATCTTTCTGGTTGCCTTCGCCCGTCAGGTGATCGCCGGTCAGACCCACCAACAGGACACCGGGGTGTTCATCGACTCGGTCCAGGCGCCCGGTATCTCTCCCGTCACCACCGGGAATGCGAGCGTGGTGCAGAGCGTGGCCACCAGTACCGATGCCGGTCCCGTCAGCGCCGTCGAGGCGAACCGGCTCTTCGTGCAGGCCGTCGAGCGCTCGCGGGCCCATGCCGTCATCCCATCGGCCAAGGCGGCCGGCCGGTCATGACCATCGAGGCCACCGTGGCCGCGGGCCGGTCACCGAAGGAGCAGCGCCGTTCCGTCCGCTCGGTCCCCGGTGCCGGGGACCGGATCTTTCGCGGCGGGACCAGAATGGCGGCCATCGCCGTGGTGGGCGTCATCGGCGCCGTGGGGCTCTTCCTCTCGATCAGGGCGTATCCCGCCCTGGCCGTGGCCAAGCTGCACTTTCTCACCACCCAGACATGGGAACCCGACGACCACCGGTTCGGCGTCGGGGGCATTCTCACCGACACCATCCTCATCGCCCTCGTGGCCCTGGTCGTGTCCGTCCCCATCTCGCTGGGGCTGTCGCTGTTCATCTCCGAGATCGCCCCGAAACGCATCCAGCGCGCCATGATCTCCCTGGTCGACCTCATGGCGGCCGTCCCGAGCGTGGTTTACGCCCTGTGGGGGGTCAACTACCTCCAACCGCATGTTCTCGGCGTGTCGCGGTTCCTGTCGACGTGGTTCGGATGGATACCGATCTTCAAGGTGGTCAGCCCCGCCGCCAACAGCATCTTGAACAAAGGCACCTCCTTCAGTGCGTCCACGTTCATCGTCGGGTTGACCGTCTCGTTGATGGTGATCCCCATCCAATGCTCGGTCATGCGCGAGTCCTTCTCGCAAGCACCGTTGGGCGAACGTGAGGGTGCGTACGCCCTGGGCGGGAACCGGTGGGGCATGATCACCACGGTCGTGCTCCCCTTCGGCAGGGGCGGGATCATCGGGGGCACGATGCTGGGGCTCGGCCGCGCCCTGGGCGAGACGATCGCCGTCTATCTGATCATCTCGACCGTGTACGGGATCAACTGGCACATCCTGCAGTCGGGGGGGAACTCGATCTCGGCCCTGATCGCCCTGCAGTACGGCGACGCTTCGAAGTTCGGGACGTCGGCTCTCATGGCGGCGGGGCTCACGCTCTTCGCCATCACGCTGATCATCAACTTCGGCGCCTCGGCCATCGTCTCGCGCTCGCGGTCCGGAGCGGAGAGCTGAGGGCGAGCCGATGATCCTCGATTTCCCCGTCAAGGAGGAGCAACTCCCGGCCGACCAGGCTCCGCCGCCCGTGCGCCGGCGTCGCACCGGCGGGGCGCTCTCCGGTGACAACGGTTTCTACCTGGTCGGCTCGGCGGCGGCGGCGTTCTCGGTGACGTTCCTCCTCGGACGCCTCACGGCGCTGTCCGGGGTGATCGGGCTCTTCTTCGTGGGCTACGTGGTGTTCCTCGTCCTCTACGCCGTCCTCGTCTCGTTGAACGAGGAGGGCATCGCCGTCCGGGACTCCGTCATGACCGTGTTCCTGTCGTCGGCGGCCCTGATCGCCATCAGCGCCCTGGCACTGGTGATCGTCTACACGATCTGGAGGGGATGGCCGGCGCTGCACCATCTCAACTTCTTCGACCAGGACATGTCGAGAGCCGGTCCGCTCGCCCCCTTGACGGTGGGAGGGGTGGCCCACGCGCTGGTCGGAACCCTGTGGCAGATCGGCATCGCCCTGGTGCTGGCCGTCCCGCTGGGGATCGTGTGCGCCATCTACCTGGACCAGTCCCGGGGCCGGTTCGCCAACTTCGTCCGCACCATCGTCAACGCCATGACGGCGTTCCCGTCGATCCTGGCCGGACTGTTCATCTACGCATTCTGGATCCTGACCTTGGGATTCCAGTTCTCGGGCCTGGCCGCCGGCCTCGCCCTCAGCATCATGATGCTGCCGTACGTCATCCGGACATCGGACCTCGTCCTGCGCCTGGTGCCGGCCGGCCTCCGCGAGTCGTCCGATGCCCTCGGGGCACCCCGGTGGCGCACCATGTGGCACGTGGTGCTCCCGACGGCCCGCTCGGGTCTGGCCACGGGCGTCATCCTCGGAACGGCCCGGGGTATCGGCGAGGCCTCCCCGGTGCTCCTGACGGCGGGGTTCACCACCTACATGAACGCCAACCCCCTCCACGAGCCGATGGTCTCGCTGCCCCTGGAGGCCTTGAAACTGGTCCAGTCGGGTATCCCCGCCTACGCCGAACGCGGCTACGCCACCGCCGCCCTGCTCCTGGTGGTGATCCTGGTCCTGTTCGTCGTGGCCCGGGTCATCGGAGGCTTCGGTCCGGGGCACCTGAGCCGCCGACAAAGACGCCGGGCCGAACGACATTCTGCCCGGGAATTCACTAGAATTACTTCTTCCCAGGGATTTAGTAGAGATGGGCCCCCCCGGGAAGGGACCCCATCGGCGAGGAGAGCGGAGTGAGGTTGGTGAGGACGGCTGGGCTCATGGGGCGACTGTCAGGCGTGATGGCCGCCACGGCCATGGTGGCGACGACCGTCATGGTCATCGGAGCCGCCCCGGCATCCGCCGCCACCAGCTACGTGCCCATCTCGGGGCAGGGTTCGACCTGGTCGGAGAACGCCCTCGATCAGTGGATCTCGGACGTCCAGCAATACGGCATGCGGATCAACTACGACGGCGACGGCTCGACGCAGGGGCGCCAGGCCTACATCGCCGGCACCACCGACTTCGCGGCAACCGACATCCCGTTCCAGACCAACCCCGATGACGGGTCCGCTCCCGAGAACCCGACACCCAACAGCTACGCGTACATGCCCATCACGGCCGGTGGAACCGTCTTCATGTACAACCTCACCATCGACGGCCAACGGGTGACCAACCTCAGGCTCTCGGGTCAGAACATCGCCAAGATCTTCACCGGGCAGATCACGAACTGGGACAACCCGGCCATCGCCGCCGACAATCCGGCGTTGTCGCTCCCCAACGAACCCATCGTTCCCGTCGTCCGTTCCGACGGGGCCGGGTCGTCATTCGAATTCTCGGAATGGATGATCAGCCAGTACCCGTCCGTCTGGAACGCCTTCTGCAACGCCACCGGCCGGGCCCCGACGTGCGGCCCCACCTCGTTCTGGCCGACCACCCCCACCATCCCCATGATCGCCCAGGCCGGTGACCTCGGCGTAGCCGGATACGTGGCCCAGAATTACGCGGCCGGGTCGATCGGATACGTCGAGTACTCGTACGCCTTGAACGCCCACTTCCCCGTCGTGAACATGCTCAACGCCGCCGGCTACTACACCGAGCCCACGCCCCAGAACGTGGCTGTCTCTCTTCTGCAGGCGCAGATCAACATGGACTCGAGCAACCCGGCCGTGTACCTCACCGAGAACCTGAGCAATGTCTACACGGACCCCGATCCGCGTACCTACCCCTTGTCGTCCTACAGCTATCTGATCCTTCCCACGACCGTCCAGGGCCAGTTCACCGATGACAAGGGCAAGACGCTGGCGGCCTTCTCCTATTACGCCATGTGCCAGGGGCAACAGGACTCGGCGTCTCTTGGCTACTCGCCGATGCCCATCAATCTGGTGGAGGCCAGCTTCGCCCAGATCGCCAAGATCCCGGGTGCCGACGTGCAGAACATCAACATCCAGAGCTGCAACAACCCGACCTTCACGCCGACCGGACAGAATCTCCTGGCGGAGGACGCCCCGCAGCCGCCGGCGTGCGACAAGCAGGGGCCCACCCAGTGCACGGCCGGCACCGGGGGGGCGGCCACGGTGTCGACACCCGTCAGCGGCAGCAAGAAAGCAGCCGGCGTCACACTCAGCGGACCGACCAAGACGGCTACGTCCCCGACGAGCGGGCCGACGGCGGGTAGCACGACGACGACGACCACGGCGCCGACAGCGACAGGGCAGTCGACCGCCGAGACTGCGGCGGCGTCGCCGCGGGATCAGGCCCTGGAGCGGATTCTCAACACGCCCCCCTTCCCGGCCAATGTGACGCTGTCGTCCGCCCGGGGCTGGACGTTGAACCAGTTGCTCATCGGTCTGGTGAGCGTCGCCGTCCTGTCGGTCATCGTCGTCCCCGGCCTGGTCTCGCGCCGCATGCGGAGGCGGCGACGGTGAAGTCACACGGCACGGGGGGATGGATCAGGCGAATCGGCTGGCGCGGCGCCGTGGCGCTGGCCGGAGCTCTGTCCGTCATGAGCGTCGTGCTGTTCGTACCCGGTCGTCAACCGGGCGCCCAAGCGGACGCTGTGGCCGGACAACAAGGGACCGACACGTCCCTGCCCTTGACCAGCTCCCATGTCACGGTGAGCGGGCGCGGAACGTTCTCCGGCCTGAGCGTGACGGTCAATCAAACGCAGAACCTGGAGAACCAGGACATCTCCGTCACCTGGACGGGTGGGGCCCCGACCGACGGTCCGAACGGATTCCTGGACAACTATCTGCAGATCTTTCAGTGCTGGGGAGCCCCCGACCCGTCGGATCCCCTCGACTCGGTGAACCCCGGTCCGCCCCCCACGCAGTGCGAGGTCGGGGGATGGAACATCAATACGTCGTCGTACCCGGTGGGGAACCCCACGTTCGCCTATACACGGAACTTGGCCAGTCCGGCGTGGAGCGACTACAGCCAGCTGCAGACGGCCGTCCCCGGTTCGACCGAGTGGACGGACCAGGTCACCGGTCAAGAGGTGACACCGTACGTGGACACGACCAACGGCAACCAACTCGTCGAGCCATTCGTGTCCGTGGACGGGACCGTGGTCAATCAACAGGACGATACGAACTACGAAGCCAATCTCAGTGATCCCCAGCAGTTCTGGTTGAACCCGTACTTCAGCTTCAACACGACGAACGAGGTCGATTTCGCCCGCACCTACGCCACTGCGGGCGGTGGGTCGGAAGGTCAGCAGAACTTTCAGGTGGACACAGGGCTCGAAGCTCCTGGCCTCGGTTGCGGCCAGGACATCGAAACCTTGCCCAGCGGCTCGACGCAGATGCCGCAGTGTTGGCTCGTCGTCGTCCCCCGGGGCACGCCAGCCGAGGAGAACGCCTCCAACGACAGTCAGGAGTTCGTCGACACCTCGCCATTGACGCTGGAGGCGTGGAACAACAGGATCGCCATCCCCCTCTACTTCAACCCGGTCGGATCCTCCTGTGCCATCGGAGCCAACGAGCAACGCATCGTGGGCAGCGAGCTGGCGCAGCCGGCCGTGCTGAGTTGGCAGCCGGCACTGTGTGCAACGCCGGGTGCCCCCCCCTACAGCTATTCGACGGTCTCGGACGACGAAGCCCGATCGAACATCACCAACGCTTCGTACGGCGCCGCCGGCATGTCCGTCTTCACCGATCCGATCAATCCCAGCGAGACGGACCCGTCGAACCCGGTCGTCTACGCCCCATTGACCCTCTCGGGGATCGTGATCGCATTCAGCATCGATCGAGATCCCGCCCTCGTCAACGGCTTACCCGATCCATCCGAGGTGCCGCTGGCGGGAACCCAGGTGCAGAACATCTTCCTGACCCCACGCCTGGTGGCGAAATTGTTGACCGAGTCCTACAAGGATGACCTTCAGAACGTCACGGGAGACAGGTCGAGCTCCTACTCGTGGGTCCAGAACAACCCGGCGACGCTGGTCGACGATCCCGACTTCTTGCAGTACAACCCCGAATTCTCGCTACTCACGACAGCGCAGCAGACGGCGGCGGCCTCGTTGGTGGTGGAGGAGACATCGTCTGATGCGGCCACGGCGGTATGGAACTGGATCCTGTCCGACCCCGAGGCCGCGGCCTGGCTCAACGGCAAGAAGGACCCCTGGGGAATGCAGGTCAACCCCCTCTACAGCACGAATCCCTCGGCCAACCCGTCAGGGGTTGCTTTCGGATCACCGGTGCCCGAGAACTATCCCCAAAGCGATCCGTACTGCTGGAGCAGCGGGTATACGACGCAGACCACTCCTCCCGTCGTCGCCCGGCCGTTGTGCATCCTCGACTGGTCACCGTACGCGCTGTCCATGAACGCGGCCGGACAGGATGTGGCCGAGTCGAACAATCAGGCGAAGGCGTCGTTCGACGACGACGCGTTGACGCCGGACACGGCATGGACGTCCAACGGACCGCAGGTCACGGGGACGAGCTTCATCATCAGCATCACCGATTCGGCCTCGGCCGCACAGTACGGCGACCAGGTGGCGAGTCTCAGTCCGTCCGGTGACGATGGTCTCAACCGACCTTTCGTCACTCCGGACGAACAGAGCCTGCTGGCCGGCGAGGCGGCGATGACGCCCAGCTCGGTTCCGGGAGTGCTCTCGCCGAACCCGTCGTCGACGGCGCCCAATGCCTACCCGCTCACCATGCTCACGTACGCGGCAGCCACCCCGGAGTCCCTGGACCCCACGTCGCGCCAGAACTATGCCACCTTCCTCCAGTACGCGACGGGGGCCGGACAGACGCCGGGAGTCAACGTCGGCCAGTTGCCTGCGGGATACGCGCCGCTGCCGGCCGCCCTCCAGACAGAGAGCCTGGCCGCCGCCAACGCCATCCTCAACCCGCCGTCGACCTCCACCGCCACCACGCCGACGCCGGCGCCGACGCCGACGCCGACTACACCGGTGACGCCACCGACGCCACCACCCACCACTCCCTACGTGGCGACACCTGTGGCCACCAGTGTCACCACCACGACGCAGGTTCCCCGGGTTCTGGCCACCGCTTCCCTCGCCCTCAATGCCAACCGACAGCCGTACTTCGGGGTGGGTGCGGTCCGCTGGGCGTTCCTCATCGTGCTCGGGACAGGCGCCGCCGCCACCCTCGGCACGGTGCTCTTCGAGATCAGAAGGCGAAGACGCATCACATCACCGCCCTAGGAGTCCCGCTCATCGGGTCGGACTTCGAAGGCACCACACGACAACACACGAGGCAGTGAGAGAGACGAGTGAGAACAATGCGCAACCTTGGTAGGCGACACGTGGGCACGTTCGGCCGGCGGCTGATCGTGGGAATGCGGGCGGCGGCGGGGGTCATGATCGTCGCCGGCTCGTGGTCGCTGTATGCCGCCATGTCGGCACCGTCGGCCTCGGCGTCCACCTTGGGTGGCACGGCCACTATCACCGATCCGGTGTCCAATGATCCCCTGTCCAGCGGAGGGTCGGAGACCGCGTTCACCGTCGTGCTGACCCCGGCCCCGGCTGACTGTTCGGGAGACACGGCCACTGACGGATACGAGGTGTACAGCTATCTGGTCCCGCAGGGTACGGACGTCACCTCTGTCTCCTTCGCCGGCGGGACACCGTCAACCGGCTGGGGCCTGGTCGACGGGAGCGGGCTGTTCGACGCTATCTCCACCGCTCCCAACACGGGAGAGATCATCAACATCCCCCCCGACTTCGAATGGGCCGATCTGCTCACTCTGGGCGAGACGGCGTCAAACCTCGACAGCACCGGGACGTGGGAGGCGGGTATCGCCTGTGCCACCTCCAGTGGAGTCGTGAGCGACTACTGGAACACGCAGGTCACCTTCACGGCCAACGGCAACGACCCCCACGGGTTCGTGTGGACTGCCGTTCCGGGGACGGGGACGACGACCACGACCACCACGGCACCGGGATCGACGACCACGGCTCCGGGGTCGACGACGACCTCACCAGGGTCGACCACGACCTCGCCGGGATCGACGACCACGTCGCCGGGGCCGACCACGACGACAGCGGGTTCCGCATCGTCGGGAGGCGGAACGACCACCACGGTGGCAGGGTCGACAGGCTCGTCGGGGTCGACCGGTTCTTCGGGCTCATCGGGGTCGTCAGCCAGTGACCCTTCCGGGGCGACGGCCGCGTCTGGTGGGTCGCTCGCCTTCACCGGAGCGTTGATAACACGCGGTCTGGCCATCGGAATGTTGTGCATCGGCTTCGGCTTGATCCTCTTGGGCCTCAGTGTGAAGGTGCGACGCGATATCGCACCCAGGATCGCTCTGAGGTGAACGTGACCATGTTCGTCGGCCCGCGCGAGTCTCCCCAGGCCCCGCCTGGGATCGCGCCGGCGGGCGGCTCGCGGCAAAGCGGATTCACGGGGTCGGCGTTCCCGACGGGCGATGTGAGTCCGGAGCCCGATCGTCGTCGTGGTTCGGCCACCCGCGAGACCGTCTTGTCGGTCGTGCGCCTCGGGCTGCTCATGGTGACGGCCCTGACGATCGGGCTGGTACTCAATCTCGTCCTCGTGAGCCGTCTCGAGCAGAGCGCCACGCAGTTCAAGGAGCTCGCCCAGTTCCGGTACACGCTGGCAGGGGGGACGGGTCCGATCGGTCCTTCCCAGAATCATGTGCCTCTGGCGTTGGGAACGCCGATGGCCCTTTTGACGATCCCCTCCATCGGGGTGAAGGAGGTGGTGGACGAAGGGACCAACGGTCAGGTCCTTCTCGCCGGTCCCGGTCACCTTCCCTCGACCGTCTTCCCCGGGGGCCTGGGGACGAGCGTGATCTACGGAAGGGCCGGTACCTACGGCGGTCCGTTCGCTCGGATCGCACAGCTCCACAAGGGGGCGCGCATCCTGGTGACGATCCAGAACGGCCCCACCAACACCGCCGTCTTCCGCGTCACCGACATTCGCAAGGGCGGTCAGCGGATCCCACCCATCGGGCGGGGAGGTGCCCGTCTCACGTTGGTGACAGCCCAGGAGTCCAGGTTCGTCCCGTCCGGGGTGGTCTACGTCGACGCCAACATCGTCGGTAGCCCCCTCCCCACCCCGCGCCCCGTTGTGGAGGCACGGAACATACCGGCCAACGAGTTGCCCCTGGGCCTCGACCTCGGCAACCTGTGGGTCCTGGCGCTGTGGACGGTCGCATTGGCTGCCGCTGCCGCCGCCGCCATCTGGACGTGGAACAGGAAGGGTCATGCGCAGGCCTGGATCATCTTCGTCGGTCCGCTGGCGCTGATCGGCTACTTCCTGGCCAACCAGATCTCCGTGCTGCTGCCGAATCTGATGTGATGACGACACGACCGAACAGAGGTGAGGGATTGCCGTGAGTACTCTCGAACGGACCATGCCCGGGGAACAGGTGATGGCAGGTCAAGGCGCGGCCACGCTCGAAGCCTGGGAGATCTCGGCGTGGTTCGCCGATCACCACGTGCTCGACCGCGTGTCGTTGACGATGGTGGCTGGAGAGGTCACCGCTCTCATCGGTCCCTCCGGGTGCGGGAAGTCGACGTTCTTGCGCATCCTGAACCGGATGCACGAGCTCACTCCTTCGGCCTCCCTGGCCGGTGAGGTACGTCTCGACGGGAACGACATCTACGACCCGGGCAAGAAGCTGACCGAGGCACGGCGCAACATCGGGATGGTCTTTCAAAAGCCCAATCCGTTTCCGGCCATGTCGATCTACGACAACGTGCTCTCCGGACTGAAACTGACGGGAACCCGGGCCGATCAGGACGTGAAGGACCAGATCGTCCACGACTGCCTCGTCAAGGCCGGCCTGTGGAACGAGGTGGCCGACCGTCTGCGCCAGCCCGGCGGCGCGTTGTCAGGGGGGCAGCAACAACGACTCTGTATCGCTCGAGCCCTGGCCATCAAGCCTCGGGTCCTGCTCATGGACGAGCCCTGTTCTGCCCTCGACCCCACCTCGACCCGGCGCATCGAGGCCACGATCGACGACCTTCGTGCCGAGGTCACGATCGTCATCGTCACCCACAACATGCAACAGGCCACGCGGGTGTCGGACTACACGGCCTTCTTCCTGGCTGAGCAGGGAACGCCTGGCTACATCGTGGAGCACGGCCCGACGGACGCCATGTTCAACGAGCCACAGGATCCCCGCACGGCTGACTACGTGCACGGACGGTTCGGGTGAGGGACGCTGCTGCTATTACGGTATAGAGCGAGGCCGCGTCTGTACGATGAAGGACCGTCATGACCCAACCACCGGAGCTCCCCGTGACCCATGCCTATACCCGGCAGGCGGTCGAGGAATACCTGCAAAGCGTCACGGCGCAGCGTGCTGAGCTCGAAGCGGCCATCGCTCATGCGCGCGCCCGCACGGCACGGGCGACGGACCTGACGCAGCGGGTCGAGGCACTCGAGCACCGGGTGGGGGAGTGGATCGTCGGGGCCCATGCCCAGGCGGCCGCCCCGCACCGCTCACCGGCGGCTCCGATCGGAGGATCTGGGGGTGGTGCCCCACCGTCAACGCCGCCGCCACCACCACCACCACCACCGCCGAGCTCGTGGGCACCGGCCGCCGGCGCGGAGGCCGATCGTGGCTGACCCCTTGACTCCGGGTGTCCCACTTCCTAAACCCGGGATCGTGGACGTCCTTCCCGTCGAGACGGTGGAGCCGCTGATCGCGCGCCACGAGGAAGAGCTCCGGGCGATGCGGCTGGAGCTCGCCGACGCGGTGCGCGAGGCGGAAGCGGCCGAGCAACGACTGAAGGCACACCCGGCGGCCGCTGTTTTCGACGACGCGTTCGAAGCCGATGTGCTGGCTCACGTGGCTCGCAGCGTCGCCACCGTCGGGAGTGACCCCCTTGAGGGCGCCGGCCGGCACACGATGGCGGTACCTCCTGAGGCGACACCGGCGGGAACACCTCACGACGCCGGGCTCGGTCACGATGTGGCGCCGGAAGGTACCGCCGGGCCACTCGTGGAGCCGACGGGCGAATCGGCCCCACGTCCGTCGCCCCCGCCGCCCCCTGCACGACCGAGGACGGTCGTGGTGGACCGGGGCGCCCCGAGGACGGTCGTGGTCGACCGCAACAGGCCGGTGGCGGCGCAACCGCCGCCGCCGCCGCCGCCCCCACCCCCTTCTCAGCCGGCTCGATCGCTCCCCGTATCGGCTTCCGATCCCGGCGCCGAGCAGTACATCACCGCTCAGGCGAATGAAGGGTCGCTCGACGCCGATCAGAAGGGCTCAGCTCGGGGACGAGGAAGAACGGGTACGACGAGGAACGGACACACGTCGAGACTGCCGGCACGGCTGTTGATCCAGGCCGGCGTCGTCATCGTCATCGTCGCGCTCCTTCTTCTGAAGCTCGGCTGATTCGTCTCGGCTGATCCCGCCTTCGGGGAAGACTCAGAGGGGCCCGGGACTCTCATCCTGGCGCAAGCGAGCCAGGCGGAGATCGAGCTCTTCGAAGTAGTCGTAGTCGCGCGTCGTCGTGAGCGTAAGGGTCTCGCGAGGCGGCCGGGCCGGAGGGGGCGCCACTGTCGCCGGAGACAGAGCCGGCTCGCGACCCGGCTCGGTTCTGTCCATGGACGAGGCCGGTGGATGATCAGCCGTCTCCCCGAGACGCAGGTGTCGGACGAGGGCGAGCAACTCCCGCTGACCGTCAGCGAACCGGCGGAGGATCTCGCTCAGATCGAGGAGCAGGGCGTGGTCGGGGCGTTGGGGATCGGACATTCTGACCCCAGTCTAGGTGACAAACTCCCAGGTAGGGGGGTCTAAGTGGGCAGATCACTGATACAATGCAATGGTGCGCCGCGCGCTCATCAGTGACTCCGAGGCGCGGCTCCGCCTGGAAGCGAGTGTGTCGGGACTGGCCGAGAAGGCGCCCTTCGTCTCGGCACGCGCCATCCTCTCCAGGGGTCAGCGGACCGTCCTTCTGAGCTTCCTGCTCCTGGTCGTGATCGGTGTGGTCGTATGGCCGAGGCCCACGATCATCGCCCTGGTGACGCTCATCACGATCGCCTATGTATCGGTAACGGGTTATCGGATCGTCCTCTTCGTCAGGTCGGCACGACCAGGCGTGGCGATCGTCGTCAGCGACGCCGAGGCGCGCTCGACGGCGGATGCCGACCTCCCCGTGTACACGGTTCTGGTTCCCGCCTTCCAGGAGACGGAGGTGATCGACCTGCTCCTCGCCCGGTTGGCGCGGATCGAGTATCCCCATGATCGCCTGGACATCAAGCTCCTGGTCGAGGCCGATGACGCTGCGACCATTGCCGCTGTGGACGCTGCTGATCCCGGCGATCACTTCGAGCTCGTTCTCGTCCCGCAGGCTGAGCCCCGTACGAAGCCGAAAGCGCTGAACTACGGCCTGACCCTGGCCCGGGGAGAGATCGTGGCCGTCTACGACGTCGAGGACGACCCCGACCCGTTACAGCTGCGCCGCGCCGCCTTCGCCCTCATGCGGCTCGGTCCCGAGGTCGGGTGTCTTCAGGCCAAGCTCTCCTACAACAATCCGGATCAGAACCTCATCACGCAGTGGTTCACGATCGAGTACGCCATGTGGTTCTCGTATCTGCTTCCCGGCCTCGCCTCCCTGGGTGGCCCCATCCCCCTGGGGGGGACGTCCAATCATTTCCGCCGTTCGGTTCTGCGGTCGATGGGTGCGTGGGATCCCTACAACGTGACCGAGGACGCCGACCTCGGTATCAGGATGTTCCGCGAGGGCTACCGAGTGGGCATTCTCGAATCGGTCACTCTCGAGGAAGCCAACAGCGACTTCGTGAACTGGATCAAGCAGCGGTCCCGCTGGTACAAGGGCTACCTCCAGACCTTCTTCGTGCACATGCGCGCCCCGGTGAAGCTCTTCCGCGAAATCGGTCCGGGAGGCATGGCCCAGCTCTTCCTCTTCGTGGCCGGCACACCGCTTCTGGCCCTGTTGAATCCCATCTTCTGGCTCATGACGCTGGTCTGGTTCCTCGTGCACCCGGCTTTCGTCCAGTCACTGTTCCCGGCGCCGCTCTACTACAGCAGCCTGGCCTGCTGGGCCCTCGGCAACTTCCTCCTGCTGTACTTCACGGTGGCCAGTTGCCGGCTGAGTCGCCGCTTCGAGCTGCTGTGGGCCGCCCTTCTCGTGCCCTTGTACTGGGTGATGATGTCCATGGCCGCGGCCAAGGCCTTCTTCCAATTGATCGGTGCGCCCAATTTCTGGGAGAAGACGGTGCACGGGCTCCACCGGGAGCCCGACGCCGAACTTCTCGTCGACGCCTCCCCTCCTCGGTCCTGAGCAGCACGGCATCTGAGCCGGCACCGTCTTCGAGACGGTCGAGAAAGCCGGCGTCGCGGGTCAAGTGTTCAACCGTGGGGGCCGATATTTCTCGCAATGGTCTCGTTCGGAGCTCGTGGTCTCACGGCTGCTCTGAGTGCCGTCGCCATCCTCGTCGTGGTGTTGTACCCCGTCCTCGGACCGTCGTTGGGCAGCCACGCGATCACGAGCGCGTCGGTCAGAAGGGTCGCAGACGGTGCTCCGGACCGCTCCCGTTCGGACCCGTTGGCCGGGGGAGGACCGTCCGGCGCCTTCGTCTCGACGACGACCACGACCGCCCCCGCGCCGGCGGGACCACCGGTGACCGCAGCGCCGTCCCAGGCGTCGGTGGCCACGGTGGGTGCGACCCCGGCGACGACAACGACGTCACCACCATCGGGTCAGGTCGCCGCCGGGGTCATCGGCGCCAGCGGTGACCATCTCACCCTGAACGGGCGGGTCTACCGGTTCACCGGGGTGAACGCCTACGAGATCGCCACCGACTGGGGCACGAATGCCGGGTGCGGGGCTGATGTCACCGAGACACAACTCGACCAGTTCTTTGCCTCCCTCGCTCCCGATTCGCTGGTCCGGTTCTGGGCCTTCCAGGGCACCATGGCCACCAACGTCAAGACGGGCCAGATCGACTGGGGACCGCTCGACCGGGTCTTCGCCGCCGCCGCCGCCCACGGTCAGCGGCTCATTCCGGTCCTGACCGATCAGGGTGGCACGTGTGACGGAGACCACTGGCAGGATCCGTCGTGGTACAGCGGCGGGTTCGAGCAGGTCGACGACGACCCGGCGGGGACGGACGGGGTCAATCTCACCCCGCTGTCGTACTGGAGCTATCTGCAGGCCATCGTCAACCGGTACAAGGACTCGCCGGCGCTCGGCATGTGGGAGCCGATCTCCGAAGCCGAGGCGTCGACGTGCCCCCCACAGTTCGAGCCGTCGAATTGCAGCGGCAACCAGACGTGTCCCGACGAAGCGGTGGCCGCCCAGGCGCTGAGGTCCTTCTTCGACGTGGTGGGCGCGGAGATCCATACGTTGGATCCCACGCACCTCGTGGAGAACGGGTTACTCGGCGGCGGCCAGTGCGGGACGTCGGGGGCGGACTATCAGTACGTGTCGGCCAGCCCCGGTGTCGACGTGCTGTCCTACCACGACTATTACGACGCGTCGGTGGCGATGGGAGGCGACCAGTGGAACGGGCTCGGCGTGCGGTTCTCCCAGGCGGCCGCGGTGGACAAGCCCATCATCGGCGGAGAGGTGGGGATCGTCGCCGGTGCCGGAACGGGCTGCTTGAGCCCGTCTCAGCGTGGTACCGACATGGCGGACAAGATCGAGGTGCAGATGCAGGCGGGGAGCAGCGGTGTGCTCGTCTGGAATTGGGTGCCGACGTTGACGCAACCGTGCAGCTATGACGTCGCCCCGGGCGATCCTCTTCTGAACGTTCTCGCCACCGAACCTTCGTGAGGAAAGGCGCAGAGGCCTCCGTGCCACCATGGCGGTTTGCCGGCGTGGTCGCGTAGACTGACTCAATGGGACGCGCTCCTATGTGCGACGAGTGAGACTCGCCCCATGACCCTCACGGCCGAGGCGCCGGCGTCGTCACCCGGACTCGACCTGTCGGGTGGGAGCCGACCGTCACCACACCCGGCGTCGTCGCGGTCGCTTCTGTGGCGACTGGCTCGACGGATCGGCAGTGAGGGTGGCATCGTCGCCATCCTCTGTACGGCGGGGTATCTGACCGTCGCCCTCATCCTCGATTTCAAGACCCTGTCATTCAACGGGGACGCCGTTGCCCGGATGGCCAACGGGTTCTACGTCCTCTACTCGAGAGATCCCCACCTCGCCGCCATGGGGTTCGTGTGGAACCCCTTGCAGTCGATTCTCGACATCGGACCCTTGTTGTTCAAGGACCTGTGGCCGGCGCTGGCATCGCACGATATGGCGGGCAGCATCGTGTCGGTGCTCTGCATGGTGGGAGCCGTCCACCAGACGCGTTCGGCCCTCAAAGAGTGGGGGGTTCCTCGGAGTCCGAGGTTGGTGATGACCCTGATCTTCGCTGTCAACCCGATGATCCTCCTGTACAGCGGTAACGGGATGAGCGAAGCCCTCTATCTCTTCTCGTTGGTGGCCACGGCGCGCTATCTGGCACGGTGGCTGCGCGGTGACGACCTCCGGTCGCTCGTCTATGCCGGCGTGGCCCTCGGATTCTGCTATCTGGCCCGCAATGAGGCCGTCCTGCCCGCCCTGCTGGGCGCCATCATCGTTCTGACCGTGAGCTACAGACGCGGAACCGGCGTTCCGCGTGCCCGGACGATGCGGGCGCTGACCGACGGCACGATCTTCGTCATACCGTTTGTGACGGGCTTCGTCGGATGGGCTGTCGCCAGCGACGTCATCACCGGCCAATTCTTCGCGCAGTTCACCTCGCAGTACGGAACGTCGGCGCAGATCGCCGCGGGAGGCGGTTCCGGGCAGAGGTACCCGTTGGGAGGGGAGCTACGCCTGGAGGCGCACGCCCTCGAGTACCTGGCGCCCTTGCTCGTCCTCATCGTCGTCGCCGCGCTGGTCGTCGCCTGGCGCCGCCGCGATCCGCTGGTCCTCGTGCCGATTGCCGTCGTCGGTGGCGGGCTGGCGTTCGACCTGGGCGGATACCTGACGAGCAGCATCATCTGGTCCTTCCGGTACATGATCGCCACCGTCCCGCTGGAGGTACTGCTCGTCGGGGTCGTCCTCGCCCGCGCGCCCGAGCGGTCGCCGGGAGGTCCGACGAGGTCGTACCGAACGGCGAAGCGCTGGCGGCCGGGGATGCTGAGCGCGCTCGGCGTGATCGTGGCCGTCATCACCCTGGCGCCGTCGGTTCCGGCGACGGCGGCGGGAATGTTCAACCCCCAGGTCGGGGTGGAGGAGCTCCAGGAGCTCGGCTACGTCTTTCATCGGCCTCTCACCTCGCAGGACCGCGTCGACAAGCAGCATTTCGCCACCATTCAGGCCATCAGCGATTATCTGGCCGATCT
Source organism: uncultured Acidimicrobiaceae bacterium (assembly GCA_963848355.1). GTDB lineage: Bacteria > Actinomycetota > Acidimicrobiia > Acidimicrobiales > UBA8190 > CAWKDG01. Next base: position 112,064 of record CAWKDG010000007.1, read on the forward strand.
TCATCTCCGCGACGGTGACGTTCTCATCGACAATTCCTCGGAGTGCGTCCCGGAAGTGATCACGACGGTGCCCAATCCGAAGATCTTCCTGATTCCGAACGACCGGGACTTCCAGAGATCGCTGGCCGATCCACTGACATTCGATGTCCACTACATCATGGTTCCGCCGACAACGGGGCTGAACGTCAATACAGCGACGGACAAGTCATATCCCTCGCTCTACGCCACGGGGGACGGCTTCGCCGAGGAGGTGCATCAATTCCCGGCGCGCGGTTTGTGTCCCGCACTCCGCCTGTACCGGGTCGTGGGGCACCCCACGAGCTGAACGACGGACGTCGCCGAGGTCGACCGACGGAAGAGCCCTACACCGCCAGGGCCGTGGCCTCGGCCGCCTTGGCCAGGGCCGACGACCGGGAGTGGGCGCGGAACACCCACGCCTGGAGCAGGATGAACCGGACGACGGCGCCGGCCACGGTGCCGAGGACGATGGCGGCGGCCTCGGCCACCGGAGATGTCGCTCCGAGCATCTGCCCGAGTCCGAGACCGAGGCTCGTGAACCCGACGCCGATGACGAAGCCGCCGATCCCGGCGGCGATGGCCTGATGAACGGGGACGGTGCTGTTCGACCCGAAGGTGAATCGGGTGTGGGCGATGGTGTTGCCCACGGTGCACAGAGCGAGAGCGAGGGCGTTCGCCCCGTAGGACCCGAGCGCGTTGCGAAGCAACAGGTAGAAGAGGACGTAGACGAGGGTGCTCGCCACTCCGACGCGCGTGTAGCGACCGAGCTCGCCGGGGTGCGGGCCGGTGCCCGTCTGCGTCGTGGACGGCGCCCGCCCCTCGGCGCCGCCACGCCGGTGGACCATCCGCCACACCCCGAAGAGGTCGTCACGGGCCGTGCGGGCGATGTGGACCCGGGAGTCGGGGTCGTCGACCCAGTCGACGGGGACCTCGTGGATCCGCAGCCCGCGGCGCTCGGCCTGGACGAGCAGCTCGGTGTCGAAGAACCACTCCTGGTCGTCGACGAAGGGCAGCAGGAGCCCGGCGGTGTCGCGCCGGATGGCCTTGAAGCCGCACTGGGCGTCGGAGAAGCGGTTGCCGAGCACGCCGCGCAGGATCAGGTTGTACGAGCGTGAGATGAGTTCGCGCTTGGGGCTGCGCACGACGAAAGCCCCCGTGGCCAGCCTGGTGCCGATGGCCAGGTGGCTGTGGCCCGACAGCAGGGGGGCCACGAGTGGGAGCAGGGCGTCGAGGTCGGTGGAGAGGTCGACGTCCATGTAGGCCACCACCTCGGCCTGACTGGCCAGCCAGGCCGTGCGCAGCGCCCGGCCCCGGCCCTTCTGGTCGAGATGGAGCGCCGTCACCCCGGCCACGGTGCGGGCCAGCTCGCAGGCGATGGCCCAGGTCCCGTCGGTGCTGGCGTTGTCGGCGATGGTGACGACGCTCGAGAAGGGGAAGGAGGCGTCCAGGTAGGCCCGCAGCCGGCGGACACTCGCTTCGAGGTCGCCCTCCTCGTTGTAGACGGGGATCACGATCTCGACGACAGGGTGTCCGGGCTCGACCGGGCCGTCGTCGATCAGCGGCCTGTCTGTCACGGAAGTCGGTCGACCCGCCACCCAAACGACAATAGTCGATCAAATGACTAAAAACAATGGAGTCAATAGTAATTATCGGGGGTATCCTTCGGCGATGGGGAGGGGGAGGCGAGCCGAGCGGGTGCTGGGCGCGGTCGGCGTGGCCTGGCTGGGGGGCTGGATCGTGCTGGCCACGGTGTCGCCCGCCGGCGCCGCCTACACCGGGGCCAACGGCGAAATCGCCTTCGTGTCGACCAGGAACAACAACGAGGCCGTCTATCAGGTCAATCCCAATTACATCGGCGCCCCGGGTGCGGGCCTCGGGACCGTGGCCGGAGACGCGGCGGCGACGACGGGACTGACGGCCGGGGCCGTCGACGCCGAGCCGTTCTACGCACCCGACGGCGCCGAGGTGTTCTTCTCGAGCGACCGGTCCAAAGGGCACTGGGCCATCTACGACATCGCCCAGTCCCCCGCCCTGCCCCCGTCGAAGACGAGCGACGACGCCGTCGAGCTGTCGCAGACCCGACGGCACGCGACGAGCGACGACTACGCGCCGTCGGTGGGTCCGGACGGAGAGACGGTCGTCTTCAACCGCGACAACAAGGCCCTGTACAGCCTGTACGCCTCGAAGGGCCCGTCGTCGGTCTGTCTGCTCTATCAGCCGCCGGCGGGTCTGGCTCCCGGCTCGAACGGTGACGGCAGCGGCAGTCGTGCCGAGTTCGATCCGGTCGACCCGTCCAAATTGATCTACGTCAGTGCCGACGGGCACATCCACCTCCTGAGTGGCATCCCCACGCCGACGGGGAGGAACCCGTGCAAGGTGTCGGCGCGATCTCTCACCGACACCGACCTGTCGGCCGAGGCCTCGTATCCCAATGGACACGGCATCGCCCACGCCGTCGACGCCGATCCCGACTGGAATCCCGACGGGACCGAAGTCGTGTTCGACTCGACGCGCGGCGGTGGGCACACGCTGTGGATCCTGACTCTCGGGGCCCACCCGTCGGCATCGCCGCTGTGGCCGGGCCTCGCCGCACCGAGGAAGCAGTCGGACACGCAACCGGTGTTCTCGCCCGACGGTCGCTTCGTCGTCTACACCCAGCCGGTGGCGGGGAGCCAGGTCGTCGACTACGAGATCGACGGGGTCGGCAGTGCTGTCTCCCGTGAGACCGATCTGAGCCGGTCGCCGGGGACGCCCATCGACAGTCAGCCCGATTGGCAATCGGCTCTCCCGGCGCAGACCCCCGAGGCGCCGGTCACCCTGCTTCTTCCTGGGGCCGGAGTCCTGACGGTGGGCGGCGTGATGGCACTCGAGCGCCGACGCCGTGGACGACGGCGCTACCGGACGTCGGGGTAGGACGCCGGCGTCTGAGGCGGCGTCCACGGCGACGACCGGGGGGGCCCCGGCGGCGGCGCGTCGGCCCCCGCTGCGGGGGGCGCCGGTGCCGGCGGGACGGCCGGCAGCGACGGCGCCGCCGGCGTACCGAGCTGGGGTTGCAGGGTGTCGCGGAGGAACGCCAGTTCCTTGATCAACTCGCGATTGATCTGGGTGAAGCCGTCGATCGTCGCTTGCACCTGTTCGGCGGCGCCCGGTGCCATTCCCGTTCGTTGTGCTTCCTCGATGATGGACTCGGCCTCGATCCGGGCGTCGGCCAGGATGTGCTCGGCGTCCATGCGGGCGTCGGCCACGAGCTGGCGGGCCTCTTCCTCGGCTTCGGCGATGGCCGCATCGGCGAACTCGGCGGCGCGGACGAAGAGGCGGCCCAGCTCGGTTTCGGTGATCTGGGCCGCCGCCACCTCGGCGACCCGCCGGTTGGCGATCTCCAGTTGGTCCTTGAGCTCGTCGAGGGCCATGGCCACGCGGGTGACGGCCGAAGCCACGGCATGGACGGTGTCGCCGTCATTCGGGTGTGCGGCATCGGGCAGGAACTGCATGAGCCACCTTCGCTGAGACGACCGGGAGGGTTGGGTGGTGGGCGGTGACGAGGGGACCGACGCGTCGGCTCCTCCTCGCCGTGAATGATAACCGGCGGTCCTCGGGACACGCTTCGTGGTTGACCCCGGGGCCGGCCTCTATAGAATCGTGCCGTCACGAGCTGACCTGAGGGGAAGGGTCCGCTGGCCCCGGCTCGCGGCGAGAGGATCAGACCCTTTCGACGCGCCGAGGAGACCAGCTCATGACCGACCCGCCGGTGACACCGACCCCGTCCCGCCCCTCGGGGCAGCCCCGTCCCTTGAGGGAATTGCCCAAGGCCCACCTCCACGTCCATCTGGAGGGAGCGATGCGCCGGAGCACCTTGCAGGAGCTGTGCGAGTCGCAGGGCACCCCCGTTCCCACCTTTTCCGGCTCCTACGGCACCTTCGCCGATTTCCAAGATCTGTACGTCGCCGCTCGGGGCACCATACGGACGGTCGACGATCTGGTGCGCCTGGTCGGTGAGGTGGTGGAGGACGCCGCCGCCGACGGAGCCGTGTGGATCGAGCCCGCCGTCCATCTGCCCGGGCATCGGACCTTCGGCACCGACGAGGACGTCCTCGTCACTCTGCTGGACGCCGGTCGGGAGGCGTCGGCCGTCACCGGCGTCGGGGTGGGCTGGCTCCTGTCGATCGATCGGACGTTGCCTCCGGCGCTGGCCATCGAACAGGCGACGATGGCGGCCCGCCACGCCGGGAACGGTGTCGTGTCCATCGGGTTGGCCAACGACGAGGCGGCCGGCGCGCCCGAGCCCTTCGCTCCGGCGTTTGCCATCGCCCGTGAGGCGGGCATCATCAGCGCTCCCCACGCCGGCGAGCACGGTGGTCCCGACTCGGTCAGGGGTGCGCTCGACGCGCTGGGCGCCGACCGTGTCCAACACGGGGTCCGGTCCGTCGAGGACACGGACCTCGTCCGCCGCCTGGCCGACGATCGCGTCTGTCTCGATGTGTGCCCGACGTCCAACGTCTGTCTGTCGGTCGTCCCGGCGCTGTCCGTCCACCCGCTCCCCGCGCTGTTGGCCGCGGGGGTGCCGTGCAGCATCAACGCCGACGACCCGTTGCTCTTCGGGGTCGGACTCCTCGACGAGTACGTCGTGGGCCGAGAGCACCTCGGACTCGACGATGCCACCTTGGCTGCGTGTGCGCGGAGCTCGATCGAGCACAGCGGTGCGCCGGCCGACCTGAAGATCGGCGCCGGTCAGGCCATCGACGCCTGGCTGCGGTCGTAGGTCGTCCGGTCGTAGGTCGTCACAGCCGGGCCAGGAGGCGCTCGACCGTCATGCCCACCTGGTCCCGGGTGGCGACGGGGTCGTCGGCATTGGCCACCAGCATGGCCGCTTCGTTCAAGGCCGCCAACAGGAGGTGGGACAGGGGGAGGACCGGTTGGATCTCGATGAGCCCGGCCTCCATGACGTGTTCGAGCGCCTCGGTGACGAGGCCGAGGCCGTGCACGGCGTCGATCTCGCGCCACATCTGCCAGCCGAGAACGGCAGGGGCGTCGAGCAGCACGATACGGGCCACGGACGGCTCCATGGCCGCATCGAGAAAGGCGAGACAGCCGAGGCGCAACTGCTCCATCGGATCGCGTCCTTCGATGGCGGCCCGGCCGATGCGACCGGCCAGATCTCCGTGGACGTCTTCGACGACGGCCAGGAACAAGCCTTGTTTGGTACCGAAGTGGTGTGAGAGCGCTCCCCGGGTGACCCCGGCGCGCTCGACGATCTCCTCCTGGCCGGCGCCGGCGAAGCCGCGCTCGGCGAACAGGGCCCGTCCGGCGTCGAGCAGGGCCTGACGGGTCGCCGCCGAGCGCTCGGCCTGTGTCCGGCGGGGGCGGGCGGGAGAGCCGTCCCCTGGAAGGTTGACAGGCATGGTCTTTCCAAGTTTAATGCGGGTAACCCGCATGTAAGTTGGGACGCCGTAGGGGAGCGAACACCCGTAGGGGAGCGAACAAGGAGGAATGGTGATGACGCTGTCCCGGACCGAAGTCGTAGTGGGGCTGGTCGACGAGCTGGACGCATTCGGCGCACTGGTCGGACCGCTCGATGCCACCGCGTGGGAGGCGCCCACCCGGTGCGAGGGATGGACCGTGGGCGACGTGGCCGCCCACGTCATCGGGTCGATGGCGGACGTGGTGAACGGGCGGCTCGAAGGTCTCGGATCCCCCGAGGTGACGGCGCGGGAGGTGGCCGAGCGCAAGGGTCGTACCCCGGCCGAGCTTGCCGCTGAGCTGGCCGAGGTGACGAAGCTCACGGCCGATCTGGGTGGCGCGTTCGACGACGCCGCCTGGGCCGCTCCGGCCCCCGGTGGTTATGACGGCTCCCTGGGTGAGGGAGTCGAGGCTCTGTGGTACGACACCTATCTCCATGCTGACGACATCCGCGCTGCGCTCGGCCGTCCCTCGGAGCGCGGACCCGGTCTGCGGCCGACTGTCCATCATGTGGCCATCTTGCTCGACAAGAAGGGCTGGGGACCGGCGACGCTCAGTTTCGACGGCCTCGAGACAGTGCTCGTGGGTGGTGGGGGGGAGACCGTGCTGACCGGTGACCCGTTCCCCTTCGTGCTGGCGGCGACCGGCCGGGGCGCTCCGGAGCCTCTCGGCCTTGATTCGTCGGTCAACATCTACGGGTAACGCCCGTCTGCCGGCAACGCCCGTCTACCGGCAACGCCCGTCTACCGGCAACGCCCGTCTGCCGGTAACGCCCGTCGCCTTCTGCGTCCCACCCGATTCCGGCCCCGCCAGGCGGGCGGCCGGACCGTGTCTCACCCGCCGTGGTCGTCGTGGCGCCGGGTCGATCACGCTCAGTGCTCTCGCTACAGGCTTTTGCCGCGTCGGTCGATGCCCCTTGTCATGCCCGACAAACGTCACGATGGCCGGACCGAGAACCTGGAAGGATGGGGCACGATGAGCGACTCTCTGTACCGCCAGGTCGCCCAAGCTTTTGAGTCTGTTTCCGAGGAGGACATGAAGGCACTGCGCGCTCTCGACGACTTCGAGGCCGACAGGATCGAAGCACGGCGCCGGTACGAAGAGTTCGTCGACAAGCCGATCGCCCCGCGTCATCTGCCCGCCGGGTAGAACAGCGCACCGGTCGGCGGTGTGCGCCGACTGAGCCCCGCATCTTGCAGTGTCCGGGCGTCGTCTCCTCGGGCCTGCGGCGGCGTGCGGGGCGACACGCGACCGGTGGTCGGCGCACTACCGTGGAGAGTGGGCTGGAAGGTGGCCCGACGCCACAGAGGAGGGTTCATGACCGACGCCCCCGACACCCGGGAAGGTCCCCGTTGGAGGGGCATCAACCACCTGGCCCTGATCACGGCCGACATGGACGCGACGGTGCGCTTCTATCACGGTGTCCTCGGTGCCCGGCTGGTGGCCACCATCGGGACACTGCAATTCCGGCACTACTTCTTCGAGTTCGGCCCCGAGAACACGGTGGCCTTCTTCGAGTACACCGATGTCCCGGTGGACAGTTTCGCCAAGCCGGCCGGTGTACCCGACCCCCGGGCCCCGCAATTCGACCACCTCTCGTTCAACCTGCCCGACGAGACCGCCCTCCTGGCCCTGCGCGACCGACTCAAGTCGGCCGAGTGCGAGATCACCGACGTGGTCGACCACGGCTTCATCCGGTCGGTGTACTTCACGGACCCGAACGGCATCGCCCTCGAGGCTTCCTGCTGGATGCTCGACGCCACCGGCCGCCCCGCCGACTACGGGGACGAGCGCCTGTTCGCCGACCCCGACCCCGTCCCCGCCGTCCGCGAGTTGCGGGCCACGGGGGCGGTGGCGTCGACCCCGCACACCCACCTGGTCTGAAGGCTCCGACGGGGCGGTGTCCGCCCTAGGAAGGGCTCCCCGGAAACAGAAGGGTCAGGTTCCGGACCGAGCGCAGCCCGTCGGAGTACTCGGGGACGAAGCTCGTGGGCAGGGCGTAGTGGGGAATGCGGCGGTGCCATTCGCGTAGCGCCACCCGCAGCTCCTGACGCGCCAGATGGGACCCGAGGCAGCGGTGGATGCCCCCCCCGAAGGCGATGTGGCGGTTCGGATTGCGGGTGAACTCGACCTCGGCGGCGTTCTCGAATTCGCTCTCGTCGGTGTTGGCCGATCCGAGACAGGCGAGGACGAAGTCACCCTTGTGGACGGGGCAGCCTTCGATCTCGCCGTCGGCATGGGCCACGCGGATGATCGACATGACCGGCGTCTCCCAGCGCAGGAGCTCCTCCACCGCCGCCGGGATGACGGACGGGTCGTCAACGATCTGCTGACGGTGGGTGTCATGCTCGGCCAGGAACTTGAAGCTGCAGGTGAGCGTGTCCGTGATGGTGTCGAGGCCGGCCAGGATCATGAGGAAGCTGATGTCGATCACGTCCTCGTCGCTCAGCAGCTCGCCGTCGACGTCGCTCGTGAGCAACGTGGACAGCAGGTCGTCACGCGGCGCCTCACGGCGTCGCTCGTCGATGACGGCGGCGAAGTAGCGGTAGACGTCACGGGCGTTGGCCTGGCGCTCCGCCAGGTGCTCGGCCGAGCTGTGGCCGCGGGGCCGTTGGGTGCGCTCGTTGAATTCGAGCAATTGGGGCAACTCGGACAGAGGGAGCCCGAAGAGGCGCAGGAAGATGGTGGAGGGCAGCGGAATGGCGAACTCGTTGGTGAAGTCGCAGCTGCCTCTGTCTTCGAAGGTGTCGATGAGCTGGTTCACCTGGGCGCTGATCTGAGGCTCGAGCGTAGCCATCTGCTTCGGCGCGAAGAGGGGGTCGAGGAGCTTGCGGTACTTGCGGTGCTCGGGTGGGTCGATCTGCAGGGGGATGAGGGGTCGCTCGGTCCCGAGCGGTGCCCCCTCCATGCCCGAGGAGTAGACCTCGGCGTGGCGCAACGCCGCGTCGAGGGCGGCCCGGGTGGTGGTCTGCACGGCACCGGCCACGCGCAGAAGCGGGCGCCGTGCTCGCATCTTGGCGTAATGGGGCTGCGGGTACTCCAGGAAGCCCTGGTCGTTCCCACCGAAGACCATCAGGTCGGTATCGACCTCCGGGACACCCGCGTCCGGTGCTGTGGTCATGGCACCCTCATTTTACGGCCCGGGACGCTCCTGGCGTTGGAGGTGTTGGAGCTCGATCATCAGAGGCAGCAGGAAACCGATGTAGGCACTGGTGAGGACGTAGTCGTGGATCGGTCCGTGGGTGGTCCGGGCCGAGGTCTCGATGATGCGGACGCGCGCGTCGCGTTGTTGGTAGAGACGGGCCCGTTCCACCAATCCCTCGAGTTCGGCCACCGAGGCCACCTCCAGCCCGAAGTGGTCGAGCGACGGCGCCTCCAGGAAGGGATCGGCGGGCAGGAGGTAGACGAATTGAGCGGGCGCGCCGGTATAGAGGATCAGGGGGTTGCCCGTCTCGCCCGTGTTGTCGCCTTCGGTCCAACCGAAGACCTCGCCGTAGAAGTCGAGCACCGTCGCCCGGCCGTCGTCGTCGAGGACCGACGGATCGACGCTGATGGCCACGTGGTTCAAACGAGGGCTGAACACCCGGTCGGTCACGACGTCACCTGCGGCCGCACCAGGACCTTGCCGGCGATCTCGCCGTGCGCCAGTCGGGCCATGGCGTCGCCGACGCCGTTCAGGGGCACGTCGTCGGGTTCGATGAGCAGGTCGATGGGGAGCTGCCCGCCGGCCAGGAGGTCCAGGGCGGGACCGAAGCCTGCGTCGTCGTAGTTGTAGGCCCCGAGAACGGTCAGCTCGAGCACGATCATGCGATTGTGGTTGAACCGGGGGAGATCGCGCCCGGTGCCGACGAGGACGAGGGTGCCGGCGACGTCCAGCTGGTCCAGGGCCGCCTCCGCGGCGCTGGCATGGCCCGAGCATTCGAAGGCCACGGCAAACGCCTCGTCCACCGGTCGGCCCAGAGCAGGAGCTGAGAACTGGTCCGGTGCGATCACGGTGGGCGCGCCGACCGCCGCGGCCCGGGCCCGACGCAGCGCCGACGGCTCGGAGACGGTGATATCGGTGACGCCGCGCGCCAGGAGCACGGCCACCGTGAGCAGTCCGACCGGCCCGGCGCCGGTGACGAGGACGCGGTCGTCCGGGGTCACCTGGGACAGGTTCACCGTGTGCACGGCGATAGCCGTGGGCTCGGTCAGCGCCGCCGCCCGGGTGGACAGGGTGTCGGGGAGGCGCAGGAGCCGGTCGGCCTTCACGGTCAGATACAGGCAGAAGGCGCCGCCGAACGACAGGTAGTCAGGTGCCTCCCGGGTGAGGCAGACCGACGGTCGGCCTCGTCGGCAGGGGCGGCACGTCCCGCAACCGGCCGTCGGGTTCGAGACCACCCGGGCGCCGGGCTCCCAGCTCGACACCGCCGCCCCCGCGGCTACGACCGTCCCGGCCCATTCGTGGCCGAGAACCGTGCCCACACGGGCGTAGCCCTCGAGAACGAGGTGCATGTCGCTGCCGCAGATCCCGCACTGGGCCACCTCGACCAGAACCTCGTCGGGACCGGGAGTGGGAACAGGCAGATCCTGGACGGCGATGCGGCCGTCGCCGATATAGACCGCGGCCGGCATCAGCTCGAGGGGCATCGGGTGATCGTAGGCCGCGTCAGCCCGGTGTTTCGGTGAGCTCGGCGATGCGCTCGAGGGTCCTCGCCATGTTGGCCTCGGTCTTGGCCGGCAGACCACCGAGCTTGAGCATGCGTCGCTGGTGGTCCTGGGAGATGTCCCAGCTCTCGCGCACCTTCGTGCCGCCCTCCACCGGCTCGAGCTCGTAGCGCCAGATACGACCGGCGGCGATGCGGCCGAGGAACCCCGGTGGGCGCGCCTGCCAGGCGATGCGGCGGTCGTCCTCGAACTCGACGACGGTGTTGACCATCGAATAGCCGATCCCCATCTTCATGGACATGCCGAAGATGGCCCCGAGCGACAGCCGCGCCGGCACGTCGGTCTTGGCCTGCTTCACCGCGCCCGAGCCGTCGATGTCGGGATGGCGTGTCGCGTCGGCCAGGAGGCCGAAGATGGCGGCGGGATCGGCATGAATGACCCGTTCTGTCGTGACGACGTCGCCCTGCATCGCACCTCCTCGAACACGCTCCGCCCCCATTCTGACCGTGGCCAGGTCCACCTGCTCGTGGTCATCGGGGGCCGGGCGCCCGGTCGCGGGCACCTTGTCAGGACATGCCTTACGCCGTAAGGTATGTCCTGACAAGCCGACCCAGGAGGACCCATGCCCGCGGAGAAGACCGTCATCGCCGTCTGTTCGTTCTGCCTGCGGCCGAACACGGAGGTCAAAACGCTCGTCGCCGGCCCCGGCGTCTTCATCTGCGACGAGTGTGTGGGGTTGTGCGGCGAGGTCATCGCCGGCAAGGCGCGCTCGACGCCACGCGTGGCTCCCTGGCAGCTGGAGTCGACCCTCGAAGGTGCCCTGGCCAATCTCCCGCGGATCGCGACGGCCGGAACGCAGGTGGAACAGAACCTGGTCGAGTGGGTCCACCGGGCCCGAGACCTGGGAGCGACCTGGGCGCGCGTGGGAGAGGCACTCGGCATGACGCGTCAATCGGCATGGGAGCGATTCTCCGGCGAGGACTGAGCGACGACCGACAGCCGGTCGACTCCGACAGCGCTGTTTTCGTCCGCGTCGCTCGGTTCGGGGCTCGCGAGTGCCCGACTACCATCGGTGGGGCGACGATGGAGACCGACCACCAGAGCGAGAGTGCCCGGGTCGCCGTGTCGGCGAACCGTCGCCGTTGGCTGGCCCTCGTGGTGCTGTGCATCGGGCAGCTGATGATCGTCCTCGACGCCACCGTGGTGAACGTGGCCCTGCCCACCATCCAACGCGACCTGCATTTCTCGCAGTCGTCGCTCGCCTGGGTGATCAACGCCTATCTGATCACCTTCGGAGGGCTGCTGCTGTTGGCCGGCCGACTCGGTGATCTGATCGGTCCGAAGAGGATCTTCATCACCGGCCTGGCTGTCTTCACTGCCGCGTCGGCCTTCTGCGGGTTCTCCCAGAGCCAGGCGGAGCTGATCGTGGCCCGTTTCGTCCAGGGCGCCGGCGCCGCCATCGTGGCCGCCACCATCCTGGGCATTCTCGTGACGCTGTTCCCCGAACCGCGGGAGAAAGCCAAGGCGATGGGGGTCTACGCCTTCGTGGCGTCGGGCGGTGGGTCGATCGGACTCCTGGCCGGCGGTGTGCTGACCCAGGCCCTCAGCTGGCACTGGATCTTCTTCATCAACCTGCCTATCGGATGTGCGGCGCTGATCCTCGGCCTCGCCCTCATCCCCAGCCATGCCGGGACGGGCACGCACGACGGGGTCGACGTGCTCGGTGCCGTCATGGTGACCACGGCCGTGATGCTGCTCGTCTACGCCATCGTGAAGGCCAGCGACTACGGATGGGGGTCGCTCCGCACCATCGTCGTGGGGGTGGCCGCCCTGGCGCTGCTCGGGGCGTTCGTGCGTCTCGAGGCCCGCCTCGTCCATCCCCTCGTACCCCTGCGGATGTTCCGTTCGCGCAACCTCACCGGTGCCACCATCGTCCGGGTGCTGTTCCCGATCGGCATGTTCGGGCAATTCTTCCTGGGGGCGCTGTATCTGCAGCACGTGCTCGGGTACAGCGCCATCACCACCGGGCTCGCCTTCATGCCCATGAACCTGGCCGTCGGCGTGTTCTCGCTCACCATCGCCGCCCGGATCATGACGCGTATCGGGGCCAAGGCGACGCTCCTGCCCGGCCTGGCTCTGATCGCCATCGGGCTGGCCCTGTTCTCCCGGGTGCCGGTGCACGGGACCTACCTGGCCGACGTGCTCCCGGGGATGGTGTTCTTCGGGATCGGGGCCGGGCTTGCCTTCACCCCGTCGATCGCCCTGGCCATGGCCGACGCCGCCCCGGCCGACACGGGCCTGGCGTCGGGACTGGCCAACGTGTCGATGCAATTGGGAGCGGCCATCGGTATCGCCGTGCTGGCCAGCATCTCGACGTCGCGCAGCCGCGCCCTGGCAGCCGCCGGGGCGGGGCGCAACGCCGCGCTGGCCGGCGGCTACCACGTGGGCTACATCATCGCCGGCGGATGCATCGTGGCCGCCTTCGTGGCGGCCGCCGTGGTGCTGAAGGACCGCAGCATCGGCAAGGCGCAGACGGTCGAACAGCGCACGATGCTCCACATGGGCGAAGGAGAGACGGGTCTGTAGAAACGGGTCTCCAGAACCGACCCGGGGACGTCAGCCGACGTGTTCCATCCCCGGGAGGCGGCAGAGATGGGGAGGCTGCGGCCGTCCGAAGAGATAGCCCTGCGAGTAGTCGCAGCCCACCCGGGACAGGAAGGCGAACTGCTCCTCGGTCTCCACTCCCTCGGCCACCACCTGCAGCCCCAGCGTGCGCGCCAGTTGGGTCACGGCCACGACGATGGCCTCGTCGTGGTCGGACTGGCCCAGGCCCGAGACGAAGGAACGGTCGATCTTGATCGTGCTGATGGGGAGGTCCCGGACGTAGCGCAGTGACGAGTACCCCGTCCCGAAGTCGTCGATGGCCAGCTGTATCCCGAGCTCGTGCAGCTCGACCAGGCGACGCCGGGCTTCGTCCTCGTCGGTGGGGAGCAGGGTCTCGGTCACCTCGAGGACGAGGCGGAGCTCGTGGGGATCGATGGACGCCTCCCGCAGAGAGGCGGCGATGGTCTCGGCCAGGTCGGGCTCGGTGAGCTGGCGCCCGGAGAGGTTCACGCTGACGGCCAGGTGCTCGTCGGCCGGCAGGGAGGCGTTCCAGCGCTCGACCTGGGCGCAGGCCTCGGACAGGACCCACGCCCCGATGGGGACGATCAGTCCCGTCTGCTCGGCGGCGTCGAGGAAGGCGGCCGGCGCCAGGAGGCCCCGGGTCGGGTGCTGCCAGCGGAGGAGGGCCTCCACGCCCACCCACCGGCGACTCGCCGTCTCCACGATGGGCTGGTAGAAGACGACGAGCTCGTCCCGCTCGAGGGCCCGGGCCAGTGCCGTCTCGGTGTGGACGCGCTGGCGGGCCACGGCCCGCGTGGCCTGGTCGAAGAGCTGCACCCGGCCCTGCCCGCTGCGGGCCTTGGCCAGGTACATGGCGTAGTCGGCGTCACCGAGGAGCTCCTCGGGACTGGGGCCGTCGTCGTCGACGAAGGCGACGCCGATGCTCACACCGATGTGGAATCGTTCGCCGTTGATCACGAAGGGTTCGTCGATGGCCGTCATGGCCCGCTCGGCCAGGGCCATGACGGCATCCTGGCTCGCCATTCCCTCGCACAGGATCACGAACTCGTCTCCACCGAAGCGTGAGAGCGTGTCGGTGGTCCGCACGACGCTGCGCAGCCGGTCGGCCACACAGATGAGGAGCTCGTCGCCGGCCCCGTGGCCCAGGCTGTCGTTCACGAGCTTGAACCGGTCGAGGTCGAGGAACATCACGACCGGGGGCGGCGCGTCGTGGCGTAGGCCGCGGGCGATGGCGCTGCGGAGACGGTCGACGAGGAGCAGGCGGTTGGGCAGTCCGGTCAGCCCGTCGTGCAGAGCCTGGTGGGCCAGCTTCTCCTCGGCCTCCTTGCGTTCGGTGATGTCGCGGACGTTGACGACGTAACCGCCCACCGACGGGCGGTCGCGCATGTCGGTGACGACGGCCTCGGCATGGCGCCACGTCCCGTCACTGTGCTGCATGCGGAACTGCAGCGGCTCGACGAATTTCCCCGTGCGCAGGAGGTCGGCCAGCTCCGGCTCGACGCGCGCCCGGTCGTCGGGATGGACGAGCTCCGAGGCGCGCAGGCCGACGAAGGCATCGGGTGCCTGACCGAGCAGCGAGCGGGTGGCGGGGCTGGCGTAGAGGATGACACCGGCGGGGCCGAGGACGAGCGTCGTGTCCGACGAGTTCTGCACGAGCGAGCGGAACCGCTCCTCACTGGTCCGCAACGACGATTCGGCCTGCTCCTTCTGCTCGCTCGTGGCCCCGGCCATGCGGATGACGAAGACGATGACGAACGCTCCCATGAAACCGAGCGTCTCGGCCTTGGCCAGCGTCAGGAACGAGGGGACCCAGCCTCCCCAGATGCCGAGCTGGCCGACAGAGATACCGACCAGGGTCCAGAAGGCGGCGATCCGCCACGTGCGCGACCCGCTGGTGGCGATGTTCTCGAGGGCCACGAAGGCATAGGCACCGATCACGACCGGTCCCCACCCCGTCAGGTAGATGACGGTGGTGACCGACGCCGTGTGGAAGGCCACGCGCAGATGGAGGTGGAACCGTGTCGGGTTGCGGCGGTAGAGGGCCTCGATGCCCTGACTCAGCGTCGGCATGGCGGCGAAGATCACGATGTACGTGACGACCGGGAGGTGTGCCACCAGGCCGAGTCGGCGCAGCACCATGAGGACGACGAAGGCGACGGGCCCGATCGAGTAACTGAGAAGGCGCGGTCCCAGGCGGTGGGCCTTCGCCGTGGTCGACGTATCGGTCGCCGTGTCCGTCGCCGCATCGGCCGACGACGGCCCGGCCGTGATGCCCGCTGGGGCCGGCCTCGGGGTGACGGGCGACGTGGGTACGACGGACCCCGGTGGGGTGCCGGTCGGCGCGGGCGCGTCGGACAGCGTCGGTGTCTTCGAGTCTCGACGTCGTGCCGTGAGCATCCGCGAGTCCCCCCTCGACTCCGTCCCTCTCCGTGTGTTCCCACGTCATCGACGGAATTTCGGGGCGTCTTGAGCGATGGACCGTCCGTGCCCCGTGGAGTGCCCCGCCCCGGGCCCGGGGCGGCCCGACGGGGCCCTCAGGGTCGCCTGACCTGGGAGAAGTCTCAGGCGGGGGCGAGGGCGGCGGCCCGGGCGGCCAGGGCCGGATCCCGGAGCTGGCGGCACAGGTCGGCGAAGGCGGGGGTGGGGCCCCGCCAGGCCAGGTCGTCGACGGCGCCGAGGAGGGACCGGTCCACCCGCAAGGTGGCCAGGTCCCGGAAGAGCATGGCCGTGGCCCGTTCGTCGGCCAGGCGGGCGGCCAGGGTGGCGGCCCCCCGCACGGCCCGGCACACGGCGGGATCCCAGTCGGCCGCCCGGTCGGGGATGTCGGGGATGTGCCCGTAGTGGGCCAGGACGACGGCCGCCGTCTTCTTGCCCCAGCCGGCGAGGCCGGGAAAGCCGTCGGCGGTGTCGCCCACGAGGGCCAGCCAGTCGGGGATCGACGCCGGGTCGACGCCGTACTTGGCCCGGACGCCGTCCTCGTCGGTGATGGTGGCGGCCCGGCGGTCGAGTTGCACGATCCGGCCACCGGTGACGCACTGGGCCAGGTCCTTGTCGGGGGTGCAGATGACGACCTGCTCGACACCGCCGTCGTCGCCGGCCACGGCCGCCGCCGAGGCCAGGGCGTCGTCCGCCTCCAGGTCCACCATGGGCCAGACGAGCACGCCGAGGGCGGAGAGGGCCTCCTCGAGCGGGACGAACTGGGACCGCAGGACCGGGTCGATCCCGGTCCCGTCCTTGTAGCCGGGCCACAGATCGTTGCGGAAGGACTCGATGACGTGATCGGTGGCCACGCCGATGTGGGTGGCCCCGTCGCTCAGGAGGGACACCACCGACGAGACCACGCCACGGACGGCCCCGATCTCGGCGCCGTCGGTCCCGGCCCGGGGGGGCTGGCCGAAGAAGTGGCGGAACAGCTCGTAGGTGCCGTCCACCAGGTACACACGGATGCCCATTGCCCTCCTGTCCTGGGACGATGACGCACGATCGACGACGGCGATCCACAGCCGTTCACGCGCCGTTCGTCTGTTCTGCCCTCAATCTGAACGACGCCGGGAACGTGCGATCCACCCTACGATGGTCCGGCGGTGATGACTGGGGGGAGTCATGGGGGCACGCAACGACGGTCTGTGCGGGCGTCGGATCAGGGGTGCGGTCCTCGCTGTCGGGCTCGGGGGAGCGGTCCTGGTCGGCACCGCAATGGCCGCCCTCCCGGCTGCCGCATCGAGCCTCGTCCGGGCCACGCGGCACTGCGTCCCGGGCCCCGATTCCCACCTGAGCTGGTGCCACCTGGCCCACGCTGACCTGGCCGGCGCCGATCTCGCCGGCGCCCATCTCGACCACGCAGATCTCGATGGTGCCGACCTCGTCGGCACCGACCTCGCCGGTGCCACTCTCAGACACACGATCCTTCGGCACACCGACCTGAGCGGAGCGAACCTGACCGGCGCGGATCTCACTGACGCCCATCTCGACAATGCCGACCTGACCGACGGCGACGTCGGCGGCGCCACCTTCCACGGCTCCGACCTCCAGGGCGACCGTTCGGGCGGAATCACAGGTACCCCGACCTCACTGCCGGTGAACTGGATGCTCGTCGACGGCTATCTGATCGGCACCTACGCGGAGCTCGACAACGCCGACCTCACCGGTGCCGACCTCGCCGACGCCGATCTCGCCGACGCCCACCTCGACGACGCCGACCTCGCCGGTGCCAGCCTCGCCGCCGCCAGCCTCGACGACGCCTACCTCTCCAGTGCCGACCTCGCCGGCACCGAGTTGTCCGGTGCCGACCTCGATGACATCACTTCCGGCGGGGTCGTGGGCACCCCGGCGTCGTTGCCCACGAACTGGGTGTTCGTCGGTGGCTATCTCATCGGCCCCTTCGCCAACCTCGCGCATGCCGACCTCGCCGGAGACGACCTCAGCGGGGCTCTCCTGGAAGGGGTCTATTCGGGCGGGATCACCGGCATCCCGGCCGCCCTGCCCACGAATTGGACGCTGGTCGACGGGTATCTGATCGGCCCCTATGCCCGTCTCACCCAAGCCGACCTCGATGCCGCCGACCTCGACGAGGCCGATCTCACCTTCGGCGATCTCTACGAGGCCAGCCTGGAAGGCGCCGATCTCTCGAACGCTGACCTTTCCGACGCCGTCCTGTTCGGCGCCGACCTGAGCGGAGCGAACCTCACCGGTGTCACGTGGGACCACACGAGGTGCCCCGACGGGACCAACAGTGACGACGACGGGGACACCTGCGTCAACAACCTCGGTTGAGAACCTCGGTTGAGCGCCGACCGAGGAGGGACGCCGTCACGTCACCAACCTGACGCGCAACGACCCCCGGAGGAACCGGGGGCCGTTGCCACGAGTAACTTCATACGCAAGGAGATACTTGCTTCTTGAATTGTCGACGCCGGGGGCCAGGATCTTGAGTGATGGCGGGGGCAACGATCATCCGTCGTGGCGCCGTTTGTGCCGCTGTTGTGGGGCGCCGTGCTGGGACGCGGTTGTGACGGCGCCGTTGTGACGGCGTCGATCCGGGGATCAGGGGTGACCGGAACCGGGAGGGTCGACGGCGAAGCGCTCGGTGTAGGAGCGGAACGTGTCGCCGACGGCATCGGCGGAGAGGCCGAAGTCGGCCAGCGCGTACTCGTGGACCCCGTGCGAGCCCTGGGGGTTCTCGGCCGCCCAGGCCGCCATGCGTGACGCGGCGTCGTCGGAGAGCTCGAGGCCGAGCCGCCCGTAGGCGTCGCCCACCGTGCCGACGGGGTCGGCGTTGAGCGACGCGAAGGCGACGTCGGCGAACCTTTCCTCACCGACCCGGTGGCGGAAGGCCATGGCCCGTTCAAGGGCCTCGCTCCACAGCGCCGCCTGCTGGGGGCCGAGGAGAGCAGAGTCGTCGCGGTCGGACACCCAGCTCCGCGTGTAGGCCACGAGACTGCACACCGAGCCGAGGACCTCGGCCGGGTGGCGGTGGGTCCACAGGAAGCGGGCGTCGGGGTAGTGGGCGTCGAGGGCGTCGAGGGCCAGCATGTGGACGGGCGTCTTCAGGTGCCACAGGCGCGGCGGGCAGTGCCACTGCAGGAGCCGGAGCACGCGGCGGTGGTAGCGGTACGCGGGGGTCATGTCGCAGTCCAGGGTCCAGGCCGTGTAGCTCGGGACGTGGGCCATGCCGTCGAAGTGGGCCGTGCGGAAGGCCATGCCCAGGAGGTCCTGGCATTCGGTGGGACCGGTGGCCGTCTGGAAGTAGAGGGAGGCCATCTTGGGGAAGGTGGCGTACATGGCCTCGAGGCCCCGGGCGGCGTCGGCGATGCGGGGGTCGGTGTCCTCGGTGGCCGTCTCCGGCGGGGGGACCGGGTCCGACGACTCCCACAGGCGCAGGGACCGGATCTGGGGGTCGAGGGCCACCAGCTGGCTCAGGGCCGTGGTGCCGGTGCGGGGGAGGCCGATGATGAAGAGCGGGCCCTCGACCGGCTCGTCGTCGATGGCCGGGTGGCGGCGGTAGACGTCCTCGATGCGCAGCCGGTTGGCCAGGAGCATGCGCAGGCGCAGGCCCAGGATCTCCTCACCGAGCTCGGTGAGCTCACCCTCGCTGCGGGCCGCGTCGACCAGCCGGTCGAGGCCGTCGCGGTACGAGAGGTCGCCGAAGTCCGAGAGGGAGGTCTCGACCATCGCCCTCTCGACCAGTGCGTCGGCGTCGAGCATCAGACGAAGTCCGAGCCGCCGTCGACGTTGATGTTGGCCCCGGTGACGTAGCCGTTGCGACGCGAGGCGAGGAAGGCGACGACGGTGGCGATCTCCTCGGGCAGACCGGCCCGGCCCAGGTCGGCCGGTTGGTGGAAGTTGTCGTCGATCCAGCGCATGACGTCGGCGGGGTCGCTCGGGTCGAGGCCGGCAGCGGCGAAGATGTCGCGGAGGTTCTCGGTGAAGCTGGCCGTGACGATGGTCCCCGGGCTCACGGTGTTGACCAGGATCCCCTCGGGGGCGAGAGACTTGGACAGGTTCTTCGAGACGCTGGCCACGGCCGCCTTGGACGCCGTGTAGGCGGGGAGGATCGGGCTCTGGCGCTGGATCGAGTGGGCGGCGAAGTTGACGATGCGGGCCCACTCGGCCCGGCGCAGCAGGGGGAGGGCGCCACGCACGCACCGGACGGCCGCCATGCAGCCGAGCTCGAAGGCGGCGGTCCAGTCGTCGTCGGTCAGGTTCTCGAAGCGACCGGCAGCCGGGCCCACGGTGTTGACGAGGACGTTGAGCGATCCCCACCGCTCGTCGAGTGTGGCGAAGGCGCGCGCCACGGCGGCGGCGTCGAGGACGTCGACGACGAGGCCCAGCGCGTCGGGGCTCCCGACGCGTTCGAGGGCGGTCACCGTCTCGTCGAGGGCGTCGCGGCCGCGGGCGAAGACGGCGACGCGCGCCCCCTCGGCGGCCAGGCACTCGGCGATGGCGCGGCCCATGCCTTTGGATCCGCCGGTGACGACGGCGGTGGCGTCGGTGTAGCCGAGGTCCATGGCGCGTGGGGCTCCCTTGCTGTCGGTGTACGTGCTGTCGGGCGGGCGTGGTTGTGTCGGTGCCGCTACCGGGGGAAGCGTCGCTGGACGGCGGACCGGCGCCGGGCGATGACCTCGGCGCGGGCGGCGGGATCGACCAGGGCCGTGCCCGGAGGCAGCAGGGCGGGGAGGTCGGCCAGCGCCACCAGACGGGTGGCGGGGACGGGGGCGTGGGCGGCGCGGACCCAACGGACGATCATCGGCCCCTGGCGGTGGCC
>CAWKDG010000008.1:0-4799 GCA_963848355.1 uncultured Acidimicrobiaceae bacterium
CTTGGAGCAGAAGACCGAAATGACGCGACCCTGGCTACCGGGAGCGGCCGGAGCGGTCGGGGGCGGCGGAGCGACCGTCGCCGGTCGGCGCACCTTGACCCGGGCGGCGGCGCGGGCCACCGAATCGAGGAGCTCGCTGTCGTCGGCGGTGACGGCCACGACATCGTCGACCCCGGCGCGCAGTGCTCCCTGGAGGACCTCGGCCGTCAGCTCATAGACGACCATCACGGCGCCGCAGCCGGGCCGGAAGCCGATCAGCCCCGAGACCTGAGAAATGACCTCGTCAGGCTTGTCGGTGGGTCCGAAGACGACCACGCCCGGTTTCGACGGATCGGCCTCGTCGGAGAAGGCCGACAGATTCTCGTAACCGACGACGTTGCCGCCGATCTCGAGCATGCGCTCGGTGAGGACGAAACGGACCACCTCGTCCGGATCGACGACGCTGATCGCCACCTGCTCGCCCTTCGATGGCTTCGTCTTGGTCGGGGCTTCCTTCATCGTCTTGGTCGGGGCTTCCTTCATCGTGTCTACTCTCCGGTCAGAGTGCACTGGTGATGTTCTCCTGGTTCACCGAAGGTATCGAGGATGGAGGCGTATTCGGTGGGACCAGGGTCATGTAGAGACCCAGACCGTCCTGCTCGGTCAGCGCGATCTTCTCGGCATCGGTGGGCGATACCGAGAAGGTGTAGAGGCCGCTCGTGTTCACCGGCACGGTCGTCGCCGTCGAGCCGGTCGCCGTCGGGCTATTGGCGTTCTGCCCGATCGCGATGATCTGGACGTTCTGCAGCAGAACCGTCTCAGCGCCGTTCAACGTGATCATCAGGTCGACCTTGTCCCCCACTTCGGGAAAGTCGGCCACCCCGTGAACAGGGTCGACCGACGCCGTCACGGCGACGTGGCCGGCGGTGAGGGCCTGCGAGAAGCTGCTGGATGCGGAGGACGCACTAGCGAACATCGAAGAGACGAGGACCTGCCCGACGCCGAAGGAGGCCACGGCCTGCTTGTCCTCGATGCTCGAGAGCTTGATCACGGCTGATGTCGGGCGGAACTCCCGGGGGATCTTCTTGTGCGCGATGTACCCGTCGCTGATGGCAGCACTCCCGTCCAGCGTGGCCGGAACGGGCTTCACAACGACGTAGGCCTCGACGAGCTTGGCGTTGTGATACGCCCTCTGCTGAGCGTTGTTCAGAAAGACGTAGCTCAAAACCGACGCGGCCACTCCCACGGCTACCGCGACGGCAACCACGAGCGTCCGTTTGGGTGTCATCAATGCCCCCCTCTGTGCCCGGAGCCGAGGCTGACCAGCAGCGTGTTCTTCGGCACCGATCGATCCCACCGCGGTCGATGGCTAGCCCAAGTGTGCGTGACCACGCAGCCCTTGACAATGACTCCAGGGCCAAATGAGTCGCAGGGCCTACCCGACGATCCCGATCGGGCTCATCAGCCCTCAAGACGAGGCCACATATGTGTCGATAGTCCTATTGCCCGCAACCCGGCGGGGTTCTGATACTGGGACTGGGGCAGTGGGAGTAGCCACGCGCCACCCCTCGTACCGGGACGGGAGTGCGACAGTGTCGAGAGGTGAGGAAGGCGAGATGACGGCTGCGACGAAAGTGCGGCGCCGGGCGGGCGTCGGCTGGCGCGGCCGGATCCGTGCCCGGTTCGTCCCGGACGGGTCAGAGCGCGGTGCCGTGCTCGTCGAGGCGGCGTTCGTCTTCCCGGTCTTCATCCTCCTGCTTTTCGGCATGATCGAATTCGGCTTCGTCTTCAAAGACAGCCTGACGCTGTCGTCGATGGTCCAGGCGGGGGTCCGGGCGGGGGCGGAAGCAGGCAACAGCGCAGAGCCCAGTGCCGACTACGAGATCCTGAGCGCCCTCGAGGCGGCCGACGGCTCGCTCGGATCCACCATCAATTACGTGATCATCTTCCGGGCCGACGGGACCGACAGCACTCTGCCGCCCAATTGCAACATCACGAATGGGAGCGTCAAGGACGAGTGCAACGTGTACCCGGCGAGCTTCTTCCAGACACCTCTCCCCGCCACCGAGCCCGCCACTGGATTCGGTTGCGACACGAATTCAGGTCCCCCCACCGCCCCCGTGGAGAATTGGGGGAACCGCGGTGCGTGCGACGACAGTGCCTGGCCGCCATCGGAGCGCAACGTGACGGAGTCCGACGGCGGTCCCGATTACCTCGGCGTCTATATCAACGCCAGCCACAAGACCATCACCGGATTCTTCCCCTCGGTGACCCTCAGTGACACCGCCATCATGCGCCTCGAACCGCAGGCATTCAACTCATCCATATGACCTCGGACGACATGGTGGTGCAGGAGTCCCCCCGGTGCCGGACCGAGGGCACGGATGGTCGCGATCGGGGATTCGTCCTCGTCTTCTTCGCCCTCGCCATCGTGACTCTCATCGGTATCGCCGCCCTGGTGGTCGATATCGGCAACTGGTACCTCCAGTCCGACAGGATCCAGCGTGCAGCCGATTCCGCCGCCTTGGCCGGCGTCGTCTTCATGCCGGGGGACTTTTCCGGTCCGGGAGGAGCAGCCGACGTCGCCAAGTCCGTCGCCGCCAGCAACGGGTACACCAGCAACGTCAACGTCAGCGAGGTGTACCAGAATGGCGTGCTCGAGCCGCACGAACTCCAGGTCACCATTACCGATCCCGACATTCCCACCTTCTTCGCCAAGGTCTTCGGCCTCGACTCGATCAAGGAGACGAGAACGTCGATCGCCGAGTTCCAACCGCCGGTGCCCCTCGGCAGCGCCGAGAACTCGTTCGGAACCGGCAATCTGCCGCTGGCGTCGAGCGGCGCCGCCGCCGCTCCGACCGGGATCTGGGCGGCCGCCAGCGGCTACTGCACCTCCAAGGAGAACGGCGACGAGTACCTGAGCGCCTTCGACGCCACCTACACCGGGTCCACGTGGCTCTGCTCGGCCACCCCCACGCCCCAGGATCCTGACGCCACCGACAACTTCGAGTACAACGGCAACAACGGCTCGGGCTACGCCTACGCGGGGGGCTACTCCTACGACATCGTCACCCCACCATCGGCCACGGGGGTGACGACCGACCCGATCACGGTGGAGGCCTTCGACCCCGCCTTCGAGATCTCGGCCTGCACCGGCAGCGGTGCTGTCGACAGCCCCGATTCGAACAACGGCGGACCCACGTCCAACGTCACCACCGCCTACGACCTCACCTACTCGCCGGTGCCGCTCAACCCCGGCCAGGACGTCGCCGTGCCCGGCCTCGTCGTGGGACCGACGTCGGCACCGCCGATCATCGCCGGGACGACGAACCAGTACGTGGCCGCCAGCGGCGACCAGACCACCTGCGGCCTGTGGGCGACGCTCTTCACCATCCCCGCCGGTTCCAACGACGGTGACTACCGGCTCGACGTCTCCACCCCGCAGACGTTCACACCCATGCAGAACAGCGACGGCTCCAACGTCTATGCCCTGCGGGTCTACGAAGGGCCGGGGACCATCCCACCGACCGAGCCGAACCTGGCCGGTCCGTGGACCCGGTGCTCGACCATCACCACCGACGCCTGGTACTCCCCCACGTGCCCGGTCGTCCAGGGCGTCAACGCTCTGGGCGTCTACGTCAACCAGTCGGGGAACCAGGGTGCCTTCTACCTGGCCCAGATCGACCAGTCGTACGCCGGCCACGTGCTCGAGGTGAATCTCTTCGACCCCGGCGAGGGCGACCTCTACGTCGAGCTCATCGATCCGGACACGCCCGCCACGCCGGTGAATTTCTTGTGGGAGACCACCGACGACTGTCCGGGAGTTCTCCCGCCACCGGCACCGAGCGCGCCACCGCCCGATTGTGCGGAGGATATCGGCCCGAACGGCGCCTTCACAGCACCTGGGCGGCTGGACCAACATGCTGGACGTGAGCCAGACCCTCACCCCACCCCCCGGCGAATCGAGCGATTCACTGTTCAACGACCGCCACCTGGTCCTGGCCTTTGACATCCCGGCCGACTACGCCGCCAGTGACGGAGGCTGGTGGAAGATCCAGTACATCGCCACCAGCGGCAACGTCAGTGACCGCACGACGTGGGCGGCGTCGCTCTCGGGGAGTCCCGTCCACCTCCTCTTGCCCTGACCCGGGGGGACCAGCGCTCGTGTGGCGTCACGGGCCCCGGACGACGACCTCTGTGGACGATTTCCGGTCGATCCAGACGGACCGCAGCCATCTCCACGTCCCCCAGGCGATGAGGAGATCCCGTGCCAGGAAGGCAAGGGTCACGGTGGTGTCGAAGATGTGCGTCGGCACGAAGGTGAAGCTCTGCGCCGACACCTCGTAGGGGAAGATGGCCACGTTGGCCAGAGCGCCGAGCAGCCACAAAGGCCGGAACGGATACAGGGCCCAGAGAGGCATCAGCCACATGAGGTACTGGGCCGACACCACCTTCGAACCGAGGACGGCCATCGTCAAGGTGGCCAGGCAGGCGGCTTCGAACGGGATGCGCTCCCGGAACTGGGCCCACCAGATCCACAGACATCCGCCGACGGCCAGGATCTCGAGGACGACGGAGATCGGGCGCCACGCGCCGTTCACGGCATTCACGCTGTGGAAGCTGTGCACCAGGACGGTGCTGTGCCAATCGATCAGCGTGGACAAGCCGGCGGGAATGCTCCCGATCTCGTCCGGCCGGCGCTCGTAGTAGCGCAGCGAGGTCACCAGCGCGCCGTGGTCGAACAGGGCGGGGAGGGCGAAGAGGACCACCGCTGATCCGGCCATCCAGGCCACACGCTTGACCGGGACACGCCCCTGCCG
>CAWKDG010000009.1:0-9172 GCA_963848355.1 uncultured Acidimicrobiaceae bacterium
GAACTAGTAATTCTATAGATTTAGTTGCTTTTCGCTCGGGCCCGATTACACTGCCGTAGTGGCGACGCTCCTCATTCCCCCGACGAGTGCAGGGGTGGACGCCAGCCAGCAGGCGGGCGCTGTCCCGGGTAGCCCCTCTCCGGGACAGCAGCCTGCGCGGCGCAGGCCCGGATGGCTCGGCCCGGACGCTCCGATGACGACGGAGCCCGACGCATCGATCACGTCGACGTCGTCGAGGAGATCCTCCCCGGCGATCACGAGCCGGTATCCGTAGTCGACGACGTCACTGGCCAGGAGATCGCGTGACGTTGCGCCCAGGCCCCCGAGATCCAGATCGGTCGCGGAGCCGCTCGAGGGCCGGATCGACCGACGCCGGGCGGGAGGACGGCGAACAGCGAGCTGGCGGCCCGTATCCGGGGATCGAGAAAAGCCTCCGGACGTCGCCAGAAGGCGTGCTGGAAGCCGTCAGTGAAGTCGTGGGGAATGCCGAACGGCACGACCGATGGGCATCGAGCAGGTCGACGACCCGGGCGAGGGCGGGAAAGCGAGACCGTTCGAAGGCCGCCATCTCCGGTACATACTCCGAGTGCAGCCAGAGCTCGCGCTCGTGGTCGGGGTCCCAGGTGAACACCACCTGGCGCCGCGAGACACGCCGCATCTCCTCGATACCCCGGCGAAGGTCGGACCAATGATGCACCGTCAAGGTGGCCATGGCGGCGTCGAAGGTGGCGGCGCCGAACGGGCAGCGCCTCGGCCGCCGCCTGGACGCGGCATCTGCCGCGATGCTGTCCGAGCATGATCGACGATGGCTCGGCCGCCACGACTTCACCCATGTCGGGCTCGTAGGACCCGGCCCCGGCACCGACGTTCAGAATGCGCCGGACCGGTCCGAGGGCATCGGCGATCGCCGCCGTCAGTCGGGGGTCGGCCCGCCGGACCTGGCTGTAGCCGGCGCCGATCGATGTCGAAGTCCGCCGGCCGGTGGTGCAGCGACCCGGACCCGCCAGCGGACTCCCCCGCCGGCGCGGTCAACCGTCCAGGGCCTGAGCCAGGTCGGCCACGAGATCGTCGACGTTCTCGATCCCGACGGACAGACGGACGAGCCGGGGATCGACGGCCAGAGGCGAGTGGGCCAGGACGGCGTGCGTCATCCGTCCCGGGTGTTCGATGAGCGACTCGACGGCTCCCAATGATTCGGCCAGGGTGAAGA
Organism: uncultured Acidimicrobiaceae bacterium; assembly: GCA_963848355.1. GTDB lineage: Bacteria > Actinomycetota > Acidimicrobiia > Acidimicrobiales > UBA8190 > CAWKDG01. The sequence continues at coordinate 1,211 of CAWKDG010000009.1, forward strand.
CGCGTGGTGCGGGCGACCATCGCCAGGGCCTCGGCTTCCCCTCCGGCATGCACGGAACGAGACGATCCCGCCGAACCCCCGCATCTGCTGCTTGGCCGTGCCATGGCCGGGATGCGAGGCGAGACCGGGGTAGTAGGTGGTCTCCACCAGGTCGTGGGACTCCAGGAAGTCGGCCACCGCTTGCGCGTTGGTGCAATGACGTTCCATACGCAGCGCCAGGGTTTTCACTCCCCGTTGGATCAGGTAGCAGTCCCACGGACCGGGCACAGCGCCGGCGGCGTTCTGCAGGAAGGCGATCCGGTCGGCGACGGCGGGGTCGTCCAGGGCCACGAGGCCCCCGACGGCGTCCGAGTGGCCGCCGAGGTATTTCGTCGTCGAGTGCACGACGACGTCGGCACCGAGCGCCAGCGGGTTCTGCAGATAGGGGGTGGCGAAGGTGTTGTCCACGACCAAGGTGGCTCCTCGGGCGTGCGTGTAGGCGGCAGTCGCCTCGATATCGATGATCGACAGCGACGGGTTGCTCGGGGTCTCGACCCACACCAGTCGGGTGGCGTCGCGCCAGACTGGCATCGAGACTGTCCCGGTCACCGATGTCAGTGGTGGAGTAGTGGATGCCGGCCGGCTGGTGGACGCTGTCGACCAGCCGGAAGGTTCCACCGTAGGCGTCGAGGGGCAGAATGACGTGATCACCCGGTTGCAGCAGGGCGCGCAAGACCGCATCTTCGGCGGCCAGGCCGCTGGCGAACGCGTAGGCCACGCGGGAATCCTCCAAGGACGCCATCTGCTCTTCCAGAGAGGACCGGGTCGGATTCCCCGATCGGGCGTACTCGTATCTCTGTTCACCCGCCACCGTGCGTTGGCGAAACGTGGTGGCCACGTGGACGGCAGGCACCACCGACCCGGTCACGGGGTCAGGGTCCTGACCGGCGTGGATGGCGCGGGTCTCGAACCGGTGGCTCGGCGAAGAGCTGTCCATGGTCGTCCTACCGTCGCGTCTAGGGGGCCGAGCGTCCGACAAGGGCACCGAGGACATCCGACCGCGTCAGGATGCCCACCGGGTGTCCGGCGTCGAACACGAGGACGGCGCCGAACTTCTCCATGCGTGACACGGCCATCTCCACCGGTTCACCCACACCGATGGTGGGGAGGGGTGGTCCGATGACCTCGCTCACCGGCCGTGTGAGGAGGTCGTGATCCTGGAAGGCGGCTTCGAGGAGATCACGATCCTGCACCGAACCGAGAACCTCGGCGGCCACCACCGGCGGCTCGACCTTGAGCACCGGGACCTGCGACACCCCGAACTCCCGCAGGATGGCGATGACGTCTCGGACGGAGTCATCGGGATGCACGTGAATGAGGGGTGGGAGATCGCCACCCTTGTTGGAGATCACCTCGCCCACCGATTGACCGCCGGAGCGCAGGAAACCGAAGTCGGCCATCCAACCGTCGTTGTACAGCTTCGACAGGTAGCCGCGCCCCGAATCGGGAATGAGAACGACGACGACGTCGTCGGGTCCGAGCGGCCGTGACACCTGGAGGGCGGCCCACACGGCCGTCCCCGTCGACCCGCCCACCAGGATCCCTTCTTCGCGCGTCACGCGGCGAGCGGTGAGAAACGAGTCCCGGTCGCTCACCATGACGACGGAGTCGACGACGCTTTGATCGTAGGTGTCGGGCCAGAAGTCCTCTCCGATCCCTTCCACCAGATAGGGGCGCCCGCTCCCACCGGAGTACACCGAGCCCTCAGGGTCGGCGCCGACGATCTGAACGCCCGGGTTCTGAGCCTTCAGGAACCGCCCCACGCCGGTGATCGTTCCCCCGGTGCCGATACCGGCCACGAAGTGTGTGACGCGCCCCGCCGTCTGGCGCCATATCTCAGGGCCCGTCGTGGCCTCATGGGCGCGAGGATTGTCGGGATTCCCGTATTGATTGGGCTTGAAGGCCCCGGGTATCTCGGTGGCCAGCCGATCGGAGACCGAATAGTAGGAATCGTGGTGATCGGGCGCCACCGTCGTGGGACAGACCACCACCTCGGCTCCGTAGGCGCGTAGTAAGTCGATCTTCTCCGGGGCGATCTTGTCGGGCATCACGAACACACAGTGGTAACCCTTGCGGGCGGCCACGATGGCGAGGCCGACTCCGGTATTGCCTGACGTCGGTTCCACGATCGTGCCGCCGGCATGGAGGAGCCCGGCCTTCTCAGCGGCCTCGATCATGGCGAGGGCCGGCCGATCCTTGACGCTGCCGCCCGGATTGAGGAACTCCAACTTGGCCAACAGATGGCACGACAGGTCGCGACCGACGCGGTCGAGCCGGACCAGCGGTGTGTCACCGACGAGATCGAGCAGGGAGTGGGAGACCTCCATCGGCGGGCCCGAGTCCGTCAACGGAAGCAAACGCACACCGTTCGGTACCACGCCGCCGGCGTGATCGGCATAGAACGTGACAGGTAGGCCGGCCGAATGGAGTCCCACGGCCGCCGCCAGCGCCGTCGGAGACCCGTCGGGCCCGACGACACCGACGTCTCTCGGGATACGGGAGCGGACCTCGGCCACGGTGGTAGGGCCGAGTCCCTTCTCTGGCATACGAACGACGTGGCGGGCGCGCTCGATGAGCTGGTCCGGTACTTCGTCGGTTCCCACGACGACCAGCACGTCCATGGTCTGAGCCTAAATCATCTGGTAGGAAACGATGGTCGATCGGCGCGCTTTTCCCTGGCGCATCAGTGGCTCATTGGGGGGTTCATTCAGGGTTGGGTTGTAATGAAGGACCGGAGGGGGCCGCGACCGTCACCCTGCCGGAGGACAGAGGCCGGCGGTCACCGTGACCGCCACCCGAGTCGAGTGGTCCACAGGCGCGACCAAGAGGTGAGCCGCCCCCGGTGCCGATACGATCCTGCCCCCCGTGACGGCAGCGCACCATCCGCGGGGGTAGTGGATGCTCTGGGCGATGAAGATCGTCGTCGGCGCTCTCGTGTACTTCGGGACATAGGTCATGTGGAAGGTGCCGGTCTGAGGGTCGAAATTCACGGACGTCGGAGTGCCGGCGATCGCCTGCGGATACGTGCGGGAGAGCGCGCCGACGATCGGTGAGTAGGCGCCGGATGCGGTCACCAGGGCCTCGGATGTGCTCCCCGTCGGATCCTTGTAGTACTTCCAGGAGTAATAGCTCCAGCCGACGCCGAACGTGTCTGCTTCCTTGGTCAGTGCCGCCACCAGAGCCGAGTTGGTGGTGGCGCCGAATTCACTCATGAACCACGCAGGGCCACCTGGTTGTCGCACCGATGAGAGCGGGGCACGCTCCTTCTCGTTGTTCAGGATCGACGTCAGTTCGTGCCTCTCGCACGCGCTCAGGTTGGTGGGATTGCCGGTGACGAGAGAACGTTGAGGGCAATAGACGTGAAAGTTGTACACGAGGTGGGGAAAGCTCATCGGCAGGAAGAGGGCAGAGAAGCCGTGGTCGGTGTAGATGTCCGGCTCGATGAAGATCAGATGGTGAGGATCGGCTGCTTCGATTGTCGGGATGAGCCCTGAGGACGGGTCCGTCGCCGGGCATGACACTTTTCTCTCCGTCCCTGGCATGGTCGGCGGGTGGGCCGTCCCCGTGTAGAAGCACTCCAGGGCGCTGGCGAACGCCGCCCGCTGAGTCTGCGTGACCTCGACCGAGAAGGGCTCGTTGTAGGGGTCGTAGCCGAGGATCCACGGGTTGTTACTGAAGTAACGGGCGACCGTGCTCCAGACCAGGTCGAACTGCCCCTGGAGATTTCCGACCACGTCGTTGGCCCAGAAGTGTTGCTCGGCGATGTCGAGTGTCGGGTTTCTATAGTTCTGCGACCACCGCCCGCCGACGGGAACAATGGGCTTGCCATCAGTGCAGACCGCCCAGTTGGGCGCTCCCTCCCCGAGAAAGAGGTGGCTGTACACGTCCTGGTGCATGTCGAGGAGTGTGTAGACGCCGTCTCGACCGAGAAGGTTGACCGTCTTGGCGACATTGGCCAGGTAGCGGCGAGCGACCGAGGCCTTGAACTGGTGCGGATTTCCCGGTGACCCGGGGCTGCAGATGGACGGAGAGTTCGCTGATCCGGATCCCGGTTCGAGGCCCTCCCATTCGATGCCCAGGCGAACAACGTTGAAGCCCAGCTTGGCGATCCGGGCGGCGTCAGCCGGGCCGAAATTCCAGGGATGCCCCGGATCGGGATACAGCTCGAAGGGGGCCCGCTTGTAGACGGCATCGACCCCGTGGAGCGTGACCACACGTCGCAGGTGGTCGAAGAGATCGGGTCCGCCGGGGGACGAGAGCAGTCCACTGACCTGGGCCTCCGTCGGCTGGCCGGAAGACGCGGCGGCAGGTCGGGCGCTGTACTGATAGGCGACCACCGATCCGTGCCGTCCCCCGGTGCGGACCGGTCGGGCCCTCGTCGGGACAGAAGGCCGTCTCGCCGCGGCCGGCACCGGCGTTGCCGCCACCAGCGCGGCGCAGGACGAGAGGACGAGAGCCAGGGCCATCGTCGGGCCCATCCTCCACCGGGGCCAGCGGTGGGACATGACCAGGGCCAGGTGGTGGCGGCGGCGCACCCTATGAATTCGCCTCATCCAGAGGAACGGGTCACGGCCGCTCCTTCGACGCCCCCAACACTTCGCCAAGGCGATGGTAACCGCCACCGGTCGTCATGTGACGTCACCCTTCACCTGTGCTCACGAGGGGGCTCCAGAGCACTCGCCCATAGGTTGCTAGTCTCAGCGAAAACCTGGCTGCGGAGCAACCTCTTGACTTCCAACTCATGGGTCATCGTCGGCCTCGACAACGGCGGCACGTCCAACAGTGCGACGGTTCTGAATGACTCGGGTCGCTTCCTGGTGGACAGGCTGGTCGAGAGCCCGAGCCGGGTCCGAGAGGGACCGGACGTGGCGGTCGGTGCACTGGTCGAGGCTCTCGAGAACGTCCTCGTCCTCACAGACGTAGCCAGGGATTCGGTACGCGCCGTCGGTCTGGGAACGCCAGGTCCAGCCAGTGCCGATGGCGTGATTTCCTCGAAAGGAGCGACCAATTTCTCGGAGGCAGCCTGGCACGGCTTCGATTTTCGCGGCGTTCTGGAGCGTCACCTCGGCGTACCCGTGATCTACAACAACGATGGCAACGCCGCCGCCCTCTACGCTCACCACGCACACTTTGGACGCGCCGCCGCACTGCACTCTTCGGTCTCCGCAATCGTGGGAACAGGACTTGGGGGCGGGGTCGTCGAGGCCGGGCGCGTGATCCACGGGGCGGCAGGAATGGCCGGCGAGCTCGGCCACGTCCACATCCCCATGGAGGGTCTTCTCGCCGAAGGGCAGCCCGTTCCTCACTGCCAGTGCGGCTTCGTCGCCGATGCCGAGAGCGTGGCCTCTCTGACAGGGATCGAGAGAAATCTGCTTCCCTACTGGCTGACGCGCTTCCCCGACCATGAGCTGGCAACAGCGGGGTCCATGGGCCACGCGGCAAAGCTCGTCCGATCCCTGGCAGACGCCGAAGATCCGCTGGCCCTCGCCATCTTCGCCCAGCAGGCGACGGCGCTGGGTCGACTTTTCACGATCGCCAGCAACTTTATCGATGCGAGCGCCTACTTCGTCGGTGGAGGAGTCGTTGAGGCTTCCCCCAAGTTCAGAGAATGGTTCGTCGAACGCGTCCGAATGAATACGTCGCTGCGCGAGGAGCAGCTCGAGTCGGCCACCTTCGCAGTCATTCCCGATCTCGACATGGCCGGCGCTCGAGGCGCCGCCCTGGCGGCCTTCGACTCATTCGGAAGGCGTTGACCCGGTGGCCGACGGCACGGGGTCGGGTCGAAGCCCGCAGTCATGGACACCCTGGCCGGGCTGATCCGTCGGTCCTCCCACGCCTGGGAGCCCGGGGTCGAGCATGCCATCTTCGACACGCGGGATCCTGACTCCATCGCGCTGCGCATCGAGGAGCTCGTCGCCGAGCGATTCGTAGCGGTCGATCACGCTCTCTTCTACCGGCCAGGAGTAGGAGTGGTCGCCGGTCTGACGCTCGTCGACGGGTCCGAGATCGTAGTGAAGGTCCATCGCTGGAACGTGAGTCTCGAGCGCCTGATGGCGGTGCAGCGCGTTCAGGCGCTTCTCGCCGATGCCGGGCTTCCGGCGCCGCGGCCCCTTATGGATCCCTGTCCGCTCGGGAAGGGGATCGCCACGGCCGAGGAGATGCTCAGCGGTCAGTCCGCTGATGCCGGGCACCGGTCCGTACGAAAGGCGATTGCCGTAGCCCTTCACGCATTCATAGGGGCGACAACCGACATCTCGGGGATCGAGGCACTAGGAGCACCCTTGATTCTCCGGCCACTCGATGCGCCCCTCTGGCCCGAGCCGCACGATGTCCGCCTCGACTTCGACGCCTCCGCCGATGGCGCCGAATGGATCGATGACCTTGCCATGACAGCGCGCCAACGACTGCAGGCGGTCGGTGACGACGTCGTGGTGGGTCACTTCGACTGGCGAGTGGAGAACCTCGGGTTCGCCGGGAGGCGCGTGGTGGCGATCTACGATTGGGATTCGGTCTTCGTCGCCCCGGAGGCGGTAGTCGTCGGCAATACGGCCGCGCAATTCACAGTGGACTGGAGCAGGGGTGAACCCGATCCACTTCCCTCGTTGGGAGAGATGCGCTCGTTCGTCGATGACTACGAACAAGCGCGAGGCCGGAGATTCAGCTCCAGCGAGTGGGAACTGTTGGACGCAGCCAATCTCGCGCTCTGCACCTACGGAGCGCGCTGCCAGCACTCGGATTCGACGCTGCATCCTGTGAACGGGAGCACATCCGACAACCGCTGGATCCGGCTTCTGCGCGAAAGAGGTGAAGAGTGGTCGATCGTGCCGAGGATCCCAGAATCGTGAAAATGCTAAATTCCCGACGTCGACGCCAAGGGCGAAGGTGGTGCGATGGCTGTTGAGACCCGCGGAATCAGGCACATCCACCTGATGGTGGCCGACCACGATCGCTCGGTCTCCTTCTACAAGACTGTCTTCGGCATGGAAATCGGCTTTCGAGACGAATTTATCCTGTTCCTTCATTCGCCGAACAACCACGACGACCTGGCGCTGCATCTTGCCGTCACCGATGAGGAGAAGAGCCGAGTCGGCATTCTGGGCGGCTGCGAACACTTCGGCATCACCGTGAAGGACCGGGGGCAGCTGGACGACTGCATCGCCCTTGTCATTGCGGCCGGCGGCGCTTTGCACGACAAGGGTGAACACGCCCCCGGCGTCCCCTACGCCTACGTCACCGACCCGGATGGGTACCTCATCGAGATCTGACGAGGCCCTCCACCACCCTGCGCACTGATTTTTCCTCGTCGTGGTAAAGGCTACGCACCGACATGTCGATCACCCAGGAAATTCGTCCTGCCAAGGAGCGGGGGATGAGCGACTTCTCACAAGGACCGGGTTGGTGGATCGCCTCGGACGGAAAGTGGTATCCGCCCCATCTGCATCCGTCGTTTCAACCCACCCCATACTGGACACCTGATTGGCCTCCGTCCGGATCAACGCACATGCCGATCACGGCTCATTCTGGCTCCAAACACCGGACCGCCTGGGTGGTCGGATCCTTCGTGGGCATCGTCGCCGTCCTCGTTGCCATCGGGATCGGAATCGGACTGAACATCGGCTCCGCGCCGGGGCACGGGGGTGTCTTGACCGCGGACGAGGGAACGGTGGTCTTCTCTGACAACTTTCACAATCCCTATTCTGGGTGGCAGTCCGCCCCTGACTCTGGTGCGACATTCACGTACGAGAACGACACCTATGTGATCGTCCCCACGGGCAACCTCCACTGGTTCGCCTTCGCCCCCTACCAGGAGCCCGTTCAACAGATGAGTGCGGCAGTGACAGCCACCGAGAGCGCGTCATCGCCTGTCGGTGCTGGGTTCGGAGTGATGTGCCTTCGTGGCGCTGGGAGTTCGCAGGTGAGATT
>CAWKDG010000010.1:0-36754 GCA_963848355.1 uncultured Acidimicrobiaceae bacterium
CGCCACCTGTATTCCCAGATCGGCAGCCGCCTGACACAGGCTGGCGTCTCCTGAAACAAACACAAGTTCGGTGTCTGTGACGAAGTCGGCGGCGGCGAGATGGAGAGCGTCATATCCGCGAGGGCGTGTGTCTCGGCCAGATGCCCTGCCTGGCGAACGAGGAATCAGTGACCTCGACAAGATCGAGTTGGCCGTATAGACTCAGCAGCTCAGTCAAGGCCCGCCCCAGTTGACGTTGGTCGAGTCGGCGTCCTCGTGCTGCCTGAGCCAATGCAGCGTGTCCCTCGGCGTACAAGAGGCGGATACTCACTAGGCGGTCAGCTTCGTCCCACAAACGCCCAGCCGTTTCCGAACCTGGCTCTTCGATCAGCAGGGCGACGACTGACGAGGTGTCGAAGTAGGCAATCACCGCCGCTGTTCGGCGACAAGTCCGCTGATGGGCTCACTCGTTTTGATCCTCCGAAGGGGCCTCGATCTGGTCCACCCGATGATGGACTCACCAAGCCTTCCGCGACCAACCGATCGATCGGGCGGGGGACCGCTAGGGGCAGAATCCGGGCGACCGCCTGTCCATGGTCGGTCACCACGAGTTCGTCGCCTCGGGCGACTCCGCGATGTATTTGCTCAGATGGTTGCGAAGATCTCGAATGCCGACTTCCATTGTTCCTCCCGTTGTGGCTACATAGTACTCAATATTGTAGCCATGTCGTGCGCGATCCGTGCGCGAAGGAATGGGAAATGGTGGTCACGAGGGTCGCGAGGGGTCGCTCAAAAGTGCCCGTGTCCAGGACTGATTCGAATTGTCGCTGTCCAGAAATTGGCCCCGGCCGTTCGCAACGTAGAAGTCGGCGGTTCGAGTCCGCTCACCTCCACGTGTTGTGGGCCCGTACGAACCGGTGTCCCACAGGCCCGGGCCAGTCACGGTCCGGGCCGCTTTCCGTCCGGGACCCGGAAGTAGGGCTGCGCCGGCTTGTCGTGGCTGATGTCGATGCGGTCGACGAGTTCGTCGATGAGTCGCTTGACGACGTCGGGACTGCCGTCGTTCATCGCCCGTCGGAGTTGCTCGCTCGTGACACGTAGCTGAGAGGCGCTCGGCAGCTGCGGCGCAGAAGCTCGCACCTGGACGGAGAGTTCGTTACGCCGCGCCGTGAGTTCTGTGCGACGTTGCGACAGCTCGACGATGCGGGGGGCGCACAGGGTGTCGGACATGGTGCCGACCTCGAAGGCCCGCAGGTAGCGGTCGATGGCGGCCGAGGTGTCCCGCAGTTGGCTCTCGGTGCCGGCCAGTTCGGCCTCCAGGCGAGGCTGTTCGTGGCGGGCATGGGCATAGGCTTCACGGGCGGCCTGGGCCAGCAGCTCGTAGTCGCCGTAGGTGGAGACGAGAGCCTCGGTGATGGCCCCTTCCAGGTCATCGGCCGGGAGGTGCTGCGACGAACAGCCGCTGCGGCTGGTTTCTGGCGTGTCCGGCACACGTAGTAGCGGTAGAAGCCGCTGCGGCCGTGGGCCCCGGTGCCCACGTAGGCACCGCCGCAGACCTGGCAGCGCAGCTTGCCGCTCAGGAGGTAGGGCGAGGTGGAGGGGCGGACGGTGACCGAGGCCGCCGCTCTCTCATCCAGTAGCTTCTGGGCCCGGGCGAACAGGCCGTCGTCGACGATGGCCTCGTGCTTGCCGTCGTGGAGGTCGTCGCCGTGGGCGATCTTGCCGAGGTAGACCGGGTTGCGCAACACCCGCAACACTGTCTGGTTGGTCCACAGTCGGTCGTGGCGCGCCCGGTGCCCGGAGTCGTTCAGCCAATGGGCCAGTGACGCTGCCCCCATCCGTTCCTCAACATACCGGGCGAAGACGGCACCGACGATGGCCGCCTCAGATGGCTCGGGCACGAGGGTCTTGGTGGCCGAGTCGAGGTGGTAGCCGTAAGGACCGGGACCACCGAGCCATTCGCCGTGGGCCGCCTTTCTCTCGAAGCCCTTGGTGATGCGGTCGATGAGCAGTCCCCGCTCGAACTCGGCGAAGATCCCAAGAAGCTGAAGCAGCATGCGCCCGACGGGTCCCTGGGTGTCGATGGCTTCGGTGGCCGAGCGCAGGGCCACCCCGGCGGCGTCGAGCTCGGAGACGATGGTCATGAGGCCCACGATGGAGCGGGTCAGCCGGTCGATGCGGTAGACGAGAAGCACGTCGAACTCGCCGGCCTTGGCCGCGGCCAGGGCCGCCGGGAGACCCGGGCGTTCCAAGGTGGCCCCCGAGGCCTGGTCCACGAAACGGTGGGTGATGGTCTGTCCCGGCTGGGAGGCCACGAAGGCCTCCAGGCCCTTCGATTGGGCTTCCAAGGAGTAGGGCTGGTTGACCTCGTCGGTGGAGATCCGGGTGACGATGGCCACCCGGGTGCCGCCGGTGGCCGGAGGTTTCGGACCCCCTCCTCGGCGTCGTTTCGTGGTGGCGGGCTCAGTCATAACTTTCTCCTCTGGTTACGGAGCGATGGAATGAGATGAGGCCTCGACCGTGCCCCGGAGTCAAGTCCTCCGGCGGGCCCCGCCCGTTCGTGGCGGACATGGGGGATGAACAGGGCGGTCAAGGCGGCCACGGCCCGGGCCCGGGCGTCCGCCTCCATGGGTACGTGGCGCGCCGCATGGACGACCAGACGGCTTCGGCCGCCGGTCGGCGTTGATGACGAACAAAGGCACAGCGGTAGTCATGGGCGGCCCACGACCGGAAAGGCGTCACTAAAGAACACCCCCCGGCGTACCGTCCTTGGACACGCCGGCAAAGCTGCGGTCCGACATCCCTCGCCGTCATCTATTCCCTCACCGCCACATGTCCGTGAGGGAGTGCGCTTCCAACGAGGCCCTCGAGACCTGGTCCCCCCACGGGCCGGCTGCGAACACCGATCGGTCGATGGTCGTCGTGAGGGAGCCTTGAGCTGCGGCCAATGGGCTTCACCTCCCCGACTACTTCCTCACCGCTCGGTGTCCGCGTAGGGAGTCGTGAGGGACAAGACCAGACCCTCCATATGAGGGACGTGTGAGGGAACCTCCGGCGTGCTGTGGCCCCGTGGCCCCCTCGTACGAAATTCTGTCACGGCCCTCGGCGGCGCCGACTCCACCCGGGCGCTGTACGCACCCGGATCTTTCACGAGTCACGTCGGCTTCCTGAGCCGCCCATGACGGCGACACGGCGCCCCGGGCGCCTTCTCCGAGTAGGTATGGCCGCGAAAGGCCGGAGCGGCTCAGGGGCGCGTTTGTCCAATAAACGACCGCCACCCCCCATTCTCGAAATGCGAGGCCGACCTCAGCGGTGTTCGAGAGGCGGCCGTCGCCCCTGGCGATCCAGTCACTGCCACAGAAGCTGAAGCCGACGTTGCTTGTCCGGGCGCTGAGGGAGATGGAGCCAGGAGTCCTTTAGGGGATCCAATCGGGGATCCGTGGGGGGCTCCACGGAGGGATCCGACTTGTAACGGACCCCTCAGACCGAGACGTTGAGCCAGGTCACGGGCCGACAGGGGGCTCGAACGAAAAGGCCGACTTAGTAGGGAGGGTGGTGAAGAAGTTCGAATCAACGAGAAATGGGCCACAGGCGTCTCGTCATGGCGACGTCGAGCAGCGGCTCCTCGGTGTCCTCGGACGAGTGACTGATCGGGACAGAGCCATCTGTCGACTCCTCTACGAGCACAGGGTGCTGACCACGTCCCAGGTAGCAGACGTCGGCTTCACCGGACACCGACGGGCTTCGACGAGACTGGGCGAGCTCCACGCCCTGGCCATGGTCGACCGCTTCCGACCCCGCTACCGATCGGCCTCGGCTCCCTATCACTGGGTGCTCGGACCGATCGGCGCCGCCCTGGTGGCGGCCGAACGTGGCATCGAGACAGCCGACCTCGACTGGCGTAAAGGTCTCCTCTCCAACCTGGCCTCGAGCCAGCGCCTGGCCCACCTGGTGGGCATCAACGGGTTCTTCACCGCCCTCCTCCGCTCGGCCCGCACACGCCCCGGTTGCCGGCTGGAGCAGTGGTGGTCCGAGCGGCGCTGCAGCCGGGAGTGGGGCGAGGTCGTCCGTCCCGACGGCTACGGCCGCTGGGTCGACGGCCTGATCGCTCTGCCCTTCCTGCTCGAGTACGACAACGGCACCGAAACCCTCGAGCGCCTAGCCGCCAAGCTGCCCGGCTATGCGGGGCTGGCCGCCGCTGCCGGCCACCCGAACTGGGTGCTGTTCACCTTCCCCTCACCACGCCGGGAACGGGAGGCCCGTCGCGTGCTGGCCCACCCAACGGTACCGGTGGCCACGGCCGCCCTGGCGCCCGGAGAGGCTCCCGATGCCGCCCACTGGCTCCCCTTCGGCAGCGACGGGCCCCGCAGGCCCCTGGCGCAACTGGCGAGGCATTCGTCACCGGCGTGAGGAAGGAAGCGGGATCGACGGTGCCTATGATCTCGATCTCGCACCGGCCTGTACGTGAGCGATACCGATCGGCCTGCGAACACAAGGCGCCTTTCGATCGAAGGTGGATCCGTGTGCTGTGTCGTCGGTTTGGCTCGTTCCGCAGCCATCCGGGTCCGGGTGCTATGCGCTACTCACCGCACGGTTGGCTGGGCGATCGAGATGAGTCAAGCGAGCAGATCCCGGCCTCGGTCGTGATACCAGTCGAGGATCACACGGAGATCAGCGGGCCTGTGCCACACCTCATCCGGGCTGAGTCCTTCATCGTTGACAATTGGTCCGAGCGTATTTCGACTTGATGTTGACTGCATCTAGCTCGACCCGCACACCTAAACGATCGCCGATTCCGAGCCGAGGTAGACAAGACATTCAACCGGTGGGCGCTCGCAGAGCGGCTGTGAGCAACGAAGGTGGACGCCCTCAAGCTCCTTGTCGGGGTGTCCACACGGACGTCTCTTTTCCATCTAGCCCAACGGTAGAGCGTTCTTGGGCCTCGTCGGTGTCACCGACCAGAAAGTGCCAATCCGTGGGGTCGAAGGTCGCATGGGCCGGGTCGGCCAGACCGTACGGGAATAGGGATCCGGTGCGGATCCCGGCCACCTCGGGATCGGGTCATGGCATCTCTAAGCTGGCCAAAGGCACGCTTACGGCTCAATCCTCAGCCAAAGGAGCGCCCGTCTAGCTCCCGGCATACCGCTTCGGGCAGCTTCGCGCATGAGGCTGAGGTTTTCCGGCTGCCGTCGGATAGTCAGAAGCGAGTCATTCAGATGGTCCCCGAGATCATCATCGGCCTGGGCGTAGGCGGTACAGAATACGTTGATACCCAAGTCGTCGCATCGTGCCAATAGTGCCTCGGCTGCAGCCTGAACAACAGCAGTGTCGGCGTGGTCCAACAAGAGCCGCAGCAAGACTGGCCTTGTCTCATTGTCAATCGATTCTGCCAGTATCCTCGCCGCCGCAGTACGGCGTGCGGACCAGTCGTCGCTCATTGATGCGATGAGGGCTTCGGATCGATCCACTCCAACATCATGTCGCACAACAGAAGAACGAGTTTGACCATCCAATACTCCTGGATACCGCCTACCTCAGTCGAAAATGGTCGGCACGGGCGGGCGGACCCGGTTCTGCCAGATGAGGGACGCCCCAATGGCACCGGCTGCCGCTCCGATGGCACCCGCACCTGGGATCGCCCATATCCAAGGACTTTGTGAGGAGCAGACCTGCCAGACCGAAGGTGAGACTGAGCAAGCTTGTCCGAGGATCCAGAAGTGCCCCAGTGAAATGATGACAAATAACGTGATCGCCATCGCTACAAAGGCACATATCACCGCCACTCCGGCCACGATGACACCCAGAGAGAATCGCCCCACTTGTCCCACCTATCAACTATGAACGAATGAAGTCCTGCTCGTCTATAGGCGTGGCCACTGATGCAGTTGAGGTGGTCAACTGCCCTCCGGGTGAGGCGACCCGATACTCGGGGCTATGCGCTCCGTGTGTCTTCCTCTGCGTCCGACGGGTGACTCCGGTTTCAGGTAACCGGGCCGGACGGCGGTTCGCGTGGTATTCGCGTCGCTGAGCGATAGCGGATGGGGCAGGTCGGCGGTGAGCCCGTCACCTTCGGACCAGCTCGGCGTGGCGGACGGAGCATCGCCCACCCTGGACCGGGTGTTACCGAGTGGCCCAGGCGAGGCCCTGTTGAACTGCCTAGCGGGGTCCTGTGCCTGGAAATATGCGCCGCTTCCATAGTTAGCTTGTCGCAGCAGGCAAACTGGATCATGTGAGAGCCGTTGATCCCCACGAAAGTGTCCGGTGGCTCAGCGAACGGATAACCGAGGGATCGGACCCATCGGGCTATTACGGCTTCGACGCCAAGGGCTGGGAAGCCGACATCTGGATTCTCAATGCGATGTACGAGCGCGAACCACAGAGCGACATCACTCACCAGGAAGTTCGGCAGTACCAGTTGGAACATGGCCTCGTTGATCCCACGATGGTCGGATCTGTGAATCTTGATGAGCTAGCTGTCAGTACCGGTGTCAGCCTTGGTCTTACAACCAAACCCAGCAACGGATGGAAGCGTCTGAGATGGTCTGATCTAGCCGAGCGTGTGCCTTCGCCCATGGAGGGTTCAGGCGTACCTCCGTGCTTTCGTTGGTTCTCGTATTCAAGCTGGCCAGCGACGATCCAGCCTCCTGGAGAAGGATCGCTTGACTTGGACTCTCTCCGAACGACGGTCGAGGTGCTTGGGGCATTCTCAGCCGATGGAGGTTCGACTCAATGCTGGTTCTACTTCTCGCCCCCGGCAGGGGGGCAGTTAGTAAAGCCGAGGGTCTTTGTTGGCCTATTGGAGGAGATCATCGACTATTCGGTGGAAGTGGAGTTCTCTCCAAGCAACATCTGGCCCACTGATCGCTCGTGGCTCGTCTACACGGACTACGACCTCTCGGGTACGAGGGTGAGCGGACCAGCAGATCTGATTGCGCTGGTGGTTGCCCAACCCGAACTGGAGACCTGGCATCCCGGGAGTTGAGACTCCACCCATCCGCAAACATTCCGCTGCCGACGGGGCTGAGGCCGCCCCGGTAGAGAGGCCGAGGCCGCCCGATAGTCGGGGTTCCCGACCATGCCGGGCCGGGCAGACCCCCCGGCCCGGCGGCCATTCGTCGGGCTCCTTACATCATCCGGTATTGCGCGGATCAGCTTCCACCGGCCACAAAGGCCGTGACGATGTAGCTGGCGTGCCGGTCCAGATTGTTCCGGGCCCGGTCGTAACGGGTGGTGGTCCTCGGATCGGCGTGTCGGGCAGCGATCTGGACGTCGCGCAGGGGCACCCCAGCGTCCAAAGCGGCGGTTATGAAGCTGTGGCGCAGCGAGTGCGGAGAGATGTGCTTGGTGACGCCAGCCCGCTTGGCTAAGCGCCGCACGATCCGGGTGGCGGCGTGGCGGTTGAGCCGGTTACCGGCCCGAGTGAGCAGTAGTGGTCCCGCCCTGCGTTCCCCGGCCGCCAGATCGACCGCCCGGGCGACTCGGGGCGGCAGGGGAATCACGGCCAGCTTGGACCCCTTGCCGAGGACCGTGACCGTGCGGTGGCCTCGCTCGAGAGAGAGGTCCTCGACGTCAATGGAGCACGCTTCAGACACCCGGAGCCCGAGAAGACCGAGCAGACAGGCCAGGGCGTGGTCCACAGGACTCCCGGCTGCCCCCTGGGCCACGAAGGCGCTGAGCTCCATGCGGTCAAGGCCCAAGGTGGCGGAATCAGTGTCGATCTTCGGCCGCCGGACATGCTCGGCCGGAGAGTGCTCGAGCAACCCGTCGAGGACGGCGATCCGGTAAAAGCCCGCCACCGTCGACAGCCTCCGGCCGATGGTGGCCCGGGATAGTCCCTTTTCCTCCATGGCTCTCGCCCACAGCTCAACGTGGCCACGCTGGACGGCGAAGACCGAAAGGTCCAGCTGGGCGCACCAGGAGAAGAATTGGCGCAAGTCGGTGGCGTAACTCGTCCTCGTCGGCCCGGAATACCGGGCCAGGAAGCCGGCCACGGCGAGGCGGGCTTCGTCGTAGAGGACCGGCGTGGGGCTGACGATCATCGTGGTGGACATGGAAGGACCTCCTTCTCGTAGGTCCTTCCATTGCGCCTCTCGAATCGCCCCGTCGTCGATATCGTGCGGGCTGGATTTCTCCTGTCAGAACCAGGCCCTCATTTCAGCGTCCGGCTGACGGCCGACAGGCCTGATCGGGATCCCCGAGTATGCGTTATCGGAGCCGCTGTCGTTTGTGATCGACGAACCTGTCGGTAGAGGTGCCTACTGGATGTCCGTACCCAGCCATTCGTCTACTGCGCCAGCGAACGACCGGTAGGCGTCGGCCTCAGCGTCTGAGCGTGTTTTGCGATCCAACACTCGGACCAACACGGCGGCAGCCGCTGCCTCCGGGTCACCCATCAGTGCATAGAGCACTGGAAGTCGGTAGTCGGCGTATTGCCGAACGGTCAGATATTCGCCCGCTTCGAGAGATCGGCAGACCTCAGTCGCGCTGGACATTCGGTCAATGAACGGATGGCCGAATCTCGACACAAGGTCAGTAACCTGGCTTACTGCCCTAGCGGCCTCTTCCTCAGAAGCGAACTTGACCTCCAGGTATGCTGCCTCAGGCCGCAGATAGCCCACCGGAGATGACAAGGTTGGCGGAACGTAAGCATGGGGCTTGGTTCCCATCAAGAGAGCAACTTGGCGTTCCAATGGCTGATATCGGATCCCCACGACGGGGTTGATCCCAATCGGCTCGTATTTTGTAGCCCGGTTCAGACCAAGCCACCCGATGAACTCGCCGTTCCCCCGTGTGAATATTTCACCGGCACGCTTTCGCCACCCGTGCTGCGCCAACCGGTCATTGACGCCTTGGGTGAAAGTTGACAGCGATGCTTTCATGGCTGCGGCCACCAGTGCACGATAACGCTTGGACCAGACCCTTTGGCGGGCCACGGCGGTGAGCCTCTAGTACCCGATCGAGATCACCCGGTCCAGGGTGGGCGATGCTCCGTCCGCCACGCCGAGCTGGTCCGAAGGTGACGGGCTCACCGCCGACCTGCCCCATCCGCTATCGCTCAGCGACGCGAATACCACGCGAACCGCCGTCCGGCCCGGTTACCTGAAACCGGAGTCACCCGTCGGACGCAGAGGAAGACACACGGAGCGCATAGCCCCGATTATGTGTGCTCCAGCGACCTGGCAGACCTGGCCTGACTTCGTTGAATGACCTTCGTCACGACCCAAGAAGGGCGCGACAATAGAAAAATGATTGCGGCCTTGGTCGGTATTTTCGGAGCTCTCGGGTCTGTCGCCACTACGGCCCTTGTTTACAAGTATGGATGGGTTCCGATGCGGGAAGACTGGCGGAAGCGGAAGGCTATCGATGGCAAAGCAAAGGCTGGAGGCGACGTCCCGAAGTAGCGCAAAATACCCGGCTCCTTACGTACGGGATCCCCGAATATGGTCGGTTGGATTCGGTTCCGCCGTGCATTTTCGAGCCTCATGTCGAAGCGACGGCGTCTCCGAGGGCGTTCGTCAGGCGCTGCGACAATGTGACAGACAACCTATCGAAGAGAGCCGTTGGAAACGGCCCCACTGTCGAAGACGCGGGACATGAGTAGGTGAGTGACGACACGTCCACTTCGCAAGACCATTAGAGGGGAAACGTATTGTTCGTCACCGTTCGCGCCAGGTTCCTGGACTGTTGCGGTCAGTGTCGTGGTCAGCGTGTCGGATGAAACGGCACTTTCGACCCCTGGAGGCGCCGATTCAACGCTGACCGTCACCCCCCTTACGTGCATCCGTGAGTAGTTCGCTCTAACGGACTGGGCCTCACAACTTGGCAATCGTCGATTTCGATACAAGGACACAACCCGTTTGGCCTGAGACGAAGTGGCAAAAACGAAGGTGTATGACTGGACATTGAGGAGGGCATCACCAAACTCTTCGGACCGCCCAGTTGCTAGTGGCGCCGGCCGATCGGGATCGGGGACCCCCATGCATCTGGCTATTTGGGGGAAGAGTTGGACTGGTTCATTGAACCCAGGCCAACCCGGTACGTCACCCGACCGAATCTCGACGGCTGCCGCCAGGTGACTTGCTGACGGGGTTGATGGGGTCGGGCCACAACCGACCAGCGACATCACCAGGGCGCCAGCGACGATGATCAATACGACTCGCCGTCCCAAAATAGGGGCCACAGGATTAGTAAATCAGTTCCAGGTTGAAGGCGGCCACATGTGAGTATCTGAGCCCGAAATCGAGGACTGCCATTTAGATGCAACGCCCAGAAATGATGGTGCCCGATATCACCCGGACCAGGATGGGCGTTCGGCGGCACCGCGAGAGCATCCCTCTCTGCCGTCGATCCGATCGACCCGTCCAGGATCACGTGACCTCGCGATTATGAGCGCCGTGACCATGAGCGAATGTTGGTCCGCTGGTTGACGTCCGGAATGGTCAATCTCGAATCAGGGCTACCGGGACCCCCGAATACCGAACCGTCTGCCCATGACCGTCGTCCGAGGTCAACTGTGCGATTTGTGTGTTGCTTCGGCTCAAACGATCACATCAGTTATGCGAACTGACGACGATTCCAGCCCCAATGGCTAGCGCGGCCCCCGTTGAAAAAACCCAGAGTCCGTATCCGATTGATCCATTGCTCAGCGAGGAACTATTCACAACGTCCACCCAGGTTCGCTGGATGTTGATTGCGGAGGCCACTGCGAGCCAACCAGCCACTGTACCTGTGATGAGCGTTAATCGCTGCAACACGTTCGACATTTTGAGGTACACAAGTCGTGACACACCCATGAAAACAGTGACCACGCCAAGGAGGACGGCGATGCTTCCGTCGGCGCTATAAGCGTACGCGTATCCGAGGTGAAATCCGTTGAGGGAGATGCTTCCGAGGCCCGTCACTAAGAACCAAGGTAGAAAGGCCGCCGCTACCATCAAGGTGCCTCCGACAACAGCGAGATAGGCACCGATTGGTCGGATAGCCACCACGCCCTCGATCCGTCTAGCGCGGGATGGCCACTTTCGGAAGGCATTAGTCCGGGCCATGCCCAAAATGATCGGCCACAGAATCGTTCTTCTGAAGCAGAATGGGATCCTGGCGGTATCACCCGGACCAGGATGGGCGTTCGGCGGCACCGCGAGAGCATCTCTCTCTGCCGTCGATCCGATCGACCCGTCCAGGATCACGTGACCTCGCGATTAGGAGCGCCGTGACCATCAGCGAATGTTGGTCCGCTGGTTGACGTCCGCAATGGTTAATCTCGAATCAGGGCGACCGGGACCGATTACCGGGCGATCCAGGCGACCCCCGGTTGGTCCTTAACCGAAGTTCCGGATGTGCCGATAATCGAGGCGTGCGGAGGACCTTGGAGCGCGCCAGTGGATGAGTCCACTCCCGTCCTAATCGGTGCTGCGATCAGCGGGTGCTTCCTAGTCGTGGCGCTTTCGATGGTTCTATCCGTCGGCAATAAATGGACGGCACTCCGAGAGCTACGTGGTTTGTCCCGACCTCAGGGCCGAGAGCTCATGAACATGTTCCTTCGAAATCGACCGTCAGCGCGGGTAGCATCTCGATTAGGAATGATCCTGACGGCCCTCGCGTTCGATTCTTGTTTTGCCTCCCGGTCCTCTTACGGCAGTTAGCGGCATTCGTCGGGTGACCGACCCGATCGGAGTTCTTGGACTTCTGGTTGGCAGTATTGGCATCACCATCTGGGCGTTCCAGATGGCAAGGTGGGTGCGGAGCGAACTCACACAAACCAAACCTACGTGAGATTAGGAGTACACCCGCTCTCGATGTTGTTCGTGGCCCACGCTGCCCCGATCATCGCCTGGGCGACCTAGGTCCAGACCCGTCGGGATCACCCGTGTACGGGTGCCCCGATGGCGGCTTCGGCCGCCGGGACATCGACCCCTCGGTGGGTTGTCGGCTGCCGACACCCGCTCGCTATTGCTCTTGGCCGCGAATACAGCTCGGCGTGCGTCGACCGAGGTCGGCTATCCCGGCAGGTCCGGCTTCAACCAGGACGAGTACACCGGCCCACGCATAGCCCCGACTATCGGGCGGCCTCGGCCTCTCTACCGGGGCGGCCTCAGCCCCGTCGGCAGCGGAATGTTTGCGGATGGGTGGAGTCTCAACTCCCGGGATGCCAGGTCTCCAGTTCGGGTTGGGCAACCACCAGCGCAATCAGATCTGCTGGTCCGCTCACCCTCGTACCCGAGAGGTCGTAGTCCGTGTAGACGAGCCACGAGCGATCAGTGGGCCAGATGTTGCTTGGAGAGAACTCCACTTCCACCGAATAGTCGATGATCTCCTCCAATAGGCCAACAAAGACCCTCGGCTTTACTAACTGCCCCCCTGCCGGGGGCGAGAAGTAGAACCAGCATTGAGTCGAACCTCCATCGGCTGAGAATGCCCCAAGCACCTCGACCGTCGTTCGGAGAGAGTCCAAGTCAAGCGATCCTTCTCCAGGAGGCTGGATCGTCGCTGGCCAGCTTGAATACGAGAACCAACGAAAGCACGGAGGTACGCCTGAACCCTCCATGGGCGAAGGCACACGCTCGGCTAGATCAGACCATCTCAGACGCTTCCATCCGTTGCTGGGTTTGGTTGTAAGACCAAGGCTGACACCGGTACTGACAGCTAGCTCATCAAGATTCACAGATCCGACCATCGTGGGATCAACGAGGCCATGTTCCAACTGGTACTGCCGAACTTCCTGGTGAGTGATGTCGCTCTGTGGTTCGCGCTCGTACATCGCATTGAGAATCCAGATGTCGGCTTCCCAGCCCTTGGCGTCGAAGCCGTAATAGCCCGATGGGTCCGATCCCTCGGTTATCCGTTCGCTGAGCCACCGGACACTTTCGTGGGGATCAACGGCTCTCACATGATCCAGTTTGCCTGCTGCGACAAGCTAACTATGGAAGCGGCGCATATTTCCAGGCACAGGACCCCGCTAGGCAGTTCAACAGGGCCTCGCCTGGGCCACTCGGTAACACCCGGTCCAGGGTGGGCGATGCTCCGTCCGCCACGCCGAGCTGGTCCGAAGGTGACGGGCTCACCGCCGACCTGCCCCATCCGCTATCGCTCAGCGACGCGAATACCACGCGAACCGCCGTCCGGCCCGGTTACCTGAAACCGGAGTCACCCGTCGGACGCAGAGGAAGACACACGGAGCGCATAGCCCCGAGTATCGGGTCGCCTCACCCGGAGGGCAGTTGACCACCTCAACTGCATCAGTGGCCACGCCTATAGACGAGCAGGACTTCATTCGTTCATAGTTGATAGGTGGAACAAGTGGGGCGATTCTCTCTGGGTGTCATCGTGGCCGGAGTGGCGGTGATATGTGCCTTTGTAGCGATGGCGATCACGTTATTTGTCATCATTTCACTGGGGCACTTCTGGATCCTCGGACAAGCTTGCTCAGTCTCACCTTCGGGTCGGCAGGTCTGCTCCTCACAAAGTCCTTGGATATGGGCGATCCCAGGTGCGGGTGCCATCGGAGCGGCAGCCGGTGCCATTGGGGCGTCCCTCATCTGGCAGAACCGGGTCCGCCCGCCCGTGCCGACCATTTTCGACTGAGGTAGGCGGTATCCAGGAGTATTGGATGGTCAAACTCGTTCTTCTGTTGTGCGACATGATGTTGGAGTGGATCGATCCGAAGCCCTCATCGCATCAATGAGCGACGACTGGTCCGCACGCGCTGCGGCGGCGAGGATACTGGCAGAATCGATTGACAATGAGACAAGGCCAGTCTTGCTGCGGCTCTTGTTGGACCACGCCGACACTGCTGTTGTTCAGGCTGCAGCCGAGGCACTATTGGCACGATGCGACGACTTGGGTATCAACGTATTCTGTACCGCCTACGCCCAGGCCGATGATGATCTCGGGGACCATCTGAATGACTCGCTTCTGACTATCCGACGGCAGCCGGAAAACCTCAGCCTCATGCGCGAAGCTGCCCGAAGCGGTATGCCGGGAGCTAGACGGGCGCTCCTTTGGCTGAGGATTGAGCCGTAAGCGTGCCTTTGGCCAAAGGGATGCCATGACCCGATCCCGAGGTGGCCGGTAACCGCACTGGATCCCGATTCCCGTACGGTCTGGCCGACCCGGCCCATGCGACCTTCGACCCCACGGATTGGCACTTTCTGGTCGGTGACACCGACGAGGCCCAAGAACGCTCTACCGTTGGGCTAGATGGAAAAGAGACGTCCGTGTGGACACCCCGACAAGGAGCTTGAGGGCGTCCACCTTCGTTGCTCACAGCCGCTCTGCGAGCGCCCACCGGTTGAATGTCTTGTCTACCTCGGGCTCGGAATCGGCGATCGTTTAGGTGTGCGGGTCGAGCCAGGATGCAGTCAACATCAAGTCGAAATACGCCAACGAATTGTCAACGATGAAGGACTCAGCCCGGATGAGGTGTGGCACAGGCCCGCTGATCTCCGTGTGATCCTCGACTGGTATCACGACCGAGGCCGGATCTGCTCGCTTGACTTCATCTCGATCGCCCAGCCAACCGTGCGGTGAGTAGCGCATAGCACCCGGACCCGGATGGCTGCGGAACGAGCCAAACCGACGACACAGCACACGGATCCACCTTCGATCGAAAGGCGCCTCGGCGTCCCAGGCCGATCGGTATCGCTCACGTACAGGCCGGTGCGAGATCGAGATCATAGGCACCGTCGATCCCGCTTCCTTCCTCACGCCGGTGACGAATGCCTCGCCAGTTGCGCCAGGGGCCTGCGGGGCCCGTCGCTGCCGAAGGGGAGCCAGTGGGCGGCATCGGGAGCCTCTCCGGGCGCCAGGGCGGCCGTGGCCACCGGTACCGTTGGGTGGGCCAGCACGCGACGGGCCTCCCGTTCCCGGCGCGGTGAGGGGAAGGTGAACAGCACCCAGTTCGGGTGGCCGGCAGCGGCGGCCAGCCCCGCATAGCCGGGCAGCTTGGCGGCTAGGCGCTCGAGGGTTTCGGTGCCGTTGTCGTACTCGAGCAGGAAGGGCAGAGCGATCAGGCCGTCGACCCAGCGGCCGTAGCCGTCGGGACGGACGACCTCGCCCCACTCCCGGCTGCAGCGCCGCTCGGACCACCACTGCTCCAGCCGGCAACCGGGGCGCGTGCGGGCCGAGCGGAGGAGGGCGGTGAAGAACCCGTTGATGCCCACCAGGTGGGCCAGGCGCTGGCTCGAGGCCAGGTTGGAGAGGAGACCTTTACGCCAGTCGAGGTCGGCTGTCTCGATGCCACGTTCGGCCGCCACCAGGGCGGCGCCGATCGGTCCGAGCACCCAGTGATAGGGAGCCGAGGCCGATCGGTAGCGGGGTCGGAAGCGGTCGACCATGGCCAGGGCGTGGAGCTCGCCCAGTCTCGTCGAAGCCCGTCGGTGTCCGGTGAAGCCGACGTCTGCTACCTGGGACGTGGTCAGCACCCTGTGCTCGTAGAGGAGTCGACAGATGGCTCTGTCCCGATCAGTCACTCGTCCGAGGACACCGAGGAGCCGCTGCTCGACGTCGCCATGACGAGACGCCTGTGGCCCATTTCTCGTTGATTCGAACTTCTTCACCACCCTCCCTACTAAGTCGGCCTTTTCGTTCGAGCCCCCTGTCGGCCCGTGACCTGGCTCAACGTCTCGGTCTGAGGGGTCCGTTACAAGTCGGATCCCTCCGTGGAGCCCCCCACGGATCCCCGATTGGATCCCCTAAATGACTCCTGGCTCCATCTCCCTCAGCGTACGGACAAGCAACGTCGGCTTCAGCTTCTATGGCAGTGACTGGATCGTCAGGGGCGACGCCCGGCTTTCGGTCACGTCTGAGCTGCGCCTCGCACGTCGAGAATGGGGGTCGGCAGTCGTTTTTTGGACAACGCGCCCTGGAGCGGCTCCGGCCTTTCGCGGCCATACCTACTCGGAAAAGGCGCCCGGGGCGCCGTGTCGCCGACGTGGGCGGCTCAGGAAGCCGACGCGGCCCGCAAAGGATCCCGGTCCGTACGGCGCCGGGCGGGGTCGGCGCCGCTGAGGGCCGTGACAGGACTTCGTACGAGGAGGCCACGGGGCCAAAGCACGGCGGTGGCTCCCTCACGCGTCCCTCATTTCGAGGTTCTGGCCTTGTCCCTCACGACTCCCTCACGGACGCCGAGCGGTGAGGGAGTCATGAGGGAGTGACCCATACGCCCAGCTCAAGGCTCCCTCACGTCGGCCATCGTCGGATCTGTGCCCGCTGCTCGCCCGTGCCCGGACCTCGTCTCGAGGTCCTCGTCCGCAGCGCCCTCCCTCACGTTCACGTCGCGGTGAGGGAGTCGATGACGGCGAGGCATGGCGGTCCGCACCCTTGCCCGCGTGTCCAAGGACAGATCGCCGGAGGGCGTTCTTCAGTGACGCCTCTCCGGTCGTGGGCCGCCCATGACCACCGCTGTGCCTTCACCATCATCGACGCCGACCGGCGGTCCACGCCGCCTGGTCGTCCATGCAGCGCGCAACGTCCCCATGGACGCCGACGCCCGGGCTCGGGCCGTGGCCGCCTTGACCGCCCTGTTCATCCCCCATGTCCGCCACGAACGGGCCGGGCCCACCAGCGGACTTGACTCCGGGGCGCCAGTCGAGGCCTCATCTCATCCCATCGATCAGTAGCAGGAGGAGATATGGCTGTACCTGCCCCAACGAAACGACGCCGGGGAGGGGGTCCGAGACCTCCGGCCACGGGCGGCACCCGGGTGGCCATCGTCACCCGCATCTCCACCGACGAGGTGAACCAGCCCTACTCCTTGGAAGCCCAATCGAAGGGCCTGGAGGCCTTCGTGGCCTCCCAGCCGGGACAAGCCATCACCCACCGCTTCGTGGACCAGGCCTCGGGGGCCAACTTGGAACGCCCGGGTCTCCAGGCCGCCCTGGCAGCGGCCAAGGCCGGCGCGTTCGACGTGCTTCTCGTCTATCGCATCGACCGCCTCACCCGCTCCATCGTGGGCCTCATGACCATCGTCTCCGAGCTCGACGCCGCCGGCGTGGCCCTGCGCTCGGCCACCGAGCCCATCGACACCCAGGGTCCGGTGGGGCGCATGCTGCTACAGCTGCTCGGCATCTTCGCCGAGTTCGAACGGGGACTGCTCATCGACCGCATCACCAAAGGCTTCGAGAGAAAGGCGGCCCGCGGCGAATGGCTCGGTGGTCCCGGTCCCTACGGCTACGCCCTCGACTCGGCCACCAAGACCCTGGTGCCCGAGCCGGCCGAGGCGGCCATCGTCGGCACCATCTTCGCCAAGTACACAGAAGAGCGCCTTGGGGCCGCCTCGGTGGCCCACTGGTTGAACGATTCCGGGCACCGGTCCCGCCACGACCGGCTGTGGACCAACCAGACCGTGCTGCGGGTGCTGCGCAACCCTGTCTACATCGGCAAGATCGCCCATGGCGACGATCTCCACGACGGCAAGCACGAGGCCATCATCGAGGACCGCATCTTCGCCCGGACCCAGAAGGTGCTGGACGAGAGAGCGGCCACCTCGGCCACGGTCCGGCCCACTACCTCGCCCTACCTCCTGAGCGGCAAGCTGCGTTGCCAAGTGTGCGGCGGTGCCTATGTGGGCACCGGGGCCCACGGGCGCAACGGCTTCTACCGCTACTACGTGTGCCGCACCCGCCAGAAGACCGGTGGGCGCGGCTGCTCCTCGCAGCGACTCCCCGCCGATGACTTGGAAGGAGCCATCACCGAGGCTCTCGTCTCCACCTACGCTGACTACGACTTGCTGGCCCAAGCCGCCAATGATGCCTACGCCTTGGCCCGGGACGAACAGCCCCGGCTAGAGGCCGAACTGGCCGGCACCGAGAGCCAGCTACGCGACATCTCGGCCGCCATCGACCGCTACTTGCGGGCCTTCGAGGCGGGCACCATGTCCGACACCCTGTGTGCCCCTCGCATCGTCGAGCTGTCGGAACGCCGTGCCGAACTGACGGCTCGGCGGGACGAACTTTCCGTCCAGGTGCGAGGGTCCGCCCCGCAGCTACCGAGCGCAGCCCAGCTGCGGGTCACAAGCGAGCAGCTGCGTAGGGCGATGAACAACGCCAGTCCCGACGTCGTCAAACAAGTCATCGACGAACTTGTCGACCGCATCGATATCAGCAGCGACAAGCAGGCTCAGCCGTATTTCCGGGTCCCGGACGTAAAGCGGCCCGGGCCATTACTGGCCCGGGCCTGTGGGACACCGGTTCGTACGGGCCCACAACACGTGGAGGTGAGCGGACTCGAACCGCCGACTTCTACGTTGCGAACGGCCTAGGGCCAATTTTCTGAACAGGACCAATTTGGAGAAAGTCCTGTTCAAAAGTACTTTTTAGTGACCGCCTGCGCCCGCTGATGACCACCATTTCCCCTCGCATCGCGCACGGATCGCGCACGAAGTGGCTACAATATGATGTCCTGATGTAGCTACAATGGGGGCCACAGTGGAAGTCGGCATTCGAGATCTTCGCAACCATCTGAGCAAGTACCTCGCCGGGGTTGCCCAAGGCGACGAACTAGTGGTGACGGACCACGGACAGGCGGTGGCCCGGATCCTGCCTGTTGAGGTTCCCCGCCCCATCGATCGCCTGGTGGCGGAAGGCCTCGTGCATCGGTCATCAGTGGGTCCCAGATCGAGGCCCGTTCGGAGAATCAAAACGAAACAGCCCATCAGCGGACTGGTCGCCGAACAGCGACGGTGATCGCCTACTTCGACACATCCTCAATAGTTCCGCTGCTAATCGAAGAGACGGGCTCCGAAACGGCCGAACGTCTCTGGGACGAGGCTGACCGCCTGGTCAGTATTCGCCTCGTGTACGCCGAGGGTCACGCAGCACTTGCACAAGCATCGCGGGGACGACGACTCGAACGACGTCATCTACGACGAGCGGTGACCGATCTGCTGAGCCTCTATGGTCAACTTGACCTTGTGGAGGTCACGGATGTGCTCGTTCGCCGAGCCGGGCCTCTCGCCGAGCAATACGCCCTTCGCGGATACGACGCCCTTCATCTTGCCGCTGCTGAGGTTGTCAAGGACAACGAGCTTGTCTTCGTATCCGGAGATGCCATTCTTTGCCAAGCAGCAAATGATCTGGGAATACAGGTGGCGAGGACATGACGCGCTGGCGGCTCTTTAGGTCAACCTGGCGATTTGAACACCTATCCGGGACCCGATTGTCGAGTGGGCTCGACCGCCGGACCTGAGCCCGAACGGTACCGGACACGCGCCGGATGCCCTTGCTAGCTCGGTGCCCCTGGTGGCGCCACGATCTTTCGGGAGGTCCCGATTCGACTGAAGGTCACCTGGCTGTTGGCCACGGATCCTTCTGAATCCGTCTGCTCGTATTTGAGCTCGACGATCGAGCCATTGATGACGCGAAACGATCCTTGCCACCTCTCCTCGTCGTTGGGTGTTGTCCCCGTATTCAACGCTGAACCAGAGAACGTGAACTCCGTCCCGGAACCATCAATGTGTGATCGCTTCATGGCGATCGATCGCAGGTAATACAGCGCATCGAACGTAATGAAGTCGTCGTATCCGTCTCCTGCTTCACAGCGTCCTCCGCCGGACAAGTTTCCGCCGAGGTGGCAGTAGACGCTCTTCGTCGCGTAAAGGGTGAACTCGGTCTGGCGACCGTTTGCGACGTCGAACTCTCGGCCCAGGATCGCCCTTTTCGTGCGGACCCCTGAGGTAGTTATTGCGTAGTTCCCGACGGCTATCGGTGATTTTGAGCGATCTTCTTCACTGAAGGTAAAGCTCTTGGCATTTAGGAGGCGGGCTGCGGCATCTGAACCTAGTTTCTCGGCGCTGACAGAACCAGCAGAAGTGCAGGCAGAAACGATAAGAACGAGGAAGATCAACACCACAGCACGCCGTTCTGCCATAGCACAATGCTTTCATACGCCTGACGATCGAGGGCGGGAGTGGTCGTGTACGCCCTCTGACCGTCCCGTCCGGGATCACGCCATCTTGAGATTATGAGCGCGTCAACCCGCTCGGCAGCAGCTCCTCGGGACCCTTTCCCGCAAAGCCAGGCTGAAATCAGGAGCGGTCGGGAACCCCGACTATGCGTGGATGTCTGTATCCTCGATTGCCTTGGCCCCGAACTTCATGCAGGACGTTGTCGAATCTGTCTTGGGGCATCTACGGGAGGTCTATCTCCAACTCATTAGCAACGTCACGAAGGAGGGCGATTGCGTGTTCAGGATCTAGCAACGGTTCACTCCTGAACTCCCACCCGAGGCGATCCATACCCTCAATCGGCGTCATCTGCCATCGGATTGTGATCGTGCCTTCGCCGGGCCATTTTGCCTCCTGGGGGTCGTCTTCAGCCATCCGACAACTATGCCGGGCCGGGAGCCGATCCGTGTGAGGACCGTTCTCCATCGCTCCACCAGGCGGCTCGATGGGGCTCCTAGATGGAACTTCGCCGGTAGCACATACCACCCGATCCAGAGTGGTAGGTGACCGCACGGGATCCCCGATTATCGGATGCCTGCCGCCTCCGGTCCGTTCGATCTGGAAGCGGGGCGGGACTGGCACGCTGAAAGAGGGTCAAGCTGGCGGAGGTTTGAGGTCGGTTAGAAGTCCAACTTCGTCGGCAACCGCAAGCGCAGCACCAATCCCCCAGGCTTCAAGCTGAACAACGACGTCATCACCATCCGGCACTCCGTTCGTCTCCACGGAGAGCCCAATAAGCCCAAGCTCTCCAGCCCGATGACGGGCCTGTCTCTGTTCCGGGGTTTCGTCTGGCGGGAGCGTTTCACCCTCCTCGTCCCTCGACCAAGCGGCGAGTCCGCGATCTGCAAGGTCCTTTGACAGACGAACTGTGATCTTCAGGTCTTGCGGAAACAGGTGTCGACCTATCTCGGCCAGAATCTCGGCATCCTGCTCCCACTGGCGGTAGTCCATCTCTGACATGACATCCAGAATGCACCACTCAGGCTGACCGTGGAGCGGGATAGTGGGAAAGCCCGCATGGCGCTGGCAGGCAAGGTCGGGGCGACCGGGATCCCCGATTCCCGGTCTGTTCTGCCCCAAGACGTACATGCCCGTAATCGGTTAGAACCAGGACGTCACGTGCGTGTCTCTCTGAGTCGGAGTAACGCTGCCTGTGCCGTCGATGCCAGCTTGGTCAACGGTGATGGTGACGACCTATGTCCGTCGATACCCCAATGATCCAGAGCACGCATCAGATGGCGAGAGGCGTAGTCGGCCATCTCGCCCCATCCTGCCCCCAGGTCGGCCAGCGCCTTTCTCGTTGGTTCCAGCGAAGCCAGCCGAGCCTCGTCGGTCCATCCCCCCCTGCGGTCCTCGTCGCTGAGAGGTGCATCGAGCGCCACCGCGAACCGCTTGACGGCCTCCATGTCCTCAACCTCAGGCATGGGTACATCTTGCACTCCCACACGCCTTGTAATGCGGTTCTGGGCGGCCTGCCAGGATCAGCCCGACCCCTTCTGACCCCGAGCGGGAACACCCGGACTGGGATGGATGTCATGTGGTACTGCGTTGGCATCCAGCGCTGGCTGCGACCAGGCCGGACCGTCCGGAATCGCACGACCTCGCGAATATGAGCGAGTGCCCCCCTTTCGGCGGCATACTCGTGGGACGACGTCGGGAAGGGATCTTGGTGGTCGGGATCCCCGAGTATGCGTGGGTCGGACCGGAAGCTTTTCTGAGCTGAACCGGCACAGCAGCCCACCTACTCCGGGTCGTCGTCCCGAGCCAACCAGTAAGGATCTGCTAAATAGAAGGCGTCGCCGATATCCGTGGTGTGGCACCCCAGCTCACGGAGTCTGTCGATGAGCGTCGCTTTTGGCATCGGCGCTGGTGTGATCCATGACTCTCGGCCATGCGGAGGTGTTACCTCGGCGGAATACCGCTCGCCAACTCTGTGGATAGTGATGCTCACACCGACATCGTCGCATGTGGGCGTCCGAACGTCTCGGGTCTGCGGTGCCCAACCGACCCGGCGGGTCGGGAATGAATGAGCGCATCACCCTGACTGGGATGGATGTCATGTGGTACTGCGATGGGCATCCAGCGCTGGCTGCGACCAGGCCGGACCGTCCGGGATCGCACGACCTCGCGAATATGAGCGAGTGCCCCCCATTCGGCGGCAGACCCGTGGGACGACGTCACGAAAGGATCTGGGTGGTCGGGATCCCCGAGTACCGATCGCCTAAACCCGGACAGATTCAGGCCTAGGTCCGACCGGACCAGCACTTCCCGGTCGGCCCAGCAAGCCATAATGGCTTTGTGGCGGATGACCTCGATTCGGAAGCTCCGGGGCTTGTGCGCTACTGGTTTGAGTTCGACCTGACAGAGCACGGTCCTCCACCACCCCCCGATGACGGAAGGGTCCACCTCGACGGTGGCGGACCCGTCTATCGCCTGCTGTGGCGGGGAGCAGGAGTCACCGGTTACGACGAGACCGACTGTCTCAGGCTCGTACAAGACCATCTCAGTGAGCCACTTCCACCTCTCACGAAGGTGGTTCGTGACGTTGATGTTTCGACCCTGGACATCCAGTGGGTCGGCAATCCGTCCTGGCGAGGTGTGTGGTTCCCAGGCTTGAACAGGGACAAGCCGACCCCCATCTAAAGCCTGTGCGGGATACCCCGGCATAGTCGCACGTTCTCAGGTAGCGCAGATCACCCGGAGTCGGACGCTCGAAGATGACTTCCGCCGCGTGGTCTCGGCGGTCATACGAGCATTAGGCGAAGAGTCCTGTGTGACCGATTCCGCCCTATAACGGTCCAAAAGAGAGCGGCGGTCAAGGGCGGCCATCGGCCGGCGCAGCGCACCCTTGACGGCTGCGGGCCGGACGGTTCCGAACCGCCAACCATGGTTGTGGTCGGCCGTCTCCCGGCCGACCTGCGCGCAACCCGCCCCTGAAGGGGGTGCGTGCTCTGTAACACAGCACCCCCAAACTACACACTTGACATTTTGGCCATTAGGCGCAAATATGCGACCCATGGCCGCCAAGCCCCCCTCACCCGACTACCGCTCCGACAAGATGGACAGCCTGGAGGGCAGGGCCATCGCCCGGGGTCGCTTCCTCGTCTTCTGGGACACCGTCGACCCCGACCTGCTGGAGGAGGCCTCGAACCAGGGAACCCTCCCCGACGCCTCGTGGGTACCCGAAGAGGTTCGCACTCACGTCTCCCGACAGGCGGTGGAGGAATCCGAGCTCATCGGGTTCTGGGTGGCCTGGCACCGCAGCGGTGGATTTCAAGAACTCGAGAAGTCCGGTTGGCACCGGGCCACCATCTTCCGCAAGATCCGCCGCTTCCGTGCCGCGTACGGCGTCCACCCCGACGAGTGGCGGCCCGACTGGATCGAGCTCAACACCGCCAAGGTGTGGAGGTCCCAACTCGCCACCGACCTGGCTATGGCCCGGGGTTCCGACCCCTCTCCTGACTGAAGCGGCGGCTCTTGATGACACTCCGGGGGGCGGAGCATCCTGATGTAGTCGCAAATACGCACCCAGAGTCCATGGTCCGGGAGCTGGCGTCGGGGATCGACGCCCTCTACCTGTCGGGACGGGGCGAGCTGCTGGGCCGCACCCTGGATCACTTCGAGGAGGGCCGGACCTGCGCTGAGGAGCTGGACCTGGGCGCTCCGGTCGAAGTCGGGCCTCTCACGTTCTTCCTGGCCCCTCACGGCTGGGGCAAGTACCGCTACTGCCTCGATCACCCCATTGGCCGTATCGGAGCAACCTCGAGCACCTTCCTCCCCGCTCTTCGGGTCCAGCCCCGCTCCGAGTTCATCCACGCTGTCGGTCCGGCTCAGGCCGTGGCCACCTTCGAGAACCTCTTGCGGCCCTTGTGTTCGGAACTCGGCTTCGGGGTGAGCCGTCTCGACCTCTACTTCGATGTCGAAGGCTTCCCCCTCGATGCCGACGACCGGGAGCGCTATGTCTGTCGGGCCGACGTCCGTCGCACCTACGAGCAGTCCGAACGCTGCAGCGGCTTCGACTTCGGCTCCCGCCGAGGAGGGACCCTCACCGGCCGCATCTACGACAAGACCCTCGACGTCGCCACCAAAGGATCTGACTGGTGGTTGGAAATCTGGGGCGACCGTCATACTCCCGGGACGGATGTCACCCGAGTCGAGATCGAGTTCGGGCGCAAGGCCCTGACCGAGTTCCGTCTCGACTCCCCCGCTCAGGTTCTCGCTGCTGCCGGCGACCTCTGGGCCTACGGCACAGAGCAATGGCTGACTCTCCGCATCCCCACCACTGACACGAACCGTTCCCGTTGGCCTCTCTCGCCCGAGTGGCAGGTCGTCCAGCACGCATCTCTTCGTCACGAGACCCAGAACCTCGAACGCATTCAGGCCCGGAGCCGGGCCGGGTCTCTACGCAAGCTCACCCCGGGACTGGTCGGATACCTGGTCGGCTTCGCCGCCATCGTCGGCACCGACACCATCGACGACACGGTCGAGGCCCTCACGAACCACGTCTCCAACGACGAGATCGCCCGCCGGACGACCTTTGGCGAGCGGGTTCGCCGACGTCGCATCGAGGGGAAGATCGCTTGAACTGCCCCCCTGGTCCTGAGAACGACTCAGATCCCAACCCCGACAATCTTCGTCGCCGTCCACCCCACGGCGCCGTCGGGGCCGTAGGCCCCAGAGGCGGCGCCGCTCGAGGGTTGGGGCTCGAGAAAAAGCATCCCAGGGACAACAACATCCCGAATGCGAACACTGAACATGGTTTGCCAACGCTTCTCGATTCATCGCAGATCGCAGGGATGCTCGGCATCACGGAACGCCATGTCCGGCGCTTGGTCCTCGAGAGGCGGATCCCGTTCGCCAAGGTCGGGAGGTTCGTCCGTTTCGATCCCCACGACATCGAACAGTGGGTCCAAGCAGCCAAGGTGCCGGCAGTCACACCTCGACGCCATCATGGTGCGACGTCGGCCCGGGGAGACCACACATGAGCAAGCGCACGTTCGGGTCGACCCGCAAACTCCCGTCCGGTCAATGGCAGGCCAGCTACTGGTACGAGGGGCGACGGTTCGTGGCGCCCGTCACCTTCCGCACCAAAGCCGACGCCGGCGCCTGGTTGGGGTCGATCGAGTCCGGTATCCGGGCCGGCAGTTGGATCGACCCACGAGGCGGGGAGATCTCCTTCGCCGAGTGGTGCGACCTGGTACTTCGAAGGGGCGACGCACAAACGAGCGACCACCATGTCCCGTGACCGGAACGTCACCCGCGTTCATCTGGTTCCCGCCCTCGGCACCCGAGCGCTGATCGACATCACGCCGGTTCACGTCCGCAAGCTCGTGGCCAAGATGACGGAGTCGCTCGCACCAACCACCGTCCGGACCAACTACGGAGTCCTTCGGACCATCCTCGCCGCCGCCGTCGACGCTGATCTTCTCGTCCGCTCACCGTGTCGTGGCATCCGGATGCCGCCCCATCAACGCAAAGAGGTTCGCTTCCTGTCCCCCCACGAATTCGAGCGTCTCGCCGATGCCATGCCCCTCGAGTACCGCCCCATGGTCTACGTGGCCGGCGTCCTCGGCCTGCGCTGGTCGGAAGTGGCCGGCCTCCGGGCTGGGCGTGTCGACCTGGTCGAACGCCGACTCGCCGTCCTCGAGACACTGGCCGAGGTCGAAGGACGTGTCGCGTTCGCCGACGTGAAGTCACCGGCCAGTCGTCGCGTCATCTCCATGCCGGGCTTCATCATCGAGCATGCTGGCCAAGCATCTGCTGCGGCGGGGACGCCCGGGACCGGACGAGCTCGTCTTCGTCGGCCCCGACGGCGGGCCGCTCCATGCCGGCAACTTCCGCAACCGCGTCTGGCATCCGGCCGTCGTGAAAGCGGAGCTGACCGGTCTCACCTTTCACGGACTCCGACACTCTGCCGCCGGTCTCTTGATTGCTCTCGGAGCTCCCGATCACGTTCTCCAGGAGCGTATGGGTCACTCGTCGAGTCGAGTCACCCGTGACGTCTACGGACACGTGCTTCCGATCGTCGACGACGCAGTCACAACCGAAATCGACAGATTGTTCTCCGATCCATCGCGCACGGATCGCGCACGAAACAGAAACGGCGTTTCTGTCTCAACCCCGTTCACCCACTCTGACCAGGGAAAATTGCAGTGGAGGTGAGCGGACTCGAACCGCCGACTTCTACGTTGCGAACGTAGCGCTCTACCAGCTGAGCTACACCCCCTGGACGCTCTCAGGATAGCGCCACGGGGCGACCCCCTAGCCCGAACGATCCTCCATCTGACGAGGCGTTGCGCAACCGCCGGATCTCCGGCCGCGCTCAGCGTGAAGCCGCTCGCCGCACCTGGATCGGGCGGTCGTATTCGACGCTCTGGGGCAGGTAACGCAGCTTGACCTCGCGCTCGACGGCCCGACCCCGAAGTCGGACCAGGAGGCCGACATAGGCGACCAGGACCACGGCGACGAATACCGTGCCGGCGAGCAGCACATGCATCGCGGGAATGATGCCGATGAGTCCGGTCACGGTGAGGGTGCACAACAGAACCATGAGCACGTCGCGGCGTCGCTTGCACGCTCCCGGACGGAAATACGGATCAGGACGCCGGAACGCTGCCTGCGGACCACCGTCGGGCCCGGTGGGCGGCACCGTCGACGGCGACGGGCGGCTGCTCACCGATCCCAGCCACCCTTTGTCGGCCGCATCGCTCCGGGGAGGGATCACGGTACCGAGCCGGTGTGCCGGGGGCATCAGAGAGGGCCCCGTGCGTCCCAACACGTTGAGTTGGCGATGGAACGAGCCGATGGAGTCTCTCGATTGGCGGTCGGCGGTCCGTCGGAGAAGGCTCGGCCCCAGGACCACCGCCCACACCAGCACGAGGACAACGAGAACCACGATCGTCAAGACCCCTTGACCTGCCTTCCGGTGGTGAAGACCCTAGTAAGGGACCTTCGACATCTGGTGGATGGTCGGAAACTGACTCACGCCCCGCGGTTCCCTGGGTGCTCCCTTCCTACTCAACCGGGGTCGAGGGTGCAAGGTCGCTCGAAAACGCAGGTGGGAACGGGGTTCTTTGGCCCGCGTCGACATAGTTGCGCCGGTGTCGTTTCGGTGCCCGGAATCCGACGCGCCGCGATCACACGCACCGCGTCATCTCTGTCGCGCACGGCGAGACAGAAAATGCGTCCCTCGCCACGTCGACGGACTCGACGTGCGCCGGTCACATCTCCCGTTCGGCGGCGCTCTCGTCGACCAGCGCGCGTGCCGACCACCGACCTGCCGTCCTGTGGACGGTGACCCTGGTGCCGAAACACGACGAGACGGCGTCGGTCGTCAACACGTCGGCCACCGGCCCGGTCGCCACCAGACGGCCACGGCGCACAAGGGCGGCATGGGTGATGCCGGCCGGGAGCTCTTCCACATGGTGCGTGACGAGCACCAAGGGGGGCGTCGCCGCATCGGCGGCCAGCGCGGCGAGATGCATCACGAGGCGCTCGCGCGCTCCGAGATCGAGGCCGGCCGCAGGTTCGTCGAGCAGGAGCAACTCGGGCTCGGCCATCAGGGCACGGGCCAGCAGCACCTGCTGCCGTTCCCCCTCGGAGAGGACGCCGAAAGGTCGGTCGCCCGCGTCGCCCAGTCCGGCGGCATCGAGCAGTTGTCGGGCCCGACGATGGTCGGCCTCGTCATATCTCCCCCACCACGTCTCCAAGGCGGCATCGCGGCCCGTCAGCACGATGTCGTGCGCCGACAGGGTCGGACGCAGCCCGCGCAGGATCGACTGGCTCACGAAGGCGACGCGCCGGCGCACGGCGCGGGCATCGCTCCGGCCATAGGTCTCCCCCAGGACCTCGACCGTGCCGCGCGTCGGAAGAAGACGCATCCCGGCCACGCGCAGCAAGGTCGTCTTCCCCGACCCGTTCGGCCCGAGCACGGCCCAGCGCTCGCCGTGTCCGATTTCCCAGTCGATCCCGTCCAGGATGGCGACGCCGTCGCGGACGACAGCCACTCCCCGCAGGCGCAGTGGACGCACCCGGACCCGGTCGGCCGACGATCAGGGGGCGGGCAGACGCCGACTGACGCGCCCGGCCAGCCCGGCCAGGAACTCGTCCCATTGGCGTTCACCCATCAACCAGAGCCAGAGCTCCCGGCCGTAGCCGATGACCACGTCGACGAACGCCTCCCGGTCCATCCCCGCCGGCTCGAGCGCCGGGCGCCACCTCTCCCACAGGACGACCCCGATGCAGATGTCGCTGCTGAACCCTTCGCGCCAGTCGGTGCCGTCGAGCAGCGCCTCGCGCAACGCCTGGCGGATCTCGACCGGTTCGTCGAGATGCTCGAGGTGGACTCCCTCGGCCGGTTGGAGGAAGACGCTCATCTCTCCTTCACCACCGGGGCGCGGTCGGTGCCGCTGTAGTGACTGACGTGCTCGGCGAAGTCGATGAACATCGGGGCGTCGGGATCGAGCTTGCGCTGGAGGGTCCGCTCGGCCACCCGCTTGTCCAGCCGGTCGAGCTTCAACAGGGCCTCGGGATCGTCGAGGTCACGGACGTCGAGCCGACCGCGGGCCCGCTCGAAGGCGAGCCGGCCGGCCTCCGAACGCACCAGGACACTCGACCACCCGGCCATCGAACCGACACTCCCGATGGACAGGTCGGCGCTGCGGCCGAGAAAATCGGCACACTCGTCACACCCCTTGAGGGCGGCACCGTGGAAGTCCTTCACGGGCTCGTCGACAGCCACGTCGCCGTCGCGGTACTCGACGATCATGCGCCCGTGGATCACGTCGACCTTGCTCACCCGTTCGAGGTCGAGTCCCCGCTTGTCGCGCAGCTCGCGCAGCATCAGCGCCTCGTAGTCGAAGCTCTTCGTGCACAGCAGGGCGATCGTCAACACGACAGCGTCGATCCGGTGCGCGCCGGTGGGCCAGCGGCGCGCCTGCATGGCCCTGATCCCCTGGATCTCGCACGGCGTCCCCACCACGGCCAGCCGGGGTTTGGCCGGGAGGTCGTAGGCGCTCGAGATCCAATTCGGCCAGCGCCATCGTCTGGTTGTAGTAGCTCCCGGCTGCCGCCGTGATCTCCTTGGCCGTCGTCGCCACCGTGGCGATGCCCTTCCAGGGTTCGTCGGGATCGCTACTCGGCTTGGAGACGAGCGCACCGTCGATGTCCCCCGCGGCCAGGAGGGCCAGGAGCATGGCCGTCACCACCCCGCCGTCCTGGGCGTCGTCGGCCCGGGCCCCGGCCCGCACGGCGTAACTGTGCGTCACCGCCCCGAGCCCGTCACCGGGGGGTCCACCGGTCAACTTCCAGTACGTGTCGGCGGCATCGGCCTTCACCACCACCGGGGCCTCGGCCGCCTCGGCCGACGGCGACGACGGCGGCCACAGCGCCTCGTAGCGCAGGCCGCCGCGGGGACAGAAGTCCCAGCACAACGAGCAGCCGGTGCACATCTTCACGAGCTCGGGAAGGCCGGACTTCGGCGTTCACTCCCAGCGAATTGGACGGGCAGACGGCGACGCAGGTGCCGCACTGGATGCACCGGTCGGCGAAGATCACCCCGGCTTCGAGCTCCCAGAACCAAGTCTTCCCCGGCGGCTCCTCGACCCCGTTCATCTCCTCGCGGATGCGGAAACCCTTCACGGCCGCGCCCCGGTGCCGAGCTCCGTCTCCATCCCCGACAGCGTGCTCCGCAGCTCCTCGTTCGGGATGCGCCGGGCCCAGTTGTGAAAGGCCTCGTCCGGGCGTCGCTCGGCCTGGTACCGCGTCACCACCCGCAAGCAGCGCCTCGGGGACCTCGTCGACGGGCCGTGCCCCCTCGATCCAGTCGATGAAGGCGGCGTCGGACCCGAGGGACCCGCCGAGGCCGATGTCGACGGCCTCCACCAGGTGGTCGCCCACGTGGGCGGTGTCACCCCGGAACCCCACGTCGGCGATCTGCGGTTGGGCGCACGACGCCGGGCAGCCCGAGAAGTGCATCCGGATGATCCCCGCATCCGTCGCTCGTCCGGCCCGCCGCCGTCGGCGGCAGCTGGGAGTCGAGCCAGCGGGCCCAGGTGACGGCGCGCTCCTTCGTCTCGACCACGGCGAAGCGGCAGAACTCGCTCCCGGTGCAGGCCACCACTCCCCGCTCGAACGGTCCCGGGAACGGCGAGTACTTCTGGAGCAGCTCCTCGTCGAGAAGTCGGTCGACGTCGTCCTCGGCCACGCCGCTCAGGACGAAGTTCTGGTCGGTCCCCAGACGTACGGTGCCGTCACCGTAGGTCGCCGCCAATCGAGCGGCCTCCACCAATTCGATCCCGACATCCGGCCCACGGGGACCGAGCATCCGACGTAGACCAAGCCGTCCTGTCTCTGGGGATGGACCCCGACATGGTCGCCTCGGTAGCGCCGGGTGAGGCTCTCTCCGGCCCCGTCCAACGGGAACCGGGTCCGGGCGGCCAACTCGGCCCGGAAGCCCTCGGCCCCGAGCTCCTGCACGAGATACCGCATGCGGGCCAGTCCCCGGTTCTCCCGGTTGCCCAGCTCTCCGAACAGCTGGGCGATGGCCCGCGTGAGCTCGACGGCCTGGTCGGGCTGGATGAAGACGTCGATGTCCGACGCCATCCGCTCGCCGTCGGACAACCCACCGCCGGCCAGCACGTTGAAACCGACGGTCCCGTCGGCCGGCCGGGCCGGCCACAGGCCGATGTCGTTGATCTCGGCCTGGGCGCAGTCCTCCAGGCAGCCCGTGACGCTGATCTTGAACTTCCGGGGC
The DNA here is from genome assembly GCA_963848355.1 of uncultured Acidimicrobiaceae bacterium. Taxonomy (GTDB): domain Bacteria; phylum Actinomycetota; class Acidimicrobiia; order Acidimicrobiales; family UBA8190; genus CAWKDG01. Next base: position 30,672 of record CAWKDG010000010.1, read on the forward strand.
AGGTTGGCGTAGTCGCGGTTCCCGGTGAAGAAGGCCGAGATCTCGAGGGCGACCGGGTAGGGCGTCGAAGGCTTCGTCGGCGTCGACACCCGACACCGGACAGCACAGAACGTTGCGGGCCGAATCGCCGCAGGCCTGGACGGTGGTGAGACCGACGTCGGCGAACCGCTCCCAGATCCTCGGGACGTCCCCGATCCGGATCCAGTGGATCTGGATCGTCTGCCTGGTGGTGATGTCGGCGTAGCGGTTGCCGAAGACGGGGCTGTCGTCGGGCCCCTCGCCGTAGGCCTCGGCCGCGATGCCGATCTCGCGGCGCCTGATCGGCGGTCAGCATCCCCCCGGCACCTTCACCCGCATCATGAAGGCGTCGCCGCCCTGGCGCTGGGGATAGAGACCGACCCACTTGAGCCGCTCCTGCTCCCCCGCCACCTTGGCGATGGCCCCGGCACCCTCCTTGGCGTACTGCTCGATCACGGCGTCGGCCACGTCGAGGGGATTGCGGTCGAGCTTCCAGCGTTCGACCTGGTTCAGCTCGCCGATCTTGCGATAGGGCCGAACGAAATGCATGGACCGCTCGTTGCCGCGGAACTCGACCCCGAGCGGGTAGTCCCGACGGCGCGCCATCTCAGACGTGCAAACCGCACTCGGTCTTGTTGCTCCCCGCCCACCGACCGGCGCGGGGGTCCTCGCCCGGTGCCACCGGTCGGGTCGTCGGAGCACATCCGATCGACAGGTAGCCGCGCGGGACCAGGGGGTGGATGGGGAGACCGTGGTCGGCGGCGTACTGCGTCACGTCGTCCTCGGTCCAGGTGGCCAGCGGATTCACCTTGACCAGATGGCGGGCGTCGTCCCACGACACGATCGGCGTCGCCGCCCGGGTGAGGGCGTCGACGCGCTTCAGACCGGTCATCCACGCCTGTCGTCCCTCGAGGGCCCGGTCGAGAGGCGCCACTTTGCGCATCTCGCAGCAGCGGTCGCTGCCACAGGGGAAGGCGTCGGCCTCGGGACCGGGGGTGAGGACCCGGAGGTTCAGGTCGTACCGGCGGCGGACGTCCTCGACGTAGGCCAGCGTCTCGGGAAAGTGGAAGCCGGTGTCGAGGAAGAGGACCTCGATGGCCGGGTCGATCTGGACGGCGAGGTCGACGATGACGCAGTCCTGGAAGGAGCAGGCCAGCGAGACGCCGCCGCCGAAGCGCTCGACGGCCCAGGCGATCACCTTGCCGGCGGGGGCCGTCTCGAACTCGTCGGCGCGGGCCTCGATCTCCTGCGGTTCGATGTCGATGTCGGCGCTTGTGGCCACGATGTCTCCCCTTCGTCTTCCCCAGCCGTCGAGACGCCCGTGTCCGACCCCCCGCCCCGATCGACCAGACTGGGCACCGGCGCATCGGCCACGGCGTTTTTCGTTGCTCCGGTACTACTATAGGTGACTAATCAGATCAAGATTTCACCCTTTTGCGACCGGATCGAGGTGGGTATGGGTATCGAAGCCGACGTCTACCCCGTCGGCCTCATCGTCGCCGACCGCCCCTGCCTGGTCGTGGGCGGTGGCCGGGTGGCCGCCCGCAAGATCGCCGGCCTGCTCGCCTGCGGTGCCGCCGTCACCGTCGTCGCCCCCGAGGCGCACGTGGCCCTCGGCCTCCTGGCCGGTGACGGCGTCTTCGACCGCCTCCAGGGGCCGCACCTGACCGTCCATCTGCGGCCGTACGGCCCCGGGGAGGCGGCCGCCTACCGCCTGGTGGTGGCGGCCACCGGCGATCCTGCCGTCGATGCCTCGGTCTTCCGCGACGCCGACGAGGCGGGGGTGTGGGTCAACAGCGCCGACGATCCCGACCACTGCACCTTCGTCCTGCCCGCCGTCACCCGCGACGGTTCCGTCAGCGTGGCCGTCTCCACCGGGGGCGCCAGCCCCGCGCTGGCATCGTGGCTCCGGTGCCGGATCGCCGATGCCCTCGGTCCCGGCCTCGGTGCCCTGGCGTCGCTTCTCGACGACGCCCGTCGCCGCGTCAAAGCCCGGGGGGAGAGCACCGAGACCGTCGACTGGGCGGCACTCCTCGACGGCCCGCTCCCCGACATGGTGCGCCGGGGTGACCTCGACGAGGCGCGCCTGCTTCTCGACGACGCCGTCGCCGGCGCCACCTCGGCCCCGCCCGATCCGGCCTGAGACCGTCCCTGTCGCCTCGCTTCCAGGCACGCACGGGGCCACCGGTCCGAGGCCGACGCGTGCACTCGACGTCAAACGGTCGTGATACGCCATACTTCCTGCGTGGAACGCGCGGGGCGGGGGACGGTGGCACGCGTCAAGGGGCGCCCCAACGTCAGCCCCGACGCGCGCCACCAGGGGACCGTCATCACCGTCCCCGACGACAACGAGGTCATCGAGGCCATCATCCACGCCAGCCGGGCCATGGTGGGCATCGCCGTTCGCTCTCTGACCGAATGCGGTGAGGCCGTCACCCTGCCCCAGTTCCGCACCTTGGTGGCGCTGACCGACCGCGGCCCCCGCCGCCTCGCCGACCTGGCCGACGCCCTCGGCGTGAGCCCGTCGACGGCGACCCGCATGTGCGACCGGTTGGTCCGCAAGGGCCTCATCACCCGCACGCGTGACGAACTGGACCGGCGCGAGGTGAACCTGGTGGTCACCGCGGCCGGGCGGACGACGGTCATGGACGTGATCAACCGCCGCCGGTCGGCCGTGTGCGCGCTCCTCACGTCCATCCCCCTCGGGACCCGGCGGGAGCTGGTCGATTCGCTCCGTCTCCTCTCGGCCGCCACCGGCGACGCCCCTGAGCTGCACTGGATGCCGGGCTGGCACGAGTAGGTCCCGGCTACGCCTCCCAGACGCTCTTCGCCTCGCAGAATTCCCGGATACCCAGGGCCGCCAGCTCCCGGCCGTAGCCGGAACGCTTCGTGCCCCCGAACGGCAGTTCGGGGGTGGACGCCACCATGGCGTTGACGAAGACCATCCCCACCTCCAGACCCTCGACGAAGCGGCGGCGTTCACCGTCGTCCCGGGTCCAGACGCTGGCCCCGAGCCCGAACCCGGTGTCGTTGGCCACCCGGAGCGCCTCGTCGGCGTCGTCGACCCGGTAGAGGAGAGCGACGGGACCGAACACCTCCTCGGTGGCCACCCGCATGTCCGACGTGATCCCGGTGACGACCGTGGGCGAATAGAAGAAGCCCGGTCCGTCGACCGCCGCGCCGCCGCACAGAACGGTGGCCCCCTTGTCCCGGGCGTCATCGACCATTGCCGCCACCTCGTCACGCCCCGAGGCGAGGGCCAGAGGTCCGATCTCGGTGGCGGGGTCCATCGGATCTCCGACGGTCAGACCGGCCATGCCCGAGACGAAACCCTCCTCGAACGCGTCGTAGCAGTCGGCGTGGACGACGAACCGCTTGGCGGCGATGCAGCTCTGGCCGTTGTTCTGGACCCGTGCCGTCACACCGACACGCACCGCCGCCGCCAGATCGGCGGACGGCAGCACCACGAAGGGATCGCTCCCTCCGAGTTCGAGGACTGTCTTCTTGATGGCCCGTCCCGCCGTCGCCGCCACCGAACGACCGGCCTCCTCCGAACCGGTGAGCGTCACCGCCCGTACCCGCGGGTCCTCGATCACGCCCGCCACCCGGCCCGCCGGGATGAGCAGGGTCTGGAAGACGCCGGGAGGGAAACCGGCGCGACGGAAGAGGCCCTCGATGAACAACGCCGTCTGCGGGACGTTCGAGGCGTGCTTCAGCAGGCCGATGTTGCCGGCCATCAGCGCAGGGGCGGCGAACCGCATCACCTGCCACAACGGGAAGTTCCACGGCATCACGGCCAGGACGGGCCCCATCGGTCGCCAGATGACCCGGCTGTCGCGGGCGTCCGATTCCACCACCTCGTCGGCCAGGAAGGCCTCGGCGTGCTCGGCGTACCAGCGCAGGCCCTTGGCACACTTGGCCACCTCACCCTTGGCCGAGGCGAAGGTCTTCCCCATCTCGGTGGTCATCACCCGCGCCACCTCGGGGATCTCCCCCTCGAGCAGCTCGGCGGCCGTCACCATCCAGCGGGCGCGTTCGGCGAACGTCGTCTCCCGGTAGGTGACGGCCGCCCCGGCCGCCCGGGCCAGGCGGGCCTCCACCTCTTTGTCGTCGTGGGGATCGAAGGTCTGTTCGGTCTTCCCCGTGGCTGGATTCACAGTGGCGATGGGCACGGCACAGATCTTCCCCCACCCTGTCCGGGCGGGCACGTCCGTCCGGCTCGGGCCACGCGGCGTTCGGTGCCTCCTGACGCCCCGTCAGCCTTCCGATCCGAACCCGGCCCCCGGTGCCGCCTGGGCCAGGCCGAGGACACCGGGCAACGCCCGTCGACGCAGCTTGCCCGTGGCCGTCCGGGGCAGGTCATCGACGCGGAAATAGGACTTGGGGCGTTTGTACGGCGCCAACCGGCCCGCCACATGGGCACGCAGGGCCGCCTCGGCCACGGGCCCGACGACCGCCGCGCACACGCGCTCGCCCCACGTCTCGTCGGCCACCCCGAAGACGGCCGCCTCGACGACACCCGGCACCTCGGCCAGGACCGCCTCCACCTCGGCCGGGTAGACGTTCACACCTCCGGAGATCACGAGGTCGTCGCGCCGGCCGTCGAGGAAGAGGTATCCGTCGGCGTCGAGGCGGCCCAGGTCTCCGACGGTGAACTCGTCCCCCCGCCAGGCGCGGTCGGTCGCATCGTCGTCGCGCCAGTACCGGAAGCGGGCGAACGACGGGCACCGGCACCACACCGTCGCGTCGGGATCGATCCGGAGCCGGCGGCCGGGTCGGGCCCGCCCCACCGTGCCCGGGCGCTCCATCCATTCATCGGGGCCACACACGGTGAACTGCCCCTCGGTCGAGCCGTAGAACTCCCAGAGCGCGCCGGGCCTGATCCGTTCGAGCGCAGCCCGCTTGAGCGCCGGTGGACACGGCGAGCCGGCGTGGACGACGAGCCGGAACGAGTCCCACGCCATCGATTCGTCACGCTGCGCCGATTCGTCACTGTGTCGGAGCAGACGTTGCAGGGCTGTGGGCGCCAAGAACGTCGTCGTCGGACGGTACCGACGCACGGCGCCGGCGGCCGTGGCGGCGTCGAAGCGCGACAGGATCACGAGGCGCCCGCCGCGCAGCAGGGTTCCGGCGGCGAAACGGATCGACACCGAGTGGTACATGGGCGAGCAGACGAGGTGGACGTCGGAGGCGTCGAAACCCCACAGGTCGGCTTCGTCCTCGAAGAGCCGCCGGGCATCGTGGTCGTCGAGCACGCCCGACCACACCCCCTTGGCCCGTCCCGTCGTTCCCGACGTGTAGTGCATGGGGCGGGCGAGCGGATAGGGCGCGAGCTCGGCGGCCGGGCCGGCCAGCAGCGTGGTCAGGCCGCCGTCGTCGACAACGGTCAGTGCGGGCGCGGCGTCGACGATGAGGGCATCTCGTTCGGACGCCAGGAGGGTGGCGTTCAGGAGCACAGGGACGATGCCGCGTCGCAGGGCGCCCAGGACGCAGACGAGCAACGACGCCGACGAGGGAAGGCAGAAAGCGACCCGGTCACCGGGACCGAGGCCGGCCGAGCCGAGAGCTCCGGCCACGCGCCGCTGCGCCTCTTCGGCCGTGGCCGGCTCGAGGGTGGACACCCCGACGTCGGTCACGGCGTCACCGACACGGCCCGGTGGTCGTCTTCCAGGGCCCGGAACAGCCTCGGACGTCCCACCGTCAATCCCGCCATCACGACCACGAGGAGGACACCCGCCGCCACCGTCACGTCCCGGATGCCCACGACGCCGGCGATGGCGCCCTGCACGACGAGGCCGACCGGATAGATGGTCCCGAGGGCCATCATGTAGAGGCCGAGCACCCGCCCCCGGGCATGCTCGGGGGCGCGTATCTGGACCACGGTGTTCAGTCCCGTCAGGACGCCGATGTAGCAGGTCCCGACGACCACGATGGCCAAGGATGCCGTCACCAGTGACGGGGCGAGGCCGTAGCCGACGACGGCGGCCGGGAAGGCGAACAACGCACCGACGAGGAGCCGGCGTCGACCCCACACCCGCGCCAGGGGTGCGAGGGCCAGGGCCCCG
>CAWKDG010000011.1:0-8581 GCA_963848355.1 uncultured Acidimicrobiaceae bacterium
GATCAGGATGCCGATCTTCTTCTCGCCGGTGCCCATCGGTTCCATGCCCCCCATCACGGCAGCGTCACTCGCCCGTCATTCCATGGATGCCCTGCCCACGGGCGAATTCCTGCCTAACCCCCAGCCCACCCGATTATACAGCCCAGGACCCGTAGATTCACAGTGGAAGACCAGGCGTTCGGCGCGCCTCCAGCCACACCCGTGGCCCCGGCAGGGGGGCCAGCGCCTGGCGCGAGCCGCCGCGGCAGGGCCCTCGGGGCGCCGATGGGGAGGCCCCGCCCCGGGCGGCGATCCCGCCGACCCGATGGCCGGCGGTCGACTCCCCGGCTGTCTTGCGCACGATGGCCGGGGCCGGTTGCCGCAGAGGGGCCGGAATCGTCTTCGCTCGCGCACCGCCCATTGGTCGCGACTTCGAGAACTTCGTTGCGGCGGCGCATGCCCGAAGTGGATTCCCATCGACACTCTCGGCCTCGACGCGGGCAAACTGACCCCGGCGGGGCTTTCGCTCTTCGGTCTATGCTGTGCGGAGTAGGCCGATCACCGGGGCTACATTCGGGCTGTGGGGAGACGTCGGATCATGGTGGTCTTTGGCACCCGACCAGAGGCGATCAAGCTGGCACCGGTCATCCTCCGAATGCAAAGCGACGCCCGCTTCGAGCCGATCGTGACCGTCACCGGACAGCACCGGGAGATGCTCGACCAAGTGCTCGAGCTGTTCGATATCAAGGCGGACCATGACCTCGCCATCCAGAGCGAAGGACAGACGCTCGCTGATATCACGACCCGCGCTCTCGACGGTCTCGACCCTCTCGTCGCCGAGCAACACCCGGACGCGTTGGTGGTCCAGGGCGACACCACCAGCACCTTTGTGGGCGCTCTTGCCGCCTTCTACCACCGCGTCCCGGTCGTTCACGTCGAGGCCGGCTTGCGAACAGCGAACCGGTACTCTCCCTACCCGGAGGAGATCAACCGCCGTCTCACATCACAGCTGGCCACCCTTCATCTGGCGCCGACGCAGTCGGCCGCCGACAATCTCCGTTCCGAAGGCCTGCCAGGCGCGGAGATCGTCTGTACGGGCAATACCGTGATCGACGCGCTCGAGTGGGCCGTGAGCCGCCACGCCGATTATTGCGATCCGGCACTTGTCGGGATCGATGACGACCCGCGACGAGTGGTCCTCGTGACGGTCCACCGACGGGAGTCATGGGGGGAACGTCTCGCGGGCGTGGGCCGAGCACTGGCTCAGGTCGCTCGCGAAGATCCCGGCTTGCTCGTGGTCATTCCCCTGCACCGCAATCCAATCGTGCGCGATGCCGTCGTCCCGGCCGTGACGGGACTGAAGAACGTCCTCGTCATCGAGCCGTTGCCGTACGGCGCCTTCTCCCGATTGATGAGGCGTGCCGACCTCGTGGTGACCGACAGCGGGGGGATCCAGGAGGAGGCGCCGAGCCTGGGCATACCGGTCCTCGTGCTTCGCAACACCACCGAGCGACCCGAGGCGGTACTGGCCGGGTCGGTCGAGCTCGTCGGCACCGATGAATTCCGGGTCGTCGACCGGATCCGGCACCTCCTGAGCGACGGCGAGGCCTACGCACGCATGGCCAATGCGGTCAACCCGTACGGCGATGGGCGGGCGGCCGAGCGGTCGCTGGCCGCCATCGCCTGGTTGCTGGGCGACGGTGACCGTCCCGAGGAGTTCGTGGTGGGTGCGGCGGGCCACCCCGAGTCGCCAGCGGCGCCGACGTGACGATGGCGACAGGCGGAAGCGGATCCGACGAAATGACAGAGATGCCGTTCTCTACGGATAGACCGACGTCGAATGCTAACTTTGGTCGCTCGAAGGGGGGCAGCGCGGGGCAATGACGCAACGCATCGTCGTAATCGGGACCGGCTATGTGGGGTTGCCCGCCGCCATCATGTGGGCAAAGGCGGGCCACGACGTCATCGGAGTGGACGTCGACGAGAACCTCGTCAAGGCGATCAACGACCGCACCCTTCTGATCGACGAGCTCGAGATGCGGGAGCTCCTGGCCCATCCCGAGGTGCACAAGCACCTGGAGGCCCGAACCGAACCCTGCGAGGGCGACGTCTTCGTCATCGCCGTGCCGACACCGGTCGACCCCATCAGAAAGGTCGCAGACCTCCGCTTCATCCAGGAAGCCGTGGCGTCGATCTGCCCCGTTCTCCGGCCCGGCAACCTCGTCATCGTCGAAAGTACCGTTCCGCCTCTCACGTGCCGGGATCTCATCGGGCCACAACTGGAGCAAGGGACAGGTCTGAAGGTCCCCACCGAAGTGATGCTCGCCCATTGTCCCGAACGGATCCTTCCCGGCGACATTTTCCAGGAGATCGTCCACAACGAACGGTTGATCGGGGGGCTGGACCAAGCCTCGACGGCGGCGGCGTTGAGCACCTATGGCGCCTTCGTCGAGGGAACGATGCATCCCACTGACGATCTGACCGCAGAGCTGTCGAAGCTGATGGAGAACACCTATAGAGACGTGAACATCGCTCTGGCGAACGAATTCGCGCAGATCTGTGATTCCCTCGGTGCCCCCGCGGAGAGCGTTTTCTACTTTGCCAACAGGCACCCACGGGTCAACATCTTGCAGCCGGGCATCGGAGTCGGTGGGCACTGCATCCCCGTGGATCCGTGGTTCTTGAAAGAAGTCGCGCCCGATTTCTCTCGCCTGATCACCACCGCTCGCACGATCAACGACGAGATGCCGAACCGCACCGCCGCCCAGATTCGCCGCTCGGTCGCTGACCTACAGTCACCGGTAATCGTCGCCCTGGGTGCAACGTACAAGGCCAACTGCGAAGATCAGCGCGAGAGCCCCGCCAAGGAGGTGGTCCGACTTCTCCGCCAGGACGGCTACCAAGTGCGCCACCACGACCCCCTCGTGCCAGAATTGGCCTATGACTCCCTGGAGGCGGTCCTGCTCCAGTCCGATCTAGTCGCAATTCTGGTAGGCCACCGTTTGATGCTCAACGAGCTGAAGGTGCTCTCTCCCCGCCTGGGGGAGCTGATGCGCAATAACCGCGTCCTCGTGTTCGATTGGGACGCGAGGGCATTCCTCGAGGAGACGGATGAGTAAGAACATTTTGGTCACCGGTGGAACCGGGGCAGTCGGCACGTTCCTCGTCCGGGAACTCGAAACGCTCGGATTCAACGTCTTCGTGGCCGACCGCCAACACAATGGGCGGTCCAACTACTCCCGCTGCGACATGGGTGAATTCCATCAGGTCGAGAGGTTGTGGACCGGCGGAGGATGGGACGGCGGCTACGCGCCTACGGGACACCGGTTCGACATCGTCTTCCATTTGGCCGCCGAGTTCGGACGGTGGAACGGCGAAGACTATTACGAGAACGTCTGGCGAACCAACGCGGTGGGAACGAAGAACATCATCAGGATGCAAGAGCGGGAGGGATTCAAGGCTGTCTATTTTTCCTCCTCGGAGGTCTATGGCGACTACGACGGGGTCATGGCAGAGGACGTCATGGACCGCTTCGAAGTCAGGCAGATGAACGACTATGCCCTATCCAAGTGGGTGAACGAGCAACAGGTCACGAACTCGGCGGCGCAATTCGGAACTGAATCGGTGCGCGTGAGGTTGTTCAACACGTACGGTCCTGGTGAGTACTACAGCCCTTACCGATCAGTGATCTGCCTGTTCTGTTACAGGCTCCTCCATGACATCCCCGTCACCGTCTACAAAGGACACACCCGCACGAGCACCTACATCGACGACTGCGCGCGCGCCTTGGCCAGCATTGCGGAACGTTTCAATCCGGGCGAGGTCTACAACATCGCCGGCGACGACTATCACTCCATCGAAGATGCAGCTGAGATCGTGCTTCGCTTGTCCGGCAAGGAGGATCGGGCCGGCGACCTGGTCAAATACGCAGAGAGCGAGATTCTCACCACGATGCACAAGCGTGTCGACAACGCCCGGGCCAAGCGCGACCTCGACATGCGTACCACCGTCACCCTCGAGGAAGGGATCGAACGGACGATCGCATGGATGCGCGACACGTATTCCGTGTGACTGCACCAACGGGTGCCGTGATCAGTTGAATATGAAGTTGCGGAGCTTCTCCATGTTCATGTTCCGTTCGAAATGCTTGAAGTGGTAGTCACGGGCCTTCTTGCCCATGAGCTCACGGTCCTCCTTGGGCAAGGAGTACAACGCCTTGATATTGCGGTACAAGGCGTCGGCATCGCTTGATCCCCCCGCAAACCCGCATCCGATCGAGTTCACGAGCCGCTGCGCCTCACCATCCATCGCCAGCAGCATCGGGCGCCCCGCCGCAAAGTACGACATGACCTTGGCGGGGATGGTGGCATCGAGCAGATCGCTCTTCACCAGACACGCCAGTAGTGCATCGGCGACAGTGTGGTACTTAGGGATCTCTCTGGGGGGCTTGAACCCTTCGAAAGAAAAGCTCCCCGCCAATCCTTTAGCCGCGACTTCGGCCTCCAACCATTTCCGGGACATGCCGTCCCCGACGATGATCCAATTGATGTCCCGGATCCCGTCTACCTCGAGCCGTTGAGCCACAGTGATGACGGTTTCGAAGTCCTGTGCAGGACTGATGTTTCCCGCGAAGACGATGTTGAATCCGTTGCCGAACCTCTTGCTCAGTTCCTCGTCGAAAACGTCTACCTCGTAGAGCTTGTCGGAGATCTGGGGAAGGACAAGGATCTTGTCCTCTGAGATGTTGGTGATGTCGATGAGCCGAGTCTTCATTCGCTCCGACAGAACGACCAGCTTGTCGACCTTCTTGTAATGCCAGTGCGACACTCGTGTCGCTACGCGACGCAGGAACGCATTCTTGATCTTGAACACGGAAAAAAGGTTCTCGGGCCACAGGTCGAGGACGTACAGCGTGGTTTCGACGTTCTTGACCCTTCCCACGAAGATACCCGCAAAGGACATCATGACCGGAGAGAGCTGGTACAGAAAGATCTTGTCGTACCGGCGGGTCAGCAGCCCGGGAATGTGGAACAGGCTGAAGAACGGGAAGGAAAGGTAGTTCGTGATGATCCGGAAATTGCTGTTGTGCCGTCGCGGAATCTCGAGAACGCGCCGGATCCTTATGCCGTTGTGAACCTCCTTTCTGGGGCCAAGATAGGAATAGCCCGGGAAGAAGTCCCCTTGGGGATAATTGGGAATGCCGCAGAGCACCTCCAAGTCGCAGCCCGATTCGGTCAGGTAATCGCAGATGTCGTTGACCCCGAAGGACTCGGGCCAGAAGTGCTGGCCGACCACCAGCATCGTGTTCGCGGGTTTCGTCCACGCGACCCTGCCCGGACTCATCTCGGGACCCTGCGGCGAAACCCGGTGCGCCCAACACATCGCTGTTGCACGGGCATCTCGGACCGATCCTCCCCCCCACTGCCGACCGCTCATTTCGGAATCGAGCTGCCGTCGGTACCTTCACCCTGGTCAAGTGTCACGATGGATCGACTGCCCTGTGATTTTACAAGGCCGGGAAAACCTATGAGAAGCCGGCGCTCGAACAGGCGGTTTTGTTCGAGCGAACCATGGATCTCGAGGACCATGAACGCCTTCGAGATCGACCGATGCGTTACCGCCGTCCGAGAACGTCGAATCCAGGCGTACACGCAGGATCGGATGTCCACTGGGGCGCATACTGAACAAACGGCGAAGCTCGCGCCCGCAAGCCTGAACCCTGCGCAACGATCACGATCGGCCCCCCGGGCCACGCAGAGTATCGTCGATAACCGTCTACGTGTCAATGCTGACACGATTGGTCTCACCGAGTCGACGGGAGAATGACACCGCCGTTGGGGCGCCCCCAAAGGTGAGGAGATCAGCGCCGGGAACGGCCCTGTTTCCCGCAGTCCGGTGCGGAGGACGCCGCCGGGGTAGGTCGGCCTCTCGAGAAGGTCTGCTGCCATGTCGAAGGCGACCGCGCCATCGGGTCCGGCGGTGGAGGACTCAGGGGCTTCCGGAAAGACAGGCTTGATGGAGTAGCGTGTCCCGTTCGGTGACCCGCCTGAATACAACGATCTGGTCGATGCCCCGCCATGAACCAGATCTCATCGTGGAGCCCGCGTCCTGGGAGTGCGCCGATGCGTCGCGGTCAACCCCGAAGGCATGCGGGCCAGAGCTTTGACCGTCACCTCTAACCCCGTCCCTGGATCGGCGCGCCGGAAACTGCTCGTCCGGCTGGTCTACCCAGCCGTGCTGGTCGTGGCGACGATCGGCCTGAGCGCGGCCGGGTGGTCGGGAACCTCGGTGGGGGTGATCAGTGCGAACCCGGCGACTGATCCTTCCCTCGTGGCGGGAACGCCCCGTCCGATCCGTTCCGACGAGTGGAGCGTGAACACACCCTTCATGGTGGCCCAGAGCCACCACGGGTTCTCTCCGGTCTCGGACGACAGCATCGGAAATCACGATCTCAACGTCGTCGACGAGGTCCCGAGCACCGATTGGTCGACCTTCTTCAGGCCCTGGGGTCTCCCGGCTCTGGTCCTCGACCTGGAGCACGGATTCGCAGCTCGCTGGTGGCTCATGAGTCTGGTCCTACTACTGGGTGCGTACCTGCTCCTGTTGGCACTCACTGACCGGACAGATGTGGCAGTGCTGTTCAGCCTGGCCATTTGGCTCTCGCCCTTCTTCCAGTGGTGGTACGCGGCAGATGGATTGGACATCGCCGGGATGGGGATGCTCTGTGTCGGAGCCTTTCTGTATTCGCTGCGAGCATCGTCGGTGCCGCGCCGAGCGGGCTGGCTGGCGTTGGCGGCGTACGCGGCGATCAGCTTCGTGCTGCTTTTCTACCCTCCGTTTCAGATCCCGGCGGCGCTCGTTCTGGGCATCGTAGGAGTGTGTTACGTCGTCGGGCGCTGGTCCGAACTGGGGTTGACGGCGCGTCGACTGACGATCGACCTCGGGGCACTGGCGATCGTCATCTTCGGAGTGTTGGGAGCCTTCTACCTTCATGCCCGGGGCACCATCGTGGCCATCAACACCACCGTGTACCCGGGCCACCGTCGCGCCACCGGGGGTGGCACCTCACTCCTGCAGCTCTTCTCGGCCCCCTTCGGGCTGGACCTCGCCCAGAATGGGACGGCACTGCCCCCCACTTTGAACCAATCCGAGATCTCGTCGTTCGTCCTGCTCGGCCCCTTCGCCCTCCTGCAGATCCAGCGAGTGCGTCTGAAAGAGTTCGCACAGCGGTGGAGGCTGCTTCTCGTCGGAACGGCCGGCGCGTCCTCCTCGTCACCACCTGGTACCTGATCAGCCTGCCCCCGATCCTTGCGTCCATCCTCCTCTTGAACCGGGTCGAGGCCCAGCGAGCCATCCTCGGAGTGGGGCTGGGTGGTTTCCTTCTGATGGCCTTGTTCTGCGCGGCGGAGTTCGAGCACGCCGACCTCCCCCAGCCGGTCCCCGCCGCCCGCGGATCACTCGACCCCGACGAGCGACATCGTCGGATCCTCACCGGTGCGTTCATCTGTGGTGGCCTCGCCTTCGCCATGTACTTTTGGGCCGGACGGAGCCTCAGGCAGACCGTTCCGGCCCTACACCTGAGCCTGGGGGAGGCCGGGATCGTGAGTGCGGCGGCTGCGATCGTGGTGTTGCTGCTCTGCGCCCGCAAGGTCATCTGGGGAGGCGTGGCGTTGGCGGTCTTCGGCGCCACCATCGCCCTGCCCGCCAACCCGCTGTACCAGGGACTGGGGCCCCTGACATCCTCCCCCCTGCTCGCCACGTTCGCCCACGAGGCGTCCAACCATCCCGATGCGACCCATCGCGCTTGGCTCAGTTTCGCCAGCTCGCACCTGAACACGATCCTCGTGGCATCTGGTCTCCAGACCCTGAGCGCCCCTTCCATCTACCCCAACCACAAGGCGTGGAGAATCCTCGATCCCGATCACCAGTACCGCAATGCCTGGGATCGGTATGCAAACCTGACCTTCGTGCCCGCGCCGAGCGGCGCCACTCCGAAGCTCGTTCTCTCCGGCACGTTTCACGCCTCTTTGGAGATCGCCATCGATCCGTGCGGTGCCGCCGCACAGCAACTCGGGGTCGGTTTCGTGGTCTCCCCGGCACCGCTCACCGACTCATGCCTGGCACTCGGGGTCAAGACGACTTTCAACGGCTCTCCCACCTACATCTACACGCGGAGCTCCACCGCCGTCGGCTGAGTGACGACGCGTGGGTCCGACGCGGGCCATCGGTTGTTCCGATAATCAAGGCGGCGAGGCTCGCTTTCGCCCATTTCAGCCCGGTTCCACTTCCCGAAATCCGGACCCGACGGCTAGCCTGAAATGGGATCTCATGCGGAGGGCTCCCACGCTCCAAGGAGGAGCGATGCCACCTGGCGATAGCGAGCGTATTTCTGCCTCTGCCGGTCCGGCCCGGACCCAGCCCTCTGCGCGCCCGGGCAGGTCGGCGGGAAACGACCTCGTCGAAGAAGCCGTGCGGAGCGAGCCGACCAGAAACCACGGGTCGTCAGGGCGGGCGGGCCCCCGTCGGGAAGACCCGGCGGGGTACACGCACGCTTCGGCGACTCAGACGTCAGTGGTCCGTCATTCCCGGATCTGCGTCATCG